>NZ_JAWLKY010000001.1:0-2407923 GCF_039655965.1 Chitinophaga sp. YIM B06452 | reverse complement strand
GCCGCCGCCGCCGGACCAGCCACCGCCGCCCCCACCGAGGGCGCTGCCGATCATTCCGCCAAGGATGCCGCCGAATACGCTGTCGCCCCTGCGGCTGATCACCCTGCCGCCGCCTCTGCCGCCGCCACCGCCGCGGCCTACGAAGAACAGGATAATGAGTATCAGGATGATGATCCCGAAAATGCTGCCGCCGCCGGGTTTGCCGCCTTTGGTGCTGCGCGGCACGCCTTTGTATTCGCCTGCCGCGGCCGATATGATATTATCTGTAGCCTGCTCCAGCCCCTGGTAATAGTGGCCGTCGCGGAAATTAGGCTTTAATACTTCATTGATAATGCCGAAGGCAACAGCATCGGGCACTGCGCCCTCCATGCCGTAGCCTGTTTCTATCCTTACCCTGCGGTCGTCTATCGCCGCCAGTATCAGCACGCCGTTGTTCTTCTGCCCGCCGATACCCCATTCGCGGAGAATCTTCAGGCCGTATTCGGCAATGTCGTAACCGCCGAGGGTTTTCACCAGCACGATCGCGATCTGCGTGGAAGTACTGTCGTCATAAGCCACCAGCTTCCTTTCCAGTTCGTCAACTTCGGAACGGAGCAATACGCCTGCGTAATCGTTCACGAGGCGCGGCGGATCAGGTTTTTGCGGGATCTGTTGTGCAATAGCGCTCCATCCTGTCAGTATCAGACCCCATAATAGTAACCAGCGGGTAAACTTCATTGTTTATTGCTTATGAATCATTGCGTTGATCATTTCCCGAACACGATATCGTCCGGCAGTTCGTTCTGGTCGCCGGATTCGTAGGGGAAATAATGATACAGGGATTCGCCGATCTCTTTCACGCATACTTCTATGCCTTCAATGATCTTGTGAGAGGAAAAATGTGTTTTGAGCAGCAGGGCTTCTTTCTGCCAGAAGTCGTTCCCCACTTTCTCGTGAATGCCCTGGTCGCCAAGGATGGCAAACTGGTGGTCGCGCAGGGCGATATACAGCAGCACGCCGTTCCGTTGTTTGGTCTTATCCATACCCAGGGCCACAAAGGCTTCCCGGGCGCGGTCCATCGGGTCTACGTATTCGCAGCGGCTCTCCACGAACAGCCGGATCTCGCCGGAGGTGAGCCGTTCCGCCTGGCGGATGGCGTGTACCAGCCGTTCTTTTTCCGGTTCGGAGAAAAGCTCTTTTTTATTGAAAGAAAATAATTTCATTTCAAAGGGGTATTGTATAACATATAGAACACGGCGGGCAAAACCAGCCGTGCTCTATGCGTTAACGGATCAGAACTGGACTTTAGGCGCTTTTTCGCTGCCTTCGGCCGCTTTAAAGTAGCCTTTGGCTTTAAATCCGCCGAGGCCCGCAATGAGATTGTTCGGGAACGTGCGCACGCTGCTGTTGAATTCATTTACGGCGCCGTTGAAATCATTCCTGGAAACCGCGATCCTGTTCTCCGTGCCTTCCAGCTGAGCCATGAGCGTCTGGAACTGTTCGGTAGTGCGCAGCTCAGGATATTTTTCAACGGAAACGAGCAGCCTGCTGAGCGCCCCGCTTAATTCACCCTGCGCCTGCTGGAACTGCTGGATCTTCTCAGGCGTCAGATCATTTGCGTTGACCTGAACGGAAGTAGCCTTGGAACGGGCTTCTATCACCTTGGTGAGCGTTTCCTGCTCGAAAGCGGCAGAACCTTTTACGGTGCTTACCAGGTTATCAACCAGGTCGGCCCTGCGCTGATATTGCGTTTCAACATTACCCCACGCCTTTTGCACCACTTCATCCTTCTTCACCAATCCATTGTACTTGCTGCAACCGAAAAAGCCCAGGAGTACCAGGACAATGATTACAATGATTCCAGTTTTCATATTCTATCTTTTTTTAATAATGTTGGGTTATGGGTACCACCAAACCTACAAGAAATAACGGAAAGCGCAAAACAAGGTTCAAACCATAACGGTTACCCGTCAACTTCCAGCGGTTACGAATTACATGTTGCCGGTCAGCAGAAAGTTGAAATCCGAATGTTAAAAAATATCTATGTTTGGTGCAGATTTCCCGTGGATGGACGTGAATTTTGACATTACGGACAGAAGTTTAGAGAATGCCATGCCTGTGTTCCGGTTTTTACACTTGCGTAACAGTTCCGTTGTTTCTAACTCATTTATTTTTATTAACTTACATTAAGTCTACTTCGTTATAATGAGTGCACAACACATTCACATCCTCTATATCGATGATGAAATACATAACCTGAATGCATTTAAAGCATCGTTCAGGAGGATATATACGGTTCAGACGGCTGAATCTGCGGATGATGCTTATAAATTGCTGGAAGATCATGATTTTCACATCATTATATCGGACCAGCGTATGCCCAAAATGACGGGGATCGAATTTTTTGAGAGTATTCTCAACAAATACCCGGAACCGATACGAGTTTTGCTCACCGGCTATGCGGATATCAATGCCGTGATAGACGCCATCAACAAAGGACAGGTTTACAAATATTTCTCCAAGCCCTGGAACGACGAGGAGCTTCGCCATAATATAGAAAAGGCGTATGAAGTGTACGCGCTCCGCAAGGAAAACAGGGAACTGACCGAAAAGCTGCTGGACGTGAATGAAAAGCTGGAGTTCCTGCTGCGGCAGAAACTGATCTCGTAAAATCGTTCTCCCTATATCTCATACCGGATTGGAAGCGCTTCAACGCGCTTCCTTTTTTTTATTTGCATGGTAAGGCCGGTAGTGCAATTTCCTTTAAATTGCGTCCATTGTGAACGTTTAATAGCTCAATCATGCAAGTTTGGAAAGATTACCAGGCCCAGCACAAAGACCGTTTTTTGAACGAGCTGCTGGAACTGTTGCGAATCCCCTCTGTTAGCGCGGATTCCCGGCATAATGAAGACACGAAGCGCTGCGCGGAAGCCGTAAAACAAAGACTCACCGAAGCCGGTGCGGAAAAAGTGGAAGTATGCCCTACCGCCGGCCATCCTATCGTATATGGCGAAAAGATCATCGATCCTTCCCTCCCTACCGTACTCGTTTACGGCCACTACGACGTGCAGCCGCCGGACCCGCTGGACCTCTGGACCAGCCCCCCGTTTGAGCCGGTGATCAAAGACGGCAAGATCTTCGCCCGTGGCGCCTGCGACGACAAAGGCCAGTTCTTCATGCATGTGAAGGCTTTTGAGACCATGATCAAAACCAACACGCTGCCCTGCAACGTGAAATTCATGATCGAAGGGGAAGAAGAAGTGGGTTCCAACAACCTCGGTATTTTCCTGAATGAAAATAAAGAGCGCCTGAAAGCAGATGTGGTGCTCATTTCAGACACTTCCATGATCAGCCTGGACACGCCTTCCATCGATACCGGCCTGCGCGGCCTGGCGTACATGGAAGTGGAAGTGACCGGCCCGAACCGCGACCTGCACTCCGGCGTTTATGGCGGCGCGGTGGCCAACCCGGCTACTATCCTCGCCAAAATGATCGCTTCCATGCATGATGAAAACAATCACATCACCATACCCGGCTTTTATGACGGTGTGCTGGAACTGAGCGCAGCGGAGCGCGAGGGCCTGAACAAGGCTCCTTTCGACGAAGCTGAATACAAAAAAGACCTGGGCGTGGACGAACTTTGGGGCGAAAAAGGCTACACCACCATCGAGCGCACCGGCATCCGGCCAACGCTGGAAGTGAACGGCATCTGGGGCGGTTACACCGGCGAAGGCGCCAAAACCGTGCTGCCCAGCAAGGCTTTCGCGAAAATATCCATGCGCCTGGTGCCCAACCAGGACTGGGAGAAGATCTCCGACCTGTTCAAAGCGCATTTCGAAAAAATAGCGCCGAAATCCGTGAAGGTGAAGGTAACCGCGCACCATGGCGGGGCTCCTTATGTAACGCCTACGGATCACCTGGCGTTCAAGGCCGCCAACCGGGCCTTTGCAGCTACTTTCGGGAAAGAGCCGATACCCATGCGCGGCGGCGGTTCCATTCCCATCGTCGCATTATTCGAAAAGGTGCTGGGGCTGAAAACGGTGCTGATGGGCTTCGGGCTGGACAGCGACAACCTGCATTCACCCAACGAAAAGTACGACCTGGCCAACTTCTACAAAGGCATCGAAACCATCCCGTACTTCCACCAATATTTTGCGGAAGGAAGCAAAAAATAATACCTGCCGCAGCAAGTACAGTATTAACGAAAAAGGCGCCACGAGCAATCGCGGCGCCTTTTTATGTTACGGAACGTAATTATTATTTGATCGCTGCGATGCCGGGCAATTCTTTTCCTTCGAAGTACTCCAGCATGGCGCCACCGCCGGTGGATACGTAGCTCACTTTATCCGCCAGGCCGAATTGGTTTACCGCGGCCACGGAATCGCCGCCGCCTACCAGGGAGAAAGCCCCGTTGGCAGTAGCTTTCACGATGGCGTCTGCAATGGCTTTGGTGCCGGCCTGGAAAGCGGGCATTTCAAACACGCCCATAGGCCCGTTCCAGAGAATGGTCCTGGAAGCGGCGATCACTTCGCTGAACTTCGCGATGGATTTCGGCCCGATGTCGAGGCCCATCCAGCCGGAGGGGATGTTGTCGTTGGAAACCTGCTGTGTGTTGGCATCTGCGGCAAATTTGTCCGCCGCTACCGAATCTTCGGGGATGAGCAATTGCACGCCGAGGGATTTTGCTTTGGCCAGCAATTCCAGCGCCAGGTCCAGCTTATCGTTCTCCACGAGGGAGTTGCCGATCTCTTTGCCCTGGGCTTTCAGGAAAGTATAAGCCATGCCGCCGCCGATGATGAGGTTGTTGGCTTTAGCCAGCAGGTTCTCAATGATGAGGATCTTGTCGCTCACTTTGGCGCCGCCGAGGATGGCAGTGAAAGGTTTTTCCGCGCTGTGCAGCACTTTTTCGGCACTGGTGGTTTCAGCTTCCATCAGGAGGCCGAACATTTTTTTGTCCGCCGCAAAAAATTCCGCGATCACGGCTGTGGAGGCGTGGGCGCGGTGAGCGGTGCCGAAGGCGTCGTTCACGTATACGTCGCCGAGTTTGGAGAGCTGTTCGGCAAAAGCCTTATCCCCTTTTTCTTCCTGTTTATGGAAGCGGAGGTTCTCCAGCAGCAGCACTTCGCCGGGTTGCAGGTTGGCGGCGGCTTTTTCGGCCACTTCGCCGATGGAGTCTTCCGCGAACTTCACGGTGGCGCCGCCCAGCAGCTTCACGAGGCGGTTTACCAGGTGTTTGAGGGAATATTTATCGGTGGGGCCGTCTTTCGGGCGGCCGAGGTGGCTCATGAGGATCACGGAACCGCCGTCTGCCAGTATCTTTTTGATAGTGGGCACCGCGGCCTGCATGCGGGTATCGTCGGTGATCTCCAGCTGCTCGTTCAGGGGAACGTTAAAGTCAACGCGGATAAGGGCTTTCTGGCCTTTGAAATTATGATCGGAGAACTTGCTCATGATGTGGAGGTTTTAGGAAGGTAAGAAAAAAACCCTCCGGGTAGGCTGCGGAACAGCTTATCGCGGAGGGTTGGTAATATCTGTAAGACCCGCTTATTTGCTGATCAGTCCTGCAAAATGTTTAACGGTACGTACCAGCTGTGATACGTAGCTCATTTCATTGTCGTACCAGGAAACGGTTTTCACCAGCTGGAGGTCGCCCTGGGTCATTACCTTGGTCTGGGTAGCGTCGAACAGGGAGCCGAAGTTGATGCCGATGATGTCTGAGCTTACGATTTCGTCTTCGGTGTAGCCGAAAGACTCATTGGCAGCGGCTTTCATGGTAGCGTTGATCTCTTCGGCGGTCACTTTTTTGCTGAGCACGGTGGTCAGTTCGGTGAGGGAGCCGGTGATGGTGGGAACGCGTTGTGCGTTACCGTCCAGTTTGCCTTTCAGCTCGGGCAGTACCAGGCCGATGGCTTTGGCAGCGCCGGTGCTGTTGGGAACGATGTTGGCTGCGGCAGCGCGTGCGCGGCGCAGGTCACCTTTCGGATGGGGGGCATCGAGGGTGTTCTGGTCGTTCGTGTAAGCGTGGATGGTGGTCATGAGACCGGTCACGATGCCGAATTTATCGTTCAGCACTTTCGCCATGGGGGCGAGGCAGTTGGTGGTGCAGGAAGCGCAGGAGATAACGGTTTCGCTGCCATCCAGGATATCGTGGTTTACGTTGAAAACGATGGTTTTGAGGTCGCCTGTCGCGGGAGCGGAGATCACAACGCGTTTGGCGCCTGCGGTGATGTGGGCTTCAGCTTTTGCTTTATCGGTGAAAAAGCCGGTGCATTCCAGCACAACGTCCACTCCGTGGTCTTTCCAGGGAATCTGGGAGGGATCTTTCTGCGCGTATATCTTCACTTCATCACCGTTTACAGTGATAGAATTGTCGCTATGCTTCACTTCCTGTCCAAATCTACCTTGTGCGGAATCGTATTTCAGCAGGTGCGCTAAAACCGCGGGGCTTGTCAGGTCATTGATCGCCACCACATCGATGCCGGGCATATTGTAAATTTGACGGTACGCCAAACGGCCGATCCGGCCGAAACCATTAATACCAATTTTGAGAGAAGTTCCCATTTTACACTGTAGTTTGTAGATGAAAAATTGAAAAGCAAAATTACGAGCTTGGCGGGGATTAATCAACAGGTATTTAGGTTAAGTAAATTTATTTTGGAAATATCGAAATGGATTATACCTTTGCAATCCCAAATGAGGGNCACTGTAGTTTGTAGATGAAAAATTGAAAAGCAAAATTACGAGCTTGGCGGGGATTAATCAACAGGTATTTAGGTTAAGTAAATTTATTTTGGAAATATCGAAATGGATTATACCTTTGCAATCCCAAATGAGGGAATGCCGCGTTGGTCAATCGGCTAAGACGCCTCCCTTTCACGGAGGAATGACGGGTTCGACTCCCGTACGCGGTACAAAAGGGAAAAGGGTTGTTCTGAGAAGAGCAACCCTTTTTAATTTAAAGCATTCTTTTTTTAATCAGTGCAACTAACACGTCTGCTTCCAAATTAATCACCAGGTTCCTCATTAATATCAAGCAACCCCAGTTTTTCTTAGCACTCCTTCAAAAACAATTTTATCACCCGTTAAAGCAGCGACCTCGCCGTAAGACAGGCCATACCGCAAAAAATATTTGCGCAACTCAAAAGTTGCATATATATTTGCAACCTGAGGGTTGCTCAATTAATGCTCAACAATGAAACAAGATATATTCCAGGCCATAGCAGATCCAACGCGCAGGGCTATTTTAACTTTAGTCGCTATCCAGGCATTAACACCAAATGCTATGGCCGAAAAATTTGATATGACCCGGCAGGCGGTATCAAAACATATTAAAGTATTGTATGAATGCGATCTGATTAAGCCCGAACAAAAGGGCAGAGAAATATATTACCACTTCAACGCCAAAAAAATGCGGGAATTTGACCATTGGCTAGCTCAATTCAGGCATAACTGGGAAAAGCAATTTAACCAGCTTGACAATCTATTATCAACAATTAAAAAACAGAAATAATGAACAACGATTTGCTATTTGATTTTAGCGTTGATAAGGCAGCGAAAATGGTATTTATCACAAGGGAATTTAATGCCGATCAAGCGTTGGTATGGGATGCTTTTACCAAAGCAGAATTACTGGACCAATGGAGCGCGCCTGCGCCCATGCGTGCCAAAACCAAGTATATGAATTTTGAAGTCGGCGGGCGGCGTTTTTACGCGATGATAAGCCCTGATGGACAGGAACGTTGGTCGGTACAGGAATTTACATCCATCACCCCGAAGACCAATTTTAAGATGTACAGCGCGTTTGCAGATAAAGACGAAAATCGTGAACTGCCGGGTTCTGAATGGGATTATAATTTCAGCGAGCAAAACGGCATCACCAAAGTACACATTACCATTTTTAACGAGTCGTTCGAACGGATGGAAAAATTATTAGAGGGCTTTAAGATCGGGTTCACCATGACACTAAAAAACCTGGAAGACCTGTTGGCCAATTTATCATAGAAATAATAAAAGAAAATCTTTCAATCACATCTAAAAATAAAAATCATGAGAACAATTAACCCGTGGATCAACTTTAACGGAAATGCCGAAGAAGCATTCACTTTTTACAAATCAGTTTTTGGCGGCGAGTTCACAAAGATCGTCCGTTTTAAAGACCTGGCAAGCGATGAATTCCAGGTACCTGAGCGTGAAGCAGATAAGCTAATGCATATTGCTTTGCCTATTGGCAAAAACAATGTACTGATTGCCAACGATGTGCCCGAATTTATGGGGCGTGTAAACGAAAATGAAAACAGGTCTAAAATTGTAGTGGCTGCCGAAAGCCGCGAAGAAGCAGACAAAATATTTAACGGGCTATCGGCTGGCGGAGATGTAGAAGGAGCAATTGGCGACAGTCCCTGGGATACTTACGCCGGGATGTTTAGAGACAAATATGGCATTGAATGGATCGTGGAATTTGATCCCAATTATAAAGGGTAAATTCAAAACCCGGTTTGACGCCCCCTCTCTCCACAAGATGTGACGAACCGATTACAAGTGTTTGAACACCCCTCGTTCACGGTACTGCTAAAAACGAAAGACTATTCAACGCGAGCGGTCTTTCGTTTTTAGCAATCTAAACTTAGTTAATCTGATTTATCCATGAATTTGATCCATTGTTTAATGACAGTCTGAAGATCTTTGCGTTTAGCTTCCACTTCAGCCATACTTTTGAATTTGGCATAAGCTTTACCTTTGGGCGCCGGCTCCAGCACTGTGCCTGGGGTCAGCCCTTCTGCCTGGTGGAAGACCAGCGTTATCGTATCTTTCACGCGCGGGCTGAAAGTGGCAATGTCTCCCTTGTAATAAAAGCTGGGACCGCCCCACTTCACATCTTCTGTAATTCCGGGATGTATTTTCATAATCGTATCCCGCAGTACTGCCAGCTCCTTTTTTAACGGATGATCCAGCTTTGCCAGGAAATCATCTACTTTTTTTGAACTCATATTTTTTCTTTTATAGTATTCGCAATGGCCGGATATTGCAGACCCAGACCGGCTTCGACAATGCTAAATTCGCAAAGCCGGGCCGGAAAAAAATTTACAAATGTTGAGAAACAGAAAAATTATTTACCGCTGATGATGCGGCTCAACTGGGTAGGTGTTATTCCCAGGTAGGAGGCAATATGGTACTTTTTCAGACGCGGCAGTATTTGGCCGTGCGACAGCAGGAATTGCCGGTAACGCTCGGCCGCCGTGTCTGACCGGAAAGCAATTTCCAGCGGTTCTTTTTCAACTACCCAGTGCTTTTCCAGGTAATTAATGTAAAACAGGGCAATATCCTGGTGGGTATCCACCAGTTTTCTAAACGCACTGAAATCATATTCCAGCACAGTAGTATCCTCAATAGCTGTGATGGCGAACTTGCTCGGGGTACCGGTCATGGTTGCGGAAACCGATGCTGCCAGGCGGTTTTCAGGAAAAAAGTATTTAATGATCATTTCGCCTTCCGGCGGCAGATAGGACTGGTAGGCCAATCCGCGGCAGATAAAAGCAAACTTGCGCGGCACCTGGCCCTCCATCACCAGCAGCTCGCCTTTGCGGTACGTCTTTTCTTTTAGTAATTCCCCCCAAGCCTGCTCCGACGCTGCCGAAAGCGGGTGGTACATGCTGACCTGCCGGAAAAACTGCGCTTTGCTCATCGTGGCTTGATTTTAAGGACTAAAATAAAAAATTATTCCCTTTCATATAAGCAGCCAGCAACTCACATAGTGTGGGACATGCCTGTATGATCATGAAAACCAAAAAACCTTTATCTTTCAACAAAAAAAAATGATCTACTGCCACGATTGCTTTCTTTGCCTGGCGGGCACTGCGGCGAAAGTGCTGGATCAAAAGAAACTTACCGGCAAATGGAAAGACTGAAAATGGTATTGCGAGAAATGAATAAAAAGGCGCTGCTTTTTTGCATGCTGATGGCCTCTCTTTCCTGCTTTGCCCAAAGCCAGGACAGCTTTACGGGATATGGAGACATTCCCATAAAAACGCCTGACTCTTTATTGCAGAAACTGGAACTTGCCGGCGGCTTCAAAGAAAAGATGCTGGCGGCACAACCCCTGCTGACGTTCCATACCGACCATGGCACCACGGATTCTGTTATTTTTTACGCACAGCAGCTGATCAGCGACCTGGGCAAAAGTACGTTTGCGTCCCGCGACAGGCTTACATATCAGGCTACTTTATCTCATACCCTGGCAAAGGCTTATCAAGACAAAGGACTGCATGAAGAAGCATTGCGTTTTTACCTGGAAGGCGCCAGGATAGCGGAATCACTGGGCAACAACGCAGCGGTCAACGACAACAGGCTGGGCATCGCCAATGTATATTTCGCGCGTAATGAGCAGAAAAAAGCTATTGCGGCATACAACGAACTGCTGGCAACATCCGGCGACGAGCAGCTGAAACATATCGTATATAAGCAACTGAGCGCGATCTACCTGGACAGGAAAGAACTGGGGCCTGCGCAACAGTACGCTGAAAAGGCGCTGGCGTTTTTCCGGGAGTCGCGCCAGGTGAAGAACGAGTTGCAGACGAAACTAACCCTGGGGATCATTGCTGAACTTAATCAACATACTGAAGAAGCCTTTTCCATTTACAACGAAGTGAAGAACAGCGCGCAGCAGCAGCAGTTCTTCGATATCTATATCAGCGCAGGCCAGCGATTGGGCGACCTGCTGATCGCAAAGAAAGATTACGAGAATGCAAAAGGGCTGCTCTCCATGGTTTATACGAACACTATCCAATGGAATGACCTGAAAGCGCAGCTGAAAGTACTGAACAGCCTGCGCAACCTGTATGCCGTAACCGGCGATTACAAAAATGCCTATGCGCTTATGACGCAGTACATGGGCGTTTCCCGCGAAGTGCTGGACATGCAGAACAAAAAAGAGATCAACGAGCTTGAAATAAAATACCAGACCGCACAGAAAGAAAAGGAGATACTGAACAAGGAAAATGAGCTGAACCACCAGGAAACGGTCAAATACAGCCTGCTGATCGGGTTCCTCGCCATCCTGCTGCCCGTGATCGGGCTGCTGTATATGTATTATCAAAAATTGCAGGCTCAAAGCCGGCTGAATGCCACCATGGAAGAAATGAACCAGCAAAAGATCACAGCGCTGCTAAAAGATAAAGAGCTGGCCCTGCTGAAAGCTTCCGTAAGCGGACAGGAACAGGAACGGAAGCGGATCGCGACAGAATTGCACGACAGCATCGGCGGCAACCTGGCCGCCATCAAGCTCCAGCTTTCGAACCCAGCCAGTGCAAACGGATTAAAAGAGCTGATACAGCAGGTGGATGACACTTACCACCAGGTGCGCGACCTTTCGCACGATCTTATCCCGCAAAAATTCAGCAACACCGGATTTACGGAGCTGATCGCCGGCTATCTCAGGCAATTTGATGTTCCCGGGAGCGCCAGGATTTCGTTCCAGGCTTATCCCCCCGAAGAAATAGACCTGATCGGCACTACGCTGAAAGTCGAAATCTATAAAATAATGCAGGAACTGATCACCAATGCACAAAAACACAGCCAGGCAACGAAAGTCGAGATCCAGCTGACGCAGATCGATGGAATGCTGAAGTTGCTGTTTGAAGACAACGGCAAAGGCTTTTCCACCGCCACAACACGCCAGGGCATTGGGTTTCAGAACATACAGGAGCGGTTAAAGTTATTCGGTGGTACACTTTCCATTGATTCATTCCCTTCGAAAGGCACGGTAATTGACATTGAAATACCCTTAAAACCAGCATCGTATGAAGCATAATATTATCCTGGCAGACGATCACAAGCTGTTCCTGGAAGGACTCATGAGGTTAATTGAAAAAGAGGCGGACCTCCATGTGCTGTATTACGCCCATAACGGGAAGCTGGTCATGAATTACCTGGATCAGCACCCGGAAGAGCAGGTGGACCTGGTGATCACGGACATCAGCATGCCGGATGTGGACGGCATCACGCTGAATAATCACATCAAGGAAAAAAGGCCGGAAATAAGCACGCTGGTGGTAAGCATGCATACGGACAGTAATATGATCGACGCGCTGGTGCAGCATAATGTGGACGGCTTTTTATCGAAGAACGCGGATTCCGGTGAATTGATGGAAGCGGTCAAAACGATCCTCAAAGGCGGAAAATACTTTTCAGAAGCCGTAAAGCAAGGTTATCTCAACAGCGTTTTCAACAAGGAAAAAGAAACCCTCGAAATGCTCACCTCCCGCGAAAAGGACGTACTGAAGCTGATCGCGGAAGAATACACTACACAGGAAATTGCCGACAAGCTCTTTTTGAGCAAACACACCATTGAAAGTTACCGCAAAACCCTTATCCTGAAACTGAAAGTGCGCAACCTGGCCGGTCTCACCAGGTATGCCGTCAAACTGGGCCTCCTTAGCTAACCCCCTGAAAACAGGGTATTGATTTTCACTGGATACGATGTAGTTGCCCCCATCGTACCGGGCTACCTTTGTTGCACAACAAAAGGGAACGATCGTATTACGCAATACAGTTCAGCGTTCCCGCCTGTTTCAACATCGTAAAAAATCAATCTTTTACCAAAAAAATCAAACATTATGATCTACGGAATTACCCTGATCCTGCTGAGCATCATCGCTGTGCCTTCCCTCATCTTATCTAAAAAACCCAATGCAAAAGAGCTCCTGGAAAAAGTGGAACCTTACCAGGGATGGATCGGGATCATTTTCTGTTTCTGGGGGATATGGGGCATCGTATCCGCCGTATTGAACATGGGCTGGATCGCATCGGCGCCCATCTGGTGGGCAACGCTGGCGGCCGGCAGCCTGGTGGAAGCCTGCCTGGGATTCCTGCTCGGCTTCCCGCTCATCAATAAACTGTTCCTCTCCGAAAGCGTAAAGGCCCGGGAAAAAGCCGTGCGGATCAGGGAGAAAGTAGCACCGAAGCAAGGCGCGCTCGGCATACTGGGTCTCATTGTAGGCGCATGGATGATCATAGCCTCCTTCCTGTATGCAGTTGCTTAAAACACATCATTTCACCTCAACAATAAACCCAATGAAAAAGATATTACTGGCCGCCGTTGTATCGCTGGCGGCGCTGAACAGCTTTGCCCAGGCAAAAGACGCGACGATCGAAGTACGGGGCGTTGCCAAAATAGAGCGGGAGATCGAATCGTTCCAGGTTGATTTTGCCATATCCGAAGACTACGGTGAAATAGAAGGCAGGAAATCTTTCGAAGACCTGAAAAATGCTTTTTTTGCTAAAGCCAAGGCCGCCGGTTTAGAGGAAAGCCGGTTCAAAGAAGATAAAATGGCCTTCCAGGCCCTGCATTTATACAGGGAAGGCAGCTTATATACGCTGGAAGCCCGCTCTGAAGAAGAACTGCTGAAAGCGGCCAAACTGGCCAACAACGGGGCCGGCGTTATCAGCATCACGGCTACCCGTTCAAAGTTCAAGCCGCTGAAAGATGAACGGAAATATGTTGAAGCGGCGTTCCGCGACGGTAAGGAGAAGGCGGCGGGCATTGCGAAGGCTATCGATAAAAAACTGGGAGCGGTTCTCTCGGTCATAGATTACACCCCGCTTGATGAAAGCGCTGAAGATAATTTCTATTACAAACGGGTGGTGGATCAACATTACTACCTGTCGATAAAATTTGCATTGGAGTAGCAGACTACCCGGCCATCATTCATTTTAACTCCCAGACTCATAAAAATAGGGCTGTTTCCTTCCGGGAGACGGCCCTTGCTGGTTTTGTTGCACCCTAACCACCAAAGTACCCGCGCAACAGGAAATACCCGCACCCGATAACCAGCAGATCCACAGCCACGGCTAACACACACAACGGGAACCAAAAAATGTCCCAGTAGTCCAGGAACCTTGCTGTATCTGGTTTTCCGGGTTCGTAAATAAATACGGCCTCCTGCCCTACCTGCCATCTTGGGGACGAAGAAGACGTGCCATGCCGGTAGGTGATCGTTTCATTTTGGCTTGTATTGATCTCGAAAACAGGAGAATAATATGTCCCGTCATCATCTTTCCGCTCAGCAACCCTGGAAACGGTGCCTACAGACCGTTCGGCATTTTTTACAAATTTCAGCCTGCCTTTCAGATCAAGCAGGGCGAAGGCTAACAGCAATACGCCTACGATTATAAAAATGAGATAAATGAGCATCTGTATAACATTGAATAAAATATAAAATATCACCCGGAACAGGTCATGCTTTCTGTGGCATTTGTATCACCGGGCGGATCATATAGTAACCGGCCCCGAGAATGATCAGCGGGATGGCGATCCCCATAAAAAGTATCGCCCAGTTGAAAAGCCAGAAATAACTCATCATGGCAACAGAACGGGGATCCCCCGGATCGTACAGGAACATCGCTTCTTCCCCGATATCCCAGCTGGACGGGTTAGTCGCCGATGCATGATGGTAAATGACCTGGGCGTTATCTTTTGTTTTTACTGTAAAAACCGGTGAGTAGGCCCCGTCGATTTCATGCAGGGATGTAACCGTGCCAATGGCCCGCTCGCTCCTGTTGATGAAATCAACGGACTGTTTCAGTTTATATAATGAGATGGCAAATAATATGACGCCGGTTAACAAAAATAATCTGTATTTCATATGATGATAAAGTCGATGAATGTTCCCGTGCTATAAAAATACGTTTTTTGGCGGTTACATAATTGAGCAAAAAATAAAGGGCCATCTCCCCCCGGAGACGGCCCTTCCTGTGCTTATTCAGGTTTCTATGGCGTCACTTTAATTGTAAAACTGCGGACCGTATGATGGTCTTTCATATCCGCCGCATCGATCCTGATCACGGTTTCAGCACCGATATTATTGAGCAGGTATTTCACATGATACACGGTGGGCGTGAGCTGGAAGTCCGTATATGTTTCCACGAGTTCTTCGCTTTTTCCTTTCTCTGTTTTATACATTTTTATCTCCTTTAGCTTCGACGGCGCGCTCACCCTGCATTTCACGTTCCATTCGGCAACGCCCGCAGCCAGCGTGGTGGCGGTAAAATCAGCATTCTCCACGTTGTCTTTTTCATAATACAGCACTTCAGGCACAAACCTGTCCATGAAGTCATCCTTCTTGCAACTGCTGAATGCAGCCAGGCTCATCGTCAGTAAAACCAGTATTTTTTTCATGTCAGTTCTTTTTAAATGTTACCAGCCCGGGTTTTGCTGCATATTGGGATTATTGTTCACTTCAGACTGCGGGAGCGGCAGCAGGTTGTGCTTTGACTGGAATACCCTTCTCTCCCACACTTTTATCGAATACACGAACGAACCATCCGGTTTTTTCAGGACGTCGTGTTCGTATACCACTTTCTGCGTTTGCTCGCCGATCAGCCAGCGGCGGACGTCGAAGAAGCGGTGCTCCTCGAATGCCAGTTCGATCCTGCGTTCGTTGCGGATGAATTTGCGCATGTGCTTCTGGTTTGCAGTATTCCAGCCATTCTTCGTGAAAGTGGCGGCAACGCCGGGCATGTCTGCACGCGCCCTGATGAGGTCCAGCGCCTGTATCACCTCCGTGCGTGCGGCCCCGTCGGGCAGGAATTCGTTCATCGCTTCTGCGTAGCCCAGCAGGAATTCTACGTAGCGGTAAAGCGGGAAGTTGTGGTTGGTTTGGCCGGTCACACCGTTGTTCAGCGAAACGTTCTTCGGGTCCATGAACTTGCGGAGGAAAAGGCCGGTATGGCCGTACCCGTTCAGGAACTCCTGGCCCATGGAGCCGTCTTCGGCCCTCCAGGTATTAAAAGTTGTGCCGCCAAACATTGCGCCATTGTACCAGAGAGAATGATAGAACCGGGAATCCCTGTTTTCATACGGTTGCTGCGGATTGAAGCCGGAAGCAGGGTTTACAACGAACTCGCCGTTGCTCATCAACGGCACCCCGTAGTCGTCTGTCTGGTATACCGGGTAACCGTCTTTGGTCTCGAAACAGGCGGCGTAATTATATGTGGGTAAAGTATAAGACGCATCTCCCGCCTTTTGCATCGCGCCGGGGAGCTGCCATTTATCCAGTTCGTTGGTCAGGCCTTTTTTTCCGTAGCCCAGGATCATTTCCGTATTCACGCGGGTGATGAACACATCGTACCAGCCGATCGCTTTCAAAGAACCGGGATAGGTCACCTTATTGCCGAAGAAGTTGTTAGCGCCGGTTTTTACAACAAGGCTATATACCGGTGCGCCGTTCTCGTCCACGTGGTCCATCACCGCTTTAGCCGCATCGGCTGCTTCTTTCCAGCGGTTGGCGTCGTAACCGCCCCATGACCATGGACTGGCCGGGCCGGATGTGGCGCTGTTGAACAAAGGACTTGCGAGGTGCAGCAGCAGGCGGGCCTTGATGGATTTGGCCACCCCGCTGGTTACCCGCATATAATCCACGCCGGTTTGCCGGGCAGGGAGATGCTTTGCCGCGGTATCACAATCCGCCAGGATGAACTCTTTGATCTCTTCCAGGCTGGCGCGGGGCGATTTCAGTACTTCGTCGTCGCGCTCCGGCACAGTGGTGATAATGGGCACACTGCCGTACCAGCGGACCAGTTCTGTATAATACAAAGCTCTCAGGCAAAAGGCTTCATACTTCAGGCGGTCCCTGATCTCTTCCGTTGCCATGTATTGTTCCGGATCCACCGGCACATTGTCTATCTTGCTCAGGAAAAGATTACAGGCGCGGATGGCCGCGTAATAGTTGGCCCAGCGCTTGAATTTGTCCGGCAGGCTGGTAGGATTGTAGGCACCTACGTGCACGGTATTCACCCAGCCCCACCAGGGACGGGATTCGCCGTCGTCCGTAGCAGCGTCGAGGTATACGTTATCGTCCCAGCCGTAGGGGATGCGGCGGTAAATATCCGTGAGGAATTCCTTGGTGTATTTCGCGCTGGAAAATACCCTTTCCTCGTTCAGATCGCCTGACTCCGCCTTGTCCAGCAATCCCGCCCCATCTTTTACGCAGGCCGCAAGCGTTGCGGAGATGGCAAATATGAACAGTATGTATTTTAATTGCTTCATGGTGATGGTCTTTTAAAACTTACAGGGTCACTTTTATACCCAAATTCCAGGTTCGCAGCTGGGGATAGGAATTGCCGGTTTCACTGGCAGATTCAGGGTCCCAGTTCAGCATTTTGTCCCAGGTGATGAGGTTCGTTCCGTTCACGAATATCCTCGCGCTCTGGATCTTCACCCTGGACAATAAAGCTTTGGACATATTGTAGCCAACCTCCAGGTTCTTCAGGCGGATGTAATTCCGGGAATACAGCCAGTAGCTGGATTTGCGGTGGTTGTTGGTATTCTCTGAAGGATGCAGCCTCGGGTAAGTGGCATTTTCCCAGGAAGAAGGATCATCAGGATTGTAACGGCCCAGGTGATGCTCCATCACTTTGCCCAGCTGGCTGAATTCCCATACCGCATCCTGCTGGAAGTACATGTCTGCACCGCCGGCGCCCTGGAATAGTACGTTGATGTCGAAACTCCTGTAGCTGCCGCCAACCGTGATGCCATAGATGTATTCGGGTACGCGGCCTTTGCCGATCGCTCCCACGTCGTAGCTGTCTATCATGCCATCGCCGTTGAGGTCTTTGTAACGGATATCGCCTGGGTATACCACGCCGAAAGATGGGAGGGGCACGTCTTTGCGGAGTACGGGGAAACCGCCTTCCAGCAACAGGTTGCCGCTGCCGTCTTTTTCAAAATCATTATTGGAATAAAGACCTTCCGCGGTAAGACCGAAGTGCTGCCCGATACGTTTGCCTTCTATCTTTTGCCAGTCGTAGCGTTTACCTTCTTCATCTATCTTTTCGATGACGTTGCGTGCGTAAGTGAAGTTTCCTTTGATGAAATATTTCACGTCGCCGATCCTGTCATTATATCCCAGCTCAAAATCGATCCCTTTATTGAGCACCTGCCCGATATTCTCAGGCGGCAGGCCCTGCCCGTCTGACCGTGCAGTACCCTGCGGGTTGTTCATGCCAAAAAGCAGGGGCACTGAATAAGGAATGGCAAGAATGTCGCGGCGTTTTTCCTGGAACACGTCCACGGTGGCGTTGATCTTGTTATTCCACATCCTCGCGTCAAAGCCGATGTTGGATTTCTTTGCCCTTTCCCAGGATACCAGCAGGTTGCCCGGCTGGCCTTCAATGATCCCGCGTTCGGCAAACGGGTTTTCACCCCACACATACCGCCAGCCGTCTTCATCTCTTGCATAGAGGTAGCGCTGCTCGTAGAGATAGCTGAAGTCGCCGATCTTATCGTTGCCGATCTCGCCGTAAGAACCTCTTATTTTCAGGTAATTCACAAACCGGATATTGTCTTTCCAGAAATGTTCTTCAGAGGGAACCCATCCTGCGGACATAGCCGGGAAGAACCCATACCGCCTGCTGGCTTCAAATTGCATGGAACCATTGTAACCGGCATTTACTTCGAACAGGTATTTATTCCTGTATGCATAGGTGGCGCGGCCCACCCAGCCCAGGTAGCCGGTCGGGATCTTCGCTTCGTCGAAATACTGGCTTTGCTGGTAGAGCACCATGGCGGTCACGGCATGGTCGCCGTCGCCAAAGGTGCGGTTGTAATTTAACGCCGCTTCGAAAGACTGCCTGCGCCTGCCGGGGCCTCTGCCGGTGGAGATGGATATTTCGGTAGGACTTTTATTCAGGCTGTAATTGCCAAAGCGGTTGTATTCGTACAGCTCCGGCTTCTCCACGATGTCGCGGCGGGATTCGTAGCTGCTGTTGAAACCGATCAGCGTCCTGATAGACAGGCCCGGCAATATCTTGCCAAGGTCCTGGTTGGCTTTGAAAGCGCCTTCCAGCACGTTGGTATTACGTTCCCTGTTCCCGAACTGGGATAATAATGCATAAGGAGAAAGCCTGCTTTCGTCGGAACGGCCGCCTATCGTACCGTCTGGGTTGATGTAAGACTGCCAGTTGGGCGGAAGCCTTCTCAGCTTGTCGTACAGGTCGTCCCCGAAGTTGGGTTGTTTCCTTACTTCAAATCTCCCGGTGAGGTCTACGCCCACTTTCAGCGAGGGGTTCACAGTGAAGTCCAGGTTGGAGCGGAAGCTGTACCGTTCGAAGTTGGAGTTGGTTTCATATTTCGCGTTCGGGAATTCCCTGTAGAGGCCTTCCTGGTGGAGGTGGTTGGCGGAGATAAAGTAAGCCAGCACATCGTTGCCGCCTCTTACGTTGATGTTGGACATCTGCTGCCAGGATGCATCGCGCACAAAATCGTTGTAATAATCATTATCCGGGTGGGTGTAAGGAGAATTCTTCAGGCGGTAGTGCTCCAGGTCGCTGGCGGTATATTCCACCGGCTTGCCTTCATTTTTCAATGCTTCGTTGGTGAGCATGGCAAAGTCGTACGAGCCAAGGTACTTAGGCTTGCGGATAGACTGCTGCACCGCGGCCTGCGTGGAAATGCTCAGCACCGGCCTCCCTTTCACACCGCGTTTGGTGGTAATGAGAATAACGCCGTTCGCGCCGCGTACGCCGTAAGCGGCGGTAGCGGAGGCGTCTTTCAGCACGGAGAATGTTTCGATATCCACGGGGTCTATCTGCCGCCATTCCCTTTCAATACCATCCACGAGCACCAGCGGGGCTGTGGAGTTGGTGGTGGCCATACCGCGCACGAATATTTCGGCATTGTCCGATCCGGGTTTGCCTGCGCCCATGATCGTCACCACGCCGGAAACCCTGCCCGCGATGGCATTGGTAAGGTTAGGCGTGGAAGACTGCTGCAGCTCTTCTGCTTTTACCTGCGAAATAGCGCCCACCACGCTGGCTTTCTTTTGCGTGCCGTAGCCGACGATCACCGTTTCCCCGAGTTTTGTGGCGTCGGATGTGAGGGTGATACGCAGGATGGACTGATTTTTCACCGCCACTTCCTGCGGGTTATACCCGATAAATGATACGAGCAGCACGGCATTGGGGCCGGCTACATTCATTTTGAATTCCCCCTTCGGGTCTGTAATAGCGCGGCTGGCACCGCCTTTTTCTATCACGGTGGCGCCGATGAGCGCTTCTCCTTCGCTGTCCGTCACCTTGCCGGTGATGGCCCTTACCTGTGCATATAATTGCGGCAGGGATAAAAGGAGGGTTATAAGCACTAATAATATTTTTTTCATCCTGTGGGATTTAGATTGTAAGCGTTGAACGGTTTACCATTGCGGGTTCTGCTTCATTTTGGGGTTCCGGTTCACTTCCGTTTGCGGAATGGGGAAGAAGTAGTGTTTGGTTTCAAACACCTTGGTTTCCACCTGTACATCCGGGTCGTAAGTGAAGGTACCGTCGGGCTGTTTGGTGATCACGCAGCCGCGGATAAATTTCGGCAGTTGTGCAATGATCATCCAGCGGCGCACATCGAAGTACCGGTGGTCTTCAAAGGCCAGTTCCACGCGGCGTTCGTTCCGGATAAATTCCCGCAGGTTTTCCTGGTTCAGCGGAAGCCCTCTCCTGCTAAAGGTTGTCGCTACATCCGGCATTCCTACGCGGTCGCGCAGCAGGTCCAGCGCGGCTACCGCGGTGAGCGGGTTGCCGGCTCCGGGAGCGGTATAGGACGGGCCGCCGGCTTCATTGGCGGCTTCGGCCAGGTTGAGCAGCACTTCCGCATACCTGAAATAATGCCAGTTATGATACACTGTACCGGTCCCCTGGGCGGGGTTTGCGTTGGCATAGTCCATGAACTTGTTCAGGTAGTAGGAAGTTTCCGTTTTGGCGTTGCCCGTAGCATTTTCGCCGCCCGTATAGGTCTGGAAGGTGTAATTGGTCTTGTTGGCGAATTTTGCATACTTCGCACCGTTGTAGATAATGCTGGCATAGAAGCGCGGATCTCTTTTCAGGTATGGATCTTTTGCATGTGCGGGATTTGTCCAGCTGAAAACGGTGCCGTCTTCCATTTCGTAGGCGTCTACCAGGTCCTGCGAAGGACAGGTGCCGCCTTTGGCGTTTGTAAACCCGGCGGGGAAGTTATCATTTTCCGTATCGCGGTTGGGCCCTCTCAAACGGCCGAAGATAAATTCGCGGTTGGTGGTGCCTGCGCCCCATGCGTTGAAAAATTCCTTGTAATTGCGCTGACCGTTGGTAGTGGGCTTATACAGCGTGTACCAGTTGAGGTCCACCACATCCTGTGCAGCCTTGGCCGCCAGCGCCCAGCGGTTAGGATCAACATTGGTCATCGAGGTGAGCGAATCGGTGCCGGCCCTGTTGTACAGCGGGCTGGCGGCGTATAATAATACTTTCGCCTTCAGCGCCATGCAGCTGCCGCGGTCCGCTCGGCCTACTTCTGTGGGTTCCGTGTATGGGTCTGCAGGGAGCAGGGCAATGGCCTCGTCGCATTGCTGCACGATGAAGTTGACGACCGACTGCACGGAGTTGCGTGGCAGCAGCACGTCGTCGCTGGCTTCGAACGACCGGTCCACGATCGGGATGCCGCCCCATTTCTGGAAAAGGAACCAGTGATGAAGGGCTCGGAGGAAAAGGGCTTCCCCGCGCATTCTTTTCCGGAACCTTTCGCTGGTGGTGGTAGGCAGTTTGTGCAGGTTGGCGAGGGCGGTGTTGGCTTTCCTGTTGCCGTGATAGCCGCCCCATTTCAGCCAGGAGCCTATTTCACCGGCCCCGTCGCTGGCGCGCCAGTAGCGCATGCTGGAAGGGTTCCAGTTGCCAGCGCTCATGCGCTGCGCCGCGGAAGGAGATGTTTTATTGGTAGATACGTGCGTGGCTTCATCGCAAGCGGAGGCGAGCATGGCGTTGCCATCCAGCCAGTTGTAACTGGCGGAAACGTCTGCCGGCAGGTCTGTGTAAGCGTTGTTGATGAACAGTTCCGCGCGCGCGGAATCTGTAAACACATCGTCCGCAGATTTAAACTCGACCGGCACCACGTTCAGCGGTTTCATGCAACCGGCTATCACGCCTGCTGCAAGGGCCGCCATGAGATATTGACAAGTAGATCTTTTCATGATTTCAGGTTTCAGTTAAACAGGATCAAAAAGTAACACTGAGGCCGGCGTTGAGGATACGCTGGATGGGATACAGCACGTAGTGCGTAGACCTTGCTTCCAGGTCCATCAGGTCTGTGCTGGACCAGGTGAACAGGTTATAACCGCTCACGTACACCCTTACTTTTTCCATCCTGATCTTTTTACTGAGGTTTTCCGGCAGCGTATACCCCAGCTCCATCGACTTGAGCCTTACCATGGCAGCGTCTTTCAGCCAATAGGTAGACGTGCGCTGGTTGTTGGCTTTGTTGGAAAGCGATAAACGGGGATAGGTGGCATTGGCCCAGCTGGCCGGGTCATCGGGATTGTAGCGGCCCAGGTGATGCTCGCGAACGGTGCCGTTGTCGTGGAATTCATACATCGCTTCGCCGTTCAGGGTTTGTTTGGTGCCCGACTGGCCGGTGAACAGCACGTTCAGGTCAAAACCACTATAACGGAGGCCCAGCCCCGCGCCGTATTGAACGGTTGGGAAATTGCTGCGGCCGAGATACACCGCGTCATAGGCGTCTATCACATCATCGCCGTTCTGATCTTTATATTTGATATCGCCGGGCTTAACCACCCCGAAGGTCTGCCGGGGGCTTGCGTCAATTTCAGCCTGGTCCTGGAAAAGGCCCAGCGCTTCCAGGCCGAAGATGGCGTCCAGCGGCCGGCGGGTCTGGGTCTGGTATTCGTAGCGTTGTACCTCTTCTCCCCTGTTCAGCACTTTATTTTCCGCCCGTGTAACCGTGCCGTTCAGCGTCAGTTCCACTTTCCCGATCTTCTGGGTGTAAGCGAGCGAGGCGTCAAACCCTTTGTTCTCTATCACGCCAATGGGAAAGTCAGGGAAGCGGATGCCCATGATATTAGGCAGCGCGGGCTGTATCATGATGTCCCTGTTCTTTTCATAGAACCAGTCGAAGCTGAAGCTCAGCCTATTGTTCAGTACCGTCGCGTCGATGCCAACATTGGTCTTTTTTACTTTTTCCCAGGTTACATTGTTCAGCGCGAATGCGGATTCATTCCAGCCGGTGTAGCCGATGGAGGTATATCCGAAGTTCACACCGCCTGAGGTAGCGTATTTCTGGTACCAGAGGAAATACCCGCCGATATCGTCATTGCCCGTCAGGCCGTGGGATGCACGGAGTTTGAGGAAGTTCACCCATTTGCTGCCTTTCAGGAAATTCTCTTCGGAAGCCACCCATGCCACCGATGCAGCGGGAAAAAAGCCGAACTTATTCCCGGGAAGGAATTGCTCTGAGCCCTGGTAGCCGAAGTTGAATTCGGCGATATACCGCTTGTTGTATACATAGGTAACCTTACCGTTTGCGCCCAGGTATGCACGGGGAATGTTGCCGTTGTTTTCATTGGAAATAATGCGCTGCGCCATGGCAACGTAAGCTGATACCGCATGGCGGCCGAACTCACGGTCGTAGTTCAGGGATGCGTCGGCATTGAATATCCTTTGCGTGGAAGGGTATTCTACACCGGAAGACATTTGTGTGTTGGAACCGGTCTCCACGTATTTGATGCTGCCATCTGGCTTGTATTCCACGTCGCCGTTGGGCTGGCGCAGATCGTATACCTTAAAGCTTTTGCTCCGGTTGGTGATCATATCGTACCAGCTGTCGAAAGCCACATTGGCTTTGATGGCAAGGCCTTTGGTGATAAAGTCCAGGTCATGTTTCGCGCGGAAGGTGGCAAACATGCTGCGGACGTAATAGAGGGAATATCCCTGGTTGTTCAGCAGGCCGTAGGGATTGCCTGTAAAGTCCTTGGTGCCGCCGAGCGTACCGTCCGGCGTAAATACGGGAAAGGCGTTGGGCGGTGTTTTATAAAGAGAGCGGAATACGCGCAGCGATGCATCCGTCCGGGAGCCGGGGGTGGTGCTTTGTTCCTGCCGGCCGGCGATGTCCAGCGTCATGGAAAAACGTTTGTTCACCTGGATGTCTACATTCGAGCGCAGGGTGATCATGCTGAAATCTGCGTTCGTGTTGTAGGTGTTCGCGTTCTCATCTACTTTATACAGGCCGCTGTTGCGGGTATAGCCGGCGGATACAAAATACCTCGCCGCTTTGTTGCCCCCTTCGATGTTCAGGCTGTAACGTTGCTGCCAGGTAGATTTGTTGACGTACTCGTCGTACCAGTTGATATTCGGGTACAGGTAGCGGTCGAGGTCATTTTCATAAATGCCCCGGGATGCTTTTTCGTATTTGTCCAGTTCCTCATCGCTGTACTTCGCCGCGGAGCCGTCGTTGGTCAGCGCTTCGTTATACAGCGTCGCATATTGGTAGGAGTTAAGGAGCTTAGGCGTGGTAGTGGGCGATTTAACACCGGTGCGGGCGTTGAAGGTGATGCGGATGCGGCCTTCCTGCCCTCTTTTGGTGGTAACGAGAATAATGCCGTTCCCGCCGCGGAGGCCGTATTGTGCCGTAGCTGCGGCATCCTTTAAAACGGTGATGGATTCAATCTCGTTGGGATCCAGGAATTCCATATTCCTTTCGTAGCCATCTACCAATATCACCGGGCCATTGGTGCGGAAGGTCCTTTTGCCGCGCACCAGTACGCCGGCGGCTTCATCGCCCGGCTCCCCGTTGTTCTGCATGATAAAGACTCCGGGCAGCAGGCCCTGCATTTTGTTCAGGTTATTGATCACCGGGTTGTTTTCCACGGAAACGCCATACATGGTAGCGAATGACCCGCTGACGTCGTGCCGTGGTTGCCGGTTGTTAAGCACCTGGACATAATCTTTCCTGACCTCAACTTCAGGGATACTGTCTGCCCGCTGTGCCTGGTAAGGCCGCGGGGCGGCTGCGGCGTTTGTGCCGGACAGTGAGAGGCACAGGCAGCAGAACACTCCGGCGGCGCTCTTCAGGTATAGCTGGTACCTGTAGAGTTGCACGGAATGGCGTGGGATAATTGATCGTGTTCTTTTCATAGCGTAGATTTCTGAAAAAAAAGTAGCGGATCGGGTCAGGCATAAACAAGCCCGCTCTGCGCGGAGTGCACAAAGTTTTTTGTGGAACTGTATGGACATAACAAACCCTTCCCTTTACTGCAAAGGATTTACGGGCGGTTCACTGACCCTGTCTGTGGTTAAAAAAGCTAAGCGATTACGAAACTGGTTGTGCTGGTGGTTTCATTTTTTTTGTTTTAAACCTGCATAAAAACTGACGTGGAACTGGAAACTGGACCGGAAACTTATGAAGAAAAATGCGGGATTCTGCATAAATGCGCTAATATTTACGGAAACGTTTCCGTGAATTTGGATATCATTAGTTGTTTTTATTAACTAATAATCCTATTATTAGTAGGTGACCGGGAGACTTACATGAATAAGATAAACATCAAATACCTGGCTAAAGAGCTAAATCTTGCCATTTCTACAGTATCACGCGCATTAAGGGATAGCCATGAAATAAGTGCCGCCACCAAAGCAAAAGTATTCGCGTTAGCGAAACAGTTGAATTATGAGCCTAACCCCAATGCCAGTGGCCTTCGCGGACAAAAGACCAAGATGATCGCCGTAGTGATACCCGACATGGTGAATGATTTTTTTTCGCTTGTGATCAGCGGCATTGAAAAAATTACCCAAAGCAAAGGCTACCATATCCTGCTCTATTTTACACATGGCGATCATGAGCTGGAGGTTTCCTTCATCAAAACATTGGCGAATGGCAGGGTGGACGGGGTATTGCTGTCTATGTCCAGCGAAAACAACGACCACCATCACCTGGGAGAGCTGGAAAAGAAAGGGATCCCGCTCGTGATGTTCGATAGGGTATCCGATACCTTGCAAGATGTGGTAAAGGTTACTTCTGATAATTATGAAAGCGCCATTGTCGCCACCCGGCACCTTATCGATGCGGGATGCAAAAAGATCGCCTACCTGCAGGTGCATAAAAATATTCCCGTGGGCAAGATCCGCATGAAAGGTTACCTGGACGCGCTGCAGCAACATTCTTCCCAGGCGGAGCCGCTGGTGCTGGAATCAGCCAATGATAACGAAGAGACCTTCCAGTCTCTCAAACAGATGCTCCTTAGGGAAAAGCCTGATGGCATTTTTGCATCGATAGAAAAACTGGCGGTGATCTGTTACCGGGTATGCGAAAAGATCCGGCTGAGGATACCGGAAGACATTAAGGTGATCAGTTTCTCCAACCTCCAGACCGCTTCCCTGCTGAACCCTTCCCTTACCACGATCACGCAGCCCGCCTTTGATATTGGTGAAACAGCCGCCAACGAGCTGTTCAAGCTGATCAACAGGAAAGATAAACTTGTGGCGGCAGAGAGAGATGTGGTGTTGAAATCGAGATTGATCAAGGGGCGTTCTACTGCCAGGTATTGATATTACCAGAAATCAGTAAATTATTTTTTTTAAACTTATCTTGCAGAAAATCTAGTACCTATATCTAAATTTCCCAAAATGAATAAATGGAAAATCTATGCAATTATTATGGCCCTGGTGAGCTTAGGATCTTTACGGGAAACATTTCGCATTCTAACTTCAAATGCACCTGATATTGCTGAGAACCGAGAATCTGTGCTACCTATTGCAATTATTTTTTCAATACTTTTTGTATTTCTTACTGTCTGGTTTTGGAAAAAATCAACTAGGCTTCATTAATTATCCTATTACTTCTCACGGCGACGGCTGTACGGCTTTATCCCAAAAACCATCACTCGCCGCATGAACAGCATCACTCATTTTATCCTGCTCCTTCTTCAGCTTGATGATCTTTGTTTTATTCCCCGCACCGCCGGAAGCCAGCAGATCAACGGCTAACGCTGTATCGTGCCATTTACCAATATCATCCTGCAGCTGGTCCAGATACGGAATGTTCAAATTCAACCGCTCCACTAACCGTTCGGGCAATATCCCATGCACATACAGGAGATTCTTGATGCTCTTCCTGGCCTCATGAAGCTGGTCTGTGGATAATGCAGTAACCCCGGCCGCTATTTTCTTCAGCTGCCGGGCAGCCCAATGCCTGATATCCCTGTTGCGGACGGGGCGTGTTGCCCGCAGAAGAGCGCTGACCGTATTCCTGATGTATTGATCATAACCGGCGGCATGCAGGCGGAATTGTTCGGATTCCTGACGGAGGGTTTGAGTGGCTTCAGTGCTAAATGCAGGATGATTGATGTGGTACTGCTTCATCATTTGCAGGTTGATATTGGCTTCCCGGATAATTCCCGCGCGGTGGAATATTTCCCTGATCGTTTTCATGCGCTTGGCGTTCTCCTTACCCGGTACTGCAAATTTTTCGAACGCTCTTATTTTTTTTATCTCTACACGCAGTTTGTGCAGCGCCTCCTGGCTGCCGGAATCAGCAAAAGCCCGCAGCTGCCGCCGTATTTCCAGGCATCTTTTGACGAGGTATTTTTGTTGCTTCTTCCTTTTAAGCATAAGGGCAACTTTATAAGCAAAGTTACCATTTATTCTCTTGCGGCACCTTGTCCGTCTGAACTCGCTCCAGGCCTCTTGTTCAAAAAACCATTTGCAAAACAGCAGGCAGCGTTGCGCAAGCTGTTTCACAAAAGGTTCATGGTTGGGTTTCGACAGGAAATATCTTCAGCGATTAGTGCAGCACTTTTTTCAGTTGTTCTTCCAAGGCACCGCCCCTGAGGTATTTGGCGATGATCTTACCGTCGGGGTTGATGAGGAAGTTCATCGGGATGGCGTTCACATCATACAGCTTCGCTACCTCGCTTTCCCATGCTTTCAGGTCAGACACATGGGTCCACGGCAGGCCGTCTTTCCGGATCGCTTCCAGCCATTTGTCTTTGTCGCCGGGCTTGTCCAGCGAAACGCCGAGGATGGTGAAACCTTTGTCTTTGAAAGCATCGTACGCCTTTACCAGGTTGGGATTCTCCCGGCGGCAGGGAGCGCACCAGGAGGCCCAGAAATCGAGCAGCACGTATTTACCGCGGAAGTCAGACAGCTTCACGGGCTGGCCGTTCACGTCGTTCAGTGCGAATTCGGGCGCGGGGGAGCCTTCCTGTGTTTTTTTCACTTTCAGTATTTTATCCCGCACCGTTTTGCCAAACTCGGTGTTGCGGATGTCTTCGCTCAATGCCAGGAAATC
Organism: Chitinophaga sp. YIM B06452; assembly: GCF_039655965.1. Taxonomy (NCBI): domain Bacteria; kingdom Pseudomonadati; phylum Bacteroidota; class Chitinophagia; order Chitinophagales; family Chitinophagaceae; genus Chitinophaga; species Chitinophaga sp. YIM B06452. The sequence continues at coordinate 2,379,857 of NZ_JAWLKY010000001.1, read as the reverse complement.
TTTCTCCGCCTGCACCGCGTCAAACTCCGGGGGAAGCGTGGAGTTGAAAGCCATCAGTGACATGTATTTGCCGGGATTGGCCTTTGCGTACTTCATTTTCACGCTCACGATCTCCTTTGCTATCGCGTCTGCCCTTTGCTCAAGGCTGGCAATGTAAGCGGAGTCTTTTTGTTTGCTCTCCGGCTGCTCTTTGAATTCCCTGTTCAGCGGCTCATACTTGTCGTAGTACGGTTTCAGCATGGCGGTTACCTTCAGGTTATCGTCCTGCGTTGGCGAGCCTTTGATCACGGCGTTGTGAATGGAATCTTTGGCAGTGATAGTAATGGTACGGTCTTCCAGGAAAAAGGCCAGCACATCTTCCTGCGGGCGGGTAACGGGGTTGTGCTCTTCAATGCTGTGCTTCACAAGAATGTGGGCTTCCCGGGTACCAACGGCTTTGCCGCTGAAGCGGAACTGCCCGTTCCTGATCTCCGTGGAGTCCAGGATGCGTTCACCGTTCACCCGGTAAGAGAGGTATGCTTTGGCCGGTGGGTTCAGTTTGCCCACGCTGCCTTTGATGGTATAAGTTTGCTGGGCAGCGAGCGGCAATGGCGCGCCGACCGCCGCCAGCATGAGTATGCGACAAATTTTCATGGTTTCAGATGTTTTGTGTAAAGTGATGGTTGCGCCAGTATCCGCAAGGCTTCCTGCAGGCTGGCATTGTCTGTATTGAGCACGCGCAGGAGGTAATCGTTCCCGGCGTACAGCTGGCCGGCCAGTTGCGCTTTGATGTCGAGCGCCAGCAGCTGAACGGCCCTGTTCCTGCTTCCGGGCTGCAGCGGCAGGCCTCCTTTTTCAGCAGTGCCTGTTACCGTTTCCAGCAGGCCGGGTGGCACCGTGAAATTTTTGTTGAATGCGTTGAAATCCGGATATGCTTCGAGCAGTTTCGCACGGTGATCATCCAGGTATTCAAAAGTGTATTTGCCGGTGATGCCAGCTGCGGAAACAGACTGCAGCCAGCCGCTGTACTCCACGGTATCGATGGGCACGTACACATCCGGCATAATGCCTCCGCCGCCGTATACGGTCCGTTTATGCAGCAGGGTGGTATATTTCAGTGAATCGGGGAAATGAATGGCGCCGGCATTGAGCAGTTCGCCGCTTTGCAGGCGCGTTTGGATGTTATCGTCGTACTGCGCGCCGTGATAAGGTTTTTGAATGGACCTGCCGGAAGGCGTGAAATAGCGGGCGCCGGTCAGTTCCAGCACAGACCCGTCGAATACCGGCACGGGGCGCTGCATCAGGCCCTTGCCGAAGCTCCGCCTGCCAACGATCAGCGCGCGGTCCCAATCCTGGAGCGCGCCGGTGAGTATTTCTGCGGCAGAGGCGGTGGATTGGTCTATAAGCACTGCCAGCCTGCCTTCAGGGAACTGCCCGAAACCGCCGGTGTAATAATAGTCCCTGCCTTTGTCGCGGCCCACGCTGTAGAACACCAGCTTGTCTTTCGGCAGGAATTCATCTGCCACGCCGATAGCGGCCTGCACATACCCGCCGCCATTGCCTTGCAGGTCGAGCACGAGGTTTTGCATGCCCTGCTGTTTCAGTGCGATCAGCGCCTTGTCCATTTCCTGGCGGGTGGTTTCGTTGAAAATGCGGAGGGCGATGTAACCGGTCTTATCATTGATCATATAAGCGGCGCGCACGGAATGGTCCGCCACAAAATCGCGTTCCAGTTGTTTTTTGAACGGCGCCTGCACATACCTGCGGAATATTTCCAGCGCCACGTTCGTTCCTTTCTGCCCGCGGATCTTTTTCATCACGGCGTAGCTGGTTTGCCGGCTCCCGGTCACGCGCTCACCGTCTACAGACAGGATGCGGTCGCCCGCCTGCAGGCCGGCCTTTTCAGCAGGGCCGCCGGCAGTTACCTGCGTGATGTACACGCTGTCGTTCTCCATCATGAACTGGATGCCCACGCCTGCAAAGCGGCCTTTCATGGCCTCCTGCTGCTCTTCGGATTCCAGCCTGCCGAAATAATGCGAATGCGGGTCCAGCTCCTTCATCATGCCGGCAATAGCGGCTTCCACCAGCCGGTTCTCCCCCAGCGAATCCACGTAATTCTCCTCGATGGCCTTCAATGTCTGCCAGAGTTTCTCTTTCGGGTTTACCTGCGCTTTGAGCGTACCGGTAAAACTCGCCATCACCGCGGCGGCAACGGCCATTCTTCTCATCCTCATAACCTATTGCTCGTTTTTTAATATTTCTATGGCCATAGACAGTTCTTCGGCCAGCTTGCTCGGGCTGCCGGAGTAACCCTCCGATGTATAACGCATCACTCCGTCTTTCAGGATCACTTTCCTGGGGATGGCGGATGACTGGAAGAAAGGCACGAATGTTTTGAACACTCCGTCCTGCCCGCCGGTCACTTTGCTGATGTTGTCGTGCAGCAGGTGGAAACGGAATCCCTCCTTTTTCACATAGCCGGTAGACTTTTCTTTGTAATCCCCTGTTTGCATCGTGCCCATGAGGTACACCGCCACTTTATCGTCCTTTTCATATTTATCCGTCAGCAGCTGCATGCCGGGAAAAGCCATGATGCAGGGTTTGCACCAGGTAGCCCAGAAGTCGATCACCACTATTTTATCGCCCCATTCGCTGGAGCGTACAGTATTGCCATCCGCATCTTCCACGGCAAATGGCATGAATTCCTTGCTGGTCATATGTTCCTTCACGTATGCCATCATGGCTTCCAGCTCTACGGGGGAGCGCAGGGAAGCGGCGTACTGGTCGTACCCGTCCGCGTTCCCGTTTTCCTTCATATACTGTTTTTTCAGTTCATCCAGCATGCGCGGAGTCATGGCATTGGCTCTCATGCATTGCTCCAGGAAAGGCCGTATAGCGGGCTCGTCTCCGGTTTGCCGGAGTATTTCCAGGTGTGTATCGTTCAGTTCAGCGGAGCCGCAGGCGCCTTTGGGAGACAGGTGTTTGAAATATGTTTTGGCTTCCGCGTACTTCTTCATATCGCGCAGCAGGCTGATGTAAGTGCCGAGTTGATTATCGAGCTGCTCATCTGCATTGGCCTGCGCCTGCTCTTTGTTGAACACGCCGCCTTCTACATAAGAGCCGTCCTTCACTTTCCGGATCAGCTCCTTGATCACCGGCGTGGCCACATTGTACAGCGTATCCTGCCCCAGTAATTTAAAAACATACGCCCGCATTACATTCCAGCGGAAAATCTCGTTCTCCGTTTTGTAATCCAGCGTTGTGCACATGGCCAGGAATTTATCGAACCGCCTGGTTTCGAAATAGGCCGTGCCCAGCATGCGGTGGGTGTTGTAGTAAATAAAAGACTGGCCGTTGCGGCTGGCGTTCCATTCTTCATAGGGGAAAGCCTGCAGGAAACGCTCTCCGTTCACGATCACTTCTTCATTGTCTTTACCGGTGCTTGCTTTCTGAAAGGCATTGAACCGCGCAAAAGAACCTTTAGGATATTTTGCGATGATCAGCGTTTCCAGTTCGGAGGCTTTTTTATTGTCTTTCAGCCCGAAACGGAAATACCGGTGTACGGCTTCCAGCTCCTGCTGTGAAAGGTCTTTTCTTTTGACCAGTTCTTCCGGCGCGGCGTTCTTATACTGTTCATACTGCTGCGCCTGCACAGCGGTAATGCCCAGCAGCAGCAGGCTGCCGATCAGGGTGATTTTTTTCCTCATATCTTTCATCATTTTTTGTTATCGCTGGTTCTGCGTCAGTTCCGGGTTGAGATCAATATTTTTCGGCGGGATAGGATATACGTAGCGGTTGCCCGGCACCAGCGTATAGGTATTGCCTTTGAACACGCGTGTTTCCGTTTCCGCAAGTGCCGGTTCCAGGCTCAGCCTGCGCTGATCGTACCAGCGGAGGCCGGTGCCAAACAGCTCGCGCCTTCTTTCATCCAGCACGATGCGCAGCGCTGCGTTGGCGTCAGTTGCGGTAAGCTCCATGTAATCCGCCGGGCGGAAACGTTTTTGCCGCAGGGCATTCACCAGGTTCATGGCGGGCCCGGACTGGCCGGTTCTCGCGAGGCCTTCCGCCTGGGTGAGCATTACTTCCGGCACGGTGATACCAGTGGTAACGTTGTCGCCGCCAAACAATCTTGCGCGCCAGGAACCGCGGCCGGTAAAGGCCGGCTGGAAAGTATTACCGGGGCGCATGTACAGCTCATAGCGCAGATCATTGGTTTGAAATTTTCCCAGCAGCTCATCACTCAGCGGCAGGTTGAAGTTGCCCGGCATCGTAACCTGCCTGGCCAGGATCACTTCCGGGTTGTCTAACCGCCGCGGGAAAGCCGTACCGGTAGCATATACATTCAGGTCCAGCACGGTGTTCCGGTAATCCAATGCCAGCCCCGCCTGCTCTGCCGCTTCAGCGAAACGCTGCATATACAGGTAGGTTCTCGCCAGGGTAGCATGCGCCGCCGCTTTGGCGGCGTGAATATTGTTGGAAGGCTGGGCCGGCAATGCAGGCAGCGCTTCGGTGAGGTCTTTGATCACCTGGTCGTACACCGCCTGCACGGAAGCGCGCTCCAGGTTTACGAACAGGTCGGGTTTGAGCAGCAGCGGCAGGCCGGGATCTGTGGATGCCGTGGCTGCATTGTAAGGCCTTGCGTAGAGATTTACCAGCGTGAGGTAAGTATAAGCGCGCTGTACTTTGGCTTCGGCCTGCGTGCTGTTCTTCTGCGCGTCTGTGCCGCCTTCGCTGCCCAGCACATTTTCGATCACCTGGTTGCAGACGTAGACGGTGTTGTAGAGCTGGTCCCAGGTTGCATCGCTCTGATCTGTGGTGTAATAGCTCGCGCCCCAGATGTATATGCTGTCGGTTCCACTGTTGAACAGGTTTTGCAATGATGCATTCGCATCGAGGTTGATGTCATCGGCAGACAGCATCGGCAGGCTGGCCGTTCTTTCAAATACAGACTTGTCGCTCAGCAGGCGCTGGAAGTCTGCGGTGTATCTGAATAAACGCTGGTTGGGCTGGTCCACTTCCACGAATTTGCGGCAGGATGGCGCAATGGTTGCGATGGCCAGGAGTGTTATATAGAAATTTTTCAGTGTCATGTCGTCATTCTTTTTCCGGTTAGAAAGAAGCATTCAGGCTCAGGTAAAATGCCGGCGCGGGCGGCAGGTTGGTATAATTCGAGGAAGCAACGTAGCTCGGGTCTATGCCGGCTTTGTTCTTCTTCCAGATGATCCCAAGGTTGCGGGCGGATGCGCTCATGCCCAGCGACTTCACCGCGATGCGGGATAAAACCTGCGGAGGCACCTGGTAACCCAGTGACACCTGTTGCAGCCTGATATGGCTGCCGCTTTCCACCAGCAGGTCCGAGAATTTGTAGCGGTTGATGTTGTTGATGCTTACGTTCGCCAGGCCCGGCACATTGGTGGAGGCCTCGTCGCCCGGTTTGCGCCAGCGCAGCGCCAGGTCTTTCTGGCTGCCGATCAGGCCATAGTAGTCACCTGTGAAAGTGGGATAGTTCTCGATCGAATAACGGCGGATCTTATGACCCATTTCATAGCTGATGCGTACGCCGAGGGTAAACGATTTGTATCTGAAATCGTTGAAGAAACCGCCGAAGTAGGGAGGCGTAGTACGGCCCATGTAGGCGATATCATCCGTAGTGATCACGTTGTTGCCGTTATCTGCGGTGATGATCTTACCGTCTTTATCGAATATCTGCGAGCGCCCCTGGTTATCAAGGCCCGCCCAGCGGTAGGCGTACATGGCATCGCGGGGCATGCCTTCCACGAAGTTGCCGCCGATGATCTGTATGCCGGAAGGGCGTTTGAAGCGCGCATCCGTTACCTCGTTGGTGTTGTAGGAAATGTTGAAAGTGGATGCCCATCCAAAGTCCGCTCTGCGGATCACCTCTGCGCGAAGCCCCAATTCATAACCATGGCCTTTCATGGAAGCGGCGTTGAACGGCAGGGTATTCCAGCCATAGGTGGAGTTGATGGGGAAAGTCCACAGGATGTCTGTTGTCCTTTTGCGGTAAGCATCTGCGCTCACGCTGAGGCGGTTGTTGAGCAATGAAAAATCAACGCCGAGGTTACCCGTGCGGGTCAGCTCCCAGCTGATGTGATTATTGGCCGGGCTTTGCACGGAGCCGATGGGTTCCATCGTAACCGGGTCTATACCGCCCAGGCTCAGGATGGCGGCGTTGCTCACGCTGGTAGGTATGGAACCGCCGGTACCATAGGTGAAGCGCACGTTCAGGTTGGAGAGCCAGTTTACATTCCGCATAAAATCTTCCGAGCTCACGTTCCACTTCACACCGGCGGACCACAGCGGTTTGGCGCGCTGGCCGCGGGTAGCGCCCAGCAGGTTGAAATCGTCGAAACGCAGGCTGCCGGAAACAATGTAGCGGCCGCTCAGCACGGAGAAGGCAGCGTTCCCGTAGTAAGACAGCGCCCGGCTGATGCTTTTGTTAATCCCGCCGTCGTTATAGCTCAGCGTGTTGGTCCAGCCGTAAACGGTATTGTAGGGATCATTAGGCTTCCAGCTGGCGGAAGAAAAAGTAGCTTCATCAAAGCCATAACGGGTTTGCGAGTAACGTTCTCCCGTCTGCTCACGGATCTCCGCACCAGCCAATGCATTCAGGCTGTAGAGGGTTCCCCATGATCTATTGACGTTCAATTGCCCGCGTAATGAATAAGCCGATTCGTTGTAGGTGTCGCTCGTTAATTTACCGCCATAAGGCACGCCGTATACCAGGCGGCCATTGGCGCCTATGGTGGTCCCGATGTTCAGCATGGTACGCGTGTCGTAACTGTTCAGTTCGCCCAGCGTAGCGGTGCTGCCGGTGTTGCGCTGCAGGGAACCCGCCACGCTCAGGTCGGCCCAGTTGGTGAGCCTGGTGATAATGTCCGCATTAAAACGGAAACGGTTCTCTTTGGTTTTGACGAAGCCGTAATCCAGTTCCTGCAGCGGGCTATACGTCCAGGGCAGGTATCCTTTGGCAAGGAAGTCCGCCGCCACTTCATCGCGGAAATCGATGGAGCGGGCGATAGTATTGCCTTGCGCGTCCTGCAGCATTTCATACGGGCGCAAACCCAGCCTGCCGTTGCCGATCGCATTCAGCGTGGCCATGTTGGAAGTGGTGTTGGCGTAGTTGTAATTGATGCCGGTGTTGACGGTCACTCTTTTATTGAACAGCTCGTTGCTCATATTGGCGGTCACGAAATACGCTTCGCCTTTATTGCTCTTGTACACCGGCACATCTTTCGTGTAGTTGGTGGAGAGATAATAAGTACTATTTTGTCCGCCGCCGGAAAACGAAAGGTTATATTGCTGGGAAACGGCGCGTTGCAGCAGCAGGTCCCTGATCTGGCCGCGGTTATCCAGGCTGCCTAATGCCGCCAGCGCTGAATCCCGCTGTTTCGGGGTGGCCTGCCCGCGGTCTGCCCTGAACATCCATTCCAGCGCCTCGCTCACAGGACGGTTCTGGTTGAAGGTCATCCAGCTGTTGTCCCACACGGCGGGATCGCTAAAGTAGCCCAGGTCTTTCATTTCCTTTTCCAGCTCAATGTATTCCGCACTGTTCATCCTGTTCAGGTTCTTCATATTGGAAGGATTGGAAATGCTGAGGTTGGTGCTGAAATTCATCTGGGAGGAATTTTTCTTTCCTCTTTTGGTAGTGAGCACGATCACGCCGTTGGCGGCTTTGGCGCCCCAGATGGAGGTGGCCGCGGCATCTTTCAGGATGGTGATCGATTCAATGTCTTCGGGATTGTACCGGCTTAAAATGGTACCAATGGAAGCCCCGGAATTCTCGCGCTTAGACAGGTCCTGGTCTACGGCGGGGAAACCGTCTATCACGATCAGCGGGGTGCTGGAGGTGGCCGTGCTGAGGGTATTCATCCCCCGGATACTGATCCTGTTATTCCTTACATCGAAGCGCACGCCCGGCACCGCGCCTTCGAGGCGTTCCAGCATGTTCACGGCGGGCACCTCGCGGATGGTTTTGGCGTCTATAACGTTTATGGCGCCAGTGGCCCGCTCTTTCGGGATCTTCTGGTAACCGGTGGATATTACGGCAACTTCATTCAGCTGTTTAACATCTGTTTCCAGCTTCACATTGATGACGGAACGCCCGTCCAGCGTTTCTTTATGCGGCGCCATGCCAATGAAGCTGAACACCAGCGCTTCGGTCTTTTCCCGCAGACGGAGCGTATAACGTCCATCGCTGCTGGTGGTGACGCCCCAGTGAACAGCATACCCTTCAGGTAATACGGTAACGCCTATCAATGGTTTGCCATCTGTATCCGTTACAAGGCCGGAGATAGTTTGCACATACCCGCCGTCCCCAGGCTGCTCCTCTCCTGTCTCGCCCGGTCCTGGTTTGGGCCGGTTATCTTTGATGATGGTGTAATAATTTTCCTGGATGTAGAGAAAGAGGAAACCCTTGCCGTATAAGAGATCTTTCAGCACGCTTTCCACCGGCTCCTTTTTGGTGAACGTTTTCTTCGGTACGTAAATATTGTCCAGTAAATGTTCTTCGTAGGAGAACTTGGTGCCGTACACGGCCCTTACTTCATCCAGCGCTTTCTTAAGCGGCACCTGTTGTTGCGCATACAGGCTTATAGGCAGTGTAACCCAAAGGAAACACATGGCCACCAGCAATTTTTTGCTCATTGTCTAATTTTGGCTGATCGTTAAATGTTTGTTTTCCTGTTCGATCTTCAGATCGAACACTTTTTTCAATACGAATAAAATGTCTTCGGCGTTCTGTGCCGGAATAGTGCCTGTCAATCGTTTTTCCGCCAGTTCCGGCGCCTGCAGGGTGATACTGTATCCATAGGTATCCTGCAGCACGTTGAGGATTTCGCGGAGCGAATAGCCATCCAGGTCCAGTTCGTCGTGCGTCCACGATCTGCTGGCATCCGGCGTCCGTTCCATTTCCCGCAGGCGGAGCTGTGTGCTGTCCCACACGAAGGCCTCGCCTGGCTTGATGATCTTTACAAATGCGCCCGCGCCTGTTCTGGCTATGCGCAGGCTGCCTTCCAACAGTGATATTTCTGTATGCCGGCGGCGGTTCTTAATATTGAAGCGGGTACCGAGCACGGTAAGGTCGAGCCCTCCAACATGCACATGAAAGGAATCTGATTGCTGCAGCCGGTTGCGGACGGCCACATGTTTTACTTCGAAATAGGCTTCCCCGGTCAGCCATATCTCCCTCGGTTTACCGGAACGCCAGGTCCGGTCGTAATGTATGCTTGAGTTGGCGTTCAGCGTAATGATGGATTCATCCGGCAGCACGATCTGTTCGCGTTTGCCAAAGTCTGTGACATAGGTCTTTTTACCCTGCGCGGAAAACTCGCGGATGGCGATCATCAGCAGCAGGCTGGCCGCCACAGCGCCTGCCCACCGGGCAGCTATGCGCAAAGGCCGGTAGTACTGCCTCCGGCGGCTGTGCTCTGCGATATTAGCTTCGATCGCCGCCCACGCCTCCGATGCCGGAACTTTCGGCTGGTAGATCGCCTGTTTATTCAGCACCCATATCCACAGCCGCGCCTGCTCCATGGCCCCGGCCTGTCGGGGATACTCCCGGGCTACAGCCTGCCAGTAGGCGGAAGACGCATCGTCGCCCGACAGTACGTGCCTGACAAACAGATCGTCTGTAAAGAAATCCGTCGTGGTAAATTTGCTGTAATCCCGATCCTGATCCATGGTTTATATTATCACACGATGATTTGCCTTTTTATCCCTCCCTGGGATAAAAAATCAACAATTTTATTTTCCGGGCGAATTATTGAATATTATCTAATAACGCCCCCTTCCATAAGCTTTTAATAGATATTTTTCAAGGATAGTAAGGAGTAGAGGATAAACAGGTCTTTCCGGCTCAGATGCTGCCTGAGGGTATCGATGGCTTTGTATAATAGTTTGTAGGTGCTGGAAGGCGACAGCTGCATGATCACGGCGATCTCTTCATATTCCATTTCCGCATAATAGCGCAGGTGGATGATCTCCCTTTGCCGCGGCGACATTTTCTCCAGCGCGCGGGCCAGGTTGGCACGGATGGTTTCCAGGCGCTCGCGGCTGATGATGGTTTCGTCGTAACCGAACTCCGTGGCAGGATTGGTAACTTCTATGAGCGGTGAGAATTCGTATTTCCGGTGCTGCACTTCCAGCATGCGGAGTAGCACGCGCCGGAAAGATTTGTAGAGATAGTTCCTGACAGAGCCGGTTTCCCGGATAGCCTCCCGGTTCTTCCAGAGCTTGGTAAACAGCTCCTGCAGCGCGTCCTGGATGAGATGATCGTCTGCAGAGAATTTATGGCCGTAGTTGAAAAGAGGGGTGTAGTATTGTTCAAAGAGCATTTTGAAGGAGGATTCATCTCCGAACCGGAAGGTATCCCATATGAGCTGCTCATCCCTCATGAATGTATGTTAGCGTTTCTGGTTTAAATGCGAAAGTGGGGAAAATGTGCCAGATTTTCAAAAACCCCGGGGATAAGGCTGGGGTACCTGCCATGGGCCGGCAAAAATCGAAGGGATTGCCCGTACAGGCAATCCCTTCTTTATGGCTGGAGGGTTACTTCCCAAATCTCCGCTCCTGCACCTTGTCGTATTCCGCAACATAGTCCGGGTGTTCAGTTTTCATGAGCCTGTCCCAGAACCGGAAGTACAGCCCGTAATTTCCCCGGAACCGCCTGTGGTGCTGGTTATGATGGCAGGAAGTGTTGATGATCCCGAACAGCACAGAACGGCGGAACCATTGCGGCATGATCTCGTAGCCCAGGTGGCCGTATACGTTGATGATGAACGACGCCAGCGTGAAAGCCGCGATAGTACCGGGGTAGAGTGGCAGCGTGAAAGCCAGCACCGGTATGATACCCGCTTCCAGAACAGCTTCTACAGCATGAAATGAGTAAGATGACCATGGCGTTGGATTCACGCTCAGGTGATGCACCAGGTGAACATACCTGAATATACGTTTGTGGTGGATCAGCCGGTGAAGCCAGTAAAAGTAGGCATCGTGCATCACCAGCGCGAGCACGAAGCTCAGCGGCAGCCACCACAGGGGGTAATCATGCACGCTTGCATATATAAGCGTATGAGGGCGCAGCGGGCCGGCCATCACGGCATATGCAACAATGACCAGCATCAGCGTTGCTGTTGCGGAATGCCGTATCTCCTGCCATACCTGTGAAGCGGCAACCGTACGCAGCTGGATCTTCGCGGCGGCCATCCTTGCCGGCAGCCACTTGTACACGATCACGAAGGCCGATCCTGCAATGGCCAGGTAACGGCCAATAGCGATAAGGAATATGGTAAACAGCTCAATAACCGCCTGCTTCATGGATATTTATTTTTTTCCCGCTTTGCTGATCAGTTCCAGTGCATAGCTCAATTCCGGGTCCTGGCCCGCCCGCGCAAAGTCTATGAACTGCGGCAACGGCACTTCCTGATCCGGTATCACTCCCCTGCCACTGTCCGTGGTAGCGTTGAAAAAATATAATTCAGACATGGGAACCGTCAATACAGACTTCGTTTTTGGAAGCATATATTTCACGAACCATGCGGCCGTAGTAGCCTGTTCCCCGCTGCCCGTCTCCTTCCCGACGATCATGCCTCGTTTGTTTTTCTGCACAAGCGAAGCGAAATAGGTAGCCGCGGAAACGGTGCCGCCGCCAGTAAGCACGTACACATTGCCGCTGAAGGCATTTTTGTCCGGCGGGAAATTCTCCAGCTGCCCTTCTTTTAAACGTGCGTTACCAACATAGAACCCCGTAGCGCTGTCCTTGTCAAAACGCTGGTAAAGGAAATTGGTGGTGTTGCGGATGTCTTCTTCCGACAGCTTCCTGCCGTAATCATCAATGGCGTATTCGGCATAGGCGATCTGGGTGTTTTTTGTACGGTAGTTGTATTCGTTGCGGAATGGCTTGCATGAAAGGAATGAATACAGGAGCGCGGAAATGGCGGGGTTGCCGCCACCGTTATTCCGGATGTCTATGATCACATTCTTATACCCGCGCTTGTTCACTTCTTTGAAGAACTCGCTGAATTCCTTGTAAGCGTATGGTTCCTGCAGGTTAAATGAATTCACGGTGAGAATTCCTGTTTCACTGGCGCTGTTATAATCCCGGTAGATGAAATAACTCCGCTGGAGCAGGTTACAGGGCAGTACGGCCTGGGATTTCGATTGAAAGGCCTTCTGCGGCGTAGCGTATGGCAGCGTCACATTGCGGATGCTGTTGCTCCCGGGCAAACGGTAGGCTATATCAAAAGTTTTACGTGTTGCGTTCAGCATGCTGAAGCGCAGGTAAAAGTCGGGATACACCCTGTCTATGCCCGTCTGGATGTGACCGTCGCTGTAAACGGAACCAGCTATTGCATCCAGCATTTCGCTGACCGTCATCTGGTTGATGCTGACGATCTCGGCCCCGAATGGTATGGCTTCTCCCTTGATATTCACCAGCATTTTACCGCGCTCCACGATCACCTGCAAGGGCAGGAAATTGATCTTGCTGTACAGCTCCCGGCCGTTATCGTCTGAATAGGCAATACTGGTGTGCACATCCCTGATGAGCTGAATGGGCGAATAACGGCTGCACTCTTGCACATTGCCGGCGCCGGCCATCCGCTGCAAAAGGGAATCCACCTTCCGGGCATAGCTGGCGGAATCGATAAATTTATAGGGGTGCGGATGCTGGGCTTTCAGGATGCCCATGGCCAGCCTGAAGTCCGCGATCATGTCTTCTTTGGTAAACCCGGTAAAAGCATTGTCCTGCGCTGCCGCCGTAAATCCTGATGCGAGCAGGATGGCAGCCGCGCCGATCTTAAATCTCAGTTTCATTTTAATTTGATTTGATGTGGGTGTTTTACTGCCGGCGCGACCTGATCAGTTCCAGTATTCCTTCGTTACGGATGATCATCATGCCCTGGCGGTCTTCAGTAATTCCTTTTTCAAGTTTGTAAGTGTATTCCGGCATCATGCCTGCCATCACGGTCGGCATGTAAGAGAACTGGATATTGTCATATTGTTTCAGCGCCTCCCCCACCTCGATGATGTGGGTAGATACGATGAACAGGCAGTTGCGGTACCCGGCGAAGGCCTCGGTTACAGCCAGTGTGCCGTCGTAAGCATCTTTTACGTTGGTGCCTTTAAAAAGCTCGTCGAACATCAGCAGCAGGTGTTTGCCGGTGGCAGTTGCATCTGCGGCATGTTTTACGCGCACCACTTCCGCGTAGAAGTGGCTGTAGCCCAGACTGATGTTATCTGCTACGTTGATACTGGAAAAGATGCCTTCCCTCACGGAGAACGTCATTTCCGCGGCGGCTACCGGGAAGCCGATGTGCGCGAGGTACATGCCGATGCCGATGGATTTCATCCAGGTACTTTTTCCGGCCATATTGGCCCCGGTCAGGAATACCACGTTGCTGGCGGCTTCCAGTCGCAGATCATTGCCCACTGCGTCTTCCAGGCAAGGATGGCGAAGGTCTTTTGCATGCAGCATATTGGCGGCAGCAGGCTGCGCGCGGGCAAAAGTGAATCCCCGCAGGTTGGCGACTTCGGCCACGGCCATGTTCACATCGCATTCTGAAATGAAATGCAGCAGCTCCCGCAATTCAGGGTTCAGCCTGTTCCGCACGAGATGGTCGTACCGGGCGGTTTCACGGATGGTGATGGCATGGTAAATATCCACTTCCAGCAGTTCCTTCAGCTGCGGATGCGACAGTATCTTTTTTATCTCCAGCGCCCTGCTGTGAAACGGCCCGGCATACAGCGACAGCGTTTCCGCGAATGCATAGCATCGCTTCATGGTCATGATCGTGGCCTGGAGCCCTTGTATCAGCAATTTGAAACGGTCGTCGTGGGTAAGTACGGAAAGCAGCTTCCTTGTGAGAACGGTGCCCAGCGTGCCCAGCAGTCCCTGCTCGCTGCCCGCGTCGATGTATTCGCGCATGATAGACACCTGCTGCGTATCAAAAGGAAAATCCAGCCTGGCCTCCTGGAAAAAACGGAATATGGCCGTGCGTTCGTTGATCCGGTTTGCCTCCGTCAATGGTTTTTTGAACAGGGCGTCCAGCAACTGCTCGCCTCCACGCGTTCTCACACGGTTGAACAGCTGGTACACGGAGCCCTGGCGGAACTTGCCCGTCAGGTTCAGCTCGTCCAGCGATTGTTTATCTATAATGAAATCCATATCGTTTAATCCTTTTTACCGTTTTTCAGTGTTTCCAGGATGCCTTCATTCCGGATGATGATCATCCCGTGCCGGTCGTCTGTAATGCCTTCTTCCAGCTTGTAGGTATATTCCGGTATATTGCCGTTCATGCGGGTGGGCAGGTAACAAAAACCGATATTGGGCTTCTGTTTTAGCGCATCGCCGGCTTCCACGATGTGGGAGGAAATGATGAATATGCTGTCCCGGTTGTCGGCGAAGGCATGGGTCACGGCTACGGTCCCTTCATGTGCATCTTTCACATTGGTGCCACGGAAAAGCTCATCGAATAAGACGAACAGGGCCTTCCCGTCGTTCAGCGCCATGGCTACCTTTTTGACGCGCAATACTTCCGCATAAAAATGGCTCGCGCCGATGCCCAGGTTGTCCGGCAGGTTGATGGTGGTATAAATGCCGTCCATTACCGGGAATTCCATATGGGAAGCCGCCACCGGGAAACCCATATGCGCGATATACACCGCGGTGCTGAAAGACCGCAGGAACGTGCTTTTCCCGGCCATGTTGGCCCCCGTGAGGAACACCAGGTTCCTGTTCCGGTCCATCGTGAGGCTGTTGGCAACCGGCTGCTTCAGTTCCGGGTGGTAAACGCCTTCTATCTTCAGCGTCCCCGATTCGCGCGGAAGCGGCACAGGGAATACGAACTGCCGTTTCACAGCCACATGCGCTACCGAAATGAACACGTCTACCAGGTAAATGAACTGCAGCACTTCCAGCACCTTATCTTTCTCCCGCGCGCGGATCAACACATCGTAAGCGGTGACCGCCGCGAAAGACAGCTTGCTCCTGGGCTGGTCCTGGAACACGGGCGCAAGCGCAGTATCCTGCATTAAGTCCATTATCCGCTGCCGTTCTTTTTCCAGCTGCGGTATGCGGGGCAGCCCGCTGCCAGCTACAAATTCCCTGACCTTATGCAACAGCTCGATAACGGCTGCCACACCGCCGGCTATTTCTTTTTCACCCAATGCATGCTTATGCCCGTCTGTTTCTTCTTCGCCGTGCAGCAGGTACTTCTCCACCATATCCAGCACCGCCCCTTCAAACGGGAATTTCGCATTCATCGCGGCGAATGCGGCAATGATGGCCGTTCTTGCTGCAATAGCCTGCTGATCACTCAGGGGATGATGGAACATTTCCTGCATCAGCGCTTCGCCGCCGCGTGTGTATGTTTGATTATAAATGTCCATGATGCCGGGCTGGTCGCGCTTTGGGAACAACCGGAGATCTTCTATTGTCTGTTCATCCGTCTGCAAAAACATCTCTTCTGTTTTTTTATTTGCGTTTCCTGCGGGTGAGTATAACAGTGCCGGAGAGCAGGATCAATCCCGGCAGTATATAAACGTAGCTGAACCACAAGATCTTCGCCTGGTGTTTGCCGATACGCAGGAAAGTATCTTTCGGCTTGGGCGTGTTATGGTAAACGGGATACTCGTTGTCCAGCAGCCAGCTGTAGCCGCCATTGCCGAAGTTCCCGCCGTCCTGGCGGAGGGAGGTCATGAACTCGCCGTCGCCGGTGACGATGATGCGCTGTTCGCGGTTGTTGATCTTCCGGATGAGCTTGATGGCTGTTATATATTCATCCTTCTGCACATCGCCTTCCGCTTTTGAGAATACAGGCGCGGCAGAGTCCGCCACGAATATCCCGGTTTCGATCCAGGTCTTGTTATTCCCTTTGAACTTAAAGATGGGCTCCGCCTTGAAGCCATTCGTTTCCCTGAAGCTCAGGTTAGCCGTCCCAACCTGGTACACAACACCCAGGTCTTTCTTGTATACCTGGTAATCGAACATGGTTTGCTCCAATGCCATGTAATGAGCGTTGGGCGTCATGGTCGCCATCATGTAATGCGGCTGGTTGTGCAGGTTCTCTGTCACGATAACGCCATTGTCTGCGTTAACGCCTATTGTGTTGAGAATGGGGTTCAGCATCTGCTGCTTTCCTGGCTCTGCATATAAAATGGCGTCCTTGCCGCTTTCCAGGTAAGCCAGTATCTTCCGCTGCTCTACCGTGTCGAGGGCAGACCGGGGATCGGCCACCACCAAAATATCCGTGCTGTCGGGAATATCCGAGTGCAGCAGCGATACCGTGTCTGCGTCAACGCCTTTGTTGACCAGCGCGTTGCGGGAGGCGATGTTCCGGGTATGCGGACCGTAATCCCGTTCACCGAATTTATAGGGGTTCCTTTCATAATGCCCTGTGGTGAACAACATGGCGGGCACGGTATCCCTGGCCAGCCGCCTGATGGAGCCGGAGATATGGTTCTGGTCGGGCCACACACGGTCGTCCTGGTAAGTGCGCAGGTAAGTGCGTTTCCCTTTGTATTCCAGCAGCATCACCAGGCCGTATTCTTCTTTGCTCAGGTCTATCTGTTTCCGTATTTCTTCCGGCTTTTTGAAGAGGGACAGGCGGACATCCAGTATCTCGGCCACTTTATCGGCTACTTCGTGGATGTCTTTTGCGTTGAAGGTCTTAAGGGCCGAACTGTCCCCGTCCTTAAAATCATAGTAGTATTCATATTTCAAATCGATATTGGGGTAGAACCTTCTCATCGATTCCCAGAAATGCCATATGTACGGGTTGCGCATATTGGGAAAGCCTGTGCGCGCGTTCTTGCCCAGCAGGTTGGTGTAAAGGGTCACCTTCAGCGGGGAGCCATCCAGTTCCTTTATCACGGCCTGCGTGGCGGGATGCAGGGTGTTCGTCTTGCGGGTGGTCACATCAAGGTAACCCACATAGCCAGGCCTTGAAGAGAAATATCCCAGCATAAGCACCAGCAGGGAAACGCCGGCGTAACGAAAAAAAGATACCCGCCAGGACCGCGATTCCTGCGTGCTTTTCAGCCTGATGCAGGCGAAGCTGAGGAACATGGCGATGATCAGCAGGAAATACGCCACATCACGGGTAGTGATCATACCGCCCAGCATCTGCTCGGTCCGGTTCGAAATGGACAGGAACCAGGTAAGGTCGCGGAAAAAATCGTAGTCCTGCCACAGCCATTGCACTGCCTTGAGCGCAAAGAATACGGCAAAGGTCAATACACCGGCCAGTATCTGGTAGCTGGTAAGACTGGACAAAAACAGGCCGATGGCGGCGTAGGTGTTAGACAGCAGGAAGATGGCCAGCAATGCGGACAGGAACGCTTTGTAATCCGCGTTGATAATGCTGAACCAGCCTGTCAGCAGCAGCAGGGCGATGCTGACCAGCAATACCATGTTGAAGCCCATGAGCCCCAGGTATTTGCCCAACACGATCTCCCGCGTGCGTACCGGCGATGAATACAGCATCTTGATGGAACCGGATTGTATTTCCCTGTTGATGACGCCCATGGTGAGCAGGGGCAGGAACAGGTACAGGTTTTCCACTACCTTGCCGTATACGCCGGAAAACATATTGAAAGACAAACCGGCTATGTCATCGAAACCTATCCATTTCGGATCGCTTTGCAGCATCACGTCCTGGATGCGGGAATACACGACGATAGGGTTTACAAACTGGATACCGCACACTACAAAGAACACGACTGTCAGAAACCAGGCGATCGGTGAATAGAAAAGGCTGCGCAGTTCCGCTTTCGCGATTTTAATGATAATACCCATAGTTAGTTGGCTCGTTTGGATTGAATGGACAATTGTTTGAACACATCATCCAGCAGTGATTTTTCCAGCTGGATCTCCTGCAGGCGCCAGTTTTGCTGCATGCTCGCGGCAATAAGGCGCTCGGTGATATCTGTGTTCCCTGTGAAATAAATCCGGCATTGGCGGTCGGAGAGGAATTGTACGCGGTTAACATGCTGCACTTTCAGCAGCTCGGCCTCGGTTGGCATATTTTCCATTCTTGCCAGCAGCGACTGCGGCTTCAGGTAATTATTGAATGCTTCCATGGTATCGGAAAAAACGATCCTGCCGCCTTCGATCATGATCACCTCGCGGCAAAGGAGGTTGATCTCGGAAAGCACGTGGGAAGACAGCAGCACGGTATGCTCAGCGGCAATATCCTTGATCAGCTTCCGGGCTTCGATGATCTGGTTGGGGTCCAGGCCGTTGGTAGGTTCATCCATGACCACGATCTCCGGGTTGTGGATGATTGCCTGCGCGATGCCTACACGCTGCCTGTAGCCGCCGGATAAATTCCGGATCAGCCGGGTGCTGAAATGCGCAATGTTGCATTTGTCCATTGTTGCATCCACGGCTGATTTCACTTTCATTTTATCTACAAACCGCAGTTCAGCCGCATAGCTCAGGAACTCGCGCACGGTAAAGTCCGGGTACAAAGGGGGTGTTTGCGGAAGGAAGCCCAGCTGCCTTTTCGCCAGCAGGCGGTCTTCATTTTTGTTGATGCCGTTGATGAGCACTTCTCCTTCCGTCTGGCTCAACACACCGCAGATGATGTTCATCGTGGTGGATTTTCCCGCGCCGTTAGATCCCAGCAGCCCCACGATGCCGTGCCTGCTGATCTCGAAGCTGATATCCCGGATAGCCCAGGAACTGGTGTACCTGTGCGACAGGTTTTCTACTTTCAAAATTGTTTTTGTCATATTTATCCGTTCTATCTGTTATCCACTTTTATAATACTCAGCTGGTTGACCCCGGTACCGCCGGGTTTCCCGGCCAGCATCAGCATCCACGACATGTTCAAATAAACGTTCGACCCAAGTGAATAATCATTCACAAAAGGCGCGAGGAAAGTGCCCAGCAGCGCGCCGGTTGCGGCATCCCGGAACTCGAACTCGTATTGGCTGACAGACTTGTCCACATTCAGCGCGGTAAAGGCTGAAACTTCTTTATAAGCCAGGTTGTTCAGCAGCGAGCCTGCGGGGTTTCCTTTCAGGTTGATGCTCACTGGCTGGCCGTTGCTCATGTTGGCGAAACGCACATGGGTCACGCTGTCGCCGGATATGAAAGGAGGAAAATTGTTTTGGATCAGCAGGTGGCCTGGTTTTGACTTCTCGCCGAAAAGAAAAAGGGAATACAGCTTGCTCTCTTCCAGCTGCAGGTCCCGGGCCCAGACGGGCTTGTTTTCCGGCAGGGTGTCTTTGGTCCCGTAAAGGGCCAGCGGCTGAATGTTGCCTGTGAAATTCATCCTCGCAAATTGTTTGTTGGCGATGAACAATGCATGTGAATAAGGTATGGGATGTATGCCGCTCGCGTTCGCATACAGCGAAACGCCATCTTCCAGCGCGTTTACAACCTGCAGCACAGCGGGAGGGTTGTCGTATACCTTCTGTTTTTTGCAGGAAAGCGAGGCTGCGGCGAGCAATAAGAGCGCAGCAAAATGTTTACACATCATGTTTCGTATTTTTTTTAGCCGGCAGGCCTGGGTTTACTGAATATTGTATTGCGGGTTCTGGACAAGCCTGTTGTTATTCCTGATCTCATCTTCCGGAATGGGATACAGCAGCTGGTAATCTCCCTTCCATGGCTGCTTCCGGGGAATGGCAGACAACACGGACGAGGCTTTGCCGGTTCTTTTAAGGTCCAGCCAGCGGTGCCCCCATTCTGCGAACAGCTCCAGCTGCCTTTCCCTCGCCACTGCATCTGTTACCTGTTGCGCGGTAAGCGTTTCAGGAAGCTCCTCCGCGCCGGCTCTTTTCCGAATGGCATTCAGGTCTTTGACAGCAGCCACGGTATTGCCGCCTGCTGCGCGCACGTTTGCTTCCGCCCGCACGAGGTACATTTCTGCCAGCCGCATTGCCATGTAGTACTCGGGCTGCTCTGCCATGTATACGCTGTTATGGTTGCCCGTTTTGTATTTGTTGGGATAGGCTTCCCCGGCATTGTACCCTATCCAGGAAGTTCTGCGCTTGTCCGTTTCTTCAAACAGCTCCGGCCAGCCGCTGCCAAGGCGGAATTTCGACTGAAAACCCCACTGGTAGGGATTAAACGCAACACCTTCGGGCGTGGCATTTCTCAATACCTGGTCCGCATTGGTTTGCTTAAGCTGCAGGATAGCCTCCCTGCTGTTTTTCAGGAATACGTTCGCCACATCGCCCTCGAGGTTGAATAACCCTGTTTCGCCGATGACGGCGGTGGCGCTGGCTACTGCCTGCTGATAGTCGCCGGTATAAAGGCTTACACGCGCCAGCAACGCTTCCGCGAACCACCTGTTAACACGCACACGCTCTCCGTTTCCCGCGGAGAAATCAGCGGGCAGCAAGGTCTTCGCCTGCCTGAGATCCGCAACGATCTGTTCGTATACCCTGCCGGCGGGCGTGCGGGAAAGCCCCATCGTCTGGTTGAAATCCGTTGTTAACGCCAGCGGCAGGTCTCCAAAGAAATTAACGAGATAGAAGTAGGCAAATGCCCTGACCGCCAGTGCTTCGCCTGTCAATTGTTTCCGTACGCTGTCCGTAAGCTGGTTAGACTTCGATCCTTCAATTCCTTCAATAACCCCGTTGGTGTCAAAGATGATCTTGTAGGCTGTGTTCCAGAGCCTGGCGGTCATGCTGCTGTTCTTCACCGTCAGGGTGTTGGAAGACAGGTAGAGATATTCACCGGAAAGCGCGGACGGGGCCATTATGATTTCATCTGAAGACACCCCGCCCAATACAGTAACCAGGCCTGAGCCGAAATTCTTTTCCGCCACATCAGACGGGCCGGTCAGTTCCATACCGTTGATGAGCTTGCTATACACAGCAGCCATCGCCCATTCAGCTTCTTTGTTGGAAGAGAACATCTCGGTGGTAGTGATCGTGTCTATGGGCGGATCGATCTCCATCCATTTTTTACAACCGGCGAGCAGCAGTGCCGGAAACAGCGCGTATATAAAAAGGCGGATGATTTTTTTAACGATCATAGAACCGGTTTTAAAAGTTAAATAACAGGTTGGTGGTAATGATCCGCGGGATCGGCGTGGCACTGTTCAGGTCCAGCACTTCGGGATCGATGCCCTTAAATGAAGTGATCGTGAACAGGTTTTGCGTTTGTACGGAAAGGCGGCAGCTCTGCATTTTGATCTTCTGCAGTATCTTATCCGGGATGTTATAGGAAAGCGTGAGCGTACTGAGTTTTACATACGAAGCATCTGTATAGCCGCCGTCAGACAGGGCCATACTCGTCCGGTTCAGGTTGCCGTTCACTGTATACTTGGGGTAAAGCGCCTTATCGCCGGGGTTTCTCCAGTGATTTTCCGCTACCTCCGCCGGCAATAAGCCATTGGCCATTCTCCCCAGTTCCAGCGTGAGGAACGGGTCTTTGTTCGTCTGCCTTTTATATATGAAGTTTGCAGACAGCCCGATACCCCTGTAGTTTACATCGGTACCGAAACCTCCCATATACTTTGGGTTGAGGTCTATTTCGATATAACGGTCGTCCCAGGAGTTCCGCGGAACACCAACATTCTCGAACTGAACGCTGCCGTCCTTGTTATGGTCTTCGAAGGTATAATCGCCGGTTAGCGGGTCTATGCCTGTATAGCGCAACAGGTATTGCGTCTGCAGGGATTTTCCTATGAAGTAGGTGTTGGCGTAGGGAGAAGATTCCAATCCTGGGTAGTCTGCAAGCTCATTCCTGTTCATGGAGAAATTGAAGGTGGCGCTTACCATCCAGTCTTTCGTGCGCAGCAATGTTGCCATCAAAGACGCTTCCAGGCCGGAGTTCTGGATCACGGCTCCCCAGTTGGCGGTAACGGTGGTGAAGCCGGTGTATGCGGGCGTGGGGATGGCTGTCAGCTGGTTGCCGCTCCGTTCCCGGTAATAAATTGCTTCGAGGTTTACTTTGTCGTCGAAGAAGCCCAGCTGCAGGGCAGCGTCGAACTTCGCCGTGGTTTCCCACTGGAACCGCTGGTTCAGCGGGCGCACGATGTGAAACGCCGGCACGCCGTTGTATTCGAAAAGCTTGTCGGCGCCGCCGCCAAGGGAAGTGGCGCTGGACCAGCGGGAAAGATATTCATAATCGCCGATGCCATCGCGGCCGGTGATGCCGTAGCTGCTCCTGAGCTTTACGAAGCTGATCCAGGAAGGCAGGTTGTTCCTGATCCATTTTTCTTCGGATGCGATCCAGGCCAGCCCCACCGATCCGAAATTCCCGAACTGCTTGCCCGGCCCGAACCGGGATGATCCGTCGCGGCGCGCATTCAGGTTCAGCACGTATTTATTATCCCACCGGTAATTGAGTATGCCGAAAAGCGCTGCATACCTGTACTCGCCCATCGCGTCGATATTCATCACGAAACTGGCATTGTTGACGCTCCTGATGAGGTTGTCGTTCGGAAAACCCTGGGCCACCGCTGTGTTCCCTTTCGTCAGCACTTCCTGTAAATTCCCGCCCACCTGTACGCTCAGGTCGCCTTTCCCGATGTGCGTGTTGTATTCCAGCCGGGGCTCAGCGGTCCACGACCTGTTGGAGGAATTGCCGAAAAAGGCGGAAGACAATGCGAAGAAAGCAGCGTCGTAAGAAGCGGCGGGCGTGTAGTTCGCGTTATCATTCTGAGTATAATTATAACCCGCGGTTGCGGTAAGTGTCAATCCCCGGAGCAGCTCGTAGCGGATGCTGAGACTATTGGTCAGCGCATGCGTTTTGCTCTCGCTGGGCTTCTTAAGACCGGAGAGCGGAAACAGGCTGTTCCACTGGCCGCGCCAGGGCACAAAATTAAATTCGCCGGGCTCCGCATAGATGGCAGGCGCATTCGGCGGAATACCGGTGATGCCCGAAATGGAATATGCCTCCACGTCTGTAGCAGAAAGGCGGCTGACCACGTTCACACTCAGCTTCTGGTTGAGGCTGGTATGCCCCAGGTTCACAAAGAACGAGCTGCGTTTGGTCTTCCCGTTATTGTTCTGCAGCTCCGTTTGCGCGTAATGGCTCACGCCGATGGTATAGGACGTTTGCACAAGGCCGCCGGTCAGTTTTGCGTCTATCGCAAGCTGGTTCCCTGTGCCGATCAGATCGCGCTGCCAGTCGGTATACCGGGTAGAGTCCCACAACATCAGGTCCTGCGCGTTATAGATCGTCGGTTCCATGCGATCGTTCAGGAAAGCTTCGCGGCGCATGGCCAGGTATTCCGGCGTATTCATCAGCGGCAGATAACGCGGCACTGAAGTAGTACCGCGGCTGATGGAAACAGAAAAACGGGTAGGGCCGGGTTTATTCTTTTTGGTAGTGATGAGGATCACGCCGTTCGCGGCCCTGGACCCATAGATGGCGGTCGCGTCCGCATCCTTTAATACGTCTATGCTTTCAATATCGCCGGGGTTCAGGTACAGCAGGGGATTTTCGCCGGGCGTGTTTGTAAAGCCGCTTTGCGTAAAACCGATAGACACTTCTCTTTTTGCGATGGGGTTTATTTCGAGTATGTTCTGCGGCACGCCGTCGATAACATACAGCGGGTCTGAGAGCGCCATCGGGTTAAGGGAGCGCCGCCCCCTGATCTCCACCCGCACGGGCGCTGCGGAGTTGCCGGTGAGGGCTGTAAGGTTCAGGCCCGGCACTCTACCTTCCAGCGCCTGCAATACGGTGGTAACGGGCTGTTTTTCGATGTCTTTCCCTTTTATGCCGGCAATGCTGCCGGTGGCAAACCGCCGGGACGTTACGCCGTAGGGCACGATCTGCACTTCGTCCAGCATAGAGGTGGCGCGGCCCAGGCGGATAAGCGGGCTGGATATATGCGAAACGATCAGGATGCTCTGCGATTCAGGCTTATCCTTACCGGCGGCGCCGGCGGCAGGCAGTACCAGGAAATTTTCACCTGCCAGCCTGATGGTGATCGTTTCATAGCCGATGGCCGTTACCTGCAGTTCATCGCCTTCGTTGACATGCAGCGTAAACATGCCGCCCATTCCCGCTGTCACGCCTTTGTTACTTCCTTTCACACGGATGGTTACCCCGGGAAGCGGCTGGTTATCCTGGTCCACAACCCGCCCGGAAACCGGCGTCCCTTCCGCAACACTGATCAATGGTTGAGTTTGGGCAGCGGGTGATTTTTTCCGGGAAAGGATAATGGTTTTGTCCTGGATAACATATGCAACAGGCTGTTCCCTGAATACAACATCCAGCAATTCCTGCAAAGGCATATTCCGCGCCGTCAGTGATACCGGTTTCGTTCCCGCCAGCATATTGCGGTTATAGAAAACAACGTACCCCGTTTGTTGCTTGATAGCAGCGAACACCTGTGCAAGGGACAGGTCTTTCCCCGAGATGGTCACAGACTGTGCCGAACCCGAGGCATGTACCTGCAAGAAGAAAATAGTTAAGAGCAGCGCGGTTAGTTTCATCGCGAGAAATATTTTCATCCTAATGGAGCGATGGGACCTCTCTTCGTTCGGGCTCATCGCGAGAAATATTTTCATCCTAATGGAGCGATGGGACCTCTCTTCGTTCGGGCTCATCGCGAGAAATATTTTCATCCTAATGGAGCGATGGGACCTCTCTTCGTTCGGGCTCATCGCGAGAAATATTTTCATCCTAATGGAGCGATGGGACCTCTCTTCGTTCGGGCTCATCGCGAGAAATATTTTCATCCTAATGGAGCGATGGGACCTCTCTTCGTTCGGGCTCATCGCGAGAAATATTTTCATCCTAATGGAGCGATGAGCCCGAACGAAGACAAGTCCCATCGCCCATAAGATCTTGGTGACAGGGCGCCATACAATAGGCCAATGGGCGGCCACTCCCGGAAATAATCCGGACCCGCATGCAGTTTTTTGCATACCTTTAATTAGTTTTTGGTTGTTACAATTAGGATTCAGCTCCATTTGGACCAACTAAACTTTCCGCCGGAAGTGGTACCAACACTTCCGGTTTTTTGTTGCGTCGCATCCTGTTTTTTGTGACAGATCAGGGAAGCACGATCAGCTTCCTGCCTTCCAGTCGAAAATTCACATCAGATTTTTCCAATACGATCAATAAACCCTGCAGGGATATATTCTTTGTCATTTCCCCCCCGAAAACGATATCCGGGATGCCCCCGGCATATACGACCTCTATATCATACCAACGTTCCAGTTGTTTCATTACTTCTTCCAGCGAAGCGCCTTCAAAATTGAAGAGCCCGTTCTTCCACGCCACGGCCCTGTTCACGTCCGCCTTGCTCACCACCGTTTCCCCGCCTGCCACAAGCGCCTGCTGGCCCGGTTTTATCTTCACCCCGTTCACGCTTACACTGCCTTCAAGCAGGGTGGTATTCACCACGCGGTCGTTGTCGTAGGCGCTTACATTGAAGTGCGTTCCCAGCACTTCGATCTCCGCTCTTCCCGGCACATTCACCCTGAATGGCCTGGCAGCGTCTTTCGCCACTTCCAGATATACTTCCCCGTTTATTTCCACCTTCCGCTCACCCCCCGCAAATGCGGTCGGGAAGCGGATATAGCTGGCGGCATTCAGCCACGCTTTTGTTCCGTCAGGAAGCGTGAGCTTGAATTGCCGGCCTTTGGGTGTAGACAAAGTATTATAGGAAATGCTGCCGGCAGCGGCGCTGTCTGCATCATAGGCTAGCTGGCCATTTTGCAGCACCGCGGTTGAACCGTACTGTGAGGCTACTACACCATTACGAAGACTATCCAGCACGAGCTGGCTGCCATCTGCCAATACCAGCACGGCGCCGTTCTTGCCGGGCTGCACATCTTTTCCGCCGGGCAGCTGGTCTGTTTGCGCGGTATCTGTGCTTTCTTTTGTGAGACTTATATACAGCACACCGATCATGCCGGCCATTAACAGCACCGCCGCTGCATACCGCAGCCAGGTTGAACGGATGAGCCTCAATCCCTTGCCGGTTGTGGTTTCCGGCGCAGTGGCCTCCCGGCCGGCGAGTATGCGCTGGTATACAAGATCCCAGTCGGGCTCCTGCTCATGCGGCTGTTCGGAATGATCATCCAGCAACCGGGCGACGAATTCATCGGGGATGTCGTCACCTTGTGCGGAAGCCAGCCATAGCGTAAGTTCGCCGCGCTCTTCTTCGGTAGCCGTGCGTTCGCCGTAGCGATGCAATAAGTATAATATGCGTTCCTGCTGCTGATCCATAAGTATTCAAATAAGTAAACGGGAGGGTTTGCAGGATGTACTAGGTAAAACGGAAAAAAATTTTCCGCGGCTACGATTCCGCCATAGACAGGAAAAAAAGAATCGCCAGTTCGAGGCGCCCGCTTTTTGTGCGTAATACCCTGGTGGCTTCAGCCAGGAGGTTGCGGACGGTATGGGGGGAGATGCCCAGGCGGTCCGCAGCTTCATTGCGGCTCAGCCCTTCCAGCCTGATGAGGCGGAACACGTTGGCCTGCTGCGGGGTGAGGTGCCGGAGCGATTCCTGTAGCAATGCCAGGCGGGCTTCGAGCCGCAGCTTTTCGCTCACGCCTTCATCTGTTCCCGTGTCATAATGGTCGAGAATGGCGCCCATGGCCTTGCGCTCCGCCGCCATATGCCGGAAATATTCGAAGAGTACGTTGCGGAACATCCGGTAGAGGTATGCCTGCGCCTTTTCCAGGTCCCGCAGGTGCTGCCGTTTTTCCCAGATGCGGATGAAAGTTTCCTGCACTACTTCTTCGGCCACTTCCCGGGCGCCCGACAATTTCATGCAGACGCCAAAAAAAGGAGACCGGTAGCGCTCGAATAAACTTTGAAAGGCGGCCTCATCGCCGTCGGCCACTCTCGTTAATAGTTCCCGGACATCATATGATACATCGGTAGGCAATTCGTAGTACTTAATTATCTAATGTATGTTGGTTGAATGCTCGTATAAAGGGGAATAAACACTGGAGGGAGGAAAACAGCTTCCAGGACCGCAAAGAGTGTGCACATAGCTGTTATGAACAAATATAATGATTTAGATGCAAGGTTAATAATGGCCTGTTATCTTTGTTCCGCCCGTTATACTTTTTCAAAAACAGGAAACCGTCTAAATGAAAGTATGAAAAGAAAACGCTTATGTTACTCCATGCTGATCCTGCTGGTATCAGCCATGCAAACGCTCCAGGCCCAACAGGCGCCTGTTACGCCGCAGTACCGGGAAAAAGCAAGGGCAAAAGTACCGGCGAAAAAATTCCACCTGTACCTGCTGGCCGGGCAATCGAATATGGCAGGCAGGGGCATTCCGGAGGCGCAGGACACTATCGGCGACCCGCGCATACTGGCGCTTAACCGCGACGGGGAATGGGAGATCGCCAAAGACCCGGTGCACTTCGATAAAAGCGCAGCGGGTGTGGGCCCGGGCTTGAGCTTCGCCCGCGAAATGATCAAACATGATCCTAACATCGTAATAGGGCTGGTACCTTGCGCGGCGGGCGGCTCAGGCATGGAAAACTGGCTGCAAGACAAGTTTTGGGAACAAACGCGGTCCTTTCCCTGGAATAACGCCATCCTGCGCACGCGGCTGGCCATGAAAGACGGCGTATTAAAAGGCATCCTCTGGCACCAGGGCGAGGCAGACACTGCGCCGGATAAAGCCGCAGCCTACAGCAGCAACCTCGTGCAGCTGGTGAGCAAATTCCGCCAGGCATTTCAAATACAAGACCTGCCCTTCGTGGCCGGCGAGCTGCCGGACTTCAACAAAGGCGCGGCTACGCTGAACCCCACCCTCTACGATGCGGCAAGTTCGCTGCAGTTCTTCGCCGTCGTTCGTGCGAACGGCTTCACGGCGCTGCCTGACGGCGTTCATATCAATGCGGCCTCGCAGCGTGAATTCGGCAGGCGCTATGCCGCAGCCATGCTCCCGTTGGTGAAGCGGTGATATGGTATACAAATAAAGAGAGGCGGTCTCCCATAACAGGAAACCGCCTCTCTTTATATTATTACCTGTATAGATAAATCAATTCCCCAGCACTTCCGCCAGCTTCTTATCCATCGCTTCATCATTTTCTCCTCCCCCACCGTATCGGCCAATGATCATCCCTTTGGGATCGATCAATATTTTGGTGGGCAGGGAATGGATGCCGTAATGATCGCTGATGTCTTCCGGATTGGGTTCTTTGCGTTGCCTTTTCTGCATATCCAGGCCGCGCAGCACATGCTTCCATATGCTGATGCCATCCTGTTCCACGGCCTTTTTCCACTTATCCGGGCTGCTGTCGTCGTCAGAAATACCGATGATCTCCAGGCCTTTGCCTTTGTACTTTGAATACAATTCTTTCAGGTGAGGATTGCCTTTCCTGCAGGGCACGCACCAGCTGGCCCAGAAATCGATGAGCACATACCGGCCTTTGAAATCCTGCAGGCTAAGCTGCTGACCGTTGATATCCGTTTTGCTGAAAACGTATGCCTCGCTGCCGGGAGAGCCGCTGCGCAATCCGTCTACTTCTTTTTTGATCTCTTTCCCAAAGCTGCTCTGCTGCATGGCCGGCGGCATCCTGTTGTAGCTGGCTTCCGCTTCCGCGAGCGGCATGCGGCTGATGCGGAACCGCAGCAGGTAAGCACTGGCATAGGATGCAGGGCGCTTTTCGATAAAATCCTTGTCGATGGCTTCCATCTTTTCGTAGTAAGGTTCCATTTTTTCTTTTACTTCTTCCAGCTCATCCAGCATAGCGGCCAGCGTTGCGCTGTCTTTTTTTGCTTTGCGCGCCTCGATGTATGCCATGTTGAGCTTGTTGTATTTGGAGGACAATGGTTCGAGGCCGGCCATGACCGGTTTCCTGGCCTTATTCAGCAGCGACATGTCGTCCTGCGCTTTGGAACCCTTCATAGTGGCTTCTTTCAGATGCCCTTTCTTCAGGGAAGCCGTCATCGTACCCGGCTCCAGGAACAGGGAGGCTATGTCGCCGCCGTACGACATGAGAGACTGCCTGTCCAACGACAGGCTGCTCATGGAAGGCCCGCCGATATTCCCTTTGAAAGTAAACCGGCCTTCTTTCAGCTGCACACTATCCATCCGGTAATCGTCGCCATTCGGGGAATAGCTTAAATAAATATATCCTGATGGTTTGCCTTCCACGGTGCCGGTGAGTGTGAAAGATTGTGCCTGTGCGGCAGAGTACCATATGCAGGCGGCAACCAGCAACGAAAATTGTTTCATGTTCATGATTAGGTTATGTATGAAAGGTTAATTCAACAGCTCTCCGAGCTTTTTATGCAATGCTTCGCCTCTAAGGTCCTTCGCGATAATAATGCCTTCAGGACTAACGAGGAAAGTGGACGGTATGGCCTGGATGCCATACTGCGAGGCCACTTCATTCCTGAATCCTTTCAGGTCAGACAGCTGTATCCAGGGCATGCCGTCTTCTTTGATCGCCTCATGCCACTTCTCCCCGCTTTCATCCAGCGACACGCCTACAACGGTGAAATTTTTGTCTTTATAAGTGTTATACGCTTTCAGGACGTTGGGATTCTCCGCCCTGCAGGGGCCGCACCAGCTGGCCCAAAAATCGAGCAGCACATATTTTCCTTTGAAATCAGAAAGCTTTACCGGCTTGCCGTTTACATCCGGTTGGGTGAAGTCTATCATCGGTTCGCCGATGGCGCTCTTTTTTAAAATGGCGATCCTCTTCCCGAGGCGGGTGCCTACTGCGGTCTGCTGCGCGGATGCATCCAGCATGCGGTACAGGCTGTCCAACTGTTTGTATTCCCCCATCACCGCCATATCCGAAAGAAGGGAAAGGCTGACGGGACTTTTGGGATGCGCCGTAATATAATTCATCATCGCGGTCCTGCGCTGCTTGCGGAAAGCAGCGACCTCTTCTTCCCATGCGGCCTTCGCGGAATCGTTCTTCTGAACTTCCTCATATTTCCCGTACAGCTGCCTTTCCTGGTCGGTAATGCTCTTGATAGAGGCCTGGTAAGCCATCAGCTCGTCATGGCTTGCAGAGCCGGTGACCTTCAGCTTATCCAGCGAGTCCGCATGGCCGGTGATATGAATATCGCTGTTCTCCAAAAAGAAATCCGCGAAGCGGGTCGGGAACATTAAAAATACTTTTACCGGCTCGGCGGCCTCGCCGGTCCAGGTGAATTTGCCGTCTTTAACGGGAATGGTGTCTGTCTTGGCCGAATCGGCTACCGGTATGGAAATATATATCACGGAATCTTTCAGGCCTGTGATCTCCGCAGTGATGGTAGCCTGTTGTTTTTTCCCCTGGCTGCAGGCGCTGATGGCGGCGGCAGAGAGGCAGACGAAAATGCTTCTTATATGCATAATAGTTGGTTGGGTTTTAGTGTTTCGCAAAGAGATCGCCGTACATGTCTATCAAGGCGGCGTCCATCCAGGAACCGCGCATGTTGCGGGTCACCAGTTTCCCCTGCGGGTCAAACAGCAGGCAGGACGGGATGCCGCGGATACGGTAGGTTTTGGCCAGCCCGCTGTCGAAGGCTTTCAGGTCAGACAGCTGTGTCCATTTCATTTTTTCTTCCCGGATGGCTTGCAGCCATTTTTCTTTGTTGTCGTCCATGGAAATGCTGACGATCTCGAATCCTTTTTTATTGTACAGCGCATATACTTCCCTGAGATGTGGAATGTCTGCCCTGCAGGGGCCGCACCAGCTGGCCCAGAATTCGAATAATACGTATTTGCCTTTGCCGATATAATCTTTCAGGCGATGTTGCGCGCCTGTGGTATCCTGCAACGTGAAATCCGCTACCATGGCACCTACGGCGGCCTGTTTGCTTAGCTCCGCCTTTTCCAGGAAATGGCTGGTGAGCATGCCCTTTTCCGCTGCGGCAAAATGTTGCATCAGCCTGTCTATTTCTGTGACATGAATGCTGCGCTGCCCTACTGCCTGCAATGCGATGAACGCCAGCACCTCGGATGGTTTTTTATCCAGTATGAAACCGGTCATAAAAGCCGTCCGCTTCTTCTCCACCACATCCATCTTCCTGCACAGGTCCATGCCTATTTCTCTCGGCCCTTTCTCCTTGCCTTTCCCGGGATTCAGGTAGGCGACGTAGCCGTCAAAATATTGATCGATCTCTTCGTCAAAGGCGTTTTTCTGCCGGTAATACTGCATAAAAAGATCGTTGCCGGCGCTGCCGCTAACGGTAGCCGCCGGGGAAGTGCCGCCGCCGGAATAAAGTTCTATCTCCTTTTTCAGGCTGTCGTACACCGCGGAAACGCTGATGTTGTCGTTATTGACAGCAAAGAGGTTGATCACACGGTCCTGCATTACCCTGTCTGTCGGTTCTTCATTTTTAAATACAAGGGAATAGAACCGGGGCGTGGCGGCTGTTCCGCTGAAAGCAAACTCCCCATTGCGGATCACGGTGCTGTCCAGGATGGCTTTGGAAGGAATGTCCGCGTACTTCAGGTATACTTTTTTGCCTTCCACCGGGCCGCTGATCTTTCCTTTGATCCGGAAGCCGCCGGGCTCATGCGCAGACAGGAGCGCGATGGCGAATGCTGCGAGAATGGTTTGTTTTATCATGGCTGGTTCGGTCAGTTTTTAGGTAATTCAAGTACTACTTTCGGGTCTGTGGGCTGTATGGTCAGGGCTGTTCCGTTGTTGTCCGCTGCAGTTCTTGTCATGGGCAGGCCATTACGAAAATAATCAAAACTATTATGGCCTTCAAAAGCCAGCTCTATCCTCCTTTCCTTCAATACCGCAGCCAGTACGTCCTGCGCGGCGAGGTTGTCCACATCAGAAGCGGGCAGGCCGGCACGGGTATGGATCGCTGCCAGGTTTTCCTTTGCTTTGGCGGTATTGCCCAGCTTGGCGTATGCCTCGGCCCTGTTGAGATACAGCTCGGCCAGCCGGAAATAAATGTAGGGCGCGCGGGTAAGCCAGGCTTCAGGCAGTACCAGGAATTTGGTGGTTTCCACGAAACCCGAATTAGGGTTCAGCTTGAGGAAAGTGCCCCTGACGTCGCCTGTCACCAGCAGGCTTTTAAAACTGGCGGAAGGGAGGAAAGTGGCGCCAACGTTGTAGATGGCGTCGTAGTGATAGAATTGGCCAAGGGAACTGCCACCGGCAGCATTGTCGTATGCAAAGATCAGTTCTTTGTTGGTAGTGCCATTGGCGCGGCCGATAGTGCCCAGTTCGTCGTCTGCAAACATCTTGCTGTAGGCTTCTCCCTGCAGCAGTATATATTTCCCGCCGGAATGGTCTATCACGCTGTCCGCATATTCAATGGCGCGCTGGTTGGCAGCCGCGTCCGGCGCGGCTGCGCTGCCGCCCATGTAGAGGTATGCGCGCGACAGCAGCGACCATGCGGCGGCAGTGCTGGCGAAAGCGTTGGTTTTGTTTACAGGCGCTTTCATCAGCTGCGCCGCGGTTTGCAGGT
Source organism: Chitinophaga sp. YIM B06452 (assembly GCF_039655965.1). NCBI lineage: Bacteria > Pseudomonadati > Bacteroidota > Chitinophagia > Chitinophagales > Chitinophagaceae > Chitinophaga > Chitinophaga sp. YIM B06452. Next base: position 2,347,543 of record NZ_JAWLKY010000001.1, on the reverse strand, counting down.
CGCCGATGATAAAGTCATAGACCTGTTTAACAGAGCTTCGTTCCGGCACGTCTTTAATGTCGCTGCTGGTTTTGATGATCACGGCAGGACTGGTGGCGGCTGACTGGTAATAAGGCTTCCCATACACCCTTACGAGATTAAAGTAGATCATCGCGCGGAGAAAAAGGTTTTCTCCTTTGGCATAACGGAACCTGTTCTTCTCGGCTTCCGTCAGCATGGAAAAAGTAGTTTTTTCCATCGCTGCAATGCCTTCCAGCGTGGTGTTGATACCCACGATCACCTGGTAGGCCCCGCGGTAAAAATCAACGCTGTTGCCCTGTGTAGGGCTGCTGCTGTTCCGGAAAAAGAACGCGTCCGTGGTTTTGTCCACAGGCCCCCAGGTTTGCAGGGTCACATTGTTGCCGCGGCTTTCCGCGAAATCATGCATGGGCACATCGAAACTGTTAAACCCGCTTCCCTGCAGCAGGCTGTAGTTGCCTACCGTCGTTTCCTCGATGCCGGCCAGCGAGGCCAGTTCTCCTTCCTTGTCGATCTTCGTCAGCGGCCTTACGCTGTCTATCTGCTTGTTGCATGCAGTTGCCAGCAGGCCCGCGAATATAATTATGATAGCGTATCTCATTGTTTTCATGATTTGAAACCTAAAAATTAAAACCCAATCTGCAGGCCGAACACATAGCGCCGCGGGATGCCGATGCCTGATCCGACAGAGCCGCCGAAATCCTGCGCCTGCCCCACAGACGGGCCTTCCGGATCAGAGGAGACAATGTTCTTGGAATACAGCGTGTACAGGTTATCGCCGCTCACGTAAACATTCGCCTGCGAGAGATTCAGTTTTTTCAGGAATGATTTAGGTACTTCGTATCCCAGGCGGACGCTGCGCAGGCGGGCATGACTGCCATCGTGCATGTATTTGCTGGAACCAAAATAATCCGCGTTGGCATGCGTGTAAAGCTCAGGCTCGGTGGCGTCCGTTTGCCCCGGCGTGGTCCATTGCTTCTGGTGCTTGCGGTAAGCGATCTGGTTGTAGCTGGTGATGCTGGTGCCCTGCATCTGCTCGGCATATTCGTCCGAGATCATGTAGCCGTAAGCATAGGTGATCAGTACGTCCAGCGAGAAATTCCGGTAAGTGAAAGTATTGGTAAGACCGCCGTAGAATTTCGGCTGGAAGTTGCCAATGTACTGGAACTGCCGCGGGTCGGCGGCTGCGCCTACCTCGTCTACCGTATTCACATACTCGACGCCTGTTTTCTGCCCTTTGTCGTCGAAGATCAGTTTTTCAAACCGGGGCTTGCCCGTTTCCGGGTCTACTCCCGCATATTTAACTGCCTTCAGCGAGTTGATGTCGTCGCCGGGGAACAGGTAAAAGCTGTTGGCATTGTAGAAGCCCTGCCGCAGGGAATCGTTGGCTACGCTTATTATCTTGTTCTTGTTGAAGCTGATATTAAAAGAAGTGTTCCAGCGGAAATTTTTCCCGGTGATATTATCTGAATTGATCAGCACCTCCCAGCCCTTGTTCTGCACGGTGGCAACGTTCTGCCATTGCGTCGGGAAGCCGCTGATAGCGTCCAACGCTACTTTCTGCAGGAGGTCTTCCGAGCGGCGGCTATAGTAATCCACGCTGGCGGTAATCCTGTTGAACAGGCCAATGTCTGCACCCGCGCTGAAGGTTTTGGTGATCTCCCATTTCAGTTCAGGATTGGCCAGCACTGAAATAGTAGCGCCGGCCTGCTGGCTGTAGGTATAACGGGGATCGTACAATGTGCGGGTAAGGAAGTTGTCTCCCAGTTGAGAGCCGCTGGTACCATAGTTGGTGCGCAATTTCAGGTTGCTCAGGAAACCGAGGTTGCGGGCAAACTGCTCGTTGCTGATCACCCAGGCGCCGCCGACGGAATAGAACGTGCCATAACGTTTATCTTTCCCGAAACTGCTGGATGCATCGGTCCTCAGCGAGGCGCTGACACTGTATTTCTCATCATAAGTATATCCCGCTTCGCCGAAGGCGGAGAAAGAAGCGCGGTCTTCTTTGCCACCTTCTATATTACCGGTTTTGGTTGTGGGAATGCCGTAAACGGAATAGTCGTAACGGTTGCCCACCAGCCTGCCCAGCGATATTACGGGATAACCTGCTCTTACATTGTTAACGTTCACCAGCATGTTCTCCATTTTCGTCCGGCCATATTCCGTAGCCGCCAGCGCGCGCAGGGAATGGCTGCCAAACGATTTATGGAAGTTCAGCTGGTTGGAGGTCAGGAAGGTGTTGATGTAATTGGTATTAGTGCCCAGGAAACCCTTGGAGGAAGTGGCCGTGCCGGAACCAGCATAGCTGCGGACGTCTATATACCGCTCGTCTTTTGTGTAGTTGAGGTTGGCGGAGTTGGTGCTGGAAAAGCTGAGCCATTCCGTCAGCTTGTAATCCGCCTTGATGGAGCCTGCAAAACGCTGCGCCCTGGGATGGATGTAGTTGAACTGGTTTTCGAAGATGGGATTTTCGCGCTTCTGTATCCTGCCGTTCATCTTGTATTCCAGCACGGGCTTCGGAGAGCCGTCCGCGTTATACGGGTTCACCCAGGGGATCATGCCATACAGGAAAGTGCCGGTGTTGGAGTTCTCTCTCCTGCCATTGTCGATGATGCCGTTGAGCGATATGTTGGTGGTCAGTCTTTTGCTAAGCCTGGTCTCCAGGTTGATGCGGAAAGTGCCGCGTTTCAGGCCGTTGTTAATGCCGGTGGACTGCTCATCGTAATAGGTGCCGCCCACGTAGTAGCGGGTGTTTTCCGTGCCGCCTCTTGCGGAGAGGTTCACTTGTTTGGTGTTGCTGTTGATGAAGGCATATTTCTGCCAGTCGTAGCTGTTTTGCACATCCTCCATAGCGGGCAGGCGGTTATCCAGGTATGCCTGCAGCGTGGGATATTGCGGCGCGAGGCTGGCGTTGTTGATGCGGTAATCTTCGGTATAGTAGCGCTTCTGCACATCATACAGTTCCGGGCCTGTCAGGAACCGCAGCGATCCGCGGTTGGGCCTGTTCATCCCGTATTTTATTTCCGCCAGTATCTGCGGTTTGCCCACCATGCCTTTTTTGGTGGTCACCACTATTACACCGGCAGCGGCGCGCGAACCATAAATGGCCGTGGCAGCGGCGTCTTTCAGGATGGTGAGGTTATCAATGTCCTGCGGGTTGATCAGCTCCTTGAGGTTCTGGTTGGGCATGATCACGCCGTCCAGCACGAGCAGCGGCCCGTAGTTCTGGGTGGGCATTACGAATTCATTCACCTGGTCTACGCCCACACCTACGATGCTGCTCTGCCCGCGTACGAATATCTGTCCGCCCGCGCTGGTGGGGTCGCCCGCGCCCTGTTCGGAGATATACAGGCCGGTGGCGCGGCCTTTCAGCAGGGAAACGGGGTCAGCCGTGGTAATGCCTTTCCGGAGCTGGTCGCCGCTGATCTTTTGCACTGCGCCGGTGAGCTCGCCTGTTTTTTTGGCGGAGTAACCGGTGATGATCAGTTCATCCAGCTTTGAAGTACCGATAGAAAGCAGGATGGTCACCGGTAGGCTGCCGGATGCTTTCACCCGTTGCGGCTCATACCCGACGAAAGACACTTCCAGCATCACTTCCCGGGCATCCGTTTCCAGTTCAAAAGCGCCTTCCGCATTGGTAACGGTTGCTTTCGAAGTACCCCTGATCTGTACGGTAGCGCCCGCCAAAGGTTTGCCGGTGCCGGCCTCTTTCACTACGCCATTGATCTTTTGCGGCGGGCGGGGTATAAATGGTATCTGTGCTTCTTTTTTGAGCACGATCGTTTTCCTGATAATGGTCCATGTAAGATGACGGCCGTTGAGGCAGGCATCAAGCGCTTCTTCCAGGGAAGCGTTCTTCAATGCAATGCTCACCACGTCGCCGGAGGGCAGGGTACCCTCCTCGTACCAGACCTGGTAGCCGCTCTGGCGCTCTATTTCATCGAGCACTTTTTCCAGCGGCGCATTCTTTTGCGAAATGGAGATCCGTTGTGCAGACACGGCGGCACTTACATGCATTGCTCCCAGTAATAAAATGATAATTGACAGCTTCACGGTGATCAATCTTTTTGTGAACGGGCGCAGCCCGGATTTGGTTGATAGGCATAACCTGCCTTGCCGCTTCGGGCAAAAGGTAGTTGAGATCATAAAACTGGTTGGTTAATGATTTAATAAAATTCTATCAGAAGCTGGTGTACGATTTTGGTCCTTGTCTCTTTTTTTTATTTGGTTTTAATGGTAAAACAAATGATCTGTCTCTCATGTCTGAAATGCCGGCGCCGGTTCCGTTGTGGCACGCAGCCTGGTCTTTCTCTCTTCCTGCAAAATGATCTTATGGTAAAACGATGATCTTCTTTCCTTCTTGTCTGAAATGCAGATCGCTGGCTTCCAGTATGGAAAGCGTTTCTGCGAGGCTATAGCTGCGCGATGCCTTCCCGGTAAAGCGGCGGCGCGTAACCGGCCCTTCATAACTGATCTCTACATCATACCAGCGGCCAATTTCCCGGAGTATGACGGCGATATCCGCGTTCCTGAAGGCAAAGAGTCCTTCCTTCCAGGCAACGGCCTGCTCCGGGTCCGGCTCCCGCGTGATGCTGATACTGTGGTCTGCGGCTACTTTCGCCAGGTCGCCGGGTTTCAGCAGGCTGCTTTTCCCGTTGGCCGCCACTACTTTTACGCTTCCTTCCAGCAGGGCGGTGTTAATGGTGGCTTCGTCTGCATAGGCTTTCACGTTAAAATGTGTGCCCAGCACTTCTACGCGCATGCCGGCGGCGGTCTTAACGATGAATGGCTGGTCCGCATCCGCCGCTACTTCAAAATAACCTTCGCCACTCAGCTCCACTACCCGGTCCGCACCGGGGAAAGCGGTCGGGAATTGCAGTTCGCTGGCGGCATTGAGCCAAACTTTGGTGCCATCGGGCAATATAAGCCGGTATTTGCCGCCACGCGGCACGGAGAGCTTATTGATAGCGGGTTTCGCCCCGCCGTTATTCGCATCGTATACCAGCAAAGCCTGCTGTTTATTGACGGTGGTACCGCTCTGTTCCGCGATGGCGCCGTCTGTGCTGGCGTTAAGGTCCACTACGGTACCGTTGCCCAGGGTAAGCATGGCTTTGTTGCCTGCCGGGGGCAGGGGCAATACGGCTGTTGTATTTCCCTGTTCCTCCGGCTGCTTCAGCAGGTATGTGCCGGCAACCGCTACTATAAATGCAGCAGCAGCAGCCCATGGCAGCCATTTACGGCGCATAGGCAGCACGGAAACGGGCGCGGCTTCTTTGTCCCGGGCGATCTGCTCCTGCAACTGGCGCAGCATCCGCGCTTTTACGCCTTCCAGGGTATCGGCCTGCGCGTTGACAACAATTTCGGTGTCACCCTCATTCACACGGTCGTACCACTCATGCAACGCTTCCTGTTCAGCCGCGGTTGCCCTCCCATCAAGATATTTTTCTGCCAAATCACTGATCTGCCCTGTATCCATTGGATGCAATTAAATAATAAACTATGCCCATTTATATAATAGAGCATCGTCAGAGGAATTCACACGCAAAAAAGGAGAAAAAATTTTAGGGGAATTATTTGATCAGCATAAAGATCATAGCCAGGGTGAGGTATTCCCTCCGCTGGCGCATGACCTGCATCACGCGGGCTACATATCCTTCGGCGGTGCGCACGGATACGCCCAGTTCCCCGGCCACTTCTTCCAGGGGCCGGTCCAGCAGCTTGTGCTGCAGGAAAACAATGCGATGTTTGGCGGGTAATTCGTTGGCCAGTTTGTTCAATATTTCCAGCAGGAACCTGTTATCGATGTCAAAAGCGGGAGATTGCTCCGCGGTAACGGCCTGCAAGGCGCCGGTCTGTTCCTTTTTGCGCTGCAGGCTGGCGAAATGACGGTAAATAGCATACCGCACCATCGCCGCCAGGTAAAACGGAAGGGACTGGATGGACAGGGAGGCTCTTTTTTGCCAGAGCGTCAGGAACACCTGTTGAACGATCTCTTCCGCGTCCTGCGCCGATTGCAGGCGTTTGTGCGCCATGAAATACAGCGGCTCCCAATATTGGTTGTAAATTTCGGTAAAAGCAGTTTCATCCCCGTCTTTCAACAACGTCAATAAAGCTATATCATTGGTATCTCGCATAAGTAATTGAGACAGCAGCTCCGCATAAATTTACAAAAAGGGGCTGAAACCCGGCCCGCTAATTTTCTTTTCTCCTTTATCCAAATGCTGGCTCAATCCTGTTTTTTCTGCTGCTTCGGCAGCACGCGGTTGTCCCGCGCCCACTGGTGCCACCGGGCCTGGAGGTCTTTCGCCACCCCGGGATATTTCGCCGCAAGGTCATTCAGCTCCGTCTCGTCTTCATGTATCCTGTAAAGGCGCCAGGTGGTATCTCTAGTCAGCGAAACCAGCTTCCATTCCTGCGACCGCGCATAACGCGCGTTCATATGCTCATTAAAAAGATATGCATGCCCCTCTGCCTTCTTTCCTTTCAAAGCAGGAACAAGGCTCCGGCCCTGCATGGGCAGGATGGCATTTCCCTTGTACGAAGCAGGATATGTGGCGCCGGACAGCTCCGTGAAGGTGGCCATGAAATCCATGACATGACCGGTCTGCCTGGAAATTTTCCCGCCGTTCCTGATCCCTTCCGGCCAGAAGGCGATCATGGGCGTGCGCACGCCGCCTTCGTAAGATTCCATCTTGGCATATTGATAAGGTGTATTGGCTACATTGGCCCAGCGCTCGCCAATGGAAGCGAAGGTGGTTTGCGGCCCGGGCATAGTTTTTTTATCGCGCGGGTAAATGATCTCTTTCCCGTCACGCGTTTGGCCCGGCCTGTCGAAGCCTTTGCCATAGCGGGTGCAATCTTCGGGACTGGCGCCGTTGTCGCTGAGGAAAAGGATCAGCGTGTTGTTCAACTCGCCGGTTTCTTTGAGGGCGGCAATGATCCTCCCGATCCCCTGGTCCATACAATCCACCATGGCGGCGTGCACGGCCATGGCATGGGCATCCCATTCTTTATCCGGGTTATTTTCCCAGGCCAGTTCATTTTTTATACGGGGTGAAAGCGGGGCTTTCCGCGCATCGATCAACCCAGACTTCGCCAGTTTTTCATACCGCGCTTTCCGGATGGCGTCCCAGCCGGTTTTGTAGACGTCCTTATATTTTTCAATGTCGCCCGGCTTAGCCTGCAACGGCCAGTGCGGCGCGTTGTGCGCCACGTAAATAAAGAACGGCTGCTCTCCTTTGCTGAACTCACGGATGTATTTCGCCGTTGAATCGTTGATGGCGTCTGTATGATAATAATCGCCGGGCACCTGTTTAATAGGTTCCGTACCATTCACCAGGCTGAAAGGATCAAAAAAATCGATCACGCCCCAGATGGTGCCGAAATATTTTTCGAAGCCCCTGTTCACCGGGTACTGGTCTACCGGGGAGAACAGCGGCCGGTCGGTCTTATGGTTCAGCCAATCCAGCTGCGCCTGCGGGGTGGGCTCTTCTATGGTGTTAGACACATGCCATTTGCCGGTCATGGCCGTGCGGTATCCCGCTTCCTTCAGCACTTCCGCCACGGTTACCACATCCCTTCCCAAAGCGCCGCGGTAGCCGGGCACCTGCCTGTCCGTGGTCATTTCGCCTATTCCCGCATTGTGGTTGTACATGCCGGTAAGCAGGGCCGCCCTGGAAGGGCAGCAGCGCGAGGTATTGTAAAAGCTGCTGAAACGCAGGCCGCGGGAAGCGAGATAATCGAGGTTCGGCGTGCTGATCTCGCCGCCGTAGCAACCGAGGTCCGAATAACCAAGGTCGTCCGCCATAATGAGGATAATATTGGGCCGCGCTTTTTTCCCGGCCTGCGGGAAAGCCTTTCCGCCTGTGAGCATAAAGCCCGCCAGGACGAGGCTGGCAAAGGTGATACGGGTAAACATATGGTCAATATAATATAAAAATAAAAGATTATCCACTTGTTTATAACGACGCGGGAAGAAGAGCGTCAATGTAAACCAACCGGCCATGGCGCAAAATGCCCCGCATAATGGAACGCATACCCCGTGCACAACTGCGGCTATGCCATTAAATTTGTTGTATGGAAAAAAAATTCATTACCGCAAGAATTTCCATCCATGCACCGATGGAAAAAGTATGGCGGCTGTGGACGGAACCGCAGCACATTCTCCGCTGGAACCAGCCTTCAGCAGACTGGCATACTACGCATGTGGAGAACAACGCAGTGACCGGCGGCCAGTTCCTGTATGCCATGCGCGCGAAAGACGGCAGCGCCGGCTTCGACTTCAAAGGCGTTTACGATGAAGTGATCCGCTTTGAAAAGATCAGCTACACGCTTACGGATGGCCGGGAAACACGACCATATTCGCTTCCACTGGAAACGGCGTCACTATAACAGAAATTTTTGAGCCTGAAAAAGAAACACCTTTGGATGAACAGGAACGCTTCTGTGCGTCTGTACTGGAGACTTTTAAGCGATATGTTGAAAACCCGTAGCACCGTTCCCCGGGTTCGTCACAGTTTTACCGGCATCCGTCACTTTCTGCCGGATACTCCGCCCGGGTTGGATATTTTTATCCAGTCACCCAAAAACGCAAAATGAAAACAGCCCTTTTCTTTCTCTGCCTGCTTATTTCACTCCACGCGCCCGCCCAATTCAAATTAAAGGGCCGGGTAACGAACTACAGCGGGGAAACGGAATTGAAGATCAACATCCCCACTGTGCATGGGTTTTACAAGGAAAACAGCATCAGCATACCAGTGGCTGCCAATGGCACTTTCAGCACCACTCTGCCGGTAAACCGGCAGAAATTTGCGTGGCTGATCTTCCAACGGAAGTTTTATACCTTATTGCTTACCAACCGGAAAGACCTGTCGGTGGAGCTGAATGCAAAGGATTCAACCATCAGGCTTCTTTCGGGCAAGGCGCTTGCCGAGAACAAGCTGCTGCGGCAGACCGATCCTGATACGCCTCCCTTCTTTTTCACAGGGGCCGGTGCAGATTCGCTGAAGGGCCTCTCCTACGCGGCACTGAAAAACAGGCTGACAGAGCCCTTCCTGGCACAGCAACAACAAAAGATAGCTACCATCCTTGTCTCCGGCCTTTCATCCGCCGATAAAAAACTGATCGCCTCTGAAACCCGGTACTGGGGCTATAATTACCTCAACGATTTCGCGAGAACGCAGCTCCGCAATAAAGAAGATGTAGAAAATTTCGTGACCGGTGTATTTGACCAGGTTGCCATTGAGCCCGAGGTAATGCCCGCCGGTCCGCAGTATTACCAGTTCGCGGACAATTACCTCCGCTACCTGGAAACCAAGGCATTTGTGAAGATCAGGAAAGAGAACATTCCACCCTCCGCGCCGATTCCTTATTACCACATCAGCCTGGACAGTGCCAACATCCTTGTTAAAAAATATGGAAAACCATACTGGCGCTGGATTGGGAGCCTTCACAATTTCCCGCCGGCCGTCGCGGAAAATTATGCATACCAGCAGATCATAACGCAATATTACTCCCGCGACCTTTCGCAGGCGCGAAGCCTCGCAGGTGCGTTCACACAACAATTTCCTGCCAGCAGCTTCAACCCGCACGTCCGGCAAATGATGGATACGCTGAACAACCTGCTGGCGCAGCAGGCCGGTAATAAAGACATCGTGGTTGTAAAGGCCTACGATAAAGTGCAATCCATTTACGAAGTGATCAAAGGCCTGGAAGGGAAAGTGGTATACCTGGATGTGTGGGGCACCTGGTGCGGGCCCTGCAAGGAAGAGATAAAGCACCTGCCCGCGCTCAGGGCTGCTTTCAAAGACAAGAACGTCGCGTTCGTATACCTGGACATGGATACCGACGACCGGGACGCGCTATGGAAAGAATTTATCCGGGTAAACGAAATGACCGGCATCCACCTGCGCAAAACCCGGGAAACCATTGCGCCGTTCTGGAAAGAACTACTCGCCGATCATCCTGACAAAGCGGAATATTACCCACAGTATTTCCTTTTCAACCAAAAAGGGAAACTGGTGGTGAGCAAGGCTTTGCGGCCCAGTGAGCAGCAGGCTTTGTACCGGCAGATCAACCATGTACTGGAAGGAAAAGAGTAGCAGACCATCATCATATACACACAAAAAAAAGGTTGCAGGTCTCCATGCCTGCAACCTTTGCTCATTCACACGTTCTCCATTATATCCGTCAGGCCCGCACATGCAGGAAAAGGTTCACCCCTTCCTCCTCTTGCCTGACGCTCACAGCCGCGGGGCTGGCTCCGGCTTTCATGGCCATGGTCATTAACTCCTCTGCTGAACGGTGGTGCAGGTACCACTCCCCGATCAGCTCCATATAATTGCGGGTGGGATTATGATCCCCGAAATTCCCGATGATCACTTCTCCGCCGGGTTTCGTCCAGCTCATGAACTTCTGCAGCAGCCTGATGAACACATTATCCTCGAAATAATCGAACAGGCCGGCGCTCCAGACGATATCAAACTGCTCATCCGTCTGGAAACGGAAAATATTCTTATGTATAAATTCTATCTGCGGTGCATTGGGCTCGTTCAGTTCCTTCGCGTAATTGATGGCATGCTCATCCGCTTCCACGCAAACCGTTTGCAGCAACGCAGGATCGATGCAGGCATAAGCCTCCGCCAGGTCGCGCGCGGGGCCGCTGGCTACATTCAGCAGGCGCATAGGCGACTGGCGTTGCAGCATTTCGCGGATGGTGCGGATGAAATAACTTTTGCGGTTGCGCACCGCTTTGCAGGCGGGCTGCTCGTGCCAGAACTGGTCCCACTTCTCAAACCGTTCATCTGCGGTTACCTGCTGGCGGTAGATCTTATCGATGATAAGGAAATCGCCGGCATAGCCGAAAGGCTTGCTGCGGCAGTGGCCCAGGATGGTGCTCATGCCTTCTTCCTGTTCGCTGAAGCTGGACTGGAGCATGGCCAGTTCGTCACCGCTCAGGCTGCCGGTTTTGTAGGCGGTGGTAATGTCTGCAAACACTTCATGCAGGGTTTCGTACTGGCGGGTTTCAGGGCCGCCGTTTGCGATCACTTCCTTCAGGAAGGCCAGGGGTTCTTTACTGCGTGTCATTGGGGTTTTGTTTTTAATTGTTCGCGGAATGGTGTTTTAACGCTGTAAAATTGGCGCAGGAAAGGTGTGGTCGGAACATCCAATTAACGGAAACCGGAATTGGGTTAACCAAAATGCCGCATACATTAATTCAGCATGCCGGGGCATATGCCGGGAGTGTAATTTCACAGCATAAACCCCACCCAAATGAAACATATAGGAATCATCGGCGCGGGCCTGAGCGGCCTGGCCACAGCAAAAGCCTTTCTCCGCGAAGGTTTTCACGTTACTGTTATAGAAAAATCGGCTGAAGTGGGCGGCGTTTGGGAAAAAAGCAGGAGCTACCACGGCGTAGCCACCCAAACCACCCGCGACGAATACGCTTTCTCCGATTTCCCCATGCCTGCCCATTACCCGCAATGGCCTTCAGGCCAGCAGGTGCAGCAGTACCTGGCAAGCTATGCGCATCATTTCGGCATACTGCCCGCCATCCGTTTTAATACAGCCGTTACCAACCTGAAGTATGAGAACGGGGTTTGGGAAATGGAGATCTACGATGCGGCGGAAGATTATACCGATACCCTGCGGTTCCACTTCGTGGCCATCTGCACCGGCACTTTCCACAAACCCCATATCCCGGCGTTCAAAGGCATGGAGAGCTTCACCGGCCAGGTGCTGCATACCAGCCAGGTGGCGGACGCCGGCGTTTTAAAAGATAAATCTGTTGCCGTAGTAGGCTTCGCCAAATCCGCGACAGACATTGCCACCCTGGCGGCGGACGTTGCGAGCGAATGCCAGCTGCTGTACCGTAAAGCGCAATGGAAAGTGCCGCGTTATTTCGGCAACCTCATCAACATGCGTTATCTTTTGTTCTCCCGGTTCTCCGAAGCCTTCTTCAACGCGCCGTATAAAACAGGCTTCCAGAAATTCCTGCACAGCGTGGGCAAGCCGCTCGTATGGGCGCAATGGCGCGGGCTGGAGCTGCTGCTCAAAAAACAGTTTTCCCTCAAAGCCTGCGGCATGATACCGGCGCACCGCATCGAAGACCAGATCAGCTGCAGCCTGGGCGTGGCTCCCGAAGGATTCTATGAAAAAGTGAAATGTGGCGCCATCAGGGCCAGGCAAACGGAGATCAGCCATTTTGAAGGCAACCGCGTATACCTGCAAAACGGCGCAGTGCTCACGCCGGATGTGGTGGTATGCGGAACAGGCTTTACGCAAACCATGCCCTTCCTCGGCGAGCCCTACAAAAGCGCTATCATGGATAAAGACGGCGGCTTCCGGCTTTTCCGCAACATCGTGAACCCCGACGTGCCGCAGCTGGGATTTATAGGCTTCAACTCCAGCCTTTTCACCACCCTCACTTCCGAGATTGCGGCCAACTGGCTGGTGAAGTACGCGCAGGGAACCCTGCAGCTGCCCGCGAAAGAAGAGATCAAAAAGGACATGGATTATATGGCCCAGTGGCGCAAAACCAGCCGCCCTGTTTCTTCCGAGTTCAGCGGCACCTGCGTTGCGCCTTTCAACTTCATGCACCTGGATATGCTGATGAAGGACATGGGCCTGAAAACCAAAGCCACCCGCTGGCTGCCTTATGAATTTTTCAAACCCATTAACCCGAAAGATTATCGTATTTTGCTGCAAGCCGCTGTCCGGAAGGCCCCCCAACACATCCCGGTGTATCAGCCGGCAGAAATCATCCAGTAAAAATGAAAAACTCGAAAAAACCAGCAGCATCGGCCTCTCATCAACCTTCTGTAAAAGTACCGCCAGAAATGGAAGGACTTTTCAGGAAAGCGGAAGAAAACGTGCGGGAATATTTTTCCAACATGCGCCTCAACCCTTCCGAAGGTACCATCGAGATCAATAATGAAAGGTATGTGCTTATCAGGGCTTCCGCACTGTCCAAAGATTTCCTGGACAGCATCCTCAGCCTGTATGCAGACCGCGGGGAGAGCGAAGCCTTCAGCATCGGCCGCAATTTCCTGTTCGATATTTCCCATGCCATCGGCATGAACGACGCCAAAGCCTTTCATGCGAAGATGCGCGTAACAGACCCTTTATCTAAACTCTCAGCCGGCCCCGTGCATTTTGCGCATACCGGCTGGGCGTTCGTGGACATCCTCCCGGAAAGCAATCCCACGCCCGACGATGATTATTACCTGATATATCATCATCCTTTTTCCTTTGAAGCAGACGCCTGGGTTCGCTCAGGCGCTGCATCCCGTTTTCCCGTGTGCATTATGAGCACCGGTTATTCCTCCGGCTGGTGCCAGGAAAGCTTCGGCATACCGCTCACCGCAGTGGAAGTGAGCTGCCGCGCACAGGGCGACGAGCAATGCACCTTCATCATGAGCCCGCCGCACCGCATCGAGGAACATATACAGCAATTCGCGAAAACGCACCGCAAACATCATATCAAAAAAGCGCCGCCAGAGATCCCTACTTTCTTTTTGCGAAAAACGGTGGAAGAGCAGATGGAAAAAGCACGGCTGCTGGCGGAAGAGTCTTCCCGCGCCAAGTCCGACTTCGTAGCCAACATGAGCCACGAGCTGCGCACCCCGCTCACGGCCATTCTCGGCTTCACCGAGCTGCTCAAAAAAACAAAGCTCACCGCCCGCCAGGCGGAATACCTGGAAGCCATCTGCGCCAGCGGCAGCAACCTGCTCAGCACCATCAACGATATCATGGACCTCAGCAAGCTGGACGCACGGAAGATCAGCTTCGAATCAGCGCCCATCGTAATACCCGAGCTGCTGCAGTCCATAGAGATGATGCTTGCTTCCAGGCTGCGGCATAAACAACTGATGTACACCTGCGATACAGACAAGGCATTGCAGAAACCCGTACTGACAGACAGCGCGAGGCTTACGCAGATCCTGCTCAACATCATCGGCAACGCCATCAAGTTCACCGAAAAAGGCGGCATCACCATCACCGCCGGAGCGGAAGAAGAAACCGCGCACGGCATACAGGTGAAGATCAGCATCCGCGATACCGGCATCGGCATACCGCCGGCCAAGCAGCAGAGCATCTTTGAAAGATTTACGCAGGCAGACACGGCCATTTCCCGCAAATACGGCGGTTCCGGCCTGGGGCTGGCTATTACGCGGGAACTGGTGGAGCTGATGGGCGGCACTATTTCCGTGAGCAGCAAAACCGGCAAAGGCTCAGAATTCACCGTGCGCCTGCCTTTCGCGAAAGCCGGCAAACGCGGCAAAACCAAGCAGGCCGCCGCACAGGCCGTGCATGGCAACGGTATGCATGTGCTCGTAGTGGAAGACAATGTGCTGAACCAGAAAATGACCCGCATCATGCTGGCCAACAACGGCTTCACCGTAAGCGGCGCCAACAGCGGCACCAAAGCCGTGGCATTGCTCAGGAAAGAAAAAGCGGACATCGTGCTGATGGACCTGCAGATACCCGGCATGGACGGCTACCTCACCACCCGCAAGATCAGGGAGGAACTGAAGCTGGATGTGCCCATCATCGCCATCACGGCGCACGCCTTCAACGGTGAAAAAGAAAGATGCATTGCTGCCGGCATGAACGACTACCTGCCCAAACCCTTCCGGGAACAGGAATTGCTGGCCACCATCGCCAACTATCAACGCACAGCGGTGATAGACCTCGGTTTTTTAATAGAACAAACCCGCAACAACATCCCTTTCATCAAAGACATGATCCGCACGTTCGTGCGCCAGGCGCCGAAAGACCTGGAAGCGTTGCAGAAAGCGGTGAAGCAGCAGAACGGGGAACAGGTGTATAAAATAGCGCATACGCTCAGCACCTCGGTGAGCTTCTTCGGGCTGAAAACGCATATCGGGGAAGAATTGTCGCGCATGCAAAAAGAGAAACGCGCGGAGCCGGAACAGCTGGAAAAGGTAAAACAGGTTTGCAACCAGGCGATCAGGGAATTGCAGGAACTTAAACCGTCCGCTTTGTCATAAGCGCCATAAATTCATCTTTCTTTTTCGGGGAAATGGCCACCATGGCGCCATCGCTCATCACGGCATAGCCGCCGTCAGTACGTACCCAGCGTTTCACATCCTTCAGGTTGATCATATTGGAGTTGTGAATGCGGAAGAATCCGTGTTCCTGTAATGAAGTTTCGTATTCCTTCAGGTTTTTGCTGACCATGATCTGGCGGCCGTCTTTCAGGTAAAAGATGGTGTAAGGGCCTTTTGCTTCCAGGCGGATGATGCCGGAAAGCGGGATGAAATCCACACCTTCGGAGGTGGAGAGACTTATGCAGAAATCTTCGCCCGTTTGCCTGTTAAGGTTTTTCAGCAGCACTTCCAGCCGGTTGTCCGGCACGGGCCCTTCCATTTGTTTAACGGCCTTGCCCACCGCGGTTTCCAGCTCGTCTACATTAATGGGCTTGAGCAGGTAATCTACCGCGCTGAACTTGATGGCCTGGATGGCGTAATGATCGAAAGCGGTGGTGAAGATCACGTGGAAATTATGATGACTGGCCCGCTGCAACACGTCGAAGCCGGTGCCGGTCTGCATTTCTATATCCAGGAAGATCAATTGCGGGGAATGGGCGCTGATGCGCTGCAGGGCCTCCTCCACGTCTGACGCAACCGCCACCAGCTCAAGCTGCGGGCAGTATTCGCGGACCATGTTCGACAAAAAATCCCTGCTCAGTTTTTCATCCTCCACAATTAAAGCCTTGAATTTCATTCGTTAATATTTAATTTTTTTTAGGGGTCAAATGGAACCTCGCGGTTTCATATGAGGGTTTTGAGGTGATAACAATATAAGGAAATTTCGTTTACCTGATAATGATAGCAGCCCTGTTCAGGCGCCCGTTGCCGTTTTCCACGGGGCTGCGCTCTTCCAGGCTGATCTTGCGCTGGTTCAGCGCATTGAACTGCTCGATGCGGTGGCCAAACAGCACCGCCCGCTCGTCCATCCCCGGCGAAAACTCGCCGCTCAGGCCATTGTCCGTTACTTCCAGTTCCAGACCGCCTTCCGTGGAACGCAGCGCCACAGATATCTTTCCCTTTTCCTCTTTCCCCAGGTGCAGCACGCCTTTATACAATGCTTCCTCCAGCAGGCCATGGGTGAGGAAAGGAGGAATGTCTTCCAGGCAAAGCGCTTCAGGCAGGTCTATCTCGTATTCAAACCGGTCAGGAAAGCGGAACTGCTCCAGCACCAGGTAATCTTTGATCAGCTCGGCCTCGTCCTGCAAATGAATAGAGACCTCATCTCCATAATTGATCATTTTGCGGAGGAAGGCGGAAAAGCGGCTGATGTACTGCAGGGATGTTTTCCTGTCGTCTGCGCTGATAAAATACTGGATGGAATTAAGGGAATTGAACAGGAAGTGCGGGTTGAGCCTTGCCTGCAATATTTTCATTTTCAACAGGGTGGTCATCTGGGATAGTTGCTCTTCCTGCTGCAGCATCTGCCTCTCCCGCTCAGCCAGCCGTGCGGCCAGCTGCTTTTTTCCCTGGTATAGGCGGTAACTGCATACGGCAGCAACTATCACTATGATACCTGTTATCCATCCTAAGATCATAACCTCTCCTCTGCTTTGGGGTAAAGTTGGTAAAATAACAGCAGTATGGCAGGTATCAATTAACGGATGCAGGGTTTGGCTTAACGAAAATGGCCCCCGGCTGTATGAACAACCGGGGGCCATGGGGTGGTTTTTGCAGGTTACCATTGAATATTATTTGGTTACCCA
This sequence comes from Chitinophaga sp. YIM B06452, assembly GCF_039655965.1. NCBI lineage: Bacteria > Pseudomonadati > Bacteroidota > Chitinophagia > Chitinophagales > Chitinophagaceae > Chitinophaga > Chitinophaga sp. YIM B06452. The sequence goes on along the minus strand of NZ_JAWLKY010000001.1, from coordinate 2,330,766 downwards.
GGCATTATCGTAGGCATTTACCAGGATCATCGGGTCGTTCCCGATATCGCTGATGCGGATATTGGCAAAAACGGCCACCTGGGTGATCCCGAAATCGAAGATCATGGTTTCGTGGTTGTTGGCGCCACCGTTCTTGAAAGTATAACGGCCATGCTTGCCATTGCGGAAACCGTCGAAGCCGAGCAGCTTGTCGCGCATGGCCTTATAGCCCGCTGCGCTGACGATCTTGCCCATTGCGGCGGCAGACTGGATGCGGGCAAATTCCACCGCGCTGATGTACAATCCGCCCGGGCCGGGGTTCAGCGTGTTATCTCCTTTGGGCGTGCCTTTTTCTGTGCCGCTTATGGTCGTATAGCCGAGGGTGCCGGTAAGAGGGTTAATAGGGCCGTTGTTGTCCCAGGGCCTCCAGTCCATCACGCCATAATGGATATGACCGGCGGGTTTGAACACGTTTACGCGCACAATGCCGATGTACCGCTGGCAAAGGCCTTTGTACAGTTCCGTTGGATTGCTTTCCAGGGATTTCAGCGCATTGTAATCCAGTGGGGATTTCTTTTTTGCGTACACATAGGGAAGCACTATGGCCGCAATGTCGAAGTTCACGTTGTTATAAAACCAGTCTCCTGATTCGAACTGCGCTTTGTTCACGCCGTCTTCCACGGTGCGCCTGAGGTTGCCATAGCTACCGCTGCCATAACTGATCAGGCCGGTCCTTTGCCCGATAAGGCGTTCAAAATCCAGTTCCTTGAACTCTGCCGAAGGTTTCCAGCCGGAGGGAAGATAGTGATACAGCTTTTCTTTCAGGTTCACATTGCACTTTTCCAGCAGGGCTACCGTGGTGAGCGCGGTGATGAACTTGGTGCTGCTGGCAATGCCCTGGCGTACGTACGCGCCATGCAGTTTGGCCGGTGCGTCGTGGGGTTTGCGGGCATAACCACCGCCACCGTTGGCGATGAAATAAGGAAGGCCTTCATGGTAAATGGCGTAACCATATCCTGAAACTTTTCCTTCCATGTAGTTCTCAATGCCCTGCGCAAATTTCACGGGATCGAACCGGAGGTTGTTTTCCAGGCCGAGGCCTGAGGTTTTACCGAGTTCCGCAGATGATAACTTTTCGGCAAGCTGGTTCTCTTTTTTACAACTTGCCACGGACAATGCCGCACAGGCTAACAAGCCGGATAAAACAGTTCTGAGGTTCTTTTTCATAACTTTTTTTGATTTTTTGATTGGGGTTTAAAATTTGAATTTGATTGCGGTTACAAAACTAGGGCAGCGAAATTCCCGCCAACAGGGCGATTTAACGAACACTGGTTTTAAATTGACGGATGGGGAAGGCAGTTTAATTATCCAGCTGAATAACAGCACGGACAGTGATGGAAATTTCAGTATTTTAAAGTCCTATTTATTTCAACATGAAAAGCAGAGCCCTTTTTTTTACTCTTTTCTTTTATTTTTCAGCTTCAGCGCAAACGGCACAGGTAGTTTTCACATCAGACATCGACCGTTTCTGGCAGGCGTACGATAGTATCCAGACCACGAAAGACAGCCTCCGGCAATTACAATACATCCAGGCGCTTTACCTTGATAAAGCCACTCCCGGCCTGAAAGCCTTTATGGAAGCGCGGGATTACGATGCGCCGCTGTATGTGAAGATCATCCGGCAGTACCCGAAGTTCTGGACCTCCATCAGGCCGAATACATTTACCGTCAGGTCGTATGAGCCGCAGATAGAGCGAAGCATCGGGCAGTTCAAAAAATTGTACCCGGCGCTCAGGGATGCCCAAATGTATTTCACCATAGGCGGCCTCCGTTCCGGCGGCACTACCAGCGGCAACCTGGTGCTGGTGGGCACGGAGATCGCAACGGGCGACAGTACCACCAATGTATCGGAAATGCCCAGCAAATCGCTGGCCCGCGTATTTGCCAAACAAAAAGCGGATAATATTGTGGCGCTTAACATCCATGAATATGTGCATACGCAGCAGAAAGGGGATCCCACAACCCTGCTGAGCCTCGCCATCTACGAGGGCACCTGCGATTTTATTACGGAACTGGTGCTGGAAAAGCCTATGCGGACAAGCTATATCATCTACGGCGACGAGCATGAAGCGGAACTGAAAGAGCAATTCAAAGCCGTCATGTACACTACTGCTTACGAAGACTGGCTGTATAACGGCAGCGCCGCAAAAGACATGGCGGACCTTGGGTATTACATGGGTTATGCCATCTGCCGCTCCTATTATAAAAATGCGAAGGATAAAAAGAAAGCGGTGGCTGAGATCATTGAGTTGAATTATGCGGACACTGCCGCGGTAGAAAGTTTTCTACTGCGCTCGAAGTATTACAAAGAAAAACTTGACAAGCAGGCGCTGTTGCAGGCCTATCAAAATAAACGCCCCTACGTGGTAAGAATGGAACCTTTTGCCAATGGGGACTCCCTTGTGAGTGCGGACATCACCGAGATCCGGTTCGTTTTTTCCACTGCTATGAGCCCTGCCCGGTATTCATTCAGCCTCGGTACCGGCGGCAAAGATCATTATCCCGGCACAGACGCCAAACCTGCATTCGCGCCTGATAACCGCTCCATTGTATTCAAAGTAAAGCTCAAACCCGGATCACAATACAGTCTGCAGGTAACCGACCTGGGGTTCAAATCTTCAGAAGGTTACCCGCTGGTGCCCTACGCGGTGCAATTCCGGACGAAGTGATCAGTCCCGGCCCCCGAAAATGGCTGATCCCAGCCTGATGACCAGCATGCCTGCCAGGCTGAAACCGCCTACCAGCAACCAGTCCAGCTGCGGCATCATTTCCAGCCGCAAGGCTTCTTTCACCGGCGGGATGAACAGGCACAGCAAGGTAACACCTGCGCTCAACACCATGGCGCCGATCACGTAAGGGTTGCGCATCACGGGGCCGCCGAGGAATTTTTCCTTTCCTTCCTTCATATTCAGCGCATGCAGCAATTGTGAAAGGATAAGCGTGTAAAACAGCACGTTGTTGGCCGCATGCACATCTATATCGCCTTCCCTGAAATGCTCTGCCGTGAAAGCCGCGCCCAGCGCACTTGCGCCGATCACTGCCGAATAGAACCAGATCACGCCCCAGGCTTTTTTACTGATAATGGGCCGTCGCGGGTCCAGCGGTTTGCGTTGCATCACGGTTTCGTCGCCCTCCGTAAAACCCAGCGCCATGGCGGGGAACACGTCCGTGATCAGGTTGATGAACAATATCTGGATGGCCGCCAGCTGGAATGGCAGGCCCGCCGTGGCCACCAGCCCTATCACCAGCAGTTCGCTGAGGTTGCAGGAAAGCAGGAACACGATGAACCGCCGGATGTTCGTAAAGATCACCCTGCCCTGGCGCACCGCCATCACGATGGATTCGAAGGCATCGTCTTTCAGCACCATATCCGCCACTTCCTGCGACACCTGCGTGCCGCGGATGCCCATGGCAATGCCGATGTCCGCTTTTTTGAGCGCGGGCGCATCGTTTACGCCGTCTCCCGTCATGGCTACGACCTGGTGGTCGTCCTGCAAAGCATTTACGAGATCCAGTTTTTGTTTAGGGCTCACGCGGGCAAAAACGGCGCGCTCCGCCCAGGAATCGCTTTCAGGGGTAAGGTCTTTGCCCGTCACCACATCCTTTTCATCTTTGCTGATACCGAGCTGGTGCGCGATATGCGCAGCGGTGGCGGGATGGTCGCCGGTAAGCATGATGACCCGGATGCCCGCCTGGCGGCATTCGCCGATCGCTTCCTGGATGCCTTCGCGGGGCGGGTCCATGAAACCGGTAATGCCGAGGAAAACGAGGTTTTCCATGAACTGGTTGGTTTCACTGTCCAGCTCACGGTAGGCGTAGCCCAGGGTTTTAAGGCCCGAAGCGGCCAGCTTTTCCGTTTCCTGCATCCACTTGCCGCGTTCTTCTTCCGCCAGTTCTCTGGGCGAACCATCGTGCAGGGAATGGCTGCAAATGTCCAGCAGGTTTTCGATGGCGCCTTTCGCGGAGACGAGGTATTTTTCTTCGCCTTTATGCAGGGTGCCCATTACGCGGGTATCTGAGTTGAAGGGGGCTTCCTTAAGCTTGTGGAATTTTTCCCTTATCTGCGCAACATCCGCCCCGGTTGCGGCGGAAAAGTTCAAAAGGCTTACTTCTATCGGGTCGCCGATGCCTTTATCGCCATCGAGGGAGGCGTTGTTGCAGAGAATAGCCACCCTTTGCAGGCAGCGGAACGACTCTTCATCGGGCGCTTCTTCTTTCTGATGCCATTCCACAGCGGGCAGCAGCGCATCGGTCACTTCCATCCTGTTTTCCGTAAGCGTGCCTGTTTTATCTGTACAGATCACCGTTGTAGCGCCGAGGGTTTCCACGGCGGACAATTTTTTCACGATCACATTCTGCCTCGCCATCCTGATCATTCCCCTTGCGAGGGCCAGCGTGGCCACAACAGGCAGCCCTTCCGGGATAGCGGCCACTGCCAGCGCAATGGAAGTTTTCAGCATTTCGAGCACCGGCTCTTTGTTCAGCAGCCCCGCACCGAATATCAGCACCACGATCCCCACGGTAATGCCTATCAGCCGTTTGCTGAAGCTCTCCAGCTTCTTTTCCAGCGGGGTGGCGGATTTGCGGGCGCCGGCCACCATATGCGCAATGTGCCCCAGCTCGGTTTCCATACCGGTGGCGGTACATAATATTTTGCCATTGCCGTTGCGGATAAACGTGCCTTTGTACACCATATTCGTTCTTTCAGCCAGCTGTGTACCTGCTTCCAGCTCGCCGGGCAGCTTGTCTACCGGCAACGACTCACCGGTGAGCGCAGACTCATCCGATTGCAGGTCCGTGGATTCGAGTATGCGCCCGTCCGCCTGCACCATATCTCCCGCTTCCAGCAGCATGATATCGCCGGAAACGATGTCTGCCGAAGGGATTTCCTGCACTTTGCCGTCTCGCAGGACGCGGGCAGACTGGGAGGTCATTTTCTGCAGGGCTTCCATAGACCGTTCAGCCTGGAATTCCATCACGAAACCGATCACCGCATTCAGCAGTATCACTACGGCAATGGCTATCGCGTCCAGCCATTCCTGGAAAAAGAGGGACAGGCCCATGGCCAGCAGCAGCAGGTACACGACCGGGCTTTTGAACTGGTGCAGGAGGATCATGAGCGGGGAAATGCGTTTACTGCTGCTGATCTCGTTGGGCCCATGCTCTTCCAGCCTGCGGCGGGCGTCTTCAGCCGAAAGACCCTTGCCGGCATCAGATGATAATTCCTTCAGTATGTCCTGCTGTTTGCGTTGATATGCTTCCATTCGTGCTGATTTACTATTGATTTGATTACAATCCGGATACCGTTTTTGTTCCTCCTCTTCAAACAGCCGTACCGCTGGCATGGTATATGGGGCCAGACATATAAACGGAATATATGGCAACCACTGCAACAAGTGCCCGCCCCGCGAGGAAAAAGGCAACAACAACCCGGAAGAAAGCAGCTGCTACCCGTAAACCGCCTAAAAAAACAGCGGCACGCCAGAAAAAAGAAGCAAAAAAGGACCTGGTCAAAACCTACAACGAATTTAAGGAATTTGAAGGGCAGCATTACACCGGCATGCGCGTGGGCCGCTCGCATAAATGGAATTACGACGCCGGCGTCTGGAAAGAAACAAAGATCACGCCCGACCTTTGGGAATGCACCTACGCCGTTACCAAACGCCGGGCCGGGAAAGCGCCCGAAGGCTCCGGCGTGCCCGTAGGCACGGAATATCACTGGTATATCATGGCGCATCAGAATGTGCGGAAGCTGAACGCAAACGACTATACGACCTCTCTCACCGGGCTGAAATATAAGCTGGCGCATAAACGGGCGGATAAAACCAAATGGAGCGCCACTGCCAAAACGCAGCGGAAAAGGCTGGTAAAAATGCTGCATGAGCTGATCGCCCAGCTGGAAGCAGAGGCAGTACCGATCGAATTTGAATACGAAGGAAAGACCTACCGCGGCGAAGCCCTGCCCATCTCCCAAACCTGCCACAACGGCGTATGCGACCAGCTGGACGTTACGCTGAACGACGACTACCTGGGCACCATCCGCTGCATGAAAAGCGGCTGGAAGCTGGATGGCGTGGAAGACCAGGGCCTGGTAGACGCCATCGGTGATGAGATATTCCTTTGGTACGAATAAACTGACGATATGCCTGAATTACCGGACCTGGAAGTGTTCAGCAAGCACCTCCAGAAAAAACTAAAGGGAAAGAAGCTCAAAGCCCTTTCCAAAGCCGGCAGCTGGAAGAAGGATTTCCTGCGCCAGCCGCTCAAAAAAGTGTACCGCGAAGGCAAGGAACTGCGCTTTCTCTTCAGGAACGGCCACATCCTCGGCCTGCACCTCATGCTGCACGGCAAGCTGGTGTATGAAGAGAAAGACACGAAACCAGCGCACACCGTCTTCTCTTTGCAGTTCGACGACGGCTCCACACTGTCCGTAACAGACTGGCAAAAGCGGGCCCGCATCACGCCCGACCCGCAGCTATCCGAAGTGCCGGATGCCCTGTCACGGCAGTTTTCCAGCGCCTATCTCAAAAAACTGCTGCAAGGCTCGCGCGCCAAAGTGAAAAAACTCCTCACCGACCAGCATATGATCCGCGGCATCGGCAATGCGTATGCAGACGAGATCCTCTACGACGCGCGGATCTCGCCTTTTTCCATCGCCGGGAAAATACCGGACGAAGCCTCCGCGCGACTGGCGAGGTCCATTAAAAAAGTACTGAAAGATGCCGTGAAGAAGATCGAAAAGGGCCACCCGGACATCATTGCGGGGGAAGTGCGCGATTTCATGCGGGTGCACCAGCATGGGAAAGAAAAAAGCCCGGGAGGAAAAAAGATCGAGCATGCGGAGATGAACGGGCGCACGACATACTACACCGAAGAACAGGAAGAATATACATAATGTAAAAAATATTGCCATGAAACAACCTATCGAACAACCGGATACAGAAACGCAGAAAAAGAATGAAGAGCAGGAAGGCCGCGAACATTCATCCACCGGCAGCAAAATAAAAAAAGACAATCCTGAAGGAACGGAAGAAGCGACGGGCGGGCTTACCAAAGAAGACCTGCCAGACAGCACAAACGAATCCACGGGCGTACCAGGTACCGGCCAGCGGCAGGATTCGAACTGAAACAGCTCTAAGTTCACCGGTATTGTTATATTTGAAAAAATACCGGAGAGCATATGAAAGAAGAATACAAGCCGCTGCCATTAGTGAAGAATGAGGCCATCCATCACTTTGAGCTGACGGTGGACGGGCATACCGCGTTCATCGACTACAAACAAAGCGGAACGAAAGTGTGGCTGATCCATACCGAAGCGCCGGAAGCGCTGGAAGGGAAAGGCGTGGCTACTGCGCTGATCGAAAAGACGCTGGCTTACCTGGAAGAACATCATTACACACTGGTACCGCTTTGCCCGCTCGTGCATGCCTACCTGAAGCGCCATCCCGAATGGCAGCGCCTGCTGGACCCTTCCGTGAAACCGTTTTAAACCTCCGGTATGAGCGATGCGACTTACGAAGTGGTGAACAACCGGGAGAACCAGCAGTTTGAAGTGCGGCTGGACGGTGAGCTGGCGCAGCTCACCTACCGTTATTATAAAAAAGATATTGCATTCATGCATACCACCGTGCCCCCGGCAATGGCCGGCAAAGGCGTGGCTTCGGCGCTGGCGAGGGCGGCATTCGCCTTCGCCGCGGCGGAAAAGAAATTAGTGATGGTGTATTGCCCTTTCGTGGCAAAGTTTATCAAAGATCATCCTGAGTACCGCTCCCAGCTGGATCCGGCTTATTACGGGAAGGGTTAAACGAAATAGTGGTCACCGAGGCCGTCATTGCGAAAGCCCGTCATTGCGAGGAGCAGCAGAGGATACTATGCAACAGGAAATGCGACGAAGCAATCTCCGAATACCGGGCCTTTCCCATTCAATACAGGAGATTGCTTCGTCGCCCCGCTCACTTTGGCGCTGCGGCTCCTCGCAATGACGGATTTCTGCTTAACGCCGGCTTATCTCTATAATGTCACTCTTTTCTCAAAGAAACGTTTTGCATGGTCTTTCAGCAGGGCTTCCTGGAAGGCGGCAAGGTTGGGATGGCCTTTTCTCTTTTCCATCAATTCCGCCCATTCTTTCTGCACCTTGAGGTAATCGGCCGCTACCTGCGCGTAGTCTGAAAGCTCTATCAGGCCGCTGGGCGCCACAAATTCCTGGAATTGCAGCGTATCGCCCGCTTTCACTTTTTCCCAGATCTTCCCCGCTTTTTCATCATCGATGCGGTCTTTGGCTTTCGCCTCCTGCAACCGCCAGGTGAAAAAGAGATTTTCGATATAGGTCATGCCCAGGCCGGGTGAATATTCTTTTTTCACCACGTCGGGATCGGTGGAAGCCGCGGGGCCGAAATTCATGGAAGGTTTGGCTTTTGCAATGCCGGAGATGATCTTTTCCTCCTGCGCCCGCGTGGAGGTCTCTTCCTTCAAGCCCGCCGCGATATGGTCTGCCAGCGTAGCCGGCGCCGCTCCTCCACCGCCGGCGATATGGTTGCGCGCATGAATGGATTCGTGCACGGCCTGACGGATAAATTCCTCGTCGCTGGTGGAATTGATGATGATCGCATCGCCGGACACGCTGCTGGTGGGCGCTTCCTGCGGTTCAAATAATGCGCCGGTGCCGCCGCCTACTACCATCAGTTCCTTTTTCCCTTTGAACGGGGCCGATTTGTTGGTGATGCGGTGAGAGGCGTCGTATTCCAGCGCTTCCTGGCTTTTCTTCTCCCAATTGAAGCTGGTGGTGCGCCACACATAATGTTTATCCAGCGCGGCAGCCACTTTCATAAACTCAGCGGAGCCGGCCAGCAGGCGGATCAGCTTATCGGGCACATTGTGGATATTGGTGTATTCTTCCAGCGCCTTCCCGTATTCGCCGTTGGTAACGCGGAGGCATTGGACAGACGGCCCATTGCTGCGCTGCTGCACCACGTGCGTGAGCTCATGCGCCAGTATGCGTTTGCCCTTGCCGCCGGAAGGATCATAGCGGCCTTTGTTGAAATAGATATCATTCCCGTGCGTGAAAGCATGTGCACCGAGGCTGCGGTTCATTTCCACGGCGCGGTCGTCTGTATGTACGCGCACATGGCTGAAATCGCTGCCAAAGTGATGTTCCATTTCACCGCGCGTACCAGCAGGCAATGCGTGGCCGCCGCTTTTGGCGGAAATACCGGGATGGGTGTTCTGGTGAGAAGCAGGTGTAAAGAAGCTTCGGCCTGGTTGTTTTTGTACGGACGCCGGGGCGTGCCGGGACTCTTTCTTCATATCCGCAGGATTTTGGGGGTTACCTAAAGTTACGGATAAATCATACAAAAAAGCGTTCCCGCCACAAAGGGCAGGAACGCTCACACAGGGTTTGATCGCATGCAGTTACTGCATCCAATATACTTTCACGGCCACCTGGTCCGTCGGCGACTTACCGCCTGAGGCTTTCTGCCAGTTGTCGTGGTTGTTTACATTTTCATCGTCAGGGTACGGCATGCGGTTGATGGACAAGGGCGGCAGCGCGGGGTCGCGCGGGGTGAGCTGCGTTCTTCTCACGATGGCCCAGGCTTCCCAGGGCTGGAACATCGTGGCCAGCCATGCCTGTGTCGCGATCTTCTTCAACGCGTCTGCATCGTTGGCGCCGTTGTACAGCACTTTGGGATTGATGAGCATGGCGGTCATCTGCGCGGGTGTCGGCGCAGTGGGCTTTGTAAGCCAGACTTCGGAACGTAATGCATAATCGTACCAGAACTCCACGGATGCCCTGATGCCGGCTTCATATTCGGCTTTAGCCTTTAAGATATTTTTTGCCACGCCCATGCCGCGCTGGTAGATCTCGGCCAGCAGGAAATGCACGTCTGCCTCGGTGATCACCAGTATCGGGTAATATTTCCGGTCGTATGCGATGAAATAGTTAAAGCTCGCGAATTTGTTGGTCGGGTCTGTACCAAAAGGCCTCCGCCTGTCGGTTTCGCTTCTGTATGGCGTACCGCCTTCGGTTTGCGAACCGTCCTGCGGCTGGGGTACCCAGAGGTTTGCGTCGTTCGTCTGGAAAAACACGAAACACCGCGGGTCAAAGATACCGGAGCCGTTGGTGGCGTTGGTGGAAGACATCTGGTTCCATACGTTGCTGCTCATCCTGATATTGGAAATGGACAGCTCGTGGAAGGAATCCCATTTGCTGGCCAGCGCATCAATGGTGCTGGTGGTAGCTATCCGGCTGGGCCAGAGGCCGAAGTTGTTTTTATACATCTCCCCGGCCACCTGGTTATTCGGCAGGGGTTTATTGCCGCCAACGATCTCTGTAATGATGGCGCTCGCCAAAGCATTTTCTTTGTTATACAACCGCACGGCATAACGCAGCCGCAACGCATTGCCGAACTTTCTCCATGCCTCTAGGTCCTCGCCCAGGTAACTTTCCGAAGAGCCGATGCTGACCTGTGAGGGATCGCTTACGAGCCCGTCTACCGCTCCTTTCAGATCGGCCAGCACGCTTTTATACACATCGGGCGCCGCGTCGTACGCCGGCCTGTAATTGGCGCTCCCTTCGCTGCCCCTCGAAGCCTGGCTGTAGGGAATATCGCCGTAATAATCCAGCATGCGCAGCGTTTTAGACGCGAGCAGTATGGTGGCCATATATTTCACGTTGTTAAAAGAAGCCGGATCGGTTTGCTCGGCGATCTTTTTCAGCAACGCGCGGTATGTATTCAGGTCCGGGTAATATTGGCTCCAGAAGCCGCCCGCATAATTCACGAAAGGGGTGGAAACGTTCTGAAAAGCCTGCTGGTTGGCAGTCGGGTACAGCACGCCTACGCTCAATACATCATTCCCGTATTTCCCGAGAGAAGACACCAGGCCATTGTATAAACCCGGTATGGAAGCGGTTTCTTCGACGGCGTCTTTGTAAGGCCGGTTGATTTCATCAAAATCCTTCCTGCACGCGATCGCACTTAACAAAGCGCCGCAAACAAGAGAAGTATATAATATGTTAGGTACTTTTTTCATTGTCGGTCTTTTTTAAGTTTTAGAGAGCGGCTTTTACGGTGAAGCCAAATGAGCGGATGCGCGGCATGGAAGAGTATTCAATACCCTGCATGTTGCCGATACCATTCACGCCTTCAGGGTTCAGGCCCTTGGGAATAGTAGTGAAGATGTAGAACAGGTCGCGGCCGATCAGCGACAGGCTCAGGTTCTGGAAGACCTTGGTTTTCCGTACCAGGTTCTGCGGAAGCTGGTACGTAAGCGCCACTTCGCGCAGTTTCATCCAGGTGTTCTCGAATACAGATGCGGAGCGCGGTACGCCGATATGGTTCCAGGAAGTGTAGGTGCCGAGATATTTCCAATGGTACGGCACTACATCTGTATTCGGCTTGCCATCCGCGAATACGCCGTCAAATATCACGCCGGTATTGGCAGTGGTGCCGTCAGGGTATATGTACGGAAGACCGCCGCCATCTCTTTCTTTCAGCGTCTCGTTCAGCAGGCCGTTACCCATTGCCGCGGCGTAGGTGCCGAAATACGTGTCGCCGCCGAACTTGCCGTCTGCCATTACATAAAGGCTGAGCGATTTGTAGCGGAATGTATTGGCGATACCCCCGGTGAGGAATGGCTGGGAATTGCCGATGGGCACTTCGGTGCCGGTAAGTACCCATTGGGTGCCGGCAGCGTAGCGGGTGCCGTTCACTTCATAATACAGCTCTTCGTTGGTCTCAGGATTAATGGCCCTTTTCACCACACGTTTGCCGTTCAGGTAAGTGTAATCCTTCCCGTAGATCGTTCCGTAGTTCTCTCCCACTTTCACGCGTTGCGAAACGCCGCTGCCGCCGAAGAAACTTCCAAGCGTAAGCTCTTCCACGCCTTCATCCAGCGCCAATACCTTGTTTTGCGCATGCGCCCCGTTTACAGCTACGCTCCAGGTGAAATCTTTGGTGCTCACGGGAGTGGCATTGATGATGAACTCAATACCTTTGTTGCTCAGCGAGCCTTTGTTCAGCTGGATGCTGGTATAGCCTGAAGACTGGGGCAATGCATTGGTCAGTATCTGGTTGAATGTTTTCATGGTGTAAGCCGTCACTTCCAGGTTCAGGCGGTTGTTGAACATTCCCAGGCTCAGCCCGACCTCGTACTGACGGCTTCTCTGCGGCTCAATGCCGGTAAATTTCAGCGTGGAAGGATAGGTTTGTGCCGCTGCGCCGTTGAAGTTCACCGTGTTCAGCACGTTGAAGATGGAATAAGGATCGGTGTCGCTGCCGGTTTCGGCGTAAGAAAGGCTCAGTTTACCAAAGCTCAGCCATGGCAATCCGTCCCGCACAGCGCTGATGCCATCGGTAAATACGTAGCTCAGGTTAGCGGAAGGATAAAAATAGGAATTATTGTCTTCGGCAAGGGTAGACGACCAGTCGTTGCGGCCGGTGAGTTGCAGGAACAAATAATTTTTATAGGATAGGTCCAGGAATCCGAAACCGGAGTTGATCTTTTTGGTAAAGCGGGTCTCCTTCGCAGGGTCTGGCGCTTCCTTCCCATTGTCCAGCGTAAAGATAAAAGGTTTGATAAAATCCCCTTTCGTGCGGTTGCTGACGGTATAATCATTCCTGTAATAGGATTCCACGCCGCCGGTAAGGCTTGCATTCAGCAATTTACCCCAGAGATTGTCTTTATATATCCTCGCCATTGCGTTCATGTTGCGGCTGAGATTGCGGGAGTTGGCCTCCTTGTATGCGCCTGTCGTGCCCTGGATATTTTTGGGATATTCCCTGATCTCCGTACCGTCAGAAGAATTATCCACGCTTCCTTGTGCGGTAATTGTAAGCCAGTCCGTAACGTTAGCCGTCAGTTTCAGGCCGCCGATCAGCTGGTTGCGGTTGAAGGTGGTATTGTTTTGATAAATATTCCAGAAGGAGTTGGCCATGTAGGAATAATACGGGTATGGAGGCGTATTCGCCGGGAATTCACTCCGCGATGTCACATCGCGCTGCGAGCCGTTTGCCTTGGTATTGTTCATCCGTTCCACATCAGAACGGAAATCTCTCGTGGCCGCGTAGGAAAACCCGGCCATGAAAGCACCGGCACCTACGGGCGGTGTGTTCAGTCTCGTATAATTTACATAGCTGGCAGTTATGTCAGCAGACAATATTTTGCTGATCTTGATGCTGGAACCGAGGTTGAACGTATTGTTCTTGTAATTGCTGTTGAGAATGTTCGCCTTGCTGTCGTCTCTCGTGTAGGAAAAACGGACTGTACCGAAATCGCCGCCGCCGGACACTGCAATGTTATGCTGGTTCACATTTCCATCAGGGAAATAATCTTTCCAGTTATCGGGCTGCGCGGAATAAGGTCTTTGCACACCATCGTACCATAGTATCGGCTGGTTATCGAAGCGCGGCCCCCAGGAAAGGCCGCTGGGAAAGGAGAACAGGTTCCATGCCTGGGTGGGATTGGCATAAGGCAAAAAACCGTATGCCCCGGTCTTATAATCGCCCGCCGCATAGGTGCCGGTATAAGTGCCGATCTGCATGCGCTGGCCGTTTGCATTCACCGGGAACTGTTTCTGCTGGTCGGCCGTCCACATAGAACCTACAAGGCCGGAGCCGTATGAGTTCTGGAAGTCAAGGAACTCATAGACCTGCGTTTTCCGCGTAGAAAAAGAATAATCCACGCCCAGGCCTTTGCGTTTCTCGCCTTTTTTGCGGGTTACGAGTATCACGCCATTGGCGCCGCGCGCGCCGTATAAAGCCGCAGCGGCAGGACCTTTCAGTACGGTCACATCTTCGATGTCTTCAGGGTTGATGAAGTTGAGGCCGGTACCCCAGTCATTATACCCGCTTACGTCCGCGCCCTGCTGGGTGCCTACCGCGCCGCCGCCGCCGTTGTTATCGTTATTATTCACGGGGTCGTTGTTGATAGCTACACCGTCTACAATAATGAGCGCACGGTTGTCGCCTGTCAGCGAGGTGTTACCGCGGATCACGAGGCGGGAAGAACCGCCTTCCACGCCGCCGGAAGCCTGGCTGATGTTGAGGCCGGCCACTTTCCCCATCAGGCCCTGCGCAATGGTCGGCGCCTGCGCGATATTGATGTCGTCGCCGGTCACTTTCTGCACGGAATAACCGAGGGAACGGGGAGAGCGCTTAACGCCCATGGCCGTCACCACTACTTCGCCGAGTGCTTTTTCGTCGGTCTCCAAGGTTACGGCATAATCGTTTGCCGCGGTGATATGCAGGGAAACGGTCTTGAAGCCGATGGCGGAAAACTCCAGCACATCGCCGTCTTCAGCTTCCAGCTCAAAGCGGCCGTTGCCGTCTGTGCTGGCGCCTTTGCGCGTGCCTTTGATCACGACGCTCACACCGGGAATAACAATGCCGGATGCGTCTTTCACCACGCCCGTCACTTTTTTGAAAACAGCGCCTTCGAGCGTGGCGGCCATTTGCCGCTCGCCCTGCAGGATGCTCAGCAGGCGGGCGCGTTTCAGCACCACCTGGCTGCCAATGGCTTCAAATTGAATATCATAAGGCTGGAACAGCTGGGCGAACACGCGCGCCAGCGTTTCATCCTTGGCCTGGAGGCTTACCTTTTCCTTTTCCGGGATGGTGTTGCGGGTATAGGAAAACTTCACGCCGGCCTTCCGGCTGATCTTCTCCAGTACGGTACGGAACGCTTCATTTTCTACGGTAAGGGATATTTTCTTGTCTAAGATGCCTTGTCCGTTTGCAGGAGCGGCAGATGCCACCACGGAAATAGCAAGTGTAAGAAAATAATGTACCAGTGCGGCCTTCATAAAAAACGAAGTGGAATAAATTTTCTTCATTGCTGAACGATTTAGTTGATAAAACATAGCTTCTTTCGGGCACAAGGGCGCCCTGGCCGGTTATAGACGGCCTTGTCCTCAATTTTGGTAGTATGTCGTGATTGATTGCTCCTCTTTACTGTTACCTGCAGCCTTTCCCTTCTATCGTTATGCCATAGCTGCTCATGCTGTACGATGCATCGATCGTTCTGGTGATTACTTTTAATATTTCTTCCAGGCTCTCGTCTCCCAATGATATAGTGATATAACAACTATCGAATGCTTCGGAATTATAGTTTACGGGGATGGCGTACATTTTTTCCAGCGTTTTCAGCACGCCGCTGAGCGGCGCTTCCTGGAAGTCGTAGCTGGTTGTTTTTTGCAATACGCCCGCGGCACGGGGTTCTCCGCTCCATTCACGGGTAGTCAGCGCCTGCAGGTCGTCCGTCAGCGAAACTACCTGCTTCGGCAGCACGATGCGGGCGGCAGACTGCTCAAGGTCCTGCCCTTTCAGGTATACGGACACTTTGCCGGTGCTCACCGCCACGGTTTCTTTCCCGCCGGAGGCATTCACCCTGAAGCTGGTGCCCAGCACCTTTACCACCACATGTTGCGTATAGATATAAAAAGGCTTCTGGGGGTTGGGAGCCACATCAAAAAACGCGTCGCCCGAAAGGGTGATCTCCCTTTTATCGCCATTCATTAATAAATTATAAGAAATGCGCGCGCCCCTGGACAAGATCACTTTCGACCCATCGGGCAGGAACAGCAGCTCGTCTTCTTTATTGCCATTATAACGCACCACATCCGTCATCTGCACTTCCGCAGCGGCAATTCCCGCGCCGCTTTGGGGGGTGGAGAAGGGGAACAGCGCCGCGGCAACAATGGCGCCGGTAACCACCGCGGCGGCCATCCAGTACCATTTTTTATTGGAACGGTGAGCCGGCGCAACGCCTGCTTTGATATTGCCCAGCATCTCGTCCAGCTTGTCTTCCGGCACATCTTCCGGGCCGTCATGCCCTGCCATCCTCATTTCGAGGATAAAACGGCGGGCTTCTTCGGCCACAGTGGCATTGCTGCCGTCTGCCGCTATCCATTGCAGCCAGTATTCGGCATACGGGCTCTGGGGGTTCACCACCCAGTCTATAAACCGGTTATCCAGCAGTAAGGCGTGTATGTGCGCTTCGTTATGCATCGCGTATATATGGTAATGGAGATTCTACCCAATATATACTCACCCCGGCAAAAGAATTTTTAAATTTTTTTTCAGAACCGGTCCTGGCGGGCGGCGTAGGCTTTACGGAGGGCTTTCAGGGCACGCTGCATGAGGTTGAGCACAGACTGGTAGTTCATGCCCATCAGCTCCGCGATCTGCTCGTAGGGGAAGTTGTGGTAAAAACGAAGATGGATCACTTCCTGCTGGCGGAGGGGCAATTGTTCCAGCAGGTGTTTGAGGGTGTTGCGGGTCTGGGCTTCCACTTCCCGGGCCATTATTTCCAGCTCCACGTATTCCACCTGCAGGCTGTCTGACGCGAGGCGCAGCTCCGATTCGCTGATGAAAGACTGGCGGGAATGGGCTTTGGCGAGCTTGTTGCGCAGGGCGCGGAACAGGTAATATTCAGGGTGGGTGGTACCGGAAAGATTGCGGCGGTTCTTCCACAGCTCAATGAACAGGTCCTGTATGCTGTCCTGTATCAGGTCCAGGTTGTGGGTGATCTTGCGGCCATACCGGATCATGGATTTCACGTGGGCGCTGTATATCTCCTCCAGGGCATGCAGATCCCCGTTCTTAAACCTTTCCCAGATAATATTGTGTTCCCCCGGAGGCAAGTAAAAATGTATTAGACTATTGCAGCGAATTTCATTGTTCTCTACCAAGTTAGAACTTCCCGCAGGTATTTCCTAATTTATATTTTCCGCTCCAGCACAGAGCCCTGCAGGTATTTCATCTTCACAAACGAGTCCGTCTCTTCAAAACCCGCATCCAGCCAAAGCTGCCGGCAGCGCGGGTTGGCATACAGCACTTTCAGCGGGCGGCCCTTCCTTCCAAGGCTTTCCATTACCTTCTGTATAAATGCCTTCATCACCGTTTCGTCGAATGGATTAAAAAGGAAGATGACGCCGATATGATCCGGCACATCATAATACCGCGCATCTATACAATGAACGGTATAACGGCCCTGCGGGATGGCTTTGCAAAGCCGCGGAGATATTTCTATCCCCGTCACGGAACTGAACCCGTATGCCGCCGCAATGGCCAGCACACGCCCTTTCCCGCAGCCCACATCCAGGAAACCGGTTTGTCTTTCTTCCTCCGTCACCCGGTCCATCAGCCACTCGGCTGAAAAATAATTCACCGGCTCGTACATGGTGATATGCACGCGGTCTTCAGCGGGCATGATCCCTTTCAGGTTATCGGTGCCGGTGGTGTTTATACCGTACCGGCGCTCCCCTGCGATCTCCCGCTTCACGATGAAGAAGGCAAGCGGCAGGTCCCAATACCAGGCAACATACAGGAAATGGATGAGGTACTTCACTTACCGAATGTACGAAGTGTCCGCTAGCGGACAATCGCCGACCGGGAACGAACAATCTGTATCAACAAACTAATTGATTATCAACAATATAAACACCGGCATCCTTTTCGTAGTTTTGGCTGCGATCCAATTCTTTCATATGTTCTCAAACTATATCAAAATAGCCTGGCGCAATTTCCGCAAGAGCCGGTTCTATGCCGCTGTGAATGTACTGGGGCTTTCCGCAGGTATCGGGTTTGCCTTGCTGGTGGCGGCTTTTGTGTGGAAAGAACTGAATGTGAACAAAAGCCTGCAGAATGCAGACCGGCAGTACATCATCCAGAGCCGCTGGAAAGAAGAAAGCCAGGGCGGGGAAATGACCACTATCGGCATGCTGGCGCGGGCCATGAAAGAAGAATACCCGCACCTTGTGCGCAACTTCTACCGCTGGGACGGTGTGACCACCACTGTAGCGCGTGGCGACAAGGCCTTCAGGGAAGGGCTTCAGCTGGGAGACAGCACACTCCTTGACATGTACGGCTTCACCCTGGTGC
Organism: Chitinophaga sp. YIM B06452; assembly: GCF_039655965.1. Classification (NCBI taxonomy): domain Bacteria; kingdom Pseudomonadati; phylum Bacteroidota; class Chitinophagia; order Chitinophagales; family Chitinophagaceae; genus Chitinophaga; species Chitinophaga sp. YIM B06452. The sequence goes on along the minus strand of NZ_JAWLKY010000001.1, from coordinate 2,312,851 downwards.
AGGGCAACCCTAAAACCGCACTCACAGGGCCCTACAGCGTTGTGATCACGGAGAGCAAGGCGAAGAAATATTTCGGCAAAACGCACGTGCTCGGCGAAACGCTGGACATTTCCAATTTCAGCGGGGCCAAACAGGCGTTCATTATCACCGGCGTAATGAAAGACCCGGTGGCTAATTCCATTACCAGCCTGGAAGCCGACGACAACAACCAATTCTATATTTCCACCGGCAATATGCCGTTCTTCAACCGCGATATCAACAACTGGTTCACCAAATACACGATCGCCTATGTAGAGCTGCAGCCCGGGGTAACGCCCGGCGCGCTGGCACAGCCTATGAAGGACCTGCTGAAGAAAAACGCCCAGGCCAATGTATCTGACAACCTCACACCGGTACTGGTACCGCTTAGCGAATACCACCTGGACGCGAACAACGGCATCGTGCGGAAAATGCTGTATGCCCTTTCCGCCGCGGCGCTCTTCATTCTCTTCATGGCCATCATCAATTTCGTGAACCTTTCCATCAGCAAATCTTCCTCCCGCATGAAGGAGATCGGCGTCAGGAAAGTATTGGGCAGCCTCAGGAAACAACTGGTCCTCCAGTTCCTCATGGAATCTACTATTACTGTTACGGTGGCCACCTGTTTTGCGTTCCTGCTCTACCTGGCGGGGCGCGATTATTTTTCCGCGATGCTGGGCTCAAACATCCCAGGCCTGCTGGATTTCCCTGTTCATTTTATCATTTATCCTATACTATTTGTGTTGCTCACCGGCCTGCTGGCCGGCATTTACCCGGCTTTCATGCTCTCCTCGCTCCAATCGGTGGATTCGCTGAAGGGCAAGCCGGGAACGGTGAAAGAAAATATCTGGATGCGGAAAGCGCTGATCACTTTCCAGTTCTTCACAGCCGCAGTGGTACTGACCGGCGCCATCATTATCGGCCAGCAGATCGGCTTTTTGTTTAAGAAAGACCTGGGCTACGACCGCGAATTCGTGATCGCCGCACAGCTGCCCCGTAACTGGTCGCCCGAAGGCCTGCAGAAAATGTACAGCACCCGCGACCAGTTTGCCACGCTGAACGATGTTGAAAAGGTGAGTCTTTCTTACGAAATACCGGACGGCAACTACTCCGGCACCCGCCCTTTCTTCAGATCCGGCACCGACTCTGCTTCCGCTATTTCTTCGATGACGATCTTCACCGATCTCCGGTACGCTTCGTTGTACAACCTGCATATGAGCGCCGGCGATTATTTTACGAAGGGCCTGCGGCTGGAAGATTCATCCAGGGTGGTGATCAACGAAACCTTTGCCAAGTCCATGGGATGGACGCCGCAGGATGCGGTCAATCAAACGCTGCGTGCGGCGGATGGCGACCAGCGGGTGTATCATGTTGCGGGTGTGATCAAAGATTTTCACTTCAAGACCATGCACCAGCAAATAGAGCCGATGATGATCCTTTCCACCGATCTCGCGGTGATGTACCGGTACATGTCCTTTAAACTGAAGCCCGGCTCTCCTTCCGCCAGGATTGAAGCTGTGCGCAAAAAATGGGCGGCACTGATGCCCGGCGCGCCATTCGAATATACTTTTATTGACGACCGCCTGAAGCGGCTCTATTCCGTGGAAATGCAGCTAAAAAGCGGCACTTACATTGCAACGGGGCTGTCGCTGGTAATTGTGCTGCTGGGCATACTGGGGCTTGTTTCGCTGAGCGTGCAGAAGCGCACCAAGGAGATCGGCATACGCAAGGTGCTGGGAGCTTCCGCCGGAGGGATCGCCGCACTGTTCATGAAGGATTTTTTCTGGATGATCCTGATTGGCGCGGTAACCGCTATCCCCGTGGCTTTCCTGATCATGCAAAAGTGGCTGGGGAATTATACCTACCGCGTGGATATTACGGCACATCCGTTTATCCTTACCATACTGATTCTTGGCATTGCATCTATGCTGCTGATCGTGCTGCAAACGCTGAAGGCCGCCGTGGCCAACCCGGTTAAGAGTTTGCGCAGCGAATAAATGCGCAAAGCCAATTATCGCCAGGAACTGCTAAGCCGAAAAGGGGAAGGTTGACGAAGCCGGAAAGGCAAGTCATTGCGAGAAGCCGCAGAGCCAGGGCGGGGGAGCGACGAAGCAATCTCCTGCGTTGGGTGGATGTACTTCAATACATGGAGGAGATTGCTTCGTCGCGGCTCTCGCACAAAACCCCATCGCTCCTCGCAATGACGGGCTTTTCCAGCAATGACAGGCGCCCTTTCTTTCTCTGCAAATGGCATCCACTAATTTCTTAAAACCTGCTCCAGCTGCAGCTTGAGTTTTGTTTCCACTTCAGGCCCTTCGAAGCCGATGTTGCCGAAGCGGATATTTCCTTTTCTGTCGATGATGTAAGTGGCCGGGATGATATTGAACCGGAACTTCTCTCCCATTTCCGGATCCGTGTTGTAATACACGGGGAAAGAATATTGTTTATGCCCTTTCCAGCCCTGCGCATCCGCCAGGGTATTGCGCGCGCCACTGTTCACTATCATGAACACCACGTCGGGATTATTCTTGTACTGGTCATAAAGCCGCTGCACGTAAGGCATTTCCTCCATGCAGGGTATGCACCAGGTAGCCCAGAAATCGACCAGGATCACTTTGTTCTTCAATGCTTCCGTTTCCACGGGCTTGCCTTTCATATCCACGAAAGCAGCGAGGGAAGGCGCGGGCCGGTCTATCTTTTGCGCCGCGATCTTCGCTGCCAGTTCTTTTTCACGGAGCGCATTCAATGCGGCCAGCTCGTCCCGCATGCCGGTTTGTTTGTAAAACAGTGCGGCATTATCCAATGTTTCTTTATCGATAGAAATTTCCAGCGCTTCCTTCATTTTCGTGGTTGCGTTTCCGTTACTACCTGCTTTCATATCCAGCAGTGCGAGGATAGACAGCATATTGGCCTTTGCGCGGGCGGTAACGGCGCGGCGGGTGCTGTCATCCACAGCGGGATAGATGTGCCCGGTCTCGGGAAAATGGCGGATAATGCCGGCGGGAAACCGGTCTGCCATGGCCAGCGCTTTTTCTGCGTAGTTGCGGGCAAGATCTGGTGCTACGTTATGGTCCAGCAGGGTTTGCGCCATACTTTTATAAGTGTTGGGCAGGTAGGGGCTGGCAGTGTCTAATACTATTTTTCCAGCATGGTAGCGCACTTTCGTTTCGTTTTTCTTCGCGGCGTACAGGTCGAACAGCTGCTCGTGCATGGGAGAGAACTCGCGGGTATTGGCCGGCGTTTCCGCTTTCAACGTAGCTTCTAATAAGGTGATGCGGCGCGCCGTGTCCGGCTCCCTGCTGATGGCGCTGGCCCGGAGGTCGCGCCCGATCTCAGTTTCAGGGTATCGTTCCCGCACTACTTTGTAGATGGAATCCACGCGGCTGCGTTCGCCGAGTATCAGGTAAGCCATGGTCACCTTGTTCAGGTTGCCCATCACCGTGGGAGCGGCATCAAAGCGGTCCGCAATTATTTTATGAGCCTGCGCGTAATATTTCTCACGCCCTTTCCCTTTGCTGATACTCATTTTATAGTGCAGCAGGCGCACCTGCGCCTCGTAGTTGCCCGGGTACAGCGTCAATTCCTTTTCATAATGCGCGGCCTGGGCAGCTGCCAGCCTGGGACTTTTACCGAGCTGCGCACTCAGGCTATAGCCTTTGTACAGGTTTCCATTCTCCACGGGCTTCCCGTTTTCGAACACCGGCACTTCGTAATGCCTGTTCGGCGCAGGCTTATCTGCCACATCACCGCTCACCAGCGTGAAAGTGGCAAAGGCGGCGAATTTCGCGAGTTTGAATGATGCGGTCCATTTCCCTTCTTTTTTCTCCATTTTTATTTTCCAGGGCAGGTCGTAAAAATTAGAGTACGTGAAGTTGAGGGTCACCGAAGCCGCATCCGCGGGAATGGGCGAACCGGGTACAGCGGGGTCGAAGGTAACGGTGACTGTTTGCCCGCGTTCCGGCATTTCGGGACGGATGGTCACCCGCTGCTGCGCTCCCGCGAATACGGGGAGCAGCAGCAGGGTTATTATTTTATTTATAGCCCTCATTCTGTGTCAGGTTTATATTGGTTCTGATGGCGTCTGAAGGAATGGGATACAAGGTATCCGTAGCCTGCCAGTTGGCGCCTTTGATGGGGCCGAGCACGGCGGCGGAGCGCTGGGTGCGCTTCAGGTCGAACCAGCGGTGGCCCCATTCGGTGAACAGTTCCAGCTGGCGTTCTTTTTCCACGGCCAGCAGCAGTGCTGCTTTGTCGAGATTCGCGGGCAGCACAGGCAGTTTCGCGCGCAGGCGGATGGAGTCAAGGTCTGAGCGGCCATCGTCCAGCTTACCTTGCTGGATGCGGGCTTCCGCGCGGATGAGGAATTGTTCGGCCAGGCGCATGACCATGGAGTATTCGGTTGGCGCAGCGGCGGTGCTGGTGCGCACTTTGTATTTCATGGGCCAATAAATACGAGCGCCCGTGGATAATACGCGGTTGGATGTCCAGTTCTCAAGCCTTGCATCGCCGGTTTCGAACTTTGCGATGAGATTGGTGGTATCCAGCCGGAAGACAACTGTAGAAGTATTGGAGAACGGCACTACCGTAAAACCTTCCCATGTATTGCGGCCCCCGGCAATGTTCACCGGCTGCAGCTGCCAGATGGCTTCACGGCTATTGGCGAGGAATACGGTATTGAGGTCCTGCAACAGGCTGTAACGGCTGTTGGTCAACACTTCGGCAGCTTCGGCTTCAGCACGGGCCCATTCCTTATTGTAGAGATAAGCTCTTGCCAGCAACGCAGTGGCGGCGGCTTTGTTAGGACGTACGCGGTTCGTGGTCTGGTAGTTGTCCGTCAGCTTCTCTTTGGCTTCACTGAGGTCGCTGATCACCTGGGCATACACTTTAGCTGTGGCTTCGCGGCCCTTGAGACTGTTCTCACGATAGTCTGTCGAAATAACCAGGGGAACATCGCCGTAAATGTTTATGAGATAGAAATAAAAGAACGCCCGCATGAAGTACGATTCGCCCAGCAGCTGTCTCTTCACAGCAGGCGTGAGGTTCTGCGCGGCGGTAATGCCTTCTATGCAGGCGTTGGTGTGATAGATGTAGGAGTATACGGATGCCCAGTAGGCATTTACATAATTGCTGGCAGGAAGTAATCGCACCTGGCGGAATACATCATAATTCTCGAAGGTGGAGAAATAATACAGATCATCTGCGTGCATCGCAGACAGGTAGTTCATCAGCGAGTTTGCGAATTGGTAGTTAAATCCGTTCATATCCACATAAAGACCTACCACGGCTGCCGTTGAGGTTTTATCGTCCGTGAACACCAGCTGCGACGCCAATTCCGTTTTGGGCACAGGCGTATCCACATACTTGCTGCATGATGCGAAGAAAGCGGCCGCGCTTATTATTAAGAGTTGTATGTTTTTCATCATTGAATGTTTAAGGTCCGTTAAAAAGTGAGCTGGATACCTACCGTAATGTTCTTCACCGGTGGCATTCTAAAGCCCTGCGTTTCAGGATCGATACCGTCATAATTTGTAAATGTGAGCAGGTTCTGCGCATTGGCATATACGACCAGGCGGCTCATTTTCAGCGAGTGCGCATACTGGCTCAGGTCATAACGAAGGGAAACATTCTTTAACCGGACATAAGACGCATCCCCCCATACGGCAGTGGAAACCCGATACAGGTCATATTTTACATTCGCTGCTACAGTGGTAGCCCTGGGATAGTCAGTTATATCCCCCTTCTGGCGCCAGCGGCTCAGCGCACTGCGGTCTTTGTTATACATCACCCCGTACACCTGCGATTCATAACCGTAGTTCAGACCCGGACCTTCCTGGTTCACAAACTGGAACAAGAAATCCAGCTCCAGGTTTTTATACCGCAGGGAGTTTTGCAGGCCGCCGTAATATTTCGGCATACGCTGCCCGAGGATCACGTAATCCGTGTTCTCTGAAACAGTATTGTCCCCGTTCAGGTCTCTGAATTCCGCTTCACCATTATCGGGATTTACGCGAATGAAATCATATCCTTTCACGATGGTGAGCGATTTGCCTACCATATACTGGTCCTTATACGCGGAGTTTTCGATCCCTTCATACTTTTTGAGCTTGTTTTTGTTGACGGTCAGGTTGAAGGAAGAATTCCAGGTAAAGTCTTTCTTCCTTACATTCACGGTGTTCAATTCAAACTCCCAGCCACTGTTCTGCACCAGCGCGTCAAAGTTGGCGCGCAGCCCGCTAAAGCCAACCTGCGGCGTGAGCATAAAGTCTACCAGCTGGTTGCCGGTGATGTTGTAATAATAATTGGTATTGAACAGGATGCGGTCTTGCAGGAAGCCCAGTTCCAGTGCCACTTCCGACTTCCTGGACTCTTCCCATCTGAATTCATCGTTCGCCAGCCGTGTTGGTACCAGGCCTGCAATTCCATCATAAGAGAAGCCCGCAGGATTCCAGGTGTCCAGGTAGTCGTTGCTGCCGATATCATCAGCTCCTACGGTTCCCCAGCTGCCGCGCAGCTTGCCGAAGCTCAGCCAGGCATTGTTCTTCATTAAAGACTCGTTGGAAAATATCCATGCCGCACCTATGGCCCCGAAATTGCCGAAACGGTTGTCAGGCCCGAAGCGGGTGGAACCGTCGCGGCGGAAGCTGCCGTTGAGCACATACCGCTCATCCCAGTTATAGGTAATGCGACCGAAAACAGAATTATAACGGTAAAGGCTATACTGCGTATTGCTGGTCAATTTCCCAGCTGCTTCCATGCTTTCGAGCAGCGCATCACTGGAGAAGTTTTCCGCGTTCACGCGGTTCGATTCGCGGATGTTCTGCTGCCAGGTAGTGCCAGCCAGCACTTGCAGGTCGCCTTTAGCTACTTTGCGGTTATATTCCAGCTGCGGCTCCACGAGATAGGAATTGGCGTCTGCATTGCCGAAATAGGTCTTGCTACCGGTGGTATTAAGCGGATTAAATACGACGTTGGGATATACCTGCACCTGATCCATATTGGTAGTAGTATAACCAAGGTTCACTTTGGCATTAAGGCCCGGCAGTACGGTATATCGGATCACGCTGTTGGCGATCAGGTTATTGGTACGGGTAGTGGATTTCCTTTTGAGGTAAGAGAATGGGTTCTGAAGGTTGCCGAACCAAAAGAAACTCCCGTCGCTGTTGTACACCGGGTAATTGGGTGCCATGTTATAAAAATAGGTGAGGTCACTGGCAACAGAGCGGTCTTTGATGCTGGAATAGTTGACGGATGCGCTGATGTTAAACTTCCCATCCGCGCTGTTATGATCGATATTAATGTGTGACGCCCCGCGCAGGTAGGCCGGATCGTTAGGCATTACAGTAGTTTGGCGCGTGTAAGTGCCGCTGAACATAAAACGCGTTTGTTCGGTACCGCCTGAAACGGAACCTTGCGCTTCGGTGATATTGGCAGTTCCACCTACCAGTTCTTCCTGCCAATCGGTTCCTTTTTGCTGGTCCCAGGTTGTAAGGTCCGGCGCTACATCCGGGTCATAGGTTTTGTTGTCGTTGGCATAGGCTTCTTTACGCAATGCGATATATTCGTCCAGGTTCAGCATGGGCACCATGTTTACCACTTTACTCGCGCCGCTGTATACGTTGAAATTGACTTTCGCTTTGCCGGACTTCCCCTTTTTAGTAGTGATCAGTATCACGCCGTTACCCGCACGTGAACCGTAAATAGCGGTCGCATCCGCATCTTTCAGCACGTCTATCCTTTCGATGTCCGAAGGATTGATGCTGGAAAGCGGGCTGAGATCGCCGTTAGCGCTCTGAAAAGTGCCGCTATTCAGCGATTCATTGAAATAAGGCACACCATCCACCACGTACAGCGGCTGGTTCGCCTGGAACAGCGAATTCTGCCCCCGCAGCGTTACATTGAACCTTGCGCCGGGCAGGCCGTTGGTGGAAGAAATAAACACCCCGGCAAGGCGGCCCTGCATGGCGGCCAGCGGGTCTACCACCGGGCTGTTGGCAATCTCTTTGCTTTTCACGGACGATACACTGCTGGTGAGATTTCTCCGCACAGCAGAGCCATAGCCGATCACCACCGTTTCGTCCAGCGAACTCACAGCCTGCTTCAGCCTGATGGCAAGGGTACTGCCGGGCTGCACGGTTACCTCCCGGCTTTCATAACCGATGAAAGACACGACCAGCACGCTTCCCGGCGCTGCGTTGATGGAGAAGGCCCCGTTCACATCGGTGACCGTGCCGGTGGAAGCGCCTTTGACCTTAATGCTGACGCCTATCAGGGCAAGGCCGTCTTCCCCCGTTACGGTACCTTTTATTTCCTGCAATACACCTGTGGCGGAAGGAGAAGCGGGAGCAAGCGGTTTGGGGCTGATAAAAATAGTTTTGTCTTTGATGTTATAATCCAGCGGCTGCTCTTTGAACACGGCCGCCAGGAAAGTGCCCAGCGGCTGGTCCTTCGCGGTAATGGTCACTTTGCGGGTGCTGCGCAGCAGGTCGCGGTCGTAAAAGAACAGGTAGCCGGTCTGTTTTTTAACGGCGGTGAACACTTCTTCCAGGGAAGCATTCCGTAGAGACAGGGATACGCTCTGGGCATAAGTGCCCGCTGATACTTTCAGGCTGGCCACAATAATGAGAACGACTGTTAATCTCATAGTGCGTCTTAGTTTGGTTGAAAAAAGCCCAGGTAAGGAATGGGCCTTTGCATGATCATTCAATTGCATAGATTTGCATTGTTTGGATAATAGTAATAACTAGTTGGTTGCTATATTTCCTGACAATCACCGGGGGCGGGTCCAAGCGCCTCCGGTTCCTGTTTTTAAGGCATTACGATAATTTTCTTTCCTTCTATTCTAAAGCCGACACCCGTGCTGCGTAAGCCTTCCAGCACATCGGAGAGCTTCAGGTTCCGTTGAATTTCACCCTGGAAGCGGCGCGAAGGCACCTGGCCGCGGTATTCCACTTCCACATCATACCAGCGTTCCAGCTGGCGCATTACGGATTGAATATCCGCATCGCGGAAATAGAAGATATCGTTCTTCCATCCCGTGGCTTCTTCCGTATCTACGTTGTGCACTACGGTGATCTGCCCGGAACTGTTCACCCGCGCCTGCTGGCCGGGGCTGAGCCTGCGCGAGCCGTTGCCGGCCGTTACCTGCACGGCGCCTTCCAGTAGCGTAGTGCTGATGCCGGGCTCGTTCGCATAGGCATTGATATTAAAATGAGTGCCCAGCACCGTCACTTCCGTTTGCGGCGTAACCTGCACCCGGAAAGGCTTCGTGGCGTCGGGTCTTACTTCAAAGTAGGCCTCGCCCGTCATTTCCACTTTTCTTTCCGTACCGGTAAAAGCCACGGGAAAACGCAGGGACGATTCCGCATTGAGCCATACGGCGCTGCCGTCCGGCAGCACAATACGGAACTGCCCGCCACGCGGGGTTTTCAAAATATTATACACGGGTTGCGAGCCGGCTTCCTGCGGCTGGTATTCCAGCAACCCGCCGGTTTGCCTGATGGCCGCCCCCTGCTGGGCGATCAGCTGGTTGCCCCCGCTGTCCAGCGGAACGGTGGTGCCGTCTGCCAGCATCAGCAAGGCTTTGCTGGTGCCGGGCAGGGCGTCGCCGGCCTGCTGTTGCACGATGGCCACGGGTTCCTGCTTCCGGGAGAGGAACATCCAGGCGCCGAGGGCCAGCACGGCAATGGCTGCGGCGGCCATCCACCAGCGGTTGCGGGCCGCGAAGCGGTTTTTCTCCCGGGCCATTATGTCCACCGGCACGACCTGCGGTATTTCCCCCGGGAAGTGCTTGGCGGCAAAACGGCGCCAGCCTTGATCTTCGTCGGCACTACCGTAAGCGGCCAGCTTCTGTTGCAACGCTTCGTCCCCCGTCAGCGATTCAAAAAATGCCCTGTTCTGCGGCGCAGCCGCCAGCCAGCCATCCAGCTCTTCCTGCTCACGGGCGCTCAGCTCCCCTCGCAGGAAGCCAAGCACCAGGTAAGCAGCCCTTTGCATTAACGGTTGATCTGGTTCCAATTTTTAGCGGTTTTAGTATAGAAACAACGATCTCTTCGTTTCGATGAAAGAAATGAGGAACTTTTTTGGGGATTTTTTAAAAAGATCGCGTAAATGAGGGAAATATTTAATTTATCCCTTTCAGGAAGGCCAGGTAAGCCATGAGCGCGGGCAACAGGTTCTTCTTCAACAACGCGCTCCTGATCAGTTTCAGCGCGCGCAGCTTCTGGGTGCGCACCGTGTTGTAGGAAACGCCCATTGCCAGGGCAATTTCCTCGTTCTTCCGCCCTTCCAGGTAACTCATGGTAAATACCCGGCGGCATTGCGCGGGCAGGTTCTCTATCTCGCGGTACAGCTCACGGATGATCTCCGTTTCAGCCAGGATAGGATCAAAAGCGCCAGGGTCACTGCTTTCGTGGAGGTAAGAAAAGGCCTTCTCCCGCTCGCTGCGGCGCTCCCTCGATTTAAGATGATTGAGGCAGGCGTTTTTTGTGGAGATATATAAAAACGCTTTCACAGCGGATGCAGTGGAAAAATCCGCGCGTTTGTCCCAGAAGCGGGAAAACACCTCCTGCACAATGTCTTCGGCCTCCTGCCGGTCTGTAACGACGGATGCGGCGAAAAAACAAAGTGCCCTGTAATGCCGGCCGAAAATAACCCTGAAAGCCTCCTGGTCTCCCCGGGCCACTTTTTGCAGCAGCTCCATCTCGTTATTTAGATTCTCGGACATTCCCACGGAAAACAGCCTCGCCTGTGTTTTTATATTGGTTCAAGGGCTTAAAAATACCAAAAATCGTCCGCTTTTGGGATAAAGTGTCCGCTTTTGAAAATCACCGTTTTTACGGAACCGGTCGTCACTGTGCCGGTTATACGGCCCCCCGGGGGCTATGTATGCAGCACTGCCTTCAAACCCGCCACAGACGCCGGTGTCCGCATAAATCCCAATTCCGGACAATGGCCGTTCAGCCCCTCCATTAATACCTATTCGCTTGCCGCCTGCCTTTCACGGAACTAATTTTACATCATCAAACAACACGAACACAAAACAACATTTCAAATCCTAAAAAACATTATAATCATGAAAAAGCTCATCCTCCTCGCCGCCATCGTTCTTTCCGCCGCCGCTTCTTTCGGCCGCGACATCGACAACCGTAAAATGCAGCTCGCTTTCGACCGCGTGTTTGCAGGCGCCACCGACGTACGCTGGTACGAAACGGACAATAACTACATGGCCAAGTTCACGCTCAAAGCCCGCAAAGTGACCGCTCACTTCGATAAAGACGGTACCCTCATTGCCACTTCACGCATCATTTCCGATTCGGAGCTGCCGGTGGAAGTGATCTCCACGCTCATCCGCAAGTACCCTGACCAGAAGATACACAACGTAGTGGAATACGTAGTGGATGGAAATACTTACTACGCTATCACCCTTGAAAGCGCAACGGAATGGACCGTGCTCAGGACCAACAGCTGGGGCGAAGCCATCGTGATGAAAAAACTGCAAAAAGCATAATCCTCTTCTTCCGCCCGCGGGAAAAAACTGAAGCGTGTACCAAACGGGTACACGCTTTTTTTGTGTAACTTTATTAATGCCCCTGCATGAATCCAACAACAAATTTTCGCGCCTGCTGCTACAACTGCATCCTTTCCATAAAGTGCTGGCAGGCGCGCTGGCAGCCGGTATCGTTTACCTGCTGGTGCGCAACGCGCAGCTGAACGACCTGGTGCTGTACATGCTGCTCTGGGAAGCTTTCGGCCTTACCTACATCCTCATTACCTGGAGCATATTCTTCACCCGCTCCATCGGGGAGATACGCAAGCTGGCCCGGGTAGACGATGGCGGGCGTACCTTCGTATACAGTTTTATCCTCCTTGCCTCCCTGGCCAGCATGGTCATCGTGCTGCTGCTGATATTGTCGAAAGACGCGGGAGGCACGGCCATGGCAGTTTACCTGCCCGTAGCCATCGGGGGCATACTTATTTCATGGTGGCTCATACATACCACGCTCTCCATCCATTATGCCAATCTTTATTACGACGATGATGAGACCGACATCACCAAACATGCCGGCGGACTGAGTTTTCCTCACACCAAACAACCGGATTACCTGGATTTTGCTTACTTCGCATTCGTCATCGGCATGACCTTCCAGGTGTCTGACGTGCAGGTAGTATCGCGGAAGATCAGGCGGGTGGCGCTGGTGCACGGGTTGTTATCATTTTTCCTGAATACCTTTGCCGTAGCGCTTACCGTCAACCTGATCGCGGGCTTCAGGAATTAGGCAAAAGCCTATCGCTGGAGGGAGGCCGTCATTGCGCAATGACGATCTTATTTATTTCACCAGCTTATTCAACGTTTCCTGTGCCAGCGGGTGATAGTTCTGTTTGTATCTTCCATAAATGCGAAGCGCCATTTCTTTGCCTTTAGGCGTTTTCATCATTTCCGTGTACAGGGGCGTGAGGAATTTGCGGCGGCCCACTTCGCTGAGGAATTTCTCCATCGCAGGGTAAGCCGGCCCATAATCCGCGGCCACAGCCATTACGAACCACTGGTCCGCCATTTCGCTGTTGCCGGTTTGGGTGAAATGGAATACCGCATCCAGCTCCTTCATTTTTTCTTTGCTGACGCCGGTAAGCCCGCGCAGGAAATATAACCACTCATGCGAGCTCCAGCCGGCGGTTTGCAATTCTTTCGCGGCAGTACCGCCCTGGAAACGCTTCACTTCTTCGCTCACTTTGGTGAACAGCTTTTGCGGCGCGCGCGGGCAATTACCCGGGATACCCGGGCCATACACCCAGTCTTTGATCCGGATCTTCGCAGCCATGGCAGTATCTCCTTTAATGAGGTTTTCATCCAGGTATTGCAGGAACTGCGCGGTGTTCATGGTCTTAAAGGCATGGCTGTCGAAATAGGTGCGGAGGAAAGTGTCCAGCTGCGCGCGCCCGGCGGTCTTTTCGATCAGGCGGAGAAAGTGCGCGCCTTTTTCGTAGGCGATATCGGTAAGGCCGTCATCCGGGTTGCGGTTGCGGAGGTCCAGTTTGAGCCAGGTGTCTTTACTGTCTTTGCCCAGCTCGTCCACAGTGCCTTGCAGGTCCTGGAAACCAAGCTCCCAGAGCATATCAGCATAATCTTCGCCCTGCATGGCTTCCATGATGCGCCTTTCGAAATAAACGGTGAAGCCTTCGTTGAGCCAGAAGTCTTCCCACGTGGCGTTCGTCACCAGGTTGCCGCTCCAGCTGTGCGCCAGCTCATGTGCAATAAGGGATACAAGGGAGCGGTCGCCGGCAATGATGGTAGGCGTGGCGAAAGTAAGCCGCGGGTTTTCCATGCCGCCCAGCGGGAAGCCGGGAGGCAGCACCAGCACGTCGTAACGGCCCCAGCGGTAAGGCCCGTAGAGTTGCCCTGCCGTGGTTACCATCTTGCCCATATCCGCCAGTTCCCAGGCCGCTTTGTCCAGCATGGCCGGTTCGGCGTACACGCCGGTAATGCTGTCCACCGCTTTGAACGCAATATCCCCGACGGCCAGCGCCATCAGGTAAGCCGGCACAGGTTGCTGCATGGAAAAAGTGTACACGCCGCTGTCATTGCGCTGCTGCACGTTCTCCGCGCTCATCAGCGCCATCAGCCCTTTAGGCACTTTCACTTTAGCGGTGTAGGGGAAACGGATGCCCGGCCCGTCAGGACAGGGGATCCAGGTGCGTGCGTAAATGGATTCGGATTGTGTATACAGGAAAGGCTGTTTTTTGCCCATGGTCTGCGAAGGTTCCAGCCATTGCAGCGCGGTGGCGTCAGGGGAAGTTTTGTACCAGATCTGCACAAGGTCCGCCTGCCCGTTTACGGGTATATTCAGCCGGCTGCCAAGGATGGGCACGGCCGCATCGAGGGTATGCCGCACTTTTGCGCCGTTCACCGCCACACTGTCTATCGTGAGGCCGTAAGTATCCAGCCTCAGCACGTCTATCCCGCCGGGGTTAGACACATGCCAGGCTGCAACGCCGCTGATCTGTTTATGGTCAAAGTCTATGTCGATATTGAGGTCCAGGTTGCGCACCTGGATGCTGTCTGCATTGGAAAGGGTGTGCAGGTCTTTCACTGTGGCGGTTTCCGGGGCCTGTTTTGGAGCGGGTTGCTGGCAGGCGGCCGCGGCAAACAATATTCCCGCGAGCATTGCGTATTTCATGAAGCTGGTTTTGATGATTGGTCCGAAGATATTACAAAATCCACTACCGTATAGGTTCCGGCGTCAGTTTAGGCGATTCCATGTAATAGATACCCTGTTCTTTCAGCAGCGGCAGATGCTGCTTCAGGCGCTGCTCGAACTGCACGAAATCCCTGGCGGCGGGGGCCGTCCATGCGGCTTCGGCGAGGGCGATGAGGCGCGGGAAGGTCATGTAATACATCCTCTCGGTCGTTCTTACTGTTTCCGTCCAGAGGTTGGCCTGGATGCCTTCTACCTGTGAGAGCCTGCTGTCTACGGAAAAAGGAAGTGTGGAGAGTGAGAAATCGTATATCCGTTTCAGTGGGTTGAATCCGCCCTGCCAGCGGCGGCCCACCATATTGGAGCTGTCCTGCACGAAGTCAAAATAAAAAGGCAGGCGAGGGCAGAGCACTACTTTATAACCTTTATCCAGCGCACCTTTCAACTGGTCTGCCTTATCGTGGCGCCACCAGAACACGATGGTTTCTTTGGCAGGCAGTTCAGCCGCGGTCACTTCATCCCAGCCCAGCACTTTGCTGTTCAGCTTCAACAGCGTATCGGCCATGCGTTTGATGAAATAATGTTCCACTTCCAGCAGGCTGGTATACCCTTTTGTTTTCATCAGTTGCTGCACGGCGGGGTCGGACTTCCATTTTTCGGAACCAAAGCTCACCTCGTCGCCGCCGATGTGGATCATCTGCGAAGGGAACAGCACGTTCACTTCCCTGAGGATATTGGTGAGATATTGATAAGTCTCCTCCTTTCCCGGGTTGAATGTGAACTCGGGATATTTCGCGGAGCCGCCGCCGCTGAATTGCGGGTAAGCCTTGTTGGCCGCGGTGGCGTGGCCCGGCATGTCTATCTCCGGGATCACCGTGATGTGCCTTTCAGTGGCATAGGCCACGATCTCTTTTATTTCATCCTGCGTGTAATATTGCGCCGGCGTGGTAGAATCGCCATGCACACCGATGCCGCCCACGAGGGAAAGGCGCGGGTATTGTTTTATTTCCAGCCGCCAGCCCGGCTCGTCCGTCAGATGCCAGTGAAAGCGGTTGAGCTTATAGGAAGCCATTTCGTCCAGCAGCTTTTTCACCACGGCTTTGCCGAAGAACTGCCTGGACTCGTCCAGCATAAAACCCCGCCAGGCGTACAGCGGCTTGTCTGTGATATTCCAGCAGGGCACCTGCGCGGAAGCCTGCGTTGGTTTGGCCGTGCGCACCAGCTGCACGAACGACATGAGGCCGTAAAACAGGCCTTCATCGCCCGAAGCGCTGATGGTTACCTGTGTGCCGGTCATTTCCATCGTGTAGGCGGCAGGGTTATCGCCTTTTACCCTTTTCAGCAAAATGCCGTTGCCGGAGGGTTTGGCAGCCAGGGCCAGCCTGATGCCGGCATATTGCAGCAGCTGCTGTTGCAGCATGTTGGCGGATGCCAGCAGCGAAGGCTCGGAAACTGCCAGCGGCGTCTGGTCGCTCAGCGGGAAAACCGCCTTTACGGGGGCGCTCTGCGAAGGAAGCGGGATCACGGGGCAGTGCTGCTGCGCCCTGGAAAAGAAACTGGCGCACAGGAGGGCCAGTACCGGGAAAAGAGATCTTATCATACAGGATTCAACGTATTTTATGAAGTTTTAAAGATAATAATCTCCCGGGAAGAGTCATATTTCCTAACTTTCGGGATGCTTAACCTTAGCCTCAACTACCCTTCCGTACCCAGGGAAATGGAAATATTCCTGGAATTCTGCCGCAACCTGCCGGCCAGCCAGCAATACGATCTGCTGCATCCGCCTTACCAGCCGCTGGATAGCCAGGGCGAAGCCATCCTGGGAAAATGGCTGCATTTTACGCCCGGCGATCATACCATCACGATATTGCCCAGCGCCAACGGGGGCCTGGCGGCAACGCTTGCGGGCATGCGGGGAAAAACGGAGGAAATTGCCGTAGAACCCTTTACCTTCCCGGGTTTCAGGCAGTGCGCGGAAATGGAGGGTTACCGTTTCAGGGTGATTGAAGCGGATGAGGAAGGCATGCTGCCGGAAAAACTGGCGGAAGCGCTTGAAAAATATCCCTGCAAGCTGATCTACCTGCAGCCCACCGTTCATAATCCCACCTGCGCGGTGATGTCGCTGGAAAGAAGGAAAGCTATCGTGGAAGTGGTGCGTTCGTTCAAAGACGTGCTCATTTTGGAAGACGATGCCTACCGCTTCCTGCACGCTTCGCCGCCGCCTTCTTTCCTGGCGCTGGCGCCGGAGCGCACCATTCATCTTTACAGCCTTTCCAAGGCATTCAACCCGATGTTAAAATCCGGCTATGCCATCCATCCGAAGAACGTGATGCCTGAAATGGGCAATATCGTGAGGATGCAAAGCAGCGGCGCCTCGCTCCTGTTCCTGCATTTCGGGCTGCATGTGATTGAAAGCGGGCTGCTGCAAAAGGTGATGGAAGAGAAACGCACAGTGGCTGAGCGCTGCGCGGAAATGTGGAAAGATATCTTCAATGGCGCAGCTTACCGCACTTTCCCGGGCAGCTACCATTACTGGCTGGAATGCAAAGACCCGGGCAAAACAGTGCGGAACCTGCTGCAGCAAAACATCGATATATCTAATGGGGGAATGTTCAGTTTAACGGGCGACAATCAATATGTTCGCGTGGCGCTGGGCACCTGCTGGGACAAACAAGAGCTGCCCGACGCGCTGCGGCGTGTGGCGGCTGAGCTGTAGCTCATTCCATTTCCTCGATCCTTTTCAGCAGGCCGTCTTTCAACCGGGTCAGGAAAGAGGCGGTTTCTTTTTTGCGCATCCTGATGTCGCGGAAATTGCTGTATACGTTGCCGAAATCTATTTCCAGCGAATTTTCCAGCCATTCGAATATCTGCTTCAGGTCTGCGGAGCCGTTGTTGAAGCTGCCGTTGAGATGAAGGGCATACACCAGCTCCACGAGGTCGGTCTTCGATTCCGTCCAGCGGAGGCGCGGCTTGTAGTGGAGGTTGCGGGGCAGGGCATAGATCTGTTCCAGCTTGCTGATAATGTATTTGCTTACATCTTCCAATGCGATCAGCTCCGCGAGCTTAAAGGAGGTGACGGTGCAGTAACGCGTGTCCAGCACGCCGTCCAGGTCTGTGGGGTATTCGTTATTGTAAAAACTGCTGCGGAGGAAGTACTGCGCGTCTTTTTCCGTGGCGCCGCCGCGGAAGTAAAGGTAAAGCGCGTTATGCACTTCGAAGAACATCGTGATGCGCTGCAGTTCCTGGTCGAGGAATTTTTTGTAATCATCGCGTACGCTTTTCGGCCGGTCTGCTTCTATCCTGAAAAGCTGGCTGTAGTAGATCTTCCGGCTCAGCACCTGCGGCTGGATGTTCTTGAAAAAATATATTTCGGTAGCCGTGCTGCTGAACCGCTCGGGCACTGCGCCTTTTAACTTGGCGGCAGCCCGGTCCGCCAGCTGCGCGCCTGTTTTATATCTTTCCAGTACGTTTGGGATGCGGGTCTCTATCTCTGCCAGGTCCTGTTCCAGATTTGCCAGCGTTTGCGTAAAAAAACTTTTCATTTCAGCGTGATTTTTTCCAGGATTTAATGTTGACTTTAATTGTCGATATATGCGCGCATCTGGTCTTCGTAATCATTTAACCTGTCCAGCACCCTGCTGATCCAGCTTTTACAGGTCATCACCGTGGCGAGGCTGGGGTTAAAAAACTTCAGGCGGAAAACGTCTTCCATCCCCGCGTCTGTCTTCTTCAGCTGCAACATACCGGCTACCGTGGAAAATATCTGCTGGATGGAAGCGGAGCGGATGATCCCTTCTTCCATGTACACTCTTGCCATAAGCGCGGCCTGCGGGATGGTAAGGAAGGCGCGCATCTTTTCTTCTTCCGCATGCGCAGCTGGCTTAGGCGTCATGGATTCCATCACGGTGCGGATAAAGATCCTTTCTTCTTCCAGCCAGGCGCCCAGCTGGTCTTTGATCGGGAAGCCGCCTGCGCGGAAGCCCCTGCTGTTGCGCAGCACCGGGATCGCTTTCACTTCCTTGATGCACCAGGTGAGCGTGTTGATCCTGTTCTGCATGTCGCTGAACTGCTTCAGCCATTTGCGCATGCGGCTGGTGCAGTAGAGGAAGTATTCCACGGAATTGTAGTTGAGATGCACCAGCAGGTAATGCACCTGGAGGTTGAACTGGTCTGCCGGCACGGCTTCCAGGCTGGCGGCGCTGAACAGCTGGCTGATCAGCTCGCGGTAATAGATCAGTTCGCGGAAACTGAGGCGTACGTCCGCATCATCAATAAATACTTTGACATGTTCCAGCAACAGCTCCAGCAGGTCGGGGTCCAGGCCGTTCTTTTTCAGCTGGCGTTCTGCTTCTTTTACGCGCGGCGCCAGCTGCTGCCTGGCCCTTGCCGCATAACTCAACGGCAGCGGCAGTTCCGGCAGAAGATGGTCTTTGAAATGCTGTTCCAGCCCTACCAGAATGGTTTGCAGCATTTCTTCCACCGTACCATAAAAAAGATCGATGCCGTCAGGCTCCGTGGAAGCGGCCATAGTAGCGCGATGGCTGAAGCGGAAACGGTGCAGGGCCTCCAGCAGGTCCACACACATTCCCTGCCACTGCTGTACAACGGCTGCATGTGCCTTCCCTTCGTCGGGCAATGATGCCAGCTCCAGCAGCTGCCCGGTGATACGCAGTTTTTCTTCCTGCACACGGCTGAGGTAGGCAGGCAGGCTGCCTGTATTGTTCACCAGCGTTTCC
The DNA here is from genome assembly GCF_039655965.1 of Chitinophaga sp. YIM B06452. Classification (NCBI taxonomy): domain Bacteria; kingdom Pseudomonadati; phylum Bacteroidota; class Chitinophagia; order Chitinophagales; family Chitinophagaceae; genus Chitinophaga; species Chitinophaga sp. YIM B06452. Next base: position 2,293,905 of record NZ_JAWLKY010000001.1, on the reverse strand, counting down.
GGGCTTAACTGTACCGTTACAAATTGGTCAAATGTTTTCATATGGGGGAATAATTATCATCCAATCCTACCAACGGGCCGATCACAAACGGGAAGAACAGTATTGTCTTTTAAAAATGAAGAACAAAAGAACACGCACATATCATTGTAAAAGTCCGGTTATAATTTTGAATGATCTTACATCATCGTCACAGGTGTGAGAATTATTTTTTCATAACCGGAGGTCACAGGGCTTTCGGGGGTCAACCGCACGTGGTGGTATCCTAGGATTCCCAGGTGGTGAACAGCGTATGCAGGAACAGTTTCTCTTCGTTCATCCACTCTTCTAGCTGGCTTCGGATGGAACCTTTTCCGCTGTGCAAGGCATATTCATTAGCTGGCATATTCTTCAGTTCTTTCCCGTACCATATCAGCAGGGCCTTTTTTTCCTGGAGCGTACGCAGCTGCGATACTTTCTGCCGCAGCATCCTGGTGGAATACCGGAACAGTTCCGGCGAATTAAAATTATACGCATACAGGATATGATGGATCCGTTCGTCGATGTCCATATGCCGGGGTGCCTGCTGCAATTGCAGGTCACTGATGAGCCGCCTGTAATACATGGCCATGCCGAAGGTAAGCTGTGTATCGGGTTCGCGCAGGGGTTTAAAGATCAGGCGCACCAGCTCGCGGTCGGCCTTTTTGTCGAGCAGGCATTTCTCAACGGCGCGCACGCGCGGTTCCAGCTGTGCGGTCACGTGGCGTGAGTAGGCTTGGGGCATGTAAATGTCTTTGGCCAGGTATTCAGGAAAATGCTGTTCCAGGGCAATGAGTATGTCCAGCAGCACGTGCGACACTTCCCCGTAAAAGCCGTGCAGCGACTGGGCTGCCTGCTGGCGGAAGAGTTGCAGCACATCCAGCATGGCCACGGTCTGCATCTGGTATTGCCGCAGCGCGCGCGCATTGCCGTCCCAGCTTTCCCTGGCGGCCTGCTCGTCTATATTCCGCAGGTCTGCCGTGATCCTGAACTTCTCGCTTCGTATCTCTTTCAGGTAAACCGGCATCTGCCTTTCTTCGCAGATCAGGTCGCCGGGAGCGAAACGTACATACACCAATTGATTTAGCCTGTTCATGTTCACACTGAATTTCCTTTTTATAAGATGCTCATGTGGTTTAAAAAGGGTGAAAATGTGACACTCAATTTTATAGGATGGCATGCATTGGGGCTGCAGTGCGACAGGATCATGGAATTGCGGTGTAAACGCGCCAAAGAAAACAGGCGACAGGAGAATGTTATAACTTTGAATTATATTTTTCAACAAACATGTCTGCGAAGCGTTTATATTCCAGTGCAGGAACGGCGTTAACAAAATGAGGGGTATAAACCCACCGGCGTTAACAATTTATTTTACGATTTGATTCACCCTACCCCCTCCGATAAAGTATCTTATATTCAGAATGGAAAATGAATTTCAAATACGCAGTCTCCTGAACAAGGAAGTTTTTGGAACGCTTACTCCTGATGAGCAGGAGAAGCTGAACAAGATACTTGCAACCAGCGAGGAGGCCCGCGCCCTGCGTGTTGAAGTGAAAAACAATACCATTACAGCGCCCGGCAAAGATTTTTACACGAGGGATATGGAAGCGGATTACCAGGAAGTGCTGCGCAGGCATCGCGTCATTAAAGTGCAGCGCATGCGGAACAGGCTGCTGACGGGCTTTGCAGCCATCTGCCTGCTGGCTTCCGTATACTGGGCCTGGCCCCGCCTCCCGGAGGCCATATCGCCACGATCCATTATGCCGCCCCGCAACCATGCCATGATGCTGGAGTTTGCCAACGGGGAAACCATCAGCATGCAGGAGAACGGCATGCAGAGTTATAAGATCGGCAGTACTACTGTTTATAAAGACAGCCGTTTCCTCCGGTTCCATCCTTCGGAAGCAGATGCTTACGGCTGGAATGCGCTGACCATACCGCCCCGCAAAGAACAGCGGCTGCTGCTTGGCGACGGCACCGAAGTATACCTCAACAGCGTGTCCAGGCTGCGGTTTCCTTTCCGCTTCCAGGCAGGCGGGGCAAGAGAAGTATACCTGGACGGGGAAGCATATTTTATCGTGAAGGAAGACCCCGACCGGCCATTCATCGTACATGCAGGGCAGGCCGATATTCAAACCACAGCGGGCAGCTTTAACGCCAACGCCTACACTGCAACGGACGTGATCGCTTCCATCGTAAGCGGCGAAGCCACGCTGAGCGCATGGGGAAAGAAAAGCAGCCTGCATCCCGGGGAACAGGCGCGGGTGGCCACCGAGCAGCCCATTACGAAAACGCTGTATGATCCGCGTTATACCACAACATGGATAACCGGTGAGATATATTTCAATGAAATGACCGTGAAGGATTTCGGGGATCTGACCAGCCGGTGGTTCAACACCACGCTGTATATCGATTCACCGGAAGCGGGCGGGAAACTGGTGAGCGGGAAAATATTCCGCAACCAGCCGCTGGACGACCTGGTAGAACAGATCAACCAGCTCAAAACAACGGAGCTATACTGGAAGAACGGTATGCTCCACGCAAAATAGCCAATCCTAATGTAGATGCATAATCCAGGCTAAGGACAAACTGGTACGCTCCAACTAATTAAGTGATGTGTAGATTAATGATAGCGACTCCATCACGCTGAGACATTAAAAAAAGCCGCTCCCGTAAGAGCGGCTTTTTGATTCCGGTATATCTTATCTTAATAAAGCTTATGCCGCAGGCACAGCTGCCACAGCGGGCTTCATGCCCAGCATGCGCATGAACCTGAAGTGCGAACGCACGGCGCTCATCATCGTAGGCATGCTGTTGTACTGCAACCCGAATTCCTTGCATTTCGCTTCCACGATCTTGCTGATGGCCGGGTAATGCACGTGGCTGATGCGGGGGAACAGGTGATGTTCCACCTGGTAATTCAGTCCGCCCACGAACCATGACACCACTTTATCATCCGGCGAAAAGTTCGCAGTGGTTTTGATCTGGTGTATCGCCCATTCATTTTCGATCTGTTTGTCATCATCGCCCACTACTTCAAAAGAAGTTTCTTCCACCACATGCGCCAGCTGGAACACGATGGCCAGGGTAAAGCCCATAACCAGGTGCATGGCGATGAAACCCACTACCCAGGCCTGTGCGCCTACCAGCAGGATAGGCAGTACGATGTAGAAGAGAACGTACAGCACTTTGCTGCCCCAGAACACCAGGTGATCGTGCAGCTTCATTTTTTGTAAAGGCGTTCTGTACACTTTCCGCGAAAAATATTTCACGAAGTCCATGATAAACACCCATGCAAAAGAAGAGATGCCGTAAACGAGCACCACGTAAAAATGCTGGATCCTGTGCATGGGCACCCATTGCTGGGTACTGCACTGGCGCATCAGCGGGCTTTTGGCGATATCGTCGTCCACACCGTCCACATTCGTGTAGGTATGATGGATGATGTTGTGTTTCTGTTTCCAGATGAATGCATTCCCGCCGAGCGCGTTGAGGGTAAGCCCCAGCGTGTCGTTTACCCAGCTTTTATTGGAATAACTGCCGTGGCAGGCGTCGTGCATCACGTTGAACCCGATGCAGGCCAGCGTGAACCCGAGGAGACCGCTCATGAGGACGCCTGTGGCGGCGTGCAGCGGGAATACCAGCAGGCTGACATACAATAATATAGCGGCGGGAATCAGCACTACCGTTTTCAGGTAGAGCTGCACGTTACCCGTTTTCTGCACGTTGTTGGTCTTAAAATACTCTTCTACCGACGCTTTGAGGGAAGGAAAGAACAGCGCGTTTTTGTTGTTAAAGGAAACTTTAGGCATTATGTAGGTATTACCGCCGGCGTGGATAGAAATGATGAATTTAGTTCGTCACCTGATAAACACAGTTGGCATTTCATGTAATACTAGACAAAATATTCCGGTAACCGAAATATATTACGCTTTGAGAATCCTATAGTATTGTTAAATGTTTGTCCCCCCATCGATCAAAAAGCCCGCGCCGGTCACGTAACTGCTGTCAGGACCAGCGAGATATGCCACCATGGCTGCTACATCATCGCCTGTTCCAAATTCGGGAATGGCCATGATGGAACGTTCGTAATCTGCGAAAGGACCGTTGGCCGGGTTCATGTCCGTATCGATCGGGCCGGGATGCACTACGTTGACCGTGATGCCCTTCGGGCCCAGGTCGCGCGCCATCCCCTTGGTAAGCCCTACCAGCGCGCTTTTGCTCATGGCATACAATGAACCGCCGGGGGTGGGCATTCTTTCCGCCTGGCAGCTGCCGATATTGATGATGCGACCGCCTTTGCCCATGTAGGCCAGCGCTGCTTTTGACCCGGCAAACACCGCGCGGATGTTTACGGCTGATATGAGATCGAAATCTTCCAGGGTGAATTCCATCACATCCTTGTATACCCCAATGCCGGCGTTGTTCACGATAATGTCCAGGCCGCCCAGCTCTTTTGCCGTGAGGTCTACCGCAGCTATAACTGCATGAGGATCAGCACTGTCTGCCTTAATGGCGAGCCCTTTCACGCCCTGCGCTTCTATTTCTTTCACTACCGCCGCTGCCTTTTCGGGGGAAGCATTGTAGGTGATGGCGACGTTTGCGCCTTCCCTGGCCAGTCTTTTCGCTATTGCCGCGCCGATGCCGCGGCTGCCGCCCGTTACCAGGGCTGTTTTGTGTTGTAAAGTTTTCATAGGTCAAAAGTAAATCAGAAGCCTTAAATTTGCAGGTACAGCTAAAATTGTTAAGTACTAACAAAAAAGTAAGTATGCGTAAACAGGACTCTACAAACGCTCTCAACGAAGCGATCATACTCCGCAACTGCGGGATGGCCTATGCCCTGGGTGTGATCGGCGGCCGTTGGAAGCCCGCGATATTGTTCAACCTCCTGGAGGGCAAAATGCGTTACAACGAATTGAGGAAGGCGATCCCCGCCGTTTCCGAGCGGATGCTGGTGGCGCAGCTGCGGGAATTGGAGGATCACGGGCTGGTGAAGCGGAACGTGTTCCCCGAGGTGCCGCCGCGGGTGGAATACGAGTTGACGGAGCTGGGTCAGTCTACCGGCCCCATGCTGCAATGCATTTCAGACTGGGGCAACATGCACCGGCAGAAGGATCAGCCAGTTATGGCGGAATAAAATCAGCTTTTTTTTGGTTTTGTGAATGATTTATTTACCTTTGCCATCCCAAAAATGACCAATGCCGCGTTGGTCAATCGGCTAAGACGCCTCCCTTTCACGGAGGAATGACGGGTTCGACTCCCGTACGCGGTACAAAATAAGTCATGGATTCAGTTTGAGTCCATGACTTATCTGTTTTTATATACTTTACGCCACTCCCTTATTCAAACAAATTCTTCTATTTTGCGACCGCACAGTAATCCTGTCGAAAATTTGCACATATGGATGTGATAAGTTTTTTGAAGAATAATATCGAACCCGTAGAGGATAGTAATTTTGGTCTGGGATATAATGCGGCAGTGACCCTGAAAGATGGCACCTTTCTACCTTGTGTCATCTTCCGTAATCCTTCAATCACCATAAACCTGGCAATCAAACGGTTTAAGGAAGAACAGTCTGGCAAAAGTATCTTTAATAAGTCATCAGGATTAGGGTATCGGGAAATTGTTAAAACATTCGTTACGAGCGGGAATCGTGTTAACCATTATAATATTATTAAAGTTGAAAAAAGCAGGCATGCATTTCCAATACATATTCGAAATCAAATTAAAGGCGAAACCTCGATGAGTTGGACTGCATTTGTTGCCAGATTCAAGGATGGCAGGGCTCTTGGCTTCGGCACAACCTGGGATATAGAATTTTTCGATCTACCTACTGGCTATCAGGCTGAAGACATAGTTGAAATAATTAATCACTCCTACCTCTTAAAGTCTGGTGAGATTGTATCACACCGTTCATTTGACAGAATTACCAGGAAAGATGAGATGGCAGAAATTAACGGAAATAAGCCTTTCTTCGAATGCTTTATAGATAACTTATAAAATCAACTTAGCAGTCGCTATTCCCGCCCCATTCCCCATCCTTTTGCTCCACCTTAAGGCCCAAATTATAATGCATTGTTAACGCGATCCCCTTTTAATTGCCGGCTGCCAAAGTTTACCGAAATTTACACCTGCAAATCAGTCTTATTTATACCAACCCTTCTTCCCCCGACTACATCCTCGCAAAACATGAAAGACCACCAATCAGTGGAAATGTGAACCAATTAAATTATAATTTATGTCACACTCCTTTCATGATCCGCAGCATTCACGCCGCGATTTTCTGAACCAGCTGGCATTGGGGGCAACATCGCTGGGATTGGCTTCGCTGGCCAGCCCGCTGCATTTGCAGGCCGCGTTGAAGCAGCCAGATATTTTCACTTCATCAGACGATGATCCGGATGCCTGGTTCAACAAGATCACCGGGAAACACAAGCTGTTAGTAGACGTACCCCGGCCGCATGAGATCTTTCCCTTTGCATGGCCTAAAGTGTTCCTGCTCACCAACGCTGCTACCGGCACCCCTGAGCAGGATTGTTCCGTTGTAGTAGTGCTGAGGCACGATGCCATTCCATATGCGATGGAAAACGCGCTCTGGGCCAAGTACAAGTTCGGGGAAGTGTTTAAGGCGGATGATCCCGCCACCAAAGCGCCTTCACTGAGAAATCCTTTCTGGCAGCCGAAACCTGACGACTTCACCGTTCCCGGCGTAGGACCGGTGGAGATCGGCATCGACCAGTTGCAAAAGAGCGGCGTATTGTTCTGCGTATGCAACATGGCCATTACCGTATACAGCGCAGCTGTTGGGGCGGGCATGGGGCTTGACCCTGCCGCGGTGAAAGCAGAATGGCTTGCCGGCGTATTGCCGGGGATACACGTTGTGCCATCCGGCGTATGGGCCATTGGCCGCGCACAGGAAAAGGGCTGCGGGTATTGCTTTGCGGGGTAAATTCCATGAACAGGCAAAAGATCTTACTGCCGGGAATTTCCCTTGTTATCGTATTGCTGCTAACCTGTAAAAGGAATAAGCAGGTACCCGAAATCTTATGGGCCGCTCCCGACACTTCAACTATACCGCATACGGCGGAGGGTACGCTGATCCGCTATGGGCGGGATCTGATCGCCAATACAGCGCAGTATCTCGGCCCGGGAGGCGCCGTGGGAACGGTCAGCAATGGCATGAATTGCCAGAACTGCCATCTCTCCGCAGGTACCATACCCTGGGGAAATAACTACGGGGCGGCATTTTCCACATATCCAAAATTCAGGGAAAGAAGCGGCACCATTGAATCGCTTGAAAAAAAGATAAACGATTGCCTGGAGCGGAGCCTGAATGGCGAACCAATCGATAGCAACAGCCGCGAAATGCAGGCCATGGTTGCATATATGCGCTGGCTGGGAAAGGGCCTGCGAAAGGGAACCCGGCCGCCGGGAAGCGGTATTAAAGAATTACCATTTTTAGACAGGGCCGCAGACACCGTGAAGGGCGCGCTGGTTTACACAAAAAAATGCATGCAATGCCATGGCCTGAACGGAGAAGGAAAAAAGAAGACTGATACCGCGGGATACCACTACCCGCCTTTATGGGGAGATGGCAGCTTCAATACGGGCGCGGGAATTTACCGTCTTACAAAAATGGCCGGTTATATCAGGCACAACATGCCACAGGGCACAAATTACAGCAACCCACAGCTCACAGATGCCGAAGCCTGGGATGTTGCCGCTTTCATTATTACGCAACCCCGGCCGGAGAAAAAATTCCCCGGCGACTGGCCGGTCATATACACCAAGCCCATCGATCATCCATTCGGGCCATTCGCAGACACCTTCCCGGCACTGCAACATAAATATGGCCCATTCGCGCCTATTAAAGCAATGCACAAACAAAAACATTAAAAACCTCACTCATGAAAAAATTAATTGTTCTGCTGTTCTTACTTTTCGGGAGCATTTACATTTATGCCCAGAAAATACCTTACAAAGTGATCTTCGACCTGACCAGTAAAGACCCTGCAAACCACCAGGCCGTGCTGCGGCAGGCCAGGAGCATCATAGAATCAAGACCGGACGCCAAACTGGAGGTCGCGATCTATAGCGAAGGGATTGAAATGGTGTGCAAAGAAAAATCAGCTTTTGTAAAAGATATTGAAGAACTGATCAATGAAAAAAAAGTGGCATTCAAGGTATGCGGCTATACACTCAAAAGAAAGAATATGGATGAAAGCCAGCTGATACCTGGTGTTAAAGTTGTACCGGACGCGATCTATGAGATCATCTCCCGTCAAAAAGAAGGCTGGGGTTATATTAAAGTGGCTCAATAGAAAAACCGGTCATTGCATAATACCAGAAGACGAATTGATCTTTATATCAGCATACTTCCACGCTTCATCAAAAGCGGCAAGGACCTTCTGCGCTTCATCCTTTTTGTTCTGCAGCGCCAAAGCCTTATGCAAACCGATCAACGCCCAGCCGTTCTTCCGCCAGGTCCGCAGATCCTGGCGATAAACTTCTTCGGCTTCTTTATATTTTTTCGCCTTGAGCAACACCGCGCCCAGGTGATGCCTGACTGAGAAGAACCAATCCGGCGGCTCGTTGTAGTTGAGATCGTCTTCCATGGCAACTGCTTCTTTCAGCATCGAAATGGAACGGTCGGGCTGATCTTTTTGCAATGCTATCCCCGCAGACAATACTTTCGACGCGATCTGCACCAGGTCGGCGGTGGTATTGATGTTCCAGATGGTGAGGTCCCGGAGGATCGTGTCTGCGGCGAGGATGTTTAAGCTGTCCAGTTCTTTTGCCGCATTTGTTACATCCTGTTTTCCCAGGAAGGCCATTCCTTTTGCGTAATGCCAGATGGCTCGGGGATACACGAGGTCCCGCCCGGGTGGCGGAAGTGCGGCGATCGTATCCCACATCGACAATTTTACGGCTATGTAAAGCGGGATGGTATAATAGTGTTGCAATGTTCCCCAGCCGGGCATGCGCATGATCTCCCCGGAAGTATGCTGCTGCAATTCCTTCGCGGCTTTCCAGGCCCAGGCTGAATTGCCTTCCAATGTTGCGGTAGCAGCCAGGAAATGATAGTTATGCGGGAAATAAGCCAGGGGATAAGCGCCCTGGGCATGACAGGCGGTGGTATATGCGCTGTCTGTTTCCACCGCGCGGATATTGGAGATTGAGCCAAGATGATAATCTCCTGTATTGATATAAATATGTGAAGGCATATGCAGCAGGTGACCGGCGCCCGGTACCAGTGTATCCAGCAATTTCGCGCTTGCCAGTGCTTTTTCCGGGGTGGCGGAAGCCTCCAGCGCATGGATATAAAAATGATGCGCGCCGGGATGCAGGGGATGGCTTTTCATGAGGTGCTCCAGCACGCGGACCAGCTCGGGTGTCCATGCTTTGGGAGCTTTCGTTTTTTTATCATACAAGTCCCATGGATGCAGGTCCATCATCGCTTCTGCGTACAGCGCTCCTACATCCGGGTCGGAAGGATATTGCGCGTATACTTTCTTCATGGCTGCGGCATAGGCAATGTCCAGTGGACTGCGGTCGGCCGGGGGCTGTTGCGCATACCGGGTTGCCAATGCCTCTATCAGCGCAATTTCTTTGGGAGTGCAGCTCCCGGAAAGCGATCGTGCTTTAACAGCCGCTTTGTAGGCGCGTTGAAAATTATCTTCTTCCATTCCACCATTGTAATTGGGGCCTAATACATACGCGAAGCCCCAATATGCCATAGCACAGGTGGGATCAAGGCGGCTCGCTTCAAAAAATGACCTGGCTGCTTCAGCATGGTTAAAACCATAAGCCAGCATCATTCCCTGGTTAAAATAAGCCTGCGCTTCTTTAACCGGCGTTGAAATATTAAAATCAATGCCGCCCAAACCTTTAAACATGGGCGCTTTCTTTTCTGAAGTATACCATTCCTTGTCGGTCGTACGGGGAACATAACAACCAACAGAGCCGGAAGCTTTAACAGTTGACTGATCGCCTTTAGGCGCTTTGCGGTTGATGCAGGCGAAAAGAAAAAATACCAGGATAAGTGCAGGGCAGATCTTTCTCATAATATTGAGTTGAGGAGATTTTGGAGTTGAGGATGCGTTATCATAAGTATACTGCTCACTAAATATATTTCGGGGAACTATGCGCTAATTTACGGAATATTCCGCTTACGGCTGATATTCCATCCCAAACACAACACATAGATTACCAATCCCTTAACCTTTCCAGGAGAATTTTTCGAATTTACTTTGAAATGCAAAGTGTTTTTATTTAACTTTGCAACACAAAGCACTTTATTAACCAATGCAGAACATCCATATTATGATCCTGAAAATACTATCCGCCCCGTTGCTGGTACTGACGCTGCTTACTTCCGGCTATGCGCAGACGTTCAACAAAGCAAAACTCGATCAGTACTTCGACCGGCTCGCTGAAAAAAATAAAGCCATGGGCACCCTCGTCATCTCCAAAGACGGCGATGTGCTCTACACCCGGTCCATCGGCTACGCCCGGGTAACCGAAACTGAAAAGAAACCGCTCACCGCGGCCAGCCGGTACCGGATCGGTTCGGTCACCAAAATGTACACCGCTGTAATGATCCTTCAGCTGGCAGAAGAAGGGAAACTGAAGCTCACTGATACGCTCAGTCAATTCTTCCCTCAGGTCGACAACGCCGGCAAAATTACTATCGGACATATACTCGCGCACCGCAGCGGCATTCATGATGCGCTGGTGGATGTGAACATGCGCACCCGGCCAAAAACGGAACCAATAACGAAAGAGGAACTGCTCTCTATCATCTCCAAAGGCAAATCTGACTTTGAGCCGGGCGCCAAACATGCCTACAGCAATTCGGGCTACATCCTTTTAGGCCTTATTATTGAAAAAATAAGCGGCAAACCTTATGCGGAAGCCCTCAGCGACAGGATCACTTCCAGGAACGGGCTCCGCGATACCTATATCGCGACCGGGAACATTGATGTGAATAAAAATGAAAGTCTTACTTACAGGTATACCGGCGGCTGGAAACAGCAGCCAGAAACGCATCCCGGCAATCTTTTTAGCTCCGGTGCCATCGTATCCACTCCAAACGACATGGCTAAATTTATCCAGGCGCTGTTTGAAGGGAAACTGATCTCGAAGGAGAACCTGCACATCATGAAAACAATGGAAGACAACGATGGCATAGGCATGGAGCCTTTCGATTTCGCCGGCAGAACATTCTACGGGCACACAGGCGGAGCTGATAATTATGGCGCATGGCTGGCATACATGCCTGAAGAAAAGCTGGCGGTCGCTTATGCTTCCAATGCAAAGGTTCACCCGGTGGGAGACATTATGAAAGGCATCACGGACATTTACTACGATAAGCCGTTTGATATCCCCAGCTTCGAACCGGTCGCCATCAGCACAGAAGTACTGGATCAATACGCAGGCGTTTATTCACTCACCGGTGCTCCCGCCAAATTTACGGTCACCAGGAACGGCAGCACGCTTTATATTCAACCTCCGGGGGAATCATCTCCGGCCCCGCTCGAAGCAACAGCACAGGACAAATTCAAAATAGAAGGCGTAAACGGCGTGTCTTTTGAATTTGACACAGCGAAAAAACAGATGACCATGAAGCGGCTCGGGATTGAAAGGATATTCACGAAAGAAAACTAAGCCCGTCTAACTTAAAAAAACAGGCCATGAACATTTCAAGAATAAAATTTATTGCGCTCTTTCTCATTATCGCATTTGCTTTCCTTTTTTGCACCACATCGCTGCTGGATCAGCCGCCTGGATCCTTCTTCGGATCGGCATCGCAGGCCGGCTGGCAATCGGCTGTGTCCATCATCCTGTCTCCTGTCAAAATTATCCTGGTAGGCCCTTTGTTGCCATTCATTCATTTTCTGCGCCAGGACCCGGATACACCTCCTCCATTTTTCCTCGCCGGGTTTGCTTTCTATTGGAGCATTCTCGCGCTGGCCCTTCATTATCTTCTCGGCAAAATGAAACACGCTTAACCGGATAAAATATTTTTCAAATACAAAGTATTTACCACAAACCAAAAAAACATCATGACAAACGAAAACACATCAACCCGCCCACTCCACCCCGTTTCGCTTACCAAACGCATGCTCCTGGGAGCCGCCATCGCGCTTGCCCTCATCACCGCTTTCCTCATCAGCGCCGGGGAAGGCGACCCGGCCTGGCCCCGGTTCTGGATGGTACGCCCGCTCGTCATCGTTCCACTCGCTGGTGCAACAGGCGGCGCCTTCTTCTACTTCATGGACCATCTGCGCCACCACGGCGGCTGGAGAGCGGTATTGGGCATCGTTTTGGGCGTGATCGTCTACATCTTCGGGTTATGGCTGGGCACCGTGCTCGGGCTGGACGGCACTTATTGGGATTGACGTAACACTAAGATACAACGCATCTTATGGTTGTTTACAGCTGTTCTACCACTTAAGGGTTACCGGCGCACGCGGATGGTAATTTATCTTTGAATAGAATACATTACTGCCTGTGGAACCTATACCGTAAGGAAACCGATCATCGTAAACAACAAGGGATATGCCTACATTTACAGACACCGAACTGCAAAAGAAATTCTGCGAAGGGTTTACATTCTTTCCTTTCAAATCGCTGGAACAGCACGACACGCTGATCTATAAATGTTATACCGGGAAAGACGACCTGAAGAAGCTGCTGGAATGGCATAACAAAGAGCACGATTCCAGCCATTACATCATCAAAATTGCCAATAAGCTCAGGAATACCGACATCCCTGCGGCCACGCGGCTGATGGAAGTATTGCGGCAGGCCCCCGGTAAAGACCTTTCCGGTGCCACCGGCAAATATCACAGCCTGCTTACGTCCTTCCACAACGACACGCTCCAGCCGCTTGCCGCAAAGCTGTCTGATAAATTCCACAGCTCCGGCATCGAAAACATCGAACAAATGCAGGACGCCGTCAGGCGTTTCATGCAAAGTGCGGAAGTGCTGCAAACTTCCCTGAACGGCCGCGCCGGCAAAAAGCACGGGTTGCTGAGCGACAGGGAATTTCTTTCAAAAGCCGCCAATGCCATGGAACTGTTCAGGGCGCTGCAAAAAAGGAACCTCACCCTGCTGGACGCCTGGAAAAACCGCCAGATGATCCACAACAGCTACCGGGCCATGAACTAAAAACACACCTTAAATAAAAAACAGAAAGCCGCCGACATGCTTCGTCAGCGGCTTTTCTTTTCAGTAAATGACCCGTTAAAACGTAGGTTCTTCAATCCGGTAAGCGCTCTTCTGCACAAACTTCCTTCCAAAAGGATCGGTTGCCCGCACTTCTACCTGGTGTGTGCCAACGCCCAGGTTCTCCGGCAGCCGCATCTTCCACAAATGCAGGCTGTTGGCATAGGTTGTGGGCCTGCGGCCGCGGAACAGGGAATCTGAATCATCCCATTTGTACAGCTCGCTGATAAACGCAGGATCGCCTTCTTCTGTATATATCATGCGTTTCCAGCCGCCGTTATCGATGCGGCACTCCAGCTCGCTGCCTTTGTGGCCCATGAAAAAATTCGCGTAAATGAATCCCTGGCCGTCCCACCAGATGGTAGACATCACCTTCCGGTGATACAGCCCGATCTGGTAATCCGCGGGCTTCCCGGCTACTTTGTAATCCGCGGTGTATTGGTTGCCGGAAACATTCAGGTACACATACCCGCGGGGCGTGCCGTCGCTCATGACGGATTCCATTACTCCCTGTGCATTTACCCTGCCGGAGTACCAGTTGCCGCAGGTAGCGCCTACATTGAATTCATGGAAAGGCGCTGCGCCGTTCCAGCCTTCTTCTTTTCCATAAAAATGCTGCCGCTGGTTATGCGAATGTGCCGACAGTGCCAGCACATGCGGGTATGGCTGCAACAGGTTGAAGAGCCTGTTGCGGTCTTCTTTCCGGAAAGAATTTTCGTTGACGATGTACATCGAACAATGGAAAGCAAGTACTACCAGCTTACTGGTGTCCACCAGCTCCAGGTCGTTTTTGATGAACTCCAGCTGCTTTTCGGTAAAACCGGCCCATAACCCGCGACGGTGGCCGCGGGGATCGGGGTATAAATTATCGTCGAGGATAATGAAATGCGCATTGCCGTAGTTGTAGGAATAGGTATTGGGACCGAAATTCGCTTCAAAGGTCTCATCCGCCAGGGAATCGACCGGCGCATCATTATTCATGTCGTGGTTGCCTTCCACGTTGTACCAGGGAATGCCTATTTTGGCGACGGTCTTGCTGTAGGGTTTATGATAACCCAGGTCTTTCCCCGCCAGGTCTCCCAGTGAAATGCCGAATGCAACATCTTTCACGCCCACTACTTCGGAAACAATGCCTTTATCAAAATATCCCAGCTCCCGGTCGTCGTAGATCTGCGGGTCGCCGAATACCAGCGCTTTAAAGTTATTGGATTCCTTCTGCGGCCTCAGCGGGAAGTCGATAGACGCAGGAAGCGGACCCGTTGGCGCGGAGCCGGCATATTCAAACTTTGGCGAGCCTTTCGGTTTGTGGATGTAATAGTGTTTCGGCTGGTTGTCGGCATTCAGCGGCAACGCATACCCTGAAGGTTTGATCACGAAAATGATCGCGTCGTCGCTTACAGGTAATTTGTACCGGCCTTTATTATCCGTGGTCACCACTTCGCGGCCATTGCTGACGGCCACTCCCGGCATGCCTTTTTCTTTCCCGTCTTTTTTGCCGTTTGCATTGGCGTCCAGGTAAACGCAGCCTTTGGCTGTTTGCTGAGCAACGGCTTTGCTGCCATAAACCGACAGCAGTAGCATTGACATATATACGATCTTCTTCATGACATTATTCCTATGATGTTGAGTTTTATTTGGTGTAGCCGGGGTTCTGAGGATACAATGCCTGGTTGTTCATCGTCTCTATCTGCCCCTGCGGCACGGGATACAGGTACTGGTACGGCTCAATGGTGATCGGCGTAAGGCCTGACGTTTTCAGCGCATCGATCGCTGTGGAAGTCCTCACCAGGTCGAACCAGCGATGCAGTTCCAATGGCAATTCCAAACGGCGTTCCTGGAGCACTGCTACCCTGAAAGCCGCCTGGCTGGCCAGCTGTACGGGAGTGAAGGGCGTTGCACCCGAACGGGTACGCACCATATTCAGGTATTTGAAAGCATCGCCATTGGGATCGCTGCTGTAAGCCATTTCATTCAATGCTTCAGCATACATCAGCAATACATCGGCATACCGCAGGATCACGAAATCGTTGCCCATGTTCTGGTTGGTGAGGTCGTAGGTGTCGTAATACTTCTTCACCAGGAAGGTGGTGGCATTCAGCTGCGCCTTATTCAGCAGATCGCGGCGGGCATCCCCGCTTTCGTAGGCGTTCAGCAGTTTAGGGTCAAGAACGGGGTTGCCGAAGAACAACCCGTGCCCCTGCCCCAGGATGGTTTTATCATAGCGGATGGCAAAAATGATCTCGTCATTCATTTTATTGCCGGCGCTGAACACGTCGGCCACATTGTCCAGCAGACGGTAACCGAATGGATTGCTTTGCGGAGGCGCCAGCTCTTTTAATGTGTTCACTGCCTGGCTGTATTTTTTTTCTGTCAGGTAAACCTTCGCCAGCAAAGCTTTTGCAGCCCCGGCTGTTGCCCTGCCCATATCTGCGTTCTTCGTATACACTGCCGGCAAAAGGCCTGCTGCGGCTGTCAGGTCGGCCTCGATGGCTGCATATACATCAGCCACCGGGCTTCTTCCAATGCTTTTGGATTCTTCCGTGGTCACTACTGATAATACCAAAGGCGCCGCTCCCCACAACCGCACGATCTGGAAATAATGCAGCGCACGCAGGAAACGAAGCTCTCCTTCATACTGCATTTTCAAAGCCGGGTCCGTCACAACACCAAGATGGGGCAGTACGTTGTTGCAGCGGGAGATCGCGCCGTACAACGCCAGGTAAGCGTCGCCCACCACGCCATTGTCTGCCAGCGCCAGGAACCGGTCTATGTTGTAGTTCATGCCGGCATTGGCCCCGGGGTTCTGGTCTTCGATATTATCCGAACGCACTTCCATCAGGTAAATAAAATGCCCGGTATACATAGAGCCAGACCGCAAAGCGGAATAGGCCGCCGTTACAGCATTGGTCACATCAGCGGTGGTCTTGTAAAAATTACCGGCGGTAGCCTGGGACGGTGGCGTAAGTGAAAGGAAACTATCGCACGACGGCAGCGCGAACATCATGCAAACCGCCATCAACATTATAATTCTGTTCATAGTATAAATCTTTTTATAATCTTAAATTGAGACCAAACACGTAGGATTTGCTTAACGGATAACTTCCATAGTCGATACCCGGCGTTAACGGATCTGTAGACTGGCTGATCTCCGGGTTATACGCATCGTATTTGGTAAACATGAACGGGTTGTTGGCCGAAACATATACCCTCACTTTCGAGAAGCCCGATTTGCGCACCAGCCTCTCCGGCAGGCTAAAGCCCAGCGTGATATCCCTGATCCTCAGATAAGACCCGTCTTTGATGGAATAGGTGGAAATCGTTGCATTCAGCCCGCGCTGGCTGCGGTTGGCCCTGGCCACCCAGCCGTTGCCGGGATTGTCTTCCGAATGGAACCTGTCCAGCGCATCGGTGGTATTGTTCACGAAACTCTCCAGGCTGTTGATGTAGCGGGAGTTGATGTTGGCGATCTCGTTCCCGTAAATGCCCTGCAGTGCCATGCTCAGGTCGAATGTTTTGTATTGAAGCTGGCTGGAGAAGCCATAAGTGAATGCGGGCATGTAGTTACCGGTCACTGCGCGGTCGTTGCTGCCGTCGATCACGCCGTCGCCATTCTGGTCCACGAATTTGAAATCACCCACTTTGGCGCCAGCCACTTTGGGAATGGAAGGATCATTCAGTTCCTTTTCGCTTTTATAGATGCCGTCGTGCACGAGGGTATAATAATTGCCGATGGGTTTCCCTACCTCGGTAATAAAGTAGATCACCCCGTTGGCCTGCGTGATGATGGAATTGGCGCCGCCAAGGTCCAGCACTTTATTGCGGTTGAAAGAAATATTCCCGCTGTTGGTGAGGCGGAACTGCCCGATCTTGTTGTCGCCAAAAATGGAGATCTCAATGCCCCTGTTATTCACTTTCCCGATGTTCATCAGGTTGGTGCGGTAGCCTGAGCTTTGCGGTACGGGCACATCCAGCAGCAGGTCGCTGGTATTATTGTTATATGCATCGATGGTGATGTGCAGGCGTTCTTTGAAGAAACCAACATCCAGGCCGAGGTTAAAGGCGGAGGTTTTCTCCCATCCCAGCTTATCGTTGCCCGGCGTGGACTGGAAAAGGCCGGAATACAGGCTGGTAGCGCCCTGGTCGCCGAATACATAGTTAGAAGAAGACAGCAGCGACTGGTACTGGTAGTTACCGATCTGGAAGTTGCCCGTCAGGCCGTAGCTGCCTCTTAATTTCAGTGAACTGATCAGCTGCTGGTCCTGCATAAATGCCTCCCGGTCTATATTCCAGCCTACGGAGGCGGAAGGGAAATATCCATACCGCGAATCGGCCCCGAAGCGGGAAGAGCCATCAGCGCGGAGCGCTACGGAAAGGAGGTATTTATCTTTAAAGCCGTATTGCACACGGGTTAATGCAGACAGCAGCGCCCATTGCTCTGTTCTTCCGCCGAAACTTTTGATAGCAGTGGCGCCGTTCAGCGTTTTAACGAGATCGTTGGCATAGCCGGTTCCCTGTACCTGGGTGTTGGAGCGGGTTTCCTTCTGCGCGCTCACGGCGGCGATGGCCTTGATGGAGTGATCGCCGATCAGCTTGTTGTACGAAAGGGTGTTTTCCACCATCCAGTTCACAAAATCGCTGTTCCAGTAAGTGCCAACGGGATTGGAAGTGGGGGAAGAAGGGGAAACAGTGGGCAGGGTGGAAGGCCGGTATGCGCTACGGTTGGAGTTGTCCATGTTGATGCCGAAAGACAGCTTGTTGGATAACTCCGGCGTAAAGTCATACTGTGCGAAAACATTCCCGAGCAGCTTATTATTCCCGGTAATATCCGTTTTCAGGTTGGCCAGCGCCACGGGATTGATGGTTTGCGAGCCCGCGTAGCGGAAATTATATTGACCGTAATCGTACGATCCGTCTTCGTTGTATACAGGGAAGAACGGCGCGGCGGTCAAGGCGATCGGCACAATAAATTCATCGGAGGCAAAGCGGCCTTCCGAGGGCTGGAACTGGTATCGTTCGTGGGTGTAGTTGATGCTGGCGCCTAATTTGAGCTGCTGGTAAGAAGCATCGAGGTTCACACGGCCGCCGTATCTTTTAAAGCCGGACTGTATCACGACGCCCTGCTGGTCCAGGTAATTGCCGGAAATATAATAACGCACGTTGGGCGAGCCACCTGTTACAGACACGGTATGGCTTTGCATGGGCGCGTTCCTGAAGATGGCGTCCTGCCAGTCTGTGTTGGTGAGACCGGGCTCGCCGTTGAGGTAGGGGAAGATCTGGGGAGGCAGCAGGTAGGCCTGTCCACCGCTGTTATCCCCGCCCAGCTTGGCCAGCCTGGTGGCATTATCGTCGCTGATACTGCCCTGGATATTTTTGTCTGCCAGCAGGTCGAGATAGGAGTTGTTATGCGCGTCGTAGATCAGTTTGGCGTATTCGTAGGCGTCCAGCATAGGTATCTTTTTGGCGACCTGCTGAACCGCGTAGTAGCCGTCGTAGCTCACTACCGGCTTGTCTCTCTTTCCTCTTTTCGTGGTGATGATGATAACGCCGTTGGAGCCCCGCGATCCGTAAATGGCCGCGGCGGAAGCGTCTTTCAGCACGTCCACGCTTTCGATGTCGTTTACGTTGATCGCATCCAGAGGGTTCACTTTCAGGCCGATGCCATTCGCATTATTGTTATCGCCGAAATCGGAAAGCGGCAAACCATCTACTACGTACAAGGGCGCTGAGCCGGCGGTAATGGTAGATTTCCCGCGGATGGCGATAGTGATCCCTGCGCCGGGTGAGCCGCTGGGCTGCATTACCTGCACACCGGCCATTTTACCGGTCATTGCTTTATCCAGGCCCGTTGCGGGGAAGTTGTTGATATCAGCGCTTTTCAGCGAGCTGATGGCCGTGGTCACGTCTTTCCTGTTCTGTGTGCCGTAGCCTACTACCACTACGTCGTTCAGCAGGCTGCTTTCAGGTTCGAGGGTGATGTTGATGCCGGCGCTGCTGCTTATCACTTTCTCTGTTCTCTTGTAGCCCAGGTAGGAGAACACCAGCGTCTGCCCCGCTTCCGCGGTGATGCTGAACGAACCGTCAGGCCGGGAAGAAGTTACCTGGCGGCTTTCTTTCACCATCACGGTAACGCCCGGCATGGCCTCGCCTTTTTCATTGACGATCTTTCCCGAGATAGCGGATTGCCGGGTTGCCTCTGTTGTTACAGCTTGTTTTTTATTAACGTTCTTTGCAAGGTCGATAATGATATTCTCCCCCATTTGTTTGAAGCTGAAGCCCCGCGGGGTCAGCAGGGCATGCAGCACATTTTCCAGGCTGGCCTGGTCCACTTTGAAACGGGTGATCTTTTGCTGCCGCACCATTTCACTTTGGTAGATAAAATGAAAGGCGCTCAGCTTCTCAATGCGCGAAAGCACAACGTCCAGCGAAGTATTTTTTTCATCCAGGCTGATCTTGGTATCTCTCATGCCCTGCCCATGGCCATTTTTAGCCAGCAACGCAAGAGCCCCGGTAAATGTCAGCAGAAAAACAATCGTGCAGATCCTCATAATGGTATAAAAATGTAGGCGAAGCCTGGTAGCAGGTAAAGGGCGCTGATGGCAATACAATACCCTTCCTCTTTTGGAAAGAAAATGCATATATTTACGTTGGATTTTAATGATGAAATGCTACATATTAGAGTCCTTTCAAACCGTTTTGTCTCTCACCACAAAACGGTTTTTGTATGTATGGCTATCCCCGTCGGCTAACGCAGGCCGGTACCCGCACAGGCGGCGCCGCCTGCCGGAAACCCGCTGTGCATATGCCCGGCAAGTGTCTCCTGTCTTCCTGTATGAATGTTCTATAAAAAAGTTACTGTCTTCGTTTGATGGTCCAGCCGGTATTCCACATGACTGGCCTCTTTCATCAGCTTCAGCAGGTCAGGCAGGCTGATGGTATTGGCAAAGCTGGCCGTAAACCGGACGTCTTTCAGCTGCCGGTTCTCAAAATGAAACCTGTAACCATACCAGCGCTCCAGGTGAATGGAAATATCCGACATGGGCAGGTCCGTAAATACCAGCTTCCTTTCTTTCCAGGCCACGTCCTTAGTGGCATCCACACCTGCCACGGTGCTTTTCCCGATGTCGTTCCGGTATTCTATTTTCCTGTCTGCCACCAGGTTTCCCAGCACATGTGAAGCATCGCTTACCTGTACTTCTCCCTGCAATACAGTGATGGTACTGAGTGCCGCGCCGGGATAGGCCGATACGGTGAAAGCTGTACCCAGCACGCGTGTATTGAGCTTGCCGGAATGGATGATAAAAGGTTTATTCACTTCCTGCACCACATCAAAAAAAGCTTCGCCTTCGAGGTAGACCTCTCTCGTTTGTTCATTAAAACCCGCCGGGAACCTGATGCTGCTGCCTGCATTCAGCCATACGGATGAACCATCTGGCAGTTTCCACTCTTTCACTTCGCCGATGCTTGTAGACAACACCGTGTATTCACCGGCAGAGCGGGAACTTTTCAGGTAAAACCCCGCGATAACAGACACGCATACCAGCACACAGGCCGCTGCCGCCCACGAGGAGAGCCGTATGATCCGCCGCCGGCCTTGTTTTTCCGGCACGTCAACCTGTTCACGTACCGCCAGTCTTTCACGTATGGCTTTTAATGAACGGTCGGCGGAATCTTTCACCAGCTGCGCATCCCCGTTAAAAAATGCCGGCTGCTCCTGCCCGGAAGATGCATACCATTGCTCTACCTGCGTTTTCTCTTCTTCCGAACATTGCCCGGAAAGATATTTCTCAATGAGTTTGATCAATTGTTTTTCATCCATGCTACTATCTATATTGCATACCCCGCTGCTTACCGCCATGCGCATGCAGGAATAATTCAGCATTTCATATAACGATAATGTTTTCTTAACAAACACTTGATTTCGTCTTAAAATCCCCCTTCCTAATTTTGATCCGGCCAAACACTTTACTCCTTTGCTTTTTTCACTTACAGACCAGGAATTGCTTGAACAGGTTGCTCATAAAAGTGAAGCTGCGCTGACCGTTTTACATTACCGGTATTACGCGCTTTTGTGCGCAGCCGCATTTAAACGGATACAGGACGAAGCTGTCGTGGAGGAAATAGTACAGGACGTGCTGATCAATTTCTGGGAGAAAGCGCCCACCCTGGACCGGCACGGGAATGTGCAGGCTTACCTGTTTGCCACGCTGCGGAACAAAGTGCTGCACGAAATGAGAGCCCGCATGATCATGGCCAAACACGCCATTTCCCTCCAGGAAGAGCAACCCGGGATATTTACCCACGAGGCCGTGGAAATGCTGCAGGCCAAAGAACTGGAACAAAAGCTTCATATCATTATAGACGACCTCTCCCCGCAATGCAAAGAGGCGTTTACTCTAAGCCGCTTCGAGCGGCTTTCCTACAAATCCATTGCCCAGCGGATGAATATCTCCGTCAACACCGTTGAAAAACATATCGGCAAAGCGCTGAACATATTGAGGGAGAAGTTGGGCGAGCATGTGGTTTGATTAATTCCTATCTTTCCGCTGCACCGGTGTTATGGAAATTTATCCTTTCCCGCATCAGGTGTTAAAATCCGTATACATATGAAAGTCATTCCCGTTGTTCTCCTGGTATTGTTCTTTACAACAACGCGCGCCCAAAGCACTCCTGACGATATTGTTGCCGAAGGAAAAATGCTGTATGCCCTGGAGATGGCCTCCTGGCACGGCACAGACATCTTTATGGAAAAGCTGGCGCCACGGCGGGAAAACCCGGGCGGTTATTTTTCGTACAGCGGGGGAGAACACCATACCTGCATTTTCTTCTCCCGCAGCGACACGCCGCGGGTGCTGGCCGCCATTACTTTCGGTAATAATTTTGATCCTGCGCAGGCAACGATAGACAGCGCTGCGCGGGCTTTTACCGCACAAGAACGGGATATCTACCTGCTTCGCAAGGCCACCCTTGCGGAAATAAACCGGGACACCATTTTCAGGCTCTACAACAACACCAACCTGAACCCCATCCCACTTATCGGCAAAGGCTACAGGAAGGCGTATGTGCTCACCGGCCCGAAAGTGAGCGGGTTGGTAGTTTTCGGGAATGATTACCTGCTCACTTTCGATAAGGACAACAAGGTGATCAGTACCCAACAACTGCACAGGAACATCATTCCCATCGAATACAAAAAAGAAGAACCCAACACGGCAACTATGCACAGCCACCGGCCTGAAACAGGCTATCACATCACGGCAACGGATATCTGTACACTGATGTTGTATGCAAAGTACGCCGGCTGGGAGCAGCATTACGTGATCTCGGAAAAATTCGTTTCCATCTGGGACTGCAAAAAGAACGAGCTGGTAACGCTTACGCGGGAGGCCTGGGAAAAGATCAACCAGCACCAACAGGAGAAAAAGCAGCCCTGAACCTGTCAATTCCGCGGGCTTTCTTATCTTTATCGATACCATTAACCGGGAAGCCTGTATGCCGAAACTAACTCTCCCCGAGCACACCAAAGGGCTCATCAGTATCATATTTGTCATGCTCATCTGGGGCAGCTCCTTTACTGTTACCAAGCTGGTCGTAACAGAAGTGCCGCCTTTTGTGTTCGCCGGCATCCGCAACCTCATTGGCTGCGCGGCGCTGCTTCCTTTTTATCTTGTAAGGCGGCGGAAGGTGAAACAGCCGCTTCCTTATAAAAAGCTGGTGCTGATGGGCCTGGCAGGCACTACGCTGTATTATTTCGTGTTCAATACAGGCATGAAGCTCGTATCCGCTTCCACGGGAGCGCTCATAGAAGGACTGGTGCCCGTGGCCATTGCTATTCCTGCTGCTATTATTTTGAGAGAACATCTCAGCAAAAGAACCATTGCGGGGATCGTGTTATCTGTTTCCGGGGTCATCCTGGTAGGGTTTATCGGCAATGCGGAAAAGTCGCAGAACGCTTTGCTGGGGAGCTTCCTGATAGTAGGCGCCGTGTTGCTGTGGAGCGCTTACACGCTGCTGTCGAGAAGTGTGAAGGATTCGGATACGGTGCTGGTCACAACAGTGAGCACGTTCATTGGCACCGCGCTATCACTGCCGTTGCCGGCTTACGAGATCATTGTCCATGGCATGCCTGATATTTCATGGAGGGCCTGGGCGGGAATGGTGTACCTTGGGATATTCGCTACGGCTGTGGCCTATTCACTTTACAACCAGGCGCTGGAAAACCTGCCGGCCGCGCAGGTGGGCAACTTCCTGAACCTGAACCCCGTGATCGGCGCATTGATCGCATTCATATTCCTGAAAGATTCTTTGACCACGCTACAGTTGGCAGGCGGCGTACTGGTGCTGGCGGGCATCTGGCTCAGCAGCAAGCGGGCGAAGGCTACCTGACCCTCAGCACCCACACACTGTCCAGCTCTTTCGCCCTCGTGGCGCGGTTCACGAACTTGCCATCCAGCCGGGTGACGCGGTAGCTGGGGAATACGGCTTCCGTTTTATAGCTGACACCTTTCTCATCCAGCGAAGCCAGGCCTTCGCGCCCGGTGTATACCAGCCCATGCGCGCTGTCGCTGCGCAGTACCGGCGCATCGCTGTAGAATTCGAAAGAATAGGAATTGACCAGGTAGAACCGTACTGATTCGCCGGGAAATTTTTTATTCTTCCACATCGCCGTTTCCGATCCGCCCTGGTATTGTACCAGCGCCGGGTAAAAGAACACGTTCAGGAAAACCGCCGCACACACGCTGGCCAGCACGCTCACCCGCACCACGTCTTCCGGCTTCTTCCAACGCCACCACACTACGAACGCGATAGCGCTCAGCACGATGTACACCCACCAGTACGGTGGCTGGAACAGCACGGTGATCGCCGCCAGCAGCACTACCACGATCACAGATATGATACGTTGCGTTATGAACACCTTCTTCTCCCCCGCCAGCTCAAACAGCCAGGCGGCCAGCAGGATGCTGAAATACGGGAATAAAATATTCAGGTAATGCGGCAGCTGGAACCTTGAAAGGGAAAACACCAGCAGCGTGAGCATTCCCGCGCCCAGCGTAATCCATTCCACACCGCGGCGCAGCCTCCGGAAGCGCTGGAAAATAGCGGCGTATAACAACAGGCTCCATGGCAGGAAGGCCCAGAGCAGCGTATGCAGGAAGAAGAACGGATCGCCTTTGCCCTTGATGGGCCCGGTGTTGAAGAAACGGCCAAACTGGCTGTCCCACAGGAAGAACCGGATACCGGAAACGTTCTGCCGGTCAAACACTGTTTTTTGCGGATGCGCGTCGAACTGGAGCCATAGGCACCAGAGCTCCGGCAGTATGAACACGCCGCACAACACCAGGTACAGGTACCAGCGCCATTGCAGCAGTTGTTTCCAATCCTTTTGCATGGCCCAGTGCAGCAACATGCCGCCGCCGATGGGGATCAGCACGAACGGGCCTTTGGTCATCATGGCCAGGCCCGTGAAAAAGGCCGCAGGCACAATGTTCCACACATTTCCCATCGCTTTCACCAGGTACCACGACGCGCCGATCAAAAAGCAGGTCAGGTATGGTTCCGCCCTCACGTCGTTACTGCTGATAATGGCATGCAGCGCGGTGAGGTAAACCAGTGCTGCGATCTGCGCAGCGCCTTCTCCATAAAAATGGCGGGCAAAAAGATAGGTAAATCTCGCTCCCAGCAGCCAGCAAAGGAAAGCCGGCAGCTTGTAGGCAAAGGTGCTGACCCCGAATATCTTGAAACTAAGCGCGCTGATCCAGAAAGGAAGATGCGGCTTGTCCAGCCAGTCCTTCCCGTCGGCAAAAAGGTTCACCCAGTCGCCGCGCCAGGCTATCTGTTTGGCGATGCCCGCATACAGGGCCGCATCCGGCTCCATGAGCGTGGTAAAAAGACCCGGGATAAGCGAAATAACGATAATGGCTACACACTGCCAGAACCTGGCTGTTGCAGGATAGGTTTGCATAATGTATCTAAGTTACTGCATCCAGGCGACGATTGTGCCTGATGAGCCTGAAACCTGACTGGTTCCACCAGATGAAGAGTCTTGAAATAAGCCAGCCCACCAGGAAGCCGTAGATGGCGCCCCCTGCAATGTCCAGCGGGTAATGTTTGCCGACGTATACCTGCGCATAGCCTATCAGCAGGGCCCATACCCATACCCACCACCACCTGCGGATGCCGATGGAGCGGAGGCTGAGGAACCAGAAAGTGGCCAGCGCAAAATGATTGGAAGCATGAGAGGAAGGAAAGCCGTAACGCCCGCCGCATTCGATCAGGTTGCGCAGGTGTGCCTGCAGGTCTTCGTTGAAGCAGGGACGTACCCGCTGGAACATCGGCTTTAAAATGCTGGCGCTGCCGTAATCCGCAATGGCAAAGGTGATCAGCGTGCACACCAGGAATATCACCGCTTTATTGCGGCGGTACCTGATAATGTAGATCAGCACAAAAAGATACAGAGGCACCCAGGTAAGCGCGTTGCGCATCAGCAGCATCAGCGTATCCAGGAATTCATGCGAACCTGCCTGGTGAATGCTGATGAACAGTGCCTCATCGATTTGCTGCATCCATTCTTTCCAATTCATGTTCGAAATTTCTTGAAAGTATGTTTCCTAATTGTTACGGGAGTATGATGAAATCATTGCTTTTGAGCGGCGGTTCTTCTATAAATTTGAGCAGATAATGGTCCGTGATTCAATTCATCATGTTACTGAAGCGGACAACTATTGTACCAAAACCGGACATATATAATTTTCAATAATTCATAATTCGCTTAGGCAAACATATGCGCGACTCTGGCATCCTCTTCGCGACCTCCGGTAGTATGATTAAGAACTACCTCAAGATCGCCTGGAGAAATCTCCTGAAGAACAAAATGTTCTCGCTGATCAATATCGCAGGGCTATCCATCGGTATGGCCGTGGCGCTGCTGATCGGCTTGTGGATATGGGATGAAGTGACTTTCAGCAAACAGCATGAGCACTACGGCCGTATCGTGCAGGTGATGCAACACCAGACCTTTAACGGCGAGACCAATACACAAACCGCCGTGCCTCACCTGTTAGGCGATAAGCTCAGGGAGGAATATGGTAGTGATTTCAAACACGTGGTAATGTCGGACTGGCCATACGAGCACATACTGGACTACAATGGGAAAACTCTCCTCAAAACGGGGAATCATTTTGAGCCGGCTTTCCCTGAAATGCTGTCCCTCAGCATGCTCAAAGGTTCCCGCGACGGATTGAAGGACGCCAATTCCATCCTGCTGTCTGCCAGCACGGCCAAAGCCATATTCGGCGACGCGGATCCTATCAACAAGATCGTCCGGCTGGACGACCAGTCGGACGTGAAGGTAACGGGTGTGTACGAAGACCTTCCTTATAATTCCGCTTTCCGCAACCTGCAATTCATAGCGCCCTGGCAGCTGTACATCAATAATAATCCCTGGATAAAGGAAATGGAGAACCCCTGGCGCTCCAACTTCACCCAAGCCTATGCCCAGCTGGCTGATAACGCCGATCCGGCCGTTGTTTCAGCCAGGATAAAAGACGTCAGGCTGCGGAATGTGCGGGCGGAACAAAAGGTCCATAAGCCGGAAGTGTTCCTGCACCCCATGAGCAAATGGCATCTTTACGCCGACTGGAAAGCCGGGAAAAATACCGGCGGAAGGATACAGTTTGTATGGCTCTTTGGTATCATCGGCGCGTTTGTGCTGTTGCTGGCCTGCATCAATTTTATGAACCTGAGCACGGCCCGTTCTGAAAAACGCGCGAAAGAAGTGGGTATCCGCAAGGCGATCGGCTCCATCCGCGGCCAGCTGCTGACGCAGTTTTACAGCGAGTCGCTCCTGCTGGCATCGATCGGCTTCGTATTGGCGCTGCTGCTGGTATGGTGCGCTTTGCCGGTATTCAACGATGTGGCCGATAAAAAGGTCAGCCTGCCTTTGCAGAACCCGGTATTCTGGATGCTGGGCCTCGGCTTCACCTTTATTACAGGACTGCTGGCCGGCAGTTATCCCGCTTTGTATCTTTCTTCCTTCCAGCCTATAAAAGTCTTAAAAGGTACTTTCCGCGCGGGCCGTTTTTCCACGATGCCGCGCAAAGTGCTGGTGGTGCTGCAATTCAGCGTATCGGTGATATTGATCATCGGCACCATCGTGGTGTTCCGGCAGATCCATTATGCACAGAACCGGCCTATCGCTTATGAGCGCGAAGGGCTGCTGGAAATTCCTATGACCTCGCTGACCATGCTGGATAAATCCGAGCTGATCAGCACTGAGCTGGTCAATTCCGGCGCCGTAACCGCTGTAGGAATGTCTAACAGCGGCCCGACCACGATCAATTCGGTGAATAACGGTTTTACCTGGAAAAATATGCAGCCGGGCGCGCAGGGCAATTTTGCGCAGGTACATGTTTCGCATGATTTCGGGAAAACAGTGAAGTGGCAGCTTATTGCCGGCCGGGACTTTTCCCGTGATTTTGTGACCGATTCATCGGCGCTGATCCTCAATGAATCCGCCGTTAAATTCATGGGGCTGAAAGACCCCGTGGGAGAGATCGTCAGGAAAGACGACCGTGCCTATACTGTCATAGGCGTGGTGAAAGATATGGTAATGCAGTCGCCATACGAACCTGTATTCAGGACCCTGTTCACACTCAATCCTAAGAATACCGGCGTCTTCAACCTGAAGCTCAATCCTTCCAGGCCTCCGGCTAAATCGCTTGCGCAGATCGAAGCGGTATTCAAAAAACATGTTCCCGGCTCCCCTTTCGAATACAAGTTTGTGGATGACATGTACGCCGCCAAATTCGACAATGAGCAGCGCATTGGCAAGCTGGCAGGCTTCTTTGCCGTGCTGGCGATCTTCATCAGCTGCCTGGGCCTGTTTGGCATGGCATCATTTATGGCGGAGCAAAGGGTGAAAGAGATCGGCGTGCGCAAAGTACTCGGCGCTTCCGTGTTCGCTTTGTGGCGGCTGATGTCCAAAGATTTCCTGCTGCTGATCATCATTTCGCTGGTGATAGCCGTGCCGCTGGCATATTATTTCATGCAAAAGTGGCTGCTGCGGTACGATTACCATACCGATATCTCCGGCTGGATCATCGCTGTCACCTGCCTTGCCGCGCTGGCCATTACGCTGCTCACTGTCAGCTTCCAGAGCATCAGGGCAGCCAGGATGAACCCGGTTAAAAGTCTTCGCACTGAATAATAGATTTTATGATTAAGAACTACCTCAAGATCGCCTGGAGAAATCTCCTGAAGAACAAAATGTTCTCGCTGATCAACATCGCGGGGCTGTCCATCGGTATGGCGGTAGCACTGCTGATCGGCCTGTGGATATGGGATGAAGTGACTTATAGCAAGCAGCATGAGAACTACGACCGTATCGTGCAGGTCATGCAGCACCAGACCTTTAACGGGGAGATCGGCACACAGACCGCCATGCCTTACCTGACGGGGGATGAGCTGAAAGAAAAATACGGCGACAATTTCAAATATATCGCCATGGCCGGCTGGCCATACGAGCACATCCTGGCCTACAACGGGAATTCTGTCCTTAAAATGGGGAATTACCTTGGGGCCGACTTCCCGGAAATGTTCACGATCAAAATGCTGAAAGGCACACGCAGCGGGTTGAAGGACGCCAATTCCATCCTCCTCTCCGCGTCCGCGGCCGAGGCGATCTTCGGCAAGGATGAGCCGATGGATAAGATCATCAAGCTCGACGGGCGGACGGATGTGAAGGTGACCGGCGTGTATGAAGACCTGCCTTATAATTCAGCCTTCCGGGGTCTTGCCTTCATGGTACCCTGGAGCCTGTACCTCAATACTTTTACCTGGGTGAAGGAACTGGAAGACCCCTGGCGCGCCAATTTCACCCAAACATACGCCCAGCTGGCAGACAATGCCGATCTTGACGTGGTATCCGCGAAGATCAAAGACCTGAAGATGCGCAACGTAAGCCCCAGGGATGCGGCGTTTAAGCCGGAGGTGTTCATTTATCCTATGCGTAAATGGCACCTTTACGAAGAATGGAAGAACGGGAAAAATACCGGCGGCAGCATCCGGTTCGTGTGGCTGTTCGGCATCATCGGCGTGTTTGTGCTGCTGCTGGCCTGCATCAACTTCATGAACCTCAGCACGGCCCGCTCCGAAAAACGCGCCAAGGAAGTAGGCATCCGGAAAGCCATCGGCTCCATCCGCGGGCAGCTGGTAGCACAATTCTTCAGCGAATCGCTGTTGCTCGCCGTGATCGGTTTCGTACTGGCGTTGCTGTTAGTACTGGGCAGCTTATCCGCGTTCAATGATGTGGCAGATAAAAGGGTCGCGCTTCCTGTTCTTAATCCCGTGTTCTGGCTGATAGGCCTCGGTTTCACCCTGTTCACCGGCTTGCTGGCAGGCAGCTATCCCGCGCTGTACCTCTCTTCCTTCCAGCCGATAAAAGTGCTGAAAGGCACTTTCCGCGCCGGGCGCTTCGCGGCTGTTCCGCGCAAAGTGCTGGTAGTGGTACAGTTCGCCGTATCCGTGGTGCTCATCATCGGCACCATTGTCGTGTTCAGGCAGATAAACCATGCTAAGGACCGTCCTGTAGCTTACGACCGCGACAACCTCATCACCATTTTCCTTGCCAACCCTGATGTGCAAAAGAACCTGGAAGTGATGAAACACGAACTGATCACTTCCGGCACCATAACGGCCATGGGTGAATCTTCCAGCGGTATTACGAACATCAACGCCATCAACAACGATTTCAGGTGGAAGAACATGCAGCCGGGCGCGCAGGGCAACTTCGCGCAGGTAGACGTGTCGCACGATTTTGGAAAAGCCATAGGATGGAAGCTGGTGGCCGGCCGCGACTTTTCCCGCGACTTCGCAGATTCCGCGTCCATGATCCTCAACGAAACCGCCGTGAAGTTCATGGGCCTGAAAGACCCTATCGGCGAGATCATCCGGAAAGATGAACATACCTATACCGTTATCGGCGTGGTGAAAGACATGGTGATGCAATCGCCCTACCAGCCTGTCTTCAGGACACTGTTCACGCTGGATCCCGAATCGGCCGGCGTTGTGAACGCGCGGCTCAATCCTGCGAAACCTACGAAAGAGACCCTTGCGCAGGTGGAAGCCGTTTTCAAGAAATACAACCCGGCCATGCCTTTCAATTATAAGTTTGTGGACCAGCAATATGGTGAGAAATTCGCGGCGGAGCAGCGTATCGGCAAGCTGTCCAGTTTCTTCGCCGTGCTGGCGATCTTCATCAGTTGCCTGGGCCTGTTCGGCATGGCGTCTTTCATGGCGGAGCAAAGGGTGAAAGAGATCGGGGTGCGCAAGGTACTGGGCGCTTCAGTGTTTGCTTTATGGCGGCTGATGTCCAAAGATTTTGTAGTGCTGATCATTATCTCCCTGGTGATAGCCGTGCCGCTGGCTTATTATTTTATGCAGGAATGGCTGCTGCGTTACGATTACCACACGGAGATTTCCGGCTGGATCATCGCCGCCACCTGCCTCGGCGCGCTGGGCATTACTTTGCTTACAGTGAGCTTCCAGAGCATCAGGGCCGCCAGGATGAACCCGGTAAAGAGCCTGCGCACTGAATAGAAGACATTTCCTTTCCAATTTGATAACAGGGCTGTTTCGGATGAAACAGCCTTTTTTTTTATTTTAGCGGCATGAAAGCCATATCCACTGTTTTGTTTTTCCTTAGCCATCACCCTGGCTGGTCGTTTCCCATTCTCGCAGGCATCTTTATTTTCATTGGCCTCCTCCGTAAAAAAGTGTTTTACGCCATCCTTGCATTCCTCGTGCCGATGGCGAATATTTTCTGCGCGCATATGCTCAACGCCTGGTTCCTGAACGCTTACGGCGTACGCAGCACTGCCGTGGTCACGCATGCGGAGCAAACCAATTCCACGCTGAATGATGAATATATCTGGGACTACGACGCCGTGGTTAAAACGCAGGACGGGAAAGACGTGATAACAGGATTCTCCACCATGTCCGCCGCTATCTACCCCGTCCGCAACCAGATACTCATTCCGCCTATGGGCGAGCCTTTCGCGGTGAAGTTCATTCCCGGTTATGAGAAAAATTTCGTGATCCTCAGCGATGAATCGATGTATGGGGTCATGCGGAAGATCTATGAAAGAAAGGAGCAGGTAGAAAAAGCGCGGCGGACGTTTGAAGCCAGCCCCTCCAATGAAGAATTCAGGCAGGCATACAGGAAGGCCATGCAAACCTTCGTGGATGACCCGGCCAATGCGCCGGACAGCTCAGGCATCCAGTATTACAAGGCCATGCTCTCCGGTATGCAGTGATCATTTCACGCGGATATTTTCAGCAGCCTTCGCCACGGTTTCTTCCATTCTTTTCTGCCGTGTTTCCGGCCTTTTGGCCAGCGCGATCCATTCAAAAATCGTGCGTTTGGTGGAAGGCGGGAATGCCTCGAAGTGTTTCAGGGCGGTTTTATTTTTGGAGAACAATTTCTTCAGATCGGCAGGCATCACTTTATTCTGCGCATCCACGAGATTGTCCCAGGTGCCGGATGCTTTGGCCAGGTCTATCATGTCCTGCCCCTTTTTGGTCATCAGTCCTTTTTTGATCATCTTCTCCACGCGTTCGCGGTTGGAATTGCTCCAGTTGCTTTTGGGTTTACGCGGCGTGAACATGATGTACCGCGAGTCTTCATCGCGGCGGTTCGCCCAGCCGTCTATCCAGCCGTAACACAGCGCGTGCTCAACGGCTTCTGCGTATGGCAAGCCTTCCACCCCGCTGTCTTTACGGTAAAAGATAACGTGGACCGCTGTTTCCTTCTCTCCATGCTTACTGAGCCAATTGCGCCATTCTTTGGCGTTTTTAGGGTGAAAGGTGGGTTTGCCTTTGAATGTTTCCATTATGCATCCGTTTTCAACAAAAGTAAAACAGGTGTTTGACAACCGTATGTCAGCAGTCAGGAAGCAGATTCCCGGAGGATCTTCAACAGTTCCGGCGACAGCGACCCGAAGATGGACACGCCGGCCGCGCCGTTCCCGATAGCCAGCCTGATGCCTTCCCTGATATCCGCTTCATTTCCTTTAAAATCCGGCAGGAAAAGTCCCGCATACAGCGGAAAACGGCCATCCAGCGCTTTCACGCCTTCACTCACCGCATCGCCGATCCATTTCACGCTTTCGCTGTAAAAGCCATGGTAGATCATCGGGCAAACGGCGTCCAGCGGCCAGTTCACCCAATCCTGCCGCACGATCCGCTTTGCGATCTCCGGCGTGGGGAACACTGCCGCGGTGATGGGCTTTTTATGGCTGCGCGCCACGCCGGCCATATTGCTGACGATCTGCGTAATGCTGTCGTATCGGAACTTTCGCCAGGACGGGCTTTGATCCGGGTGTTGCATCGTTAGCGGGTCTGCGCCGTATTGCTGCTGGTATTTTTCCCGGCAGGATTTGCAGTAACAAAAATCATATTCCGGCAGCTCGCGGCTTTGGTCGATGCCGTACTTCGCCCAGAGGTTCACCGGCAATATCACGTCCACGAAACGGATATAATCCAGGTGGAGGCCGTCTACATAGTCTTTGGACAATATCTGCTCTGCCTGCGCTTTCAGGTAATCCGCCACGCCCGGCTTGTTGGGACAGAGGAAGCGGTAATATTCCACGTAAGGCGGTTTGTCTGCGCAGGATTCGCCTTTCCTGTTCTCGGAAAAGTATTGGGGGAATTTGGCCACGAGTTCCTTATCGGGCCGGTTCATCGTCCAGAACCAGCGGTGGGCGGCTATCCCGGCGTCTTTCGCGGCTTTGTAGTGCAGCTCGCTGTCTTCTTCAAAATAGATCACGCCAATGCCTGCTTCCTTGTACGACGCGTACCGCTGCTTCAGTTCCGCGGCCGTATCCTTATGATTGGGATTGATCCACACACGGTGCTGCACTTTGGCCGGGGTTATGGGCTTCAGCTCAGCGGCGGCTTTGGAGGCAATGCCGGGCTCTATCATGGCAAGACTTCCAAGCCCCAGCGATTTGATGAAATTTCTTTTATTCATGACGTGAAGTGATTTTTCCTTCCTGGTTGATGACCGTTTCAAAACCCGCATCTTTCACGGATGCGGTGAATTGCGAGGAGGTCGCTTCTATGGCCGGGGCCAGCGGCAGCTCCGTTAAACCCAGGGTGGCAGCGTCTTTCGCGTACTGCCTGTGCTGCCTGCGGTATTGCTGCTGGCGGTAATATACTTCCCACAGCACGTTCCGTGCCGCAACGGTAGCAGGTTCTTTAAAAGTCACAGGCGTGGATGAAGTGCTGAATTGCAGGTAGCCCCATCTTTCCGGCGCGTGCATATTGATGATGCCCTGCGGCGACCATACCCAGTTGTATTCCGGCGTGCGGGGCTTTTTAACGTATTGGTCATTGACAATATCCGTCTGCCATTGCACCCTGGAAAAGTTAATGCGCCACAGGCCGCCGTCTTCCGGCACAGCCCGCGACCGGTAAGCCCCGAGCGCTTTGAAAGGGATCGCCATTTCCACGGTCCAGGATTGGTCCTTATCACCAGGTTTGTTGAGCGTTCCGTTCACGTACACCGCGGTGCGCAGGCCCTTCGTGTCCCAGTTCAGCATCGCTCCGCCACCGTTGCGGTAGGGCCTGGGCATGAAGAGGTCCATCACCGTATTGAGCGCATTGATCTCCATTTCGTAGTACTGGTGCGTATCGCCGTCGGGATCGATGAACACTTCGAAATCATTATCCTGGAAAATGATGGTGTCGTGCTGGCGGAGCGTGGCCCAGGCATTGGGTTCTGTAAGTTCCGCAAAGATGTAAAGATGCTGCTGGTCCCACAGCATTTTGATGCGCGTGCGGTGAAGGGGCGCAGGTTTGCTGCTGCCTTCGATGTCTGTGAAATCTTCCGTCCAGGAGGCTTTATTCCAGGCGCTTTCGGGCTTGCCGTCTATGCGGATGGAATCGGGTGTTTGATAGCAGATGTAGTGGCGGGGCGTTTCCTTAAACGCTTCGAAATTAACGGAAAAAGTCTGCCCGGCCGCAATGGGAATACCGGCCAGCAAAAGCGCCAGCATCAAGCCGGAATGGATCATGAATAACCTGTAAACGCACATGGGTTTAAATATAATCAATCGGCGTTTTTTACAGCTGTTATTCTGGATAAGCGGTGAAAGCAAAAGGGCCGCCCCGGCTCAGCCAGGACAGCCCCTTTATGATCTGTCGAACGTATGTTAGTAATTCGGGTTCTGCACCAATTTATTGTTGATGTCTATTTCCTTTTGGGGAACAGGCCAAACGTAGTGAATGCTTGCATCGAAGAGGCGGTTTTCCACCAGCTGGTGATCCGCGGTAAAGGTCACTTTACCATTCGCGGGGTCTACCTTGCCCTGCCTTGCACCGTATACGGCGCCTTTGCGCACCTGGTCACCGATCTTCCAGCGTTTGATGTCGTACCAGCGAAGGCCTTCCAGCGCCAGTTCTACCCTTCTCTCCCTGCGCACCAGCGTTCTCATGGTCGCCTGCGTGTTGTATGCCAGGCGGTCTGTGGCGGGCATGCCGGCGCGTAACCTCACCTTATCGATAGCGGCATACACGCTGTTGTCTATCACCCCGCTCTCGATCTTCGCTTCGGCGTACATCAGCAGCACGTCCGCATAACGGATCAGGATCATGTTCAGGCCGGTATTCCACATATCCGTATAGTCGGAGAGGTTAGAAATGAACTTTTTCGGCAGGTAGCCGGTCTTGGAATTGTTGTCTCCCAGCATAAAGTCGCTGGAAGCCGGGTCTATCGGGTTATAATATTTACCGTCGTACATCATGCCGGGGTAAATAATGCTGGCTGAAAGGCGCGGGTCGCGGTTAGCGTAAGGATCGTTGGCGTTATACCCGGAAATTGGATCGGTGATGAGTTTGCCGTTCTTCATTTCATAAGCGTCTACCAAAGACTGGGTAGGATCAATGGAGCTCCAACCGCCTGAAGAAGAGGTAGGCATGATGCCGATATTGCCGTTGGCATAATCGTTCTCCTTATACTGCATATCCAGGATCACCTCCACGTTGTTTTCGTTCTGGATGCGGAACAGGTCCTGGTAGCTGGGAAAAAGATCATAACCCAGGCCCATCACTTTCTCACAGTCTGCAATACAATCGGCGTACTTGCCCATGTACAGCTCCAGCCTTGCGCGCAGGGCGTAAGCGGCGCCGCGCGTGATGCGGCCGACGTCGGAACCGGAATAGGAAGGCTCCAGCTGCGGCGCAATGGCGGCCAGCTCGTCGAGGGTGTATTTTTGCACTTCGGCGATGGGCGTCCGGGTTACGGTATTGGCTTCAGCGGTGGTGAGGGTTTTGAGCACCAGCGGAATGTCGCCATAGAGCTGCGTAAGCGTATAGTACTGGTAAGCTCTCAGGAAGCGGGCTTCCGCTTTGAAGCGGGTTTTGAGGGCTTCGTCCATCGGGGTTTTGTCTACGTTCTCAAGGAACCAGTTGACTTTCTGGATGGTCTTGAAGTTCCAGCGGTTGGTCACGTTCCCGTCTGAAGGTGTGAGCGAGCCGTTGCCGATGTTCATATACCCTTCCCAGAGGAATTGGCTGTAAGCATTGTCTGACGCGCAATCCATGTAGATCACGTTGTAGCTGTCCTCCCAGTCACGGTAACACCCGTTGAGGGCCGCGCGGGCGTCTGCTTCAGAGGTCCAGAGGGATTCGTTGCTGTAAGCGTCTTCCGGGATGCGGTCCAGGAAGTCTTTGTTACATGCGGTCGTCAATAGCGTGCCTGATATGGCTATGAGATAAAATAATTTCTTTTGCATCGTGTTCGTTTTTTGCTGCATGCAGCCTTAAAAAGTTACGTTTAAGCCAACGGTGTTCACTTTCACCTGCGGGTAATAATAGATACTGCTGGTGGAAGGCGCTTCCGGGTCTATCCAGTCGTACAGCCCGCTGAAGGTGAGGATGTTTTGCCCGCTGTAGAACACGCGCGCCTTTTTGATCCCGATCCTGTCCAGCAAGCTCTGCGGAAGGGTGTAACCCACCTGGAGGTTTTTCAAACGGAGGTAGGATGCATCTTTTACCCAGAAGGAAGAAGGCATGCTGGACGGGTCGTTCTGCTGCTGGGTAGACAGTACCCTGGGCAACGGCGCGGAAGTGTTGCTTTCGGTCCAGGTGTTGAGCATGGCGGATGTGGGCTTGCCGGAGCTTGCGCTGATCTGCCCTATCTTGCCTGCATCGATGTAGGTCTTCACGCCGGCCGCACCCTGGAAGAACACGGTCACGTCCACGCTTTTCCATGCACCGCCGAGGTTCAGGCCGTAGGTCACTTTCGGGTAGTAATTGCCGAGATATTGTTTGTCTTTGGTATCGATCACCTTATCGCCGTTCAGGTCTTTATACTTCAGGTCGCCCGGCTTTGTGTTGGCGGATTGTTTGGCGTGTGCGGCAATTTCTTCTTTGGTCTGGAAGATGCCTTCAGCCACATATCCCCACAGCGCGTTGATGGGCAGGCCCACCTGCCGGATGGTGTAGCCGGAAGGACCGGCTGATACGTATTGTGTGATCTCGTTGTTGATGAAGGAAGCGTTGGCAGTCGCGTTCCAGGAGAAGTCACCTTTGCTGTCATTGTAGCCTGCGGTAAACTCCCAGCCTTTGTTCTCTACTTTACCCGCGTTCTGCGTAGGCGCATTCAGCCCGTAAGCCGCGCCGATCGGCAGTTCTATCAGGATGCCGCGGGTGTTCTTTTTGAACCAGTCTGCCGTAAGCGTAAACTTCCCGCCGAGGAAAGATGCGTCTATACCCACGTTGGTCTCAGCCGTGGTTTCCCACATCACCAAAGGATTCGCACCATTCACAGGCGCAATGCCGTTGCCGATGATCGCGTTGGAGCCGCCGAACACGTAGTTCTGTCCTGCGTTAAAAGTAGGCAGGTAAGGGTAATACGGATACGTCGGGTAATCCCCGTTATCGGAGAGTATCTGGTTGCCCAGCTCACCCCAGGAAGCCCTGAGCTTCAATGCGGACACAACGTCTTTGACAGGTACGAAGAAGTTCTCCCGGTCTATGTTCCAGCCTGCGGAGAAAGACGGGAAATTGCTCCAGCGGTTATCAGGCGCGAAACGGGAAGAACCGTCGCGGCGGATGTTCGCTTCGAAAAGATATTTACCGTCGAAGTCGTAGTTGATGCGGCCAAAGTAGGAACGCAGCGCGGATTCGTAGGCATAACCTTCAGCGCGCTGGCCGTCTGCGGAGCCCAGGTTGATCTGGCCCAACTGGTTGTTCAGCAGGTTCTTGCGGTAACCTTCGTTGAAAGTATATTTCGTGTACTCCTGGAAATAACCGGCCATGGCCTTCAGGTTATGTTTGCCGAAGGAAGTGCCGTATTCCAGCAGGTGCTGGAAGGTAACCACGTTGTTGGTCGTGTTGCCATCGGTAACGGAGTTCGGGCCCTGGTAAAAGGTCTTCTCCCCCGCGGCGTTGTAATACTGGATGTCTGCCACAAATGATTTCGTTGCCCCGGTACGCATCACGTAAGCCATGGAGGGTTTGAAGTGAAGCCCTTTCAGTATCTCCCAATCCGCGCCCACATTCCCCAGCAGGTCCGCATAGTTCTCGCGGCCGTAGCTGGGCGATTCGAGCCATGCGGCGGGGTTACCGTCGCCGATGCTGCCGTAGTGGCCATTGGCGTATTTATAAGGAACAATGGGTGAAATGCGGTTGAACTGGCGGATGATCTGCGTAAAGTCCGGCACGCCGGGATAGCTGGCCTGCGGTTCTTTCGTGATGGAATAGGTGTATGCCAGGTTGCCGAATACTTTCAGCCGGTCGGTCAGGTTCTGGCTGATGTTGAAACGGGTGGTGTAACGTTTGGCGTTCGTTTCTTTCATGATACCGTTCTGGTCGTACATGCCGAGGGAGAAAGAATACTGGCTCTTGTCGGAGCCGCCGCTTACGCCCAGGTAGTAGTTCTGCTGGATGCCGTTGCCTTTGTAGGCAATGTCCAGCCAGTCTGTATTCGGGTAGTTGAAAGGATCGGAGCCGTCGCGGAATTTGGCGATCTCGGCGTCTGTGTAACGAACGGGTTTGCCTTCATTTTTCAGTGCCTGGTTGTAGAGTGTGGCGGCCTGCCATGAAGGAAGAAAATCGGGCAGCGCGGTGGCGTTTTGCTTACCTACGTAGGTGTTGAACACGATCTGCGGCACGCCTTTTTTCCCTTTTTTAGTGGTGATGAGGATCACGCCGTTGGCGGCGCGGGAGCCGTAAATGGCCGCGGAGGCGGCGTCTTTCAGTACGGAAATGGTCTCAATATCGTCTGGGTTCACATTGTTCATGGATGAAATAACACCGTCTACCATCACCATGGCGTTGGCGTTGTTGAGGGTGCCGATGCCCCTTACGCGGATGGTGCCCACGTCTTTACCGGGCTGGCCGCTGTTGGCCGCGGTCACTGCCACGCCGGCCATGGTGCCCTGCAAGGCGTTAGACACGCTGGTTACCGGCCTGTTTTCCAGCTGTTTGGAATTGACGGTAGCGACGGAACCGGTGAGGTTTACTTTTTTCTGTACGCCGTAACCCACTACCACCACCTGTTCCAGGTCACTTTGTTTGGTTTCGAGCACTACGGAAATTTCTTCCTGGGTAACCGGCACTTC
The DNA here is from genome assembly GCF_039655965.1 of Chitinophaga sp. YIM B06452. NCBI lineage: Bacteria > Pseudomonadati > Bacteroidota > Chitinophagia > Chitinophagales > Chitinophagaceae > Chitinophaga > Chitinophaga sp. YIM B06452. The sequence goes on along the minus strand of NZ_JAWLKY010000001.1, from coordinate 2,255,044 downwards.
TTTAGACTGGAATCCCAGCAGCGAGATCACCAGCACGGCATTGCTTTCCGCTTCGATCTGGAAAGCGCCGTTGGCGTCGGTGAGCACTCCTTTCTGGGTGCCCTTGATCACTACCGTGGCAGCGATCAAAGGCGCGCCGGTGGCGTCTTTCACAGTTCCTTTCACTTTGATGGGCGGTTTGGCCGCGGCTTCTGTTGCCATGACAATGGCGGCAGACACAGCTTTTTCTTTTACGATCACCATGTCGTCCATCAGTGTGTAAATGAGCGGCTGGTTGCGGAAGCAGATGTCCAGCACCTCGCGGATGTTGGTGTTCTTCACGGAAAGCGTGACCGGCGCTGATTTCGCCAGTTGCTTCGCGGTGTAAACGAACGTGTATCCTGTTTGTTTTTTGATCTCGCGGAATACCTTGTCTAACGGGGCATTCTTTTCAGATAACGTGACAGTCTGGCTGATGCTTTTTGCGCTAACGCACATACAAACGGATAAGAGTAGTACAGCGGTGAGTTTCATAACCCGCATTTTTTTGTTAAAACCCTCCGGAAGGAAGGCACAAAGGAGCTTTAAATGCATAGATTTGCATAGTTTGAGTGAACCAATAAAACTGTGTTTCGATAACGGGATAATTGGATAAGCTCGGACGTTTTCAGCGCCCTGCGGACCAGGCAGGGCGCGTTTTTATTCCGATCTTACCGGACCTTCTTTTTATTTCAGTATCATTATTTTTTTTCCTTCGATCTTAAACTTCACCTTCCCCGTCAATTCCAGTGCTTTCAGCACATCCGATATTTTTTTATTGCGCGGCACGTCCACGAAAAACAGGTCGTCCACATCTTCGACCGCCTGCACTTCCACGTCGTACCAGCGGCTCAGCTGGCGCATAACCGTTTCGATGGAGGCGCCTTCGAACACGAAACGACCGTTCTTCCAGGCCATTGTTTCCGCTATATTCACATTGGCATCTACTGTCATTGTACCGCCCTTCGCCACTTTCGCCTGCTGGCCGGGCGCGATCACGCGGCTGTTGCCTCCTGCGTTCACTTTCACGCTGCCTTCCAGCAAGGTGGTGCGCACGGTCTTATCGTCGCCGTAGGCATTTACGTTGAAATGTGTGCCCAGCACTTCCAGCTTCACATCGTTTGCCTGCACCAGGAAGGGTTTGCGTTTGTCTTTGGCCACTTCCAGGTACACTTCGCCTGTGATCCGCACGCTGCGTTCATGGCCTGTAAATGCGGTGGGATAAGTGATGGATGATGCGGCGTTGAGCCAGGCCTTCGTGCCGTCAGGCAGGGTGAGCTGGTATTCCCCGCCCCTGGGCGTGCTCATGGTGTTGTAGAGCACTTCCCCGCTGGCCTCGCCATTGGCGTTGTATACGATCTGGCCGCCGGCCTGCTTGCTGATGCTGGTGCCGCCCTGTTGCGCCAGGACGCCGTCTGCTGCATTGTCCAGCACGATCTGCTGGCCGTTGGAAAGCGTAAGCACAGCTTTGGTGCTGCCGGGCAGCACATCGTTGACTATTGCAGCTGTTCCGGTTTCCTGTTTTGAACCGGGTTGGTACCAGTAATAAAGACTGGCGCCGGCGGCAACGAGGATCACAGCGGCGGCAAAACGTTTCAGGAAACGGAACCGCGCCGGCCTGGCATTACCGGCTTCGTCCTCCCCCGCGTTGGCGTACAGGTTGGCGATGATGCGGTCCAGGGCGGGATCTGCCTGTTCATTCAGCGCGGCATCGGGTTCGTACCGGTCCCAGGCTTGTTCCAGTTCTTTCTTCAACACGTCATCCCCTTCCGCCTGGTTCACCCATGCAGCCAGCTCTTCCTTTTCCGTACCGGTAATGGAACCTTCAAAAAATCGCGTAACGAGATAGTGGACCCTGGCGTCAGACATATGGTTGAATGTTTTTTCAATAACGGGATGGATTGCCCCTGTAATCCAATAAGACAATTGGGAAAACAAACAGGCATAGTCAGGTTGAAAAAAAATTTAAATAAAGGGAAAAACCCAAGCAGGCGGAGAGAGAGTGACGAAGCGAAAAACCCGTCATTGCGAGGAGTAGCAGCGCCAAAGCGGGAGGGACGACGAAGTAATCTCCTGCGTTGAATGGATACACCCTATGTTTGGAGATTGCTTCGTCGCGCTTCCAGCCGCAAAGAATTCCTTGCTGCTCCTCGCAATGACGGGCTTTGTTGATCGACAATATGATAGTATTTTATCTTTTACCTGGGCATGCCTGTCAAACCACCGAAAATCAGCCAGGGCCGGACTTGGAGAGGCCCAGGACAAGTGGAGGCGACGCGGACTTGATCCGGACTTGATGTCGGGTAATATCCTATCAGAAGGCAGGGGGACAAAGGGGATCGAAAAAAATAAAATCACCTGTCCAAAAATGGCAGCAGCGCCAGCAGGTACATGGTATCCAGCGAGTTGGGATATTGCTGCATGTGTTTGCGCAGGGTGCGCAGCGCCTGGATCATGTGATTTTTGACCGTACCGGTGGTGATGTGCAGCCGCCGGGCAATTTCTTCATGTTTGATGCCTTCTTCGCGGCTGAGCAGGAATACCATCTTTTGCTGGGGCGGCAATTGCTGGATGGCGTTGTGAAGACGTTCCTGCGTTTCTTTCAGCGCCAGGTGGCCCTGCGGGGTGGAGGCAGTGTTAGCCGGGGCCTCAGCAAGCTGTTTCAGGATCACCACTTCGCGGGCCATGCGTTTAAACCCATTGAGCGCCTGGTTTTGCGCCATGCGGAACACGTAGCTGCTGAAGCTTTCCACCTGCTGCAGCAGTTCCCGGTCTTTCCACAACTTCTCAAAAATATCCTGCACCACATCTTCCGCTGAAGCATGAGAACCGGTGAGCCTGAAAACAAAACCGTATAATTTGTATTTATATCCGTGGAAAAGCCTGGTAAATGCCAATTCATTTCCACCTGCTGCGAGCTGCAGCAACTCCTTCTCTGATTGCATACCTATAGACAATGGAATAAATTCAAGTTGGTCTGCAACAAATTTATCAAGAAAAAGTATTTATGCGCACTTTTTTTGACACACATATAAACCGTTGATGCTATGATCCCGGTTCTACATATGTTTCATACCGGCGGAAAAGGGAGAAGAACAGCGCTGCCGAGGCCGGCAGCATCACCGCCACGGCCAGCCAGGCATAACCTCCCAGCATCATGAACAGCACCACGAAACAGGCCAGCAGCACATACCGCATGTGTATTTCCGCGTTCATTTTCGGGAAATAAAGCAGGCAGCGGAAGAGCAGCAGCATGGAAACGGCCAGCGCAAAACAGGTGAGCAGCGCGGGATACGGAGTTTTATTCGCCGCCATGATCACCATTTCGGGAAGGAAAAGGAGGATGTAAATGCCCGCCAGGCGCAGGTAATGCCGCCACAGCGGCTGCGGCAGCTGGCGCAGGAAGGCAAGATAGGTATCGTCGAAGCTGCGGTGATGCATCATCAGCTGCCCGTGCGCGATCACGCAGAGCATAACGCCCAGCAGCAGCCCCCTGATGTCGAAGCCGCCGGTTTGCCGCAGCAGGTAAAACGTAAGCCACAAAAGGCCCGCGCAGGCCAGCTTTACGCCCAGGATGCGGCGCGGGTAATTGGTGAGCAGTTCGTAAATAAAATAAAGCACGGGCGGCTTGGTGAAACGCCGGTTCAGCCAGCGCTGCAAATGCCCGGTAAAGAAAGTGACATCAGGATGGTGGAGCTTGCGCTCGTATACCACCAGCGGCCAGGCCAGCATGAGGAGATTAAAAACGATGATCAGCAGCGCAGGCAGGAAAAACTGGTGCACAATGCCCAGCACTACCGCAATACCGGAATATACCAGCACGGGCATATAAATGCCAGTATGGACCAGCAGCCATAGCCGCAGGCGTGCCGGTTTTTCCACGCTGCCCAAAGTGGGATAAAGGAATTCAAAACCCTGCGTCTGCATTACTTTCAGCACAAAACCCGCGCACTTCAATGCATACAAGGCCCACAAAACCAGTACCACGGCCAGGAAGCGCGCGCTGCCCAGGAAGCCCAGCATCAGGGAACGATGGTAGCTCAACAGGCTGCCGCCATCTACTACGCCGAAGAGGAGATAAAAAAGCACGAGAAAAAAAAGCGTGTTCTGGATGTAGAAACGCTGCACGAATATCTTTTGTAATATCGCCGCCACTGCGCGCATCACAATAATTTTATGGTCTTATCCGCCACCCGCAAAGTGCCGCTCACCGGCAGTTCCGACCGGTCCAGCGGCTGGTGGGAAGTAATGCAGAAAGTAACGCCTTTTGCATGATGCATCCTCACCAGGTCATACAGCACGGCCAGCGCCTGCGCATCGATCGTGATCAGCGGCTCGTCGAGTAATACCAGCGCGGGATTGCCGGTAAAGGCCAGCAGCAGCGATAATTTCTTCAGCATCCCGCTGGAATAAGTGCTCACCGCGTTATGCATGTAAACGTTCACGCCTAAACGTTCGCCTAACTCACGAATGTGCTTCCGGTCGCCGCCTTTCGTGCCAAGGTACAGCTCCAGCAGGTCGCGGCCGGTCAGGAAAGAAGGGTACAAAGGTTCGGCTTCAGCATAATTGATCATCCGCCGGAACTGCACGGGGTGGCTGCGGCTGCTCACGTTGCCGTGAAGCGTGATCTCTCCTTTGAAAGGGATGAGACCGGCCATCACCTTCATGCAGGTGGTTTTCCCCGCGCCGTTCTCCCCCTGCATCCAGTAAATGCCGGACGGCAGCTCCAGCCGCGGGATATCCAGTACCGGGAAGTCCTGGTAACTTTTTTGTACGTTATGCAAAGTGATGATCTCGGGCATGCCGGTTATTTTTTCAAAACATCCCAGGAAGGTTTCCAGCCGCTCCGGGGTTCAAAATGCGCCCAAAGATAGGCGCTTACCTTGCGGATCAGCTGAACGGCCTCGTTGTCTGCCTCCCAGCGCTGGTCTTTGATGCCTTTCGTGCCCACATAAAAAACGTAATCGCCATGCGGCGCATTCACCATGGCCAGCTCAGACCGCGATTCGTTCACCGAGCCGGTTTTGGCCGCCACCTGCACGTAAGGCGGCACTTCGGAAACGGCCTGGTCGTCATAATATCCTTTCGTCATCAGCCGGTACATCCTTTCGCTGGCGCTTTTGCTCACTACTTCTCCCCTCCTGATCTTCAGCAGCATACTCATTTCACGCGGGGTGGTTTGCCCCCAGCCGAATACTTTCCGGTTCTCTTCGCGCCCCGGCGTACGGGAATTCACGCGCGTATCTTTCAGGCCGTATTGTTCCAGCAATGCATTCACCGCCGCGCCGCCGCCCGCCAGCGACTGGTTCCAGAGCGAAGTGGTATTGTCGCTGTAAGCCATCATCAATGCGGCCAGCACGCTCACTTCGGTTTCTGAGCTGTCTTTGAAAAATTGCATCAGCCCCGACCCGCCGTACTTCGCGGAATCACGGTATACCAGCGGCTGGTGCCATTGCAGCTCCCCTTTATCTATTTTGCTGAACAGGCCTGCCAGCAACGGCACTTTCACGATGCTGGCGGTGGGGAATATGGTATCGGCGTTCACCGCGGCGTAGCGCCCGCTGGGCACATGCAGCACATACACGCCGGCAGTGCCTTTGAATTCGCTTATCATGGCGGCAAGCGCCTTTTCCAGTTTTCGGTCGGGCTTACGCTCCTGGGAATATAACGCGCAAGGGAGTACTAAAATGAATAACAGGCTGATAACCTTCTTCATGAACAGGTATTAATACCCTCAAAATAGAAAAAGATTCAGAGAAAAGACAGGATATGCCGGGCAATGGCGAGGTACGAGGCCAGGTCGCTGGGTTTGGCGATGTAATCCTTTGCGCCCAGTTCCAGGCAAATGGAACGGAAAACGGGGGAATTGGAAGTGCTCCAGATGATCTTGGGAATGTCCCTGAGCCGTTCGTCGGGCGCCAGCAACTGCATGATCTCCGCGCCGTTCAGCTCAGGCAGGTTGTAATCCAATACGATCAGGGACGGTAAGCCTTCGTCAGGCTGCTTTTCCAGCCAGGCCATGAATGTTTTGCCATTAGGCATGCAAACGAGCCGCATCTGCGGGTCTACTTCCCGGAAGGCGAATTGCAACATCTCCTGGTCGTCCTGGTCGTCTTCAGCGAGAACGATGAACTTAGTTGCGTGGCCTGGAAATTGCATATATGCAAGGATTGAATATGGTTGACGCACAAAAGTAACACTTGTTTCGACATTGCGAAACCCGTATATGCATGCTCATAAAATAATATCGACCTATACGCGCTAATTCCTTTACAATGAACACACGGAAAAAAACCGGGGAGCCTACCGTCCCCAAAACCCGAAGTGTGGAGAAAATTCCTCAGCCTACTTCTACAAACGGTCACGATTCGCTCGATCCCAGCCAGCTCCTCCGGGTGCTGACCGAGGTGAGGAACGGGAATTTTGCGGCGCGTATGCCGGCGGATAAAACGGGGCTCAGCGGCAAGATCTGCGACGTGATGAACGAGATCATTTCCCTGAACGAAACCCTGGTGGATGAGCTGCACCTGGCGCGCAACACCATCGGCAAACAGGGCAAGCTGAACCACCGCGTGATGATGCCCCGCACCGCCAGGGGCTCCTGGAACACCGCAGCCGGCTCCATCAACACCCTCATCTCCGACCTGGTGCACCCCACTATCGAAATAGCCCATGTGATCAGTTCCGTGGCCAAAGGCGATCTTTCCAGGGAAATGACCCTGCAGATAGAAGGCAGCCTGCTCCAGGGTGAATTTGCCCGCATTGCCACCGAAGTGAACGGCATGGTGAAGCAGCTCAACGCCTTTTCCATGGAAGTAACCCGCGTGGCCCGCGAAGTAGGCTCCGAAGGAAAACTCGGCGGCCAGGCCAAAGTGAAGGATGTGGCGGGCGTTTGGAAAGACCTCACCGATTCCGTGAACCTCATGGCCGGCAACCTCACGGCCCAGGTGCGTAATATCGCGGACGTAACCACCGCCGTGGCAAAAGGCGACCTTTCCAAGAAGATCACGGCAGATGTGCAGGGGGAAATACTCGAACTGAAAGACACCATCAACACCATGGTGGACCAGCTCAATTCCTTCTCCTCCGAAGTAACCCGCGTGGCGCGTGAAGTGGGAACAGACGGCAAGCTCGGCGGCCAGGCCGAAGTAAAAGGCGTGGCCGGCACCTGGAAAGACCTCACCGACTCCGTAAACCAGATGGCCTCCAACCTTACCGGCCAGGTGCGCAACATCGCCGAAGTGACCACCGCCGTGGCGCGCGGCGACCTTTCCCGTAAGATAACCGTAGACGTAAAAGGCGAGATCCTCGAACTGAAAAATACCATCAACACCATGGTGGACCAGCTCAATTCCTTCTCCTCCGAAGTGACGCGCGTGGCACGTGAGGTAGGTTCCGAAGGAAAGCTCGGCGGCCAGGCCACCGTGAAAGGCGTGGGCGGCGTGTGGAAAGACCTTACCGAATCCGTGAACCAGATGGCCGGCAACCTCACCGCCCAGGTGCGCAACATTGCCGACGTAACCACCGCCGTGGCCAAAGGCGATCTTTCACGCAAGATCACGGTGGATGTAAAAGGAGAGATACTGGAGCTGAAAAACACCATCAACACCATGGTGGACCAGCTCAATTCATTCGCCTCCGAAGTAACCCGCGTGGCCCTGGAAGTGGGTACCGAAGGAAAGCTCGGCGGACAGGCCAAAGTGCAGGGCGTGGGCGGCACCTGGAAAGACCTTACCGATTCCGTGAACCAGATGGGGTCCAACCTCACCGCGCAGGTGCGCAACATCGCCGAAGTAACCACCGCCGTGGCCAACGGTGACCTCTCCAAAAAGATCACCGTGGATGTGGCAGGCGAGATCGCTGAATTGAAAAAGACCATCAACACCATGGTGGACCAGCTCAATTCATTCGCCTCCGAAGTAACCCGCGTGGCCCTGGAAGTGGGTACCGAAGGAAAGCTCGGCGGACAGGCCAAAGTGCAGGGCGTGGGCGGCACCTGGAAAGACCTTACCGATTCCGTGAACCAGATGGGGTCCAACCTCACCGCGCAGGTGCGCAACATCGCCGAAGTAACCACCGCCGTGGCCAACGGTGACCTCTCCAAAAAGATCACCGTGGATGTGGCAGGCGAGATCGCTGAATTGAAAAAGACCATCAACACCATGGTGGACCAGCTCAATTCATTCGCCTCCGAAGTAACCCGCGTGGCCCTGGAAGTAGGTACCGAAGGCAAGCTCGGCGGCCAGGCCAAAGTGCAGGGCGTGGGCGGCACCTGGAAAGACCTCACCGATTCCGTGAACCAGATGGGATCCAACCTCACAGCCCAGGTGCGCAACATCGCAGAAGTGACCACCGCCGTGGCAAAAGGCGACCTGTCGCGCAAGATCACCGTGGATGTAAAAGGAGAGATACTGGAACTGAAAAATACCATCAACACCATGGTGGACCAGCTGAACTCTTTCGGCTCCGAAGTGTTCAGGGTGGCGCGGGAAGTGGGTTCCGAAGGAAAGCTCGGCGGCCAGGCCAGCGTGCCCGGCGTAGAAGGCCTCTGGAAAGACCTCACCGATTCCGTGAACATCATGGCTTCCAACCTTACCTCGCAGGTACGCAACATCGCCGAGGTGACCACCGCCGTGGCCAACGGCGACCTGTCCAGGAAAATTGAAGTGGACGTGGCCGGGGAGATCCTTGAACTGAAGAATACCATCAACACCATGGTGGAGCAGCTCCGCGCATTCGCCTCCGAAGTAACCCGTGTGGCGCGCGAAGTGGGCACCGAAGGAAAGCTCGGCGGCCAGGCGAACGTGCCCGGCGTAGGCGGCACCTGGAAAGATCTCACCGATTCCGTGAACATGATGGCCGGCAACCTCACCGCCCAGGTGCGCAACATTGCAGACGTGGCCATTGCCGTGGCAAACGGGGACATGAGCCGGAAGATCACCGTAGACGTGCGCGGCGAGATACTCCAGCTCAAAGAAACGCTCAACACTATGGTGGACCAGCTGCGCGCATTCGCCTCCGAAGTGACCCGCGTGGCGCGCGAAGTGGGCACAGACGGCAAGCTCGGCGGCCAGGCCTTTGTGCCGGGCGTAGCCGGCACCTGGAAAGACCTCACCGATTCCGTGAACAACATGACCGGCAACCTCACCTCGCAGGTGCGCAACATCGCCGAAGTAACCAAGGCCGTGGCCTCCGGCGACCTTTCCAAAAAAGTGACCATCGACGTAAAGGGCGAAATATTCGACCTTAAGAATACCATCAACACCATGGTGGACCAGCTCAACTCTTTTGCCTACGAAGTAACGCGCGTGGCGCGTGAAGTGGGCACGGAAGGCAAGCTCGGCGGCCAGGCCGAAGTGCAGGGCGTGGCCGGCACCTGGAAAGACCTCACCGACTCCGTGAACATGATGGCCTCCAACCTCACCAACCAGGTGCGGGGCATCGCCAAGGTGGTGACAGCCGTGGCCACCGGTAATCTCAAACAAAAATTGTCCATCGTTTCCCGTGGCGAGGTGGCACAGCTCACCGAAACCATCAACGAAATGATCGATACCCTGGCCGTGTTTGCAGACCAGGTGACCACCGTGGCCCGCGAAGTGGGCGTAGAAGGCAGGCTGGGCGGACAATCCAGCGTACCAGGCGCATCCGGCATCTGGAAGAACCTGACAGAGAACGTGAACCAGTTAGCGGAAAACCTCACCACGCAGGTGCGCGCCATTTCAGCCGTAGCCTCCGCCGTAACCAAAGGCGACCTCACGCAAATGATCCGCGTGGAAGCAAAAGGCGAAGTGGAGCAGTTGAAAGACACCATCAACCAGATGATCGCCAACCTGAAAGAAACCACGCAGCTGAACCAGGAGCAGGACTGGCTCAAATCCAACCTCGCCACCTTCACACAGATGCTGCAGGGCCAGAAAGACCTGCATACGGTAACCAACCGCATCCTGACGGAGCTGGCCCGGGTGGTGAACGTGCAGAAAGGCATGTTCTACGTACTGAAGCAGGACGAAAATGCAGCCCTGCCCAAACTCAAGCTGCACGCCTCCTACGCCTTCGGCGAAGAATCGCACACCACACGGGAGTTTGCGCTGGGACAGGGTTTGGTAGGCCAGTGCGCGGTAGACAAAGAGCGCATCCTGCTCACCAGCGTGCCGGGAGACTACATCAAAATAAGCTCCGGCCTCGGCGCCGCGCCGCCGCTGAACCTCATCGTGCTGCCCGTGCTGTTCGAGTCACAAACCAAAGCCGTCATAGAACTCGCTTCTTTCGATCCCTTCAGCGAAACCCACCTGGACTTCCTGAGCCAGCTCACCGAATCTATCGGCATCGTGCTGAACACCATCGAAGCCAGCTCCCGCACGGAAGACCTGCTGGCGCAATCGCAGTCGCTGGCGGACGAGCTGCGCAAGGCGAACGAAGAATTGCAGGATAAGGCGCACCTGCTCGTGAAACAGAAGAACGAAGTGGAAGAAAAGAACAAGGAAGTGGAAGAAGCCCGCAAATCGCTCGAAGAAAAAGCCGCGCAGCTGCAGCTCACCTCCAAATACAAATCCGAGTTCCTCGCCAATATGAGCCACGAGCTGCGTACACCGCTCAACTCCCTGCTGATACTCGCACAGCAGCTTTACGAAAACAGCGACGGCAACCTGAACGACAAGCAGGTGCGCTACGCCAAAACCATCCACAGCTGCGGCGACGACCTCATCCAGCTGATCAACGACATCCTGGACCTCTCGAAGATCGAGTCCGGCTACATCTCCACAGACTTCATCAAAGTACGTTTCCAGGAAGTGATCACTTTCGTGGAAACCACCTTCAAACATATCTCCGAAAGCAAGAGCCTGCGCTTCGGCATTGAGCTGGACGACAGGCTGCCGCAGATGCTGGAAACCGACGTGCAGCGGCTGAACCAGATCTTGAAGAACCTCCTGTCCAACGCTTTCAAGTTCACCGAAAAAGGCGAAGTGAAGCTGCGGGTATACATGGCTGACCACAACTGGAAAATACCCAACGACAGCCTCGAAACCGCCGGGCAGGTGGTCGCATTCGAGATACGCGATACCGGCATCGGCATTTCGAAAGACAAACAGAACATCATCTTCGAAGCCTTCCAGCAGGCGGAAGGCTCCACCAGCCGCAAATACGGCGGCACGGGCCTCGGCCTTTCCATCAGCCGCGGCCTGGCCGACCTCCTGGGCGGGTCCATCGAGCTGGTCAGCGAAACCGGCATGGGCAGCACTTTTACGCTCTTCCTGCCATTGCTCAACAGCCAAACTATTGTACGCAAAGAAAGGCCGCGCAACCCTGCTTTCCATCCTTTCGAGGCAAGCGTGAAACCTGCCGAGACCAAAGACCTGGAAGGCCTCAACGAGATCATCAACGAGATCGGCGACGACCGCAACAACATCATCGATGGCGATAAAGTGGTGCTCATCATCGAAGACGATGTGCGCTTCGCCAAGATCATGCAGGAAAAAGCGCATGAGATGGGGCTCAAAGCCGTAGTGGCCGTCAGCTTCGGCGAAGTGTTCGACCTCACCAACAAATACAATCCCATTGCCGTAACCCTGGACGTAAAACTGCCCGATGCCAGCGGCTGGCGCATCCTGGACCTCTTCAAGAACGATGTGAACCTGCGTCACATCCCCATCCACCTCATTTCCGGCGAAGAGAACCGCCTGCTGGCCATGCAGCGCGGCGCGCGCAGCTTCAACCTCAAACCGCTCAAGGCCGAAGCCCTTACCGTGCTTTTCAAAAAAGTGCTGGAGCAGCATGAGCAGAAAAAGAAACGCGTGCTGGTGGTGGAAGACAACCAGCCGGATGCATCGCAGATCGCCAGGATACTGGAAAACGGCGAGCTGATAGACCTCGATTTCGTGGAAGACGGCCAGCGCGCGTTGGAAAGGCTGAGCACCAACACCTACGACTGCATCATTGCAGATTACATGCTGCCCGATGTGGACGGCTCCGATCTTTTCGCTACCATACAGGCTTCCAACCGGCAAAACACCACGCCGCTGATCGTTTACTCCGCCAAAGATTTCACCAATGCGGAAAAATCGAAACTCAAACAATACGCCAACAAGATCCTGCTCAAAGACGTGAATTCGCTGGACCTGCTGCTGGAAGAGACCATCCTGCAGCTGCACATCAATCACCACGCGTTGCCCGAAGAAAAACGGAAGCTGATAGAAGACCTGCGTTCGCAGAAAGATGTGCTGAGCAGCAAGAATGTGCTGGTGGTAGACGACGACGTGCGCAACCTCTTTGCCCTCACCACGGCATTCGAGCGGTACCACATCAATACTATTACCGCGGAAAGCGGCCAGGAAGCCATGAACATACTCAGCGAAAAAGAACATATAGACATCGTGCTGATGGATATCATGATGCCGGAAATGGACGGCTACGAAACGATGCAGAAGATCAGGCGCGAACATAAGAACAGCGCATTGCCCATCATTGCCGTTACCGCCAAGGCCATGAAGGGAGACAGGGAAAAATGCCTGGAGGCCGGCGCTTCGGATTATATCACGAAGCCGCTGAAGATCGACCAGTTATTATCGCTCATGCGGGTTTGGCTTTACAGATAAATTTTAACCCGGACATGAACAAAGACGCAAAAATATTGATCGTAGACGACCGGCAGGATAATCTCCTGTCTATCGAGACCATTCTCGAAAAGGAGAACTATGCCATCGTAAAAGCGTCCTCCGGCAGGGCCGCGCTGAAAGCATTGCTGCAGGATACCGATTTCTCCCTCATCCTCATGGATGTGCAGATGCCCGACATGAACGGGTTTGAGACCGCCTCGCTCATCTACCAGCGCGAAAAGCTGAAGAATATTCCCATCATTTTCATTACCGCGCACAGCCATGAGGAAGAAGCCATATATAAAGGCTACAACGTTGGCGCGGTAGACTTTATCCATAAACCGCTGAACCCTCAGCTGCTGCGCATCAAAGTGGGATTGTTCGTAGAGCTGTACCAAAAAACGCATTCCCTGCGGGAACAGGAAAAGAACCTGCTGCAGGCCAACGCGCTGCTGCAAAAGGAAATAGAAGACAGGGAAGCCTCCGAAATGAAAGTGCTGGAGCTGAACCGTCAGCTGAACCGCAGCAATATCCATCTCAAGAAAGTGAACGAGGAGCTGGACCGCTTTGCCTACGTGGCTTCGCATGACCTGCAGGAACCGCTGCGAAAGATCAGGGTGTTCACAGACCTCATCAGCACCAAAAAAGACGGCGCCCAGGACATGGACCGTTACATCTCCAAAATAGGCGACGCAGCGCAGCGCATGCAGCAGCTGGTAGACGACCTGCTGCGCTTCTCCCGCCACTCCGCCCAGGGCCGCGACTATGTAACGGCAGACCTCAATGAAATCGTAAAGGAAGCTGTATCCGAACTGGAGATCGCCATACAAAGCAACCAGGCCAGCATCCAGGTAGACCCGCTGCCCTGCATCCCCGTGATCCCCACCATGATCCGCCAGGTATTCAACAACCTGATCAGCAATGCCATCAAGTTCAGGAAAAAGAACGTGGTGCCGGTGGTGCACATCTACGCGCGCAGATCGCCGGAGGCAGAGAACACGCCACACTACCAGATATTCGTGGCAGACAACGGCATCGGGATAGACAACCGCTACCTGGAAGATATTTTCGCCGTGTTCAAGCGGCTGCACAGCTACCATGAAATTGAAGGCACAGGCATAGGCCTTTCCATCTGCAAAAAGATCATGGAACATCACAACGGCACCATCACCGCTACCAGCGAGGTAGACCATGGCACTACGTTCATCATCGGCATACCGGAAAAACAATCTTAGATCATCCTGCAATAAAAAAATCCCTACCGCCCGCGGGCGATAAGGATTGTATGTTTCATAAGCAGTATCAGTATTTCGCGATCCAGTCCGCCACATACTTCGCATCGCCCTCCCAGCCGGGCTGGCCGAGTACAAAATGGTTGCGGCCGGGGAATTCTTTGTATTCCAGCACGGAGCCGTTCTTTTTATACCGGTTGAAATTCCGGCGGTTGAGGTGCGCGGGAATGATATTGTCTTCGCTGCCGGCCGTGAACAGCATCGGGGCATGCGGTTTATTGTAATCCACTTTCGCCGCGCTGGTGAGGCCACCGCGGGCCACGGTCTTGGATTCGGGTACGGTGAACTGCTCCCAGGCTTTCTGCTGCTGGTCCAGCGGCATCCCATTCACGAACGCATACTGCCAGTCTTTGAAAGACATGAGGTAGGTCTTTTTCAGCGAAGTGAACAATCCCAGGCTTTTCCAGCCGGCTTTCAGGAAAGAGAATTCATAAGGGAACACGCCCAGCGTGGGCACGGAGTGAATAGCCACCGCCGCCCTTGCCAGCCCGCGGTTGTTGAGCACCTGCGTCATCATCCCGCCCAGCGAATGCCCTATGATGTATGGTTTCCCCGGGATGCCCGCCGCCACCTTCGCGTAAGAATCTATCACTTCGGTGAGCGTGAGCAATGCCAGGTCAACATCGTCCGGCTGGCGTGCGCGCAGTTCCGCCGCGTAGCCGTCTTTGAAGGGCCACGCCGGGGCAATCGTTTTATAACCGAGGTTTTCAAAATAAACCTTCCATTCGTCCCAGCAATGGTGGGTCACGAAAGCGCCTGTCACAAACAGGATCGTTTTGTCGTTGTTCGTTTCCATAGTCTGATTTTCAGTGTTTTATAGAAAATAAAGCCTGTTGGGGACCAGGGCCGGGGCTGAAGATGTAGTGTACTGTAAGTTACGGATATCGGCGGGTATTACTGTTGTTCCATTCATGGTTTCCAATGGACGATCTGCACGAAGCGGCTAAATGCCGCATTTCTTAAGAGGAAGGCCGGCAGGAGCTTTGAAAGTGGTTTGATTTGCATTACATTAGCAATAGTAAATGCCCGTATTAAGAAATGATGATCTACCCGAAGGTTTTTTTGTTGGCAGACGATGATCCCGAAGACCAGGAAATGCTGGAAGAAGCCATGCTGGAAGCTGACCCGGCTATAAAAATGCACATGGCGAATAACGGGCAGCAGGCCGTGGAATACCTGGAGAGCTGCGCCGATAACGAATTGCCCTGTTTTATCATCCTTGATTATAAAATGCCCGTGTTCAATGCCGTGGAAGTATTGGAACGCATACGGGTTCAGCCGAGGTTGAAAGCTATTCCCAAAGTAGTGTGGAGCACGTCCAACCAGCCGGAGCATGTGCGGTCATGCCTCGAAAAAGGCGCCCTCGAATATTTTGTGAAACCCTCGCAGGTAGGCGAGCTGAGCAACATCGTGGACCGCGTGCTTTTTCTCTGCGAAAAGGCCCTCGAAAAACGGCGTCAGTAATCCGTGCCGGGAATATACACCGCGAACTCGGCGCCCTCGTGAGGCAGGCTGCTGGCCCTGATAAATCCCTGGTGATTCTGTACGATCTTTTTGCAGATGGCCAGCCCGATGCCCGTTCCCGAATAATTCGGATCGTCGTGCAGGCGCTGGAACAGGTCGAATATTTTTCCCGAATACGAAGTATCGAACCCTATCCCATTGTCTGTTACCGTGATCTTGTGATAAGTTCCCTCCACTTCTTTGATATCCTTTAATTCTGAGCCGGGCACGAGGCTCGCGGCGATCCTGATCCGCGGTTCGCGCTCAGGGTGATAGTATTTGAGAGAATTGCTGATGAGGTTTTCGAAGAGCTGGTTGAACTGGTAAGGCATGGCTTTGATCACCGGCAGCTGCCCGCATTCGATCACCGCGCCTGTTCTTTCAATGGAATCGTGATGCGCCAGCAGCACGGTGCTCACGATGTCGTTCAGGTTCACCAGCGTCAGGTCCTGGGAGAATGAGGAGGCTTTTGAATACGTGAGCAGGTCGTCTATCAGCTGTTGCATGCGTGCCGCAGCGCCGATGGAGCGTTGAAGGAATTCCTGCATCTTTTCCGGCAGATGGGCGGAGTTTTCGATGATATAATTGTTGTAGAACCGGATCTTCCGCAGGGGCTCCTTCATGTCGTGGGCCGCGGCGTAGGCGAATTGCTCCAGCTCCCTGTTCTGGAATTCCAGCTCGGCGGCGTATTTCCTGATCTTGTCTTCCGCATTTTTTTTCTCGGTCAGGTCGCGCGTTACTTTCGAAAAGCCGATGATGTCTCCCATATCGTTGTGCAGCGCGGTGATCACGATGCTGCCCCAGAAGCGGGTGCCGTTCTTCCTCACGCGCCAGCCTTCCTGCATGGCCTTGCCGTAGGTTTCCGCGGCGGCCATCAGTTTCCAGGGCAGCAGTTGCTCCCGGTCTTCCGGCAGGTAAAATATGCTGAAGTGTTTGCCGATGATCTCATCTTCGCGGTAACCTTTGATCTTCTCCGCGCCTTTGTTCCAGTTCAGAATAAGCCCTTCCCTGCTCATCAGCAGGATAGCATAGTCCTCTACTTCCTCGATCATTTTATGGTAGCGCTCCTCGCTTTTTTTTAATTCCATATTCCTGCGGAGCAGTTCTTCGGTTTGCTCTTCCGCACTTTTCTCCAGTGAGGCCAACCGCTGGCGGGAGTCTTCCTCGCTTTTTTCGAGGGAAGCCACCAGCATGCGGGAGTTCTCTTCATGTTTTTCGAGCGCGGCTACCCGGTTGCGGGATTTTTCTTCGTTGCTTCGCAGCATTGCGTCAGCCTGCCGGAGGTCTGTAATATCCACCAACATGTTTACCGCGCCCGTGAGGATACCTTTTTCATCAAAAACCGGGCGTGGAAAAGGCGCCACATTCCGGCGGCTGCCGTCCGGCCGTTCCACAATGATCTCCACACCCTTCACCTCGCGTCCTTCGCGGAGCGTAATGGCCATCGGGCAATTATCCAGCGGCATTGGTGCGCCGTGAGCGTCAAATATCTTCCAGGAGCCGCACCAGAGATCCTTCCCGATCTCGGGCTCGCGGCCCCAAAGCTCCGCTGCTGCCTGATTGTAATAGGTAATAAGTCCGTTGGCATCTGTGGAATAGACGGCGGCATACAGTTTCTGGATAATTTCCGCGTACGCTGAGTTCTCTGGAACCGGTTGATCTGTGTACGGGCTGTTCATGTTAGTTCCCATGGGCGAGAATGGTCAAAATCTAAGTTATTCTTTTCCTGCCCAAATGATGTGCCACTAAATGTGTTATTGTTGTTTTAATCGTAATGGCCCATCGCCCGGAACACTTTTCCATCCGCATTCAGCTCAAAGAATTCCGCCGCCTTTTTGCCGGCAATACTGTTGTAATAAATGATGATGGTCTGGATGCAGGAAAACACTTCCTTCAGTTCAAAATGAAGATCAGGATATTTAACCATGGCCTTGCTCCAGTAGTCCGCCACAGCCTGCTTGCCTTTGAGGGTGCCGGAATCCGCTATGCCCATCTGCTTGATGAAGGGACTGCTCATTTCAAAATCCTCGGTATAATGGGAAAGCACTTCTCCGAGGTTGTGGCTGTTCCACGCGTTCACCCAGGCATGGGCGAATTCAAGCGCCTGTTCTCTTGTGATCATATTTTCCTTTTCCTGCAAAGATAGGCGCGGCATGGGGGACGTGGTATGACGAAAAGCTCAATTCCTGATGCTGCCCGGAGTAAGGCCAAAGCGCTCCCTGAACTTCCGGATAAAATAAGAAATATCCTGGAATCCGCTCTCATGGCAGGCCTGCGATACGGGCATACGTTTATGCTCCAGCAGGTAGCGGGCCCTTTCGAGCCTCCGCTGTATGATCCACTGGTGCAGGCTGCTGCCGGTGTTGCGCAGGGCCCAGCGTTTGAAAGTGCTCAGGCTCATATGATGGAGCCTCGCCAGCTGGGTCAGCGGCTGCGGCTGGTTCACCGTAGCCGCAATGGCGCCAAGGATCGCAGCAGGATCGCTGCCGGGCAGCGTTTCATCGCGGATCACGGTGTTGAGGCTGATGAAAGGCCGGTCTTTCACCTCGATGTCTGAATAGATAACAGCGTATTTGGGAATGTACAGGATGTCCCCTTCTTTCATTTCATGTTTTTTCCCATCGAGGTACACGGTTTTCCGGCCTTGTTTCACGCAGGTAAGCGCGGCATGGGGCATGAAAAATTCGTCTTCAGACGCGCGCTCGTAACCGCACAGCGCCATGTCCAGCACCGGGTTGGTGTACAGCCGCTGCACGCGGGCTTTCCGCTCGTTGAAATTTGAAAAGGGAGTGATCATTGCGGGGTTAAATTACAAACTTTCGGGTTACATGGCAACCGCCACCGGCTCCTTAGGCAGCAGGAAATAAAAAGTGCTGCCCTGCCCGGGAATGCTGTTGATCTTCAGCTCCCCGCCGTTGTTGGCCACAAATTCCTTGCAGAGCCAAAGCCCCAGGCCGGTGCCTTTTTCATTAGCCGTGCCGTCTGTTGAATACAGCTTGTTGCCGTAGAGTATTTTATAAACGGATTCGCTGTTGAGGCCGTTACCGCTGTCTGTCACGTACAGCTCCACCCTGTTGCCCGCATCGCGGCCGCCGATGGCAACGGAACCTTCGCGGGGCGTGAATTTGATGGCATTGTCCAGCAGGTTGCGGATCACCAGTTCCAGCTGATGGTCGTCTGCATACACGGTGGCGCCCGGCGGCACGGCAATTTCCAGCCTGATGTTCTTCTGGGCGGCCGCAAAGCGGTACGTATCGCCGATCAGCTGGAAAAGCGGCGCCAGCTCCACTTTTACGGGCCTTGTCTCGATCCGGTTCATTTGCGACAGCGACCAGTTGAGCATATTGTGCATGGTGGAATTGATGTGCTTGATATGCTGCCGGGCCATCTGCGCAAACTCTTTGATCTCCTGGGGCGAGAGGGCCTTCATTTCCAGCAGCTCCAGCAGGCCGGAAAGCGTGCCCAGCGGCGTGCGCAGGTCGTGGGAAATAATGCCCAGCAGCTTATCTTTTACGGTATTGCTTTCGCGCAGGTTCTGCATCATTTTGGCCAGCTCCTGCGTGCGGAGCGCCACTTTATCTTCCAGCACATTGTTCTGGCTGGTGATATAGTCCAGATGCGCCTGCTGCATTTCGATCTTTTCTTTTTTCAGCAAGGCATACCGGTGCCCTAAAGCAAGCGACAGCAGGATCATCTCCACCGCCGAGCCGATGGGCAGTATCTGGAACGACAAGGTGGTGTAATGCAGGATCCCTAAGTTGGTCATCACAAAAAGTATGATCGAAACCAGCAGCAAGCTCCATGCGACCAGGAAATACAAGGCCGGCTTATATCCTCTCCTGTAGGCCCTTAGAGCCATCCAAATGAACAGGATCGGAATGCAGAAACTGCACAGCTCGTTGATCCTGATAGCAGGTTCGCGCCAGCCGGCGGCCACTGCGATGACCGGCAGTATCAGCACCCAAAAGATGACGCGGAGAATGCGCGTCTGCAATGGCGCGTATTTCCGGCTTTGCAGGAACAGCGTGGAAAACCGGATGGTGAACATATAACTCACCGCCGCCAGGCCTATACCGTACTGGTTGAAGAACAATGCGGCGGAAGGGCCCAGGCTGTAATGAAAACCGCGCAGGTAAAGCAGGTTGAAGCCGGCCAGCGCAACGAGATAACCAAGATACCACAGGTAGGCCTGGTCTTTTATCCAGAAATAAAGCAATAGGTTATAGCAGAACAGCGCGATCACAACGCCGAGATATAATAACTCCACCACGTACATGACGGTTAGCGCCGAGGGCAAACCCTCTCCTGTAGCTACCGCCAGCGGAACGATCAATGCATTGCCCGTGCGGGCGCGCAGCCAGAAGTCCACCGGTTGCCCATCCGCCGCCGGCAGCTCGAAAGTGAACCCGTGGTAATGGAAGTTGTTGGGCTTGTATTGCATGCTGCCCGATTGCACAATATGCACTTCGCCCTGGTATTCGTAATAAAGCGTAAGGCTGTCGATATTGGAAAACTCCACCAGCAAATGCGTAACGCCGGTAACGGGGTTACTCACCTGTCCATGTATCCACACAGCGGCTTTCGTGATCCCGAAGGCGCCGATATCGTGCTGTATGGGCTGAAACGCCGCGCCGGACTGCTTCACATCCTGGTAACTGAGCCTGCCTGAAGGGTCTACCAGCCAGCTGGTGGTTTTTCCGATGCGCACGTAGGGCCTGTCGCTGCTTAGTGTGTTCGTGGATTGGGCGGGCAGCAACTGTGGAGCAATCAGCAGGATGAAACAAATGATAAGTTTTCTCAATACATCGGGTTATGCATAAGTAAACATGGTATTCATAATATAGGACAAAATAAGATGAAAAAAGGGTGAACGCTATGCGAAATATTTCACAACTTATTGACGCTGTAAGGCAAAGGCGCTCCCTTCAAACCGGCGATAACATTCTCCGCCGCCATTTTCGCCATACCGCTGCGGGCTTCCACCGTGGCGCTGCCGATATGCGGCAGCACGGCTACATTGGGCATTTCCAGCAGGGGGTTGTTCTTATCCATCGGTTCGGGATTGGTAACATCCAGCCCGGCGCCCCAGATGATGTGCTGCTGCAGGGCGGCCAGCAGGTCCTGCTCATTGTGCATGGCGCCGCGGGCAGTGTTGATGAAAATGGAAGTGGGTTTCATTTTTGCGAAAGCGGCGGCGTTGAATTGGCCGGCGGTTTCTGGGGTAAGGGCGGCATGCAGGCTGAGCACATCGCTCTCCCGCAACAGGGTCTCAAAATCTACATAACGCGCGCCCAGTAATTGTTCCGCTTCTTCGTTGCGGCTGCGGTTGTGGTATATCACCGGCATATCGAAAGCGCCGCGGCATTTTTTGGCCAGTGCCGTGCCGATCTTCCCCAGGCCGAACACGCCCAGCGTTCTGCCGTTCAGCTCCATGCCAAGGTTGGCGGTCGGTTCAAAAAAGCCCCATTGTCCGCGGGCAATGATCTTATGCATGTGAAACGCTTTCCGCGCGGTGGCGAGCATCAAAAGGAAAGCCGTATCAGCCGTGGCATTGCTCAGCACCCCGGGCGTGTTGCCGATGGGGATCTTCAGCGCAGTGGCCGCGGCGACATCCACGTTGTCATAACCCACGGCCATGAGCGACACGACCTTCAGATGTTTGCAGGCCTGCAGGAAAGCCGCGTCTATCCTGTTGCCGCCCACGCTCAGTAATGCATCGTGCTCCCGGCAGGCGGCAATCAGCTCTTCGGGACTGAGATGCCGCTTTTCGCGGTGTTCCGTGTATTGAATGCCCGCTTCGCGCAGCAGTTCCAGTCCTGTTTCGGGAATGATCCTTGTGATGAAAACTTTCATGATAGTGGTAATGCCGGTTACAGGGGATAAAGATCATGCTATTTTGTTAGATTAGTGCCCTTAAATCATTGCAATATGGAAACCAGGACGCTTGGAAATACAGGATTCCGGATCGCGCCGCTGATGTTTGGCGGCAACGTATTCGGATGGACGGCCAATGAACCAACTTCTTTCCGCCTGCTCGACGCCTTTACTGATGCAGGCTTCAACGCGGTAGACACCGCAGATACCTATACCCGCTGGGTACCCGGCAATACCGGCGGAGATTCTGAAAGGGTGATCGGGAAATGGCTCTCCCAAACAGGGAAACGCGATAAGATCATGCTGGCCACCAAAGTGGGCGGCGTGTTCAGCGAAGAAAAAAAGGGATTGAAAAAAGATTACATCCTCCGGTCTATCGACGATTCCCTGCAAAGACTGCAAACCGATTACATTGATCTTTACCAAACGCATTACGACGACGCCGAAACGCCCATCGAAGAAACGCTGGAAACATACGCCGCCATCGTGAAGTCAGGGAAAGTGCGCGCCATAGGCACTTCCAATATGAGCCTGGAGCGTATCATTGCTTCCGCCGCAATCAGCAGGGAAAAAGGATATCCTTCCTACCAGACCCTTCAACCCGAATACAACTTATTCGACCGTGAAAAATTCGAAACGGAATACGGCCCGTACGCAATAGAGCACAACCTCGGCGTGATCCCTTATTTCGCGCTGGCCAGCGGTTTTCTTACGGGCAAATACAGGAAGGAAGAAGATATTGCGGGCAGCAGCCGTGCCAAATACCTCAGCAAATACATGACGTCAAGAGGCTTCCGCATCCTGGACGCGCTGGATGCAGTGGCGGCCCGCTACAACGCCAAACCCGGCATGGTGGCCATTGCCTGGCTGATGAACCGCCCCGGCGTAACCGCGCCCATCGCCAGCGCCACGAATCTCCAACAGCTCAATGAACTGATCCGCGCCGTATCCCTCCGGCTGGATACCGATGCGATGCAGCTGCTGAATGATGCGAGTGATTATGAGCGGGAATGATCTAAACAAAATGACATTGACCAGAAGCCTCCCCGTGCACGGGAAACAGCGAGGCAGAAAAAACCGTCATTGCGAGGAGCAGTAAGGAAATTCTGTGCAACAAGAGACGCGACGAAGCAATCTTCAAATACAGGGTATATCAAACCAGTGCAAGAGATTGCTTCGTCGCGCCCCCGCTTTGGCTCTGCTGCTCCTCGCAATGACGGAATTCCGCGATGACAGTTCCCTAATTATTCCCTCGTCTTCACCGCTTCCTTCAGTTTCTCCAGCATAGCCGCCATTTCCTTCACTTTCTCCGGGTGCGCTGCGGCAATGTTCTGCTTTTCTCCCAGGTCCTTTTCCAGGTCGTATAGCTGCGGGGCGGGATCGTTGCCGGTTTCGATATTCACTTCTTTAGACAGCTTCTGCCCGTTGGAAGGTGAAATATATTTGAAGCCGCCCTGCAGCAGCGAAAGCGCGCCGCCTTGCAGGATAAGCCAGTCGCGGCCCTTCGGGGTTTTGCCCAGCAAGGTGTTCAGCATGTCAAAACTATCCGGCGCATCGGTTGCCCCGAGCGGCTGGCCGGTCATTTTTGCGAAAGAAGCAAACAGGTCTACCTGGCTGATGAGCGCACCGGAAGTTTGGCCGGCTTTGATATGGCCGGGCCAGCTCACGATCCAGGGTACGCGGGTGCCGCCTTCGAAGGCGCTGTATTTGCCGCCCCTCAGCGGACCCAGCGGCTGGTGGCCGTTTTGCAGGGTCACGGCATCGTCGTGGTAGCCATCGTCCAGCACGGGACCGTTGTCGCTGGAAAAGATGACCAGTGTATTTTTCTCCAGGCCGAGCGCCTTCAGTTTATCCATGATTTGGCCCACCATCCAGTCCATTTCCAGGATGGCGTCGCCGCGGTAGCCCAGCCCGCTTTTGCCTTTGAACACGGTGGCCGGCATGCGCGGCACGTGGATGTCGCTCAGTGCAAAAAGCAGGAAGAACGGGCGCTGGCGGTTCTCTTCCAGGAATTGTTCCGCTTTATCAGTAAAAGCATAGGCCAGCTCTTCGTCCGCCCAGCGGGCTTTCTGGCCGCCTTTCATATAACCGATACGGCCGATGCCGTTTACGATGGTATTGTTGTGACCGTGCGAGGCCTGCATTTTGAGCAGTTCGGGGTTGTCTTTGCCGGTCGGTTCGTTCCCTACCTTCTCCTTGTAGTTCACTTCGATGGGATCATTTTTATCCAGCCCCAGCACTTTCCCGTTCTCCACGAAAACCGTCGGCACCCTGTCTGCCGTTGCGGGGAAAAAGAATGAATAATCGAATCCCACTTCATTCGGCCCGGGTTTGATGTCTTCATTCCAGTTTATTTCTTTTCCATCGCCCAGCCCCAGGTGCCATTTGCCGACCAGCGCGGTTTTGTACCCGGCCTTTTGCATCATGGAAGGAAGAGTGGGCTGGTTGACAGGAACGATCATGGCCGCATTGCCGGGCAGCACGCCTGTACCGGTCTTGCGCCAGGGATAACGCCCGGTGATGAGCGCAAAGCGGGAAGGGGTGCAGGTGGCGGAAGTGGCATGCCCGTTGGTGAAACGGATGCCGCTTTGGGCCAGCCGGTCCAGGTTGGGCGTTTGCACTTTGCTGGCGCCGTAGCAGCTCAGGTCTCCATACCCGGCATCGTCTGCATAAATAATGACCACATTGGGTTTCTGCTGGGCAAATACGCCCGGGGCCATAAGGCCCGCTATCAACATAAAGAGCAACTTTTTCATTGGATGAGCGTTAATTAAACACCGGATTGCAATCTTACTCATTAAATACATTTTTTTTCAACTTAAATTGATTAAATTAACAGTAACACGTTTGCCCGTCCCGTAATGTATATGAATATTTTAAAATGTATTATAGCGGCCAATTGATTGTTCGGAGTTTAAATATTTTAATCCCAGCGCTGTATGACGACAAATATACCCACCATTCTATTGATCGATGATGATATTGATGACCAGGAAATGTTCTTGTCTGCTCTAGAGTTCATAGATGAATCCATTATATGCAACACAGCGCCGAATGGCTACGAGGCCATTATGCAGCTGAACAGCGCAGGTACCTTACCCGATCTTATCTTTCTTGATCTCAACATGCCGGTGATGAACGGCGTGCAGTTCCTGCGGGAAGTGAAAGCGGGCCACAAAGCCAAGGATGTGCCCGTGATCATTTATTCCACCGCATCGGATATACAGACCATCAACGAAGCGAAGCAGCTGGGCGCTTTCCAGTTTATTACCAAACCGGAGAAATTCTCCGAACTGGTAGGCATACTGCATGGGCTGCTGTATCCCGCTACCCGGTAAGGTTCCATTCATTCTGTTTTACAATGCAGCCGGCCATTCCACCGGGCGCCCTGTGCTTTTTATGATGGGCATGGTCACATTCCTTTCCTGTAAATACTGTGTAAGTTCCTTCGCCAGCTGCCTGGTTATTCCCGGTTGCTGCGCCGCCACATCCTTCTCCTCCCCGATATCAGTTTCCAGGTCGTAGAGATGCAGCTGTTGCTTACGTTGATCGTAGATCAGCTTCCAGCGGCCTTTGCGGGCGGCGGAATAAAAATGCAGGCCGGGGCCTTCGCCCTGCGTCCAGCGGTGGGGATAGTGCCACACCAACAGGCGGTCTTGTGTTTGCAGCATGCTGTTCTTCAAAATGGGGAGGAAACTTTTCCCGTCCACCTGCTGCGCCATTGTTGCATTGCGGACGCCCGCCATGTCCAGTATACTGGTGAAAAAATCTTCGATGATCACCGGCTGTGCCGCCACTGTACCCGGTTTCACCACCGCGGGCCAGCTTACGATCATTGGCTCGCGGATGCCGCCTTCATTCACCGAGCCTTTGCCTGCTTTCAGCGGGAGGTTCTGCGTATGCGCCGGCGGCGTTCGCGGCGGCGACAGGCTCAGCCCGCCATTGTCTGACATGAAGATGACCGCCGTGTTCTCCGCCATGCCTTCGCGTTGCAGGTAATCCACCAGGTCGCCCAGGCTTTTATCCATGCCTTCTATAAGACTTGCGTATTTCGCTTCCTGTGCGCTAAGCCCCTGGTCCAGGTAATACTGGCAGAACCGTTTATCCGCCTCCAAAGGCACATGCACCGCGTAGTGCGCCATGTACAGGAAAAACGGTTTCCCCGACGCACGGTTTCCTTCAACCGCCGCGATTGCCTTGCGGGTAAGCGCTTCCGTGAGGAAGACCTCTGTGTTGTAAAATTCTTCCAGCCCGGGCACACCATGCGTTTTGCTGGCCGCGCCGTATTGTTTTTCAGGCAGATAGCTGGCGGGATGGCCTGCCGCATGGCCAGCAATGTTCACCGCATAACCCATGGCCAGCGGATCCGCGCCGGGCGTGCCGCTGGAAGCATAATGCGCTTTGCCGCAGTGAATGGTATGGTAACCGGCCTCTGCCAGCAGCTTCGGTAACGGCGTGGCATACACGGTGTTAGGAATGCCGGGCACGGGGCTCAGCCCGTTCAGGTTCCAGGCGGGCGGCGTGAGCGTGGAATCGGGACCGTCAGACCGCTTGTCGAGCTGGTAATTGGTCCAGTTGGTCACCTGGTGGCGGGCAACGTTCATGCCCGTCATCAGGCTCACACGCGTAGGCGTGCACACCGGGGTGGCGTAGGCGTTGGTGAACTTCATGCCTTGCCGGGCCAGCCTTTGCATATTGGGAGTACGGTATCGTTTGTTGAGCGGGGTGGCCTGCGTCCAGAAAGGTTCGGCGGTATCCTGCCAGCCCATATCGTCTACCAGGAAAACGATGATATTGGGGCGCTGCTGCGCGTTTGCCTGCAGGGCGGCGCACAGCGCCAGGCCGCAAAAAATGCGTTTCATGCTTATCATACTCCCTAAGTTAAAAAGTTATTTGTTCGTAAGCAATCCATATTACATTAGGCATTTATCAAATTCGAAATACTCACGCCGGTTGCTTACATTTACAATATACCATCCCGACCTAACATTTGCAGGCGCGAGCAACCGGTACATGAGCGTTTACGTATACCTGGTCAGATTAATTACATCTGCATGAAGCACATCCTGCTGCTCATTTTTCTGGGATATTTCCTACCCCTCAAAGCCGATCACATCACCGGCGGGGAGATGTATTATGTTCTCACCAATTCTTCAGGCGGCTCCAATACCTACCACGTTACGCTGAAACAATTCAGGAGCTGTTTCACGCCGAACCGGAATTTTTACAATCCTATCTATATCGGCATTTTTAACCGTATAACGGGAGAACGCATCCGCGACGAACAGGTGCCGCTTTCGCGGGAAGAAGAGCTGAGCGCCACCAGCACCGACCCCTGCATCACGCGGCCGCCGCTGATCTGCTTTTATGTGGGGTACTGGGAATTCGATATCACCTTACCGCTGTCTGCAGACGGCTACCTGCTTACTTCACAGGTAACGAACCGCGTAGACGGGATCAACAACCTGGAGAGCGGCTATGGCCGCATCGGCGCTACCTATACTGCTGAGATACCCGGCACCAGGCCACTCAGCACCGCGGCCAACAACAGCAGCGCGCAGTTCACCGGCAGCGACCTGGTGACCATCTGCGCGGAAAATTCTTTCAACTACAGCTTTGCAGCGCAGGACGCCGATGGCGATGAACTGAGATATTATTTCTGCGAAGCCTACCAGACCGTTGGTTATGCCGGCGGTGGCGGCGGTGGAGGAGGCGGTGGCGGAGGCCCGCAAACCAGCCAGCCCGTTGCAACCCCACCCTATTATTCCGTGCCCTATGGCTCCGGTTTCAACGGCAACAGCCCGCTGGGCGGCCGGGTAACGATCAACCCCACAACGGGCATGATCTCCGGCATTGCGCCGGGCGTAGGCATTTACGTGGTCACCGTTTGCGTACAGGAGATCAGGAACGGCGTAGCCATTGCTGTGCAGCGAAAAGACCTGCAGCTGAACATCACCGGCTGCACTATAGCCGCAGCGTCGCTGCTGCCGGAGTACATGCTTTGCGGTAATACCCAGCGCCTTACCGTGGCCAACCAAAGCAACAGCCCGCTGATATCCTCCTGGCACTGGGAGTTTACCAACAGCGCAGGCAATGTGGTGTACAACTCCAACACGCAAACGGCGGATTTTAATTTCACCGCACCCGGCACTTACACCGTGAAACTCACCACCAACCGCGGCATGCAATGCCCTGATTCCACCGAAGCAAAAGCCTTTGTATATCCCGGCTTCGAACCGCGCTTTTCATCCGCAGGCGCCTGCATCAGCAAGCCCGTCCTTTTTCGCGACGAAACCACCACGCGGTTTGGAACAGTCAATTTTTGGGACTGGGATTTTGGCGACATTGGCACACAAACGGATTTCTCATCCCTCCGGGATCCGTCATGGACCTACGCTTCACAGGGCCTGAAAGATGTAAGGCTCATCGTGCACAACACCGTGGGATGTAAGGACACGCTGGTCCGGCAGGTGACGATACTGGACAAACCGCCCATCAGCCTGGCTTTCCGAGACACCCTCATTTGCCCGCCCGATCCCTTGCAGCTGCAGGCAAGCGGGCTGGGCGTTTTCACCTGGAGCCCCAACATCAACATGACCGGCGCCAACACCCCTAACCCGCGCGTGAATGTGACCTCCGACACCAAATACTACGTAGACCTCGATTACGACGGCTGCCTGAACCGCGATTCAGTGATGATCCGCGCCGTGAATCACGTAAGTCTTACGCTGCCCGCAGACACGGTGATCTGCCTGGGAGACGCCATTACGTTGCGACCTTCTTCAGACGGGCTGCGTTATACCTGGACGCCCGCCGCCAGCCTGGATAATGCTGGCATAAAAAATCCGCTCGCCACACCAACCGGCAACACTCATTACACCGTTACCGCCAGCATCAGCAACTGCACCGCCACGGCAGACATCAACGTGAGCACCGTACCCTATCCCCTTGCCAACGCAGGACAGGATACCGTTATCTGCTTCGACAGCTTCGCCGTCCTGCATGCCACCACAGACGGCAGCCACTACACCTGGACGCCCGTACTGCCTCATACGCTCAACCCATTAGTAAGGCCGGAAGCCACTACCGAATACGTTATAACAGTTACGGATACACGTGGATGCCCCAAACCGGTGACAGACACCGTGCTGGTAACCGTGCTGCCGAAAGTGAATGCCTCAGCCGGCAGGGATACCACCGTGGTACTGGGGCAGCCGTTGCAGCTGAATGCCAGCGGCGGGTTGAGCTATATGTGGTTCCCGCCAACCGGTTTGTCCAGCCCCTTTATCCAAAACCCGGTCATCACTTTCAACACTCCCACTCCCGCCATACGGTATAAAGTTCTGGTGCAGGACGAGGCCGGCTGCGCTGATTCCGCATTCATCACCGTGAAAGTGTATAACACCCTGCCGCAGGTGTTTGTGCCCACCGCCTTCACGCCCAACGGCGACGGCGCCAACGACTATCTCAGGCCCATCGGCGCGGGCATTAAGGAGATCCGGTATTTTTCCGTGTACAACCGCTGGGGGCAAATGGTATTCACCAGCACGGCCAATGGTCTTGGCTGGGACGGGCGCATCAACGGCGCACCGCAATCCACCGGCGTATATGTATGGCAGGTAAAGGCGGTAGATTACCTGGGCTACGATTTTTTCCTGACCGGCACCGCTACCCTGCTCCGCTGAACTGCACGCATATCACTGATTTAAACAGCATTACAACTCTGCACCCATATACGTAAGCGTTCCCTGGAGAAATGACCCGCAAAGCCGCTACAACCGTGCAAACGAGTTTGAACGAAATACTCTCCGGCTGATTCAAAAATTCTCTTTTTGTGAGCAGCATTCTTTTTTTGCGGGCAGCATTCTTATCCGTACTTTTATATATAGCAACCAAAATAAAGCACGACACTCCCCAAAGTAACCATTGTTAGGACACCAAAACATTTTAACGACCTGCAAAATGAATTCATTTTCATGGATTGCCTCCATCATTGCAACGGGCACTGAAGGCCTTACGGATGAACAAAAACAAAGGATACGCATCAACAACGCGCTGTGCCTCACCACGGGTACGCTTGCCATCACCATGGGTTTTATCTTCTGGCTTATCACCGGCAATCTGCGGATATTTATTCCTGCTACCATCGAAGGGTTGGGCTTCTTTTTCATCATTTATCTCAATCACATCCGGAAACATGAAACCGCGGGCATCGCCATGGTCAGCTATCATGCCTTGTGTGTCATGTACTTCGGGGTGTTGCTGGGCACCAAGGTAGAGATAACGCTGGCCTTGCTGTTCATGATCAGCGCAACCTACCTCGTGTTCAACAAACGGAAGTCTATCATCATCTGCCTTTGTATCACGCTCTTCAGCCTTATCGTCACCGAATTTTTCTATTACACCGGATACATCAAACCTGCTGAATTTTCCCACGGCATCACCTTCCTATTCCGCTGGGTCGCCATTGCCTTCATTCTCACGATCAACACCGTGTGCATTCTTTTTTATAAGAACACGGCGGCCCAGCTGATGAAAGCGTTGAAAGACAGGACTGTGGAGCTGGAGAAGGCCAACAGGTCCAGGAAAATATTCCTGCAGGAAACAAGCCACCAGGTCAGGAACCCGATGAACGCGATACACGGCATCGTACAGATCATGCGGCGGGGCCTGGACAGCGGCACGATCGATGATCTGCCCCTGCTGGTAGACAACCTGTATAAAGCCAGTTCCAATGTGAAAGATATCCTCAACAATGTATTGGAACTTTCGCGGATCGAAGCCGGGCAGCTGTACGAGATCAACCGCAAACATGTGAACATCCGCCATGTGTTGCAGAACTGTGTATCTGTTTATGAACATACAGCGCGCGCCAAAGGCGTTGAGATCAGGCTTGCATTTACCAATATGCCCGACCTGGTATGCACAGATGAAACGAAACTCACGCAAATAGTGGACAACCTCCTGGTGAACGCCATCAAATACACGCGCAACCAGGGTATCATTTCCATTGATTGCGGCGTACTGGAAGAAAAATGGTACATCAGCATTACAGACCAGGCAGGCAGCCTGGAAAACGAAAAGCTGAAACATATTCACCACTGTTTCGAAGCGGATGCAGATAGTGACAGGGCTTGTTTCATGGAAGACAATGGCCTTGCCCTGCGTATCTCCAAACACTTCACCGAACTGCTGGGCGGCAACATCGTGGTAAACTCGCTGGAAGGCATCAGCGCCACCTTCACCATACAGTTCCCGGTGAAAGACGTAGTGATCCAACATGTGCCCCAGCCTATGCGGGCAGCGCCCACACCGCGGCAGTTTGCGGGAAAGATCGTCCTCGTGGTGGAAGACAACGAAATGAACCAGGCCATTCTCCGGAACTTCCTGCAAAACAATGGCGTAACGGTCCTGCAGGCGGGCAACGGCGCCGAAGGACTTGAGATACTCCGCAAAGAAACCCCTGATCTCATTATCCTCGATTCGGAAATGCCGACGATGAACGGGCGCGAAATGTTGTATCATCTCATGCAGGACGAATCGCTCCGGCACATTCCCGTCGTGATCGCCTCCGGCGACGCCTTTACAGAAACTGCCGACCGCTTCCTCAAAGAAGGCGCGTCCGATTATGTGACCAAACCCATTGAGTTCACTGCACTCCGCCAGATACTCGACAAACATTTCAACGGTGGTGGCAACATTCGGGTAACGCATCCGCCGGTATGATCCTGCTTTTTACATAATTCCCTTTTTTTATTACACAATTCCGTCAAAAGTCTTATTTGGTAAGGATTTTGAACATCTTTGCGTATAAACCTGTTTCATTTTCACACCTGAAAGCAACGCAAAAATGGATCATTCTCACAGCCATCATCATCACACGGAACCACCCGCCGCTCATCAGCACGCCGGTCATGCACCAACGGACCATACCAACGGCCATGCCGCACAAGGCCACGCCGGGCATGATCATCATGCCATGATCTCGGATTTTAAGAAGCGGTTCTACATAACGCTCGTGCTTACCATACCCGTATTGCTGCTCAGCCCCATGATACAGCATTGGATGGGTGCAGACTGGAGCTTCCCCGGGTCCGTATGGCTGCTGTTTGCATTATCATCCATCATTTTCGTGTATGGCGGCTGGCCTTTCCTGAAAGGGCTCGCGGAGGAACTGAAGGCCCGCAATCCCGGTATGATGACGCTCATAGGGTTCGCCATTTCAGTAGCGTACATCTACAGCGCAGCTACCGTATTCGGTTTGGAAGGCATGGACTTTTTCTGGGAACTGGCCACGCTGATACTCATCATGCTGCTCGGCCACTGGATCGAGATGACCTCCGTGGCCGGCGCTTCCCGGGAGCTGGAGCTGCTCGTAAAGCTGATGCCTTCCACGGCGCACCTTGTGCATGGCGATCATATCATGGACGTAGAAACAGGTTCCCTGAAAAAAGATGATATTATTCTTGTGAAGCCCGGCGAAAAGATCGCCGCAGACGGGCTGGTGAACGAAGGAGAGAGCGCCGTGAACGAATCCATGCTCACCGGCGAATCGCGGCCCGTGGAGAAACACAGCGGCGACAGGGTGATCGCCGGTTCCATCAATGGCAATGGCGCATTGCAGGTGCAGGTAACGCACAATAGTGCGGAGTCCTACCTTTCACAGGTGATACAGCTCGTGAACGACGCACAGCGGTCCAAATCGCGCACGCAGCTGCTGGCAGACAAAGCCGCGCGCTGGCTTACGCTCATTGCTATCGTAGCGGGGCTGGCCACATTTGCCGCCTGGTATTTCTCCGGCAGCACGCTGGCTTTCGCCATCGAGCGGATGGTGACGGTGATCGTGATCTGCTGCCCGCACGCGCTGGGCCTGGCTATCCCGCTGGTAGTGGCCAAATCTACGGCGCTGGCGGCAAGACATGGCCTGCTGATCAAGAACCGCACAGCTTTTGAGAACGCCCGCAAGATCAGCACCCTGGTATTCGACAAAACCGGCACACTGACAGTAGGAGAATTCGCCGTGGTGCGGTATGGCGCTTTGGATAAAAATTTTAAGGACGAAGATATCATCCGCCTCGCATATGCGCTGGAGCAAAGCTCCGAACACCCCATCGCCACCGGCATTGTGCAGAAAGCGAAAGAAATGGGATTGACGGCGGAAAAGGCGGAGAATGTAACGGCCATCACCGGCAAGGGCATTACCGCCACCGTAAACGGGCAGGCCATTTCCGTGGTAAGCCCCAATGCGCTGCCGTCGCAGCCGGTGGACATCCGGGCCGGGGAAACGCTGGTGTACGTTCAGCAGAACGATGCGGCGATAGGCTACATTGCCCTCTCCGACCAGGTCCGCCCCGAATCCGCCGACGCCGTGCGCACCCTGCGCGGGCAGCACATCAAAACCGTGCTGCTCACCGGCGACAACAAGGTAGTGGCGGAAAGCGTGAGCAAAACCCTGGGCATGGACCAGTATTTCGCGGAAGTGCTTCCCCACCAGAAACTTGCAAAAATAGAGGAGCTGCAGAAAGCCGGGGAATACGTAGCCATGACCGGCGACGGCGTGAACGATGCGCCGGCCTTGGCAAAGGCGGACGTGGGCATAGCCGTAGGCTCCGGCAGCGACGTGGCAGCGGAAACGGCGGATATTGTGCTGGTGAACAGCAATCCCAAAGATGTGGTGAACCTGGTATTGTTCGGCAAGGCTACTTACCGCAAAATGATACAGAACCTTGCCTGGGCCACCGGTTACAACATCGTTGCCCTGCCGCTGGCAGCGGGCATTCTGAGCGGCATGGGCATATTATTGAGCCCGGCCGCAGGGGCGGTGCTGATGAGCGTAAGCACCGTTGTGGTGGCCATCAATGCGGGTATGTTAAAGATCAGGAACTAGCTCCCCTCTTCCTCAAACAACATTAGAAAGCCGGTTCTGCAAAACCGGCTTTTCTTATTAATCCCGGCGGGATTTATTAAATTTAAAACCTAATCTTAACCAGTTATGAAACTTAAAGCTGCTATCCTTTGTCTTTCATGCGCAGCCCTTCCACTGCTGCGCGTTTCAGCCCAAACGGCCACCCTGGAAAAAAAATGGGACTCAGACACCACGCTCCGCGTGCCCGAATCCGTTTATTTCGACGCTAAGAGCAATGTATTGTTCATTGCCAATATCGACGGCGCCCCCTGGGCCAATGATGGCAAAGGCTTCATTTCCAAAATGAGCCCCGACGGCAAGATCAGCAACCTCCACTGGGTAGAGGGCCTGAATTCACCCAAAGGCATGGGCATACGTGGCAACCGCCTGTATGTAGCGGATATGAGCGAAGTGGTGGAAATAGACATCGCGAAAGGCGCCGTTGTTACCAAACACGCCATTCCTGACGCCGTTAACCTGAACGATCTCACTATAGATCCCAAAGGCGTGGTGTATGTAACAGATTCCAAAAAGAAAAAAGTGCATACCCTCATCAACGGCAAATCCGCCGTGCTGCTGGATAGCGCTGCCAATGGCGTGAAAGGCCCCAACGGCGTGCTCTGGCGCCCTGATGGCCTGCTGTTGCTGGATGCAGGCGCCGTTTACCGCGCAGGTAAAGACGGCAAGCTGACCAAGCTGGCAGACGTTGCCCGCGGCACAGACGGCATCGAGCATGTGCAGGGCGACGAATACATCGTTTCCTGCTGGCAGGGCGAAGTGTTTTACGTGAACATCAAAACAGGCGCCGCCAGCAAGATGCTGGACACACAGGCAAACAAACTGCAGACGGCAGACATCGGGTACGACGCGAAAAAGAAGATCGTGTATGTGCCCACCTTCTTCGGCAACAATGTTTCCGCTTACCAGTTGACCGTAACCAAGTAACTTCATGCCTTTCGGGCGGGCACATCCGCCCGCCCGGAAGTTTCTTATACCTGAATGAGAGCTATACATCTGCTGGCAGCAATACTACTGGGATTAAGCGCCTACGCGCAGCAGCCCGGGCATGCCTATACCTTCTCCCATCTCAATATGGAAGACGGTTTGGCCGGCAACCACGTTTCTGCTATCCTCCAGGATAAAAAAGGGTTCATCTGGATCGCCGGCACTGCCATGCAGCGCTTCGACGGCGAAAATTTCCTCACCGTTTCCAACTTCGACCGGCTGCCCGGTTCCATTTATTACGAAGACATCGCTTTGCTTGAAGACCACCATGGCCGCATCTGGATGGGCACGCCGGACAATGTGCGTGTATACGACCCCGTTACCGCTAAAGTCACCCTGGTGCCAATAGAGCCCGGCGTTATGAGCCCCGGCGACTTCCGCTGCCACGCCTTCCTGGAAGATCATAACGGCGTGCTCTGGCTTACCACCGGCGCGGGCCTGCTGCAGCTGGACAGCGGGCATCGCCGTTTCCGGAGGGCTCCCGGCATACCGGACAGCCTTCGCGGCAAAATGCGGAGCGCCATCCTGGAAGACGCTTCCGGCCGGCTGTGGGTGAGCGGCATCACCGAGATGTTCATGATCACGAAAGACCGGAAGGAAGTATATACCCGGCACAACAATCCCCTGAAGCTGGAAGTGCTCAACATCCCCGCCAGCGCTAAAAAAATATTCGAAGACCACCACCAGCGGCTGTGGATCGCGTCGCGGGGTAGCAACGAGCTGTACCGCTGGCACCCGGACACCAACCGCCTGCACACTACCGTATTTCCTTACAAAAAAGGTGAGAACGACCAGGTGTATGATATCATAGAAGACATCCACGACGAAATATGGATCGCCATGGAACATAGCGGGCTGCACCGCTACAATGAAAAAGAAGGTTTCAACCTCCATCTGCCCGGCAATAACAACGACGCGCTCGGCCTTCATTACGATTACGAAACCAACTGCCTGCTCATCGACCGCGACGGTCACCTCTGGGTAGGCACAGACCGTGGCGTGAATGTCATGAGCCTGCACAACCAGTCCTTCACCCGGCTCGATTACCGCAACAGCGCTCTTCCCAAATCCGAGGTAACCGGCATTCACTCCGCGCGCAACGGCGATGTGTTCATCGGCTACTGGGGCCAGGGTTTCGCCTGGCTGGGCCCCGACCTGCGGGTGAAGGCGCATTACACCCACCGGCCCGATGGCACAGGTATCCCTGAAGAACGTTCGCAGGTATGGAGCTTTGCAGAACGCACCAACGGCAACATCCTGGTCGGGCAGGAAAACGGGTACATCTCAGAATTTGACCCGGAAACCAAACGCTTTTCACATTACCATCCCCCCGGCTTCCGCGACCAGACTGTGTTGTGTATGTTCCCGGAAAACGATTCCATCACCTGGGTAGGCATGTACAAGCACGGCATTGCACGCTGGAATATGCGTTCGGGCGAAGTGACCAATTACCCGCAGATACCGGAATTCGTGCACCGCAACACTTCTGTAACAGGCATTATACCCTACAACGATAATTACCTCTGGCTCGCCACCAGCAGCGGCGGCGTGGTCAGGTTCAACAAGCTTTCCGGGAAGGCAGACCAGCAGGTCATGTTCCGCCGCGGAACGGATACCGTGCGGAATGTTACTTCCCTGCTGCCTTATTCAGACAGCGTGCTGCTGGCCGGTACAGACCATGGCATCTTTTTCTACAACCACCGCGGCAACACCTGGGAAGCCCAAACCATCAACGACCAGCTGTTCGACGAATGGATACTAAGCATGCAGCCAGCCGGCAAAGGCGACGCCTGGTTTACCACACCCTTCGGCTTCTACCGGCTCAACGGCGAAACGCGCACGCTCTCCTCTTTTGTGCAGAACGATGATATTATCGACAACCAGCGCAAAGTGCGCCGCAACATCGCGATACTGCAGGACGGGCGGCTGCTGGTAGGCGCATCGGACCATGCCGTGGCTTTTTCAGCTTTCCGGCTGGAAGTGAAACCGCCGCCGCCGGACGTTACCATCGTCGAT
Source organism: Chitinophaga sp. YIM B06452 (assembly GCF_039655965.1). Lineage (NCBI taxonomy): Bacteria > Pseudomonadati > Bacteroidota > Chitinophagia > Chitinophagales > Chitinophagaceae > Chitinophaga > Chitinophaga sp. YIM B06452. The sequence goes on along the minus strand of NZ_JAWLKY010000001.1, from coordinate 2,218,838 downwards.
TTCAGGGTGCTCAACCACCCTCTGATAGCCGATTCCGCGATGAACCCGGATACGCCGCTGAAACTGCATCATAACCAGAACTACATCGGCATCGAATTCAAGTCCCTGCAATACCATGCCGAAAAAACGCGCTATTATTACAAGCTGGAAGGGATGGACAAAGACTGGATACACGCGGAGAACCTGCTGGTGGCGCGTTACACCAACCTGCCGCCGGGCAGTTACATTTTCAGGGTGAAAAGCATGAACATGGCGGGCATGTTTTCCCGTAACGTTACTTCGCTGTACATCCACGTGCAACCTGCATTCTGGCAAACCTGGTGGTTCCGGCTGCTGCTCGGCCTGCTGATCCTTTCGCTGGTGTACGGTTACTTCCGGGTGAGGCTGTACCTGGTGAGGAAAGAAGCCAAGAGCCGCGCGGCTTTCCGGGAAGAGCTGGCGCAGCTTGAAATGAAAGCGCTGCGGGCGCAGATGAACCCGCATTTCATCTTTAACGCGCTTAATTCCATCCAGACCTTCATGATGAAAAATGAAACGGAGCAGGCCCTGGCTTACCTCAGCCGCTTCGCAAGGCTCATCCGCAACGTGCTGGACCATTCGCAGCTCAACAGCATTTCCATCGCCCGTGAAACGGATATGCTGGAAAATTACCTGGAACTGGAACGCCTCCGGCTGTCTGAACGCTTCGACTACCGCATTATGGTAGACCCCAAGCTGGACAAAGACTTCCTGGAAATCCCCGCGATGGTGATACAACCTTTCGTGGAAAACGCCATCTGGCACGGGTTACAGCACAAAAACGAAAGAGGCTTGCTGACGATAGAATTTATCCGCCGCGGCGATAAGATACTTTGCATCATAGAAGACAACGGCATTGGCCGCGACGCCGCCACCACGCTCAAGCAGCAAAGCCACCCCACGCATATTTCGCGGGGTGTGCAGATAACAAAAGACCGGCTGCAGATCTACAACAGCCGGTTTAAAATGGATGCTTCCTTTGATATCGAGGACCTGAAGGATGCGGAGGGGAATGCCAGCGGAACGAGGGTGAACCTGTGGTTCCCGTTGCTGGAAGATTAGCCGAGCCCCACTTCAGAATGCCGTTCCGGGATCTCCACATCTGAAAATCCTTTCTTCACCAGCCAGTCTTTAAAAACAGTCTGTACTTCATATTCACCGTGAACGAGGAATAATTTCTTCACCTCCTGCGGGTTCTGGCAGGCCAGCCACTGGCTCATATCTTCGTAGTCGCCGTGAGCGCTCATGGAACGGATCACGCCCACTTCAGCCTTCACTTCATGGCGCTCGCCGTAAATGGATACTTCCTTGGCGCCGCGCATTAGCCGCCCGCCGAGGGATTGCGGCTCGCAGTAACCGACTATGAGAATGGTATTCCGCTGCTGGTCAATGTTATTGGCGATGTGGTGCTTCACCCTGCCCGCTTCCGCCATGCCTGATGCGGAGATGATCACGCAGGGCTCTTTGCGGAAGTTCAGCATCTTGGATTCGTCCACCGTCCTGATGTACCTCATGCCGGGAAAGCTGAACGGATCGTCGTCCACTTCGAGTATCTTCTGCACTTTTTTATTGAAACATTCGGGATGCGCGCGGGTCACTTCGGTGGCTTCCAGCGACAGCGGGCTGTCTACAAAAAGGTCCACATGCGGGAGCTTGCCCGCCAGTTGCGCGCGGTTGAGCGCAAAGAGCAACTCCTGCGTTCGGCCCACGCTGAATGCGGGGATGATCAGTTTTCCTTTTTTCCCGATGCAGGTGTCGTGGATGTATTTCAGCAGGATGTCGTCCGTAGGGCCGATCTCTTCGTGCAGGCTGCTGCCGTAGGTAGATTCCATGACGATGTAATCCGCCTGCGGGAATACTTCCGGCGATTTGAGGATGGGGTCGCCATAGCGCCCGATATCGCCGCTGAAAGTGATCTGCCGTGTTTTCCCGTCTTCCGTGATGCGAAGGTGCACGCAGGCGCTGCCAATGATGTGGCCCGCGTCTGTAAACATCACTTCCACGTCTTTATCGATCCTGTGCCAATTGCCGTAAGGCACCGGCGTAAGCTGGTCTATGGCGCGCTTGGCGTCTTCTATCCGGTACAGCGGCTCGATGTAGGGTTTGCCTTCGCGGGCGTTCTTTTTGTTCACGAACTTGATATCGTCTTCCTGTATCTCGGCAGAGTCCAGCAGCAATATTTCCGTAAGGTCGCGGGATGCGGGCGTACAGTATATTTTCCCGCGGTAGCCGAGCTTGGAAAGGCGTGGCACCAGGCCGGAGTGATCTATGTGCGCATGGGAAAGGATCATCAGGTCCACTTCATTCGGATCGAACCCGAAATCGAGGTTCAGCGGCACCGTGTCTTTGCCCATACCCTGGTACATACCGCAATCCAGTAAAATCTTCTTTCCGTTCTTCAGGGTGATGAGGTGCTTGGAACCCGTCACCGTACGCGCTGCGCCGTGAAATGTTATCTTCATGTTGTGATCTTTTTAAAGCTCCAGGTGATCATAAAACGGGCGATCTCGGCGCCGTCTGCCGCTTTGCCGGCCACGGAAATGGTCAGCGCGCAGGATTCACCGGTCTGCACTGTTTGATGGATCGCGTTCAGGATATCGTTGCCTGCATCGCAGGTGAAATAAGTTTTGCTTTTGGCTTTTTTGAGAAAGATGCCTTCCATGCCCGTTACCAGCATAGATACTTTGGCAGGCGCGGCGTCTATATGCGCCATGGCCAGCACGCCGCTGCTCATCTCCGCCGCCATGGCCAGGCAGGCGAAGTAGGTGGAGCGGAACGGGTTCTGGGAAAGCCAGCGGTAAGGCACTACGGTGGTGCAGCTTCCGGCAGACATCCTATGCACACGTACACCGGCCAGCCAGGCGCTGGGCAGTTTGTAAAGCAGGAACAGGGAAAACTTGAACCGGTTGTTTACCAGTGATACAAACCTCTCGGTGGAAGCAGGTGTAGCCATATGCAGACATTAACGTTGATGTACATACGCGTAAATACCTTTCTGCGCATTGACGGCCGTCTCCCCTTCTTTCCTTTCGATGGGGATGTTCCGTATTTGCGCATCCAATATTACGGCATTTGTGTTATCCGCGAGCTGAATATCGATAATATCCTTTACCTGTTGCCGGTAAACCGGGTCGTATATGGGGAAACAGACCTCTATGCGCCGGTGCAGGTTCCTGTTCATCCAGTCTGCCGAGCCCATGTACACTTCTTCTTCGCCATTGTTGTGGAAAATGAATATCCGCGCATGTTCCAGGTAACGGTCCACGATCCGGCGCAGCCTGATGCCCTTCCGCGGCACTATGCAGCAGATGCTCCGCACGACCAGGTCTATTTCCACTCCTGCATCCGCGGCCGCGTACAACTCCGCGATCATCTGTTTTTCCTGCAGGTTGTTCAGCTTGATCACGATGCGTGCGGGCAGGCCTTTGCTGGCGTTCTCCGCTTCGCGGCGGATCATGGCGGTGAAGCGGTCCACCAGGTTGAACTGCGCTACCAGCAGGTCTTCGAAGTGCATGAAGTTGTAACGCGTGGGCGTAATGCCGGTTTGCATGTATACGAACAGCAGCTCCAGCTCCTGGGTAATGCCTTTATGGGCGGTGAGCAATATATGGTCCGTATAAAAACGGGCGGTGCTTTCGTTGAAGTTGCCGGTGGCCAAAAGGCCGATATGATCCCACTGGAAGCCGCGTTTGCGCTTTACCAGCGCTACTTTGGCGTGCACTTTCAGGCCTGGGATGCTGTACAATATTTTCACGCCGGCCTCTTTCATGCGTTTGGCCCAGCGGATGTTATTCGCTTCGTCGAACCGGGCTTTCAGCTCCACCATTACGGTAACCTGCTTGCCGTTCCTCGCTGCGCTGATGAGCGCATGCACGATCTGCGAGCCGGAAGCGACGCGGTACAGCGTTACGTATATCTCCTTTACATCAGGGTCCGTAGCCGCTTCGTTGAAATAACGTAGAATGTAATCGTATTTCTGGTACGGCACATGCAGCAGCACGTCCTTTTCTTTGATCGTATCCAGCAGGCTGCCTTCGCCTTCCAGCGCGGCTACCGGCGCGGCTGGCATGGGCGGGTAAGCGCAGGCCGCGTTGCCGGATTGCATGGGCAGCTCCGCAAGGTCTTTAAGGTTGTGATATCTTCCGCCCGCCGCCAATTCGATATTCGCGATGCGGAAATATCTGGCGAGGCCATCGCGCAGGTCATCGGGCATGCGCGCATCGTAGAGGAAACGCGTGGGCACACCCAGCTGCCGCTTTACGAGCATGTTTTCCACTTTTTCCAGCAGGTGCCCGCTGAATTCATCCACGTCGATCTCCGCGTCCCTGGTGAGTTTGATGCTGTAGCAACCGGTCACCTGCTGGTGCGGGAAGAGGAAACCAAGATGCTCCCGGATCACGTCGTCGAGGAAAATGATCTGTTTATCGGGCAGCCGCAGGAAGCGGGGAAGATTGGAGGAAGGGATGTTCACGATGCCATGCCGGCCGTCTCCGAGGCACACGACGAAATACAGCGCATTGTTCTCCAGGAATATCTCCACGGGTTCATCCAGCGTGATGATCACCGGTTGCAGGAAGCCCAGCACGGTATTGAAGAAATAATCCTTTACCGGCTTGCGGTGCGCCGCGTCTACCTCTTCACCGTAATAAAGATGCACGCCTTCGGCTTTCAGCGCCGGCAATAGCTGCTGGGTCAGCGTTTGCCCGAATTCCTGCAATTGTTTTTTGAGCGCTTCCTGTACAGTGGGCAGCACAGCCGTGTCTGCCTCTTCAATATCATGCAGCGCCATAAGCGCGGGCATTCTCACCCTGAAAAATTCGTCGAGGTTGGAGGAGAAGATGGACAGGAAACGTACGCGCTCGAAAAGGGGTACCTGCGGGTCCGCCGCCATGCCCAGCACGCGGTGGTTGAAGGAAAGCCAGCTCAGGTCCCGGTCGTTCAGTGGTATATCATTCTTTTGCAAAGCCTATCCTTTTACCGGGAAAAATATGGCAGCGATGATGAAGGCCAGTACAGAGGCCACAATGCCGTACATGAAAGTATTGTAAGCCAGGCGCAGCAGGCGGTATTTCCGGCCCAGGACCACGCCGAGGTTGTAAATGTCGTGGATCATATTGCTGTACAGGTATTCCCCGTTCTGCATAATGGTTTCCATGCCCTCTTCGTATTCCTGGTAGGTCATCTGGTGGAAGTTACCAAAAAAGAGAAGGTTGGCTTTTTTGCTCCGGATGTCGAGGTCGGTAAACCGGCCGCTGGTTACGTTCGGGCGCGTGGCCAGCACGGAGAACACGATGGTGGTAACGCTGGTGCCCAGGAATATGATGGCGGGGAGAATGAAGTTGGGATAGTCTTCCAGCTTGCGCAGCAGCACAGACAACAATACGGAAATGATAATAGCGTTCACGGAGATCATGATATTGGCCTTGCTGTCTGCCATCGAGCTGAGCCGGATGTGGTTGGTGGAAGTGGTCCTGAACATGGTTTCCACGCCTCTCTCCGGTTTTTTCTCCTTTTCTTTCTTTTCCTTTTCTTCTTTTTTCTCTTCTTTCTTTTCCACTTTTTCCGCCTTCCCTTTTTTCTCTTCCAAAGCTTCGGCCAGCTTCTGTTCCAGCTTGCTGCGGAGCTTTTCGAGGTTTTCTTCTTTCTGCTGCTTCAGCAGGGTGCGGCAGTAAGCGGTGTGATAGGTATGCGATTCCAGGAACTGGATGCTGGATTTTGCCCAGTCTGCCCCGGAGATCTTTTGTTCTGTTGCCAGTTCCACTTCTGTGCGCAGCAGCTTATTCCGCTTCGAAAAGTCTTTGCTGCCCAGGTGGAACAGGTCTGCATCGCAAACGATCTGTTCCAGCAGGTTGCGGGGGTGTTGCGGGATGCGGGTGGCCATGATGCAATCTTCCACGGCCTGGCCCACGCTTTCCGGCAGCTGCTGCTGGGTCACGAAAGCCTTTGCGGATGCGGCGCCGGCGGCTTCGTGTTGGGTGCGGTCGCCCAGTAAATAGCCCATATCATGAAACCAGGCTGCCAGCAGCACCACCATCTGGTCTGCCTCCGTGAGCCGGTAGTAAGCGGATATCTGTTCTGCGGCCTGAACTACCTGCAGCGTGTGTGCGAGATTGTGATATACCAGCACCGGGTCTGCATGTTGCTCGTACTGCCTGGTAACATAGGATTGTGCAGCTAAAATCACTGAACTTATTTCCATCTGATCTTGTATTTACTGAGAAAGAATTTCTATTTCCAAATTACGGCATTTTTTGCGTTAATTTTATTGTATAAAGACTGGCGTATGAAGATGTTATTGCAAGCCCTGATTGTCACCACCCTGATTTCCTGTGATGCCCTGGGGATAAAGCGTAAAAAAACGCAGACCTCTCCGGAAGGCTACAACCTTGCGCAGTATGAGCGTTTCAAGGTCCGGGAGTCGTTGCAGGAGATCTCCAGCCTCGTGTTCTACCGCGACGAAGACCATTTCATGGCCAATAACGACGAGCAGGGAAAAGTGTTCCAGGTGGGCCTTCGTACCAAAACTGCCTATCCTTCCTGGAAATTCGGCAAAGGAGGGGATTACGAAGAGCTGGTATATACCGGAAAAGACTGGCTGGTGCTCAAAAGCAACGGGGACCTCTTCCGTATCGATTATCTTTTTACCGATACCACCGAATCCACGCAATACGACTTCCCCCGGCCAGGCAAGCGGGATATGGAAGCCGCGTATTACGACATCCAGCGCAACCAGGTGATGGTGATCTGCAAAACCTGCGATGAAGACAAACGGCAGGGCCTCACCAGCGTATACGCCTTCCGCCTCGATTCCATGGCTTACCTCCCCGATACCGCCTTCAGGATCAGGAGCAGTGATATTCCCGGGCTCGCGGAATCGCCTTCCAAACACTTCCGCCCCTCCGGCGCCGCTGTACATCCTATTGAAAAACGTGTATATATCGTAGCTTCCGTCAACGAGCTGCTGGTGATTACCGACCTTCAGGGCAACGTGCAGGAAGCGCACCGCCTGCCAAGAAAACACTTTTCTCAACCGGAAGGTATTACCTTCGCCCCTAATGGCGATATGTATATCTCGAATGAAGGCGATGATGAATACACGGCAGACATTCTAAAATTTAAATACCACCCGAAAAATTGAAATACCTAGCTATCCTCCTACTCAGCTGTTTTACCACCGGCGCACTGGCGCAGAACGACAGCGTGCAGCAACGCATCATCCTCATCGGCGACGCCGGTGAAATGCAGAACGGCAAAAATGCCGTGGTAGACGCCGTACGCCGCAACATCAATCTCAACCAGGGTAAAAACACCGTGCTGTTCCTGGGCGACAACGTGTATCCACTGGGGTTACCCGATGCTCTCGCCAAAAATTATGACGAAGCCCGCTTCATCCTCGACTACCAGGTAAACCTCGTAAAAGACACGAAAGCGGAAGGTATATTCGTGCCAGGCAACCACGACTGGAGCAAGCACCGCCCCGATGGATGGCGGCAGATCCGCAACCAGCAGCGTTACATCGATTCGCTGCTGCTGCCCAATGTAAACTTCCTGCCGAAAGATGGCTGCCCCGGCCCGGTGACCGTGCCCCTCGGCGACGACGTGCTGCTCGTGATCATGGACACTGAATGGTGGCTGTACCCCGGCCTCAAGCCCGGCATAGAGTCAAGCTGCGACCAGAAAACAGAAGATGAGGTGCTGGCCGAACTCGCGGACATCGCGGCTCTCAATCCCGGCAAGCTGCTGGTGTTCGCGGCGCATCACCCTTTGCGCAGTCATGGTATTCACGGCGGATATTACACCCTCAAACAGCATATTTTCCCTTTAACGGACGCCAAACGTTACCTCTATGTACCCATGCCCGTGATCGGCTCCGTATATCCGTTGGTGCGCGGGGTGTTTGGTACCCGCGAAGACCTTCCCCACCCGCTTTATAAAAGAATGATCGCGGGCATCGAAGAGGCCATGCCGAAAGATGCCGCCGTGGTGTTTGTTTCCGGCCATGATCATAGCCTGCAGCTGATCCGCGAGCACGACAGGAATTACATCGTAAGCGGTTCAGGAGCAAAAGATAACAGGGCGAAAAAAGGAAAGAACTCCCTCTTTGCCAGCCATCTCAATGGTTACAGCACCATTACCGTGATGAAAAACGGCTCCGTGCGCGTGGACTTTTATAACGACACAGACGCACAGCCCGTATACAGCGCACCGCTGCTGAACCTGAAAGATTACCAGCGCCGCCTGGCCGCACAGGCGTCCATCGTACCGCCCAAAACGGTTACCCTGCCCGCGGATCCGCAGTATGCAGATGTAAACGGCTTTCACAGGTGGTTCCTCGGCACCAATTACCGCAACGTATGGGCTACTCCCCTCACCTTCCCCGTCATTGATCTTGACACCGCCAAAGGCGGGTTGAAAATATTGAAACGCGGCGGCGGCAAACAGACCCGCTCTCTTCGTCTTGAAGACCCCTCCGGCCAGGAATGGGTGCTGCGTTCGCTGGAAAAATGGCCCGTAAGCGCCATGCCCGAAATATTAAGGGAGACCTTCGCGAAAGAGATCGTGCAGGACCAGATATCCGCGGCCAACCCTTACGCCCCGCTGGCAGTGGCGCCACTGGCAGAGGCCGCCGGCATCCCTCATACCACGCCTACATTTGTATATCTGCCGGACGATACTTCCCTGGGCATTTACAGGAAAGATTTTGCCAACAAGCTGTATCTTTTTGAAGAGCGCGAACCGGTGACTGCCAGCAAAACCTATAACACCATGAAGCTGCTGGAAGAAATGCTGGCAGATAATGACAATAGCGTTCACCAGCCATCAGTATTGTATGCACGGCTTTTTGACACCTACATTTCAGACTGGGACCGGCACGACGATCAGTGGCGCTGGTACGCGGAAAAAGATAAAAAACGGAAGATCTTCTACCCCATCCCGAGAGACCGGGACCAGGCGTTTTTTGTCAACACCGGCGTTCTTCCCCGGATACTGAGCCAGCCTTACTTTTTACCTTTTGCACAAGGCTTCCGTAAAAAGATCCCGAATATAAACGGCTTCGCCTTTAACAACCGCTATTTCGACCATACTTTCCTGACCGGGCTCGGTGAAGAAGTATGGAAAGAAAAATCAAAAGCACTGGTAGCCGCCATGACGGACAGTGTGATCAAAGCCGCCGTGGCGCAGCTTCCGGATACCATCCGCAAACAGACGGAGGATATGATGGTGAGCACGCTGATCGCCAGGAGAGGCATCATCGAAAAAGAAGCCATGAAATATTACCGCTTCCTCGCCAAAGCCGTGGATGTGCCGGGCTCACAGAAAAATGAGCTGTTCACCGTGAACCGGCTGCCCGGGGGGCATGTGCAGGTTACCTCGCAGAAGATCAGCAAAAAAGGCGAGCTGGAGCAAACGCTCTACGACCGCACTTTTAACCCCGCCCACACCAAAGAAGTGATCGTTTACGGCCTCGGCGGTGAAGACCGGTTCGTGGTACGCGGAGATAATAAATCATCTATCCGCGTACGCCTCGTTGGCGGCCGGAACAAGGACACCTATATCGACAGCGCTGCTTCCGGCGGCGGAAAACGTGTGTTCATCTACGATCTCAAAGGGAAAGAGGACAGCTTTGCCATCACCCGCCGCGAAAAACTCAAATTGTCCGGTGACCCTGAAGTGATCCGCTACAACCGTTTTGCGTTTAAATACAACAAGCTCATGCCACTGGTGGCAGGCGGCTACAACCTGGACGACGGGCTGCTCATCGGCCTGGGCCTGCAATACACCGGGCACGGTTTCAGGAAAGATTCCTTTGCCGTGAAACATACATTCACAGGCGTGCATGCCGTGGCTACGGAAGCATTCCAGTTCAAATATGAAGGACAGTTCAATGATGTGCTCGGGGAATCGGACCTCCTCCTGTATGGCATTGCCAAAGCGCCGCATAATACCGCCAACTTCTTCGGGTATGGGAACGAAACAGTGTATGATAAAAATATAACTGATCCGCCTATACGTTATTACAGGAGCCGTTTTAACCTGTATGCCGCAGAAGCCTTGCTGCGTACCAATCTTGCGCAGAACATCAGTTTGGGTATAGGCCCTTCCATCACCGCAGTTACGCTGGAGCAGGAAGACAACGAAGGCCGCTTCCTCACCAATTACAAGGCCCACGGGCTGGATTCCGCCGCGTTGTTTAAGAATAAATATTTCGCCGGGCTGCGCGGCACATTTAATATTGATACGCGCGACAACGATATCGTAGCTACCCGCGGCCTGTTGTGGAACACCTCCGTTACCGGCAACAAAGGATTGAATGAATTCAGCAATGACTTCCTCCAGGTACGGTCTGACATGAGCATATACGCCTCCCTCGGCCTGCCGCCCAGCGTAGTGCTGGTAACCCGCATCGGCGGCGGTTACACCTGGGGCAAGCCGGAGTTTTTCCAGTCGCTGTCCCTCGGTGGAACGGCCAACCTGCGCGGTTTCAGGAACAACCGGTTTACCGGTACGGGCATGTTCTATAACAATATGGAACTTCGCGTAAAACTGTTCGACTTCGCATCGTACATCGTGCCGGGCTCAGTGGGGCTGATCGCATTCAACGACGTGGGAAGGGTTTGGCAGAAAGGGGAAAAATCCGGCCAATGGCACGACGGTTTTGGCGGAGGGCTCTACTTCTCTCCCGTGAACCTGCTGGTGATCACGGCAGTGGTAGGCCACTCCACCGAGGAGACTTTACCCTACGTAACGTTTGGGTTTAAGTTTTAAGACAGGCTTGCGATCTTCGGCAGGTTCACTGTCAAACGGATGGCCTTCAGGCCGCTGATGCCCTGCACCTCTTCCAGGTCCAGCATTTCAACGTCTGGCAGCAGCACGTCCTTGTTTTGCAGGAACTCGATGTATTTGCGGTATTCGTCCGCCTCGCGGGCGTATGAATACACGATCGCGATCTTCCCGGGCTGGGTAAGCCTTTCATTCGTATTCCGGATGCGCACCTTGTCTATCCGCTTCTTCATGATCTCGTAACGGATATTGTAAGCGCCTTCCACATCAAACCTCCTCTCATCTTTCCGGAAGCTGATGGCGATCGGGTTGCTGTGTGCCAGTATCAGCTGCGTGGTCTGCAAAGGCAGCTTCAGCTTCGGTTCCAATTCATGCGTGATCCTCGCGATCGCCGCCATAGACGAAAGCTGCCACAGGCGAAGGTTACGCAGGTACAGCATATCGAACTTGCGTTCCGGCGCAATGCTTTGCCCGATGTAGATGTTATACTCCACCCCGTCTGTCCGGTATTTTTCGAAGTAACAGGGGTATGAGCGCTGCAGTTCGTCCTTTTCTTTTTCGAGGTATTCGTTGATGGCCATGTTGATGTCGCGCAGGCTTTCTTCATATTCCCTGCGGTGGTGGTAAACGTGGCCGGAAGCTTTGTCTATTTTCTCGAAATACTGGTTCAGCAAAGGTTTCAGCTCTTCTTCGCTTTCATATAGATGCCTGAAGGTAGGGGCGATCTCATGGTCCAGGAATTCGTTGATCTTCACTTCATCTTCTGCGAACAGCGTGTCGTGCATGCTGTTGAGCATGCGGTTGTTCTTGAACTGCAATTCTTCCAGCAGCGGCAGGTGCAGGTCGCCATTGATGCGTTTGAACGTTTGCTGGATGAGCTGCAGCTGTTCCTTGAGGTCGTCGCGGATGGCGGAACCGCGCTCTACGGAAGAGTTGCGGATATCCACCGCGCCATACAGCGGGTACACATCTTCGAAAAGGATGTTGCCGATGTCTTTCTGCTGCGCTTTGGGCGTGTGCAGGTATTCCCAGGCCGCGTCGGTAAACTTCCATTCCACGGCGGGTTGCAGCGCGGTGAACTGGTCTTTGATCACTTCATTGATGCGCTCGTTCGCCAGTTCCACGCTCCTGCGCAACAGCAGCGAGCCCACGGCATAAGTGGGTTGCAGCTGGCCGAGTATCTCCCAATCCACCGCCTCGTCGCTGGTGGAAGCTATTTCAAGCATGCCGAGCAAATTGTTCTCATGCTGGATGGGAAACAGCAGGAAACTTTTCACGCCGTGCAGCGGCAGGTATTTCAGGAAAGGATACAGCTCCACCGTTTGCCGGTTCACTTCGGGCAGCACAAGCGGCTGCGGGTTGCCGGCCAGGAATTCCTGGAGCTGTTCATTGATGGCCTGCCTTTCCCCATCGTTGCGGGCGCTGGAGAAAATAATGCTCTGCGTGACGTAAGTGGTTTCCAGCACGCTCTTGTTGTTCACCTTCAGGAACGGAACAAGATGGATGTTCAGGTCGCTGCGGCCGGTGAGCGTTTTCAGGTATTCCCTGGCCTGGGTGTATGTTTTCAGCTCGTTGTCTTTCCGGATGTTGAGCACCAGGTTCTTCATGCCGTTCACCACATGGTCTCTCGTCACGTCCTGTATGGTCCAGATCACGAAGCCTTCCAGTGCAAAGTTCTTCAGCGGCACCAGCTTTTCCAGTTCTTCGATGTCCTGGAATTTGAAGTCGCCCGCGCAGATCTCCCCGCAATCCAGCTTCGGCAGCTCGCCAATGAGCTTCACGTCGGTAAAGCGCGGGTCTATATGCACTTTGATGTATTTGGAGAGGCCTGTTTCCGGGTTCACGATGTGATGGATCAACTCCTGGTCGTAGTTGATAGGCATGTTATACCAGCGTTCGAGGATCATTTTGTACAACCAGTACAATTTGTCTCTCCGCACTTTATCTACGGAAATGCCTTTGGGAACGGCCATCAGCTCCTTGCCGTCTTCCGTGAATATCTGCCGGAAGCGGTCTGAATAATAGAATATCGCGAAGCGGAATGGTACGCCGATGCCGTAGATGTCCCGGCTTTCGTCCATGGTGACGGGGAACACGGTGGCGGTCATCAGGTCCAGGTATTCCTGGTATTTGGAAATATCGGCGTCATCGCGTAATGGCTGCTGCAATTCGGGATTGCTCTCGAAGTGGCGGACGATCTCTTTATAATAACCGGCTCTTGCACCCTGGGCTTGCTCAGCCCTTTCTTTCATAAACCGCACGAAAGGCACAAACGAGATGTGACTGTCGATCAGGTAGTCGTCCTTAAATAAGCCGGGGTGTGCTGTGAGTATCTTCATATGCAATACATAAATCCTTTGTGCTTACAGTCACAGTGTGCAGGAAAACAGAATTGGTTGTGTGGGATAGTTCTGCAAAGTTACGGGTTTTCGGGTTCCAAACCGGGGCGGGCGTAAAAATAGGTCATGTCCTGGTCTGCATCGTCGAAGCTGAGGGGCTGGCGCCCGCGGAACCGGTAGAAGTAGGCGCAGAGCCCGAAATCGCCCGCGCAGCAAAGCGCATGGAACACTAAAACGCCCAGTAAAAGCGCCTTCCAGGGAGCGCTTACCATCAGGAAAGCGGCTATCAGCAGCAGGGAAATAACTAAGAACGGCGCCAGGGCGATGTAGCGGAACTGCCTGTAATTCACGGCAAAGGCATGCGCCACTGCATAGAACATCAGCTTTTTCCAGATCACGCCATACCGCACGTCCTTCGCGCCATACCAGCGGAACATCCAGCCGTGTATCAGTTCGTGCAGCGGCACCAGCAGCAGTGTGGCTGGTATGCCGGCCAGCATCCATCCGGCTATCTGCCCGCCGGTGAGCCTATCCGTTAAAAGAAAATGGGCTATGAAGGCGCCGATGCCTCCAAAGCCCAGTAATATAAAAATGAAGAAGGTGGTAGCGTATATGTTGCCGGAGCGCAGTCCCTGCTGCAAAGGAACAGCCAGTTCGCTGAAGCTGAAGCGGGCATATTCTGTATAGCCTTGCTCCCGGAGCGATTCAACCAGCTTGTCCGTCATTACATCGGGATTTCCACCTGGTTCTTCAGCAGGTCGTCTATCGTGTCCCGCTTGCGGATCAGGTGCGCTTTACCGTCTTTCACCAGCACCTCGGCGGGTTTCAGGCGGCTGTTAAAGTTGCTGGACATCTCGAAGCCATAGGCGCCCGCGTTGTAGAACACGAGGTAATCGCCTTCGCGCACCTCGTTGATCTTGCGGTCCCAGCCGAAAGTATCCGTTTCGCAGATGTTGCCCACTACGGTGTAGATCCTGTCTGTGCCTTTCGGGTTGGAAATATTCTTGATCAGGTGGAAAGAATCATAGAACATGGGGCGGATCAGGTGGTTGAAGCCCGAGTTTACGCCTACAAACACCGTGGCAGTTGTTTGTTTGATCACATTGGCTTTCACCACGAAATAACCGCACTGGCTCACCAGGAATTTTCCCGGTTCAAACCACAGCTGTAAAGGCCTTGCGTATTGTTTGGCGAATTTGTTGAAAGCATCGGTGAGTTTCTTCCCCAGCAGGTCGATGTCGGTTTCCGGATCGCCTTGCTGGTAGGCTACTTTGAAGCCGCTGCCCAGGTCAATGAATTCCAGGTCGGGGAAGTGCTCGGTCATTTCGAACATGATCTCCACGCCGCGCAGGAACACGTCCACATCCTTGATCTCGGAGCCGGTGTGCATGTGCAGGCCGGTCACTTTCAGCTTGGTGGATTTCACGATGCGCTCGATGTGGCGCAGCTGGTGGATGGAAATGCCGAACTTGCTGTCCACATGCCCGGTGGATATTTTAAAGTTCCCCCCGGCCATAATGTGCGGGTTCAGGCGGATGCAGATGGGATAGCTGCCGCCGAACTGGTTGCCGAACTGTTCCAGGATGGAAATGTTGTCGATATTGATATTCACGCCCAGCTCCTTCGCCGCAATGATCTCCTGCAGGTCCACGCAGTTGGGAGTGAAGATGATGTTCTTCGGGTCGAAGCCTGCCCTGAGGCCCAGCTGTACTTCCTGGATAGAAACCGTATCCAGCCCGCAACCCAGGGAATTGATGTAGCGGAGCACGTTGATATTGGTAAGGGCTTTACAGGCGTAAAAAAAGCGGGCGTCCGCCTTGCTGAAGGCAGTCTTTAACTTCTCATACTGTGTCTGGATCTTTTCCGCATGGTAAATGTATACCGGGGTGCCGAATTCCTGTGCAGTTTTCACCAGGAACTCAGCGCTGAGAACATCGCTTTGTTTAGCCATTGTATCTAGTAAATTGAATGTGCGAAAATAATAAGAATATTAATCTTCCTGCATAAAATCGTCCAGGTCGCGGCGTTCCTTCTTGGTAGGCCGCCCGATCTTGCTCTGGCGCTTGCCGGTATCGAAGCTGGATGCGATGCGCTGGTTGAACAGCTTGTCTTCTTCAGGCGTAATATCCAGGTAGTATTTAATGGCTTCCGAATATTGCACGCGGTTGGCCAGCAGCCCCGTTACTTCTATCTTCCAGCGTTTGGCTTCGGTACGCACGTCGAACTGGTCGCCAATGGCCACTGGCCTGGCGGCTTTCACAGCTGCCCCGCGAAGTTTCACTTTCCCGCTGTCGCAGGCGGCTGCGGCCTGGGTGCGGGTCTTGAATATCCTGATGGCCCAGAGGTATTTGTCCAGGCGTAATTTTTCCGCGCTCATGGGCGCAAAATTACGCAAAATGTCGTATCCGACCCTTAATATGTCATGATCACAACCCCTGCAAACAAAGCGCATCGGCTACTTTTGTTGCAGACTATAAAACCACACACTGCTATGAAAAAGATCAAAATCTTCTACTGGATCGTAACCGGCCTCATGGCCGCCTTGCTGGGCCTCGGCGCTTTTTTCGACGCCATTTCCGCTCCCGAAGCTGTTGAATCCATCACCAAGCTGGGTTATCCCAAATACATCATTCCTTTCCTCGGCGTGGCCAAGCTGCTGGGCATCATTGCCATTCTCATCCCCGGCTACCCGCGTGTAAAGGAGTGGGCTTATGCCGGCCTTATATTTGACCTTACCGGCGCTACCTATTCCGGGATCGCCATCGGCGAGGATTTTGTGCTGATCGCTATTATGATCATACCCTTTGCGCTGGTGATCGGTTCTTACCTGCTGTATCATAAGCTGCGCAAGCAAAAAATAACAGCGTCAGCGCTCCAGCCGGGGTTCATTTAGTAAAGCGGAGTTCGTATATTTCGGTGGATTATACCTGTAGAAATGAAAAGGAGCCACCTGCTTTACCCCCTGATCATCGGCGTTTTCGCGCTGTTCACCTGGCTGATCATCGCCCGGGGCGAGAAATTACCTGAACGCGCCGGTACGCCGCTTACCAAGGCTGTAACACAACCGGCGCCTGCCGCAAGCGGCAATGTGTTCACTGAGCTCCTTCATCACGCGCAGCATCCGCTGAGCATCCTGCTGATGCAGATCATCGTGGTGCTTTGCGCCACCCGCGTTTTCGGGTTCCTCGCGCGAAAGATCAAACAGCCTGCCGTAGTGGGCGAGATCGCAGCCGGCATCATACTGGGGCCTTCGCTGCTTGGCTGGCTGTCTCCCGCCACGATGCAGGCCATCTTCTCGGCAGGGTCGCTGCCTAACCTGCAGTTCCTCAGCCAGATCGGGCTGGCATTCTTCATGTTCATCGTAGGCATGGAGCTGGACCTCTCCAAAGTGCGCCAAAAAGCGCACGACGCGGTGATGATCAGCCATGCAAGCATTATAATACCGTTCTTCCTCGGCGTGTGCCTGGCGTATTTCACCTACCAGCAATACGCGCCGCTGCATGTAAATTTCCTGTCGTTCGCACTGTTCATGGGCATCGCCATGAGCGTGACGGCCTTCCCGGTTTTGGCGCGCATTGTGCAGGAACGCGGGCTTACAGGCACGCAGCTGGGGTCTATGGCCATCACCTGCGCGGCGGCGGATGATATTACCGCCTGGGGAATCCTGGCGGTGGTGGTAGCCATTGTGAAGTCTGCCGGGTTGCTCAGCGCGCTGGTCACGATCGGGCTGGCGCTGGTGTTCGTTCTTGCGATGCTGCTGGTGGTGCGGCCCTGGCTGCGGCACAGGATGAGCCGGCTGACCGGCACCAAAACCAAAGTGGCGCTGGGTTTCTTTGTATTGCTGATCGCGGGTTACCTTGCTGAAGTGATCGGCATTCACCTGCTGTTCGGCGCTTTCCTGGCCGGGGTGATCATGCCCGCGGAAGCCAATATCAAGCAGGTATTGCAGGACAAGCTGGAAGACGTGAGCGTGGTGATCCTGCTTCCCATATTTTTTGCTTTCACCGGCCTGCGCACGCAGATCGGTTTATTGAACGAAGGCCACCTTTGGCTGGTATTCGCCGCTATTATGCTGGTGGCGGTTGCAGGGAAATTTGCCGGTTCGGCGCTCACCGCACGGGTAGTAGGCCAGCCCTGGCCGGAAGCCTTGTCTATCGGCGCATTGATGAACACCCGCGGTTTGATGGAACTGGTGGTGCTGAACATCGGTTACGACCTCGGCATTCTCACCCCGCAGGTTTTCGCCATGCTGGTGCTGATGGCGTTGCTTACCACCTTTATGACCGGCCCCCTGCTGGATGTGATCAATTACAGCTATGCTGCGGGGAAACAGAAAGCATTGCATTGAAATTAAGTTGACGCCCCCCTTCAAAAACCGCATATCAATTTACCAATACGGAAGGCACAAGCCGGCTCACGCACATGCCTGACTTCAGACTTGCGCCAGCGCCCGTTCATCCCGGCTACAAAAAACAAAAGCCCGTTGCCGGGCTTGCCAATAAAAAAGGACCGCCTGATGTAGCGGTCCTTTTCGTTTATGTCTGAACTGACTATTTTCTGCGGGTAGTTTTTTTGCGGGTAGTGGGTTTCTTGGTCACTACTTTCTTTTTCGGGTTGGTGTTCACTTCCGGTTTTTTAATGGGCGCCGGGAAGCGGGATTTGTCAACCGTTGAAGCTTTATCGTCCAGGGTGAGCTGGAGGGATTCTTTCAGTATCTCCTCTTTTTCAGCCTGGAAGAGTTTCATTTTTTCTTTCGGGATACGCAGGTCGTAACTGTTGGCTTCGCTGGCCAGGGCTTGAGAGAAGCCGGGGTTCAGACGTTCCAGCTCGGCAGGTTCCATGGCCAGTTTTTTGGCGATGGCTTCGAGCCTGTATTTCCCGGAGATATTGAACTCCACGGTATTGAACATATCGTCTTCCGTGAGCGGCGCTGCTTTGCGGAACTCTGCGGCGGTGGTCATACGTGCTGCGGGAGCAGCGGCGTAGTTGTCGCCCACACCGAAGAAGGTGTTGAAACGGTCGAGGATGTAGCCGGTGGCGATGAATTTGTATACATGCCCGCGGGATTCAGCCGGGAGGAAATACTGGATGCCCCAGAAATCGCTCCTGCCGCTGATCTTCTGCGCGCGCTGCACACCGCCTGCGCCGCAGTTGTAAGCGGCTACCACCAGCAACCAGTCGTCGAACTGTTCGTAAAGCTCGTTCAGGTATTTGGCGGCGGCTACGGTAGATTTATAGAAATCCTTCCTTTCGTCCACTTTTTTACCAACGCTCAGTCCGAAGATGCGGGCCGTACCGCTCATGAACTGCCACATGCCTACTGCGCCAACCCGGGAGCGGGCGTTGTAGGACATCCCGGATTCTATCACCGCGAGGTATTTCATTTCCGCGGGAATGCCGTGGTCTGAGAATACTTTTTCTATCATGGTGAAATACGGGGCCGAGCGCTCAACCATCACGGCAAGGTGGCGGCTGTAGCGGGTCGCGTAGTCGTTGATATAACCTTTTACGAAGTGATTACCCAGCTGTTCGTACACCTTGGGGGTGCGGACTACAACCGGCATCGACTGGGCGGCCTGCTTCACTGACTGGGAAGCGGGGGCGCCACGCACGATGGTGTCTTTCGGCAGGTGGGCGGATTTTTTTAAGGTAACGGAGGTATCGGCGTGTGCATCCTGAACCGGAAGCACCATCTCCTTAGGGCTCTCGTTGCTGGCGGCTACCGCACTGGTACTCCCCGCTAATGCCGGCAATAAGAGTAATAAAAAGACTTTCGTCATACGCTGTTGTTTGTTTTATATGTGTACTTGCTGCTCTTGCAACATGTTATGCGCTATTTGTAACAAGTTCCTTTCGTCAAACTCCTTCGTGATGATCTGCAGGCCGTACGGCATCCCGTTTGAATGCCGGTGCAAAGGTACAGAAATCGCCGGAACCCCGGTCAGATTGGCCAATACCGTGTAAATGTCAGCCAGGTACATGGCTATGGGATCGTCCATTTTTTCCCCGATCTTAAAGGCGGTGCTGGGCACGGTAGGCAGCAGGATCGCGTCGTATTCAGACAGGATCTGCTGCATCTTCTCCATCACCAGCCTTCTTACCTGCTGTGCCTTCGTGAAATAAGCGTCGTAATAACCGGCGCTCAGCACGAAGGTGCCCAGTAAGATACGGCGTTTCACCTCTTTTCCAAACCCCTCAGACCGGCTTTTCTTGTAGAAATCGGCCAGGTCCAGGTTCTTCTCGGGTGTACGGTAACCGTACTTTACCCCGTCGAACCGGCTGAGGTTGCTGGAGGCCTCCGCGGTGGTCAGCACGTAATAAGCGGCCACCACGTAATCCAGGTAATCGAAGTTCACGCCTTCCACGGTGTGGCCTTCTGCCTTTAATTGTTCAAAGAAACTTTCAAATCCCGCCCGCATTTCGGTATCCAGACCTTCATGGTGCAGGGCATCTTTCAAATACGCAAATTTCCGGTTTTTATTGTGCCGGAGATCAGCCTGGTAATCAGGAACTTCACTTTGAGAGGCTGTGCTATCATAGGCGTCGGGCCCGGAGATGACTTGCAGAACCACAGCCACATCTGCAATATTCGAGCCAAAAATGCCTATCTGGTCAAAGGAAGAGGCGTATGCGATCAGTCCGTGCCGCGATACCCTGCCATAAGTGGGTTTCAGCCCCACGATACCACAGAAATCCGCCGGCTGCCGTACGGAGCCGCCGGTATCGCTGCCCAGGCTTACCTGGCAGAGACCGGCCTGTACAGCCACTGCGGAACCGCCGGAAGAGCCTCCCGGAACACGGGTTTCATCCAGCGCGTTCAGCACCTTGCCGTAAGCCGAATTTTCGTTGGTGCTGCCCATGGCAAACTCATCGCAGTTCAGGCGCCCGATGATGATGGCGCCTTCAGCCAGCAGCCTTTCGACCGCCGTTGCGGAATAGAGGGAGGTAAAACCCTCCAATATTTTAGATGCGGCGGAAACCTTATGGCCCTGGTAGCAGATCACATCCTTGATGCCGATCACTACACCCGCCAAAAGGCCCGGGCGCTCTCCCTTTTGGATCTTCTCATCCAGGGAACGCGCCTGCGCCAACGCATCTTCTTCAAATACTTCTAAATAAGCATTGAGACGCCGGGCCTGCCCGATCCTGTCAAGGTACATGCGTACCATGGACTCGCAGGTCGTTTTTCCGGCATACAACGCCTCATGAAAAGACGATATACTGCTGAATTCAGTCAAACCCAAACCAGTTTAAATCTTACAATGGGAGATTTCTACGAAACGGGAAACCGGCTGTAGCAGCCTTTCCCGGAGTTGACTAGGCGTTCTTCTTAACTTCGGATTCTTTCATGCCTTCCTCCATTTCGCGGCGCACATTGTCTTTGGCGTCTTTGAATTCGCGGATACCTTTACCAAGACCACGCATGAGCTCGGGGATTTTTTTACCGCCGAAAAGGAGCAATACTACGGCAGCAATAAGGATAAGTTCGGTCATGCCTAATTCTTGAAAAAGTAATAATGGTGATTTAGCGAAAATAGCAGTCATTTCTCAGTTTTTAAAAAGTTCAGCTAACAAAGGTAGGGTTTATTTCGGGCTTTTTCAACGGGCCGGGGCATACTTTAATGAACTTTTAAGGTCCGCTAAAACAGCCGCAGCACGGTTCCGCAACGCTTCCCCTCTCCTTTGCCTGCATACACATTTACCGTGAGTAAGATACATTAATTTCAGGCCGCGGGCGCAATGCCATAAAAAAATGACATTTCCCGGCAAAGCCGGTTCCCCTTACAGCTGTTTTCCCGGCCTAAACTATTGTTAGCCAGCCGTTTCCGGGCATAAAAAAACGGAAGCCCGTCCGGACTTCCGTATACTAATTTCCCTGTATAAATACTAAACCCTTTTTTCTTTGATACGTGCGGCTTTACCCTGGCGTTCGCGCAGGTAATACAGCCTTGCCCTTCTCACTTTACCAACTTTGTTCAGCACGATGGAATCAATGTTGGGAGAATACAGCGGGAACAGCCTTTCAACGCCCACACCGTCAGAGATCTTACGAACGGTGAAAGAAGCGGTGAAACCAGTGCCCTGGAGCTTCACTACGTCGCCTTTGAAGGATTGGATACGCTCCTTGTTCCCTTCTACGATCTTATAGTTAACGGTAACATTGTCACCGGCTTTGAATTTCGGAAATTGCTTGTTAGCAGTCAACTGCTCGTGAACAAAAGAAATCGCGTTCATCTTTCAATTATTTATAGGACGGCAAAGGTAAGGAACTATCTCCAAATACCAACACCTTTTCCAGGTTTTTATAAAAATAATGTTCTAATCGTGCTTCAGCAGGTCCGGCCGGCGCTCTTTGGTGCGTTTTACCGCCTCATCGTGCCGCCATTCCTCTATTTTCCGGTGGTCGCCGCTCATGAGCACGGCCGGCACTTTCCAGTCGCGGAAGGTTTCCGGGCGGGTATACACCGGGGGCGCCAGCAGGTTGTCCTGGAAAGAATCGAACAGGGCCGAGGTTTCGTCGTTCAGCACGCCGGGCAGCAGCCGCCCTATCGCGTCTACCACTACGGCCGCAGCCAGTTCCCCGCCAGACAGTACGAAGTCGCCGATGGAGATCTCCATGGTCACGAAATGCTCCCTCACCCGTTCGTCTATCCCCTTGTAATGACCGCAGATCAGCAGCAGGTTGCCTTTCAGGCTCAGGCGGTTGGCCATTTTCTGGTTAAAGGTCTGGCCATCGGGCGTGAGGTAGATGATCTCATCGTACACCGTTTCCTTTTGCAGGGCTTCGATCGCGTTCACCAGCGGCTCTATCATCATCACCATGCCGGCGCCGCCGCCAAACTGGTAATCATCCACCTGGTTCTGGCGGAAGTTGGAGTATTTGCGCAGGTGATGCACGTTCACTTCCAGCAAACCCTTGTCCTTAGCCCGTTTCATGATGGAATGGGCAAAGGGGCTTTCCAGCAGTTCCGGCAATACCGTGATGATATCTATCCGCATGTTATGTTGATTAATCAGCCTAAATATATATCCAGCAAGCCTTCCGGCAGTTCGAGGCGCACCAGCTGCTGCTTTTTGTCCACTTTCAGCAGTGTTTGCTCATTCAGCGGCAGCAGCATTTCCTTTTCCCGGTAGGTAACCTTTGCGAGCACCTGGTGCGGCATTTCGATGATCTCTTCTATAGTTCCCAGCGGGCCCTGCACGCTGTCTTCCACCTGGTAGCCCAGCAGCGACAGCGGGGCGGAGCCCGAAGCCTGCGCCTTGAAGTCCGCCTCTTCCAGGTATACACCTTTCTGCAGCATATTCCTGGCGGCTTCGCGGGTATCAATGCCTTCCAGCTTGATATATACGTGCTCCGCGTCCTTTGCTTTGGCTTTCTGAAGGAAATACGGCAGGAAGCTGTCTTTCCGCTCTTCGATAAAAACGGCTGCAACGTCTTTCAGGGCGGTGCGTTTGCCCAGGCTGTGGCGGAGAATGAATTCCCCTTCCGTGCCGTAGGTGGCGCTCAGCTTGCCGATATTGAAATAATTAGCCATGAACAGGTACCTTGTAAAAGCAGAAAGGGAATCTTTGCGAACAAATATTCCCTTTCTGAATGATGTTATGTTCCGGATTATGCTTCAGGAGCTTCGCCTTCAGCAGCAGGAGCCTGGGGAGCTACGTCCTCCACTTTCCTTACAACCGGTTGTGCAGCGCGTACAGCCCTTTTCTGGCTTTCGCGGCGCGCAGATACTTTCTCTTCGTGGTCAGCCTGCCATTGCTCAAATTTGGTGTAAGCGGTAGGCTCGTCGAACAGACCGAGTTTAACCCCTCTGAGAAGGTGTTTCAGGTACAGTACGCCTTTGAAGGACAGGATGCGCCTAACAGTATCGGTCGGCTGTGCGCCTTTCTGCAGCCAGCGGAGCGCTTTCTGCGTATCGATGTTGATAGATGCGGGTACTGTCAAAGGATTGTAGGTACCAATTTTCTGGATGAATTTACCATCCCTGGGCGCGCGGGCATCAGCCACAACAATAAAGTAAAAAGGTCTCTTTTTCGCGCCGTGTCTCTGTAATCTGATCTTTACTGGCATAAATAAGTCGAATTATTTTTTGCGAGTTGTTAAAAAATATTGTTTCTAATTCGGGCAGCAAATGTAGCGCTAAAAATGAAATTCTCAAAACAAAAATTAACTCTATAATTTTCTGCTATATCTTATTATCTCATCTTTAAACCCTTGGCGCCGCCAGGTATCTTATTCATCATTTTCATCATCTGCCGCATCTGCTCAAATTGTTTCATGAACTGGTTCACGTCCTGGATCTCCTTGCCGGCCCCTTTCGCGATCCTCCTGCGGCGGCTGCCGTCTATCAGGTCGGGGTTCGTACGCTCGGCGGGGGTCATGGAATTGATCATCGCTTCGATGCCTTTGAAGGAATCGTCGCTGATGTCCAGGTCCTTCACCGCTTTGCCCACGCCGGGTATCATGCCCAGCAGGTCTTTGATGCCGCCCATTTTTTTGATCTGCTGCAGCTGCTCCTTGAAGTCGTCGAAATCGAACTGGTTCTGGCGGATCTTTTTCTCCAGCTTTTTGGCCTGTTCTTCATTGAACTGTGCCTGGGCGCGTTCCACGAGGGTCGTGATGTCTCCCATCCCCAGGATACGCTGGGCCATACGCTCAGGGTAAAATACGTCCAGCGTGTCCAGCTTTTCGCCCATGCTCACGAACTTGATGGGCTTCTGTACCGTGTAGGTAATGGTCAGGGCCGCACCGCCGCGGGTATCGCCGTCCAGCTTGGTAAGCACGATGCCGGAGAAGTCCAGCCGCTCGTTGAACGCCTTGGCGGTGTTCACGGCGTCCTGGCCGGTCATGGAATCCACTACGAACAGTATCTCGTGCGGGTTCACGGCTTTTTTCACATTGCTCACCTCGGTCATCATCACTTCGTCTACCGCCAGGCGGCCCGCCGTGTCGATGATCACGATATTGTTCCCCTGGGCTTTCGCGTGTTTGATAGCGTTTTCGGCTATCTGCACGGCGTTCTTGTTCTCAGGTTCGCTGTATACTTCCACCCCTACCTGGCCGCCCAGCACTTTCAGCTGGTCGATCGCCGCGGGACGGTAAATATCCGCCGCCACCAGCAAGGGTTTCTTGTTTTTCTTGGTTTTGAGGAAATTGGCGAGCTTACCGGAGAAGGTGGTCTTACCCGAACCCTGCAGGCCGGCGATGAGGATCACGGCGGGATTGGCTTTAACGTCCAGCTCAGATTCCGTGCTGCCCATGAGTTCCACCAGCTCGTCTTTCACGATCTTCACCATCAGCTGGCCGGGAGAGATGGCGGTGAGCACTTTTTCGCCCATGGCCTTGTCTTTCACCTTATCGGTAAAATCCTTGGCGATCTTATAGTTCACGTCCGCATCCACGAGGGCCCGGCGGATCTCTTTCACCGTGGTGGCAATATTGATCTCCGAGATGCGGCCTTCCCCTTTTAGTTGTTTGAAGGCCCCTTCGAGCCGCTCTGATAATGATTCAAACATAAATTATGCTGGTAAAAATTTTGGACTGCAAAAATACGGTTTCTATAAACTAAAAAAGTAAAAAAGATGGCTGGCATTGCATCCGAACCTTCTTTTTTACTTTTCCAGCTTGTTGTTTTATGAACCGGCTCAGCCTCCCAGGTAGTTGCGCAGCAGTTTGCTGCGGCTGGTGGTGCGGAGCTTGGTGATGGCTTTATCTTTGATCTGGCGCACCCTTTCGCGGGTGAGGCCGAATTTTTCGCCGATGTCTTCGAGGCTCATGGGATGTTCCACGCCGATGCCGAAATACAGCATGATCACGTCTTTCTGGCGGTCGGTGAGGGTGCTGAGCGAACGTTCGATCTCGCGGCGGAGGGAATCGTGGTGATCCAGCTCTTCGTCTGCGCTAACGGCGTTCGGGTTTTCGAGTACATCCAGCAGGGAGTTGTCTTCCCCGTCTATGAAAGGC
The DNA here is from genome assembly GCF_039655965.1 of Chitinophaga sp. YIM B06452. Lineage (NCBI taxonomy): Bacteria > Pseudomonadati > Bacteroidota > Chitinophagia > Chitinophagales > Chitinophagaceae > Chitinophaga > Chitinophaga sp. YIM B06452. The sequence goes on along the minus strand of NZ_JAWLKY010000001.1, from coordinate 2,193,734 downwards.
GCGTCCATAGACACGTGGCGGGCGGCAACGCCCAGGGTGGCTTCTACTTCTTCTGTATTGATCTCGAGGATGGTGGCCAGCTCATCGGGAGAAGGCTCACGCTCGAATTCCTGTTCCAGCTGGGAATATGCCTTGCTGATCTTGTTAGACAGGCCCACTTTGTTGAGCGGGAGGCGAACGATGCGGGATTGTTCGGCCAGGGCCTGGAGGATGGATTGACGGATCCACCATACAGCATAGGAAATGAATTTGAAACCGCGGGTCTCGTCGAAGCGCTGCGCGGCTTTGATGAGGCCGAGGTTGCCTTCGTTGATAAGGTCAGAAAGGGATAAGCCCTGGTTCTGGTACTGCTTTGCCACAGATACCACGAAACGCAGATTGGCTTTGGTCAGCTTCTCTAAAGCCCTTTGGTCCCCTTGTTTAATGCGGATAGCCAGATTCACTTCTTCCTCCGGCGTAATGAGATCCACTTTGCCGATCTCCTGCAGATACTTTTCTAGCGACTGCGACTCACGATTCGTGATGGACTTCGTGATTTTTAGTTGGCGCATTGACATAGCATGGGAACAGTTACAGGTTATTAATAAGTTAATTTAGAAGAATGCTAGACAAAAATAACTTTTTTTAGATACCACCCAAAAAAAATTAGGCCCTGTTGAATCATGTTTAAGCTAAATCGATTGTTGGCTATAATATATTCGTGTTATATTCAATTAACATACATTGATACTTAATTCACCCCGAACCTTAAAAGAAGGCCGGGGAAGCCGGAATAATAAGGTAAAAGACTGCCGGATACATAATCGGAAAACTACATATTTCAAATTATGTGCAGGTTTGAGAATGAAATAGTTAATATATCGAAAATTTTCTAAAATTTATTTTGATAGGATGAAAAAATTTCTATAATTGCAGGCAGATGATTTTGATTTATTAATAATACTGTGCGATGTCAAAGAAAGTGCAATATGAGTTAGAATATCCGGTTCGGTGCTCTCCAAGTATCCTATATGAATTTCTTTCCACCCCGGCAGGTTTGCAGGAATGGTTTGCAGATAAAGTAGATTTCCGTGATAATGTTTTTTCTTTTTCCTGGAACGGATCAACAGAAGAGGCAGAAGTAATGGAACAGGAGGAAGACGAGTTCATCCGTTTACACTGGTTACACGCTCCTAAAAATGAATTCTTCGAATTCAGGATCCAGATTTCCGAAGTTACCAATATGACCATACTGGTGATCAGAGATTTCGCCGAAAAGAAAGAAGTGGCAGATCAAAGCCAGCTGTGGGATTACCAGATCAAAGACCTGTTCCACCGCATCGGCAATTAGCCATTTTCCCCTTTCAGCAATTCCAGCAGGGCTGCATATTCAGCCGCTGCAACGGGTACTATCCTTCCCCATTCCTCTAAATCATACTGTTTTGCCAGCTTCACGAAAGGCTTTTGCACCAGCGAGTTCCACTGCGCAGGTGTGAAAGACCTCGCCGTGCGGAAATTGTCCGGCCCGAAATGATGCTGCCAGGGATCGTCCTGCACACAGGCCTGCCAGCCTGCATCCGCCAGCCGGCCCTGCAGGTCATGCAGCTGTTCCCGGTGCGCGGCCAGCGCTTCGCCCGCCAGGTGCAGCGTGATGCTGAAGAACCGGCCCCACCAGAAAAATGTGCGGCAGGCAAAAATACGCTCACGGCTGAACGACCGCGGGTAGTCGAGCATCACGTACGGCAATCCCAGGTACTGCTCTCCCCTGCTGATCTTCGGCGGCTGCATGGTTACTTCCGCCGCGGCGCGTATCACCGGCACGGCCACCATTGTTTCCTGCAAGGCCCCGAAAAGCCCGTACACCTTGTCGATGATCCGGTTCTTTGTAAGGAGCCAGTCCGCATCCCGGACCATCTCCATTTCCCTGTTATCCAGCTCAAATGTGCTCATGGAAATAAATTAACGGTTTTTTGATTTACCGCCGCTTCCAGCTTCAGGGAATCGTGTTAACTTTGTGCGGCTGGTTTACAAAAGTATATTGAAACCCAGGCAGTTTCACATTTTTCAATTCTAATTTCCGTTGAGCGGTTGTGAAGAAACTCGATAAACTCATTATTAAGACCTTCGTAGGGCCGTTTGTGGCCACCTTTTTCGTGACGCTCTTTGTGCTCATCATGCAATTTGTGTGGAAGTACATAGACGACCTGGTCGGCAAAGGGCTGGATACGCCGGTGATCGTAGAACTGCTGGTGTACACCAGCGCCAGCCTGGTACCGCTCGCCATGCCGCTGGCAGTGCTGCTTTCTTCCATCATGACCTTCGGCAACCTCGGGGAAAGTTTCGAACTGGTAGCCATCAAGTCTGCCGGCATTTCATTGCTGCGCTTCATCAGGCCGCTGTTCTTCCTTTCCGCCATCATCGGCACCGGCGCATTCCTCTTCGCCAATTACATTATACCTATTGCCAACCTGCGCGCCAAATCGCTGCTGTACGACATCACGCAATCCAAACCCGCCTTCAACATCAAGCAGGGCGTGTTTTACAACGATATTCCGGGTTACTCCATCAAAGTGGCCAAAAAAGACCCGGACAACAAGACCATCCACCAGGTGATGATCTACGACCGTACCACTGGCAACAACAGCGACGAACGGCTGATACTCGCCGAAAAAGGTACGATGGAACTCACGCCGGACAAGCGTTACCTCAACTTCACCCTTGAGAACGGCTGGCGCTTCGAAGAAAGAAGCAACAACCGTGGCCCCGGCGGCAGCAACGAACTGATCCGCCTCGGGTTCAAAACCTATAAAAAACCTTTCGACCTGAAAGTGCTGGCCTTCGACCGCCTGCCGCTGGACGCCTTCGCTTCCAACCAGCAGATGCTGAACGTGCGCCAGCTGGACGAGGGCCTCGATTCCCTGCGCCGCATCGATTCTTCGTATATCCGTACCGTTCATGCCTACGTAACCACCCGTTACCCTTTCTACAAATGGAAAGACACCGGCTGGCTGGCTTCCGCACCGCCGCTGAAAACGGACAACTTCTACGAAACGATCCCCGAAAAATCACGGCGCAACGTGCTGGAGCGTGTGGAATCCAATCTCCGCGAAACGGAGACCTCGCTTACCACCAGCGCAAAAGACTATACAGACAATAAGAACAAGATCGCGCTCTTTAAAGTGGAGTGGCAGCGGAAATTCTCCCTGGCCGCGGCCTGCATCGTGATGTTCCTGATCGGCGCGCCGCTGGGCTCCATCATCCGGAAAGGCGGGCTGGGCACGCCGCTCGTATTTGCCGTGATCTTCTTCGTGATATTCAACATATTCTTTATGTCGGGCGAGAAGATGGCCCGCAGGGATGTAATGGCCTCCTGGAGCGGGATGTGGCTGGCCAACATCGTTCTTTTACCGATCGCGGGCTTCCTGGTGTATAAAGCGATGAACGATTCGAACCTGTTCAACAAGGAAGCTTACTACAGGGCATTTCAGACAATCAAGAAATACATTCAGCGGCGGCGCAGCCAACATGAGATAAGCGCTTAGCCTCACTGACCACATTGCGGACCTACAACTTTTACTATGTTCTACACCCTGGTAACACTGGTGCAGAAGAACCGTTATTTTTTTATTCCATTCCTGGTATGGATAATTTCAGGCGGTATCTTGCTATCCTTGTACACTAAAGAAAACTTGTTCCTGGCAGTGAACGGCCTGCACAACCGGGTTGCAGACGTTCTGGCCACCGTTGCCACTTACCTCGGCGACGGCCAGACCTACGGCTTCATCCTGCTCATCCTGCTCCTCAGGCGGCAGTGGCGGCCTTTCCTGATCAGCGCTTCCATCCTTGCTTTGGTGACCCTGCTGGTTTGCACTGCCAAAAATGTGTTCGACGAACCGCGCCCTATTACCTATTTCGCCGACCATTCGTTGTTGCACACCGTAGCCTGGATGCCGCCGCACGCATGGAACAGCTTTCCATCCGGCCACACTTCCACCGCCTTTGCACTTTGCTGTTTCCTGGCGCTCTGGTGGAACAAAAAACAAGTGGGGCTGCTGCTTTTCGCGCTGGGCCTGGCGGCGGCGCATTCACGGATGTACCTTTGCCAGCATTTTTTCGAAGATGTGTATACCGGCAGCATGATCGGCACCTTCAGCAGTGTTTTCATCTATGGATTGTTTGAACTCAGAAAGACGGGCACGCCGGGTACTACATGCCCCCGTGAGACCGTTATTACACCGTCTGCAGGCGTAGCCTGAAACAGCGGGTTCAATTATTCAATTTATCTCGAACCAAAACGCTTCCCCGCGCGGCATGCGGTGAAGCGGCAAACCGTACATCCTGATGAAATATCTGTTGATAGCTCTTGCAGCTGCCCTGTTGTTCATTCCTTTCCTTGGCGCCGTCCACCTTTTTGACTGGGACGAGATCAATTTCGCGGAAGCCGCGCGGGAGATGATCGTGACCGGCAATTATTCGCAGGTGCAGATAGACTTCTCTCCTTTCTGGGAAAAACCGCCGCTGTTCATCTGGTTCCAGGCGCTGAGCATGAAACTCTTTGGCATCAACGATTTTGCCGCCCGCTTCCCGAATGCTGTGATCGGCATTGCCACGCTGCTCACCTTTTATCATATCGGGAAAAAACAGGTGGATGAACAGTTCGGCCTGTGGTGGGCTTTGGTGTATGCGGGCAGCTGGCTGCCGCATTTTTATTTCAAGTCCGGCATCATCGATCCCGCTTTCAACTATTTTATATTCCTCGCCATTTATTTTGCATACCGCATTGGTTATGCCGAAAAAGCCTTCCGGATGGCGGTTTTCAGCGGTATCTTCCTGGGGCTTGCCGTGCTCACGAAAGGGCCGGCGGCCATTCTCATATCAGGGCTCACGCTTGTGGCGTACTGGATCTACAACAAGTTCCGCATCCACATCCGCCTGACGCACCTGCTCACCATCGCCGGCTGCGCAACGGTTACCACCCTGCTGTGGTTTGGTTATGAAATAGCCAGCCATGGCATGTGGTTCGTGGAAGAATTCGTAAAGTACCAGTGGCGCCTGTTTTCCACGCCTGATGCAGGGCACGACCAGCCGTTCTTTTACCACCCCATGGTGCTGCTGATCGGCTGCTTCCCGGCGAGCCTGTTCCTGTTCAGCTATTTCACTACTGCGCGCACGCGGTCTATCTACCTGTCGCAGCCCGCAGAGGGCAGGGACCTGCGGGTATGGATGTGGGTGCTGTTTTGGGTAGTGCTGATACTGTTCAGCATCGTGAAAACGAAGATCGTGCATTACTCTTCCCTCTGTTATTTCCCGCTCAGCTACCTGGCTGCTTTGCAGGTCTACCGTTTGCTCGAAGGCAGGTTCACCCTGAAGGCCTGGAACATTTCCCTGATCCTGTTCATCGGGCTTGTGCTGGGATTGGCTATCGGGTTGCTGCCGCTGGTGGGCATTTACAGGCAGGAGCTGATCCCGCACATTGGCGACCGCTTTGCCAGGGCCAATCTCCAGGCAGACATTCCTTTCAGCTACGGCGAAATGGCCTATGGCCTTATTTATATGGTATTGGTGATCGTGAGCTGCGTGCTGCTGTTCCGTAAAAAGATGCAGCAGGGCCTGCTCTGCCTTTTCATCAGCAGCGTGGTGATGATACAGGTTACCGTGCTGCATTTCGTGCCGAAGGTGGAAGGCTTCAGCCAGCGCGCCGCCATTGAATATTATGAATCCTTTATCGGGAAGGACGTGTATGTGAAGCCGCTGAGCTATCACAGTTATGCGCACCTTTATTATACCAGGAAGCAGCCGAGTACGAACAAAGCGTATTACACGGATAAAGAGAGCCGCGAAAAATGGCTGCTGGAGGGCGATATAGACAAACCGGCCTATTTCATCTGCCGCATTACCGACGCGGAGCCCTGGCGGCAGCATCCCAACCTGGAGGTGATTGGGGAGAAGAACGGGTTCGTGTTCTTCCGGCGCAAATAATTTTTTGTTGTCAGCATCAAACGAAGCCGGGCAGGCGCGGAATGTTCCGTTGCCTGCCCGGTTTCTTTATGTATCTGCTGCGTTATTTCTTCAGTGCTTCCGCATACAGTTCATTCACCGTATTCCAGTTCACTACTTTCCAGAAAGCCGCGATATAGTCCGGGCGCTTGTTCTGGTGCTTGAGGTAATAGGCGTGTTCCCACACGTCGAGGCCGAGGATGGGAGTACCGGGATCTTTGGCCAGGTTGGTCATGAGCGGGTTATCCTGGTTGGGTGTGGAAGTAATGGCCAGTTTGCCGCCTTTCTGCACGATGAGCCATGCCCAGCCGCTGCCGAAAACGCCTTTGGCGGCGTCGGCGAATTTGGCCTGGAAGGCTTCCTGCGAGCCGAAGGCGCTGTTGATGGCCTGTTGCAGTTCCCCGGAAGGAGATGATTGGCCCGGGGCCAGCAGCGTCCAGAAGAGGCTGTGGTTGTAGTGGCCGCCGGCGTTGTTGCGCACGGCTGCGTCGGTGGCGGTTACCTTGCCAAGGATGTCGCCCAGGCTGAGGCCTGCGAAAGCGCCTTCTTTCACCGCGTTGTTCAGGTTGGTGACATAAGTAGCATGATGTTTTCCGTGGTGGATCTCCATAGTGAGCTTGTCGATATTCGGCTCGAGGGCATCCGTAGCATAAGGCAGCGGCGGCAGCACGAAGGGAGGCTTGAGGGCCAGGAGGCTTTTATTGTCCGCAGGCGCCGTGGCGGCCCAGGTGGCGGAAGGATTTGCAAGGGCGGCAATCCCTGCCAGGCCGGCCAGTTTTATGAATTCTCTTTTATTCATATGAAAATATTAATGTTACAAATCTATAATTTAACAGAACAAAGGGAAGCAAATTTTACACCAATGTGAAGGTGCGCGAAGGGAAAACTGACGTAATATTATCGTTATTTTTGCTAACTGGTTAAAATAAAGTAGGAGATTATAGTTTAATTTGAAATTAATTGCTATTTTACTTTTATATTCATGTGTTGTTGTAGTAGTATTTTAATCATTTTCGAAAGATGAAGCTATTTATCCCTGGAATAAGGCTTTACCCTTCCCCGGACCGGATTTCGCCGGAAGGCAACCTGTACTTCCTTGACCGGCGGCATCCGGCACTCGTCCATCCCCCGCAAATGTTGAATGTAGTTCTTGATTTTTCTTCAGTTCATTATTTATAATTAATAACCGCTTTCCCTGCAAAGGGAAAGTTTTTGACACAGATATTTACATAACCAGGACCTAAAGGTCCGGAGTTAACTGTATTTCAGACAGTTATTCCAATATTCACTTATTGCTTGTTACAGGCCGGGAGGAGATTTGAGTTTGAGACATTCCTTTCCGGCGGAAAAAGATTTGGTGAATGATCCTTATACTTTTGAAGTAAAAAATAACCTAACGAAGCTAGAAGGAGCACCAGGCAAAGCAGAATTGATCACCAGTAAAATGAGAGTGGAGGCAGCATGACAATCCAGGAACGAATACAGCAGACACGGCATGAGCGCTTAACCTATTCGCCAGTATTTTTTGAGCCCGTCCGGAAAGAGGAAAAGGAGGCCCTGCTGCGATTACTGCGGGATAACCCGCAGATCAGCGTGTTTGACGAGCTTCAGAGCCAGTTGAAGGAGCTTGTTAAAATCAGCCATCCTACCCGCAGTCTTACGGCAGCAGAAACAAGCGAAGCCATTGAAGCGCATCTTAACGGGGTTCAGCCGGAAGATCACGGCGTTTGGGTATATTATCCCTGGTCGGGCAAGGTAGTGCACCTGCTGGGCAGGGAGGAGTTCATAGCGCTGCGCACATCCCGCAACATGCATAAGATCACCGCAGAGGAAAGGGACCTGCTGGCTCAGAAGAAGATCGGCATCATCGGCCTGAGCGTGGGGCAGACCATTGCGCTCACCCTGGCCATGGAAAGAGTGTGCGGCGAATTGAGGCTGGCAGATTTTGACGCGGTGGAGCTGACCAATATGAACCGCCTGCGCACGGACGTTTCCAGCCTGGGCATGCCCAAGGTGATCGTGGCTGCCCGCGAGATCGCGGAAATAGATCCTTTTCTCACCGTGAAATGTTATACAGACGGTGCTACCGAAAATAATTTAGACAGCTTCCTGGCCGAAGGCGGCAAGCTGGATATACTCGTGGAAGAGTGCGACGGCATAGACGTGAAGATACTCAGCCGCCAGAAAGCCAAAGCCATGCAGATTCCGGTGGTGATGGACACCAACGACCGCGGCATGCTGGATATCGAGCGGTACGACCTGGAACCGGATTACCCGATGCTCCACGGCCTCATACCGCAGATAGACGATCTCGCTTCATTGCGCAACCTCAGCAACGAAGAGAAAGTGCCGATCCTGGGCCCGATGGCGGGCTTCGCCGATATGAGCCAGCGGATGAAATATTCCGTGGGGCAGATCGGCAAAACAATTACGACCTGGCCTCAGCTTGCGTCATCCGTGATGCTGGGAGGTGCGATGGTAACTGATACATGCAGGCGCATACTGCTGGATCAGCTGAGAGTCTCAGGCCGGTATTATGTGGATTTTGATCAACTTATTCAATAATGCCCCTGTAAATAAAAGAAGCAACCAATGAGCGCACCGATTAACGTAAGGGCTTTTTTCGCGCCGGATGATCCGGAAGCGGCTATGCGGTTTTACGAAGGCCACAGTAAATTGTTGCAGATATATTTTGGTATTACCAAGATCACGTCCGGCAATGTGGACTGGATCAACCACAAGAACACCGTAGTGGTGATCGTGGAAGACGATACCGGCACGAAGACCTACGGCGGCGCGCGCGTGCAGATGGCAGACGGGGTGCTGCCCCTGCCTATCGAAACGGCGATCGGGAAATACGATCCTAAAATATATTCAGATGTGAAGATCGGCAGCGCGGAGATATGCGGCTTGTGGAACTCGAAGGAAGTGGCCGGCATGGGCATCGGAAGCCTCATCCTCAGCAGGGTGTGCGTAGCGCTCATGACCCAGCTGCCGGTAGACAATGTACACGTACTCTGCGCCCCCGTTACCACCCGCGGGGCTAAACGGGTGGGCGCCGTGATAGATACCTCCCTCGGCAATGAAGGCGTGTTCTATTACCCGAAAGACGACCTGGTGGCTACAGCCATGATCATCAGGGACATTCACGAAGTGGCCAGCGCCGACCCGGGCGAAAGGGAACTGATCCGGAACCTGCGCAGCAACCCCAACCAGGTAAGAACCGAAACCGGGCCCAAAGGAACTTTTGAAGTGAATTACCTGCTTGGTCTGCCACAAATGGTGCAATAATCTGTTATGTTTGCATAATACAATCCCGTTTTGAGATGCCTATACGTTTTTTTGTCCTGTTTTTCCTGGCCCTCCTTGGGTACGGGAACGCTTTTGCATCTGAACCGGTAGTATTCAGAGACAGCTCCAAACTCATGCAGATCGGGCATGCTCTGGACCTTTACCGGGACAGTACCAACCTGCTTACCATCGACCAAATCCGTAAACAGCATTTCGCCCCGTCCGGCCAAACGGTGCCTAACCTCCAGATCTCCCCCTTTTCAAACTGGGCCCGTTTCTATATCAAAAATGAAACAGACCTGCCCCGGCTGATGCTGGAGGTGGAATACCCGACCATCGACGAGATCACCCTTTACGAAGTGTTGCCTGCGGGCGGCTACCGCATCCTGAGCCTGGGCCAGTTCCAGCCCTACCGCAACCGGCCGTACGATCACCAGAACTATATTTACCCGCTGGACATCCCGCAGGGCGAGACCCGTGAATATTACCTGAAAGTACGCGCCGGCGAGCAGGCCCAACTGCCCGTTTACCTCGGCGCCGAAACCACCCTCAACACCAAGAACACAGAAAGGAACTTCATATTCGGGCTATACTCCGGCATTATCCTCGTGATGGCCCTTTACAACTTCTTCATATTCCTGACCACCCGCGACCGGAGCTACCTTATCTATGTGAGCTACATCATCTGCGTAGGCCTCACCCAGGCTTCCCAGCAGGGGTACACTTTCCGGTTCCTCTGGCCTGACAGCACCTGGATGGCGCAGCACGACACACTGATCATCCCCATATTGAACGGCATTACCGCGGCGCTGTTTATTCAGTCGTTCCTTCATACCAAAGAACGTTACAAACTCGGCCATAAGATACTCACCGGGGTGGTGATCGCCTATGCGCTTGTGTTCATCCCCACCTTCCTGGACATGCAGTTCCTGGCCAATATGATGACGCAGATCACCGCCATGACCGCTTCGCTGGGCGCCATGTTCATCGGCGTGGTGGTGGCCCGCACCGGTTTCATTCCCGCGCGTTATTTCCTGCTGGCCTGGAGCATCTTCCTCACCAGCGTAGTGATATTCGTGATGCGGAACTTCAACGTGCTGCCTTACAACGACTTCACCTATTACGCCCTGCAGGTGGGCTCCGCCGCGGAAGTAACATTGCTGTCGTTCGCGCTGGCCAATAAGATCAACATCTACCGCAAGGAGAAAGAAGAATCGCAGGCCGTGGCCCTCCGCATATCGCAGGAAAACGAACAGCTGGTGCGCGAGCAAAACGTTGTGCTGGAAAATAAAGTGGCGGAACGGACCGAAGCCCTGCAGCAATCCAACAAAGAGCTCAACCGCGTGCTCAACAACCTCAAAGAGGCGCAAACACAGCTGGTGGAGTCGGAAAAGATGGCTTCCCTCGGTCAGCTTACCGCCGGGATCGCCCATGAGATCAACAACCCCATCAACTTCGTGACCAGCAATATCAAACCGCTGAAGCTCGATTTTGAAGACCTCAGGGCCCTGTTGCGCAAATACGAGTCCATCAACCCGGGAGATAACGTGCAGGAGAAGCTCAGCGAGATAGAGCAGTTCAAACAGCAGATAGATATAGACTATGTGCATACCGAGATAGAAACGCTCATCAAAGGCATCGAAGACGGGGCCAACCGCACCGCCGAGATCGTGAAAGGGCTGCGCACCTTCAGCCGGCTGGACGAGAGCGACCTCAAGTTCGTGGACATCCACGAAGGCCTTAATTCCACCATGGTGCTGCTGCGCAACAATATCCCGAAGAACGTGGCCGTGCATTACAATTACGGGGAACTGCCCAAGATAGAGTGCTTCGCGGGCAAGCTGAACCAGGTGTTCCTCAACATCATCAACAACGCCCTGAACGCCATCAAAATGAAGCCCGTACAGGGAGAAGAAAGCCTTACCATCACCACGCGACTGGAAGCCAACAAGATGGTAAGCATCAGCATCAGGGACTCCGGCATTGGCATGACGGAGAAAGTGAAAGAGAAGATATTCGAGCCGTTCTTTACCACGAAAGACGTAGGCGAAGGAACAGGCCTGGGTTTATCCATTGTATTTAGTATCATTGAGAAGCATCACGGAAAGATAGTGGTTGAATCGGAGCCGGGTAAAGGAGCGGAATTTATTATATATTTACCACAGAATATGCCGATTGCCCAAAGTCAAGCGTCCTAATACAAGACCCTCATGAAAAATAACCGTATCAGAATTCTGTACATCGACGACGAAGTGCATAACCTCAATGCGTTCCGCGCCAATTTCCGGCGGAGCTACGAGATATATACTGCCAACTCGGCTGCCGAAGGTTTACAGGTCTTAAAAGGTATTGAAGTACATATCATCATAGCAGACCAGAAGATGCCCACCACCACGGGTGTGGAATTTTTCAACCAGATCAAGGAAGTGCTGCCTGACCCCATCAGGATATTGCTGACCGGTTATACCGATGTGGAAGACATTATAGACGCCATCAACAAGGGACATATCTTTTCCTACATCAAAAAACCCTGGGACGAACACGAGCTTTTCAAAACCATCAATAACGCCTATGAGATCTATTCAGCCCGCAAACAGCTGAAAGAAAAAGTGCTGGAACTGGAGAAGACCAACGACGAGCTGAACCGCTTTATCTATTCCACCTCCCACGACCTCCGCGCCCCGCTGATGAGCGTGCAGGGCATCATCAACCTCAGCCGGCTGGATAATACCATGACGGACCCGCAGGGATATATGGGCATGATCGAAGTGTGCATCACGCGGCTGGACAGCTTTATCCAGAAGATCATCGAATACTACCGCAATTCCCGTCTTGACCTTGAATATGAAAAGATCGACTTCAACCTGTTGATCAACGACTGCATCGATACGTTCAAACATCAGAATACCTCGATCAATTTCAATGTAAAAGTGGACCAGCTCGTGCCTTTCAAAGGCGATTTTTTCAGGATCAGCGTGATTTTGAACAATCTCATTTCCAACGCCGTTAAATATCAGAAGCCTGACGAATCGAGTCCGCAGGTAAACCTGTCTGTCAAAGTGGAACCGCACAAAGCCACCATCCGCATAGAGGACAATGGTATCGGCATTTTAAGCGAGCATTTAAGCAATATTTTCAAGATGTTCTTCCGCTCCAAGAACAATAACAAGCCGGGCAGCGGCATAGGGCTGTATATCGTAAAAGAAGCCCTGAGCAAGATCGGCGGCACCATTGGTGTTGATTCCCGCTATGGTGAAGGCACACAATTTGAAATTTCGATTCCAAACAGAAATGAATTCGATTCCTGATCTGCGCGTAATACTGATAGACGATAACGACATCGATCTGCTGTTGCATGAGCGGCTGATATCCATTCAGCAGCTCAGCCATACCATTCTTTCATTCAGCAATGCCAACAAAGCGCTGGAGTTCCTTTCCAGCAATATCACCCTGCCGCACATCCCTCCCACCGTCATTTTGCTGGACATACAAATGCCCGAGATGGACGGCTTCGAATTCCTCCGCTCCTTTGATTCGTACCCGCAGAAGATCAAGAACCAATGTTATATCATCATGGTATCTTCTTCGCTGGACTTCGGGGATATTTCCCGCACCAACGCCAACCCGATGGTGATCAGGCTGCTCAAAAAGCCGCTCCAGCCAAAGGAACTGAAGGAAGTGATCGAGAATATCTTCAGGGAACAATAAACCGTCTTCCATAAAAAAAGGCTTCTTCATGAAGATGAAGAAGCCTTCCCATTTATAGTTAACCCCCAGTATAAAAGATGCGTTTTATCAATAGTCGTTGATACCGTAGAAATAAGTCCTGCCGCTGCCGGGGTAGGTGCCTTCCAGCTGGAAGTTGCCGCTTTGCTTGCTCAGCGCCGCTTTCAGCTCTTCCACCGTTCTTACCGGGATGCCGCCTGCTTTGGTGATCACGAAGCCGGGTTTCATATTCGTCTGGTCGCCCAGCACTCCGTCTTCACTGATGTCCGTCACCTTCACACCGCCGGCAATGCCGATGCGGGCTGCTTCCTGTTTCGAAAGGTCTTCGAACTGGCCGCCCAGTGATTCGATGATCGCACTGCCGGAGCGGGCGCCTGCAATGGAGCCCATCTTGCCTTTCAGCGTAGCGTTTACGGTGCTTTCGCTGCCGTTCCTGCTGTAGGTGAGGCTTACCTTATCGCCGGGCTTCAGCGTAGCGATCTTCTCGGAGAGCTGGGAGCCGCTGCTTACCACTGCATCGTTTACTTTGGTGATCACGTCGCCCTGTTTAATGCCCGCCGCAGCAGCCGCGCCGCTGGGATCGGTGCCGGCAACAAATACGCCGTTCACATCGTCTTTAATGCCCAGTTCTTTTTTCTGCGCATCGTCCAGGTTCTCAGGCGCCATGCTGATGCCGAGGTAGCCGCGTTGCACGCTGCCGAACTGCTTGATGTCGTTGATCACTTTTTTCATCAGGTTGGCAGGAATGGAATAGGCATATCCTGCGTAAGAGCCCGTGGGAGAAGCGATCGCCGCGTTGATGCCGATCAGTTCGCCATTCGTGTTTACCAGCGCGCCGCCGCTGCTGCCCGGGTTCACCGCAGCGTCCGTTTGCAGGAAAGCTTCCACGGGAGCGGGCCCCTGGCGGTTAATGCCGATGTTGCGTGATTTGGCGGAAATAATGCCCTGGGTAACGGTCACGTCCAGGTTCAGCGGGAAGCCGATGGCCAGCACCCACTGCCCCAGCCTCACATCGTCGGAGTTGCCGATGGCCACCGCGGGGAGGTTCTTACCGTCTATCTTGATCAGCGCCAGGTCCGTATTCGGGTCTGTGCCGATCACTTTGGCCTTGTAGTTCTTGCGGTCGTTCAGCGTAACGGTGATCTCCGTGGCATTGTCTACCACGTGGTTGTTGGTCACAATATACCCGTCTTCGCTGATGATCACACCGGAGCCGGAAGCGCGTTGTTCAGGGCGGTTGAACTGCCTGCGGCCGCCGTCGCCAAAGAAGTGGCGGAAAATATCGTCTTCCCCGTCGCCGAAGGGATTTTGATTCCCGGCGGTTTGTTTGTATTGAACGAGGGTTTTAATATGTACAACAGAAGGCACTGCCGCGCCTGCCGCTTTTTCAAAATCTACTGGCTGGGCCGCCGGCGCGCCGGTGTAGGCCGTTTTGATCAGGGGCTGGGAGGGGGCTTGCGCGATACTGTCGTAAAGATCCCCGGCCTTTCCGCTGAAAGCGAAAGCGCCGGCTGTAAAAGCTGCAGCCATCAGGCCGCCTGCAAGAAGATGTCTTTTGTTCATAGTATCCGGTTTAGATGGTGTAAAAATCACCGCCCATTCTGAATACATTCTGAATACCGGCCGGGTGCGGGGAAGAATTAACTTTTCATTTGCACTGTGAAGGAATGGTATTGGCTTTCGTAGGCGTAGCGGACCGTGAAGCCATAGAGGCCGCATATTTTATTGACGATCTCCAGCCCGAGGCCCATGCTGTCTGCATCTGCACTGCTTTTCGCGAAACGTTCGAATATCCGGTCTTCCGGCAGGGCGTAGGGCTGCCCCGTGTTGCGCACGCTGAAGGCACCGTTGGCCAGCTTCACGACGATCCTGCCGCCGGGAATGTTGTGGCGGATGGCATTGGAAAGCAGGTTGCCCAGCAAGACTTCCAGCAGGGTGGGGTTCACGTTTACGGTGATGTCATCGAGCCAGTCTTTTTCCAGCTGCAGGTTCTTTTGTTCTATCTGTGCCTGGTATTGGCTGAGCAGGTGTTCGGCCGTCTTTTTCACGGCAATTTCTTCTGTTTCGGGAAACTGCCCGTTCTGGATGCGGGTAAGCAGGATGAGCCCTTTGTTCAGCCGGGCCATGCGCTGGCTGGCGGTGGCCAGGTCTGTGATCAGTTCTGCCTGCTCTTCCGTAAGCGGGTCCGTTTGCATGAGCAGCTCCAGCTTTCCCTGGAAAATGGCCAGGGGCGTGCGCATTTCGTGGGACGCATTCTCCGCGAATTCCTTTTGCGCCACGTAGGCTTTGCGGCTGCGTTCTGCCAGCTGCTCTACGGCGGTGTTCAGTTCCCTGAATTCGGCCACAGCTGAATTGCCCAGTTGCAGCGGGTCGGCATCATCCACTTTATAGGCCCGCAGCTTGCGAAGCGTTTGATAGAACGGCTTCCAGATGCGCCGGGAAAGTTCCTGGTTCACCAGCAGCAGGCCTGCCAGCAATAAGATAAGCAGCACACACTGGAGCACAATGATGCTGCCGATCAGCTTTTGATGATTGGCAATGGAAGATTTGATCTGGAGGCGGTATGTTTCCTGGTTGATTACCAGGTGAGAGGAAAGCAGGCGGTGCGATTCGGAAGTATACAGGGAGTCGGGCACTTTCCCGCCCTGCGATTTTTCCAGCGTCACATCGTTGTTGAGCAAGGGATTGGGAGCGCCCGGTTTTATTTCCATCACCTGCAGCTGCGGTATCAGCTGGGTTTTGGTGGCTACGAGGTCCGCATCGATATTGGCGATCACGATCTTCCGCAGCACCAGGTAAAATACGGGCACAGCCACCAGCAGCAGTACCATGCTGAGGATGAAATAGTATTGTATGGTTTTGTTCAGAAGCCTCATCAGGATACCTCCATTTTATACCCCATGCCGTATACCGCTTTGATGCGGTCTTTCCAGCCGGCCGCCATTAGCTTGCGGCGGAGATTTTTCATATGGGCGTAAATGAAATCGTAGTTATCGAACAGCCCCTCCCCGTCTGCGCTGAGGTGCTCTGCAATAGCGTGTTTGCTTACTACACGGTTGCGGTTGGTGAGCAGGTACAGCAACAGGTCGTATTCCGTGCGGGTAAGTTCCACCGGCTGGCCGTTCACCTGTACGGTACGGGCCTGCGTGTTGAGGCTGAGTTCTTCGGCTTCCAGCAGGTTGCTGCCGGAAAAGCGGCGGCGGCGGATCACGGCGGCGATGCGGGCGCTCAGTTCCGAAAGGTGGAAGGGCTTGACGAGGTAATCGTCTGCCCCCAGTTGCAGGCCTTTGATGCGGTCATCTATGGAATCGCGGGCGGAGATGATGATCACCCCGTCTGTTTTATGATTTTCCTTGAGGGCCTGCAGTACATATAAACCATTGCCGTCCGGCAGGGAAATGTCCAGCAGGATGCAGTCGTAATCGAAACTCTCGATCTTGTCCAGCGCGGTTTTGCGGTCGGGCGCCAGCTCGCAGGTGTAGCTTTCCGCCTGGAGATAAGCGGCAATACTTTTGCCCAGGGCCAGTTCGTCTTCGATGATCAGGATCTTCATTTTTTCCGTTGGACGATGAATATACTAAAAAAAACAGTCCGCGGAATTGCTTCCGCGGACTGTACAGATCCATCATTATTAACAAATTGGCAGGCCTTGTGATTGCGGGAAGGCCGGAGCGGCGCCATAGCAGTCAGTTATGGCGCCGTGGCCTTAAAAATGGGAAATGGTTGGTTTCAGATCTTACAGGATAGCGTCAGGCGGTTGCGGGATCGGCGGCGCCGGATAATTTACCACCAAGTAATACAAGGCACTGCTTCCCCCGCAGCCTGACAAAGGCTTTATGATAAGGTTCAACGATGTTTCTCTGAGTTTTACATTCGTGTGCAGCACGAACAGGAGCGGGAGCACACCACAAAACGCAAATGACTATTCATGAGCTGATGCATTTAAGAGTTAAGGCCGCTGCCGTTGCGGCAGACCAGTGAATGTTTTGTGGTGGTAAATTATATACTCTATTATTTCTGTAGAATATGTAGGCAAATATACGATATGAAAGTTTACTTCCAAATTTTGCGGCCGGAAAATTTCGCAGGAAGGGATGAGTGGGGTTTGTCAGTCCCGCGGAATGCAGTGCCGTCGGGCAGTAACTGCCTGTCGTGGCTGAAACGGCCGTGTTTCAACATTTTTTTTTGTTTATTCGAAAAAGCGGCTAAATTTGCACTCCGTTCGGGGGGTTAGCTCAGTTGGTAGAGCGCTTGCATGGCATGCAAGAGGTCAGGGGTTCGACTCCCCTATCCTCCACAGAAGAGAAAAGGCCTTTGAAGAAATTCAGAGGCTTTTTTGTTTGTTATTCAATTAGACTTCATAGAGCGTCCCGAATGCTTTCGGGAAGGTCAGGGGTTCGACTCCCCTATCCTCCACAGAAAAGAAAAGGCCTTTGAAGAAATTCGGAGGCTTTTTTGTTTGTTATTCAATTAGACTTCATAGAGCGTCCCGAATGCTTTCGGGAAGGTCAGGGGTTCGACTCCCCTATCCTCCACAGAAAAGAAAAGGCCTTTGAAGAAATTCGGAGGCTTTTTTGTTTGTTATTCAATTAGACTTCATAGAGCGTCCCGAATGCTTTCGGCAAGGTCAGGGCTCACTTCTCCCCGGTCACCACGCCAGTTAAAAAATTATGAAAATTGGATTAATATTGAAAAAAATAGACAGACCGTTCTATTTATACAGAATAATGCTTACCTTTATGCCGGCATGAACAAAACAAGTCCGAAAGAACGAATCCTTGAAACAGCTTCAAGACTCTTTTATACTCAAGGGTATAACAATACCGGAATAAACCAGATCCTTGATGAAGCGAACGTCGCAAGGGCCAGTTTGTACCAGCATTTCGGGTCTAAAGACGAACTGGGGGTCCATTATTTAAAAGCCGGGCGGGAAGAATGGTTTGCCGGCCTTGAAAAATGGACTGACGGCAAAAAAACATCCGCGCAAAAGCTCACCGCCTGTTTCGATTTCCTTGAATATGCCTTGCGGAAGAACAGTTTCCTGGGCTGCCGGTTCATCAACATGCTTACAGAGATCGGAAGCACCAGCCCGCTGATGTCAAAAGAAATCCTGGAACATAAAGCAAAACTGAGAAACTTCTTCAAACACCTCACCGCAGGAGCTCTTGAGAACCGTCCTGAAAAGGATAAAGACCTTCTCGGCGATTCCATTTACCTGCTGTTTGAGGGGGCCATCGTTGAATCTAAAATCTATAAAGACGCCTGGCCCATTAAAAGAGCAAGAATGATGGCCAAATTGATTATAGAAGACATGGAATAACTACATTTTTTTCAATAAAAATAGACAGACCGATCTGTATTTATCTAATTTTATGAACAGAAGGACCGCCCTGAAGAATCTGTCAGCTTTAACGCTGGGTTCGCTGGTAAACGCAGGCGAAGTAAAAGGATCAATGGTAAGTACAACAGAACAACCGGTTGATTTTGAAGAAGTAAAAGAGCTTGCGCCGGATGTCTTCTTCAGCAAAGGCAAAGTGGAATACTTCAAAAGTGGCAACTACCAGGCAGTGGAATGCAATAATGGATGGATCGTTTTTGAAGACTTCGTAGTGCTGATAGACGCGAACTTTCCCGCAAAAGCAGAAATATTACTAAGAGAAATCGCAAAGACCACTTCAAAGCCCGTACGATACGTTTTTAACACGCATCACCATAGCGACCACATTTATGGGAACAGGTTCTGGTTTAGCCAGGGAGCAACAGCCATAGCCCACACCGGCGTTGTGGCCGAACTTCGGAAATATGAAACAGGCTATTATAGCAACAAACCCGGACGCTGGGAAAATTCGAGCAGCAGGAGAACAGATCTAATGGCTTATTCCCTCCTGCCCCCTTCCATGACTTTTGAAGAAAAACTGGTGATAGAAGACAGGCACAAACGGCTTGAACTGGTTCATCTCGGAGCCGGGCATACCAGAGGCGATGCCGTTGCATGGCTGCCGGAGCATAAAATACTCTTTACGGGAGACGCCTGCCTCAACGGACCTTACAACCTCTTCCTGGATGCAGAGCCCGGCTCCTGGATCAGGACGCTGGATAAAATGCACGCCCTGGGCGCCGAGATACTGGTGCCCGGTCACGGTGAGCTGGGCAATCACAGCACTGTAAAAAACCAGCAACGGTATTTCCAGGTGCTGTACGAATGGGTAACGGCTCAAAAACAGGCAGGACTCAGTTACGGCCAGCTTAAAGACAAACTCCCGGAACTAAGGACGATCATCAGGAATGACGAAAAAATAAAAACATATCTCATTCCCGAGCCGGCAGTGGTTCCCTCATTTTCATTGGAAGCACAGACGAAAAAAATATTTGAAGAGATCATTTTATAATCATTAATCGGTCAATCATGGAAAAAAGATTCCCCATTCCACCGTTTACTACGCAAACAGCACAACAAAAAGTGCAGGCCGCAGAAGATGCATGGAATACCCGCAATCCTGAAAATGTCAGCCTCGCCTACACTGCAGACACAGAATGGCGGAACCGTTCACTGTTCCTGAAGGGACGCAGCCAGGTAAAACAGTTCCTGGAAAGCAAATGGGAAAAAGAACTGGAATACAAATTAAAAAAAGAACTGTGGGCATTTAATGATAATAAAATAGCCGTCCGGTTCGAATATGAATGGCACGACCACTCGGGACAATGGTTCCGGTCGTATGGCAACGAAATGTGGGAATTTGACGAAGCCGGCTATATGGCAAAAAGGTATGCCAGTATAAATGATGTAGCTATAACTGAAAAAGAAAGAAAAATAAAATAATAATGAGCATGACAACAGAATCGACTGTATCCTCCATATCAAAATTACTTTCAGACGGACTTCAAAAAACAATAGCTGAAGTAGAGTTGTATAAAAATGAAGATGCCCTCTGGATTAAAGAGGGTGATATTAACAACTCGGCAGGAAACCTGGCGCTTCATATCGCAGGAGCGGTTAATCATTTCGTTGGCGCTGTGCTGGGACAGAACGGCTTTGTGCGGGACCGGGAAAAGGAATTCAGCCTGCGCGGGATAGCAAGGGAAGAAATTATTTCCCAGCTGAAAAAAGCCATGGAGGTAGTACCCGTGGTATTAGGCAATCTAACGGACGAAGATACATTCCGTGAATTCCCTGAAAAGATAGGCGGCAATGTATTTTCGGTCAATTTATTCCTTATTAAGCTCGTTGGACATGTCAATTACCACCTGGGCCAGATAAATTACCACCGGAGATTATTGCAGTCCTGATGCGTTACCGCGCCTGGAGCGTTGCTGCCGCCGGTATCCCTGGCTGTAACATCCGCAGCCTTCTGCACGTTAAAAGAAAAACAAATCTCCCCGATGCGGTCCCTCATCTGCCTCTCTCTATGCTTTTCCCTCCTGCTGTCTTCCTGTAAAAAAGAAGGAAGCGATCACCCGGTTTTCAATGGCTACTACAGCGGCGTGTTGTATACCGAGCAGTCCGGCATACGGGTGGATATCTACGAGGTCAGCTTCTGGTTCCACGGCAATAAATTTGACATCGTTCTAAAAAAATCAGGGCAGGATAACCAGGATAAGCTGGATAGCCAGGAGTTTATCATCCGCGGTGCAGACAGCGTGATCCTGCGCGGCGTAATGCCTTATTCATCCCAGTCTCCCGCGCCCTATGGATACATATCCGATGGCGACTCGCTCGTCCTGAAAAAAGTGATCCCGACGGACCGTTTCCATGTGATCCGCCTCAAACGGGGCTGAGCCGGAGTTTTTACCCTCCCTGATTTTTATTATTTTTAGGTTTTGACCAACCTTACCAACAAAACCTGGACCGATGAGGGTAAAAAATATTTCCCGGAACCTGATATTTGCCATTAGTATGACCACAGCCAGCACGCTGTCTGCCCAAACGCCGGCAGACAACAACCCGTTATTGCAGCCTTACAGCACTACTTTCAAAGTGCCGCCGTTTGCAGATATCAAACCCGCTCATTTTATGCCCGCATTCGACGCAGGCATGCAGCAACAGCAGGAAAAAATAAAAGCGCTTACTATGGTAAAAAGCGCGCCTACCTTTGAGAATACTATTGCGGCGCTTGAGCAAAGCGGCAAGCAGCTGCAACAGGTGGGCACCGTGTTCTTTAACCTTACCTCCGCCAACACCAATCCCGAACTGGAAGCGCTCAGCCGCCAGGTTGCGCCGCGCATGGCACAGCACAGCGATGATATCTACCTGAACCCTCAGCTGTTCAGCCGCGTGAAAAGCGTGTACGACCAGCGCGCTTCTCTGAAGCTCACACCCGAGCAGCAGCGCCTGCTGGAGAAAACTTATAAAGCCTTCGTGCGCGCCGGCGCCCAGCTGAATGAAGCGCAGCAGACGCAGATGCGCGGGATCAATAAAGAACTGTCGCTCCTCACCGTGAAATTCGGGCAGAACCTGCTGGCCGAAACGAATGGTTTCGAAATGATCGTGGACAGGCAGGAAGACCTTGCCGGGCTTCCCGCTTCTGTAGTGGCCGCAGCAGCAGCCTCTGCCAAAGAAGCCGGCAAAGAGGGCAAATGGCGCTTCACCCTGCACAACGCCAGCGTGATGCCTTTCCTCCAATACGCGCAAAACCGCGCCCTCCGCGAAAAAATGTACAAAGCCTACACCAACCGCTGCAATAACAACGACGAGCGCGACAACAAAGCCATCGTAGCCCAGCTGGCCGCCCTGCGCGCGGATAAAGCGGCATTGCTCGGTTATGCTTCGCATGCAGACTTCGTGCTGGAAGAGAACATGGCCAAAACGCCCTCCCAAGCCAATGAACTGCTGAACAAACTCTGGACCGCCGCCCTGCCCGTTGCAAAGAACGAAGCAGCGGAAATGCAAAAAGTAATGGACCGCGAAGGGAAAAACGAACAGCTCGAAGCCTGGGACTGGTTCTATTACGCAGATAAAGTAAGAAAGGAAAAATATAACTACGACGCTGAAGAGCTGCGCCCCTACTTCAAACTGGAAAATGTGCGCGAAGGCATTTTCGCCACTGCAAAAAAACTGTACGGCATCACGTTCACGCAGCTGAAAGACATTCCCGTGTACCAGGAAGACGTGACCGCTTACGAAGTAAAAGAAGCCAACGGCCAGCACATCGGGGTGATCTATATGGACTTTTTCCCGCGCAGCTCCAAGCGCGGCGGCGCATGGATGACCTCCTACCGCAAGCAGTCTGCCGAAAAAGGCGTGCGCACCGCGCCCGTTGTATCCATTGTATGCAACTTCACCAAGCCCAACGGCAACCAGCCCGCGTTGCTCACGCCCGATGAAGTGGAAACTTTCTTCCACGAATTCGGCCACGCATTGCATGGCCTGCTCTCTAACGTGCGCTACGAAACGCTTTCCGGCACTTCCGTTCCCCGCGACTTCGTGGAGCTGCCCTCCCAGATCATGGAGCATTGGGCATTTGAGCCGGAAGTATTGAAGATGTACGCCAAACATTATGAAACCGGCGAACTGGTGCCGGACGCTCTCGTGGCCAAAATGAAAGAGGCTTCTAAATTCAACCAGGGCTTTGCCACCGTGGAATACCTGGCTGCTTCCCTGCTGGACATGAACTATCACACCCTGCCCGCCGGCACAAAAGTGGACGCGCCAGCGTTTGAAAAACAGCAGATGGACAAGCTGGGCCTCATCCCGCAGATCGCGCCGCGTTACAGGAGCACTTACTTCCAGCATATTTTCTCCGGCGGTTATTCAGCAGGCTATTACAGCTACATCTGGTCTGAAGTGCTGGACAACGATGCCTTCGCCGCCTTCAAGGAAACGGGCAACATTTTCGATCCCGCCACTGCCAAGTCTTTCCGCACGAACGTGCTGGAAAAAGGCGGCACCGTAGAACCGATGGACCTGTACAAAGCATTCCGCCAGCGCGCGCCGGAAGTAAAGTTTTTGCTGAAAAGCAGGGGGTTGGAGAATTAAAATGCATTCAATGGAAAGCAGAAAATTTAGAATAATGCTATTAACAGTTGGAAAATTTTAGAAGAGAACAATTTTGTTCGCTTTCCCTCCCAAAATATATTTGCTGCCTAAAAGCAGTAATATTGAAGAACATTACAAAAGAAGTCGTTCAGAAATTTGTTTCGGAAAATAAATTCACTTTGAGTTGCACACAACCAAAATTATGCGTGCCTATTATTGACAGAATATATAGAAAGATGCTGGTTGGGATCAGGTTTACAGAATCAAAGTTGTAAACAGTATGATTTGTGATGGTCATCACAGGTATTTGGCATCTCTCCTGGCAAAATATTCCATCAACACAACTCCGTCTGTCCGCACATCAGCAATGAATACGATCAATTGGCGATCAGTGAATTTTGAAGAAACCGATTGGGATACCGCAGAGAAAATTAGCCTGTTAAATGAGCATGATGCAAATTATAATAACATATCAATTGACGAACTCGCCGAAATGTTAAAACAATCTGTAATTTCGCAGAATCATGTTGATTTTCTTAGATATAGATGGTGTTATGGTACCGGCCAAAGGCTGGAAAAGTCCTGAATTTTTGAATGATGGATTTCCTGCTTTTAGCAGCAAAGCGACTATTGCACTTCAGAATTTAATTTCTGAGGGTGCTACTATTATGCTCACTACATCGCATAAGTCAACTTTTAATATCGAGACCTGGAAAGATCTTTTCCAAAACAGAGGTATTAATATTGAAAATATAAAATCCCTTCCGGCCAACATTCATAATCTTAGCCGTAAAGATGAGATCATCAATTGGTTCGATTTGAATAATTTCACTGAGGATTTTGTAATTATCGATGATGATAAGTCCTTAAACGAACTTCCTGACTTTTTAAAGGCGCATTTAATACAGACCAGCTCATATGTGGGACTTACAGAAGAACTCCTACAAAGTGTTTATTCCAAAGCTTAATGCTGAACCAAGTTTAATAGTAAAAATCACTTATAAGAGAAAGGCCGGAAATGTTCCGGCTTTTTAGTTTCCGGATTCCCCCCTATACCTCCTATACTTTCTAACCCGTTTATCCTTCTCTCGCTTCATTAATTATCATTTTTGTATCAAATCGCCCTAATAAATAATTTTATTTAAAAAGTAGTACAGTATTAAAATATTAATTATTAATTTGAAGCTCACTTTTAAAATAATTAACTAAGTAAGTACCGGTTTTTCCCGGACCAGCCACGTAACCTATACGCATTTCAACCATTGCTTTGATAACATCGCGACGCATACCACGGACATAAACGCAAGTATCTCGAAACATATCAACCACAAATACGCTAATGAAACAAACAACATTCGCTATTCTGTTGCTGGTGCTGGCATCCCTCACATCAGCAGCGCAGGCCGTTAAGATCACCGGCAGGGTGACCGGGGAAGATGGGGAACCATTGGCCGGTGTATCCGTTATGGTGAAAGGCACTAAAACAGGCACAGCCACCAACGAAGCCGGCGTATTTTCCCTGAGCCCCCGGGAACTGAAAGGAACGCTGGTCTTCTCCAGCATCGGCTTCCTCACCAAAGAACTGCCGCTCACCAAAGTCACCGTATACAACGCCATGCTCACGCAGGACCCGCAGGCCCTGAAACAGGTCGTGGTAGTGGGTTACGGCACTGTTCAGCGTAAAGACCTCACAGGCTCGGTAGGCAGCGTGAACGTGGCCGATCTTCAAAAAGCCCCGGTGAAGTCTTTCGACGAGGCCCTGGCAGGCCGCGTGGCCGGCGTACAGGTCACCTCCTCCGAAGGCCGCCCCGGCGCTGCTATCGACATCGTGATCCGCGGCGGTAACTCCGTGACCCAAAAGAACTCGCCGCTGTTCGTCATAGACGGCTTCCCCCTGGAAGACCCCGGCGGCGACAACGAAAGCAATCCCATCAACGCGCTGGACCCGGCAGATATCGAGTCTATCGACATCCTCAAAGACGCTTCCGCCACTGCCATCTACGGCGCGCGCGGCGCCAACGGCGTAGTGGTGATCACCACCAAACGCGGTAAAGCAGGTAAAACCGCCATTAATTACAATACTTACTTCGGCTGGCAGGAAAGCAACAAACGCCTCGCTGTATTGAGCCCTTACGAGTTCATCAAGCTGCAGAACGAGATCGACCCCATCATGACCATGACGCTTTACCGCGTCAGGAACGAAAATGGCGTGAAAGATACCCTGCCCCTGGAATATTATAACAACGTGCAGGGCATCAACTGGGAAGACCAGGTAATGCAAACCGCCCCCATGCAAAGCCATCACCTTTCCCTTGGCGGCGGCAACGACAAAACGAAGTTCAACGCGTCCTTCTCTTATTTCGACCAGCAGGGCATCATCATCAACTCCGGTTTTAAAAGGCTGCAAGGCCGCCTGAGCCTGGATCACAGCGTGAACAACAAGCTGAAGGTAGGCATGAACGCCGCGTATGCCAACGTAAAACGTTACGGCACACCCACTTCATCCAGCAACTACAACAACGAGCTGAACCTGCTCTTCAGCGTATGGGCGTACCGCCCCATCACGCTGCTCAACTCCACCACCAATCTCATCGAAGAAGGGACCGATCCCGAGGTGGAACCGGGCTTCGATTTCAGGTGGAACCCTATCATCACTACCAAAAACGAACTCCGCGAAAACTATAACGACAACTTTTCCATCAATGCTTACGGCGAATACGCCATCCTGCCCAGCCTGAAATTCAGGAGCAGCATCGGCTACACCAAAGGCGCCACCCGCGTAGACGTGTTCAACAACGGGCTTTCCCGCAGCGGCAACCCCACCACAAACAACCAGGTGAACGGCGGCATGACGTATATCAACTCCACCAGCTGGCTAAATGAGAACACCCTCACCTGGAATAAAAAGATCAACCAGCACCAGAGCCTGTCTGTACTCGGCGGTTTCACTATGCAGGAAGGCAGCAGCAATGCATTCGGCGCTTACGCCAAACTGCTGCCCAACGAAGGTTTGGGCCTGAGCGGATTGGATGAGGGCGTTCCATTATCCATCTCCTCCACTTCTTCTGCCTGGAGCCTCGCATCCTTCCTTGGACGTGTGAACTACAACATCAAATCCAAATACCTCTTCACCGCATCGTTCCGTACAGACGGTTCTTCCCGCTTCAGCAACGGCAACCGCTGGGGTTCCTTCCCTTCCGGCGCGCTCGCATGGCGCTTTGGCGCAGAGCCTTTCATGGAACCGCTGCGTTTCATTTCAGATGCCAAACTGCGCACCAGCTGGGGCATTACGGGCAACAACAACGTGGGCAATTTTTCTAACTACATGAACTACATCACGCCCACCACCGGCGGTTATTCATTCGGCAATATCCAGAACCCGGGTAGCTATCCCGGTTCCATGGGCAACCCCGACCTGAAATGGGAAAGGACCGCGCAGACAGACATCGGGCTGGATCTCGGTTTCTTTGAAGACCGCATCAAACTGGCCGTGGACCTCTACCGCAAAAACACCAGCAACCTGCTGCTGAATGCCAATCTTCCCGGCAGCACCGGTTATGCGTCACAGTTCAAGAACATCGGCAAGGTGCGCAACCAGGGCCTGGAGATCAGCCTCTTCGCCAATGTCGTGAAAAGAAAAGATTTCAACTGGAATTCCAGTTTCAACATTTCCTTCAACCGCAACAAAGTGCTGGAGCTGGCGGAAAACGAGCTGTCTATGCTCACCACCCAGTACTGGGGCGACGACTGGGTGCTGATACCGGCATACATTGCGAAAGTGGGCGCGCCCGTGGCACAGTTCTACGGCCATGTTTCAGACGGCGTGTACAAATATTCCGACTTCGATAAAGTGGGTAACAATTATATCCTGAAAGACAATGTGACCGCTAATGGCGAAGTGCGCACCAATGTGCAGCCCGGCGACATCAAATACAAAGACCTGAACGGCGACCTGCTGATAGACGACTACGACAAGACCGTGATCGGGAACCCGCTGCCCGTGCATACCGGCGGCTTCAGCAACAACTTTGAATACAAAGGTTTTGATCTCGGCATTTTCTTCCAGTGGAGCTATGGCAACGACATCTACAACGCCAACCGCCTGATGCTGGAAACCGGCTACAAATACAATACGAACCAATATGCTTCCTACGCGAACCACTGGAGCCCGGAGAACCCGGAATCCAACATCCCGCGGGTGAAGGGCACCACGCTCAAGACCTACGCCACCTGGATGGTGGAAGACGGTTCTTTCCTCCGCCTCAAAACGGTGCAGCTGGGTTACAACCTCCCGCAGCGCATGCTGAGAAGAGCGAAGATCAGCGCCGTCCGTGTGTATGCTTCCGCGCAGAACCTTTACACCTGGACGAATTACTCCGGCTACGATCCCGAAGTATCCATCCGCAACAGCGCGCTTACGCCCGGCTTCGACTATTCCGCTTACCCGCGGCCGAAAACAGCTACCATAGGCTTAAACGTTACCTTCTAATTCTAAAATGGCGAGAACATGAAATACATCCTGTATAGCTTCCTGATATTGTCTACCGGCGCCATATCCTGCAACAAATTCCTGGATAAAACGCCGACGGACTTCCCGTTGCCGAAAAATTATTTCAAAACCGAGAACGACGTAAACACCGCGCTCAGCGGCATTTACGACCCGCTGGGCAAAACCGGCACCTACGGCCGTACGCTCTTTTTCGAACTGGATATGAGCGATGAAGGTTTCAACGCCCTGTCTTCCACCACCATTGACCTCTCCATCAACAACTACACCTCGTCCGACACGAAGGTGAACAACCTCTGGAACCTGCTGTACCAGGGCATCAATCGGGCGAATGTTTTTTTGGAGAATATTGATAATGCGGACCTGCAGATGGACGAAGCCAAACGCAAGGCTGCCAAAGGCCAGGCGCTTTTCCTGCGGGCATATTATTATTTCATGCTCGTGAGCAACTGGGGCGAGGTGCCGGTCCGGCTTGAATCCATCAAGGACGTGAACGACGTAAGCCGCGCCAGGACGCCTTCTGCGCAGATCTATGCATTCATTGTAAAAGATATGGAAGCAGCTGCGGACCTCGTGAACCCGATCTCTGCCTACACCTACAACAGCCGCATCACCAAATCTGTTGTGTGGGGCATCCTGGCGAGGGTGAACCTCAAGATGGCGGGTTATCCCTTAAACGATGCATCGCGCTGGGCAGAGGCCCGTAAATGGGCGCTGAAGGCTATGGAACCGGCGAACGGGCATGCGCTCAACCCGGATTACAAACAGATCTTCATCAACCAGTGCCAGGATAAATACGATACCAGGGAAGTGCTCTGGGAGGTGGAATTCAATAAAGTGAACAACGGCAGCCAGGATGAAGAAGGCTCCGTGGGCTCCATCAACGGCATCGGTTCGTCTGACCGCAGCATGTACAGCTACGGCGCCGTGCACATCACGGAAAGGTATTACCGCGCATTCGCCGCAGGCGATCTCCGCCGCGACTGGACCAGCAATTCCTATTACTACGGCACCGTTGGCGGCGTGCCGAATTCCAAGATCCCCTATCCTGCCACTTCCATTTACAACCGTTGCAATGCGAAATGGAGAAGGGAATATGAAACCGCGCTGCCCAAGAATATCAACACCTCTTCCATTAACTTTCCCATTCTACGCTATTCAGACGTGCTGCTGATGTTTGCCGAAGCGGAGAACGAGCTGAGCGGCCCTACCGCGGATGCTTATGCAGCGGTGAACCAGGTGAGAAAAAGAGCTTACGGCCTGCTGCTGCCCGCGCCTCCCGACCCGGCTGCGGATGCGGACCTGCCGGGCGGTCTGGACCAGGTGTCTTTCCGCGAAGCCGTACGCAAAGAACGTTCGCTGGAGTTGGGTTTTGAAGCCATCCGCCGCCACGACCTCATCCGCTGGGGCATTTATATCTCCACGATGAAAGACCTCGCCAACGAGATCACCACTACGGCGCCCGCGGCTTACAAATATGCTTCCCGCCATGGCGACAACCTGGGCCAGCGTCACCTTCTGCTGCCCATTCCCAGCTCCGAAATGGCCATCAACAAAGCACTTGTTCAAAACCCGGAATGGTAACCTGATTCAGCAACTCATAAAAGATCACAATGTCTCAATATAAGAACATACTTCCCCTGGCCGCCCTCAGCCTCCTCTTCGCCTGCAAGCGGGATGTGGTAGAACTTCCGGCCTTTGAAGCCCGCGCCGGAAAAGCAGAATACAAAGCCGGCGACTCCGTGCTGTTTACTTTCTCCGGCGAGCCGGATATCATCACGTTCTATTCCGGCGAGCCGGGTAAAGAATACCGTTACAAAGACCGCACGGATACAGAAGCGGGCGTTACCGAGCTGGAATTCGTCAGCCGGGTGCTGTACGGCAGTCAAACGAACAACCTGAAAGTAGTGGCTTCCAATGAGTTTTCAGGTATCTACGATTCCGCCAATGTAAAAAACACCAATTGGGTGGATATCACCAACCGCTTCACCCTGGCCACAGCGCCGGCCGGCGGTCTCAGCGCGAACACTCCTTCAGGGAAAGCCGATCTTTCAGACCTGGTGGTGAGGGGCAAACCGCTCTACATCGGCTTCCAATACGTTGGTGAAAAACCGGCAGGCACTACGCCAACGCAGCGCACCTGGCGCATCCTGGGCTTTTCGCTCACCGGCACCCAGCCCGGCGGCGCGCCCAACACGCTGGTGAGCCATACTTCAGCTGGCTGGCTGGCGGTAGACGTGATCAACAGGGCCAACAAATGGGCCGTATCCGCAGACAATATCCAGTTTTCACCGGCCAGCACGCTGGAAACTTCCGAAGACTGGATGATCACCAAACCCATCTGGGTAACGAAAGTAGCGCCCGATAAAGGCTTGGCCATCAAGGATTATAGCAAACGTAAGGAAAGCTACAGCTACGTGTTCCGCACACCCGGTACTTATGTTGTCACTTTCGTGGGCTCCAACACCAGTTCAACCGACGTAAAAACTGTTGTAAAAGAAATGACGCTGACCATAGTGCCCTGATATACAACCTTTCCGTAAAATATAGCCCGGCATTACGCGCCGGGCTATATTATTTTTTGTCTTTTTGGTAACTTTATCTGCTTAAAAGACAGTTCATCCAAATGAAGCACAAACTCAGCTGCCTGTTGATAGATGATGATAGGGACGACCAGGAAATATTCAAACTCGCGTTGCAGGATATAAACGGGGAAGTATTTTGCCTGACCGCGGATGATGGTGTAAAAGGACTGCAAATGCTGCAACAGGAAGAGAACTTTGTTCCCACCTACATTTTCCTGGACCTGAACATGCCGCGCATGACCGGCAGGGACTGCCTGAACGCTATCAAATCAAATCCTTTGCTGGCGGACATTCCCGTGGTGATCTATTCCACTTCTTCAGACCCGAAAGACATACAGGATACCAAAGCAATGGGCGCCGCGGATTACGTGGTGAAACAATACAGCATCTCTTCGCTGAAAGAGATACTGAAGCGGTATTTCAACTAAAAACTTAAGGGGAACAACACCTATCACCGTGCTGTTCCCCTTCACATGTCCAGTCTCTGATTCGTTACTTTTGAGGCGTCACCGCTGATCCGTTCCGTACTTCATCATTGGCCTTTTCCATAAGCATATCTCCGGGCTGTAAGTCCCCGAATATTTCCGTTTTTCCATCTGCTTCCCGTCCTTTCCGCACGTCCACCCATTCTGCTTTACCGTTCCTCACGCGGATGACGAATATTTTTTCCGTGCTGTTGGCTACGGCCGTGGAAGGCACTACAAACACGCTGTCTGCCGTGTTGAGCGGGATGCTCACTTCCGCCACCATGCCGGGCAGCAGTTTTTTATCGTTGTTGGTCACATCCATTTCCACGCGCTGGCTTCTCAACCTGGTATCCAGCGTACCGGAGAGGCGGTTCACCGTAGCTTTGAACTCCTGGCCGGGCAGCGATTTCACGGTGAATTTCACATCGCTTTTGCTGCCCAGGTAAGCGGTATATGCCTCGGGTATGGCCAGCACCAGGCGCAGTTTCTTTTGTTCCTGCAAAGTGAACAGCGGCATTTCCGAACCTTTGCCTGAAGGGCCCACATAGGCGCCTGCGCTCACGTTGCGGCTGCTGATCACGCCGGCAAAGGGGGCGCGGATCTCCAGGTAATTGCGGGTATCGGAAATTTCGCGGTAAGCGGCGCGGGCTGCTTCCTGCTGTGCGAAGTCTGATTTCTGTTTGGCCAGCGCAAGGTCCAGGTCGTTTTGCGACACGGTGCCTGGCGTAAGACTGGTTTGATACAGGCGGTCGTAATTAGCCTTGCTGGCCAGGTATACGGCCTCCTGGCTGCGCAGCCGCGATTCCGCGCCTGCCAGCTGGCTGCTCAGTTCGGGCGCTTCCATCGTGGCAAGCACCTGGCCCGCGCTTACATTAGAGCCCACATCCACGTAGAGCTTTCTTACAAAGCTGTTCACCTTCGCGTAAAGGTCTACCTGCTGAAATGCCACCAGCTCGCCGGGCATCCTGAGGGAGGCGGAGAATATCTGTTTTTCCAGCGCAAAGGTGCTCACTGCCGCGGGCAGCGCCTCTTCGGATTTTTTATTATCCGGTTTGCTTTGCGAAACGCCGCATCCGGCCAGCAGCACTGCCGCCATCAGTACACGCGCCGGCGTTCTATTGATGATTGTGATCATACAGGGAGGATATATAATGTTTACTTTCTTTATTTTCTGGATCAAGGGAAACGGAAGCAATGGACGCTTTTTTCTGCACCATGGCAAATACCAGCGGCAGGATCAGCAGCGCAGCGGCTGTGGAAGCCACCAGCCCGCCGATCACCGCGCGGCCGAGGGGAGACACCTGGTCTCCGCCTTCGCCGTGGCCGATCGCCATCGGTATCATACCGGCCACCATCGCAAGGCTCGTCATCAGGATCGGCCTGAGCCTCAGCGCAGCCGCTTCCCTGGCGCTCGCGGTCGAATCGCCGTTGTGTCTTCGCAGGTGCTCCGCATTCGTGATCAGCAGCACCGCGTTGGAAATGGATACGCCTACAGACATGATAATGCCCATATACGATTGCAGGTTGAGCGTGCTGCCCGTGATATTCAGCAGCAGCAGCGAACCGAGTATTACAGCAGGCACCGTGGTGAGCACTACGAATGATACGCTGAAGCTCTGGAAGTTGGCCGCCAGCATCAGGAATATCACCACTACCGCCACGAGCAGGCCGCTTTGCAGGTTATCCAGTGTTTCGGTGAGGGTGTTGCTCATGCCCACCGGCTCTACGGTCAGGCCGCGCGGCAGCTCGCCCAGCGAAGCGATCGCTTCTTTCAGGGCTGTTGAGGCTGTGCCAAGGTCTATATTGTTGAGGTTGGCGGTTACAGACAAGGTAGGCATGGCGCCCAGGTTGTCGTTCTCGCCATACGTGGTTTCCTGTTTGATAGTAGCCACATCACCCAGCACCGGTCTTGCAGCGTTTTTCATCAGCGGTATTTCCGCGATCTCGTCAAGGCTGTTCATTTTATTTTCCGGTATCTGCACCTGCACGCTGTACATCAGGCCGGCCCTTTCATCTACCCACACGTTCTTTTCCGTGAGGCGGGAAGAAGAGGTGGAAGCGATCAGCGAGCGTGTTACGTCGGTCATATCCACGTTCAGCTGCGCCAGGCGGGTACGGTCCACTTCGATGTTGATGGCCGGGTACTTGGTGCTCTGCATCAGCTGTACGTCGCGCATGTAGGATATCTGCTTCAGCTTGTCTATTACCTTGTTCGCATATTCTTCATTCTGCTTTTTATTCCTGCCCGAGATACGCACTTCTATCGGCGTGGGCGAGCCCTGGGCGAGGATCTTATCGGTCAGCTCGATAGGCTCGAAGGAAAGCTGGAGGTCCGGCGCCTGCTTCTTCAGCTTTTCACGGATCTGCTCTTTTACTTCATCCAGCTCAAAATGTTTTTCCTTGTTCAGGCTTACCTGTATCACCGCTTCGTGCGGCCCCGCCATGAACAGGTAGATGGGGCTTACGGAAAACAGTGCCGGGTGCTGGCCTACGTAAGCGGAGGTGATGGAAATATTTTCTTTCCCCACCACTTCTTCGATGGCCTTCAGCGCGGTGAGCGTTTTGGCTTCGGTGCGTTCCATACGCGTGCCTTCTTCGGCCCTGATCCTCACCTGGAACTGGCCGCCGTTGGTGCGCGGCAGCACGTCGCGCCCGATGCCGGAAAGCAGCCATACGGCCAGCCCGCTGATGATCACGAGGTACGCGATCACGATGGGCACACGGTAAGGCATGATCCTGTCAATAAAGCGCATGAAACGGGCACGGAATTTTTCGAAGCGGGAAACTTTCCCGTCCGCGTTGCTGTCGGCACGTTCCACCAGCATTTTCTTCTGGTCCCAGGTATCGTTGTCCGCCGCAGGCACATGCGTTTTCTTATGCCCTTTCATGATCCAGTTGGCCATTACGGGCACAAAGGTCTGCGAAAGGAAATAAGAAGTGATCATGGAGAAGCCGATCGCCAGGGCCAGCGGCAGGAAAAGCGAGCCGGGAATGCCGCTCATGGTGAAAGCGGGCGCAAACACGGCGAGGATACAGAAAAGGATCAGCAGTTTCGGGAACGCGATCTCCTTACAGGCATCCCAGATGGCCAGCGCTTTTGGCTTGCCCATATCCAGGTGCTGGTGGATGTTTTCTATCGTTACCGTACTCTCATCCACCAGGATGCCGATGGCCAGGGCAAGACCGCTCAGTGTCATGATATTGATGGTTTGCCCGAAAAGGCTGAGGAAGAGCACGCCGGAGATGATAGACACGGGAATGGTCAGGATCACGATGAGCGCGCCGCGGAGGTCGCCGAGGAAGAGCACCACCATCAGGCCGGTAAGCACCGCGCCGATGATGCCTTCGCTGATGAGGCTTTTTACGGCGTTCATCACGTAAGTGCTCTGGTCGAACTCATAGCTGAGCGACACATCTTCCGGCAGCTGCGCCTGCAGCCGCGGGAGGGCCTTTTTCAGGTTCTGCACCACTTCCCAGGTAGAAGCATCTGCGGACTTGGCCACGTTGAGGTACACGGAGCGTTTACCGTTCACCAGGGCATATCCGGCGGCGATGTCCGCACCGTCCTCAACCGTGGCCACATCACGCAGGTACAGGTTCTGTACCCCGCCTTTAAACAGCGGGATGTTCTCAAAATCTTTGACATTGCGGATGAGTGTATTCGTAGGAGTGATATAGTTTTTGTCGCCGATGCGCACGTTGCCCGAGGGAGCCACCTGGTTGTTCAACCGCAGGGCTTCCACCAACTGGTCCGGCGTAAGCTGGTGCGCGCGCAGCTGCTCAGGATCGGCCTTGATCACCACTGTGCGGATGTTGCCACCGAAGGGAGGCGGCGCCACCAGGCCGGGAATGGAAGTGAAGGACGCGCGCACGTATACATTCGCGAGGTCCATCAGTTCGTTGTTCGTGCGTTTTTCGCTGCTCAGTACCAGCTCGCCCACAGGGAGCGTAGACACGTCGAAACGCACGATGAACGGGGGCTGCGAGCCCGGCGGGAAAATAGCCTGGGCACGGTTGGAAAACGCGGAAACCTCAGCGGCGGCCTGGCTCATGTTGGTGCCGGGGTAAAAGCTCAGCTTCATGAGCATCAGCCCCTGCACATTTTTCGTTTCGATGGATTTCAGCCCGTTCACGAACAACAGGATGTTCACGTAGTTCTTCGCGAAGAAGGCTTCCATCTGGTTGGGCGTATACCCGCCAAAAGGGTGCGCGATGTACAGCACCGGCAGGTCCAGCTTGGGGAAGATGTCCACCTTCACGGTCCGCACTGCCTTGATGCCGAAGAAAAACAATCCCGCCACCAGTACGAGTATCGTGATCGGTTTGTTCAGCGCGCTTTTGATAAGTCCCATTATCTTGTATAATTAGAATTCGTTGATAAATAACCCAAAATTCCCTACAGCAGCGGCTTTCAGCAGCAGCGCCTGCCACACGTTGCTGTATGCCACCTCGCGGTCTGTCTCCGCGCGATTGAGGGTATACAGCGCCTGCGTTACATCCACCAGCGTGCTGAGCCCGTTGCGGTACATCACTGTTTTCTGCAGGTAGGCCTGCGATGCGCTGCTGATCTGGATGCCGGCTTCACGGTAGTTGTCCAGCGCGTTCTTCATCTTCGCGTCCGCCAGCACCATTTGTGCTTTCAGCTGCTGGTCCACCACGGTCATTTCATTTTCCAGCGCCTGCGAAGTAAAGCGTTGCGCGGCACTTTGCTGTTTCACGCGCAGCGGGCTGGTCAGGTTCCAGGTTACGCCCACGCCCAGCAGGTAGTTGCTGCGGTTGGGTTTGATGCCTTCCCAGTAGTCGTGCGTGAAGGCCGTCTGGTCTTGCGCATAAGCGGAACTGAAGCCGGAGGCCCTGGTCTGCATTACGCTGAAGAAGCTGAATGCCGGGAAATTGAGCGTACGGATATATTTTTCCTGTTCGCGGCTGAGCGCGATGCGGCTTTGATAGAATTGCAGCACGGGATGCGTGTCTCCCCGGAAGCTGAGGGTGTCTGTAACCACGGCGGGCAGGCGGGTGAGGAAGAGGCTGTCCAGCGAAAATTCCTGCGGAGCCACGCCCATCAGCTGCGCCAGCTGGTTGCTTTGTTCCTGTTCCAGGTCTATGGAGCGGGTGAGGGCAATGCGCGCGCTGGCCACTTCGGCGTTGGCGAGAGATGAATCTACGCCTGCAATGAGGCCGTTGCTGGCACGGCGGGTCACTACGGAACGAAAGGTGTCTGCCCTTTCGAGGTTCCTTCTCCAGCTCTGGGTGAGGCGTTGCGCGGCCAGCAGGTTCAGGTAGGCGGCGGCCACTTTCACTTCATGGCGGAATTGTTCCTGCTGCCAGTCGTGTTCGTCGCGGCGGGCCAGTGTTTCAGCCGTTTTCACTCTTTCCTTCATGCGCCCGAAAGCGAAGAATTCCCAGTTGATGTTGGCAAGGTAAAGCGCGCCGAAAGCGGCGTTCCAGTTCTGTTCGGGCAGGGGAAGACCGGAGGATGCAACCCCCAGGCCGCCGAAGCCGTATAATGGTCCGTTCTGTCCGTTCACTGTACCATAGTCCTGCTGGGCTGAGATATTCAGGTTGGGAAGATAGTCCCTCTTCACTTGTTGTACGGTTGCCCTGGAGGCATTCACATAGTTAGCTTTGGCCTTGATCGTGCCATAATTGTTCAACGCTGTTTGTACTGCATCTTTCATGGTCAGCACCTGTGCTTTTGCGCTCCAGGTACAGCAGAGAAAGATAACAGGCAACAGCATGCGAACAGCTGAGCGTTGTGTCATCTTAGATTAAATGAGCGATTAAAAAGCATGGCAGCTTTAAAGCTGGATTTTCTCATGCAAATAGCGCTCATCATTTTGAAGCAATTTTGAAGAGTTGGAAACACCAGGGAAGGCGATGGTGATCACATGCAGCCCGGAGGCAAACTGGTAGCGGATCTGGAAGGAATTTATGTCGCAGATCTGTTTGACAATTGACAGACCGATACCGATGGAATGGTTGCATTGCGTACCCTTTTTGAAGCGCTGGAACATTTCCTCGGGATCGCCGGTGGGCGGCACGCCGGTGTTGATGATGCGCAGGCAATCCCTGTCCAGCACCACTTCTATGCGGCCGTTGGGGATGTTGTGGCGGATGGCGTTGCTGATGAGGTTGTTCAGCAAAATATCCACCAGCGCGGCATGCAGTTTCACGTCCACATCGTCCGCGATCCGGCAGCTGAGCCTCAGGCCTTTCAGCGTGATCAGGTCCTCGAACGTGCCCATGGCCTCTTTGGCGTATTTGCTGAAGGATACCTCTTCTTTGGATTCGTATTCGTTGTTTTCCAGGCGGGACAGCAGCACGAGCGAGCGGTTGATGTGTGTGAGCTTGTCCACCGAGTTTTGCATGTCGGAGATCAGCACCGCCTGCTCTCCCCGGATGTCTGACTCAGAAAGCAGTTCCAGCTTGCTGCGGATGATGGCCAGCGGCGTTTGCAACTCGTGGCTGGCGTTTTCGGCGAATTCTTTGAGGGAGATATAATCGTCTACCGCTTTGTCCGTCATTTTACCCACATAAGTGTTCAGCTCGCTGAATTCCTTGGTGCGCGTTGGGCGGAGTGAAAGTTTCTTTTTGGCTTTCAGGTTGAAGTGCTGGAGTTTTTTGAGCGTGCTGTAAAACGGCGCCAGCACGATGCGCGAAGCAAGGCGCGCGGTAAGCACTACCAGCGCGATGAGGATAAGAAGTTTGGCAATGATGCTGATGCGCAGGCCCGCCAGGATCTGCTCGGAACGGGTTACGTAGTCGCCGGAGGTGATCTTGTAATGCTGCCCGTTCACGGTATGCCAGCTGGTCACGGTTATTTTGCGGTCGTTGTCTTTCAGGTCGGGGTCGTGGGTTACGTCGCGGTCGGTGATCTCGTAGTAGTCGGCAGGTTTGGTGTCGCCCACGGGCACGACCTTAATGCGGCAGCCCTGGGTGTATTCACCGGGTTCCTGTCCCTTTTCCAAAACCTCGCCTACACGCTGGTTCACATGTTTCAGCCTTTCCACCGCAGCTTTGTCTATCTCACTTTTGATGCTCATGTAAGTGATGAAGCTGTTGATGGGTATGATCAGGAGCGTAACGCCCAGGAACCACAAAGTGAATCTGTCTACAAGTTTCATTCGTTATTATTCGTCTTTTTTAGAGGTCGAATGGAATTGCATTTCATTCGTTGATATTAGTCTTTTCCAGATATTGATTATACTCCGCCATTGCAAAGCCGCCAAACCAACGCGGGAGGGATGGCGAAGGAAGGAACATCCCGTCATTGCGAGGAGCAGCAGCGCCAAAGCGGGAGGGGCGACGAAGCAATCCCTTACATTGGATTGATACTCTCAATATTGGGAGATTGCTTCGTCGCGCTTCCTGCGGCACAGGATACCCTGTTGCTCCTCGCAATGACGATCTTTTCACGCAATGACGGGCATTCCCGGCAATGGTGGCCTTTCCTTGTATCGGTATAAACAAATCTATTGTTTAGAGGTATTGAATTTATATCCCAGCCCATATACTGTCCCGATATAATCCGTTCCATTGGCTGCGCTGATCTTTTTCCTGATATTTTTTACGTGCTGGTATACGAAGTCAAAATTAGCGAGATTATCTGTATAATCCCCCCAAAGGTGTGCGGCAATGCTCTGGCGGGAGAGCA
The DNA here is from genome assembly GCF_039655965.1 of Chitinophaga sp. YIM B06452. Taxonomy (NCBI): domain Bacteria; kingdom Pseudomonadati; phylum Bacteroidota; class Chitinophagia; order Chitinophagales; family Chitinophagaceae; genus Chitinophaga; species Chitinophaga sp. YIM B06452. The sequence continues at coordinate 2,155,555 of NZ_JAWLKY010000001.1, read as the reverse complement.
CGCGGTTTTTGTTTACGATGAAATAAAGCAGGAGGTCGAATTCCTTGCGGGTCATATCCAGCAGGATGTCGTTCACCCTGGCCTCCAGGGTGTCTATATTGAGGCTGATCTCGTTGAATGCAATGATATTGCTGCCGTTAAGCTTTTTGCGCCGGTAAATGGCCCGCAGGCGGGCATGCAGCTCAGGCAGGTGGAAAGGTTTGGTGAGGTAATCGTCCGCCCCTTCTTCCAGCCCGATCACTTTATCGTCCAGGGAGTTTTTGGCGGAAAGGATGAGGATGCTGCTCTGGATGCGTTCCAGGCGCATGAATGAAAGTATCTCCAGGCCATTGCCGTCAGGCAGCATAATGTCCAGCAGCACACAGTCGTACTGGAAGGAGATCAGCCGGTCCTGCGCGTCCCGGATGTTATAGCTTACTTCACAGATATAACCCTCCCTGGCCAGGAATTCGGAGATACTGCTGGCCAGCTCCACGTTATCTTCAATCAGCAACACTTTCATATAACCCTGCAAATTACACAGAAATTTGAAGCAATCTTGAAGCCACTCAACCTTCCGGGTCTTTCGCGTGTTATGAAAATGAACCCAACTGATTGAAATACAGCTGTTCCGCATTCTGGCAGGCGATTTGTATAGCAACAGCCGTAAAACCTATAATATGAAACCATATTCTTTTTTCGTCGTATTGATCGTGCTCTTCGCGGCATCGTGCGCAGGGCCGTCGTCCGAAAAGAAAGCAGAGGAAGGCGAAGCCGCTACCGATGAACTGTCCGCCGCTATTTCCACCATCAGCAACTACGCTACCAGCATAGACGTAAAAGGCTCCAGCGGCAACAAAATGATGGCAGTGCATAATTTTAACCGTGGCGATAATACCTCCGGCGTGGTAGGCGTATTCTCCGAAAAGGACACGCCTATCCGCCTCTACATATTCCCCGAAGGCCCTCAGGCGGATACTTCCGCCGAAACCTGGTTCTACCTCGATACCGTTACCGTGAAGGTGAAGCTGATGCGCGAAGTGATCACCACGCCCACCGGTGTGATAGAGAACAGTTTTTATTTCAACGACGATACGCTGCTGCAATCCGAAACCCGCAAGGCGGCAGACCTTGCCTCGCTGGAAAACGCGGAGATCGTGCCTTACAAGTCAGCTTACGGGGACAAGGATTTCCGTTTCAGCCCGCAGGAGGTGAACGACCTGGCGCAGCGCGCTGCCATTGCCCTCACCATCACCCGCCGCGACCTGAGCCCCGGCGCCAACGACGCCCGCAAGCTGGGCGCCTCGCACTGGGCCACGGGCAATGAACCCGGCTGGTCGCTGGCCATTATTCCTTATAAAAAGATCCTCTACACCGGCAATTACGGCGAGCAGAAAATAGAATTCCCGGCGGCACAGGCGCAGAAAGGCGACAACGACGCCACAGAATTCACCACTTCGGCAGACGGCCATACACTGGAAATAAAATTCGAGAATAAAGTATGTACGGACGATGCGGGCAAAAAAAGCCCAAGCACCGTCACCCTCAAGCTGGACGGCAAAGTGCTGCGCGGCTGCGGGCAGTCATTGTTCTGATCTGAATTATAAACGGGAACCTCCGTTCTGAATACGCTTACCTTGAAAAAAGAAAGGCCACCGCAATGGTGGCCTTTCGCATTATTCTGAAGAAGACATTATTTCTTTTTCACTTTCTCCCAGCCTTCCAGCCCGGCTTTCAGCCAGTCTGCATACTCCTGTATATCCGGCGTATAGGCTACCGGCCAGGTGAGCAGCTGCTCGTCAGGCGTGATGAGCGCGTACAGCGGCTGGCTTTGGTTGATGAAGTTCACCGTTTGCATGGTGGCGAACTTGTCGCCGATGGTCACGATATTCTTCGGTTTGCCTTCGGGGGATACGTATTTGAACTGCTGGTCTTCCGGCAATTTCTTGCGGTCGTCTGTATACAGCGATACCAGCAGGTAGTTCTTCTTGATCAGGTCGTGCACCTCGGGGTCCGTCCATACGTTCTCTTCCATGTTGCGGCAGTTCACGCAGGCCCAGCCGGTGAAGTCGATCAGGACCGGTTTGTTCTGCGTTTTGGCGAGCTGCAGCGCCTTTTCGTAATCGTTGATCACGTCCGGCTCTACGGAACCTCTTTCGTGGGCGGTGTTGCCATACCAGCTGTAGCTCATCGGGGGCGCAAAGCCGCTCATGAGCTTCAGGCGGGCGTATTTGGTGTTGGTGATGCCTGGTATCAGGTACAGCGTGAACAGGCCGAAAACAAGGCCGAAAATGATGCGCACGGGGCCGAGTTTTTTCACGGGGCTGTCGTGCGGGAAACGGATCACGCCGAACAGGTACAGCGTGGTGAGTATGCCGATGATGATCCAGATGAGGAAGAAGGTTTCCCTGTGCAGGATGCCCCAGTGCGTTACCAGGTCTGCATTCGACAGGAATTTCACTGCCAGCGCCAGCTCCACGAAGCCCAGCACTACTTTCACAGAAGTGAGCCAGCCGCCTGATTTCGGCAGGGAACTCAGCCAGTTGGGGAACAGTGCGAACAGCGCGAAAGGCAATGCCAGTGATACGCCGAAACCGGCCATGCCGGCGGTAAGCAGCCATGCGCCGCCATCAGAGTTCAGGGACCCTGCCAGCAGCGAACCCAGGATGGGACCGGTGCAGGAGAACGACACGACTACCAGCGTGAGCGCCATGAAGAAGATACCCACCAGTGTGCCTTTATTGGCCTTGGAATCCGCTTTGCTGGCCAGGCCGGAAGGCAGCGTAATGTCGAACAGGCCGAAGAAAGACAAAGCGAATACGAGGAATATCGCGAAGAAGATGACGTTCAGCCATACATTGGTGGAAATGTTATTGAATATCTCCGGCTCTGCAAGCCCCGCCACGTGGAAGGGCACGCTGAACAGCACGTAGATCAGGAAGATGAAAAAGCCGTACATCGTCGCGTTGAAGATGCCTTTCTTTTTATCCTGGGAAGATTTGGTGAAGAACGATACCGTGAGCGGGATCATGGGGAACACGCAGGGTGTAACCAACGCTACCAGCCCGCCTAGGAAGCCCAGCAGGAAGATAAACCAGGGATTGGTCTGTCCTTCCGTGCCAATGCCGCCCACGCGCATCACCGGGTTTTTCATATCGATGGTGGTGCGTTTGAGGCCGGCAGCCGCATCAGCATTCACTTTCAGGCCGCCCTGCTCGCCGGTAAGATTGCCGGAAGCATCTGCGGAAAAGGTGAACAATGTTTCTTCAGGCAACACTTCTTCGCCTTTGAGGATATAATACGTAACGGTGCCGCGCAGGTCTTTCACCGAGTCGTTGAACTGTACGGTGGCCAACACTTCAGCGCCGTTCTCGTTGTATTTGATCTCCATATCGTCCAGCAGGGGTTCTTTGGCCGTTTTAGGCGCGGCAGCTTCTGCAAGGGCGGTTATTTTCGCACGGGTATCGCTCAGGCTGTCGAGCACGATGCGGGTATTCGGATCATCGTTGCCCATCGTAGCAGAAAACAGCTTCCACCCCGCATCTATTTTGGCTGTAAAATGCAATACAAATTCCTTCTCCCCTTTCTTCTCCGCCTTAAATTCCCATTTCACATGTTTCGGGATGGAATCCGCCTCCTGGGCCTGTGCCTTTGGCTGAAGCAGCAAGACCATGGCGGCTATCAACGTTAAAACATTCTTCATATATATGATAGACTTAACAGATTGAATTAATGATAAATGCAAAAACGAGTTCTTCCGGGTGAAAGAACTCGTTCCGATATGCTGAAAAATATTGGAAATTATTTCAGGTCGAAGGCAAATTCCACTTCAGTTGGCGGCAGGCACTGATGGTCGTCGCAGACCATGAATTCTACAGAGCCTTTCAGTTTGGTGGCGGCTTTACCTTTTACGGTCACGCGCTGAACGAAGGAAACGGTGTTCTCGTAGTACTTCAGCTCAGAATCAAAGTTCTTGTCGAAGGCTTTTTTGAGCTTGCCTACTTCTTTCACTTTGCCCTGGGTGGCTGCCAGCGGGTTCTTCGCGAACTTAAAGCTGGTAGGGATCGGGCCTTCGCCTGCTTCCTGCGCGTACAGGTGCCAGCCTTTTTCGATGGTCGCGGTGGCCGTTACGTCATAGGTCTTAGCGTCTACCTTCTTGGTTGAAAATGACCATTTTACAGGGTCTGCGAGCTGTGCGCTTGCCAGTGCGGGCAGCGCGAAGAGGCACAATGCAACGAGTAATTTCTTCATAGCTTCTTTTTTTTTCTGGTTGGTTGGTGGTTTTGATAGGCCAGGTACTTCCTCCCGGCGTTAGTTGTTATTGATCAGGCTTTGGAATATCAGCTGCCCGTCGCGGTTACCCAGCACTTCGCTGGTTGCTCTTTCCGGGTGGGGCATCATTCCAAATACGTTTCTTTCTTTATTACAAATGCCGGCGATATTCCGGATAGCGCCATTAGGATTAGCAGAATCAACAATGTTGCCAAACTCATCGCAATAGCGGAAAAGAACCTGGTTATTGGCAAACAGCCCGTCCAGCGTGGCTTCGTCTGCATAATACCTGCCTTCGCCATGGGCTACAGGTATCATCAGCGGGCGGCCGGTCACTTCCTTGGTAATGGAAGCATGGGTGTTCTCGCTTTTCATGAAGATGTTCTTGCACACGAACTGCTGGTTCTCATTCTTCAGCAGCGCGCCGGGCAGCAGGCCCGCTTCGCACAGGATCTGGAAGCCGTTGCAAACGCCGATCACACGGCCGCCTTTTTTGGCGAACTCCACCACGCTCTGCATCATCGGGCTGAACTTGGCAATCGCCCCGCAACGCAGGTAGTCGCCGTAGGAAAATCCGCCCGGCAGCAGGATGCAGTCTTCCGTAGAAAACATGCTCAAGTCTTTATCCTTATGCCAAAGGTCGATCACATCCTGGTTCAGGTCGTAACGCAGTGCATCGATCATATCCTGGTCGCAGTTTGAACCGGGAAAAGTAACAACTCCAAATTTCATCTGATAATAATCATTTTAAAAGGACAGATGGGATGGATTACCATCTCATGAATATATATAGTTTTTCGAGGCTATTCCCATGGCCGCGGGGCCATTTTCATATTAACACCTCTGTTAATTTATCTCGGAAAAGAACAAAATTACTGCGCATTGGCCAATATACAATAACCGCTCATAGATTTATGATTCCGCTAACACCATCGGCTTAGTGGGAAAAGTACTGCATTACAATCACATAAGCCAAAACAATAACGTGTATCACGTTCGCTATCGTGTTGTTGGTCACCGTCCAGAACACATTCCCGGCAAAAAGGGAGATGGGCAGCACCGCCAGCACCCAGTAATTGGGGCTGAAATGGCTGCTAAACAGCGGTATCAGCATCGCCACCAGTACGTAGATCACCACCGTAGCCCAGATCTTCCGCCCCTGGATCAGCATCTTTTTGAAAGTGCGCTGCAGCATCAGCCAGCCGGTCACGAAAAACAGCACACTCGTGATGAGGGCGCCCCAGACCTTGTAATCGGTGATCATCGGCAGGTGAAAGCCAATGCGGGGCATGTCCAGGATCAGTGCCGTGCGGTTGGTGAGGAACAACCAGGTGCCCAGCAGGTAAAACGGGCAGAGAATGCCCAGCAGGCCGATGATCCACTCCGCCGGCCTGAACGAGCGCATAATGAGCAGGCTCAACAGCAGCAGTGCCAGGAACAGCACGGAAGGGAAATAGACCAGCCCGCAGAGCCCGAGGGCAAAACCCATGTTGAAAGCCACATCGCGGGCGGAAGTACGCATATAGAGGTCGGAAATGCTGGAAAATATCCAAAGCATTGCAGTATTGACGATCAGGGCGGGGGAAAACACGTTCCAGCCTTCCAGCAGCGAGGTAAACAGCAGGAAGCTCATGGCCGGCAGGTAGGTATCCTTTGAAAAAAGCCGGTGGTTGTTGATGATGCGGGTGAACAGCAGGGCTTGCAGGAACTGCAGCAGCAGGGCCAGGCAGGTGAAAAACAAGGCGCTTTTGCCTGCTATCCCTTCCAGCCAGCCCGTAATCTCCGTGTACAGCAGGCCTTCAGAGCCGTCTGCCTGGTATACGGCGGGATGGATAAGGTAGTAGAACTTGACAAAAAGCAAATAGATAAACAGCAACAATACCGTCAGCGGATTGCCTGATCTGAAAAATTTTATCACGATGCAAAGATGTGATTAAAAGTCAATTTTAGCAAAGCAGATGTAATTCCTGTAAATGCAGGGTATCAGCACGCTCCGGGAGCTGATCTGCTTGCCGTAGCGGGGCATCCAGGTGAAACCTTTGTCCAGGTTACGCAGGGTGGGGCTGCGGTCTACCTTGCCATCCGGCCCGATCGTGTTTTCGGTGAGCACATATTGCCGGCGGTCCAGCGTGTTGAACAGGAAGCGCAGCTCGCTGCCCACGTTCACCAGCATATAGCTCAGGTACAGGTCCGCCCCGTCGTCGAACTGGCTTTTGTGCACGAAGTTGCTGTATTGAAGGTCGCCCTTGTCATCGTAGCTCAGGATGGCCACGTTGTCGTAGTGATAGCGCGTGCCCTGGCCGTCGTTCCAGCCGTAGGGGTTGTAGTAGTAGGGCGAATAAGGTGAATAGTAGTATGGGTTATACCCGCCGAAGCCGCCGTACATATAGTTCCAGCGGTTCCAGGGCTGGCTACGCGATGTGGTATAATAGGCCTCCGCGGTAAGCAGGAAGCCGCCGTTGGCCGTATTCACGATCTTGCGGATGAAGTAATCGTTGAAGGCCGCCGAGGTAGACGCATCGCCGCGGGCGCTTTGTTTCAGCTCAGGGCTGAAGGGAGATATTTTTTCAAACATGCGTTCCCGTTTGGCATAATCCAGCCGCAGCAGGTAAAGCCCTTCCACATTGCCGCGCTTTTGCTTGTAAAAGAAAGCGGTTACCAGCAATTGTTTGTCCTGGTTGTCCAGCTTCAGTTTCACCTCGTCCAGCAGCAGGTTCTTGGTTTCGAAGGGCGCCGTTTCGAAGGAATCTATCACCGCCCGCTTGATCACCACTTCGCCCTGCACGATGTAATCGCGGTTGGAAGTACGGTCCAGCTTGGTAAATACCAGGTCGCCATCGTTGTTCAGCTGGAAATTGCTGAGAAACTGGCGTTTCCCTTCCATGGGCAGGGATACGCGGCTGTTGTTCACGAGGTTGAAGGAGCTATCGTACAGGAAAGTATAGAACACATTGTCGTTCTCCTTGTCCTGGTTGATCTTGTACACCATGATGCGGTTCTTGTCTTCAGACACTTCCACAGAATAGATCTTGTTCTCTTTCGAAAAGTTCCCGATGCGAGTGGAGTCTACCATCACGGGAGCCGAGGTGAAAGTGCCGTCGGGGTTCACCTGGCCGGCGAAGCTGTACACAGCGTCCCTCCGCTGGAACTGGTAGATCATAAAAGCTTTATCCGGGTAGGCGATGAAATCTACGCTGATGAGTTTTTTCGGGAGGAAATCCAGCTTCACGCGGTCTTTCAGCTGCATGGCATTATCGTAAATGGAAATATGGTATTCCCCGCGATCAGCCTTGTAAACCAGGATGTTACCCGCCATTCTGCCGATGATCTCGAATTCGGTGGTCTTATAATCGTCCCGTTCCGGTTCTGAATAGGTGATCTTCTGGGCGTTGGCTACCGTACTGCACAGGGCGAGCACACAAATTTGCACGATGTAACGAATGCGCATGGACAAGTAATATTTAAGGTTAGATACAGGATAAACGTTGAATGTACCAGTTTTATGCATGTTCTGCTTTCAAACCTACACGAAAATTACGTTATTGCAAAGCGCTAAGAACAGGGCGCGATTTATTGCGTAAATTTATTGGCAAAACGTTGGCGTTATTATGATGGACACGGTATTAATTACGGGCGGCACCGGGCTGGTGGGTCAGGCATTAACTGCTTTACTGCTTGAACGGGGCTACCGGGTAACGGTGCTCACCCGCGGAAACAAGGTTTCCGAAACCCCTAACCTGCGGTACGCGCACTGGGACCCCTTCCGCAAAATGCTGGATATCACCGCGCTGCAGGAGGCAGACCATATCGTGCACCTGGCCGGCGCCAACGTAGCCGAAGGCCGCTGGACCAAACGGCGCAAGCAGGAGCTGGTAGACAGCCGGGTGGACAGCAGCAATTTTCTTTTCAGCAGCCTGCGCGAACATCCCAATAAGGTCAAAAAAGTGATCAGCGCCTCCGCCACGGGCTATTACGGCCCCTATACCGGCAAACCCTTTACAGAAAACGATCCCCCGGCAGATGACTTCCTCGGCACCACCTGCAAAGCCTGGGAAGGCAGTGTGCGGCAGATAGAAACGCTCGGCAAAAAAGTGATCATCCTGCGCACTGGCATTGTGCTGAGCCTGAAAGGCGGCGCCCTGAAGGAATTCCACAGGCCTGCAAAGCTCGGCTTCGCTACCGTCATGGGCAGCGGCGAGCAGTTCATCAGCTGGATCCACCTGCAGGACCTGGTGCGCCTTTACCACAACGCCATCGCAAATGACCAGCTGCAGGGCGTTTACAACGCAGTGTCTCCCCGCCCTGTGACCAACCGGGAGTTGGTGCAGGCGCTGGCTCGCGCCGTAAAAGGCAACAGTTTCATTACCGTGCATGTGCCGGCCTTTGCGCTGAAAATGGCGCTGGGCGAAATGAGTGTTGAGGTGCTGAAAAGCGTAAAGGTCTCTTCTGAAAAAATACAGCAGACGGGGTTTGCATTCTCCTACCCTGATGTGGACAGCGCCGTGAAACAGATCGTTTCGAACCCCTGATTTTAAGCTCCCAGTGCGGCTTCCAGGGCTTTAGCCTTCAGCAGGCATTCTTCCCATTCCTTTTCCGGGTCGCTGTAAAAAGTGATGGCGGAGCCTGTCTGGAAAGAGATGTACGGGCTTTGGGCGTTGTACAGGATGCTGCGTATCACGACGTTGAAATCAAAATCCCCTTCCGGCGTAATGTAGCCGACCGCGCCGGAAAACAGTCCCCGCCTGGTTCTTTCGTATTGTTCGATCAGTTCCATCACCCGCAGTTTGGGCGCGCCGGTCATGGAGCCCATGGGAAAGGCGTGTTTGATCGCGTCCGTGAAATGGTGTTCAGGGCTCAGTGTAGCCGTTACCGTAGAGATCATGTGGTGCACCTGCGGGAAGGTGTAGATGCCGAAAAGCTCTTCCACCCGCACAGAGCCCTGCACGGCGGTCTTGGAGAGGTCGTTGCGCACGAGGTCCACGATCATTACGTTCTCCGATCGCTCCTTCGGGCTGTTGCGGAGCGCCTGCTGCAATACGGCATCTGCCTGCGCATCGGCCGCGCGGCGGGCGGTGCCTTTGATGGGCTGGCTGATGATGGTATCGCCTTTTTTGCGCAGGAAACGCTCGGGGCTGGAGCAGGCCAGGTAGCGATGGCCGTTGCGGTAATAAGCTGCGAAGGGCGAAGGAGAAAGGGCGTTGAGCCGGAGGAACAGTGCCAGCGGGTCGGCAACGACCTTGTGAGCGAACTGTTCGCGGCAGAAATTCACTTCATAACAATCGCCTTTGCGGATATGCTCCTGGAGGGCTTTTACAGCGCCGAGGTAGGCAGTGCGGTCCAGGTAGGCGCCGAGGGCAGAAACGGGGCTGGTATTGACCAGAGAAGGCGTGTTTTGCGCCAGGCAGTCCCGGTATATTTCACGGGCCTCGTTTTCGGTGAGGGCAATGCCGCTGATGCTGAGCTCGTGCTGGCGAAGGGTGAGCAGGTAGCGCGGGCGGAAAAAGGCCATATCAGGGAAGCCGATACCGTCAGGATGGGTGGAGTGGAGCTTTTCCGTTTCGTTCTTGAGATCGTAGCCGAGATGGCCGAAGAGCCAGCCGGGATTGGCGGAATGAAATTCCTTCAGCTGGCGGAATGCAGTACCGGCACCGCATTGCAGCACTTCCACCGCATCTGCGGCCAGCAGTGCTTCAGCGCCGGAACCGGCAAGCCGGTAATCGTTATTGTCCAAAAAACAACAAATGTTGAACCGGTTACCCCAGCTCAACATTTGCTGTTTAAATGCGCTTATATTTTCAACAGGAAAACTGTATGATAGCACGCTTATGGCTTAGAAATCATCGTCGTCGTCATCATCAAAGCGGTCGTTGAACATGCCCATGTCCTTGAAATCATCGTCCAGGTCCAGGTCATCGTCGTCAGAGCCTTTTTTGGTGCTGGGGCGGCCGCGTTTGTTTTTCGGCTTGGGCATATCAAATTCCTCGAAGTCAGGATCGTAGTCTTCGTCTTCTCCTTTTTCCCAGGCATCATCATCATCGTCCGCATCATCATCGTCGTCTATATCGTCATCATCGTCGTCGTCGTCTTTTTTCTTCTTGGCGGCGGCTTTGGCGGGACGGCCTCTTTTGGGAGCAGCGTCATCGTCCGCGTCTTCATCGTCGTCATCATCCTCGTCGTCTTTCTTTTTGGATGTTGCCGCAAGCTTATCTGATTTTTTAGAAGCAGCAGACTTACGGGGAGATTCCTCCTCATCTTCATCCTCATCCTCGTCTACTTCTTTCTTAGGCTTGGCACTGGTTTTCTTTTCAGAAGCTTTGTCAGTCTTAGGCGAAGTAGGTTTTTTAGTCTCTTTTTCTTTATCAGATTTTGATTTCATAATGGTACGTTACTATTAGATTCTAAGGTAAAGTTTTAACAGTTTTTTTGATTCGCCAAATTTTTTTTTGACTGTTTTTTTTGTATTTTTTTGACTTTACTTTTCGAGTATCTGATCCCTGCCAGGGCCGTTGGACACGTATTGTACGGGCACGCCCAGGTAGCTTTCCACAAAAGATAAGAAATTTTTCATTTCCACGGGTAATGTGTTGTAGCTGTTACTTTTTGCAGTGGGCTCCGACCATCCGGGGAAGCTTTGCAGTACCGGTTTGATGGGTACGCCACAGATGTTGAACGGCATTTCGTTAGTCTGCTGGCCGTCAATCTCATATGCCGTGCAGGCCTGTACGGTGGGGAATTCGTCCAGCACGTCGCTTTTGGTCATTACCAGCTGGGTAACGCCGCTGAGCATGCAGGTATAGTCCAGCGCCACGAGGTCTATCCATCCGCAGCGGCGGGGGCGGCCTGTGGTAGCGCCAAATTCATGGCCTGCCTGGCGCAGCTTTTCGCCGGTTTCATCTTCCAGCTCGGTAGGGAATGGGCCGCCGCCTACGCGGGTGCAATAGGCTTTGGTAACGCCGATCACTTCACGGATCCATTTGGGCGCGAGGCCCAGGCCGGTGCAAACGCCGGCGGAAATGGTATTGGAAGAGGTTACGAAGGGATAAGTGCCGAAATCCACGTCGAGCATGCTGCCCTGCGCGCCTTCCGCCAGCACTTTTTTACCGGCTTTGAGGTGTTCGTTCAGCCAGTATTCGCCGCGCACGATATTCATTTTGCGGAGGAATTCAACGGCATCCCAAAATTCAGCTTCCCATTCTGCAATGTCTTCACTGAAATTATAATTGGCCAGCAGCTGCAGGTGCTTGGTTTTGAGCTTTTCGTAAGAGGCCTGGAAATCCGGGTTCAGCACGTCTCCCACGCGGAGGCCGTTGCGGCCGGTCTTGTCCATATACGCAGGCCCGATGCCTTTGAGCGTGGAGCCGATTTTCTCCTGGCCTTTGGACAGTTCGGAGGCTTTATCCAGCGCGCGGTGGCTGGGAACAATGATATGTGTCTTTTCAGCGATAAAGAGGTTTTTGCCGAGGTCGATGCCCAGCGCGCTCACTTTTTCGCATTCTTTTTTGAAAGTAACGGGGTCCAGCACCACGCCGTTGCCGATGAGGTTCAGGGTGTTGGTATGAAAAACGCCGGACGGAATGGTATGCAATACCACTTTCTGGCCATTAACATACAAGGTATGCCCCGCGTTGGGGCCTCCCTGGAAACGGGCGATAACGTCATATTTGCCCGCGAAGTAATCCACGATCTTGCCTTTCCCTTCATCGCCCCATTGCAGCCCCAGCAGAACATCTACCATTGTTGATATGTGATTTTATGTTTAAAAGAAGAGGCAAAAATAAGGCGATTGAATGAAATGTTGCAGAATATTTAATCTTCCAGCCTGCTGATGCTCTGGATGCCGTCCAGGCCCTTGAGGCGCTCCACCAGTTCGTCCAGTTCATCCTTATCGTGCACAAACACCTTGATGAGCCCTTCAAACAGCCCTTCCTTCGATTCGATCGTGAGCCCGGCGATATTGATCCTCAGCTCGCCGGAGATGATATTGGTGATCTTGTGGATCACGCCCACATCGTCCATCCCCACGATCTTAAGGCCGGTGAGGAAAGAGATCTCGCGGTTCTTCACCCATTTGGTCTTCACCACGCGGTGGCCATAGTGGGCCAGCAGCTGCGCGGCATTGGGGCAGTTGGTGCGGTGTATCTTGAGGCCTTCGCTGGCGGTAATGAAGCCGAACACGTCGTCGCCGGGGATGGGGCGGCAGCAGTTGGCCAGCTTGTAGGCGATCTTGTCTGAGCTTTCGCCGAAAATGATCAGTTCCGCGTCCTTTTTGGAAGGCTGCTTGTGATGCGGCTCTTCCGTAACGGGTTCGGGCGCTTTCACCGGCTTGGGCGGCTCCAGCTTGTCTCCCAGCACATGGAACTGCTTCAGTTCCTTCAGGTCAATATTTTTCACGGCCACCTGGTAGTACAGGTCCAGCGGACTGGGCTGCTTGTAGAACTGCACCAGTTCGTTGATGTTGTGCTGGCTGGCAGACGCTTTTATATGTTCCAGCTTGCGCTCCAGCTGCTCCTTGCCGTCCATGGCCACTTTGCGCTTTTCTTCCTTCAGCGCGTCCTTGATCTTGCTTTTGGCTTTGGCCGTGAGCACGATGTTCAGCCAGTCTTCGGAAGGTTTTTGTTTGTTGGAGGTGATGATCTCCACCTGGTCGCCGCTGCGCAGCTTGTGGCTGAGGGGCACCAGCTTGTAGTTCACCTTCGCGCCGATGCATTTGTTGCCCACGGCGCTGTGGATGGAATAGGCGAAATCCAGCGCGGTGGAGCCCACCGGCAATATCTTGAGGTCCCCTTTGGGGGTGTACACGTAAATCTCTTCGGTGAAAAGGTTGCTCTTGAAATCGGCCAGGAAGTCCAGGGTATTGGAATCCGGGCTGTTCAGTATCTCCCTGATCTGGCTAAACCACTGTTCGAACTTGGATTCCTGCACGGTGGAATTCCCTTCCTTATAGCGCCAGTGGGCGGCCACGCCTTTTTCGGCGTAGTCGTTCATACGTTTGGAGCGGATCTGCACTTCCACCCATTTCCCGTTCGGGCCCATTACGGTCACGTGCAGGGCCTCGTAGCCGTTGCTTTTGGGATTGCTCAGCCAGTCGCGGGTGCGCTCGGGGCTGGGGTGGTAAAAGTCCGTGATGATGGAATACACCTTCCAGCAGTCCGCCTTTTCCTTTTCCTGGGCTGAATCCAGGATGATGCGGATGGCGAAGAGGTCGTACACCTCCTCGAACTGCACGCCTTTGGTCTTGATCTTGTTCCAGATGGAGTGGATGGACTTGGGGCGGCCGTATATCTCGAACTGGAAGCCTTCCTCCTGGAGCACTTCCTTGATCGGTTTGATGAATTCGTTGATGTAACGGGTGCGCTCGCGCTTGGTTTCTTTCAGGCGGCGGGCTATTTCCCGGTATTTGTCCTGCTCGGTATACTTCATCGCGAGGTCTTCCAGCTCGCTTTTGATCGTATAAAGCCCGAGGCGATGAGCCAGCGGGGCGTAGATGAACACGGTCTCGGAGGATATTTTGAGCTGTTTTTCGCGGCTCATGCTGTCCAGCGTGCGCATGTTATGCAGCCTGTCCGCCAGCTTGATGAGGATCACGCGGGGGTCGTCTGCCAGGGTGAGGAGGATCTTTTTGAAGTTTTCCGCCTGCATGGTGCTGGTGTTGGAGTCGATCACGGTGGAGATCTTGGTGAGGCCGTCCACGATATGGGCGATCTCGGAGCCGAATTCCCGTTCCACGTCTTCGAGGGTCACTTCGGTATCTTCCACGGTATCGTGCAGCAGGGCGCAGATGGCGGAGCGCACGCCCAGGCCTATTTCTTCCACGGTGATCTGGGCAACGGCCAGGGGATGGAGAATATAGGGTTCGCCGGATTTGCGGCGCATATCGCGGTGGGCTTCGGCAGCCATTTCGAAGGCGGTACGTACCAGCTCACGGTCACCTTTTTTCAAACGGGGTTTGAGCGCCCGCAACAGGGCGCGGTAGTGGCGGACGATCTCTTTTTTTTCCTGCTCTTCGTCGAGGTTATATTTTTGAACGGTCACAGTTTCCATGCAATATCAAAAATACAAAAAGAGGACCAGTAATGGAATACTGCCGTTGTGGCGGCTTTTTGGCCGGCGGAGGGGTAAAATGGCGGGATTTTGAGGGAAGGAACGACTGGCCGGGGGAGTGTTTGCGGATTGGGCGCTTTGCCCCGGCGCAGTACGGTGGGCTATTCCTGGGAAATAAAGGCTGAAAGCCGGGTTCAATTTTTATAATTACAAAAAAACGATACCTTTGCAGACCTTAAAAATGCGGATGTGGTGAAATTGGTAGACACGCCAGACTTAGGATCTGGTGCCGCGAGGCATGAAGGTTCGAGTCCTTTCATCCGCACGAAAACGGGAATACTCTGGCGAGTGTTCCCGTTTTGTATTTTAAACAGGTTAACCAGTTTAAGGGATAAATTTTCGTGAGGGTACCAGCTTCCGGTTCCTCGGGTGTCTTCGTTGCGTCGCAATTCGTTCATCCCCTTCTAAGAGTGCAGCAACCTTTTTACTATAAGTGTTGATCCTAAGCAACTAGTTCCCAAGGCCCAAGGCGCTATTTACAATAATTTACAAAGTTTACATTTAAAATTTACAACCCTGATTCTTCAGGCTGAATGGATCAAAGTAGTTTCGCTGTATCAAACTATCAGGATAAATCAATGTTACTTAAAACTACAAAAACCATGAAAAAAGTTATTTATGCGCTGATCCTGCCGCTGGTTGTCGTAAGCGGACTGGTATTCGCCAATCGCGAAATCAAAAATGACACTTCCAAAAAATCAACCCCCAAACCACTCTCTGGCGCTGAAATGAAAACCGAAAGGGAAATATGGGAGGCTACCCCCGAGGGTATAAAGTTCAAAAAATGGGAAGCGTCTCCCGAAGGCCAAAAAGTGCTTGCCGGTGCCGTTAAAATAAGGATGCACATTAGGAATTATACCAATATGGAGGCAGTTGTTACCTCTCTTTCTCTCCCGCCAGGCTCAAGATTAGGTTTCGGAGTAATGGCCAGGATCAATGGTGAAGATTATATCCTCAGGTTTGACGATGAGCCTCAGCAGCTGCGCAGCCTGAAGGTTAACGACAAAATAATTGTAAAAAGCCATGGCGTAACGTACGCGCCCAAGTATGCATATCCAATAATATCGGGCGAATATGCAGAACGGGATGGTAAAATAATTTATAAGCATGCCCCCCGCAAAGGTTGCTAAGGTTTAAATGAAATACATTCACTTATATAGTTTGTTCCTTTATCAGCCGGCCGCTCCATCTGTTCCGGCGATAAAAGTAAAGGCCGGGAATATCCCGGCCTTTACACAGTATTAATTTGACCAGAACGGGTTCTGGACAAGATTGGGGTTTTTATCGATCTCAGACTGGGGAACAGGGAACCAGTAATTCTTTTTGTTGAATCGGCGCCTCTGGTAAACGGTCCGCTTGAAAAATGCCTGCGGATCGTTTTCATCGTCGCTGAGTTTGCTGCCGTTGTAGTTCATCCCGTAAAAGTTCCCGTCCAGGGTTGCTTCGCCGATCTTCCAGCGGCGGATGTCATTCCAGCGCACCCCTTCGTTATTCAATTCCACCCTGCGCTCTCTCCTGATCGCTTCGCGGATCTGGCTTTGCCCGGCCAGCGGTATCTGTCCTGCACCAGGCCCGTAGCCAGGAATGCCGGCCCTTTCCCTCACGAGGTTGAGATAAGTAAAGACCTCCGGGCTGCCGGGATCTGTTTCATTGAGCGCTTCCGCGTAGTTGAGATAGGCCTCGGCAAGACGGTAGAGTATCCCCGGGCGATAAGGGTCAACGCCGGTTCTTGGATCGTGGTCAGGATGCACTTTTTTTCTCAGCAGGTAGCCATTCTGCGGCGCATCGTGCGTGGGCCCTCCGTCCCACTCCTGCTGCATAAACCGGGTGGTGCGGCCTTCGCGGCGGAACCATGCGCGGTTGTAAAGCACGGAAACATAGAACCGCGCTTCGCGGTTGCAGTACATATTATAGGTGCCTTCAAGCGTTACCTGTCCTTCTTTACCTGCCTGGTTGCCCTGCGATTCTGGCCATTTTGTATTGCGTTTTTCCGGCTGGGCCGAGAATCCTTTTTCCACGTAACCGGAGGCCGGATCGGTGATGGGGCGGCCATTTTTCATAAAAAATGCGTCCACCAGCGATTGGGTAACGCCCATCCCCCCGTTTCCGCCTGTGCCCCGCGGCTGGGCATGTTTTCCATACTCCCATGTCGGGCTGTCGGGCCGCGCAAAGAGGATCTCTTTGTTTGCGTTCCCTTTGGTGAACATCATGTTCTGGTAAGACATGAACGGATCGATGGAGCCGTCGCTGTTATACTCATAGTACAGCTTATGCCCTGCTGAATGCGCTGCATCGATCAGTTCCTTGCAGGCATTTTTGGCGCGCACCCACTTCTGCGGATCATAGGTGCTGTTATACAATTGTTCTTGCTTGTTGTTCTGAAAACCTGCATAATCAGGGTTGCCGTTCACCAGCGGACTGGCCGCGAAAAGCAGCATCCTCGCCCGCACCGCCAGGCACATGATGGATGTGGCGCGCCCATATTTGCTGGGGATGTCGTACGAAGCCGGCAGTTTGCCGGAGAGGCTCTTCAGTTCATTATCTATCCAGTCTATCATCCTGTCAAAGGGAATCTGGCCCTGCATCAGCTCCTCGTCCGGTGCGTCAGACGGCACGATCTTGTCGTTGAACGGAACCACGCCATAGGTCTCGGTCAGCAGCCAGTAGTAGTAGGCGATCAGGAAGCGCGCCTCGTTCCTCATCAGCTCCACATCTTCTTCGGTCACTTTTTGCGCGATGTTCGCTTTCACGTTAGCTATGAAAATATATGCGGAGCGGATACGCTGCGGCAGTACGGTCCAGTAGTCCGGGCCCCAGGAGGAAGTGGGGTTCCAGTTGCCGGTTTGTTTCGATATTACAGTCCAGCCAAACTGCTCCCAGCCGGTGGAAGGCGCCATATCATCAGACAAGGGGTCGTACCCGATTTCCCTGGTAAAGCCCCAGTAAGGATCGGGGACGCTGGTGTAGATGCCGGCCAGCCAGTCTTCCGTCCTCGTTTTATCGTTGAACACCATTTCAAGTGTCAGCAGGTCTTCCGGGGATTTATCCAGGAATTTTTCGCAGGAATTGAAAAGAAGCAGCAAAGGCAGTATGAATAAGTAACGTATATTTTTCATGACGAAGGATCTTTGGTTGAAACTTAGAAATTTGCATTCAGCCCGATGGACAACGATTTCATGATCGGGTACCTGAAACCGTTGGACGTACCCAGCTCGGGATCCCACAGGTCGAAAGAGGAAAGCACGAACAGGTTGTTGCCGCGCACAAACAGGCGGGCATTATCCATTTTTACTTTCCCGATGTGATAGGTGCGGAAATTATATCCCAGCTCCAGGTTCCTGAGCCGGATCATGCTCATGTCCCTCAGCCACCAGGTGGATGCCTGCGTGTTGTTGGCATGCACATAGCTGGAAAGCCGCGGCCAGAATACATCCTGACGCGGATTTTCCTTGGTCCAGCGGTCATCTACGTTGGCGTAGATATTACCCAGCGACCCGCCGCCGGAGCCGGGGATAAAATAGGTGGTGCCATCGCCGATCACACGGTGCGTTCTTCCGTTGCCCTGGAATAAAAGCCCCAGGTCGAACTGGCGGTACCGGGCGTTTAATCCAAACCCGTAAACGATCTGCGGATCCACCGTGCCGCCGATGGCCGTGCGGTCGAAATCGTTGACGACGCCATCGCCGTTAAGATCTTTGTATTTGATATCGCCCGGGCGCACGATGCCGTAAGTGTGGGCGGGCACCGATTTGTTCAGCACGCCGTTGTCCACATCCTCGAAATCCGCTTCCGTAAACAATCCCTCTGCCACCAGGCCGAATATTTGCCCTACAGGCTTGCCTGTTGATGAACGGTTGGTGCCTTTCACCGTAGCGGGTTCATCCTGTTCCAGTATCTCATTGACGGCATAGGTGAGATTGCCCCTTACCGCCAGGAAAAAGTCTGAATTAAATTGCCTGCTGAAGTCGAGAGACATGTCCACTCCTTTATTGTTCACCTTCCCGAAGTTGGCCCAGGGCGTCTGGATAAAGCCTGCGGAACCGGGAACCGTTTTGCGCTGCATGAAGATGTCGCGGCGCAGCTCGTCAAAAATGTCCACACGCAGTTCGATGCTGTTGAACAAGCCCAGTTCGATGCCTACATTGGATTTGGTGACTGTTTCCCAGGTCAGGCCGTCAACACCGTAATCTCCCTCCCGTACGCCGGCCCGGTGATAATCATTGTCAATTCCCCAGCGGTAGCCGCCGGTGCTGCCAATGGTGGTGATATAGGCGAAGCGGCGGCCGTCTATCTTGTCGTTGCCGACCAGGCCATAGGAACCTCTTACCTTTAATTTCGTTACCGTATTGCGGAAGCGCTCCATGAACGGTTCTTCGCTGATGATCCAGCCGACGGCCACTGAAGGGAAGAAACCAAAGCGGCGGCCTTCGGCAAAGTTTTCCGAACCGTTGTAACCGAAGTTGAACTCCGCGATATACCGGCGGTCGAAAGAATAAGAGAACCGGCCTGCAATGCCCTGGTTCCTGAAAGGAAGCCGGTCGCCGTTGTCATAACTCCGCTGGTTGTAGAGGAACAGTGCATCGACGTAATGCGGGCCGAAATTGCGGGTATAATTCAGGGAACCTTCCAGGTACACGCTTTTTTCTCCCCACTCGGACCCTGTGGAATAGTTCAGGAATTGTTGCCCGTATTTGTAGATGACAAGATCCAGCGAACCATCAGGACGCCTGCCTACGGCGGGATTATAATAATCCGGCGTTTTACTGCGGTTAACGCTGTTGGCGGAGTAGCGGTCGAAAGAGAACTTGACATTCGCTTTCAGTCCTTCCGTAAGCGCATCCAGGCTTTGCTCAATGGCAAAAAGGGATTCCAGTTTGCTGGCGCTCAGCCGCTCGTAACCGGATTGGGTGGCAAGCGCCCATGGGTTCGACCGCTCGGGCGTAACGGGTATTTCACCCGAGGAATAACGGGTGGGATGCACATAGGGCGGCGTCTCAAAAGCCAGGCTAAACAATGCGTCGATAGACTGGGGCGGCCTGTTTTGATCCTGCAAATACCCGCCGAGATTGACTCTCATCAGGGTCGAGGGAGTAAGTTTCAGGTCGATGTTGGTGCGCATGTTGTACCGCTGCAATTTCATGGACGAGTTCCAGCTTTGCATCTCATCCCTTCCGATAATGCCCTTTTCTCCATAATAGGAGCCTACAAAAGCATAGCGCAGCAGGTCGCTGCCGCCGGTTACGGTCAGGTTGACCCTACTGTTGGACGCGCGGTCTTCAGTAATGGCGTCCAGCCAGTTGACGTCGGGGTAAAGGTCCGGGTCCACCTTATTGCGGATATTGTCTATCCGCTCCTGGGTAAAGGGCACCTGCGTACCTGATTCGCGGGCAACGCTGTTCAATGTTTCCAGGTAATCAGCGGCGCCCAGGAAGTCCGGCAATTTCCCCGGCTGGGTGAACCCTTGCTCCAGGCGTATATTGATCGAAGGCTTACCAACATGTCCTCTTTTTGTATTAATGATGATAACGCCATTCGCGCCGCGAACCCCATACACCGCGCTGGCCGCGGCATCTTTCAGGATGGAGAAAGATTCTATCTCCGCCGGGTCGATATTGTTAAGCGACCGCTCAACGCCATCTATCAGCACGAGCGGGCTGCGGGCGCCCGCAAACGTGGAAATACCCCGGATCCAGAAACTCGAATTATCATACCCGGGCTCACCGCTGCGCTGGGTAGCGATCACGCCGGAGAGCTGGCCGGCCAGGTTATTGCTGAGCGAACGGCTGGTGTTCATCTGCAATTGTGAGGGCTGAATGGTGGTAATGGCCCCAACGACTGAATAACGTTTTTGCGTGCCAAATCCCACCACCACTGTTTCATCCAGTTGTTTCGACGCATCCTGCAGCACAACGTTGATAATGCTTCTGCGTTCTACAGGGATCTCGCTTTCGCCATATCCCATCATTCTAAATACCAGTACGCCGCCGGCGTCTGCCGTGATCTCATACGTGCCGTTCCCGCCGGTGACCTGGCCATTGTCCGTACCTTTTTCCTGCACCAGCGCACCTGGCAGCGGCGTTCCCCTTCCGTCTTTCACCAGGCCCCTGATCCTGATCTTTTCATTGCCATTACCCGGCCTGGCCTCCGCCCTGGTCAGCATCACATTGCCGGCGCTTACCTGGGCAACCAGCCGCATGCTGTCCAGCACGCTTTTTACCGTAGCATTGCTGAATACCTGGCGTACCCTTATGTTGTTCCCGTTGATTTGCTTCGGATCGTATACGAACTGGATGCCTGTTTTCCGCTGGATCTCATCCAGCACTTCTACCGGCGTTCGCCCGCCGCCATCGAGGGAAACCCGTGTTTCACCCAGCCGCTGTGCCTGGCAGGACAGCGTTGGGGCAGCCGCCAGCAAGCTGGCGGCAAAAAATACCATTAAAGGCCCAAATGCACACCGGTGCAAAAAATCCCTGATTGATCTTTCTTTCATATTTGACGTGGAGTTTAAATTTTGGTATTCTAAGTATTGCTTACTCTAAATGCGTGCAGGCCTTACCCGTTGGCATAGCAAAGCCAGGGATGCTTGCGCAACCTGTTATTTCTCAATTCCAGTATTTTCAAGTTAAAGCGGCAATTTGCCGATTACGATCAGACCGTCTTCGTATGCATATTCCAGGTGATGAAGTGCGCATATCATTTTCAGGATATTATCTATGCCCTGTTCTTTCTTAAAGTTGCCGGTTATTTGCAGCTCCCCGTCCACACCCGGTTTAAGCCGCACCTGTTTATCATAGGTCCTGGAAAGTGTTTCAGCCACCTCATTCAAGGTATTGCCCCTGAAAGCCACGATCCCTTTCAGCCACGCGGCCGCATTTTCGTCATTGATCAGTAAAAAGTGCCTGCGGTTCTTGTCATAAGCAAGCTGCTGCCCCGCAGCGAGTATACCGAAGCGTTGGCTTGCCCTGCTTACCGCTACTTTGCCGGCAGAAACCGCCACCTTTGTTTCCGCATGGCTGCTGTATGCACTGATATTAAATGAAGTGCCGAGCACCTCTACCAGCACACTGTCTTCCGACATCACGCTGAACGGCGCTTTTTCGTTCTTCGACACAGCAAAAAAAGCTTCGCCATTCAGCAATACTTTTCTTTCCGCTGATCCGAAAGATCCCGGCACCTCCAGCGAACTGCCGGCATTCAGTGTCACCTCCGACCCATCCGGAAGCCGGATATGACGGGTTTCGCCTTTCCCCGCGGTATATCTCAATCCGGAAGCCGGGTTAGCTTTGAAATAGCGGTATCCTGCGATGGTGGCGAAAACCAGGACCAATACGGCGGCGGCTATACGGATCCTGCGCCAACGGCCGCCGATAGCAATCACCCGTGTCTTCACCGGGGCTGACAACTGCTTTTCCAGCGCTTCCAGGGAATGCCTGTCCATCTCATCAATGATATTTCCCACCTCGTCAAACAATTCATCCGCATCCGCCTCACCGGCCGATTCATACCATTGAGCCAACATGTCCCGTTCTTCCTTCGTGGAATTTCCTTTTCGAATTTTATCGAGAATGGAATATAACCTGGCTTTGTTCATTTGGAAACGATATAATTACCTAATACGTTTTACAGGCAGCTTCCCCCCTCTCTTCAAAAAAAAAAATTGAGCAGCCAGGGGAAACAAACGGCATATTCAGATGCCGGACAATGCTGTGCAGAACAGGAGGCAGACCGGCAGCTGGTAACCGGCCTTTTCGGAGAGATAATTCCTGAGATATTGCAACGCCCTTGCCATATGTCTTTCAACGGCCTTGGGAGTAATATTTAATATAGCCGCTATTTCAGGGTAAGTAAGTTGTTCATAGCGGCTCATCCTGAAGATCTTTTGCTTTTCCGGGGATAGCCTGTTTACGGCTTCTTCCAGCAGGTTCCGCAGTTCGCTGTCCAAAACGCGGTCCATCGCCCCGTTTTCCGATAACTCTACCGGCTGCAGTTTTCTTTCATGCCTATTTCTTACCGCCACTTTCCTGAAATGGTCCTGGAGAAGATTTTTAGCTATCCGGCGCGTATAGCTTTTAAGGGAGTTCCCGGGGTCCAGGGAGCCGCGGGACTCCCATACCCTGGCGAAAGTTTCCTGTGCCAGGTCTTGCGCTATTTCCCTGGATTTGGTGAAAAAAAGAAGCAAAACAAAGATGCGCTCGAAATACCCGGTGTAAAAGACATCAAACGCATTTCTGTCTCCATTTTTGATGGAAATCAGATCCCCGGTATCTGCTTGGAACTTGTTCATGTGTTATGTGGTACGGGTACCAGGTGTTGACATTTCCTGGTTAACACTAAGTTAGGCAGAATAAATGTACAAAAAAACATTCCGCTTCAATAGGTTGCCGGGGGATGAAATTCAGCCAATCGGTTTTCTTTTCCCAAACAGGTAACGATATTTTCCGTCGAATGCATAGCCAAGCTCGTCGATGACCCTAAAGTGGAATTGCCCGGTATCCTTTGTTTTAATGACTTTAAATACCTTGTCGATGGTATCCACGTAGTAGGCTTGATTTTTGTCTTTTGCATAATACGTATGGTCGCATTCCCTGTAGTATTCCCCGGAAAAACATTCCTCCAGGAAATGAAAACTGCCGGCATCTGCACCCTCCACGATCTTATCCCGGAAGTAAACATGTTGCTTGTCTCTGGCTACATTACCTGCGTTTTCAGCCTGCAAAACTTCGAAAGACCGGATATCGGCTTCGTGCATGGCATGGAGATAGTTGAAGTAAACCATGCCGGCCGCGACCTGGTAGTACCTGGACAGGACCTGGTATTCGTCAAAACGAAGAGGCAATTTTTGATCAAAAAGGTAATCGTTCCCCTTAGAGGTACTCTTGCCGCTTTCAAAATCAACGATCCTGAAATCGAGGGGATCAGCATCTGGAAGCACTGCAAACGCATTCATATAGCTTTCGATATAGACCCTTTTTTTATCCCGGAAATAATGAAAAGTGGAACCGTTGCTTTCAATGATCCCGAAACTGGCGAAGTCGATAACCGGGTAAAATTTCCGGTACACCTCCCTGTCGAAGTGGAGTATGAATTTGTTGTCGATAATATAGAAGCCGTGATCTAATGCTTTTCTACTCATATCCCAATAATTACACTGCCAGCAATTTCGCTTTCTGCGCTGCAAATTCAGCTTCCGTCAACACGCCTGCATCCAGCAGCTCCTTCAGGTCCAGCAGGGCTTTCTTGACATCGGGAATAGCCGGTTGTTGCGGTTTCACGGTTGCGCCAAGCAACAGGGAAGCAATTTCATTCAGGCCCTTGATGTTAGCGTAATCAATCGCTTTTTGCTCTTTCGCATTTACGACCGAAACATCCGCGCTTTGTTCCAGCAGGTATTTTACCACATCCTTTTTGCCGGCGGAGGCGGCATAGTGTAAAGCGGTATTACCGGATTCGTCCTGGATGTTGACGTTTCCTCCCCTTTCCAGCAGCAGCTTCACCATGCTCAGGTGCCCGTTTTTGGCAGCCACGTGCAACAGGCTTTCGCCGCCGTAACTATAGCTGTGATGAAAGCTGAAACTTGCTTCCATGGAAAGATTATTCGTAGTCTCTACCCAGCTGAGATAACTATTCATACTATCTGTGCTGCCGGATACAGGCTGACTGAAATCCACGTTCACACCATTATCCAGGAACAGGGCCACGATCTCTTTCTGGTTTTTAGCACAGGCATACCAGATGGGAGACAGGCCTTCCCTGGAGGTGATCAGTACATCGGCGCCCTGTTGCACCAGCAGGTTGGTAAGTGCGCGGTTGGCATCATAGCAGGCGATTAGCAGGGCGGATTCGCCGGCGTGGTTTACATGGTTGATGTTGGCGCCGTTCTCCAGCAGGAAGGAGACCATTGGCTGATTCTTCGTGCGCGCCGCTATCAGCAGCGGCGTGTCGCCGGCTTTGTTTGCAGCGTTCACGTTGGCGCCCTGGCGGACAAGCAGCTCCGCCACCTCTTTAAAACGGGCGGCGACAGCGATCATCAGGGGTGTTTCGGCTTCATTATTTTCCAGGTTCACATCCATGCCCTGTTCCAGCAGTTTGGCAACAACTTCGGTCTGCCCGGTGCGGGCGGTCAGGTGCAGCAGGCTATTGCCCTGGTAATCGTTTATATTGGTGCGCGCGTCTTTCTCCAGGAGATAAATGGCGGTTTGTTTTTGCTTCTGCAGACAGGCAAAATAAAGGGGTGTTTCACCGTTATGATCTTCATAATCGATATCCGAACCGGCTTCTATCAAAAGTTTCACAAGATCGAGATAGCCGCGGTGGGCGGCGTAGTGGATGGCAGTACGGCCCTTTTCGTCGGTGTAAGCTACCTCCACTTCCTTATTGGCGAGCAGGATCTCAGCGATTTTCCGTTTGCCGCTTTCGCAGGCAATAATAAAAGACATCGACATGGTTTAGACTTTATGTTTGAGCAATAGTTCAACTGTTTTGGCTTTCAGGTTGTCCTGCACGGCCAGCATCAGGGGAGTCTGGTCCTGGTCGTTTGTGGCATTCGGGTCCGCGCCGGCCGCGATGAGAAGTTTTACCTTTTGATACAATTGCCGGGCAGCTTCCTGGTCGTAATTCACATTGCAGGCACATACATGATGCATCAGGGTATTGCCTTCATCGTCGCGGCGGTGCACGTCGGCGGCGCCGGCAGAGAGTACAGCGTTCAGCAGGCCGGACGGTTTTTCGCAGATCCAGTCGAGCGCGGATTTATCCGCGCCATAATGGGGAGAGGTCTGGTACGGATCTGCGCCATCGTTCAGCAGAGCGGTCAGGAGTTCTGCTTCGCGGTCATTCCCGCTATGACGCATGCGCACAGCGCCGAGCAGCAGGGTTTCACCGTCTTTCGTGGCCCGCTCAAAGTCTGGTGGCGCAAAAGCAGTGAGAGATCTGTAAGTAGCTGCGTCGCACACCTGGTGCACGACGGCGCAGTAGAGCGGCGTTTCGCCTTTTGCATCCGGCTGGTTCAGGTCTGCGCCTTTCTCCAGTAACAACCGGATGTAAGGTTTCTTATTTTTGCTGATCGCCAGGTGCAGGGGTGTTTCGCCCACAACGTTCCCTTCGTTCACGTCAATGCCTTCGTCCAGCAGGCAGGCAATATATTGCAGACCCCTTTCTTCTTTGATATTAAATTCCTGTACCACTTTATAGAGATGGTTGGCTTCGGCATTGTTCTTACGGTGCAGGTCGCAGCCGGCTTCTGCCAAAATGCGGATGGCGGCTACGGGCGCCTGCATGGAAAAGGCAATATCCAGGAGGGTTTTGTCCTGCACGGCGTCGCCAACATTATCCAGTTTGGAAACAAAATCCCGCAGGAACTGCAGGCGGTCGTCTTCTTCATTTACCCACCGCAGCAGCACTTCGAATACGCCGTCTTCCAGTTTGCCATATTCGTAGATATCGGTTTCGATGAATCCGTTATCGACCAGGTTCAGCAGCAACGGGTAGGCCTTGGCCCGCAGAAGGTTCTCGAATAGCTGGCGGATTTCGTAGCCGGGCAGGCTACCGGGTAACTTCTCACCCTGGCCGGCAAGGGTGGTGGCTAACTCCAGGTCAAGTGTCTTTAATGCATTCAATAAGGCGGTCATCGTTTACTGGGTTTACTGGGTTATACATTGGGGCTAAGATAGGATATTTGCTAATACCATGCCAATGTTGCGTTTGAGTGCGGCGTTTGCACGCCGGACCTTCCCGGCGACCCTCTCCCGGGAGTTCCCTGCTTGCGGCAGAACCAAAGAAAACAGGTATTTATACCTATGCCCGGAATAGGCCGATGCACTAACTTTCCATCCGGCTTACGAGTGAGATGAACCCCAATAGCCATAACAGCAGCAACACGTAACCCCGATACACTATTACTATTTATTTTATCAATGTTTTAAAACCCCAAAATTATGTCTATCAGATTGCAAGGCATGTGGCTGGTGAAAGTCAGATCCAGGAATGCCAGTTATCCGCAGCAATTCCGCATCGACGGCGCCCTTACCGGCAACGGTATATACAACGGCGTCACGTCCACACCCGAAGTGTTCGTCAATGGCGACAGCTGGTCCATTACCATCCTCAACAATCCCGGCGCAGGATTCGTGCCATCGGAAATGCAGATCAAGTTCCCTGTTTCTTCAGGCGGCTTCTACAGTTTCGATATTGAGTCCAACGACGCCGGTGGCGACGAGGATTTCGATGACCTGGTGATCACCTGCCGGACGCCCATCACGCCAGACGATTACCTCATTTACGGCAACGTCGGTTATTACAGCGGGCATTGCTTCAACCCCTGCTTCCAGCGCTACATCGTGGTAGACACGTTGCATTCGCTGCAGGAAGCCATGAAGAACGCCGCCCTGCGCGCGCTCATATCCGACTACTACCCTTCCCAGGTGGCCGGGCTGCAACAGCGCGCCAACGCCGTCGCCCTGAACCCGCAACCGCTTCCTCCCGGGCAGGAACCGGATTTCACGCCGCTGGTGATACCCCTGGCCGGCACGCAACCCATACCACCCAAACAACGGCTGCTCGTACGCAGCACCGCCAGCTCGCTCGATCTTCAGCAGGGAGATAAAAAATCTGCGAAGGATAAAACAGAAAGTTTCTCCTACCGCCAGCTGACTTCCGCTGAAGCGCTTCCTGAAACATCTGCTTCCCTTTTCCGCACATCACTGTCTGACAGTGTGCGGCAGGAAGCCATTTCAGTGGCCGGGCGCTTTAAATTACTTTGCGAAACCGGGCCTCTTCCCAATGCCGTTCTCCGCGTCCAGGAATATGACCGCAGCGCGGCAGAACTCGCCGGAGCCCCTTACAGCGGCCTGGGAGAGCGGGAGCTGCAAGGCACCACCATCTGCGACCGCAACGGCAATTATATTTTCCGTGTCCGCATGACCGGCGCCAAAGTGAGCGACGAGATACTGAACGATACCGCAGCCGGAGAAAGCGCCGGGGAACAGACCGCGCCTGATGTATTGCTCCAGCTCATGTGCCCCGGAATCGCAGTACCTGCATTCGAAACTGCCCCGCACTGGAACATCGGGCATTTGTACCGGATCAACATCTGTGTGCCGAAATCAAAATCCTGCCTGATCCCGCTCGCCTGCGACGGTGTGCACATCATCCAGGGCGTGGGCAACATAGCGCTGGCAGAGCCTTCTGCTTCAGGCGCGCGCATCGGGGGAGGCAACTACCTCGGCTCCGACGGGCTTATCACCGCCTTCGGAAGCGGCGCTCCCGCAGCCCGCTGCGCAGCCTGGTACGGCACTTTGCAATTGCGCGGCTGCCTGAAGAACCCCGCCGTCAAATTCTACCGCCTCTCCTACCGCGCTATTGGCGGCAGTCTTATCTTCACGCCATTCACGCAACCGTTCTCCCTCCCATTCGATAACGGCGTGACGCTGATCGAGAAACAGGTATTCAGTTCCACTGCCAATGCCTACATCAACGTCGAAACCGCCAGCGATCCCACCGGCGTTTGGCTCCACGCATTCCGGAATATCAAAGCGCGGATCAATACCGCCGCTTTCACCAATGGCCCGTACCTGTTCCGCATCGAAGGCTTCGACGCTTCGCTGAATCCTGTGGCCGGTACCATTGAAACGGTTCCGCTTTACTTCGATAATGCTTCCGTTCAGGCCCGCCTGGACCCCGAGATCAATATGGAAGGCGTGGGCACCCTGGGCGAATGCGCTCTTTTCACACTGCCGGTTTCCGGTGGGGCTACCGTGGAAAATCCCGGCATTACCGTCCGCTACCGCGCAGTGCACAACTTCGGCGGCAGCACAGGTTTTATGAACAGCTACGGCCTCAGCATGATGAAAGGCTCCGGCGGATTCAGCTTTACGCCAACGGTGGCTCCTGCCATCTTCACTTTCCCGCCGTTCCTGGACGCGACGGTGAACAGCGGCCGGAACTATGTACACGGCGACCACCTCAGCTGTATCCGGTATTTCCGCGGAACGGTGAACGAAACGGGCGCAGACAGCGAAGGATACGTGACCGCCACGCTTCGACCTGCATCAGGCGGCTGGTTGCTGCCGGATCAGCAGTTCTGCGCCTTCGGCGTTTCATTGGGGTACCAGCTGCGGCTGACAAACGGTGAAAGCCTGTATCCTTCCATTACCGCGGGCACAGTGCTGATCGGCATCCAGCGCCCGTAAACAAAACGAGCAACGATGGATTATCAATGGTTCATACCGGGCGCGCTGGCCGTTTGGCGTATCACGCACCTGCTGGCAAAAGAGGATGGGCCCTTCAACTGGATATTCGCCCTGCGAAAAAAAGCGGGCGACAGTATGTGGGGACGGCTCCTGGATTGCCCCGCCTGCCTGAGCGTTTGGATCAGCGCGCCCTTCGCCGTATGGCTGGGTCACAGCTGGGAAGCATGCTTCCTGCTGTGGCCGGCCTTCTCGGCAACAGCTATTTTACTGGAAAGGTGGATGGACGGCCCCCCGGCGCCTCCCGCCCAATATTGGGAAGAGCCGCCGGAACCGCCCGCCACTCATCATGAACCTTAAAACTAATTCTATGGGATGCTGTGGAAAAAACCGTTCCGCCTGGACGGCTCAACACAATTATAATAGCCAGGCATACGCAGATAATAATAATTCCCCTATTCCATCTGCGGTCACTTTTCAATACAACGGCGCAGCTTCGCTCACCGTGGCAGGTGCTGTTACCGGCCGCCGCTACCGGTTCGAAGGATATAGCGCGCAGGTGGAAGTAGATATCCGCGACGCTGCTGCCATGCGGGGCGTGCCTCACCTGGTGCGGGTATTTTAATTACCCGCCCAGCTTATCACTCAAAACATCTACCAACGCTCTTCCTTTATCAACATCTGCTGTGATCTTCCCTTCCTCAAAATCCCGCTCTGCGGCAAAGCGTTCCAGGTGCTGCTCCAATGCTTTCCACATTGCTTTTACAGCCTGGTCTTTTGATGCAGCGGCCTTTGCTTTTAAGATGCGCACCTTCTCGAAATCGACGATGCCTTCCCGCAGTTTTTCGAAACGCACGGAACTATGGCCTCCCGGGTACACAAGGAAACAATCGCCCGCGGGCCATGAGCCAAAACGGGCGTCTCTGGCGGGATCTTCCGTCCATGCATCGTAGGCCCATCTCAGGAACCCATCGTATCCCGCAGCGGCGGCATACCAGCTGATCCACCGCCCTTCCGAGGGAGGCGAGAAAACAAAATTGTTGGGTTTGGCGGGGTTGCAGCAAACATAAAACGTGGAGGAAGCACCTCGTGCAACGCGCTGTTTCAACTCAGCAGCGCCGGGCTCGTTGCCGTACAGGTAGGAATAATCGTCCAGCAGCGAATCCAGCTCCTTGTGCCAGTTTCCCGCATAGGTGATGCGCCATTTGGCCTGGTGTTCTTTTATTACTTTGATGGCGGCCAGCGTCTGTTTCATTTCGTTCTCGTTGATGCCGAGGTATGTTTTTCCAAACCATCCTTTTTGCTGTAAATGCTTTTGCAGGTCATCGAGGAAAATATGCCAGTGTGTTTTATATGCCGCAGTCTCCGGCGGCCAATACGCATACTGGTAATTGCCGGTAGCCTCGTCCATAAAACGGAAGCGGTTGGCCCAGGGTATAGCGGTGTACACGGTGATGGCTTTATCAATGCCCAGCGCCATACACATGTCTACATATTCATCGAAAATGCGGTAGTCAAATTTCCAGCTGCCGTTCTTTTGTTTTACCCATTCTATCATTCCTCCTTCTATCATGTACGAATTATCGGACCATGGAGAATGCACGCCGTAAGTCGTGATATATTTTCCGCCGGCATCCGCATATAATTGCAGGTGCTTTTTCAACAGCGTTTTATGTTCTGCGGACCAGGGCTGCAACTGGTTATGCCAGGCCACCACCCAGGGGTTCTGCCACAGGTCGAGCCGGTACGCCCACTCCTTCGGCGGCGGTAATAACTGCGGCTGCACCCTGATATTGATCTGCAAATCTGTGCTGTATTTATCCGTGTTGACCTTCACCGTTCCCGAATAGGTGCCGGGCGCAGTTTGGGCCGGAATGTCGAGCGACAGCCATACCGGTCTTACCGTTCCGCCGGGAACATCGAAACGCTCAAACGGCTCGAACCGGTCAGGCATCAGGTAACCGTTCTTATACGGCGTTACGCCGCACACGGCGTCTTTCGCGCCATACGGGTAGTTGGAAAGTACATACCGTTGCATGTTCAAACTGATGTGCTCCCGGCTGACCGTACCACCGGCGCCGGTAAGATCGCTTAGCGTAAAGCGCACCTGGTTCAGCGTATCCGGCGACCATACCAATACCTGCACATTCAATCTCCCCGCCTTCCAGCCGGTGGCGCTCCAGGTTGTCAGCGGCTTTTGCACCGGTACTTCCGTCCGGAAATACAGCTTGTCTGTAGCCGCGAAAGAAACATGCAGACCACGGCCCTGGGCGGCCCAGGCCTGTGCATCGGTTGTTCTATCGAAGGTATATTCCGGCTGGTAGTGGGCGTTTAAAGCCGGCAAATGGCTGAGATCAACTTCTCCTTTGTATTGCGAAAAAGCCGGTATTGCAAAACAGCCGGCCAGGATAAGGATCAATGAATTTTTTCTCATGCTTTAATTTGTTACATGTACAATGAGCTGAATCGTTCTATTCTGATCTTATCACCTTTGTCCTGGCTGATACGCCGTTCTCATTGACCGCCTCAATACAAAAATAATATGCGCGGTCCTTGTCCATTCCTTTGAAATAATAATCGTTGTTATTATGCACCATGATGCAGTTATACAGCTTATCAGGCGAGGTGCCGGTATAAATGTTATAGGCATACGCATTATCCGCCGGCGACCACTTGATCCATGCGCTCCGTTTATCTTTTTCTGTGCGCAGCACCTGCAACTCTTTCACGGTATCCGGCACTGCGCCATTACCATTGCCGAATACCCTCAGGCCGCTAAGGGCAAACTTTCCACCGGGCATATGGATGTTCTCCATTCTGATATACCGCGCCTGCACCGGCTTTGCCAGCTCGATGTAATCGTGCGGCACGTCTTTCCGTTGTTTGCTTTTATCGGCCAGCACCTTCCAATGTTTTCCATCTTCCGAGAACCGGAGAATATATTGATGATAAATATCCGTTTGCTTGCCTAAAAAAGGAGCATCCTGGTCGGCGTAATTTACCTGCACCGCGTTTACCCGGCTCACCTTGCCAAGGTCTGTCTGGATCCATTCACCTTTGTTGCCGGTGGCCGCGCTCCAGTAGGTTTTTATGCTCTCATCCACGGCGTTGTTGGGCAAATACCCGCCGTATACTGATGATACGGTAACGGGCTTGTTGTAGTTGAGCAACATCCAGCCGGTGAACCCGGCGTTATCAAAAGCAGCGGTATCTGCGCCGCGGGAAATGTAATGCGGGTAATCGCCGAACGATGTGTTGCAGAACATCACATCATCTTTGTCGAAGCCGGCCGGCCAGTAGCCGATACGGCGCTCGAAGCTGTTCTTCACGGAGATCACCATACTGGACACATGCCACCAAAAACCTTTATTGTCCTGGAAAGTAGCGCCATGGCCCGCGCCGCGGGCATATCCTCCCGGCTTATAAGAAAACGGATCGGGCTGCGGCGTAAAAGGCCCCAGCGGATGGTCTCCCACCACCACACCATCTGCATAACCGCTGAATTCCGTTCCGGGCGCGGCATATTGCAGGTAATATTTCCCACGGTATTTTGTCATCCAGGCGCCTTCCATGAAAGGATCCAGGAATGTATTATCAAGGTTTTCGCCGAACCGCTGCCAGCCATAACGGTCCGGTTCCAGTAAATACATTTCTTTCCGCGCGCCTTTGGGCTGCAGCGTTCTCCTGTCCATTTCCACGCCGTATAAAGGATAGCGGTTGCTGCTGCCGTTGTACATGTACAAACGGCCATCATCATCCGCAAAAAAAGCAGGGTCCCAACCGCCTATCTCCAGCGAATCGACCGCTTCTTTCCATTGATTCCCTTTAGGGTCTGTGCTCATCCAGATCGGAAAATCACTGGTATAGGTAGAGCCGAAAACCAGCAGGGTGTCACCCATTACCCAAACGGCGGGAGCGCACAGCTCGTCGTATACATGGTGATATGGCTTCAGGAACTTCCGCGCTACAAAATGCCAGTTCAGCAGATCGGGGCTCCACCAGTATCCCCATTGATTGGTGGAAAACAAGTAATAATCGCCTTTATAATTTACTATTACCGG
Source organism: Chitinophaga sp. YIM B06452 (assembly GCF_039655965.1). NCBI lineage: Bacteria > Pseudomonadati > Bacteroidota > Chitinophagia > Chitinophagales > Chitinophagaceae > Chitinophaga > Chitinophaga sp. YIM B06452. Next base: position 2,122,959 of record NZ_JAWLKY010000001.1, on the reverse strand, counting down.
ATCGGCTGTGGTGCGGTGTTTCCCCCAGGTGGTAAAGTTTGGAATGGGACAGTAACCGTAATCAATATTTACCGGGTTGCAATACGTGGTCTGCGTCTTCGCATCCAGGCTAAACAACATGACCATCAATGCGTATATCCATCTTTTCATCATAACTATAGCGTGGAAAATCAGGTGAAAGTAGTGAGCAGCTTCCCCAGGCAAAGTAAGGAAAAAAACAATGCGCCGGGAGGAGATTGGATTAACTGAAAAGGCTCCCGCTACAGGAGCCTTTTACTTTTCACCAGGTTTGCAACAATACAGGGATATAGCCTGCCGCAAAATTCTACAGGAAGATCAGCGGGTTATTGCCCCGGTTCTCTCCCCGGCAATGATATACTTTATGATCCAGGTTATCGGGATGCTGCCGGTTCATAACGAGGTCTGTATTGAAGTAGCGCATGGTGTAGCCGGTCCGCCGTTTATCGCTGGTATTGGCGTTGGCGCCGTGGATGATGCGGGAATCGTGCAGGGAATAATGATCCTGCCGCAGCTCGAACCATACCACCTTGCTTTCATCTACAGCTGATTTTTTTATCTCGATATTAAAAATACTGTGATCGGTATCCATCTTTTCATACTCGGAAAACCCGTTGTGGTGCGAGCCGGGGATCACGCCCATGCAGCCGTTCTCTTTTGTAGATTCGTCTATCGCCAGCCAGAGGGTAACGATGCTGTCAAACCGGTCGAAGCGGCCGTTCCAATAGGCGCTGTCTTCATGCCAGGGTGTTTTTTTGCCTGTCCTGGGCTCTTTGCAGATGAAGTGGCTGCTCCACAAGCCTATATTGGGACCTATCAATCCCTCTACAATGTCCAGTATCTCGGGCGCCATTAAAAATTCGAACAGGCGCGCGTCTTTCATATGCGGCACATCCAGCTCATCCGGTTTCAGGTTGCCCCGGTTTTCCAGGTGCTCTTCAAAGATGGCAAACAACCTGTCGAATTTTTCTTTGCTGAATAACGGCCTGCCGGTGAGCAGATATCCATTGTCTTTGTAATAGGAAATTTCTTCCAGGGAGAGCTTTGTTCTTTCTGCTGTTCTCATACCTGATTTTTTCTGTAAAGCTAGCAAGCACGGGCATTGGAATGTGGCTTATCTTTTATTCCCGGACGCCAGTTTTTTACGCTAAAGCGACTTACACGATCGTCTGGCTGCTCTTCCTGTAGGCGGAAGGCGTTTGCTGGTATACCTGTTTGAAGGTTTTGTAGAAATGCCCGAGGTTGGTAAACCCGCAATCGTTGCAGATGGTTTTGATGGGCGTGTTGGTGATGGAAAGCTGTTTGGAGGCGAAATTCATGCGCAGCTCCGTTACCAGGTCGGTCAGGGTTTTATGCAGGGTGCGCTGCACCGTTCTGTTCACATGGTCTATATTCCGCTCCGCCAGGTCCGCAAAACCACGCACGCCCTGCTTGAACAGCGACGGCGTAGAAAAGCCCCTGATGGCGTGGTTCAGCCAGGCCGGTATTTTCTGGTCGGCGGAAAGGTTATCGTTATCCAGCAATAAACGGAAAATGAACAGCAGTAAATGATCGAGGTAAAAGCTGGATTTGCGGTTCTGCAGCACCTCTTCGGCCCTTTGGGAGATGCGGCGGACGGACGAAACCGGCAGCAGTGTTTGATAAGGAACAATATCGCGGGTCCAGAAAAAAGATTCAACGCCCGTAAAGTAGCGGTCTCTCAGGTGTTGCAGGGTTTCCAGCTGGAAGGCGAGGTTCATGAGCGTCACGCCTCCTCTTGCGGCGGTAAAAGTATGCTGGTCCTCCGGCCGGATCATGACCAGGTTGCCGGGCTCCAGTGTAATTTTACAGCCATTCACCAAATGGGTGCCGCTTCCGCTTTCCACCCAGAAGATCTCTGCAAAATCATGCCGGTGCAGCGACAGGTCGTGGCGGGAGTGAATGGTGACCCTCGCCAGGTGAAAAGCTTCATCGCCCCTGATAAAATTCTTCAGCAGGAATTTCTTGACGCTCATGCTTAGAATATCTTTACGGTTGCAGGTTTCCCCTGGTATTTAATTTTACCATCCAGGATGACCTTACAATAAGAAGCAGAAAACTCCACATCTACCACATGCTCCCGGTGAACAAAACCTTTTATCTCCACTTTGTCTTTTATCGCAGACCGCGGATGTATCCACAAACTGCCGTCCAGCCGGGGCTCCAGGCCTGCCATGCCGTACAGGACAGCCGCCGCGCCCATTAAGCCGGCCACCACATTGGATCTTTTGAACGAAGGAGAACCGGGTCGGTCGCAATAATGTTCCTGCGGGAAATAAGGCAGCTGCGTGCCCATCCAGAACTGCCGCTGCAATACATCCCATGCTTTACCGGGAAGGTTCTCGTGGTAAAGGTCCAATGCCAGCTGGGGAAGATCCCCTGAATATGCTCCTCCCCCGCCCCAGTCGGTATCTGTCACTTCGTAATGAATGGAATCCGCTTTGGATACGCTGCTAACCCCGTAAGGAAAAAGGAATTTGCCTTCCTCCAGTTGTTCCAGCATTCTTTTTTTCATCTCCGGGGTGCATACGCCCGTACTAAGCATATCGAACACCTGGATGGAATACACAGTTTCCTTGTGTCCGCCCGGGTATTTGCAGCAGAACCATCCTGCTGTTTCATCCCAGAGCGCATTCCTGATATCGGCGGCGATGACCTCCGCTTTTTTCCGCCATTGCTGAATGGCTGTTTTATCATAACCGATCTTTTCTCCCATGTCTGCCAACCGCCTCAAACACCATACCCTTTCTGCATTCGGGCTCGGAACCATATGCTCCCAGCCCATGCCGCGCATCTCCAGCAAATTATGCTGGCCTCCGTAATCGATCACGCCGTTTTCCATGGGTCTTTTTTCATCGCTCAGCACCAGGTTCTTCACCTGTTCGAACAGGTCGGGATAAACGCTGTCCTGGCAGGCCATGGCATACACGAGCGAGGTAAAGGCGGCTGTACTGTAGGCGTATCTTACGCCCAGCCCTGTGCCGTCCTGCGCGAAAGCATAATATTTCTCCAGGTCGATGGCGGTCATGGTACGCGCGATGTCCAGCAATTTATCGCCCATCATCATGGAAACCAGGCCCGGCGCATACCCGGCCACATCCCAGAGATAAGTGTTCATGCCGCCGCCATCCAGCCCGCTGGTAACGATCGTGGGCTGCAATTTGAAATCCGGTTTTTCCCAGATGCACACCAGCCCTGAAGCGATGGATCTTTTGTAATAACTCTCCAGTGCCGCGTTGTTTGTTTTCAACACGGGGATATTCTTCAGCGCCCATCCCATGCGTTTTTCCCATATCGCCGCGGTTTCTTTTTCCCAGGCGGCCAAACCTCCGGAAGCTGATACTGCGCCTGCATCTTTGGCAAATACTACGGCAATATAACCGGTACGGCTTTGCTGCGGGGGAATGTTCATCCCCTGCCCTTCCTGCAATACATTTACTTTCAGCGTATCGCTGTTCTGCATATCGGCCGGCGGCATAAAGCCCCAGTCTTTCATCGGGTACACTGCGGGTTTCCCGGGAGTGACCAATGGGAACATCGCGAGGTTCAAAGCAACGGTTGCCCTGTTCTTTACTTCGTAACGAATTAAAAATCCCGGCTTGTCTGCAAGGGGAATGAGGTGTGAATTGATCTCGAAGGAGATCAGTCCGTCCTCGTGCATCCTGTGATAGGTGCCCCTGCGCGTGATCCTGTCCGGCTGCCATTGTCCGCCGGTATAAAGGATATTCCTCACTTTGCTGCCCCATACGAAATGGTCCCTGATAGTATCGCCATTCGCGATGAACCGCGCTTCCAGCTTAAACCCGCGGCCTGAAACAGGCGGCGCCATTACATCTCCTACACCCAGCACTGAATTCAGAACAGGGTTTACGCTGGTATAACCGCTACCCACCCATAGCTGGCCCGGAGAAATGACCAGCCGGTTCAGGTCCGCCGAAAAATCCTCCAGCCGCCATTTCGGCTGGGCCATGAGCCGTGAGCAAAAGCATGTGACCAGGAATAGGAGCAGACTGGCTCCTGCAAAGCGTATTCTCATCTTCGAATTTATCTTTTTATCTGCTTAATTATACCAATAAATTATTTGACATCGCCGTAAAAATAGCGCCTGATCTTAAGCAGGAAAGTGCCTTCTTTTATCTTAAAATAACTGTTTAATACGCTAAAACGACTTCACCACCGCGCGAGCCCGCGGATGTGCTACTTTAGAACAGCAAGGCAACGCTTGTGGATATGCATTTGACCACCTAAAAATGAAACGTTATGAAACTCACTATCCTGAAACTGTTTGCGGCCGCGCAGCTTATGCTCAATGCAGGCTGTGCCAAGCAGGAAAACAAACAGGCAGACCCGCTTGTAGCCAATCCCCGCGGAAACATGCTGATGGGCGCCAATCCTGCGCTGAACCCCAGGACCGATGCGCTGCTCAGGCTCATTCAAAACCTCAAGAACCAGCCGGGCAAACGGATACTGGCCGGGCAAAACAGTAATATCTCCCACAAAACACAGTACAAGCTGGGAGACGACCAGATCATCCATCCATTTGCCCAGGCCACCGGCAAATACCCGGCTATCGTGGGCTCTGATTTTAATGATGTCGATAACTGGAATCATCATTCGCCTTTCCTGAAAGACCTGGACAAACAGCATGGATGCGTGATCGAGATATGCGGCGGACTGAAGAACCCCGGCGTTTCCAGCGGCAGCGATCTCAGTGCGCTGCTGCCCGGCGGGTCGCTGAGGGCGCAGTGGGTGACCAATATGGACTCCATGGCCGCCAAGCTGGCGTACTTCCAGACGAACGGCGTAAGCATATTATACCGGCCGTTCCATGAAATGAACGGCAGCTGGTGCTGGTATTACACGACGAACTATGCGAACTTCAGGGCCCTGTGGGCAGACCTCTTCAACTATTTCACCAGCGTCAAGAAACTAAACAATCTCATTTGGATATACGCGCCCAACAATAACGTGGTGGGCGACGGCGCCTATACCAATTATTACCCCGGCACCAATTACGTGGATATCGTGGGGGCGGACGTGTATGCCGATAACATGGTCATCAACGACTACAGCGTGATCAGGACCCTGGCCAAGCCTATTTTCCTGACGGAATTCGGCACCGGCCACGGCGTGCGGGGCAACAGCGATCCCAACCTGAACGGCACTTTTGATTACAACCTGCTGGCGGAAAAGATCAGGACCACCTATCCCAACGTAGTGGGCTGGCTGTGCTGGCACGACTGGAATACCACGCAGCTGGGATGGATCTATAAATCCATGTACAAGAACAATTACAGCAACCTCGTCAATCACAGCTGGGTGGCATGGGCCAGCGATGTTAATTATTAAATGTTTTCAAAATTCCCACAAGCGTTGCAAAGCCCGTCATTACGCAATGACGGGCTTTGCAACAATGACGGGTTTCCCGCTACCGAAGATACCTTTCCCGCAGCAAATGCAGCATGTGCACATTGATGGCCCACTGATCCGATAAAGGATCGCGGGTATGGGGAAGCGTAGGCATATAATCGGGCGGGCCGAATTCAGTTAATATGGTAAGGCGTTCGCCTGCTTTCCTTTTTGCTTCCACCACCTGGTCCCACCAGCTCAAATGCGCATTCACGGCTGGTTCCCATTCGGGGGCCCTGGGATCGTTTACCTGCGGCCCTTCCGGGTGGCCGATGCGCGCATGGATATGATCCACGCGGCTCAACGCAAGATCAATGGTCTCCTGCTGATCTTCGAGCAGGCTTTCGCTCACATTGCACCAGTGCGATACGTCGAAAGTAATGCGCAGCTCAGGGATAGTATCGATGTAATGCCTGGCGGCCGGGGCGGAATACAATATCCTTGCCCGGTGCGTTTCATGACAGATCATGATGCCGGTTTCCTTTGATAAACGGGTGGTATGATCGATGAAAGCTTTGTTCTGATCATAGCTGAAATAATCCCTCCCTGAATGGCAGTTGATATAAAGCGGCGGCCGGGTAGTTTGCGCGGTAGCTTCTTCCGTCATAGCGATGAATTCTTCCAGGTGCTTCTGGTATTGCCTGTCGAAACCGGCGCACAGCACGCCTACCTCCAGCTCATATTTTTCCAGCGCGGCAAACAGGTCATCCTGCTCTTTTTTCCCGGAAGGCCACAGTACTTCGATCCCGTCGTATCCTTCCTTTTTCGCCTTATCGCAAAATTCTCCGGTTGTACCGGTGAAACCCCAGCTGGTGGCCAGGATCTTGAGTTCAAATTTGTTATTCATGTTATCATCTGGTTTATAAAAAAAGCTGCCGGACGCGGACAGGCGGCAAATCCGCCGGCGTTGCCCTGCTGTGGTAAGGTAAGCACTTACCGGGTGTTATACTTTCGAAAAGTCGCTTTAGCGTAAAAAACAGCCATTTTAAGATAAAAGATGTCGTTTACCTCCTTAAAAGGAGTCGCTATTTTTACAGCAATGGTTGAATACAGGATGCGCACGTTTTGAAAAATATACATACTCTCTTATACATTAGTTCGGGTCAGGCTTTCCACGTATTTAATATTTAAAGGATCAGGCATTAGACAGTAAAGGAATGCTTCATTTTTTTCCATGCAATATCTCGTTATCATTCTAAAATAGATTTCCGTTATGCTAAAATCGCTACGCATGTCCTGCCGGTTTGCGCTTGTTTCCGCAGGATTGTATCTCTTTACCGCTGCATCGGCTCAGCAACCAACCAGTGCCCCGCCGGCCGCCAATACGGTCACGGGGCATATCACCAACGAAAAAGGCGAGCCTATGGCCGGGATCACCATCACTGAAAAAGGTACGCAGAATTTTTCACAGGCAGATGCCCGCGGTGATTTTCGTATCCGCATCCGGGGGGTGCAGGCTATCCTGGTGTTTTCGGCGGTCAACGTCACTACGAAAGAAGTGCCGGTATCTGCCGGCCAGGTGCTGAATGTGTCGCTGGCGGATAAAACGACGGCATTGAATGATGTGGTGGTGGTTGGCTATGCCACCCAGCGGCGGCGGGATCTCACGGGCGCCGTATCGTCAGTCAATGCCGGCCAGATAAAAGATATCCCGCTCAGTTCCGCCATGCAGGCCTTGCAGGGCAGGCTGGCCGGCGTTAATATCTCGACAACGGAAGGAGGCCCTGGCGCAGCCGTTACGATCAAGGTAAGGGGCGGCGGCTCTATCACGCAGGATAACACCCCGCTGTATGTGGTGGATGGCATCCAGGTGGAAGACGCCCTTTCAAAAATAGCGCCGCAGGACATCGAATCTGTAGACGTGCTGAAAGATGCCGCCGCCACTTCCATTTACGGCGCAAGGGGCGCCAATGGCGTAGTTATCATCACCACCAAAGGCGGCAAACCCATGAAAACCGTCGTAGCGTATAATTATTTCTATGGCGTCAACAAGCTGGCAAAAAAATTCGATGTGATGAACCCAAGGGAATTCATCGAATACAACTGGGAAAAAACAAGGAACACGCTGGCAGACAGCTCTGCCTTTACTTCGCAATACGGTAATACCTGGGCAGGGCTGGATTCCATCAGGAACGCGGAAAATATAGACTGGCAGCAGCTTACGTTCGGCAGGAGCGCGCCTACCCAAACCCATAATGTGAGCATCACCGGCGGCGATAAAGCCACCACTTTCAATATCAGCTATACCAACAACAACGAAAAAAGCGTGATGATCAATTCCAGCTATTTAAGGAACCTCTTAAATGCGCGGCTGGATCATACCGTTTCAGATAAACTCAAAGTAGGGTTGAATTTTGTTTACAACGACCAGGTCATTAACGGCCCCGGAACAAGCGCATCCGGCAATGTGACCAACAACCGCCTGCGCAATTCCGTTAAATACCGGCCTTTCCTTGTTAATTCAGAGGACCCCAACAGTTCCAACGACGCCGCATATTTTGCGCAGACCAATGCAACGGGTTATTACCTCATCAATCCCATTGAATTCGCGAATGCTTCCTACCGGAAAAACCGTTCCGTCAATACCACCATCAGCTCCTACCTGCAATATGCGTTCACCAAATACCTGTCGCTGCGCATTACCGGCGGTATCAACAAAACCGCGGGTAAGATGGATGCGTTCGACGACTACATCACCTGGAACGCGATCACCAACAGCGCAGGAAAACCCATCATCAGCATCACCAACAGCAACATGACCTCTGTGAATGAGAATGCAGTGCTTACTTTTAACAACAGCTCGTTGAAATCCGGTTTTCACAGGGATCATTCCATCAATGCACTGCTGGGCCAGGAGATATACCAGGTTTCTTCCAATTCCCAAACGGACCAGGTAAGATATTTCCCGGTAGGCATCACGCCTGAAAAAGCATTTTCGCAGCTAAGCCTGGGAACCTCCATGCCGCTGTACCCTGCTTCCACGGATGCAAAAAGCAGGATCATTTCTTTCTTTACCAGGATCGGCTACACCTACAGGAATAAATACCTGGCTACGTTCAACCTGCGGGCAGACGGCTCTTCCAAGTTCGCCCCGGGCCGCCAATGGGGCTACTTTCCATCTGCATCCGTTGCCTGGCGCATCTCCAACGAAGAGTTCTTTAAGCCGAACAACTTTGCGTCCGACCTCAAGCTCCGCCTCAGCTATGGTTTGGCAGGCAACAACCGCATCAGCGATTTCCTATACACTTCCCTGTACCGGTCAAACAGCACGCCTTACAGCCTGAACAACACTCTTCTCCCGGGCTATGCCATCGCCAACCTGGCCAACCCGGACCTGAAATGGGAAACCACGCTGTCGCGCAACGCAGGATTGGATGTAAGCCTTTTCAACAACGCCCTCCAGGTAAGCCTCGACGCCTACCTGAACGACACGCGCGACCTGCTGATCAATGTGCCCATTGCTGCCAACTCCGGCTTCAGCACGCAATTGCAGAATGTGGGCAGCGTGAGGAACCGCGGGCTGGAACTGCAACTGAGCACAACGGCCATTTCAGCAAAGGACTTTAAATGGAATATCAATTTCAACATCGCCACTAACCGCAACGAGATCATTAAACTGTCTAACGTAGCCGATCAGTATTTCGCCAGCTCAGGCTGGGGGCCAGGCAACGAATACCTCGTGAAGGTAGGGCAGCCGGTGGGCGCTATCTGGGGATATGAGTCAGACGGCATGTATACCCTGGATGATTTTGATTACAATCCCGCCAACGGCGCGTATGTACTGAAAAAAGGAGTGGCAGATAATACCCCTTCCGTAGGCATTCCTGCACCGGGAACCAAGAAATTAAAGGACCGGACGGGCGATGGCATCGTAAATGCCGACGACCGGACGATCCTCGGTACCGCGCAGCCTAAATTCACCGGCGGGCTCAACAACCAGCTCACCTACAAAAGATTTGACCTGAGCGTATTCGTCAACTTCGTGTATGGGAATAAAATACTGAACGGCGATAAAGCGGAGTTCAGCAATGCCTATGCAGGCAGCTTTTCCAACCTTACGGCCATCATGAACGACCGCTGGCGCACCATCGACGCTAATGGCAATGCCATGCAATGGGCCGTTTCCGTAAATGGCAAAACCCTGCCTGCAGGCGCTCCCCCGGAAGTGCTGGCTGCGATCAACAAGGACGCGAAGCTCTGGCAGCCTATCAAAGGAGGCAACTACCTCCTGCTGGATTCCTGGGCAGTGGAAGACGGATCTTTCCTGCGCTTCAGCAACATCACACTGGGTTACAGCCTGCCGGTGGAAACGCTGTCAAGGAATAAGATCAGCAGCCTGCGGGTCTATTGCACGGTGAACAATGCAGGTATCATCACAAAATATACCGGCCCCGATCCCGAGGTAAGCACCAAGAATTCCAATTATGTAACGCCGGGCGTTGATTCTTCTCCTTATCCACGCAGCAGAACTTTCATCGCCGGTATTAATGTCAAATTTTAGATCATTCAGCATATGAATATTATCCGTTCAAAGAGACTTGTTATGCTTGCCGGATGCTTTCTCCTGGCCGTCTCATTAAATTCCTGCAAGAAATTTTTAACGCTGACGCCGAATTCCGCTTTTGATGAAGCTTATGTTTTCGGCAGCGTGAACGACGCTTACGGCGCCGTATTGGGCACCTACGCTTCACTCGCCGGCGACAGGGGCTACGGCGGAAGGATCCAGTATTATTTCTCCAATGACTGCGACGAATCGTACTGCAACGCCAGCAATACCGTGAGCATCGGCGGCGACAACGGGCCCAAAGCCCTTTGCAGGTATAATGCCCTTGCCACCAATACGGAGCTGGATGCGGAATGGAATATCTATTACGCTGGCATCGACCGGGCCAATCAATGCATCAAGAACATCCCGAAGATGCACCTGTACAACAACGGGTCCGACAACGATAAAGCAAGCCTGCGAAGACTGCATGGCGAGGCGCTGGCTTTGCGGGCTCAGTTCTTTTTCGACATCATCAAATTCTGGGGCGATGTACCGGCGCCTTATATCCCTTCCATAGACCAGCCTGATCTTAACCTGCCGGCATCGAACAGGGATTCCATCTACGATCATATCCTGGACGACCTGGCGCTGGCCGCCACGCTCCTGCCCTGGCGGGGAGATGCAGGTGTTGCAACAGATGAGCGGATCACCAAAGGTGCCGCAAAGGCCCTGCGGGCAAGGATCGCCCTGTTCAGGGGCGGGTATTCGCTGCGGGCTGCTTCGAAGCAGATGGAACGGCCTGCGGACTTCCGGAAATATTACCAGATCGCCCGAGATGAATGCAATGACATCATCAATTCCGGCAAACATAAGCTGAACCCCAGCTTCATGGCTGTGTTCAAGGATAACCTGGACGCGCATAAGATCGAGCCCAACGGGGAAATATTATTCCAGGTAGGACTCTCTGGCGGTAACGGCGTTTCTGACGGCCGCGTGGGCTTTATTGACGGCATCCGTACGAATGGAAACGGCATGGGCTCCAATTGGGCGCTTCCCACCTACTTTTATAAGTTCGACAGCATGGACGTAAGAAGGGATGTGACCATTGCCAGCTATGCCATCAACGGGTCCGGCCACTATATCGGCAGCGCTTCGGTTTACGGGCCTTTCCTGATGGCGAAGTTCAGGAGGGACTGGCATTCCAATCCCGCCACTGCCTTTAACAGCAACTTTGCTTACACCGGCATCAGCTGGCCGATGATCCGTTATTCTGATGTGCTGCTGATGTTTGCAGAAGCGGAGAACCAGCTGAACAACGGCCCTACCGCGGCTGCCACTGATGCCTTTAAGCAGGTGCGTTTAAGAGGGTTTAATGGTGATGAAACTAAAATAGGCACGATCCCTTCCAGCTTTGACGGTTTTTTCAAAGCCATTACCGATGAAAGGATGTTTGAATTCGGCGGCGAGGGCTTGAGGAAATGGGACCTCATCCGCTGGAACCTGATCAGCAGCACATTTGCCGAGACCCGCGGCAACCTGGAGAAGCTCAGGCTGCGGCAGGCGCCTTACGAGAATGTGCCAGCTGTGATGTATTACCTCAATAATTCAACCACAGGCCTTGTGTATTATTCGGGGTATTACCAGCCCGCGCCTTCTTCACAGCCGGCGGGTTATACCAGCGTGAAATGGGCGACAGCGTACTTAAACACTTTTGCCAATGACTGGGCCGGGAGCTTTGTGCCCAACCAAAGGGAAATTTTGCCTTACGGCCCGCAGACGCTCAGTAGCAACCCCAGTCTTCGCCAGGGTTATGGATATTAGATTCGAACGGATTAAAATGCAGATGAATGAAATTTAAAAGCGCATTATTACTGCCGGTTATTGCATTGTCTTTTTTAGATGTGAAAGGGAAAGATGTGAATATCCTCGATTTCGGCGCAGGCAGGGACACTTCCAAACTGAGCACCATGGCCATCAACAGGGCGGTGGACGCTTGTTTCAGATCCGGGGGCGGAAGGGTCATTATCCCGAATGGCCATTATAAAAGCGGCACGATTACTTTAAAGAACAACGTGGAACTGTTCCTGGAACGGGGCGCTGTTTTGTATGCCAGCACCGATCACCGCGATTTTCCCCGCCAGCAGCAGCCCGCCTACCGCTCCCAGAAAGACCCCGGCGGCTGGTATGCGCTGATCTATGCAGAAGGCGCCAGCAACATCGGTATCAGCGGGTTTGGGACGATAGACGGCCAGGGCGCCAGGCAAGTGCCGCGCCCTCATCCGAAAGGGGCCGTGCATGAAGACCGGGACGGAAGACCAAGGAATATCCTGTTCATCTCCTGCCAAAAGATCTCCGTTCGCGATGTTACCATGCAGAGTTCCGGCATCTGGAACCAGCATTATCTCGATTGTGAGAACCTCAGCATCGACAACATCCGCGTTTACAACCACAGCAACCGCAACAACGATGCGATCGATATAGACGGATGCAGGCAGGTCGTGATCTCCAACAGCATCATGGACACGGACGACGACGGCATTACGCTGAAAAGCACCGGTGCAGCCCCCTGCGAAGATGTGACCGTCACCAATTGTATCGTGAGCAGTTTTTGCGCTGCTATCAAATGCGGTACAGAATCTACCGGCGGTTTTAAGAACATCGTGATCAGCAATTGCATCGTAAAACCCTCTGCATGTCCAACCGAGCCGATATTCAGAACGCCCCGCATCGGGCAGGTGGGCATAGCGCTGGAAATCGTTGACGGCGGGGTCATGGACGGCGTAACCGTGAGCAATATCGTGATACAAGGCACGGAATGCCCGATCTATGTGCGCCTTGGCAACAGGGCCCGCAAACATACCGACACGGCGCCGGAGCCGCCGCGTGGGCACATGCGCAATGTCTCTTTATCGGACATCAATGTTTATGACGCTGGCAATTATTCCTCTTCCATCACCGGCATTCCCGGCTCCCCGATAGAAAATATAACGCTGAGCAATATCCGCATTGTGAACAGGGGCGGGCTTAAGCAGGGGGAATACACCGGCGACCCGCTAAAAGTTCCCGAGCTGGAAAAAGAATACCCCGCACCGGACCGGTGGCGCAACCTGCCCAGTTCCGGCCTTTTCATCCGGCATGTGAAGGACATTGGTTTGTATGGCATCACGCTCCGTTCGCAGTCAGCCGATCCCCGCGTGCCGGTGATCGCGGATGATGTGGAGCAGCTGCATATCTCGGATCTGCGGACAGACAGGGCGGATGCGGAGGCTGTGCAGCGGTTGAATGTGAGGGCGTATATACAGCGATAAACAGATTTGTCAAACAGTTCAGGAAAGGCCCACAATGTGGGTCTTTTTCTGTTTACGGCCAATGCCATTTGTTAACAGGCCTGATATAAATCTGGCATGAACCGATTCCGGATTAACGAAAAAAGGGTGAAAAATACCCTGTAAATCATAACCTTACCGGGTAAAAAGAAATGCTTATATTAGTCTATGCAATAGCCCATATCCTGGAAAAATATGAATGAATGCTCCTTGTTTAAGTCCCGCTTTCCGGCAAACAGGCTAATTCTTCTGTCGATACTGATACTCTTAAACGCCTGTACACCTACCGTGCAAAAAACGCACGAACATCCCGCATACTTCGATTCGGTTTTCGCAAGAACCTACCAAATCGAACAATCCAGCTCTGCCGCCGGCCTCGCTTACCTGGAACAAGCCTATGCAGTATCTCCCACAACAGGAACAATCGATCTGCACCGGAAATATTTCTACCGGCACGAGCGCTGCATGCGCATGGGCAAGCTGCAGGAAGCCTCGCTGTATGCAGACAGCATGCTGCAAATATTCAACGACAAATCCATGCAGCAACGCTATCCCCAGTACTATGCACAGGCACTCTTTGCGCGGGGAGATATATTCCGCGACCAGAAAAAATACAACGAAGCCTATATCTATTTTTTCCGCGGCCGCGAAATGCTGCTGCAGACAACCGATACCTGCCTCTACCACGAATATGCCAACAGGCTGGCGCTGGTCTACTACCACCAGGAGAAATACCTGGAAGCGGCGCCTTATTTCGCGGAAGCCTTTCAACGGCTCTCCCGCTGCGACACCTCCACATTCCCTATCTTCTCCTATCAGCACGCCCAGCTGGACAATACGGCTTTAAGCTATGAAAAGGGCGGCGATAACCAGCGGGCAATCTTCTACTACGACAGCGCGCTCAGGTTCATCGAAAAGTCCGGCGCCAAGTTCCTCAACGTCCGGGATAATGTAGACGACATCCAGGCAGGGAAAGCCGTTATATATGGCAACAAAGGCGGCGTTTTGCTTCGCCTGGGAGACACGCTGGGCGCGGAATCCCTGCTCCGGCAAAGCATTGATATCAACATTCACGGAGAGGACGAAAAGAGGGACGCACAACTGACAATGGCTAAACTTATTTCCCTCTACCTGGCCGGCAACCGGCTTGACAGTGCAAGATCCGTTTTGCAGGAAATGGGTTCAACCCTGGACCTGGTGGGCGATCCGGGGGTCCGGCAACGCTGGCACCGCCTGCAATGGCAATATTATGAAAAGACCGGCCAGCAGGAACCGGGGTATACCGCACTGAGAGCCTACATAAAACTGCATGATTCCCTGGAGGCCGCTGCCGTGAAACCCGCCGTGGCAGACATCAACAAAGAATTTGAACGAATGGCCGGGGAACATAAGCTGGAACTGCTGCAAAAGAACAATGAGCTGCAAACAGCTTACCTCGCCATTCTAGTCGTTTTGTTCTTCGCCGCCATATTGATCGCGGGAATGGTATGGCACAACTGGCGGAAGTCCCGCCGGCATGTAGCGGCGCTGGAACAATTGAACCAGGAAGTGACCGCCCAGCACGACAATATCCGGAGAAGCCTCGCAGCATTGGAACAGAGCCAGCAAAACCATTACCGCATGATGAAAATAGTAGCGCACGACCTCCGCAATCCCGTAGGCGCCATCAGCACCCTGTCTGACCTGATGCTGATGGATCCCGGAAGAAAAGCGCAGGACAGGGAAATGGTAGAACTGATCCATACATCCAGCGGCAGTGCGCTCGACCTCATCTCGGACCTGCTGGTGCTCGATACTTCGCTCAGCGACATGGAAATGGAACTGATGGAGATACATGTTGCGCTGAAATACTGCGTGGACCTGCTGCAAACAAAAGCCATGGAAAAGCAGCAAAGCATCGTGCTCAAGGCAGAACCCGTGCAGGTGATCGCCTGCCGGGAAAAAATATGGCGGGTATTCAGCAACCTCATCAATAACGCCATCAAGTTCAGTCCCGACGGCACGCACATAGAAGTGGAAGTGAAGCGGCAGAACGGCACCGTAAGGGTTGCCGTGAAAGACCATGGCATCGGGATCCCCCTCTCCATGCAGGATAAAATATTCAGCCAGACCCATGAAGTGAAAAGGAAGGGCACCCGCGGGGAAGCATCTTTTGGTTTCGGCCTGAGTATTTCCAAGCAGATCATCGAAGCGCACAACGGGAAAATATGGTTTGAAACAGAAGAAAGCGGGGGTACCACTTTTTACATCGAAATGAAGGTCGCCTCGTGACAGAGCCCGCCCGGGTCGTATTCCATTCCCTTTTTATATGTCGCCCATCCCCTCAAAATCTCGTATAAACGCACTATCTTCGCGCTTCGCCGGTGGTGGCATTTTTCTGCAAACAGCTGACAGTTACCACTTTACAGCAACCGGCGGAGCTGAAGGAACCGGGTTCTGGGGGCGCCAGGAATGATAAATTGTCTGCCCTTTCCCGGTTGTTTTCTGCTAAAACGGCAGGAAATCCTGCTTCCGGCCCCGTGGCACAATCTTCGCAGACTAGTGCTTCACAGCCATCAATAAGCTTATTTATTCTGTGTTTTAAATATTAACAAAAAACAAATGGCAACCGTAACCAGAGAGAACATTGGTTTATTAAATGATAAGATCACTGTGAAAGTGAGCCAGGAAGATTACCTTCCCAATTTCGAGAAAGCTGTGAAGCATTTTTCCAAGAATGCGAGCATTCCGGGGTTCCGGAAAGGCCAGGTTCCTGCCGGCATGATCAAAAAAATGAGCGGCCAGGCCCTCTTCCAGGACGAGGTGCTGAAAACCGTAGAAAAGGAACTGATGGGTTACCTTCAGCAGGAAAAGCTGGAGATCTTCGCCCAGCCCCTGTCTCTGGATACAGAAGCCAAATCACTTGATTACGCGCAACCTTCCGAATATAATTTCGAGTTCGAAGTAGGCCTGAAGCCTTCTTTCGATGTAGACGGCCTGCTCGCCAAAACCTCGCTCACCCGCTACAACATCAAGGTAACGGATGAAGTGGTGAACCAGGAGCTGGAACGCCTGCAGCTGAAAGGCGGCAAAATGTCCGAGCCCGAAACCATCACTTCGGACAATAACGTGCTCAGCCTGGAATTCATCGAAACAGACGCAAAAGGCAACGTAGCCGAAGGCGCTGAAAAGAAAGAAAATTCCCTGCTGGTAAAATCCTTCTCCGAAGCCGCGCAAAAAGACCTGCAAGGCAAAAAAGCCGGCGACACCCTGGTGATCCAGCTGTCCAAAGCATTCGACAAAACCCAGGCTGAAGCCATCGTGAAAGACCTAGGCCTTGCCAACGACAAAGATTCCCTGAAAAAATACTTCCAGCTCACGATCACCAAAGTAGGCCTGATCGAAAAAAGAGAGCTGAACGAAGAGTTCTTCAACGAAGTGTATCCCGGCCAGGAGATCAAAACAGAAGAGGCATTCAGGGAAAAACTGAGAGAAGAGATCGGCAAGTACTGGAAGCAGGAAGCGACCAACCACATGCACAACGATCTGTTCGAAACCCTGGTGCACGAAACACCGATCGAGCTTCCCAAAGATTTCCTCAAACGCTGGCTGCAAAAAGGCGGTGAAAAACCGAAAACAGCCGAGGAAGCCGATAAAGAATACCCGAGCTTCGACCATCAGCTGCGCTGGACCCTGATCAGCGACAAACTGATCCGTGATAATTCCCTGGAAGTTTCCTTCGAGGAACTGAAAGAAAGCGCCCGTGCCAAGATCATGGGATACTACGGCCTCGGCGGCGAACAGGCAGAGTGGCTGGACAGCTACCTGGAACGCCTGCTGCAGGACGAGAAGTATGTAGACCAGACCTACCGCGAAATGATCACCCAAAAGCTGTTTGACTGGGCCGAAACAAAGGTGAACGTAAAAGAAGAGGAAATTTCTGCAGAAGATTTCGTTAAATTACCTCATAAACATCACCATCATGAACATTAATAACAACGAATTCAGGAAATATGCCATCCAGCACAGAGGAATCAGCAGCCTGGTTGTAGATAGTTACGCCCGCGCCCATCAGCACCAGATCAATTCCCTGACGCCGTATATCATCGAGGAACGCCAGCTGAACGTTACCCAGATGGACGTGTTCTCCCGCCTGATGGCAGACAGGATCATCTTCCTGGGCGACCCCATCAACGATTACGTGGCCAACGTGATCACCGCCCAGCTGCTGTTCCTGGAATCAGCCGACCGCAACCGGGATATCCAGATGTATATCAACAGCCCCGGAGGCTCCGTATACGCCGGCCTGGGCATCTATGATACCATGCAGATCATCAGCCCTGAAGTGGCTACCATCTGCACCGGTATGGCCGCTTCCTTCGGCGCCGTGCTGCTCGTAGCCGGTTCCAAAGGCAAACGCACCGCGCTGAAACATGCCCGCGTAATGATCCACCAGCCCCATGGCGGCGCTGAAGGACAGACCTCCGATATCGAGATCACCGCCCGCGAATTCGTAAAGCTGAAAAAAGAGCTGAACGAGATCATCGCCACCCATAGCGGCCAGGCCGTGAAACGCGTGGAAAAAGACGGCGACCGCGACTACTGGATGACCGCAGACGAAGCCAAAGAATACGGCATTATCGACGACGTTCTGGAAAAGAACCCGAAGAAAAAAGCCGCGGAAAATAACAATCCTCAGTAACACTGAAACGTCCCGCCCGAAAGCGGGACGTTTTCTTTTTCAACCCTTTCCGGAACAGCGGTTCCCTTTTTTCTTCCATTCCCACGGTGAGACTTTCTTTTTCACCCTCCCCCGGAAAAAATGCTTAATTTTGTAGCCCCTTCAAGGGACACAGCCTTCATATTAAAATTATTTAGATGAAAGAATCCAAGATTCGCTGTTCTTTCTGCAACCGTAACAAAGACGAGGTAAGGATACTGATCGCCGGCGCGGAAGGGCATATCTGTGAGAACTGCGTGGCCAACGCACAGGAGATCATAGAACAGGAACTGAACCCGGGCGGTGAAGCCAGGAAGGCCACTCCTTCCCATTTCGTTCCTAAAGTTGCCAAACCGGTGGAGATCAAGCATTTCCTGGACGAATACGTGATCGGGCAGGACGATGCGAAGAAAATACTGGCAGTAGCGGTGTACAACCACTACAAACGCCTCAACCAGCAGGTTACGGAAGATGACGTGGAGATCGAAAAAAGCAACCTGATCATGGTGGGCGAAACCGGTACCGGTAAAACCCTGCTGGCCAAATCCATCGCCAAGCTGCTGAATGTGCCATTCACCATCGTGGACGCTACCGTGTTCACAGAAGCGGGTTACGTGGGCGAAGACGTTGAAAGCATTCTCACCCGCCTGCTCCAGGTGTGCAACTACGACGTGGAAGCAGCCGAAAGAGGCATCGTATACATCGATGAGATCGACAAGATCGCGCGCAAGAGCGACAATCCTTCCATCACCCGCGACGTGAGCGGCGAAGGCGTGCAGCAGGGCCTGCTCAAACTGCTGGAGGGCACCGAAGTGCTCGTTCCCCCGCAGGGCGGCCGCAAGCACCCGGAGCAAAAGCTCATCAAAGTGAACACGCAGAACATCCTCTTCATCTGCGGCGGCGCATTCGACGGGGTGGACCGCATCATTTCCCGCAGGATACAAACGCATTCCATCGGCTTCACCGTGAATAAGGAGAAAGAAGAAGACGCGCGCAAGCACATCCTCCGCTACGTGAATTCGCAGGACCTGAAACAGTTCGGTCTTATCCCCGAGCTGCTGGGCCGTCTGCCGGTCGTTACTTACCTGAATACGCTGGATAAGGAAGCCCTGTCTGCCATCCTCACCGAGCCGCGCAACGCGCTCGTGAAACAGTACAAAAAGCTGTTCAAAGTGGAAGGCATCGAGCTTACTTTTACGCCCGACGCAGTGGAGTATATCGTGGATAAAGCGCTGGAATACAAGCTGGGCGCCCGCGGCCTCCGTTCCATCTGCGAAGTGGTGCTGGCCGATGCGATGTTCAACCTGCCTTCCGCGAATGAAAAATCATTCGTGCTCACACGCGAATATTGCGCGGAGAAGCTGGAGAAGAGCACACTGGTAACCTTAAAAGTAGCCTAAAACAAACCTCATGCAGGAACTGATCCAACAACTCAAAGACAAGGCCGGTATCTCAGACGAGCAGGCCGTTAAAGCGATAGAAGCGGTGAAGGATTTTGTGAAGAGCAAATTGCCGCCGGTAATTGCGGGCAACGTGGATGCATGGTTCGAAGGAATGGCCGGCAGCGCTGCTTCAAAGCAGAACGCTGCGGACGACTTCCTGGATTAAGCTCCCTGCTCAGGCAGCCTTGAAGATGGAGCGGAAAGCATCGTAAAAGAAGCACAGCGCCAGGTCTCCCAGGTTCTTTACAGAAGAAATGATCAATAAAAGCATGTGATTGATATTTAAGCAGAGACGCCTTCGGGCGTCTCTTGTTGTTTATAATACGGTTCCAGTTCTTTCAAAGCCCCGTTCTTTTTCGCCCTTTTGGCGAAGAACGTATACAGCCATACCTGGAGTTTGTGCGGCAGGAAGGTCAGGTAACTTTCCCCCAGCTCCAGCAACACCGCAAGATGGCTGAACTTTTTCGGCATTCCTTTTTTAGTCATCTTCCCATCCATCGCCAGCCCGTAAGCCACGCGCAGGCAGGCTTCGAACTGCCTCGCCGGCGTCACCGTCACCTTGAACACCACTGGGTGTTTGGTGCTGGGATTAAAAAAGAGATGCTGCATATGAGACGGCACAGATGCCGTTCCACCCCTACTCAGGAAAAGAAATTCTTTTCCCGCGCGCAGGCCCAGCTCCCCTTCCACCACTTCAAAATGCTCGGTGAACGTGGTGTGGTAATGCAGCCCGTTCTTGCCGCCCGGCGCCAGTTCCACCAGCACCGTTACGTGCGAGCCGCCGGTTTCTTCGGTTGTTTCCAGGAAAGTAACCGTGTCGCCGATATAAGGATTCGAGATCGTTCGCGGTAAAGCCATGATTAAACGTTTTAAAACTGCAGGAGGTTACAGCGTTTTGAGATAGAGATAAATTGCCTGTATTTCTTCATCCGTATATTTCTCGGTCATTCTCCAGGGCATGTCTTCATTCTGCAGCTGGCGCCCGTCGGGCGTTTTGCCGGTGCGCAGCACTTTGTTGAATTCGCCGAGCGACCATTTGCCGATATTGCCCGAAGCCGTAATGTCGCGCGAGGGCGTACCGCCGGGCACCGGGCTGGGGCCGCCTTTCAGGTTGGGCTTGTGGCAGCCGGTGCACGACATGGAAAGATACTCACCATATTCTGCTGTCGGGCCACGTTTCACGGCAGCGCGGGATTTATGGTGATGGTCGATTTGTTCAGCGGGTATCAGCGGAAGTTTATCCAGACCCGACAATACAGTGCCCAGCGGGCCCAGCTTATGTTCCGGGAGCTCATGATCCACCGGAGGAACAGATTTGACGTAAGCAATAAGATTTCCCAGGTCATGATCAGACATTTTGTAGTATTCGTAAGAAGGCATGATGAGCAAAGGTTTGCCGTCGGAGCGCAGCCCGTGGCGCATAGCCAGCAGCCAGTCGCGGTTGGAATAACCCGCGGGGCGGCCGCCTTTGCCGGAAGTCAGATTGGCGGCAATGACCCTGCCCAGCGCATCGTCGTCGATAAAGATTTTCCCGGAAAGATCTTCACCATGGCAGTCCCCACAGCCTTTTGTAGCGTATATATGCGCTCCGTCCGCCACAGAGGCTGAATCCGTGGGAATATCGATCATCCGTACATCTACGTGGTAAGTTTTATCCCGTTTATTATTCACGATGATATACATGGTGAAATAAAAAATAAGTATAGCAGCCACCAATACACCAATGATGCCGCCCGTCCATTTCAGTATTTTCCGCAACATGTTTGTGATTATTTTTGTTGCATCAAAATTATACCGCGCAACCCCCGCGGATAGTACGAGAAACGGATAAACATATACGTAAAACGGATTTAGAGTTATGACCCCAAAAACAACACGCGAGGCGCTGAATGCCATCGCGAACCACGCGTTCTTTAGAGACCATGCTACTTTTCTCCCAAAAGAACAACCAGCGGAAAACGAACTGTGGGATCCCCTGCAGGCTTTAATGCACTTCCAGGTTACCACCGGCGTGCAACGTATTTCCCTCGCAGACGCAGAACGGCTGCAGGCAGTGAAGGATCACCTGCGCACGGAATTCCTCTGCCCGGAACTCAGCCTAGACCTGCTTTGCAGGCGGTTCGGGCTGAATGAGTTCAAGCTGAAGAAAGGCTTCAAGCAACTTTTCGGGAATACCGTATTTGGTTTTGTGCAGGAACTGAAAATGAAATCCGCGCGGCAGATGCTGGTGGAAAAAAGAATGAATGTGAATGAGGTGGCGGATCACCTGGGCTACAGCTCGCCCAATCATTTCTCCGCGGCTTTTAAGAAGATGTTCGGCTATCCGCCGGCAAAACTGAAAGCATTTATCGCATTTTGACAACCCCAATAGAAAACCGCCTCGGTTGAGGCGGTTTCACATTTGGAGTAGAAATTTTCTCGATCTTTCTTGTTTTGTGTTTAGGTTGATAAATTGGTAAGGAAAGTAATTAACCCAAATTTAACTTTCTGTTTACATATTTCCATCACACTAAGGTGTAAATATCAAAAAAAATGTAAAAAAGCAAGTGTTGGCCTGCTAAATCTTACCAGGCCAGCACTTTTACAATTTATCAAAAAATATACTTTGTTGAAAGAAAGTTCGAGGATTGATCGCTGACGATCTTATTGATCAGTGCTTTATTCTCTTCTGTTTGTTTGGTGGCCACCAGCGAACGGATACTGAATGCCCTCAACGCATCAAAAACAGAGAGCGTTGCTTCGGCGGAATCTTTCCTGCCGGTGAAGGGGAAAATATCCGGCCCGCGCTGGCACTGGCAGTTGATGTTCACGCGGCTCACCTGGTTTACCAGCGGGTCTATCAGCGAAGCCAGCTCTTCCGCGTCGTTGGAGAACAGCGCCACCTGCTGGCCGTGGTCCGCTTCGATCAGGTAATTGATCGGCGTTTCGATGCTGTCGAACGGGATCACGGGGATCACAGGGCCGAATTGCTCCTCGCGGTAGAGTTTCATTTGTTCGTTTACCGGGTACACGATGGCAGGATACACAAAAGAGGCATTTGCAGCCCCGCCATGCGTGTTGATCACCTTTGCCCCATGTGCCACCGCATCGGCCACGCAGCTCTGCAAATAGCCCGGTTTCTGCGGTTCTGGCAGGGGTGTAAGGAACACGTCCTTTTCCCAGGGCATGCCGAATTTCAGCTTGCCCACGGCGGCGCTCATTTTTTCAAGGAAAGCGTCTGCCACGGAGCTATGCACAAAAATTATCTTGATGGCGGTACAGCGCTGGCCGTTGAACGAGAGCGAACCGAGCACGCATTCTTTCACGGCCAGGTCGATGTCTGCCTTGTCGGTAATGATCGCCGCATTCTTTGCATCCAGCCCGAGGATGGCGCGGAGGCGGTTCACTTTCGGGTGCATTTTTTTCAGCTGGTTGGCCACTTTGCTGGAACCGATCAGCGTGAGCACGTTGATCTTGCCACTTTCCATGAGCGGGGCGATGATCACGTTGCCGCGGCCGTAGATGGTGTTCACCACGCCTTTCGGGAAACATTCGCGGAAAGCCTCCAGCAGCGGGTAATGCAATAAGGTGCCGTGTTTCGGAGGTTTGAACAGCAGCGTGTTGCCCATGATGAGCGCGGGAATGAGCGTGGTAAAGGTTTCGTTCAGCGGGTAGTTGAACGGCCCCATGCACAGCACCACACCCAGCGGGCTGCGCCTGATCTGGCCGATGATGCCCTGTTCTATGGCAAAGCCGGATGATTTGCGGTCCAGGTCTTTCAACGCATCGATGGTGGCGTTGATGTATTCCACGGTGCGGTCGAATTCTTTTACGGAGTCTGCATAAGACTTCCCGATCTCCCACATAATGAGCTGCACCACTTCCTGTTTTTTGGCGATCATTTTGCCGGTGAATTTCTCCACGCAGGCAATGCGTTCGGCAACAGACATGGTGGGCCATTCCCCACGCCCGTCGCGGTACGCGTGGATAGCGGCGTTGAGGGAGGCCATGGCTTCTTCTTCTCCGCAGAGCGGGTACGAGCCGATCACTTTACGTTCGAGGCCTTTGGCAGTTCTGATGCAGATGGGAGATAATACGGTGTGCACATCGCCGGTCCAGGGTTTCATTTCCCCGTCTGAGAGGTATTCGCGCTGGTGGATCTCGGCCGGCAGTTTAAATTCCGCCGGGATGGCGTCTTCTGTTAGGAAAAGATGGTCTAATTGTTCTTCAAAAGTGGTCATAACTTAGGGTAATTAATAAAAAAATCAGGATAATGTATTGTTGCTCACGCTATAATGCCACAAAGTACGAATGTCCAATAATAATTTTGCATCGGTACATGATAAATTAATATTGTCCGGATGGCAGCTTCTGCCTGAAATGCAACCGATTGCAAAAATACAATGAATGCGGGTTGGAATTGTCATGCGGGCTTAAAAACTTGGTAAATGAAAGAGGGTGTACCTGCGCAGGTACACCCTCTCTTTATGTTTGACCACTTTGTATGTATGCTTATTGTTTCAATGCTTCCCGCGCGATAACGATCTTTTGTATCTCTGATGTGCCTTCGCCGATAGTGCAAAGCTTGGCGTCGCGGTAGAATTTCTCCACCGGGAAATCTTTCGTGTAGCCGTAACCGCCGAAGATCTGCACGGCGTCGTTGGAGGCGGACACGGCGATCTCGGAAGCGTAGTATTTGGCCATGGCGGCCTGTTTGGTCATGGGCAGGTGTTTGTTCTTCATATCAGCGGCCTGCATGGTGAGCAGCTCGGCCGCCGCGATCTGCGTTGCCATATCCGCCAGCTTAAAGGATACGCCCTGGAAGTTGGCGATCGGCTGGTCGAACTGGTGGCGTTCTTTGGAATATTTTACGGCAGCGTCGTATGCGCCTTTTGCGATGCCCAGGGAAAGTGCGGCGATAGAAATGCGCCCGCCGTCCAGCACTTTCATGGATTGAATAAAGCCCTCTCCTTCTTTACCGATAAGGTTCCCGGCAGGTATGCGGCAATTGTCGAAGATCATTTCCGCGGTTTCGGAAGCGCGCATGCCGAGCTTGTTCTCTTTTTTCCCGCCGCTGAAGCCGGGCGTGCCGCGCTCTACAATGAAGGCGCTCATGCCCCGGCTGTCCCTCACTTCGCCCGTGCGGGCTATCACAACGGCCACGTCGCCGCTTTTACCGTGCGTGATCCAGCATTTGGTGCCGTTGAGCACCCATTCATCGCCTTCTTTTTTTGCTACGCATTTCATATTCATGGCATCGGAGCCGGTGTTGGGCTCCGTGAGGCCCCAGGCGCCGATCCACTCCGCGGTAGCAAGTTTGGGAAGATATTTCTGCTTTTGTTCTTCGCTGGCGAATTGCAGGATATGACCCGTGCAAAGCGAGTTATGCGCCGCCACGCTCAGGCCGATGGCGCCGCAGAAGCGGGCTATTTCGCTCACAACCGTTACATACTCAAGGTATCCTAATCCTGAGCCGCCATATTGTTCAGGCACCAGCACACCCATGAGACCGAGTTCGCCCATCTTTTTGAAAAGTTCAGTTGGAAAAAACTGCGATTCATCCCACTCCAGCACATGGGGCTGGATATGTGCCTTACCGAAATCCCGGATCACCTGGGCGATCTGTTGTTGCATGTCCGTTGGCTGAAAATTCATAACCTGAAATTGGGTTTAGTTGACCTTTAAGTATTTTTCAATTTTACGATAAATGGAATCATCTACCAAAGCAAGGGCGCGGAGCGCTTCCACCTCCCTGAAAGGCCCGTGGGCACTGCGATAGCGTACGATCACACGGGCCAGTTTCGTGTTGATGTATGGATGTAGGGCCAAAGATTTATCATCTGTCTCGTTCAGGCTGATCTTTCTTAGAGAAACATCACCCAGCCGGAGGAACGGTTGAATTTTATTAAATACGGAATCGGCCAAACCATATACTTCCCCTACCTGCCGGGTATCATAAAAGCCCCCGAGCCGTTCCCGGAAACCCACAATCCTCTTTGCGAGAGCAGGCCCGATGCCGGGCAAACGTTCCCACTGCGCAGAATCCGCGGCATTGACGTCTATCACGGTAACGGATGTACGTTTTTCATTGAACGGCCTATAGTTGTTATAATAAGCATGCTTCCCGCTATCCCGGTAGAAGCTTCGCCAGCCTTGCCTTTCATTGGAATATCTCCCGCTGTCGCGGTAAAATTTCCGCCAGCCGGGTTTTCTATCTTCATACCTCCGGGCATACGTACGGGCCCCGCTATCCCGCCAGCGGGCACGGTATTGCTGCGAAGCGGCTTCCCGCTCAGCTTCCATCAAAGCCGCAATTTCAACGGCAACAATATGTAATCCTGAAGTATCCGCCGCAGGCGGCTGATGAAAAAAGTGATCCCACGCAGATGGCAGGCATTGAAGGAGCAGGGTAAGGCTTAACAAACAGGCAATCCCCCGGCGCTCCTTGCGGGAGAATTCAAAAAATGAGTTCGGCACAAACAATGGTTATTGATCTTCGCCGAATGTCTGATTAATTTTTGAACGGAAAAAATTTTCAGTGCCGCGCTTTACAATTCCACTTCCAAACCATCGTATGCCAGGTGCATCCCTTCGGGCAGGGCAGGGTCCACTTCGGCATGCAAACCAAGCTGGTGGCTGATGTGGGTGAAGTACACCTTCGGCACTTCCAGCTCCTTGCCCAGCGCAATGGCTTCTTCCAGCGTAAAATGGGAGATATGTTTTTCGCGGCGCAGCGCATTCAGCACAAGCACTTTCGAGCCGCGGATCTTTTCTTTCTCTTCGGGTGAAATGTAATTGGCGTCCGTAATGTAGGTGAAATCGCCGAAGCGGAAGCCCAGCACGGGCATTTTATGATGCAGCACATTCACGGGGATGAACGTCAGCCCGTTGATCGTAAAAGGATCGTCGAGAATGGTGCGCAGGTTCAGCTCGGGGATGCCGGGGTATTTAAAATCCGCAAATGCATAGGAGAACTCGCGGATGATCACGTTCTGCGAATAATCGGACGCGTAAATATCGATGGGTTGCTGCTGGAAAAAATTGAACGCGCGGATATCGTCCATGCCCGCGATATGATCTTTGTGGGAATGTGTGATCACAACGGCTTCCAGGCGCTTCACCTGTGCGCGGAGCATCTGGTAGCGGAAGTCGGGCGTAGTGTCTATCACGATGTTCCCCCCTTCAGACTGGATGAGGATGCTGCTGCGCAGGCGCTTGTCACGCGCGTCTGCCGAGGCGCATACGCTGCACGGGCAGGCTATTACCGGCACGCCCTGCGAGGTTCCCGTTCCAAGGAAAATAACTTTCACGGCTGCTTATTCTGTTTCGGATTCGGAAGAGGAGGTTTCTTCGCCGGCGGCTTCAGCATCTTTGCTGTCTATCACCTGGCGGTACAGTTTCTGGCTTTCGGGCGTCAGGAAGCCTTCTTCCAGGTTGATGGAGGGCAGGATGTCCATCAGCGTGTTGATGCGGCCTTCCACGTTCAGGAATTTGTTGATCACCACCACTTTTTTATGCTCCAGTACGCAATACCCGGAATTGAAGGTGCCTTTTTCATACCGCAATATGTACTTCGCCTCTTCAAATATCTTTTCCAGCTTCGCCAGGTTGTTGGGGGTACTCTTCAGGTTCATATTGTCTCCTTTTTATGCTATTTGCTCACCATCCTCGCCACGGGCACGATCATCTCTTCGAGTGAAATGCCGCCGTGCTGGAAGGTATTGCGGTAATAGTTCACGAAATAATTATAGTTGTTGGGATAGCAAAGATACCCGTCTTCGCGGGCAAAGATATAAGAAGAATTGACATTCGGCTTGGGCAGCCCCGCATCGCGCGGGTCGCGGAAGGCGAGCACTTCCTTCGGGTCGTAGTTCAGGTTGCGCCCGTGCTTGTACCGCAGGTTGGTGGTGGTCTGCTTGTCGCCGATCACTTTCACCGGCGTTTTTACGCGCACGCTGCCGTGGTCTGTAGCCACAATGAGATTGATCTTCTTATCGGCCAGCCGCTTCAGTGCCTGGTGCAGCGGCGAATGTTCGAACCAGCTGGCGGTGATGGAACGGTACGAGATCTCGTCGCCGGCCAGCTCTTTGAGCACTTCCATTTCTGTACGGGCATGGCTGAGCATATCCACGAAATTGTATACGATCACGTTCAGCGGGTAGTTGAGCAGGTTGTGCATGTTGTTCACCAGGTGCTGCCCGTC
Source organism: Chitinophaga sp. YIM B06452 (assembly GCF_039655965.1). Lineage (NCBI taxonomy): Bacteria > Pseudomonadati > Bacteroidota > Chitinophagia > Chitinophagales > Chitinophagaceae > Chitinophaga > Chitinophaga sp. YIM B06452. Next base: position 2,095,379 of record NZ_JAWLKY010000001.1, on the reverse strand, counting down.
TGCGTGATTGGTCACTTTGGTGTAGGAAAAGCGCGGGTCCATTTTCAGGCGGGCCAGCTGCGCGGCGAAGAAAGATTCCTCGTAAAGGTTCTTCCCGCCTTCTTCGTCGTCGTTCTTCCATTCCTGCGGGAACTTCGCTTCTATGTCTACCGGCAGCATGCCGGCAAATATGGCATTGCGGCTGTATTGGGTGGAAGTGGGAAGGATGCTGTAAAAGGTGTCTTCCTCCACCGTGCGGAACGATTCGCCGAAGATGGGCTGGATGGTTTTCCACTGGTCGTACCGCAGGTTATCGATCAGTATAAAAAAATTCGGCATGGTAGGATCCAGCAGGGGCACTACCTTCTGGCTGAAGAGGGTATGGCTCATCACCGGCGCGCCGGCCGCTTTGGGCTGCATCCAGCTGCTGTAGTGGCGGCTGATGAATTTAGCGAACTCGGTATTGGCTTCCGCTTTCTGTGAATGCAGCACTTCCAGCATTTCAGGGGCGTCGCTCTTGCTCATTTCCATTTCCCAGTACACGAGCTTTTTATAGATCTCCGCCCATTCTTCATGGTTGGGGTTATCGTTCAGCGCCATGAACAGCGTGCGGAACTGCTGCTGGTAGGCCGTGGTGGTCTTTTCGGCCACCAGGCGCTTGTTGTCTATGATCTTTTTAAGGCTCAGCAGCACCTGGTTAGGGTTCACCGGTTTAATGAGGTAATCAGTGATCTGCGAACCGATGGCTTCATCCATCACGTTTTCCGCCTCGTTCTTGGTGATCATCACCACGGGTATCTGCTGGTCCATTTCCTTGATCTTGCCGAGGGTTTCCAGGCCGGTGATGCCGGGCATGGACTCGTCCAGCAGCACCACGTCCACGATATGGTCCTTGAGGAACTCCAGCGCGTCGTAGCCGTTGGTAAGGGCTGAAACATTATAACCTTTGCTTTCGAGGAAGATAATCTGTGATTTGAGCGATTCTATTTCATCATCTACCCAGAGTATGTTGATTTGATTCATGTTGTTCCTTTACGATTGACAGGATCGGGTTGTCAATTACGAATTACGAATATATTTATGATTTATTGCGATTTATTTGAAACTGGTCAAAAATCATACCCGCCACCCTGGTTTGGACGGCGGCTTTGCCCCTGGCGGGCGGTACTGTATTAAAAATTTTGTTAAATTATCGGCATCCGCGTAATACCTTGTGGCCGGAAAAGTTACCTTCAATGGTGTAGATTTGTACCGATTGATCATAAAAAACCGATGACTGACCGCAAACGAAAGATCGTAAATGACCCGGTGTACGGGTTCATCACCATCGATCATCCATTGATTTTCAGCCTCATATCGCATCCATATTACCAGCGCCTCCGGCGCATTCACCAGATGGCACTGGCGCACCTGGTATACCCGGGAGCCATGCATACGCGTTTTCATCACAGCATGGGCGCGTACCACCTGATGAGCTGTGCCCTGAGTGAACTGAGGGGAAAAGGCGTTGTTATTACGGAGGAAGAGGAAGTGGCCGCGAAAATGGCTATATTATTGCACGACATCGGGCATGGGCCTTATTCCCACGCCCTGGAACATACCCTGGTGGAGGACGTGTCGCACGAGGAAATTTCCCAGCTGCTGATGCAGACGCTGAACCGGGAAATGAACGGCGCGCTGGACCTTACCCTGGCGATCTTTAACAACCGGTACCCTAAAAAGTTCCTGCACCAGCTGGTTTCCAGCCAGTTGGATGTAGACCGGATGGACTACCTTAGCCGGGACAGTTTTTATACCGGGGTGGCCGAAGGGGTGATCAGCTACGACCGCATCATCAAAATGCTCATTGTTCATGACGGGGAGCTGATGGTGGAGGAAAAGGGGATCTATTCCATTGAAAAGTTCATTGTAGCGCGCCGGCTGATGTACTGGCAGGTGTACCTTCATAAAACCGTGCTGAGCGCGGAAAGTATGCTGGTAAAAGTGCTCCGCCGGGCCAAAATGCTGGCCGGGAGGGGCGTAGAACTGTTTGCCTCCCCTGCCCTGCGGTATTTCCTGTATAACCACATCGGACGGGAAGAATTTGAGCGGGAGGAAGGGTGCCTGGGCCAATTTTGTTTATTAGATGACTATGATATCATGGGCGCCATCAAAGTATGGGCCCAACACCCGGACAAAGCGCTCAGCCTCATTTGCGGCTGGCTGGTAAACCGGGAGCTGTTTAAGGTCCAACTCAGCGACAAGCCGTTCGAATCAGGGCTGGTGGAGGATCTTAAGCAAAAAGTTCGTGAACGCTGGGGGTTAACGGAAGAGGAGGCGGAGTATCTCGTATTTACCGATACCGCCAGCCTCAAAGCCTATGATGCAGACGACGAGGAGATCAACATTTTGTTTAAAGATGGCACGGTGAGAGACATTTCTTCTATCGATAATGCCCTTATATCGCATACATTGGCAAGACCGATAAAAAAATTCTACATTTGTCATCCAAAATTCTAGGCTAAACAACGTTTTATACGGACGCAACATGTTAGGGAATACATTTATATTATCCGGAGACGGCCTGGAAGGTAACATTTCAACTTATAATTATGCAATTTAGCGCATTACAGCTGGCTACCATACTGAACGGGAAGCTGGAAGGAGACCCGGAAGTGAAGGTGCACAATATCGCCAAGATAGAGGAGGCAGGGGATGGTATGCTGAGCTTCATCGCCAATCCGAAATACGAGGAGTTCATTTATACCACGCAGGCTTCTATCCTGATCGTAAACGATACGCTGGAGATAGAGCGGGCCATCAAGCCTACGCTGATCCGCGTAAAGGACGCTTACAGCGCCTTTGCCCTCCTGCTTGAAAAATACCAGCAAATGGTGGGCGCGGGCGCCAAAACGGGCTTCCAGCAGCCTTCTTATGTGCCTACTTCGGTGAAAATGGGCAAGAACCTGTTCATCGGCGCTTTCGCCTACCTGGGCGAGAACGTGGTGCTGGGCGACAATGTAAAGATCTACCCCGGCGTATACCTCGGCGATAATGTGAAGATCGGCAACGGCTCCGTGCTGTACCCCGGCGTGAAAGTATACGACAACTGCGTGGTAGGCAACCGTGTGATCCTCCATGCCGGCTGCGTGATCGGCGGGGATGGTTTCGGGTTTGCGCCGCAGGCAGACGGCTCCTATAAAAAAGTGCCCCAGGTCGGCAATGTGATCATTCACGACGATGTGGAGATCGGGGCCAACACGACCATAGACCGCGCAACCATGGGCTCCACCGTGATCCACTCCGGCGTGAAGCTGGACAACCTCATCCAGATAGCCCATAACGTGGAGATAGGCACCAATACCGTGATTGCGGCGCAAACCGGGGTTTCCGGCAGCACCAAGATCGGGAAGAACTGCGTGATAGGCGGCCAGGTGGGCATTGTTGGCCACATCCAGATCGCGGACGGCACGAAGATCAACGCCCAGAGCGGACTTTCAAAATCAATAACCGCTCCCAACACGTCTTTAACGGGTTCCCCTGCCTATGATTATAAAAGTTCACTGAAAAGTCAGGCAATTTTTAGAAATTTGCCGGACCTTGAAAAGCGGGTGAAAGAGCTGGAAGACATGGTGAAGCAGCTGCTGGCGGAAAAAGCCGGTGTGTGAGGACGCTCTCCCGCGGGATTATTTCACGTTGGATAAGGAGTTTTAACGCATTGAATACGAAGATATAATGATGGATAATCAGCAACAGAACCAACAAACCCTGCAAGGCCCTGTGACAATATCGGGTGTTGGTCTGCATACAGGCGCTCATGTGAATATGACCCTCAAGCCGGCTATGCCCGGTTTCGGGATTAAGTTCCAACGCATCGACCTCCCCGACCAGCCCATCGTAAAGGCTGATGTGGACTACGTGGTGGACACCGCCCGCGGCACGACCCTCGAGCACAACGGCGCACGCGTGAGCACTGTGGAGCACATCCTCGCAGCACTTGTAGGAAAAGGGGTAGACAACGTATTGATAGAGCTTAACGGCCCCGAGATCCCCATCATGGACGGAAGCTCCATGCCCTTCATTGAAGTGATCGAAGAAGTAGGCATACAGGAGCAGGACGCCAAGAAGATCTGGTATTCCATAGACACCAACATCAATTATTACGACGAGGTAAAGAAAGTGGAAATGGTGGCGCTGCCCGCGGTAGATTACCGCATCACCGCCATGATCGACTTCAACTCCCAGGTGCTGGGCACGCAACATGCCAACCTGAAGAGCCTCGGCGATTTCAAAAAAGAAATTGCGCCCTGCCGCACCTTCGTATTCCTGCATGAGCTGGAATACCTGCTGGCCAACAATCTCATCAAAGGCGGCGACATCAACAATGCCATCGTAGTGGTAGACCGGCCGGTGACCGAAGACGAGCTGAAGCGCCTGGCCAAGGCTTTCGACCGTGAAGAGATCGCCGTGCAGCAGCGCGAAGGCATCCTCAACAACGCAGAGCTTCATTTCCCCAACGAACCGGCGCGCCACAAGCTGCTGGACATCGTGGGAGACCTTGCCCTGATCGGCTATCCCATCAAGGCGCATATCATCGCCAACCGTCCCGGGCACGCTTCCAACGTGGAATTTGCCCGTAAGATCAAGGCGTATATCAAAAAGAACAAACACAATAAGGACGTACCCATTTACGATCCCAACCAGCCGCCGATCTATGATATCAACCGGATCGTGCGCACCATGCCGCACCGTTACCCGATGCTGCTGGTAGATAAGATCATCGAACTGAGCGATACCCGTGTAGTAGGCGTAAAGAATGTAACTTTCAACGAACAGATCTTCCAGGGCCACTTCCCCGGGAACCCGGTAATGCCGGGCGTGCTGATCTGCGAAGCGCTCGCACAGGTAGGCGGAATCCTCGCGCTGAACCCTATGCCGGACCCCGAGAACTATGATACCTATTTCCTGAAGATCGATAACTGCAAATTCAAACAGAAAGTATTGCCCGGCGATACCATGGTATTGAAGATGGAGCTGCTCAGCCCCATCCGCAGAGGTCTGGTGGAAATGAGAGGAACGGCATTCGTAGGCAACAAGGTATGCACAGAAGCTGACATGGTTGCTCAAATTGTTAAACGCGAAGGAACAAAATAACAGCATGATTCACCCGCTCACATACATCCACCCGGACGCCAAAGTTGCGCCCAATGTAAAAATTGATCCGTTTACTGTTATTCATAAAAATGTTGAGATCGGGGAAGGCACCTGGATCGGGTCTAACGTGACCGTGATGGAAGGCGCCCGCATCGGCAAGAACTGCCGCATCTTCCCCGGAGCGGTGATAGCAGCCATTCCGCAGGACCTCAAATTCGAAGGCGAGGATACCACCGTGGAGATCGGCAACAACACCACCATCCGTGAATATGTGACCGTTAACAGGGGCACCAAAGACCGCTGGAAAACCTCCATCGGCAACAATTGCCTGATCATGGCCTACAGCCATATCGCGCACGACTGCACGGTGGGCGATTACTGCGTTTTTTCCAACAACACCACCCTGGCAGGCCACATCACCGTAGGCGATCACGTAGTGCTGGCGGGGATGGTAGCCGTTCAGCAGTTCTGCAAGATCGGCAACCACGCTTTCGTGACCGGCGGCTCGCTGGTGCGGAAAGACGTTCCTCCTTACGTGAAAGCGGCAAGAGAACCCCTCTCCTACGTAGGCGTAAACTCCATCGGCCTCAAACGCCGCGGGTTTTCGCTGGACAAGATCAACCACATCCTGGACATCTACCGGATACTCTTCGTAAAAGGCAACAATATTTCCAAAGCCATCCGTATCATTGAAGCCGAGTTCCCGGCCACGGACGAAAGGGATGAGATACTCTCCTTCATCCGCGATTCCGGCCGCGGCATCATGAGAGGGTACAGCACCAGGGCGAATGACGATCTCGCTTAACCAGGTAGGCAAGCGGTTCAACTACGACTGGATATTCCGTCGTTTCACCTATACATTCTCCGGTACAGGCCATTACGCCATCCTGGGGCCAAACGGGTCCGGCAAATCCACTTTGCTGCAGATCGTCAGCGGCCACCATCATCACAGCGAAGGCCAGTTACAATATCTTTTCAACGAACAGGTTCTCCCGCAGGAGCAGTTCTTCCGCCATTGCGCCATCGTGGCGCCCTACCTGGAGCTGGTGGAAGAATTCACGCTGGAGGAATGTTTTGATTTCCATCTTCACTTCAAATCTTTCCTTCCCGGCTTCAAAGCCCGGGAAATTGCCGGCATCGTAGGCCTGGACAAAGCCTGGAACAAACAGGTGCGTTACTTCTCCTCCGGGATGAAACAGCGCGCCCGTCTTGCCCTGGCTATTTTTTCAGATGTGACCGTGCTGCTGCTGGATGAGCCCTGCACCAACCTCGACGCGCCCGGCATTGCCCTTTACCAGCAGCTGGTACGGGAATACTGCGGCAACAGGCTCGTGATCGTAAGCTCCAACGACGAGGCGGAATACGGATTTTGCAAAGAACGTATACAGATCAGCGATTATAAGTAGTACTTTTAATTATTCATGTGAATATTAAAAATTCCCTATGAGCATTCCAAACAAGAAAGTAGTGAATGGCTGGGCCATGTATGACTGGGCCAATTCCGTATATAACCTTGTTATTACCACCACGTTCTTCCCTATTTATTACCTGGGCGTAACCCGCTCCAAATTCGGCGGCGACGATGTGGTGTTCTTCGGCAAGACCCTGAAGAATTCCGTGCTGTACGATTACGTGCTTTCCGCCGCTTACCTCATTATCGCCATCAGCCTGCCCATCCTCTCTTCCATCGCGGATACGAGGGGCAATAAAAAGAATTTCCTCCGCTTTTTCTGTTATATCGGCTCCTTCGCCTGTGCTTCGCTGTTCTTTTTTACGGACAACAGGCCCCTGGAACCCGGCATGCTCTCTGTAATGCTGGCGGCAATTGGCTTCTGGGGCGGACTTGTGTTCTACAACTCCTACCTGCCCGAGATCGTTGTGCCCGAATACCAGGACCGTGTGAGCGCGCGGGGTTTCTCCTTCGGCTACATGGGCAGCGTGCTCATGCAGCTGATAGGCTTTGCCCTGGTGAGCCTCCATCCTTTCGGCATTACAGACGGCGAAGCCGTACGCATTACCTTCCTGCTCGTAGGCATCTGGTGGTTCGGCTTCGCGCAGATCACCTTTAAGCGCCTGCCTGCTTCCAAACCCGCTATCAGCGAGCATACCGGCAGCGTGTTCAAAGACGGGTTCATTGAGCTGAAAAAAGTATACGCGCAGGTGCGCGTAATGCCCGTCCTGAAAAGGTTCCTGCGCGCGTTTTTCTTTTACAGCATGGGTGTGCAAACCGTGATGATGGTGGCCGTTATTTTCGCTTCCGTGGAACTGAAAATGGAATCCACCAAGCTCATTATCTGCGTGGTGCTCATCCAATTGGTGGCCATCCTGGGAGCATGGGGCATGGCGCGGCTTTCAGGCCGTTTCGGCAACTTTAAGGTGCTGATCGCCACGGTGCTGCTGTGGATCGGGGTATGCATCAATGCTTATTTCATTACCACCGAAACACAGTTTTACATCCTGGCAATGGCCGTCGGCCTGGTGATGGGCGGCATTCAGTCGCTAAGCCGCTCCACTTACGCCAAACTCATCCCCGAAACCCGCGACACCGCTTCTTTTTTCTCCTATTACGACGTTACCGAAAAAATGGCCATCGCCATCGGCGTGTTCAGCTTCGGGTATATCGAGCACATGACCAACAACATGCGCACGTCTGTATTGGTATTGATCGGCTTTTTCACCATCGGCCTGATCTGGCTTTTTTCTGCTTTGCAGAAACAACGTAGATTAGCAAACGGAAAACCGCAGGCGCCCGCATTCGAAAACAGGGCATAGACCCCTGCGGGAAGAAAACCTTAACGGATGCAATTACACACGATCAACACCGGCTTCTTTAAACTGGACGGCGGCGCCATGTTTGGCGTGGTGCCCAAAACCATCTGGCAGAAACTGAACCCGCCCGACGAAAACAACCTCTGCACCTGGGCCATGCGCTGCCTGCTGATGGAAGACAACGGCCGTCTCGTTCTTATAGACAACGGCATCGGCAATAAACAGGACGAAAAATTCTTCAGTCACTACTACCTGCACGGAGACGATACGCTGGACAAATCGCTTAAAGCCCTCGGCTACCACCGCGACGATATCACCGACGTATTCCTCACCCACCTGCACTTCGACCATTGCGGCGGAAGCATAGAACGGCAGGGCGACAAGCTCGTGCCAGCTTTCAAAAACGCCACTTACTGGAGCAACGAAGCGCACTGGAAATGGGCCACCAATCCCAACGACCGGGAAAAAGCCTCTTTCCTCAAAGAAAATATCCTGCCCATCCAGCAGAGCGGCCAGCTGAAATTCATTGAACAGCAGGACGGCATTGCCTTCACCGACCACATGCGCGTACGTTTCGCTTTCGGCCATACAGACGCCATGATGTTGCCCGAGATCCGCTACAACGGCCATACGCTGGTGTATATGGCAGACCTGCTGCCCTCCGCGGGCCACATCCCGCTGCCGTATGTGATGGCCTACGACATGTTCCCGCTCACTACTTTGGAAGAGAAAAAACGTTTTCTTAATGAAGCCACTGAGCGGCAATATGTCCTTTATTTCGAGCACGACCCGGCCAATGAATGCGGCATTTTGCACAGCACGGAAAAAGGCATCAGGCTGAAAGAATCATTCCCATTGAACTCATTGTAATCACCCATAAAACATTTAACCATGCAAAAGTTACTTACCCGCATCCTGCCCGCAGCCGCAGTGATAGCGCTCGTATCCTGCCAGGGCGGAAACACCGGTACCAACACCGCCGCGCTTGCAGATTCACTGGCAATTGATTCGCTTTCCACCGTGGTAATGACCATCCACAACGAAGGCATGGAGAAGATGATGACCATACGCAGGCTGAAAGAGCGCGTAGTGGCCGTGAAAGACAGTCTTGCCACTAAAAAGGGCGACACTACCGCCTACTTTGTGACCGCCAACCTGCTGGACAGCGCCACCAACGCCATGAACAGCTGGATGACCGGTTACGACATGGAACTGAAAGACAAGACCACACCCGAGAAAAAGGCCTACCTCGAAGCGGAGAAAAAGAAGATCGCCGACGTGCAGGACCTGATGAGCAGCAGCATCAAAGGCGCCAAAACCTTACTGAAAGAAGAATAGTCCCCTGTTTTAATTAAAAACTGTCCACATGGCTAACCAGGAAGCATTTCTCGAATACATCAAAAACGGCTATACGTTCAAAGGCGAACATTTTAAACTGGGCTGCGCCATGCTGAACGGCGAAGTGGTGACCGGCGCGGATGTAACGCTGCCGCTCAAGACCCTGAACCGCCACGGCCTGATCGCCGGCGCTACCGGTACCGGTAAAACCAAAACCCTGCAGGTGATCGCCGAAGGCCTCAGCGACGCCAGCGTGCCCGTTATGCTTATGGACATCAAAGGCGACCTCAGCGGCATTGCGGCAGCGGGCGTTTCCAATGCAAAGATCGAAGAGCGGTATGCCAAGATCGGCGGCACATGGAGCCCTGCGGCCTATCCCGTGGAACTGCTGAGCCTCAGCCAGGAAAAAGGCGTGCGCCTCCGCGCTACCGTGACCGAATTCGGCCCGGTGCTATTGTCCAAGATACTGGAGCTGAACGACACGCAGGCCGGCCTGGTAGCCATGATCTTCAAATACTGCGACGACAACAAGCTGCCGCTGCTGGACCTGAAAGACTTCAAAAAAGTACTGCAGTACGTGAGCGACGAAGGCAAGAAGGAGCTTGAAAAAGACTACGGCAAAATATCCACCACTTCCACCGGCACCATCCTCCGGAAAGTGATAGAGCTGGAGCAGCAGGGCGGCGCCCTGTTCTTCGGCGAAAAATCCTTTGAAGTGGACGACCTGATGCACATCGGGGACGACGGCCGCGGCAAGATCTCCATCGTGCGCGTAACCGACATACAGGACCGGCCGAAACTCTTTTCCACCTTCATGCTCAGCCTGCTGGCCGAATTGTACGCCACGCTGCCGGAAGAAGGCGATATGGACAAACCCAAGCTGGTAATGTTCATAGACGAGGCGCACCTCATCTTCCAGGAAGCCAGCGACGCGCTGCTGCAGCAGATCGAGACCATCATCAAGCTCATCCGTTCCAAGGGCGTGGGCATCTTTTTCTGCACGCAGAACCCGATGGACGTACCCGCTTCCGTGCTGGGGCAGCTTGGCCTGAAAGTGCAACATGCCCTCCGCGCATTCACCGCCAACGACCGCAAGGCCATCAAACAAACGGCGGAGAACTACCCGCTCTCCGATTTCTACAAAACCGACGAGCTGCTCACCCAGATCGGCATTGGCGAAGCGCTGGTAACCTGCCTCAGCGAAAAAGGCACGCCCACGCCGCTGGCAGCCACCATGCTGGTAAGCCCGCGTTCGCGGATGGACATCCTCACCCCCGAAGAGTTGGAGCAATTGGTAGACGATTCAAAACTCATCAAAAAATACAACACGGAAGTAGACAGCGAAAGTGCCTACGAGATGCTGAACGCCAAGCTGGAAGAGGCCGCAGAACGCAGCAAAGCTGAGGAAGACGAAGCGCCTGCGAAAAAAGGACGGGCGAAGGAAGAGAAGGGCCTGTTTGAAACGATCATGACCAGCTCAGCCGCAAGGCAGGCAGGCCGCACCGCCGCGAACGTGATCACCCGCAGCCTGCTGGGCGCGTTGGGGCTGGGCGGGCGCAGCAAGAAGAAGACGAGCTGGTTTTAACGGTTAAGGTGAAGATCGTGATTGCGGATAACCAATAATTTGAACGTCTATATGATCAATGTAATATTCGCGGGGCTGGGATTGATCTTCGCCGGGCTTGGGGCCTGGATGTGGAAAAAGCCCCCGCGGAAGATCAACCTGCTGGCGGGCTATCGCACGCAACGGTCCATGAAAAGCCAGGCGGCATGGGATTTTGCCCAGGTATACGCCGGCAGGCTCATGAGTCTTTGCGGGCTGGCGCTGTTGCTGGTAATTGCACCACTGTTCTGGCTTTCAGGTTATAACTACGATACAGGGAACCCGGTGTTGATTGTATTGCTTCCCATCATCCCAATAGTTGCAGCTACGATAATTCCTTTATATTTTACGGAGCGAAAACTCAAACAACTTTTCGATAACGAAGGAAATCCGAAAAAATAAAAGATATGTCAGCACCGATCAAAACAGGTTTATGCTCTTACGGCCACAGCGGCTATGCGTTCCATGCGCCGTTCATTCACGTGCACCCGGGCTTTGAGCTTACGGCTGTAGTGGAGCGCAGCAAGCACCTCACGCAGCAACGTTACCCGTACGTAAAAATTTACCCGGACGTGCAGGCGCTGTTCAAAGACCCGAACCTGGAACTGATCGTAGTGAATACGCCCAACTATACGCATTACGAATACTCCAAAGCCGCACTGCTGGCTGGTAAGAACGTGATCGTGGAAAAGCCTTTCACCGTTACTTCCGCCGAAGGCGAAGAGCTGATACAGCTGGCCGCTTCCAAAAAGCTGCTGCTGAGCGTGTACCAGAACCGCCGCTACGACAGCGATTACAAGATCGTGAAGAAAGTAGTGAACGACGGGCTGCTGGGCGACATCCTCGAAGTTGAGTTCCACTACGACCGTTTTAAGGAAGAGCTGAGCTACAAAGCGCACAAAGAGGTGGCAGCCAAAGGTACCGGCGTGCTGTACGATCTCGGCTCGCACCTGATAGACCAGGCGCTGACCATTTTCGGTATGCCCAAAGCCGTTTTCGGCGATGTGCGCATCATCCGCAAAGATTCAGTGGTGGACGATTATTTTGAGCTGCTGATGTATTACGATACCCTGCGCGTACGCCTCAAATCCAGCTACCTGGTGCGGGAAGCGCTGCCGGCTTATATCCTGCACGGCCGCAAAGGCTCCTTCATCAAATCCAAATCAGACATACAGGAAGCATTGCTCATGAAAGGCGTGCTGCCCGATACGCCGGACTGGGGCGCTGAAGTGCCTGCTGAATGGGGATTGCTGCATACTGAAATAGACGGCAAGACCGTGAAAGAATACCTTCCCGGCGGCAACGGCAATTACCTGGATTATTACCAGGGCATTTACGCCGCGTTGCGGGAAAATAAACCCAACCCGGTTACACCGGAAGACGGGCTGAATGTCGTAAAAGTTATTGAAGCTGTTTTCAAAAGCAGCGAAGAAGGCCGCGTAATCAATCTTTAGCCGCGACGAGTATCCCGTCGCCATCGCGCAGCACAAGTCCTTCCGCGATCAGGAACTGCAGGGTGGCCAGCACCCTGCCTTCCTCCGCGTCTACCCGCCTCACCAGGTCCTGCACGGAACCTTTTTCCTGCAGCGCTTCGAGGATGGCGATGGCCAGTTTTCCGAACTCCCCTTCCTTCAGTTCTCCTTTTTCTTTCTTAACGCATACATCACAAACGCCGCAGGGCTTCGCGTCTTTTTCACCGAAATAAGCCACCAGCTGCTGCGTGCGGCAGGTGCTGCTGTTGCGGGCATAATTTGCCATCGCGGCAATGCGTGCCTCCATCACTTTCCTGCGGGCCTCCACGCGGGCCATATTTACCTGCAGGAACTGCGCGCTCACGCGTTCTTCCAGGAAATTCAGCTGTGGATTGTCTTTCCGGGGATAATACCGGATGATCGCCTGCCGGTGCAGGAGTTGCAGGTCATGGATCACGTCCTGCTCACCGATACGCATGAGCCGGGCGATCTGCTTTTCGAAGATGGGCACGGCGTTGTCGAAAATACCTTCGTAGGTGCGGAGTAAAGTTTTGATCAGCGGCTCCATGGAAGGGCTGGCTGTTTCGTATTCGTAGAGCGCATCGCGGTTGGTCACGAATTCCACGCGCGAGGGCAGGTAAACGCTTTCGCTGAGCTGCCAAACGCCCTCCTGCTCCAGGATACGGAGCGCGCTGAAAGCCGTGGTGATATTGAGGGAGAAACGTTTCACGAATTCGTTGATGTCGAAATCGTAATACACGCCTTCCGTGCCTTTGGGCACCTGTAAATAATTCACAACCGCCTGGAATACGCCGCGTATTTCTTCGAGGTTGGGAAACTGAAGCGGGATGCGGGCTTCCAGTTCCTTAATATCCCTTTCGGAATAAAGCATTACGGCATAGGCCTTTTGCTCGTCGCGGCCCGCGCGGCCTGCCTCCTGGTAATAGGCTTCAATACTGTCGGGCATATCGGCGTGGATCACCATGCGCACGTCAGGCTTATCTATGCCCATCCCGAAGGCATTGGTGCATACCATCACGCGGATCTCGTTCTTGATCCAGGCTTCCTGGCGGGCGGAGCGTTCGGCGCTGCTGAGGCCCGCATGGTAATAACTGGCTGAAATATTTTGCGAAGAAAGCAGGCCGGCTATTTCCTTCGTCTGCCGCCGGTTCCGGCAGTAAATGACCGCGGAGCCGGGCACACGGTCCAGTATCTGTTGAATGCGGGATAATTTATTTTCGCCTTCGGCCACGCTGTAGGAAAGGTTCGCCCGGGCAAAACTTTTCACGAACACGGCGGGGTCGCGCAGCTGGAGCTTCGCACAGATGTCTTCCTTTACTTTCGGTGTAGCCGTGGCCGTGAGCGCCAGCACGGGCGCATCGGGAAACTGTTCGCGGATGGAGGCGATCTGCAGGTAAGCGGGCCTGAAATCGTAGCCCCATTGGGAAATACAATGCGCCTCGTCTACCGCGATCAGCTTTACGGGCAGCACCTCGCAATACCAAAGGAAGCGCCGGCTCTGCAGGCGTTCCGGTGAAACGTACAGGAATTTTATCTCCCCTTCCCGCGCAAGCGCCAGCACCTTCTCCACGTCGCGGGTTTGCATGCCGGCGTAGATCGCGAAGGCCGGGATGCCGCGCTTGTTAAGGTTTTCCACCTGGTCCTTCATCAGCGCGATCAGCGGGGTGATCACCAGGCAAAGGCCCTCGTTCATCATAGCCGGCACCTGGAAGCAGATGGACTTACCGCCGCCCGTAGGCAGCAGCGCCAGCGTGTCGCGCCCGGCGGCAACGGACGCGACGATCTCGTCCTGCAAAGGCCTGAACTGCTGGTAGCCCCAGAAGCGGTGTAATATGGAAAGCGCCGAAACCATGCGTCAATGTTTCTGTAAGTAGGGTAAGGACCAGCCTTTCTTCAGCGCGGTCAAACGTATGCCGATCACTAGCAGGATGCTGGCCACCATGTTCCAGTCCTCATCCACCCCCAGGTGCCGCAGGCCGATGTAGAGCGCGGCGCCGGCCAGGCAGGCCGTGGCGTACACCTGGCGGCTGAAGATGAGCGGTATTTCATTCACCATCATATCCCTGATCACCCCGCCGAAAATAGCGGAGATCATGCCCAGGATCACCGCCGCCCAGGGATGCACGCCATAGAGCAGGGCTTTCTGCAAACCGATGACGGTGTAGAACCCGATGCCCAGCGTGTCAAAGAAAAAGATGGACCGGCGGAAACGCAGCAGCCGCGCGCGGAACAGTACGGTTACCAATACGCCCAGCGCAATGGCGATAATGTAATCGCCATCGGCCACCCAAACGGGGCGTACGCCCAGGATAAGGTCACGCATAGTGCCGCCGCCAATGGAAGTGACGAAGGCCGTGAAGCTCACGCCGAATATGTCGTGGTACATTTTTTTGTCCCAGGCCGCCAATGCGCCTGATATGGCAAAAACAAAAGTACCAATGAGGTCTAACCAGTATATCATTCAGCAAACCGATTATGATATACGAATTAACGACAAATTTTAATGGTTTACATTTTTGAAGCGGAGGCGGATAGAGTTGATGGCCAGCACAACGTCAGACAAACCCATGATCAGCGCGCCTACAATGGGATTCAGGAACCCCAGCGCGGCAACGGGAATGGCCACTACGTTGTAGATGAAGGCCCAGAACAGGTTCTGTTTGATGGTGAGGTAAGTATGTTTCCCCAGCCCCAATGCCAGCGGCAGGGCGCCCAGGTGGTTGTTCAGCAATATTACATTGGCGCTCTGCATGGCCACCTGCGTGGAATCGCTGAGCGATATGCCGATGGTGGCCTTTGCCAGTGCCGGCGCGTCGTTGATGCCGTCTCCCACCATCGCGGTGGGCGCGGATTGCATCAGATCGTCTATCTTCTCTAATTTCTGCTGCGGCGACTGCTCTGCAAACACTTCATCGATCCCCAGTTCACGGGCCAGCTGCTCGCATTTACGGCGCATGTCGCCGCTGAGGAGGATGGTGCGGATGCCGTTGCTTTTCAGCTGGCTGATCACGTTTTTTGCTTCGGGGCGCAGCTCGTCGATGAAATCTATCCAGCCGGCAAGCGCGCCGTTCCGCAGCAGGTAAATGCTGTGAGAATCTTCTGTGGTGGCTTCTTTGGCCATGATGTAAGAACCAAGGCGCCATTCGTTCCCTTCTTTATCTTTCGCCGCCATGCCAACGCCCTTATGTTCGCGCACCTGCTGTAAAACCGTTTCCGGCACGCCTTTCCAGGCAGCCACCAGCGAGCGGGCAATGGGGTGGGAAGAATATTTTTCAAGGCTGAACACGAGGGAGCGGAAAGTATCGTCGTCCATGCCGATGGCTTTCCACTGGCCGATCTGCAATTTCCCGGTGGTAAGCGTGCCCGTTTTATCGAACACGATCTGGCGGATGTTGCGGAAAGATTCCAGCGTGTTGGCGCCTTTTATGAGGATACCGTTGCGCGCGGCGCGGCCCAGACCCACCATTACAGCGGCAGGCGTGGCCAGGCCCATGGCGCAGGGACAGGCAATCACGAGCACGGCTACACTCCGCATGATGGCTACATCCAGCGGGGTGCCACCGATGAAGTACCAGCCGAGGAAAGTGACGAGCGCAATGCCCAGCACCGCTGGCACAAAGATGCCGCTGATCCGGTCCGCCAGCTTTTGCATGGGCGGTTTGTTATGCTGGGCCTGTTTTACCAAGTCGATGATATAAGACAATACGGTGTCTTTCCCGGTAGCGGTGATATACATTTTGATACTGCCGCTGTCCAGGATGGTGCCGCCGATCACTTTGTCCTTTTCATTCCGCGCCACGGGTTCGCTTTCCCCGGTGATCATGGATTCGTTCACATGGCCGCTGCCCCAGTAAATGGTGCCGTCCATGGGTATCTTGTCGCCTGTGTTCACCAGTACACGGTCGCCCACGCGCAGGGCGCTGTTGTCCACTTCGTCGATATGTTCCTGTCCTTTATCGTTCACATGGATCTTCCGCGCCATGGTATGCTGCATCCTGGCCAGCTCTGCGATGGCCGTGGTAGTGGATTTCACTGATCTCTCCTCCAGCAGGTTGCCTAAGAACACAAGCGTGAGAATGGCGGCAGCGGTTTCGTAGAAGAGATAATCCGCACCCATGTTCATGAGCGTACCGGTAAGACTGTAAGCGAATGCAGCAGTGGCGCCGAGCGTGATCAGCACGTCCATATTGGCCATGCCGTTGCGCAGAGAGCGGAAGGCGCTGCGGCCGAAGTGCAGCATGCCCACTATGTATACAGGTACTGTTAAAGCCAGCTGTATCCAGGCATTATGCAGCCAGTGCCAGCTCACCCACATGTGCAGCAATAGCGGGGCGGTGAATACAAGGCAGAACCAGAATTTGAAGGTAAGCGTAGTATAGAAAGGCTTCGTGGCAGGGCCCTGGTTGGGCAGCACCACTTCATAGCCAAGACTGTTAATACCGCTGATGATCTCGCCCGCGTCCGTTCCCTGGGGAACGTTGAAGCTGAGTTCTTCCGTAGCCACGCTGATGGCCACATCTTCCATGCCTTTTTTCTCCAGGTATTTTGAAATGGTAAGGGCGCAGCTGGAGCAGTTCATCCCTTTTACTTTGCAACTGATCGTTTCCATAGCTTGTCAATTGATCCGGGGGCTAACAGGATGCAATACAAAAGTACCACATACCGCCTTCCGGCGCCAGGGATTTTATTGCAACGGCGGTGCTATTTAGAGCCGCTGGCGGGACTTTTCCGGCTATAGCCGGGGCTTACGCCGGGGCGGGATTATTATTGCAACAGGGGTGCTTTTTCCGTATCTCCGGCAGCGTAATTAAATGCTCCGGAATTGCTAATTTTATGGCTTATACCAGGGATATAGCGTATGAGGATTACATTTTCACATGCGGAACTGCCGGAAACCGCCCGCCAGTTCTGGGAAACTTTCACCGACGAGCAGGTTTTTGCCATGAATGGCGAGATGGGTGTGGGAAAGACCACTTTTGTGAAAGCGCTTTGCACTGCCAAAGGGGTAGAAGATCCCACCGCCAGCCCCACTTTTTCAATTATCAATGAATACCGGTACACAGATGCCCGCAAGCGGGAGAGGATCATCTACCACCTGGACCTCTACCGGCTGAAAAGCCTGGAAGAAGCCATAGAAGCCGGGGTAGAAGACTGCCTTTACCATCCTGACGCTATCTGCTTCGTGGAATGGCCGGACGTAGTGGCGCCGCTGCTCCCGCAGGATACAGTGTATGTATACCTGTCCGTAACCGCGGACCAGCGCAGGAAGCTGGTGGCCGGATTGGCCGACCCGGGGGAATTTACGCCGTCCCTGCAATAATAAATGTATCTTTGAAAGTGACCTAACACACTCAATTTTCTACGATTATGGAGCCAAGGCAAAAAACTGTTGTGAGTGCCGGATTTACATATTCCCCGCTGGAAGAAACGCTGGATATCCCCACGAAGAATTCCAGGCTGTTCATCGGTATCCCCAAGGAAACATCCTTCCAGGAAAGCCGCATCGCGCTGACGCCCGATGCAGTAAGCATTCTCAGCAACAATGGTCACCATATCGTCGTGGAACATAAAGCAGGCGACGGCTCGCACTTCTATGATACAGACTATTCCGAGGCCGGCGCGGAGATCGTGTATGAAAAAAAGGAAGTGTTCAAAGCGGATATCATTGTGAAATCGGCCCCGCTCAACGATGAAGAGATAGAATTGCTGCACCCGCACCAGATCGTTATTTCACCTATCCATCTCTCCGTGCTGAAAGCAGAACAGCTCCAGAAGATGATGGACAAACGCATTACCCTCCTTTCGTTCGAAAACCTGAAAGACGATTCCGGCACTTACCCCATCGTAAGGGCCATGAGTGAAATAGCCGGGGGTGCGGTGATGCTCATTGCCGGGCAATACCTGAGCAATTCCAACAAAGGCAAAGGTATACTGCTGGGCGGCGTTACAGGCATTCCACCCACCAAGGTAGTGATCATTGGCGCGGGCATTGTAGGCGAATTTGCGGCCCGTACCGCGCTGGCGTTAGGTTCTTCCGTAAAGGTCTTCGACAACAATATTTACAAGCTTAAAAGGCTGCAAAACAATATCGGCGTACGTGTATTCACCTCCGTTATCCAGCCCAAGGTGCTGGCGGAACAGCTGCGTAATGCCGATGTGGCGGTGGGCGCGCTGTCATCCCAAAGCGGCAGAACGCCTATCGTGGTTACCGAGAGCATGGTAAGCAACATGAAAGCCGGCTCCGTGATCGTAGATGTGAGTATCGACCGGGGCGGCTGTTTTGAGACCTCTGAAGTGACCACCCACGAAAACCCCGTTTTCAAAAAATACGACGTGATCCATTACTGCGTGCCGAACATCCCTTCCGGCTTCGCGGGCACCGCTTCGCAGGCTATCAGCAACGTGCTGATGCCGCTATTGCTGGAAGCCGCAGACGACGGCGGTTTCGATAACCTGGTGTGGATCAAGCGCGGCGTGCGCAACGGCATTTACCTCTACAAAGGCGCCCTCACCAATTATCACCTCAGCGAGAAGTTCAAGCTGAAGTATACAGATTTGGAGCTGTTGCTGGCGGTGAAGGGATAAAGAACCCTTGCCTCATATAATAACTTAATCAAAACAACGTATACCTCAGCAGCAACTGCAGGCTCGTAACCTGGGAGTCCAATGCCAGGAAAGGACTGATGTTGTGCGGAAGCACATGTCTCACTTCTGCATGCAGTTTGTTATACCTCACGCCGATGCCTGCTATCAGCGGCAGCATGAACTCCCTTCCGCCATCCAGCGCCTTTTCGACAACCACGGGCGCGCTGCTGAGTTCGGAGTACCGTTTAAGATCATCTTTACCGCCGATGCTGATGGCGCCTGCCACGCCTGCAATTGCATACGGGCGGATGTTGCCTTTGGGGTAGGTATATTTCACCATCGTTTGTACCTGGATATATTGGAGATTCACGTCCACATTATATTTCAGGCCATTGCGGGTGAAGTCGGAAGAAAATGCGCGGCTGGTGTACACCACTTCGTTGTTCCAGGAAAACTTCTGGCGGTTGCGGGAAATGGGGATATCCAGGAAAACACCCAATACAGGAGTGGCTTTGCTGCCATATTTTCCGTCTGCCAGCGGATGCGTGCCGGTAAATTTGGTGAAGTTGAGGCTTCCGCCGCCCATGATGCCAAAGGTGGCCTTCAGCTGGCGGTCTTCTTTGCGCAGCACTACCTGCTCGCCGGGATAACGGCAGGCCACGTATTGCTGCAATATTTTCCGGATCTCAGCTTCGGAATAACCGAGGCGCAGCAGCTTTTGCTGCGGCACGCATCCGGCGGCAAGGTTGGCCAGCTGCTGCCGGTAGAAATAGTGGGTCTTGAGCTTGCCATGATCCGCGGATTCTTTATCGTGAATGTATGTTTCTTTTTTTACCAGCTGCGTTACGCTGTCTTTTTCCATGACGGCAAAATGTTCCTGGTTGTTGACATCGCCGAACACCAGCAGCTTTACCGGGCCGTTCATCAATACGCGGAAAAAGTGCTCGCCGTTGATCGTATCGCGATCCTCGGAAGCGGAAAGCACGCTGACGCTTTCATCGGTAACGTCCAGCCGGGCCGCAACAGACAGGTAAAGCTCATCGTTTTCCGCGATCCGGAATCCTTTGATGTCTGCCGGTTTATAGGTCTTCTCAGTCCCTCCGTTTGCGCGGAAAACAATTTGCAGGGGGCTTGCATCCCATTTACGGTAGTCTATTTGGCCGGCGGCACTGTCCCCATTGCGGAGCAACAGCGTGCCCGGCACAAAGTTTTGCTGCGCGGCCAGCGAAAGCGCGGCCAGCAGGCAGGTACAGGTGAGGTATAGGAATTTCATATGTAGATACTTTGATATTTTTTACGCTTCCATCTTGTAGCCCATAAAGAAAGCGGCGAGGATGATAATGCCAACAACAATGCGGTAATAGCCCCACATTTTGAAACCGAATTTCTGCAAGGCGCCGATGAAAAACTTGATCGCCAGCATAGCCACGATAAACGCGACGATGTTGCCGATCACGAGCAGCTTGATATTTTCGCCGGAACTCAGCAGAAGGTCGCGGTGCTTGAGCAGCTTATAGCCGGTGGCAGCGGCCATAGTGGGCACGGCCAGGAAGAAGGAGAACTCAGCGGCGGCATGGCGGGTAAGCTTCTGCTGCATACCGCCGATGATGGTGGCCGCGCTGCGGCTTACGCCGGGAACCAGCGCCAGGCACTGGAACAGCCCGATGCGGATAGCTTTGAAATAATCCATCTGCTCATCTGAAGTGATGGTAGGGGCATTGAACCATTTGTCCACATATAGCAGCAAGATACCGCCCAGCAGGAGCGTTGCGCCTACTACTTCCGGTTTTTCCAGCAGGCTGTCTATCTGGTCGCCGAGGAGGTAGCCTAGAATAAGCGCGGGCAGTACGCCGAGGAAGAGTTTTACATAAAACTGCGGTTTCCCGAAATTGAAGAATTTCTTCCAGTACAGCACCACTACGGCCAGGATGGCTCCCAGCTGGATACATACTTCAAAAAGCTTGGTGAATTCGTCTTTATTGATCCCCATCAGGCTGCTGGCAATGATCATGTGGCCGGTGGACGAAACGGGAATGAATTCTGTCAGTCCTTCTACAATTGCAATAATGATCGCTTCTAAGATGCTCATGGTGCTGAAAAAATAAGAAAAGCGATGAGGTACTCATCGCTGTATGATGTAAATGTTTTCCGTTCTGGTTTACTGTTTGGGTTTGCGCATGATGGCATATACCTCCACGGCCAGGCCCAGCAGGATCACGATGGGCGCCAGGGTGATGCGGCGGAAGCTGTATACTTCTTCGGGTGAGAAACGGTTAGGATCGGAGCTGTCGCCGCCCATCATCAGCAGGAAGCCGATCACGATCAGGGCGAGGCCCGCCAGCATCAGCTGGTAATTCATTTTCCCGAAGAGGCTCGGTTGTTGGTCGCCTTGTTTAAGTTCTTTAGCCATTATCGTTTCATTAACTTTTGATCAATATAAATCGTCGAGTTTCAGTTTGAGATATTTCATCACCGCGCGGTGCGTGCTCAGCAGCGAGATCACGATGCCGATGGCGATCAGGCCCAGGAACAGCAGGCTGGTCATCAGGTAATCCCGCATCCCTTTCAGTTCGGGGAGGGCTGATTCAGCCATATACATCAGCGCGATGAGGCCTGCAATGGCCAGGATGGCGCTGATGGCGCCGTTGATGATGCTTCTCATATCGAAGGGCTTGGCAATGAACCAGCGTGTTGCCCCTACCATCTGCATGGTCTTGATGAGAAAACGGTTGCTGTACATAGCCAGGCGGATGGTATTGTCTATCAGGAAAAGCACTACGATCGCCATTACGATGCTGATCACGAGCAGCACCAGCCCAATTTTCTGCGCTTTGTCCAGCACCTGTGTTACCAGGGCCTTTGGATAGTTCAGCTCACGCACGGCCACGCGGTTCTTGATATGATCTTCGATCATCTTCAGGCTGTCCGGGTGTACGTAACGTTCATACAGGGTGATGTCTATGCTTGCGTCCAGCGGGTTATAGCCCAGCACGGCGAAGTTCTCTTCCGGGTTTTCTTTCTTGAACCGTTCCGCCGCCATGTCTTTCGACACATATTCGATCTCCTTCACAAATGGCATCACGGCCAGCGAATCTTTGAGGAGGTTAGCCTGCTGGTCCTTCACGCTTTCGCGCAGAAACACCTGCAATTCAATGCTTTCCTTGAAATAACGGCTGAGGTTGCGGGCATTGATCATGAAAAGGCCGAGTACGCCGAGCAGGATCAATACCAGTGTAACACCGATGATTGAATAGATATACGACGGCTTCGATTTCTTTGCTGATGATTTCCCTGATTGAGCCATTCCTCTTTAGTTTATGGGCGAAAATAATAAAAATTAGGAGTTATGTTTACATTTGCCATCCCAAACGGTATTTTAACATTTTTTATTATATAGAAATGTGGCCGGTTGGAAAATGGCACACAAAACCTTAAATTACTACAACCGCCCGGCAATCCGGGCTTTTTACGCATATGGAGTACAATTTCAGGCAGATCGAACGGAAATGGCAGGAGCATTGGGTGAAGACCCATGCATACCGGGTAAACAACAACAGCAGTAAGCCCAAATGTTACGTGCTCGACATGTTCCCCTACCCTTCGGGGGCGGGTTTGCATGTGGGCCATCCGCTGGGGTATATCGCATCAGACATCTACGCCCGTTTTAAACGTCTTAAAGGTTTTAACGTGCTGCACCCTATGGGGTATGACGCTTTCGGCCTTCCTGCCGAGCAATATGCCCTCGAAACCGGGCAGCACCCGGCTGTAACCACGGAGCAAAACATCAATTCTTTCCGCAGCCAGCTGGACAATATCGGGTTCAGCTTCGACTGGGAGCGGGAATTCCGCACCAGCGACCCTTCCTATTACAAATGGACGCAATACATTTTCCTCCAGCTGTTCGACAGCTGGTATAACCGCCATGCCGGCAAAGCCGAGCGCATTGAGGCCCTCGTGCGCATTTTTGAGTCGGATGGCAATGTGCACCATGAATGTCCCGGCGACCGGCAGATCCGCTTCAATGCCGATACCTGGAACGGGTATACGTACGAGGAGCAGCAGGCCGTGCTGATGGAATACCGCCTCGCCTACCTCGCGCATGCCGAAGTGAACTGGTGCCCAGCGTTGGGTACGGTGCTGGCCAACGACGAGGTGATCAACGGCGTGAGCGAACGCGGCGGGCATCCCGTTATCAAGAAAAAAATGCGCCAGTGGTTCCTGCGTATCACCGAATATGCAGACAGGCTGCTGGAAGGCCTTGAAAAGATCACTTTCAGCGAGGCCATGAAAGACATGCAGCGCAACTGGATCGGGAAGAGCCAGGGCGCGGAGATCAAGTTCAACGTGGCCGGCACGCTGGAAAGCATCGTTGTATACACCACCCGTCCCGATACCATCTTCGGCGTGGATTTTATGGTCGTTGCGCCCGAGCACGAGCTGGTAGAGCGCATTACCACGCAGGAACAATCCGGGGCCATCGCCGCTTATAAAGAATACGTGCAAAGCCGCTCCGAGCGCGAACGGATGGCTGAAGTGAAACAGATCACCGGTTGCTTCACCGGCGCATATGCCGTGAACCCGTTCGACGGCCGGAAGATCCCCGTCTGGATCTCCGAATACGTGCTGGCCGGTTATGGTACCGGCGCCATCATGGCCGTTCCCTGTGGCGACCAGCGCGACTTTAACTTTGCGCGGCACTTCAGTATTCCCATCACCAATATCCTCGGGCCTGCATTTAATGGCGAGGAAGCCAATCCCACCAAAGAAGGCAAGCTTTACAACAGCGACTTTATCACCGGCATGGAGATGAAAGACGCTATGGACGCGGTGATCGACAAAATAGACAGCCTCGGCATCGGTAAAAAGCAGATCAATTACCGCATGCGCGACGCAGGTTTCAGCCGCCAGCGCTACTGGGGCGAGCCTTTCCCGATCGTGTTCCGCAACGGCGTTCCCGAAGCGCTGCCGGAAGGAGAGCTGCCGCTGGAACTGCCTCACGTGGAAAATTACCGTCCGGGTGAAGAAGGCGAAGGCCCGCTGGCCAACATCACCGAATGGGTGAACCTTCCTGCCGCCCCGGGTACATCCCTGCGCCGGGAAACCAATACCATGCCTGGTTATGCCGGCAGCAGCTGGTATTTTCTGCGCTATATGGACCCGCATAACGACGCCACCTTCTGCGACCGGAAAATATCCGATTACTGGGGCCAGGTAGACCTTTACATCGGTGGCACCGAGCATGCCGTGGGGCACCTGCTGTATTCACGCATGTGGACCAAAGCCTTGTTCGACCTGGGTTACATCGGGTTCGACGAGCCGTACAAAAAGCTCGTGAACCAGGGGATGATCACAGGCAGCAGCAGGCTGGTGTACCGCGTGCGCGGCACCAACCAGTACGTATCCGCCGGTCTTAAGGACAAATACGAAACCGACGAGCTGCACGTGGACGTGAACATCGTGGATGGCGTGGAATTGGATACGGCAGCCTTCCGTGAATGGCGGGCGGATTATGCCAATGCACAGTTCATCCTCGAAGATGGAAAATACATCTGCGGTACGCTCTCCGAAAAAATGAGCAAGAGCAAGTTCAACACCGTGAACCCGGACATGCTGGTAGAAAAATTCGGCGCAGACACTTTCCGGATGTACGAGATGTTCCTGGGCCCGGTAGAGCAGAGCAAACCCTGGGAAACCAAGGGCATTGAGGGCGTTCACCGTTTCCTCAAAAAGCTCTGGCGCCTGTTTATGGACGAGCAGAAAGGCCTGATCGTGAAAAGCGGCGAGCCTGTTGCCGAAGAGCTGAAAACCCTGCACAAGACCATCCGGAAGATCGAAGAAGATACCGAACGCCTGTCTTACAACACGGCGGTAAGCGCTTTCATGGTATGTATCAACGAACTGACAGACCTGAAATGCCACAAAAAAGCCGTGCTGGAGCAGATACTGGTATTGCTCGCGCCTTATGCCCCGCATATCTGCGAAGAGCTGTGGCAGGCTATCGGCAACAGCGGCTCCATCCTGGATGCTGCTTTCCCTGTATTCGAGGAAAAGTATATCGTGGAAAGCACCAAGGAATACCCTGTTTCCGTGAACGGCAAGCTTCGCACTACTATCAACATTTCGCTGGACGCGGGCGAGGAAGAAGTTCGCCAGATTGCACTGTCTAACGAAATAGTACAGAAGTGGGTGGAAGGCCAGCAGATCAAGAAAGTTATTTTCGTGAAGGGAAAGATGATCAACGTAGTGATCTGATCCCTGTCGCGGTATGATATGGCCCGGTTGGTAAAGTTTTCCAGCCGGGCTTTTTTGTGCGGACGCTGACTACTGCCTGAAATTCGTGATAAAAGGTTTCTTCATCCGCCGATTCCTTCTTAATTTCCCGTTAACTAAAATCTCCAGCTTTATGAGAGCTTTACTCCCGGGCCTCCTGGCAGCTTTCCTGTACCTGCCCACCCATGCCCAGACCACAGAAGCCTATTTTACAACATACCCGACCCTTACTCCCGACGGACAAACGGTGATCTTCAGCTATGAAGGCGACCTCTGGAAGGCGGACGTACAGCGCCCGCAGGCCACCCGCCTCACCGCTATGCAGGGAAATGAAACCCTGCCGAAAGTGTCTCCCGACGGCAAATGGATCGCATTCACCGCCACCCAGTTCGGCAATGCGGACGTTTTCCTGATACCCATAGACGGTGGCGAAATAAGGCAGCTTACCATGCATGAAGCCTCAGACCAGATGGAATCCTGGAGCTGGGATTCCCGCTCGGTATATTTCACTTCCGGCCGCTCCGGTAATCCCACGAGCTATAAGGTGGGCATCGACGGCGGTACGCCTGTGCGCATATTCCCCCACTATTTCAATCTCATCCACAATGTTGTGGAGCACCCCAGCTCCGGTGAACTGTTCTTCAACGATACCTGGGAAAGCAGCAACCAGGCCAACCGCAAACGTTACAAAGGCGATTTCAACCCGGATATCCAATCGTACATACCCGCTACCAAAGCCTACAAACGCTACACAGATTACCGCGGCAAAGACCTCTGGACCACCATCGACCGCAAAGGGAATGTCTACTTCACTTCAGACGAGGCCAATGGCGAATATAACCTCTACACCTTTGCAAACGGCAGCAAAAAAGCCCTTACCAGCTTTCCTACTTCCATCAAAAGGCCCTTTGCAAATGCCAATGGCGGCAAAGTAGTGTTCGAAAAAGACTACCAGGTTTGGATCTATGACGTAGCAGCCGGCAAAGCGGAAAAACTTCCCGTCAAACTCTTCCGCAATCCTGTGCTCCCGAAAGAACAGGGCTTTGAAGTGAAGGACAGGATCTCTCATTTCGACGTGTCTCCCGACGGCAAAAAGCTCGCTTTCATTTCACGCGGCGAATTGTTCGTTTCAGACATCGAAGGCAAGTTCGTCCGCCAGCTTTCCCGCCCTGCTGAACGCGCCGTGCAGGTGCAGTGGCTGGCCGACAACCGTACGCTCCTCTTCAACCAAACCCTTAACGGTTACCTCAACTGGTATACCATAGCGGCAGACGGCAGCGGTTCCGCCAAACAGCATACCGGCGACAAACGCAATAACCGCCAGCTGAACATGAACAAAAACCGCACGCAAGCCGTGTATCTCAGCGGCCGCGATGAAGTGCGCGTGATGGACCTTAAAACCTTCGAATCCAAAACCGTTGTGAAAGACGAGATCTGGGCCTTCCAGAACGCAGACCCACGCTTCTCTCCCAACGATGAATACATCGTGTTCACCGCCTACCGCAATTTTGAATCGGACATACTGGTGCATCACCTGAAAAAAAATACCACCACCAATCTCACCAACACCGGCGTTACTGAAACCAATCCGTACTGGTCGCCCGACGGGAAGTATATTTATTTCACCTCTTCCCGCACCAAACCTGCTTATCCCTTCGGCATGAGCAATGCCAAGGTGTACCGCATTGCGCTGGAAAAACTGGACGAACCTTTCCGCGCCGATAAATTCGACGAACTCTTCAAAAAAGAAGAAAAGAAAGAAGAGAAGAAAGATACTTCCAAAACACCCTCTCCTGCTGTTGCCGGCGCTATCGCCATTGACGCAGACCAGATCATGCAGCGCACGGAACAACTAAGTCCCGACTTCGGCTCCCAGTATGGTCCCTACCATATTTCCCAGAAAGGCGATAAAGCCACCGTGTACTTTGCTTCCAACCATTCAGACGGCAGGTCTGCCCTCTGGAAAACCGTGATCGAACCGTTTGAAGACAACAAAACGGAAAAGATCGCCGGCTCCGAAAGGGGTGCATACCCCATCCGCGAAGTAGATGGTAAGCTCTACACTCTTGCCGGCGGCAACATCCACAAGCTGAACCCTGACGCCAACAAGCTGGACGTTATCAATATCAGCATGCCTTTCTACCGCAACCTCGGCGCCGAATTCCAGCAGATATTCTACGAAACCTGGGCCAACGTGGAAGAAAACTTCTACAATGCAGACTTCCACGGTACCAACTGGGCCAGGCTCCGCGACGATTACAGCCGCTTCCTGCCGTATATCAACAACCGGTCGGACCTCCGCATCCTGCTGAACGACCTGCTCGGTGAGCTGAACTCCTCGCACCTGGGCTTCAACAGCTCTGGCGACGAAGAAAAGATCAATCTCAGCTACCGGACCATGGAAACTGGCATCCAGTTCGATAACCAGCAACCCTACAAGGTAAACCGCATCGTCGCCAAAAGCAGCGCGGACAAACGCGGTGTGGACATACGCCCCGGCGACGTCCTCACCAAAGTGAACGGCACTCCCGTGCAAAAAGATCTTTGCCGTGATCAATATTTTACCCGCCCGTCTTTCGAAAGAGAGATCACCCTTACGTTCGAGCGCGACGGCAAACCTTTCGATGTAAGGCTGCATCCACAGCCATACTATTCACTTGACGACCAGCTCTATGACGAATGGATCGCAGGGAATGAAAAACGTGTGGACCAGCTCAGCAACAATAAAGTGGCCTATACCTGCATGAAGAACATGGGCACCGGCGAGCTGGAAAAATTCCTCATCGACATGGCCGCCAAGCTTGGCAGTAAAGACGCGCTCATTCTTGACCTCCGTTACAATACCGGCGGCAACGTGCATGATGAAGTACTGAGGTTCCTGTCTCAACGCCCTTACCTGCAATGGCAATACCGTGAAGGCAAACTCTCCCCGCAACCGAATTTCGCGCCGGCCGGCAAACCCATCGTATTGCTGATCAACGAACAATCCCTCAGCGATGCGGAAATGACCGCGGCAGGCTTCAAAGCGCTGAAGCTGGGCAAGATCATCGGTACCGAGTCTTACCGCTGGATCATTTTCACTTCCGGCAAAGGATTGGTAGACGGCTCATTCTACCGCCTTCCCTCCTGGGGCTGCTACACGCTCGATGGCAAAAACCTCGAAAAAGAAGGCGTAGCCCCCGACATTTATGTAAAAACCACTTTCACCGACAGGCTGGAAAACAAAGACCCGCAGCTGGAAAAGGCTGTACAGGAAGTGTTGAAGGACATGAAATAAACAAGCGTTTTATACAACTCCTTTCAGGAAGGGCCGGACCACCCGGCCCTTTTTTATTATCCTGGACATTGAAGCCATCATTTACGTTTTATTATCGCAGTTCCTGTTCCATGAACTTCCGCAGGGTCTCCTCTTCTTCCCCGATCGCACGCAGGGCCGTTCTCACGGCGAACAGCGGCACAGGGTCCTGGTACATGCGGATCACTACCGGCCGGCCTTCCCCCGGCTGATGCCACTTTTCATAACCGCCGGCAATAAAACGGAATACAAAACCCTTCGCCGTTAAAAATGAACGGAAAGCATCAAGACTGACAGCCGGTAAATGAGTATCCTTCATCACGCGTGATCGTTTGGACGGTTAACAAAAAAGCTCAGGCCCGGGCATTGGAATACGGGATGTCTATCGTACACATGAAACCCCGCACAGCAGAGCCATCCTTCATCAGCTCCAGCATATCGTTGAACCCCGCCATATCCGGCTGAGGCGGCCAGATCATCTCTCCCTGGAAGATCCAGCCAAGGCGGATCATATCTTCCGCCAGGGTCCCTTTCAACAGCATATCCGTGAAATATACCCGCAACACCACTTCCAGGCAATCTTTAGCGTCCCGCCGGGAAGCGCCGTAACCCGTAAGGTCCAGCCCCGGCAAATGCGCGAAAAAACACCCCTGCTCATCCTCGAACAACAGGCCCCGGACCCGCACCGGGTAATAATCCCGGCCCGGCAGGTCAAATGAAAATCTGTCCATACAACGATTTTTTTCACCTATCCCAAATCTAACCAGTTATGGAACCGGATGGTGAAAATTTGCCCGGAAATATCTCATGTTAAGAATAGAATATCTCCGTATTTTGAATGCAATCTGAAAAGTATAATTATTAATTTGGCGCCCATGAAAAGGATCACCACCGTATGGCTGCTTTGCCTCTTTGCCGCTTCCACAGCGCTCGCGCAGACCACCAACCTCCGCGTCATGTCTTTCAACATACGCTACAACAACCCGAAAGACAGCATCAACGCCTGGCCCAACAGGATAGACAAAGTATCTTCCCAGGTACTCTTCCACCAGCCGCAACTGCTCGGCGTCCAGGAAGCCCTGTCTGACCAGATGGACGATCTCAGCCAACGCCTCCCTCAATATAAATTCGTAGGCGTAGGCCGCGACGATGGCAAGAAAAAAGGCGAATTCTCCGCCATCTTTTACGATACCACCCGCCTGCAACTGCTGCAATCGCACACCTTCTGGCTCTCCGAAACCCCGGAAACCGTTGGCAGCAAAGGCTGGGACGCCGCCATCTGCCGCATCGTAACCTATGCCAAATTCCGCGACCGCAAATCCAGGAAAGAATTCTACCACTTCAATACCCACTTCGACCACATCGGCAAGATCGCCCGCCGCGAAAGTGCGAAGCTGCTGCTGGAAAAAGTTGCAAAAATCAGCGGCAAACTGCCCGCAGTGATCACCGGCGACTTCAACGCCACACCTTCAGACGAGCCCATCCGCGTGATCACAGACACGCAGAACCCACTGCACCTGGCGGATTCCAAACCGCTCAGCAAGATCCCGCACTACGGGCCCGACTGCACTTTCAACAGCTTCAAAGCGCACGAAACCAGCACGGAGCCTATCGATTACATTTTCCTGAAAGGGAAATGGACCGTGCTGCAACACGCCACTATCACCCAATCCTGGAAAGGGCTCTACGCTTCAGACCACTACTCGGTGTTTGCCAATCTTAACTTATAAAAAGAAAAAGGGCCGCTTCAACAGCAGCCCTTTTTTTTATTGTTTCTTTTCTTCCGCAATCCGCGTCGGTGCATCCTTTCCGCCGACTATACTGCCGGAGCTGATCGCTATGGCTTCAATAATATCGGCGATGTTCTTCATGTCCATCGATTCCACTTCATCGTTCACGCTATGGTACAGCGTATCCTTGTCTATCTGCGTGGTGGAAATGGTATGGGCCGGTACGCCCAGGCGGGCAAGCGTCGCATTGTCTGACCGGTAAAAGAGCCGCTGCTCAGGGTAAGGATCGGGATGGAACTGGAAGCTGGAACCTTTCAGGTTTTCCTGGAGTATCTTCCCAAAGTCCGATCTCTCGAAACCCGTGATGAATGCGCTATTGCGGCCGAATTTGGATTCTTTCCCGATCATTTCGATGTTGAACATAGCCACGATCTTCGCGGGATCGAGCTGCCTGGAAAAATAACGGGAGCCGAAGCCGCCGATCTCTTCCGCCGTGAACGCCACGAATATCACGCTGCGCTCAGGCGCATGTTCTTTGAAATAATCAGCCAGCAGGATCACCGCCGTAACGCCCGACGCATCATCGTCTGCACCATTGGCAATGCTGTCTTCCCCGACCGGTTTCTGTATGCCGATGTGGTCATAGTGCGCGGAGAAGATCACATATTCATCGGGCTTGCTGCTGCCTTTGATCATACCGGCCACGTTGTGCAGGAATTTGGGCGCTGAGGTGGAAGCGGTGGAAACGGAGGAATCTCTCGGGAACAATTTACCGTCGAGCATAGCAAATTCCTGGCGAAAGTTCTTCTGCCGCGGAAGCGACTCCAGTCCTGCTTTCCTGAATTCTTCTTCAATGAACAGGGAAGCTTTCTCGATCCCCGGCGTGAAGGTCATACGGCCCTGCATACTGTCTGCGGCTAAAGTGCTGATGAGGCGGCTGACTTCCGTTTCACTGATCTTTTGCGCCCGTGCAGGTATGATTCCCGCCGCCAGGGCGCCCAGAAGGCATAGTGCGCTTAATTTCATGGCTGATAAAGATTTCGCTAAAAATAATGGAAATATCCTCTACAATTTCTCTTTACTTTTGGAGATGAAAGGCGAAGATATGTCCAATTCAAACCTAAGACCAGATGAGAACCGGTTGAGCGCTGCCGAAAAGGAATTCGAGAACAGTATCCGGCCGAAGGAGATCATGGATTTCTCCGGGCAGGAGCAGATCATTGAGAACCTGAAAATTTTCATTAAAGCGGCTAAAATGCGCGGCGAAGCGCTGGATCACATCCTTTTCCACGGCCCCCCTGGCCTGGGGAAGACCACCCTTTCCCGCATTGTGGCCAACGAGCTGGGCGTAAACATCCGCGAAACCTCCGGGCCCGTGATAGAAAAGCCCGGTGACCTTGCCGGCCTGCTGACCAATCTTGAAACGAACGATGTACTGTTTGTAGACGAAATACACCGCCTGAGCACCGTGGTGGAAGAATACCTTTATTCCGCCATGGAAGATTACCGGATAGACATCATGATCGACTCCGGCCCCAATGCCCGTTCTGTACAGATCAACCTGCACCCTTTCACGCTCGTGGGCGCCACCACCCGCTCCGGCCTGCTCACCGCCCCGCTGCTGAGCCGCTTCGGCATCAAAAGCCGCCTGGAATATTATTCCGCCGCCACGCTGCAAAAGATACTCTGGCGCGCGGCAGGACTGCTGGGCTCCAAGATCACGTCAGACGCTGCGGCCGAGATCGCACGCCGCTCCCGCGGTACGCCGCGTATTGCCAACGGCCTGCTGCGCCGTGTGCGCGACTTTGCGCAGGTAATGGGCAACGGGGTGATAGACCTGGAGATCGCGCAATTCAGCCTCAAAGCATTGAGCGTAGATGAATACGGGCTGGATGAAATGGACAACCGCATCCTGAACGTGATCATCGAGAACTTTAAAGGCGGCCCGGTGGGCATCACCACCATTGCCACCGCCGTAGGCGAAGAAGCAGGCACGCTGGAAGAAGTGTACGAGCCGTTCCTGATACAGGAAGGCTTCATCAAACGCACACCCCGCGGGCGCGAGGTGACGGAAAAGGCGTATATGCACCTGGGTAAGAGCCCGTTGAAAGGAGGTTCTAATCTTTTGTTCTAATTGTCAGCTTAGCCGGGAAAAACCCTTGAGCTGGGTTTAAATAGCACCAGTTCCCCTGAAAGCCTTTACGGGAAAGGCTTTTGAGGAACTGATCCTTTAAATGTCTTTTTTCCTTAATCTTTCACCACCAGCCTGAAGCCGTTGCCGTGTATGTTCACGATCTCGATGTGCTGGTCGTCTTTCAGGTATTTTCGCAGCTTGGCAATGTAAACGTCCATGCTGCGGCCATTGAAGTAGGTATCGCTGCCCCAGATCTTCTTGAGCGCCACTTCGCGCGGCAGCAGGTCATTCTTATGCTCGCAGAGCATATGCAGCAGCTCGTTTTCCTTGGGAGAAAGGGTATGGCTGTCGTTGCCTTTGGTGAGGGTGCGGAGTCTTGAATTGAAATGATATTGCCCGATCCTGAACTCGAACTGCTCTTCTTCCTTGCTGTTCAGCTCCTGGTTACGTTTCAGGATCGCTTTGATCTTGAGCAGCAGCAGCTCGCTGTCGAAAGGTTTGGAGATATAGTCATCTGCCCCGAGCTTGTAGCCCTGGATGATGTCTTCCTTCATGGTTTTGGCGGAGAGGAAGAAAAGGGGAATGTCCGGGTCCACATCGCGGATCTCTTCGGCCAGCTTAAAACCGTCCATGTTGGGCATCATGATATCCAGCAGGCAGATGTCGAACTTCTCGCGGCGGAAGGCTGCCAGCGCCAAAATGCCATCCCTGCACAATTCCACCTCGTAATCGTTCAGCTCCAGGTAATTTTTCAATACCATGCCAAGGTTGGTATCGTCTTCAGCCAACAGGATCTTAGGTTTGCGTTCTTCCATATCTAAATGATTTTAAGCTGCAACAAATATAACGGATAAAGATGAATCCGGGGCCCGGCTATCTTTTCTTTACCAGGGCGCCCATGGCATGCCGCAGGTTGCTGTAGTTGATCATGTCTACCTTGATGCTGCCCACGGAAATGGGGCTGTCTATGCGCAGGGGTATCTTGTTCCCGTCGTCGCTCACCCAAACGGTCATTTGCTCCCCGCCTTCGAAGATGGTGCCTTTAATGAGCAGGGGCTTGAATTTGATGGCCCTGAAGGTGCCATAGCGGGTAGACACTTCTTCTTTGCCCACGTAGCGGATGTAGATGTTATACACCTCATCGTCCAGGAACATGGTGAAGGGTATCTTATCTTCCGGTTTGTATTTGGAGAAGTCGATGTTGCGGGCGTAATAAATAGCGCTGATCACGTCCTGTATGCAATGTGGCACCTTGAAAGTGCCGTTGGTGCTGGTAGCGGTGTTGGCCTCGCGGTTGAAGCCCACGTTGTTGTAGATCTTATGGCCGCCTTCGTTCACATTGCGGATGAAGCGCATCGGCAGCATGGTGGCTGTGTCTATATAACTTTCGTATTTATCCCGCACTTTGAAGATCCAGTCATAAGTACGGTAAGTGCGCCCTTCGCCAACTATGTGATATGCGTCCTTCCCGTTGTACTTTTCAAGCTGGGAGGTAAAGGTGGCTTCACCGGCGCCCACGAAAACGCTGCCGAGGTTGTAGAAAACCTTGAGAGTGATGGACTCGCCGGCTTTGAAGCTAGTGTTGGTGATGCCGCAGAACTGATCCTGCGCGGCTGCGCCCATGGTAAAAGTTAACCCGCAAAGCAACAATAGAAAATACTTCATCGATCGATCGCTATTTGTCCTTGAAAATTTTAACCCCCAGCAGCAAAATACTGCCGATGGCAGCGGGTAATACCAGGTTTATCAGCCAGATGGCTACGGTGGCGGCCAGGATACCGGCGGTATTGCCGCTCAGCAGCCCGAGAAAGTGAAGGCTTACGCTTCCTCTCAACCCGATCTCCGCGATGGCGATGGTGGGGAGCACCGCCATGACGATGTAGATGACGTTGATCATGAAGAAGCCCTGCCACCATACAAATGACACGCCCAACGCATATAATAAAATCAAATATTGTGCCGAGAACACCAGGTAACGCACTGCACTCAGCAGCAGCAGCTTTTCCAGTTCCTTCGGGGAATATCGGGCTATGATCTGTATGAACACCTTAATTTTCCGGAGCCAGGGTATCTTGTCCACCAGGGTAACAATAATCCGCAACCGAAAATAAAGGATTAACCCGAGCGCACAAATGACTATGAGTATACTTAACAGTAATTTCTCAGCCACTTCCGGCGCAAAATACGTGCTCCTGCCGGTCAGTTCGTATTGATTAATATAATAAATAAACCCCACCATCCCAAAAACGATGGTGATGATCAGCTGGGAGAAGCTGCCCACGATGGTGGCGGCAATGGCTTTCAGCTTGTTGGGGTTGCGGAGGTAGAGGATGCGGCCGCCGTATTCCCCGATGCGGTTGGGCGTGTTCACCGAGAGGGAAACGCCGCTGAGGATGGCGCCGAAGGCCCTCGCGAAGGGCACTTCTTCCAGCGGCTTTACGAGCAGTTGCCACTTGCGGGCTTCGAGGCCCCAGTTGGCGAACATCAGGGCCACCACGAGCATGAGCATCAGCCAGCCCTTTTCCAGTACCGTTTCCTTCATATGGGCCCAGGCGGCGGGCAGGTTCTGCTGGTGCTGTACCTGTTGGTAGATCGCGAAGGTTAACCAGATGCACAGTGCCCCGCCCAGCACATAATTGAGGATTATTTTGGTACTTTTGTTCAGACGTTCAAGAGTTTTGGCAAAAATAGTCTCCGCTTGGCAAACAATACAAAAATAATTCTCGGCATAGACCCCGGGACGATCATCATGGGCTATGGATTGATTGCCGTAACGGGCCAGCAGGTGCAGATCATAGAGATGGGCGTGCTGAAAATGAACCCTAAAAAGGATCATTACGAGCGGCTCAGGGCCATCCACGACCGTATGATGGGCATCATCAGCCAGCACAAACCTGTTAGCTGCGCCATCGAAGCCCCCTTCTTCGGGAAAAACGTGCAGAGTATGCTCAAGCTCGGAAGAGCCCAGGGAGTGGCCATTGCCACCGCCATGCAGGCGGGGGTGGGCGTGTCTGAATATTCGCCCAAGAAGGTCAAACAATCGATTACCGGCAATGGTAACGCCAATAAGGAGCAGGTCTGGCAGATGCTGCAGCGCATCCTCAAATTTACCGAGCAGCCCGAATACCTGGATGCAACGGATGCTTTGGCTGTGGCCGTGTGCCACCATTTCCAGGAAACCAGCCCGCTTGCAACTGCCGGCAAATCAAAAGGCTGGGATAAATTCCTTCAGCAGCACCCCGAAAGGCTTTGCAAGCCGTAGTGTCAAATGAACAAAAGAGGGAGGCTGATGTTTGTTAATTGAGAAAATGTACTTATTTTGAACTAAAATATGGCTGAGGCGCTTTAAACAGTACCGAAATAAAAGCGCAAACTGCAACGTTACAAATGAAATTTATTCCTTTTATCACCCCTAATATTTTTCGTAGATGGATACGAAGGCTAGAATATTACTAGTGGAGGATGATTATAACCTGGGTGCAATTACCAAAAAACGTCTGGAAGAATCGGGATACGAAGTGACGCATTGCTCTGATGGTGAAATTGCCTGGAAAACGTTTCAAAAAAGCCTGTACGACATATGCCTGCTGGATGTGGTCATGCCCAAAAAGAACGGCTTCGAGCTGGCCAAACAGATCAGGCAGCGTAACGACCTTATTCCTATTCTTTTCCTGACCTCCAAATCGCAGGACGAAGACAAGATCAGCGGATTCAAGCACGGCGCCGACGATTATGTGACCAAACCATTCTCCATGCAGGAGCTGCTGTTGAGAATTGAAGTGTTCCTCAAACGTACCCGCCCGCTGAATGCGGACAAACGCACCACCTTCACAGTTGGCAAAACCACGTTCGATTACGGCGAACTGAAGCTGATGGATAAGTCAGGCAAACTGAAAGCCAGCCTTACCCAGAAAGAAGCAGACCTGCTGAAGTTCTTTTGTGAGAACGCCAACAAAACCCTCAAACGCGAAGAGATCCTGTACCATGTATGGGGTAAAGACGATTATTTCCTGGGAAGGAGTATGGACGTTTTTATCACCAAGATCCGCAAGCATTTCCTGGACGATAAGGATGTGAAGCTGGAGACACTCCACGGCATCGGTTTCAAATTCTACGTAACGACCTTATAACCTACAATCCCGCTATAATCCGCTCCTGTACCTGTTTAAATTCCTCCGGGCTCAACTTCAGCTTGGCACGCGTAAAATTCAGATCATCAGCAGAATTAATGGGCACCAGGTGCATATGTGCATGCGGCACTTCGAGGCCTACTACGCTCACGCCTACACGGTTGCAGGGCACCGCGGCCTCTATGGCTTTTGCAATGGGTTTGGCAAACAATAACCATTCCGCCAGCAACCCGTCGCTGACGTCGAAGAATTTATCGGTTTCCACTTTGGGCACAATGAGTGTATGCCCCTCCACCAGCGGGAATATATCCAGGAAAGCATAGAAATGATCGTTCTCCGCAATGCGGTAGCTGGGTATCTCGCCTTTGATGATCTTGGAAAAAATGGTCATGATAAATAATTAAGCAAATACTAATCTACGGTATAATTTCCCATAAAAAAAGGCCCCCAAATCAAAGTTGGCGGGCCTTTTTAATATTCAGCACCGTACGTTCTATACGGAAATGTTATCGATCTTGAACTTCATGGTGCCGTTGGGCGCCACGATATCCGCTTCTTCACCTACTTTTTTACCCAGCAGGCCCTTGCCGATGGGCGAGGTCACGGAAATTTTACCCAGCTTCAGATCCGCTTCTTTTTCGGATACCAGCTGGTAAGTAACAGTCTTTTTGCTGGCCAGGTTGGTAATGGTCACTTTACACAGGATGGAAACTTTAGAGGTATCAATGGTGTCGGCCTCCACTACCCTGGCGGTGGCAATGGCATTTTCAAGCACTGCGATCTTTGCTTCGTGAAGCCCCTGTGCTTCTTTCGCGGCATCGTATTCCGCATTTTCCTTCAAGTCTCCCTTTTCACGCGCCTCAGAAATAGCCCTGGCAATCTCAGCCCTACCTTTAGTTTTGAGTTGCGTAAGCTCATCCCTCATTTGTGCGAGGGTTTCTTTGGTTACATAATTTACGCCAGACATAACCTTTATTGATTTAGTATAAAGAAAAAAAAATTAACGCCCCCGCTTGCGCAAAGACGTCAATTCAGTATGATTATCGCAAATATAACGAAAAAATGTTGTAGCCTCTACACCCTGTCTCACATATTAAAATCGCTAATATACTACATTCCAGCCCTGCTAAACGTTTAGCTTTTCCAGTACTACTTTTGCCATTTTAACGCTCGCTTCGTGGGAATAACCGGCAATGTGCGGAGTGATCACCACCCGCGGATGCCCCAGCAGGAAACGGAACTGCTGCTGCTCCGTTTCGCTGAATGTTTCCAGCTTTTCGTTTTCCAGCACATCCAGCCCGGCGCCCGCCAGGGTATCGCTTTCAAGGGCGGTAATGACGTCTGCGGTGCTCACTACTTTGCCGCGGGAAGTATTGAGCAAGTATATGCGTTTGGCAAAGGAACGGAAGAATTGCAGGTTCCCCAGGTGCCGCGTCTCTTCATTCAGCGGCAGGTGCAGGCTCACAATGTCCGCCTCGCGGAAAACGGTGTCCAGGTCTGCTTCTTCCACGTATTCGTTGCCGAAGCCTTTTTTGTATTTGTCGTACGCGAGAATGCGCATGTCGAAACCGCGGAGCTTGCGCGCCAAAGCGCTGCCAGTGTGCCCGTAACCGATAATGGCAATGGTTTTGCCGCCCAGCTCCCAGGCGCGGTTGCCGTCGCGCTCCCAGATGTTCTGCCGCAATTCCAGGCTGCTCTTGAGAAGGTTGTGCATAAGCATGATGAGCATGCCCACGGCCTGCTCTCCTACTGTTTCACGGTTGCCTTCGGGACTGCTGGCGCAATGGATGCCTTTGCTCTCCGCGTAGGCAACGTCTATCAGCTCCATGCCGGAACCCAGCCGGCCGATCCATTCCAGGGAAGAAGCGCGGTCTATCACCGCCTTGTCTACTTTAATGCGGGTGGTCACGATCAGGCCGTTCACATCGTGGATCTCCTCCAGCACCTGGTTGTAGGTGATAGACGGCTGATAGTTGACGGTGTATCCTTTTGCTTCCAGTTCGTTGATGAGATATTCATGAACTTTAGCGGTGATCAATACTTTATTACTCATAACATGTGTTCAGCCAGGGCTACAAAATCCGCTACGGAAAGCTCTTCTGCCCTTTTTGTAAATATTGGTTCCTGTAAATATTCTTTATTGAAAAGCCCTTTGAGGGGATTGCGCAGTTGCTTCCTCCGCTGGCCGAAGGCCGTTTTCACCAGCAGCCTGAACTTCTTTTCGTTCTTCACGTCGTACGGCTGCTCCAGCCGGGTAAGCCTTATCACGGCGCTCTTTACCTTGGGCGGCGGGTTGAAGCAGTTCTCATGCACTTCAAACAGGTATTCTATTTTATAGTGCACCTGCAGCAATACGCTTAGGATGCCGTATTCCTTATTGCCATGGCTCGCCGCGATGCGCTGCGCCACTTCTTTCTGGAACATGCCCACCACTACCGGCACCTGGCTCTTCCAGTCCAGCACCTGGAACATGATCTGCGTGGAAATGTTGTAAGGGAAATTGCCGATGATGGAAAACTGCCCTTCGTAAGGCGGCTTCATCTCCAAAAAGCTTTCGTTGATGAGCTTCCCGCGGATGGCGGGATAGGTTTGCTCCAGGTACTGCACCTTTTCCGTATCCAGCTCCACTGCTTTGAACTGCACACCGGGCAGCTCCAGCAGGTATTTGGTGATGGCTCCCGCGCCGGGGCCCACTTCCAGCAGCTGCATGCCTTCCTGCACGGGCAGCGCGTCCACGATCTGGCGGCACATATTTTCGTCCCGGAGGAAATGCTGGCCTAATGACTTCTTGAGCGTATACATGAAATGGAATAAGCTGCAAATTTAAGGAATCCCCGCCAGTTTGCCCCTGCCCGGCAATCTGTCAACTATTCAACGTATATTTGTCCGTATTTTTTATCCGTACAGCATATGAGTACAGCTACTTCACATACGCACCGCCCTGTAATAGGCATTTCAGTCGGAGACCTGAACAGCATCGGAATGGAGATCATCATCAAGACCTTCGCCGACAACCGTATGCTGGAGATCTGTACCCCGGTGATCTTTGCGTCTAACAAGACCATCAACTTTTACCGGAAGCTGATGAACGAAAACAACTTCAATTACCAGAGCATTAAGGATTTTACGCGGCTCAACCCCAAGCAGGTGAGCGTGTTCAACTGCTGGGAAGAGGAAGTGCAGATCACGCCCGGCGTGCTCAACGAAACCGGCGGCAAATACGCCGCCCGCTCGTTGGCCGTAGCCATCGAATGCCTGAAAGACCGGCAGATAGAGGGTTTGGTGACCGCCCCCATCCACAAAAAGAACATCCAGAGCAAAGATTTCAATTTCACCGGCCATACCCCTTACCTCCAGCAATCTTTCCAGAGCAAGGACGTTCTGATGTTCATGACCGCTGAGAACATGCGCGTGGGCCTGCTCACCGAGCATGTGCCCGTTGCGGAGATCGCGAAATATGTGACCAAGGAAAACATCCTCAGCAAGCTGAATATCATGAAAGACAGCCTGGTGAAGGACTTTGGCATAGACAACCCACGGATCGCCGTGCTGGGGCTGAACCCTCACGCGGGAGACGAAGGGCTGATCGGCGACGAAGAGATCAAACATATTACCCCGGCCATCAAACAGGCCAAACAAAACGGCATCCTCGCATTCGGCCCCTACAGCGCCGATGCGTTCTTCGCCCGCGAAATGCACGCCAGCTTCGACGGTGTGCTGGCCATGTACCACGACCAGGGGCTTATTCCTTTCAAATCCCTGGCACACGGCGAAGGCGTGAACTATACCGCCGGCCTGCCCATCGTGCGCACCTCGCCCGATCATGGCACTGCTTTCGATATCGCAGGGAAAAATACGGCAGACGAAGCTTCGTTCCGGCAGGCCGTGTTCACCTGCATAGACGTGATCGGCCAACGGAAACAATACGAGGAAAACACCCGTAACCCGCTCAAGAAAACGGAACTGGTATCCGAGAAAGGCGCGGTATAACCTAGAGGTAAAAGGCCGTCATTTCCAAAAAACCTTCCCCTTCTTCATAGAACAGCTCATTGCGGCCGTTCAGCTTGAATTCAATGTCCTGCAGGGAGTCTACTGCCGCCATATCGCCGTGCAGCAGCGAGGCCAGCCGGAATATATGCGGCCGGCTGTAGGTCTGGAATTTCCCGCCGATAAATGCTTCAATTTTTTTCACCACTTCCCCGTACATGGGCAGCGTATGCTCCGGCACATCATCTTCCGGCAGCAAATAATCCAGCAGCACCACATTTGTTTTGTTCGGCGTTCTGAAAGCCTGCATGGTGTTGAGGAACTGCTCGTCGGCGATGTAATGGATCAGGCCTTCAAACACAATAACGGTGGGCTTTTCAGGGGAATACCCCGCATCCCGGAGCTTATCCAGCAGATGCAGGGTATCTGTGATATCCGCCTGAATAAAATGTACCGGGGATGATCCCGGCAATACCCGGTTGTATAAGGCAGATTTATGTTGAAGATGTGAGCTGTCTATTTCATAGATGCTGCCGATGGCGCCGCGGTGGTTTTCCAGCAGCCAGAGCGACAGCGGGTCAAGCCCGGCGCCCATGATGCAAACCTGCACCGGCGCGCCGTCCTGCAGGAATTGTTCGAGCAGGTAGCGTACGAATCTTTTACGGAAAAGAACGATCTCTGTGAAATGTTTGAACACCTGGCTGATCTCCCCGGAAATTTGTTGCACATCCCCGAGGTCGAGCAGGGCATAATATTGCGCGGTGAGCCCGGAGGTGTAGAGCGGGCGTGCCTGTAGCATTACAATAGCGGCCGTGGGCGCCACCTTGAGTTTTTCAAGTAGTTCCATCCTGTGTCTCTTTATGGGTATACAATGTGCGCTGCGCGGACGATGAAGTTAACACAATGCGCTGCATCCCATTATCAGTTGTGGAACCGGCTTACTTTCTTTTTCCCGCGTGCAGGTAAGATTGAATGGAATTGACGTATGCCTGGAAAGCCGCTTCCCCCCTGGATGTGATCCTGCAAACCGTCTGCGGGTAATTGTCCCTGAACTGTTTGATCACTTCAATGTATTCCGCTTCTTTCAACTTGTTGATCTGCACGCTCAGGTTGCCCGCCGTGGCGTTGGTCTTTTCTTTCAGGTAGGTGAATTCGGCTTCCTGCTCACTGATCAGTACAGACATCACGGCCAGCCTCAGTTGAGAATGCAATACCGGGTCCAGTTCTTTAAAGTCCATCAACACAGTTGTTTGGTGTAAGAAATTACGGGCAGTGGGTGCACTGCCCGTAAAGTAATAAAAATTATTGGACCTGCTTGATCAGCTCTTTCACATACGGCTCGCCCCAGGTGGGCGCCAGCTCGCTTTCAGGCTTGAAAGCAGCGAATTTCTGCAGGGCGATATCAAACATTTCCTTCGCTTTGGTTTTGCTGCCGCCGAAGGCTTCGGGCGTGTACAGCAGGTTCTGCCCTTTCAGCATGAACACGCGGGGATTGTTGGGATTCTGCTTCTGCGCGGCGTCAAGCAGCTCGGCAGACATCGGGCCGTATTTCATGCCGCGCGTCATCGGGTCTACGCCGATGCGGGCAGACGCGATCATGGAAAGGATGCAGGATATCTCGGAATCCTGGCCTTTCAGCGCCTGCGCCTTTTCGATGGCCAGCTGCGCTTTGTCTGCGATCTCGTCTGTCTTGTTCCTGTCCTGCGTAAAGAAGGCCTCGTTCACGCGGCAATAAGCGGCGTAATAATACGGCAGCCACTGTGTTTTTTCAGCTTCTGCAATGCGTTCGAACGTGTTGGCAAGCTGCTGCATGCCGGCGGGGGTATAAGCAGTGCTGTCTGTGCTCAGCCGTGTCAGCTGCTCCTTCATCGCGCCCGTAAACTGGTCGCTTTGCGCCTGAACGGTGAAGATGGTGCCGGCTACTGCCATCAGAGAAAAAAGGATCCTTTTCATATTTTGGGTTTTAAGATGTTGCTGTTTATTGCCTGTCTATCACTTCCTGCCTGCGGTCTATACCGAAGCTCATGAACATGCCTACAAAGAAGAACCGCGGCGCCATCGGGCCTACCATGTTTCTCCGCAGCCCGTCAGACGAATAGCGGAAGCCATATTCCTGGTCGTTGCCCAGCACGTTGGTGATGGTGAGCACGAACACGGTGAACGCTTTCCCGACGGTGGTCAGGTAATTCACGTTGAGGCCAAGCGTATTGAGGCTGCGCGTACGGTCTTGCATGAATTCGGTTTGCGGGCGGTTGGGATTGTAATACGGCCTGCCGGTGGCAAAGGTGTAGGTCGCTCCCAGGTTCAGCTGCACGGATGGCATATAATGTTTGTACACCAGCGTGGCAGTGTGGTTCGCCGCGAAGTCCGGCTGCACTTCGTAGGGATAATTGAGGTAATCCCTTTTAGTGTCCAGGTAAGAATAGGAGAGCCAGTAATCCACGTTCCTGAACCTTTTCCGGTCGCGCCAGAACAGCTCTGCGCCTTTGGCGTAGCCGGTTCCGTTGTTGTTATAGGAAGGAACGGTCTTGAACAGGTCGTGGTATTTTTTGTAGAATACTTCGCCTCTCAGCGTAAAGAATTCGGATACATGCTGGTAGCTGGCGATGTAATGTGTGGCGCGCTGGTACCCCAGGTTGCGGAAGAAGCGCAGGTATTGCTGTTCAGGTTTCTGGTAAAACTCGCCGTAAGCAAAAGCTACCTGGCTTTTGGCGTCCAGCTTGTAGGCGAGGGAAGCGCGCGGCGCGATGTTGGCGGCTTTCAGCACGGAAGTGTATTCATAACGCGCACCGAAGCGGCCTACAAAACGCGGTGTGAAATAAATGTCCGCCTCCGCGAAAGACGCGCTGTAGCTGTCGGTATAATCCGCATGCATGTCATTCAATGCACTCCTTTCATCCGCGTACTGGAACTCGCTGCCGAAGCGTAATACGGAGAACTGGCCAAGATTTTTGGACACCACCGCCCTCAGTTGTGTGAAGTCCTGCCGCGCTCTCACATGGCTGGGCTCCGGCGATTTGTTGATCGTATCCATGTAGATCTTGTCGCGGTTGGTGCTGAAAGATGTACCCAGCTGGATCTTCCAGCCTTTGCCAAGACTTTCCTTATAGCTGATATTCGTATATAC
This sequence comes from Chitinophaga sp. YIM B06452, assembly GCF_039655965.1. Taxonomy (NCBI): domain Bacteria; kingdom Pseudomonadati; phylum Bacteroidota; class Chitinophagia; order Chitinophagales; family Chitinophagaceae; genus Chitinophaga; species Chitinophaga sp. YIM B06452. The sequence continues at coordinate 2,051,806 of NZ_JAWLKY010000001.1, read as the reverse complement.
GTACTTGTTATCCACCCTGAATTCTTCTTTGTCTCCCGGGTATTCGAGGCTTTCTCCGAGGAAGCCGAATTCGTTCCAGGCGCCGGTGAGAAAGAGTTTCAGCATGCCTGTTTTCGAAGTTTTGAGGCGGTAGTTGGCGGAAAAATTGAGCTGTTGCGGGGCCACTACGGGCTCCTGCTTTTGTTTCACCAGCTTGAAATAAGGGTCCAGGTTGGCATAATCCAGCTCAAAGCCATAGGCTTTCTTTTTGTCGTCGGAAAGCTTGTCCACACCCGCGCTTGCGCCAATGGTCATAATGCCGAGGGAATAGGAGGAACGGTCCGGCAGGTCTGTGGATTCCAGCACCAGCGCGCTGGAGAGGCCCTGGCCATAGAGCGCGGAATAACCGCCGCTGCTGAATGTGGTGCCTTTGAAGAGGAAGGGCGAAAACCTGCCGCGGGCCGCAAAGTCAGGCATGCCGGTGGAGAAGGGGTTGCGCACCAGCATCCCGTCAATGAAAGTCTGCGTTTCAGCGCCGGTGCCGCCGCGCACGAACAGGCCTTCTTTTTCTCCTACCTGCTGTGCGCCGGGGAGGGTTTTGAGCGCGCTTACAATATCTGCGTTCGCGCCGGCGGTGGTAACGATATCCAGGGGTTTGAGCATGGTGTTTTTCTTTTCGTCGCTGGCTTCGAAGCTGCCGGCGGAAATGGTCACCATTTTCAGTTCGTTCACGGTTTCTTTCAGCACGAGGTTAAATTCCTGCGGCATGCCCAGTTCTGCTTTTATTTCCAGCGTCTGGTAGCCGGAGAGCGAAGCGGTGAGGATGCGTTCTCCCTTGGCGGACGTAGTAAAGGAGAAGGTGCCGTCTTTGGCAGAGGTGGCGCCGTCGTAGGAGCCCTTTATAGCGATGTTCACGCCGGCAAGGGGTTTCTTCTTCGCATCGGTGATCCGGCCTTTTACGGTGGTCTGTGCGTGCAGCAACAGGGGCAGGATTGCAAAGATGATCAGGGTTGAAAATGGCTTGAGCATATAGTTAGATTAAATGGCATATCAAAAGTAGACTGGTTTATAGTATAAACCAAACGAGGTGTTAAAATACAAAGGGGCTAAAAATTAATCGGTATTCACAACCAATTACTTATGCCTTCAACTATTCGGTAAGCGGGGGCAAAAACCCGGTGAAACCGGGCGGCAAGCAAGCATAAAAAAAGCCTCCTGCGGGTGCAGGAGGCTTTTAAATATTCACAGCAAATTGCTATTAAGCGAACCTTGGTTTCAGTTCATCTGCCAGGGCCACCATTTTCTTGAGGCCATCTTCGGGCAGGTTGCCTTTTTTGAATTCGCCCAGTACTTCCGGCAGGCGCACTTCCATTTCATGCAGGAAGGCTTCTTCGAAAGCGCGGGTGTTTTTCACGGGTACTTCACGCAGCAGGCCGTTGGTACCGAGGTAAATGATCGCTACCTGTTTTTCAACGCTGTACGGGCTGAACTGCGGTTGTTTCAGGATCTCCACGTTGCGGGCGCCTTTGTCCAGTACGGATTTGGTAGCCGCGTCCAGGTCTCCGCCGAATTTGGAGAAGGCTTCCATCTCGCGATAGAGCGCCTGGTCCAGCTTCAGGGTACCGGATACTTTCTTCATGGATTTGATCTGTGCGTTACCACCTACGCGGCTCACGGAGATACCAACGTTGATCGCCGGGCGGATACCTGAGTTGAACAGGTTACCTTCCAGGAAGATCTGGCCGTCGGTGATGGAGATCACGTTCGTGGGGATGTATGCAGATACGTCACCGGCCTGTGTTTCGATGATCGGCAGCGCCGTCAGTGAACCACCGCCTTTAACGAGGTGCTTGATAGAATCGGGGCAATCGTTCATCTGCTGGGCAATATCGTCCCTGGAGATGATCTTTGCAGCGCGCTCGAGCAGGCGGCTGTGCAGGTAGAATACGTCACCGGGATAAGCTTCACGTCCGGGAGGGCGGCGCAGCAGCAGGGATACCTCACGGTAAGCTACGGCTTGTTTGGACAGGTCATCGTAGATGATCAGTGCCGGGCGGCCGGTGTCACGGAAGAATTCGCCGATGGCGGCGCCTGCGAACGGAGCGTAGAACTGCAGCGGAGCAGGCTCAGATGCCGAAGCGGCTACGATCACGGTGTAAGCGAGCGCGCCGTTGTCTGCCAGGGTTTTCATCACACCGGCAATGGTGGATGCTTTCTGGCCGATCGCTACGTATATGCAATACACCGGTTTGCCGGCGTCATAGAATTCTTTCTGGTTGATGATGGCATCCACGCAGATGGCAGTTTTACCGGTCTGGCGGTCGCCGATCACCAGCTCACGCTGGCCGCGGCCGATGGGGATCATGGCGTCGATCGCCTTGATACCGGTTTGCAGCGGTTCCTTTACGGGTTCGCGGTAGATTACGCCCGGAGCTTTACGTTCCAGGGGCATTTCATATAATTCGCCAGAGATGGGGCCTTTACCGTCGATCGGTTCGCCGAGGGTATTCACCACGCGGCCTACCATGCCTTCGCCCACTTTGATGGAAGCGATCTGCCTGGTGCGGCGTACGGTAGCGCCTTCTTTGATGCCGTTGGAAGAACCCATCAATACCACACCCACGTTGTCTTCTTCCAGGTTCAATACGATGGCTTTAACGCCGTTCTCGAATTCAACCAGCTCACCGGAGCGAACGTTGTTAAGACCATAAACACGTGCGATACCGTCGCCCACGGAGAGCACGGTACCAACTTCTTCCAGTTCTGCGGAGGCATTGAAGTTGCTCAGTTGCTGGCGTAATATCGCCGAAATTTCATCTGGCTTAATGTCAACCATTGTTATGTTTTTTAAAAGAGTCGTTAAGGTTTAAACTAAATATAACGACAACAGCTTTGCGGGTACGCAGCGGCTGCTGTTAAATACAAAATTACCTGATCTCTGACACGTAGATGTTCTTGAGGAACTGTTTCTTGATGTCTTTCAGGTCGCGGAGCACGGATGCGTCGAACAGATCGTTGCCGGTTTCCAGTACGAAACCGCCGATCAGGTCGGGGTTCACGGCTGTTTCCAGCTGTATCCTGCGGCCGGCGGAGGTTTCCACTTTCTCGCGGATCACGTTGAGCAGAGCGGGTTCCAGCGGTGCGGCGGAGGTCAGTTTTACATGAGTGATGTTTTTGATCACGTTGTATTGTTTGATGAACTCTCCGGCTATTTCAGCCAGCACGCTTTCCCTGCCTTTGATGGCCAGCAGTCGGATAAACCCTGCGGTGATGCCGCTGATCTTACCGCTGAAGATGCCGTCCAGTATCTTTATTTTCTTATCGGCCTTAATTACCGGGCTTCTCAGCAAAGCCACCACGTCCGCATTGCTGCGGGTAATGGCCTGCAGCAGCAGTATGTCGCTGTGCACTGCTTCCAGCTCGTTCTTCTCCACCGCCAGGTCTATCAGCGATTTAGCGTATCTGTTTGCTAAACGGGGATTTTGCATAATTCTTTATTCAGCCGGTTAATTAGTTCATTTTGATTTCAGAGGCCAGTTGGCTGATGTAAGCTTCCTGTGCCTTTTTGTCTGACAGTTCTTTGCGCAGTACTTTCTCCGCCACTTCGATCACCAGGGTACCTACCTGGTTCTTCACGTCTGTAAGCGCCGCCATCTTCTGGTTTTCGATGGCTACGGAAGCGTCCTGCACGATCTTCTTGGCTTCAGCCTGGGCCTGTGCCTTGGCTTCGCTGATGATCTGGTCTTTCAGCTCCTTCGCTTCTTTCAGTATCTTGCTGCGTTCTGCTTTTGCCTCGGCCAGTACGTGTTCATGCTCGGCTTTCATCTGGGCCATTTCCTCTTTCACACGCTCCGCGGTGGCAATGGAATCTGTAATGGAATCCTCACGCTCTTTCAGGGTGGAAAGGATGGGCTTCCAGGCAAATTTCTTCAGGATCAGGAAAACGATGATGAAGATGAGCAGCGAAATGGTGAACAAGCCTAATTCAGGCATCAACAAATCCATATATCAGTATTTAAATTTTTATTCTTTACGGTTTTGAAGATTACTGCATCCTTTGCCCTGTGCGCCGGATGCAGTAATAAGTTTGTTCTTACAGAACTACCGCCAGCAGACCGGCGATTACACCGAAGAGGGCAACACCCTCAACCAGCGCAGCAGCCAGGATCATGTTAGCACGGATGTCGTTAGCAGCTTCGGGCTGACGGGCGATGGATTCCAGCGCGCTCTTACCGATGTTACCTACACCGATACCAGCTGCGATAGCAGCGATACCAGCGCCGATTGCGCCACCGGCTTGTGCCAGACCTGTAGAAGCAGCTTCAGTAGCCTGCATTAAAACAGTTAAAAGTGCCATTTGAATTGTGTATTTGAAATTAAAGATTAAACAGTTGTCAATTAATGATGCGCATCATGATGCCCGGTGTGCTCCATAGACTGGCCGATGAATACAGCGGTCAAATTGGCGAAGATGAAGGCCTGGATGAACGCCACCAGCAGTTCCAGCATCATCATCACGATGTTGAAGGCAATGGTCACCGGCAGGAAGCCGTAACCGATCGCTTTGTTCAGGGAACCGAAAATAAATACCAGGGAGATAATGCTCAAAATGATGATGTGGCCGGCCAGGATATTGGCAAACAACCTGATCATCAGGGAAACAGGCTTGGTGAACACGCCGATCAGCTCCACGGGCGCCAGGATAGGCTTCACGAAGCCGGGCACCGGCGGGTTGAAGATGTGGCCCCAGAAGTGCCTGTTGGTAGCAGCGATCATCACTACAAAGCTGATCAGCGCCAGCGCGGCGGTAACGGCAATATTGCCGGTTACGTTAGCGGAACCCGGCAGCAGGCCCAGCAGGTTGTTGATGAGGATGAAGAAGAAGATCGTCAGGATAAAGGGAACATATTTGTCGCCTTTCACCCCTGGGATGTTCGGCCTCACCACTTCGTCCCTCATGAAAATGATCACCGGCTCAATGAGGCTCTGGAAGCCTTTGGGCGCCTGGCGGCTGCCGCGCAGCCTGTAAGCTTTGGCCACATTCAGCATCAGGATCACCAGCAGCACAGCTGCCAGTATCATAGAGGTAATATTTTTGGTCAGAGACAGGTCGTAGATCTTTTCGCCGGTAGGCTGATCGTTCGCGTCCACCGCGATGATCTTGCCTTCTGTGTACAGCTTGGCGTCCAGGTGATTGGCGTGCAGGTAGTGGGCGTCCACGATGCGGTAGCCTTCGTAGGATTTATGACCGTGTTCAAATTTGGAAGAAGAGAACATGGAAACACCGCGCTCAGGGCTGTATACGATCACAGGCAAAGGCAGGGTAACGTGCAGGTCGCCCAGGCTCAGCAGGTGCCAGTCGTGGGCATCCTTTACGTGACCGAGGATCACTTCCTTTGCGTTAAAACCTTTCTTTTCTCCGTGCCCGCCTTCAGCATGGGGGTCATGGCCTTCATTGGCTGTGGCAAATGCGCCGGAAACGGCCATTGAAAATACCGTTATCAGGGCTACCAGCTTATATTTGAACCGAGTCAAGGAAATCACCGTTTTCTGAAATTTTGTGCAAAGGTAACCGATTTTATATTAAATAGTAGCGGCGAATGAAAAAACTGACGAGGATCATGTGGAATGTATACCATACTGCTAAAGGGCTCTCCGTCAGCGTCTTAGCACTTCCCTCCTTCAGCCGCCAGGCTTTTTTCTATGGTTGAACTTCTCTCCCATTAGGATATTATTTCATGCGAATAACTTAGCGTAGGAATTACACACTTTGGGGTCAGGTCAATAAAAATTCAACTTAGTGTAACAGTTACACACTTTGGGTCTTCTGGAACTGCATGGTATACAGTTTATGGTAATACCCCTCCATCCGCAACAGCTCCTCATGGTTCCCCATTTCCTTGATCTCCCCTTTGTCCAGCACAATGATCTGGTCTGCCTTGCTGATCGTGCTCAGCCTGTGTGCGATCACGATGGCGGTACGCCCGGCTATCAGCTTGTCTATCGCATGCTGGATCAGTTGTTCGGACTCCGTATCAACGGAAGAGGTCGCCTCATCCAGTATCAGCACAGCAGGGTCGTACAGCAGCGCGCGGATAAAGGAGATCAGCTGGCGCTGCCCCAGCGACAGGGTGCTGCCCCTTTCCATCACCGGGTAATCGTACCCGCCGGGCAGCTGCAATATAAAATCATGCATACCGATCAGCTTCGCCGCATGCTCCACCTGTTCGCGGCTGATAGCCGGGTTGCGCAGGGTGATATTGTCGTAGATAGAGCCGGAAAACAGGAACACATCCTGTAATACTACACCTATCCTGCTTCTCAGTTCGGAAAGTTTATATTCTTCCAGCGGCAGCCCGTCTATGCTGATGCGGCCTTTCTGTATCTCGTAAAGGCGGTTCAGGATGCTGATGATAGTGGTTTTCCCGGAACCGGTATGCCCCACCAGCGCAATGGTTTGCCCCGGTTGGGCGTGGAATGAAATATCTTTCAATACGTATCGCTCGTCTGTATAAGCGAACCATACGTTCTCGAATTTGATCTCCCCTTTCATGCCCGCGGCTGAATGCGTGCCTTTGTCCGGCATATAATCCGCGCTGTCCAGCACCTTGAACACGCGCTCGCTGGCCACCATGCCCATTTGCAGGGTATTGAACTTATCCGCCAGTATGCGCAGCGGGCGGAACAGCATGTTCAGGTACATGATAAACGCGATCATCACGCCCTGCGTTACTTCGTAGTTCAGCACTTTATTGGAGCCCCACCACACCATCAGTCCCAGCGAAATGGCCAGGATAATTTCCACCACGGGGAAAAATATGGAGTAAGCGAAAATGGCGTCTATATTGGCTTTGCGGTGGTCTTTATTGATCACCCGGAACTTGCCGAACTCCCGGTTCTCCGCGGAAAACGCCTGCACCACCAGCATACCGGTGATGTGCTCCTGCACAAAGGCATTCAAAGCCGCCACTGCATTGCGCACGCGGTGGAAGGACTTGTTCACCGCCTCCTTGAACCAATACGTGGCCAGTATCAGCACGGGGAACGGGGAAAGACTGATCAGCGTGAGCCGCCAGTCCTCATAGAACATCACGCCCAGGATGGCCAGTATCATCAGTACATCCGCCACGATGGAAATAATGCCTTCGGAAAAAATATCGTTGATAGCCTCAATGTCGTTGATGGTGCGGGTGGTAAGCGTACCGATAGGGGTTTTATCGAAAAAGGAAAGGTTCAGCCGGGTCACCTTGCGGTACACGGCCACGCGCAGGTCTTTGATCACAGACTGCCCCAGCCAGTTGGTAATGTAGGAAAAGAAAAACCGCACCACGGTTTCCAGCAGCAGCATCACGATCTGCACGATGGTCACGATCACGAGCATCTGCACCCACTGGTTGGTAATATATTTATCTACGGTAAGCTGTATCAGGTAAGGGCGTACCGGGCTGAGCAGCGCCAGCAATACCGTCAGGAACATGGAGACGTAAAAATAGCGCTTGTAAGGCGCCGCAAAGGAGAATACCCGGTTCAGCAGGCTGAAATCAAATACACGTTTGGCCTTTCCGTTGTTCATTCAGTAAAAGTAAATGGATAATCCCAAAATGCAAAAAGGGAGCGGCTGCTCCCTTTTTTAAATCTTTATGAAGATCAGTTTTCGTCTTTCATCACCTGGCGGTACGCTTTGATGAAGATCGCGCCCAGGTTCTTGTGCGGTGGCACATAGTCGTCGAACAGCGGTTTGTTGGCCGGTTCTGCCGAGAATTTTTTGCCGAGTCCGGCCCACATATGCACCCAGTCTACATTCTTTCCGCCGCGTACCAGGTCTTCCAGGCTGCGGATGATGGGCTCGTTCACCCAGCGGGTGCCCACCTGCTTGGAGGAAATAATGTGTGCTTCCGGCGCTTTTTCCAGCACGGTGGCCAGGTTGTGGTAACCGCCGCAGCTGCCGAGTATCACGATGCGGGCAGTGCTCTGCAGGTTGTCCAGCGTGGTGTTCACATGGTAGCTGTGGCCGCGGTGGATGAATATGGTCGGGTGAATGTCTTTTTCATCCAGGTATTCGGCCAGCTTTTCGATCGCGGTCTTATCTTCCGGCTCGTCCAGCGGGTTGTTCGCGTAAATGGTGGTGGGCTTGCCTTTGAGCGAGGTGATGGTAGTCCAGTATTTATTCTTGTTCACATCCCAGTCGCTGCGCGGGAAGTTGCCCATGAAGCTGGCGTAGGAACTAACGCCGTCTTCATCGCCATAGAAAAATACCTGCTGGTATACGCGCCCGCTGTCGCTGGGCAGGTCTTTGAACTCTACATAGTTGATAGGAGGCAGTTTCAGCTTGCTGCTCATTTCGCTGGCCCAGCTGCTGTCGCTGCCCTGGCCTTCTTCGGTGAAAATGCTGTTGAGCAGTTCGTAAATGGTCATGCCGCGCTTGTCCTTTTTGCCGGTCACGAACACGAGGTTCTTACGCACTTCGGTGCGGAGGAAGTCCAGCAGCTTGGGATCACGGATGGAACCGAAGGAATTGGCCACGTCCACGGCGTCTTCCAGGTCAGCCGTTTTTTCCAGGCTGCGCACGAATTTCACCATCAGGTAGTTGGCGTTCTCGGGGTCCATGGATTTCAGGAAATGGTCCAGGGTATTGAAGCCCGCGGCCATGGCGATGAATTTCTTGAAACGGTCGAAGCTTACGAGCATCAGCAGGCTGTCGCCCCGCGAGGGTTTCATGCGCAGCATCATCTGGTCGTACAGGCCGTTTTTCGCGGCATTGGTATAGCTGGAAGTATACAGTTCTTCCTGCCCGTTGATGATCAGGTAATACAGCTCTTCCGGCGTAAAATCCTTCACAATGCGGAAACGAACGGCATGCCCTTCGTCGTGCAGGTCGTTGATCTCACGGATGTACCGCAGCGATTTGGCATGCATGTTCTCCTGCATAGACTTGAGGCCAAGCGGGTTTTCGCCGTTAGATTTCCGTTTCTGCAGGGCAATGGAGGCTTTCACCATCTGGCGGAAGTAGTTATCGTCGTTGCTCACGGTCGATTCCAGGTCGCTGATAGTGGCGGTACCGTCCAGCAGCTGGTCTATGAAGGGCATCAGCTTGGTGCTCTGCCCTGAACGGCCGATCTGCACGATCTGCTGCACCAGGGGGTCCTGGTTGCGGCGGATGGCCGAGGCTGTGGGCGTATACGAAGTAGCGTAGGTGAGCACTTTATTCGGATACTGGCGCGCCACGGCGGCGATGATGGAATCGGTGACGGGGTAGTCCAGGTAAGGCCCCAGCTTGGGCATGATGTCTTCCAGGTTCTTGAAAGCATATTTGGAGAACATTTCCGCGCGTGACTCCTGGTAGCCGGGATTTTCCTTGAACGGTTCGATCATCCGCTCCCCAGCTTCGAAGCTGAGTTTGCGGGCAATGGGGTAAATGCTGGCCCCTTTGATATCTGCATGCATCATAGCGCGGTAAGCCTGCACCATGGCGGGCGCTTCTTCCGCGTCTATTCTTTTGAAAGCTCTTTTGGTATTGTAGTCTTTGAGGGTTTGCTGGAGGCCGGAGAGGTATTTTACCTTCAGGCGGTGATCCAGCGCGGTGTCCAGCTCAATTTCGTTCTGGATGTCGTCCACCTGTTTGAGGAGGGCGTTGGTAACCTGGAGGCTCATGCTCTCGTCGTCAGACACCTTCACGAAATTGTCCTGCTTGCCGTCAAATTTGTCAGCCGCTACCTGCTCTTTGTCGATATTGTCATGAAAGCCCTGCCGGCTGATGGGGATCTGTACTTTCTGACCATAGGTTAATCCGCTGTAAGCAATGCCTAACGCTATGATTAGTAATGTTTTTCTCATATAAGATGATTACGCCTTCTCGAATACTGCAAATTTACTACCAAATATTGCTAAATCACAATTCAGCCCTACCCATAGCAATAAACACTAATGCGAAAAATCCATTATATCAGGCATGAATGGCGAGCCCGGGGAATCAGTATCTTTGCGGGCGGAGAGAGGGCCTGAATTAACAATTACATAATGTTATCTTTTCATGAATGGGAATTATGGTGATTAATTTTGTGCCGTCTTAAAAACCAAATTATGTTGATGGAACCTTCAGTTGCAGTTGGAAAAATCCTGGTAGTGGACGATGAGACCGACATCCTCGAGATCATCAGCTATAACCTGAAGAGCGCCGGATACGAGACCGTAACGGCCAAAGACGGGATAGAAGCGATCCAGAAAGCCAAGATATTCCGCCCCGACCTCATTATGCTGGATATCATGATGCCCAACAAGAACGGCATCGATACCTGCCGCGAGATCCGGAAGCTGCCTGAATTCAAGGAAACCATGGTGCTGTTCCTTACGGCGTTGAATGATGAGAAGAGCGAGATAGAAGGGTTGAATATGGGGGCGGACGATTACATTGCAAAACCCATCAAGCCAAAATTGCTGGTAAGCCGTATCAACGCGCTGTTCCGCAGGCTGAACAAAGTGGAAGAGCAGCAGATGCAGCTGGGCGACCTGGTGATAGACCGCGAAAAATTCACTGTTACCTATAAAGGCGTGGAGATCATCCTCGCGAAAAAAGAATTTGAACTCCTCCAGCTCCTGGCTTCCAAACCGGGCCGTGTGTTCCTCCGCAACGAGATCCTCAACCAGGTTTGGGGCACCGAAGTGATCGTGGGCGACCGCACCATCGATGTGCATATCCGCAAGATCCGCCAGAAACTGGGTGTGGACCTGATCACCACCGTAAAAGGCGTAGGCTATAAATTCGAATTGTAACCCGCATCCAGATATTTCAGTATTCTTCTCCCCGCAGACATGCCGCGTGCGTGAACTGGCTCCGTGAATTATGGCAAGTAAAAAAATTGGCTTAATTTCCCTTTATTACAAAAATTACTCACTCTGGAGTATGTTCAAAGCAAAAAACCTTTCGCCGCAGAAGCTGGCGGGCTTTACAGCGCTGGTGCTTTCCGCCATCATGGCCACGGGATGCCTTCTCATAGGCGCCACGCTGAAGGAAACCCTCATCGCGCTGGGCCTCACCTTCCTGGTGGCGTATTACCTGTACCTCTATACCCTGCAGAACTTTATCTACCGCAAGATCAAGCTCATCTACAAATTTATTTACCAGACGAAAGCTTCCAAACGCGAAGACTTCTTCAATAAAAATATCCTTCCCCTTAAAACGATCGACGAAGTGAGTGAGGACGTGGAAAAATGGGCTTCGCAGAAAAAAGAAGAGCTGGACAACCTGCGCCGCAACGAAGCCTTCCGCAAAGAGTTCCTGCTGAACCTTTCCCATGAGCTTAAAACGCCCATCTTCGCGGTACAGGGCTACATCCACACCCTGCTGGACGGCGCGATAGAAGACCCTTCCGTCAATAAGATGTTCCTCAAGAACGCCACCAAGAACATTGACCGCCTTTGCCGGCTGATAGACGACCTGGACGAGATATCCAAGCTCGAAAGCGGTGAAATGACCATCAACAAAGAGATCTTCGTGATACAGGACCTCGTGAAGGATGTGTTCGACACGCTCAGCATCAAGGCCAAGCAGAAGGAAATAAAATTCAGCATCAAAAAAGGCTGCGAAGCGCCTGTGCATGTGTATGCAGACAAGGAAAAGATCCGGCAGGTGCTGATCAACCTCATTGAGAACTCCGTGAAATACGGCAAGCAGGACGGGCAGACCATCGCCAGCATTTACAATATGGACGGCAAACGCGTGCTGGTAGAGATCTCAGATACCGGTATCGGTATGGCTGAAGAGCACCTCCCGCGCGTGTTCGAGCGTTTCTACCGGACAGACCGTGCCCGCAGCAGGGACATCGGCGGCACCGGGCTGGGCCTTGCCATTGTAAAACATATCGTGGAAGCGCACGATCAAACCATCAATGTGCGCAGCAAAATAGAAGTCGGCTCCACCTTCGGCTTCACCCTGGAACTGGGCAGGGACAACTGACCGTCTCAGAAACGGTATTGCAGCCTTGCGGTAAATACATTATCCGCAATATCATCCTCAAATCCTTCTATGCCCGTGGACTCATTCCACACACGGTCGAACCAGAAGGTGGCTTTCATATTTTCATTGAGGTAATACACATACCCGAAGCCGAAGGTATCGTAACGGATATCTGTCGCGGAAAGGTGCGTGGTAAGGGTTTCCGCGATCTGCCGGCCTTTCACATCTGTGTTGGGATCGTACCAGTCGTATTTCAGCACCAGCTGGTGTTTTTTACTACCGAGATGCTGCAGGAAGGTGAAGTATGCCCCGTCGAAATTGCGGATGTAGAGCGGCGCATATCCCGCGGTGTTCACCGGTATCACGCCGGGCGTTTCACTGTCTCCAAACGTTGCTGTCTGTACACCGCGGATGTATTCCGCTCTCAGCTGTGTGGTGCCTTGCTGGTTGGGAATTACCAGCTGTGCATCTCCGCCGAAGTAATGTCGTGGGGCAATTTTGCCGATGTTCGTCACTGCCGAGTCCACTTTAAAATCAGGACGGCCATTGCTGGCGGCGCCCATATCGTAAATTACTTTGGTGAACTGCTCCATGCCGCCATACAGCACGCTGGCGCCGGCAGACAGCAGCCAGCCCTGCCGGTTCACGCGCGTGGGCTTCATAGCCACGCGGGCGATGAGGTCTTTATGGCTGTCGAAGTCCGCGGGGCCGGAGAGGCCCTGGCCGTTGAACAGGCCTACGTCTATCTTCAGCGAATGCAGCGGGTGTGTTTTGTCTCTTGGTTCGAACGTGAGCATGCCGCCCATGTCACGCTCACTTTTCATCAGTATCTGCGACATGCGGCCACGTTCCGGCGCTTCGCGGTCGCCGGAGGAGAGGTTTACCTCGTAGCCGAAAGGCCGGGCGAACATACCCATGGTCAGCGCCGCAACGTCCCAGCGACCGTCGAACACGCGGCCCCAGAAGTCACGGATGTTCACGCCGCGCTCGGTACCGTCGAACTGGAAAACGAATTGTACGGTGGGAAGATTCCTTTTGTTGTAGTGGGCGTAATCGAAGCGCACGCGGCCGCGGCGGAGCATGAAGCGGTTGTCGCTCCTGCCGGCAAAGTTGCCGCCTGCAAAGCTTTTTATTCCTTTATCTGACGCATACTGGAACTGCGGCTGCATATAGCCGCTGATCCGCAAATGATCGTAACGCATGTACATGGAGATCATGCCCTTGCCCAGGCTGGTGGTCGTATCTATCATGTCCATCAGGAACTGGGCCCTGGACGCGAAGGAACTAAACATTAAAATTCCGATCAATATTACCCTCCTGGCGGTAGTCTTCATGTTTGTCATACCGCGCAAAAATAGGAAATGCCGCATTCAAACAAAAACGCCCGGACTTTCGTCCGGGCGCCGCGTTAATTATGATCGACAGATGAAATGACTAGTAAACTTTGTTCTGGGGGTCGAAGTTGGTCCAGCCGGTAGCCCAGTTGGTAGTACCAAAGGCGCCACGGTAGTTAGTCTGCTCGATAGCTGAACCGGCGAAACCAACGGAAGTAACACCCAATGCAGGAGAACCGGTTTTGGGCAGGAAGTTCGGGTTAGCCAGGTTGAAGGGATCAGTCAGGCCAACAGCATCAGCTGAAGCTGCAACTGTATTGCCTGACCCGGTCAATTTGGCGAGCAGCGGAGCGGAAGCCGCAGCGATCATTGCATCCCTGTCTGCAGAGCTCATCGGGTTGCCGGGGAAGCCGGTTGTGTACAGGCGGGCAGTGGAAGAATCCGTCCAGGCTACTTTAGCAGTAGCTACTGTGTAGATAATATTGTTAGTGTAGTTGGTAGCAGCGTTATCCATGAAGAAATCGTAAGTCGGTTTGGATTCGAAAAGCGTGCCGCCTTTTTGAGAACCCAGGATGATGGAGTTCAGGAAAACGAAGTTGGTAGCCCTTCTCCAGCGGTTGCCGAAGTTGTGGTTGCTGGCAGTGCCTTGTGCGCCGTTGGGACCTACGATGGTCATGTTGGAGATCACGGGGCGGGTAAACGGCGTCTGGTTGGAAGTCTGACCGTCGTTGTCGCACTCGATTCCGTTACCGGCGTCTCCCGGGTCTACGAACTTAGGATCGCGCAATGATACGGCATATTGTACAGTACCGGTGTACCCGAAATCGAAGTCGAAATCGTCGTCAGCAGTAGCATAAGCGATCAGGTGACGGGGGTTTACGGTGCCGCCGAAAAATTCGAAAGCATCGTCGTTGGCATAAGCAGTCATTACATAATCGATAACAGTGCCGCTGCCTACACCGCCGAGCGTGAGGGAGTTGATCTCAGAGTTCTGGAAAGCAGCGATACCAGCGTATTCAATGCGCACATACTTCAGGGTGCCTGAATTATCCGCTGCATCGTTTCCGCCATACTGCTCGCCGATACCGCCTTCGATCTGGGGATTGGTTTTATTGGTCGGTGCGTTGCCCAGCAGAACAATACCGCCCCAATCGCCAGGACCACGGCTGCCTACAGCTTTACCGGAAGTAAATACGATGGGTTTTTCCGCAGTACCTACAGCCATCAGCTTGCAGCCGCGTGTAATGATCAGGGAACCTTTTTCGGTAACGTCGCTCTTGATCACTGTGCCTTCCTGGATGGTGAGGGTTGCGCCATTTTTTACTTTCACCTGGCCTTTTAAAATCCATACCCTGTCACTGGTCAGTGTTTTATTCGTGGTCACATCGCCTACCAGTGTTTCAGGCAGGATCGGGTCCAGATCATCGTCGTCTCCAGTGTCGTTGTTCCGGCAGGCAGACAATAAAACAGCTGCGCCAAATGTGAAGGCAAGAAATTTTGCAAGTTTCATTAGTACTCAGTTTTTAATTTTCGGTGAATATGCACCGCAAAGGTGTTGGTTGAATGTTACAGGCACTTTAACAAAGTGTTACCAAATCATTAAGGCGCCTGCTGTTGTCATATTTGTTATTTCTTTTTTCCTAATCCAAATTGATAAGAGAATGTCAGCGACACGTTAGTACCGTATTTGAAGGTGCTGATCACCTGGTCGTCGCTGTTTTTCTTATAGCTCTTTTTGTCCGCGCCTACAGGGTTCTGGTAGAAGATAGCTGCATTGTTCAGGATGTCGCTTACGTTGAGGCGCAGCTCTCCTTTTTTCCTGATCACTCTTTTAGCCACCTGGAAGTCGAGGATGTTGCGGCCATTCTCGTAGATGTCCGGGTAATCTTCAAAGCCAACGAGGTAAATGCGGGGGCCGATCCTGTTGTACAGTACGCCGATCACGAGGTCATTATCTTCAGCGGCATATTGCAATCCTGCGTTGATCAGGTAAGGGCTCTGGCCCTGGAGCGCACGGGCATTACCGTCAGATGTATATCCCTGCAGATCTACCGTGGAGTGGATGTAAGAGAAGTTGGTAAACGCGGTCATGCGGTCAAAGAAAGGCTCGGAGCTGATAAAGTCGAGTTTTTTCCTCGCTTCCACTTCAAAGCCAAGGGCGGAAGCGGTCGGCGCGTTCCTGAACAGCAGCTGGCGCCTGTTCGGGGTGGATCCCGGATCCACATATTGCTCGATGGCGTCTTTGAATCGTTTGTAGAACACGGAACCGGTAATGGCTTCGCCCACGCCAGGGTAAAGTTCATAACGGAAGTCGAGGTTCGTGATATTGGCGCGTTTCAGGTCCGGGTTACCCTGCACGGTGCTGTAGGTAACGAAGTCGTAATAGGTGAAATTGCTCAGCTCACGCAGCTCAGGACGGCTTACTGTTCTGGAACCGGACAAACGCAGGTTGGATTTTTCGTTCAGTGAATAAGAAATATTCGCGGAAGGCAGGAAATCGAACCAGGTGATGTCCTTTTTTATGGACTTACCGGTTGCATCCGCGGTTTTGATATATTGGTAATAAGACTCTCCTCTGCCCCCCCAAACGATCCTCCATTTGTCGCCGATCTTGTTGTCGAACTGCACATAACCGGCCATCAGGTCAGACTCAGCAGAGTATTTATCGGAGTTGTTGGTGATCTCGTTCATCACGAAACCATTGTCCACTATATTTTCGTCAGCAAATATCTTGTCTGGCGAAAGGAATTTCAGCGATTCGTTGTAACCTGTGTAAGTAGACCAGATGTAGCCCAATACCCTGGCTTTGAAATCACGCTGCCGGAAAAGCTTCTGGCCGCCTATCTTCACGCTCTGCTTCACATCTGAAATGGTAAAAGGAACGGTCAGGGAAGCAGTACCGCCGATATTGTCTTCCGTAAGCAGGGAATAAAAGCGGGAAGCCTGTCTTGATGCAGAGCCGAAAGGCACCTGGGCCTCATAAGGTTCGGCAGTGCCGAGGGATTTACCGTAAGACAATATTTTCATATCCGGCTGGTCGCGGTCTATCAATGAATAGTTCAGGTTCCAGTCCAGTTTCCAGTCTTTTTTGTTCAGCTTGTGGCTGCCTTCCAGCTGGGAGTTCAGCAGGGTCTTCATTACCAGTTCCTGGCTGGTTACCTGCAGGTCCTGGGTGTTATCGTAGTTTACGCCGGCACGGTCGGTGAAATTATTGTCCAGCATACGGTTGAAGATATTCTTGAAGGATATCTTGTTATTGCCTTTCACATAGGTGAAGTTGGCGATGGCGCCGATGCTGGTATTGTATTTATAAATGTTGTCGGTGAAGTTATAGCTGGCTGCTTTCCTGGAGTCGTAGTCGTAGCGGTTGCCGGGCTGTATATTTTCAGCATTACGATAGGTAAGGCTGATAATGCTGCCGAATGAACCGTCTTTTTTCAAACGGATGCGGTTGCCCCAGGTAAGCTGGTAGTTCTGTGAAGGCAATGCACTGCCGAAGTTCTGCGTGCCAAAAGAATTTTTAAAATCCCGGGTAATGCCCAACTGTTTATCCCGCGTCAAAGTAGCGTATTTGCTGCGGGAAGAGGGGAACGATGCAGGCAGGTCACGCAGGCCATCGTCGAAACCCAGCCAGTCGTTCTTGCCGCGCTCCATGCCTTTCGTGTCTTTGAATGTGCTCTGGGAGTTATAGCCGTAGCCGAGGCTTATGGAAATGTAATTTTCGGTAGGAATATCTTTCGTATAAACCTGCACCAGGCCGCCGGCAAATTCACCGGGCATTTCAGGCGATGCGGTTTTGTTGATCACGATATTATCGATGAGGTTGGAAGGGATGATGTCGAAGGAGAACGTTTTCCTGTCAGGCTCGGTGCTGGGCAGGATGGCGTTGTTGATGGTAGCGGTGTTGTAACGGTCGCTGAGGCCGCGCACGATAATGTATTTATTATCCTGTATGCTCGCACCGCTCACGCGTTTCAGCACCTCGCTGGTATTGCGGTCCGGCGAACGGCGGATGCTTTCGCCTGAGATACCGCTGGAAATGCTGGGGTTATTTTTCTGCGCAACATACAGCGCGTTGATGGTTTCCTGTTTATATGAACCACGGATCACCACTTCTTTCAGCTCTTTTGACTTAGGTTCGTCCAACGCGATATCCAATGTGGTCACCTGGCCGTTCTTCACTACTACTTCTGAAATGGATTTGGTCTGGTAACCCATGTATTTGAAATCAAGGGTATAAGTGCCGGGCTCCAGCTGGAGGATGTAACGCCCTTCCACGTCTGTAACGGCGCCTTTGGAAGTGTTCTGCACCAGCACTGTAACGCCGATCAGCAGCTCGCCTGTTTTTTTATCAGTCAGTTTACCGGATACCTTCCCGGTGTTGTTTTGTGCCTGGACGTTGAAACATCCCAGTAATAAAATCCCGATTAATTGTACAACGATAATGCTTTGTTTCACGATCTATGTTGATTTATGCCGCAAAACTACCGTCGCGCTATTACGCCTATGTTAAGCCAATATTACCAGAATGTTAATTGTTAAGAAATGATTAAAAAATCGTTAAGTCTCCCGGGGAGGCCGGGAATACAGCAAGGTCAAGGTATAGGTGTTGTAGGACGGGCCGGTGAACCGGCCGGAAAGTATTCAATCAAAAGGGTTTTCAACTGGCTTTACTTTGCCTGCCCAGTTGCTCGATGGATATGTCGAGCGCCCGGTCTGCCCCGTTCCCGCTGCAAGGCGTGATCTGGAAAAGCCGCAGGCTTTTATTCATGAATGGTTTCGAGTCCTGATTGCACAGCTCAAGGGTAAAGTGGAACTTTTCTTCCAGTTCTTCTTCAAATTCCCGGAGGCTGAGGGTTTCATCGATAGGGTGTTCCACCATGACGTCCTCTTCCAGCCCCGCTTCGCGGAGGGTATCAAATGCATTGGCCAGGGAATGGTGGATATACACGGCCGCGTTGCAATGAAGCAACCGCTGTATCTGCATCTGTAATAAGGATATCGTCATTAATGGATGTAACTTGAGCGTCTTCATCAATATTCTAGCTGGTTTCTCAAACTTACGTTAGCAAGGTTAATTAAATATTACCGCAAGGTTAATTTTAGATGTAATTCCCTGGTTCTTAATTGTACGGTCAGGGTGCAGGGAAAGTGACCACTTTAGCAACCGCAGCCCATTCCGGCAGGCTGGTTTCCTCTTCTTCTTCCGGCAGGTGGGCTTTTTTATGCGCGTGCTGGTACAGTTTCCATTCGCCCTGGTGGTATTCGAGGGACGTGAGGCTCTCTACCCAGTCGCCCGAATTCAGGTAAGTGATGGCTTTGCCGTTGTAATTCATCTGTTTGATCTCCGGCTGGTGGATGTGGCCGCAGCACACAACGTCGAACTGCTTATCTGCCGCGATCTCCGCCACGGTCTGTTCAAAATCGGAAATGAATTTCACGGCCTGTTTCACGCTTTCTTTCACTTTTTTGGAAAAAGACATCTTCTCCCGGCCCAGTTTCTCCAGCAGGTGGTTCACCAGGCGGTTGAGGATAATAAGGAAATCGTACCCTTTTCCGCCGAGTTTGGCCAGCCATTTCGAGTTTTTCATGGTCACGTCGTACACGTCCCCATGGAAAAACCAGTGTTTTTTACCGTCTACGTCCAGGATCAGCTTATTGTCTATCACAAAATTGCTGAGGCCGAAACCGGCGTATTTGCGCAGGGCTTCGTCGTGGTTGCCGGTGAGGTAATATACTTCGGTGCCTTTGCCGATCATTTTAAGGATGCGGCGGATCACCTTGGTATGGGATTTCGGGAAATACCGTTTGCTGAATTGCCAGATATCGATGATATCCCCGTTGAGCACGAGAATGCGCGGGTCGATGGAGTCCAGGTACTGGACGAGTTCCTTTGCATGGCAGCCGTAGATCCCGAGGTGTACGTCGGAGATGACAACTATATCTAATGGGCGTTTTTCGGACATCTTTCAGTTATTCGGAGAAAATCCAGGACTTGATCAAACTATTTAATATAAAGTTTGTTATCCATGTGTTTGAAGGTACCGGGAGCTCTCCTTTTTCTTATGCAAAGGAAAAATTGCTATATTACTTTTATATTAATCCAGTGTTACCAAAACATTAATTCTCAAAATTTCTTGGCTCCTATTCCTACAGAAAGCTAATTTTGCGGCAAATTTTCTCAACTAACAACAATCAAATATGGGAGGCTTTAATTCTATTGTTAAACTGTTCATGCCGAAAGACAGGGTGTTTTATTCACTTTTTGAAGACGTGGCGGCTAACCTGGTAGAAATGGGCCAGGTGCTCGTTGAGCTCGTTGAAACGAAGGATATGACTGTCAGGAAGGACAAAGTGCACCTGATCGAGCGGCTGGAGCATAAGAACGATGACTATACCCATCGTATTTTCGTAGAATTGGGCCAGAACTTCATTACCCCTTTCGACCGGGAAGATATCCACTACCTGGCTTCCACGCTGGACGACGTGGCGGATTACATCCACGGTTCAGCCAAACGTATTGATATTTACAGGGTAAACGAGATGAACGACAGCATCCGTAAGCTGGCGGACCTCATCAACCAGGGCGTTCAGGAACTGGCCCGCGCTATTCCCGAAATGCGCACCATGAGCAATATGAGGGTGATCACCGATGCCTGTGTAAAGATCAACAGCCTTGAGAACCATGCGGATGACATCTACGACCGCGCTATTGCCGACCTGTTTGAGCAGGAAAGCAACGCCGTGGAGCTGATCAAGATGCGCGAGATCTATCAGGCGCTGGAAATCGCTACAGACAAGTGCGAAGACTCCGCCAACGTGATAGAAACCATCATCATCAAATACGCATAGCCGCAAACTCATACCCATGGCTTTTCTAGTAGTAATCATCATACTGGCTTTCATTTTTGATTATATCAATGGTTTCCACGATGCGGCCAACTCCATTGCCACCATTGTGTCTACCAAGGTGCTCACCCCCTTCCAGGCGGTGCTGTGGGCGGCCCTTTTCAACTTTGCAGCCTTTTTCGTTTCCAAATACATTTACGGGGAATTCAAGGTGGGTAACACCATTGCCAAGTCCGTTTTTGAGAATGCCATCACCCTTAAGGTGATCTTTTCCGGGCTTGTGGCCGCTATTGCCTGGAACCTGCTTACCTGGTGGTACGGTATTCCTTCCAGTTCCTCCCATACGCTGATCGGCGGTTTTATTGGTGCTGCCGTAGCTAATGCCGGTGGCTCCTTCGACGTGATCAACTACGCCAAAGTATTGCCCACAGTATATTTCATTGTATTGGCGCCTTTCATAGGCATGGTGGTAGCCTTTGTTATCACGGTCATTATTGTGAACATCTGTAAAAGGGCCAATCCCTACCGGGCCGAAAACTGGTTCAAACGCCTGCAGCTGGTGTCTTCCGCGGCCTTTTCGCTGGGTCACGGCGGCAACGACGCTCAGAAAGTAATGGGTATCATCGCTGCTGCCATGGTGGCACACGGCGGCATCCCCGGGGTAAAAACCATCACAGACGTGCCGGATTGGGTGCCGTTTGCCTGCTTCACCGCTATCGGCCTCGGTACGCTTAGCGGCGGATGGAAGATCGTGAAAACGATGGGCACCCGCATCACCAAGGTAACGCCACTGGAAGGCGTAAGCGCCGAAACCGCGGGCGCCGTTACCCTTTACCTCACGGAAAGCTTCGGTATCCCGGTGAGCACAACCCATACCATCACCGGCGCCATCATCGGGGTGGGCGCCACCAAACGCCTTTCCGCCGTACGCTGGGGGGTAACTGTAAACCTGCTCTGGGCCTGGATACTGACCATTCCCATCAGCGCTTTGCTCGCTGCCGGCGTGTTTTTTATCGTCAACCTGATCCTCTAGTCAGAAGCTGAGGCCTGAAATAACTGGAGCCGTCCCGAAAGCATTCGGGGCGGCTTTTTTCATGTTAATAACAAATTGTTTATGGCAAATAGATCAGACCACCTATTTTTGTGCCTCCAAATAGTTGAAAGTCCATGAAGGGAATTATTCTCGCAGGAGGTTCCGGGACCCGCCTGCATCCCATCACATACGCCATCAGCAAACAGATCATGCCTGTGTATGATAAGCCGATGATCTATTATCCCCTTTCAACCCTCATGCTGGCCAGTATCCGGGAAATACTCATCATCAGCGCCCCGCGCGACCTGCCCGCCTTTCAACGCCTCTTTGGAGATGGAAGCCAATACGGCCTGGAGCTTTCCTATGCCGAACAGGCTGTGCCTAACGGGCTTGCCCAGGCTTTTGTGATCGGCCGCGATTTTATCGGCAGCGACAATGTTGCCCTCGTATTGGGAGACAATATCTTTTACGGCGCGGGCCTCGGCACGCAGCTGGCCAACAATACAGAGCCGGACGGCGGGATCGTATATGCCTACCAGGTATCAGACCCCGAACGCTACGGCGTGGTGGAGTTCGACCAGGATATGAAGGCCGTCAGCATCGAAGAGAAGCCGGAGAAGCCGAAATCGAGCTATGCGGTGCCCGGACTGTACTTTTACGACAACGAAGTAGTGAATATAGCCGCCGGGCTGCAGCCCAGCCCCCGCGGGGAATATGAGATCACGGACGTGAACAGGGAATACCTAAAGCGGGGAAAACTTAAAGTATCCATCCTGCCGCGCGGCACCGCCTGGCTGGACACCGGTACTTTCGACTCCCTGATGCAGGCCTCCCAGTTCGTACAGGTGATCGAGCAGCGGCAGGGCATCAAGATCGCCTGCATCGAAGAGATCGCCTACCGTAAAGGCTTTGTGAACAAAGCGCAACTGGAAGAACTGGCCAAACCCCTCGTAAAAAGCGGGTACGGCACTTACCTGATGAACCTGATAAAATAACGCTCTATATTATGCAAAAAGTCCTCGTTACCGGAGGTTGCGGATACATCGGCTCGCATACCATCGTAGACCTGATCAACAACGGATTCGACGTAGTGTCTGTAGACAGCAACATCCGCAGCTCCACCCAGCTGCTTGAAGGGGTGGAAAAGATCACCGGGAAGAAAGTCCGCAATTACAAAGTGGACCTGTGCAACCTGGAAGACACCCATGCCGTGTTCCACGAAAACCGCGACATCGTGGGCGTGATCCACTTCGCCGCCCTCAAAAGCGTGGGAGAGTCTGTAAACGACCCGCTGTTCTATTTCCAGAACAACATTACCTCGCTGGTGAACGTACTGAAATGCATCAAGGAATTCAATATCCCCAATTTCGTATTCTCTTCTTCCTGCTCCGTGTACGGCAATGCCACGGAACTGCCGGTGGTGGAGGAAACGCCGCTTGGCGAAGCCCAGTCTCCCTACGCCCGCACCAAACAGATGGGCGAGCAGATCATTGAAGACTACAGCCGTGTGAATCCCACCCAGAGCATCCTGCTGCGCTACTTCAATCCCGTGGGGGCACATCCCTCCGCGCTGATCGGCGAGTTGCCGCTGGGCAAGCCGGACAACCTGGTGCCGGTGATCACGCAGACCGCTATCGGCAAGCTGCCGAAAGTGACCGTTTTCGGCACCCACTACCCCACCCGCGACGGCTCCTGCATCCGCGATTATATTCATGTGATGGACATTGCAAACGCCCACACCAAGGCGCTGCAATACCTGATCGACAAACGCAACAGCGCCAACCTGGAAGTGTTCAACCTCGGCACCGGCACCGGCGTGACCGTACTGGAGGCTATTAACGCATTCGAGAAAATATCCGGCCAGAAGCTGAATTATGAGCTGGGCGCCGAGCGCCCCGGCGACGTGATCGCTATCTACGCCAACAACACCAAAGCCCGCCAAGAACTGGGCTGGGAGCCGAAATCGGGCATCGAAGACATGATGCGCACGGCCTGGCAGTGGGAAGTGGCGCTGAGGGACAGGGTTTTGAATAATTAAAAAGTTTATTTTACTAGCTTTGCGGCTTATAAATTATCGGCATTATGGTAAAAGATATACAAGTACTGAACGAAAAGGAAACCCGCGGCGGATTCGGCGAAGGCATCCTTGAAGCAGGCAAAAGGAATCCCAACGTGATTGCGCTGACGGCGGACCTGCTGGGCTCCATGAAACTCCAGGCATTCATCAAGGAATTCCCCGACCGCTTTGTACAATGCGGCATCGCCGAAGCCAATATGATCGGCGTGGCGGCGGGTATGACCATCGGCGGCAAGATCCCGTATACTACCACCTTTGCCAACTTCTCCACCGGCCGCGTGTATGACCAGATCCGCCAGAGCGTTGCCTATTCCGGCAAAAACGTGAAGATCTGCGCATCCCATGCCGGCCTTACCCTCGGGGAAGACGGGGCTACCCACCAGATCCTGGAAGATATCGGCATGATGAAAATGCTGCCCGGTATGACCGTGATCGTGCCCTGCGACTTTAACCAGACCAAAGCAGCCACCATAGCCATTGCAGACTATGAAGGCCCGGTATACCTCCGTTTCGGCCGTCCGAAATGGCCGAATTTTACTGCTGAAGACCAGAAATTCGAGATCGGCAAAGCCCAGGTGCTGAACGAAGGCACCGACGTCACCCTGTTTGCATGCGGCCACCTGGTGTGGAAGTGCGTGGAAGCAGGCCGTATCCTTGAAGAAAAAGGCTACAGCGTGGAGTTGATCAACATCCACACCATCAAACCGCTGGATGAGGAAGCCGTGATCAGATCCATCACCAAAACCCGCTGCGCAGTGACCGCCGAAGAGCACAACGTGCTGGGCGGCCTGGGAGACAGCATTGCGCAGGTTGCAGCCCGCCACCTGCCCATTCCCATCGAATACATCGGTACCAACGATACCTTCGGCGAAAGCGGCAAACCTACGGACCTGCTGAAAAAATACGGCCTGGATACCCCGCAGATCGTGGAAGCGGCCGAAAAAGCCATTGCCCGTAAAAAAGGTTAAAATTTATCAGGGCGTTAAACCTTATGCTGAAAAAACCATCCTAGTGATGGTTTTTTCCGTTTAGGAAAGCTGATTCCGTGGATAATGGTATATTTATATAATCTATACATCCTCCATGGATACAACAACACACTGTTTAACCGCCTATGGCAGTAACGCAAGAAGATAAAGAACTACTGGCGCTTTTCAGGGAACCGGATACAAAGGAAAAGGGATTTACGCTCATCGTGCGGAAATACCAGGAAAGGTTGTACTGGCATGTCAGGCGACTGGTGATAGACCACGACGACGCCAACGATGTTTTGCAGAACGTATTCATCAAGGTATGGAAAAGCCTGGAAAACTTCCGGGAGGATGCCCGCTTATATACCTGGCTGTATAAAATTGCCACCAACGAATGCCTCACATTCCTGGAGCAGCTAAAGCGCAAATCGGCCATCTCCATGTCTGACGTGGAAACGGGGCTGGCCAACAAACTGCAGTCGGACCCGCATTACGACGTAGGTAAAATAGAATGGAAATTACAGAATGCCATCCTCAGCCTTCCGGAAAAACAAAGGGCCGTATTCAACCTTCGTTATTACGATGAAATGCCATATGAAGAAATGAGCAGGGTGCTGGATACTTCCGAAGGCGCGCTGAAAGCTTCCTATCATCATGCGGTAAAAAAGGTGGAAGATTTCCTGAAAAATAATTGATTTTTAAACCATCAGGGATAAATAACGTCTTAATAGTATGACGCCCAAAGGAAAAGAAATAGTAGAGGAGTTAGGACAGATCGCTCCGGAATTAGGCCCCCTGGGTCATCCGCCGGAGTTTGACCTGCCGCACGGGTACTTTAACCGGTTCCCCGGCGAGCTGATGGCCCGCATTCACCGGATGGAGAACGCTGAGGAAGTTTCCCGCGAGCTGGAAGAACTCTCTCCCCTGCTGGCCGCTATGCCCCGGAAAACGCCTTATTATATGCCTGCCGGGTATTTCAGCGAGCTGGATAAAGAGATGGTGCTGAACCGTGAAGCCGAGCCCACAGCGAAGATACTGCCGCTGAACAAGCGCATCAGGCTATTCAAACGCTGCCTGGTAGCTGCCGCCATCGCAGGCGTGATCAGCGTGGGCGCGGTGTTCCTGGCGAAGGAATACTCCGGCAGCGCGTTAGACCGCCAGCTGGCGCAGATCAGCGACCAGGAGATCGTGGATTACCTTCAATACAATACAGACGAATTTGATAATGAGAATATCTTTACAAATGTTTCACTGGACGAAGAACTCCCTTCCGTACTGCCCGAAGAGCTGACCAATGAAGAGATAGACAAGATGCTGGAAGAGAATATTTTACAGGAAACACCCTTTAATTAATGCAAGAATGAATCGACGTAAGCTGATATGGTTAGTGCTGGCATTTTTCTGCATGGCCTGGCTGCCCGCCGGCAACCTGCACGCGCAGGACGTTCAACAGGAAGACGCCGCCAAACAGGATAAAATCAAATCCCTGGAGCTGCTTTACATCTCCAAGGAGCTGGACCTGACGCCCGAAGAAGCCCAGAAATTCTGGCCGGTGTATAATAAATATACCAAGGAAGTGAATGAGCTGATCGCCGAGCGCAGGAAAAAGGCAAAGGAACTGAAAAACGTGCCCCGCACCGACCAGGTGGCCGAAGAAGCCATGGACAAGGAACTAGGCTATGAAAAAAAGATGCTGGACATCCGCACCCGTTATAAACAGGAATTCATGAAGGTGCTGCCCGCCCGCAAAGTGAGCAACCTTTACCGCGCGGAAAGGGAATTCAGGGGCATGATGATCCGCCAGCTCAAAGAAAGAAAAGACAACCGCATGATGCGGCGCCATAAATAGACAATAATTATCATCAATAAATATGTAGGAAAAAAAGCGGCCGGCCCATTTGGGCTGGCTTTTTTATTAAAATTTAGTGGTCGGCAGCTTGGTATCATGATAGAAAAGAAAGGTCCAGTCTTCCGCCTTTCCCCGCTCCATGTACTGCTGGCGCAACTCCATTGTTTTTTTCCCGTCGTAATCGTATTTCGCGATAAAGCGGCTCCGCATCATGGAGATCTGCGGCGCCTCGTCTCCCCCGAAAAATATCTTACCCTCACCGTCGTCTATAAGGAACACCTGGTGGTAAGGGCAATGCCCGCCGCTGTGCTCATAATGGATATACCCGTCTATCGTGCCGTTGCCTTCCGTAAACACCACGTTGTCCCTCTTAGGCAGCAGGTTCACTTCTTCAGCAAGGTACGATTTCCCGTCGTTGGCAATGGCGTAATCCAGTTCTTTGCGGCTCACGTAGTAGGTGGCGTGGGGAAAGCTGAGCGAACGCTCGCCGGTGATAATGTCCTCCATGCTCACGCCCCCGGCATGGTCCTTATGCAGATGGCTCATCAGCACCTTGGTCACTTCCATGGGATTGATGCCGTTGCCTATCAGGTTCTGGTGAAGCTGCAAAATGCCGTCCGCATTCCGGAAGCCCAGGCCGGTGTCCAGCAGCAGGATATCCCGGTCTGTGATCACCAGGAAGGGTTGTATCTCTACCAGCAAAGAGCCTGCACTGCGGTCTTTCATGGAGTCCTTACGCTCATCGTAGGGAATGAATTTCTTGGTTCCGTCTACTGTAAAACTTCCTTCCGAAAGCGGTATGATTCGTGCCATTGTGCAAAAATAAACAATTCCTGCCTGGCATGACGTGATGAATGCCGGCGCGTTATTTAGCGATGATCTTTCTTAAAAGCTCGTCGCCGGCGGCAGCCATATAGCTCACGCTGTTCAGCGAATCGAGCCTGGATTTGGCTTTCATTTCCGGGGAAATGGTAATGGATTCCATCATTTTATCCAGGATGGGCCTGCGTTTGGCCGAGATGGTGTCTGTCAGGTATTTTTCCATGAGGATGCTGGCGATGGGCACTGCGTAGGTGGTGCTAAAACCGGAATTCTCCACGATCACGGCTATCGCGATCTTCGGGTTGTCTTTCGGCGCAAAACCAACGAACAGCGAATGGTCTTTCAGCTGCACATATTCGCCATTGATCCGCGCTTTGTTTTCCGCGGTACCGGTTTTACCGCATACGGCGATGCCGTCTATCTGCACGCCTTTGGCGGTGCCTTTCGTCACCACGTCTTCCAGGCCCAGCACCACTGAGTTGAAGGCTTCGTCTGAAATATTGGCTACGCGATGTTTTACCTTGTATTGTTTCAGTATATCGGAACGGTCGTCGTCTATACTTTCCACGAAATGCGGCACATAATAAAAGCCCCTGTTGGCGATGATGCACATGGCGTTGGCCAGCTGCAGGGGCGTAAGGCCCAGCAGGCCCTGGCCCATGCCCACGTACATTTCAGAGCAGGAATTCCACTGGCCGGCATAACGCCTGTTCATGCGCGCGGTGTCTGGCACATCGCCGCTCTTTTCATTGGGAATGTCCACCCCCAGCCTGCGCCCGAGGCCCATGTCGTTGAGATAGTCCACGAATTTGGCCTGTCCCGCCCCGATGCCGCCCCATTTCCTGTTGTCTACGCACAGGCGGTATAGATGCATGAAATAAGCGTTGCAGGAGTTTGCCAGCGCGTTCCTCATGCTGGACGCATGGCCTGCGTTGCTGTGCAGGCAGCGGCTGAAGCGGCCGCAGTTGCCGTAACCGCCGCGGCAGTCGAAACCAAAGTCCGGCCCTACGATCCCTTCGTCCAGCGCTATGAGGCCGGTGATGGGTTTGAAGGTGGAGCCGGGTGGGTAAGACGCGGAGATCGCGCGGTTAAACATGGGCGACACGGTGTCCGTCAACAACCGGCCCAGGTTCTTCGCCCTGTATGAGCCTGAAAGCAGGTTGGGGTCGAAGGTAGGGCCGCTCACCATGGCGAGGATGCCGCCGGTTTGCGGGTCTATCGCCACAATGCTGCCCACTTTCCCCTTCATCATCTTTTCACCGAGCAGCTGCAATTCTATGTCCATGGCCAGCCGCAGGTTCTTGCCGGCAACCGCCGCAGTATCGAACTCGCCGTTTTCCAGTGGGCCCTGCGGCCTGTTCAGGTTGTCTTTCACAAGATATTGTATGCCGCGCTGCCCCATCAGGATACTCTCATAAGTGCGCTCCAGCCCCGTCATGCCGATGTAATCGCCCTGCTGGTAAGCATTGTATTTGCCGGAAGTATCGTTCAGCATACCCGGCGTGATTTCGCTGATATAGCCGAACACGTTAGCCCCCACACCGTAAGGATAGCTGCGCACGGGCCGCAGCACCAGCTCAAAGCCGGGCTGGAACATGTACATGCTTTCCTGCAGCTTGCCATACACTTCGGGCGTAAGCAGGCTGGCGAATACAGACGGGCGCCTCGGCCCTTCTTTCATGTTCGCGTTGGCAATGCGTTTGATGAATTCTTCCCGGTTTATCCCGAGCACTTCGCAGAGATACGCCGTGTCTACGTTCTTCACATTTCGCGGGGTCACCATCAGGTCGTACAACGCTTCGTTGCGCATTACGCTGCGGCCTTTGCGGTCGTAGAGAATACCGCGGCTGGGGTAAATCACTTTGCGGAGGTGCGCATTGGCGTCCGCGAGCTTGGAGTATTTGGTTTCCACCACCTGCAAATAGAACAGCCTGGCCACAATAAGGGCCACCATTCCAAGGCAGATCAGCTGAAGCACCCGTTTTCTGGGCTGATTAAAAACAGACATGCAGGTTTCCTGTTAAAAATATCTATCTCTAAAGTTTATTCCGGTTAGCGCAGCACCATCTGGCGGTCCGCATCGAGGCGCAGCATGATGAAGATGAGCATGGTAAAGGTCATCAGTGAAGAACCGCCGTAGCTCACCAATGGCAGGGGTATGCCTATCACCGGGGCAAGACCGATGGTCATGGAAATATTGATGGCCAGGTGGAAGAAAATGATACTGGCGACGCCGTAAGCATACACGCGGCTGAATGTCGATCGCTGCCGTTCCGCGATAAAGATGATCCGGAAGAGCAGGGCGACGTAGAGGCCCAGGAATATGAGGCTGCCGAAGAATCCAAAATCTTCGCCGATGGTGCAGAAAATGAAGTCTGTACTTTGTTCCGGCACAAAGTCGAAGCGGGTTTGGGTGCCTTTGAGGTAACCTTTGCCCCAGAACCCGCCGGAGCCGATCGCGATCATACTCTGCCTGGTGTTGTAAGTGGCTTTGGGATCGTTTTCTTTACCCAGCATTACTTCGATGCGGCGCACCTGGTAATCTTTCAGCACCTTGGTGAAGGCGAACGGCACAATGAACATCACGAAAGCAGAGCAGAACGCCCACAGCGCGATGATCATCACCAGGCGCGAACGCTTTCGCCGTATTTCCCGACGCATGAAATAGATCACCAACGCGGCAATGCCGGTAAAGATGTAAAGCAGGACGTATTTATCCACCAGCAAGGCCGACAGCACCAGGATGATCGCGGAGAATGCGATCACCAGCAGGATGCCGGGCAGGCCTTCGCGGAACATGACGAGGAAAAAGCAGAAATATACCAGCGCAAGACCTGTTTCGTCCTGCAAAATGATGAGACCGAAAGGGATCAGCACCATGGAAGCGGCGATCAGGCGGGCGCGCATTTTGGTGAAGTCCGTTTCCATGCTGGACAAATACTTCGCCAAAGCCAGGTTGGTGCACAGTTTGGTGAATTCAGCAGGCTGGAAGCGGAACCCGCCCAGTTCCAGCCAGGAGTTGGAACCTTTCACACCCGTACCAATAGCCAGCACCACCAGCAGCAACAGTATACCGAAAGCATATAACAGGTTTGCTGTAGCGGTAAAAAATTTACTGTCTGTGAGCCATATGCCCAAAGCCAGCACCATAGACACGCCGAACCACAGCACCTGCCTCGCCCAGTTTTTGTTCTGTGAAAGAAGGTTCTGGATCACATGGTCACCCTCGCGGTACTCCGCGGCAAAAATGGCCAGGAAGCCGATGAATACCAGCGCGAGGTACATCCCGAAAATGGGCCAGTCGATGCCTGCTGTGAGTTTCGCTTGTGGGCGGTTCATGTATTTTATTTTGAAAGAATTCTTCTTAACAGTGCGTCACGGTCAGTAGAAGTGGTAAACATATTATTGAGCGAATCCATTTTGGATTTGGCGCGCATTTCCGGGCTCATGGTGGTGGTTTCCATCATCTTTTGCACAATGGGCATACGT
This sequence comes from Chitinophaga sp. YIM B06452, assembly GCF_039655965.1. Lineage (NCBI taxonomy): Bacteria > Pseudomonadati > Bacteroidota > Chitinophagia > Chitinophagales > Chitinophagaceae > Chitinophaga > Chitinophaga sp. YIM B06452. The sequence goes on along the minus strand of NZ_JAWLKY010000001.1, from coordinate 2,021,450 downwards.
TTGGCGGAGATAGTATCCGTCAGGTATTTTTCCATGAGAATGCTGGCGATAGGCACCGCGTAAGTGGCGCCAAAGCCCGCGTTCTCCACGATCACGGCGATAGCGATCTTCGGGTTCTCCCTCGGGGCAAAGCCTACGAACAGGGAGTGGTCTTTCAGCTGCACTACCTTCCCGTCTATCCTGGCCTTGTTTTCGGCAGTACCGGTTTTGCCGCATACGGAAAACCCTTCGATCTGCGCGCCGCGCGCCGTGCCCTTCGTTACCACGTCTTCCATCCCGAGTATTACGGAGCTGAAAGCCTCGTCGGAAATATGTTCGGCCACGGATACCTTCTGCTTGTATTTCTTCAGGATGTCTGACTTATCGTTGTCGATAGACTCCACGAAATGCGGGATGTAATAGTAGCCCCTGTTGGCGATGATGCACATGGCGTTGGCCATTTGCAGGGGCGTCAATATCAGCTGGCCCTGGCCCATGCCTACATACACTTCGGAGCAGGAATTCCAGGAGCCGCGGTACACGTAGTTCATTCTCGCCGTATCAGGCACCACGCCCCTCACTTCGCCGGGTATGTCGATGCCCAGCCTGCGGCCGAGGCCCATCAGGTTCAGGTAATTGGTCCACTGCACCTGCCCGTTCACCACGCCGCCCCATTTGCGGCTGTCTACAGACAAACGGTAGAGGTGCATGAAATACGAGTTGCAGGAATTGGCCATGGCGATGCGCATGTTCGCCGCGTGACCGGGATTGCTGTGCGTACAGCGGATGAAGCGGCCGCACAGGCCGTAGCCGCCGTGACAGGGGAAGCCGAAGTCCGGGGTGATCACGCCTTCGTCAAGCGCTACCAGCCCGGTGATGGGCTTGAAGGTGGAGCCCGGCGGGTAAGCCGCCTGCACAGCGCGGTTAAAGAAAGGTTTGGTAGTATCGAGGTAAAGCCTGTTGTAGTTTTGCGAACGGTAGGAGCCTGAAAGCAGGTTCGGGTCGAAGGTGGGGCCGCTTACCATGGCCAGGATGCCGCCGGTAGACGGGTCGATCGCTACGATGGAGCCTACCTTGCCTTTCATCATGGCCTCGCCCAATACCTGGAGATCGATGTCCAGCGCGAGGCGGAGGTTTTTACCCGCAACGGCCGCCGTATCGAATTCGCCGTTTTCCAGCGGGCCCTGCGGCCTGTTCAGGTTGTCTTTCACGAGGTACTGGATGCCTCGCTGGCCCATCAGGATGTTCTCATACGTATTTTCCAAACCCGTTCTGCCGATGTAATCGCCCTGCTGGTAAGCGCTGTAGCGCCCGCTGGAATCCGCCAGCATGGAAGGTGATATTTCGCTGATATACCCGAGGATGTGAGCGCCCACGCCATAGGTGTAAGAGCGCACGGGCCGCAGCACCAGCTCAAAGCCGGGCTGGAACATGTACATGCTTTCCTGCAGCTTGCCATACACTTCGGGCGTTAGCAGGCTGGCAAATACAGAGGGGCGCACCGGCCCTTCTTTCATGCGGGCGGCGTTGATGCGTTTGATGAATTCTTCGCGGGTGATAGACAATACCTCGCAGAGGTACGCCGTGTCGATATTTTTTACGTTGCGCGGGGTCACCATCAGGTCGTACAGCGCTTCGTTGCGCATTACGCTGCGGCCGTTGCGGTCGTAAATGATGCCCCTGCTCGGGTAGATCACTTTGCGCAGGTGCGCGTTGGCATCCGCCAGTTTGGAGTATTTGGTTTCCACTACCTGCAAAAAGAATAACCTCACCACGATGAGGCTCACCATGCCGAGGAAGATCAGTTGAATGACTCTTTTTCTGGGCTGATTAAAAACAGACATGCAGGTACCTTGTTAAAAAAAAATTATCTCCGTATTACTTCCTGCTGAAAAACAACAGCTCATAGATCAAAATGAGGAACAGGCTGGTTGCTGTGCTCAGCAATATTTTCATCAACAGGTATAAGGGATCGGAAAAACTGAAAACGGACAAACAAAAATAAGCAATGTGATGCAACAGCACGAGCACTGATACATAAATGGCAAATTGTGAAGTGCCCATGCTTGTTACGGAAGGCGTGCGCTGCGTTCCTTCAAAACCGCCCTGTGGCGAAAGGATGTTAAGGATAAAAGGGCGAAGGTAAGCGATGAACACGCAGGCTGCTGCATGGATGCCCATCTTGTCCGTCAGCATGTCCAGCGTGAGGCCCAGGAAAAAACCGAGCAGCTGCAAAGCGGGGCGCGGCAGGTTAAAAGGCAGCAGCAGGATGAAGAGCATGTACAGGTAAGGCACTACCAGCTGGTGAATGAGGATCTGGTCCAGCACCAACACCTGGAACAGGATCAATAATATAAACCGGATGATATTTTTTAACAGTACGCTCATTTTAACAGGTTGCGTGTTGAATCTTCCAGCCTGGTCTGCTCATCGCGCAGCAGGTTTTCGATCACATACACATATTGCAGGTTGTAAAAGTTGGTAGCGAGTTTAAGGCGGATGGTGTACGCCGTGCTGGATTTGTCGGATACATAGAATGTATCGATATACCCCACCGGCAGGTTCTCGGGGAACACGGCGGAGTAACCGCTGGTTACGACCGTATCGCCTTTGTGCAGCTTAGCGCTGCGGGGAATATCCTTCATCTGGACATAACCGGCATTCATGCCATCCCAGCCCACGGTACCCGTTTCGCCGGAGTTGCGCAGGCGGGCGCTGACGCCGAAGTTGGACGTATTGCCGGTGCCGCGGCTTTTATAGAGCAGAGAGATCACCACGGCATAGTTCTCGCTTACGCTGCGCACCACGCCCACCACGCCGTTCGGCCCTATCACACCCATGTTAGGGCGCACGCCGTCTTTGCTGCCGCGGCGGATGGTGATGGTATTGATCTCCCGGTTCACGGAGTTGTTGATCACTTTGGCTTCGCGGTAGAGGAACTTGCGCACCTCGGTGCTGAGCAGCTTGCGGGCCGTATCGTTGCTGAATTTGCGGAGGGTGTCGAATACGATGGAAGCGGAGGTATCCCTGACGTCAAAACTGCCGGAAAGCTCGTTGTGCAGGCGCAGGTTCTCTTTCACCAGGCTGTCGTTGGTAGCTTTGAGATGAAAATAATACTGAATGCCGTTGTACTGCGTGTAGAGCTTGCCGCTTACGCTGTTGGCGGAATTGAGGTATACTGCACGCTGGTGGTTGTTGGTCCTGAATACGAAAACAAAGCAGATCACTTCCAGCAGCAGAAACAGAAAGAAGTTGAAATACCGCCTTAAAAAAATGATCAGATTGCGCACTGGATACGAGTCTAAGGATTCCGTATTTCACCCCGGCGAGCGTGAACCAACCGGGGTGTAATGATTTTATTGCATCAGGAAAGGATATTTGCCAATATGTTTCAGGGCAATACCGGTACCTCTTACCACGGCGCGCAGCGGATCGTCTGCCACGTGCACGGGCAGCTTGATCTTTTGGCTGAGGCGCTTGTCCAGCCCGCGCAGCAGGGCGCCGCCACCGGTGAGATAAAGACCGCGGCGGTAAATATCCGCTGCCAGTTCCGGGGGGGTTGTTTCCAGCGCTTTCAGGATGGCCTCTTCGATCTTGAAGATGGATTTATCGAGGGCTTCGGCTATTTCCTGGTACGATACCATGATCTGTTTGGGGATGCCGGTCACCAGGTCGCGCCCGTTCACGGGGATGTCGTCCGGCGGATTGTCCAGCTCTTTTAATGCGGAACCGATACCGATCTTGATCTGCTCGGCGGTCCTTTCACCGATGAGCAGGGAGTGGTAGCGGCGCAGGGCTTCCATGATATCGGCCGTGAACTCGTCGCCGGCGATGCGGATGCTCTGGTCGCACACAATACCAGCCAGGGCGATCACGGAAATACCGGTGGTACCACCCCCGATATCGATGATCATGTTACCTACCGGTTCCTCTACGTCTATGCCAATACCAAGGGCGGCTGCCATTGGTTCGTGAATGAGATATACTTCCTTGGCGCCCGCCTGTTCGGCAGAGTCGCGCACGGCGCGCTTTTCCACTTCCGTGATGCTGGAAGGGATGCAGATCACCATTTTCCAGCTGGGCGCGAATAACGGCTTCTTCGGATACACCATTTTGATCAGCTCGCGGAGCATACCCTCTGCAGCATTGAAATCCGCGATCACACCGTCTTTCAGCGGACGGATAGTGCGCAGGTATTCATGCGTTTTCTCGTGCATCATCATCGCCTTTTTGCCTACAGCAACGATCTTGCCACTGGCGCGTTCTATAGCCACGATGGAAGGTTCGTCCACAACCACCGAATCATTGTGAATGATCAGCGTGTTGGCAGTTCCAAGGTCTATTGCAATCTCCTGAGTTAAAAAGTTAAAGAAGCCCATTGTTTGATACGGTCAAAAATATTTGAATGCAAAAATGAATAATTCTAACGAATATACGAGACAATTATTGGATTATTCAACAGATATACAGAAATAAATGAAAGAAATGCTTTATGCATATTTTCGCTATGCCTGAACCCCGTAGATTCCCCTAATTAACAAATTCATAGCCAATGTCCCGCCTGTAATACTTACCCGCGAACGATATGCGCTCTGCCGTTTGCTTTGAATGGGCAAGGGCCAGCTGCAAATCGCCTGCCAAAGATGTGATAGCCAGCACCCTTCCGCCGTTCGTCAGCACTTTGCCGCCTTCGGCCTTTGTACCTGCATGAAACACCAGCTGGTCTTTAGCCGGGGCCGGTATGCCGGTGATCTCCATGCCTTTCTCATATGCTTCGGGGTAACCGCCGCTCACCAGCATAACGGTGGTGGCTGCCCGGGGATCTTCATACACCTGGAGCTTGTCCAGCTGCTGGCCCGGTACGGCGGCAAACAGCTCCAGCAGGTCGTTCTGCAGACGCGGCATCACCACTTCCGTTTCGGGGTCGCCCATGCGGCAGTTATATTCGATCACGTAGGGGGCGCCGTTCACGCTAATAAGGCCGAAGAAAATGAAGCCCTGGTACACGATGTTCTCCGCCGCAAGGCCTTCCACTGTGGGGCGTATCACCTGTTCTTCCACTTGTTTCATAAAAGCCCCGTCTGCAAACGGCACGGGCGATACGGCGCCCATACCGCCTGTATTGAGGCCGGTATCGCCTTCGCCGATGCGCTTGTAATCTTTTGCCACGGGCAGCAGGCGGTAGTTCTTACCATCCGTCAGCACGAACACGGAGCATTCTATGCCGGTGAGGAACTGCTCTACCACTACTTTCCGGCCCGCGTCGCCAAACTTGGCGGATTTGATCATCTCGCCGAATTCCTTCACCGCCTCGTCGTGGTCGGACGTGATCACCACGCCTTTACCGGCGGCCAGCCCGTCTGCCTTCAGCACGATGGGCAGCGAATGCCGGCGCAGGTAAGCCACGCCGTCTTCGAAATTATCTGCGCTGAACTCGCGGTAAGCCGCGGTGGGAATGTTGTGGCGCAGCATGAATTCCTTGGCGAAAGCCTTGCTGCCTTCGAGTTTGGCGCCTTCCACGGAAGGGCCTATCACCGGGATATGCCTCAAAGCCTCATCCTGCTTGAAATAATCGTAAATGCCGTTTACCAGCGGTTCTTCAGAGCCGGGCACCACCATGGCGATCTCATTGCTCAGGCAAAAACTGCGGATCGCCGCAAAGTCGCTCACACCGATGTTCACATTGGTTCCGTGCTGGGCCGTGCCGGCATTGCCAGGGGCAATGAACAGCTTCGTGCAAGCCGGGCTTTGTGTCATTTTCCAGGCCAGGGCATGTTCCCGGCCGCCGCTACCTAACAGTAAAATGTTCATAATGGATTGAAACGTAATAAAATGAGGGGAATCTCCGGTGTAGAACATGATGTAGTACCCGCGGAAAATTTTTGCAAAGTACGGTCAAAAAAACCGGTTTTTTCATGTGGATACCTGATTTTCTTTAACTTGCCTGCCTTAACTGTTTTTTTAACTGTAAATTTCTTTTTCAAAACTAACCATTTATGAATACAACAACTGTTGCTTTAGAGACGGAAGCTGCGGTGCAGAAGGGCCATCCCAAAGGATTAGGCGTTCTTTTTGCCACAGAGATGTGGGAAAGGTTCAACTTCTACGGCATGCGCGCCATCCTTACCCTGTTCCTTGTAAATGCACTCGCTTTTTCAGATTCTGATTCTTCTATTATCTACGGCGGCTTCCTCGGCCTCTGTTATCTCACTCCCATGCTGGGCGGGTTTGTTGCAGACCGGTATCTCGGCAACAGGAACTGCATCCTGCTGGGTGGTTTCACCATGTCAATAGGCCAGTTGTTCATGTTCACCAGCGCATTCCTTTATGCCTCCAACCTCGAAACGGCCAAGCTGGTGATGTGGTCGGGCCTTTTCGTGCTGATCATCGGCAACGGCTTCTTCAAACCCAACATTTCAGCCATGGTAGGCCAGTTGTACCCGAAAGGAGACAGCCGGCTCGATTCCGCCTTTACCATCTTCTACATGGGCATCAATGTGGGCGCATTCCTTGGCATGTCCATCTGCCCCCTGCTGGGAGATGTGAAACTGGACGACGGCACCCGGGTAGTAGCTGCGTTCAAATGGGGTTTCCTGGCTGCAGGCCTCGCTATGCTGATTGGAACGGTGTTATTCTTCTTCCTGAAAGACAAATACGTGGTATCGCCTGAAGGCAAACCTGTAGGCGCCAAACCCAAGTTCAACGCAAATCTTGCCCACGGCGAAGAAGCCGATAAGGCCAAGTTTACTACCGGCGCGGTGATCAGCGTTGTGGTGCTGATGATCGTATTGTTCTTCGGTATCCATTACCTGAGCCTGGACAGTACGTTGCAGGTACAGAACCCTATCAAAGTATGGATCTATCCGTTTATCTATGCGGCGGGCATCAGCCTGGCGGTATTGATCCTTACAGATAAATCCATCACCAAGGTAGAGCGCGACCGCATTCTTGTGATCTATGCCGTGGCTTTCTTTGTGATCTTCTTCTGGGCCTGTTTTGAGCAGGCAGGTTCATCCCTCACTTTTATTGCGGATTACCAGACCGACCGCCGGTTGTTTGGCTGGAATATGCCACCGAGTTTTGTGCAGAATGCCAATTCCATTTTCATTATCGTATTTGCCATACCGCTCTCTATCGTATGGATGAGCCTTCAGAAAAGGAAAATGGAGCCCATTTCCCCGGTGAAACAATCCATGGGCCTGGCTTTACTGGCCATCGGCTCTCTTATTATAGGCTTACAGGTAAAAGGACTTGGCACCACCGAAAAGCTCGGCGTGATATGGCTCATCGTGATGTACCTGTTCCATACCCTGGGCGAGCTTTGCCTCTCTCCCATCGGTTTGTCCCTGGTATCTAAGCTGGCCCCCCTCCGTTTCTCTTCACTGCTGATGGGCGTATGGTTCCTCTCCAATGCCTCCGGATATGCGCTGGCAGGCACACTGGGTACGCTGCTGCCGCCAACCGGCAACAAGTTTGCCGAGGCGGAGAAAGCGGGCATCGCCCTGCAACCCATCCTGGACAAAACAGTGACCGCCACCGCGGAACAGCTGGCCACGCTGAAGTCCCTCAACATCCCCGCGCATTACCCTTCCTTCATGGGCTTTACCATCCACAACCTCTTCGAATTCTTCATGGTGATGGTGATCCTGCCGGGCGCAGCAGCCGTGCTGCTGTTCCTGATCTCTGGGGTTTTGAAAAAGAAAATGCACGGAGTACGCTAATTGTCAAAGCGTTACCGTTTATAATATTAAAAGGAGCAGGTCATCTCACCCTGCTCCTTTTTACTTATATTTAGGAAATTTATCTTATATACAACCTGTATGTCCGACAACAAATTCAAACCTTTTGTTGCGCCCGATATGATGATGAAAGAGTTAACCCTGAAAAGCATCCTGCTGGGATGCATTGCGGGCGTGATCTTTGGCGCAGCCACCGTATACCTGGCCCTGAAGGCAGGTTTGACCGTATCCGCATCCATCCCCATTTCCGTGATCGCTATTACGCTGGGGCGGCGGTTCTTTAAGACCACCATCCTGGAGAACAATATCATTCAAACCACCGGGAGCGCCGGCGAATCCATCGCGTCCGGCGTGGTGTTCACCCTTCCGGGCTTCCTGTTCCTCTCCGCGGAAAGCGGCGGGAAAGACTTTTTCAGCTATATCACCATCCTCATCCTGGCCATTTTCGGCGGCATATTGGGCACGCTCATGATGATCCCGCTGCGGCGCTCGCTGATCGTAAAAGAGCACGAAACCCTACCCTATCCTGAAGGCACTGCCTGCGCTTCTGTATTGAAAGCGGGGGAAAAGGGCGGCGATTTTGCCAAAACGGCCTTCCTGGGCCTGGGGATCGCCTTTTTGTATGCTACGCTGCAAAAAGTGCTGCATGTTATTTCCGAAGTGCCGGCCTTTATGACGGCGCAGGCTAATAAAGTATTCCCTTCCGCCAAGCTCAGCGGGGAGATCACACCTGAATTCATGGGCGTGGGCTATATTATCGGGCCAAGGATCTCCGGCGTGCTGGTGGCGGGCGGCGTACTGGCCTGGCTTTGCCTCATTCCTTTACTGGCTTCCCTCGTGCCGCCCGACGTGATCGCCCAGCAACTTGTGAAGCTGAACCTGCTGGCCTCCATGACCACGCCCGGTTCCGGCACCAATGGTTTCTGGGACCCGGTGAATCATACCTTCGGGGACTTCAGCACCGCCATTTACCAGGCATACGTGAAACAGATCGGTGCAGGCGCAGTAGCGGCAGGCGGTTTCATCACCCTCCTGAAAACCATTCCCACCATTATCACTTCCTTCAAAGAAAGCATCGGCTCCGTGAAAGGCGGTACGGATAAAGCCCCGGCCATCAGGACCGAGCGCGACCTTTCCTTTAAAGTGGTGATCATCGGCAGCATTGTGCTGGTATTGCTCATGGCCATTGTGCCGCAGCTGCCCGGCGACTCTGTATGGCAAAAACTGCTGATCGGCATACTCGTTGTGATATTCGGGGCGTTCTTTGTAACGGTAAGCAGCCGTATCGTGGGGCTCATCGGCACCACGAACAACCCGATTTCCGGGATGACCATCGCCACCATTATGGGTACCTGCCTGATCTTCATAGCCGTAGGCTGGACGGGCAAGACCTATGAACCCATGGCCCTCGTGGTAGGCGGCATGATCTGCATCGCAGCAGCCAACGCAGGCGCCACCTCGCAGGACCTGAAAACGGGCTTCCTCGTAGGCGCCACGCCGCGCAGTCAGCAGATAGCGTTGTTTGTCGGCGCCATCGTATCTTCGCTCGTGATCGGCTGGACGGTGCAGCTGCTGGACACGCCGACGGAAGAAATGGTAAAAAGCGGCGTTCACCACGCCATCGGCACCGCAGGGCTTTCCGCCCCGCAAGGCACGCTGATGGCCACGCTCATCAAAGGGATACTCGGCGGCGACCTGGACTGGCAATTTGTGCTGGCAGGCGTTTTCATCGCCATTACACTGGAATTGTGCGGCATCAAATCCCTGTCCTTCGCGGTAGGCGCATACCTTCCGCTGGCCACCACGCTGCCCATTTTTATTGGCGGGCTGATCCGCGGGCTGGTGGACTGGAAACAAAAACGCTCCGGCATCAAGCTGAGCGCTGAAGAAGAAGAGCTGGGCAAAGGCAGCCTGTTTGCCACCGGCCTGGTGGCGGGTGGTGCAATTGCCGGGGTGATCGTAGCGGGACTGTCTGTACGAAAAGACGTGCAGGACGGTCTGGCCTCCATCAGTGCAGAGCCGGGCATTACCGGCATGATCGGTGAAACCGGTTATAAGCTGCTCGGGGTCGCTTTTTTCGCCGTGATGGGTTACATGCTGTACCGCATCGGCAGGCAGAAACAAGTATCGATAGACAAATTGTAAAAACTTAAAATCATCATACCTATGCCCTCAACACGCTCCTGTTTAGCTGCTTTGGCCGCCATGGTAATGCTGGCTGCCTGCCAGGGGAAGGACCAGTCGGAAGTGGAACCTAAACGCAGGTTCATTTCCTTTAAAATGGACGGAAAAGTGGCCCTTTCCGAACAATCCAACCGTGCCTATTACCTGCCCGGCAACACGACGGACACAGACCCCAGCAACGACCAGGCAACCATGCTTATCACCGGTTATACTTATACCCGCGATGTGATCAATATCCGGCTTACAGCTCCCGAAGCAGAACTGAAGCCCGGCCGCACCTATACCAACGGCACGCCCGGCAACCTCTTTGCCATGGAGATGTTCCCTGACTTTGAACTGCTGACCGCAGATGAAGATTACGGCAGCCTTACAGTGCAGGTGCTGAGCATGAAAGATTCCGTGATCAGCGCCAACTTTTCAGGCGCCATGGTAAGCATGGACGATGGTTCGATGAAAATCGTTACCGACGGGTATTTTAAGATGAAGTACCAGAAGGCGCCTTAATTGAACTTGAACACGCCCAGCACAAATATGCTGAAGAACAACAGCAGCTGCACGATGTAAAAGATGTTCACTTTCTGTTTCAGGCTGGCGAGGCCGGAATCGTTGTTTGCAGCGATCAGGAATTTCATTCTTTTAGTAAGCGACCTGGCGAAAAAGCTGTTGGCGATGACCAATATTACCAGTATGCCTTTTATCCTGAACCAGATCTGTTCAGCAAAAACGCCTTTTGTAAGGAACATCAGGTAAAAGCCGGAAAGCAACAGCAGCCCCATGCCAATACCAATGACCGCGGGAAGCCGCGCGCCCAATTCCATTACGGTCAATGCCTTCATCCTGTCTGCGGTATAAAATTTCCAGAAGCGGCGGTTCACCAGGAAGCCGACGAGGGTTGTTCCCGCGGCCAGCGTCAGCCCTGTGATATGCATCAATAAACTAAGGAGGAACATATTCATAGCCTGTTTGTTTTGATGCGAAGTTGGCCTCCTTTCCAGGAATTTATTTACATTTAACGGAGTAAAATTTACATCTGGAGATGATATGGCATTCGAGCTAAAACATATCGCCACCAATCAGGTGTTGCACCAGAGCCCGGTGTCTCACAACGACTTTGACGGGCCGCAGCTGGTGGAAGCCGTTAACCGGGTAGAGCTGCCTTTTGCCGATGCCGTACTTTCGCACTGGCGCTTCAACGGGATCCAGATCATTCACACGGACTGGCATTACAAGTACCAATCCGACTTCGCCTGGAAAGCCGACCTGGAAATTGTGCAGCTGCAATTCAACCTCGGGGGCAAGGTATCCATCAACTTCGAGCAGTACGAAAAACCTATCACGTTCGGCCACAACCAGCATAATTTATTGTACGCAAACGGCAATGCCGGCACCATAGCGAACGAGGACCTGCACTCTTCACAATTTGTCATCCAGTTCACCAAAGATAATTTCCTGAAACTGACGGAAGACAGCAATGATGCATTAAAACGGTTCTCTGAAAACGTTTTAACCGGCAGGCTGTCGCTGTTCTCAGAGCACACCCTGCCCATCGATATTCCTATGCGGCAGGCCATAGATGCCGTGCTGCATTGCAAATACCGGGACGGGCTCAAAAAAATGTTCCTGCTTTCAAAGGCCATAGAGATACTGGTGATGCAGGCGGAAGCTTTCAACACTTCCTCCCCGCGGAAAACCAGGGTGGCCAGAACAGACTATGATAAAGAGCAGATACTCTATGCAAAAGAATACCTGGTACAACATATCGAAACCCCGCCAAGCCTGTCAGAACTGGCCAAGGTGGCCGGTTTGAATGAATATAAATTAAAGCGCGGCTTCAAGGAAGAGTTCAGCAACACCGTATTCGGCTACCTGGCCGAAAAACGGCTGGAGCTTGCCAGGGATTACCTCGCGGATCATAACAAGTCCATTACAGAAATCGCCGATTCACTGGGATACTCGTCCATACATCATTTCAGCAATGCCTTCAAGAAGAAGTTTGGCCGCCCTCCCAGGGATGCGAGAGGCTGACGGGCACAAAAATTTATGATAAAAAAGGGGCGGACTAAAATTTAGTCCGCCCCTTTTTTGTTAGCTGCAACCTGCTACACGGCGATCTTCTCAGCAGGCGTGATCCTCAGTTCCACCAGCCTGTTTTGCCGGATGATCCTGATGAACTGGAACTGCCCGATCTTATCACGGTCCAGCTGGCGGAAAAGCGCATCCGAGGTTTCCACCGGCGTGTCGTTGAAAGACACTACGATGTCGCCGTCGGTGATGCCTGCTTTACCTGCGGGGCTGCCGTTTTCCACGCCGGTTACGAACAGCGCGCTTTTGTTCTTCAGTTCCAGCCCGCTTCTGAGTTTGGGCACCAGGGTGATCTGTTGCAGGCTCAAGCCCAAATAAGCGCGGCTTACCTTGCCGTTCTTCATCAGCTCCGCCGCTATCATTCTCGCGGTATCGATGCTGATGGCGAAACAGAGGCCTTGCGCACCACGGATCATGGCAGTGTTCACACCCACCACTTCCCCTTTGTAATCGATCAGCGGGCCCCCGGAATTACCCGGGTTCAGCGCCGCATCCGTCTGGACCAGGCCGTCTATCTGCCGGCCGGTTTCACTGCGCAGCGAACGCCCCAAAGCGCTCACCACGCCGGCGGTAACGGTATGCTGAAACCCCATCGGGTTGCCGATCGCGATCACCAGCTGGCCGATCTGCAGGTCTTCGGCGCGCCCCAGCTGGGCAGGCTGAAAATCATATGCGCTCGATTTCAGTATGGCAATGTCCGTATCGGGATCTTCGCCCGTTAGTGTTGCAGGGTAAACGCTTCCGTCGTGCAGCATCACGTTGAAATAACTCCCTTTGTGCACTACGTGAGAGTTGGTGAAAAGATAACCGTCGGATGAGAAGAAGAATCCCGATCCGGTGCCGGTCACTTTCCGGTTGGCATCCAGCCGCTCTATTTTTACGACTGACTTGCCGGCGGCTTCCACCGCGTGATGGATGATCTGGGAATAAGCATCCATATAACCTCCTTCTTTCCCATTTATGCTACCAAAAACAAGCCATGTGGAAAACTTGCCAAATTGACATAAAACCTGTTCCGGGATAAGCCCTACATTCGTTCTCTAACTCAAACACTCCATGAAAGTTTTATGCTTAACCGCAGCTGCCTGCCTGGCCCTGGCAGCCTGCTCATCCCCCGCAAACCGGAACCCGCAGGCCACAGACAGTACCCAAACCGTAACCGACAAAAACGCATTGCTCCGCAAAACGATCGACAGTATTGTCACCCAAACGGATGGCAAAGTAGGCGTCTCTATCCTCAACCTGGATACCCGCGACACGCTGACGCTCAACGACACGGCCCACTACCCGATGCAGAGCGCTTACAAATTCCCCATTGCCATGGCTGTGCTGAAACAGGTAGATGAAGGCAAGCTGAAGCTGGACCAGCCCATATTCGTTGATAAAAAATGGTATTACAAAACCCACAGCCCGCTCCGCGATTCCATGCCCAATGGCAATGCCAACGTGCCGCTGAGCCGCCTGACCGGCCTGATGGTTTCCCTCAGCGACAATGTGGCCTGCGACCGGCTGCTGGACCTTATTGGCGGCGAAACTGCAGCGAACGACTTCATTCACAGCCTCGGCGTTACCGATATCGCGATCGTGGCCAGCGAGAAAAAAATGCACGCCGCATGGGATGTTCAATTCACCAACTGGTGCCGGCCTTCCGCCTACACGCAGCTGCTGGACATCATGAATAAAGGCACAGCATTGTCTAAAACCAGCAATGATTTTCTCTGGAAGATCATGCTGGAAACCAGCACCGCGCCGGGCCGCATCCGCGGGCTGCTGCCAAAGGAATTGCAGGTAGCCCATAAAAGCGGCACTTCGGGCGTTCAACCAGATGGCCTGGCCGCAGCCACCAACGACGTGGGCATCGTCCTCCTTCCCAACGGGCAGAAACTGGCCATCGCCGTATTTGTATCGCTTTCCCACGCAGATGCCGATACCCGCGACAAAATAATTGCACAGATCACCAAAGCAGCGTATGATCATGCTTTGAGCGCGGGGAATTAGAGGGGTTTTATCATTACAGAAAAATCATTTAAAATAAAAAGCCATCCCTCTCCGGGATGGCTTTGATATTCTCCGGGGTCTTTCAATCCCGTTAAATGAAATTCAACAGCTCGTACTGCTTTTGCAGGATGGCCTGATCGTCTGCCCCCAGCCATTTCTTCAGCAGGGTGGCATATACATTCTTGAAATCCACTTTATACTGCAGGTCGCCTTCGTTCAGGTTCGCCAGGTCGGGGCCTTCGTTGAGAATACCTTTCTGCTGCAGGCCGCCGCCGATCAGGAACATGTTGTTCGCTGTACCGTGGTCTGTGCCGCCGCTGGCGTTCTGGCCTACGCGCCGCCCGAATTCGGAGAAGGTCATCACCAGCACATCCTGGAAGCGGTTATTTTTCTTCAGATCGGTGGTAAAAGAGCCCAGCGCATCGCTCAACTGCTCGAATAGCCGCTGCTGCTGGCCCTGCTGGCCCACATGCGTATCGAAGCTGCCGTGGCTCACGTAATAGACGCTGGTATTGATGTCCGTCATGATCAGCTCCGCGATCGTTTTCATATTGCGGCCCAGTTCAGAATTCGGGTATTGTTCTTTGCTTTTGAATGTTTTGAACTGCTGCTGGATATATGATGCGGAAGAGATCGTTTCAGCCATGGTCTTATACAGGTAATCCACGTTATGATGCTCGTCGTCGTGCTTTTGTTTGGCGAGCAGTTCTTTGAAGTACTTGTCGTTGCTGGCGCCGAAGAGGCGCTGCGGATCGGTGAGCGCAAGGCCTTTCACGGCTTCCCCTTTCAGCGCGAGGCTGAGCGTATCGTCTATTTCGAGGGCCTGTGTGGGCTTGTCGCAGCCTTTGCATTGCGCGTCAAGATAGCGGCCAAGCCAGCCGGTGCCCCAGTAATCGCGGGAGTCGCTGGCGCTTTGCCAGATGTCCATGGAGCGGAAGTGCGAACGGTCAGGATTGGGATAACCCACGCTGTTCAGGATGCCCAGCGAACCATCATCGTACAGCGATTTGAAGCTCTTCAGCGCGGGGTGTATGCCCAGCTCATCTGTGAGCGACAATGCGGCCTCCCTTTTAATACCGAGGGAAGGACGGAGTTTGTAGTAAATATCGTTGCGGTAAGGGATCACGGTATTCAGGCCGTCGTTGCCACCGGAGAGCTGCACTACCACCAGCACTTTATTGCCCGGCGGCACCAGCTGCCCCTGCTCCATGGCCTTCAGGAATTTCGGCAGCATCAGGCTGGCCGAAGCGAGTGAACCTACCTGTAAGAACCGGCGTCTGTTGATCTGCATAATTCGTCGGATTATAGATTAACACAATTGATATTCCGGTGTACTCATTACATCGATCGTTACTGTCTTGATGTAATTCTCACGGGAAGAGTTATCTGAATATTTTTCCAATAATTGTTTGTCGATACCGCTGTTGCGCATCAGCAGCGACGAAGCGATGGCGTCTGCCAACTTTTCGCGGGGCGTATCTTTGAAATCTTCCAGGAACGGCTTCCAGTCCACTTCTGCGTTCACCCTGCGCGCGTATTGTTTTTTGAGGAATTCATTCACCTGCATCGTCATTTTATAATTCTGCCCTTCGCCCATTTCGGGAGTGATCTCTTTGGGGCGGATGTTGAATTCCTGCGAATACAAAATGATCTGCGGCACGCGCATGCGGAACATCAGGCTGGAACTGTCTATCCAGCTGCGGCCTCCCGGCCAGCCCGCTACGTTTGGAGGATAGAATAATGTTTGCCCCATCACCCGCTGGAACACGAGCATGGCTTCTTCCTGTTCAAACTGCATGGGGATGGACCGGCGCAGGCCCACGATCAATTCCACCGGGCTCTTGATCCTGGCACCGATATGTTTTTCTTCATAAAACCAGTCTGCCATGAATATTTCCCGCATCAGTTCCCGGAGGTCGTAGTTGGACTGGTAGAATTTCGCCGCCAGGTGATCGATATGGGCATCGTCTTCTGTTTCGTTCACGAAATAACGGTAGATCTTCGCAGTGATGTAACGCGCCGTTTGCTTCTGTTCCAGGAGTATCTTGATGATGTCGTCCCCGTCGAACATGCCGGTTTTGCCCAGCACGGTCTTGCTGCCGGTGTCGTGCAGGTTTTTCCGGAAGCTGAACTGCCCCATTTCGTCGTAGCCCCAGCCGGTAAAGGCCCGGGCGGCTTCTTTAATGTCTTTTTCGGTATAGTTGCCGCGACCGAGTGTGAACAGTTCCATCACTTCGCGGGCAAAGTTTTCGTTGGGGCGTTGTTTCCTGTTCTGCTGGTTGTTGAGGAAACCCAGCATGGCGGGGGATTTGGATACTTCCGTGAGCAATGTTCCGAAGTTGCCCAGGCCGTGCTGCCGGATCACCTGGAGCAATTGCTGGTTGAACAGCACGTTCTGCGTGCGGCAGGCAAAGTGGCCATGCCAGAACAGCGCCATCTTTTCCTGCAGGGGGTGGCTGCTGTTGATCATGGCGTGGGTCCACATCACGTTGAGGTCTTTGATGCCGTCCACATTCATTTTCTGAACGGCTTTGCGTTCCTCCGCGCCCATATTCCGCTGGCGGCGGTAATCGGGCAGGTCGGTTTCATCCACTACTTTGATGGATTCCGGGGCTGCACTGGGGCCAAGGATCACCTTGCGCACCACTTCTTTTCTCCGCTTTTTCGCCCATGAGCGGATGACGGCGGGGTTTTCCCCAAAGCCTGCCCTCCAGCCCAGGTGTTGTAATTGAATTTGTTCGGGAACAACAGCCATATGCTAAAAATTTTGAGTAAGTAAGACGGCTATTTAAAGGCATAGTTTAACGATGCTGGCGCCTTTCCGGGAAATTTCCAAAAAATTCATTCCACGACGGGAAATGCGGGTAATATAAGCTCAATCGGATATAAGGGTCAATACATCTGCATGGTATCATCGATCTCCTCCGCCCAGGCATGAATGCCGCCCGTAACGTTGTACACCTGCTGGAAGCCGGATTTGAGGAGATGTTCCGCCACGGCCTTGCTCCGCATACCGTGGTGGCAGATCACGGCAACGGGGGTTTCTTTGGACAGGCCTGGGATGGAAGCGTCTATCCGCCGCATGGGTATATGCAGCGCGCCTTCGATGCGGCAAATGTCCCATTCTTCTTTTTCCCGCACGTCTATCAGCTGGAAATCCCGGCCTTCTTCCAACCAGCGGTTCAGTTCCTTCACGTTGAGGAACTGCATGAGCACGGGGTCGCAGGCCTGGTCGCCATAGGTTTCCCGCAGCTGCGTAATGTTATGATTGGCCGGGTCTGTCTGGAATGAGAATACCTGGTGGGTATTGTCGAGGATGTTGATGGTGAGCAATTGATTCGCCAGCGGCTCGCCGATGCCGCAGATCACCTTTACGGCTTCGCTGGCCTGGTAGCTGCCTATAATACCGGGAAGCACGCCCAGCACGCCGATCGCATTGCAGTCCGGCGCATCGCCGGGCTCGGGGAACAGGCAGCGGTAGGTGGCGCTGCCGTTGTAGTTGAACACGCTCACCTGCCCTTCATACTGGAAAATAGCGCCTGACACAAAAGGCTTGCCCAGTATCACGCAGGCGTCGTTGATGAGGTACCGTGTGCCGAAGTTGTCAGAACAATCGATCACCACATCATATTGCGCGATGATCTCAAGCGCGTTGGAAGTATTGAGGAATGAGTTGTGCGGGATGAACGCCACTTCAGGATTAAGCTGCTGCAGCCTTTCGATGGCGGTTTGCAGCTTGGGGCGGCCCTCGTCTGCTGTGTTATACAGCACCTGCCGTTGCAGGTTGGTAATGGAAACGGTATCTTCTTCCGCGATCCCGATGCGGCCCGCGCCCATGGCGGTAAGGTATTGCAGCACCGGCACGCCCAGCCCCCCGGCTCCTACCACCAGTATGGCTGCATTGCGCAATAGTTCCTGTTTTTCAGGACCGAATCCCGTAAGCCTGATCTGGCGGTCGTATCGGTTCATAAGCTAGTTCTCCCGGCTTAAATTTCGGAATTTTTACAACGCTTGTCAATAGTCTGCCTTGATTTGTTTCCAGGTGCTTTGCAAAGCAGCGGGCAACGCCGCGGGCGGGCCCGGCTTCATTTCCTTTTTCACATATTCCACGCGGTTATCAAGGTCGGGGTGACTGCTCAGCCACTCTGAAGGCGAAGCCCCACCATCTTGTTTGAGTATGCCGAAGAGCCAGATGTATCCTTCCGGGTTGATGTGCCGCGCTTCCAGCAGCTTCAGCCCGTTCAGATCCGCTTCTTTTTCCAGCTTGCGGGAATATTCCAGGTTCTTCAGCGTAGACGCATTTTCCACCAGCACGGCCCCAATACCCGTAAGATCGCCGAAAACAAGGCTCACGGCCATGTACGTGCCCAGGCTTTGCATCAGCGAGCGCGTGGTATGCCGCAGCTCCACATGCGAAAATTCGTGCGCTAAAAGGGCTGCCAGCTCTTCCGGCCTTTGCATTTTATCGAGCAGGCCGCTGAACACAACGATATGGCCGCCGGGTACGGCAAAGGCATTGGTTTGTTTTTCCTCCACCACGGTGATCTGCACCGGGTATTCGGTCTTAATGTTCAGCTCTTTGAAGAATTTATTAACCAGCTCTGTTTTCTCCGGCAGTATTTTATATTCTTTGATCAGCGAGTTATACGCTTCATTCCCCATTTTCACTTCATATTCCACCGGCATCGATTTGGCCACGCGGCCCGCCAGGAAAGGGATGAGCCAGAAATACGCCAGCGCCAGCAGGGCGATGATCACGGCCCCGGCAGTAAGGAATACAGCAACGGCAGTGGGAAATGTGCGGCCTTTCCGCTGTAATTTCTTTTCGGCGATGCCTGCAAATTCATTGGAAGATACGCGGAGCGTTTGCAGGGGAAGCCCCGCATGATGCAATTCAATACCGCCCACGGTTTGTTTGCCCTGCGTTACATTGTACCAATACCAATGCACCTGCCGCGGGTTGCCATGCGCGTCCCTGATATTTATCTCGATCCTGTCTTTTTTCAGGCTTACTTCAGCGGCCTGCACATTGTCCGGCGAATCGTAGGAATAATAGCCCTGGTAAAGGTTCATAGGTCAAACAGGTTTTAGGATTTTAGACATCACCACCAGGTCTACCCATTCGCCGTTAGGCTGGCGGACGCCTTTGGGGATGCGGCCATGTTCGGTGAAATTGAAATTGCGGTATAACTGTATGGCCCTTTCGTTGGTGGCCAGCACTTCAAAATGAATGGTGGTAAGCTGCGGATGCTGCTCTGCCCAGCGGATGCCCGCGGTGAGCATGCGCCGCCCCACGCCCATGTTCCAGTACTTGTGCAGCACGGCCAGGCCCATCAGCGCCATGTGGTGTTGTTTTTTGAAACGGCTCCTGTTGAGGCTGAAAATGCCGGCGATCTCTCCTTCTACATCGGCCACCAGCAACAGGTTCTCCGGGTGCTCCAGGTATGAGCGGATAAATGCTTCTTCCTGCGCAAGGTCCAGCTTCATGGCTTCTTCGTGCGTGAACAGCAGGAAGTCCGTTTCCTTCGTAAACTGTTGGAAACAGGCCAGGCACCCTGCCGCATCGGCAATGCCGGGCTGGCGGATAACGAGCTGCTGACCGTTTGGAAGAAAATGACGCATGATCACAAATATAAAAAAAGCGGCCCTTGAGCCGCTCTTTTGATTGTAATTCGTTTTCGAAACAGATGCTCAGGATGCTTTCGCGTGCTTGGTCACAAAAGCAAGCACTGCGGATTTCTGGTCCTCGGTGAGTTTTGCTTTGCGGGCCATCCTGTCTATAATTCCCGGCCATTTTTCGGCAGTGCGCGTTTCCGGCAGGCGGTAACCATGGCATTTGGCGCATTTTTCTTTGAAAATGGCCTTGCCGTCTGATTCCTCATACTTCGAGAAAGCTGCTTCCACCGCTGCTGTGTCTTTAGGATTCAAGCCGCCGGCACATCCGTAAAGCACTACCGCGATCAGACAAAACTGGATTAGTGTTTTCATAATTTGCATTTTAAGACCTGACAACAAATTAACGTAAAAAATATAAAAGCGTACGGATATGCCCGCACGCTTTCAAAATTTATACGTTGTTAACACGCTTTGCGTTGCTTATGCGATCCTGTCGCTGCCGAAATAAGCGCGCAGCGGTTCCGGCAGGATGATGCCTTCGGGCGTCTGGTTATTTTCCAGCAAACAGGCCACTATCCTGGGAAGCGCCAGGGAGCTGCCATTCAGGGAATGCACCAGCTGGTTCTTCCCGTTCTCATCTTTATACCTGATCTTCATCCGGTTGGTCTGGTAGCTTTCGAAGTTGGACACGGAGCTTACTTCCAGCCATTTTTCCTGTGCGGCAGACCATACTTCAAAGTCGTAGGTCTGTGCGGAAGTGAAGCTCATGTCGCCGCCGCAAAGGTTCAGGATGCGGTAAGGCAGGTTCAGGGAAATGAGCAGCTTCTCTACGTGCTCCACCATTTCCTGCAATACGGCATATGATTTCTCCGGTTGCACCAGCTGCACCAGCTCCACTTTTTCGAACTGGTGAAGGCGGTTCAGGCCGCGCACGTCCTTGCCATAAGAACCGGCTTCACGGCGGAAGCAGGGCGTATAGGCGGTCATGCGCACGGGCAGCTCGCTTTCTTTCAGTATCTCGTCGCGGTAAATGTTGGTCACCGGCACTTCCGCGGTGGGTATGAGGTAGAAGTTGTCTTCCGTAACAAAGTACATCTGCCCTTCTTTATCCGGCAGCTGACCGGTACCGTAGGCGGAGGCTTCGTTTACCATATAGGGCGGCAGCACTTCCGTGTAGCCGTTGGCGGTATTAAAGTCCAGGAAATAGCTGATCAGCGCGCGTTGCAGGCGGGCGCCCTTGTTTTTGTACACGGGGAACCCGCTGCCGGTGATCTTGTTGCCCAGCTCAAAATCGATGAGGTCGTATTTCTTCGCCAGGTCCCAGTGCGGCACAGAACCTGCTGCCAGTGTAGGTTTTATGCCCCCGCCGCGCACTTCCACGTTGTCTTCCGGGGTTTTGCCGGGAGGCACGTTAGCGCCGGGCAGGTTGGGCAGTTTAACGAGTGTATCGTGCAGTTGTTTTTCCGTTTCCCTGAGCGATTCATCGATCGGGGCGAGGGCCTGTTTGAAAGCGGCAACGTCCTGCTTGCGCGCTTCCGCACCCGCTTTGTCGCCCGAAGCCATCAGCTTGCCGATCTCTTTTGAGGCCGAATTTATTTTCGCTTGTGTGTCATCATACTCCAATGTCAGCTTCTTCCGCTGATCGTCCAGCGCCAGCACTTCATCCACGATACCGGGCTCTTTGAAATGCTTTACAGCCAGCCTTTCCAGTACCAGTTCTTTGTTCTGACGAATAAATTGTACCTGTAACATGTATTGCTCTTGAATTTCGACAAAGATAACGGGGTTCTCCCTTAACTCAAATATTTCCCTACAATTGGCACCCTGCGGCCCACGCCAAAGGCTTTGGACGATACGCGGATGATGGGGCAGAACTGGTTCCGCTTGTATTCGTTGGTGTTCACCATTTTCAGTGTACGGGCCACCAGCGCTGCGTCATAACCGCGGGCAATGATCTCTCTCGGGCCTTGGGTGCGCTCTATATACTGGTACAGGATCCTGTCCAGTACGGCATAATCGGGCAGGCTGTCGCTGTCTTTCTGGTTGGGCCGCAGCTCCGCGGAAGGGGCTTTTTCGATGATGTTGGCAGGGATGATCTCCCGGTTGCGGTTGATGTAACGCGCCAGGGCATATACCTGCATCTTGTAAACGTCTCCCAGCACGGAAAGGCCGCCGGCCATGTCGCCATACAGCGTACCATAGCCGGTGCTCAGCTCGCTTTTGTTGGACGTATTGAGCAGGATGTAGCCGAACTTATTGCTCAGCGCCATCAGCAAATTGCCGCGGATGCGGCTCTGGGTGTTCTCTTCGGCCACGTTAAAGGGAAGACCGTGGAAGAAGGGGTCCAGCGTATCGAGGAAACACTCGTAGATATTATTGATACGGATCACGTCGTACGGGTTCTCCAGGTTACGGGAGAGCTGCACGGCGTCGTCCACGGAATGTTCGGTGGAATAAGGGGAAGGCATCAGGATGGCGCGCACGTTCTCTTTCCCCAATGCCTCTACGGCCAGGGCCAGGGTAACGGCGCTGTCTATACCGCCGGAAGAGCCCAGGATGGCTTGTTTGAAGCCCATCTTCCTGAAATAATCGCGGATGCCCAGCACGATAGCGTCGTATATGCGGTGGATGTTATGGTCAAATTCCAGCTCTTCCAGCGCAACGGCTTTCGGCGTGGGGCTGCCGGTAGCTGTTGCCTTGGGAAGCTTATCCAGCGGGAAACTACCCATAGCCTCTTCGAAGAAAGGCATTTGCAGCGCAATATTGCCGTCTGCGTCAAACACCATGGAACCGCCGTCGAATACGATCTCGGTCTGCGAACCCACAGTGTTGCAGTAATACATGGGCAGACGGTATTTGAGCACATTGGCGCGGATGATCTCGCGGCGGCTTTCGTCGTGGTTGTAATCGAACGGGGAAGCGGACAGGTTGATCATCACATCGGGTTCCTGCGCCATCAGCTGGTCCATGGGGCAAATGCGGTACAGGGGATTGTCTCCCAGGTTCCAGATATCCTCGCAAACGGTAACGGCCAGCTTTTTTCCTTTGAAAGGGATCACCTGCCATTCGTAGCCTGGTTCAAAATACCGGTGCTCGTCGAACACGTCGTACGTAGGCAGCAGCGTTTTATGGATCACCTGTTTCACCTCGCCTTCGTAAAGGAACCAGGCCGCGTTGAAAAGGTCTTTCCCTTCGATATTGGGGTTTCGGCGCGGAGCGCCTACCAGCACGGCCGTGCGGTGGGTATGGGCTTTTATCTCGTCAATGGCGGCATAGCTGCGGGAGATGAAATCTTCAAATTCCAGGAAATCCCTCGGGGGGTAGCCGCAAACACAAAGCTCTGAGAACACCACCAGGTCTGCCCCCTGCTGCTCTGCTTCTTTGACCGCGTTGATGATCTTCGCGGTATTGGCTTCAAAATTCCCGATATGATAGTTCTGCTGGGCTAAAAAGATATTCATCCGTTCCTTTTTTTCTGCTGCAAAGGTACGCCTAATCGATGGTTTAAAAATAAACCCCGAGGCGTACGACGAAGTTGTTGGTATTGATCCGCCCGTCGTCCCACTTGCTGTTGCGCGTCACGTCTATGAAGTTGTTTTGGTAAATAATGCCCAGCGTGCCGGTGAGGGTTTCGGTGAGAGGGTACTCGATGCCGCCGCCCAGTATCAGCCCGGCTGTCAGGGGATTGATATCTTTGAAGATGTTCACCTTGTTATACTTCTCCTGCCCGCTGATCACGTTGGCCCGCGCCCTGATGGGAATACCGGTGAAGCCCCCGAACTGGCCCCAGATGCCCAGGCCCTGGTCTGTGTCCGTACGCAGCTTGAGGGTTACCGGCACTTCGATGTACTGGAGGCGGATGTCGTATTCGGAAGCAGCCGCGTTGTAATCATCCAGGCCGATGCCGGTGTTGTACTGCATCACGCTGCCCATATGACTGATCTGCAGGCCCGAACCGATCGCATAATTGCCGGTTTCATCCAGGAAGAAGTCTGCCAGGATGCCGTAGCTGAAATAAAAGCGGCCGCTGTTGCGCTCCACGCCGTTGTCCTGCGCTTTGAGGAACGACGCGCCGGGGTCCAGCTTGAAACCAAGGCGCATCTTGCGGCCGGTTTTCTCTGACAGGGAACTGCTCAGCGTTTGGGCCTGCGCAGCGGAAAAGATCAGCAGGGAACAAACAAGGAGCAAAGATTTCGGGAATAGGTTGTTATGCAATATTTTTACCATTTCTAAAGTTTTAATAGGCGATGCAAAATTACAAGAATAAATATTTCCTGTTTGCCTTATTCCTCGTCGGCTGGATAATTTCAGGATGCGGCGGCAGGAAACATATCCCTGATGTGAGCCACATACCTATCGATGTTACCATCCAGCGGTTCGACAAAGAATTTTTCCGTATCGATACCAATAACGTGCCCGGGCAGTTAAAATTGCTGGAAAAGGCCTATCCTCACTTCGCTCCTACTTATTTTTCGCAGATACTCAACTTTGGCCCGCTGTCTGATACCAACCGGCTGATGCCTGTGCAGGTACGCAATTTCCTGGCCAATAAGGATTTCAGGGCTTTGCAGGATTCCGTGGAAGCGCACTTTAGCAACATGAAACCGCTGGAAGCCGAGCTGACGCAGGCTTTCAGGCTGACGAAATATTATATCCCCCGGTTCAATGCGCCTAAAGTGGTGAGCTTTATTTCCGCCATCGCCAATTACGGCGCGGTAACGATGGACTCGACCGTCGGCATCGGGCTGGATATGCACATGGGCGCGGATTTCCCCGTCTATGGCATGCTGCCTGATTACCCGGCTTACATCGTGCAGAAATTCACGCCGGCATACATACCGGTGAACGTGATGAAAGTGGTGCAGCAGGACCTTTATCCGCCGCACGAAGAGGGTGCGCAGCTGGTCGCATATCTCATAGACCTGGGCAGGCAGCAGTATTTCCTGGAAAAGGTGTTGCCGGAAACGCCGGAAGAAGTGCGGCTCGGCTATACGAAAGAGCAGCTGGATTTTTGTAATGAGAACGAGGAAATGGTGTGGCAGTACTTTGTGCAGAATAAGCTGCTTTATACTTCAGACTGGCAGGACATCATGCGTTATACCGGCGAAGGCCCTTCCACCCAGGGCATGCCCGCGGGCGCACCCGGGCAGATCGGCGCGTATACAGGTTACCGCATCGTGCAGGCTTACATGCGCAAAAACCCGGAGGTAACGCTGGAGCAGCTGATGGCCACCAAAGATGCAATGACGATCTTCAACAAAGCGAAATACAGGCCGTAAGCGGCTAATGAAAAAATTGAAAATAGGCACTAAACCTTGAGCTGGATAAAAACAGTACAGGGAAATTAACCCGGCGGGGAGCCGGTATCGGTCGGCAGCATGCCGTATCAGTTCATTTTGAACGGAACCACCATCTGGAATTCCGGGATCTTCACGTCGAACAGCTTTTTGTTCAGCTGGTTTTCCATCTGGTAAGTACCGTACATTTTACCGATCTCCGTGCGGAGGTTGGAACCGGAAACATACTGGTAGCTTTCATTGGGCGCCAGCAAAGGCTGTACGCCTACTACGCCTTCCCCCTCCACTTCGCGGTGAGAGCCGTTGGAATCAATGATGTACCAGTGGCGGCGGAGCAATTTTATCGGGAATGTGTTGTTATTTTCAATGGTGATGCGGTATGCAAACATGAACTCACTTCCTATCGGATTGGAGTAATCCGGCTGATAAAACGTTTCCACGCTGATCGTGATTCCTTCTGTGACCTTCTTGACCATATGATCAACCTTTAACGTAAAAATAAGGAAAATACCCACGTTGCAACATTTTTTTATCCTGCCCCGGGGGTTTTAACGAATCTTTAGGTTATTTCGACACCATCCAGCTCCCGGGCATTGTGCTCTGCAAGCCTGGCGGCCTTTTCGAAGGGAATATCGTAGTACCCGAACCGTACCCAGTCCGCCAGGTAACGCCGCAGGAAGCCCCAGAAGCCATATTCCCGGTACTGGCGCACGTGCCGCACTTCATGCCGCACCCAGCGGATATTCCCCAGGAATTCGGCGCGGCTTACCCCATGCAGGTGTATCACCCGCCCAAAAACGATGGCAATGTTGCTGCTGCCCATTTTCCAGGCAGCCAGGCGGGCCACCTTCGAATTTTCCCTGATCCGGCAATGAAGCGTTTCCATAGCCGCAATTTAAAGGAAAATAAAACACGGCTGCTGCGCCCGGACGCGCCACGGCTCATGATGCGGCTGCCAATAACAGGATGAGAACCGGGACCGTTTCATTCTGAGGATATCGCGATCAAAAAAATACCGTAACCCCTTCTGCCAGCCAAGCGGCCGGCAAAAGCAATTACGGTTGAAACTCAGCTGGCACAGGTGTTTCAGCTAAATTGGGAAAAATTATTTTCCATAGGTGATCCGCAAAAGGCAATGCCCTTTGAAAAATCCGTAAAATATTTCAGCAAATTATTTCCCCAGCGAAAACCTCCTGGAGATGTTAAAGCCCCATCTGAACTGGCCATGCGTCCAGGTGGAAACGGTTTCGGGGATGAACTGGTTTTCCAGCACAGCCGTGGAGTTCGTGAAGTTCAGGTGGAACACGTGGCCGCCCGTTTCGATCTCTACCCCTACGCCCAGCGAGTTGTAATATTTCGTGCCGCGGGATTCGTAGTAGTCCTTGCTTTCCTCGTCGCGGAAAGGCACGAAATAATCCACCACCAGCGCCATCCGCTTGGAAAACCGCAAACGGCCGCCCACGCCCATGGCAAACATATTGTTCATGTCCTTATACCCTACGCGGTTGCGGTGGATATAGGTGGGCAGCAGCGCCAGCGAGATGATGTCGCCGAACTTGCGGGAAATGATGGCCTGTGCTGTGTAGCTCAGGCGGCTGCTGAATTTATCGAAATAGTTCAGGTCGCTTTTGTCAGGACTGCTTTTCATGCCGGTCACCACCGCGTTGCCGAATACGGTAACGCCAACGGGTATACGGTTATCCATCGTTTGCTGCAGCACTTTGAACTTGCCCAGCACTTCGTACATCTGGGAAAAGTTGCCGCTGCCCTTGGTGCGGCTGATGCCCGCGGTGAGCCGGTCTGTGATGCCGTATTCAAAAGCAATGCGGATGTCCGTTGAATTATCCAGCCCGAAAAACGTGCTGCTGCCGCCGCCGGAGCCGCCCATATCGCCGAAGCGGTGCGCCACGCGGAAGTCCAGGTCGCCTTTGGCAAGCGTTTCGTTGCTCTGCCCGTTGATGATGCGGGTGCTTTTAAAGGTGGCAATTACAGGGTCGCGGCGAACGGAATCCTTCCCGAACATTTCGCCCAGGTCGTTCTGCGCCATCGCGGCGGGCGCCGCCAGCAGCAGAACAGATAACATGCGGAGTTTCAACATATCGTTGGTTTGTTATTTTTTTATGGCCGGTGAAGAACAGCTTCTGCAGCGGCTTTCACCGGTCCGGTTTGTTATAATTACGATAGAAGATGAAAAGCGGATCCTGCGGCCGTTTCTTCATCTTCCTGTTTTGTTTTCCTTTATTGGTTTGCCGGCTGGTAAGCCGCTTCCACGGTCACTTCCACCACTTCGGCAATGTTTTTCACTACCAGGCTGGGTATCTTGATCTTGTGGTCTGCCACGCGCACGTTGAATTTCGCGCTGGCAGACAGCTTGCCGTTCTGTACAGTGAGCGTCCCCTGCTCTTTGTACGTTTTGGTGACGCCATGTATCTGCAGGCTGCCCTCCACGGTCACGGGGTATACGCCATCCTTTGTCAGGTCCGGGTTTTCCAGCACTTTGCCTTTGAATTCGGCATGCGGGTACTTATCGCTTTCCAGGTAGTTTTCGTTGAAATGCTCCTGCATCAGCTTCTTTTTGAACTGGAAAGTATTGATGGGCACCTTGAAATAAATAGCCTTGGTATTGGTATTGATGGCGGAAACGCCCTGTGTGGTCTTCGCTTCTATATCTTCCAGCGGCGCGCTGGAATAGAAGCGGAACATCACGTTGCGGCATGACTGTATGTTCTGCGCAACGCCGTACAGGCAGCAACAGAGAAGGCAACATATAATGACGAGCTTTTTCATAAATTCTTTTTAAAGTGTATCAATCCGGCATGCCATTGCTCACCCAGCAGGCGATGGAATCGCGCACGGCCCGGGATAATGGCGGGAAGGACTGGCTTTGCGGCATGTCTGCATTCGGGCCGGTAACACGCATCGTCCATGCTGTGCCGTTGGCGGTGATGTAACTTTTCAGCTTGGCCAGCGTGGAAAAATCGGCGCCCAGCGGCGCGCCTCCGCCGGGATGGCAGCTCCTGTTGGTGCAATTTTCCTGCACAATGGTGTACACGCGGGCGCTTTTGATGTCTACCGAAGCACAGGCAGATGGTGTGGCCGGTTCGGGCGCCTGCTCTGAAGTACAGGCCGCCAATCCGCAGACGGAAAGGAAAATCAGGTTGTTCAATAATCGTTGCATACTCTTTTGAGTTGGTATTATATGGGCTTGCATAGGTTTTTATACGGAGGGTATTTATCATAGGTTGCCTTCCTCCGAAAGATAATGAAGAAAATGAGGGAATCCATTCCTTATTTTTGCATCAAATCTTTGTGCTTTGAACATCGAACAGCTTTACCAGCATTACCTTCAGCACCCGAGCGTACAAACGGATACCCGCAAGCTGCGCGCGGGCGATATTTTCTTTGCCCTCCGCGGCCCCAACTTCAATGGCAACGAATACGCCGCAGCCGCGCTGGATGCGGGCGCCAGCCTTGCCGTGGTAGACGATCCCGCCTATCATACGCAGCCGGGAAAAATGATGCTGGTATCCGATGTGCTCACCGCCCTGCAGGACCTTGCGCGGCATCACCGCCGGCAATTGCAGATCCCGTTCATCGCCATTACCGGCACTAACGGCAAAACCACTACGAAAGAAATGGTGCGCACCGTTTTGGGCGCCGCCTTCCGCACGCATGCCACGGAAGGGAATCTCAATAATCATATCGGCGTACCGCTGACCATACTCAGCATCCCGCTGAACGCGGAAATGGCCGTGATAGAAATGGGTGCCAACCACCGGGGGGAGATCGCGGGTTATTGCAAAGTGGCCTTGCCCACGCACGGGCTCATTACCAATATCGGGAAGGCGCACCTGGAAGGGTTTGGCAGCGAAGAGGGCGTGCGCCTCGCCAAGGGCGAGCTGTATGACCACCTGCGGGCAAACGGCGGGACAGTGTTCGTCTGCAAAGATTACCCTTATCTGGTAGACATGAGCAAAGGCATCGGCAATATCGTTACCTATGGCCGCGGCGAAGCGGATTACGCAGGCGCGCCTTTCCCGGGAACGGCTTTGCTGGAGCTGGAAGCAGTGGAAGCCGGTCACGTGCACACACAGCTGGTGGGCGAATACAACTTTCCCAATGTAATGGCGGCCATTGCCATCGGGCTGCACTTTAAAGTGCCTGGAGAGGCTATCAGGAAAGCGATCGAAGGGTATGTGCCTTCCAACAACCGTTCGCAGATCATGCAGCGGGGCAGCAATACCTTTATCATGGATGCCTACAACGCCAATCCTTCCAGCATGAAAGCGGCGGTGGAGAATTTCGCGGGGCTTGATGCGAAGCAGAAAGTACTGCTGCTGGGCGCTATGAAAGAATTGGGAGAAGACAGTGAGAAAGAACACCAGGCACTGGCAGACCTGCTGCAGCAAAGCCACTGGAAAGCCGTGGTGCTGGTGGGTAAAGAATTCGCGAAAACCGACCACCCTTACATTTACCTGGAAACTGCCGAAGAAGCAAAGAAATGGGTGGAACAACAACGGTATGAGAATACATTCATACTGGTAAAAGGCAGCAGGAGCGTCGGCATGGAAAAAGTGCTCAGCTAAAGCTACGAAACTACTGCTGAAGAGTGCGACGCAACGGCCGCCCAATAGCAGTTCCGGAGCTGGTCCCCTTAAAAAAACTGCATTTGCAGGAAGCAGCGTGGAGATTGCTTCGTCGCCCCTTCCGCTTTAGCTCCGCGGCTTCTCGCAATGACGGGCTTTCATAAAAAAATAAACCTGCGAGTTAAAAAACTCACAGGTTTTCATAACCTATGCCAACTTTAGAGTTATGTTCAAAGCCCACACGGGCTTGTTATTGCTTCTCAAAAGAAGTAAGTATTCCTTACTTACTCTATTATCAACGCACGATTGAATAAAAGGTTTAAATAAGCGTGACATTTTTTTTGACAAAACCGCCAAGTCACTGATTTACAACCGCTCCTGCGTCAGCTCCACCAATATGCCGGCGGTGCCTTTAGGATGCAGGAAACAAACAAGCTTGTTGTCTGCACCGGGTTTGGGCTCGGTATTCAGCAATTCGAATCCTTCCGATTGCAGGCGGGCCATTTCCGCTTTGATATCCGCTACCTCGAAGGCGATGTGATGCACGCCTTCTCCCCTTTTAGCCAGGAATTTCGCAATGGGACTGCTTTCCTGCGCAGCTTCCAGCAGTTCGATCTTGGTGTCTCCCTGCCTGAAAAACGCCGTGGAAACGCCTTCAGAGGCTATATCCTCGGTTTTGTAACAGGGCGTGTTCAATAATTTCTCGAATAGAGGTACGGAATCCGCCAGCGACTTCACGGCAATCCCGATGTGTTCCACTTTTAACATAATCTTACAGCTTTGAAATATAGACGGAAGCTATCGCCCCATCGGGCCTAATTGATGGCCAGACCGGCCAAAAGTAGAACTTATATCGTAATTTTGCGGGATGCAGCAGCCGCCTGTATACCTGGATTATAACGCTACCACGCCCTGCGATCCGCGGGTATTGGAAGTGATGCTGCCGTTCTTTACGCGGCATTTCGGCAACGCCGCGTCGCGCAACCATGCTTTCGGCTGGGCGGCGGAAGGCGCAGTGGACCATGCCAGGCAGCAGGTGGCGGCGCTCATCGGCGCGGATGCGCAGGAGATCATATTCACCTCCGGCGCCACCGAAGCGGCGAACCTCGGCATCAAAGGGCTCTTTGAAGCATACGCCGGCAAAGGCAACCACATCATTACCGCGGAAACGGAACACAAAGCCGTGCTCGACACCTTGGGGCACCTTGAAAAACAGGGCGCTTCCGTGACCCGGCTAAAAGTGAATGCCTCCGGGCTGATCAGCCCGGATGAGCTGGAAGCCGCCATCACGGCTGAAACCATCCTGATCGCCATCATGTACGCCAACAACGAGACCGGCGTGATACAGCCCATGGCGGATATCAGCCGTATTGCGCAGGAAAAGGGCGTGATCCTGTTCACAGACGGCACGCAGGCCGTTGGGAAGATCCCGCTGAACGTGCAGCAGGAAGGCATTGGCATGATGGCTTTCAGCGCGCACAAGCTGTACGGCCCCAAGGGCGTGGGCGCTTTGTACATAAGGCGGCGCGGCCCGAGAGTGAAGATCATTGCCCAGATGGACGGGGGCGGCCATGAGCGCGGTATGCGCTCCGGCACGCTGAACGTTCCGGCCATTGCCGGCTTCGGGAAGGCCTGCGAACTGGCAGCCGCCGAAATGGCAGCCATTACCCAGCGGTTATCTGCCATGCGCGACAGGCTGGAAAGCACCATCCTGGCCCGGGAACACGCCACCGTAAACGGTTCCGGCGCACCCAGGCTGCCACATGTGACCAATATCGCCTTCCATGGCATGCAGGGCGACGCATTGCTGCGGGCCATAAGCCGGCAAATTGCCGTATCTTCGGGTTCAGCCTGCACTTCAGCCAATCCCGAACCCAGCCATGTGCTGCTGGCCATGGGCGTGGAAGATGAACTGGCACGCTCTTCGCTGCGCTTCGCTTTAGGAAGATACACCACCGACGCAGAGATAGATTTTGCCATTGCGGCGGTAGACAATACGATCCGTGAATTCAATGAAATTTTAAAATAAAAGGGAACGATCATGATTTATATAAGCGATAAAGCCAAACAAAAAGTAGACGCATTGAGGGCCGAAGGCACCCTGGGGGAGGACGCTTTCCTGCGGGTATCCGTAGTGGGCGGCGGCTGCTCAGGCCTCAGCTACAAGCTGGACTTTGATACAGAGACCAAACCGAAAGACCAGGTGTTTGAAGACAAAGGCATTAAAGTGGTAACAGACCTGAAAAGCTTCCTGTACCTCTGCAACACCACCCTCGAATTCTCCGAAGGCCTCAATGGTAAAGGGTTCTATTTCAACAACCCGAACGCCGCCCGCACCTGCGCATGCGGAGACAGCTTCGCCGTATAACCGCCATTACATACGATTTTAACGGGAAAAGCCGTTTGGAACATGTTCCGGACGGCTTTTTTCTTGTTTAAAAAGAAATAACGGATAACTAAAAAATCAAATATTCTATATTTGTCACCGTCTATGTACGCGATATTCAAAAAAGACATCCACCAGTTTTTCAGCAGTATTACAGGCTATGCAGCCATTATCCTGTTCCTGCTTGCCAACGGGCTTTTCCTCTTCGTTTTCCCGGACACCAGCCTGCTGGACGCCGGGTACGCCAACCTGGACGGTCTTTTTGAACTGGCCCCCATGATCTTCCTCCTCCTGATACCCGCCATCACCATGCGAAGCCTGGCAGACGAGTTCAGGAGCGGCACCATGGAGCTGCTCAGCACCAAACCCCTCACCTGGTGGCAGATCGTTTGGGGGAAATACTGGGCCTGCCTGCTCATCGTGCTCATCGCGCTCATACCTACTGTTGTATACTACATTGCCATGAGCCAGCTGGCCGCCACCAACAACGGCCTGGACGGCGGCAGCATTCTCGGCTCCTATATCGGGCTGCTGCTGCTGGGCGGGGTGTTCACCGCCACCGGCATCTGGTCGTCGTCGCTTACCGGCAACGCCGTGGTGGCTTTTCTCATCGCGATCTTTACCTGCTTCATATTGTACAATGGTTTTGACGCGCTCAGCCGGGTACCGGTGTTTTCCGGCGGGGCGGACTATTACCTTAAAATGGCCGGCATCCGCTACCATTACGACAGCATCAGCCGCGGCGTGGTAGACAGCCGCGACATCATTTACTTCTTCAGCCTTACCGGCCTGATGCTCTACCTTACTAAAATTTCACTGGAACGCAAAATCTGGCAGGGCTAATGGAAGTAACGAGAAAGGATAAACGAAAAAAATACCTCCAGCGCACATTGGGCGTACTGGCCGTGATCATCGCGCTGAACGTGGCCGCCGCCTACCTGCACGGCCGCTGGGATCTTACTGCCGAAAAACGTTATACCCTCGCCGCTTCCACCCGCAGCCTGCTCAGGAACCTGGATGCGCCGGTGACCATAGAAGTATACCTCAAAGGCAAATACCCCGCGGGCTTCCGCCAGCTGGCAGACGCCACGCGCGAGTTGCTGGAAGAATTCCAGCAATACGGCGGCAATAATATCCGGTTCACTTTCCTCAATCCCGGTACAGACCTGCCCGATTCCATGCGCACCAGTTTCCAGGATTCGCTGATGGCGCGCGGGATACTGCCGTTTAATTTACAGGTGCAGGAAGACGGGAAAGACGCTTTCGCGGAAAGGCTCATTTTCCCCGGGGCTATTATCCAGTACAAAGGTCGCGAGAACGCTATCAACCTGCTGAAAAGCCAGGGCGGGCTGGACCCGATGGCCGCGCTCAACAATTCAGAAGCCCTGCTCGAATATAAATTTGCCAACGCCATTTACCAGCTGCAGCAGCCGGAACGCCCGCTGGTAGGCTATATGCTCGGCCATGGCGAACCCGAAGGCGCCAACATCTATGACGCCCTCAAAACCCTGCATGAACAATACCAGGTAGATACCATCAACCTCCGCTCCGACGCCTACATCCCGCGCGAGTTTGACGCCATCATGTTCGTTCGCCCCACGGAAACTTTCACAGACGAAGACAAACTGAAGATAGACCAGTACGTCATGAACGGCGGCAAGGTGATCTGGTTCATCGATAACCTCAGCGCCTCCGTAGACAGTCTCAGAGGCCGCGATTTCGTAGCCTTCGACCGCGGGCTGCAGCTGGAAGACCTGCTGTTCAAATACGGCGCCCGCGTAAACCTGGACCTGGTGCAAGACCTGCAGAGCGATGTGATACCGCTCGTAGTAGGCAACATCGGCGACAAACCGCAGATCCAGCCGGTGCCTTTTCCTTTCTTCCCGCTCTTCACCCCTACCAATGCGCATCCCATCGTGAAGAACATGGACCTGGTGATGAGCCGCTTCGCCAATTCCGTGGATACCATCAAAGGCGGCGATATCCGGAAAACGGTGCTGCTGGCCAGCTCCGAGCATAGTCGCGTACTGCGCGGGCCCGTGCAGGTAACCCTCGAAAGCGTGCAGCAGCAGCCCAACCCGAGAGATTACCGTCTGCGCAATGTGCCCGTAGCAGTATTGCTGGAAGGACGTTTCCCGTCTTTATTCAACCACCGGCTGGGCGCGGCAGAGCAAAAAGCGCTGGAAGCCGCTTCAGGCAAGCCGTTCAAGGCAATAGCGGATACCATCGGTAAAATGATCGTGGTGGGAGATGCGGATATTATCGCTAATGCTGTTTCCCAGAAGAACGGCCCGCTCCAGATGGGCGTGAATGAGTTTAATCCGCAATATGTGTTCGCCAACAAAGAATTTTTCCTCAACAGCATAGAATACCTGACCAGCAAAACGCCCATCATGGATACCCGCAATAAGGAACTGACCCTCAGGCTGCTGGACCAGGAAAAGGTGAAAAACGGGCGCACCAAATGGCAAGTAGTCGCGTTTGCCGTTCCCATCGGCGCTATCTTATTGTTTGCCATGGTGTTCCAGTTCATCCGCCAACGCAAGTATGCCGGGTAAAACCCCGGGGAATCCATTATCTTTGCTGTTCATTAAATTTTCCGCTTTGCATGACACCGCAACAATGGACGTACACCGTATTTGGTATTGTTATCGTCTTGGCTTTGATTTTCGACCTCGGACTTTTAAGTAAAAAGGGACAGGTTATTTCCATTAAAAAAGCACTGATCCAAACCTGTTTCTGGGTTGCCCTGTCATTCGGCTTTTTTGCCTTTATCTGGCATGAGGACGGTTCCAAAATGGCGATCGAATACCTCAGCGCCTACCTCATGGAATGGTCGCTTTCCATCGACAACATTTTCGTGTTCATCCTGATCTTCGGGTTCTTCAAGATCAAAGAGACCAGCTACGCGCGCGTGCTGCTCATCGGCATTCTTATGGCCATCGTGTTCCGCGCCATCTTCATTACCGTGGGCGTGGCGCTCATCGCACAGTTTGGCTGGATCCTGTACATATTCGGCGCATTTCTTGTATACACGGGTATCAAGATGTTCATGGTAGACCAGCACGAAGAATTTAAACCCGAAGAGAATTTTGCATACCGTTTCATGCAGAAGTACATGCGCATTTCGCATGCGGACCCGCATGACCGTTTTACCGTGAAACACAACGGTAAGGTGTATTTCACTTCCCTGGCCGTAGTGGTAGTGATGCTGGCTGTTACCGACATCGTGTTTGCGCTCGATTCCATCCCGGCCGTATTTGCCATTTCGAAAGAACCGCTGGTGGTGTACACTTCCAACATCTTCGCCGTGCTCGGCCTGCGTTCCCTGTTCTTCCTGCTCAGGGGCGCCGTAGACAAGTTCGATTACCTGCAGCAGGGCATCGCCATCGTGCTGGTGTTCATCGGCCTCAAAATGCTGGCCGAGATCTGGCACTTCAAGCTGCCGGTATGGGTGAGCCTCGTGGTGATCGTAGTGTGCCTGGCAGGTTCTATCGTTTATTCCATTATGTTCCAGAAAAAGCTGCCGGTGAAGCCGGTTAAAGAAGAGATAGAAAGTTAAGTTAGTCCGAAAAGCGCCCGGGAAGAGAGTCCCCGGGCGCTTTTTTATTAAAACCATATTAAATTGTATACAGCAGAAAGTATCAGCAAGATCCTGAAGGGCGAATTGATGCAACAGACCGGGTACCCGGAGATCGAACATATTTTGCTGGACAGCCGCAAATTACTTGTTGCCGAAACATCCTTGTTCATTCCCCTCGCCAGCGACCGCCGCAATGCCCACCAGTACATCGATGAGCTGTACAAAAAAGGCGTGAGCAACTTCGTTGTGAGCGAACCCGTAGCCGCCGGCCTTTACCCGAAAGCCAACATCATCCTCGTTAAGAACACTTTGCAGGCGCTGCATACACTGGTGGCTTATCACCGCCAGCAGTTCCAGATACCGGTGATCGGCATCACCGGCAGCAACGGCAAAACCATCGTCAAAGAATGGCTCTTCCAGCTGCTGGAAAAGGATTACAACATCGTGCGCAGCCCCAAGAGCTATAATTCGCAGATCGGCGTGCCTTTGTCTGTCTGGCAGATGAAACCCGAAAACCAGCTCGCCATTTTTGAAGCCGGCATTTCGCAGCCCGGTGAAATGGTGAACCTCGAAAAGATCATCCGCCCTACCATCGGCATCTTCACCAATATCGGCGAAGCCCACAATGAAGGATTTCTCAACATCCGGCAGAAAGTGAATGAAAAGCTCGTGCTCTTTACCCGCGCCGATGTGCTCATTTATTGCAAGGATTACCTCGCGCTGAACGAATGCGTGAACAACTTCCACAACCTCGTCGGCAAACGCGAGATAGACAACGACCTGCAGCTGCTCACCTGGAGCCGCAAGACCGATGCGGACCTGCGTATCATCGGCGTGGACAAGAACGATAACCATACCCGCATAGACGCGCTGTACAAACAGGAACCGCTCTTCATCCGCATTCCTTTTACAGACGAAGGTTCCATCGAAAACGCCATCCATTGCTGGGCGCTCATGCTCTACCTCGGCAAGCCGCCCGATGTGATACAGGAACGCATGGACCATCTCGGCAACATCGCCATGCGCCTGGAAATGAAACAGGGCATCAATAATTCAAGCATCATCAACGACAGTTACAATTCCGATCTCGGCTCGCTGGCCATCGCGCTGGATTTCCTCCAGCAGCAGCGCCAGCACCCCACCCGCACGGTGATCCTCAGCGACATCCTGCAGTCCGGCAAAAGCGAAGGCTCCCTTTACGAAGAAGTGGCCGGCATGCTGGAAAAGAAGGGCATCCAGAAGCTGATCGGCATTGGCAAACATATTTCGCGGGAAAAGCAGAGTTTCCAGAAAGTGCAGAGCACGTTCTATGCATCCACCGAAGAGTTCCTGCAAAAAGTGAACACCGCCGATTTCCAGAATGAGTCCATTCTCGTGAAAGGCGCGCGGGTGTTCCAGTTCGAGCGCATCGGCAAGCTGCTGGAACAGAAAGCGCACCAGACCATCCTGGAGATCAACCTGAGCGCCATTGCGCACAACGTGAAAGCGTACCAGGCACTCTTGAAACCCGGCACCAAACTGATGGCCATGGTAAAAGCCTTCGCATACGGCAGCGGCACTTTCGAGATCGCCAGCCTGCTGCAGTTCCACGGCGTTGATTACCTCGCGGTGGCTTATGCAGACGAAGGCGTGGAACTGCGCCGAGCGGGCATTACATTGCCTATCATGGTCATGAACCCCGAGCCCAGCAGTTTCGATGCTATCCTGCAATGGAACCTCGAGCCGGAATTGTATTCCATGTACACCCTCGAACAATTCGAAGAATCCGTCCGTTACGCCAATAAAACCAATTATCCCGTGCACATCAAGCTGGACACGGGAATGCACCGGCTCGGCTTTGAGCAGCATGAAATTGCGCAACTGGCGCAGCGCCTCAATGCCGAAGGACTGTTCAAAGTGCAGTCTATATTCAGTCACCTCGCTGCCAGCGAAGACCCTGCCATGGACGCGTTCACCAAAACGCAGGCAGAACGTTTCGCCAAAATGAGCGCTGCGCTGCAGCAGCAGCTGGGCTACGCCGTGATCCGCCACATTGCCAACAGCGCGGCCATTCACCGCCACCCGGACCTGCAGCTGGATATGGTGCGCCTCGGCATTGGGATGTACGGGGTAGACAGCGTCGGCGAATTCCAGGATAAGCTGCGGAACGTGAGCACTTTAAAGACCACCGTAGCGCAGGTAAAACGCATTCCCGCCGGCGATACCGTGGGCTACGGCGCCACCTGGAAAGCCGGGGAACCCGCCGTGATAGCCACCGTGCGCATTGGATATGCAGACGGCTACAAACGTTCGCTGGGCAACGGCAAAGGGCAAATGAAAGTGCGCGGCAAACTTGCGCCAGTGGCGGGTGTAGTGGCCATGGACATGCTCATGCTGGATGTCACCCACATACCTGACGTTGCAGAAGGCGATGAAGTGATCGTTTTCGGGGAAGACCTCTCCGTGCAGCAGCTCGCCAAATGGGCGGGAACCATTGCATACGAAATACTGACGGGCATTTCGCAGCGGGTGAAACGCGTATATTACCAGGAATAAAACAAGCTGTTAACGCGCTACCATCTTTGAAATAATACATTATTTTTGGAAAAATTTGAAGTTTTGAAATACCGACACATTGTTTTAATAGTAGTGCTGATCCTGGTGGTAGACCAGGCATTGAAGTTCTGGATCAAGACCCATATGACCATTGCTGAACAATTCCCTGTGATCTCCGACTGGTTCTTCATTCATTTCATTGAAAATGAAGGCATGGCCTACGGCCTGAAGTTTGGCGGCGAATTCGGGAAAATAGCCCTTACCCTGTTCCGCCTCATTGCGGTGGTGATCGGCTTTTTTTATATGAAAAAACTGGTGAAAGAAAAATATCACAACGGTTTGCTGGTTTGCGGCGCGCTGATACTGGCCGGCGCTGCGGGCAACCTGATAGACAGCATGTTCTACGGCCTGATCTTTTCCGAAAGCACCCGTTACGAGCTGGCGCAGTTCATGCCTGCCGGCGGCGGTTACGGTACTTTCCTGCATGGCAATGTGGTGGATATGCTCTATTTCCCCCTGTTCGACGGGACCCTGCCGAGCTGGGTGCCTTTCTGGGGCGGGGAACATTTCATTTTCTTCAGACCGGTATTCAATATCGCGGATGCTGCTATATCCGTGGGTGTTATTACCATCCTGCTGTTCCAGAAGCGGTTCCTGCACAGGAATACCGATACGGAAAACCAGCCGGTAGGCACTACGCAGCAAGCGGTGTAAAAACGATTATCATACCAGGTATAACGAAAAGGCGCATTACAGCGCCTTTTTTATTGCACTGCTGGCCCGGCGCATCATGGCCGTTTGAAATCCTGCTTTAAGGACAGCCCCTGCCGCCAGGTAGCGGCAATCCTGCCCCTTTCCGTCATTTTTTAAAAGGCAGGCACAAATATTTGGATATACCAGGGATTAGCTATATTTTTAGTCCACAATTCCTGTAGACTATATTAGTATTATAATTTATGTCGCATAATGAGGTGATAGATAAGGCAGAGCAACGCGTAGCTACCGTTGAAACACAAAAGGTGCTGATCGACCTCGTGAACGAGGACAATAAAAAACAGCACTGGATATGGGTGGCCATCGGTGTTTCTATCCTCGTGGTGGTGGCCGGCCTCTGGTTCACCTACAACTACGGCATCTCCCTCGACCAGCAGACCCGCATTGCGCGGTTTGCCAGGAATGTGTTTACCGACAAACTGCTGTTCTTCATGGGCGTGGGCCTTACCGCGCAAATGATAGACGGCGCGCTGGGCATGGCTTACGGGGCTACTTCATCGTCGCTGTTGCTAGGGCTGGGCGTTTCGCCTGCTATGACCAGCACCAGCGTACACGTAGCTGAAGTATTCACTACCGGCGCATCGGGCATCGCCCACTTCAAGCTGGGTAATGTGAACAAAAAACTCTTCCTCCACCTGCTCATCCCGGGCATGATAGGCGCCATCACCGGCGCTTACCTTTTATCCGACAAAATAGACGGCGACATCATCAAACCCTTCATGAGCGCATATCTCATGATCCTCGGCGTGCTCATCCTGCGCAAAGCGCTGCAGCGCCACAAGCCCAAAAGCAAAACCAAAAGGCTCGGCCCCCTGGCTTTCTTCGGCGGTTTCATGGACGCTATCGGCGGCGGCGGCTGGGGCCCGATCGTTACTTCCACCCTGCTCAGCAAAGGCCGCACGGTGAACTATACCATCGGTTCAGTGAATGCCGCTGAGTTCTTTATCTCTGTTTCGAGCGCGGGTACTTTCCTTTTATTCAACGGCATAGACAGCTGGCAGGTGATCATCGGCCTGATACTCGGCGGGGTGATCGCTTCTCCCTTTGCGGCCATACTGGTAAAGAGAATGAAGAGAAAACCGCTGATGATCCTGGTGGGCGTGCTGGTGATCGCCATGAGCCTCCGCACCATCATCATGGTATTCTGGAAATGATGCTATTCAAATTATATAAATAAAAAAGAGGCCCGGTTGAGCCTCTTTTTTTATGCGTTGAAAAGCTGTTATTGGATCTTGCCGACCATGTTGGCAGGCACCACCCAGGCGTCGAATTCCTCCGGGGTAACATAACCCAGTTTCACGGCCATTTCCTTCAGCGTAGTACCTTCTTTATGCGCTTTCTGCGCAATTTCAGCCGCTTTGTAATAACCGATCTTCGTGTTGAGGGAAGTAACCAGCATCAGTGAATTATCCACATGCTTTTTAATGTTCTCTTCAATCGGCGCAATGCCTTCGGCGCATTTGTCGTTG
This sequence comes from Chitinophaga sp. YIM B06452, assembly GCF_039655965.1. Classification (NCBI taxonomy): domain Bacteria; kingdom Pseudomonadati; phylum Bacteroidota; class Chitinophagia; order Chitinophagales; family Chitinophagaceae; genus Chitinophaga; species Chitinophaga sp. YIM B06452. The sequence continues at coordinate 1,981,222 of NZ_JAWLKY010000001.1, read as the reverse complement.
AAGCTCACGCAACCGTCGCCAAGGAGGCGGGCGGAGTGCAGGAAGTTGTAGATCATCATTGGTTTGAACACGTTCAGCTCAAAATGGCCGGTAGCGCCGCCCACGTTGATGGCCACGTCGTTGCCCAATACCTGCGCGGCGATCATGGTGAGCGCCTCGCACTGCGTGGGGTTCACTTTGCCGGGCATGATGGAAGAGCCGGGCTCATTGTCTGGTATAAACAATTCGCCGATGCCGGAGCGCGGGCCGGAGCTGAGCATCCGGATATCATTGGCGATCTTCATCAGGCTTACAGCCACTGTTTTCAGGGCGCCGTGGGCTTCCACGATCGCGTCGTGCGCAGCCAGGGACTCGAATTTATTTTCAGCGGTCACGAAAGGCAGGCCGGTAAGCTCAGCTATCTTCTTCGCAACATTCTCCGCATAACCTTCGGGCGTGTTGATACCGGTGCCTACGGCGGTGCCGCCCAGGGCCAGCTCGCCGAGATGCGGCAGGGTGTTATTGATAGCGCGCAGGCCGTGATCCAGCTGGGAAACGTAGCCGCTGATCTCCTGGCCTAGCGTGAGCGGCGTGGCATCCATAAAGTGGGTGCGGCCGATCTTCACGACGTGCATGAATTCTTTTGATTTTTTCGCGAGGGTGTCGCGCAGCTTTTTGATACCGGGGATGGTCACTTCCAGCAGCATTTTGTAAGCCGCAATGTGCATGGCGGTGGGGAAGGTATCGTTGGAAGACTGGGATTTGTTCACATCATCATTCGGGTGAACCACTTTGTCCTTGTCGGTCAGTTGACCTCCATTGATCACGTGGGCGCGGTAAGCCACCACTTCGTTTACATTCATGTTGCTCTGGGTGCCTGAGCCGGTTTGCCAAACGACGAGCGGGAACTCGGCGTCCAGCTTGCCTTCCAGTATCTCGTCGCACACTTTCCCGATGAGGTCCGCCTTTTCTTTCGGCAACACGCCGGCTTCCTGGTTGGTGAGCGCGGCGGCCTTCTTCAGGTAAGCGAAGGCGCGGATGATCTCTTTGGGCATCCTGTTAATGTCCTGCGCAATCCTGAAATTGTCGATGGAACGTTGGGTTTGAGCCCCGTAATACGCGTTGGCCGGCACTTTCACCTCGCCCATCGTGTCTTTCTCTATCCTGAAATCCATATGCTATAATTTTGGACCACAAAAATACAATTCGGAACGGCAAATCTGCCCCTATTCGCCTTTAAATTGAGGTTGCCGTTTCTGGATAAAGGCTTCCGCCCCTTCCTGGAGGTCCTGGGTGGCAAAACATGCCGCAAACTCCGCGATCTCGGTTTCGAAACCGCCTTCTTCTTCCAGCTTAAAATAAGCGTTCACGCATTTGATCACGCGGCCAATGGCCAGGGGCGCCTTTGCCTGGATCTTTTTCAGCAGCTCGCGCGTTCTGTCCAGCAGGGCTTCCTGGGTGGTCACATGGTTCACCAGCCCCAGCTGGCGGGCCTCTTCAGCGCCGACCAGGTCGGCCGTCATCATCAGCTCCAGCGCTTTTCCTTTACCGATCAGCTGTACCAGCCTCTGTGTGCCACCATAACCGGGAATGATCCCCAGGTTCACCTCGGGCTGGCCGAACTTCGCGTTTTCACTCGCCACCCTGAAATGGCAGGCCATGGCCAGCTCGCAGCCACCGCCCAGGGCAAACCCGTTCACCGCGGCCACTATCGGTTTGTGGCTTTCCTCTATCCGCTGGAAAATGGTGTGACCTATTTTTGCCAGCTCCGCGCCCTGCTCGGGGGAAAGGGTCAGGAACTCTGAAATGTCCGCCCCTGCAATGAATGCCTTTGGCCCCGCACCGGTGATCAGCGCGGATTTTACATCGTGGTTCTTGTAAACCTCGTCTATGGCCAGCGCCAGCTCTTTCATTACCTCCTGGTTGAGGGCGTTCAGCTTATCCGGCCGGTTGATGGTGATCTCCAGGATGCCATCCTTCAGTTGAGTGCTCAGTGTATTATACATATCGAAAAAGTTTTTATTTGTTTTGGCGTTTAAATTTAAGCCTAAAATCCGGCATGACGGAAATGAAAAAAGGCCGCACCTGCGTGCAGCCCCTTTCGTTGGTCATAGCTATCGATAACTTTATTTATCTTCTATTTCGGTCCTTTTTTCGATGATCACCTTGGTGCCTTTACGGTACTTGGTCTTGGTTTGGTGGTACTCATGCGTTTTGCATTTGAAGCCGCCACCGAAATTGTAGCTCAGCGTCACGAATATCATATTGGCCTTGATATCCTTGTAGGGCGTGGTTTTTACGCCATTCACGGTTTCGGTGTAGTCTTTATTGAAGAAATCGTTCAGGTAGTACTGCGCTTTCACACCAAACCCGGGCGGGAAGCGGAAACCGGCAAATACAGAAGGCATCAGCAGGTCTGTACGGTCTGAGAACCATTCGTTGAACTTGCTTTTCTTGTCGCCGTGCAGGAAATATTTTTCCTTGTAGTTGAACGCCAGGTCGTACTCACCGCCGGCGAAGAAAAAGAAGCCGTCGCGCAGGTTGCCCACTTTGAATCCCAGGGGTACGCCGAGCGTGTATACCCTTTGCTTCAGCTTTACGGAATCATTTGGTTTGGTGATAAGACCTATATTCTTGATATTCAAGCCGGTAAAGAAACCGAAGTGATTGGAAAAGTCGTAGTTGTAATTAGTGCCCACGTTAAAGAACATGGTAAAACGCGGGATGTTGCGAACATGTTCCCCGTTGTTGGTCACCCTGGCAAAAGACAGCAGGGGGCCATTGCCGCCGGCGGTCACATAGCCATGGCGGGGCTTGGGCGGAGCGTAGATGTGGAAATGATACGACACTTTCCTTTTAACTTCCACGGAGGATTCCAAAGTGTCGTTCTGCGCCCGGAGCCCTGTAGTGGCGGCCAGGCCGAGGATAAGCATAGTGTAGCGGATAAAGTTCATAAGTTTCAACTTTTGCGGTTATTTAGTTTTCACAACGTCAGCCTGTGCCGTCAGGGCTCCCTTTCTCAGCCAAAGGAGATCTTATCTTGCTGCCGTTCTATGGAGAAGACGACCGGGTTTCATAAAAGTTACAAAAAATGTTAAAATTCCCGGTGCTCTTTGGTCCAGTCTGTGATATAACTGGCTATTTCCTGGGTATGGGTGCCCGGCGGAAAGAGTTTGCCCACCCCGAGGGCGTACAGTTCCTGCATATCCGCGTCGGGGATGATGCCGCCACCGGTGAGCAGCACATCGTTCATCCCTTTTTCCTTCATGAGGTTGATAATTTTCGGGAAAACCGTCATATGCGCGCCAGACAGGATGCTGATGCCAATGGCGTCGACATCTTCCTGTAAAGCGGCGTTCACCACCATTTCCGGGGTTTGCCGGAGGCCGGTGTAAATTACTTCCATTCCCGCGTCGCGCAGGGCGGAGGCGATCACTTTGGCTCCCCGGTCGTGACCGTCGAGACCTACTTTCGCTACCAGCACGCGGATGGGGCGTTGATTCGGGTTGACCATAATACTTTATTGGATTGTAAATGTAGTATTTTCCCCGAAAGTGGGATTTACGGGGTGTAAGCACTTTATATTACATTTGCAATTCGGCAAAAGCTACAATTTTTATGAGCGAAGAAAGATCACTGAATTTTTTAGAACAGATCATTGAAGAGGATATCGCCAAAGGCGTGAACGGCGGGCGGGTGCTTACCCGTTTCCCTCCCGAGCCTAACGGGTACCTGCACATTGGGCATGCCAAAAGCATCTGCCTCAATTTCGGACTGGCTAAAAAATACAACGGGCAAACGAACCTCCGGTTTGATGATACCAATCCCATCACCGAGGATACCGAATACGTGGATTCCATCAAGGCAGACATCCAATGGCTCGGCTTTGAATGGGCCAATGAACTTTATGCCTCCGATTACTTCGAACAGCTGTACCAGTTTGCCGTAGCACTCATCAAAAAAGGCCTCGCTTACGTGGACGATTCCAGCGCCGCCGAAATAGCCGCCATGAAAGGCACGCCCACCGAGCCCGGGAAGAACAGCCCTTTCCGCGACCGCAGCGTAGACGAAAACCTGCGTCTTTTCACCGAAATGCGCGAGGGCAAACATCCTGACGGTTCCAAAGTATTGCGTGCCAAGATAGACATGGCTTCGCCGAACATGCACATGCGCGACCCGCTGATGTATCGCATCAAACATGCGCATCACCACCGCACAGGCGATGCCTGGAGCATTTACCCGATGTACGATTTTGCGCACGGGCAGAGCGACAGTATTGAAAATATCACCCATTCCATCTGTACACTGGAATTTGTGCCGCACCGCCCGCTGTACGATTGGTTTATAGAGAAACTGAATATCTTCCCTTCTCACCAGTATGAATTCTCACGGCTGAACCTGAGTTATACCGTGATGAGCAAGCGCAAGCTGCTGCAACTGGTAAACGAAGGCCACGTTGCCGGCTGGGATGACCCGCGCATGCCTACCATCAGCGGATACCGCCGCCGCGGCTATACGCCTTCCAGCATCCGCAACTTCGCGGAAAGGATCGGCGTGCAAAAGCGCGACAACCTGATAGACGTGGGCCTGCTGGAATTCTGCATCCGCGAGGAGCTGAATAAGACCGCCAACCGCGTAATGGCCGTGCTGGACCCCGTGAAGCTGGTAATCACCAACTACCCCGAAGGCCAGACGGCAGAGCTGCCCGCAGAAAACAACCCCGAAGATGAATCCGCCGGTTCCCGCACGGTTACATTCAGCAACACGCTGTACATCGAACGGGAAGATTTTATGGTAGACCCTCCCAAGAAGTTCTTCCGACTGGGCCCGGGCCTGGCCGTGCGCCTGAAATATGCGTACATCATCAAATGCGACAGCTTTGAGCAGGATGCCAACGGCAATGTAACGACGATCTATTGCTCTTACATCCCGGAAAGCCTTAGTGGTGGCGACACCAGCGGCCTGAAGGTAAAAGGCACCATTCACTGGGTAAGCGCCGCGCATGCTGCCAAAGCGGAAGTGCGCCTCTACGACCGGCTGTTTTCCGTGGAAAATCCCGCGGCGGAGGAAGGAGATTTTAAATCCTTTATCAACCCGGATTCATTGCAGGTAATTCCCGAGGCGTACATAGAGCCGGTGCTGCTGGATGCCAGGCCGGGCGACCGTTTCCAGTTCCTGCGCATGGGATATTTTTGTGCGGACACTGATTCGAAACCAGGCAAGCCGGTGTTTAACCGGACTGTAACGCTGAAAGATACCTGGGCGAAGGAAGCGAAGAAAAGCTAACATCAATTTTTTATGCATAGAAGCCGTCCCGGTAGCCGGGGCGGCTTTTTTCATGCGGGCCACTCTCCCCTCAAACCCGTGTCAAGCCCGTGTCTCCCCCTACTCAAACCCGGGGATAAAGCAACTTTAGCAGCACTTTAATGCGTGGCGGTATCACAAGTGTACCCCATTATCCGGCCAAACCAGCATCAGGCCTGCATCTCCGATGTACGCAAAAAAGATCAAAATTCTGTTCTTTAAGGAACGGTACCAGAAATGTACCGCCATTATCTGCTCAAACCCTTATCAGGATTGCATCTCCCCTGGTTCAAATCCGGGATCAGCATGTATTTAGTGATATTTGCAGGCAGAAGGGGTATCAATAATGTACTGCTTCGCCTGCCAATAAAAACGGGCCGGAATGTATTGCACCTGCAATTGTTCCCGGCCCGTTCCTTATTGAAAATTAGTTATTGAAAAGCTGCCAGCGCCAGCTTTATCCGCTCTACCGTTTCCCCTTTGCCGATCGTTTCGGCGATAGTGAACACGGGAGGACCAAACTTGCCGCCGCACAGCATGATCCTGAAAGGGAGCTGCAATTCGCCTGGCTTGATGCTTTTGGCCGTTGCCAGTTGTTTGAAACTTTCTTCGATCGGTGTAAAGCTGAAATCTTCCAGCCCGTTCAACACGTTGGCCCATTCTTCGAAAAATGCCTGTTTTTCTGCGCTCCACTTGGGTTTCACAGCATCGAGGTCATATTTCTCAGGGCGGATGAAGAAGAAGAAACCATGGTCCCATATCTCGTTCACGAAATGGCAACGTTCTTTCACCAGGCCAGCTACGGTGGCCACATACGCAGGCTCCGGCGCTACGCCTTTTTCCTGCAGCACGGGTTGCAGCAATTCAGCCAGGCGGGCGTTGTCTGTCTTCTGGATGTATTGATGGTTGAACCATTTGGCCTTATCATAATCGAACTTCGCACCGCCTTTGTGCACACGCTCAATAGAAAATTTTCCGATCAGTTCTTCCATGGAAAATATCTCCTGCCCTGAACCATCGTTCCAGCCAAGCATCGCCAGCATATTGATGAAAGCCTCCGGGAGGAAACCGTTTTCACGGAATCCTTTCGTCAGTTCATTCGTATTCGGATCGGTCCAGTTCATCGCATACACGGGGAAACCTAAACGATCGCCATCGCGTTTGCTGAGCTTGCCATTGCCATCAGGCTTAAGGATGAGCGGGAGGTGCGCCCATTCGGGCATTTCCTTTTCCCAGCCCAGGTATTTCCACAGCAGGATGTGCACCGGCGCGGAAGGCAGCCATTCCTCACCGCGGAAGGCGTGGGATATTTTCATGAGGTAATCGTCTACCACTACGGCCAGGTGATAAGTGGGCATGCCGTCTGCTTTCAGCAGTACTTTATCGTCTACGGTACCGGTCTGGAAGCTCACGGTGCCGCGGATCATATCCGTAAAATGCAGTTCCTCGTTTTCCGGCATTTTGATGCGGATCACGTGAGGCGCGCCTTTATCCAGCAACGCTTTCACTTCCGCTGCTTCCAGCGTGAGCGAGTTGCGCATGCTGCGGCGGATGGAATGGTTGTATTGGGGAGAATGGTTGCCGCGGGCTCTTTCCACTTCGCGCATGGCTTCCAGTTCCTCAGGGGTGTCAAAAGCGTAATACGCGTGGCCTGACTGCACCAATTGCTCTGCATACTGCCGGTACAGCGCTTTGCGCTCGCTCTGGCGATAGGGCGCGAAAGGGCCGCCTTTATGAGGGCCTTCGTCTGCCTCTAACCCGCACCAGCGGAGGCATTCAATGATATATTCCTCAGCGCCCGGCACATAACGGGTCTGGTCCGTGTCTTCAATCCGCAGCACAAATTCGCCGCCATGGTGGCGGGCAAACAGGTAATTGAACAAAACAGTGCGCACGCCGCCGAGGTGTAAACCGCCGGTTGGGCTGGGTGCAAAGCGCACCCGTACTTTTTTATGATCCATACGGCGCAAAAATAATAATTTCGGGCTTGGGAATCATGATTCAAATCCCCACAACATGTTCTATTTTACGAAAACACCCGCTTTCCTCAAAACACTGTACAAAAGCTGCATCTGGAACTTCTCTCCCGCTGTTCCCGCTGTATATCTCACATTCGATGATGGCCCCCATCCCAAAGCCACGCCCTTCGTGCTGGAACAGCTGAAGAAATACGAGGCCAAAGGCACTTTTTTCTGCATCGGGAAAAACGTGGTAGAGCACCCCGACATCTACCAGCAGATATTGCTGGATGGCCATGCCGTAGGCAATCATACCCACAATCACCTCAATGGCTGGAAAAGCCCTAATGATAAGTATCTCGCCAATATCCGCGAAGCCGCGGGCTATATCCGTTCCGATCTTTTCAGGCCGCCATATGGACGTATATCCCCGTTCCAGATCAGGGAGTTGAAAAAGGATTACCGGATCATCATGTGGGACATTCTCAGCGCTGATTTCGATAAGGAACTGACCGGCGAAGAATGTGTGCAGAACGTGGTATTCAAGCTGCAACCCGGCTCCATCGTGGTGTTTCACGACAGCGAAAAAGCCTGGGACCGGATGAGCTACGCGCTCCCGAGGATACTGGAGCATTGCAAACGCCGGGGCTGGCGTTGTGAAGCCATCCTGTAGGCTGAAGCCTGTACTGCTTTTCCACAGTTTACCGCAATAAAAAACGCCCCGGCTCTCACCAGGGCGTTCCTCAAAAAGATATGGCAGCAAAGCCTTTTAGGGCTTCAGGGTAATTTCTTTTGTTTTGTCGCCTACGGTCAGCATCGCTTTATTGTCGCAGTCGCCTGTACCATAGTTGATGGAGGCAGTGTGTGCATTTACAGTAACAGACAGTTCGCCTTTGTCTATCCATGAGCAGCTGATCTTCCTGTGCAGCGGGCTTTTGATCAGGATGTTCGCGCTGCTGGTGCTGTCTTCCAGCTTGGCGTGGCCTGTCAGCTCATACGCATCATCGAGGATAGACATTGTTCCGCCGCCTGCTTTCTGCTGCAGGGTGCGGGTGCCGCTGTATTTTACCACTGTTCCGTTGGGGTAAGTGAGCTTGCCGCCGGCAACTGCGTAGGTATAGCCGAAACCGCCGTTGGAAGAGAGGTTGGTCAGCGTTTGCGTGCCTTCCACTTTTATACCGTTCACGAAATAATTTTCGAAAGTAATGGTAGCGGTAGCGCCGGTGAGCCAGAACATTTTGTCTACCACCACAATGATCATTCCTTTACGGCTGCGGCCGTTGCTTTCCGTACAGCCGGTACCGTAGTCGATGGTGATTGTTTTCGGGAAAGTGATCAGGTCTGCAGGATCGAAGCTGATCTCCACGCCTGCGCAACGGGCAAGCCCCTGTGTGGGAGCGGCCTGGCGGTTCTGGCCATTCAGTCCTTTCTGGGTGGCGTTCACATCTATCACTTCGGTAAATGCATCTTCGTATATGGCGTTGATCTCAGTTTCTTTTTCGGCGGCGGATATGGTCAGCACGTCTCTTTGTTCGTCAGCGCCCGTCTTTTCATCTTTCTTGCAGGCGAAGAAGATCGTGATAGCGCCAATGGCCAATGCAGTAACAGTTAGAACTTTGTTGGTGTTAAAATAGTGTTTCATCATAGTAGTTTTTATAGGTATTGGCTTATTGAGACTGTACCTTTGCGGAAAGGTTTACTACAGGTATTATAAATAATAAGAAAATAAAGATAAACAATTAATTGAAAAAAACAATATGTAATGAACTGGATTGACACGCACGCCCATTTATACTCACGTGAATTTGAATCCGACAGGACGGAGATGGTCCAAAGGGCCATCCGGCAGGGCGTGAACAGGTTGTTGCTGCCGAACATAGACGAGGACTCTATCGCCGGGATGCTGGCCCTGGAGGCTGAGTTCCCGGCAGAATGCCTGCCCATGATGGGTATACATCCTGTTTACGTGAAAGAGAACGCTGAAGCCCAGCTGGCTATTGTACAGCAATGGCTGGAAACCCGGAAATTCTGGGGTGTGGGGGAGATCGGGCTTGATTTTTACTGGGATACCACCTTCCGGGAGCAGCAATACCTGGCCTTCAGGCGGCAATTGCAGCTGTCTGCGGAGCATGGGCTGCCGGTGTCTATTCACAGCCGGGAGGCCACACGGGCATGCATAGACGTGGTGAAGGAATTTCCCGCAGGCAGGCTGAGCGGGGTTTTCCATTGTTTTTCAGGCACCCGCGACGAGGCGCAGGAAGTGATAGACCTTGGATTTTACCTGGGCATCGGCGGGGTGGTCACCTTTAAGAAGTCAGGGCTCGATGTGCTGCTGGAGGATATTGACCTGCAGCATGTTGTGCTGGAAACGGATGCGCCTTACCTGGCACCGGTCCCATACAGGGGCAAAAGGAACGAAAGCGCATACATCCCGCTGATCGCCCAGCGGATCGCAGATGTAAAAAATCTAAAAATTGAAGACGTCGCTGCGATTACTACAGGCAATGCCCGGAAATTATTCAAAATGCTCTAACTGATAAGTGAATACATTTGCATGCAATTCTATCTGAGATAAATGACGAAGATTCTTATCATCTATACCGGTGGCACCGTGGGGATGATCTACGACGAAAAGACGACAGCACTGCGGCCCATCGGCTTCAATGAGATCAGGAACAATCTGCCCGAGCTTTACCGGATGGGAATCGATTTCTACGTTTACGCTTTTAATCCTCCCATGGATTCGTCCGACATGCACCCTGAGATCTGGTCTGAACTGGCCGGCATCATCGAAGACCGCTACGACCGGTACGACGGGTTCGTGATCCTGCATGGTTCCGATACCATGGCGTTTACAGCATCCGCGCTCAGCTTCATGCTGGAAAATCTTTCCAAGCCCGTGATCCTCACCGGCAGCCAGTTACCTATCGGCAAGATCAGGACAGACGCGAAAGAAAATATCATCACCGCCATGGAGATCGCTTCCACCAAAAGCAACGGCCACTGCATGGTGCCCGAGGTCTGCATTTATTTCGACTTCATGCTCTTCCGCGGCAACCGCGCCAAGAAGTATAACGCGGAAAAGTTCGAGGCCTTCTACTCCATGAACTACCCCGCTCTGGCAGAAGCCGGCATCGACATCAAATACAAGAACAACTACATGCTGCCCGCGCCTGACAAAGGTTTGGTGGTACACAAGAATATGGACGCCAACATCGGCGTGCTGAAAATATTCCCCGGCATTACCCGCAAAGCCGTGGAAGCCATTGTGAACACGCCCGGCATGCGCGGCCTGCTGCTGGAAACCTTCGGCAGCGGCAATGCCACCACACAATCATGGTTCACCGAGTGCCTTCAAAAGGCGGCGGATAAAGGGATCATCATGGTAGACATCACGCAGTGCGACGGTGGTTCCGTGGAGCTGGGCAAATATGAGACCAGCCAGCACCTGCAAAAGATAGGCGTGGTAAGCGGCCACGATATGACCTTTGAAGCGGCCACCACTAAGCTGATGTTCCTGCTCGGCCAGAACCTGGACGCCGCTGAAATAAAGCGCCTGATAGAAACGCCCATGCGCGGGGAGCTGACGCCAACGGAGCCTATACTGTAGAGTCAGACCTACATTGCAGCCAGCATTCCTTTCAGCATATCCACATCTTTCTTCAGCTTATCCTGCACGATCTTTTGTTTCTGCGAAGCAGAAAGGGATTCTTCCGCTGCGGAGATCAGCGGGTATTCCAGGTGGAGGGAGATGGGCGCTTTGATGTTCAGCTCTTTTATCTTTTTGAAATACGCTTTAAAATCCACCATCCCCTCGCCCAGCGGCACGTTTTCCAGTACATATTTGCCGTTCAGTTTCGTCCAGCGCACATCTTTGATCACTATCGTATTGATATGCGGGCTGATGAGCTGAAGCCCGAGCGGCCAGCTGTTGGCGCCTTCCACAGTGGCATGGCGGATATCGTATTGCACGCCAGCCCAGGCAGGGTCCACATTTTTGATCATTTCATACAGGTCCCATACCGTGGCGCCGATCCTCAGGCCGGAATGGTTCTGGTAGGCCGATTTGATGTTATATTTCCTATTCAGTTCCGCCAGGGCTTGCAGTTGGTTGCCGCGGTTGCGGAGGCTCTCCGGCAGCGGTTTTCCTTTTTCATATTCATACCAGCCCATCCGGTAATATTGGATACCTTCCGCGGCGGCAGCCTGCAACACCGGCGCCGTAGCCGGATCGTCCGCATACAGGATGGCCGTGGTCATCAGCTTGGCCGAGATGCCCGCTTTACGCGCTGCCGCTAGGGCTTTCGGAAGATCCTGCGCTACTTTGTCCGGCGTAACGTGCCCCTCCGGCCTCACCGTATAATCCACCCCGTTGAGACCTGCTGCTGCAAAGGTTTCGCAGAGCATGCTGAAGTCCATCCATTTGAACTGGAAGGGTTTGGAGAAGCCGTGTATTTCCCATTCCTCAGCGGGGAAGCTCATGGAACGAAGGGGAATAGCTGCGCCGGCCATGGCGAGGGTTTGCAGGAAGGATCGGCGGGTGTAAGGCATGATGCTGGGTTTTCAGTAAAATATCAATTTTAGGAAATAAAAACCCGGAAATTCCCGGAAATTCTTGGATTTTTTGGCCAAAGCGTTATCTTTGCAGCCCTGAATTGAATAATTCAACCGTACGGAGGAGTGCAGGAGTGGTTGAACTGGCACGCCTGGAAAGTGTGTATAGGAGAAATCCTATCAAGGGTTCGAATCCCTTCTCCTCCGCCACCAAAAAGAAACGCCTTCAAGTCTTTGATTTGAAGGCGTTTTTTGCGTTCGAAGTGTTTTGGGACCTTTTATTGAAGTTCTATAAGTTCCTAACTATCGAATTGTTAAGCGGTTCGAACTCCAAGGATTTGTGCTTCACAAATCATCAGAGTTTTTTTGTTTCAACGTCCTTTATAGAAGAAATTTACCAACATATAAAACCCACTTTCTATGATTTTTTCTGATTGGGTTTATGCATTTTTCTTACACTCAATCCACTTATTTTTTGAAACCTGCGATAACCGCCATTATTTTGAATAAACCAAGCTAACTTCTGCTCACCTATAGCAATAAAATCGTTTTTGGAAAAAAATTGTCCTTTTTTAATACTCAGTTTCCTGAAAACATCCAATACCTCTTTTATATTATGCTCCTTCTTGTTGGCCAATTTTCTTACCTGTTTCTTTAATCCCGTTAGATCTCTAATTTTATTATATCCACCAAAAGTCAGTATTGCCCTGCTCAACTCTGTTTTTCCTAAGGTGAGTAATTCCCGGTGAGTAGGAAAAGCATCTTGCTGGATACTTATTTCCTTATATTCCGTAACAGCATCCTCTGCTTTGTAGCCATGTCTGGGAGCTTGTTGTTGGTACGTAAGGCCACACTCTTTACGAAATGCAGCGAATCCACCATTTCTTGAGATTAGGCCAGAAAGATATCGCTGTCCCATTTCGCATAATTCTTTATCGGAAAGATGACGCCCATGTCGCAGACATAACGCTTTATAACGTTCGATGCCGTCAGATTTTTTCTCCATTCTCTTCCTTTGTTTGATAACAGGTGCAACAGGCTTTACCGGAATGTTGACTGTAACAATTTTATGTAGTTCCCGGACACCTAGCTCCCGTATAATAAATCCAACCAATTTCCCTTCTCCTAAGTTCTTTAGTTGCTTCATGGTAAGCAGACACCCCTGTTTAATGCAATGTTGTGTGTATTTTTCGACCGCAGCTTGTTTAGCCTCCGCAGATGTTCTACGTATATCCTTATTCACCTTCAGATTCAGACCAGTTAGTTGACGCAATCTTTCAAATCCGATATTTCTTTCAATATACCCGATTATTTTATGCGACGTCAGTGTCAATGCCTCTCTTTTAGTAAGAAAATACCCTTTATCCATGCAAAGCCTTTTGTATAGATCTACCACTTGATCTTGAGAATAGTATCCTTTTGGCAGCATTTCAGGAGAAAAAGAAAGTTTGGTCAACTTCTGTATTTTATAATACCCGCCATGGGTTTGAATATAATTTGCCAAAGTACCGTTGCATGCTTTTATTTCTCTCTCCTTCATAAAGCCCCCTTTTTCCATGCTTAGCCTTGTATATTCCGCTACAGCCTCATCTATGTCAAATATCCTATAGGGTCTTCGCTCGTGGGCAAACTTTAGATTGCATGCAGTTTTTGCTGCATATATGCCTCCATTCTTCTGTATAATACTTATTATCCCATATAGTTTCATTTTAGCAAGCTCCTTTAAGGTAAGGTATCGTCCCTGTTCTTTCGATAACTCCGTGTATGTACACAATGCTTTTTCATAAGTAAAATATCCTTTAGGCTTATTCAGAACAGGTATATTCAATACTTTTCCAAGCTCGTAAAAGTTGCCGTGATATTTGTAGATTCCTCCAATCAGGCCTGCCTTTTTTTCCCTTCGTAATTCTATGTCCAACGGCATTCTTCCATACTTATCTACAAGCGGTAAAAGTTCTCTTTTAATATTTTCTATATCAGCCCAAAAGACGGCAGGCTTGATATCAATGCTGCTGACACAACTATCTATAGATTGTTTAACGGGCAATATACAATTTAACTTAGCAAGCACGTTTTTTTCTATCTGTTCAATACCCTTAGTAAATGTTTCCTTATATATAATCAGGTAGTCTTTCTTCAGGTCCGCATATAACTTAATTTTTTTCTCCAGATTTTTATAATATAATGGGTGCTCTTCTTTCGAAAATCCAGCTATTTCAATGTAGGTAGCCCCAATCAGAAAGTCGCAAATATATTTATGATTGTCCGAGATCCTTACATGTACTTTACGTTGTATGTTGTATTTTAAAAGTATATTATCGAATATACTTTCATAGGCACTTTGCAGAAAATATCCATCCCATGAGCGATGCGTTTTGGATATCTTTGTATTTAATAATTTACAAAACTTTGCATGCCCACCCCGCTTAGCCATTGCCCGGGCTACATCACTTTTTCCCATAGCGTTAAGCATGGAATTGCTTGGCATACTTCCCAATGCTGCAATCAGGGGGCTCAATTCGTTTATGATCTTATCGTCCGTCCAATAGTTATGTCGCTTAATCATTATCCCAAGTTCACCTTTCAACTCATTCATTGTTCCATATTTGTAGATAGCCCCTATCAAATCGCTTCGCCCGCTTTGAATGAGGTACTTTTGTGTAATGGCAATTCCCTTTTTATGTAATTGTAATAACAATTTTAAGACTTTCTCGCGTGGCCATTTTTCACCCTGTAATACAAGCCCTAATTTATACTGTTTATTTAGCTTTCGAAGCCCTCCCCACTTTCCAATAGCAGTACGCAAACCATGTAACTGTTTCGCCTCCAGCAGGCCATATACAGAACTGCTCTTCAGCTCCATTTTATTATCCTTGAGAAATAGCCTGAATGTTTGTAGCGTTTTTTTTAATGTCCAGTAGTGATCAGGCTTTTTATAGCTAGCCAGACCTATTTTATCCCTAAGGGCAACAATACCTCCGAAATGCAGTTGGATAGCGCCATTAAGATTTCCATAACCTGCATTGCATAAACTTTTATTACTAGGTACACAACCCCATTGTTTATGTAATGATTTATACTTTCTTATTATTTCTTTCTCACTCCATCTCTTGGTTCGTCTGACAGAAATGCCGAGTTGTTCCTTGAAATCACTGAGGGTACCATATTTTTTTATACTTTGAAGTATTCCAGATTGGCCAATATTTAGAAGTGAAGCTTGAGTGATCGGATATCCGTCTTTCTTGATTTTCCTCAACGCATCCAGAATATCTTCCTTAGAACGACTATAGCATCTTAGTTGCAATCCGAGGTGATAACTAGCGTTGAGTTGATGCAGTCCGCCATACTTTAATATAGCCTTATACAAACTATACTCTCCCGCCTTCTGTAATAGTGTAAACAGATGGGTGTTTTTTAGTTCCCCTTTGTTTGTTTTGCAAAATTTATTAAGGACCACTACCACCTCTTCTTCGGTTAATTTACTACGGGGAGTATAGTATGGCCCCGCTTTTTCCTTCAATAAAGTAATGCCTCCAAATTTTTGTTGTATGGCGTCTGCTAATGAAGTATTTTTTTCCCTGATGACCTTCATGGTTGGTATACGCCCTGTCTCAATATGAATTCTTTTAAATTCCTGTATTATTGTCATCTTTGTCCAGGTAATTAACGTTGCTTCGGGCATTGGGCTTTTGTTATGTTTGCAGTTGATCCTAGTCAGCACAGAGTCATCCATTCGATTGTCACTCATACAAGTAGGTGAAATGAAAGCAGATGATGGATTATCTTCTCAAATGTATTTAAAAAATAGGGATTGATTCCGATATGGATTTTCCATAATTAAAATCTCCCCATGCATGCCGTTAAATACCATATCTATCCAAAAAGTCCTTGATCTTTCTCAAATCAGCCACAAATCGGTTCGAAGAGGCCTGGTATTCTGAGTAGGGCCAATATAGCCCCCCATACGAAACTATTTCCGAATCAGGTTCCAAAGTCCCCGACAGCCTGCCGATTCCCTGTTGACCACCGATTGTCGGTGTTTCTTCTTTATACCTAACGATGCAGTCCCAGAAAGCCCTTTACCGCTTTAACCTATTCAGATCGTTTCAACCAATTTTTAATAACAAACCTCCAAAATTTAATCAACTGATCCATGAGACGTTTAATGCACTCCTACCATTCGGTATACATCAACCTCAACACCGCCAATGATCCGGTCATTACCTCCTTGTCCTATACTGATCTTGCAACCGGTATTTACATCCGGTTCGTTGCATTTGCAAACACGATCCGGTTCTATTCCAACATCGAGGCGGGTACGTTTACAGATGCCGGCGCCAAAGTCCAGCAATACCGTTATATCCTCATATCAGGCGGCACTACAGCGCGGAGGGCAAATGTTATTGACTGGACGAACTATGCGGCGGTGAAGGGTTACCTTGGTTTGAAGAATTAATAAATAGTATGATTCCCCTCTTCTCCAAAGAAAACAAAAAACCTTCAGGCCGTAAGACCTGAAGACTTTTTTGTTTGAAGAATACACTCAATCATCTTTCCTTTAACTATTTCACATATCCCCAAGTTTGATTAAATCGCCTATGGGCCTTCTCGGGATGATCAGTACGCGTAAAAAAAACTATGCCTTGCTTTGCCTCTTCACCATCTCATTGATCCAGACCGGCGCAAAGGGAGAGGTACAGTCCTTGGAGGTTGGGTAATCGCGGTAGATACCCAGCTTTTCGCCGATGGCAATAGCCCGTTTCCGGTGGGTTGGAAAATAAATCCCGATCTGTGCAAGAGCTGAATTCATCGTCCATTGCACTTCCGGTGCTGCATTGGCCATTTCGGATTCGATCCGGTTAAGGAGTCCCGGTATGTCCAATCCATCCGGCTCCCGCGCGATCCGCCCGCTGGTAAGGCTCCAGCCTGCGCGGGCCGTCCAGGGGTCTTTTGAATTCATCCATTTTTCGCGGAACTTTTCTTTATCAGGATGATTCTTCACAATATAGGAGTTCAGCCAGTCAGCCACCTGCGCCGGTTTGCCGGACCGCACCATTTCCTCCAGTTCTCCATGTGTTAACGTTTTCGGTTTCATGATCAGCATCGCCACAAGCTTTGCTTCCATTATACCCGTCTTCCACAGGGACTTCGCCAGTTCGTTATCCGCTTTTATCGGTTTGGCAATCGTTCTGATATCGCCCATCTTAACGCCGAACTGGTTGTCGTCCGCTCCATGCCTTTTATTTTGAAGACGCAGCTTCTCGCTGCCAAGAGCTTTAAGTTTTTCGAGTATTTCTTCCACTGTCATGTTGCAGTATTTAACGGTTATGTTACGTACCTATACAATATAATGTTTTTTGATAAAAATGTGTGGCGAGGCGAGTATGGAATTGAGCCACTTTTTGTAAACAAGCTTAAATCTGGACCCATATGTAATAAGGATTCCTAACTAATATTGCTTATCATTTTTACAATTCAAAAAAACTTCAGTAATGAGCAAAGCAAAATTTTATCACGCCGGCTGCCCTGTATGCGTTAGCGCAGAACAGGATATCGTGAATCTTATCGGGCAAGACAAAGTGGAAGTAATTCACCTGGGTGAAAAGCAGAACCTGATCGCGCAGGCTGAAAAAGAAGGGGTGAAATCTGTGCCCGCATTGGTAACAGACAATGGGAACGTGCTTCATATCAATTTTGGCGCTTCGCTGGAAGCGGTAAAAGGGTAATGCAACCTGGAAATTGCCGCAGAGCCGCCTCCGGGACGGCTCTGCGTATTCCTCATAGCAGTTTATGCATGGCCCTCAGGCCTCGCTCCAGTTCTTCCGCAGTCAGCGACGCATAACCCAGCCGCAGCGCATGCAGTGGTTTCCCCGCGAATGAAAAGGGTTCCGTTGGAATGATGGACACACCTTGCTGCAGCAGCTTTGCAGCCAGCTTACCTGTATCCTGCTGCTTTTTTAATTGCACCCAGTAAGCTAATCCGCCACTGGGTTGCCGGAAATCCACTTTATCACCGAAATATTCCAGCAGCTTATTCCCCATATTCTCCCTGCGTTCTTCATATACCTTATAAGCCCTCCGCGCATGTTTGCGGATCGCGCCGTCTTCCATCAGCTCGGCAATAGCATGTTCCATCACATTATCCCCCTGCACATCGATCATTTTCCGCAACGACGCTGCCGCATTCACAAAAGCCTCCGGCCCTGCGATATACCCCAACCGCACCGCAGGGGCTACTAATTTACTCAGTGAACTGATGTAGATCACATTGGCGGCATGCTCATGGCTGGCCAATGGCAGCAGGCTTTTGGAGCTGAAGTGAAATTCATGATCGTAGTCGTCTTCAATAATGGCGAATCCAAACCGGTTAGACAGCGCGATCAGCTTCAACCGCCTGTCTATCTTCATGCTCACAGTGGTGGGAAATTGATGGTGAGGCGTTACATATACGGCTTTGATCTGTGTTTTCGCGCAAACTTTTTCCAGGGTATCTATGCACATCCCTTCGCTGTCTACCTTTATCGGGACCAGCTTAGCACCGCATTGTGTAAAAGTATTCCATGCCGGGGCATAGCCCGGATCCTCCACCGCTATCCTGTCGCCTTTTTCCACTAATGTATTAGCAGTCAGATATAACGCCATCTGGCTGCCTCTTGTAATGCACAGCCTTTCCTTATCTGCATTCAGGCCACGGTCGTGCAGCAGCATCTTTGCAATGGCAGTCCTGGCCGTTTCCGTTCCTTTCGGGTTGCCATAGCCCATCATCCGCCATCTTGCATTCTGTTGGAAGATGCGCTTATAACTTCTCACCAGCTCTTCCATAGGCGCCAGCCGTACATCAGGCAGGCCGTCATCAAAAGTGATCACATTCTTTCCTTTCGGTATAAACGGGCTGCCTTCCGCAGGCGCCTGCCTGAATCCAAATCCCGGTGAGGCTGGCGCTTCTTTCCTGTTACGGTGCAGTGTTGCCTGCAATGGCAATTTTTCCGAAACAAACGTGCCCTTTTTACTGACAGACACCAGCCAGCCTTCAGCCAGCAGTTCATCGAACGCAAGGATGATCGTTTTCCGGTTCACCGCCAGGTCTTCCGCTAATTGCCGGGTGCCGGGGAGCGGCGTGCCTGGCACCAATCTTCCCCTTTTTATTTCTTCAATAATGCCATCGGCTATTTGCCTGTAAACCGGCCGTTCACAATCAAAATTCAGCGAAATGACGGTCTTCCAGGGACGGAGTTTCTGGACCATATACTTTTCTTATTTCTGGATTACTAAGATGGTCCAAAGTTAATTCATTTTTGCCTTATCAATTTATTCACCTAAAAAACTGCCAGATATGATCACTACAACAAAAGAAAAGGATATGTCGCCGGCGCTGCTGAAGCGCCTGTTGCAGATACCGAATGTTACCATGATCAAGGAAAGCACCGGCGATGTGCAGCGAATGCACTATTTGCGGAAAGAGTTGGGAGAAGATGTGGCTTTTTACAACGGCTCCAATCCTCTCGCCCTGGCTGCATTTGCCGCAGGCGCCAACGGATGGTGCATCGCGGCGCCCAACCTCATCCCGGAGCTGAACCTGGACCTATACTGCGTGGTTGACAGCAACAACTACGAAGCAGCCAGGGATATCTTCTACAGGCAGCTGCATCTGTTGCAATTCATTGTCAGCAAAGGTTTGCCGCGCGCCATTAAAGCGGGCCTGGAATTAACAGGCGCAAGCGCGGGCTACCTGCGTTCACCTTTAAAACCATTGACGGCAGAAGAAACGGAGCAGCTACGGGGTATTCTTCGGGAATGTGCGGAAGAAGTAGTGTAGGATAATTGGAAATTGTGGAGAGATTGTTATAGTGATCAGGGGATTAACAATCTTAATTTTTCAATTAGGTCAGGAAGAAAGGTCTCCTTAATTGTCCAGACGATCTTATAGTCAATACCGAAATAGTCATGTACTATTCGGTTTCGGAAGCCCCTGATACGGTGCCAATCAATATCCGGATGGTTTTCTTTGAACTCATCAGGTAAGCGGTTGGCGGCTTCTCCGATAATTTCAAAATTCCGGATAACAGCATCTACCACCATATCATTTTTCACAAACTCTTCAAAAGACATCGAGCGGGAATAAGTCAATATTTTATTCCCGCTCTCAATAATATCTTCAATCAACAATTCAGGCTTACGTTTAGACATACACGATCTCAGGTTCTATTTCCCTGTAATATTTTTCCTTAATGCCGTTCTTCGAAACAAGATCCACATGACGCTTCAATCTCTTTTCAAGGAATTCAGCAAGATCGATAAATTCAATGCCTACCGGACCGCTAAAGTCTACAATAATGTCTATATCACTGGATGGCCGGAAATCATCACGTACAACAGAGCCGAACAAGCCAATCAGGTTGACGTGATATTTTTCAACCAGTTCTGGCTTTAATTCAAAAAGAACTTTTTTTATGGAGTTCAGTTGTGTCATGACACAAATATAGACAATCCCGTTTTAATATGCTCACCGCTCCGAAATCCCAGGCCGGCCCGGCAGATAATACTCGCAACGGTACACCAGGAATTTCCGCACCAGCCGCTCCCCTCTTTTTACTTCGATAGGACGCAGCGGGTACACATTCCGGAAATACCTGCGCAGCGAATCCGCAAAGCGTTTTTCGGACACCTCATTTCCAATACGCGGAATGGAATTGATGAACAACGCATTCTTCCCCTGCAACGCCGCCAGCCGTGTACCCACGTAATCGAATTGCAGCGCGGGCTTGCGGATGATATTCTGGCCATACACCATTTCTTCCAAATAAAAATTCAACACTGCGCTGGTCTTGTAATCATCGGCGGAAAAGATAAAGTCTGCCGGGTAAGCGCGTTTCAGCGCCATCACAGCCCCGGCCATGCGGCCCCAGCCCACCCACACATCGTCTGACCGTACGGGAACAGGATACCAGCGCAACTCAATGGCCAATGCAACATGTATCACCACCGCCCACGCCTGTTGCCACCTGATCATCCTGTGTGAAAAATACCGGCTGACCCATATCACGCCGGTGATGTAGGCCGGCATCATCCAGTTCAGCTTCACCCAGTAGATAAAAGAAATGGAAAGGAAAGCAAGGAATATGGGCAGGAAAAAACATAGGAGAAACAACGTATGATCCTGCACCGTCCATAGTTTCGCTTTGTATTTCCGAATGATCTTATACAAGATCCATAGCAGCGAAAAGAATAACACCGGCGCCAGGATCGCCGCCTGGTGAGCCAGTACGCCCAGGAAATCAGTAACGCTGAATGCAATGCCCCGCGCTCTGCCGGTGGACTGGAACCTGAATGATGCAAAATCATGCTGCACATTCCACCACAACACAGGAGCGGAAGCCACCACCATCAACACCAGCGACAGCCAGGGCCAGGCCGTTCCCAGCCACTTACGGTGTGTGGCAGACAATGCCAGGTACAACAAAAGCCCCGCGGGAAGGAACACCGCCGTGTATTTACTGTCAAAGGCCAAACCCATCATAACGCCCGCCAGCAGCCAGTAAACTTTTTTCTCCAGGAAGACAGCCTTGTAGAGGCAAAGCAGGCTCACCGTCCAGCAGAGCATCAGCGGCACATCAGGCGTAGATACAAGGGACAGGATAGTGATCATGAGCGTGGAACTGAACAGCAGCAAGGCGTTGGAAGCCTTGACACGGCTGAGGAACCGCAACGACAGCCGGTAAAAAAAGGCGAGGGTAAGCAACGTAACAACCGTATCCGCCAGCTTTACGGCGTATACTTTTTTTCCAAGCACAGTTGTGAAGATCTTCAGCACCCATGCAATGCCAGGCGGATGATCATAATAAGATGCAGCGGGGTGCTCGGTGTAAAAGGTGTAATACGCATCCTGCGGCATCAGTCCCATTAAACCAATAAAAGCCAGTCTTAACAGCAGGATGAACAAGGCAGACAATACCAGCCACCGGTTTTCAGTGTAAGCAGTATGCAGGTCATCCCGGAAACTTTTTATCTTCATATCCGGATGTAAGCAATAAACAGTTGTCTCGACAAGTTGATATATCCGGAATCGTGCCGGAATTTCAGCCTATTTTCCTTCCTTCAACGCATAACCTGTTATTTTTCATATATTTATTAAGGCACCAACAACAACTTTAACATCGCTGTAACAGTCCCGAAAACATGAAAAGATACCTGCCCCTCATTTTACTGTTATGCCTGGTAAAACTGGCCATACATATGGCCGGGAATCACAATTATGATTTCATGCGCGACGAGCTGTTGCACCTGAGCGCGGGTCATCATCCCGCCTGGGGTTATTACGAGTTCCCGCCTTTCATTGGCTGGGTGGCGCGGGTTTCCATTTTCCTGTTCGGCCATTCGCTTGTTGGCATGCGGCTTCTCGCGACCCTGGCGGGAGTGGTTATCGTTGCGCTATGCTGCCTGATGGCGCTGGAAATGGGCGGAAAGAAGTGGGCTGTTTTTCTCGCGGGCGTTTGCGCGCTGGCGTTCCTGCCTTATTACCGCAATCATTTTTTGTTTCAGCCCGTTGCTTTCGACCAGCTTTTCTGGGCATTGGGTTTTTATTTCGTGCTGCGCTATGTGAACACGGGGCGTAATGTATATCTCGTGTACACCGGTATCACGGCGGGCTTCGGGCTGATGAACAAATATACTTTCGTGATATGGATCGCCGGCATTTTACCCGCGCTGCTATTTCATGATAAAGCGCGGGTGTACCGCAACAAGTGGTTATACATCGGCGGCGGCATCGCTTTGCTGATCTTCCTGCCCAATATCATCTGGCAATACCGGCATGGGATCCCTTTCCTGTTGCATTTGCAGCAGCTCAGCAAAACGCAGCTGGAGAAGAACAGCGTGTTCGAATTCGTGATAATGCAGGCGTTGTCTCCTTTTACATTGATGATGAGCCTCGGCGGTTTGTATTTCGTGATGCGGAGGCCACAGTGGCGCTTCCTGGGAATTGCTTTCCTGCTGATGTTCGTATTGATGTGGGCGCTGCGCTCGAAGTCTTACTATTTCTTTGCGGCTTACCCGCCTATGTTTGCCGCGGGCGCCGTTTGGCTTGAAAGGCTTACCAGCACGCGGCCGCGCTGGAATATTGCCGTTGCCGCAGTGATGATGGGCTTCGCTCTTCTTGCGCTGCCCTTGCTGATCCCTGTTCTTCCCATCGAAAAATTTGTAAGATACGCCCGCATCAAACCCAATAACGAAGGTCGTTACGAGCTCACCAGCGATTATGCGGATATGTTCGGATGGCGCGAACAAGTACAGGTGGCAGACAGCATCTACAACACACTCTCTCCCCAAGACCGGGAGAAATGTATCTTCTGGGCAGAGAACTACGGCGAAGCCGGCGCCATCCGCATCATCGGCAACCGTGAGCCGGTATGCCGCCACGGCAGCTTCTGGACCTGGGGCCCCGGGCCCTTGCCCGGCGAAGTGGCCATCAGCATAGGTAATGAAGCCGAAGATGTAGAGATGATCTATGAAGAACATCAGCTCATCAAAGTTCTCAAACATCCCTACGCGATCGGTGAGGAAAATAATATCCCGGTATACCTCTGCCGCAAGCCGAAAATAAAGCTAAAAGACATCTGGCCTTCATTGGAGAAGGAGGTGTTTGAATAACTCGGCTCTTTTTCTATTTTGCGGCCTTTAACAACAATAAGTACTTTTAATTTGTTTATAGCTCAAAACCTGACCCTTATGGAAATTAAATCATCCACGAAGTATTTTGCAGAATTGGTTGGCACCTTTGCCCTTGTATTATTTGGCTGCGGCGCGGCGGTTGTATCCGGCGTTTCGACGGCAGGCCCTGCCGGGATAGGCCTCCTGGGTATCTCATTCGCTTTCGGGCTTGCGGTGCTGGTGATGTGTTACGCCATCGGCGGCATTTCCGGCTGCCACATCAACCCCGCTATTACCATCGCCATGCTGGTGGCCGGTAAGATCAAAGGCAGTGAAGCGCTGGGTTACATCATTGCACAGATCATCGGTGCGGTGATCGGCGCGGCCGTATTGTATTGCATACAAAGTGGCCTGAGCGGCTGGACGCCCGGCGAATGGGCGTTAGGCTCCAATGGATGGGGTGAAGGTTATGGCGCGGGCTACAACACCACTTCCGCATTCATTGCCGAAGCAGTGCTCACGTTCCTTTTCCTCTTCGTGATCTTCGGCAGCACCGGTAAATGGGGCAACGGCGCCATGGCCGGTATGGCTATCGGGTTAACGCTCACCCTCATTCACCTGGTAGCGATTCCTATCACCGGCACTTCCGTGAACCCCGCAAGGAGCTTCGGCCCTGCGCTTTTCGCCGGCGGCAAGGCCATGGCACAGCTATGGCTTTTCGTGGTGGCGCCCATCGTGGGAGGCATCGCAGCTGCGCTCGTATGGCGCGCGCTGGAGAAAAAATAAAGCGTACTTGTTGTATAGCACCGGGCCTGGTACAAATTTGTACCAGGCCCGGTGCTTTTTGGTCTATACAGGCACGTTAGAACTGGTCCTTTCTCTCGCTGCGCGGGCAGCGGCCACCATGTTTTCAAGGGCGGCCTTTGTTTCAGGCCACTTGCGGGTTTTGAGCCCGCAGTCCGGGTTCACCCAGAGGTTGCGTAACGGCAGCAGCTCCGCAGCTTTTTGCAGCAGCTGCACCATTTCCTCCACGCCGGGCACCCGCGGTGAATGAATGTCATATACTCCCGGGCCGATCTCGTTCGGGTACTTAAACCCTGCAAATGCTTCCAGCAGCTCCATCTGCGACCGCGATGTTTCGATCGTGATCACGTCGGCGTCCATTGCCGCGATATGCGCGATGATGTCGTTGAATTCGCTGTAACACATATGCGTATGCACCTGCGTATCGTCCCTCACGCCGCAAACCGCTACCCTGAAGGCTTTCACAGCCCATTCCAGGTATGCGTCCCGGTCTGCTTTCCGCAAAGGCAAACCCTCCCGGATGGCAGGCTCATCAACCTGGATGATGCCGATGCCTGCTTTTTCCAGGGCCACGGCCTCATCACGGATGGCCAGGGCTATCTGGTTCGTGGTAACGGAGCGCGGCTGGTCGTTGCGCACGAACGACCATTGCAGGATGGTCACAGGCCCGGTGAGCATGGCTTTCATGGGTAGTGCAGTACACGACTGCGCGAACTTCGTCCAGCGGAGGGTCATGTCTGCAGGGCGGCTCACATCGCCATAGATCACGGGCGGTTTTACACAACGGCTGCCATAGCTCTGCACCCAGCCGTTTTGGGTGAAAACAAACCCATCCAGCATTTCACCAAAATACTCCACCATATCGTTCCGCTCAAACTCGCCATGAACGAGCACATCCAATCCCAGCTCTTCCTGCAGCCTGATGGCATTGATGGTAGCCTGCTCCAGCGCTGCTTCATATTGTTCCGCAGGAAGATCCCCTTTCCGCCATTGTGCGCGCAGCTGGCGGATATCGTCCGTTTGCGGGAAGGAGCCGATGGTGGTGGTGGGGAACAGCGGCAGGTTGAAACGTGCTGTTTGCAGTTGCTGCCTGGTGCTGAAGGGGCTTTGCCTGCGGGCGTCATCGTCTGTAATAGCCGCCGTACGGGCTTTTACAGCCGGTTTGTGAATCCTTGCGGAAGCGCTCTTTTCCGCGATGGCTGTGCGGTTCAGTTCCAGCAGGCTGTTGTTGCCGTGGAAAATGGCGTCCAGCGCGGTTACTTCTTCCAGTTTCTGCTTCGCAAATGCCATCCAGGACCTCATTTCCGCGTCCAGGCCTGTTTCCAGGTCAAGGTCGGCAGGCGTATGAAGCAAAGAGCAGGAAGGCGCTATCATTACGCGGTCTTCGCCGAGCGCATCTACGGCTTTTCGTATATGCGGAAGCGATATATCGTAATTATTCTTCCAGATGTTGCGGCCGTCTACCAGGCCCAGCGATAAAGAAGTTTTGGGAGGAAGCAGCGGCAGCAGCTCATCCAGTTGCTGCGGCGCCCTTACGAGGTCCAGGTGAAGGCAGCAGACGGGCAGGCCGGCAGCCAGCTCCGCATTGCCGCGCAGGCCTTCGAAGTAAGTGGCCACCATCAGCTTGAGGTCTTTGCATTGTTTGCGGATCTCGGCATAAGCGTAGCGGTAAGCGTTTTGTTCTGCTTCACTAATGTCCATGGCCAGGAAAGGCTCGTCCAGCTGCACCCATTCCGCGCCCTGCGCCTGCAACTTTTGCAGCACGCTGATATAAACGGGCAGCAGGTTATGCAGCAGTTCAATGCGGTGGAAGCCGCTTTCTTTTTCCTTTCCCAATAAAAGATAAGATACCGGGCCAATGAGCACCGGCTTGGGCGTGGCTTCCAGCGTATGCCGCGCAGCGTCGAAGGCGTTGAACACCTTGTTGCTCAGCAGGCGGAACTGCTGGTCTTTTTTGAATTCCGGTACGATGTAGTGGTAATTGGTGTCGAACCACTTGGTCATTTCCATGGCGGTAATATCCAGCCCATGCTGCTGGTAGCCGCGCGCCATGGCGAAATAAAGGTCGATCTCGGCATTCTCTGCCACCTCCGTTACCACGGGCGCATAACGGTCTGGCACTGCGCCGAGCAGCAGGGTCATGTCCAGCACCTGGTCGTAGAAGCTGAAATCGTTGCAGGGCACGAGGTTCATGCCGGCGGCCTGCTGCAGCTGCCAGTGTTCTTCCTGCAGGCGTTTGGCGGCGAGGAACAGTTCGCTGCGGCCAATGCGGCCCTGCCAGTAATGCTCACAGGCTTTTTTGAGCTGTCTTTGGGCTCCCATGCGCGGGTAGCCGAGGTTGTGTTTAAGCATACGCATAAAACTTTTTGGTTAAAACATTAATGTGCATTAATGCTCCTTACAGTTTCCGGTATGCTTTCAGGATTGTGTAGAAGATAAGGAATGAAAAGGCACGACGGGCCATGCCCATCCGTTCCCGACTACTGCTTCAAATCGCGAAAGCATTTGTCTTACACAGCGGGGCAAGTATCCTGGCTCGTAACATCATTACCGTTCTTCTCACCCCGTTCAGGTCGGGGGCAATGAACATCGGTGGCAATGATTCAGGTGCGTTACTTACAGTTGCGCGACAGCCCGTGATTTACACACGGTTCCTTATTAAAAGCGGCTTTCGCCGCCTACCGCGCTGTGGAAAGAATGAATAAAAGTAAAGAACTCGGGGTCAAAGATAGGAAGGTGCCCGGTCATTTCCTACTAACACGCCGGCGAACGTTAATACGCATTAACCAAAAACGATTTTGGCACAGTATATGCAAATGTCCCTTTGTACCATTTAACCGTATACTCCCTGACACCTGTGGCCTGGCCATTGAAAGAACAAGTAGTATACCTGTATACGCGTCTCAAATTAATCAAGCATCCATTTTAGCAGCATAAGGTAACGCCGGAATCCCGGCCAGAAGAGCTATGTCCTTCATGCTGCATGGAACAACCATGTTTTTGTATATGAAAAGGATTTTGGTAATTGTGGATGATCTGCTGATGATTCATGTGATAGAATTGATCATACAGAAAGAGGGATACGACGCAGACCTTGCCTATAACGGAAAAGAAGCTACTCTTTTGCTTAACTCGCATGAGTATGAACTTGTCATCGCGGATTTCAAGCTGCCATTCCCGCACCTGCAGGAACTGGCGGATGCCCTGCGCCTGAAAAAAGCACGTAAATCCTTCCCCATCCTGGCTATTATCCCGGCAGCATTCTTAACCGGCAGCGTTGGCGGCTGGTTCGGTATCGACGCGGATGAAACTGTAATCCGGCCTTTCTGCCCATTCGAGTTAACCGTCACGATCAAACGCCTTTTGGCGCGTTGATTGTTGGCAGGCCTGGTTTTCCGGGCCTGCGTTTTTTCATTTTTTAGCGATCTTCGCCATATGGACCCTTTTTCCGTTTCTGTCAACGGCCAGCTTTACGAAGTAACGCCCTACGTAAAAGGCTATACCGTTTCCTTCCACATCGATGCGCCGGGAAGCCGCATTTCTTTTGAGCTGGATGAAGAAGACAACCTTCGCGCCATTACCAGCGGCGAGCCCGTGGATGCCGCGCTGGTAGAGCAACTCGCCGCTGCGATCGTACAGCACTTTGGCTGAAATGCCAAAATTTTTAGCTACATTTGCTAATAATAATAGCATTATGATTGCCCTTGTTGACTGTAACAATTTCTATGTCAGCTGCGAACGGCTCTTCCACCCCCAATTCCTCCGCAGGCCGGTAGTGGTGCTGAGCAACAACGACGGCTGCGTGGTAGCCCGCTCCGAAGAAGCCAAAGCCCTCGGCATCGCCATGGGCGACCCCGCCTTTACCATCGAAAAAACGCTGAAGGAACACCATGTTGTCATGTTTTCCTCCAATTATACCCTTTATGGCAGTCTCAGCAACCGCGTGATGCGGATACTTTCCCATTATTCCCCGGATATGGAAATATATAGTATAGACGAGGCTTTCCTGGACCTGTCAGGCATGAAGGACCTGCCGGGCATCGCAGCCGCGATACGGAAACATATCTTCGAAGAAGTAGGCCTGCCGGTGTCTGTAGGCGTTGCCCCCACCAAAACGCTCGCCAAAATGGCAAACCGCTATGCCAAAAAGCACCATCGCCGCGCCGGCGTATGGGTCATGGATACGGAAGAAGGCATCCGTGAAGTGATGGCAGCCACTGCCGTGGAAGACATCTGGGGCATCGGCGCGCAGTATGCGCACAAGCTGCATCAAAAAGGATTCCACACGGCACTGGAGCTTTCCCGGGCCCCGGACGACTGGATCAGGAAAGAAATGACCGTAACAGGCCTTCGCCTTGTGCATGAGCTGCGTGGCATCCAAAGCATCCCCATGCAGGAAGCAGAGCCTGCAAAAAAAGCGATCTGCGTGGCCCGCTCTTTCGGGCAGCTACTAACGGAAAAGAACGACCTGCGTGAAACGCTGGCCAATTACACAGCGATCTGCGCGCAGAAGCTCCGCAAACAGCAAAGCTGCGCAGCCGCCATACAGGTTTTCCTGTCCACCAATTATTTCCGCGTGCAGGACAAACAATATCACCGCTCCATCACCCTGCGCCTGCCCGTACCCACCAGCAGCACACCCACGCTGATACATTTTGCCATGGACGCGCTGGACCGCATCTACCGCCCCGGGTATAATTATAAAAAGGTGGGCGCCCTGCTGCTGGACCTGGTGCCGGAAACCAGCGTGCAGCAGAACTTATTCCCGGAAAAAGACCAGGCGCGCGAAGCGAAGCTCATGAAAGCGCTGGACGGCATCCATCAACACTTTCATGGTAAGCAGGTCGTTAAATTTGCGGTGCAGGGCAAGGGTGAAAAAGGGAAAATAAAGCGTGACCGGCTTTCGAAGTGTTATACCACGCGGCTTACAGAAATTCTTCATTGTAAAACATAACCATATGCACAACCCGCTTTCCATTTTACGTGCCATGGTGCTGGATGGGCTCATCCAGGCGGGACACATGTACTTTGTACGGCAGTCCTACCCCAGGGGCATGTTTAAGAACATTAAAGAATCGCTGCTGATCACGCCTTACAAAAGCGCCGGCGAAGCAAACCATCATTACAACGCCATTGTTTCGGACCCGCGCCGGTATATCTACAGCGTATACCATCCCGGCGACAGGGAAAAATTGTATTACGCAGCCAGCCAGCCCGAAGGCTATGGCATTTATATCGCGTTGCTGAAAGACAGGGAGTGGAAGCCCGGCCATTCCTTTACTGCGGCCATCAGGCGGTACATGCGGCTGCACGGCGGCAGCAGGCCCGATGGAAGAGAAAATTTGTCTGCCGAACTGTCTATCCGGTTTGGCGAACTTTTCATTAATTTGAAGCGGCATCAGCAGGAATTAAAGATCCCCCTTTCCGAAATAGAAAAAACATAACGCATGTGCTACGACCTTGCATTTTCCACCAGCATCGAATCCGTGTTCGATTATCTCCCTGAGCTGAAAGACATGGGCCAGCTGGATATGTCCTTTGAACCTACCTATCACAAAGTGGCGCAGGCTTATCCCAAATGGCCGGTAGTGGTGAACGATAACGGCACGCTGAAGCTGATGAAGTTTGAATGGGGCGTGATACCTAATTACATGAAAACGCCGGAGGAGATCAAAAAAGGCCGCAAGTGGATGGTGAACGCCCGCTCCGAAAAAGTGCTGGACACTAAAGCGTACTGGAGCCGCATCCGCCGGAACCGTTGCCTGGTACCGGCTACAGGCTTCTTTGAACACCGGGAGATCCCGGGATGGAAAAATAAAGTGCCTTATTATATCCGGTTAAAAAACCGCGATATATTTTTCATCGCGGGGCTCTATGCCTATTCGCATCTGCCCAACCCCGAAACCGGTGAGCTGCCCGGCACTTTCACCGTGCTCACGCGCGATGCCAACGACGTTATGAGCCGCATTCACAACGGCGGCGACAATGCCGGCCGCATGCCGCTGATATTGCCGGTGGAATATGAGCAGGAATGGCTCCGGCCGGACCTTTCAGATGAAGGCATCCGGCGCATCCTCAACTATTCCCTCCCTTCAGACGAAATGGCATACTGGACGGTGAATTCCGTGCGCAAGGCAAAACCTGATGATGAAGGAGTGATCGAAAGGGTGGAATATGCGGACCTTCCCGCGTTATGATGCTTTGATGATCCTGAGCGGGTAAGGCGTTTCTTTGCTGAGGTATTTATCCATTACAGAATACAACCGGTCGAACTCTACCGGTTTGATCAGGTATTCATTCACGCCGGCCTCCAGCGCTTCTTTTTGCTGCTCGCGGAATGCATCCGCGGAAATAGCGATCACGGGAATATGCCGCAGGTCATGGTCTGCGCGGAGTAAACGGATCACTTCGTTACCGTTGAGCTTGGGCATATGCATGTCCATGATGATCAGGTCCGGGTGGCAGGCATGCGCCATTTCCAGGCCTTCCTCACCATTGTTCGCAATATGCAATGAAATACCCAGGTGCGCGAAGAAACGCTCCATGATCATTTGATTGATCTCGCTGTCTTCCATCAGCAGCACTCTTCTTTCCGCGGGGAAAGCGGCGTATTCCTTGCGGTCGTCGCGGGGTTGTTCTTCCGGTTTGGCGATAGCCTGTTCTTCCAGCGGCAGCGTAACCGTAAAAGCAGCGCCCTGGCCGGGCTCGCTCCAAACTTCAATATTGCCGCCCATCAGCTCGGTAATGCGGCGTGAAATGGTAAGGCCCAGGCCCGTGCCGCCGAAGTTCTGGTGAATGGTTTCATCTGCCTGCTCGTACGGCTGGAAGATCAGTTTCTGTTTTTCTTTCGGTATGCCCACGCCTTCGTCTGCCACGCGGATGCACCACTGCGCCGGCTCCTGCAGGTAGATGTGCAGCGTCACTTTTTTACCTGAAGGTGTGAACTTCAGCGCGTTGCCCAGCAGGTTGTTGAGTATCTGTGTAAGATGCAGCCTGTCTCCCACCACTTCGCCGGGCAGCTTGTGATCTACCTGCAGCTGCAATTGCACGCCTTTTACTTTCGCTGCGTCCTGGTAAATATTCACCACGCTGCGGATCCATTCGCGGAGCACGAAAGGCTCAGGATGCAGCTCGTCGGTTTTCCCGGCTTCGATCCTCGCCAGCTCCAGCACATTGTTGATAATGTCCAGCAGGCTGTGGCTGCTGTTGTGGATGTTGTCGATCATTTGCAGGATGCTGCGGGGTATCTTGTTGCGGATAGCGGGTTCGTTGAGCAGCAGGAAACTGATGCCGATCACGGCATTCAGCGGGTTGCGTATTTCGTGGCTGATCTCGCGGAGAAAAGCCGATTTGGCGGTGTTGGCATGTTGCGCTTCGTCGCGGGCCCTCATCAGGTCCTGCTTGAGCGATTCCAGTTCGGCCACATAGCCTTTTAATTGCTGGTCCTGGTCGCGGAGCTGGCTGTTGCTGGTCTTCAGGTTCACCAGCATGTTTTCCAGCGCGATATTATTCAAACGCAGCTGCGTGGTGCGGTTGTGCACTTCCTTTTCCAGCTTGGCGTTGTAATCTTCCAGTTTCGTATAGGCGGCCGTCAGTTCCGCTTCTTTATTCACCACCAGCTCGTTCTTCTTTTTCAGGGATTCGTTGCGTTTGTTGAGGCGCTTCACCAACCCGGTGATATTGATCTGGTAAAAACTGATCACGATCCCGTTCAGCAGCAGCACGATGGACATGATCAGCCAGCGGAACGTGAAAGTCAGGTCCCGGCTCATTTCCATCGGCTCTATCACCATAAAATAATAATTGGTTTCCAGCAGCACCAGGCAGGTAAGGATCAGCGCGAGACAAATGAATTTCAATTCTTTTTCTTTATGGGAACAGATCAGCAGCGGTACGCCGATGAGGAACAGTCCCAGGAAATGCACCTGCGTGCTTTCCCCGAACGTAACGCCATAATACAACATCACCATGCAGAACACGAACATGAGGCCGAACTTGGCGGAAGAATATTTTTTACGATGGTTGAGCCAGAGGATGGAAAGGAAGCCGCATACAAAACCTATGGCGGTGTAGAGAATGGTATAGTCGCCGGACATGAGGGCGAGCGATACCCCGCAGAAGGTACACAACAGGGCTGTGAGGAAGCTGAAGGAATTGACGACCATGATCTTACGGCCGTCGCCGTCTTTCATATCCGAGGAAAGTCCTGCTTTTTTAATGATATTGAACCAATGGCTGATCATTACGCTTAATTACCCGTCAGAAGTTACAGCTTTTTTCACAGTCCGTCAACACTTCTTCTGCAATAACTTTGGTTGATATGATTTTGGTTTTCAACAATTTAAATTGACCTGTCTGTTTAAATGCTGCTTATCCGGCAACAACTGATTAACAAAACGAAATTTACCAAAGGGCTAGCCCGATGAAGATCGGGCCAGGAAATTTACTCTCCAATTTATATTTGAACTTACTGGTATAAAAAAGATTCCCAGCTCGGTCGAAATTAACCAGACTAAATGTTAAGATTTGTTAATTGGTTGTTAATAGAGATGCCGGGATATATAAACAAACAGGTCCGGGGAGAACCCCAGACCCGTTAAATACGCTCCAATTTAATTCATTGAAAGCTCGTTACAAACGTAATTGACCCTCAATGATGGATCAAAGGTATATTCCCAAGCGTGGACGATGTGTTAAAAGCTTGTTATTAAGAAAACGGTGTGTATCAAGACAGTTTGCTGTTATTTACGTTATCATTTTCGAAAAACCTTTCCTTTCCGCCGGTTGTTTCTTAAATTGATCAACGTCAGGTTCCTGCCCTGACGGTTATCAGGACAAACCACCGCCGGGCAGGCTACTTTTGCGATATAAACTCCATATCATGCCCTCTGTAGAAATCCTCTCGCGCATACAATTTGCCTTCACCATCGCTTTCCATTACATCTATCCCCCGCTGAGCATCGGGCTGGGCGTATGCCTCGTGATCATGGAAGGCCTGTACCTGCGCACAGGCAATAAAATGTATGAGGACATTACCCGGTTCTGGATCAAGATATTTGCGCTCATATTCGGCATTGGCGTGGCTACGGGCATCGTTATGGAGTTTGAATTCGGCACCAACTGGGCTACCTATTCCCGCTACGTGGGCGACGTGTTCGGCAGCGCATTGGCCGCGGAAGGCATCTTCGCTTTCGCGCTGGAGTCCGGCTTCCTCGGCATACTGATCTTCGGCTGGAACCGTGTAGGTAAGGGCGTTCACTTCTTCTCCACCATCATGGTTGCGCTCGGCTCCATCTTTTCCGCCATCTGGATCGTAGTGGCCAACTCCTGGCAGCAAACGCCCACGGGATACGTGATCGAAGGCGAAGGGCTGGAAGCGCGGGCCGTTATCACGGACTTCTGGGAGATGGTGTTCAACCCATCGTCGGTAGACCGCCTGTCGCACGTGCTGATCGGCGCTTTCCTGGCGGGTTCTTTCCTTGTGATGAGCGTAGCCGCCTGGTATATCCTGAAAAATAAATTCGTTACCCCCGCAAAAGCGATGTTCAGGGTCGGGCTCTCCGTGGCCGCCATCAGCGCGCTGGCGCAGCTTTTCACCGGGCACCGCTCCGCGGAATATGTAAGCGAATACCAGCCCGCCAAGCTCGCGGCCATGGAAGGCCACTTCGACAGTTCGGCCGTGGCAGATATGTACATCGTTGGCTGGGTGGATAAAGCTACCGGGAAAACTGCCGGCATCCGCATCCCTGGCGGACTTTCATTTCTCACGCATGGCAGCTTCTCCGCTCCCGTTACCGGCCTGAACGCTTTCCCTGAAAATGAACAGCCCGGCGCGGTGAACTTCGTATTCCAGACCTATCACCTCATGGTGGCCATCGGCGTTACTTTGATAGGACTTACGCTGCTGGCGCTGTTCCTGCTTTGGAAGAAAAAATTATTTGACCAGCGATGGCTCATGAGCATCTTCGTTTGGGCGGTACTGTTGCCGCAGATCGCCAACCAGGCGGGCTGGTACGCCGCGGAAGTAGGCCGCCAGCCATGGGTCGTGTATGGCCTGCTGCGCACGTCCGATGCATTGAGCAAAGACGTGAAAGCCAACCAGGTCGTGTTTTCCCTGGTGCTCTTTACCCTGGTATACACCCTTCTTTTTGTCTTGTTCCTGTACCTGCTGAACAAGAAGATCCAGCACGGGCCGGCCATGACGCCCAACGAAGAGGAAGAAAGCGACGAATTCTCGAAACGTAATATCAAACAGCTCCAGGCTCCTGAACATTCCTGATAAAACGAACAAATTATGGACACAATTCTCGGATTAGATCTCCCCACTTTATGGTTCCTCGTGATCGGCGGGCTCATTACCGGCTATGGCGTGCTGGACGGGTTCGACCTCGGGGCGGGAAGCCTTCATCTTTTTTTCAACAAGGAAGAAAGCAGGCGCATTGCCCTCAATGCCATCGGGCCGGTGTGGGACGGGAATGAAGTATGGCTGGTAATTGCCGGCGGGGCGCTGTTTGCGGGTTTCCCCCTGGTATACGGCACCATCCTGTCTACGTTCTACATTCCTTTTATGCTGTTCCTCGTGGCGCTTATTTTCCGCGCTATCTCCATAGAATTCAGGAGCAAGGAGCCGATGGCCTGGTGGCGGAAGATGTGGGACATCAGCTACATGGCTTCCAGCACACTCATTACCCTGCTGTTGGGGCTGGTGCTGGGCAACCTCATCCAGGGCATTCCCATCAACGCGAAGCATGAATTCACCGGCGGCCTGCTTACATTCTTCAACCCCTACGCCATCCTCATCGCCTTCACTACCCTCTCGCTGTTCATGCTCCATGGCGCTATTTATCTTGTCATGAAAACGGAGAACCGCCTCTATGCGAAACTGACCGTACTGGTGAACAACTGCAGCAAATTCTTTATCCTCTGCTTCATCCTTGCCAGCATGTCTACCCTCATCTACATCCCGCACATGACGGATGAATTCAAGCAAAACCCATGGCTGTTTGCCCTGCCGCTGCTGGCCGTACTAACGGTGCTGAACATCAAAAGGAATATCGACAGCAGGAAATATTTCACGGCCTTCGTTTTCTCCAGCTGCATCACCGCCATACTGCTGATCCTGTTTGCCATCGGGTTATACCCCAACATTGTCATTTCCACCATCGATCCGGCTTACAGTGTCAGTATTTACGACGCTGCATCATCTCCCAAATCGCTGAGGATCATGTTGTTGATGGCCGCGATCGGCACGCCGCTGGTACTTTCGTATACCATATTCGTTTTCTGGACCTTCAGGGGTAAAGTGAAGCTGAATGAAATGAGCTATTAGGGCCAACACGTTGATTAATAAGCATAAAGAAGCCCCGATAAGGAATTATCAGGGCTTTACCATTTAACCTAACTATATGCTGTAACAGCAACTAGTATTATAAAAATATCTTTTTAGTTGTGTTTGTTACTGGTGGTTAGACGTCCTTATTGATTAAAACATGTGCGTTGAAACACGTTTTTTTCTAACGTTATATCATTTGACCATTTAAAAAGTTCATAGTTTAAATACGTCAAAAAAATCCCCGGGGTTTCCCGGGCATCCGGGAAAATGTAAATTTGAAGCATGAACCGTATAGACCGCCTGACTGCCATACTTGTACAACTCCAGGGGAAAAAGATCGTCAAGGCCCAGGAAATAGCCGACCGCTACAACCTCAGCCTCCGCACCGTTTACCGTGATGTGAAAGCCCTCATGGAAGCCGGAGTGCCCATTGGTTCCGAAGCCGGCACCGGCTATTACATCGTGGACGGCTATCACCTGCCCCCCGTGATGTTTAACCGTACCGAGGCCGCAGCCCTGCTCACCGGGGAAAAGCTCATGGAAAAACACAGCGACCGCTCCAATCACCAGCAATTCAGCAATGCCATGCAAAAGATCAGGGCCGTGCTTCGCGGCAGCGACAAGGATTTTCTCGAATCGCTGGACGATAATATCGCCGTGCTGCGCAGCCCGCGGGTGTCTACAGAAGACGAATTCCCCAACCGTTTCCTCAGCGACATACAAGATGGCGTGGCCCGTCAGCGCGTGCTGTCCATGGAATATTATTCCTATCACAGCGACTCCGTTAGCCGCCGCGAAATAGAGCCCATCGGCATTTTTCA
Source organism: Chitinophaga sp. YIM B06452 (assembly GCF_039655965.1). NCBI lineage: Bacteria > Pseudomonadati > Bacteroidota > Chitinophagia > Chitinophagales > Chitinophagaceae > Chitinophaga > Chitinophaga sp. YIM B06452. Next base: position 1,944,824 of record NZ_JAWLKY010000001.1, on the reverse strand, counting down.
CATGCACAGCAGCTGGCACCTGATCGGCTTTTGCCGCCTGCGCAACGATTACCGCGACTTCCGGGCAGACCGGATCAAGAACCTCCACCTTACAGACCAGCAGTTTGACAAGAGCAAACGCATGAGCCTGCAACAATACATTGCCCAGGAATTCAGGGCCGAGCATGAACAGCCGGTGCTGATAAAAATGCGTTTCTCCTACGACATTGCCCGTCACCTCCGTGAACAGAAATATTATTACGGCGTAGTACAGGAGAAGAATGAAGAAAACTACGTCGAAATGCATTTCATGTACCAGCACCCGGACTACTTCGCCCGCTGGCTGCTGATGATGGGCAACGGCGCAACCGTGCTTGAACCGGAAAGCCTGAAAGAAACCGTACGCAAACAGATCAAAATGCTGAGCGAGCATTACAGCTGCTGACATAAGGCTGTCACACCACCGGTGTTCCTTTGCATAAACCGATGACTTATGCAAAAGACTGATCTTTCCAAAGAACAAAAACAATACTACCGCGCCAAAGCCGCTCCGGAACTGATCACCGTTTCCGCGGCCAATTATATTACTGTTGAAGGTGCGGGCGATCCCGCCACCGGCAGGTTCAAAGCGAAGATCAAAGCGCTGTATGCCGTGGCATACAACATCAAAAAGATCAACAAGCTCCAGGACCAGGATTTTAAAGTAGCCGCGCTGGAAGGCCTCTGGTGGGCCGAAAGCGGCGAGCCGGTGACTGAAAGGCCGCGGGAGGAATGGCACTGGAAGCTGCAGATCCAGATGCCGGCGTTCGTTGCAAAGAATGATTTCAAACAGGCGGTGGCGTTGGCCGGGAACAGGAATCCCGCTCACCTCCATGAACTGCAATGGGAAGCGCAGCCCGCCGTACTGGCCGCGCAGATCCTGCACACCGGCTCTTACGATGCTGAAACACCCACCCTTCAAAAGCTGGATGAATATATCCGCCAGCACAACCTGGAGGTAACCGGCGCCCATCATGAGATCTACCTCAGCGATCCGACCAAGACGGCGGCTGAAAAGCTGAAAACGATCCTGCGGTTTGATGTAAAATCTTCAAAGATCTGACATCAAAGCTATCCGTGAATGTTGAAGTGAATTTGAAGCTGTTTTATTTGTCGTCCCCGCCAATCCCCAACAGTTCGATGGCCTGGGAGGCTGCGATCTGGCTGGCGTCTTTTTTATTGAAGGCTTTGCCGGTGCAGATCAGCTCGCCGTTGAGCATGGCGCCTACGGTGAAGATGCGGCGGCCATTGTCCATTTGTTCTTCGATGAGCTCAAACTCCAGCGTTTTGCCGTTCTTGTTGGCCCAGCCGTAAAGCTTGTTCTTGTGGTTCATTTCCACGGTTTCCAGGGCTTCCAGGTCGATGTAGGGAACGAGGATGCGTTTGTGGACGAACTGTTTGGTCTGGTTGTAACCACGGTCCAGGTAAACGGCGCCTACAAGGGCTTCCAGGGTATTGCCGAAGATCTGGCTGATCTTAAGGAAGGAGTTGTATTTGTCGTAGATGGTGAGTTTGCGCAGACCCATTTTGATGGCAATGTCGTTGAGCTGCTGGCGGTTCACGATCTTGGAACGCATCTCGGTGAGATAACCTTCCGTTTTGTAGGGGTATTTTTTGAAGAGGTAGTCGCCGATGATAGCGCCCAGGATGGCATCGCCGAGGTATTCCAGGCGCTCGTTGCTTTCGAGGAATTTCTCTTTGCTGGAGCGGTGGCTAAGGGCTACCTCGTACAAGGACAGGTTACCCGGATGGAACCCGAGTAAATTGTAAAGGTCTTTGTACAGGCGTCTTTTCCCGTAGATGATCTTGTATAAGAAACCTGGAACTATTTTCACACAGTCAAGGAACAAATGTTTTGAAAATAACAGAAGCATTATGCCCGCCGAACCCGAAGGTATTGCTGAGGGCTGCTCTTACTTGTCTTTTTTGTGCTACGTTAAAGGTAAAATTCAACCTGGCATCCAGTTGGGGATCGTCAGTGAAGTGGTTGATGGTGGGGGGCACGAGGCCTTCCAAAATGCTTTTGATAATGGTAATGCTCTCCACAGCACCGGCCGCTCCGAGCAGATGCCCGGTCATGGATTTGGTGGAGCTGATATTCAGTTTGTATGCAGCTTCACCGAATACTTGCTGAATGGCCTTTACCTCCGCAATGTCTCCAAGAGGGGTAGAGGTCCCGTGAACGTTAATATAATCTATGTCTTCGGCCTGGAGGTTGGCATCTTTCAGGGCTGCTTTCATCACGTTCAGCGCGCCCAGCCCCTCGGGGTGGGGTGCGGTGATGTGGTGTGCGTCCGCTGTAGCGCCGCCGCCGGCGAGTTCAACATAGATCTTCGCGCCGCGGGCCATGGCATGTTCGTAGCTTTCCAGCACCAAAGCGCCGGCGCCCTCGCCCATTACAAAACCATCGCGGTCCAGGTCGAAAGGCCTGGAAGCTGTTTTCGGATCGTCGTTCCGCTCGCTCAATGCCTTCATGGCATTAAATCCGCCTACACAAGGTTCATTGATGATGTTTTCCGATCCGCCGGTAATGATCATGTCCGCCTTACCGTAGCGGATGGTGTACATGGCTTCCAGGATGGCGTTGGTAGCGGAGGCGCAAGCCGACACTACCGAAAAGTTAGGGCCCCTGAAACCATGACGCATGGATATATGCCCTGCGGCAATATCCAGGATCAGGCGGGTGATCAGGAAAGGACTGAACCGGGGAGTACCGTCTCCGGCATGGAATTCCTTTAACTCGTTGGTAAAGTTGATCATCCCGCCAACACCTGTGCCCCAAATAACGCCCACCCGGTCCACATCCACAGAATTCCGGTCGATCCTGGCATCTGCCACAGCCTGGTCGGCTGCGATCACGGCTGTTTGTGTGAAAGGGTCCATCTTGCGCGCGTCCTTCTTATCCATATAATTCGCAGGATCGAAGTCTTTCAGCTCGCAGGCAAAGCGGGTTTTGAATTTGGAAGCATCAAACTGCCTGATGTAATCAGCGCCGGATACACCGTTCGCCAATCCCTGCCAGAAGGCATCAACGGAATTGCCGAGCGGTGTCAGCGCGCCTAAACCTGTAACGACTACTCGTCTTGGTTGCATTAAAACAGTTCTGGTTGTTGGATTATTTTACGTGTTCTTCCAGGTAAGCTACTGCCTGGCCAACAGTGGTGATAGTTTCTGCTTGTTCGTCAGGAATGGAGATGTTGAATTCTTTTTCGAATTCCATGATCAGTTCTACCGTATCCAAAGAGTCAGCGCCTAAGTCGTTGGTGAAGCTGGCTTCAGGAGTTACCTCGGCTTCGTCAACGCCTAATTTGTCAATAATGATCTTTTTAACTCTTGATGCAATGTCTGACATAATTTTAAGTGTTTTTGGTTTAAAACTTGACTGCAAAAATATAATTTTTATTCAATTGCCAAGGATATCGGCCAATTTTAACCCAGAATTTCCAATTTACTAACACGCCCGATACCATTGTAATTCCTGCATTTAACGCGCCCTTCGCAGGTTCCAGCGGATTCCATATGCACGAAATCGCTCATGTCTTTTTACGTTTTACATCTCCTTTTATACCCGCTTACACCATTATATATAGTACATAACCGCTACTCCATCCCCCTCCGCCCGCCATTATATACCATTTATGTGTTATGACATATAAGTTGACCATTCAACCTTTTATACCGCCACTTAACCACATTTAAAACCGGATCGCGGAAGGCTTAACGTCCAACTATTATATTTGTCCGGTTATGAAATCCCGTAACTTGCAGCAACGGGCCCGCCATAACTTAACCCGGGGCGAACACTGGCTTCAGACACGGTAATCCGGCAACAGTTAAACATATTATACTCATTTGAAACATGCGAAATAAGACCACTAGAATCGTTCTGTTATTCCTCGTATTGGCAGTAGCCGGCTTCTTTATTTATAAACTGGCCGCGAAAAGCAACAATCCTAAAGAACCCGAAGCCCCCCGCGGAGGCGCAGCAGCAGGAGGAAACAGGGGCGCCGGACCCGGAAGGGCCATCCTCGTAGACGCCTACGTGGTAACCCCCGTCAAGCTCGACGAGAACATCGAAGCCAGCGGTACCCTCCAGAGCAACGAAGAAGTGGAACTCAAACCAGAGATCACCGGCCGCATCACCAGGATATTCTTCAAAGAAGGCGTGAAAGTAAGCAAAGGCACCCTTCTCATTAAATTATATGACGGCGACATCCTCGCGCAGATCCACAAGCTGGAACTGCAACAGCAGTTGGCCAAAACCACCCTCACCCGCCAGCAACAGCTGTTAAAGATCAACGGTATCAGCCAGCAGGATGTGGATGTGACCAGCAACCAGGTGAGCGCTTATGCCGCGGATATCGAATACAACCGCGCCCAGCTGCAGAAAACAGAGATCAGGGCGCCCTTCAGCGGTACCCTCGGCCTGCGCAACGTGAGCGAAGGCGCCATCGTTGGTCCTACTACCGTTATGACCACCCTCCAGCAACTGGACCCGCTCAAAATCGATTTTGCATCGCCCGAGAAATATAAGAACGCCATTCGTAAAGGCGACCCCGTTACCTTTACCGTGGCCGGCGATACAGTTAAATACCGTGGCAGCATTTATGCTATAGATCCCAAGATAGACCTGGCCACCCGCAGCGTGAAGATCCGCGCCATCGTGCCCAATGCTTCCGGCAGGCTGTTCCCGGGCTCTTTCGCCAAAACAACGATCCAGCTGAAAGACAACCCGAACGCCATCATGATACCATCACAGGCAGTCATCCCCGGCACCCGCTTCAAACAGGTGATCGTGGCAGACAGCGGAAAGGCAAAGTTCGTGAACGTGGAAACCGGCATCCGGAACGAAAGCAATGTGCAGATCACGGACGGGTTGCAGGTGGGAGACACCGTGATCACCACCGGTATCCTGCAGCTCAAGCCGGGCATGCCGTTCAAATATAACAAGGTGCAGTAAGTGCGTTGACTATGTGCAACGATCATTGATTAACGCTAACAGATATTATCATGAGTTTACCTTCCATATCCCTCAAACGGCCCGTACTGGCCATTGTGATGAATATCATCATAGTGATCTTCGGCCTCGTGGGCTTTACTTTCCTGGGCGTGCGCGACTTTCCCGCCATAGACCCGCCCGTTGTGAACGTGCGCACCTCCTACCCCGGCGCCAACTCAGACATCATTGAAACGCAGATCACAGAAGTACTGGAAAAAGCCATCAACGGCGTGGCCGGTATTAAAAATATCTCTTCCCTCAGCAGCCAGGGCAGCAGCAACATCACCGTGGAGTTTGAACTCGGCGAAGACCTGGAAGCAGCCACCAACGACGTGCGCGACAAAGTGAGCCAGGCGCAGCGGAACCTCCCGCAAGACCTGGAAGCCCCGCCCGTTGTGTCTAAGGCAGACGCCAACTCGGACGCCATCATTTCCATGACCGTGCAGAGCAATACGCACAACCAGTTGGAGATCACAGAATATGCGACCAACGTGCTGCTGGAAAGGCTGCAAACCATTCCCGGCGTATCCGCCATCCAGGTTTGGGGTGAAAAGAAATACGCCATGCGCATCTGGCTCGACCCTTCGCGCCTTTCAGCCTACAGCCTTACCCCCGGCGACGTGCAGGACGCCCTGGCGCGTGAGAACGTGGAACTGCCTTCCGGCAAGATCGCCGGTAACGCCACAGAGCTCACTGTGCGTACCTTTGGCCGGCTCGATACGGAAGAAGAATTCAACGACCTTATCATTAAGACCGTAAACGGAGCAGAGATCCACCTCCGCGACGTTGGCCAGGCAGTGCTCGGCCCCGAGAACGAAGAAACACAGCTGAAAGAATCCAATATCCCGCAGATCGCGCTGGCGCTTATTCCGCAGCCGGGCTCCAACTATGTGGCCATTTCAGAGGAATTTTATAAAAGATATGCGGACCTGCAAAAAGAAGTGCCCGACGATTACACGCTGAACATCGCGATGGACAATACTGCCTTCATCAAGAAGAGTATCCTTGAAGTACAGGAAACGCTGATCATCGCGCTGGTGCTCGTGATCCTGATCGTGTACCTTTTCTTCCGCGACTGGCTCATGGCCCTCCGCCCGATCGTAGACATTCCCGTTTCGCTGATCGGCGCGTTCTTCATCATGTACGTCTGCGGCTTCACCATCAACATCCTCACCCTGCTCGCCATTGTACTGGCAACGGGGCTTGTGGTGGATGACGGTATCGTGGTAACGGAGAACATCTATAAAAAGATCGAAGCGGGTATGCCCAAAATGCGCGCCGCCAAAGAAGGCTCCGAAGAGATCTTCTTCGCAGTAATCGCCACTTCCATAACGCTTGCATTCGTATTCCTTCCTATTATCTTCCTCCAGGGCTTCGTGGGAAGCCTCTTCCGGGAATTCGGCATCGTAGTGGCCGGCGCGGTACTGATCTCCGCATTCGTATCGCTCACGCTCACGCCTGTACTGAACGTTAAGCTCGCGCGCAAAACACATAAACATTCCTGGTTCTACGAAAAAACAGAACCTTTCTTCAGCGGCCTCGAAAACGGTTATAAACGCTCGCTGGAAGCGTTCATGAAAGTGCGCTGGATGGCCTTCGTGGTGATCGCGGGATGCCTTGTGATGATCTATTTCCTGTTCAGCAACCTGCAATCAGAACTGGCGCCGGTGGAAGACCGCAGCACGTTCCGCCTTTCCGTCACCACGCCCGAAGGCACCTCCTACGACGCCATGGACAAATACGTGACCAGCCTCGTGGATTTCATGATCGATTCCATCCCGGAAAAGAAAGTGATCCTTTCCGTGACAGCGCCCGGCTTCTCCGGCGCCGGCTCGGTGAACACCGCTTTCTCTTTTGTAACGCTGCCGGAGCCGAAAGACAGGACCCGTTCGCAGAAAGATATCGTGAACATGGTGAACCGCAACATGTACCGCTTCCCGCAGGGCAAGGTATTCGCCATCGAGCAGCAAACTATCCAGGTGGGCCGCCGCGGTGGTCTTCCCGTAGCTTTTGTGCTGCAAAACGTGAACTTTGAAAAACTCTCCGCCGTGATCCCGAGGTTTATGGACGAGGCTTCCGCCAATCCTGTGTTCCAGGGCGTAGACGTAGATCTCAAGTTCAACAAGCCCGAGCTGCGCATTTCCATTAACCGAGCAAAAGCAAGCGAGCTGGGCGTTTCAGTGGCTGATATTTCTTCCACCCTCCAGCTTGCATTGAGCAACCGCCGCTTCGGGTATTTCATCCGCAACGGTAAACAATACCAGGTAATGGGCCAGGTGTTCCGCGCAGACCGCGACGATCCTGTTGACCTGCAAAGCATCTACGTGCGCAATACCCGCGGCGAAGCCATCCAGCTGGACAACCTGGTGACCATCCAGGAAGAAACAAGCCCGCCGGTGATCTATCACTTTAACCGTATGAAATCCGCCACCATCTCCGCCGGTCTTGCCCCGGGCAAAACCATCGGCGACGGTATAGACGCCATGAATGCCATTTATGCGAAACTGCAGAAAGAAGGCGTGATAGACGAATCGTTTGCCACCGCGCTCAGCGGCTCCAGCCGCGACTATGCGGAGAGCGGCTCCAATACCATGTTTGCCCTCCTGCTGGCGCTGGTGCTCATTTATCTCGTACTGGCCGCGCAGTTCGAAAGCTGGGTGGATCCTTTCATCATCATGCTTACCGTGCCCATGGCGTTTGCCGGCGCATTCCTTTCACTCAAGCTGTTCGGCCAAACCTGGAACATCTTCTCCCAGATCGGGGTGATCATGCTGATAGGGCTTGTAACGAAGAACGGTATCCTGATCGTGGAATTTGCCAACCACATGCGCGACGCGGGCAAACAGAAAATGCGCGCTGCGGTGGATGGCTCCGTGATGCGCCTTCGCCCGATCCTGATGACGAGCCTCGCGATGGCGCTGGGCGCGCTGCCTATCGCCATGAGCCTTGGCGCGGCGTCTACCAGCCGTATACCGCTTGGTATCGTAATTGTCGGCGGCATCATGTTCTCCCTCGTGCTCACGCTGTATGTGATCCCCGCGATCTATACTTTCCTGAGCCGCAGGGGCAAGCTCAGCGGGGCTGACGAAGAAACCGCGGAACAGGCGTCACCCGAAGCAGCCGCCTCCGTATCTCACGCATAAGAAAAAGAATCATCGCTCCCGGCAACGGGAAACGGTAAACTGAATAAAATGAAATTGAACAGAAAATTATTGACGGGGATATTCTTTCTTCAGCTGGCGGTAAGCGCCAAAGCACAGCAACAGGTGCTTACGCTGGAGCAGGCGATAGACCTGGGTTTAAAGAATAACTTCGACATACGGCTGGCCCGCAACGACGCGGACGTGGCAGCCAACGACAACGCATACGCCAACTTCGCATTCGCGCCGCGCCTGAATGGCACCGCTTCACAGGTATGGACCAATACGGCTACCAAGCAGGAATTCGGCAACGGCACCAAAAGAGATACCAGCGGCATCAAGAACCGGCAGCTGCAGGCGGCCGTAAACCTCAACTGGACGCTGTTCGACGGGCTCAAGATGTTCGCCACGCGCAACCGCATACAAGCTATCGAGATATTGGGCGAGTTGAACGTGAAGAACCAGGTGGAAAATTCCATCGCCAACATTATCAACAGCTATTATAACATCGCCCAGCAAAAGCAGCAGCTGCGCGCATTGGCCGAGCAGATGAGCATTTCAGACGAACGGGTAAAACTCTCCGACGCCAAGTTCCAGACCGGCCTCGCGCCTAAAACAGACTGGCTGCAGGCCAAAGTGGATTACAACGCGCAGCGCGCCAACTGGCTCCGCCAGCAAACGGCCATCGAGCAAAGCAAAGCCGCGCTCAACCAGCTGCTGGGCATTGCAGACGGGAACCTCAATTACGATGTGAACGACAGCATCCCTGTAAACCTTTCCCTTTCCTATGGCGAAATACTGCAGGACCTGCCGAACACCAACCCGCAAATGCAGGTAGCCCGCCAGAACCTCGAAATATCAAAGCTGGTGCTGAAAGAAAGGAAAGGCGATTTTTACCCGGTGATCGCTTTCAACTCCGCATACAATTTCACGCAATCCAATGCCAGCGCGGCGGTGAACCAGTTCAGCCCGATATTCAACCAGAACAGGGGTTTCAACTACGGCTTCTCCGCCACCGTTCCCATATTCAATGGCCTCAACGCACACCGCGCGCTGAAAGCGGCCAAGCTGGATATTTCCTACCAGCAGCTGGCAATGGAAAACACGCAGTCGCAGGTGAACCTCTTGCTTACGAATGCTTTCAAGGATTATGAATATTACAAGATGGCCTTAACGCTGGAGCAGGAAAGCGTGGACCTTGCGCGCGAGAATACCATGGTGGCGCTGGAGCGTTTCAGGCAGGGCGTGTCTACCACGCTGGAAGTAAAAGAAGCGCAGCAAAGCCTTGAACTGGCTGCCTACAGGCTCATCCAGGCGAGGTATAATACGAAGGTGGCGGAAACGGAGCTGCACAGGCTGAAAGGTTCCCTGTTGAAATAAGAAATTCGAATCAATAAAAAAGCGGCTCAGGGGCCGCTTTTTTATGCATATTGTTATTGTGCCGGTGTAGTGTCTTTCGGTAGTATTCCCTGCTGTTTCTGGTATTTTTCAAACGCCTGTTTGATGAACAGCATCAGGTCGTAATCCGATGCACTCAGCAGGAAATTGTAAGAAGGGCGGTAACGCAGCATGAAGGAATCCAGCTCCGGGCTTTCCAGTTTGGTCATGCGCTGCACCAGGTCAGGATTGTAGCGGTGATCGATATGTTTTTCCTCTTCCCAGTATTTCAGCTGTTCCCCGAATGCTTCTTTGCGTTTGCGGGCTTTGCTGGGAATGAGGTAACTCAGTGCCGTGATGGGATTGGAAGGCAGTGTTTTCAACACATCCAGTGCACCGGGCCGTTTGTAGCCGAAGTATTTTTCGTATTCGTCGCGCATAGCCAGCGAGTCCTGCTTATAAATGCGGCCGCGGATGTTGACCCCCTGCAGCCCGAAGATGTGCCGTTTCATTTGCACGTTCTGGGTGCCTGAAATGCCCGGCGCCACGATCTGGGTGCGCACGTAGCTGATCATGGTAAACTCGATGGTATCGCCCGGCAGCGCCTCGATGTAATAACGGCCGGTTTCGTTGCTCACGGTGCCCATGCCGGAGCGCTTATTCCAGATACTGACAGAGGGCAGGCCCGTGCGGGTGTCCGCATCGGTTACCATCCCCATCAGGCGGACCTGGGCAGCGGCTTCCTGTAAACCCGGTATTAAGAACAAGGCCAGTGCAACAGTGTATCTGATCAGAACATGCTTCATACTATTCAATCAAAATTAGCGTTCCCGGATCAAAAGAAACGTTAAAAATATTTATCACACAAGTCCGCCAATGCCGCAGATTTGCCTAAATTCGGCAAACAACCATTCAAATACTGCGCCATGGCCCGAAAGATACTCTTTTGCACCCAACGGTACCTCTACCTGAAAGAACGCATTCTGTCCCTGGCCCCGGACGACTGGGAAGACGGGCAAATGACCATCCGCGACTTCCCGGACGGGGAACATTACCATCGTATAACCAGCAACGTTAGCGGAAAAGAAGCGGTGCTCATCGGCGGAACAATAGACGATAAGGAAACCCTCGAGCTCTTCGACATTGCCCATGGCTGCATACAGAACGGGGCGCTGTGCATCAGCCTTGTGATCCCCTATTTCGGGTATTCCACCATGGAAAGGGCTGTAAAATACGGCGAAATCGTGAAAGCCAAGAACCGCGCCATCCTTTTCTCCGCCCTGCCCACCACTTCGCTGGGCGCAAAGGTGATACTGATCGACCTGCATGTAGACGGCATTTCCTATTATTTCGAAAGCAATATCCGCCCTGTGCATCTCTATGGCAAAACCTTCGTGCGCAACGCCGCCCTCGAAATAGCCCGTGGCAGGCCGTTCGTAATGGCCAGTACAGACGCAGGCCGCGCCAAATGGGTGGAATCCCTGGCCAACGATCTTCATGTTTCCGCTGCGTTCGTCTTCAAAAAGAGGCTTTCCGGCGAAGAAACCGACATTACTGCCATCAGCGCCAATGTGCAGGACCAGCTCGTCATCATTTACGACGATATGATCCGTACCGGCGGCTCCCTGCTGCAGGCCGCGGCAGCTTACCGTGAAGCGGGCGCCGGCAGCATTGCCGTGATCACGACCCATGGCATCTTTGCGGGCAACGGCTTTGAAAAGATCAGGAACAGCGGGCTGGTGGAAAAACTGGTGTGTACAGACACGCATCCTAACGCCCTGCAGATCAGCGATCCCTTCCTGGAGGTGAAATCCGTTGCCCCGCTGATACTCGAATATTTCCAGGAAGTGCCTGTATGAGAAGCCATAACTTTGCCGCATGTTAACGATCCGGACCATAGAATACGGCAGTTGCGACTACCACGATATGGTGGCCTTGCGCGATAAGATACTGCGCCGCCCGCTCGGCCTCACTTTTTCACCTGAATATTTACAGCAGGAGATCTCAGACGTGCTCATCGGCGGTTTTGAAAATGAGCAGATCATCGGTTGCTGCATACTCAGCCCGGTGGATGAAAACACTGTGCAGTTAAGGCAGATGGCGGTAGATGAAACCATGCAGAGGAGCGGCACGGGAAGCAAGATCCTCGCTTTCGCGGAACAGCAGGCACGGGCCAGCGGTTTTTCGGAACTGATGATGCATGCGCGTAAAGAAGCGGTGCCTTTTTATGAAAAAAACGGCTACCAGGTGCGCGGTGAAGAATTTACGGAAGTGAATATCCCGCACTATGAAATGTTCAGGCGGCTGTAATCTTTGAAAGTGGATTGCATCAGCGAACTGAAACCGTTGCGGGCTTCTTCGTTCTCGAATGCACTGGTGGGAATGAGAAAAAATGTGCGTTTATCGCGGTAAATAAAAAAGAAATTCCGCGTTTCTATGATCTGTGAAAATATTCTCCACGGCATGCTGCGCTCTCCCTGCCCGGTTGAAATGGCCATGCCTTCTTCGTTATAACGCAGGCGGATACTGTCTTTGAAAGTAGCTGCCTTATTGTAAGTAGAAACCGGCAGCAAATACCAGAAAGCCCAGCCCAACACGACCATCATGGCGCAAATGCCGAGCAGGGCATTAAAATTCACCACGTTAAACAGGTAACCCGTAATTGTGGCAATCAATAAAATTATGAGGGTATTGCGAAATACTTTGATCTCGCCCCGGCGGAGAAAGTGAAATCGTAATGCATTAATAACCTCTTCCTTGTTGTAAGTGAACTGTAGCAAATGCATTCAACGAACTTACGAAATTATTTTGAAGCGGTCAAAGACATTGGTGCGTCCAGGTCGTCGCAGGTGGACACTGGCGCGTTGTTTTTGCGTACGGAAGAAGTAACGTTACGTTTATCGCTGAGGTCTTCTTCATTAAGACCAGGGAAGTTCTTCTTGATGAATTTCAGGTATTGCTGCAGCACTTTGGGATCTACCTTGAACGGCGCCACCACATCCTGGCCGTCGTCGCCTTTCAAAGGAGTGTTGCTGTTCACGCGGGTTTCATTCTGTAAATACCATTTATACAGGTCAACGATGGCCTTTTGCATTTCAGCTTCTTCCACCTTTTCCACTTTGTTGGAAGATTGAGGCAAGCCCCAAATAAAGTCTTCCACCCTCGTAGCGGTTTTGGCTTTTGCACCCTTGTCCGGCTTGTCGCCGTTGTTGTTTGTTTTATCGCCATTATGGGCGAACGCTGCAGCGGTTGTAACTGTACCCAGTATCAACATGAACAACAGCTTTTTCATACGGGTAAGATTTAATGACCTAAAAATACAAAATAACTGAGATATTTTACCCCTAATTGACGAACAGGTACTTCTACGGTACAAACTGCACATATCCAGGTACTAATCGTGTGGGTTTGTACTTAAAAGACGACCATCCAGCCCAAAAGTTGCAGCTTCCCGGAAATTATTTCATCAGTTCCTGCTGGTTCACCTCAAAATTGCCCAAAACCTGCTTCCCCTTATCCATGAACTCCAGCTTCAGCCACCGCCCTCCTTTGGGGCCGGAAACGCTGATCCGTGCGAAGTTCTGGGTCACCACCAGCGTACCAGGCACGCGGTATGGATTGTTTTTTTCATTCCCCAGGAGCACCCCGCCCACCCCGGAAGTAAGCGGTGAACTGGTAATGTCATAAAGCGGGTAATTGTTTTCCCGGGGCAGCTTTATCACCTCCGAATGGTGTCGGTCCCCGGTCAGGAAAAGGATGCCGGGAATGTGATTCTGGTCCAGGAAATTCATAAAATCATGATATTCAACAGGAAAGTGATGAAAACTGTCAAAAATTGAAATAGGATTGAGCGCCTGGCTGCCGGTTACGATGATCTTAAAGGAAGCATTGCTGGTGAGCAGCGCGTTCTTCAGCCACTCCATCTGCTGGTCGCCGTACATTTTTTTAGTAGGATTGGGCTGGCCATTGATGCTGTCTGGCAGCTCGCCCGCGCTGGACCAGTACCGCCCGTCCAGCAGGAAAAAGTCTACATCGCTGAAGCTGTAGCGGGTATAAATGCCTTTGCCTTCTTCCCCGAAACTGGGGTTGGGCCAGTATTGGGAGAACACTTCGCGGCTTTGATCGCGGAAGATGTAGGATTTATTGGCGTTGTTGGGGCCGTAGTCGTGATCGTCCCAAACGGCGTAATGGGGCATGGCCTGGAGGAACCGCTGCAATACTGGCAGCGACCGGTCGCGGTGGGCGCGGTATTGCAGGCCTGGTACGGAGTGGAAGTCTGCGTCGCGGGTATACCAGTTGTCGCCCAGCCACATCATAAAATCGGCCGGCACCGCGGCCATGGTCTCAAAAATAGAAGAATCGTTGCCATAGGGTTTCCCCGGGCGGTCGTATGCCGGTTCATTAAAATAAGCGCAGGAACCGGTGAGAAAGCTGAAATCAGGCGCAGGCTGGCGGTATTGCCAGAGCGTTTTGGTGGTAAAGGCGGATCTTTTCACGGCCTTCCCGTCCAGCAGCACTTCATATTCATAAGCCGTGCCCGGTTCCAGGTTCACGAGCTGTATCTTAACAGGATTGTAGCGTTTGCCCAGTTCGCCGGTAAAACGTTCCGTCCTGGCCGCGGCCGGTTTTCCCTTTTCGTAATACCGGATAGCAGCCTGCTTCACGGCAGAACCCGCTTCCAGCCAGATAATAACGTCGCGCAGCTCAACAGAACCGGCCATGGGGCCAGCAATGAGGGCCTTTTGCTGGGCCGCGGCGGGCAATATCCAGAGGAGCAGGAATAAAAGGGAGGCGAATCGCATGGGATAGTATTTTGTCAAATATAATATTCCCGTTTCCCGCGGAGAAGGGGATTTTAAATAATTTTACGTTAAATGGAAGCATATATCAACTGGAGCGGGGGCAAAGATGCCGCTTTTGCCCTCTGGCAGCTGCGGCAAACGCCCGGGTACGAAGTGCGGCACCTGTTCACCACTTTAAGCGGAGCATTCCGCCGCGTGTCTATGCACGGGGTGCGGGAAGAACTGCTGGACGAGCAGGCCCGGCAAACGGGACTCCCGGTGAAAAAGGCCTTCCTGCCGGAACACGCTTCCATGGAGGATTACAATCGCATAATGCATGAAGCGCTGGGTGAATTCCAGGCTTCCGGGATACGCCACGCCGTGTTCGGCGACATTTTCCTGGAAGACCTGCGGGCTTACCGGGAAAGCCAGCTGGCGCAGGCGGGCATGGAAGGGGTGTTCCCGCTATGGAAGCAGGACAGTGCTACGCTGGTCCGGGATTTCATCGCGGCGGGCTTTAAAGCGGTGATAGTATGCGTAAACGCGAAATATTTACCGGCTTCCTTTGCCGGGAGAATAATAGATGAAGCCTTCCTCGCCGATCTGCCCCCGGGAGTGGATCCCTGTGGGGAAAACGGCGAGTTCCACAGTTTTGTGTTCGACGGCCCCCTGTTTGCCGCTCCCGTGCCGTTCACCATCGGCGAAACGGTAGAGCGGGTGTATTCCCCGGCGGCGAACCAGGGTAGTAATTGCTATAAAGATGATGGTGATAACTGTTTTCAAAAGGAAGAACCCGGTAATTGGGATACCCGTTTCTATTTCTGCGACCTGCTGCCGGCATAATTGGTGGCAAACTCTTCTTTTTTACTGAACCTCCCCCTATAAAAGAACAAAAGCAATGGATTAATCCATTGCTTTCGAGAGTCATTTACTGTGCAAGAAGATTCTCGCGGTGTAGGAATATTTGGTTTTTCATAGGACAGTAACCATATAAAAAATTAATACTTTAACAAATATAAAAATAATCAAATAACTACAATCGCTTTCGTTTATATATTCAAAAAACGCAAAAATTGCTTTTTAAAATAGATTTTTTAAAACTGAATAGCCTTTTTTTGAATAGAATCGAATAAAAAATCATTGCCCTGACAAACTTGGTTCTGCCTACCGCAGTGATTTGTTAATAAAAACAGCCTTTTTTGTTAATTCGTATGGAGCTATAGCGGAAACCCAGGCTGGGAGAGACTTTTTTTGTTAACGCTCCAAAATGTCCAGTAAAATCAGGAGGTAGCAAAATGACCATTAAACAGCTGTAAACCCGCTCTTTATGATCTCAATTGGTAAAATAAAAACCCGGAGAATTGAAAGTGAATAAAGGCAAAAGATACTTTTCCCGCTCAAAATGATGTTTTTTTTACCCGGCAGAAATACATTTGAACCTCCGCCATTTTTTTCAAAAAAAATTTCCCCGGCGACGCAAAATGCACTGCAATTTATCCGCACAACAAAAATTAAAATGAAGGAGAGAAAAAGGGGAGCTTTTTTAAAAGCCTTTGTGGAAGCGGGTATAAAAGAAAAAGGGCACTTAGAAAAGCGCCCTCAATTTGTTACTATCCTATGAAAACCCTATTTGTATACAAAGGTATATCTATGTTAACTTTATCTGAAATTTTTAAACCTGAATAACAAATAATTAACAAAGTTTCTGCTCGTCACGATCGCCACAAACCCAATACCATCGCAGATTTCAGCGAACCGGTCGTTCCGGGTTTTCTTCCAAAACTTGTTAAAAACTTTTAAAGAAGCGCGCTTTCCCGCCGCCTTCCATTCAGCTGCAACCCATGCTGTTGCCGCAATTCAGGCATTTGTAACAGGTTCCTGAACGCACAGTGATGTGGCCGCAGGTGTTACAGGCCGGCGCGTCGCTCTGCATGCTGCGCATGTAATCCTGCGTACTGCTTTCCCCGCTGGAAGCCGCTACAGGCTGTGGTTTCACCGCCTTCGGCCCGCTTGCGCCGGAGGTGTTTCCCACCACACGCACATTGGATAATTCAGGTTTCACCACGGGTTCGTCCCACTCCTCTTCGCCGGTATTGCCCGGCGCATCCAGGATGTGCACCAGGTCCGTTCTGCCCAGGTATTCATAACCCAGCACACGGAAAATATAATCGATCAGTGAAGTGGAGGATTTGATATTCGGGTGATCCACCATGCCGGCGGGCTCAAAGCGGGTGAACACGAACTTATCTACAAACTCTTCCAACGGCACGCCGTACTGCAGGCCTACAGACACTGCGATCGCAAAACAGTTCATCAGGCTCCGGAGCGTGGAGCCTTCTTTTGCAAGGTCTATGAAGATCTCGCCCAGCGTTCCATCATTGTATTCGCCCGTGCGGAGGAAGATCGGCTGCCCGCCCACTTTTGCTTTCTGCGTGAAGCCGCGGCGTTTGCCCGGCAATGTTTTCCGCTCCACAATGCGCGACAGCGCCCGTTTCAGCGAAGTATCCGAACTGGCGATCATCCTTTTGTTCAGCTCTTCCAGCAGCTCGTCTATCGTGAGCTTGTTCATTTCAATGATCTGGCCGGGCGCTTCTGCAGCGGGTTCTGCGGCTTCGGTGGATTTTTTCTTTTTGTCGCTTTTGTTGCTGAGCGGCTGGCTCAGCTTAGAGCCGTCGCGGTAAAGCGCGCAGGCTTTCAGGCCCAGTTCCCAGCTCAGCTTGTATGCATCGGCGATCTCTTCAACTGCGGCCTCGTTCGGCAGGTTGATGGTTTTGGAAATAGCGCCGGAAATGAACGGCTGCGCGGCGCCCATCATGCGGATGTGGCCATGGGCGTGGATATATCTTTCGCCTTTTTTACCGCATTTATTGGCGCAGTCGAACACAGGCAGGTGGGCTTCTTTCAGGTAAGGAGCTCCTTCCACGGTCATGGTGCCGCATATGTAGTCGTTTGCGGCTTCCATCTGCTCGTCTGTAAAGCCCAGCTCGTGCAGCAGGCTGAATTCCATGCTGAAATACTGTTCAGGCTTGAATCCCAGCCTTTGCAGGCATTCTTCTCCCAGCGTGTATACGTTGAACACGAAAGCAATATCGAAAGAAGAGGCCACGGCGGCATCCAGCTTTTTGATCTCTTCGGCGATGAAGCCTTTTTCGCTCAGGCTCTGCGGGTTGATGTAAGGCGCCCCGGAGAAGCTGCCCGTGCCTTTTGCATAATCCACGATCGCTTTGATCTCGTTCTCTTTATACCCCAGGTGCTTCAGCGCGGAGGGAATGGATTGGTTGATGATCTTGAAGTAACCGCCGCCGGAGAGCTTTTTGAATTTCACCAGCGCAAAATCGGGTTCCACGCCGGTTGTATCGCAGTCCATCACCAGCCCGATAGTGCCGGTGGGCGCGATCACGGTGGCCTGCGCGTTGCGGTAGCCGTGTTTCTCGCCCAGCTTCACTGCGTCGTCCCAGGCTTTGGTGGCGGCTTTCAGCAGGTAATCCGGGCAATACCTCGCGTTAATGCCCTGCGGTTTGATCTCGATCCCTTCATATGCCTCGGCAGCATCGTAGGCTGCCGCCCGGTGGTTGCGCATCACGCGCAGCATGTCTTCCTTATTCTCGGCGTATTTCGGGAAAGCGCCCTGGTGGGCGGCTATTTCGGCAGATGTTTTGTAGGATACGCCGGTCATGATAGCAGTGATGGCGCCTGCAATGCCGCGCGCTTCTTCACTGTCGTACGCAATGCCGCTCACCATGAGCATGGAACCAAGGTTGGCATAGCCCAGGCCCAGCGTGCGGTATTCGTAGCTGAGCTGCGCCACTTCTTTGGACGGGAATTGCGCCATGAGCACGGAAATTTCCAGCACGGTAGTCCACAGTCTTACGGTGTATTCAAATCCCGGCACGTCGAACAGGCTCTTTTCTTCGTCGAAGAAGCGGCGCAGGTTCACGGATGCGAGGTTGCAGGCCGTGTTGTCCAGGAACATGTATTCGGAACAGGGGTTGGATGCGTTGATGCGGCCGCCCTGGGGACAGGTATGCCATTCGTTGATGGTGGTGTCGTACTGGGTGCCGGGGTCTGCACAGCGCCAGGCCGCATAGGCGATCTGGTTCCAAAGGTCGGCGGCTTTTACGGTCTTCATCACTTTCCCGTTCATGCGGGCTTTCAGTTCCCAGTCGCCATCCGCTTCCAGGGCATGGAAAAAGCTGTTGGGGATGCGTACGGAGTTGTTGGAATTCTGCCCTGAAACGGTGCGGTAAGCATCTCCTTCGTAGTCGGAAGAATAGCCGGCGGCGATGAGGGCGCCTACTTTCTTTTCCTCTTCCACTTTCCAGTTGATGAATTCCAGCACTTCGGGATGATCCAGGTCCAGGCATACCATTTTGGCGGCCCTGCGGGTGGTGCCGCCAGATTTGATGGCGCCTGCGGCCCTGTCCCCTATTTTCAGAAAGCTCATCAGCCCGCTGGAAGTACCGCCGCCGCTGAGTTTCTCTCCTTCGCCACGGATCTGTGAGAAGTTGGTGCCCACGCCTGAGCCGTATTTGAAGATACGGGCTTCGCGTACCCAGAGGTCCATGATGCCGCCGTCGTTCACCAGGTCGTCGCTCACGCTGAGGATGAAGCAGGCATGCGGCTGGGGCCTTTCGTATGCGGAGGTTGATTTTTCGAGCTTGCCGGTCTTTTGCTCCACGTAATAATGGCCCTGCGGCTTGCCTTTAATGCCGTAGCTTTCATGGAGGCCGGTATTGAACCATTGGGGGGAATTAGGTACGCAGGCCTGGTTGAGCATGCAGTACACGAGTTCTTCGTAGAACACCTGCGCGTCTGCGGCGGAAGCGAAATAACCATATTTTTCGCCCCATACCCGCCAGCAGTTGGCCATGCGGTGCACTACCTGCCTTACGGAAGTTTCACGGCCTGTGGAGCCGTCTGCCTGGGGCACGCCGGCTTTCCTGAAGTATTTCTGTGCCAGGATGTCTGTCGCGATCTGCGACCATGCCCTGGGCACCTCCACGTTATTCATCTCGAACACTACATCCCCACCCGGGTTGCGGATAACGGACGAGCGCATATCATATTGGAACTGATCATAGGGGCTAACACCTTCCCGGGTAAAGTGGCGGGAAAATGCGAGGCCGCCAGCCTTATTAACTTGATTTTTCATATGCCCTAGAAATTTTTGACAGGATTAAACAGATAAATTGATACCGATTACACTTTTGGAGTGGGATTACTAAAATAATTTTAAATGCTCTTCACACCAATTAGTCTTATCCACAGCCTGTGCATAAGGGCGCATTAACAAACTACGGTAGTTAGCCGGATTAAAAGCGTGCTTTTCACCTTAAATCAATTGCAAAATCAATACCATGCATATTTATTTAACCCTGTGCCTTATTAGAAAAAAATTTATACATTTGCTTCAACCGGAACAATGCAAAATTAATGTACAGAAAAATATACAGTTCCTTTATCGAGAGAAAGGCAAAAGGTACAAAGTCATTCGCAGTTCTGATAGACCCCGATAAGGTTACACCTGCCGGGATTGCTGATCTGACTGCCAAATGCACCGAGGCTAAAGTTGATTATATTTTCCTGGGAGGAAGTCTTGTTATCACGAACCATTTGGACGAAGTAGTTCAGCAGATCAAGGCTACCTGTTCCATTCCGGTGATACTATTCCCCGGCAGCCCGTCGCAGGTATCGCGATATGCGGATGCATTGCTGTATCTCTCCATGATCTCCGGCCGTAACGCAGAATTGCTTATCGGCCAGCACGTTGTTTCTGCTGCCGCTGTGAAAAAGAGCGGGCTCGAAGTGATCTCTACCGGGTATATGGTCATAGACGGCGGCGCCCCTACCACAGTTTCCTACATCAGCAACGCAACGCCCATCCCTGCGGATAAAGATGATATTGCCATGTGCACCGCCATGGCGGGCGACATGCTCGGAATGAAGGTCATATATATGGACGCCGGCAGCGGCGCGCGCAAACCCATTACTGAATCCATGATCCACCGTGTAGCCAGCCAGGTGGAAGTACCGGTGATCGTAGGCGGCGGCATCCGAGATGCGGAGAAAGCTTACCTGAACTGTAAAGCCGGCGCAGACATCATTGTGGTGGGCAACGCCATCGAAAAAGATACTTCCCTGATCCGCGAGATCGCGGAAGCCGTACATAGCGCTCCTGTAAAGGCCGCACGTTAACCCTCCCCTATTTTATTATCCCTGCCTATTACCTTTTTGAAAAAATTTATTGTCTAGTTGCAAGAATTTGTAAAAAAAATTGCAGAGGTTGTATATCTTGTGCATGATTTATTAACAAAACCAAACCAACCAGTAGTTACCGGTACCCCGGGTGAGCAATTGTGTCCGTGAACAGGCGGGAAAACCTGGTATTTCAGCAGCATTAGCATCTTTCATCCTGTTGTTTTCAGCAACCTTTTTCCATAATCCAGCAAATCTTTAAAGGGCTAGTAATATTTCTGCCGCCAGGTGGCAATAAAGGCATTATGCGTCTTTATGGCCATTATGGCCTTTTTTCATAAGCATAATTTAACGGGCTGTTCTTTTCAGGACAGCTCTTTTTTTTCCGCAATTCAGCTACAGTAAAGGATTTCAAGCCAACAAAAAAGGGAAAGGCTACAGCCTTTCCCTTCCTGGAATTATATGCCGTCCCCCTGTGCTAGAGGCTCATCATTTCCTTGAATTTCACCGCCTGCCTGCGGCTCACTTCTATCTTTTCCCCGCCGCGCATTTCCAGCAGCAGCCCGCCGTTAAAATACGTGTCTATCCGTTCTATCATCCGCAGGTTCACGATATGCTTGCGGTTGGCGCGGAAGAACACCCGTTCGTCCAGCCGCTCTTCCAGTGCGTTCAGTGATTTCAGGATCAGCGGTTTGTTGGTCTCGAAATACACGCGGGCATAATTACCCACGCTTTCAAAGAGGCGTATCTCCTGCAGCTTCACGAACCAGCAGCGGTCGCCGTCTTTTACAAACACCTGGTCGTTTTCCCCGAGAATGTTACGGATGCCGGAAGCGGCGGCCAGGCGCTCTTTTTCATCTACCTGGTGCAGCTTGTGAATGGCGTCGGCCAGGCGCTTGGGCTCAATGGGCTTGAGCAGGTAGTCCAGCGCGTTATACTCAAACGCTTTGAGGGCGTATTCGTCGTAGGCCGTGGTAAAGATCACCTGGGGCGTTCTTTCCAGTTCGGCTAGCAGGTCGAAGCCGGTCTTGTCCGGCATCTGGATGTCCAGGAACAGCAGGTCGGGCCGCAGCGATTCGATCTTTTCCATGCCGTCTTTCGCATTCACCGCTTCCCCTACCACCACGATCTCCGGGTGGTCTGCCAGCAGTTTCTTGAGTTCGCTCCTGGCCAGTCGTTCATCGTCTATGATCAATGCTTTTTTCATGATACAGTCTGTCTTTTTCGGTTGATGATGTGATTTTCGTCCAAAAGACGTCTTAAATATACTGAAATTCAGATGGTTAGAGTATTGGCATTTGTACTTTGGCTTCTACCATGGCACCATCCAGGTTATAGATCTCGAAAGAAGCCCTTTTGCCGAACAGGATACCGAGGCGCTGCCGGGTGCTGGCCAGGCCAAAACCGTTGCCATTCAGGTCTTCCACGATCTGCCCGGTGTTCCTGATGGTGATCTCGTGGCGCATGTCGTGCACGTGCGAGCCTATCAGTATCAACCCGCCGTTCACTTCCCGCGAAATGCCGTGTTTGATGGCGTTTTCCACCAGGGTTTGCAGCATCAGCGGCGGTACAGGCAATTCCAGCGTTTCCGGGTCTATGTCGTACTGCACTTTCAATCTCTCCTCAAACCTGATATTTTCCAATGCAAGATAATCTTTTACTATGCTCAGTTCGTTTTCCAGGCTCACCGTTTCCGCTTTGTCCGCCTGCATGGAATTCCGCAGGATATTGCTCAGCTCGGTAATGGCGGTGCGCGCGCGGCGCGGGTTTTCATCTACCAGCGCGCGGATGCTGTTGAGCGCGTTGAAGATGAAGTGCGGGTTCAGCTGGCTTTTGATCGTTTTCAGCTCCAGCGTGCGCACGGTGGCTTCAAGCTTCAGCTGGCCCACCTGCGAGTTGCGGCTCTCTTCCACGTAATGCCAGAGGAAATAGATCACCGCCCAAAGGGCCATGAACATGGTCTGTGAAAAGAAGGCCCTCATCCAGCTGTCCTTAAAATCACCGTCCGGCGGGCCGGGCAGCACGAAATGCGAAATGCAGGCCAGCAGGAACGAATCCACGATCGAGCATACCAGGATGCCGAAAAAGAAATAGATCGCCACATTCTCAAAGGGCTTCTCGATCCATTTGTATTTGACGATAACCGCCCTGAATCCATGCGTGATGAGTATTCCCAGCAATGAATATGAAAGGATGTACTGCACCTGCGCGGCGTCTATCTGATAGAAAAAAAAGCCGAAGAACAAGAAAAGAAAGGCGTTAGCTCCCCACCCGAGTATCTGGCACCACCAATATTTTGATATGCGTTTAAACATCCATGAAAAGTTAGCAAAGTCTGGCGATAAACTTCACGTTATAACCAAAAATACCACCTGGGTCACAGGCGGTGAACCCAATTTTTATCAATGGTTGCAGGGGCGTTTAAGTGGGGGCGCGGAATAAGCGTAAAAACATGTATTTTTGGGCATTAAACCCTAATGCTGATATGGAAATTACGGCCGGTCAATTACTGAGCCAGATCGAATACCCGTCTGATCTGCGAAAATTGAGCAAGGAGCAGCTGCACCAGGTGTGCGACGAGCTGCGCCAGTTCATTATTGACGTGGTGAGTGTGCATGGCGGCCACTTCGGGGCCAGCCTGGGTGTGGTGGAGCTTACCGTAGCGCTGCATTATGCGTTCAATACGCCTTACGACCAACTGGTGTGGGACGTGGGCCACCAGGCCTATGGCCATAAGATACTTACCGGCCGGAAGAATGTGTTCCATACCAACCGGAAATACAAAGGCATCAGCGGTTTCCCCAACCGCGGCGAAAGCGAATACGATACTTTCGGGGTAGGCCACTCCAGCACCTCCATCGGGGCTGCGCTGGGCATGGCCATCGCCTCCAAAAATAAAGGAGAGCACGACCGGCAGCACATTGCCGTGATCGGCGACGGCGCCATGACGGCCGGTATGGCCTTCGAAGCGCTGAACCATGCAGGCGTGGCCAATGCCAACCTGCTGATCATCCTGAACGACAACTGCATGTCCATAGACCCGAACGTGGGCGCGCTGAAAGAATACCTCACCGATATCACCACTTCCCATACTTACAACAAGTTCCGCGACGACGTATGGAACCTGCTGGGAAAGCTGCCTATCGGCAAAAATTTCACCAGGGACATGGCTTCCAAGCTGGAAGCCAGCGTAAAAGGCATGGTGTCCAAATCCAGCAATCTCTTCGAAAGCCTCAACCTGCGCTACTTTGGCGCCATAGACGGGCATAACATCACCAAGCTGGTAGATACCCTGCAGGATATGCGGAACATCCCCGGGCCCAAGCTGCTGCATATCAACACCACCAAGGGAAAAGGATATGCGCTGGCTGAAAAGGACCAGACCAAATGGCACGCTCCCGGCCTGTTCGACAAGATCACCGGCGAGATCTACAAAAAGGTCATAGAAGCCCCGCAACCGCCCAAATACCAGGACGTTTTCGGCCATACGATCATCGAGCTGGCCGAACAGAATAAAACCATCATGGGCATTACGCCCGCCATGCCCTCCGGCTCTTCCCTCAAATGGATGATGGAGCAGATGCCGGACCGCGCGATAGACGTAGGCATTTGCGAACAACACGCCGTAACGCTCTCCGCCGGGCTTGCCACACAGGGTATGACGGTGTTCTGCAATATCTACTCCTCGTTCATGCAACGGGCTTACGACCAGGTGGTGCACGACGTGGCCATCCAGCACCTGCCTGTGATCTTTTGTCTTGACAGGGCGGGCCTTGTAGGGGAAGACGGCGCCACCCATCACGGCGCTTATGATATTCCGTACATGCGCTGCATCCCGAACATGATCGTGAGCGCGCCCATGAACGAAGAAGAACTTCGCAACCTGATGTATACCGCACAGCTTCCGTCCAACAAATCGCCCTTCGTGATCCGCTACCCGCGCGGCGAAGGCGTGATGCCGGACTGGCGCAGGCCCTTCGCCGAGATAAAGATCGGTACAGGCCGCAAGATCCAGGACGGGCGGGACGTTGCCATTCTTTCCCTCGGCCACCCGGGCAACTTTGTGACCGAAGCCATGAAAGAACTGATGACGGACGGGCTGCAACCTGCGCATTACGATATGCGTTTCGTGAAACCGCTTGACACTGCGATGCTGCACGACATCTTCCAGCGTTACGACCGTGTGATCACGGTTGAAGACGGGGCGCTCCAGGGCGGCTTCGGCAGCGCAGTGCTGGAATTCATGGCAGACAACGATTACAAGGCGGAAGTAAAACGCCTGGGCATCCCCGACCGTTTGATCGAGCACGGGAAACCCGCCGAACTGCAGCGCGAAGCAGGCTACGACGCTGCCGCCATCGCATCGGCCGTGCGCGAGATGCTTGGCAGTAAAATAACCGTTCACTCCAGCTTATAAAGGCCGTATACGTCCCGGAGCCCTGGGGCTCCGGGACGCTTTTCATCATGCGCGACCTCTACATACAACTACGCATTACCCGCATCATCCAGGAAACGCCGGATACCTTCACTTATCATTTTGAAAGTGCGGACGGGAAGACGGTGAAATACCAGGCCGGGCAGTTCCTCACCTTCCTCGTGCAGCTGCATGGCGCCGAATACCGCCGTTCCTATTCGCTCAGCTCCACGCCCGGCATAGACGATTTCCTGGCCGTTACCGTCAAACGCATTGCCAACGGGGAAATTTCCCGCTACATCCTCCGCACCTGGATGACAGGCGATGTGGTCACTTCACTCCTGCCCTCCGGGCGTTTTACGCTGGACAGTGAGCCGGCGCTCCCCCGCGACATCATCCTGCTGGGCGCAGGCAGCGGCATCACGCCATTGTTCTCCATCCTGCAACAAGCCCTGCATACCGAAAAGGCCGCGCACCTCACCCTCATCTACAGCAACCGCGACGAGAAGAGCACTATCTTTCGCGAACGGCTGCTGGCACTGCAAACCCGCTTCCCCGACCGCTTCACCATCGTATGGCTTTACAGCGACCCGGCCGATGCATCCGGCGTTTACCGGCGCATGAGCAACAGCCTGCTGGAAATGATCGCCCCGAAACACCTGCACCACCCTCGCGAAGCTGCGCAGTTCTACATTTGCGGCCCCGCGGAATATATGCGGATGACACAGTTCACGCTTACTTTCATGGGCTTCCGGGAAGACCAGCTGCATAAAGAAAACTTCGTCGTGAACACCGAGGCGAAAATCGCGCGCGTGCAGATACCACAGGATGCTACGCCGAAACAGGTGCACCTGAAACATGAAGGGAACGTGCAAACGCTGACGGTGCCCGGCAATGAAAACATTTTGCATGCGGCCCTGCGCCAGCAGGTAGCCCTGCCTTATAGCTGCAAGGGCGGCGTTTGCGGCTCCTGCATTGCCACCTGCACGCAGGGAAAGGTCTGGATGTCCGTCAACGAAGTGCTGACCGAAAAAGAGCTGGCAAAGGGGCTTGTGCTTACCTGCACGGGCTATGCGCAAACGAGTGAAGTAACGCTGGAGTGGTAGTGAAAAACAAACACATTTGCGGGTCAAACCCGCTACAGGTCTAAATTGGCCAGTTCCCCGAATTTTCCTACATTCAATATTCAAACTACTGAGATGAGCCGTACCCCGTTGAAAACCGCAAGCCTCTTCCTGGCCTTCGGGCTCATATGGCTGGCGGGTTACAACCGTTTACTGGCGCTGCTTACAGGATTATTTAAACATGTGGATCCAGGGTTGTTGCCCTATTTCGTGAATGCATTTTTTATCACTGTCTCCACTATCCTCATTTACATCATCGTCCGTCATGATCTTTTGCGCAACAACACCTATTCAACCCAATACCGCCAGCTGTTCTACGAACACCCGGTGCCCATGTGGATCTACCAGTGGGGCACGCTGAAGTTCCTGGCGGTAAACAATGCGGCAGTCAGCAAATACGGTTTTAGCAGGAAGGAATTTGAAGCGATGGATATCCTTTCCATCCGCGACCCCTCGTCTATCCCGGATGTGCTGGACGATGTGAACCGCACCAACAGGAACCTTGACTACCGCGGTATCTGGCAGCACAGGAAGAAGAACGGCGAATTGTTTTACGTGGAATTGTATTCGCATACCACCCATTACAACGGCAGGGAAGCGCGTATCGTGATGGCGATAGATATTGATTCGGAAGTGCGCAACACTATCAAAGCAAAAGACATTGGTACGCGTTATGAACTGCTGGCGCAGGTCACACAGGATTGCATTTACTACTGGGACCTGCTTTCAGGACGGGTTACACGCAACCATGGCCCTTCAACCATGTTCGGCTACAAGGAGGAAGAAGCGGTAGAGAAAATGGATTGGTGGAAAGAAAAAGTTCACCCCGAAGATATAACCCAGGTGATGGATTCTTTCAACGAAAGCCTGCAAAGGAAGGACATACACTGGAACGCGGCATACCGCTTCCGTTGTGCGGACGGGAGCTATAAGTACGTGCTGGACCGTGCGCATATCCTTTACAGCGACCATGGAGATGCCGTGCGTGTGATCGGCGCCATACAGGATGTGGATGAATCCATGCGGCATCAGGAAGAGCGCCGGCAGTTCATCCGCCTGTTGCAGGAACAGAATGAGAAACTCCAGGAAATTGCGCGTATCAATTCACATGAAATACGGCGGCCTGTGTCCAACATCATGGGCATACTGGCTATGCTAGACCTGGAAAAGAATGAACCTGCGCTGAACGGCCGGCTGTTTGGCCTGCTGCAGCAAAGCACAGCAGAACTGGACGCCACCCTGTTCAGGATACGGGACAAACTGCAGCAAATGAGAGAATAATATATCCAGGCTACCGGAACGATTCGAACCGGGAAAAATCTCCCTTCAGCTCATCATGTAATTTGTGAAATACCTGCATGCGGTCGTGCAGCCGGTCGTAATCGTCTACGGGCCTGTCGTGGTGAATAATTGCCGGGCGGCCGTAACCCATCGATTTTGCGGATTGTTTCAGATCGTGGAACATTTCATCAGCTACTTCCAACTGGCGGATGAACTGGTTCTGAAAGTGCTCTATTTCCACCATTCTTTCATGGTTGGCCTGGCGGGCGCCGGCCATTTCTTCTAACCTGCTTCTCATCGTGCGCAGGCTGCCGCGCACCTGGTCTACTTCGCCTTTCCAGGCACTCAGCTGTGCCTGCAGGTCAGATGACTGTGTTGGTACTTCCATGAGATATTGATTTAAGTTAAATGTTTGACGAGCGTAACCCTCATACATCCATGCTGTTAAGTCAATATGTCCATTCCCTGCACTTCTAATTTACGACACTTTTTATTACGGGGAAAAATAAACCCGGTGGAATTTATCCACCGGGCCAAAGCCTTTCTACACGGCCATCGGCAGGTCCATGAGCAGGAATTCTGTATTCTCCAATGTTGTAACATTCAATTTTTCCAGGTCTGAAACTGCAATGGCGTCGCGCGCCCCGAGGGTTTCTCCGCCCGCTTGCAGGCTGCCCGAAAGCACCAGCAGGTATACGCCGTTACCCTCCAGTTTAGGCTGGTATTCGAAACTTTTCCCTTTATCGAAATTGCCAAGGCTAAACCAGGCGTCCTGGTTGATCAGCAGGGTGTCCGCACTTCCTTCCGGCGATACCACCAACTGCAGTTTGTTCTGCCGCCCTGCAGGATCGAATGTTTTCTGATCGTAACGCGGCGCAATGTCGCGCTTTTTAGGGAAGAGCCATATCTGCAGGAACTTCACCGGTTCTGTTTTCGACGCGTTGAACTCGGAGTGCTGTATGCCCGTGCCCGCGCTCATGATCTGCACATCCTGCTGGTTGATGATCTTATGGCGGCCGGTATTGTCCTTATGTTCCAGCGCGCCGCTCAACGGAATGCTGATGATCTCCATATTGTCGTGCGGGTGCGCGCCGAAGCCCATTCCGCCTTTCACGGTATCGTCGTTCAACACGCGCAACGCGCCGAAGTGAAGGCGCTCGGGGTTGTAATAACCGGCGAAGCTGAAAGTATGATAACTCTGTAACCAGCCGTGGTCTGCAAATCCGCGGGTATTGCCGCGATGGATAACTGTTTTCATTATGTCCTCCTGTATTTTCTATTGCAAATTTCCGCATAAAACAAACGCTGCGCAATGGACATTCCGGCTAAAAGGGTGGACAATTATTTCACTTTGAAACAAGGTCGGGATAAGGGTTCCAGGACAACGCCCGTTAAAAAAACAAAGGCCGTCTTGCGACGGCCTTTGATATCTTGCATGCTGAAGCGGTTACACCAGCTTTGCATCCATGGTGATCTCGGTGTTGAGCAGTTTGGAGATAGGGCAGTTCAGCTTCGCGTCTTCCGCCATTTCAGCAAACTTCGCGGCATCCAGGCCGGGTACACTGGCGGTCACTTCGAGGTGAATGTTGGGAATGGCGCCCGCCTCGAAAGTTACAATGCTCTTCGTGTCTATGCTGGTTGGGGTAAGGCCCGCGCCGGAAATGATGAAGCTCAGCTTCATGCTGAAGCAGCCTGCATGCGCAGCAGCGATCAGCTCTTCGGGATTGGTGCCGATGCCGTCTTCAAAGCGGCTTGAAAAAGAATACTGGGTATCTTTCAGTACGCCTGTTTGCGTGGAAACTGTGCCTTTCCCTTCTTTACCGGTGCCTTTCCAATTGGCGGTTGCGGATCTTTTCATGAGTCAAAATTTTTTATTTGGGTGAATTATGAACGATAAGAGGTCTTAAAATTAATGAATTGGAATTAAAAAAACCGGGCGAATTGCTTCACCCGGTTTACCTAAAACCCTGACAACCTTACTACGCTAATTCTCTTCAAGATTTCTTCACTTCTTCGCATGCTGCACTTTTCCGTCTTCCCGCGCAATAACCAACCGCCTCAACTGCAACCATGCGCAGGTTCCTGTTTTCCAATTCTTAATTTCATCATAAGCAGCCGCGTCAGATCCTTCCGCCGGGCCCGCAATCGTCAGTGTCATTATTTATTTGTTAAGCTTGTTTTACCATCTGCACGCCGAGGATGAGGCGCACATCGTCGCTCACTACCAGGCCGCCGGCTTCTGTGGTGGCAGACCAGGTAAGACCGAAGTCTTTGCGGTTGATCTTGCCCGTCAGCTCAAAGCCTGCTTTGGTCTGGCCCCAGGGGTCAACTGTGATGCCGTTGTATTCAACGTTCAGCTCTACGGGTTTGGTAACGCCGCGGATGCTGAGGTCACCCACCAGCGTAAAATTCTCCGCGTCTTTTTTCTTCACGCCGGTAGAGGTGAAAGTAATTTTCGGGTGATTGGGCGCGTCAAAGAAATCAGGGCTTTTCAGGTGCTCGTCTCTCTGCGCGTTTTTAGTGCTCACGCTGTTTACGTTGGCTTCGAAGGAGATCTTCGCGTCGGAGAAGTCTTCGGCGCCTGCGCTCATCGTGGCGTCATATTCTGCAAAGTGGCCTGTCACGTTGGTGATCATCAGGTGTTTCACTTTAAATTCGATCTCGCTGTGTAAAGGATCAATTTTCCAGGTTGTCATTTTTTTTGGTTTTAAAGTTTTGTGTGATTTATTATCAGTATTTAATTCAGGTGTCCCATTTTACCGTTATTGTAATCTTCCACGGCCTGTATGATGTCTTCTTTCGTGTTCATCACAAACGGGCCGTAAGAGAAAACCGGTTCGTTGATCGGCTCGCCGTTCAGCACCAGCAATGAAGCATCCGTGAGGGCGGTAACCGTGATCACTTCGCCTTTGGTTTCAAACACCGCGATCTGCACGCCTTTGGCGGTATGCGTGTCATTGAATCGCGCTTCGCCTTTCAGCACCACGATGCCGGTGTTGTAGCCGTCGGGCAGCGGCAATTCTATGCTCTTACCGGCTTTCAGCTGTACATCGAACAGGTTCAGCGGGGTAAAAGTTTTCGCAGCTCCTTTTTGTCCATCAAATTCCCCGGCAATGACACGGAGGTAACTCCCCCCGCCCAGGTCTGCCACGGGAATATCTTTCTTTTCGAGGCCCTGGTAGCGGGGCGGGTCCATTTTATGGGCTTTCGGCAGGTTCACCCACAGCTGCACCATTTCGAGGGTGCCGCCGTTTCGGGTAAATTCACGCTCGTGCTTTTCTTCATGCACCACGCCGGAGGCGGCCGTCATCCATTGCACGTCGCCGGGACCGATCTTGCCGGCGTTGCCGCCGGAGTCGCGGTGCTCCAGTGCGCCCTGGTAAGCGATGGTCACTGTTTCAAAACCACGGTGCGGGTGTTCGTCTACACCACGGGGCTGGTCTGAAGGCGGGAAATAATGCGGCGCAGCATAATCGAGGAGGAAAAAGGGGCTGAGCTGCCTGTTGCCGATGCGGTTGCCGTTCGGGAAAAGGTTCTGCACCCTGAATCCGTCGCCCACCATATGGGTTTGGGCGCCTTCAAAAACTTTTGCTACTTGTTTTGTGCTTTTCATGTGTGTATCTCCTTAAAGACAACACAAAATTACATGTTACAACACCTAACGGAAATGGATAGAAAGCATTAAACGGTGTACTTTTTTATAAAAAAATACAATGTCCCGGGCGGCATACGCCCGGGACACTCATAATCAATTGAATATCAATAAATTTAAACTCTCGCCAGTTCCTTAAACTCCGAAGGGGACTGGTTGGTGTATTTTTTAAAGAAGCGGGAGAAATAATGCGGGTCTTCAAATCCCAGCTTATAGGCGATCTCCTTGGCCGTGAGGTCGGTATTATAGAGATACCGCTGGGCTTCGAGGATCACGCGGTTGCGGATGTGCTCGCCGGCGGTGATGCCGGACAGCGACTTGCTGATCTCGTTGAGCAGCACGGGCTTTATATGCAATAATGAGGCGTATTCAGACACGTTCTTCAGTTCTTTATACTTTTCCTCGATCAGCGTCTTAAAGTTCATAAAAAGGGCGCTGTTGTGCTTTGCCTGGTATTCCGGGATCACGGCCACCGGCGTGGTGGTATTTCGCGAGGCCACGACCAGGAAATATTGCAGCAGGTTCTGGAAAGCCACCGCGTAGTTGGGCGCTTTATTTTCTATTTCCCGCATCATGCGCTGCACCATCCATTCCAGCTCTTTTTCATCATCCGGGTCGCTCAGGTGGATCACGGAGCTGAAAGCATCGTTCACAAAAAGGCCTTTGCGCACGCCGGCCATGTCCGACTTGTCGCTGGGGCACATCAGGGAATCATGGAAGGCGATCATGTAACCGTCTACCTTCTCTGAAAGCTTCAGCTGGTGCACCTGGCCGGGTGCAAGGAAAAACAGCGTATTGCGTTTCACCACGTGGGTCACCGTATCGATCGTATGGGTAAGCTCGCCTTTTTTGATCCAGTAAATGGTGTAGAAGTTGTGCCTGTGCGGGGCAGACTGCTGGTCGAAAAAAGCGCAGCCCAGGTTGCAAAGCGTGGACACGCTGAACTCCATCTGCTCGTCCGCGACGTGGGCGTATTCTGATAGTGAAACTACCCCGATCTGTTCTTTTTTTTCCGCCATATGTTTAATCTTCAAATACCACGGGAGCGTCTTCCGGCCGTTCGGAAGGGTCCACGTATTCAATGATAAAGTTATTCCTGCCTTCGCCCACCATAATGCTGAGGTATTTGGCCTGCACCAGTTCCAGCATGCCCAGGAACAGGAAGATCGCATGCACGCGGTCTTTACAGTGGTCGAATATCTTTTCGAAAGCCATGGTCTTTTCAGAACGGGCCAGGTCCATCATGTATTCCCTGGAACCTTCCATGGTGTAATCGTATTTGTACACAACGTGCTGCGGCTTGTTGCCACGCTCTTTTACCCGCTGCATCACCTTTTCGAAGGTTTTGGTGAGCTTGAAGAGCGTAAGCGTCTGCACCTCGGAACCCTCGCTGGTGGCCTCTCCTATCTCGGCAAGCTCCTTCGCGATATTCCCTCTTTTCACCTGCAGCATGCGGTCCGCCTCCTGCTCTGCCAGCTCGGCGGCGGCCTGCTTGAAGCGTTTGTATTCAAGTATCTTGTCTACCAGCTCCTGGCGCGGGTCTATCTCGTTGCCCGCTTCGTCCAGCTCTTTGCGCGGCAGCAGCATTTTGGCTTTGATGCGCATCAGCGTGGAAATGAAGAGGATGAATTCGCTGGCCAGCTCGATGTTCAGGTTTTCCATGTGATGGATGTAATCCAGGAAGTCCTTGGTGAGGCTGAAGATGGGTATGTTGTAGATATCCAGCTCGTCCCTTTCGATGAAGAACAGCAGCAGGTCGAAAGGCCCTTCGAACTGGGGGAGCTTAATTTTATATATTTCCTGTTCGTTACTCATATTTTAAACAAATAAACCTGCCGGGCGGGGCCGACAGGTTTATCAAAAATAATGAATTTCCGGGGGAATCAGAACTTGGCCGTCAGGCCCACGCCGATCGTCTGTTTGATCTGCAGCCTGGGACCCAGGACGCCGGTTTCCTTGTTCTCGAACACCCGCACGTCGTCGTCATAGATCATATCCACGCTGATGTTGGCGGAAAGCCACTTGTTCACCTTCATGGCGATCAGGTTCGTCCAGAATATATCCACGTTCCCAGGGTTATGTTTATAGTTGGAAAACAGTTCCAGCTTGGTCTTATACGTTACATTTTTGATGATCTCCTTGTTCCAGGTGGCTGACAGGTATGCGCCGAACTCGGATTTCACGTGTTTGCCGGTATCTACCCCATAGGCGCCTTTGGCGGAAAGGGTATCGTCCATTACCACTACCCAGCGGGCCGTGATGGGCGACATAAAGAGCGAAAATTCGTCGTTCGGCTTAAAATCCACGCCGGGCGAGAGGATAATATAAGCCGGGGAGAAGAATTTCGACACGAATTCCCGGGTACTATCCGTTGGGTAGAGATAACCTTCTGTGAACTGGGTGCGGAGGTTGAAGAGGGCGCTGAGGTACCAGTTCTTGCCGATCTCGTAGCCGTATTTGGATGTAAGGTCGATGCGGTCGTCGCTTTTGCGGGTGCCGAGGCTGGTGGTGTTCACGTAGCCGTAGGCGAGGTCGAGATTGTTGTCCCAGTTATGTTTGCCTTTTTTGTAATTGGCAAAGCCCGCAAAGGTGGCCAGCGCGGAGAGGGAGAGCTTGTCGCCGCCCGCGGCCCAGTTGGTGAGCGATCCCTGGTTGAAGGTAAGGCCTAAGGCGGCGCCTTTTTTCCATAGTCTGCCGGTGGTGTCTTTTTCGGTGTTCTTGAGTCTTCCGGCAGCGTCTTCGCGGGTCTTTTTAAAGCTGTCGTCTTGCGCTTTTACGGTGAAGCATATCAATGTGCACACCATTAAGAGCCAGTTGAATTTCTTCATGATACGATCGGTTATACAGGTTGTAATAGTGAACGGTTGGCCGCATTGGGGCAGCCAACCGTTGTATGAAAAATGAAGTGGATTATTTTTGTTTGAGTTCGTCGCGGATCTCCATCAGCAGTTTCTCCTGCGTGGTGAGTACGGGTTCTGCAGGAGCGGCGGGTTCTTCTTTCTTCATGCGGTTGATGGCTTTCACCACCAGGAAAATCGCAAATGCCACGATGATGAATTCCACGATAGACTGGATGAACAGTCCATATTTTATTTCTGCGTCTCCAACTTTTACCATCAGCCCTTTAAAATCAACTTTGCCGATCAATATGCCCACGATAGGCATAATGATGGATTCCACGAGCGAATTCACGATCTTCCCGAAAGCGGCACCGATCACGATACCTACTGCCAGGTCGATCACGTTCCCCTTCATGGCAAAGGCTTTAAATTCACTGAAAAAAGACATACGCTAAGGTTTTAGAGTTAAGAAATGGTGGTATAACGTCTGCAAGATTAACGATTTATACTTTTTTATCCGCATTATTTTTTGTTTTAGGCAGCTTCGGGAACTTCATCTTCAGCGATTTCAGTGTATCCCTTACCGTTTGTGCGATCAGGAATTCCTTATACCAGTTGTGATCGCTGGGCACAATGATCCACGGTATTTTATTGCAGTTCCTGAACACGTCTTCATACATTTTCCAGTAGGTTTTGAAAAGTTTTGCTTCGGCGAAATCCTTTTCATTGTACTTCCACATCTTCCGCGGGTCCTGCGTGCGCTCTTCCAGGCGGGCCTGCTGCGCGCCGGCGGATACATGCAGGTAGAATTTCAGGATATGCGTATTGTTGTGCTCTTCCAGCAATTGCTCGAAGCCGTTGATGGCGGCAAAACGTTTTTTCGCCGTGTCATCATCTATCCATTTGTGCACGCGCTGCACCAGCACGTCTTCATAATGCGAACGGTTGAATACCTGTATCATGCCTTTCGCGGGCGCATGCTGGTGAATCCTCCAGAGGAAGTCATGATCCATTTCCAGCGCGGTAGGTGCTTTGAAAGGCTGCACGGTAACCCCCATGGGGTTCATGGTGCCGAACACGTCCCTGATCACGCCGTCTTTGCCACTGGCGTCCATGCCCTGTAATACAACCAATAAACTGTGTTTATGTTCAGCATAGAGCAGGTTTTGCAGCTCGTCCAGCTCTTCGAGGATGAGCTTGAGCGCTTCTTTGGTCTTTTCCTTGTCGGCTTTTTTAGGCGCGTTGGTTGAAATGTCAGCGAGTTTGATCTGAGGCATAAGCGGATGTTTTTTAAATTTAATCAAATTACCGGATGTCGGGAATCGGTATCTTTACGCTTCTTATGAACCAACGCGTACTTAACTGGGGGATCTTCCTGCTGCTCTCTCTCACCTGGGGCAGCTCATTCATCTTAATGAAGCTGGGGCTTGAATCGTTCACCCCGTACCAGGTGGCCAGCATCCGGCTGATATCCGCAGGCCTGGCGTTGCTGCCGGTCTTCTTCCGCTACATCGGGCAAACGCCGGCTAAAAAGATCCCGGTGATCATCCTTTCAGGTCTATTAGGTAACGGAATTCCGGCGTATTTGTTCTGTATTGCGGAAACCCGCATAGACAGCTCATTAGCGGGCATGCTCAATTCCTTCACGCCCGTATTCGCCCTGATCTTCACCGTCACCCTCTTTCACGCGCCGGTGGCCAGGCGGCAGCTAACGGGCCTGGCTATTGGTTTTGTTGGCGTCATCTGCCTGTTCCTGGTGAAAGGGATCGATGCGAATGCATACTGGTATTATGGTTTCTTCGTGATACTGGCCACGGCCTGTTACGGGCTGAACATTGCACTCGTGCATCACTACCTGAAAGAGTTCGCATCTATGCAGCTCGTGTCTGTCTCTTTATTTTTTATGGCGCTGTTTGCCTTGCCCATATTGCTTTTCAGTGATTTCTTCACTGTTTTCGGGAAAGCTGAAGGGGCTTACACGAGCCTGGCTGCCAGCGTAACCCTTGGCCTGTTAGGCACCGGGGTGGCGTCTATCCTGTTCTACCAGCTGATCCGCTCTGCCGGTGCCATCTTCGCGTCGATGGTTACCTACGGGTTGCCCATTGTGGCCATTGGCTGGGGTTTCCTGGCGGGGGAAGACATTAACGCCCTGCAGGTGGTTTGCCTGGCGGTGATCATGGGCGGCGTTTACCTGGTGAACCGCAAATAAAAAAGAGACAGGCTGTAAACCCGTCTCTTTCCTGGTATTTTCCGGCCGGTATTAAATGGCCATGATCTCTTTGTCTTTTGCCGCGCAATGTTTGTCGATAGCGGCGATGTATTTGTCCGTGAGGGCCTGTACATCTGCTTCGGCGTCTTTCGCGGTATCTTCGCTCAGCCCGTCCTTCTGCAATTTTTTGATGGCTTCGATACCGTCGCGGCGGATGTTGCGGATGGCTACTTTCGCATGTTCGCCTTCACCGTTCACTCTTTTCACCAGTTCCTTACGGCGTTCTTCCGTAAGCGGGGGCAGGAATAAGCGGATGAGGATGCCGTCGTTCTGGGGGTTTAGCCCGATATTGGATGCAATGATCGCTCTTTCGATCGGCTGAAGCATGTTCTTCTCCCAGGGCTGGATGGTAAGAGTGCGTGCATCTGCTACGCTTACGTTGGCAACCTGGTTCAGGGCGGTAGGCGCGCCGTAATAGTCTACGGTAATGCCGTCCAGTATCTGGGGATTGGCTTTACCGGCACGTATCTTGGTCAGCTCGGTTTCCAGGTGCGAAATAGCCTTCTGCATGGAATCTTTTGCATCATCCAGGATTAAATTAAGTTCGTCTTGCATAAGAAATAATACTTAAAGTGCTTGCAAACCTACATGAAATCTTTTAATCATCAAAGGATGAGCAACAGTTGGAAAGGCTTGAAAGGAGTGATGTTTATTTGTCCTGCAGCACCGATTCGGTATTCACGCGCAGAATTTTGGGTTTGGTGATGCTGGGCCTGCTGTCTGGCACTTCAGGAGTAGCCACCAAAGCCGGTTTCGGCATTTCTTTCCGCCTTTTCAGGAAAAAGAGGGCTGTAGTTGCAGCCAGCGCCAGGCCGCCGGTGAGCAGCAGCAGGCTGGTGGTGCCTATACTCTGAAGGCTGTAAGCCATAAAAATGAAAGCCATGTTGGATAGTACGGCGATCAGCGTGGCCTGGCTGTGCGTGAGCCCCAGGGCCAGCATATAGTGGTGGATGTGATGCCTGTCTGCCGTAAACGGGGAGCGCCCGCGGCTCATCCTGATGGCAAATACCCGTAGTGTGTCGAACAGGGGGATAACGAGGATGGCGAAAGCGATGGCCGGAACGGACTGCAGCGGGAATACACCTGCGGGGTTGCCGGCCACTTCTATGAATTTCACGATCAGGGTGGCATTCACGAGGCCTACCAGCAGGGAGCCGGTGTCGCCCATGAAAATCCTGGCCGGGGTAATGTTATAAATGAGGAACGCCGCCAGGCCTGCAGCCAGTGCAAAGCCCATAACGGCATATAATACTTCGTTCACATACAAAAAGTAAGCGCCCAGCACGGCAGACACCAGAAGGCCTACACTACCTGCCAGGCCGTCGATCCCGTCGATCAGGTTGAAGGCATTCACGACAACAATGAAAGTGAAGTAAGTAAGCAGCAGGCTGAAGTGATATGGCAGTTCGCCGATACCAAAAACGCCGAACATATTCCTGATCTGCAGGTTACCAAGGTAAATGATGGCAAAAGCGGCCACCAGCTGGCCTATCAGCTTTTTCACCGGGGAAAGGCCCACGAGGTCGTCTTTCATGCCAACGATGAAAATGATAAAAAACGCTGCGAGAAGATATTGCAATGGGAAAGCCTGTTGTGAGGGAACACAAACGGCGGTGGCCAGTATAAAACCAGCAAAGAATCCAAGACCACCTAAAGTGGGGATCCGTATCTTATGCGATTTGCGCTCATCTGGTTCGTCATAAAGATGTTTCAACTCTGCTACCCTTATCAGTACCGGGATAGCAAAATAGGTTATAACGAAACTCAGGACAGTCGCGATAATTACATTCTCCATACGGGGGGTTGTGGTGCAAAGATATTAATTTCAGTGATATGCGTATCAAAAAATTTTAAAACTCAAGGATTTATGTTATCCCAGGAAAAAAACACGCAATCCGTTGAGAATCTGGGTAATTTCTTATTACTTTTGCGGCTCATAAAACGCCAATTATCATGCCAGAACTGAAAGATATCGCCACGCAGATCAGGCGGGACATTGTACGGATGGTACATGCCGTGCAAAGCGGTCACCCCGGTGGTTCCCTGGGTTGTACGGAATTCTTTACTGCCTTGTACTTCAAGGTAATGGAGCACACCCCCGTACCCTTCGATATGGATGGTAAGAACCAGGACCTGTTTTTCTTGTCAAACGGACACATTTCCCCCGTGTTCTACAGCGCCCTGGCCAGGTCCGGTTACTTCCCGGTATCTGAACTGGCTACTTTCCGTAAAATAGACTCCCGCCTGCAGGGTCACCCCACCACCCACGAGCACCTGCCCGGCATAAGGGTAGCCAGCGGCTCCCTGGGCCAGGGTATGAGCGTTGCCCTCGGCGCAGCCCTCAGCAAAAAACTGAATAAAGACCCCAAGATCGTATACTCCCTTCATGGAGACGGCGAGCTGGATGAAGGCCAGAACTGGGAAGCCATCATGTTTGCCGCACACCACAAAGTGGATAATATTATCGCCACTGTTGACTACAACGGCCAGCAGATAGACGGTCCTACAGACAAAGTGATGGGCCTCGGCGACCTCGATGCCAAGTTCTTCTCCTTCGGCTGGAAAGTGCTGCAGATGAACGGGAACGATATGGACGACGTGCTTGCCACACTTGCAAAAGCCAAAGGCCTTACAGGCAAAGGCCAGCCCATTGTTATTCTCATGAAAACTGCGATGGGTAAAGGTGTGGACTTCATGGAAGGTTCCCACGAATGGCATGGCATTGCCCCGAACGACGAACAGCTGGCCAAAGCGCTGGCACAGTTGCCGGAAACACTGGGCGATTATTGATCCGCGAAATCAGCATTGAAATAGAAAGCGTGCCGGACGGTGCGCTTTTTTTATGGGCGTATGTCAGGTGGCTTTCAGCGCTATTTCCTGGCGCGCCGCTCTTTGCGCGGGGTACCAGCTGGCCAGCACACCTATTACCAGGATGGTAACGATCACGAGAATAAAATCCTCGTAATGCATCTCCACGGGAAATGCGTCTATCAGGAAAGAGCCGCCGCCGAGTTTGATCAATCCGAAATGCTGCTGCACCAGGCAGATCGTGATGGCCAGGCTGAACCCGATGATGCTGCCCGCGCCTGCGATGATGAGCCCTTCCAGCAGGAATATCCGCTGGATGAGACTGTTCCTGCCGCCCATGGCTTTGAGGATGGTGATGTCTTTTTGTTTTTCTATGACCAGCATAGACAGTGAGCCGATCATGTTGAAGGCCGCAATAACGAGGATGAAGCTGAGGAACACGTATACCACCCATTTCTCCGTTTGCATCACGTTGTAGATGGTTGCATTTTGCTCCACCCGCGTTTGCACTTTCACTTTTTCACCCAGCAGCTCCTGCAATGCACGTTTTGTTTTTCTTTCTGAAAAACCCGGCAGCACGGATATTTCGAGGGATGATACTTCCCCGGGCTGCATGTCGAGCAGGTTGCGGAGGAAGTTGATATCCACCAGCACATATTTGCTGTCAAACTCCTGTTGTATGGCGAAAGTGCCTGCGGGATAGATGACGCCTGCATTCACGGCCTGTTCAGGCAGGCCCGCGGTGAAAACGGATTCATCGCGTTTGGGCATGTACACGTTCACCGGCACGCTGCTGTGCTCCACATCCACGCCCAGCGCGCTTTCTATGCCAAGACCCACAACGGCCTGGTAACCCGGCTCACGCGAAATGTCGTATTCGCCGCGGATGATCTTGTCCTGCACGCCGGCCACATGCGAAAAAGCGCTGTCTACCCCTTTCAGTACCGCGATCGTTTGTTCGTTCCCGTTACGCAGCACCGCTTTCTCTTCGATGCTGGCGGAAAGATTGGCCACGCCGCGGGTTTGGGTGACTGCTTTTAATTGTTCCGGGGTGAAAAGAATGGTCTTCCCGGTGGCCGGCACTACTTTTAATGTAGGATAGAAAGAAGAATAAAGGGATTTTACGAGGCCGGTGAACCCGTTGAACACGCTCAGCACAGTGATGAGCGCGGCGGTGCCTATGGCGATGGCGCCAACGCTTACCCATGCAATAATATTGATGGCGTTGGTGGATTTACGGGCCCGGAAGTAACGAAGTGCGAATTGCCAGATCATTTCTTCTCTTTCTCTTCATTGATCTTTTTAAAGAGCTCTTCCATCTTGAACACATGATCCAGCGTATCGTCCAGGAAGAAGGTGAGTTCGGGTACGCGGCGCAATTGTTTGCCCACGCGGTTTCCCAGTTCGCGGCGGATCTCGCTCATTTTCTCGTTCATCCGCCCCATCATTTCCTCGGGAGATTTTATCTGGAACATGCTTAAGTAAACCCGCGCTTCCAGCAGGTCAGGGGTCATTTTAACGGAAGAGATCGAGATCATCCCTCCTTCTGTTACATTGAATCCCATGCGCATGAAAATATCGCTGAGTTCCTGCTGCACCAGCTGCCCTACCTGTTTTTGCCTTTTAGTTTCCTGCATTTTTCTAATATTAAGCTGTACTCTCAAATTCTCCCCTCTCGGGAATTGCTCAAAAATAACCAATTTTAGCGGTTCACCGCAATATCAATCCCCTCCGGCATTGTGGTATCATTTTTGGAGCTTAGGGCGTGCCAGACGGTACCTTATTTGTTCATCAAACTAATTGCGAACCTATGATTTCCGTAATTATACCAGTGCTCAACGAAGGCGCAACCATACGCCAGGTAATCAAGACGATCAGGAAAACCTCCAGGCCCATAGAGATCATTGTGGTAGATGATAATTCAACGGATCATACGGTTGAGGAAGCCCTTAAGGAAAAGGTTCGCGTGATCACCAGCAGCCAGCGCGGCAAAGGGATCTCCATGCGGGAAGGCATGATGGCTGCGAAGCATGATATTGTCATGTATGTGGACGGTGATATTCTTACCTATCCCGATCATCTCGTGGAATTGCTGACCGATCCTATCGTGAACGACGAAGCCGATTTTGTCAAATCATATTTTGAAAGGCAGGCTGGGCGCGTAACGCAGCTGGTCGCCAAACCGCTTCTCAGCATACTTTTCCCCGAGCTGGCCGGCTTCAACCAGCCGCTGAGCGGCATGATCGCGGCGCGCACATCATTCCTCAAACAGGTGCATTTTGAAAATGATTACGGGGTAGACATTGGACTGCTGATAGACATGCACCTCAAGCAGGCCCGCATCCGTGAAGTGAATATCGGCAGGCTGGAGAACGCCATGCAAACCTGGGAGCAGCTCAGTAAAATGAGCCGCGAAGTATCACGCACTATTCTCAAAAAAGCAGAGAGCATACCGTTGCAGAACCTGGAAACGCTGGGCAATATCAACATCATCCGCGAGCAGATGGAGTATTCCATCCTCGAATCTATCGACAAGCTGGAGAAGATGGTGATCTTCAACCTGGACGAAACCGTGTTCACGCAAAACTACACTTACCTCGCCGCGGTGGCCTTCGAACAGGAAGAGCCGCTGGTGCAGGTGCT
This sequence comes from Chitinophaga sp. YIM B06452, assembly GCF_039655965.1. Taxonomy (NCBI): domain Bacteria; kingdom Pseudomonadati; phylum Bacteroidota; class Chitinophagia; order Chitinophagales; family Chitinophagaceae; genus Chitinophaga; species Chitinophaga sp. YIM B06452. Next base: position 1,903,283 of record NZ_JAWLKY010000001.1, on the reverse strand, counting down.
GCAGCATTATACAGACCCGATCTCTATCATCAGGCGGTCTGCCGCGCTGTTCCAGGGCCGCAACCTGGCGGAGCTGCTGGAGGTGGCAGACGAAATACCTGTAACGCCCGATATCCGGCATGTGATCCGCGAACTGAAGCGGCGCGGGTATATCTGCGGTTTTATCACAGACGGTTTCGAATGCGTGGCGAACCACATGAAAAATAAGCTGGGGGCTGATTTCGCGTTTGCCAACCGGCTGCATCTTGTGCACAGCGTGGCTACCGGCGAGGTGAGCATTCCCGATTATTTCCTGAAGGGGAGCGGCGCTGCGGCTGAATATAATAAAAGCAATATCCTGAAGTACATTGCCGAGAAATACCACATCCAGCCGCAGAACATCATTTATGTGGGCAATGGGGAAAGCGACCGCGCGATGTTGCAGGAAGCGGGCATTGGTGTGGCATACCATCCACAATATGTAGAAGCGGCGACTGTGGCGGACAAGATCATTGAAGACATATGCATGGCGCCGCTGCTGGATATTGCGGTGGCGAGTCCTGAGAAAAATGTGATCCGCTGGCCTACGAAAAAGCAGGTGCGCAATATCGGGCTGGGCAGCCTGGCTGCGCTGGCAACCGCGGGATTGATCTACCTGGCTGCGCGGCAGGTGCGCAAAGCGTTTCAGCCGGATTGTGCGGATGAGCCGCAGTTGAAGCCTGCCTGATTGCAAATTTTCATTCTCCTCCGTTTTTCCGAGATATTATCGGCCGGGCTTAAGAAAGTCCCGGCCTTTTTTCTATGCCCGGAAGCGCATTCCAGTTACATTCGCATTACAGAATCGCGGTGACGTTTGTCACTCTTTGGTGTACGGAGACCGGGGTCTCCCGGTCTTTTCCAGTTATCCTGAAAGAGAAGATAGTTGCTGAGTGCCGGCTGTTTTGTTTGCAACCTGGTACCCGCGTCGCGGGATTATTCCTGGTTGGCAGGCAGCCAAGTTTTTTGATTTATGCGCAGCGAGTACCCATGACATGGTGTCAAGGGATTGGCTGGCAGGCAGATGTACTTTTCGATGTCATTTACAACGGGTAATCGTCCGGCTGGGAGCATTCCCGGTTGGCATGCCACCTGTTTTTTGTTTTGTTATGGCCTGGTATCCGCCACTAGGGGTTCTTCCCGTTTGGCTTTACCTGCCAGGTTTTTGTTCTGATTGGTAGCCCTGGTACCCTGCCACGCCGGGATCTTCCCGGTTGGCGGGCCCGCCGGGGTATTCCTTCCGCCACAAGTTCTTCGGCAGTAGGCTCATTACTTGCCGGGTTTTTAACATGGATGTATGAAAAAGGGCCGTCCTTCCGGACAGCCCTTTACATCTCTTTTATTATGCCGGCTTTAGCCGGGGGACATTTATTTTATTTGCTTTTTGCCAGCTTAGCTTCGATGCTGAGCGTAGCATGCGGCACTGCTTTCAGGCGCGCTTTTTCGATCAGCTTGCCGGTTACGCGGCAGATGCCGTAAGTTTTGTTTTCAATACGCACCAGGGCTTTTTCCAGGTGGTCGATGAACTGGATCTGGCGGCTGGCCATCTGGTTCAGCTGCTCGCGTTCCTGTGAGCCGCTGCCGTCTTCCATGCTCATGTATTTGTTTTCGGTATCGTCTGTACCTGCTTCATCCTTGCGGGTGATCAGGCCCTGGAGGTATACCAGTTCTTTTTTCGCTGCTTCCAGTTTTTTCAGGATGATCTCTTTAAATTCCTGTAACTCAGGGTCGCTGTAGCGATATATCGGGCCGGAAGGAGTTTCCGGCTGATCCAGTACTGATTTGGTGAATTCCGGAGAATAAGTCACGGTTTTCATTACCGGGCGGCTGCCGGCGGCCTTTGAAGGAGTCCTGGAAGACGGTTTCTCAGTAGTCCTCCTGGCAGGTTCTTCCACCTTGGTCTTTTTTACTGGTTCCTTGTCTGATTTATCCTGTTTACTCTTTGATGCCATTATATCTACTTTTTCTACGGTTTTGGAAATAAACGGTTCCGGAGGCGGTGTTTGCTTTTCAGCAGGCTTGCCGGTAACCACAGCGGCCGGTTTAACCTTGGGCGCCGGAACAGGAGCCGTTTTCTTGACGGGAGCTTTGGCAGCAACAGGTTTCTTCGCTGCCGGAGCTTTAGTTGCCGGCGCTTTCGCCGGCGCGGGTTTTACTGCTTTGACGGGCTTTTTGGCCGCTGCCGCTTTCTTTTTGGCAGGAACTGCTTTCGAAGGGGCTGCTTTTGCCGCTACTTTCTTTACTGCCGCTTTTTTCGGAGCGGGCTTCGCTGCTTTAGGCGCCGCCTTTTTCGCAGCAGCCTTCTTGGGCGCAGCCGCAACCTTTTTAGCCGGCGCCGGTTTAGACGCAGCTTTTTTCGGTGCAGCAGCAGCTTTCTTCGCTACAGCTTTCTTGGCAGGAACCGCCTTCTTGGTAGTTTTACTAGCAACCTTCTTCTTTGTTGCCATGGGATTAGCTTTTTTTGTTAACTAATACGTTGAATTTAAGATCGTTAACTTCTACTTCTACGCCCTCCTGTAATTGCGGCACTATCTCCAAACTATCTGCCAAAATTTCCGTGCAAATATAGTCATTAAAGTTAATTATCGCCGATTTCAGGGCGTCCACGTCAGCCACTTTTACAGCAATCCGGTCAGTCAGCTCAAAATCACTGTCCTTCCGTATCTTCTGGATCCGGTTAACCAGCTCGCGGGCATTGCCCTCGTCCAATAAAACAGGGGTGATGGTGATATCAAGCGCTACGGTCAGCGAACCTTTGTTCGCCACCGTCCATCCGGGAATGTCTTCCGAAATGATCTCAACATCGGTTAACTGAATCGGAATTTGCTCATTCTCAATTATTAAGCCAAAACTGCCGTTCTTCTCCAACTCCGCAATCTCATGCTGCGTAAAGGCGCTGATCGCTCCCGCCACAGCCTTCATCTTCGCTCCCATACGGCTGCCTAGGGTCTTGAAGTTTGGCTTAATCTTTTTCTTGATAAAACCTTCGGTTTCGGTAAGATACTCAATACTTTTTACATTCACTTCGCTTTTTATCAAATGCTCCACCAAAACCAGCTGCTCCCGCATGTGCGGGTTCAGCACCGGAACAAGTATCTTCTGTAAAGGCTGCCTTACCTTGATATTGGTCTTCTTCCTAAGGCTCAGCACCAGCGACGAAACGTCCTGCGCCAGCTGCATCCTTTCCTCCAGGTCCGGGTCTATTGCTGCCTCATCTGCCACGGGGAACCTGGTGAGGTGAACGCTTTCTTCCTGCTGCCTGCCGCTCACGCTGTTCAGGTTGCGGTACAGCCAGTCTGTAAAGAAGGGGCTCACCGGCGCCATCAGCTGCGCGATCTTCTCCAGGCACTCGTACAGCGTCTGGTAAGCGCTGATCTTGTCCTGCTCGTACTCCCCTTTCCAGAAACGGCGGCGGCAAAGGCGCACATACCAGTTGCTCAGGTGCTCGTCCACGAATTCCTGCACGGCGCGGCCTGCCTGTGTGGGCTCATAATCTTCCAGGCTGCCAGTCACCTGTTTCACCAGGGTGTTCAGCAGTGAAATGATCCACCGGTCGATCTCCGGGCGCTGGTCCAGCGGGATATACGCCTCCCTGAACGCAAAATTGTCCAGGTTCGCGTACATCGCGAAGAAGTTGTATGTATTATATAATGTACCGAACAGTTTCCGCTGTACCTCTTTAATGCCGTCCACGTCAAACTTCATGTTGTCCCAGGGCGAAGCATTGGTGATCATGTACCAGCGGGTGGCATCGGCGCCGAATTGCTGGATGGTGGTGAACGGGTCTACCACATTCCCCACGCGCTTGCTCATTTTGTTGCCGTTCTTGTCCAGCACAAGGCCGTTGGAAACGACCGTTTTATACGCCACGCTGTCGAAAAGCATGACGGCCAGCGCATGCAGTGTGTAAAACCATCCACGGGTCTGGTCCACCCCTTCGGCAATGAAGTCCGCCGGAAAGGCCTGTCCTTTTTCCAGCATCTCCTTATTTTCAAAAGGATAATGCCACTGGGCCACGGGCATGGCGCCTGAGTCGAACCAAACGTCTATCAGGTCCGGCTCGCGGCGCATCGGTTTGCCGGTGGAGCTTACCAGGATGATATCGTCCACATAAGGTTTATGCAGGTCGAGGATGCCCTCGTGGAGGTAATGTTTATTGACGTCGCCGCCCAGCACTTCGTTGGCCAGCCTGATGCCTTCGTTCAGCTCGGCGATGCTGCCGATGCAGATCTCTTCGGTACCGTCTTCGGTGCGCCAGATGGGCAGCGGGGTGCCCCAGTAGCGGCTGCGGGAAAGGTTCCAATCCACCATGTTCTCCAGCCAGCTGCCGAAACGGCCGGAACCGGTGGAGGCGGGTTTCCAGTTGATGGTCTTGTTCAGCTCCACCATCCGGTCTTTCATGGCCGTGGTTTTGATGAACCATGCGTCCAGCGGGTAATACAGCACGGGTTTGTCCGTACGCCAGCAATGCGGGTAGGTGTGCTCGTATTTCTCCACTTTGAAGGCGCGGTTCTCTTTTTTGAGCTTCACGGCTATATCCACGTCCACGTCCTTATAGTCAGGGTCGTTCTTATAATCTTTTACGTAACGGCCTGAGAATTCGCCGACATTATCGGTGAATTTACCCTGGCGGTCTACCAGCGTGAGAATACCGATGCCATATTTTTTGCCGACGCGGTTATCGTCTGCACCAAAGGCCGGCGCGGTATGCACGATGCCGGTGCCGTCTTCCGTGGTCACAAAATCGCCGATCAGCACGCGGAAGGGGTCGCCTTCTTCAGGTTTGGCGTAAGGCAGCAGCTGTTCGTAGCGGATGTTCTCCAGCTCGCTTCCTTTGAAATTGGCCAGTATTTTCCAGGGCAGCACTTTCGTATCTGCCGTATAGGCTTCAAAATCAGCGTTCTCACCTTCGGGTTTAAAATATTTCCCCGCCAGGTCTTTCGCCAGCACCACATTGATGGGCAGATGCGTGTAAGGGTTAAAGGTTTTCACCAGCACATATTCGATGTTGGCGCCTACGGTAAGGCCCAGGTTGCTGGGAAGCGTCCAGGGAGTGGTGGTCCAGGCCAGGAAAAACACCTCGCCGGAACGGGAGGCATCGAACAGGAACTGTGAGCGGTCCGACTGCAGGGCCTTGAACATGGCCACGATGGTCGTGTCTTTCACATCTTTATAAGTACCGGGCTGGTTCAGCTCGTGCGAACTGAGACCGGTGCCCGCCGCCGGTGAATACGGCTGGATGCTGACGCTTTTATACAGTAATCCTTTTTTATATAATTGCTGCAAACACCACCACAGGCTTTCGATGTATGAATTGTCGAAAGTGATGTAGGGATGCTCCAGGTCAACCCAGTAGCCCATTTTACGGGTCAGGTCTTCCCAGCGGTCTTTATATTTCAATACTTCCTTGCGGCAGGTATCGTTATATTCTGCGATGGAGATCTTTTTGCCGATGTCTTCCTTGGTGATGCCGAGGGCTTTTTCCACTCCCAGTTCCACGGGCAGGCCATGGGTGTCCCAGCCGCTTTTCCTTTTCACCTGGAAGCCCTGCATGGTCTTGTAACGGCAAACTAGGTCTTTAAGGGCGCGGGAGATCACGTGGTGAATGCCGGGGAGGCCATTGGCGCTGGGGGGGCCTTCGTAAAATACGAAAGGCGCCGCGCCGTCGCGGTTCGAGATGCTTTTCTCAAAAACCTGGTGCGCTTCCCACGCCTGCAGTATATCCTGTTCTATTTGCGGTAAATTCAGTTGATCGTATTCCTGATATTTGCTGGACATAAACAATTCCCCACCCGGGTGCTTAAGTTTGGTATTTAAAATTCTGCAAAGTTACGAAAATACGTGCAGGTTTCAGAGGGCTGTGTTCTGCCATAAAAAATAACAGATTTATGAAAAAAATGCGCGTAAAATTGAGTAATTTGCAATAAACTATGCTTGCTTTGCGTTTTTGGCATTGTTTTGGTTAGGATTCTGAAGAGTCTAACGCGATTATAAACCATATCTTTTATGAAAAAAGTAACGTTATTAATATGCGCTGCCATCTTCACATCCGGCATAGCGTTTTCACAGCAGAAATCATCTAAATCCAAAAAAACCAAAACGACCGCTAAAAAAGTGGAAGCACCGGCTCCCGTAAAAGACGCATTTGCACAAAATGCCGAATTTGCAGCCGCTACAGATGCCCAGTGGGCTAAAACCTCCGGCGGCAACTGGATCGCTTCCTTCAACAGGGACAATGTGAAGACCGCTGTTGAATACAACGCAGAAGGCACATGGGTAGCTACCCGCAGCGCTTTCGAAACCGGCAATCTGCCCGAAACCGTTTTGGGAACATTGAAGAACAAATACCCGTCCGCAGTTGTTAAAGAAGGGTGGAAAATTGAGAGAGCGGATGTGGCAGCATATTTTAAAGTAAATATTGACGACAACGGGACTGCCAAAACCGTACTGCTGAATGATGCTGGCACTATTGTTGATTAAGGATATTTACTGACAAAGACATTCATTAAGTATTTCATAGGTATAGGGATAAATAGGACAGACCCTGCTCTTTTGGGCGGGGTTTTTCTTTTGTACCAATTCACAAAGTTCCGGGCATAAAAAAAGCCGTCACAGAAAAGTAACGGCTTTATGCAAATTACGGTGGAAAAACTTACTGACTGGCAATGCAGATTAGGTCTTTGTGGTGTTTGATATGCACTGCTTTTTATAATGGCTTTACTATCGTCTGCAAGCTTTTCCTTAGGTCAAATCTGATAAGGAAGCTTATGAGGAACCGTGGATAGACATCCAAAGATCGTAGCACAAAGAAAATACAATCTGCAGACCGGCGTTTATCGGATCGGGAAAAGTAATGATCGTAAAAGGAAAAACCGCTTAACGGAGGAGTAACTCACAGGGTTTCAGGCCTGTATGTTTTTTGAACGCGGTGGAAAAATGGGAAATGCAGGAATATCCCATCATAATGGCTACCTCTGAAACAGATAAGCCCCTTTCATATAAGAGGCCTTTGGCCTTTTCCATCCTTTCTTTCTGGAAATAATCGTAGATAGTGGTACCATACACCGCTTTGAAACCTTTTTTGAGGTAACATTCGTTCATGGCCACCCTTCTCGCCAGGTCGCGGATCGTGATCGGCGCATCCAGCTGCTCCAGCAGGATGCTGCGCGCTTTTTCGATCTTCTCGCGGTCTTCCAGGTGCGTCAGGAAGCGGCAGCCATAGCGCTCTTCCGTATCGTTCTGGATAAACTGGTCGGAACTGAAAAGCAACAGCTCCAGTGCCTTGCTTTGCAGGAAAATATTTTTCAGGATACCTTCGTAATTATGATGCACCATCTGCTCCAGCACGGCTTTGCTTTTGGTGCAGGGCTGAATGGTCTTTACGAAAGGTTTTTTGGATTGAAGCTCGAAGAGGGAAAAAGAAGTGTTCCCTTTTTGCAGGGACTGAATGAAAGCGGGCTGAAAACGTACGGTGATCAGGTCTACAGACGGGAGCTTGGTGTTGCAGTCCTCATGCTTATGGCCTTCCACGCACACCTGGTCGGTACAATTGGGCTTCTGGCAATATTTGTTGCCCGCCACACAATACCGCAACTCGATAGCCGCGCTTTTTCCCCGTTTTGCGGGCTGGTATACCACCATAGCCACATCTTCCACGGGTAACGGGCGTTCGTAAACGAAGCGCTGGAGGGAATAATCAAGGCAGTCAGGAACCGCTACGTTATCGGCCTCTGCAAGCTGCAACTGGTCGCCCATGGCGGGTTGCGGGATAGCGAGCGTTAATATTTCCTGTACTTCTTTCATATAGTGAGCCACAAAATTAACGAATCGTTGTTATAATTCTTACAGTTTGACAAAGCGGTTACAAATCCCTGCCCGCCAGGGTGAATTGGTACAACTTTAGCAACAATAAAGACACATGACGAAGTTCTGGAAGATCATACTAACGGTAACGGCTATCCTGGCCGCGGTGGTGCTGGGTACAGGCTGGTACCTGAGCATTCACTGGAAAAACATACTGGATAAGGAATTGCGCCGCTTCGTGAGCCAGGGCTCAGACAGCCTGTATACTCTTGCCTACGGGAAGATCAGCATGAACCTCCTCACGGGCAGCGTCGGCATACAGAATGTCGCCCTGCTGCCGGATACCGCAGTGTACGACCGGCTGGTGCGGGAACAGCGCGCGCCGCAGGTGATCTACAATGCCAAAATGAGCCGGGTGCAGGTTTCCGGGCTGAAGATCTGGCGGTATTTTATGGATAAACAGGTAGACGCGGGCATATTCACCTTGTCTGAGCCCGAAATTACCGTAGTGCAGGACCTCCGCAGCCGCGATACCACGCCCCGGCGCAGTTTTTACGCCTCCGTCAACGAACTCATCCACGATTTCCGCATCCGGCAGGTCAACCTCACCAATACCAGGTTATCTTATGTGCATATCCGGGAAGACAGCAGCCGCAAGCTTGCCCGCTTCGACAACCTGGACGTGCGCCTCCGCGACCTGCGGATCGATTCTATGACGGAAAAGGACCTGTCCCGCGTGCTGTATGCCCAGAATTTTGATGTAACGCTCCGGCAGTGGGACTTCCGCACGCCAGACAGCCTGTATTGGCTGCATGTAAACAATATCAGTTATAATGCCGTGGAACGGGTGGCGGAAGTGGAAAGCGTGAAGCTGGAACCCCGTTACAACAGGGCCGGTTTTGATAAGCAGAAAGGGACGCAGAGCGACCGCTTCGAAGTGACGTTCAATCACATCCGAGCGGAAGGCGTGAGGCTGGAAGACCTGCTGCAGCAGGCCATTTTCGTGAAAAGCGCGAGTGTAGACGGCGGTGAGCTGCATGCTTACCGGAACCGGGCCCTGCCCTACCCGCCGGGAGACAAATACGGCGGCTTTCCCAACCAGCTGCTGGATAAGCTGAAAATGCCCCTGACCATCGACACCCTGAAGGTCCAGGGCGTCAATATTTCATACAGCGAGTTCAACCCCGCCAGCGGGGAAACCGGAAAGATCGAATTCCACCAGGCGGGCGGCACTTTCTTACATATTACGAACCAGGATTCGCTCATCCAGCAAAACAATCATTGTATTGCGGACGTGCATGCGATACTGATGCGCACCGGCAAACTGAGGGCCCGCTTCGATTTTACGCTGAACGATGCCTCCGGCGCCTTTGGCGTTTCGGGCCAGCTGACGGATATGGACGGGCGTGAAATGAACCCTGCCACCAGGCCGCTCGGGGAAGTGGGCATCCGCTCCGCCAGTATCCGGGAGATGGATTTCAACCTGCGGGGCAACGAACGGTCTTGCTCCGGCACTTTCAAGCTCCTGTATTCCGACCTGAAGATCGATTTCCTGAAAGACGTGAGGAATGCAAAAGGCAAAAAACGGAAAAAGGGATTGATCAGCTTCCTGGCGAATGTAATGGCGCTGCACAATGAAAATCCTTCACCGGGCAAGCCTGTACGCACTGCCAGGCCAAGGTTCGAGCGTGACCCGAAAAAGTCTTTTTTCAACCTCGTATGGAAAACCATTTATGCCGGTATTAAAGAAACAGTGCTCACGGACGCGGCATCAGGATTGATGTAGCCATTTCAATGCCGAGCGATGAAAACCGGCAGCCTGTAAACGCAATAATTGCCGCTATAAAGTAAAAATAACCCTCATGTATACCCTGCGGTATTTCCGCAATTCACAACCTGTCCACACCCCTCAAATAAGGCCATTTTTTCATGGAAATTAGCCTGATTTTGCGTACATTTGCTGGATTGTCTACCGTTTTGTTAAAAATAGATTTTCAGCTAAAAATATGAGTGAAGAACTAGTGCAAGCAACTACCCCCAGCAACGGTTATGATGCGGGTAGCATTCAAGTATTGGAAGGGTTGGAAGCGGTGCGGAAACGTCCTGCCATGTATATTGGCGACATCGGGGTGAAAGGTTTACACCACCTCGTATACGAAGTAGTCGATAACTCCATCGACGAAGCGCTCGCCGGGTATTGCAAAAACATCGAGGTAACGATCTGTGAAGATAACTCTATCCGCGTGAAGGACGACGGGCGGGGTATCCCTACCGGTATGCACCCCAAGGAGAAAAAATCCGCGCTGGAGGTGGTAATGACAGTATTGCACGCCGGCGGTAAGTTCGACAAAAATACTTACAAGGTATCCGGCGGTCTGCACGGTGTGGGCGTAAGCTGCGTGAATGCGCTAAGCGATCCCTGCCATGTGACCGTTCACCGGGAAGGCAAAATATTCGAGCAGCAGTACAGGATGGGCATTCCCCAATACCCTGTGCGCGAGATCGGCACGAGCGACATCACCGGCACTATTACGCATTTCAAGCCGGACGCGACGATCTTCACAGAAACCATATACAACCGCGAAACCCTTGCCGGCCGCCTGCGCGAGCTGGCCTTCCTGAACAGGAAGATCCGCATCACCCTTAATGATGAGCGCGAAAAGGATGAGAACGGCAATGTTTTCAGCGAAGTATTCTACAGCGAAGGCGGCATCATCGAATTCGTAGAGCTGATGGACAAGAACGGCCGCCGCAACGCGCTGGTACCCCAGCCCATCTACATCGAAGCGCACGACGCAGCCTCCAATGTGGCCGTGGAAGTGGCTTTGCTGTACAACGATTCTTTCAACGAGCACATTTTTTCTTACGTAAATAATATCAACACCATCGAAGGCGGTACCCACGTGGCCGGCTTCCGCAGGGCCATCACCCGCGTGTTCAAAGCCTATGGCGATAAGAACAAGATGTTCGAAAAATCGAAGGTGGAGGTAACGGGAGACGACTTCCGCGAAGGCCTCAGCTGTATCGTGAGCGTAAAAGTTCCCGAGCCGCAGTTTGAAGGGCAGACCAAAACCAAGCTCGGCAACTCGGAAGTGATGGGTATCGTAGACAGCGCCGTAGCCAAGGTGCTGGACGACTACCTCGAAGAAAACCCCCGCGAGGCCAAAACCATCATCAACAAAGTGGTGCTGGCGGCGCAGGCCCGTGAGGCGGCCCGCAAGGCGCGCCAGATGGTGCAGCGCAAGAGCGTGATGACCGGCAGTGGCCTTCCCGGCAAGCTGGCGGACTGTTCAGACAATGACCCGGAAAAATGTGAGCTCTACCTCGTCGAAGGTGACTCCGCGGGCGGTACTGCCAAGCAGGGCCGTAACCGTAACTTCCAGGCCATCCTGCCGCTGCGCGGTAAGATCCTGAATGTGGAAAAAGCGCTGGAACATAAGATCTACGAGAACGAAGAGATCAAGAACATATTCACCGCACTCGGCGTTACCATCGGTACACCGGATGATGAAAAAGCCCTGAACCTCAGCAAGCTGCGCTATCACAAGCTCATCATCATGACGGATGCCGACGTGGACGGAAGCCACATTGCCACCCTCATTCTTACTTTCGTGTTCCGCTACATGAAAGAAATGGTGGAACAGGGTTATGTATACCTTGCCCAGCCGCCTTTATACCAGGTGAAAAAAGGCAAAGACCACATTTACGCCTGGAATGAAGAACAGCGCAAAGCGGCCGTGACCAGGCTCGCCGGCGGCGGTAAAGAAGACAGTGTGACCATCCAGCGTTATAAAGGTCTGGGTGAAATGAACGCCGAGCAGTTGTGGGACACCACTATGAACCCCGACGTGCGCACGCTGAAGCAGGTAACGATAGACAGCGCTTTTGAAGCCGACCGCATCTTTACCATGCTGATGGGCGATGAAGTACCTCCGCGCAGGGAATTCATTGAGTCTCATGCCAAATACGCAAAGATCGACGCGTAAAACATTCTTATAAAAAAGCAAAAAGCCATCCGTCTGGGTGGCTTTTTTTATACGGTTCAGCGAAAAATGGATACTTATTTCTTCCCCATTCTCCCCATTTTCAATATTAACCCTACATTACTTATTTATAAAATATTTTTTTAATTTGTAAAATAAGTAATATATTGCAGCCGCATCATTACCTATACCGACTAGTTTATAACAAGTACCTATGAAAACCAGATATTTTCTCCTGGCCATCAGCCTGATAGCCGGATTATGCTTCACCGCCTGCGAAAAGAAGGATCCGTTCCGGGACAACAAAAGCGAAGGCTACCTGACCATGAAGCTGGACGGGCAGGAATTGACAGTCACCAAACAGCTGACCGGCAGCCTTCACGATACCAGCGCCAACGCCATGCTCGTGGTAAGCGGCATGACCAGCGACAACCAGCTGCTTACGATCAATATTCTTTTTCCTAACAAACAACTGAAACCGGGCACTTATTCCCTGGACCTGAACGGCTTCAATTCCATCGGCTGGATGAAATCCCTCGGTTCCGCTGAAAGTTATGCTGCCGATGATCTTACGCTGGGCGCCGCTTCCAGCGTGGTGATAGAATCCATCAGCGAAACGCATGCAAAAGGCTCTTTCACCGGCGTGCTTATTCACGATGTGGATGAAACCAAAAAGAAAACCGTTACCGAAGGTAAATTCGAGGTAACGGTGCTGAAAATGTACTAAGCTCTTTACTATACCATGTCCCTATTTATCCCAACTTACCTGACTGATGCCGAGGCATCAAGTAGCAAAATAGAAATGAAAGACAATTAAAACGACAGTAGAACAAGTCATTCGTCTTCCGGCGCAACATGACACCAGACAAGCAAAAAGGGCTACCAGTGACGACTGGAAGCCCTTTTTCTTTTATAGTTTCAGTTCAGTTTATTTGATACCAAATACGGCCCTGATCTCTGCACGCACTTTGATCGTTTTGAAATCGATATTGGAATCCGGGGCGCCGCCCATGTCTGCAGCAGCGGCCTTGAATGATCTTACGTTAGCCATTTCGGGGCGTACGTCGCTGTACTGGTCGGTATTGAATTCCTGTATTTCGATCACGTTGCCGATCTTTTCATCGATAGCGGCCAGCAGGTATTCTGCTTTGGCTTTCGCGGCTTTCAGCGCGTTCATCTTCACCTGCTTGCGGTATTCTTCCATCTTGCTGCTGGAGAAAGATGCAATGTTCACGCTTTCGATGCCTTCTTCATCCACCGCGGCGAGGATGCCGTTGATCTTATCCAGCCTGTTCAGCTTGAGGCGGTATTGTTTGCGCGCCATAAAATCTTCGGGTGCTTTTTTCTTCCTCCACCATTGGTCGTAGTTGTAGCCGAACACGTTTTCGATGGTGAAGTTTTCCTTAGCGATACCAGCGGCTTCCACAGCTTTCTGCAGCTGCGCTTCCAGCGTGGTGATGGCCACTTTCTGCGTTTTGTTCTTCATGTATTCACGCAGGGTGATGTTGAGCCAGATCTCGTCGGGGGTGATCTCGATTTCTGCAGAACCATTCACTTCGATCTTTTTCACCGGGGGTTTGGTTTCAGTAGTTTGGGCGAAGGATGTAGCTGTCATAATAAGTGCCATTAAAAGTACGGTTAATCTTTTCATTGCTTTCAGTTTTAAATTCACAGTCAGGATGCAGGGGAATACCTGGTTTCCATATGCCCTTGCAGGCTTTAACTTTTCTTTGTGTTTTTTTTGTTTGAAGTCAGGTTAATAATAATGAGGGTGTAACGTTCGGGGCAAAGATATGTTACAATTGATTAATTGCGTGCATCCGTCATTTTGCGGAGGAAGTTGTGGAGGTCGTTCATGTTTTTGATACGGTCTGCGATCAGCATGAAGTTCTTGCCGATCTGCTTAAGGCGCGCGTTGTTGGTGCGCGTCTGGATATAATGCAGGATATGCTGGAAAGTAGGCGATTCGAAGTAGGGGCTGTCAGGATTATTAATAAAATAACAACGCAGCGTTTCTTCTTTCAGGATCATCTTCTCAAAACCCAATTCTATCGCCATCCAGCGGCTGCGGATCATCGTAAAGAGATCTGCAACCGGCTCAGGGATAGGCCCGAAGCGGTCTTCCATGCCTTTTATGAATTCTTCCAGCTTGTCTTCTTTCGTGATATTGTCCAGTTCCTGGTAAAGGTTTAGCCTTTCCTGGATGCTTTCCACGTAAGAATCGGGGATGAGTATCTCCAGGTCGGTATCTATGGTACAGTCGTTGATGAAGTCTTTCTTTTCTTCAAGCTGCTCTTTGAACAGGTCTTTGAAGTCGGTTTGTTTCAGTTCGCGGATCGCTTCGTCCAGTATCTTCTGGTACATGTCGAAACCGATCTCGGCGATGAAGCCGCTTTGTTCTCCGCCCAGCAGGTTGCCCGCGCCGCGGATGTCCAGGTCGCGCATGGCTATCTGGAAGCCGCTGCCCAGCTCGCTGTGCTGCTCAAGTGTGGAAAGGCGCTTGCGGCTGTCTGCCGGCAGTGTGCTCATTGGCGGCGCCAGCAGGTAACAGAACGCTTTTTTATTGCTGCGCCCTACCCTTCCGCGCAGCTGGTGCAGGTCGCTGAGGCCGAAGTGATGAGCGTTGTTGATGATGATGGTGTTCGCATTGGAAATGTCCACGCCGCTTTCCACGATATTGGTGCATACGAGCACGTCGTATTTACGGTCAATGAAATCGAGGATCACTTCTTCCAGCTTATGCCCTTCCAGCTGGCCATGCGCGGTGGCAATGCTCAGGTCGGGACATAGCTCCTGTATAAGGCCGGCCATTTCGCGGAGACCGTTGATGCGGTTGTGGATGAAGTACACCTGCCCGCCGCGCTCCGTTTCATAATAGATCGCATCGCGGATCTGCTCTTTATCCCACACCAGCACTTCCGTTTCGATGGGCTGACGGTTAGGCGGCGGGGTGTTGATCACGGAAAGGTCGCGGGCGCCCATGAGCGAGAACTGCAGTGTTCTTGGGATAGGCGTTGCCGTTAGTGTGAGCGTGTCCACGTTCACCTTCATGGTCTTCAGCTTTTCCTTGGCGGTTACGCCAAATTTCTGCTCTTCGTCTATCACCATCACGCCCAGGTCTTTGAACTTCACTTCTTTTCCCAGCAGCGCATGGGTGCCGATGATGATGTCCACTTTGCCTTCTTCGAGGCGCTTGAGCGTTTCTTTCTTTTCTTTCGCGGATTTGAAGCGGTTGATGTAGTCCACGGTGCAGGGGAAATCTTTCAACCGTTCGGAAAATGTTTTATAGTGCTGGAAAGCGAGGATGGTGGTGGGTACCAGCACGGCGGCCTGTTTCCCGTCCACCACGGTTTTGAACGCGGCGCGCACGGCCACTTCTGTTTTCCCGAAGCCTACATCGCCGCACACCAGCCTGTCCATCGGCGAAGGAGATTCCATATCGCGCTTCACGTCTGCGGTGGCTTTGCTTTGATCCGGCGTGTCCTCGTAAATAAAAGAGGCTTCCAGCTCTGTTTGAAGGTATGTATCCGGCGTGTGCGCAAACCCTTGCTGAGCCTTGCGTGCGGCGTAGAGTTTGATGAGGTCTTTGGCAATGTCCTTTACTTCGGTCTTCGCCTTTTCCTTCAGCTTTTCCCATGCGTCGCTGCCGAGCTTGTTCACTTTCGGCGCCACGCCTTCTTTGCCGGTGTATTTGCTGATCTTGTGCAGTGAGTTGATGTTCACATACAGCAGGTCGTTGTTCTTGTAAATGATGCGGATCGCCTCCTGCATCTTTCCGCCCGATTCGATCTTCTGCAGGCCGCTGTACACGCCCACGCCATGATCGATATGTGTCACGTAATCGCCGGGCTGCAGTTCTTTCAGCGTTTTGAGGGTGATGGCCTTGTTCTTGTTGTAGGCCTGTTTCACCTTGTATTTGTGATAACGCTGGAAGATCTGGTGGTCTGTATAACACACCACCTTCAGGTCGTTGTCTATGAACCCTGTGCTGATGGCTACAGGGATCGGGTAGAAGGGAATATCCGCCTTCAGGTCTTCAAAAATGCTCCGCAAACGTTCCAGCTGGCGCGGGTTTTCGGCGAAAATGAATATGGACGATCTTGCGGCGTTGTGTTTGCCGAGGTCTTTTATCAGCAGGTCGAACTGGCGGTTGAACACCGGTTGTTCCGTAGTCTGATAGGCTATTTCCTGCACGCCTGCCGGCACTTTATCGAAATTAAAATGCGGGCCGAACACGATGCAGGAACGCTGCAACAATTGCTGCATCAGTTTTTCAGCGGTTTCAAAATCTTCGGCGGCGAGCTGCATTTCTTCATCTTCCGTGACGCGCACCTTGTTTCCGGTTTGCAGCCAGTCTGCCAGCCGCTCTTCCATCTGGCCTATCACGCCCTGTACATAAGACGGATCTTTGATCCAGACCACGGTATTTGCCGGGAGAAAGTCCGGCAGGCTCATCTTCTGGTGGGTAACGGCCCGTGTGTCCATATTGGCGATGAGCGTTACCTGCATGAGCTTGCGTTCGCTGAGCTGGGTTTCGGGGTCGAAGAGGCGGATGGAATCCACTTCATCGCCGAACAGCTCCATACGGTAAGGCTTTTCGTTGCCGAAGGAATAAATGTCCAGGATGCCTCCGCGCACGGCGTACTGGCCGGGGCCGTATACGAAATCGGAATGCTCAAAACCCCAGCTGATGAGCTTTTCCAGCAACGCGTCCACTTTAAGGGTTTCCCCGACCTTTACGTGCACCATGTTGGCATTGTAGGCGGTGTTGCCGGCTACTTTTTCGTAAAGGGCTTCCGGGTAGGTGACCAGTATTTTTTTGTGCACACTGCTGCCGGTCAATTTCATGAGCGCTTCGGTGCGCAGCATGCTGTGACTGCTGTTGTATTCCTGGAACTGGCCCGTTTTCTTGAACGAATCCGGGAAATAGAAGATATCCAGCGCCTGGGTCAGCTGTTCGAGATCGTTGTGGAAGTAGGCCGCCTCCTCTTTGTCGTTGAGAATAACGAGGTGGTTGAGCCCGGTGGCGTTCCAGGCAGCCGATGCTACGAAGGCCGCGGCGCTGCCCGTAAGGCCGGTAAGGTGAAAATAGCCGGGGTTGGGCAATATGATCCCGTCCGCCAGTGATTTCAGGCGGGGGTCGCGTTCATATAACTGTAAAACACCCTGCAAATTCATGAAGATGGCAAAGATAAGGCATTTTGGACAGATGCGATTTGGGGTTGATTTCGGTTATTGTTAATTTTTTGCGTAATTTAAATGAGGTCAAATCTGCCACAAGTTCATTTTACATAAATCCCTCATACATGTCCGAACAATGGTATACAGGCGTGGTAACGAAGATTGTGAATGAGACGCATAACACGAGGAGGTATTGGATCCGCATTCCTGAAAAGGCCGCTTTCGAGTTCAAGCCGGGTCAGTTTGTTACCCTGGACCTTCCTATCCACGAGAAGAAGAACAAGCGCTGGCGAAGCTATTCCATCGCGAGCCATCCCAACGGCAGCCCGGAGATCGAGCTGGTGATCGTGTTGCTGGAAGGCGGCGCGGGCACTACTTACCTGTTCAACGAGATACGCGAAGGCAGCGAGCTGCTGCTGCAGGGCCCGCTGGGCAAGTTTACGCTGCCCGAGCCGATGGAAAAGGACATCTTCCTGGTATGCACCGGCACTGGCATTGCGCCTTTCCGGTCCATGGTGCATCACCTGCACCTGCACCAGCTTCCCCATCCCAATATCTACCTTATTTTCGGGGTGCGTTATGAAAAGGATATGCTTTACAAGGAAGAAATGCGCCAGCTGGAAGCCGAAATGCCCGGGTTCCACTACATTCCCACGCTTTCCCGCGAAGACCACCCATCCTGGACGGGCCGTAAGGGTTATGTGCATTCCGTGTACGAAGAACTGCTGGCAGACCGCCGGCCGGCCAATTTTTTCCTCTGCGGCTGGAAAGCGATGATCGATGAGGCGAAGCAGAAGATACAGGCAATGGGGTACGACCGGCATGATATTCATTTGGAATTATATGGATAACTAATATCTTTGAAAAAAAATTATGGCAACCCGATCCCTTACCTGGTTAGCCCTCCTGTTAACCTGCGTTATAAACGCATATTCTCAGGGCGCCCCTTTGGAAGTCAATTCCCACATTCTTCAAAAATCTACGCAGGACCCTGCGGCCGGATACACTAGCTTGTACCAGATATGGCAGCAAAACGGCGTGAACGCAGGCTCTTTCGGGTATACGTCCAGCGACGCCGGCATCCGGCTGTACAACGCCATCGGCGATATAATCCTGCAGACAACGGCTCCCACAGGCACGCTCAAGTTTTACACCGGCAATGCGTACAGGATGTACATCGCGCAGGGGGGCAACGTTGGCATCGGCACAACCAGCCCCACGGCGAAGTTAACAGTGGATGGTGACATCCACGGAAAGAGGTCGCTTTTTCTCAAAACAAATAGTGTGAATTCCACAGAGCTGATCTTTGAAAAGCCGAACCTTGCTTACTACAGCATTACATCTAACAACAGTTCTTTCAATTTCTATAATCACAGCACGCAAAAAATATTCCTGCATGCAGACGCGCAAGACAACATCGGCATTGGCACTACGGAAACCCATGGCAACAGGCTAGCTGTTGCAGGAAACATCCTGGCTGAGAAAGTAAAGGTTAAGCTGCAGGTTAACTGGCCGGATTTTGTATTTAACCCCGGTTATAAAACACCTTCCGTTCCTGAATTGGAAAATTTCGTCCGCACACACAAACACTTGCCTGGCGTGCCTTCTGCGGCAGACGTCGCCGAGAAAGGGCTTGACCTTGGCAGCAACCAGGCTGCGCTGTTGCAGAAAATTGAAGAGCTCACGCTGATCATCATCGATCAGCATAAGAAGATCGAAGCGCAGGAAAAACGGTTGACGGCGCTGGAGAAGAAATAATAAAACACTTGTTATAAAACACAAAAGGCTGACCTGTTCGTCAGCCTTTTGTTGTATGTCTCTTTAGTTTATTCCATCATCGATTTCATCACCATTTCTTTCACAGCAGTGAGCGGGATGCGTTCCTGCTCCATGCTGTCGCGGTGGCGTACGGTTACGGTGCCGTCTTCTTTCGTCTGGTGGTCGATAGTAACGCAGAAAGGTGTACCGATCGCATCCTGGCGGCGGTAACGTTTGCCGATGCTGTCTTTTTCCTCGTAATAGCAGTAGAAATTTTTCTTGCAATCCGCCATCAGTTCTTTCGCGATCTCAGGCAGGCCGTCTTTTTTTGTTAAAGGAAGGATCGCCAGCTTGATCGGCGCCAGCTTCGGCGGGAACTTCAGCACCACGCGGCTGTCCTGCTTATCGCCCACGCTCAGGTCCTGCTCTTCGTACGCTTCGCTCAGCACCATCAGGCAGCAGCGGTCCAGGCCGATAGATGTTTCCACCACATACGGGATGTAGTTCTGGTTGATCTCGGGATCGAAGTACTGCATCTTTTTGCCGGAATACTGTTGGTGCTGACTCAGGTCGAAGTCTGTGCGGGAGTGGATGCCTTCCACTTCTTTAAAACCGATCGGGAAATTATATTCGATGTCCACCGCCGCATCAGCGTAGTGGGCCAGCTTGGCGTGGTCGTGGTATTGCAGGTGCTCAGGTTTCAGGCCCAGGCTCTTGTGCCATTTCATGCGCTCTTCTTTCCAGTAAGCATACCATTCCTGCTGTGTGCCGGGGCGAACGAAGAACTGCATCTCCATCTGCTCGAACTCGCGCATGCGGAATACGAACTGGCGGGCAACGATCTCGTTACGGAAAGCTTTACCCACCTGTGCAATACCAAACGGTATCTTCATCCTGCCGGTTTTCTGCACGTTCAGGAAATTTACGAAAATGCCCTGCGCAGTTTCAGGACGGAGATATATTTCGCTGGCGTCTTCGGCCACGCTCCCCAACTGGGTGGAGAACATGAGGTTGAACTGGCGGATATCCGTCCAGTTGGCCGTGCCGCTTACACCGCAAACGATCTTTTTATCTTCGATGAATTTCTTCAGTCCCGCGTAATCGTTTTCTTTCAGCAGCGCTTCCATGTTGGCGATCACGGCGTCTTTCTCCGCTTCGGGCAACGTGTCCGCATAAGCTTCTATCAGGTGGTCTACACGGTAACGTTTCTTGCTGTCCTTATTGTCGATCATCGGATCGCTGAAATTATCCACGTGGCCGGAAGCTTTCCAGATGGTGGGGTGCATGAAGATCGCGGAGTCGATGCCCACGATGTTCTCATGCATCTGCGTCATGCTTTTCCACCAGTAGTCGCGGATGTTTTTTTTCAGCTCCGCGCCGTACTGGCCGTAGTCATATACCGCGCTCAACCCGTCGTATATTTCGCTGGATTGGAAAATAAAACCGTATTCTTTACAGTGCGAAATGATCGCCTGGAACTTATTCTGATCTGTTGCCATAGTCGCGCAAATATAAAATCGAAATTCGAAACAACGTATTATATTAATATTACATTTTCAAGGTAATGATTATCTGAGTTTTTCATTATCCTTATGCCGGCTGGCGTCACGGATGTTCTTTTTATCGAAGTTCTTTTCCAGCGCCACGTCCAGGTCTATCCCGGTTTGATTGGCCAGGCAAAGCAGCACCCAGAGCACATCGGCCAGCTCGTCTGCCAGTTCTTTCTTTTTGTCGGATTCTTTGAAGGACTGGTCGCCATACTGCCGGGAGATGATCCTGGCCACTTCCCCTACTTCTTCTGTGAGTATAGCCATGTTCGTGAGCTCCGAAAAATAACGGACGCCGGTGGTATTGATCCATTGGTCTACCCGTTCCTGGGCTTCTTTGATGGTCATGTGCGGATATTTTTATAAAGTTAATCTACTCGCGGTTTTTCGTGTCGATAATGATGGTCACGGGGCCATCGTTCACCAGCGCCACCTGCATGTCTGCGCCAAATTCCCCGGTGTGCACGGATTTGCCGAGGTCTTTCCCCAGCTGCGCGATCATTTGTTCATACAACGGTATGGCGGTATCGGGCTTAGCCGCTTTGATGTACGAGGGGCGGTTGCCTTTTTTCGTGGAGGCGTGGAGGGTGAACTGGCTGACGAGCAGGATGTTTCCCCCTGTTTCCAGCACGCTTTTGTTCATCACGCCGGCATCGTCGTTGAAGATGCGCAGGTTCACGATCTTCGCGCTAAGCCAGGCAATGTCTTCCTGCCCATCCGCCTCTTCAATGCCCAGCAGCACCAGGAGGCCATGCTCTATGGCTGATCTTACCCTGCCGCCGATGGAGACCGAAGCCTGTGCGACGCGTTGTATAACTACCCTCATGATTATTCGTCTTACATTTGTGGTTAAAGATAAGCATTGCGTTATGCCGGATGTATCATCAGAAATAAAATTCAGGACTGCACGCAGCGGCGGTAAGGGCGGGCAGAATGTGAACAAGGTGGAAACCATGGTGGAAGGGTATTTCGATATCGCCGCCTCCGCATTGCTGACAGAAGAGCAGAAAGCACGGCTGCTGGCTAAGCTGGCAGACAAGCTGAATGCCGAAGGCCTGCTGCAGGTGAAAAGCCAGACCGAACGCAGCCAGCTGGGCAATAAGGGAGAAGTGATCCGGAAAATGAACGAGCTGCTGGCGAAGGCGCTCGTGGTGCCGAAGAAACGCATCAAAGTGAAGCCCACCAAGGCCATGATAGAAAAACGCATCCAGTTCAAAAAACGCCTCAGCGAGAAAAAAAGCAACCGGCGGAATAACTTTGGAAACGAATAAGCCAACAATTATTTTTGGATCAAATTCATAGAATTGGGAAATATTAAGAAACTGGCGGGTCAGACTATCTGGTATGGGTTGCCGACCATTGTGCAGCGGATGCTGGGGTTTGTGCTGCAACTGTTCCTCACCAGCATTTTCGTCACAGAGAAGTTCGGGGTGATGACCCAGGTGTACGCCTTCATTTCCTTTATGAACGTCCTTTTCACTTATGGGCTTGAGACCAGTTATTTCAGGTTTGCGCAGAATACGGACAAAGAACGGCTGTTCAATACACTGAGCATTTCCCTCATCGTATCCACCACCCTGTTTGCGTTGCTGCTGATAGCAGGGTCAGGGCCGCTAGCCGCAATGCTGGACCTTCACGGTCAAACCGACCTGGTAGTGCTGGCCGCCGGTATTCTCTTTTTTGATACGCTGGCCACCATGCCCTTTGCCAAAATAAGGCAGGAAGGCAGGCCGCGAAAATTCGCGCTGGTTAAGATACTGACCATCGTCACCCAGATCCTGCTTACGATATTTTTCCTGGTGCTGTGCCCGGCGCTGTATAAAGAAGGCCATAGCTGGATGCAATGGTTCAACCCCGAGGCCGGCGTGGAATACTTTATGCTCGCCAACCTGCTGGCCAGCTTCTTCGGGCTGCTGTACATCAGCCGGGAGTTCGTTTCCTTCCGCTGGCTGTTCGATAAGAGCCTCTGGCAGGAAGTGATCCGGTACAGCCTGCCCCTCATTATCGTAGGGCTGGGCGGTATGGTGAACGAAATGCTGAGCCGGCTTATCTTCCCGAAAGTATACCCTTTCCCGGATGAGGTGACGGACAGCCAGCTGGGTATTTTCGGCGCCAATTACAAGCTGGCCGTGCTCGTGACCGTTTTTATCCAGGCGTTTAGGATGGGGGCCGAGCCCTTCTTTTTCAACCAGAGCAGGAACGAGGATGCCCAGCATACCTATGCCCGGGTGATGAAGTTCTTCGTAATGGCGCTGGGAGCGGTGTTCCTGGTGGTGTCCCTTTTCATTGATTTCTGGATATTGTTCATTACGCGCGGGCCGGACAAACGTTATGCGGAAGGCATGCATATCGTACCGATACTCGCCATGGCAACGGTTTTCCTTGGAATATACTACAACCTCACCATCTGGTACAAGCTCACCAACCGCAATATGACCGGCGCCTGGATCACCCTGGCCGGGGCGCTTATCACCGTGGGGCTGAACATCTGGTGGATCCCGCAGTTCAGCTACACCGGCTCTTCCTGGGCCACTTTCGTCTGCTATGCCTTTATGATGACCGTCTCGTACGTGCTGGGACAGAAATATTACCCCGTCCCTTACGACGTGAAGCGGATACTTTTCTACCTGGGGCTGGCCGCGCTGATATACGCCGGTCACGGCTGGCTCCGCTCGCAGCATCCCGGTTTCTGGACGCTGC
The DNA here is from genome assembly GCF_039655965.1 of Chitinophaga sp. YIM B06452. Lineage (NCBI taxonomy): Bacteria > Pseudomonadati > Bacteroidota > Chitinophagia > Chitinophagales > Chitinophagaceae > Chitinophaga > Chitinophaga sp. YIM B06452. The sequence continues at coordinate 1,880,296 of NZ_JAWLKY010000001.1, read as the reverse complement.
AGGTCTGCGGCTTGCTGGGCATGGGTATATACATGGCCGTTATACTGTTCATGGAACGCAGCGAATTCACCCGGCTGCTGGGGCGCAGGAAGGTCTGAGGCCATGATGCCGAAGTACGAAAAGCGCCGTAATGGCTGCGGAACAGCCGTTTCCTGCCTCTCTTAAGCGAAATTGGCCGTGGGGTCTTCCGGAACGAAGGGGTTATGCAGCTTTTCGAACCCGATAGTGGTCGAAGGGCCGTGGCCCGGGTATACGATGGTATCGTCCGGCAGCTTGTAGAGTTTCTGGCGGATGCTGCGGGCTAGTGTTTCAAAATTACCTCCCGGGAAGTCCGAACGGCCTACACTCTGTTTAAAAAGCACATCACCCGCGATCACAAAACCCTGTTTGGCGCTGTAAAAGGAAATGCTGCCGGGGGAATGGCCAGGGGTGAGGATCACCTCCAGCTCATCGTCTCCCAGCTTCACTTTATCTCCCTCCTCCAGGTAGCTTTTGGGCATGGGCGAAGGCTCAAAAGGCAGGTTGTACATGGAAGCGCTTTGTTGCGAGCGGTCCAGCACCACCTGGTCTTTCTGGTGCATTTCCAGGCCCGGGCCGAACGTTTTTACGACCAGCGCATTACTGAAGATGTGGTCCAGGTGGCAGTGGGTATTCAGCAGCCGGGCAACAGTGAGCCCGTTTTCCCGTATAAACTGAAGGAATTCATCCCGTTCATTTTGATAATAAAAGCCCGGGTCTATAATGATACACTGCTTTTGTTCGTTAATTAGTACGTAAGTGTTTTCCTCGAAGGGATTCACCGTGAAATATCTGATTTCGAACATTGTTAGACCTTTTTTACTAATTTTAATTCGCAACACAATATTATCAATACTTTCCGTATGAACCGATTTATTACCAGGTCATTCTTGTTTTTCCTTTTCCTATCGATTGGTACGTTTCACGTTCAGGCACAGACGAATACTGTAGAATTCGGTCAAAACAGGGTTCAGTTCAAAAACTTCAAATGGCGCTTTTACACCACCCGTCATTTTAACACCTATTTCGCCCAGAACGGCCTCGAACTCGGAAAGTATGTGGCGCAGACCGCGGAAAAGGAATTGCCCCAGCTGGAGGAATTCATGGAATATACCTTCAGGCAGAAAGTAAATATTGTGGTGTACAACAACTTCGGCGAATTCAAACAATCCAATATCGGCATCGGGATAGACTGGCAGAACACCGGCGGCGTCACCAAGCTCGTGGGCAACAAGCTGCTCGTGTATTTCGACGGCGACCATACCAATCTCCGCCGCCAGATCCGCCAGGGTATTGCCCGCGTGATGCTGGAAACCTTGCTCTTCGGGGAAGATATCGGCGAATTCGCAGGCAATGCCGTGCTGCTCGATTTCCCCAACTGGTTCACCGACGGCTTCATTTCCTATGCCGCCGAAAACTGGAGCGCTAAGCTGGACGAAGAACTGAAGGCCGTGATGGCTTCCGGGAAATATACCACCTTCAACCAGCTGGCGTTAGACAAGCCGCTGCTGGCCGGTCAGGCTTTCTGGTATTACGTGGAAAGTAAATACGGGAAAGACGCCGTGCCTTACCTCATGTATATCACCCGCATCAACCGCGGCCTCAAAAAAGGCTTCGAACAGGTGCTGCACATGAAACCCAAAGAGGCCATGAAAGATTTCATGACCTACACCATGAAACGCTACCAGGAAGACAACCGCCGCCGCCGCCAGGTTACCCGCGGCACCGGCGTGATCTCCAACGAAATAGGCAAAAGGGACTACTACCGCTACCAGGCCAATCCCAAAAACAGTATGTATGCCGTGGTGGAATACACCAAAGGGCTTTACAAAGTGAAGATCAACCTGGGCTGGAGCACCACCAAAGTGCTGCTCAAAAGCGGCGTGAAGCAATACAGCTCCAAGCTGGACCCCAACTATCCCCTGCTGGCCTGGAACCAGAAAGGCAACCGCCTGGCCATTGTATACGAACATGAAGGCAAAACCAAACTGATGGTATACGACCTGATCACCAAGATCACCATCAGGCAGGACCTCCCGCAGTTCGACAGGGTGATAGACATGAAATATTTCTTCGAGTTCGACAATTCCCTGCTGCTGAGCGCCGTGAAGAACGGGCATACGGATATCTTTACCTACAGCATCAGCAACGGCAAAACAGAACAGATCACCAACGACGTCTACGACGATCTCGATCCTTCGTTCGTGGCCTTCCCCGGTAAAAGCGGCATCATTTACGCTTCCAACCGCCCCGGCCCGAAAGCCCGCAGCGCAGATACCGTGCTGCCACACAACAATTACAACATCTTCCTGATCGATAACTGGAACAAGTCTTCCGAAAAACAGATCTCCCAGCTCACAAACCTCGCGTACGGCAATGCACGCCTGCCTGTTCAATACAACACCACCCACTTCACCTTCGTAAGCGACGCCAACGGTATCAACAACCGCTACGCCGGATTCTTCAAATCCGAGCGGGCCGGCGTGGATTCGTTGTATTTCGTAGGCGCGGAGATACTGCACAATCCTGACAAGGAAGAACTGGATTCCGCACTCGCAGAATACGGCTCCACTGCGCCGGATTCCGTGCAGGCCATTGCCATTACCAACGATTCCACTTACGTGTTCCCGGTTACCAACTACCAGTATGGTATCAAAGAATCCAGGATCGCGGGAGACCAGGGTATGGTGTCTGAAGTGGTGCAGGTAGGCGATTACAAACGCCTGTACAAGCTGAAGGTGGATACCAATACCCTGCGCAGGCGCAACGTAACCGCCAGGCCCACCCGTTACCGGATGGCGCAGATGAGGGAAGACAGCCTCAAGCTCGGCCTGCCCAGCGTGTACCAGAAAGACACTGCCTCCAAACAGAATAACTTCTTCCAGAACGAGTTCGGCAACGAACCGGCAGATACTGCAGCTCCCGCGGAAATGATCGCTACCGCGCCAAAAGAACCGCCGGTGCTCAAATCCGCCAGGCTGAGCAATTACAGGCTCAAGTTCTCGTCCGACTACCTCGTGGCGCAACTGGATAACTCGGTGCTGATGAACCGTTACCAGCCGTACATGGGGCCTCCTAACCAACCTATCCGCCTTACGGACCCGGTGAACGGCCTCGTGCGCATCGGCATCAGCGACCTGATGGAGGATTACAAATTCAGCGGCGCCTTCCGCATCCCGCTTGCGCTGGATGGTACGGAATACCTGTTTTCTTTCGCATACCTCAAGAAGCGCTTCGACTATAAGTTCAGCTACTACCGTAAGGTCGAAAAAGGCGGCGTGATCTATCGCGACCAGGCCGGGGATGAATACGATTACCCGATCAAAAATAAAACGAACATCTACCAGCTGGAAGTCCGTTATCCTTTCGACGTGGTGCGCAGCTTCCGCATTTCCGCCGGCTTGCGTACAGACGAGATGGTGATACTCGCCAACGATGAAATTTCGCTCAAAGAGCCGAACTATAAAGAGACCAACGTACTGGCCCGCCTGGAATACGTGCACGATAATGTGCTGAACCCGGCTATCAATATTTACAAGGGCACACGGTATAAGATCTATGCAGACCTGATGTCGCAGGTGAAGAGCAACCGGAATACCGTGTTCAACGATGTAACGCCCAAGGGCAAGTTCACTTACAACATGGGCATCGATGCGCGGCATTACGTGGAAATACACCGCAACTTCATATGGGCTACTCGGTTTGCCGCAGACCTTTCCATGGGCAGCCGCAAGCTGATCTATTTCCTCGGCGGGGTCGACAACTGGTTGATCAAACCTGACATTTACACCAACCGCCAGCCCAATCCCAACGAGAATTACGCCTACCAGACGCTGGCGGTGAATATGCGCGGCTACAAACAGAATATCAGGAACGGGAACAACGTGATGCTGATGAACACTGAATTGCGTTTGCCCGTGTTCACCACTTTCATCGACAAACCGATCAATTCCGCGTTCCTGCGCAACTTCCAGCTGATGACCTTCATAGACATTGGTACCGCCTGGAACCAGAAGCTGTCTTTCAAAGACGCCAATTACACCACCTACACCAATCCTGAAGGCATAGTGGTGCGGATCAAGGAAGGATTCCTCGGGCCGTTCGTGGGCGGTTATGGTTTCGGCGCCAGAACAACGCTGTTGGGTTACTTCTTAAGGGTAGACGCCGGCTGGCCAATGACGGGCTTCTTCAGGGGCAAGCCGCTGGTGACCTTTGCGATGGGGGTTGATTTTTGATTTGATATTATTCCGGATAGAAAAGCGGTTGTTCCGGATGGGGCAACCGCTTTTTCTTTTAATGTAATAGCCATTCAAAGCGCCAGCAGCTTCGGCACAAAAACAATCCCTCCTACAACCAGCGCCGTGGCAGCAGCGACCAGCACTGCGCCGGCGGATACGTCTTTGATCCATTTTACTTTTGGGTGGATGTCCGGCTGCACATAGTCCATGATCTTTTCTATCGCGGTATTGAGCATTTCCGTAAGCCATACCATACCTGTAACAATAGCCAGCATGGCCCATTCTGTGAGTGAACACCTGAGCCAGGCGGCCAGCGCGATCACCGCTACCGTGGCGGCAGCGTGCATGCGCCCGTTGGATTCGCTGCGCAGGAACAAGCCGAGTCCGTTAAAAGCATGGCGAAAACCGAAGAAGCGCTTTTGAACAGGCATGTAGTTTTGTTTAGATGAAAAAAAGCGGGCCTACTGGTTAAACTTGATCATGGCTTCCAGTGCGGCGAGGTGGCCTTTGAAGGCTTTTTCGCCGGCTTTGGTGATGGAGTAGGTGGTGTTGGTCTTTCGCCCGATAAACCCTTTGTGCACCTTGATATAGGCATTTTCCTCCAGCGTGGAAAGATGGGAGGCGAGGTTGCCGTCCGTCACTTCCAGCACTTCTTTCAGGTCGTTGAAGCTCACTTCCTCGTTCACGTTCACCATCAGTACGCTCATTACGCCCAGGCGGATGCGGCTTTCAAATATTTTATTCAGGTTACCGATCGGGTTCATGCGACGAGGTTTATGCTGCGGGGTTTCTTTCGTATTTCCACCACATGAGGGCTCCGTAAAAAATGTGCATCACGCCGAAGCCCAATGCCCAGAAGAATAGGCCGTTATAAAGATTAAAAAGCGCCAGTATGCCGATCAGTATTTCGGCGTAGCCGAGGTACCGGATGTCTGTAACCGTGTATTTGCTGGCATTCACCAGCGCGAGGCCGTAGAAAACGAGACAGGCGGGCGCTGCAAGCCCGGCGTAGCCGTTGTACAACAACCCGGCGATGAACAACCCGCCGGCGAACAGCGGGATGGCGAGGTTGTAAGTCACTTTACGGGCGGAGGCATCCCAAACGGGAAGACCCTGTGCCTGGGCTTTGCGCCAGGTGAAGAAAAACCCGGTGCCCAGGGCTGCCACCAGCACGGCGCCTGCAATGAGGAGCAATTGGAGCACCAGCAGGTTGTCTGCCGGCGCGCCGTAAGAGCCAAGCCCTTCAGCGCGGGAAGACCGCGTTTCCCCCTCCAGCAGCTTCCAGGCAAAGAAGGCGCCTATGAGCGCGCTGATACCTGCGCCAACACCGCCAAGACCACTAAGGGACATAAAGCGGGTGGAGCGCTCCATAATGCGCTTGATATCATGAAGGGAATCAAGATGTTGTTGCTCGTTCATAAAAGCACTTTGTGCGTCAAAGTTAGCTTTTTTTCCCGGAGAAAAAACTGGCATGCTATTGTATAAATAGAGTGGCGGGACGCGTTATGGTCTGCGGGTCGGTCATCCTGTCCATGTATTTTAAAAGATAGCAGGACGGCCTGCAGGAAATTGACATAGTAACCTTGAGGCTCTCACCTCCGTTATAGGGGTACTGAAGCCGGCGCACGTCTTTAGTAGGTAACTATGCCAACATTTCCCATGATCCGGACATAATTCACCCGGGTAAACGGTAAAATATTGTTATAAAACTGTCCCATTTAACCACAATTCGCCTTATTACTGCGAAAATCTCTAATTTGCCTCGTGTATGACCGGCCGGAAACGAACCATAGCTTTAATTATTTGCATCATCAGCTTCTTACCTATCAGCGCCCAGTACAAGATCAGCGGTAAAGTAAAGGACGCGCACACCCAGGAACTGATCCCCTTTGCCACGCTTCAGTTTGTAGGCACCAATACGGGCATGGTCACCGACGCGGAAGGCTCTTTCCTCTTCGAACTGCCCGCCATCCCCTCCGATTCGTTGATGGTGAGAGTGATGGGATACCAGCGCACCGTGCTCTTTGTAGACAAGACCCTCAAAGACCAGACGCTCAATTTCGAGATCTCCCGCGGCGACGTTTCCCTCAAACAACACGAAGTAAAAGCCAACGTCAACTTCGCTCTTATCCTCCTCCGGCACATCATCCGCCGGAAGCCGGATAATAACTACGACCGCCTCAGCAACTACCGCTACGAGATCTACAACAAGCTGGAACTCGATATCAAAAACCTCAATACCGCCAAACTCTCCAGGAACCGTTTTACCAAACCATTCTCCTTCATACTCCAGAATATAGACAGTACTTCGGAAACCAAACCCTTCCTCCCGGTTTTTCTCACAGAAAGCATCTCCGATTACTACTTCCAGCGCAGCCCGAAAAAAACCAAAGAAATTATCAAGGCATCCCGCACTTCAGGGCTCGACAATGAAAGCGTTTCCAAGTTCCTCGGTGGCATGTACCAGAACGTGAACATATACGACAATCACATTCCTGTGTTCGACAAAAGCTTCGTAAGTCCCATCAGTAACAGCGGCGCGCTTTATTACAGCTACCGGATCACAGACACGCAGTATATCAACCAACAGCGTTTCATCAAAATGAACTTCCAGCCCCGCAGGAAAGGCGAGAACGCTTTTATCGGTGAAATGTGGGTGCAGGATTCCACTTTCGCCATACAGAAAATGACCATGGCCGTACCGGGAGACGCCAATATCAATTTCGTGCGCAAGATCAGCATGGTGCAGGAATACAAGCCTTTCCCGGACAGCAGCGGATGGTTCCTGGCAAAAGATAAGTTCATCGTCGATTTCTGGACGCCCGGCCTCAAACCCACCAAAACCATGGACTTCATCGGCCGCAAAACCACCACCTACGAAAAGGTAATGGTCAATGATACTTCCGTTGCCAACCTCTTCGCAGAGAAAAGATACCCGGAGAACATTGTATTGACAGACAGCGCGCGCTACCGCTCCGAGACCTTCTGGGAAAGCAACCGCCACGAAGGTCTGAGCAAGAATGAGCAGTCCATCTACAAAATGGTGGACACCCTGCAGAAAATGCCCCTGTTCCAGAAATACTCTAACACCATCCGCTTCCTCGCAACAGGATATAAACCTTTCGGCATGCTCGAATGGGGTCCTTACTGGTACCTCTTTTCACAGAACAAGCTGGAAGGCTTCAGGGTGCGGTTCGACCTGGGCACCACTCCCAAATTCCACAAAGACCTTTACCTCAACGGTTACCTGGCATACGGCTTCACCGACCAGCATTTCAAAGGCAAGGCCTCCGCCCTCTGGCTGCTCAAACGGCACCCGCGCATGTATGTATACGGCTCGTTCATCCGCGACCTGGACAATGGCGCCAATTACTACGATGAAGTGGGAACGGACAACATCTTTTCGCTGGCCATCCGCAAGTCCGGCGTCCCGCAGAAGTTCATGCTGATAGACGAGAAACGCGCGGAGTTTTACAAAGAATATTATTCCGGTTTCTCCCATCATGTGTCCGTAGTGCATAAACAATTCATGCCCTACGCGCCGTTGCCCACGGGCGGCTTCTTCCCGCATAATGGCAACGGGCTGGACCCGCTTACCAATATGGAAGTGGCCGTAAAACTCCGTTACGCTTTCCACGAAGAATTCCTGGAAGGGAATTACTACCGCTTCAGCCTGGGCAGCAAATACCCCATCGTAGAGCTGAAATATGCCCTGGGCCTGAAAGGCGTGTTCAAAAGCAATTACAACTACCACAAAGCCTCGTTCACCGTTTCCGATTACGTCAAAACACCGCCGTTCGGAACGATCTACTATAATTTCTTCGGCGGCAAAATATTCAGCAGCGGCGCATTGCCTTACACCATGCTGGAGATTCATCCCGGCAACGAAATTTACTACTACAACAAATACGCTTTCAACATGATGAACCGCTACGAGTTCATCAGCGACCAATACGCCGGCTTCAACGTGGAACATACCATCGGCAGCGGTATCTTCAATTACATTCCCGGCATCAGGAAGCTGAAGTTCCGCCAGTTCTGGACCGCCAAAGGCGTGATCGGCAAGCTCAGCAATGAGAACAAGGCGCTCAACCTCACCGCCGGCTATCCTTTCAAAACGCTGGAAGGTAATCCCTACATCGAAGTAGGCACCGGCGTGGAGAACATCCTCAAGTTCCTAAGGGTCGATTTTGTGTGGAGGGTAGCGCCGAAACCCCTCCCCGGTGAGCCTTACGAAAAAAGGTTCGGGATATTCGGCAGCTTTAGGTTACAATTCTAAACAATGGATAAAAGGCCGCTCAACGCCGGTGCTCCAGCAATTGCTGGTGTATCTCCAGCTGCATCTGCATCACCTGCTGGATAGCTTTGTTGCTGCTCTGCAACAGCTGCTCCAGCTTGCCGAACAACTCCCGGTAGTTCTTCAGCAATTCATATAACAGTAATTTGTCCTTCCTGAAATATTCCACCAGCGCCGCCAGGTCCTGCGAAGACGAACGGTATAAAGGAGCATGCGGCGCTTCCATCCCCTCGAAAATCTCTGAATAATGCACGCCCAGCACCCGCGCAATCTCCATCCACCGCCCCAGTGTGATCCGCTTTACATCGCCCCGCTCAATATTGCCGTAAGCCGTTGCCCCGATCCCCAGCCTCGCCGCAACATACTCCTGCGTATAATCCCTGGATTCTCTCAACCTGCGTATCCTCGGGCCAACATTCGTCTCCTTCATGTAGAGTGGATAAGGCTAACAACCATCCATGCAAATAAAATTAGCAGATTGAGAAACTGCCTCCAAAAAAACATAGTCGAAACTGAGATAATCTCTGAATCACGCTAGGAAATCTCCAGGTTTCTGCGATAAGCAAAAAAAATACGCTCAAATTGAGCGTACCCGTATCAAAAAAAAATGCGCCTAACGCAGGCGCATCAACGTTTTTAAACAAACGATCCTATTTCAGGAACCGCTTCCCTACCCATAAAAACACCAGCGCTCCAGCCACAGCACCCAGCCCGTCCGCCAGCAGATCATAGATATCAAAGCTGCGGTTCGCCACCAGGTATTTCTGGATGAACTCGATCGCCAAGCCATACAACGTTACCACCAGCACCAGCGAAAACAACGCCAGCCCGCTGATCTCTCCCTTCTGCCTGTGATAACCATACGCCAGCAGCAATACCGTACCGCCAAACAATACGAAATGCACGATCTTGTCTACATGCAGCTTGTCGAAAATAGACACGCTCGGGATCGCCGAGCCGGGAAGCGTACATAAAAAAAGAATGAGAATGATCCATCCCATTGCTGGCAGGTAATAACGGATCATTCTCATACTTAACTTGTTATTCGGGTTAATTTCATTCATGTTATTATTCTCCTACTAACGCTTTGTAGTCGTCTGCACTCAGCAGCCCATCCACATCAGCGGGGTTATTCACCTGGACCTTCACCATCCAGCCTTCGCCGTACGGGTCGGAATTCACCAGCTCAGGACTGCCGTCCAGCGCGGGATTCACTTCAAGAACGGTCGCCGCTACCGGCAGGAACAGGTCAGACACGGTCTTAACCGCCTCTACCGTACCAAAAATCTCTTCTGCACCCAGGGATTTGCCCACCGTGGAAATATCAACAAATACGATGTCGCCCAGCTCGCGCTGTGCAAAATCAGTGATGCCCACTTTCGCGGTGTTCCCTTCTAACAATACCCATTCGTGGTCTTTTGTGTAACGCAGTTGTGACGGAAAATTCATGTCAAGTTTGATTTTGAGCGGTAAAAATAAAGATTGCGCCGGGAATAATAAAAACTTCTTACCCGCGAATATGTTAAAATTCAATGATTAAAATAGCAGGAACTTCTTTTTCAGCCTGATCTTCATCCGTACATCCTGCACGGGGCGGTTGTTCCCGTCGGTTTTTACGCCCGCAATGCTGTCTACCACATTCAGCCCTTTTATCACTTCGCCAAACACCGTGTAATTCTGGTCCAGGTGCGGGGTTCCGCCGGTGGTGGTATACACTTCGCGCTGGTCTACAGGCAGCTTCCGCCCGCCCAGCCGCGTTTGTTCCAGCGTATCCAGCTGCCCCGGGGTGAACTTCTTTCCCTGCACAATATAGAACTGGCATCCATCGCTGGCTTTGGCAGGATTATCGTCCCGCGCGGCAGCCAGCACGCCCTTTTTATGATACAGGTCAAGCCTGAACTCCGCCGGGATCGTATAGCCGACGCCGCCGTTTCCCAGCTGAGCCCCTGCTGTGGCGCGTTTGGAGTCCGGGTCGCCGCCCTGGATCATAAAGTTCCTGATCACCCGGTGAAACAGCAGGCTGTCATAAAAATGCCTTTTCACGAGTTTGATAAAATTGTCGCGGTGAAGCGGGGTCTGGTCGTACAGCCTGATCACCATTGTGCCGTACGCCGTGATCACTTTCACTTTGCGGTTGCGCTGCGCGCTGGCCGTGAGGGATGCAAGGATCATCAGTGCTGCCAGGATCGTTTTTTGCATGTGGTATTTGGGTTGGGTTTCGGCTTTGGGTTCAGCCCCGGGCTTGGGTTGCGTCGCACTCTTCAGCCGCAGGGCGGCTATGGGGCTTATTCTTCAAAATAAGCGATGATATGTTCCTTCAGGAACCGCTCCTGCTCTTCCATGCCCATTTTCGGAACGGGCTGCACTTCTTTGAAATGGGGCCATCCGTCCTTATCCCGCCCCTCAGGCTCAAAATAACCGCTCTGGCTGAGCAATGAACATACTGCAATATGCATCAGGTCCTGCTTCTGCTCCTTGGTAAACTTCTTTTTCGGGCTGTTCAGCTCCTGGATGCCGATCAGCAGCAACAAGGCTTCCATGTTCGGCGTTTTCCCGAAACGCTCGGTGAGCATATCCTCTACATTCTTCCATCTTTTATCGAAATCGTCCTGGTCCATCTGTTGGTTTTTAATATTTTCTGTTCGTGGCATACGGATTGCAGCCTCAAACGGACAACAAATGTACGGTTTACACAAAAAATTGATGTAAATATCAAACCGCTTTCTTAAATTGGAATTTTTTGTAAACCATATCTGCTTACCGGGGAAGCCGTTCAATCGTGTCTTTTAACAGCAATTTAACGGCCTTGATCCGCCATGGCAGAAGGTTTTACCAGGTAAAACGCTATTTTAGCAAACTTGAAATGTAAAACATGGAAAATACGTCTTACGACATCCGTCAACTCAACGACAAGATTCACCAGGCCAGCTCATTCGTAGACCTCCTGAACATGGAGATCAACAAAGTGATCGTAGGCCAGAAGTACATGGTGGAACGCCTCATGATCGGCCTGCTGGCACAGGGCCATGTGCTGCTGGAAGGTGTTCCCGGCCTCGCTAAAACACTGTCCATCAAATCGCTGTCATCCGCCATCAACGCCCGTTTTTCACGCATCCAGTTCACGCCTGACCTTTTGCCGGCAGACGTTGTAGGTACCATGATCTACAACCAGCAGCGCAACGAGTTCATGGTGCGCAAAGGCCCGATCTTCGCCAACTTCATCCTGGCAGATGAGATCAACCGCGCCCCCGCCAAAGTGCAGAGCGCCCTGCTGGAGGCCATGCAGGAAAAACAGGTGACCATCGGCGACACCACTTTTAAACTGGAAGAACCCTTCCTCGTATTGGCCACCCAGAACCCGATCGAGCAGGAAGGTACCTATACGCTGCCTGAAGCCCAGGTAGACCGTTTCATGCTGAAAGTCGTGATCGGCTACCCCACCAAGGAAGAAGAGCGCCACATCATCCGCCAGAACCTGCAGCCGGACGGGCAAACGAAGATCAATCCCGTGGTAAACCCGCAGGACATCCTCGAAGCGCGCAAACTGGTGCGCCAGGTGTACATGGACGAAAAGATCGAGCAATATATCATCGACGTGGTGTTTGCCACCCGCAACCCGGAAGATTACAAGCTCGCCAAGCTCAAGCCGCTCATTTCCTACGGCGGTTCCCCCCGCGCTTCCATCAACCTCGCCCTCGCTTCCAAAGCCTACGCTTTCATGAAACGCAGGGGATACGTGATACCGGAAGACGTACGCAGCGTTTGTTTCGACGTAATGCGCCACCGCGTGGGCCTCACCTACGAAGCGGAAGCCGAGAACGTGACCAGCGAAAACATCCTCAGCGAGATACTGAATGCCGTGGAAGTGCCATGAGCCGTGAATTAAAACCTGCAACAACATGGAGACTTCAGAAATACTCAAGAAGGTCCGCCAGCTTGAAATAAAGACCAAAGGGCTTACCAATCACATCTTCGCAGGCGAATACCACAGCGCCTTCAAAGGCCGCGGCATGTCGTTCAGCGAAGTGCGCGATTACCACTTTGGAGACGATGTGCGCTCCATCGACTGGAACGTGACCGCCCGCTTCAACCACCCCTTCGTAAAAGTGTTTGAAGAAGAACGCGAACTCACCGTGATGCTGCTGGTAGACGTAAGCGAAAGCGAAACCTTCGGCACCGCCACCCACACCAAACGCAGCCTCGTTACCGAGCTTTGCGCCGTGCTGGCTTTCTCCGCCATCAAAAACAACGACAAGGTAGGCGTCATCTTTTTCAGCGACGGCATGGAAAAATACATCCCGCCCAAAAAAGGTAAATCGCATATCCTTTTCATCATCCGCGAATTACTATCCTTTACGCCTAAACGTAAAGGCACGAATATTTCCGAAACCCTGCGCTTCTTCAACAATGCCGCGAAGAAACGCAGCATCGTGTTCCTGCTCAGCGACTTCTTCTCCGGCAATTACCAGGACGCGCTCAACATCGCCGCCAAAAAGCACGACGTAGTGGGCGTACAGGTATACGACCCGCGGGATAAAGACCTGCCGGCAGTAGGGCTCATGCGCATGACAGACGGCGAAACCGGCGCTTCGCAATGGGTGGATACCAGCGACAAAAAGGTCCGCCAGTACTACACCCAGCAATTCCAGCAGCATGCGCAGTACTGCAAAAGCGCCTTCGTAAAAAGCGGAGCGGACCTGATCAGCATCAGGACCGATGAAGATTACGTGAAAGCATTGCAAACATTTTTCCTGAACAGGGTTTAAGACTTACATGAAAGGGATCAAGCACATATTCGTTTATACCCTGCTGGCCGCCCTCTTTACCGCGGGCCGCGCGCATGCGCAGGATCAGCAGGGCACACGACAGTATGACGACTATTTTAAAGTAACGGCTGTGCCGGACACTACTTCCATCCGCATTGGCGAGCCCGTGAAGATCGGCATCACCGCCCGCGTGGTGATCCGTTCGCTCAAAGGTGCCAACATCAAGGTAGTGTTTCCCAACCTCCCGGATTCCGTGAACCACATCGAAGTGGTGGAACGCACACAGCTGGACACCACCGGCTCCACGCCCGACGAAAAATACTGGAAACAGACGCTCACCGTAACGAGCTTCGATTCCGGCCGCTGGGAGCTGCCGCCCATGAAATTCGAAGTGTTTTCCGTGTCTGACGGGTCGTACGATTCCGTGTTCACCGATCCTATTTTTATTGACGTGAACACCGTGGCAGTAGACACCACGAAGGCCTTCAAGCCCATCAAACCCTTGCGCACCGTAGCCTGGAATATCCTGGACTACTGGCCTTACCTCCTGCCTTTGCTGCTGGTAGTTGCGCTCGTGGTGCTGTATTTCGCCTATTGGCGCAAACGCAAGCCCAAAGCGCCGCCCGTTCCTGCCAAACCTTTGAAGACGCCGTACGAAACAGCGATGGACCAATTGCAGCAGCTGGAAAAGGACAAACCCTGGAACACCGATGTGAAATTATATTACACGCAGCTCACCGACGTGCTGCGCCATTATTTCGAGCAGCAGTTTCATATCGCGGCACTGGAGCAAACCAGCGCCGAGCTGCTGCAAAACATCAAGCCCGTGACCGTGCTGAACCAGCAGCGGGACAAGCTGCAGCACATCCTCACGCTGGCAGACCTGGCGAAGTTCGCCAAGATGCAGCCTGCTCCGCATGAGCATGAAGACTGCCTGCAGAAAGCCATGGCAGTGGTAGAATGGACCAAACGCTCCGTGACCGCTCAAACAGAACAAAGCCTTACCGGCACAAACCAGTAGAACGAACGCATGAACGCTGAACTTTGGAAAAATATTGAATTCGCTTACCCGGCCTTTTTCTGGCTGCTGCTGCTCATTCCCGTAATGATCTGGTGGTTCTTCAGCACCGGCCGGAAGTTCCAGGGATCGGTGCAGGTTAGTTCCCTGCAGGGATTAAAAGGCTTGCCCGTATCCTGGAAGATCCGCTTCAGGCCGCTGCTGCTGGCGCTGCGCATCATCGCCTTCGCCGCGCTGGTAACCGCTCTCGCCCGCCCCCAAACGTCCAATACCTCCGAAAATATCGACAGCGAAGGCATAGACATCGTGCTGAGTATCGACATCTCAGGCAGTATGCTCGCCGAAGACCTGCGGCCCAACCGTATGGAAGCCGCTAAAAAAACTGCGATGGATTTCGTGGACAGCCGCATCAGCGACCGCATCGGCCTCGTGATCTTCTCCGGCGAAAGTTTCACGCAATGCCCCATCACCATGGACCATGGCGTGCTCAAACAACAGCTCATGCAGATCCGCAGCGGCATGCTGCAAGACGGTACCGCCATCGGCATGGGGCTCGCCACCGCCGTAGACCGCCTGCGCAGCAGCAAAGCCAAAAGCAAAGTGATCGTATTGCTCACAGACGGCGTGAACAATACCGGCCTGGTAGACCCGCTCACCGCATTGGAGATCGCCAAAGCCTATAAAGTAAAAGTATACACCGTAGGCGTAGGCACCATCGGCAAAGCCCCTTCACCCGCCACCATGCCGGACGGCAGCATACAGATGCAGATGGTGGACGTGCAGATAGACGAGCCGCTGATGAAAAAGATCGCCACCGAAACCGGCGGCCGCTATTTCCGCGCAACAGACAACACTTCCTTGCAAAACATCTACCACGAGATCGATAAGCTCGAACGCACCAAGGTGGAGATCACCTCCTACAAACGCTATAAAGAACATTTCTTCCCCCTGGCGATGATAGCGCTGGCCTGCATGCTGCTCGAAACAGTGCTGCGGTACACGCTCTTCAGGCGCCTGCCGTAAGGCCGCCTGCGCGATTTGCCTTATATTTACACCGTGCAAGCAACGATCTACAAGTCCACCGGCAGTTGGTACACCGCGAAAACGAACACAGGCGATCTTTTACAGGCCCGCATCAAAGGGCTGTTCAAGATCGACGAGGATATTACTTCCACCAATCCTATCGCGGTGGGAGACGAAGTGAGCGTTGAGCTGGAAGAAGGAGAGAACGCTCCCGCCATCATCACCGGTATCGCGGAAAGAAAGAACTACATCGTGCGAAGCTCCCCGCAGGGCAAGCACAAAAAACATATCGTTGCCGCCAACCTCGACCAGGCCATGCTGGTATGCACTGTGAAAGAACCCCGCACTTCACAGGGTTTCATAGACCGGTTCCTGGTAACGGCCGCTGCTTATCATATCCCGGTCATTCTTGTGTTCAACAAAAAGGATGTGTACAAGGCGAAAGAGATGGAAAAGTTTGAACACTGGAAAGCGGTGTATGAAGAGATCGGTTATACCGTACTGCTCACTGCTGCCAATGCGGGCGAAGGCATGGAGGAACTGAAAGACCTGCTGAAAGACAAGACCACGCTCATTTCTGGCCATTCCGGCGTAGGCAAGTCCACCATCATCAACCAGCTGCTGCCACATTTGCAATTGAAAACGAAGAACGTGAGCGGATGGAGCGGCAAGGGCCTGCACACCACCACTTTCGCGGAAATGTTCGACCTGCCTGAAGGCGGGCGGTTGATAGATACGCCGGGCGTGCGCGAATTCGGCATCGTGGACATTCCTAAAACGGAGTTATCCCATTATTTCCTGGAAATGCAGCCCTACCTTCCCAATTGCCAGTTCAACAACTGCATTCATATGGATGAGCCCGGTTGTGCGGTGAAGGAGGCGGTAGAAGAAGGGGAGATCGATATGGACCGGTATGTGAGCTACGCCACCATACTGGCCACTATTGAAGAAACGGCTTATTAGTTACAAAACCTGTCTTTGTATAAAAAGAGCCCGTTGCTTCGAAGCCCCGTCATTGCGAACAGTTTCGTCATTGCGAGGAGCAGCAAGGGATTCTGTGCGGCAGAAAACGCGACGAAGCAATCTCCTCAATGTCTTAGAGTACTTCCATTCAATGAAGGAGATTGCTTCGTCGCCCCACCCGCTTTAGCTCAACTGCTCCTCGCAATGACGAGCTTTCTCTGTATCAGTATTAATAAGCGCTGAAATGATTATCTAATGCCTCCTCCGGAATAATCCCTTTTTCTGCGGCTTGCTCATTTCATCCATTACCCGTTCCGCACCCAGGTTCTTCACCGGCGTAGGACAGCCTGTTTTCTGCGTCCGGCAGCCATAGGCCATTAGTCCACAGGCCAATATCATCCATAAATATAACTTACGCATAACCAGGCCGTTTAGAAAAGTTTCATTTGTTTGCCGGCCTTGCTGTTCTGCTTCTGGTTACCGGAATTGTAGAAAGTGCTGCCAGGGCAACCGTACTTCTGGGAGGCGCAGCCGGTCGCTAAGAAGGCCAGCCAGAGCCATAACCACCATTTTCTTTTCATAGGTAAGGGGCATTATATCTGATGCAATATAACGTTTTTTTATAAAGCGATATTATACCTGGTCACGGAACCAGTCCGCGTACATGATATAATTATTCGCGATCCGGTCTATCTCGCCATGGATCAGCTCCTGGCTGATGGTTTTCACCTTTTTGGCGGGCACGCCGGCGTAAATGCAGCCTGCTTCCACCTGGGTGCCTTCCAGCACTACGGCGCCCGCGGCTATGATGGTATTGCTGCCGATGTGCGCATTGTCCATCACGATAGCGCCCATGCCGATCAGCACATTATCTTCCACCGTACAGCCGTGCACGATAGCATTATGGCCCACGGAAACATTGTTCCCGATAACGGTCTTCGTTTTCTGGTACGTGGCGTGGATCACGGCGCCGTCCTGTATATTCACTTTATCGCCCATCCGGATGCTGTTCACGTCCCCGCGAACCACGGCGTTGAACCATACGCTGCAATCCTTTCCCATTACAACGTCTCCCACGATCGTCGCGTTCGGCGCGATAAAACAATTAGGCCCCATCTGCGGGTGCACTCCTTTAACTGGTAATATTACTGGCATGTTACAAATATAGAACTTCACTAACTTCGCCCCTAATGAATAACAGGCAGCTTTTTTTACAACACGTGGCCCAAACCTCGGACGCCCCCATGGCGCTGGAGATCGTGAAAGCCCAGGGCATGTACATGTGGGATGCGGAAGGGAAACAATACCTGGACCTGATCGCCGGTATCAGCGTTTGCAACATCGGCCACTGCCACCCGGCCGTGGTAAAGGCTATCCGGGAACAGGCGGAAACATATATGCACCTGCTGGTGTATGGAGAATTTGTACAAAGCCCGCAGGTAGCCTACGCCAAATACCTCACCGATCATTTGCCTGCCGCGCTCAGCAGCGTGTACTTCACCAATTCCGGCAGCGAAGCCACGGAAGGCGCTATGAAACTGGCCAAACGCCATACCGGCAGAACGGAGATCATCGCCTTCAAAAACAGCTACCATGGCTCTACCCAGGGCTCTCTCAGCATCATCGGCGACGAATACTGGCGCAACGCCTTCCGCCCGCTGCTGCCGGACGTTCAACACCTTCAACATAATTCCATGGACATGCTGGACCGCATCACGGAGCGCACTGCCTGCGTAATAGCGGAAACCATCCAGGCGGAAGGCGGCGTGCTGGCCCCGCAAAAAGAATGGCTGCAAGCCCTCCGCCGCAGATGCACCGAAACCGGCACTTTGCTGGTGCTGGATGAGATCCAGTGCGGCTTTGGCCGCAACGGCACGCTCTGGGCATTTGAACAATACGATATGATACCGGATATACTGCTGCTGGGGAAAGCCCTTGGCGGCGGAATGCCTTTAGGGGCCTTCATTGCCAACCGCGAAGTGATGTGGAGCCTGACAAACCAGCCCGTTCTCGGGCACATCACGACATTCGGCGGCCATCCCGTGGCCTGCGCCGCCGGGCTCGCGGGCATGAAAGTGCTGATAGAAGAGAACATGATGGCGGGCATCACTGAAAAAGAAAAGCTGTTCCTGGACCTGCTGAAACACCCCAAAATAAAAGCAGTGCGGTCCCGCGGGCTGATGCTGGCCGTGGAACTGGCAGATTTCCCTGCCGTGCAGAAAGTAATTGCGCATTGCATCACCAATGGCGTGATCACGGACTGGTTCCTTTTTGCGGCCAACTGCATCCGCATTGTGCCGCCGCTGGTTATCAGCGAGGCAGAGATCCGGAAAGCCTGCAGCGTGTTGCTGGCAGGGCTGGATACATTGTGATAACTCCCCTCCCGTTTTCCTTGCCTCACCTATAAAACAAGAATCCTCCCGGGAAACCGGGAGGATCGTTTCAAACTGCTTATGAGAAAATTCAACTAAAAGACTTATTGCTGACCAGCTTCTCTCTTCGCTTCTGATTTCATTTTGTCGTTGGCGAAGATGGAGAATTCCACGCGGCGGTTCTGCGCACGGTTCGCTTCACTGTCGTTCGGGAATTTGGGCTGGTTTTCACCATACCAGAACGTTTGCACGCGGTTAGCGGCTACGCCCTGGCCAACCAGGTAATTGGCTACTGATTTAGCGCGGCGTTCAGACAGTGCGTAGTTGTAAGAATCCGCACCGGTGTCGTCGGTATGGCCTTCCACGCGTACGTGTGTGTCAGGGTATTTGTTCAATACCTCCGCGAGTTCCCTGATGTTGCTTTGTGCGGTGGCGGTGAGGTCGGACTTATCGAAGCCGAACAGCACGCCGGAGTTGAAGGTTACGTTGATGCCTTCGCCTACGCGTTCAACAGTGGCATTGGGCACTTCGCTCTTGATCTCCTGTGCCTGTTTGTCCATTTTCTTACCGATGAGCACACCGGCCGTACCGCCTACTGCCGCACCGATAATGGCGCCGAGGGCTGTGTTGCCGGCTGCTTTACCTATCACTGCACCGGCTGCGGCCCCGCCGCCGGTCCCTATTACCGCTCCTTTTTTCGTATTGTCCATGCCCTGCCAGGTGCTACAGCTGCTGACAAGTAGTGTTCCCGCTAAAGCCATCGCCACTAATGCATTCATTCGTTTCATCATAGTAAGTTTTATTTTGAGTGTTAGTTCCTAAAACAAATAGTTTGCCAAGAAAAGACCTTCGGCGGCAAAAAACTGGTAATCACTTATTTACAGGCAAAATAAAACAGGCACACGGGTGCTCTTGCCGCTGCCTGTTTTATGATTTTACTTCCCGAAAAGGCCGCCCAGCAAACCGCCTAAGCCGCCGCTGCCCTGTTGTTGTTTGGCGCCATTGCTGATCATGCCTACCAGGTCCTGCATGTCCACATCTCCGTCTGCGTCCTTATCCAGGCCAAATTTGCCCAGCAGGCCGCCGAGGTTCACACCGTTGGTGCTGCCGCCGGTAAGGGAGCCGAAGATGCTGTCCAGCGAAAAACCGTTGTCGGAGGGGTCGTTGGTCTTTTTAACCAGCGAGCCCAGCACTGCGGGGATCAGCGATCCTGCAATGGAAGCGGCTGCGCCGCTGTTGAGGTTAAACTTCTGGGTGAGGTTGCTGATAAGATTACCGGAAATGTTATTCACCAGGGGGTTCTGGGAATCTACCTGGCCATTGCTGTTGAACAGGCCCATAACTTCTTTTACATTTCCATTGGCAAGGGCATCCTGCAAACCGGAAGCGATAGAATGTGTGGCTTCGCCAATAACTGCGTCATTCTGCTCATTGGGAATAGCAGGATTGGCCACCACTGTTTCCTGGGCGTTCTCGCGCACCAATTGAACTAGTTGATCTAACATTTTGATATGGGTTTAGGATGGATAAGAAAAAACTGAGGTACCGAACATTATGCATATCCCGATCTGGTAAACGGTTCCGGGCCATCGTAGCATAATAACACATCCGCCGAACAAATTGTTGCGGGAATTGTTTTAGCGCTCAGTTAAATTTATATCCCGTCTCCGGTCTTCATTTTTTCCGCATTTTCTGCGAACTGGAGCGCCTGCACCATGTCGTCTATCTCCCCGTTCATAAAAGCATCCATGTTATACACGGTCATGCCGATGCGGTGGTCGGTGATGCGCCCCTGGGGATAATTGTATGTGCGGATCTTGGCGGAGCGGTCCCCGGTGCTTACGAGACTTTTCCTTTGCGAAGCGATCGCGTCCTCATGTTTGCGGACGGCGGCTTCGTATATGCGGGTGCGTAACATGCGCATGGCAATATCCCGGTTGGAGTGCTGGCTGCGGCCTTCCTGGCATTCCACCACCACGCCAGTCGGGATGTGGGTGAGCCTCACGGCAGACTCGGTTTTGTTTACGTGCTGGCCGCCTGCGCCGGAAGAACGGAACGTATCCATTTTAATATCCGCTTCCCTAACGTCCACGTCCACATCTTCCGCTTCAGGCAGCACGGCCACCGTAGCGGCAGAGGTATGCACACGGCCGGATGCTTCCGTGGCCGGCACACGCTGCACACGGTGTACGCCGGACTCAAACTTGAGCGTGCCGTACACATCGTCGCCGGTTACTTCCACCACTACTTCCTTATAACCGCCTACTGCACCGGCGTTTTCGTTCATGATGGCTGTTTTCCAGCCTTTATTCTCACAATACCGCAGGTACATCCGCAGCAGGTCGCCGGCAAACAGCGCGGCTTCGTCGCCCCCGGTGCCGCCCCTGATCTCCAGGATGGCGTTCTTTTCGTCCTGAGGGTCTTTCGGGATCAGCAGGTTGCGGATGTCCGCCTCCATCTGTTCCTTCTGTTCGTTCAGGCCTTCCGTTTCCTCTTTGGCCAGCTCGCGCATTTCTTCGTCGCCGCTTTCCAGCACTTCTTTATTGAAGGCAATGGAATCCAGCAGGTTGCGATAAGCGTCGTACGCTTTCACGATCTTCTCCAGCTGGCGGTATTCCTTGCTCAGCTTGCTGAACTGTTTATTATCCTTTACCACTTCAGGGTTGGTAAGCGCCAGGGCTACCTGTTCGTACCGGCCTTTAATGGCATCTAATTTATCGATCATAATAAAATTTCTGTTTCCCTGAAGCGTTTACAGGCCACGGCGGATTATAATCATTCACGGAAATTGCCGTATTTCGTAATTGCTTCGGGTTGCAAAATTACGTTTTTGCCCATTAATAAAAAGGGGGAAGCGGCCCGTTCATTTTTAAATGTTAATTCGGAAAGCATGATCAAGCTAACAGCAGGGGATATATTCGACGGGCAAAAGTTCCTGGGGGCAGACCGCTGCCTCATTCTTGACGACGACGGCGCCGTGTCTGCACTGGTACCGCGCAGCTGGGCGGGAGACGGGATCATTGAAGTGGAAGGATGGCTTTGCCCCGGTTTTGTGAACACCCATTGCCACCTCGAATTAAGCCATATGCAGGGGGTGATCCCCGAAGGCACCGGCCTGCCGGTTTTCCTGCAAACCGTAATGGAGCAGCGCGAAATACCCGCCCCTGAACTGGTACAGGAAGCCATGGCCAAAGCCGCGGCCGCCATGAAAGCGGAAGGCATCATAGCCGTGGGCGACATCTGCAACACCGCTGCCAGCATCCCTTTCAAAACGCAGCCCGGCATTTACTGGCACAGCTTCGTGGAATGCATGGGCTTTATTGATGCGGCCGCCCCGCGCCGGCTGGAACATTCCCTGGCCGTGCTGGCCCGCTTCCGGGAAAAAGGCCTGCCCGGCTCCATCGTGCCGCATGCCCCCTACTCCGTTTCCGCCACTTTGTTCAGGCTGCTGGCAGGCATGGAAAACAATACGCCCGTTTCCATCCACAACCAGGAGTCTGCCTCAGAAGACTCCCTCTATCGCTCCAAAACAGGCGCCTTCCTGGATTTCTACCGGCACTTCGATATGGATATCTCCGCTTTCGGGATGACGGGTAAAAGCAGCCTCCGGAGCTATCTTCCTTATTTCGCCGCCACGCCGCGCATGCTGCTGGTGCACAACACTTACACCACGCCGGAAGACGTGCGTTACGCCGCTTCGCTGGAGCAGGAAATTTTCTGGTGCCTCTGCCCCAATGCCAACCTCTACATCGAAAACCGCCTGCCCGATGTAAAAACACTCTTGAACGAAGGCGCACGCATCGCCCTGGGAACAGACAGCCTTGCGTCTAACCGCCAACTGTCCATCTGGGAAGAGATCAGTACCATCCACCGGCATTTCCCGGACATACCAATGGCCTCGATCCTGCAATGGGCCACGCTAAACGGGGCGCAGGCACTGGGCATTTCAGCCACATACGGCAGCTTCGAAAAAGGGAAAAAACCGGGGCTTGTGCAAATACACAATGGTAACGCTAAAGCATACACGATTTAATTATCTATACATTTGCTTCCTATGAATGATTTTTTAAACCAGCAATTCCTCGATAATTCCGTGAGGAACTATTTGATAGTAGCCGGTATCATCCTGTTCGTGTACTTTATCCGCCGCTACATCTCCAAAGGCCTTGCCGCCGGTATGTTCAGGCTTATCAAGCACTGGAGCCCCAGCATCGCGCAGCAGGAATTCGTGCAGCTGCTTTTTAAGCCGCTGGAATATTTCCTGCTCATGACCGCCTTCATCATGGCGAGCAACCACCTCGTATTCCCCTCCGAGCTGAACATCATCGTATACAACCGCGCCGGCAACCCTTACACCCTGCAAATGCTGCTGGCCACGCTGGTCAAGATCGTGTTCAGCATGACCGTCATATTGATCCTTCTCCGCCTGATAGATTTCGTCGCGCTGATACTGGAGAAAAAAGCGGACCTCACGGAAGACAAGACAGACAACCAGTTCATCATTTTCTTCCGTGATTTCTTCAAAGCCATCATGTTCATCATCGGCGCCATGATCCTCATTCATATCCTGTTCGGGAAAGATGTGGTAGACAAGCTGGTGGCCGGCCTTGGCATAGGCGCTGCGGCCCTTGCCCTTGCTGCGAAAGAGAGCATCGAGAACCTGATCGGTTCGTTCATTATTTTCTCGGATAAACCTTTCCGGGTGGGCGACAGCGTGAAGGTGGATTCGTTCCAGGGCACGGTTGAAAAGATCGGCCTGCGCAGCACGCGCCTGCGTACGCTGGAAAAAACTTTCGTGACGGTGCCTAATAAAAAGATGGTGGACAGTGTGCTGGACAATCTTTCCCTTCGCACGCAACAACGCGTCGCGCTGAAGCTGGAACTGGCCGGAGATACCACTTCAGACAAGGTGGCGGCCGTCGTAAAAGGCATCCAGGATTACCTGCAAAACCATGCGGATGTGGAGCCCGGCTATTCCGTGAACCTGTTCGACTTCACAAAAGATTCTTACACCATCCAGGTGATCTACATGACCAACATCCTGGAAGGCAACGCCTACCTGGAATTGCGGGAAAACGTAAACCTCGCCGCCATCAGCATCCTCGAAAAGAACGGGGTGCGGCTGGCTATCAGGCAGGATCCTGCTGTATAAATTATCTCAGAAAAAACCGCCGCATTGCACAAAGCCCGTCATTGCGAGGAGCAGCCGAGCTAAAGCGGGAGGGGCGACGAAGCAATCTCCTGCATTGTATTGACACACCCCATGTTTGGAGATTGCTTCGTCGCGCTTTCCGCTGCACAGGTTCCCAATTTGCTCCTCGCAATGACGGGCTAATAAAATAAAAAAGGCCGCCATTAAGGCAGCCTTTTTTATACGCAGCTTGTGCTGCT
The DNA here is from genome assembly GCF_039655965.1 of Chitinophaga sp. YIM B06452. Classification (NCBI taxonomy): domain Bacteria; kingdom Pseudomonadati; phylum Bacteroidota; class Chitinophagia; order Chitinophagales; family Chitinophagaceae; genus Chitinophaga; species Chitinophaga sp. YIM B06452. Next base: position 1,856,210 of record NZ_JAWLKY010000001.1, on the reverse strand, counting down.
ACTCTTTTTTATTCATCTTCATGATGATCTGCGCCAGGTCCTGCTCCACGGATTCCTTGGAATTACCGGAAATGCGGCCTTCTTCTTTCCCGTCGCGCATTACAAGGATGGTGGGCACGCGTTTCACTTTATACCCGTCTGCCACTTCGTTGCCGGTGTTGCCGGAATTATCGGCGCCGTACATGTGAATGCTTTCTTCGGGTACGCTGGCCAGGATCATTACTTTATAAAAACGGCCGAGCAGGCTCTGGCTGGCCTCTTCGGTGGTGTTCACCAGCGCCACCAGCTGGATCTTGTCTTTATTGGATTTGATATAGTTCACCATTGTCGCATTGGCATCGTACCGGTTCACACCGCTGTGGAACCAGGCAAATGCGGAGTCGGCCAGCAGTTCTTTCATTTTGAATTCTCCTTTCAGCTGCTTGCCCTGTGCCGCATGATTGTGATTGCTCTGTGCCATGGTCACCGAGCTGAGCAACAGTCCGCACCCCAATAATACTTTGTGTAATCGCATAGTTTCGTGATTTATAATTGATCTTTTAACTCTGTCAGGAATTGCCTCACCTTTTGCAGGCTTTTGATCATCTCGAAGTTCCGGGAAGCGGAGCGCTTATCTTCGCGCAGCTTCTGTTTTGCTCCTTCGATGGTGTATTTGCGCTCGCGCAGCAGGTGATAGATGAGCTTCAGGTTATGGATGTCTTCCTGCCTGAAAAGCCTGTCGCCTTTCCGGTTCTTTTTGGGTTGCAGAATATCGAATTCATTTTCCCAATAACGGATCAGGGAAGTGTTTACGCGAAACATGCCGGCTACTTCACTGATGGAATAGTACTGCTTGTCCAGCGTAAGTTTTTCCAGCTCCTGGATCACATGCGGGTCGCCTGCCAGTTCCTTCAGACTTTTACGCCCCCTTTTTTTGCCTTTCGGCGGAGCGCCCTCTTCAGGAATAGCGGCCTCTGCACCATTTGCGTCTGCTTCTCCGTTTTCCGCGGGTTGCGGCCGGGCGGGCGTTTTGACGGGTGCGGGCTTCTGCGGCTCGGCGGCTCCGAATAAGTCCAGTTGCTGCATCATAACCGGTTAAATTGTATGATAAAAAGAATACGGATACAATATTACGGAATCCCTTTTATGCACAACCCGCCTTTTCTACCAATAATCATTCCACTAATCGAAAGACTGGTTGCCGGAACGGGCAATTTTCAGCATACGGTCAAATTGCTCGGGGGTGAGATCGTTATAGAAGAAGTACACGGGATCTACTTTTGTGCCGTTTTTCATGACCTCGTAATGGCAGTGGGGGCCGGTGGATTTGCCGGTGCTGCCTACCCAGCCCAGCACGTCGCCGCGCTTCACCTGCTGGCCGCGTTTCACTTTTATACGCACCATGTGCCCGTACAGGGATTTATAGCCGTAACCATGGTTTACCACCACGTGATTGCCATAGCCCACGTCGCTGAGGGAGGCCTCTTCTATGGCGCCGTCGCCGGTGGCGTAAATAGGCGTGCCGGAAGGCGCCGTGAAATCCAGGCCGCTGTGGAATTTCATGGTTTTGTAAATGGGATCAATGCGGTACCCGTAGCCGGAAGCGATACGGTCCAGGTCCTTATTGGCCACCGGCTGTATAGCCGGGATAGAGGCCAGCATTTTTTGTTTATTCTTGATAAGATCTTCGATCTGTACGTATGATTTTTCCTGGGCCTTCACTCGGTTGTGCAGTTCGGCGAGCATGTTGGCGGAAGCGGCTATGATCTCGGAATTGGCTTTGGAGGCCAGTTGTACATTCTCTTCCTCTTTGGGTTTGCCCGCGCGCACGCTGTCTGCAATAGGCGCGGCTTCAAAAATGACGCGGTAGATCTCGTTGTCGCGGTGCTGCAATTCATCCAGCGAGGTTTTCATTTCCGCCATGCGGCCTTTCAGCGCATCATATTCTTCTTTCATGCTCTCAATATCCTGGCGCAGGAATTTTTCCTTGGGCGATTCCAGGAAGCGGTAGGCAATGGACAGGAACAGGATGCCGGTTACAATGGCGGCAGAGAGGAAACCGAGGATACGGAGGATTTTGACCCGTACGGACACTACGAGCTTTTCGTATTTAAGCGTTTGTGTATTATAAAAATATTTGACCTTCTTCATGAACCTTGAGGGTTGATATGGTGCGCGAACGATTCAACGCGCTGCCCGTTTTTTTAGTATCAGTGCATTCCCCGGTTTTTTCACAGGAAAACGGCGGTTATGCCTTGTTTTTATTTATTTCAATATTTTTGCACCGCATTCAACCTACGCTTAAAAAATTGTACGGTTAAACCGGGGTCCGCAAACCTAATGGAATTAGGTTAAAACGTCAACCTTTTGAATCTCAATTTCTCGGCGAGCCACTTTGCGATAAACACAAATTAAAGGGAAATTTGGGATGGATGCAATTATAAAGTTAAAATTAGATATTAATACACAGTAATATTTTATGACCGCAGCCGAGATCAGACAACAATTCCTCGATTTTTTCGCTTCAAAAGGCCACCAGATAGTGCCCAGCGCGCCTATCGTGGTGAAAAACGACCCTACCCTGCTTTTCACCAACGCAGGGATGAACCAATTCAAAGACCTTTTCCTCGGCAACAAACCCGCGCCTTATAAAAGAGCGGCAGACACCCAGAAATGCCTGCGGGTAAGCGGCAAACACAACGACCTGGAAGAAGTGGGCATCGACACCTACCACCATACCATGTTCGAAATGCTGGGCAACTGGAGCTTTGGCGACTATTTCAAAAAAGAAGCCATCCAATGGAGCTGGGAGCTGCTCACTGAAGTGTATAAGCTGCCGAAAGACCGTTTATATGTGACTGTGTTTGAAGGAGATGCCAAAGAAAACCTGCCGGCCGACGCGGAAGCCATGGCCGCATGGAAAGAACATATTGCAGAAGAACGTATCCTGATGGGCAACAAAAAGGATAACTTCTGGGAAATGGGCGATACCGGCCCCTGTGGCCCCTGTACGGAAATTCATGTAGACTGCCGTACGGATGAAGAAAGAGCTAAAGTACCCGGCAAAGACCTGGTGAACAACGACCACCCGCAGGTGATCGAGATATGGAATAATGTATTCATGCAGTTCAACCGCCTGAAAGACGGCAGCCTGGAGCCGCTCCCCGCCAAACATGTGGACACCGGGATGGGCTTTGAGCGCCTCGTGCGCGTGCTCCAGGGCAAACAGAGCAACTACGATACAGACGTGTTCATGCCCCTTATTCATGCCACTGAAAAGCTCTGCGGCAAACAATACGGGCAGACCGAAAAAACGGATATCGCTTTCCGTGTGATCGCAGACCACATCCGCGCTATCTGCTTCACGATCGCGGACGGGCAGCTGCCTTCCAACAACGGGGCGGGTTACGTGATCCGCCGCATCCTGCGCCGCGCCGTGCGGTACTATTTCTCTTTCCTGGATGTGAAAAAGCCCCTGCTGCATGAGCTGGTTCCCGTGCTGGGCGAGCAGTTCAGCAAAGTGTTCCCCGAGCTGGAGCAGCAGGCCGATTTTGTGAAGAAAGTAGTGTTTGAAGAAGAAAGCAGCTTCCTCCGCACGCTGGACAGCGGTCTCAGCCGCCTGGACCTGATCACTTCCGGTGAAAGATCCAAAACCATTGAAGGACCCGTTGCGTTCGAATTATACGATACGTTCGGCTTCCCGCTGGACCTCACCATGCTGATCGCCTCCGAAAAGGGCTTTAAAGTGGATGAAGAAGGCTTTACCGCCGAAATGAAAAAGCAGAAAGACCGCTCCCGCGCAGCCACAGAGCTGGATATGGGCGACTGGACCATCCTGCAGGACCAGCCTTCCGGCATCTTCATCGGCTACACACAGCTGAATGCAGCGGCCACAGTGCTCAAATACCGCAAGATCAAAGCAAAAGGAAAAGAACAATACCAGCTGGTGCTGGACCAGACGCCCTTCTACGCCGAAAGCGGCGGCCAGGTGGGCGATACCGGCGTGCTGCGCTTCAACGGCGAAGCCATTGCCGTTACGGACACCAAAAAGGAAAACGACCTGATCGTTCATTTCGTGGACAATCTGCCTGCTAAGATAGAAGGCCCTGTACAGGCCGAAGTGGACGCTGCAAAACGCCGCGACACTGCCCGCCATCACTCCGCCACGCACCTGCTGCATGCAGCGTTGCGCCAGGTGCTGGGCACGCACGTAGCCCAGAAAGGTTCCCTCGTAAATGCGGACTACCTCCGCTTCGACTTCAGCCATTTCTCCAAAGTAACCGACGAAGAGCTGGCGCAGATCGAAACCATCGTGAATGAAAAGATCAGGGAAAATATTCCCGTGGTGATAAAGGAACTTCCCCGCGAAGAAGCGCTGAAGCTGGGTGCTATGGCTCTTTTCGGCGAAAAATATGGGGAAACCGTGCGCGTGGTGACCATCGACCCGTCTTATTCCATTGAGCTGTGCGGCGGCACGCACGTAGGCTATACCGGCGAGCTGGGGCTGTTTAAATTCATCGCGGAGAGCGCAGTGGCAGCAGGCGTACGCAGGGTGGAAGCCGTAACCGGCGCCAAAGCTGAAACGTATGTGAACGAGCAGCTGGCGCAGCTGAAAGAGATCAAAGCGCTGATAAAAAACCCGAAAGAACCGGCGAAGGCCCTGGAGACCATCATCAATGACAAAGCCGCGCTGGAAAAACAGCTGGCCGCATTGGAGCAGAAGCAGGCCGCGCAGCTCGCAGCCACACTGCCGCAGCAGGCTGTAGCTGTTAATGGCGTGCAGTTCCTCGGTACAACGGTAGAAGCCGCCAGCGCGGATATGCTCCGCCAGGTAGCCACGTCAGTAAAAGATCATTTAGCAGCGCCTTTCCTGGCAGTGCTTGTATCTAATATCGGCGGCAAGGCCCAGGTGTCTGTCGTAGTGTCTGACGACCTGGTGAAATCCAAAGGACTGAACGCGCAGAAAATTATCAAGGAGCAGGTGGCCGGCCTCATCAAAGGCGGCGGCGGCGGCCAGCCTACCCAAGCCAACGCAGGCGGGCAGGACGTGAGCCAGCTGCAGCAGGTGATCGATAATGTGAAAACAATCCTGTAGAAACTTACCATCTAATAATAGGAGCGGGCTTCCAACCGGGAGCCCGTTTTATATTTATTTATTTTATATGCATTTTACTACGGTTCCCTTACGGTATCCCTACTAAAGCCTTACTAAAGCACTACTAAACCATACCGGTAAAAACCCCTTCCTCAAAGGGCCAATTTGGCCAAATGTTTTTTAACAATCCCTTAAACCGCAGCGCCCGGTTTTAACATTTTTTTACCGGCCGGTCCCATTAATTTTGCCCAAAACCAATTACTCCTATGCGTAAAATGTTGTACACTTTCAGCTTTGGCCTCATCGCCATGGCAACACTGGTTCTCCCGGCCGCAGCCCAGGAAAAACGTTCCGGTAAACTGGGAGAGTATGATGAGATCGTGATCAAACGCAAAGGCGCCGCTAAAGACGCCAAGGTAACCGTAGAGATCAAGGATGGTGAAGTTTTGATAGACGGCAAAAAGATCGACGAATACAAAGACGGCAGCATTACCGTGCAACGCCGCGTGATCACGCCACGGAATGGCAACATGAGCAACGGCGGCATCCAGTTCTTCGACGATGAGGACAGCGATCTCCGCATCACTCCCGGCGCCGCAGTGCTGGGCGTTATCACCGAAAAGAAATCGCCCGAAGGCGCAACCGTTTCTTCCGTAGCGGAAGGCAGCGCGGCAGAGAAAGCGGGCCTGAAAGAAGGCGACGTGATCACCCGCGTGAACGACCATAAAATAACAGAGCCGCAGGACCTCTTTGAGACCATCGGCGCACTGAAGCCCGGAGACAAGGTGACCATCACTTACCTCCGCGATAAAAAAGAACATAAAGCAGACGCCACGCTGGGCAAACGCACTTCCATTTCCCCGCGCAGCTTTGGCCTCGACCCGGAAGGCGATGAAGTGAATCCCTTCCGTTTCAGGATGCCGGAAGCGCCCCGCCGCATGCAGCCCGGCCAGTTCTTTACGCCGCCGCCTTCCATTGGCCTCACCGTGCAGGACACTGAAGATGGCAAAGGCGCAAAAGTAACCGGCGTGAAAGAAGGCTCCGCCGCTGAAAAAGCCGGTTTCAAAGCGGATGACCTGATCACGGAAATCGCGGGAGAGCCTGTAAAGAATGCGCGCGACGTAGCCGAAGCCTACAGGGAACACCGCGATGAAGCCACCATTACCGTCAAAGGCACGCGCAACGGTTCAGCGCAGACCTACACTATCAAGGTGCCAAAGAACCTGCGTACGGAAAATTTGTAAAAAGTAAGGCAGATTATAGTTTAAGTGTAAGCAAAGAGAAGCGGTCCGGTTTATCCGGGCCGTTTTTATTTTCAATCCAGCTGTTTATGGATGAGTACCCTCTTCCTGTAAGCAATCCCCCAGCTCGCCATGGATTCGATCACAGCAGTAAGTCTTTTCCCGTGGGAAGTCAACTCGTACGCAACTGATAACGGCGCGTCACTCTCAACCGTCCTTCGCACGAGATGATTCATCTCCAATTCCTTTAATTCGTTTGACAACACTTTGGAAGCAATGCCTTCCAATCCCCTTTTCATATCCATAAACCGCGTCTTCCCGTTATACTGAAGCATCCCGATGATGGCCGTTTTCCACTTACCGGCAATAAGTTCCTGCGTATCTCGTACGCCGATGATTTTCTCTATGCATTGTTTGGAAAGACCATTTGCATTCCTCATGTGTCGAAATTAAAAAGTGATGCCACAAAAGTACAGCAATTCATATTGGTTACCATACAGTAACCGGTTACTAAATAGTAACCAGGAATATATTCTGTAGCGAAGCCGCTAATTTTACAATAAATTATTCAACATGATATTAGTAACAGGCGCCAGCGGTCACCTGGGAACCGCTGTAGTAGCGAATTTATTGAAGAAAGTACCCGCAAGCCAGATAGTCGCTCTGGTACGCGACGAAAAGAAAAGCACCGCTTTGCAGCAGCAGGGCGTCAACATACAAATCGGCGACTATAACGATATTGCGTCACTGGATAACGCGATGAAAGGTGTAACAAAAGTGCTACTGATCTCTTCCACAACCCTCACCCGGCTGACAGAACATAAGAACGCAGTGGATGCTGCCAAAAGAGCAAATGTGGAACAGATAGCCTATACCGGCGTTACAATGAAAGGCCTGGAAACCTCTCCCATAAAGCCTTTGATGACCTCTCATTTTGAAACAGAGGAATATATCAAAGCGGGCGGCCTTCCTTACACGTTCCTGAGAAATTCTTTGTATACAGATATGCTCCCTGTTTACGTCGGGAACCAGGTCTTAAACACCAGCGTCATAATTCCCGCCGGCAATGGCAAGGTGCCCTATGCATCCCGCGAAGATATGGCTGAGGCGGCCGCCAACGTTCTCACTGAACAAGGCCACAGCAACAAAACATATCACCTGACCGGCAATGCGCTTTATTCCTTCTACGATATTGCCGCGCTGTTGTCTGATCTGTCAGGAAAAGAGATCACTTATACGGATAAAGACCCCGCCGCATTCCAGGACCAGTTAAAGCAGATGGGAGTGCCCGAGATCAGGATACAGGTACTTTCGGGCTTCGCGGCATCTATAAAAAATGGCGAATTTGAACTGGTGCACGACGACCTGGCAAGGTTATTAGGCAGGGAACCTAGTCCGGTGGCGGAGTTTCTAAAGAAGCAATATTCTTAACGCTTACTTTTGCATCATCTTCAACAGCTTCAGCTTGTTCTTAAACGGCGGGTATTTCACCGGCACGTCCAGCCAGGTAGCGGTTTTCATGACCCCTTTTTCATGGGTGAACTCGTTGAAGCTGTTGCGGCCGTGGTAACGCCCCATGCCGCTGTAGCCGATACCGCCGAAAGGCAGGTCCGAATTGGCGAAATGTACCAGCGTATTGTTGATGCAGCCGCCGCCGAACGCCACTTTTTCGATGAAGGCCTGTTCTGTCCTGCGGCTGCGGGAGAACACGTAAAGTGCCAGGGGGTAAGGGTTCCGGGCGATCATCGCAATTGCGTCCTCTGTGTTTTTATAAGGGATCACGGGCAGCACGGGGCCGAATATTTCTTCCTTCATCACGGGAGCGTCGAAAGACACGTCTGTGAGAATGGTGGGGGCAATGTATTTATCCGCGGGATCGGTTTGCCCGCCGGTGTAAATGGTTCCTTGTGAGAGGTATGCCGCCACCTGGCTGAACCGCTTATCGTTGATCATCCGCGGAAGGTCCGGGCTTTCGGCCGGGTTTTCGCCGAAAAACTGGCGGATGGCGGCTTTCATCTGCTCCAGCAAAGGGTTCATCACTTTTTGGTGCACCAGTACATAATCCGGCGAAATACAGGTCTGTCCCGCATTCCAGCACTTCCCCCAGATAATGCGCCGGGCGGCCACTTTCAGGTTCGCCTTTTCATCCACGATACAGGGGCTTTTCCCGCCCAGCTCCAGCGTTACCGGGCTGAGGTGCGGCGCGGCCATTTCCAGTATCTTTTTCCCTACGGGAATGCTGCCGGTGAAAAAAATATGATCAAAGCGGTGCTGCATCAGCTCAGGGATCACGACATGCCCTTCCCCGGTTACCACCGCTACAAATTCAGGTTTAAATGCGTCTGCGATCACCTGCTGGATAACGGCTTCCGTGGCCGGGGCCATTTCGGAAGGTTTCAGAATGGCGCAGTTGCCCGCCGCTATGGCGCCTATCAGCGGGTTGATGAGCAGCTGGAAAGGATAATTCCAGGGGCCGATCAGGAGGGTGAGCCCTTTCGGCTCGCGGTAGATCACGCTGCCGGAAGGGTAATGCAGCAGCGGGGAACTTACCGGCTGCGGGCGCATCCATTGGCGCAGGTTGGTGAGGGCATGGTCTATTTCTTCGTAGAGCAGCCCTATTTCGCTGCCATAGGCCTCAACGGGAGCCTTTCGCATATCTGCATACAAAGCCGCCAGGATCGCGTCCTCATGCCGTTTTATAGCCTTCCTGAGTAGTTTGAGCTGCGTTTTCCTGAAAGAGGCGGAGCGGGTGGCGCCCGAGCCGAAGTAGCTGCGCTGGGCCTGGTAAATATCGTGGATTGCCGTCATAGGGTATTGCTTGCATTACAATTTCGTGAAAATTCCCTGCTTTTTTGCAGTTTGAATATCTTTGTACGAATCAGCAGGAAGAAAATCAATATGAGCGCGAGCATCGATTATAACAAGTATGAAGCGGTAATTGGCCTGGAAGTACATGCCCAGCTGCAAACGGAAAGCAAGCTGTTCAGCAGCGACAGCGCGGCTTTCGGCGGTTTGCCCAACACCCATATCAGTCCCGTTACGCTGGGCCACCCCGGCACCCTGCCTTTCCTGAACGGGAAAGCGGTCGAACTGGCCATCAGGCTGGGTTTTGCCTGCCATTGCGAGATCGAGAAAGAGAATTTCTTTGCCCGTAAGAACTACTTCTATCCCGACCTTCCGAAAGGTTACCAGATCAGCCAGCATACGGCGCCCATCTGCATCGGCGGGTATGTGCCCATTTTCACGGACGGCAAAGGCCGCAACGTGCAGCTCAACCGCATCCACCTGGAAGAAGACGCCGGCAAAAGCATGCACGACCAGGACCCGGACAATACCATGGTGGACTACAACCGCGCCGGCGTGCCCCTGGTAGAGATCGTGACCGAACCGGACATCCGTAACGCAGACGAGGCTTACGCCTACCTCACCGAATTGCGCCGCCTCGTGCGCTGGCTTGAAGTCTGCGACGGCAACATGGAAGAAGGTTCCATGCGCTGCGACGCTAATATTTCCATCCGCCTCAAAGGCGAAACCCGCCTGGGCACCAAGGTGGAAGTGAAGAACATGAACTCCATCCGCAACGTGAAGCGCGCCATCGAGAACGAGATCAAACGGCAGATAGAACTGACGGAACAGGGCGGGCAGATCGTGCAGGAAACACGCAGCTTCGACGCGTCCAACGGCAGTTCATTCCCCCTCCGCTCCAAGGAAGAAGCCAACGACTACCGTTATTTCCCGGAGCCGGACCTGGCGCCTTTCCGCCTCACCACTGAATATCTCGACGGTATCAAAGCCGCCCTGCCGGAGCTTCCGGAAGAAAAAGTAACCCGTTACACCAGCCAGCTGGGCCTCCGCGAGTATGATGCCCGCGTGATCGCAGACGATAAACCCACTGCCGAATATTTCGAAGCCCTCTCGGCCGCCACGCCGCATTTGCAGGCCGCCGCCAACTGGATGCTCGGCCCCGTCAAATCATGGCTCAACGAGAACAATGCAGAGATCAGCGGTTTCCCCGTGAAACCCGCTGCCCTGGCGGAACTGATCGGCATCATTGCAGACGGGAAAGTGAATTTTTCCATCGCTTCCAGCCGCATATTGCCCGCCATGATAGCCGAACCGGGCAAAGGCCCCCTCGCAATTGCCAACGCGCTCAACCTGATACAGGACACCGATGCAGGCAACATTATGCCGGTGATAGACGAAGTGCTGGCCAAATACCCGGCGAAAGTAGCAGAATTCAGGTCCGGCAAAAAAGGCCTGATAGGGCTGTTTGTAGGGGAAGTGATGAAACTCAGCGGTGGAAAGGCAGACCCGAAACTCACTAACGAATTATTAATGAAGCGCTTAAACGGTTGATAAGCCGTTCATCCCAATTAACGTGAATAATGTGAATAAAGCCATATCACTGCCGGCTGGCTGCTGCGGCTTGTTATATGTTACATCCCGTTTTGGCCGGGAAATGCATTAACATGTCCACACCGGCTACATAATTTTAACAAAACCGGGATAAGCTTCCCGGTAATTAACCCTATTTTTGAAATGAATATCAGATTTAAAGAAAAGCCCATGAAAAAATTAGCCATTTGGTTGTCTGCAACAGCCTTGCTGGCGGCGTGTAACAATCACCCGGAGAAAGGAGGATTCAAGATCGACCTGCAACTTGCCAACGCACCGCTCGAAAAAGTATATCTCGAAGAAATTGTAGGACAATCTACCAAGATAGTGGACACCACTGCCGTGAAAGACGCATCCGGGAAACTGGAGCTGGACGGGATGGTCACCGAACAGGGTTTGTACCGCATCCGCTTCGAGAACGGCAAATACATCCTGCTGGCGCTCGATGCCGGCGACATGAGCATCAAAGGCGATTACAACGAATTGGAAAAGATCCAGGTGAAAGGTTCCGAAGCCACTGAAGAGATCCAGCAGCTGCTTAAATACTACAGCGATAAATCGCAGGTGCTCAGCAAAGAGATGCAGGCGATGGACAGCCTGCGCCTGGCCAAAACGCCGGACAGCCTGCTGGCCGCGCGCCGGGAGAGCTTTGAAAAGGAAGCCAATAATTTCAAACAACATTTCCTGGAAGCATCACAGCAAAGCAAAAACCCCGTTCCCGCAGTATTTGCATTGCAGCTTGTAGGGTTCGAAGATGCGGAAGACCTGCTTTCACATAAAAAAGATTTCGAAGCGCTTGCCAAAAAATTCCCGGAAAACGCCATGGTGAAAGACCTGCTTTCCAATATCGCCAACGTGGAGAAAGACGCTAAAACCGAAGCCAGCAGCGGCCCTTCGTCTATGATCGGCCAGCAGGCGCCGGACTTTACCCTGCCTGACCCGACCGGCAAGCAGGTCAGCCTCAGCTCTTTCAAAGGAAAATATGTACTGGTGGATTTCTGGGCCAGCTGGTGCGGACCCTGCCGCCAGGAAAACCCGAACGTGGTGCAGGCTTACCTTAAATATAAAAACAAGAACTTCACCATCCTCGGCGTATCGCTCGACAAAACGAAGGACGCATGGCTGAAAGCCATTGCAGATGATGGCCTCGCCTGGTCTCACGTGAGCGACCTCAAGTTCTGGGATTCTTCTGTAGTACCGCTGTACGGCATTTCCGGCATTCCTACCAACATCCTCGTAGACCCGCAGGGCAAGATCGTAGCTGCAAACCTCCGCGGCAGCGGGCTGGAACAGAAGCTCGGCGAATTATTGCAATAACGTATTCTTCATAATAAACTAAAAAGGCGTCCCTGGCAGGACGCCTTTTTAGTTTGCCGCAAACCTTGTCAGGATGCATATTTCGGGTGCTGCGCCATATTCTTGTTCGCCTGTATTTCGGCCAGCGGGACGGGAAGATAATAGGCCCTGTCGTTTGGCGTGAGCGTAGTGGGCTGCAGCGGCACCTGTATAACGTCTTCGGGTAAACGGACAATGTTTTGTTTCCTGCGGCGCAGGTCGTAATAACGGTGCCCTTCGAAAGCAAGTTCCTTGAAACGTTCTTCCTGCACCGCATTGTTCAGCACAGTTGTGTTCGCAAAGGTCTGCATGGTGTAGTTGCTGATGCGCATCGTACGCAGGCCGTTCAGGTCATCCGCACCTTTTTGCAGTTCGCCTTTTTCAGCATATGCTTCAGCGCGGATGAGATACATTTCCGAAACCCTGAAAAGCTTGATGTCTGCGAGGTTTGCCAGGGATGGCTGGCCCCCTGCATATTTGATCACGGCCCACCGGCGCGTAGCGCCGCCCGGTGAAAGATCGCGGACATAGGCGTTGAAACGTACGTCGCTGGCGGCATCCATTGCAGCCAGCAGCTTAAAGGAAGGCGCGAAGGTTACGCGGCCAATATTGTTGCGGTAGAACTCGCCAAGTCTTCCATCCTGCGGGTCGCGCTTGAGCTTCCAGATAACGTCTGCCGTGCTTTTGTCCGTCCAGATGTCGGGGAACTGCGCTGCTGCGGCAAGCGGCACGGCATTGATCACTTCTGTGGCAGCGGTAATTGCAGCGTCCCAGTTTCGCTGGTAAAGCGCTGCGCGGGCTTGCATAGCGCTTACGGCGATGCGGGTAATACGGTCGGGATCATTGAAAGAGACAGGAATGTTCTGCTTCGCCAGCGCCAGATCTTCATTTATTTGTTCAAAAACCTTCTGCACTTTATCTCTGGCGGGCTTCCCGATGTAAGAAGCAGTCATCACGGGAATGCCGGGAGAATCCGGGTGATAGTCAACTGCATAATGCCGCAGCAGTTCAAAATGACAAAATGCGCGCAGCGCCAGCAATTCGCCTTTCAGCTGATGCAGCCACACCTCTTCCTGCGGAGAATAAGGTACATTGTCTATCACGCCAAGAATGCGGTTGGCCCTGTCGAGCACCCTGTAAAAGCTCTGCCAGGCTGCCGTCACATCAGGGTTTACAGGGTCCTGGCTCCAGCCGAAAGCCTGTATGCCCCTGCCGCCGGTGTTTTCAACAGGCAGCATATTCTCGTCTGCCAGCAATGAACTGATGGTGATGCTGGAAGTGTCCAGTCCCGCGTAAACGCCCAGCACGCCGGCATTTACGTCGCTCACCGTTTCAAAGGCCACTGCCTGGTCCTTCATGTCCGTAGGCTTGATGTCCAGCTCGCCCAGGCAGGACGCTGCGCTCATCCAGCAGCCTAATAAACCAAGTATGATGAAGTTCTTCATGTACTAAAATTGTATGCTTACGCCCGCGGTAATGGTACGCGGCGAAGGGTATTCAAAAAAGGCGTTGCCATTGTTGTCTTCCGGGTCCAATCCGTCCCATTTCGTAAAGGTCAGGAGGTTCTGGCCTTGCAGGTAAACCGTTGCCTGGCGCAGGAACTGCGTAGGTTTTAATAACTGCTCCGGGATATTGTACGATAATTTCGCATTGCGAAGACGGACATAGGATGCGTCCTGCAGATCGCGCGACGTGTAGTTGCGGCGGTCGGAGAAGCTCTGGATGTCCGTTATGTCTCCGGGTTTACGCCACCTGTCCAGCCACCGGCGGCTCTGGTTGCTGGCCGCGAAGGAATTGTTGTTCAGTGTATATACTTCAATGGCGTTGTAACGTAAAAAATCCTGCGCATAGGTGAAGAACACGTCTGCGGAAAATCCTTTCCAGTTCAAACGCGTGTAAAAACCGCCATTGTAGCGCGGTTCGGTGGAACCAAAGTCTGCCACGCTCTGTGTGGCTACATTGTAGCTGGAGGTCGGGTTTCCGTCCCTGTCGTAATAAAATGCCTTCCCGGTCTGTGGGTCCACCCCGCCCCATTTCACGATATAGTGCGAATTAACGGGCAAGCCCACACGAAGAATGTATGTGCCCACGGTAAACTCGTTCGTGCCGCCAAGGTCCGTCACGCGGTTCTTATTGAACGCGATGTTGAAACCGGCCGTCCAGGTGAGGTTCTCCGTCCTGATGATATCCCCGCTCAGGTCCGCTTCCACCCCGCGGTTGCGGATGGTGCCGGCATTGATAGGGCGGGAAGTAAAGCCGCTGGTCTGTGAAAGCTGTTCTTCGAGGAAGAGCCCTTTCGTGCTGCGGTTATACCAGTCCGCCACCAGCCTGATACGGCGGTTGAGCAGTTCTATATCGAGGCCGGTATTGAAGGTGTTGGTGTATTCCCAGTTGAATTCCGCGTTGCCCGCCGAAGTGGGAACAATGGCGGGGGCGCCGTCGTAACGGCTGGCGCCGTAGCCTGAGGCATATGCGAAGTTCTGGGCAGACGGGGCGGCGGAAGAACCGTAACTGCTGCGTACCCGCAGCGTATTGATCCAGCTGAGGCCTTCCATGAAAGATTCTTTCCCCAGATCGTAACCCGCGCCCACGGAATAGAAACCATGCCAGCGGTTCTTTTCAGGGAGAGAAGAAGAGCCGTCTCTCCGGTAGCTCAGGTTCAGGGAAAATTTATCATCATAAAGATACCGCGCCAGGCCCACCAGCGAGATCAGCGCGGAACCTGTCTTGCGGCCGCCTACCTGCGGGATGAAGCTGTTGAGTGCGGACCCTGGCGTAACGCCGGACAAAGTGCCGTCCAGGCCGGGCGTAATGCCGTAACCCGTTACAGCCATATTCGAATATTTAATGCGGTTGAATTCGTAAAAGGCGCCCACAGTAAGGCGATGCTTCTCCTGCAAGGTCCTGTCGAAAGTGAGGCCGGTGGTGGCTGTGAACTGGTAATACCGGATCATTTCCTCGCGGTGCATGCCCTGCTTGCCAGGCACCCCGTCCTGGCTGCCACTGAAAGAACCGGGCCTGATGGTGCGCGTCTCCACGTTTTCTCTATAATCGAAACCCAGGTTGGAAGAGGCGTACAGCCAATCTGTGAAATAATATTTCAGGTCGGTACTGATCATGCCTTTCAGCTGGTTCACTTTATACGTACTGTTCTCCATCCTTTCAATGGCATTGGAACCTTCCCGCGTGTCAAATGCCCCGCCGAGCTGGTTTTTGTTGCCGCTGTGCATTAGCACGCCATTCACATAAGGCGCTTCATACGGCAGGGCATAATACAGCGCCGCAATGGGATTGGGCCCGGAGGAAGTATTTTCGCTTTCAATGAGACTATTATTCGTATAGCCGACAGCGGTATTAATGGCAGCGGAGAATCTTTTGGCGCGAACGTCCAGGTTGGTGCGGAAGGAATACCTTTCCAGCCCGGAGCGTTTCACAATGCCTTCCTGCTTCAGGTAACCGGCGGAAGAATAGAACCGGATGCTTTCGCTGCCGCCGGAAGCGCTGAGCTCATATTCGTGATAGGGCGCAGCGCGGCGCAGGAACTGGTCCTGCCAGTCTGTATTGATATGGCGCATGCTGTCGAGAATAGCGGCATAGCGGCTTTTGGTGGATGCGGGCAGCGAGGCGTTGGCGGGGTTGAGCGGGGAAAATATCCAGCCCGCTCCCAATGTGCGGCCTGTTTCCTGCCCTACTTCTTCTTCAAAGCGGAGGCGTTCCTCCGTACTCATCATGTCGAAATGGTTGCGCGCAAGCTGTGAAAAGCCGTGCTGGGTATTGAACCGCAGCGATATATCCCCGGCCTTCCCTCTTTTGGTATTGATCACAATTACGCCGTTAGCCCCGCGGGAGCCGTAGAGGGCGGTGGCATTGGCGTCTTTCAGTACGGTCACCGATTCAAAATCTGCCGGGTTCATAGACATAAAAACGCCGCTTTCCACGGCAATGCCATCCACGACATACAAGGGGGAAACGGTGCCGCCGTAGGTTGCCTGGCCGCGGATAAGCACCCTAGCGGCCGCGCCTGGCTGGCCGCTGCCGGAAGCTACGTACAACCCGGCTGCGCGCCCCTGCAGCAGCTGGTCGAAGGATGCCATTGGAATATTATTGATAGCACTTCCGGGTATCGTGGAAACGGCGCCGGTATATTGCCGGCGGGTGGCGGGAGAATAGCCGGTAATCGCCACTTCATCCAGCATCCGGGGAACACCCGCAGTGTCCGCCTTATTGGATGGAACTTGTGCAACGCCAGGGACGCTTATGGCCGCTAGTAACCATACGGACAGCGTTTTTTTCATCGTGATTTTCATTAGGCCTCGTGAACAGAAAAGTTAATCAGGTAACAGTCCGGCCACAAAATACTGGTTTTCAGGGGGAAAAGCTACAACACAAACATGTGATAAGATATTATATAAAAGTTATCCTGGTAAACGGGGCAAAAAAAGAGGGCCGGCATAGCTGCCGGCCCTCATTATCTGTAGAAGAAAAATCTTATTTCTTAGCCCACCAAACGGGTACGTCGATGGCTTGCAGACCGGGGAAGTTGGCATTCCTGGTCAGTTCAGCCTGCGGATAAACGAAGCGCTGAGGCCTTGAATTTACGCCGAGCACGGAAGCTTCAGACCTTTTAAGGAACTCGGGATAGCGTGTGCGGCGCCATTCGCTCCATGCTTCAAAGCCCTGGGTGCCCACCATCGCGAAGTATTTCTGGGTAATGATGCGTTTCTGCAGGGTGTCCACATTTGCGCTGTTCCAGGCAACCTGCTGGTGCGTCATGTAAGTGGTAGCTTCTGCATTGGTGCGGCCACCCCATACGAAGCTGGCGCGGATGCCTTCTTCATAAAGTTCGGCTGCGTTGCCTGTACCCCAGCCTTTCAGGGCTGCTTCAGCCTGCAGGAAATAACTTTCTGCTCCGCTGATGATAACGCCGGGAGCAGCACCGCTCAATACGCGTGCGCTCGGGTTAGACAGCGGGGTGGTGCTGGGCACATTGTCGTAGCCACCCTGGGGGATGGAACGGTACTGGCCTGAGGAGAGGTTGAAGTAGCTGGCGATACGCGCGTCGCCCCATTCTTTCAGCTTATCCAGTACAGTGCCGGAAGCGCCCTGGTTACGGATTTGCAGTGCCAGCACTTCAGCCCAGATAGGATACTGATTGCCGCCTACATCTACATAGTTGATCTGCCAGTTCTGGGTCAGGAAGGTGGGGTTGGTGGCATATAACGCCTGGATGCCGGCTGCAGCCTTTGCAGCAGCGGCATTACTGGCCGTTGAAATGCGGAGATAAGCGCGTAGCAATAGAGTATTTGCAAATGCTTCCCAACCTTCGCCGTTGTCGAGGATGTCCTCGCTACCAGGCTGGTAATCATTATCCGGGTCAAGCATATCCCTGCCTTTCTTTATCCACGCGAACACACTGTCGTATACTCTTTCCTGGGTATCGTAATGCGGGCTGCGGTTGCCGGAGCCATTCAGCGCCTCAGACAACGGGATGTCGCCAAAGCCGTCTGTGAGCAGCATAAAGGCATACGCGCGCAGGATGTAGGCGCGGGCAGACCACTGGTTGAATTTCCGTATGCCTTGCAGCGCGATCAGGGAATCCGTATCTGCAAGAGCATTCGCATACAGGATAGCCCAGGCACGGTCGAAATCGCTGGGCCCGGAGGCATATGCGTCGATCGTACGGAACTGGCTGGCGTTGGGCTTCTGCGTCCAGTATTGGCTCCAGAAGTTGCCGTATGTCTGGTATTGATAACTGGTTACATGCGCAACAGACGCTTCTATGGAAGGCAGGAGCTGTTCCGGGTTGGCTTTGGTGGTAGAGTTCGGGTTTTCGTTGATGTCCAGGAATTTTTTACACCCGGGCAGTACGATGGCCGCTACAGCTAAAGCCGCTATGATGGATTTTATTTTTCTCATTTTCATAATTTCTCGTTTTCAGCTAAAGGTTAGAAACTTACTTTCAGGTTCACACCGAAATTGCGCAGGGAAGGCTGGGCAGTAAAGTCGAAACCTTGTTCGTTACCCGCACCGCCGGAGTTAACTTCCGGATCAGCAAACATGTTCTCTTTAGGCGTGTGGATCCAAAGGTTGTTACCAAACAAACCAACAGACGCATCACCAAACGGAGTCCTGTTCAGCAGGGTTTTGGGCAGCTTGTAAGAAAGGCTCACTTCCCTCAGCTTAATATAAGAACCATCGATGATATGCGCAGCATCAGGCACAATGGACTGGTTGGTCCAGAAGTCCATCCACTGTGTTTCCACGGTTGTATTCGGGAGATACTTGCCGGGGTTGTTGCGGTCCCTGATCACGGTGTTAGGCACAACGTAAGGCTGACGGTCGTTTACCACGGTCCTCGGGGTAGTACCCACGAAAGTCATGATGTCGCTGGTCCTGGAATAGAAGTAACCGCCTTGTTTGGTATCGAACAGCATGCTCAGGCTGATGCCTTTGTAGCTGAGGTTGGTACCCCAGGAAGCCATCCACTCAGGGTTGTAAGAACCGAAGTAACGCGCGTCGGGGGTCAGTTCAGGCATGCCGGATTCGTCGTTGATCACCATCCTGCCCTGGTCGTCCCGGAGATAATCGCGTGCGTAGAAAGTACCGTAAGGACGGCCAACTGCTGCAACGATGCTCATACCCTGCACACCGCCCACAACTACCTGGTCTACGCCCGGCAGCAGGGATACAACGGTGTTTTTATTCTTGGTATACGTACCGAACAGTTCCCAGGTAAAGCCTGTGGAAGTTTTGATCGGGGTAACGCGGAGGCCAACTTCCACACCTTTGTTCTCAACCACGCCTGTGTTCATGATCTCGTTGGCGAAACCGGTGGAAGGCGCGATAGGAGCTGCCAGGATCTGGTCTTTAGACCTGTTCTGGTAATAAGAGAAATCTACAGACAGCCTGTTATCCCACATATTCAGTTCAGTACCTACTTCAAAAGCGTTGGTCCTTTCCGGTTTCAGGTTAGGATTGCCGATGATATTGCCCATGGTGAGGCCGGGAGTACCGTTGAAAGGGAACAGGGTATTGGCGAAACCGCCCAGGATCTGCGTTCTTACATAATAGTTGAGCAGCTGGTAAGGATCAGCATCGTTACCCACGGAAGCGTAGCTGGCGCGGATCTTACCGTAGCTCAGGAAGTCGGAGATCTTGCTGTCTTTCAGCAGTTCGGTAAACACGAATGAACCGTTTACGCTGGGATAGAAGAAGGACCTGTTGGCTGAAGGCAGCGTGGAAGACCAGTCGTTACGGGCAGTAGCGCCGAGGAACAACATGTTCTTGTAAGCAAGGTCCAGCTGGGCATACAGGCCTACCAGGCGGCGCTGGCTGTAGAAGTTTTCAGCTTCGGGCGCACCGTTACTGTTATCCAGGTTATACCATCCGGGAATTACAAGACCAGCAGAGTTGGTGCGTGCGTCCAGGGTGGTGAAAGTACGCTGGCGGATATTGTTACCCACCATCAATGAACCGGTGAAGTCTTTGCTGAAATCATGCTTCGCGGTGATCATGAGGTCATGAACGATATCGCTGAGGTTGATCTTGTTTTCTTCATAAGCCCCGGTGATATGTTTGGGATCGCCCCAGTCCGGGTCAGCAGGCGCCAGGTCGGCTTTAGCCTGTTTGATGCGGCGGCGGTCGGTGTACACGTCTGCACCCAGTCTTTCGGTGATGTTCAACCAGCTCAGCGGTTTGTAGGTTACGGTAAAGTTACCGGTAACGCGGTCCACGTCGTTCAGGTTTTTGAATTCCCTCAATACCCAGTAGGGGCTGTTAGTGTAAGCGCCATAGTAACCGTATTGCGGGTTACCGTCAGCATCCTGCAGCACATCGCCGTAGCTGTAATAAGGGTTGTTCAGATCGCCGAGGTCCTGTAAAGGAATATCACGGGGAGTTTGCAGCACATTGTCATACACGGAACCATCGCCCTGGCCGCCCTGGATCATATTGCTGTTGATCTTGGAGTAAGCGATACCGATGGAGGTAGAGAACTTGTTGCTGAGCTCAGTGCTTCCGTTGAAGCGGACGCCGTACTTGTTGTAACGGTCCACATTGGAAGGCATAACGCCGTTGGAGTTGAGTGCATTCAGCGAGAGGTAATAGGTGGATTTTTCGTTGCCGCCTGCGAGGGACACGTTATTGTTCCAGGCTCTGCCCATTTCGAAGAACTTCTTAACGTTGTCGGGAACGGCAGAGTAGGGTTTGGAGAGGCGTTTGCCGTTGATAGACTGGCCCCATTCGGTCATGGCGCCGTCGAATTTCGGGCCCCAGCTGAAGTTTTCCAGCGGATCGGGCTCAAAGTGGAAACCCTGGCCGAATTCGTTCTGGAAAGTGGGGAGTTTGAGGATGTTGGAGAGCGTTAAAGCGGAGGTATAGGTGATCTCCTGTTTTTTGTTAGCGCCCTTCTTCCCTGATTTAGTAGTGATGATCAACGCACCGTTGGAAGCGCGGGAACCATACAGCGCCGCAGCGGCAGGACCTTTCAGGATAGAGATATCTTCGATATCGTCCGGGTTGATGTCGTTACCACGGTTACCGAAGTCGATAGCGGAACGGCTGTCGCCGCCGCCGATAATGCTTTCGTTGTCGATGGGCACACCATCCACAACAAGCAGTGCCTGGTTGTTACCGGCAATTGAAGAACCACCACGGAGTACGATACGGGAAGAGGAACCGGGAGCGGAAGCGGTGCTGGTGATGTTAACACCTGGCACTTTACCGGTGAGGGCGTTCAGCGGGCTAACACTCTGGCCCCTGGTAATTTCCTCAGCCTTTACAACTGGCGCGGAATAACCCAGGGAACGTTTGTCACGGCGGATAGCCTGTGCGGTAACCACTGTTTCGGTGAGGCTCGTAACGTCTGCGCTGAGCACAACATTTACGGTAGAGCCGGTGATCCTGGCTTCCTGGTCTTTCATACCGATGAACCGAACCACCAGCGCGGTAGCTCCATCCGGTACGTTCAGGGTGTAATCACCCTCGGCGTTGGTAACGGTACCAACATTTGTTCCTTTTGCTAACACGGTCGCCCCGATGATCGGGGTGCCGTCTTCCGCGGCAGTAACCTTTCCTTTAATGGTTCGGCTCTGCGCTAATACCTGTCCTGAGAGGCATACCAGGAGCAGGAAAAGCACGGTTAGACCTTTCCTCATAAGCATAATTTAGTTGTTTAACGAAATTTTAACAGACAAATATAAATTACTTAACGGTTTTTTAACGCAATTGGTTTGTAATTTTTTCGGAGGCGACATAGATTTTTTTTTAAGTAATGAGTAATACTGGATAAGTTTAACACTATAGGGAGTGCCTGCTTTCCGCCGTCACCAGGGGTTTGGGTGGGGTATAAAAAAGAAAAGCAGGCGACAAGATTATCACCCGCTTATCATCAACCAAAATCTAAATCGAGATCTTTAATGATTTCATATGCCCGGAACCCGCTGGGTCCGCGCACAATGTCTTTATTGGTTGAAATATTTGCTAGTAAAGGATGGGTACTGTTACTGCATGTCTGGCCAAAAGTTTGATCGGATATAGAATTATAATCCCATATCAAACAGTTTGATAATGTCTTTTTCATAAGCGACAGATTCTGGTACTGTAAACATACCAAGCTCTCAGCAATTTCCAATCTGCCGCTTACCCGGGAAATACCCGGTCAAGACAAGTTTAGTGGAAACGTTTTTAAGAGGTTGAGCAATACAGCGTATAATTCTTCGTGACGGTAATTGTACCTGAACTCGCATTCTTTCAGGTGCAGGTAAGCCGTGTTCCGGTTGAGTCCTTTGAATTTGGCCAGGCGGTGCTTGGTGAGGCCCCAGAAACCGTCCACATCGTCCAGCCCGGATTTGGCCGCATCCACATCGTGGTGGTGGTTGCCCAAATGGTATAAACGGTATTGCCCAAGGTCTACCACACCGTTAAAACGGCGGATGCGCTCGGCGCTGCCCACCGTTTCCAACACGGAACGGCCGCGGGCGATAGCCTGGATCATGGACCTGCTCACGTCAGGGAGTATCTCCGTGAACACCTTGTTGTCCTGCTTGTAAATACCGAAAATTACCGGCTTGATGATGCGGTCTACGTCCGTTTTCACGGCTACGGCCGTATCATGGCCCTGGTGGAGGGAGTTGGCCCTGTGCGCCCAGGAGGCAGCACTGGTGGCAGTTTCAGGTTGCAACGACTCGCAATATTTCACGATCTGCAACCTTATCTTTTTCAGGTAACTGTTGATGGTTACCCTGCTGACGCCGCTGATATTCGCTATCTGCGTGGCCGTCAGGTCTTCGGAGAATAACTTAAGTATCTCCTTAAATTTACGCTCGGACAAATGAGCGCCCTTCAGGAACTTATTTTTCATGGACTAAGAGGTTAGAAATGGCAGTCTAAACCTCTTACTTTTTCCGCGCTATATATAATGCTTTATTATAAGCGGCGATTTGTGTGTGATGAGCGCACCCTACTAGATTATTTTATGAAGAGGGCAAAAAAAATCCGTGGCATTAAGCCACGGACTACGATCTTACAGGAATCACATGCAAAATAATTATCATGCCCCTGTTATATTAATTTGTTTGAACGGCTATAATAAATGATAAGCGTATCAGTCATGCTTATCTTCCAGCCCCAGCTCCTTCATCTCAAGGTCCTTCTCCTCGTCCAGCGCCTTCCATAATTCCTTCTTCTGCGCCTTCTTCTTCAACGCTTTTTCCATCCATAACAACATCGCCGGCAGGATCGTCAGGTTCGTTACCATGGCCATTACCAGCGTCAGCGACGTCAGCCAGCCCAGCGCTTTCGTACCCTGGAACTCGGAGAACGCGAAGATCATAAAACCCGCAAACAATATCAGGGATGTGTAAATGATACTCAAACCCGTTTCGTTGATGGTCTGCCTAACGGTAGCGGATATGTCAAAATTATTCAGCGGCAGCTCCTGCTTGAAGTTCACCAAAAAACGTATAGTCACGTCTATCGCAATGCCCAGCGCAATACTGAAAACCAGCACCGTAGATGGCTTGATCGCAATATCCAGCCAGCCCATCACCCCGGCCGTTACCAGCAACGGGATGATATTCGGCACCAGTGAGATAATGAGCATCCGCCAGGAACGGAACAGGTACAGCATGCAGAACACGATCAGCACAAAAGCCAGCAGGATGCTCTCCAGCAGCCCGTTGATGATGAAACGGCTACCTTCCAGGAAAATGATGCTGGTGCCGGTAAAGGTCACTTTGTAATGCGCTGTGTCAAATATTTCGTTCACATGCGGGCGCAGCGAATCGATGAGGCGCGGCAGCTCCACGGAACCCACATCGGCCATGTTCACGCTCATACGCGCCACCTGGCGGGTACTGTCCATAAAGGACGATACCAGTTTGGTGAACATAGACGCACTGTCGCCCCCTTTCATACGCAGGTAAGGCGCCAGGAAGCCAATGTCAAACTGGTTTGGCACGGCATAGTTCAGGCTGTCCCCGTTATAATACGCCTGCTTCGCGAATTTAATGCCCTCAGCTACAGACAGCGGGCGGGCAAAGGCCGGCTGCTCTGCAATGATCGCCCCCAGCTCATCCAGCTTGGTAAGCGTTTGCAGGTTCACCACGCCGTTCTTTTTCTTCGTGTCTATCACGATCTCCAGCGGCATCACGCCTTTAAAGTTCTGTTCAAAGAACTTCAGGTCGGTATACAGCTTATCTTTTTTGGGAATGTCGTCTACGATATACCCTACTGGTTTCAGGCGCATCATGCCCAGGATAGCGGCCAGCACCATCAGGCCGGTGAACAGGTACACCATGGGGCGGTATTTGAACACCAGCGTATTCAGCAGGTTGAGCACCGCACGGCAGAGTTTATTGTCGAGATAGCTCGTATGCTTGGTTTTCGGCGGAGGCAGGTAGCTCAGCACGGAGGGCAGGAAAATGAATGAAATGAGGAATACCAGCATGATATTCACGCCGGCCACAACGCCAAAATGTTTGAGCAGTTCGCTCCTCGTGAAATAGAATACCCCAAAACCGATAGCCGCCGTGAGATTGGTGAACAGCGTCACGATACCCATACGTTGCACCATGCGCACCAGCGCGGTCATCTTTTCGCCATGAACGGCGTATTCGGTATGATACTTATTGAGGAAATACACGCAGTTAGGAATCCCAATTACCACGATCAGCGGCGGGATAAGACCAGTGAGCAGGGTGATCTTGTACCCGCAGAGCACAATGGTGCCCACAGACCATATCACGCCCATCGCCACCACGATCATGCTCATGAGCACGGCGCTGAAAGAGCGGAAGAACACCAGCAGGATGAAGGCCGTCAGCACAAAGGAAATGGCGAGGAACATCTTCAGCTCATCAGCCACTTTGGTGGCCATGATGGTCCTGATCATGGGGAGGCCGCTCAGCTTTACGTCCAGGTTATGCTCCTGGCCGAAAGCACGCGCAGTTTTAGAAATAGCTCCTACCACTTTGATGCGCCCGGCGGAGTTGAGCACTTCTTTATTGATATGCACCGCCAGCAGGTACGTGTGGCCATGCGGGCTGTATAGCAGTCCTTTGTAGAATGGAAGGGAATAAAAAACATTGGCGAGACTGTCCAGCTCAGCCTGCGTTTGCGGCATGGGCTGGAAGAGGGTAACTGCCCTGAGTTTGCGGGTGCTGTCGTCTTTCACGAGGTTCACGGCCACGGGGATGCTCAGGGTGTTCTCCACAGCCGGTATCTTCCGCAGGTCGTCGTTCAGCTTCACATAAGAAGAAAAGAAAGGCATGCTGAACAGGCTGTCTGTCTGGATGCCGATCACCATCATGTTGCCATCTTCCCCGAACTGTTTTTTAAACGACTGGTATTCAAGCCACTTGGGATTGTCCCTGGGAATGGCGCCGGTGAATTCATAAGACAACTCCACCTTGCTGGCAAAATATGCCATGATGCCCGTGCCTATAAACAACAAAGCCAGAAGCCACAATCGGAATTTTAATACAAAACCTGCCAGGCGCTGCCACATAATTTTTTCTTGGTTTGATTTGCTAAAGGCCATAAAGGTAACCATTCATTACGATTTATGCATAAGAGATAATTCGTAATTGTTACATTTGGATCATGTTCCTCCGATCACTGTTGTGCCTGCTTCTTTTCGCCCCGGGCGCCTATGCCCAACTGCTGCCCATCGGGCAATGGCGGGAGCATTTCCCCTGCCGGGAAGCCATAGCAGTGGCCGCCGGGCGGGAGGCCATCTTCTGCGCCACGCCCTACAGCCTGTTCTCGGTTTCACAGACCGGCCACGAATTCACCCGCTACAGCAAGGTGAACGGCCTGCATGATGCGGGCATTGCCACCATCGGCTGGCATGAAGGCAGCGCCTCCCTCCTGGTCGCTTACCGGAACAGCAACCTGGACCTGCTGCGGGACGAGAACGTGGTGAACATCCCGGAGATCATGCAAAGGCAAACCTCCGGCGATAAGCAGATCCGGCATATCGCCTTCAGCGGGCAGCGCGCTTTGCTGTCCACCGGTCTGGGCATCATTGTACTGAACCTGGAGCGGTATGAAATAGAAGATACCTGGCTGCCGGCGCAGAGCAGCATTGTGTTTTCCACCGCGGTAAACGGCAATACCTGCTACGCCGCCACCTCAGTCGGCGTCAGGAGTGCTTCGCTGCAGGGCGGCAACCTGGCGGATCACCGCAGCTGGACGGATGTTTCCGCCGGCCTTCCCTCCCAGCCCATGACGGAGATCGCCATAGCCGGCGCTTTGGTGATAGGCCGGGTGAAGGACACGCTTTTTTCACTGGAGGGCAATACCTGGCTGAAGTGGTATACCGCTTCCGCGCCGGTACAGCGCCTTTCCGTACAATCCGGGAATATCCTGCTAAGCCAGGCCGGCAAAGTGCTGCAACTTTCACCGCAGGGCACGGTGGTAGCTGAATACAGCCAGGCAGGGCTGATCCGGTCACCGATGGACGCAGTAATGACAGGCAGCAGCACCTGGATAGCAGACGGGCAAAATGGTTTGGTACTGCATGAGAATGGCGTTTATGAATCTTTAACACCTAATGCGCCGGCAGGCATTGCCACCGGCGATCTTTTCATACATAACAATGCGCTCTGGGCAGCTTCCGGCGGAGTAAATCCCGGCTGGCAGGCAGCAGGCAACACACAGGGACTTTATCGTTTTGAGCAGGAAGAATGGCATAACTATGCTTTCCCATTGCCTTATCACGACATCATATCATTGTCGGCCAGCGGGCGGGAAATATATGCCGGCTCATTCGGGGGCGGACTGCTCACCATCCCGGAAAACGGCGCTTACACAGGTCTCCGGCCACTGGGCGATTCGCTGATCAGCGGGCTGGCAACGGATGCGGAAGGTTATCTCTGGGCAAGTTCTTACGGCGCCAACGGCAACCTGCTCGTGAAACGGAAAGACAATACCTGGCAACGCTTCACCATTCCCATTTTTCACACCGCCAATGCGGTGAGCCAGGTATTGATAGACGACAGCAACCAGAAATGGATCGTTTCGCCGCGGGGCAGCGGCGTGCTGGTGCTGAACCATGGCGCAACTGTTGAAAATACACAGGATGACCAGTGGAAGCTGCTACAGGCGGGCGCTGGCCGGGGGAACCTTCCTTCCGGCGAAGTGTATTGCCTGGCAAAAGATAAAGACGGATGGATCTGGATCGGCACGGCCCGCGGCGTGGGCGTGGTGCAATGCGCGCCGGAAATGTTCGGCACAGCGGGCTGCGATGCCATCTGGCCGGTGGTCCGCCAGGACAATTTCGCCGGTTACCTCTTCCAGAATGAAAAGGTGAACACCATTGCGGTAGATGGCGCCAACCGCAAATGGGTGGGCACGCAAAACGGCGCATGGCTCATCAGTGCAGATGGCAGCCGGATCATCCAGCAATTCAACACGACTAACAGCCCCCTCCCTGATAACATCATCCACCGCATCGCGATACACCCTGAAACGGGCGAAGTATTTTTCGCCACCGCGGCGGGGATCATCTCCTGGCGCGGCACCGCCACGGAAGGCACGCCGCAGCAGGGCAGCAACGTAGTGGTATTTCCCAACCCTGTGCCGCACGGCTACGAAGGCACCATTGCGATCCGCGGGCTGGTGCAGCATGCTATCGTTAAGATCACGGATATTACCGGCAAACTCGTTTACCAAACGCGCGCGCAGGGCGGCCAGGCGGTATGGAACGGGAAGGACTACACGGGTTACCGCCCGCAGAGCGGCGTATACCTCGTATTGGCTTCTGATGAAACCGGGAAAGAAAAGATCGTTACGAAGCTGGTATTTATCCGCTGATCACCGAATTTTGCCAACATGCTGCACAAAACACCGGGTATCGTATTACGGACCGTTAAATATGGGGACACCAGCGTCATCCTGAGCATCTTCACGGAGCTGTTCGGCATACAGTCCTATATCGTGAACGGCGTGCGCTCGTCCAAGCCCAAAGCCTCCAAAGGCAATATCCTCCAGCCCGGCAACATCCTCGATCTCGTGGTGTATCATCACGAGCAGAAAAACCTCCAGCGCATTTCGGAATTCAAGCTCGGGCATGTATATATTTCCATGCATGTGAACATCGTGAAGAACACGGTAGCGTTGTACCTGATAGAACTGTTGCAGAAAGTGATGAAGCAGCCGGAACACACGCCGGAGCTATATCATTTCGCGGAAAGCACGTTCAAAGCGCTGGATACGGAATCTACGCCGGTGGCTGCCAACCTGCCGCTCTTCTTTACATTGCGGCTCGCTGCGCACCTGGGTTTCCACTTTGGCGGCCATTATTCGGAATACACGCCTTACCTGGACCTGCAGGAGGGCGTATTCACAGACCTTCCCCCGCATCACACCAATTACCTGGATGAAGTGAGCAGCGCCATTACAGACCGCCTGCAAAGCATCCGCGTTTTCGCGGACCTCGAAAAAATTGAACTGAACAAAGAGCGGAGAAGGAATATGCTCTATGCTTACCTGGAATTTTACAAGCTGCACCTTCCGGACTTCACCGAGCTGCAATCGCCGCCCATCCTGCACGAGATACTGGGATGATCATTTCCCGTAGTACTTCAGCTCCGTCGTATTCCCGTCGAACACGGCGTAGGAGTTATAATTGAGCCAGTCGCCAAGATTGATGTAGCGGCTGTGTTCGCCCACTGTAAGGTCCAGCGGCAGATGCCGGTGGCCGAAAATAAAATAATCGAAATGTTCTTTTTGCAGGATCTCCCTGCTGTAGATGGCCAGCCATTCATTCTCTTCACCTAAGAACTGCTCCAGCTGGGAACCGGTGGCAGCGCGGCTTTTACGGCTCCAGTAGTTGGCCATGGAAATGCCCCAGTTAGGCGGGATGCACGAAAACAGCCAGCGGCAAACGGGGTTGCGGAATATCTTTTTCAGGAATTTATAACCATGATCGCCCGGGCCAAGGCCGTCGCCATGGCCGATATAAAATCTTTTCCCGCCGATGGTGTACTGCTGCGGCTCAAAGTAAACGGGGATCTCCAGTTCTTCCTCA
Source organism: Chitinophaga sp. YIM B06452 (assembly GCF_039655965.1). Lineage (NCBI taxonomy): Bacteria > Pseudomonadati > Bacteroidota > Chitinophagia > Chitinophagales > Chitinophagaceae > Chitinophaga > Chitinophaga sp. YIM B06452. The sequence continues at coordinate 1,827,634 of NZ_JAWLKY010000001.1, read as the reverse complement.
AAATACCCGTCCATCCACATATCGTGGTTGCCGATGAATACGGTGAAACCAATGCCTTTGTCGCGCATTTCGGCCAGCTTGCCCAGCAGGCGGGTATATCCTTTCGGGATCACGTGTTTGTATTCGAACCAGAAATCGAAAAGATCGCCTACCAGGAAGATGTGCGCCGCATCTTTCGCCGCTTCATCCAGCCACTGGACGATGAGGCGTTCCCGGTCCCGGCTCTTCTCCATGTCCGGAGCGCCCAGGTGGAAGTCTGATGCAAAATAAACGCGCTTGCCCGGTGGCAGTAATATTTCCATTAAACGGACTTTCTTAAAATGTAAAATGCAAAAGTGATGAATTCCTTTTGCATTTTACAGGTATTTGTATTCAATAAGATCATGTTATTCATCCAGCAGGAAAACGTATACTTCCTTGGGCCCGTGCACACCTACCACCAGCGTTTTCTCAATATCCGCGGTACGGCTGGGGCCGGTGGCAAATGAGATCATGGAGGGCAGCTGGCCCGGGTATTTTTCCTTCACTTTATTGATCCCGTCTTTCAGGTCGAACACGAGCTGGTGCGTGTAAGCCACCACGATGTGAACGGGGGCGTACACCGGCAGCGAACGGCCCGAAGGCTGCGCGGCGCTCATGATGATGGTGCCTGTGCGGGCAATAAGGTATTCGCAATCCGTAATAGCGGCATCAAGCGTATGCATATCGCCTACGTTGAGATATGCCGGGTTGTACGGTCTAAGGATCGTTTCCAGGGAAGGCGTTTTGCAATGAACATGCGTCCATTCCTTGTTCTCCACCAGGGTTTGCAGGTTTTCGGCCAGCTCGTCGCGGGAAGAGCAGAAGATGAATTTGCCCTGGAGTTTGGAAAACTCTTCAGCGAATTTTATCTCCAATCCGTCATGTGCCGTATCAAACACAGAGTTGTTGCCTTCTGCATTGGGGAAGGGCAGCTGAACCGGTTGGCTGAGCGCATTCCTGACCCTTTTGAGAATATTTTCTTTTGCCGGAGATACTTTCATGTTGATCCCTATTCTGAAATCGCGTTTGCGGGTGAAGGGTTGATGATGTCTGTAGGATGAACGCCGTCGGTGGTCATTCCTTCCTTGTTTGGCACCAGGTGCTCCCTGTGCGTTTCATACGGGCGTTTGCCGATGAGGCGCTCCAGGTCGTCTTTATACAGCACTTCTTTCTTCAGCAGCTCCTGCGCCAGTAGCTTCACATTGTCCAGCTTTTCGGAAAGCAGCGCTTTGGTGCGGGCATATGCTTTTTCGATCAGCAGCCTTACTTCCGTGTCGATCATCTTGGCGGTCTCTTCGGAATAAGGTTTGGTGAACGCCTGTTCGCTGTTGGGATCGTAGAAGGAAACATTCCCCACTTTGTCGTTCATACCGTACACGGTCACCATGGCGTAGGCCATGCGGGTGATCACCTGCAGGTCGTTCTGCGCGCCGGTGGAGATCTTGCCGAACACGAGGTCTTCCACCGCACGGCCGCCAAGGGTCATGCAGATGTCGTCCATCAGCTGTTCGGTGTTGTAGAGATATTGTTCTTTCGGAAGGTACTGTGCGTAACCCAGGGCAGCAACGCCGCGGGGCACAATGGTCACTTTCACGAGCGGGTTGGCATGTTCGAGGTACCAGCCGCAGATGGCGTGGCCCGCTTCGTGGTAAGCGATCACTTCTTTCTCTTCCGGGGAAATGATCTTGTTCTTCTTCTCCAAACCACCGATCACACGGTCTATGGCATCGTTGAAGTCTTCCATTTCCACTTCGTTCTTGCCTTTACGGGCTGCAATGAGGGCGGCCTCGTTACAAACGTTGGCGATATCGGCGCCGGCAAAACCGGGCGTCATGGAAGCGAGCTTTTTGATATCGAGGTTGGTAGATATCTTGATCGGTTTGAGGTGCACGTTGAAGATATGCTCACGCCCGTTCAGATCCGGCTTGTCGATGGAGATCTGGCGGTCGAAGCGGCCGGGGCGCAGCAATGCGCTGTCCAGCACGTCTGGCCGGTTGGTGGCGGCGAGGATGATGATCCCGCTGTCTGTACCGAAACCGTCCATTTCCACGAGCAGCTGGTTGAGGGTGTTCTCGCGCTCGTCGTTGCTCATCATCACGTTCTTTCCACGTGCGCGGCCGATGGCGTCGATCTCATCGATGAAGATGATACAGGGTGCTTTTTCGCGGGCCTGTTTGAACAGGTCGCGCACACGGCTGGCGCCTACGCCCACGAACAGTTCCACGAAGTCGGAACCGCTCATGGAGAAGAAAGGCACCTGCGCTTCGCCTGCCATGGCTTTTGCCAGCAGGGTCTTACCGGTGCCCGGAGGGCCTACCAGCAGCGCGCCTTTGGGTATCTTACCGCCGAGCGAAGTATATTTTTTCGGGTTCTTGAGGAAATCCACGATCTCCATCACTTCCACTTTGGCTTCGTCGAGACCGGCCACATCGTTGAATGTGATGGTCACGCGGGTGCCTTTGTCGAAGAGGGTGGCTTTGGATTTACCGATATTGAAGATGCCGCCGGGCCCGCCGCTTCCGCCGGAAGGGCCGCCCATTTTACGCATCAGCAGCACCCACATGCCTATCAGCAATAGTATGGGCAGTAATATCTGCATCAGCGGTTCAAACCAGTTGGGCCGGTCTATGTAAGACACGTTCATCTGGTCTGCCAGTGGCATATCTGTTTGTGCTTTGTCCAGTTCCTTCTGGAAGCTTTCTACGCTGCCGATGGTGAACTGGAAGTGCGGACCGGGATTTTCGCTCCCGAAACGGCCTTTGGATACGTTTTCGTATTTAGGGTCTTTCAGCCTGTCTTTCTTGATATATACTTCCACCAGCCGCTTGTTCACTACCACCAGCTTTTCAACGTCCCCGGTACGGAGGTACTGTTGCTGGAACTCCTTAAAACCGGAGAGCTCCTTGGGCTGATTGGTCAGCGGCGGCAGGAAATTCATAGCCAGCAGGGCTATGCCGATAAAGGCATACACCCAGTATATATTGAACTTCGGGCCTTTTTTCGGAGATTTTTCTGATCCCTTGTTATAGTTATTGCCTCCTTTTTCCATGATCGTTCGCTCCTTTACGAATGAGTGTTGTCTGTTTATACAAATAATTAATACAAAACCGGGGGTTTTGTTCAGTTTTCAAGATGTTCCATGCGTTCTGCATCGCTCCACATCTCTTCCAGATTGTAGAATTTGCGGGTTTCGGGTATGAAAACATGCACCACGATGTTCACATAATCCACCAGGATCCACTGCTGGGCTGTGAAACCTTCATGTTTATACGGCGTTTCATCCGTATGCTTCTTCACTTCCTCTTCCACAAAATCCGCAATCGCCTTAACTTGATTATTGGAATTGGCCTCACAAATGATAAAGAAGTCAGCTACCGCTTCAGGGATCTTTCGCAGATCAAGGGAAACGACATTCTCCCCTTTTTTCTCCTGTATGGCCTTTATGATAGTGGTAAATATCTTACTGTTCCTGTTAATGCGCGTTACCGCCTTTTTCCTGGTATTCAGAATGGTTAAGGGTGCCAATAAATGCTGTTTTTGTTAAAAATAAACTTTAATCCTCAAAATTACTAAACCAGCGTCAAAATATAACACCAGCCGCGTACTTAGGTAGACGAACGAGCCGGTAAAAAATTGTTAAAATGTTTTACTTTGCTTTTTTCAAGTAAAACAGGCTTTGTGATAGGTCACCCATTTCACGTGCTGGCCACTGTAGACAGCACCAATAACTATGCCATGGGACAGGTGAATGCCGGGCCTGTGGCAGACGGAAGCACCTGGTTTGCCATGGAGCAAACCGCCGGAAAAGGGCAGCGCGGCAAACAATGGCTTTCCGCCCCGGGAGAGAACATTATGCTTACTACCGTGCTGCAACCCGCCCTCACACTGAATCAGCAGTTTATGCTCAGCGTGGCCGTATCGCTCGGCGCCTTCGATTTCTTCAGCAAATACGCCGGCGAAGAAACCCGCATCAAATGGAGCAATGATATCTACTGGCGTGACAGAAAGGCAGGAGGGATATTGATTGAGAACGTTTTACGGGGCAGCGTCTGGCAATATGCCATCGCAGGCCTGGGCATCAACATCAATACCCCCAGGTTCCCTGAACATCTTATCAACCCCGTTTCTCTCCGGCAGATCACCGGTAAGAACTGGGACAGCCTTGAGCTTGCGCATGATCTCTGCCGCAGCCTGGAAGAGCGTTACAGCCGTTTGCATCCCGCTATATTCGACCAGCTGCTGATGGAATACAAAGAGCATCTCTACCGCATCCACGAGCCGGCGCTGTACCGCATCAACGGCGACATCTTCCGTGGAACTATCCATGACGTACTGCCTGATGGGCGGCTTTGCCTCGAAAAAGGAAAAGAAATGCTGGAACTGGGGTTTGGCGAAGTGGAATTCATTTTTGCGGACTGAAGGCTGAAAAGCGCACTGGCATTGCTGTTGAGGGCGTGAAATGAAAAAAGCCAGTTTAACAACTGGCTTTTGGAGAAGTGGAATTTGTAAAGACAATATTCGATCGGCTTCTCCAAAAACGCCAGTCACGGGATGGTTCCCCTGATTTTGGTCAATAAATGGAGGCATACAAGATGTAGATTCTTTTTTGACCTGCCAAATATAAAAGTGCAACAAATGTTGCAATTCCCCGCAAAACTGTGCTGGTACAGCATTTACAAAATGCATTGAATTTTGCAATTTCCCGTTTGAATCATGCAACTGCCGGGATTTGACCCCTCCGTACATTTGTATCCATAAATCCTATTCACAATGCAATACAGAACTTTAGGCAAATCAGGGGAGAAAGTGTCCGCCATCGGGCTGGGCTGCATGGGCATGGCCTTCGCTTATGGCCCGCGCAACGACGAAGAGTCGCAAGCCACGCTGGAAATGGCGCTGGACCTCGGTATCAATTTCTGGGATACGGCAGACATGTACGGACAGGGATATAACGAAGAGCAGTTATCAAAAGTGCTGGCCACCCGCAGGAAAGATGTGTTTCTCGCCACCAAATTCGGTTTCCGCTACAAAGAAGACGGCAGCACCTACTTCGACGGCTCGCCCGAATATCTCAGGAAAGCCTGCGATGCAAGCCTGAAGCGGCTCGGCGTAGATGTGATCGATCTTTATTATTCTCACCGTGTAGACGATAAAGTGCCCATCGAAGAAACCGTGGGCGCCATGGCAGAGCTCGTGAAAGCCGGCAAAGTGCGCTACCTCGGCCTGTCAGAAGCCTCTGCGGCCTCGCTCCGCAAAGCCAGCGCAGTGCATCCCATCACGGCGCTGCAAAGCGAGTATTCCCTCTTTGTGCGCGATATTGAAAAAGAGATACTCCCCACCGCTCGTGAGCTGGGCATTGGCATCGTGCCTTACAGCCCGCTGGGCAGGGGCGCGCTCACCAACACATTGAGAGACGTCAGCAACCTGGATCCCACCGATTTCCGCCGCACCCTTCCCCGCTTCCAGCAGGAAGCGTTTGAGCAGAACCTCCGCATCGTGAATGCGCTGGAAGAAGTGGCAAACAGCAAAAGCTGCACGCTGGCCCAGCTGGCGCTTGCCTGGCTGCTGGCGCAGGGAGATGATGTAGTGCCCATCCCCGGCACCAAACGCAGGAAATACCTGCAGGAAAATGGGGGAGCAGTAGATGTGAAACTCAGCAACGACGACCTCAACACGATCAATTCACTGATGGCGGGCTACCAGATAAGCGGCGAACGGTATAGCGAAGGATCGATGAAACTGGTGAACCGCTGATCGGTTCTGCATAAACAAAAAGGAAGGCCCGTAAAAGCCTTCCTTTTTCTTGCTGTTCAATTATATCATGAAACCTTGTAACCCCAGTCCCGCAGCCACTTCAGCACCTTCTCCCTGTAATCCCCCTGTATCAGTATCTGCCAGTCTTTCACGCTGCCGCCGGTACCGCATTTCGTTTTCAGCTCCTTGCCCAGTTTCTCCAGGTCTTCTTCTTTGCCGATGAACCCGTCTACCACCGTCACCGTTTTACCGGCGCGCTGCTTCGTGTCCAGCTTTACTTTCAGGCGTTGCTCAGCCGGGGCAAGTGTTTCCTGCTCCTGCTGTTCTTCTTCCCGGTATTGATAGTTAGGGTCGGTTGAGTATACGATGCCGTTGCCGGAATTTTTTTTCTTGCTCATGACGGTAAGTTTTATGCCTCATTGGGAACGATGATCTGCAAAGCGCCCGGGGCGATACGAAAATACACTGTTTTGCCATTTGTAAGCGGCACCGCGTCCCCGTCTACCTGCAGGCAGTTGAGGTCCGGGCTGCTTACTGTTATTTCTTTGCCGGTGAAATGTTTCATAAAGCGGCTGTGGTTGATGGTGCCGCGCAGTGAATGCAGGCTCACAGGCAGCAGGTGCCAGAACCTTACCGGCGGCATGAGGCATACGTCCAGCAGGCCGTCGAACACACTGGCCTGCGGCGCCAGCTTGAATTCGTAACCGAACTGGTTGCCGTTGGCCACCGTCATCAGGAAAGCCTTTTCATTACTCTCCACGCCGTCTGTATTGATGGAATATTGCGCGGGATCATAACCGGAAAAACCGCCGATCACCAGCCGCGCGTAATTGATCAGCCCTCTTTTTTTGGAATGCCTGAAGCGGTCTGCTATCAATGCGTCGAAGCCAACGCCGGCGTTGCTGAGGAAAAGGTGCTCATTCGCAAAACCTGCGTCCATTGGCATTTTCCGGCCATCGGCCACTATCTGCAGCGCCTGCACCACATCCAGCGGGATCTTCAGCGCGCGCGCCAGGCCGTTGCCGCTGCCAAGGGGCACAATGGCCAATGCAGTCCGGGAGCCGAGCAGGCCTTGTGCAATTTCGTTGATGGAACCATCGCCGCCTACGGCCACCACCGTGTCTACACCGCGTTTCACGGCTTCCCTTGCAAGGTCGGCCCCATGGCCAAGGTACTGCAGGTAGGTCACCTCCACGGTGAAGCGTTCCGCCGGCAGCTGCTGCCGGATGGCCGCGCCCATCTGCTTCTCTCGGTCTGTCCCGGCTTTCCGGTTAATGATGATGAGTATCTTCCTCAAGGGTTCTTATTTGTGGGGATGGATAACTGCTTTCAGGCTCAGGTCGAGGCTGACGGCGTGGTGAATGATGGCGCCGACAGATACGAAATCCACGCCTGTTTTGGCATAAGCCTCCACATTTTCCAGCGTGATGCCGCCGGAGGCTTCGGTTTCGTATCGGCCCTGTATCAGTTCAAGGGCGGGAAGTATCTGCTCAGGCGTAAAATTATCCAGCATAATGCGGTGCACCTGCCCTACGGACAATATCTCCTGCACATCGGCCAGGCTGCGGGCTTCCACTTCTATTTTGAGGTTCAGCCCCTGTTGCTCCAAATAGGCCACCACAGCGTTCACAGCGGGTGTAATGCCGCCGCTGAAATCAATGTGGTTGTCTTTAAGCATGATCATATCATACAGCCCGATGCGATGGTTCACACCGCCGCCGATGCGTACGGCTTCTTTTTCGAGCATGCGGAAATTGGGCGTGGTCTTGCGTGTATCCAGCACTTTCGTGCGGTAGCCTTTCAATTTATCGGTATACCTGCGCGTAAGCGAGGCGATGCCGCTCATGCGCTGCATACAGTTGAGCACCAGGCGTTCGGCCATCAGCAGGGTGCGCACGGAGGCCTGCACTTCAAAGGCCAGTTCGCCGGCGGTCATTTCATCGCCGTCTTTTTTGAAGGGTTTGAATTGCGTCTGCGGGTCCAGGTGGCGGAAAATAGCTTCAGCCACTTCCATGCCGGCCAGGATGCCATTCTCTTTGATCTTCAGCTGGGCTGTGCCGCGAACGCCCGCGGGAATGGAGGCCAGGGTGGAATGGTCGCCGCTGCCAATGTCTTCCGCCAGCGCACTGCTGATAAATTGTTCCAATGCTTCTTTCTGTAACATATCCATGCAAAGTTGAGGGCAAGTTACAAACAAAAAAGCTGTCCGGTTAAACCGGGACAGCCTTCAATTCCTTTTGCTTAAGCTATCGTCCTTTATTTACTTTCAAATCTCAATTCATTCAAAACCAGCTCGTTCCCTTTCTTTTGCAGGAAAAACGACAGCCTGAAATTTCCCCCGGAAGTTACCAGGTTGCCAATACCAAAGAGCGATCCGCCGCCTTCACCCTTGTGGATGATCTCGAAGGATTTCACCTGGTTCTTGGCAAAAAAATCTTTCAGGATGATCTCTGCCTGTGCCTTGCTGTAGGAATTATTCCTGCCGGCCATGTTGATCTCTACCGTTTTGTCCAGCTGTTTACTCAACGCGGCGGCATCTCCCTGCTTGATGGCGCTTACCACGTCCTCGAAAGGACCGGCCATCAAGGTAAAGGCTGTGAACATACCACCGGCCAACAATACCCCCAGCACAAAGATTAACTTTTTCATTATCCGTTTTTTGATTCGTTATACTTTTATCAACTGCTGATGGAACTAAAACTATGCCAAACTGTTGATGGTCAAGCAATATCCCATTATTGTGCTATATACTTTGTTCTTCTGCATTAAAAACTAATGATATATTAAATCGATTTAAGCGGTGCAACACAAAAATTTTAAATACGGAAAGGGATGTTATTATTAATTTCACGACCCGATTCATTCATCAACGGAATTAAGTATGGAAACTAAAAGAGCGATCCTGATCATCATGGATGGCTGGGGCGAGGGCAAAGTTCCTGCCGCAGACGCCATCCAGCACGCAAATACTCCTTTTGTAGACAGTTTATATGAGCAATATCCCCACAGTTCACTGGTTACCTGCGGCGAAGACGTTGGTTTACCCGATGGACAGATGGGGAATTCAGAAGTGGGCCACCTCAACATCGGGGCGGGAAGGATTGTTTACCAGGAGCTGCAACGCATCAACGTAGCCGTACGGACCGGGGAACTGGCCGCCAATAAAGCGCTCCAGGCTTCCATGGACTATGCCCTCAACAACGATAAAGCCCTACACCTCATCGGCCTGGTGAGCGACGGCGGGGTCCATTCCCACATCAGTCACCTGAAAGCCCTTGTCAGCATTGCACATGCGCGCGGGCTGAAAAAAGTGTTCATCCACGCCTTCACAGACGGCCGCGATACCGATCCGAAAAGCGGGCTGGGCTACCTGGAAGACCTGCAAACTCACTTGCAGCAAACCACCGGGCGCATTGCTTCCGTTACCGGCCGTTATTACGCCATGGACCGCGATAAGCGCTGGGAAAGGGTGAAGCTCGCTTACGACGCGCTGGTGCTGGGCCAGGGCGCTCCCACGCAAGACCTGCTCACGGCCATTAAAGCCTCTTACGCAGAAGGCATTACCGACGAATTCATCAAACCCATCATCGTAACCGACGAAGCCCAGAAGCCCATCGCCACTATACAGGAAGGCGATGCCGTGCTGTGCTTCAACTTCCGGACAGACCGTTGCCGCGAGATCACCGAAGTGCTTACACAGGAAGCGTTCCCGGCCTTCGGCATGCAGCCGCTCGCGCTCAACTACACCACCATGACGGAATACGACAAGTCTTTCCGCGGCGTGCACGTTATTTTCGATAACGACAACCTGGTAATGACGCTCGGCGAAGTACTGGAGAAATATGGCAAAACGCAGATCCGCATTGCGGAAACGGAGAAATACCCGCATGTGTCCTTCTTCTTCTCCGGCGGCCGTGAAACGCCTTTTACCGGTGAAAAACGCCTGCTGGTGCCTTCGCCCAAAGTGGCCACTTATGACCTGAAGCCCGAGATGAGCGCCCCCGAGCTGGCGGACGCCATCGTGCCCGAGCTGGAACAGCGCACGGCAGACTTCATCGTCCTGAACTTCGCGAATGCAGACATGGTGGGGCATACCGGCGTTTGGCCCGCTGCCGTAAAAGCCGTTGAAACCGTAGACGCATGCGTGGCCAAAGTGGTAACCACCGCGCTGCTGAACGATTACGTGATCTTCCTCACGGCAGACCATGGCAATGCGGATTTCATGATCAACGACGATGGAACGCCCAACACCGCACACACCCTCAACCTGGTGCCTTTCTTCATTATCAGCCACGACTTCAAAGGGCCGATCAAAAATGGCAAGCTGGGAGACCTTGCGCCTACCATCCTGCATTTCATGGGGCTGCCCATACCGCCTGAAATGACCGGCAACGTACTGGTATAAGATCAATTAATTCATATCAAAGAGGCTGGCGTAGCAATGCGTCAGCCTCTTTCCGTTTTATTTTCCCCGGCTGTAACTTTTTTGTTTTCCCTCCCGTTTTACCTTGAAATCCATGCTCCCTATGCGCCGCACAATTTTGTCCATCCCCGTTATAGTGGTGATGCTGCTGGCACTGAGCGGTTGTGTGAAAGAGAATTGCCAAAACATTACAAAAGCGAAAATTTTCATCCCTGTATACAAGGGCCTGAGCGAGATAAGAGCTGCCGCCGTGCAGACGCTTCCGGCCAGGGATATTGCCCAGACAGGCAAGATCTATGTAAAAGGGAAATACATCCTGGTGAATGAGCCTTTCCAGGGCATTCACATCATCGACAACAGCGATCCCAGGGCGCCGCGGAATGTTTCATTCCTGAACGTGATGGGCAACATCGACATAGCGGTGCAGGACAACATACTGTATGCGGATAGCTACCGCGACCTGCTGGTGTTTGATATCAGCAACCTGAACGATATCCGTTTCGTGAAGCGGTTCGACGATGTGATGGGTTATTCCATAGACGCGAGAGGCCGGTGGCTGGGCACGCCCGGCGGCCAAATGAGGGACTCCCTGCTGGTGGGTTATACAGAGCGCGATACCACCTACAGCCATCCCTGCGAAAGCCCGAAAGGCGATGATTTTGTGCTGTACGACAGCCAGTCGCTGGCATTCAGCTCTTCGAGTTTCAAGGCCAACGCCGGCTCGGGTGCGGGAAAAGGCGGTTCCATGGCCCGGTTTGCCATCGCTAAAGAGCACCTTTACACCGTTGACTTCTCCAGGCTGCAAAGCTATGATATCTCAACGCCGGCCAACCCGGTGAAAGCGCCGCAGCCCGTGCAGCTCGGCGGAGGGGTCGAAACTATTTTCCCTTACGGGGATTACCTGTACATCGGCAGCACCGCTGCCATGCACATCTACGACCTGGCAGATCCCAACGTTCCCGCGCGGCGCTCCACCGTAACGCATATCAGGGCCTGCGACCCGGTTGTGGTGGAAGGAACAACGGCTTATGTGACCGTGCGCACAGGTACTTTCTGCCAGGGGAACGTCAACGAACTGCAGGTGTACGACGTGAGAGATGCGGACCGCCCTGTAAGAATGGCCACTTACCAGATGCTCAATCCCCACGGGCTGGGCATAGACAACGGCAAGCTGTTCATCTGCGAAGGCGGGCATGGCCTGCGCTTCCTGAATGCGCCTTCGCCGGATAAGATATCGCCGGCCAGCATGCAGACCGGGCTCAACGCCTACGACGTGATCCCTTTCGCCGGTGAAAACCGCCTGCTGGTGAGCGCTGTGGAAGGAATTTATCAGTATGACTATACATCCATGAGCAATCCCGTATTGCTCAGCCGGATCGCGGTGAAAAAATAACCTGGCTATAAACTTTTTAGTGCTCTCGACAGATTTGCTCATGCATCAGATGCGCCGTTTTCACGGCGCATTATTTTTTGCCGTTATTTTCCCCCTGTTCCCATTAAATTTGCCTGTATGAGACCTGTAGTTTGGACCATTTTCCTTTGCGCCCTGGCCCTTGCCGGTTGTAACGTGCAGCCCGGCAGGCCGGAATCCCTCGAGAAAGACAAGAGCTACCGCGCCCTCGGCAATTACTGCTGGGAGGAAATTGCGCGGATGAAGGAGCAGCAGATAGGCATTACCAAAGTAGTACGCGTAAACGGAAAGGCGGACTCGCTGGCGGTGAAGGACAGCACGGGGCTGGAAGCGCTTTTCAGGCCGCTGATGGACGCAGATGTGAGCAAACCTTCCCTTTCCGGTGCCTACAACATCGATACCATCGCAGACCAGTTCCATGGCGATACCACCTTCATTTACCATACCAGGGGCAAACAGACCTGGCCCGCCCAGCTTATACTGGACGTGGATAAAGAGGGCCATATCAAAACCGCGCAGGTTTCGTCGTACACCAAAAACCTGGTGTATGAATACCGCCAGGAAGTGCTGTACGAGCGCAACAAACAACTGCGGGTCAGCACCTTCCAGAAGATCATCTTCCTGAAACCCGAAAGCCTGGAAGTACAGGCCTGGTTTCACCCGACAACAAGAAATACATGACAGCCGCCGAGTTTCAACAGATAGTCCATACATTGCCCGTGCATGCCGGTATTTATAAGTATTTCGGCACCGATGGCGAATTGCTTTATATCGGGAAGGCCAAAAGCCTCCGCAAAAGGGTGAGCTCCTATTTTGTAAAGAACCATGATAATTACAAAACGCGGAAGCTGGTGGAGTCTATCCATCATATCGAATTCACCATCGTGGATTCGGAGCAGGATGCGTTTTTGCTGGAGAATTCCCTCATCAAACAATTCCAGCCGAAGTTCAACATCAACTTAAAAGATGATAAGACCTACCCGTTCATCATCATCAAACACGAGCCGTTCCCCCGGGTGTTCCTCACGCGCCGCGTCATCAAAGACGGCAGCGAATACCTCGGCCCCTTCACTTCTGTGGGCAGGGTGCGCGAAGTGCTGGAAGTGATCCGTTACAACATTCCCCTCCGCACCTGTTCCCTGAACCTCAGCGAACAGAATATCAAAAAAGGGAAGTTCAAGGTCTGCCTCGAATACCACCTGGGCAACTGCAAAGGCCCCTGCGAAGGGCTGCAAACTCAGGACGATTACCGTGAAGGGCTGCAGCAGGTAAAAGAGATCCTGCGTGGCAACCTCTCGCCCGTGCTGAATATTTTCAAAGCGAAGATGCAGGAGCATGCCATGAACATGGAATTCGAAAAGGCGGAGATACAACGCAAAAAGATCGAAAGCCTGCAGGCGTACCAGAGCCGCTCCACCATCGTAAGCGCCAGGGTGGGCAATGTAGACGTGTTCACTGTTCTTTCCGAAGGCAATTTCGCATACGTCAATTATCTCCGAGTACTGAACGGCACCATTGCAGACACCAAAACCGTGACGCTGGAAAAGAAACTTGAAGAAACGGACGAGGAAGTAATGGCCTACGCCATCGCATATCTCCGCGACGCGTTCCAAAGCATGGCGAAAGAGATCATCCTGCCGTTTGAAGTGGAGTTCCCGGAAGAAGGCGTTACGCTTACCGTTCCTAAAGGCGGCGACAAAAAGAAACTGCTCGATCTCTCGGAAAAGAATGTGACCTACTTCCGCGAAGAGCTGCAAAAAAAGAAGATGCTTCACCTGGAAGGGAAAACGGATATGGAGAAGAAAAAAGTGCTGTACCAGTTGCAGGCAGACCTTGAGCTGCAGGAGCTGCCGGTACACATTGAATGTTTCGATAACTCGAACTTCCAGGGCAGCTATCCTGTGTCCGCCTGCGTGGTGTTCAAAGACGGGGTGGCGTCCAAAAAGGATTACCGGCATTTCAATATCAAAACGGTGGAAGGCATCAACGACTTCGCTTCAATGTCAGAGGTCGTTTTCCGCCGTTATAACCGCCTTTTGAACGAAGAGCAGCCGCTGCCCCAGCTGGTGATCATAGACGGCGGTAAAGGGCAGCTGGGCGCCGCTATGGAGAGCATCCGCAAGCTGGACCTCATCGGCAGCATGACGGTGGTAGGCCTGGCGAAAAACGAGGAAGAAATATTCTTCCCCGGCGATAAAGAAAGCATCAAACTTCCTTACGACAGCGAGAGCCTGAAACTCATCCGCCGCATCCGCGACGAGGTGCATCGCTTTGGCATTACATTCCACCGGCAGAAAAGAAGCAAGGGCACCTTTAAAAACGAGCTGGAAGGGATCAAAGGGATCGGGGCGAATACTGCGACACAACTGCTGCAAACTTACCGTTCGGTGAATAAAGTGAAGCAGCTTTCGCTGGAAGAGCTGGTGAAAGAAGTCGGTCAAAGCAAGGCCCAGCTTATCTACCAGCATTTTCACGGATCTGCGACCTGAAGGGAAAAGGAAAAAACTTCACGGAAACTTCATCACAGGACCTTATAAAATGACGAGAGCCCGGTTTGAGAACCAGGCTCTTTTCCCCAAGTTAACCATTAAAAGACACAGATTTATTTTTGACAGTCCCGGTTCACCGGGACCAATCTTTTCAGATTAATTTTCTTTTACTAAAGTAGTATGAACAACGTATAGCAGTTGTTAAGAATTTGTTATCATCTCAAAAATGCAAACATGTTGGAATGCCCAACAGGATTGACTTTCAAGCGATTTTTCTTACTGCTGTTATGATTAACGAAACTGGTCTTCGAGGTACTGCATTGTAACCGCAGTTTGGGTGCTGCCGGTGGCGGAATTTACGGCCCGGAGCGCCTGCAGCATGTGGCGTTGCTGGTGTGCGATGAGAAAGCGGAAAGTGTCTCCTGCATTGAGTTTCAGAAGACTTGAGAGAGAAGTGGGCACGCGCAGGCGGGTGATGTTGATCTTTGCCGCGCGTTGAAGGAGGGAGAGCATTTTTTCCTGCTGCGATATAAATTCAGCGAGCACGGCGCCGGGGTCTAATTGGGGAGTGGGCCGGTGGCCTTTCGGGGTGCTCATTTTTGAGCGCAAAGCACCGTCTGGTTTGGGTTGCATGAGATTGGCGAAATAGTTTCCGAGCCATCCGCTGCGGAATTGGGGCAGTGCTGTCCAGTTATTCTTTTCGGCTTTGTTAATCGCTTGTTCAAGAGCGGGCAGGTAAAAACGGCCGTAGCCATTCAGGTGGTCGAGGCACTGGGCGGCGCTCCAGCTGCCGGGAGCGGGCTGCTGCAGCAATATAGCCCGGGGTTGGCCGGCAATTTTTTCCCGGGCGGCATGCAGGAGGCCGTTTACATCGTTGCGAAGATTTTGCAGCAGGGTGGCTGCTTGAAAAACAGGCATGATCTCAATTTTTTAATGACAGCCCAAAGGTAAACCTGCATGGCAGCGTAAATCTTTGCCTGCGCCAAGATTTTTATGGAAATGAAAGCGGAAGTTTGTCCTGTTCCGCTGAAACACTGAAGTTAGGATTCCAAACCAGGAATATCCGCTTAAAGCCGGGCGCTGCCCAGCAGCTTGCTGAAGGTAGCCGGGTCGATGCCGAGGTAGGAAGCGAGGTATTTGTGCGGGATCATTTGCAGCACATGCGGGCTGCGGGCCAGCAGGCGCCGGAATTTATGTTCGGCACCCAGCGTCTGTATCTCGATCAGCCTTTCCATCACGCCGGCCATGGCGTGCATCGTGCTCAGGTGCACCCAGTGCGCGATCAGGGGGTATTGTTGCATCAGGCGGCTCACGTCGGGGAAAGAGATGCGCAGGAAAGCGCTGTGAGTGAGCGTTTCCAGGTAATAGCGGCTGGGCCGCTGCAGGAAGAAAGAATCGATGATGCCTGAAAAGGAACCTTTGTAGGAGAAGATCAGCGTGGCTTCTTTCTCCCCTTCCCCCAGGCTGAAAGCCCTTTGCAGCCCGTCCAGCACGAAATAGCCGTACCGTTCGGTGTCTCCCGCGGCAGTGATCACCGTTTTCCGTTTGAATTCCACGGGATGCCAGCAGGCGGCCATCGCTTCCCAGGTATCGTCTGGCAGCGGCACCAGCGCATGTATGGCGGAACGGAGCTCTTGCATGGGTCTAAGATATAAAAAAACTGCCTCCCGTTTGGAAGGCAGCTTTTCATTATTGTTCGCAGGATTTGAACCTTAACGCTATTAATATTCCCAGAGATCCTGTTCTTTATTAAAGATCTTCTCTTTAATGGCCTGCCCTTCCAGGAGGCGCATTACGCCGTCTTTAATATAGCTGTTGATATCCCTGTTGAACGCGTTCTTTTCCTTCACTACAAAGCTGGTAAAGAAGCGCATTTCGAAAAGATCTTCCCAGGTCATGGTGGCTGCGTCGTTATTCTGGTTGTAAACGTCGTATTTGGCCAGTACGGGGCGGAGATCGGGGTAATACAGCCAGAAGAGGGGGATGGAGGCGCGAACGGACCCGTCGTCGTTGATACGGGATACCATGGGCGCAATACCCAGGATGCGGACCTTCAGCGCGGAGGCTTCCTGGTCAAACACCCATACTTCCTTGATCTTGTATTGTTTGATGGTCTCAGGGTTGAATTCATCCCTGGTTTCCACCAGTTTTTCTTCGCCTGTAACGGGGTCTACGCTCCTTACAGACCTTACTTCGCCGGTCAGCTTCGCCATGATCTCATCATAACTCATGATGGTGCTGAAGCGGTCGTCGATAGGGCTGAAGGCTTCTACTTCCTTCGTTCTGATCGCATTGAGCAGGATATTGATCAGCAGCTGGTTTACGCCTGTTTCGTCTTCCACGTTGTACTGGAAGGGAAGGTTCATTTTTTCGCGGATGTCTATCACCTGCCAGATCTGTTTTTCCCAGAACTTGTCGTCTTCGCGGATGTGGTCATACGTAATGGGCACACGGTCGCGGATCGGGCTTTTCTCGGAAACACCATCTATGCGGAGGGATTTACGCGGCGTATCTACGGGCGTGCCGACGCCATCCTGCCGTAAAGACGGAGGAGGGGCCTGCTGCTGCATGGTGGCCGGATCTGTACCAGCCGGCGCGGGAGGCACATTTACAGGCCGCCCTGTGGCTGGATTGGTAACAGGCTGCTGTGCAGGTTGCTGCTGTTGCTGTCCCTCAGTCGGTTGCGCATTGCGGCGGCGGCGGCTCTGTGCATCGGCCGTTGTAGAAGCCAGCATGATCGCCAAAAATGCACCCCAGCTGATTTGTTTCAATATTACTGCTCGCATAACCCAGTAATTAATTTGTTATATTAGTTAAGCTTGAAAGAGATGTTCTGCATAGAACGTACTTTGTTGTCCGGGCCTTTTACCCTGATATTCTCAAAATATATCAGGTCACCGGCTTTCAGCGTACGGATCGCATTTATAACCTCCGGGTTTTTAGGCCAGTATTCTGAACTCGCTTCACCCTCAACATACTCGCGGCCTCTTGAATCGATCGCCATGCGGTAGCCTACTACGGCATAACGCACGCCTTCGAATACGAAGTCTTCCAGGTCGGCACGAAGACCCTGCTGTGCTTTGAATTCAGCTACCTTCATGGTTGGGCCTTTGCTCACGCCTACTTTCATCGTAGGATCGGGTACCATTTTCACACGGAATTCTTTTGAATCCAGCGTTTTCATTTTACCGTCGATCTCCGCGGAAACGGTGATCACGGCTTTGGTACCGGGTTGTGAAGCGGTTACGATAAATTCGCCCGCGCCTCTTTTGCTGATGGAAGCGCCACCACCGCTAACGGATGCAACGATCTTTTCAGCAGGCACGCCGGCAGCCGAAATGGAGATCGGGTTCTGCAGCGCTGCGTAGATCACGTTCATCTTGTCCGCGGAAATGGAGGTGGCGGAAGCACCTACTTTATACGTTTCGGTAAACGGCCTTGTGATCACTTCACCGTTGGGTTTGGTGAGCTGAACGGTACCGGAAATGGTATGTTCGCCGATGGCGCCCACCTGTGTGGAGTAAACGCCTTTACCAGCCTGCGCGGTTACGGGTTGGCCGTTGATCACGATGGTGGGGTTTACAGTGGAGCTGTAAGCGCCCATTACCACGGTGGCTTCAAGGGTCTGGCCCGAAGTGAAGTTCTTAGAGTTCAGTGATACGAATGCATCCAGCTGGTCGAATTTGAAGTCTTTTTCAGACACTTCGGACAGCAGTTTGTCGATGATCATCGCCTCTGAGTTCTTGACGTCGTTCTGGAACTTGCTCAGCAGGGTGATAGCGGCGATAGACGGTACCATGTTGAAGTGGTAGGTCGTCCAGCTTTTTTTCACCGCGCCTTTTTGTTCCGGTTCATCCACCCTCAGCGGGAGGTTCGCTTCGAAAGCCTTGCGGTCTTTCGGATCGATGAGCGCGAGCATTTTTGTTCTGAGTCCCTGGAGCTGTTGCTGTAATGCGGGACCTTTCTTCTGGTTCTCCATGATGCGCGTTGCAGCATCAAGGTTATCCTTTCCTTTTATCTCACCTTTTTCATTCAGGCCGTCGCTTGCAGCGATGATTTCTTTTTTAAGATTTTCTATATAGGTATGGGCATCGGCAGAGAGTTTCTTTACTTCTTCTGCTTTGGCTCTAAAGGGACCCACTTTCGCAGCATCGGTCTTCACCAGCTCTGCGAACTGGTTGTAAGTAACCTTGTTTTTGCTATCGATCGAGGTATTGGATGTAGTAATTGAATTATTTACGATGTCAAATGCATTCAGAATTTCGGCGGATACGTTCAAAGCCAGCATGGCTGTGAGCACCAGGTACATGAAGTTGATCATCTTCTGCCTGGGGTCTTTTGGTAATGCCATAGTTAATTACAAGTTTTAGATGATTGTGTCTTGTTTGGTCACTATTGCGTTACCTTATCTGCCCTGCATTGCCGTGAGCATGTTGCCGTAAACTGTGTTCAGGTTACCGAGGTTGCGCGCCAGCAGGGTGATTTGTTCCTGTGTTTTCTTGGCGTCGTCAACGGAGCCGCTCATAGCCTGGGAAGCGCTCAGCAGGTTGCTGTAGAAGCTGTTCATGGCTTTGAGGTGGTTGTTGGTATCCTGCAATTCCAGTTCGTAGATAGCATTGAGGGAAGCCAGATTTTTGGTCATGGACTGTACCTGCTCGTGGAAATTACGGGTAGATTCGGATGCGTTATTGAAAGTGGAAACGGCCGCTGCTGCGTTGGTGTAAGCTTGTGTTACATTACCGATAGCAGATGCTGCTTCGCGTGTTTTCTGGGTGTAATCGCCGGTAGCAGCAACCACGTCGCTGATATCGCGCATTTTGTCTACCGTAGAGCCCAGCTTGGTGAAGTTTTCGCTCAGGCGGCTCAGGTTGGCGGGCGTGATGTCTGCTTCCTGGAGCATTTTGTCCATGTTGGCCAGTGCGGGGCTGCCTCCGGCTGCTACTGCAGGGGCGGGCGCATGGCTGGTATCCGGCACAAATGCGTACACGAAAAAGATGAGTGCTTCCACGCTCAGACCGAGGATCAGCGCAACGTCAGCGCCAGGCCAGTGCTGGAGTTTGAATAATGCTCCGATGATCACGACAGATGCACCTACGCATACAAAGAAGTTTAGCCATTTCGCTGTGTTAGGATTCATAGCCATAGGTTAAAATTTAAGTTTATGGGTGATTAAAAGGTAAAAAGCTCGTTTCAGGTTTGCCATGTCTTTCATGTCTGTTCGATTTTACGGTTTATCTAGGATGGTTTTCAGCTATTGATCCTTTTTTACTTGCGGTTGAAATCGTTTTTAGACCTGCTCAGGAATGCGATCGTGCAACGGAAGCCGATGTAGGATTTCGCACTGTCCTGGTACTCATAAGAGCGCGTGCCGTTCTGAAGGAAGTGGCCAATGTCTTTCCAGCTGCCGCCTCTCACTGTTTTCCGCTTCATTTTCGGAGCCGCGTTGTCCGGCACATCCATGCGCAGGTACGGGTTCATGTCTGAAGTGAAGGAGTAAGCGTTCTGGTAGAAAATGTCCTGTGTCCATTCCGCTACGTTGCCGGCCATGTTGTACAGGCCGTAATCGTTGGGCCAGTAAGCATCCGCGCGCACGGTGTAAAAACCGCCGTCTTCCGGGTAGTTGCCGCGGCCCGGTTTGAAGTTAGCGAGCAAACAGCCTTTCTTGTTGCGGATATAATAACCGCCCCAGGGATAAGGCGCCTGTTCACGGCCGCCGCGGGCTGCATATTCCCACTGCGCTTCGGAAGGAAGCTGGAACTTATCTTCAGTGAATTGTTTCTTGGAGGTACGGTAGTCTTCCCAGAACTTACTGCGCCATTCGCAGAAAGTGCTGGCCTGGTGCCAGGTTACGCCAACCACCGGGTAGTTGTCGAATGCCGGGTGCCAGAAGTACATACGCGTCATCGGCTCGTTGTAAGCGTACGAGAAATCCCTGATCCAGCAGAGGGTATCAGGATAGATGGCTACGTCTTTTTTCTCAATGAAAGTATTGCGCGCTTTGTCTTTATTCTCACGCAACTTCGCCTTTTCCCAGTTGAAAGTCTCCTGGTGGTAAAGCAGCTTGCGCACGTCGATGTCCTTCCGGCCATACAGGCGGTCGTCAGGCGCATAGATCATCGCGTCGATCTTTTCGTAGGTAGACGGGTCTTTCCAGTTGATCTTCTGTTTCCAGTCCACATAATCCTGGCCATTATCGTTCTTCACGTGGCCGAGGAGGATGTGCGCAATGGAATCCGTCACCCAGTTCACGAACTGGCGGTATTCATTGTTGGTGATCTCCGTGGCGTCCATGTAAAACCCGGAAATGGAGATGGCTTTGTTCCTGGCCGTATAGGCATAGTTCACATCTTCATCGCTGGGACCCATGTGAAAAGTTCCGGAAGGTACGTATACCATTCCGTAAGGTACGGGGGGAGTGTACTTCGGCCGGGGACTTACACCTATCAGCTGACCTTGTGCGTTTTTGGGGGTTTTACCACCACCGCAGCTGGCCAGGAGAACCGGCAGCAGTATGACCAACAGCCCACTACAATAATTAAGCTTCATAAGGGTGACTTTCATTAGAATACGATGATTTTTCCTGAACCGGCCAGATGCAGACCCCGCACATACTCCTATTTTGGTCTCAACTTCACCTGGTTGTTTATCAGAAAGATAGCAAATGTAATAAATAATTTTAATCCGTAGTTAGTTTTCACCCAACTTTTTCAATTCCACGTATCAGGGCTACGTAACATATTTAAACGCACCATTTAACATTTTATTATGTAAACCGCCTTCCCTCACACAAATTCACCATGGCCGTCCTCCCTTTTGGGGCATCCTGTAAACACTTGCCAGTCAAGATCATACACGCATCTAATATAAATATAATATTTATTTTGATATTATTGCTGTTATTTTTTTGTCGTAAGCGCTAATATATCAAAGGGAATGCAATTTACAACAAATTTCATATTAAATTAGTTATTTCCGATATGTGTTCGGCAGGTTTAACACATTGGTAATCCCTGCAAAGATATATCAGCGTCTTCCCGGCCTGCAACCGCTGCTGCAACAGCGGCATATCCGCCACATCCGCCTCAGCGCCCAGCAACACCTTGTAAGGAACATACAATTCACCCAGCTCCCGCATCCGCGCTTTATAAGCCGGCCCAGCCACTGCCAGCTCAGGCGTGCCCTGCACCAGCCGCAGGATCATGGCCGCCCAAACCCCGAAAGAGGTGGGATAACGGGCCACTGTTTGCGACAACCCGGCCGTCATTGCCAGCGCCCTGTCTGCCCATTCTTTTCTGTCGAAAACAATGGAAAGATGCCAGAGGTTGTGCGCCATCACCGCGTTACCGCTGGGCACAGCGCCGTCATAGATCTCTTTCTTCCGCACGATCACGTCTTCCTGCCCTGCCGCCGTGTAATAGAAATAACGCGCATTCTCATCGCTGAATTGCCCGGTCACAAATTCCGCCAGCTCCGCAGCAATGCGGACCCATTCAAGGTTGCCGGAGGTTTCCTGTAAAGCGATCAATGCGCGGATGAGGTTGGCATAATCGTCCAGGAAGGCAGGATAACGCGCGCTACCTTCTTTATACGTATGCCAGAACGCCGGGGATGCCCCGGCCCTGCGCATATTTTCAAAGATGCAGTTCATTGCCTTCTCCGCCATAACAAGATAAGCCTCGTCTCCCAAAGCCGCTGCGGCCTTGCAGCAGGCGTGGATCATCAGCGTGTTCCAGCCCAGCAGTATCTTATCGTCCAGCCCGGGGCGGATGCGCTTGTCGCGGGCAGCCATGAGCTTGGGACGGCTTCTTTCCAGCAATGCTTCCAGCTCAGCCGGCAGCAGGCCCTGCTCCTGCGCCGCGATTTCCAGCGGCCGCGGCGCCCAGAGAATGTTCACGTCTTCCCAGTTGCCATGGCGGCTTACATCGTAATATGCGTTGAATGCGGGCGCGTCGGCGCCCAGCAATGCGTTAATTTCTTCTTCTTCCCACACATAAAATTTCCCTTCCACTCCTTCAGAATCCGCGTCCAGCGCGGAATAGAAAGCGCCTTCGGGAGCAGTCATTTCCCGTTGCACGAATGCCAGCGTATGCCGGATCGTTTGCGCATAACGCTGATGGCCGGTGAGCTGGTATGCTTCGCACAGCGTGTCTACCAGCAAAGCATTATCGTACAGCATTTTTTCGAAGTGCGGGGCCAGCCATTTTTCATCGGTGGAATACCGCGCAAACCCGCCGCCCAGCTGGTCGTAAATGCCGCCGTAGATCATCTTGTCCAGCGAGAGGAGCGCCTGCTGCAGAGCGGTTTCATCTTTGCTCACGCGGTAATGCCGCAGCAGGTACTGGATGGCGAAACTGCCCGGGAACTTGGGCGCATGGCCGAACCCGCCCCATTCTTTATCCGCCTGCCCCATCAGCGCCAGCACCATCGCGTCCGCCTGCGCCTGCGTGAATAGCTCGTCTTTCGGAAGGCCGAGATCTATTGTGTTTACACCGAACTGGTTGCTTTGCTGGAGATGTTGTGTGAGGTTGGCTGCCTGGTCTTCCAGGTCTTTCCTTTTGGTTTTGAACGCGTCTGACACAGCCAGCAGCACGTCCGTCCATGAAGGGCGGTTGTAGGCTTTCTGTGGCGGGAAATAAGTGCCGCCGTAAAAAGGCTGCCTGTCGGGCAGCAGGAACATGTTCAGCGGCCATCCGCCGTTGCCGGCCATGGCCTGCAGTGCGTCCATGTAGATATGATCGATGTCCGGGCGCTCTTCCCGGTCTATTTTGATGTTCACAAAATGCTCGTTCATAAGCCTGGCGGTCGTTTCATTCTCGAAACTCTCCCGCTCCATCACGTGGCACCAGTGGCAGGCGGCATAACCGATGCTTACCAGGATGGGCTTGTTCTCTTCTTCAGCTTTCCGGAAAGCCTCTTCTCCCCAGGGGTACCAGTCCACCGGGTTATGGGCATGCTGGAGCAGGTAGGGGCTGGTTTCTTTCGCGAGACGGTTTGCCATAGTGTGATCGGTTAAGCGTATAATAATCAATACGAAAGTAGGCTAAAACAAAAAGGGAACATCGCCAGGATGCTCCCTTTTTTATAAAATTTTTGTTACGTTTACTTTTTGGTCAGCCCCTGGAGGAACTGTTCCAGCGCGGCTACCATGGAAGGCGCCTGCGGTGCGGGCGCTTTCACATCCAGGCGCAGGCCGGCTTCTTCCACGGCTGCGGAAGTGGTAGGACCGAATGCCCCGATGTGGGTACCGTTCTGTTTGAATTTAGGCATATTCTCGAAAAGAGATTTTACGCCGGATGGACTGAAGAATACGATCATATCATATTCGGTGTTCGTCAGTACCTCCTTTACATCGTTCGAAACAGTTTTGTACAGGGAGGCTGTGGCATATTCGCACTTGTTGGCTTTTAACCACTCCTCGATGTCTTTTTTCTGACTGTCCGAGCTCGGGAAAAGGAATTTTTCATTTTCCCGGTGTTTGTTCATCACTTCCAGCAGGCTTTTGGTAGAGCCGTCCGCCCCATAAAACACCTTGCGTTTGCGGTAAAGGATGAACTTTTGCAGGTACAACGCCACGGCTTCTGTAATACAGAAGTACTTACAATCCTGTGAGACTTTTACTTTCAGCTCCTCGCATACGCGGAAGAAGTGGTCTACCGAATTCCGGCTGGTGAAGATCACGGCAGTGTAAGTGATGATGTCCACTTTCTGCTTCCTGAAATCTTTACCCGGCACCCCTTCCACTCGGATGAAAGGATGGAAATCCAAGCGAACGTTGAATTTCTTTGCTAAGTCGAAATAAGGTGATTTCTCTGTCTCTGGCTTAGGTTGGGAAATTAGGATCGTTAGTTGTTTCTCCTGCAAATCTTTTTTTGGCCCGCCTTTTATCATACGTAATTTGCTCTTGTGTTAACAATAGCAGTAATCTTACGGATTACCAGTTAACCAAAGTAAAAGTACCTTTGTAATTATTAAAACCGGCACTACTTCGAATGCGCAAAGGTAAAGAAAAAAATGCAATTTGCTGAAAGAGAGATATTGCCGGACCAGCGAATAAGACCTTACGTACCTGTATACAACCAGTAATACAATAAAAAATATTGAAATATAGAGGCAGGTTCCCGCAATTTCGGGCTTGCAGAACGCCAGTATCACCAGGAACGGCGCCAGCAATATCCCCAGTACTTTATTGATCAGGTAGAGAATAAACACGTATGCGTCTATCAGCTCCTCGTTCCCGAACAGCCAGCCGCAAAACCGCAGCACAATGTATTTCACGGTGTAAATCACGCCTACCAGCAGCATCAGCCCGGGTATCAGCATCCAGGCGATCGCGCCGGTGGGGTAATCCAGCCGGTACATGAGCAGGTAGAGGTACAGCCCAAGGCTCACCACGAAGAAGGTATTGAGCAGGAAGTTGGGGAACGGCGACTGCGAAAGCTGGTCTTTCAGCTGCCGCTGGCTGAGGGTGGGATTAAAGAAAGCCCTGAACAGGTCGGAAAAATATTTGAGGTAAGCGCTCCTGATGATGCCCAACAGCAGTATCACGCCGGCCACTACGTATACCAGCCAGTCCTGCGAAGGATCTTCCCGCAGCGGGTTGATGTCGTACTGCACCCGCTTGCCTTCGCGGCTGAGGTACATATGTTTTTTTTCCAGCGCCGCCATGATGGTATCGTAGGCATGCACTTTGGGCGCAACGGCCGCAGCCAGGGAATCCCGCAGCGCGATGGAATCCTTTATGGCAGCAGGCGCAGTAACCGCTGAATCTGTCTTAACTTTGCGTACAGCCGTAGCAGCGGGTTTGGGGGAAACCGGTTTCTTAACAGCACTGTCTGACTGCGCCCGGAGGGACAGCGAGCAGGTAACCAGCAGTAAGAACAACATCCAGGTTCGCAACGGTCTGTAAAATTTATAATGATGCAATTAACTATTCTTGTTCCAAAAATATCTACAAAACTCACATGTATTTTCGAGGTTTGCAAATAATCCCGACAATTCTTTCTTAAAACAACTCATGGCCGGTATCTATATCCACATTCCTTTCTGCAAAAAGGCTTGTCATTACTGCAACTTTCATTTCTCCACCTCGCTCCAGTACCGGGATGAAGTTTTGGAATGCATTCATACGGAAGCAGCCCTTCAGCAGGCATATCTCGAAGGCCAGGCCGTACAGACCGTTTATTTCGGCGGCGGAACGCCCAGCCTGTTGCCGGGCGAAGCCATCCGCGCGCTGCTGGATACCCTCCGGAAACATTACACCATCGCAGAGAACGCCGAGATCACCCTGGAAGCCAATCCTGACGACCTTTCATCAGACAATCTCCAGGCGCTCCGCGATGCGGGCGTCAACCGCCTGAGCATCGGGGTGCAGTCTTTTTTTGAAGAAGACCTGAAATGGATGAACCGCGCCCACAACGCAGCTCAATCGCTCCAATGCCTGGAAACCGCCAGGGAAAAGGGGTTCGACAATATCAGCATAGACCTCATCTACGGCGGCCCCACCCTCACTGATGCGCACTGGGAAGAGAACATCGCAAAAGCCGTGAGCCTCGGTATCCCGCATCTTTCCTGTTACGCGCTCACCGTGGAGCCCGGCACCGCGCTGGACAATTTCATCCAGCACCACAAGATCCCGCCCATCGACCCCGACCGCGCGGCGCATCATTTCGGGATGCTCATGCAGGCGCTGGAAAAGGCGGGGTACGAGCATTACGAGATATCCAACTTCGCGAAGCCCGGCATGTATTCGCGGCACAACAGCAGTTACTGGCAGGGAAAACCTTACCTGGGACTGGGGCCCAGCGCGCATTCTTATAACGGGCAAAGCCGGCAGTGGAATGTGGCCAACAATTCACTGTACATGCAAAGCATCCGCAAAGGCACAGTGCCTTTTGAGAAGGAAGTGCTGAGCCCGCAGATGGCCCTGAATGAATATA
The DNA here is from genome assembly GCF_039655965.1 of Chitinophaga sp. YIM B06452. Lineage (NCBI taxonomy): Bacteria > Pseudomonadati > Bacteroidota > Chitinophagia > Chitinophagales > Chitinophagaceae > Chitinophaga > Chitinophaga sp. YIM B06452. Next base: position 1,801,600 of record NZ_JAWLKY010000001.1, on the reverse strand, counting down.
TCATGATATCGCTCCGCACCCAGGCAGGATGCAGCCTGGAAAGGATTTCCGCGCAGTTCGGCGAGGACAAGAGCCGGCAGCTTCTCTCAGCCGGCGCAGAATTCATCGAAAAAGGATGGATGTTGCAGGAAGCCTCCATGCTCAGGCTCACCCGCGAAGGGAAATTCTTTGCAGACGGCATCGCCGCGGCGATGTTCTTTTAGACCAGCCCCTTTTCCATTTCCAGGAAAGCTTCTTCTGTATGCAGGTGTTCCCAGAGAATGCTGTAGATCTTTTGCGCAATGGGCATGTATGCACCTATTTCCTGGTTGATCTCGAAGATGCAGCGGCTGGCGTAATATCCCTCCGCGATCATGTTCAGCTCAAGCTGGGCGGCCTTTACACTGTACCCTTTCCCGATCATGTTCCCGAATGTGCGGTTGCGGCTGTGCAGTGAATAGCAGGTCACCAGCAGGTCGCCGAGGTAGGCGCTGGCGTTGTAATTGTGCACCACGGCCTCTTTACCGTGCCCTGCCTGGAATTGCTCGTATTTTTCGAGGAACTCCTGCATTTCGCGGAAGCAGTTGGTGATAAACACACTCAGGAAATTATCGCCGTACTCAAGGCCATGCGCAATACCCGCGCCGAGGGCGTAAATATTCTTCAGCACGGAGGCAAACTGCACGCCGTACAAGTCTTTATTCACGATGGTTTGCAGGTAGCTGTTGTTGAAGCGGGCCGCCAGTTCTTCGGTGCCATCGGCGTCGAGGCCGGAGAAAGTGAGATAGGATAATTTTTCGTTGGCCACTTCTTCCGCATGGCAGGGGCCGGTGATGGTGAAATAATTTTCCACCGGCAGGTTGAAGCGGTCCGCCAGGTAATCGTTGATCAGCTGGTTGGTGCCGGGCACCAGGCCTTTGATGGCAGACACTACTTTTTTAGCGCTGAAAGCGTCTGCAGGAAGCGTTTCCAGCACCTGCCGCAGGAAAGCGGAAGGAACGGCCAGTATGAGCGTGTCGCTGGCCTGTACCACCGCCGCGAGATCGTTGTTGACCTGCAGCAGCCTGTTATCGAAATAAACTGAAGTGAGGTAGTGCTTGTTGTGATGCCGGGATTGCAGGTGGCGGATGGTTTCTTCGCTGCGTATCCACCAATGTATGTGCTGGTTGTTATCCGTCAGTATCTTGGCGATGGCTGTAGCCCAGCTGCCACTCCCGATTATTCCTGTATGATGACCCATGCTCAACTTTCCCTGAATTTTTCTGCAATGTAGTTAAATTCGAGGGGACAATAAAAGGGCAATAAAAAAGGAGGCATACAGATACGTATGCCTCCTTTTTTGATTATGTGTTTATTTGGTTTCTTCAAAGAGCTGTGCTTTGGGCACTACTTTCACTTTCTTACCGTTTTCCAGCAGCCGGGAAATGGCTGTGTACGGGCCGCTGATCACTTCCTGCCCTTCCGTGATACCGGATTTGATCTGGATGTTGTTATCATCCTGGATGCCTACGGTCACTTCGGTCATTTTAACGGTATTGTCTTTTTGCAGGAGGAACACCACTTCCTTGAAATCGCGTTTGCCTTCTTCCGCAACGGGGGCGCTGTTGTCAGGTTTGCCGGGGCCTTTCTTTTCTTTCTCGTCTTTCTTGAGGGTATCCGCCGGGTTGCGCGTGGTCACTGCGTTGATGGGGATAGACAGCACCTGTTTTTCGGTACGCGTCTGGATGTCCACATTGGCGCTCATACCGGGCCTGAAGGGGAACCTGCGCGGGAATTTCGGATCGATGAGGTCTGCGTATGAAGTAGGCAAAATGCGGATATGCACCACGTAATTGGTCACTTGTTCAGCTGAGGAGGTAGACGCTGAAGCAGTGGCCGCGCCTTTGCTGGAGCTGGCGATCTGCGTTACCAGGCCTTTGAATTTGCGGTTGGTGTACGCATCTACTTCAATGAGGGCTGAATCGCCGTATTTTACTTTAGGGATATCATTTTCTCCAACATCCACCTGCACTTCCATGGTGGCCATGTCTGCAATGCGGAGCATTTCGGTACCGGTCATCTGCGCGGTACCTACCACGCGTTCGCCTTTTTTAACTGAGAGCAGGGAAACGGTGCCGCCCATGGGGGAAAGAATGGTGGTCCTTCCCAGGTTCTTGTTGGCTTCGGTAAGGTTGGCCTGCGCGCTGGAAACGGCGAACTTCGCGCTGTTGATGCGCTGAAGGGCGGCGTTGTAATCAGATTGCGCGGCTTTATAGGTGGCTTCCGCTGTTTCGAATTCGGAGCGGGAGATCACTTTTTGTTTGAGCAGTTCGGAGTTCCGGTCGAAAGCTGCTTTAGACTGGTCCAGCCGGGCTTTGAAGGCGCTCAGCGCTGCGTCGCTGTTGGCCAGCTCGGCCTGGCTCTGGCTAACGGAAGCGGCTGCACGATCGCGGGCGGAGCCATAAATATCTGCGTATATGCGTGCCAGTACCTGCCCTTTCACCACGGAATCTCCCTCTTCCACCATCAGGTCGGTAATTTCCCCGGAAATATCGGAGCTTACCTTCACCTCTATTTCGGGGAAGATCTTTCCGCTGGCTGAAACCACTTCAATGATGTCCCTTTTGGCAGCCTTATCCACGGCCACTTTGATGCCCTCATCTTTGCCGGAACCTTTTATAAATGCGATAAGGATTATCAGCACCAGCAGGCCGCCGATAATCCAAAAAAGCAGTTTCTTTCTTTTCTTCATATACGCTTTGTATTTCTGTGCCCCGGAATACTATAGCGTTATTCGCTGGTCGCGATAGAATTCCAGTAATTTGATTTTAAATATATAATCGTACAGGGCGGATACCCTGTCTATCTGCGCCCTGAAAAGATTTGTTTGCGTGGTAACGTATTCCACGGTGTTCATCAGGCCTACGTTGAAGCGTTTGGTGGCAAAGTCGTACGCTTTCTGGGAAGCCCTTTCGGTGGTAATGGCCGCCTGGTATTTCTGCAGGGCGCCTACCGCATCCGCATGAGCGGTGTAGATGTCCTGGCGGAGTTTCTGGCGGTTGATGTTCAGCGTGAGCTGTTTGTCCTGCATGTCAATCTTCGCTCTTTCCACGTTCCCCCGCAGCTGCCATGCGTTCAGGATGGGTATGTTGAGCGTGATGCCGATATTCTGACCAAAGTTATTGCTGAACTGTTCGCCGAAAGGCGTGAGCTTGCTTAGCCTGAATGAGCCTGCTTTCAGCGCGGGGTATGTTGTTCCGTTCACGGTCACAAAGCCGGTGGTATCCACGTAGGGGATAGACGGGCCATATTGCTGGTAATTCGAGTTGGCGTAGTTGGTGCCCGCGCTGCCGCCTATGCTCAGGCGGGGAAACATAGCACCTCTTGCGGAAGCCAGGCTCCTGTTAGCTGCTTTCACCAGCGCCTCGTCAGCCTTATAGCCAGGCTGGTTGGCCAGCGCCGCGCTGAAGACCATTTCAGGATCGGTTTCGGAAAGGTTGAGCAGGGAAACGGATTCCACGTTTTCCGGCAGCTCGGTCTTAAAAGGAACCGCGAAATCCAGGTTCAGCAGGGCTTTCATGGTCAGCACGCGGATGACGGCGTTATTCTCCGCGGTAACGAGGGCGGAGCTGTCGCGCGCCAGCTGGGCTTCCAGGTCTGCCTGGTTGCTTTCCGGGACGGAGCCGGCGGCCACGAGTTTCTTGGTATTGTCCAGCTGGGCAATGCTCAGGTCTACCTGTGCTTTGCTGATCTTCACCTGTTCTTCGGCCAGCAGTATCTGCAAAAATGCATTGGCAACGTTCACGCCCATATCATTCCGGGCTTTTTCAAGCTGGAAATTGGCCGCGTAAACCTGGTATTTGGAGGCCTGGATGGTATTCTGCTTGGAGAACCATCCGAAGAGGTCCGCATTCAGGTCCATGCTCAGCCCTGAGTTGAAAAGGGTCTGTGTTACGAAGGTGTTGGTAGTGGGGTCGATGGAACGGCCGAAACGGTAACCTGCGTTGGCTCCTGCGTTGATCGTAGGCAGCTGCGACAGCCGGTTCTGCTTCAGGGTCAGTTCCTGCAAACGCTTTTGCAGCACACTCTGCTGGAGGGTCAGGTTGTGGGTAAGCGCATAGTCCAGGCAACGCTGGTAGCTCCAGTTATCCTGGGCGGCCGCCGGGTTGGCAAACAACAGAAAAGCCAGTAACGATGCAATTGCAAGGGACTTTATCTTCATAGCCTGACAAAAATATAATAATTGAGATAACTCCATTCGGCCGTACTTGATAGATGGCAAATTACTAGTAGGTATGGCTCCGGGCCACACGAATTTAAGGTAAAACATCATATGATGAGTTTTTAGCTTCCGGAAAAATGATGAAGAGATTATTTCACCCGTCCGTCCATGATCTGGATAACCTTGTTGCCGTAGCCGGCGTTCAGGTCTGAGTGGGTTACCTGGACGATCGTGATCCCGTCTTTTTTATTGAGCTCTGCAAACAGTTCCATGATAGTTTTGGCCTGGTCTGAATGCAGGTTGCCGGTAGGTTCGTCCGCAAAAATGACCGCCGGTTCGGCCACGATGGCCCTTGCTATGCCCACCAGCTGCTGCTGGCCGCCGGAAAGCTGGTTCGGGAACAGGTCTTTCTTGGCCACCATGTTAAAACGGTCAAGGATATCCGCAACCCGGCTTTTGCGCTCGGAAGAAGGCATATTCTTATACAGGAGAGGCGTTTCAATATTTTCATACACGGTCAGCTCATCTATCAGGTGATACGCCTGGAATACAAAGCCGATGGCGCCACGGTGAAGCTGCGTCCGTTTTTTATCATTCATTTTATGGACCAGCTCGCCCTGGAAAAGGTACTCCCCTTCAGAAGGCTCTTCCAGCAGGCCCAGGATATGCAACAGGGTAGACTTCCCCGAGCCGGAAGGGCCCATGATAGACACAAACTCCCCTTCGTGGATCACGAGATCCACGTTCTTTAATATTTCATGTTTCCCAAACCCGACCGGGTAATGTTTTGAGATGTTGCGCAGTTGAATCATGATATTAATGTAAAATATTTTATTGATTATTCAGAACGAAGCGATTTCACGGGGTTCACCAGCGCCGCGCGGATGCTCTGGAAACTGATGGTGGCTGCGGCTATCAGCACTGCCAGCAAACCGGCCAGCACAAACACCCACCAGCTGATCCCGATCCGGTATGCATATCCTTTCAGCCACTCGCTCATCACGTACCAGGCCACCGGCGTTGCGATCAGGATGGCCAGGGCCACCAGCTTCAGGAAATCTGCCGCTATCAGCCCGGCAATGCCCGCCGCGCTTGCGCCCAGCACCTTGCGGATGCCGATCTCTTTGGTACGGCGCGCGATCGCCAGCATCGCGATGGCGAACAGGCCCATGCAGGAAATGATGATCGTCAGCACCGCGCCGCTGATGAATATTTTCATCAGCGTGGCTTCGAATTTATATTGTTTTTCGGTGTTCTCATTCACGAACGACGCCAGGAAAGCCTGGCCCGGGGCGGCTTTTTTAAACGCGGCCTCAATGGTTTTCATGGAAGCCGGCAGGTTGCCGGGTTTCGTTTTCACGAAAATATACAGGGGGCGCTCGTCCTGCTGGTTGAGGTGCATTATCAGCGGTGCTATTTCCTCGTGCAGGGATTTAAAGTGGAAATCTTTCACGATGCCGTTGATGTGGTATTCCGGCCCCTCGCTATCCATCCTGAAACGGTAGCCTACAGGTTCTTTTATACCGAGCGCCAACAGCTGCTTCGCCATTCGTTCGTTGATCACGAAGCCAAACGAATCCAGCCCCATGGAACGGTCGAAGTCCTTGCCGGCAACAAGTTGCAGGTCCATCGTCTTTACATAATCGTAATCCACCGCCTGCCAGTGGCCGTTCACATCCTTGTCGAACAGCTGGAAGTTGATAATGGAAGTGGACTGGGAACCGTCCAGCCCGCGGCCGAAATTATTGCTGGAACCGGTAAGCGAGAGGATGTCGGGCTGCTGCTCCAGTTCTGCGCGCAGCCGCGCCAGCAACTGATGGCCGTTCAGGTCGGGGCTGACGGGAATGCTCACTACTTCGTGCGTATTGAAGCCCAGGGGCCTGTTGCGCAGGTAGTTCATTTGCTGCCAGGCGATAATGGTGCCGCAGATCAGCAGGCAGGAAAAAACGAATTGGGTAACGATGAGCGTATTGCGGAAGTAATTGGTCTTCCCGGAAGAAACCTTCCCTTTCAGCACCAGCAGGGTGTGCGTGCGGGACAATACCCAGGCGGGATAGCCGCCCGCAAGGAAGCTGATGAGAAGCAGCGCCGCCAGTATGCCCAGGAGAAATTTAGGTTTGAGCAGTATGCTGAAAGAATATACCGCTTTTGAGAAGAACATGGAATTGTAATGGGGCAGTACAAACCAGGTAATGATCAGCCCCAATGCAAGCGATATCACGAACAGCACCAGCGCTTCGCCGCAGAGCTGCAGCACAAGCTGCGACCTTGCCGCGCCCAGCGTTTTGCGCATGCCCACTTCTTTGGCGCGCGTGAAAGCGCGGGCCAGCGTGAGGTTCAGGAAATTGATGCTGGCAATGAACAGCAGGAAGGCTGCGATGAACAGCAGCATGTAGAGGATGGGCTTCTTGGCGTCCTGCAGGTTGCTGTGTTCGCTGAAATGTATTTCGCGGATGGGAAGAAGCCCCAGGTGCAGCACGCCGCCAAATTTGTCTTTCCGGGCGCCGGCGGCTTTCATCCGCTGGACGTCTTCGGCATAATGTTTTTCCATGAATATCTTGCCTCTCCGCTCAAAGCTTTCAGGGCTTACGCCGGGGTTCAGCTGAACGAATACTTCCAGGCTGAAATTCCCCCAGCTCTCACGGTCCCTCAGGTAGCTGGGATGGGTTTCCAGCCGCGCCAGCGCGTCGAAGCGGATGCTGGAATTGTCGGGCACGTTTTTCAGCACGCCCGCCACTGTGTAGCTTTTCCATTCGGTTCCCGCACGCAGGAGCACCGTTTTGCCCACAGGATCCTGGTCCTTGAAAAAGATGCCGGCCATTTTTTCGCTGATGAGCACGCTGTTCATATCCAGCTTGTGGCTGCCGCTGGCTCCGGGGAAGGTGAACATGTCCAGGAATGCACTGTCCACATACCGCAACCCGATCGTCTGCGAAGTTTCTCCCACCTTCATCACTGTAGCGCCGTTGGCCAGGCGCGTCAATGCTTTGATGCCGGGTACCTCCGCTTTCAGGACCGGCCCTAGCGGGAAGCTCATATTAGAATGCGACTCGGTTTTATCCGCATGGAATTCTTCCCTGTAAACCTGGTAGAGGTAATCTTTCTTTTCATGGAAATTGTCGAAGGAAAATTCCCTGTACACCGTTATGCACAGCAGCAAAGCGCCTGCAATAGCCACGGCCAGGCCGATGATGTTCACGGCGGATACCTGCTTTGCTTTCCAGATATTTCTCCACGCTATTTTGAGATAGTTCCTGAACATATTTATTATTTTATTCTGTTTTCAGCGAACGCACGGGATTGACCATGGCCGCTTTTAAAGCCTGTGTGGCTACCGTAGCCAGCGCCAGCAGCAGTGCAGACGCAGCCGCGGCGGGAAATACCCACCAGGGAATATTGATATGATACGCAAAATTCTCCAGCCAGTTGTTCATAGCATACCAGGCCACGCCGGAAGCGATGAAAGCCGCAATGCATACGAGTTTCATTACATCTTTGCTGAACAGCATCACGATGCTGCCCACGCTGGCGCCCAATACTTTCCGTATGCCGATCTCTTTGGTACGCTGGCGCGTGGCATAGATCGCCAGGCCCAGCAAGCCCAGGCAGCTGATGAAAATAGCCACGCCTGTGGCCCATCTCAGCAGCTTGCTTAATTTCCTTTCTCCGGCGTAAAACTGTGCCACCGTTTCGTCTACATAAGTGGCTTTAAAAACATCATCCGGGAAAACCGCTTCCCATGCGGCTTTGATCTTGTCCATCGCGCGGGGTGCATCGATGTTTTTCCGCAGGGAAATATGCAGTGATGATTTCGCCATCGGGCCCGTGGTAAGCGCCAAAGGCGGTATTCGTGCCTGCACGCCTTTGGTATGGAAATCAGCGATCACACCTACTACCGGCTTTTTGTTGTCGTTGAAATTAAGCAGCTGCCCGACAGCGTCCTCCGGCTTTGCAAAGCCTGCAGCGCGGGCAAAGCTTTCATTGATCAGCATTTCGCTAATCGTGTCTGACGGCAGCAGGTTGCGGCCTGCCAACAGTTTGATATTATAGAATGGAATATATTTTTCATCGATGTACTTCACTTCTACCATAGAGGGTTCGGCCATGGCTCCTGTGCCAAGCCCCATGGTAGTGGAACTGGTACCGGGGGAAGAAGGCGGCGCATATCCGTAACTCAGCGATTCCACTTCAGGAATGGCCTCCAGCCTGGCTTTCAGTGCAATGGTATTATGCTTCCAGCCCGGGGCCTTCAGGAAAAACCGTTCGTCTTTGTTGAACCCGAGATTCTTACGGTAAGCGTATCTGGTCTGTTCTCCCACGATCACGGTTGCCATGATCAGCGCCAATGCAATGGCGAATTGCGAAACGGTGAGCACCTGGCGCAGGCGGGCTTTGCTGTTCACGCCATACACCTGGTTCTTCAACACTTTCACCGTCTGAAACCGCGCCAGCACAAAGGCAGGGTAAATACCCGCCAGCAGGCCCACCACCAGCACCAGTACGGGGATGAACAGGAACACCTGCCATTCGGTAAACATGGCTATGGTAACGCCGTTGGGAATAAAACTGCTGAATGCATAAAGGATACCCGGCACCAGGAATACAGACAATATCGCCGCAACTGTGGTAAGCACAAAACTTTCACCGAGGAACTGCGCCACCACTTTGCCCCTGGAGCTGCCGAGCGATTTGCGGATGCCGATCTCTTTCGCCCTTTCGCCCGCCTGCGCGGTTTGCAGGTTCACGAAGTTGATGCAGCCGAGCAGCAGCAGGAACACCACCAGGGCGCCAAGCTTGTAGAGCACCGGCAGATCGGCCGTCCGCTGGTCGAATGCGCCGAACTCACCGTTGAAGTGCAGTTCGCGCAGAGGTTGAAGGAAATATTGACTTTTGGATTCTTCATTTTTGTGCTTCTTCACAATACTCATCAGCTGCGAATTGATCTTCTCAGGTGTAACGCCCGGCTTCAGCTGCACAAACATGCTGATGGCAGAATTAAAATTATTCCAGTTGTCCCAGCCGCGCGAATCTCTCATCCCCTTGTTGGATATAAGGGTCTGCATAGATACAAACTCCTGGAAAGTGAAATCTGTTCTGCCTTTCAGCGATTCAACAATACCGCCGACAGTTACGCTCACTGAATCATCGTACCGCACTTCTTTGCCGATCACATCCTGTAAAGCCGTTCCGGGGAAGTATTGCGCCGCCCGCTCTTCAGTAAGCACAACCTGCAAAGGGCTTTTCAATACGGCAGGAGAACCATACAGCCATTTGTATTCGAACAGGTTGAAATATTCAGGCTCCGCAAAAGTGACCTTCTTCTGCACCCCGAATTTTTCTTCCTTTACTTTAACGTTCGGTGAATATTGGTAAATGAATGCTGTTTTCTCCAAACCCGGCGCCTGCTCCCGGAGCTCGCCCAGCACGGGGATCGGCACGCCGGTTGTCTTGATATTCATGCCGCTGAAATCCAGGTCGGACACGATCCGGTATATGTGGTCGCGGTCCTTATGGAATTTGTCAAACGAAAGATCATAATGCACTATCATCCATATCACAAGCGCCGCACTGATGCCCACGCTGAGGCCCAGTATGTTTACGGCGGACATAAACCTGTTTTTCCAGAGGGTTCGCAATGCGATCCTGATGTAGTTCCTGATCATGGTTATTCAGTTCTGAGTGATTTCACAGGGTTCATACGGGCGGTTTTCACCGACTGGTAGCTTACCGTAAGCATTGCCAGCACAACGGCCAGCAGCGCGGTTGCGGCAAACACCCACCAGGCGATGTCTATATGGTACGCGAATTTTTCCAGCCAGCCGTGCATGAAATACGCGGCCAGCGGCATGGCGATCGCAACAGCTATCAGTACCAGCCGCAGGAATTCTTTGCTGAGCAACACCAGTATCTGGCCGATGGTGGCGCCCAGCACTTTGCGGATGCCGATCTCTTTCGTACGCTGCTGCGCGGTGAAAGTAGCCAGTCCAAACAATCCAAGGCATGCCACGAAGATCGCCAGCACGGTGAAGCCTGCGGAAAGCCGGCCGATCACCTGTTCGCTGGTGTACATCTTCGCGAAGTACTCGTCCATATATTTTACGCTGAAGGGATATTCGGGATTGAATTTTTTGTAGACAGACGCGAGGCTGGCCAGCGCGGTTTCCACTTTATCCGGCTGGATGCGCACCAGCAAATAACGGTTGGTGCCGCTGGAATACCGGATGAGGGTGGGCGCGATCTTTCTTGAAAGATGTGAGCTGGAGAAGTCCTTCACCACGCCGAGTATGGGCCGTTTCTCATTATCCAGCGTCAGCAGCTGCCCTACATACGGTGGTTTCAGCTTCATCAGCTTCGCGGCCGTTTCGTTGATCACCAGTCCCTGCTGATCGGTGGGATATTCGGCGGACGGGGTTCTTCCTTCCACCATTTCCAGCTGCATTGTTTTTGCAAAATCATACCCTACCCAGAGGTAGTCGATCAGCACCGATTCGTCCGCCCCTTTGCCCGGCCAGGACAAGCCCTGGAAGTTGCTGCCAATGCGGATCGGCAGCTGGTCGGATGTAGACGATGCCACGATGCCCGGCATGCCTTTCAGCGCATTCCTGAATGCGTCTTCATTTTTCTGGATATTTCCTTCATTGGTGACATACACCACCTGGTCCTTATTCAAACCGAGATTCCGGTTCTTGATGAAGCTGATCTGCTGGTATATCAGGAACGCTGCCACAATGAGGATAGTGGAGATGGCAAACTGGAATACCACCAGTCCTTTCCGCAGCCAGATGGCACTGGTGCGGAGCCGCAGCATGCCGCCCTTCAGCGTGGCCACGGGGTCGAGGGAAGAGAGATAGAAGGCGGGGTAACTGCCGGCGATGAAACCGGTGAAAAGCGCCAGGAAGAAGAGTCCCAGCACATTGTACCAGGTAAATACCTTCACACTCATCGTTACGTTCACCATCTTTTCGAAGGAAGGCAACAATATCCAAACCAGCAGCACAGATAATGCGGAAGCGATGAACACCAGCGCGAAAGACTCTCCCAGGAACTGGGAGATCAGCGCCGGGCGGCCCGCGCCGATGCTTTTGCGCACGCCCACTTCCTTGCTCCGCTGGATGGCCCTTGCGGTGGAAAGGTTCATGAAATTGATACAGGCGATCAGCAGCACAAAAACAGCCACGATGATGAACAACCTCACATATTCGATGCGGCCACCCGTAAGCTGGCCTTTGCTGAACTGGCCTTTGAGGTAAATATCGGAAAAGGGATAAAGGAATACTTCTGTCTTCGAATCTTCCAGGTTGCGCTGGATAACTCCTTTCGCGCGGGCATTCACCTGGCGGAAGTCCGCTTTGGGATCGAGCAGCACATAGGTGCGGGGAGCGTTGCTGTCCCAGTTCTTCAGCCACTGGTTCTCTTCCACAAGCCTTTCAAAGGGCAGCAGCCAGTTGAAAGTGAATGTTGAATTGGCCGGCAGGTCTTTGATCACACCGCAGACCATATAGTCTTCTTTGCTGTCCAGCCTTATGATCTGGCCCACGGCCTTTGCATCGCCAAACAGGCTCCTGGCCACCTTTTCGGTGAGCACGATATCGTTCGGGCGTTTCAGGGCGGTGGCGGGATCACCTTCGATGAACGGGAAAGCAAAAACGGAAAACACATCGTTATTGGCGAACTGGCCTTCGAATTTCAGGTTCTTATCCCCTGCGGAAAAAAGTTTTTCATCCAGCCACGACAGGTGTGCGGCCTTCAGGATGCCAGGCGTTTCCGCCTTCAATACGTCTGCCAGCGGGCCCGGCGTGGCGGTTACGGTGAGTATGTCGCCGTGGGAATAGTACTGATGTTCGTAAACCTGGTAGATATTTTCCAGCTTCGGATGGTTGCGGTTGAAATTCCACTCATTGGCCACCCATAACAGGATGAACATGCAGCAGGTGAGGCCGATGGTAAGACCGGCTATGTTGATGATACCGAATACCTTGTTGTTCCAAAGGTTCCTCCAGGCGATCTTGATATAATTTCTCAGCATGTTATTCTGTTTTAAGGGATTTGACCGGGTTGGCAAATGCCGCCCTGAGGGATTGGTACCCGATCGTGCAAAGCGCCACGGCAAGGGCCAGGAGCCCCGAGGCCAGCAGCCACCACCATTTTATCTGAACGCTGAATGCAAAATTTTCCAGCCATGTGTGCATAAAATACCAGGCCAGCGGCATGGCAATGATCATGGCGATACATATCAGCTTTACAAAGTCTTTCGTAATGAGTTGTACAATGCTGCCGGCAGAAGCGCCCAAAGCCTTTCGTATCCCTATCTCGCGGGTGCGCTGCATGATGGCCAGCACGGCCAGCGCGAAGAGGCCGAGGCATGACAACACAATGGCTACCACGGCGGCATACACGAATATTTGCGTAAACCGTTCTTCACGGTTGTATTGCCGGTTGATGTTCTCGTCAATAAAGCTGCCCCTGAATTCAGAGCGCGGCGCGATCTGCGCCCAGATGGCCTTCAGTTTGCCCATGATAACCGGCAGGTTGTCCGGCTGCACTTTTATGAGGAGATAGTTGATGGGCATGTCAGCGTACATCACGAGGCCCATGGGTTCCACGGGTTTGTGCAGGCTTTGGAAGTTGAAGTCCTTTACCACGCCCAGCACTTTCAGCTGCATATTGTTCATCGATTCCAGCTGCAGCACCTCGCCAACGGGATTGATGACGCCCATTTTGCGGGCCATCTGTTCGTTGATGATGATGCCCGAGCTGTCTGCCCCAAAGCCCTGCGAAAAGTCCCGGCCGTATTGCATAGGGAGGTCCAGCGTTTTTGCGAAATCATACCCGACGTTCAGCCAGGCCATATTGATGGTGCGGTTGTGATAATCGAAACCGACGGAAAAGGTATAACTGCCCCAGTCCGCGCCCATTCCCAGGTTGTTGGACATGCCGGAAACGCTCAGCACGGAGGGTTCCGCTGCCAGCTTTTGGCGGAGAAGGGCAAGCGCTTCACGGCCGTCTACCTCCTGGCCAACAGGGATGCTCACTACCTGGCTGCTGTTGTAGCCCAGGGGCCTGGCGCGCAGGAAGCTCAGCTGTTTCCAGGCGATGAGCGTGCAGCCTATCAGCAGGATGGCAATGGCAAACTGGCCGATGATAAGCCCGTTGCGCAGGCCACCGGAAGTTTTGAGCTTGAGTTTTCCCTTGAGAATATTCACCGCATCCATCCTGGTCATCACCAGCGCGGGATAAGCGCCCGCCAGTACGGTCACCAGCAGGAGCCCGCCGATCACCGAAGCGATCACCATTGGTTGCTGCAGCACCGCCGTTTCCAGCGAGCTGCCGAAAATGAGCTTGTATTGCGGCAGTACGGCGTAAAAGAGAGGGATGCTGATCAGCAGCGCCATCACGCAAATGATCGCTGCTTCGCCCCAGAACTGCATGCCTACCTGGAAAGGCAAAGCGCCCAGTGTTTTCCGCAGTCCCACTTCCCGCGAACGGGTGAAGGAACGGCCAACGGAAAGATTGATGAAGTTGATGCAGGCGATGAAAAGTACGAACACCGCCACGGCCAGCAGCATATGCAGGTAGGAACGGCTGACGGTAGTCCCGGGCCCGCGCATGTTCATGTCTGTATGCGCGTCGAGCATGGGCTGCAGCAGCAGCTGCATGTACAGCCCGTTGGCTGCGGGCTGCGCGCCGTCGCGCTTAAGATCGCCGATGTAATCTGTGTATTGTTTGCTGATGAAACCCCGCGCAGCTTTTTCGAAAGTGGCTTTGTCCGATCCCGGCTTCAGCCGCAGAAAAATATCGTGGTTGGTCACATCCCATTTGCCAACGCTGTTGGGATAAGTGTATCCATGCTCGAACTGCACAGCCGCATCGAAGCGGATGCTGGAATTAGCCGGCATGTCAGTAGCCACGGCGCTCACGGTAAACACTTTCCACGGGCCGCCGGACTGTACCCGCAGCTGCTTGCCGATGGGGTCGTCATTCCCGAATATGGCATCGGCCAGGGACCGGGTGATCACGATATTGTTGCGCCCGGCCAGTGCTTGTGGCGCGTTTCCTTTTTCCAGCGGGAAAGAGAACATGCTGAAGATATCCGCATCGCAAAACACCAGTTCCTTGAAAAAATGTTTGTCTTTGTATGCTATTTCACATCCATTGCGGTTGTAACGTGTGCCGTATTCCACAACGGGGAATTGTTCTTTCAGGGCCTTCAGCATCGGCTCGGGCATAGACGGTTGCAGCTCTGTACGTTCCGGCAATTGAACGGAAAAATAGGTGCGGTAAAGATCCTGCGGGTTCTTGTGGAACTTGTCGAAGGAAAACTCATAATACACGCTCAACAGCAGCAGCAGGCAAATGGTGAATGCCACGGTAAGCCCCAGCAGGTTGATGAGCGTATTGGTCTTGTGTTTCCACAGGTTACGCAGCGCTATTTTCAGGTAGTTACGGATCATTGCCGGTACAAGTTATTCCGAGCGCAATGAGCGCACAGGGTTCAACAATGCAGCCCTTACAGACTGGAAGCTGATGGTCACAAAAGCGATCAGCAAGGCCAGCAGGCCCGCCGCGGCGAAAGACCACAGGGGAAAACTGGTCCTGAAGGGGAATTCTTCCAGCCATTTATTCATCCCGTACCAGGCCAGCGGCGAGGAAATGAGGATGGATATTGCCACCAGCTGCAGGAAGTCTTTCGACAATAACGCCGTAATGCTTCCCACTGATGCGCCGAGTACTTTGCGGATGCCGATCTCTTTAGTACGCTGCCTGGCTACCAGCATGGCGAGGCCGAACAGGCCCAGGCAGGCAATGATGATAGCCAGCCCGGCATATGCCCCGAAGAGGCTGCCGGAGCGCTGTTCAACAAGATATTCATTACCCAGCTCGTCTTCCACGAAGCGGTAATTGAACGGGAATGCGGGCATCAGCTTATTCCATATTCCTTCTACCTGCGCCAATTGCTTTTGCCGGTCGCCATCTTCGAGCCTTACAGCAAGCATCCCCGCTCTGCCCTTACGTATCATGGAAATCATCGGTTCAATGGGCAAACGCAGGTTCTGCATATTAAAATCTTCCACCACCCCGATCACCTGGCCCTTGCGGGGAATGTTCTCGCCGCGCCATTCGATCCTGCTGCCGATCACCGGCTCCCGCAGCTGCAGTTTTTCCACGGCGGATTTGTTGATCACAAATGCGTCGATCGAGTCTGCCGGGAATTTTTCGGAGAAATCCCTGCCCATCAAAAACTTTGCGCCGATATTGGTAAAATAACCGAAGTCCGCATCAATAACGATAGCCCCAATGCTTTCATCGCTGCGCGCCCCTTCCTTCGCAACGGGGTTATTGTTTACGGATCGCCCGCCCAGCGGCATATTGGTATAGGAAGCTTGTTTTACGAATGGCAAACGCAGGACCTCGGTTTTAAACGCGTCTCTCTGCGGCATTTGTTTGACTGTGTTCAAATAAAAGTTCACCAGGCCGTGTTTATTGTACCCGAGGTCTTTCTGCTGCATATAACGCAGCTGCGACCATATCACCACAGTAGCGATAATGAGAGCGATGGCTATGGTGAACTGTGATACCACAAGGGTTTTCCGGAACAGCGAGCGGTGGCCCGAAGAACCAAGATGACCTTTCAGGATGCGCACGGGCAGGAAGCCGGAAAGGTACAATGCCGGGTAACTTCCGGCCATCAGGCCCACGACTAACGCCGTCAGCAACAGCACCGCGAACATCAGCAGGTTGGCGCTGCTGAAAAGTATCATCGATTTATCGGTCACGAAGTTGAACCCGGGAAGGATGATGGCCGCCAGCACGATCGATAAAACGAAGGCCAGGAGACTGATTATCATGGATTCCACGAGAAACTGCACGATCAGCGCGCGGCGCTCCGCTCCCATTACTTTCCGCAAGCCTACTTCTATGGCCCTTTCGCTGCCGCGGGCGGTAACCAGGTTCATAAAGTTGATGCAGGCGATCAGGATAATAAAAAAGCCGATGCAGCCGTAGATATAAAGACGGGAAAGGTTTTCGCTGCGGCCCTTCATATCTCCGTCCGGGTAAAGATGAATACCGGCCAGCGGTTGGAGGCGGTACCAGAACTCGTTGCCGAAGGCCTTGGCGACCTTGCTTACATGCCTGTCGGCAAATGCTTTCAGATCGCCGCTGATGGCTGCCGGCGTAACGCCGGGCGGGAGTTGCACGAAGGTTTGGTTGGAGCTGAATCCGAACCAGCTTTCTTCAGGTTTGGAACCCACCTTTGCTGCATTCTGCACGAAGGTGGCAAAAGATATGACCATCCCGAATTCCAGGTCGCTGTTCGAAGGAGCGTTTTTGGCCACGCCGGTCACCCGGCAATCGTAATCGTCCTGCAGGCGGATCACTTTACCAATGGGGTCTTCGTTGCCGAAGAATTTTTTGGCCGTGCTTTCTGTAAGCACAACAGTATAAGGTTCGTTTAAAACGGTAGCCGGATTACCGCGCAGCAGCGGGAAGCTGAACATGCTGAAAAAAGCCGCGTCCGCAAATACAGCGCCCTGCTGCCTGAATTCTTCATTGTGAGCAGAAACGATCTGCTCATTCAGCTCATAGAACCGCACAGATTCCTTTATGCGGCTGAGTTCCAGCTTCAGGTTAGGAGCGGTTCCGAATTGGGAAACGCTCATTTCGCCTACATAACCTTCCTTGCCTTTAATGACGCTATTGACGCGGTAAATGGAAGATGAATTTTTATGAAAGCTGTTATAGCTCAGTTCGTACTTGACGAACAGCACGATCAGGATGCAGCAGGCCATGCCGATGGCAAGCCCGGAAATATTGATGACGGTTATTCCTTTGTTGCGCAGCAGGTGGCGCATGGCTACTTTGATGTAATTCCTGATCATGGCTGAAAATTGTTAAATGGTAGTTTTCCTCCGGTACTGGTCTATCAGGCAAAGGCCCGCTATCAGCACCATCAGGAAAGGAATGATCACGTATGGCGTCAGCGCCAGGAAGTCGTAACCCGAAAAGGAAACGGATTCCGTGCTGCCGGAAAATGTGCCGGGACTCAACTGGAAATCCAGCACCTTGTGAATAAAACATTGCATCTTGCTCATGACTACTCAGTTTTCAGGGTGCGCACAGGGTTGGCCAGCGCAGCTTTTACGGATTGCAGGCCGATGGTGCCGATGGCTACCAGTACAGCCACTCCGCCCGCTGCCAGGAAAACCCAGAATGGTATGATAGTACGGTATTCATAGCCCTGCAACCACTGGTCTGTAGCATACCAGCTCAAAGGCGTGGCCAGCAGGATGGCGATGAACACCAGTTTCAAAAAGTCTTTGGTGATCAGCTGAACGATGCCTGTAACGGAAGCGCCCAGTACTTTACGGATGCCGATCTCCTTGGTGCGCTGGTGAATGGTGAAAGTAGCCAGGCCAAACAATCCAAGGCACGACAAAAAGACGGCAACGCCTGCAAACCAGGTGAACAGCTTGCCGGTGCGGATCTCGTCAGTATAAAGCCGTGTGAAGGTGCTTTCCACGAAGTCGTATTCAAAACGGTAGTCAGGGTTGTATTCTTTCCATATTTTTTCAACGGTCGCAATAACGGCGGGATTATTCTGGCCGGTGGTTTTCACATACAGCCTCCAGGCATCAGGGCTGTAACGCAATATCACCGGTGGTATTTTATGGTGCATGGAACCGGTGTGGAAATTCTTTACCACACCGATGATGGTACCGTCCACATCCAGCAGCTTGAACCGCTTGCCTACCGGATCTTTGATCCCGGTCACCTTCACGGCTTCTTCGTTGAGGATGTAGCTGGTGGAGTCGGCTTTGCCTCCGCGGAACATGCGGCCTTCTTTCATTTGCATTTCCATGGCGGGCATAAAATTCTCATCCACGCCGATGTGCTTGATGTTCACGCTCATTTTCGATTCGCGGCCATCCCAGTCTGTATCGCTGGTGCTGTTGCCCAGCGCGGCGATGTCTGCGTCGCCGAAGGTAACCGTCTTTACGCCGGGGATCTTCCCCAGCCTGTCTTTTACGGCTTGGGCATGGTTCCGCATGTCGCGGGCGGCGAATATCAGCAGGTTGTTTTTGTTATAGCCCAGCGGCTTGCTGTTGATATATTTCAGCTGCATGCCTATCGCCAGGGTGCAGCCTATCAATACAACAGAAATAAAGAATTGCACCACTACCAGCGTTTTCCTGAACATGCCGCCGCTAGCTGCGGTTCTGCCTTTCAGGTTCCGGATCGGGTTGAAGCGGGTAAGGTGAACAGCTGGATAAACAGCCGCCATCAGCAGCATGATCGCACTGCTGACAATGAGCGTAAGCAGTATCTGCCCTCCCATTATGGAAAAAGATGCGGACTTACCGGTAAGCTGGTTATAGAAGGGCAGCATCAGCCAGATAACAAGTACGGACAACACCACTGCCAGCACGAATACGATGGAGGACTCGGTCATAAACTGGCGGAAAAGTTGCCAGCGGTTCGCCCCTATCAGCTTACGCACGCTGATCTCTACGGCGCGCTGGTGCGCGCGGGCAGTAGCGAGGTTCACATAATTGATACCGGCGATCAGCAGGATCACAAGGGCTACAATAAAAAAGATGCGTACGACCTTTATCAGCCCTTCTTCACCGGTAACGTCATATAAATGCTGGTCGCGCAGCGGCAGGATGTTGTATCCCCTGCCTTGCGTGGTCTCAGCAACACTTCCTCTGATCCATTGCTCGCCCAGCAACTTGCTGGTTTTCGCCAGGTCTACACTGGGCTGCATCAGCAGGTAAGTGTAAAGATAAAAGTTCCCCCAATCGTCGTTCATGGATTTCCGGTACTCATCCGGCACGAAGTTGTCTGCCCGCAGCTTAAGCGGGAAAAGCATATCATGCCGGATGCTGGAATTGCGCGGCATATCTGCGATCACGCCGCAGACGGTGAATTGGGATTCCTTGTCCACCGTGATCAGTTGGCCAATAGGGTTCTCATCCCCGAAATATTTCTTCGCGGTGGATTCGGTCAGCACCACGGAATAATTATCCGGGAACACTTTCCCTTTCAGGATAGGAAAATCGAATACGGTAAAGAAAGAAGGATCGGTATAGGCAGCGGTATTTTCGTAAAAGGTTTTCCCGCCGCCTTCGAACTTCGACATATCCCAGGCAATGGCAATGCGCACCGCATCCAGCACGCCGGGCACGGAGCTGAGGGCGTGCGGGGCTACAGCAGGCTGGGTAGTTTCCCAATTCTGCATTTTGGTGCCGCTCATGAAATGGCTGCTTATTGCGTAAATATCTTTCCCTTTGGAGTGGAAGTTGTCGTAGCTCCGCTCGTCCTGCACCCAGGTGAGGAGCAGTGTGCTCACGGCCAGGCCGATACCCAGCCCCACGATGATGATGGAGGCGTAGAGTTTCTGCGAGAAGAGCGTTCTGAAAGCGACTTTGATATTACGAAGCATAGCCTGGCGTTGGTTTATACGTGAAATTGTTCTTTGATGTTCTCAGTTACCACCTTACCATCGAAGAGGTTCACGATGCGGTGTGCAAACCCTGCGTCGTACGGGGAGTGGGTCACCATGATGAGGGTGGTGCCTGCATCGTTCAGCTCCTGGAGCAGCTTCATTACTTCTTCGCCGTTGGTGGAGTCCAGGTTACCGGTCGGTTCGTCCGCCAGTATCAGCTTGGGCTTGGCAACTACCGCGCGGGCGATGGCCACGCGCTGTTGCTGGCCGCCGGAAAGCTGCTGCGGGAAGTGGTTGCGGCGGTGCATGATGTTCATACGTTCCAGCACTTCTTCCACTCTTTTTTTGCGGTCGGCTGCGGGCACTTTCAGGTACAGGAGGGGCAGTTCCACGTTTTCGAAAACGGTCAGTTCGTCTATGAGGTTAAAGCTCTGGAATACGAAGCCGATAGCGCCTTTGCGCAGCTGTGCACGCTGGCGTTCGCTCATGCGGGCCACTTCCTTGTCCCAGAAATGATATTCGCCGTGCGAAGGATTGTCCAGCAGGCCGAGGATGTTGAGCAAAGTGGATTTGCCGCAGCCTGAAGGGCCCATGATGGCAACAAACTCACCATCCTGCACGTCCATGTTGATGCCGTTGAGAGCGGTTGTTTCTACTTCTTCCGTAGTAAAGAGCTTTTGTAAATTGACTGTTCTGATCATTGTTGTAATTTGTTGGTGATTGGATGGATGAGCGGGTTAGAATTCAAGTACCTCCTTGTCTCCGAAGTTCTCATAAGATGAGGTGATCACCTGTTCGCCTTCATTGAGGCCTTCCAGTACTTCGAAATATACCGGGTTTTTCCGGCCCAGGGATATTTTGCGTTTCACGGCGCGGTTGCCGCTTTTTTCTACAACATATACCCAGGCGCCGCCGGTGTCTGAGAAGAACCCGCCCGCAGGCAAAAGTAAGGCTTCGGAAGATTTCCCGAGTTCGAGGCGGATAGGAGAGGATTGCCCGCGGCGGATACCTTCAGGTGCGGCTTTTACAAAGTTCATATCTACTTCAAATCGGCCGTTCTTTACTTCAGGATACACTTTCGTGATCTCCATTTCATTCACTTTGCCGTTGAATTCAAAGCTGGCCTTCAGCCCGGCGAATATGCGTGAGATATAATGTTCGTCCACTTCGGCGCGCATCTTAAACCCGTCCATATCATCGATCTGCCCGATGTTCTGGCCGGCCTGGATGCTGGTGCCCACTTCCACGTTGATGGAAGACAGCTGCCCGTCTACCGGCGCGCGCACCACCAGGTTGCTCAGGTTTTCCTTCATCAGGCTCAGGTTGCGCTGGGTGCGGGCGATAGTCCCTTCCAGTTGCATGATCTGGGTCCTGGCATTGTCCAGCTGGTATTCCTGGCTCTGCACTTCGATCTGGCGCTGGCGTGTAAGGCGTTCGTATTCGCGTTTGGTCTTCAGGTATTCCTGTTCGGCCACCACTTTGTCTTTCCAGAGTTTATTGTTGCGGTCGTAGAGGTCTTTGGCCTGGTCTACCTGGTAATCCAGGTCGCTGAGGGTCTTTTCGAGGGCAAACCGGTCCTGCTTCAGGCGCAGGCGGGTGTTCTGCAGTTCGTTGATGAGGCGGTACATTTCGGTCTCGCGGTTCACGAAGTCCATCATCAGCCGCTGGTTCTCAAGGGCCAGGATGGAATCGCCCCTTTTCACCATGCTGCCGCCTTCCAGGAATTTGCGGGCCACATAACCGCCTTCGATGGCATCCAGGCGGATGGTCTTGAGCGGATGAACTACCGCCGTCACGGCGATGTATTCGTCGAAGGAACCTTTGGTAACGGGAGAAATAGTGATCTTGTCCTTTTCCACGTTCAGCTTGCTCCTTTTGTCCGCGAAAATAAAGCTCCACAACACCAGCAGCACCAGGGCGCCGCCGCCGCCAAACAGGAATATCCTTTGTTTGTTCCAGAATTTCTTTTTGAGTTGTCTGTCCATGTTAGTAATTGCTGCCCCCGGTAAGTCAATCCATGTGCCAAGCCGTGCCAATTCGTTAAAAGCCCTACCATGGCGGGCTTTAAGGCAGTACCCGCGTCCGTTCCTGTTCCAAAGCGGACAGGCCGTGTCCGAATCCGGACATTTCCCCAAACGTTCATGCAGCCCTGAAAAATACCTCCGGGCTAAGAAAATCTTGTTTAATATTGTTGCCAGGGCCGTTTTAGGAACTTCCGGCACCCTCTGGAACCTGCTGATGGCATACGGCCGGAATACGTTTTGCAGTATGCCGATAACAAAATCTTTTGCAGTATATTCAAACAATAACTTTACAAGCTCATGAGTACCCAGCAAGGAAAAATTCTGATCGTTGATGATGATGTAGACGTATTACGCGCGGCGCGGCTGCTGCTGAAACGCCATTTCGCCCAGGTGGACTTTGAAAAGAACCCGCAAAAGATCCCCTACCTGGTAAGCAATTTTGAATATGACGTGATCCTGCTGGACATGAACTTCACCCGCGACCTTAGCAGCGGCAAAGAAGGCTTCGAGTGGCTGGACCGCATCCTGGATATCAATCCCAAAGCCACCGTGGTGCTTTTCACCGCTTATGGCGACGTGGAAATGGCCGTTCGCGCCATCAAGGCCGGCGCGGTGGATTTTGTGCTGAAGCCCTGGGAAAACGATAAGCTCCTGGCCACCCTGCAAACCGCCGTGCAAACCCATCAGTCCAAACAGGAAAAGAAAGCAGGCGGCGCCACCCTGCACACAGATAACGTGCTGATCGGCGACAGCCCCGCCATGCAGGAGGTGATGGAAACCGTTTCGCGCGTGGCGGGAACGGACGCCAATATCCTTATCCTGGGCGAGAACGGTACCGGCAAGGACCTGCTGGCCCGGCATATCCATTCCCTCAGCCTGCGCCGCGACAAATCCTTCGTGAGCGTAGACCTTGGCGCCCTCAGCGAAACCCTTTTCGAAAGCGAACTGTTCGGTCACGTCAAAGGCGCCTTCACCGACGCGCGCGACGACCGCAGCGGCCGATTCGAAGAAGCCAACGGCGGCTCCATCTTCCTGGACGAAATCGGCAATATTTCCATCCCGTTCCAGGCCAAGCTGCTCACCGTGCTGCAAAACCGGTCTGTAACCCGCGTGGGTTCCAACAAAGCCGTACCGGTAGACGTGCGGCTGATCTGTGCCACCAACCGCAACATCGCGCAAATGGCCGCCCAGCACCTGTTCCGGCAGGACTTGCTGTACCGCGTGAACACTATCGAAATTCACCTTCCCCCGCTGCGGGACAGGAAAGAGGACATTGTGCCGCTGGCAGAATATTTCCTCGGCCTGTACCGCAAAAAATATAACCGCCCCGTCGCTTTCCTCCACGAAACCCTGACGGCCCAGCTGGAAAAATATGACTGGCCGGGCAATATCCGGGAATTGCAGCATGCCATCGAACGGGCCGTGATCCTTTGCCAGGGCAAAACCCTGATGCCGAAAGACGTGTTCGTGAAAACAAACACCGCCGCCGAATCGCTGGACACCGGTTTCAACCTGGAAGAAATGGAACGCAACATGATCTCGCAGGCCCTGAAAAAATGCAATGGCAATATCACAGATGCAGCCAGGGAACTGGGTTTGAGCCGCGCCGCCCTGTACAGGCGCATGGAAAAATATAATCTCTGATGAACCGGTTTAGCCTGAATATCCTTTTACGCATCGTGGTGCTCATTATCACGATCATGGCCGGCTGCTGGCTGTGGTGGAACGGTTACCCGCTGGTAGTGCTGCTGCTGCTGCCTTTCCTCGTGGCGCAGGTAATGAACCTGTATTATTATCTCAACCGCGTGAACCGCAAGCTCACGCTGTTCCTGGAAGCCATCCGGTACGAGGACTTTTCCATCCGGTTCAGCGCAGACAATAAGCTGGGCAAGAGTTTCAGCGCCCTCAACCACCAGTTCAACGAAGTGCTGGAAGCATTCCGGCAAACGCGCGCCGAAAGGGAGGCCAACCTGAAATACATCGATACCATTATCCAGCATATCAGCATCGGCGTACTGTCTTTCGATACGGACGGCAAAATTGAACTGATCAATCCCGCCGCGTTCAGGCTGATGGGCATTTACCGCCTCCGTTACCTGGACGAACTGAAGACGGCGCATCCCGATCTTGCCGAGCTTTTATTGCAGCTGCCCGCAGGGCATAAATCGCTGTACGCCACGCAAAACGGCCAGCAGTTGTCTATCCACGCAGCCACCGTGCGTTTGCAGGGGCGGCTGGTGAAGCTCATTTCCCTGCAGAACATCCACGCGGAACTGCAGCAGAAAGAGCTGGAAGCCTGGCAGAACCTTACCAAGATACTCCGCCACGAGATCATGAACTCCGTAACGCCCATCGTGAGCCTCATCGGCACTATGCAGGAGATCGTGCAGCACGACATTCAGCCGGCGGACGAGCAGGTGGAGGCCGTAGAAGACCTGAAAGAAGCGCTGGAAACCATCGAGAGCCGCAGCAAGGGCATCATGAATTTTGTGAATGCCTACCGCGACTACACCACGCTGCCCAAGCCGCAATTCACCACCATCAACCTCAAACAGCTCATACAATCGGTGAGCAACCTGCTGCTGGCGGATATGAAAGCTGGCGGAATCTCTTACCGGGCGCATGTTTCACCGGATAATATCGAGATACATGCGGATGAAACGCAATTGCAGATGGTGCTCATCAACCTCATCAAAAACGCGATGGACGCGCTGGAGCATACCGAAAAACCGTTCATTCACGTGAAAGGTTCACTGGGCAATGCGCAGCAGATCGTCATAGAAATTACGGATAATGGTCCGGGTATTGAAACCGAAGCCATGGAAAAGATCTTCATCCCGTTTTTTACCACGAAGAAAAAAGGTTCCGGCATCGGGCTGAGCCTTTCGCAGCAGATCATACAATCGCATGGCGGCCAGCTGAAAGTGGTGAGCCCGCCCGGGAAGGGTACAACTTTTTATGTATTGCTCACTAATTAAAAACAGCGTATGTTGCCTGCCGAATTCCACAAGCGTATGCAACCAAAACACTGGGGAATCATATATTTCCTCGTACTGCTGGCCGATTTGTGTGCGATAGCCTTCGATGTTCCCTATGCCCGCTTTGCCACGAAACCATTGCTCATGATCCTGCTGGGCTTCTACGGATGGTCACAGGCCGGAACGCTGCCTCAGCGCAGTAAAAATTTCATCCTGGCGGCCATCATTTTTTCCTGGTCCGGCGATATCTTCCTGCTTTTCCCGCAGTATTTCATCCCGGGACTGGTGAGTTTTCTAACGGCGCATTTGATGTACATCGGTTTTTTCTTCAGCGTTCAGCCGAAACCCAAACCGGGATGGAAAGAAGGTGTAGTGCCCGTGGTAATGATCGTATATGCATCCAGGTTAGTACAGCGGCTCTCGCCCGGCCTCGGCGATATGAAACCCGCCGTGATCGCATATACCGCTGTCATTTCCCTGATGTTCCTTTCCGCCGTGCGCGCTTTCGGGCTGAATAGCGGCAGGGCCGGGAAGTTCTGCATCGGCGGGGCTTTGCTGTTCGTATTATCGGACTCCATACTGGCCGTGGAAAAATTCCTCATGCCCTTTCCCGGCAGCGGCCTGATCGTAATGCTTGCCTATGGCGTGGCCCAGTGGATGATCGTGGACGGGAGCCTGCGGCACCTGCAAACAGCGGAATAATTTTTTATTTTTATAGAAACCCTTCCCTAACATGAAAAGATTTCTTCTCCTTTTCCTGGCTGCCTTCTCCGGCGCAGGCGCTTATGCCCAAACCTGGCAGGATACCCTTACCCGTATTGAGGCCGCCTTTGCAAGATACAAGCCCGACGGGCCGGGCGCGCAAATGGCCGTTAGCCGGAACGGTAAAGTGATCTTTTCAAAAGCCTGGGGCATGGCGGACCTGGAGCATAACGTGCCCATGACCACGCAATCCCTCATCGAAGCGGGTTCCGTGAGCAAGCAGTTCACCGCCGCCGCCATCCTGCTGCTGGAGCAGCAAGGCAAACTTTCCCTGGACGATGACATACACAAATACGTGCCTGAATTGCCCGATTACGGCGCGCCCATTACGTTGCGGCAGATGATGCAGCATACCAGCGGGCTGAAGGACTGGGGAAGCGTGGCAGGCATCAGCGGCTGGCCGCGCGGCACCAAAGGATATGACAACAACGATGCGCTGGCCATCATGATCAGGCAGAAAACCCTGAACAATGTGCCCGGCGCGGAGTACATCTATAGCAACTCGAACTACAACCTGCTGGCGATCGTAGTGAAAAGAGTAACGGGGCGCGAGCTGGCGAGATTCTCCGAGCAAGCCATCTTCCAGCCCGCCGGCATGCCGCTGAGCGTTTGGCGCCTCAGCTACCGCCTGGTGGTAAAAAACCGTACCATGGCGTATGCCCGTACCAACAGGGGGTTTGAGAACGATATGCCCAATGAAAGCGTATACGGGCAAGGCGGATTGCTCACTACTGCGGAAGAGCTCATTAAATGGACGGAATTTTACAGCAGCGGGAAATTCGGTTCCCCTTCCCTTTACCCGCAACAAATTAAAACCGGGCTTTTTAATAACGGCAAACCCGGCAATTATGCCGCCGGGCTGGTGATCACGCCTGTCAATGGGCAGGACGCGATCATTCATAGCGGCGCCACGGCCAGCTACCGGGCCAACCTGGAATATTTCCCAAAACTGGGGCTGGTGTTCGCTTTCCTGAGCAACACTTCCGCCTTCGACGGCGACTCCACCAACCCCGCTTCGCTGGTGCGCAATATTTTCATACCGGAGCCCGCAGCCGCGAAGAAACCCGCCGTTAAAGGCACTTTCAAAACAACCGGGGAAATGCTCCGGGAATATACGGGCTGGTATAAACGCAGTTTAGACGGCCGCGGCGTTAAATTGTCCCAAAGGAACGACAGCCTTCTTCTGGGCGGATCCCCGCTGCTGCCCACGGCGAAAAATACTTTCAAGACCGCCACAGGCAACACACTCCTGTTCTCCGAAGGCCAGTTCGTGCAGGTATCCAACGGCGACAGCCTCGTCTACACCGCCGTCGAATTCGCCAATATCAACAAAGATGGCGATGCTGCCCGGTATGCCGGCGAATATTATTCCGAAGATGCAGATGCGCGCATCACTATCAAAGCCGAAGGCACTGCCATTTGGTTCATTCAAAAGTCCGATCAGAAGTTCCCGCTCACGCCCCAGTACCAGGACGGGTTTGACAGTCCTTACGGACCGCTGTATTTCCAGCGGGACGCGCAGAACAGGATATCCGGCTTCAAAATATCCCTCGGAAGGGCCCGGAACATCCCCTTCGTAAAGGTTAAATAACGGGTATAATTGCCTAATTTTGATGTTCTATGCATCAAACAGATTTCCTGGTAGTAGGCTCAGGAATTGCAGGGCTCACGTATGCCCTCAAAGTGGCCGAGCAATGTCCGGATAAAAAGGTAACGATCATTACCAAAACCCGGGAAGACGAAACCAATACAAAATATGCGCAGGGCGGCGTAGCCGTGGTGAATGACCTGGAGAACGACAGCTTTGAAAAGCACATCGAAGATACCCTGATCGCGGGAGACGGCCTCTGCAACGAAGAGGTGGTGGAGATCGTGGTGAAGGAAGGGCCCGACCGTGTGAATGAACTTATTTCCTGGGGCGCCCGTTTCGATAAATCGCCCGATGGCGACTACGCCCTCGGCAAAGAAGGCGGGCATTCCGAGTTCCGCGTCATCCACCACAAAGACGTGACGGGCCGCGAAATAGAACGCGCCCTGCTGGAAGCTATCCGCCGCAAAAAAAATATAGAACTGATCACCCACTGCTTCGTAGTGGAGCTCATCACCCAGCACCACCTGGGTTACCTCGTTACCAAATCCACGCTGGACATTGAGTGTTACGGCATCTACGTCCTCAATCTCAAGACCAACAAGATCGAGAAGATATTGTCGCGGCTCACGCTGCTGGCCACCGGCGGCAATGGGCAGGTATACCGCACCACCACCAACCCCGTGATAGCCACGGGCGACGGCGTGGCCATGGTGTACCGCGCCAAGGGCAGGATCGAGAATATGGAGTTCATCCAATTCCACCCCACAGCACTCTACCAGCCCGGCGAAAGCCCTTCGTTCCTCATCACCGAAGCCGTGCGCGGCGACGGCGGCATTTTGCGCAACAAGAACGGGGAAGACTTCATGCACAAATATGACGAGCGCCTCAGCCTCGCCCCCCGCGACATTGTGGCCCGCGCTATAGACAGTGAGATGAAGATCACCGGTACCGAGCATGTGTACCTCGATTGCCGGCACATGGACATGGAGAAGTTCGTTCATCACTTCCCCAATATTTACGAAAAGTGCAAATCCATAGGCATAGACGTTAGCAAGGACATGATACCCGTGGCACCGGCGGCTCATTACAGCTGCGGCGGCATTAAGACGGACGAGCACGGGCATACTTCCATCCGCAACCTTTACGCAGCCGGCGAATGCGCCAGCACAGGGCTTCACGGCGCAAACCGCCTCGCTTCCAACTCCCTGCTGGAAGCCATGGTATTTGCCCACCGTTGTTACCTGGATGCGGTGAAAGTGATCGATACCATCAGCCTGAAAGAAAATGTGCCGGACTGGAATACCCTGGGCACCACCGCTCCCCGCGAAATGATCCTCATTACACAAAGCCTCAAAGAGCTGAAGCAGATCATGAGCGACTACGTGGGCATCGTGCGTACCAATGTGCGTTTGGAACGCGCCATGCGCAGGCTGGACATACTGCATCTCGAAACGGAAGCCCTCTATAAGGAAACCGCCGTTTCACCGCAGCTTTGCGAACTGCGCAACCTGATCACCGCCGGGTATCTTATCGTGAAAGGGGCCGCCTTCCGCAAAGAAAGCAGGGGGCTGCATTACAACACGGATTATCCATACAAGAGCGAACTTGTGCAGAATATCATCCTGTAAGGTTCTTAAAGAGAAAGCGATCCATGTATTATATTTTACTGGCATTCTGTTACAGCGTTTCCATCCTTCCCCTGTGGCTGCTTTACTTCATCAGCGACGGGCTGTATGTGCTGGTGTACCATATACTCGGGTACCGGCGCAAAGTAGTGCTGGACAACCTCCGCCAGGCGTTTCCCAATAAATCAGAACAGGAGATCAGGCTGCTGGCCAGGAAATACTACCGCAACCTGACGGATATGATGGTGGAATCCATCAAGCTGCTGACGATGAGCAGCACTTCGCTGCGCAAGCGTTTCGACTGCGACCTGAGCGTGCTGCATAAGCTCTACGCCGAAGGCCGCAGCGTACAATTGCACCTGGGCCATAACTTCAACTGGGAATGGGCGAACCTGTTTGCCAAGAACGGCGTGCAATTCCCTTTCCTCGTCGTGTTCATGCCCATCAGCAGTTCCGCCGTGAACCGCATGTTCAGGCACTTCCGTGAAAAATTCGGCACCGTGCTGATACCTGCCAACGATATGCGCAACGGCATGGCCCCCTGGATCGGGAAACAATACCTGCTGGCGCTGGTGGCAGACCAGAACCCCGGCAACCCGCGCCGCTGTTACTGGTATCCTTTCCTTAATAAAATGACCGCCTTCTACAAAGGCCCTGAAATGAGCGCGCGCCGTTACAATATTCCGGTGGTGTTTGCAGACATCCGGAAAGTACGCAGGGGTTATTACAAAGCAAGGCTCACCCTTGCCTTCGAAAACCCAATTCATGAGCCGGAAGGCCGCATCACGGAAGCATTTGTGCAATATCTTGAAGAAAACATCCGCCAGCAGCCTGAAGTCTGGGTGTGGAGCCACCGCCGCTGGAAACATGAATACAAAGCGGAGTATGCGTATGAGAACGGCGGCGATGAATAAGCCGAAGACATTAAAAAACCCCGGCCATTGCGGCCGGGGTTTTGTTTTTATGGCTCAGACAAGGTTATGCTGAAGGTATTTTCAGTTTCCAGCCCGGCTGGATCATGTCGGGGTCTTTTATTTTGTCCTTATTGGCTTCGAAGATCTTCTGCCAGGTAAGGCCGGGGTATTTCTTGGCGATCTTGCTGAGGCTGTCGCCGGCCTTTACTTCATATTCCTGTTCGGCGCCTTCGGCCAGGGATATGTTCAGCACGAGGTCTCCCGCGCGCATTTCCGGGTCCAGCTTTTCGTAGATGCCCCAGAGCTGGTCCTTCACTGCTGAAGATGGCGCTGTGCCGGTTACATACAGCACGCCGTTCTGTTCCGCTACCTGTAAGCCGCTAACGCCGCCGGTGTTGGCTGCCTGAACGAGTTCTGCGTATTTATCTTGTAATGCCATGATCATACTTTTTTAAGGTTACTTATTGGATTGAAAAGCCAGGGTTATTGCAGGGTGAGCTTGTTGTTCACCTTTTTCGGTTTGGCTTCATTGGCTGCCTGCATCACTTTGCGCAGGTCCGCTTTTTTGATGGTGCCAGTGAGGGTTACTTCGCCGTTCGCAATGGTGGCTGTTACACCAGTGATGCCGGCAGCGTTGATCGCGGAGTCTACACTGGATTTGAGCACATCGTCAGGATTGATGGATACCGGCGGGGCGGCGGGCGGCGGAGGGGGCGGGGTAAGCATGACGTTGTTAACAACGGATTTAACACCTTTCACGCTTTTGGCAGCATCTTCAGCGGCAGTTTTGGCTGCATCGTCCATTACTTCTCCACTGAGGGTGGCAACACCTCCCTTTACTTCGGCTATCACACCGGGCGAAGCGGTAGACAGCTTGTCGTTCACTTCCTTCTGGAGCTTTGCATCGCTTGGCTTACAAGCGTAAAGGAACACGCCTATCCCGAGCAGGAAGGCGAGCAAAATGGGTTTGCGTTGTTTCATATGATTAGAATTTTATAGGAATTTAGCCAATTCCAAGGTAAACGACAATTATTTCTTCGTTTAATTAATTGTTAAGCAAGTATTTATGCAATAGTAAATATTAAATGTAAGTGTATAAATTTATATGTGTTTAAACCGCAAACTATATAACGAAGTATGACAAACTTTGACAGGAGCAGCAGTATGACCGCAGCCAACGAGTATGAATGCGGATGTTGGCTATGATATAAAATGTTTTGATCTGATTAACATTTGAAGACACGGAGAAATAAAAAAACGCCGGAAGCAAATGCCGCCGGCGTTCAATATCGATCCAGGGATTTTTAGTTCAGGATGTTCTTCTCCTGCACGGTGGTCAGCCCTTTCTGATCTTTCATTTTGTTGTAACCGCCATTCACATTGCGGAGGTTGTGGATGCCTTCGCGTTTCATGATGGAACAGGCTATTACGCTGCGGTAACCGCCCTGGCAGTGAACATACAGGTTCAGGTGTTCGTCCAGGTCCGCAAGGGCGCCGGGGTCGGTCATTTCGCTGAGGGTGAGGTTGATGGCGTCTTTGATATGCCCGTCTGCATACTCCGCAGGTTTGCGCACGTCCACCACTACGAGGTTTGTGTCGTGGGGAATATCCATGGCCAGCTCATCGGGATCCACTGAAATGATCATATCGATCTTTTCACCGGCTGCCTGCCAGGCTTCAAAACCGCCTTCCAGGTAACCTTCCACCTTATCGAAACCAACACGGGCCAGCCTTACGATCGTTTCTTCTTCCTGCCCGGCCGCTGTAACGAGCAGCATAGGCTGGTTGAAAGGGAGCAGGCTTCCCGCCCATTCCGCGAAGCGGCCTTCCAGGCCAATGCTGATGGAACCGGGCACAAATCCTTCTGTGAAAACATTCGCATTGCGCGTATCCAATATGAGGGCGCCGGCAGCGGCCTTTTCTTTAAAATCTTCTATGGATAAAGGTTTCAGGCTTCTTTCCATAACGGTGTTCATCGCATCGTAACCTTCTTTGTTGATCTGCGCGTTGATGGGAAAATATTGCGGAGGCGTAGCCAAACCTTCAGTTACCTGCTTGATGAAATCCGCTTTGTCTTCCGCCAGCAGCGCATAATTGCTGCGCTTTTCATCGCCGATGGTGCTGTATGTATTGGGACCAAGATTCTTACCGCATGCGGAACCCGGGCCATGCGCGGGATACACGGTTACATGATCGGGCAGGGTCTTGATCTTGTTCTTCAGCGACTCGAACAGGTAACCCGCCAGTTCTTCCTTGCTGAGGTTCCCGCTGAACAGGTCCGGCCGGCCCACATCGCCGACAAATAAAGTATCGCCGGTGAAGACGGCATTGGGTTCGCCTTTTTCGTCGAGCAGCAGGTAGCAGGTAGACTCCATGGTGTGGCCCGGCGTGTGCAGGGCTTTTACGCTCACTTTCCCGATCCGGAAATCCTCACCGTCTTTCGCGATATGCACGGGAAAGCTGGTCACGGTCTCAGGACCATACACAATGGGCGCTTTGGTGGCGGCTGCAAGATCGAGGTGGCCCGAGACGAAATCCGCGTGAAAATGTGTTTCGAAAATATACTTGATGGAGGCGTTCCTTTCGTGTGCGAGCTCCAGGTAAGGCTCGATGTCTCTCAGCGGGTCTATGATAGCGGCTTCCCCTTCAGACTCTATGTAATATGCTGCTTCTGATAAGCAACCTGTATACAACTGCTTAATGAACATAATGGTTTTTGATTTTGGCAAAAATACGAAGAAGTTATACAACGGCCGATGACGGTTGTCAGCGCCGGGTCAAACTGTTACCCGGTAGGATAAGGGGGATAAAGGGGCAAAAAAAGACTGTCTTCCCCGGAGGAGAAGACAGTCGGTCTCAGTATGGTGCAGGGCCGCTCTTCCGGCCATTTTTTGATCAGGATTGTAGATGGATTATCCCACCAGCTCTTCGACAAACTTAGCTACTTCTGCAATACGCTGCTTGTTGATGGTATAGTGGATAAACTTACCGTCTCTCTCGGTAATCACGATGCCTGCGCGCCTCAGGATGGCCAGGTGCTGGCTTGCTACAGACTGTTCCAAACGCAATTTCACATAGATCTCCGTTACGGTCATGCGCTTATGGTCTTCCAGCAGCTTGATCATTTGCTGGCGCAGTTTGTGGTTGATCGCTCTCAACACCATCGCGGCCTTTTTAACGGCAATGTAATCCAATTTGATCTGATCTTTTTCATTGTTACCTCTAGAAATAATAAGAGTATTAGAAGAGGTAGTTAATAATTGTTTTTCCATCGCAAAATAGTTTTAAAAAATAAATGAAATGACAGGGATCAACGGACAGTAAAACGCGATTATTAGACAACAACCACGGATATTGATTATACAAAATTATAATATCTGTCACAATAAAAAAAATTTCTATACCTTCTTTTTTAATATATAATTTGGAATATGCCCCTTTTTTCCACAATTTGACGTTCACATGACATTTCCAGGCGCATTTTACTGTCCATCCTGCCGTTCTCAGATTATAACGCGTTTCAATGCGTAATATGATGCGGCGAAATGCTAAAAATCTGCTAAAAAAATAAAGAATGTTATTGTTTTCCGGGGTGGAAGAAGGCCTTGAGATAGTGCGGAGCGAAGTAGGCCACATCCTGGAAATCCTTACTGGCAAAGGCTTTCTCGGCCAAAGGTATCATATGTGCCGCGGATATCTGGTATGAGGGAAATACAGCATTGGTAGGCGATCCTAACAATCCATGCCATTTCGGGGCTCCATCCCCGAAGAAAAATGTCGTTTTACGCCCTAAAAAGGCATTAAATGCATCCTGTGAAAGCACCATCGCCTGCGGGGGTATTTCGGCTTGTAATGCGTTGTTATACACCGCGGTGAACACCTCCATCCGCCGCGCGTCGATCATCGGGATATACCACGCATCCTGCGGGTATTCAGCATACAAACCAGAAGCCATCATCTGCAAAGTGGACACCGCGATCAAAGGTTTTTTCCAGGCATAACATAACCCTTTCACCGTAGCAGCTCCCACACGGAGACCAGTATACGAACCGGGACCGGCGCTCACGGCGATAGCATCCAGCTCTTCGTGAGCGGTGCCGTGATTAGCGAGCAGGCGCTGGATGAACAGGCCGACGGTAGCCGCATGGTCTTTCTGGTCTGCGTTGTGCAGGGTTTCCAGCTCCTTCCCGTCCTTCGAAAGGCAAACGGAGCCCAGCGCGGTGGCTGTGTCGATATGTAAGATGAGTGCCAAACTATCATTCTTTTAAAACGGCATCGCTTCGTATTCCTCGCGCAGCAGCGGGCTGAGCCGATAACGTTCGTTGCCGGTTTCCCGGTAAACGGCCTGCAATACTTCGTATACATTGCGCAGGCCTATTTTTTTGCTCCATTCAAAAGGGCCGAAAGGGTAATTGGTGCCCAGTTTCATGGAAATATCAATGTCTTCCCGCGAAGCGGTGCCTTCCGCCGCGGTGAAATATGCTTCGTTGATGATCATGCACACCACTCTCGGCGTTACCATGCCTGTTGCGGCTTTCACCAGCTGGTATTCCCATCCCAGTTCTTTCATCAATGCGTCCAGCTTTGCTGCATTGCCGGTGGCGGACAGGGCTGTTTCCAGCGGGTTCATGCCCATGAAACCGGGCAGCAGGTTGGCAGCGTAAATATGCGCGTATTGCTCCCATATTGAAGGCGACAGTTTCACGAGGCAGCCCAGTACCGGCACTTCGGGTTTCATCGCATAGAGCAGGAGGTTTTCCGGGCGCTCATCCAGCGAAAGGTCTATCACAAGGTCTGCTTCACTGCCGATAAGCTGCAGTTCGGGCTCCCAGGTGCAGTTGTGGCCTTCTGTGCTGCGGGCGGCGCGGAATTCTTCCCAACGCTGCGCTTCGCCTGTTACGAGGATGTCCATACAATTATTTAACGGCGATCACGGAAATCTCAACATTCACACCTTTCGGCAAAGCCGCTACCTGCACGGTTTCGCGGGCGGGGAAGTAGCCCGTGAAATATTTGCCGTACACTTCGTTGATCTGCGAAAAATCATTCATGTCGGTGATGAAAATGGTGGTCTTTACTACATCGGAAAAGTCCATGCCGGCTTCTGCAAGAACATTCCGGAGGTTCTGCATCACGCGGTGCGTTTCGCTGATGATATCATCCTTTTCCAGCTGCCCGGTTTCAGGATTCACGGCTATCTGGCCTGAAACGAACAGCATGTTGCCGGCTTTCACGGCCTGGTTGTACGGCCCGATGGGCGCCGGGGCATTATTGGTGTTGATGATCAGTTTTTCCATATGCGGCAAAAATAAGATTTTAGATACGCAAATTGCTTATATTAGCATTACAACTAGTGTCAACCAAAGAAGTACCATATCACATCGCAACATTATCTGCACGATTATGTATGTCAAAACCCAGCATGGTCTTTCATTGAACGGTGCATGGAAAATGCAGCTCAGCCTTTATGCCGGCTGGATTGCGGGCGCCGGCCTTCTTTATTGTTTTACCGGGAGCAATCTTTTGCTGTACGCCCCGCTGCTCATTACGGTCCACCTGCTCAGCGGCGTTGGCGTGATCCTTTTCACATTCATCAACAAAAAGGATAATTTCCGGCTCATACCGAAGATCAATATTTCACTGGAAACCTTCCTCATGGCGTTTTCCATGGCGCTTGCGCTGGTAATGGTGAAAGACGGGCTCGGGTACCTGCTGCCCCTTCCGGCCTGGCCGGAACTGTCATTCACCTCGATCCATACCGGCTCCGGCTATATGATCATTGTGTCGGTAATGCTGGCTGCTTTTATGGAAGAGCTGCTGTTCCGCGGCATTATCATGGAAGCATTGCTCCACCGTTACTCCGGCGGCGTGGCCCTGCTGCAAAGCTCGCTGCTTTTTATGCTGGCACACCCCGATCCCGCGCAGATGCCGGGCACTTTCCTGCTCGGGCTGCTCACCGGCATTTTCTATCTCCGCTTCCGCGACCTCTGCTCCTGCTTCCTCATACACCTTACGCATAACGCTGCAGCCGCCCTGCTTATTTCGGCGGGCACGTTCCAGTTCATGGCCGCTTCGCCGGTGATGTATGTAATGATCATCGCAGGATGCGTGGTGGTGCTTACAGCAGGTTATTTTATGCTCAGGAAACTTACACCCGCCACGGCCAAACCAATGCCGGAAAAGATCCGCCCGAAGGCCGTGCTGCTGACCAAATAAGAACGACGCGCAGGAATGCGCACAACCCGCTTATCATTGACCAAAAGCCGCCCGGGCAAAGCGCCTGCGGCGTTGCAAAAACCGCTTATCATTGACCAAATAACAATTTCGCCAGCCTGGCGTCGTGGCCATATACGTCGTCACGGAAATTGAGGCGCCCCTGGCTGTCTACCCAGGAGGTGAAATACCCTATGTACACGGGCAGCTTGTTCTTCAGCGTGACATACTTCTCTTTGCCGGCATTCATGGCGGCGTCTATCTTCTGTTCGTTCCAGCTGGAATCTTTCCGCAGCACCCATTGCGCGAGGTGTTTAGGCTCCGATACCCGTATGCAGCCGTGGCTGAAGGAGCGTTTTGCTTCGCTGAACAGGTTTTTGGCCGGGGTGTCGTGCAGGTAGATGTTGTATTCGTTGGGGAAAAGGAATTTCACTTTGCCGAGGGAATTACTGGGCCCGGGTTTCTGCCGCACGGAAATATTATTGCCGCTGCCGGTCATCTCCATGTTATGCCGCCGCAGGTATGCGGCGCCGCTCTTACGGATGCCGGGCAGCACTTCTTTTTTCAGGATACCGGGCGGCACGTTCCAGTAAGGGCTGAATACCACGTACTGCATGTCTTTGCTGAAGATCACCGTGCTGGCGCCGGGCGTGCCCACCACTACATTGCAGCTCCAGGCCAGCTTGCCGTCTTCATACGCATGCAGGCGGAACTCGGGGATATTCACGAGAATATAATCCGTTGTCACCTCCACGGGCACCCAGCGCAGGCGTTCCATGTTGAGCAATATCTGGTGCATGTAGTGTTGCAGCGGGCGGTTCAGCGCGTCTACGGTTTGCTGGCGGATGATGCCGTCCGGCTTCTGGCCCATGCGGGTTTGGTAATTGCGTAAAGCGGAATCCAGCAGGGGCGTGAATTTGGTGGTGGTGTCCTTTTCTTTATAATCGCCGTAAAGCGCCAGGCGCGATTTTACGGCGGCGATCACGTCTGAAGAATCGCCGGATTTGAATGTTTTCTTTTTATCCGCCAGCCTGATGGAATCCTGCTGCGGATGTTTCTTCACGAGATCGCCCATTTTTGAGAGCTGGTCGCGGAGCAGCTTGTACTGGCGGTTCACGGGCTCGTCTGAGGCCAGCGCTTTTTTCGGGTAACGTACGATCGAATCCAGCAGGCTTTCCACGTTGATCTTTTTGCGGGGGATGAACCACTCCAGGTCTTTGGCGTTATCGCTGGTCATGCCGCCCCATACCTTGTTTGCATATACGAAAAACTCCGCGGTAAGACTCAGTTCCGCCACGGATATGATAGTATCCCGGCGGTTGAGGCTGTCGCCCATGAGCGCGATGGAATCGTAGAGGGCGCTCACGCGGCTGTTGTTCAGCGTGCTGTCTTTAATGCCGCTTTCAGCATCCTGGCGCATCATGTTCAGCAGGCCGCCCGCCTGTTCGGTAATGCCTTCTTCGTTGATCCACGCGTAGTGGAAATCGCGTTTGCGGTAGAAGTCTTTGATCAGTTCGCTGTAGGGCCTGAATTCCGCATGCCGGGCAAGGAATTCGCTAACCTTGTTGCTGTCCAGCGACTGGGCGATATATTCCTCTTTGGTATAGTGCGTGGTATCGCGGTTCACGGCTTCAGACTTCGATTTCCCGCCTTGTTTACAGGCGGCCAGGGTGAGCATGGCGAATACGGGCAGCAGGTATTTTTTCAGCATAGCAAACGGAGTGGTTTACGAGGTATAACAATCGAATACCGTGTATGTTGCACGGTATCCAACAATTCAGCAACAATCATGCAAAAGGGCGTACCGTTTGTTTGGTACGCCCTTCTTTGCAATATCTTTTTTTACAATTTGATCTCTTCGTCGTTGGCGTCAAAGAAGTGGTATTCCGTGAGGTGGTAGTTGGAATCCGCCCGCAGCTTGATCCATTTTTTATAGGCAAAGTACCATTTCCACTGGCGGCTCCGCAGCCAGCCTTTGGTGAGGAAGGCGTACAATATGGGGTGCACGCGTATGGTAAGGCCTTTATGCTGGTGATTGAGCAGGTATTGCAGGTTCTTTTCGATGTCTTCCACGATCAGCATGGAAGCGCCTATTTTGCCGGTGCCTTTGCAGGCGGGACAATCTTCCGCAACGGAAATGGTGATCTCCGGCTTCACGCGCTGGCGGGTGATCTGCATCAGGCCAAACTTGGAGATGGGCAGGATGGTATGTTTCGCCCTGTCAGGCGCCATGAATTTCTCCATGGCTTCGTACACCGTTTTTTTGTTCTCCGGCAGCTTCATATCGATGAAGTCGATGATGATGATGCCGCCCAGGTCGCGGAGACGCAGCTGGCGCGCGATCTCGGCCGCCGCTTCCAGGTTGGAGGCGAGGGCGTTCTGTTCCTGGTTGTTGCTGGAGCTTTTATAACCGCTGTTCACGTCTATCACGTGCAGGGCTTCGGTGGCTTCAATGATGAGGTACACCCCGCTGTCCAGGTTCACGGTCTTGCCAAACGACGCTTTCACCTGGCGGGTAACGCCGAAGTGGTCGAAGATGGGCGCGCCGTTGTGGTAGTAGGTCACGATGTCCTGCTTTTCCGGCGCGATCTTCTGGATATACGTTTTGGTGTCCGTATAAATATTTTTATCGTTGATCACGATGCGGTTGAAGCTTTCGTTGAGCAGGTCGCGCAGGATGCTGGTCGTTTTGGTTTGCTCGCTGAGTATCTTTTGCGGGGCCTGGCCGTTGCGGAGGTTTTCCTGGATGGTTTTCCAGGTGCTCACGAGGGTGGTCAGGTCTTCGTGCAGTTCTGCGGTCTTTTTTCCTTCGGCGGCGGTGCGTACGATCACCCCGAAATTGGGCGGTTTGATGGCCTCTACGATCTTCTGCAGGCGTTTTCTTTCTTCCGATGAGTGTATCTTTTTGGATACAGCCACAATATTATTGAAGGGGGTGATAACGATGAACCGGCCGGGCAGCGATATTTCACAGCTGAGCCGGGGGCCTTTGGAAGAAATGGGTTCTTTGAGGATCTGTACGAGGATGTTGGGTTTACCGCCGAGCACTTCGGTGATCTTGCCGGTCTTTACTATTTCCGGTTCATTTTTGAATTTCCCGAAATCGAAGGTTTCGGATTTGTCCGAAATGGATTGTTGGGTGAACTTTAAGAGTGACCGGATGTAGGGGCTGAGATCGGTATAGTGAAGGAAGGC
The DNA here is from genome assembly GCF_039655965.1 of Chitinophaga sp. YIM B06452. Lineage (NCBI taxonomy): Bacteria > Pseudomonadati > Bacteroidota > Chitinophagia > Chitinophagales > Chitinophagaceae > Chitinophaga > Chitinophaga sp. YIM B06452. The sequence goes on along the minus strand of NZ_JAWLKY010000001.1, from coordinate 1,762,673 downwards.
GTCTTTTTCAAAGCCTACATCTACGAAGGCCGCGTTAAGGCCGGGAATGAGTTTCTTTACTTTGCCCAAATAAAGGTCCCCTACCGCAAAATTAGGATTGCCGCTTTCATGATGCAGCTCCACTAACTTCTTATCTTCCAGCAATGCAATTTCCACACCGGATGGTGCTGCATTTATAATCAATTCCTTATTCAAGCGTCAAAATTTTATCCATAAATACTTCACTTTAGTGCACCCGCAGTTTTAACACGGGAATACAACATGCCCAAATGAGAGGCCGGGAATCTGGGACCGGCGATTCACTACGAGGAGAGGATTGTGCAAAGGGTTTAGTGATATACAGGATAAGTTCCGGAATCTGTACAGGCCGGACTACGAAAACAACCTGCATGACTTTAGCAATTTAACAATTAAAGCTAAAATCATGCAGGATCGCTTAAAAAAATTTATCGTGTCGGGCCCTACCGTCTACTTATACCTGTTAGTATAAATGGCGGGGAAACAGGAGAATTATTTCTTACCTTTCTTATGACGGTTTTTTCTCAACCTTTTTTTGCGTTTGTGGGTTGCGATTTTATGTCTTTTTCTTTTCTTTCCGCAGGGCATACCTTTTTCTTTTTTTAATGTTTTATAATATATTACTTAATGCTCTTTATATATTCGTCTATCTCAGCAGCCAGGGCCGGGTCTTTGATGAGCTTACGGCATTGGCGGAGAAGGTCTTTTGCTTTATCGTTCTCGCCTTTGCTCTGATGGGCTACGGCCAGCAGGAACATGGCTTTCGGTTCATCAGGCTTGCGTTCCAGCACTTTTTCCATACGTTCGATCGCTTTATCGAACTGGCCGGACGTTATACTGAAGTTGGCCAGAGTGAGCTGTGCATCCAGGAAATCGGGATTCCGCTCCGCTACTTCCCTCAGAATGCCGATGCCCTGCATAGGCGCCGTGCTATTGCTGATAACGAGCAGCGTACCTTTCTTTACTTTCAGCGTGTCATTGTTTGGTTCAAGCGCGATGGCCCTGTCAAGCAACTCAAGGGCCTTGCCGGCCTCCCACTGTCTTACGCCCGCGTCCTGCGTGTGCGAGAGATGGTCTAAAAATAAATTGGCTGCAAAGGTGAGGCTTTTTCCCGAATTTTCCAACTTGGCGGCTTCGGCGGCATAATGCGCAGCGATGGGGAGCTCGTTCAGGTTATCCCAGATAGTGTACAATTGCCGGTAGGCGGTGATCTGCTGGGTCTGGACATCACCGCGTACGACAGTATTTTCAAGCCCGGTGATCTCCACGAGCTTGTCTGCAGGAACTTTTTCCTTGGCCCTTTTCAGCAGATCATTAAAATCGGCCGCCTTTGCTTCAGCCATGGAAGCGCCTTCAGCGCCGTGATCATGACCGGCATGGTCATGCCCCTGCACTTTAGGCGTTATACGGCCAAACGCAAACAGTACCGTAACCACGGCAACAGCAAGGCCAAGAAGGAGTAGTTGATTTCTTTGCACCTAATAAATGTTAGGATGCAAATCTAAGAACTTTTGAGCTTTTTAACTTCTGCTACAAACTCTTTAGATGGCTTAAATGCTGGAATGAAGTGTTCCGGGATCTCCACGGCCACGTTCTTCTTAATGTTACGGCCAATCTTGGCAGCTCTTTTCTTCGTGATAAAGCTACCAAACCCGCGGATGTAGATATGCTCGCCATTTGCTAACGCCTCCTTAACTTCCTTGAACATGGCTTCGAGTGTTACTAACACATCTACTTTGGGGATGCCGGTTTTTTCAGCAATGTTGTTAATCAAATCAGCTTTTCTCATAATGAAGCGGAGGATTACTTGTTTTCCAAAGTTATTAAAAAAAATTTAATTGCTGAATTTTCAAGCAAATAAAATTTATCTTTTTTTGTTATAGATACCGCGTTCTAAAAATACGTTTATTTGTGCTCCCACGAATGCCTAAATCACTGCAAGTCAGCACTAATAAAGGCTTTGGGAACACGAATATATAGAAAAACATCGACATATATAAATTATTTTGCCCAAATGACCGATACTAAAAGATTTTTTACTGACCGTATTCTGACCTGGAACCGCGCCCACAACGACCGGAGCATGCCCTGGAAGAACGAAAAAAATCCCTATTTCATCTGGTTATCGGAGATCATCCTCCAGCAAACACGCGTAGAGCAGGGATGGCCTTATTATGAACGTTTCATCACCGCATACCCCACCGTGAACGATCTCGCCAAAGCCCCGGAGGAAGAGGTTTTCCGCCTCTGGCAAGGGCTTGGCTACTACGCCCGCTGTAAAAATATGCTCGCCGCCGCCCGCTCCATCGCTGCCGCCGGCAAATTCCCGGACACCTACGAAGGCATCGCCGCGCTGAAAGGCGTTGGCGCATATACCGCAGCCGCCATCGCTTCTTTTGCTTATAATCTTCCCCACGCTGTGCTCGACGGGAATGTTTACCGTGTGCTCGCCCGTTATTTTGGCATAGATACGCCCGTGGATACCACCGCAGGCAAAAAACTCTTCACAATGCTGGCCAATGATGTGCTCCCCAAAAACCAGGCTGGCATTTATAATCAGGCGATTATGGATTTCGGGGCAGTAGTCTGCAAACCTCAGCAACCACTCTGCAAAACTTGTACGCTCTCGCTCCATTGCGAAGCGTTTCAAAAAGGATTAACAGATCTCGTTCCTGTAAAATCCAAAAAATTAGTCATAAAAAAAAGATATTTCCATTTTTTACTCCTCGAACAGGATGGAAAGATCTGGATCCGCAAACGCACCGCCAAAGACATCTGGCAGAACCTGCACGAATTCCCGCTCGTTGAAACGCCCGCCCCTGCCGGTATTGAAGCCCTCCGCCAAACCGCCGGCTTCCGGCGCCTGCTGCCTGGCAAGTCCGAAGCCCTGGAACCCGGCGTGGAACTAAAGCAGCAGCTCACCCATCAGACCATCCACGCCAGCTTCATCCGCTTCAGCCTTTCTCCGGATTTCAGCCTGCCGGAAAACTATATGCTCGTGCCGGCAAACCAATTGGAGAAATACGCTTTCCCCAAGATCATCACCGATTACCTGAAACGATAGACGACGTGCGGGAACGGCTTTGGTACCATGCCAACGGCTAACCTTACCCGTAAGCCTTACCTGTCAATGGAAAAGGTAAAAATTTGATGTCTTGATTTGAAAAAAACATTAACTTTAGTAAGGTTGACCGTGAGATGAATAATTTATAATCGGACAGATTAAAACCTACAATTATGAGAGGTGTTAATAAAGTAATCCTGATTGGCAATCTTGGCAGAGACCCCGATGTTCAATTCCTGGAAGGTAATATCGCAGTGGCTAAATTCTCCCTCGCCACTACCGAAACGTTTAAAGACAGAGCCGGCAAGTTGATTTCCCAAACAGAATGGCATACGGTTGTTCTTTGGAGAGGACTGGCAGAACTGGCCCAAAAATACCTCCACAAAGGCAGCCTCGTTTATATCGAAGGTCGCCTCCGCACCCGCAGCTGGGAAGACAAGGAGGGCAACAAAAAATTCGCCACCGAAGTGGTGGGAGACAACCTGGTGATGCTCGACAAAAGGATGGATGTTAACAACGGCGACCACCCAGTTCCCCATCACAGCACAGGCTCCGCGCCCGCTTCCTCCGGGGGCTCGCATCACGGGGAAGGCTATTCAGGCCTGGATATACCTCCCATGAGCGAACCGGCGGATGATCTGCCCTTCTAAAAACCCACCCGGCAGGTTAAATCTTACCAACTATCCGCCCGTAACGGTACATTCTTTATATTTGCATGCGGGAAAGCGATTCAATCATTACAGACCTGAATTACTTTCCCATTATTTTTGACCAATACATTATAACTTGGCTTACCTGACGGCTAGCATTTTACCGAAGAGTGTTTTGTTACAAGAGCTGGCATCGAACGCACCTAACCTGAACGTCGTGGTGTTCCTGCTCGTCATTTTCATATTACTACTGCTCACTTTCATTGTTTCCGGGGCAGAAGTGGCGTTTTTTTCCCTGAATTACAAAGACCTGAACGTGCTCAAGACCCGGCAAAGCAATGCCGGCAAAATGATCACCAGGCTGCTGGAAAAACCCAAATCCCTGCTCGCTTCCCTCCAGATCGCGAACATCCTGTTCAACATCGCCTTCATTTTTATTACCAACTACCTGATCGCCCAGGTGGAAACGCTGCGGGACCTGGAATTCCTGTCCTTCATCGTAAGGATCGCCATCATCACCTTCGTGCTGTTATTCTTTGGCCAGATCCTCCCCCGCGTATGGGCCACCCAGAATAATATGCGCTTCGCCACCTATTTCGCATGGTTCGTGCACATCATTCACGCCACGCTGGAACCGGTGAGCGACTTCTTCGTGAACATGAGCGAAGGCATCGAAGCGCGCCTCTTTCACCGCAATACCCGCCCCATCAACTACCACGAGATAGACGAAGTGATCGAAATGAGCGTGGAGCCGGGCGCTTCACAGGAAGAAAAGAACATCGTGCGTGGCATCCTCAAATTCGGCAACATCGCCGTAAAACAGATCATGCGCACCCGCCTGGACGTGAACGGCCTGGAATACGACATGCCCTTCAGCGAAGTCGTGAAACAGGTGGCAGACCTCCATTACTCCCGCCTGCCCGTCTACAAAGTAAACCTGGACACTATCGTGGGCGTGGTGCATACCAAAGACCTTCTGCAACACCTGGATAAAGGCGACAACTTCGATTGGCACGAAGTGCTGCGCCAGCCTTTTTTTGTGCATGAACATAAACTCATCGAAGACCTGCTGAATGAGTTCCAGACGCGGCATATGCATTTTGCCGTGGTGGTAGACGAATTCGGCGGCACCTCGGGCATCGTGACGCTGGAAGACATCATGGAAGAAGTGATCGGGGATATCAAGGATGAATTTGATGAAGAAGAATTCAACTACAACAAGGTAAACGAGCACACATACGTATTTGAAGGCAAAACCATGCTGAACGACGTTTGCCGCATCCTCAACATCGCGCCGGACACCTTTGAATCCGTTAAAGGCGAAAGCGATTCCATCGGCGGGCTGATACTGGAACTTTCCGGGAAATTCCCCGAAGAGAACAGCGTGATCAGCTACGGCAACTTCGATTTCACCATCCTGGAAGTGACCAAGATGCGCATCCAGAAAGTACAGGTGAGCATTAAATCTGGTATTGAAACTGAATGAGACCGGCCGTGAAAAATTTCCGCTACTTACTCCTCGCAGCGCTCCTGCCCGTTTTCGGCGCCTGCCAGCAACAGGGCTACACGCCCAAGCCCAGGGGCTACTTCCGCATAGACCTGCCGGAGAAAAAATACCAGGTGTTCAACGAACCCGGTTATCCTTACACTTTCGAATACCCGGTGTACGCCCGCATCGTGAAAGACACGCTGTTTTTCGACGAAAAGGCCGAAAACCCCTGGTGGATCAATGTAGACATCCCGGAGCTGAACGGTAAGATCTACATGAGCTATAAGGTAGTAGGCCCCAAAAATGCGCTGGACAAGCTCATCAACGATGCCTTCAAGCTGACTTATAAACATACCTATAAGGCGGAATCCATCGAGGAGCAGGACATTCACACGCCCAACAACGTGCACGGCCTGTTTTATGAAGTGGGCGGCAACGCCGCTTCCGCCAAACAATTCTATGCCACGGACTCCACTGCGCATTTTTTGCGCGGAGCTTTGTATTTTTACGCTCCGCCCAACGCGGATTCCCTGGCCCCCGTGAACAAGTTCCTGGAAGAGGATATGCGGCACCTGGTCCAAACACTGAAATGGAAAGCTAACTGAGCGAACGATGATAGTGATAGATGATAAATACATCAGTGACGATGTAGTTGAAAAGAACTTTGTATGCAACCTGAACGCATGCAAAGGCGCCTGTTGTGTGGCCGGGGATTGCGGCGCACCGCTGGAAGAGGAAGAGCTGAAAATCCTGAAGAAGATCTATCCCAAAGTAAAGCCCTTCCTCCGCCCGCAGGGCATTGAAGAAATAGAACGCACCGGGCTGCACACCTGGGACGATGAGCATGGCCATGTTACTCCCATCGTAAACGGCGCCATCTGCGCCTACGCCACAATCGACGACAACGGCATTGTAGGCTGCGGCATCGAAAAAGCATGGAAAGCCGGCGCCACCGATTACCGGAAGCCCATTTCCTGCCACCTCTACCCCATCCGCATCACCAAATACGAAACCTTCGAAGCAGTCAACTACGACAAGTGGAGCATCTGCAAACCCGCCTGCAAACTGGGTAACCAGCTCCAGGTACCCGTGTACAAATTCCTGAAAGAAGCCATCACGCGGAAATACGGCGAAGAATTCTACGAAGTGCTGGACAAGATCGCCGGCAAACAATACGAAACGGAAGAAGGAGAATAACCTGCCAGGCAGGAAGGTACAGGATGATAATTGATATAATTTTTCTGAATATTGATAGAATAGGCGCAATCTTTGCCCTGCAAAAACACCCGAACACTTTTTGACTATCTTTACAGGCATATGAACAAGACGGCAAGCACCTTTCTCTCCGAAAGCGAGATCAAAGCGGCTGATCTGGGTCACCGCAAAACGATCAACTTCAATATAGGCAAGTATAACGCCGCCGTGAAGAACGGCAAGCTCCAGTTCGCAGACCTGCCTACAGCCAGGGAGCGCGCCAAGAACGTGAAGTGGAAAGCCATCGAGAACCTGGACAAACACCTTGAAGATTTCGAGATGAACTTCATTAAACGCGGCGGCAAAGTGATCTGGGCCGAAACTGCCGAACAGGCGCGCGAAGAGATACTGGCTATTTGCAAAGCGAAGAACTGCAAGACCGTGGTGAAGAGCAAATCCATGGCCACGGAAGAAATACACCTGAACGATTTCCTGCACGAAAATAATATCGAAAGCGTAGAGACGGACCTCGGCGAATACATCCAGCAGCTGGACGATGAGCCGCCGTACCACATCGTGACGCCAGCCATGCACAAAAGCAAGGAAGAAGTGGCGCAGCTTTTCCACGACAAGCTCGGCTCCAGCCCTACGCTCAGTCCTGAAGAGCTCACGCTCGTGGCCCGCGACAAGCTCCGCCAGAAATACCTGGAAGCGGAAGTAGGCATCACCGGCGCGAATTTTATCATTGCAGACATCGGCGGCATCGCCGTTACCGAAAACGAAGGCAATGCGCGCCTCAGCACTTCTTTCCCCAAAACGCACATCGCGCTCGTGGGCATCGAAAAAGTGCTGCCCTCCATCAATGACCTCGCGCTGTTCTGGCCGCTGCTGGCCACTTACGGCACAGGCCAGCAGATCACTTCCTACAATACCATCTTCACCGGCCCGCGCCAGGAAGGCGAAACAGACGGACCGGAAGAAATGTACGTGATCTTCCTGGACAATGGCCGCACCAACATCCTGCAGGACGTTGAGGTCCGGGAAAGCCTCTACTGCATCCGCTGCGGCTCCTGCCTGAATGCCTGCCCCGTGTACAAGAACATCGGCGGCCACACCTACAAGACCACCTACAGCGGCCCCATTGGCGCGGTGATCACTCCGCACCTGCAGGGCATCGAGAAATACATGCACCTCAGCTTCGCGTCTTCGCTCTGCGGCAACTGTACGGAAGTATGCCCTGTGCGCATCAACCTGCACGAGCTGCTGCTGCACAACCGCCATAAAGCCGTAGAAGAGCATCATACCACCGGCGCTGAAAAGCTCGGCTGGTTTGGCTGGAAACAGGCCTGCCTCAGCCGCCGTATGATGAATCTGGTGGGCGGCAAAACCAAAAACCTGGTGATCGGGAAACTGTTTGGAAAAGCATGGGGCGACGATGAAAGAGGGCTGCCCATATTCGCGCCCAAATCATTCAACCAGTTGTGGAAAGAAAGGAAAAAGTAGAGATTCTAATATACAGGGGCTGAGCGATCAGCCCCTTTTTTATTCCGCGGGAACCAATTCCACAGGCACTTGCAGGAGCACGAAGGACTCTTTGCCGCTTGGCGGCAGCCATTTCGGGCCATCCTGGATATTTTTTACAGCGGCTTTGCCCGCTTCTTCGCGGAAAGGCTGATGCGCTATGATGTCTTTCAGCATGCCATCGGGCATTACCGTGAAGGAAACAGTTACCTTACCAGCGATCTTTTCTTTCAAACCCTTTACCGGAAAGGCTTTAATAAGCTCAAGGTATTTTATATGCGCAGAATCACCGTAGTACGGGCTTGCGGGGGCATTCCCCTTTTTCGCGGCAGTGCCGTAACCCCTTATCATTATTTTCTTTAACGCCTTCTCCGTCTGTGGCATGCTTACGTTCAGGTGGTTTTGATTGCCGGCAACGGCCACGTTGGTGCTTTCATAGCCCATGTAAGAGAAATCGAGATTGAGTTTCTTATTGGGCTCCACTTTGAGGGCGAAATAGCCCGCCGTGTCTGTCACCGCGGCTTTGTCTGTACCCTGCACGTGGATGACAACGCCGGGAAGTTTCTGGCCGTTCATCGCGTCTATCACCTGGCCGCTGAGGATGCGGAGGTCGTTTTCTTCGGAGTAACGGCGGTATTTGGATTCGGCGCCGGTTACTACGCCTTCTACCTTATTACCCTGCGCCAGGGCCTTCCGTATGGCAAGTTCGCTGCCGGTATCTTTCCTTGAACTGCCGATCAGTATAGTGTCTATGATATTAGCCCTCGCATGCGTTTCCTCTTTTGCGATGAGAGGCGCCGGGGCCGCTGCGTAGGCAGAGGTTTCAGCCGCCCGTGCTGCCGGAGGCGGTGGTGGAACAGCGGTTCTTGCACGCTGGGCTTTTTTTGTTTCATTTATTTTCGCCCGGGTATCGGCCTCTTCTTTTGTTTTGGCTGAAAGTGCCTGCTGTTGGGCATCCTGGCGAGTCTGTTCTTCAGCAGAAGGCACTGCCGCGGCAGGTGCAACATCCTTTTGGACTTCAACGAGCCCTGAAAGCGAATCTGCGGCATCCGCTGCGCTCACATCCGGTTGGGAAGCAGCTACAGTGTCTTTCGCTTTTGGCACTTGCGCAATATCCTGCTCACGGGGATCTTTATTCAACAACAATACCCCGCCAACAGACAATATCACGAGAATAACGGCGGCAGCAACCCAGCGGTAATCCAGGCGGCGGACCCTGGCTTTTGGTGGCTCAACGGCTGATTCAGGACCAACAGCGGCCGCTGCAGGAACGGCTGTTTTTTTGCCGCTGCTCACCCGCTCGTTTAACCGGGCCTGGAGGTCTGCAATGGCAGCAGACTGGTCCGGCTCATACATGGTATATCCTTCCAGCGCGTCTGCCAGGAACGGGTCGTCCAGCGCCTGTTTTTCCAGGGCATGCATGGTCTTATCGTCCAGCTCACCTGCCAGGTACCGGCGGATCAGGTCCGCAGTTGGTTTGATATGTTTTTGATTATCAGCCATTAATTCTTTTCCATACAAATTTTGAGGTTCCGCTTCCCGTTCTGTATATAACTTTTCACCTTCGTCATTTCGTACCCGGTGATCTCTGCCACTTCACGATAGCTTTTCTCCTGCAGGTAAAACAGGTTTACACTGCGCTTCTGCTCTTCCGGCAAGGTTTCCAGGCACTTTTCCATGGCCTGGAGGTTCGCTTCCAGGTTAAACCCGTTCTCAGGATGAATATTTTCGCCGGATTCCATAAATCCGTTGTCGTCTATGGAAACAACCCTGCCCTTGGTGGCCCTGATCTTCATCAGGCAATGGTTGCGGCTCAGCACATGCAGCCAGCCCCTGAAATTCTGCACCTCATGGTTCTTCAGTTTTTCAACCAGCTCTTCGAAGATCTGCATCACGGCGTCTTTGCTGCTCTCTTCGTCCAGGTACTTGAGGCATACGCCGTACACGAGGTTCATATAACGCTCATATAATGCCGCCAGGTAGTCCAGCCGGCCGGTTTCCTTGTATTCCCGGACCAGCGTGGCGTCATCGGCTTCCTTCATCATATGTTGCTGTAAAAAGGGCATCTGCGTTGGCAATACTACAAAAAAAAGGCTGCATCCTGTCCAGATGCAGCCCTGTTTTATGCAGTAAAAATGTGATTAGTGACGGAAGTGCCTCATGCCGGTGATCACCATTACCATGCCGTTCTCTTTGGCGAAAGTGATGGAATCGTTGTCGCGGATGGAGCCGCCGGGCTGGATCACGGCGTTGATGCCTTCTTCATGCGCGATGCGTACGCAATCATCGAAGGGGAAAAATGCGTCGGAGGCCATCACAGCGCCTTTCAGCTCAAAGCTGAACTGTTTCGCTTTTTCGATGGCATGACGCAGGGCATCGATGCGGGATGTCTGGCCGCAGCCTTTGCCTACCAGCTGACGGTCTTTTACCAGCGCAATGGCATTGGATTTCAGGTGTTTGCAAACGATGTTGGCAAACTCCAGGTCCGAGCGCTGTGCCGCAGTAGCTGGCTGGGCGCCGGTATCGTTCCAGGTATCGAAGCTGCCTTCGTCGTTATCCTGCACCAGTACGCCGTTCAGCACGTTCTTGAACATTTTCGCGGTCTTCAGCGGCTGTTTTTGCTGAAGCAGGATGCGGTTCTTCTTGGCCTGGAGTATTTCGAGGGCGGCGGGCTCAAACCCGGGCGCAATCAATATTTCAAAGAAAATTTCGCTGATGGATTGGGCTGATGCTGCATCCACAACCTTGTTGCAGGCCAGCACGCCGCCGAAGGCGCTTTCTTTATCGCCTGCCAGCGCGGCTTCCCAGGCTTCCAGCAATGTAGGTCTGCTGGCAATGCCGCATACGTTGGTATGTTTGATCACGGCGAAAGTGGTTTCCTGGAATTCGGCGATCAGCTGTACCGCCGCGTCTACATCCACGAGGTTGTTGTAGGAAAGCTCTTTGCCATGCAGCTTGTCGAACAGTTCGCTCAGGTTGCCATAAAAAACGCCCTTCTGGTGCGGGTTTTCGCCGTAGCGGCAAACCTGGCCCTGGGGAACGGACAGCTGGAAATAATCTTTCTCTTCTTCGTTGCGCAGCCACCAGGAAGCGATAGCCGTGTCGTAATGCGCGCAAACTTCGAAGGCTTTGGCAGCGAAGTGCCTGCGCTGTTCCAGCGTAGTGGCGCCTTTGCCTTCTGCCAGTGCCTTCTCAAGGTCGGCATACTGGTTTTTGGAAGCAACGATCACCACGTCTTTATAGTTCTTACCAGCGGCGCGGATGAGGGAAACGCCGCCGATGTCGATCTTTTCGATGATGGCTTGTTCTTCGGCGGTGCTTTTAACGGTTTCTTCGAAGGGATAAAGGTCTACGATCACTAGATCTATCTCGGGAATCTCGTACTGCGCAAGCTGCTCCAGGTCCTGCGGGTTTTCCCTGCGGGCGAGGATGCCGCCAAACACTTTGGGGTGGAGGGTTTTAACACGGCCGCCCAGGATGGAAGGGTAAGCAGTGAGGTCTTCCACAGCCACGCATTTTACACCCAGCTCTTCGATGAACTTCTGCGTTCCGCCGGTAGAGTAGATGGTTACGCCTTGCTGGCCCAATGTTTTAACGATATTCTCCAGGTTGTCCTTATAGAAAACGGAGATCAAAGCTGATTTGATTTGCTTTTGCATGCACAGTAATAATTAGAGATTTACAACAAAGGCTCCTTGCTCCGGAACCGAAAAGCAGCGCAAAGGTAGTTTGTTGCAGGCATTTTTCCACTTCCTGACCTGGAAAGCTGAACAGGATGCATCAAAAATGAGCAGATCGTATATAAAAAAATCCTGCAACCTGCTGATATCGACCTTTGGATTATGTGACAACAATATGTAATCTATTTTGATCTTTTTTGACAACGGCGGCGCATGCTGCAGGTTGCCCGTGAGCACCAGCAGGCGTTTAGCGCCCAGGCTTACCAGGCACCCCCCTTGGATATACGAAAGATGAAAAGGGCCATGCCGGCGCTGACCACTATTGACCGGGAGTACCACTTGCTTCCTCACATCGCTCGAATCCTGCAGTCCGCGCAGGTTACAGGTCATTACTGTTCTTTTCACACCCATCTCCAGCTGCGATATGGGCAGCTGTAGATGTTCCAACCCCACGCTATCTCCCAGCCTGAAACTCTCTCTTCCGGTAATAAATTCAACAGCCGTCGCTTTCGGAAGGTTGTAGACCACCAGCCGCTTTTGATGCTGCCATTGTATCCGCTGCAAAGCGCCCAGGCCCATGAAAACCATCATTAACCCCAAAGCACACCACACGAATTCTTTTTTCTTCAACAACCACACTGCCAGGCAAGCCACTGTAAAGCCATATAGCAGGAACATGCCCGTCATGCTCATCCTGATGCCGCTCACTACCGCCCCGGGAATACTGTCCACCCACCGGATGAGCGTATTCATAGCGAAAATGCCGTATTCCAGTCCTCTCCCTGCAAAAGCCGCTACCACCGGCACTTCCGCGATCATCATCAATACGATCTCGCCATACAACAGCAAGGTGGATAAAGGCACGGCCACTACGTTTGCCAGCAGGAAGTAATTCGGGAACTGGTGGAAATAGAACAGGCAAACCGGCCAGGTAAAAGCCTGCGCCGCCAGCGACACCGCCACCATCTGCCAGAGCTTGTCCGGCCACTTCCATTCGATCATCCACAGATCGTACAACGGCTGGTAACAGAGCACAATGCCCGCCACCGCGAGGAACGACAGCTGGAAACCCGCATCCACCAGGAAAAAAGGATTGTAGCTCAATAACAGGAAAGCAGCGGCAGCAAGGGTATTGTAGATATTGGAATGCCTCGCGATCACGAACTGCCCCAATGCAATGGTGGTGAACATCACGGCGGAACGCAGTACGGAAGCCGAAGCGCCGGTGAGCAATGAAAATCCCCATAGCACCGCGATCAGCACGAACGCTTTCAGCAGATCCGCCCAGCGCCTGCGCGGCAGCCATTTCAGCAGCTGCAGCAAACTCACGTAGATCAATCCCAGGTGAAGCCCTGAAATAGCAATGATATGCACCACGCCGGTATTCGTATAGGCCTGCACGACATCGGCGTCCAGCTCGTCGCGGTAGCCGATCAGCAGGGCCTGCGCCACTCCGTATTCTTCCTTTCCAGGGATATACTTTTTCAACGTGCTTAATGCATACTGCCGTGCCGTGGATAACCAATACCCAACGGGGTTTCCACCATTGCCCGGCAGTTGCCGCCAGGCGGAGTCGCTGAGAAATGCCTGGTGATAAATATTCCGGTAGCTGCAATACCGCGCATAGTCAAAAGCCCCCGGGTTGCCGGAACTCCTTATCCGTTGCGGCTCTCCGCGAAACATCACCCGGCTGCCATATGCCAGCCGGGGTGTATCCCTGAAATACAGCAAAGCCGTTCCCCGTACCGCTTTCCATTTTTCATAATGCACCATCACCACATTAGCCTCCGCTTTCCACGACCGCTTTTTCTTTACCGGCGGCTCTTTCAGCACGGCCACGCAATACATACTGTCTTTCACATGATGCCCCAGCCAGCCAGCATGGCGCCTTGCATCGTGTATGCACACCAGCACCATACCCATACAAAATACAATCGCCAGCACAGCCGCGCCACGGTAATGCCGCCAGGCAAAACGTTTCCGGATGCTGAAAAATGAAGGAACTATCCACACCAGCGCACAAACGATCATACACTCCCAGGGGATCAGCGGGTAAAACATCCCGGCTGTAATGCCTGCCGTGAATGGCAGCAGCAATCGAAGGAAAGGCGCAGTGCGCCACAGGTTAACAAACATCGGTTTACAAACAATGATACTTCCTGAATGTACGAAATAAAACAAGCCGCTCCTTTTCGGAAGCGGCTTGTTGTGATATTTTTTTGACCTGGTTATTTGCTCAGGTGCATGCTTCTTTCTTTGTAAAGCGTGCGGAAGTAAGGGTCGCGGAGGTCTTTGATGAAGCGGATGGCTTCGCCGGTAGACTTCATTTCAGGGCCCAGCTCCTTGTTCACACCAGGGAATTTGTTGAATGAGAACACCGGTTCTTTGATCGCAAAACCTTTCAGCTTTTTCTCGATCTTGAAATCGGTGAGCTTGTTCGCGCCGAGCATCACTTTGGTAGCGATGTTCAGGTAAGGCACCTGGTATGCTTTGGCGATGAACGGCGTGGTGCGGGATGCGCGCGGGTTTGCTTCGATCACGAACACCTGCCCGTCCTTGATGGCGAACTGGATGTTGATCAATCCGCGGATGTCCAATGCACGGGCGATCTTCTCCGCATAGTACTCCATGGTGGTCACGATCATCTGGCTGAGGTTGAACGCCGGCAGCACGGCATTGCTGTCGCCGCTGTGGATGCCCGCGGGTTCAATGTGCTCCATCACGCCCATCACGTGGAAGTTCTCGCCGTCGAAGATGGCGTCTATCTCGGCTTCCTGGCAACGGTCCAGGAAGTGGTCGATCAGTATCTTGTTGCCGGGCAGGTGCTTCAGCAGGCTGAGCACGGATGCTTCCAGCTCTTCTTCGTTGATCACGATACGCATGCGCTGGCCGCCCAGAACGTAGGAGGGGCGCACCAGTACGGGGTAACCCACTTCTTTCGCCACTTCAATGGCATCGTCTGTATTGTAAGCGGTGCCATATTTCGGGTAAGGAATGCCCAGCTCTTTCAGCAGGTCGGAGAAGCGGCCGCGGTCTTCGGCGATGTCCATATTGTCGAACGATGTACCGATGATGCGGATGCCTTTTTCGGTCAGCCTCTTGGCGAGCTTCAGCGCGGTCTGGCCGCCGAGCTGCACGATCACGCCTTCCGGCTTTTCCAGCTCGATGATCTCCCAGAGATGCTCCCAGAACACAGGCTCGAAGTAAAGTTTATCCGCCATGTCGAAGTCTGTAGACACCGTTTCCGGGTTGCAGTTCACCATGATGGCCTCGTAGCCGCACTCCTGGATGGCTTGCAGGCCGTGGGTGCAGCAGTAGTCAAACTCAATACCCTGGCCGATCCTGTTGGGACCTGAACCAAGCACGATCACTTTCTTTTTATCGGAAGGAATGCTTTCGTTCTGCGTATCGAATGCGGAATAGAAATAAGGAGTTTTGGCTTCGAACTCTGCGGAGCAGGTGTCTACCATCTTGTATGTGCGGGTAATGCCGAGGGCTTTACGTTTCTCGTATACTTCCTCTTCTTCGCAGTTGGTAAAGATGAGGGCCAGCTGTTTGTCGGAGAAGCCCATTTCTTTGGCTTCCTTCAGCAGGGAGGCGGGCACGGAATCGAGGTCGTGCTCCATCAGCTGTTTTTCCAGGGTCACGATGTCGTTGATCTGGTGCAGGAACCAGCGGTCTATCTGTGTAGCCTGGTGGATGGATTTCACGGACATGCCTTCCATGAGCGCGTCTTTGATGCGGAAGATGCGGTCCCAGGTGGGGCGCTTCAGCTTCTCGATCAATTGTTCGCTCTTCATCAGCGATTTGCCGTAGTAGCCGAGGCCAACGGCTTCGTTCTCCAGGCTCTGGCAGGCTTTCTGGATGGCTTCGGGGAAAGTACGGCCAATAGCCATTACTTCACCTACCGACTTCATCTGCAGGCCGAGGGTATCGTCTGCGCCTTTGAATTTATCGAAGTTCCAGCGCGGCATTTTCACGATCACGTAATCCAGCGCGGGTTCAAAATATGCGGAGGTGGTGCGGGTGATCTGGTTTTCCAGTTCATCCAGCGTGTAGCCGATCGCAAGTTTGGAAGCGATCTTGGCGATGGGGTAACCGGTTGCCTTGGATGCAAGGGCGGAAGAGCGGCTTACGCGGGGGTTGATCTCGATGGCGATCAGCTCTTCATTTTCCGGGTTCATGGCGAACTGTACGTTACAGCCGCCGGCGAAGTTGCCCAGCTGGCGCATCATCATAATGGCCTTGTTGCGCATGTCCTGGAAAGCGGTGTCGCTCAGGGTCATGGCCGGGGCCACGGTGATGGAGTCGCCGGTGTGGATGCCCATCGGGTCGAGGTTTTCAACGGTACAGATGATCACCACGTTATCGTTCATGTCGCGCAGCAGCTCCAGCTCGTATTCTTTCCAGCCGAGCACCGCTTTCTCCACGAGCACTTCGTGAACGGGAGAGGCTTTCAGGCCACGATCCAGCGCTTCATCCAGGTCTTCCTTGCCATGCACGAAACCGCCGCCGGTGCCGCCGAGGGTGAAGGAAGGGCGTATCACGAGAGGGAAACCGATCTCCTGGGCAAATTCCTTGCCTTCGAGCAGGGAATTGGCCGTGCGTGCAGGCGCCACCGGTATGCCCAGCTGGATCATCCACTGGCGGAACTGTTCGCGGTCTTCAGCTTTGTCGATGGCTTTGATGTCTACACCAATCAGTTTGACATTATTCTTTTCCCAGATACCCAGCTCATCCACATCTTTACAGAGGTTGAGTGCGGTTTGCCCGCCCATGGTAGGCAATACGGCGTCGATCTCGTTCTCTTCCAGTATCTGTTCAATGCTTTCCACGGTGAGTGGTAACAGATATACCTTGTCAGCCATCATAGGGTCCGTCATGATCGTTGCAGGGTTGCTGTTGATCAGGATCACCTTGATCCCTTCTTCCCGGAGCGAACGCGCCGCCTGGGAGCCGGAATAGTCAAACTCACAGGCCTGACCAATGATAATGGGACCGGAACCGATAATGAGAACTGATTTGATAGATGTGTCTTTGGGCATCTTTTTTTATTAGCTGTTGTTAATGAAAAACCATGCGATCTTTCAGTGCGAAGCGAACTAAAAAATCGTGCAAAGTTACGGGAATAATTAATTATTCACCGGAGAAATTTAAGATGCCGGGGAGAAATTACCGGTGTGGGTTTTATTTTATATTCAAATAATTCTCAATTCCTTATTCATTCGCAGTAGCATATACATATACGAGCTTCCACTCGCCGCCTACCTTCTGGAATTCGAAGTCTTCGATCGTGGCGGAATCCTCGTCCACCATAGTTTTATCGTCGTCGCTGAGCGTTTTGCGCGCACGGAGCAGGCCGTATTTATTAATGAACTCGTCTTTGGCCGGCATGTTGAGGTAGCCGGAGAAAAAACCGGGGAATTCCTGGCGGCCGATGGTCTGCACCGAGGTATCCGTCAGGCTCTTTTTTACGACAAGCGGAAATTCGATGTACTGGCACACAGCGTTATAGTCTTTTTTGACGATGGCAGTGTAGAGTTTTTTCCAGAATACTTCAAACTCCTTTACTTCGGGAGCGGAGGCCGGTTGGGCTTTTACCACCAGCAGGAACAGGCACGTGGCCAGGGATAGCAGGGCTCTTTTCATAGTTCCAGGGATAGTTGGTTATAGATATAGAAATGCTAATATATGTAATTGTGGGATAAAAAGGAAGCTTCCGGGCAGGGATTTTTCCCGGGTACGCAAAATTTTTTCCCGATATGTGCTGATTATGAATGTTGGGGAGGGTATTTTTGTGCATCATCCCGGCTTGTTAACATCAGAAACCCCTAAAATTCCTGACCTGTGATGACCCTGGGGATGCTGTTGCCGCTGGCAGCGGCATCTTTCTTTTTGGGGATGTCCTTATTAATGGTCTTATGAACGGGTCTGCTCTCTCAGCCTGGAAATTTCCACCAGGGCTTTGTTATAATCTTCCAGCAATTTATAATACTTGTCTTTCCAGCTCTCGATCTCCGGCGCTTCGGGATCGTTATCGTCCACATGATTGGCGCCCAGGAAATCTTTGGCGCTGATCTCCAGCACCTGGCACACTTTCTTGAGCTGCTCGGGGGTGAACACGGGTTTTTCTATCAGGTTGTACAACGCGCGGCGGCTGAGGTTCATCCGGTTGGCCAGGCGGGTCTTGTTCAGCCCCTTTTCCTCGATCAGCTCATCCAGCCGGTGGCCCTGGTGAAGGTCGGTGGCGGGCTGGGAAAGCACGCGGCGGGGGTGCGTCCAGGCATAGAATTCATCGAGACTGATACCGAGCAGGTTGCAGAATTCCTGGAGCTTGGTTCTTTTAATGGCTTCCTGCCGGAAGTAATAGTGCGCGATCTGGTTGGAAAAATGAGCCTTCCGCGCGAAATCCAGGATCTTCATGTGTTTGTCCCGCACGATCTGTTTTAAACGGGCGCCTTCGTGAATAATATTTTTGGGAATTACCTCCACTGTAAATAATTTTTGTTATACTTGTAACAGGTGTCAATAAATAGTGTGATGCTTCTATTATCAATATAACATTTTTATTGACATTTTGAGAAAAACTGAATCAAAATGACAAATTTAACTGCTAATGGAAACAAACCAACTTTCATCCAACAACCTACTGCTGGACCTGCATGCTGAGATGGTCCAGCTGCCCAAAAGCTTTCGGGACAGCGTATGTAAGGAATGCGGCTGGAGCGAGGCGACTTTTTACCGGAAAGCGAAGGGTACCTACCCGTTCAGCAATGCGGAACGGGATAAGATCCTGGCCGTGGGGGACGGCCTGCTGAAGCGCATCCGGGACAGGAGTAACAAATACCGGGGGCGGTGACCTGCACAACAGTGTAAATATTCACCACCCGTACAACAATTTTTCAGGCTAACCCCCGCTTATTTCAAAATCCCAAACCTCCACCACCATGCTAAACACTGAAACCAACCTCAAGACCCTCATCGCCGGTTTTATCCGGCACATGCACGCCGAGGCGGGCGAATCTATCAGACACATTACGGTGACCGTTCATGGCAAGACGGAACATTTTGAGCCGGACCGGCGCATTCAGCACCTCGTATCGGAAAAAATACCGGGCGTGGCCACCATCTCCTACCAGGAAATGTCGCTGGAAGGGCCTATCGACAACCTTGTGGTATTCATCGCTTCCAGCAGGCGGCCCATGAGGCTGTAACCAGCGCGGCGCTTAAAATTATTATTGTTATCGCTGCACACCCGGCGGGCTATATGCCCGTATCCCTATCCCCATCTTGAATACCAGG
Source organism: Chitinophaga sp. YIM B06452 (assembly GCF_039655965.1). Taxonomy (NCBI): domain Bacteria; kingdom Pseudomonadati; phylum Bacteroidota; class Chitinophagia; order Chitinophagales; family Chitinophagaceae; genus Chitinophaga; species Chitinophaga sp. YIM B06452. Next base: position 1,743,755 of record NZ_JAWLKY010000001.1, on the reverse strand, counting down.
GGCATCCCGGATCAATTCCGTGTGATGCCCCTGCTTTTTAAAAGCAATGACGGGCACACCTTCTTGCTTTCGTTCTGCAAAAAAAGATATCAACTAATTTCTTCGTTATTATAAACTAAATGCTTAGTTTTATGAAAACGAACCGATATGCTCCGCAGATCTTCCGCATTATTCCTGCTGCTTTGCAGCACCCTCGCCGCTTTCGCGCAAGACCAGTACGATAAGGCCCTGCTGATGGATTATTTCCAAGAACAGCAATACGACAAAGTGATCGCCTACATGGAAGGGACCGTGAAACCGGTGCATGTGAACGGGCTCGCCCTGCTGGCCAACGCATACCTGCAGAACGGGCAGACGGCTGACGCGGAAAGAACCTACCAGCTTGTGCTTGATAAAGATTCCAACCACATTGCCGCGCGGCAGCAGCTGGGCAATATCGCCCGGGCGCAGCAGCAGTATGCCAAAGCCGTTACACATTATTCGAAGCTGGTAGCCTTGCGGCCGGATAACGCGCTCTACTATAAACAACTGGCCCTCGCGGCCTCCAATACTTCCGGCCTGCAGGACACGGCTTTCGCCCTGATGAAAATTTCGTATAACCTTAACCGGAAAGACCCGTCTGTGGTGACTTTCCTTGCGGAAGAATATTTTGACCGCAAAGACTATGCAAGCGCAGACACCGTGCTCAAACAATATTACCTGACGGATTCTGCCAACACGCTGGTTACCGCCGCGCTCGTCAAATCGTCGTACCAGCAAAAGAACTTCCAGGAAGCCGTGAACTACGGAGAATCGCTGCTGGCTGTAAATGCCGTGCACCCCGTCGCTTATCTCTACCTGGCCGTGTCGCACTATTCGCTCGATCATTTTGACAGCACCATCCGCGTGCACGATAAAATGGTAGAATTCGCAAGGGATGCGCCGGAAACGCTGAAGTATTACGCGGCTTTATCGTATGCCCAATTAAAGCAGTTCGACAAAAGCAATGAGCTGCTGCAAGAATGTATCACTGCCGCAAAAAGCCGTTCGCTGGACAGTTATTACACTGCCCTGGCCAATAATTACGAGCAGATGAAACAATACAGGCAGGCCATCTCGCACTACGACACGGCGTATTTCCTTTTCAAAGACCCTATGCGCCAGTACGGCATCGCGCGCATCTACGACCAGTATGTACAGGACCCGCTGAAAGCAAAAAGATATTACCAGCTCTTCCTCAAAAATTCAAAACCTGAAAGCAAAGACGAAAAGAGCATACAGGCTTATGCGAAGGAACGGGTGAAGAGCCTTTAGACCTGAAGATTGCTTCGTCGCCCCACCCGCTTTAGCCCTGCTGCTTCTCGCAACGACGGCCTTTCTCAACCCGGCTCCTGTGGCCGGGTTTTTATATTTCAATTTGAATTAATTCAATGTTATTCTGACATTATTTGATATTGTTCAATCATAAATCATTAAATTTAAGCCCCGTTAAAAAAACCGATAACAAATAAATCTTTTTGGGAATCATGTCGTACCCATACCAACTCAAGAGCTTCGAAGAATACCAGCAGGCCTGGCAGCACAGTGTAACCGATCCGGAAGGATTCTGGGCCAACGTGGCCGATCATTTTTACTGGCGCCGCAAATGGGACAAAGTGCTGGAATGGGATTTCAAGAAACCGGACGTGAAATGGTTTTCGGGCGCACGCCTCAATATCACGGAAAACTGCCTGGACAGGCACCTCGGCACGCTGGGCAACCAGCCAGCCATTATCTGGGAGCCCAACGACCCGGAAGAAAGGCATCGCATTCTTACTTACAGGGAATTATATAACAAGGTTTGCCAGTTTGCCAATGTGCTCAAGAACAATGGCGTGAAAAAAGGCGACAGGGTTTGCATTTACATGGGCATGATCCCCGAACTGGCTATCGCCGTTCTGGCCTGCGCGCGCATCGGCGCCATCCACTCCGTAGTGTTCGGCGGCTTCAGCGCGCAGTCTATTGCAGACCGTATCCAGGATGCGCAGGCCAACCTTGTGATCACCTGCGACGGCGCTTTCCGCGGCGCAAAGGACATTCCCCTCAAATCAGTGATAGACGATGCGCTGATGGTTTGCCCTTCCGTGAAAAAAGTGATCGTATGCACCCGCACCCGCACGCCGGTGAGCATGCTCAAAGGCCGCGATGTATGGTGGGAAGATGAGATCAAACAAGTTGAAACCATGGGCAACCCGCCCGTGCCGGCCGAAGAGATGGATGCGGAAGACATGCTGTTCATCCTCTACACTTCCGGCTCTACCGGCAAACCCAAAGGCGTGGTGCATACCTGCGGCGGTTACATGGTATATGCTAATTATACTTTTATCAATTCATTCCAATACAAGCCGGGACAGGTTTACTTCTGCACGGCAGACATCGGCTGGATCACCGGCCACAGCTACATCGTGTACGGTCCGCTGAGCGCAGGCGCCACCACATTGATGTTCGAAGGCGTGCCCACTTATCCTGACGCCGGGCGCTTCTGGGATATCGTGGACAAGTTCAGGGTAAACATCCTGTACACCGCGCCCACAGCCATCCGCAGCCTCATGGGCTTCGGGCTCGGACCGGTGAACCATAAAGACCTCAGCTCGCTCACCACGCTGGGCACTGTAGGCGAACCCATCAACGAAGAGGCCTGGCATTGGTATAAAGACCAGATCGGGAAAGGCAAATGCCCCATTACCGATACCTGGTGGCAGACCGAAACAGGCGGCATCATGATAGCGCCCATCGCGGGCATCACGCCTGAAAAACCAGGCTACGCCACGCTGCCGCTTCCCGGCATACAACCCATACTGGTGGATGAGAACGGGAAAGAAATAGAAGGGAACGGCGTGAACGGGAACCTCTGCGTCAAATTCCCCTGGCCCGGCATGATCCGCACCACTTACGGCGATCACGAACGTTGCCGCACCACGTATTTCTCCACTTACGAAAACCTCTACTTCACCGGCGACGGCTGTCTCCGTGACGAAGACGGTTATTACCGCATCACCGGCCGTGTAGACGATGTATTGAACGTGAGCGGCCACCGCATTGGCACCGCCGAGGTGGAAAATGCGATCAATATGCACGCAGGTGTTGTGGAAAGCGCTGTGGTAGGCTATCCGCATGAGATCAAAGGCCAGGGCATATATGCATTCGTGATCGCCGAAAAACTGGTGAAAGACGCAGAGCTTACGCGGAAGGATATCATGCAAACTGTTTCCCGCATCATCGGCCCCATCGCGAAACCGGACAAGATCCAGTTTGTGAGCGGCCTCCCGAAAACGCGCTCCGGCAAGATCATGCGCCGCATCCTGCGCAAGATCGCGGAAGGCGAACTGGACAACCTCGGCGATACCACTACCCTGCTGGATCCCGCTGTAGTGGAAGAGATCAAGACCGGCAGATTGTAAGCACTGACTAAAACTAAAATATAACGGCTGTCGCTTTTTAAGGCGGCAGCCGTTTTCTTATTCATCCATATCAAAGTCCGTCGTTGCCGGCTAAGGCCGGATCACCACTGGTGTGCCAACTTTCACCACATCATAGATCTCGTTGATATCCCCGTTCTTCAGGCTCACGCATCCCAGCGTCCAGTTGATGCGCTGGTCCACGTAATAATCCCTGATGCCCGACGCATACTCCACGCCATGCAACCCTATGCCGCCGCCAATATCCGCACTGCGCGATACCTGCCCGCTGGCCTGGCGCTGCTGGAATTTGGAATAGGATTCGGCGTTGGGATAATCCAGTAACAGGAAGCGGCTCCAACGGCTGTCGTAACGTTTGGCGGAAATGCGGAACGTACCGTCGGGCGTGCGCTTATCGCCCTGCACATATTTATCGGCAGTGGAATTGCTGCCGAACACGACCTTATAGATCTTGATCAGCGTTACGTCTTCATAAACGTACATCCGGTAATCACTTTTATCGACGAGCAGGAAAACCTTGTCGGCATCTATTCTCGAAGGGTTGAGCCTAACGGAATACAGGTCGGAATTATTGTGCTCAAACGCAAAAAGCGGTAATACGACAATCAGAAAGCAAAAGCGCCACATGGTAACATAGGTGATTTATCGAATTCTTAAACGAAGAGCAAAGTGTGAATATTGTGTTAAAAAAATGAGACGCGCAATTGCGCGTCTCATCCCTGTATTTTTAGTTTGATGCAACGGATTAATAACCGAAGATCTCTTCCAGCGAAACTTTTTGTACATCGCCATATTTCTTCAGATCATCGAGGCTCACTTTTTTCTCAGATGCCAGGATGCAGTAGGAATAAGGCTTACCGGCAATATTCTGCTGGTGAAGTTTTTTCACATCGTCAAATTTCAGGTTATCTATGGTTTCGTACACGCTCTTGCGGATGTCTGTATCCAGCCCGAGCTTTTGTGCGCTGAGGTAGCTGAACACGATGCCGTCTTGCGTGATCCTCTCTGTTTCGAGGTCTTTCTTGAGGCTGCTGCGGGCGGTTTCGAAGCTCTTTTCAGATTCAGGGATCACATTCAGCAGTTCGTTCATCCCTGCAATCGCTTCGCTGATCTTGTCTGCCTGGCTGCCTACGTAAGCAAGCACGGCATAGCGGTCTGTCTTTTTATTGGGCTGTGCATATACCGCGTAAGTGGAATACGCCAGCGCCTTGGATTCACGGATGGTCTGGAATACGATAGAGCCCATGCCGCCGCCGAAGTAATTGTTGAAAAGGTTCACCACGGCTGCCTGGCGCGGATCGTACAGCTCGCCGTTGCGCACCCAGTTCACTTCAGCCTGCACCATGTCGTAGTCTGCAAACAGTACTTTATTCTGCTGCATCACGGCTTTCTCGAATTGCTGCTGCGGCATATCTTCTTTGAAGGAAGCCGGCTGCTGGTGCAGCTTCGCGATCTTCGCTGAGGCGGCGTCCAGCTGGTCGGGACCATAGTAGATCACGGTATGGCGGTATGAGGGCAGCTCATGCAGGATGGCTACCAGCTCCGCGGCGGTGATCGCGTTCAGTTCTTCGGTGCTTAGCTGGTTATTGAACGGATTCTTTGCCCCGTATGTTGCATAGGAACGCAGGCCGCTGAGGATTTGCGCTTTGTTCAGCTTGTTATCGGCACGCACTTTCTGCAGCCTGTTCTTCATGCCGGCCAGCACCTGTTCGTCTGCTTTGCAATTGTTGATCAGGTGGTCGAACAGCTCAACCGCCTTGTCAAAATTCTCCTGCAGGCCGGTGATGGAAATGGTGGTTTCTTCGTTGCCGGGTTGCACGGCGAAGTTGCAGGCGATATTGTAAAACTGTTTGCTGATCTCTTCGGAAGAATATTTGTCTGTGCCCAGGAACTGCAGGTACTGCGCGGCCAGCGGCAGCTTTTTGTTGTTCCAGCTGCCCATGTTGAAGCGGTAATACAGGCGGAACAGGCCGTTGTCTTTATTTTGTACATACAGCAGGTCCGCATGGCCGGCCTTCCCTTTCTGGATGTCTTTGCTGTAATCCAGCCATTGCGGTTTCACAGGGGTTTCGGGCATGGCGGCTACCTTTTGCAGGAAGTCGGACTGTGCGTCGCGGTTCACTTCTACGGGAGTGATCGGTGGTTTTTCAACCTTCACAATGCTCTTGTCTTCGCCTTTGCGTTTGTACAGCAGTACGTAATTGTTGACGAGGTATTTGTTGGCAAAGTCCATGATGTCTTTCCTGGTCACTTTGCTCATGTCTTCGATGTAAGCCACATCGTACAGCCAGTTCTGGCCGCGGTGTTTAATGAAGGCGTCCATCAGGCTGTTGGCGCGGTTGCCGTTGCTTTCCAGGCCCTGTATCTCGTACAGTTTGAAGTTGTTTACGATAGCGGTGATGAGGCTTTCATCGAACTGGCCTTTGCGGAGAATGTCTACCTGTGCCAGCAGGAGGTCTTTCACTTCATCGAGGCTCTGGCCTTGTTTGGCACGGCCGCTGAGGGAAAATACCGTGTAGTCTTTCCAGGGCATGTTGCTAACGCTGGCGCCCAGCACTTTCTGTTGTTTGTTCAGGTTCAGGTCCATCAGGCCGGCTTTGCCGTTGGACAGTATCTGCGACAGCACGGTGAGGATCACGGCGTTTTTGGTGTCCAGCGCGCCGGGCATGCGATAGGCGATGTTTACATTCTCTGCGTCAGGGCCAAACACTTCTTTCACGATGGGGCTGGTGATGGGCTTTTCCACCGGGGCTTTGTATTCGGGCACGGGTTTCTTCTGCATGTAGGCAAAAGATTCATCGATGCGTTTGATCACATAATCGGGATCAAAATCCCCGGCCATCACGAGGGCCATATTGTTGGGAACGTAGTATTCGTTGTAGAATTTACGGATCGCGATCAGCGAAGGGTTCTTGAGGTGCTCGACAGTGCCGATGGTGGACTGTTGCCCGTAGTTGTGCGTGGGGAACATGGTTTCCAGCATGGTTTCGTACATCTTGCGGCCATCGTTGTCCAGCCCGCGGTTCTTTTCTTCGTACACGGCTTCGAGCTCGGTGTGGAAGATGCGGAACACGGGATTTTTGAAACGTTCTGCCTGCACGGCCAGGAACTTGTCTACGGCGGTGGACGGGATGTCTTCTTCGTACACGGTCTCTTCTACCCAGGTATGTGCGTTGGTACCCTGGGCGCCCATATTGGTCATCATTTTATCGTATTCATTGGCGATCGCGTATTTCGCCGCGAGGCCTGAAACGCTGTCTATCTGGTGGTAAACGGCTTTGCGGGCTTCCGTGCCGGTGGTTTTGTTGTATTGGTCGTACAGCGCGGTGATCTGGTCCAGGAGGGGTTTTTCTTTACTCCAGTCCAGCGAGCCGAAGTGGGTGGTGCCTTTGAAGAGCAGGTGCTCCAGGTAGTGCGCCAGGCCGGTATGGTCTTTCGGATCGTTGTTGCTGCCGGCGCGAACGCCAATGAGGGTTTGGATGCGGGGATCTTTTTTATTGACGCTGAGTATAACGGTAAGGCCGTTCTTCAGGGTATAAAAGCGGGCCTGCATCGGGTCGCCGGAAATATAGCGGTAGGAATACCCGCCGGAGGAGGCGTTTTTCCATTCGTGCTTTGCCTGGGCCGAGACTTGCTGGGTGGCGGCCAGCACCAGGACGAGGAACAGATTAATAATTCTCATACAGTTGGTTTGAAGATTTTCAAACCAAATATAAAAATGCGCGGGCACATTCGGCGCTGAAACCTTGAAAATATGCGCCTTGACAGGATGAATGGTCAAAAAGTCCGGCTGCAACCGATTACCAATACATCAGGCTGGTCGCAAACACGCGATGGGGTACCAGCGGGCCGGCGGCAGTCTGGAACGTTGAGTCTGTTTTAACGTACAATACGTGATAATGATTGGTAACGTACAGGTTATGATCCCCGCGGTATGCCTGGAAGAGGCTGTCGGGCATGTAAACCAGTGATTCCGTTGCCTGCGGGGCAGGTAATTTAGGTGTGCTTCCGGGGATGTTCACTTCGGTGGCGGGATTCGGGGTTCCACTCAATTCCGTAGGACTGGCCGGTAATTTCAATTTGCTTGCATGCATCAACACTATTCCACTCACTACAGCAACAAACGACAAGATGGATCGCATACTTCTCAAGTTTGGTTGTGTACAGTTTTAATAGGATAACTCAAACCATAGGATTGTTACCCAACCTATTCATATATTTCCTGGTTTTCCCTGCTTTTTGCTTTATACGGTTCTGCAAAGGTAAGTATTAGAAACCGTTAAACCGAAAACCGACTGAAAAAGGGTACTGTTCAAGGCCGTAATCGTGTAGCGGGGTCAGCGCAAAATTACTGTAGAGCTTAATGGGCCCGTAGGCTACTTCGCCGGTGAGTCCGAATCTCCATTTATTCAGGCTGAAATCGTCTGTCAATCTTACTTTACCGCGTTCTTCGCTCACCTGTTTGGTACGGGATTTAAGCAGGTAACCACCTTGAACGCCTAAACTTACTTCAAAACTCCTGCCAGGTTTTGCAGGATTTGAATTAAAGTTCAGCATAAGCGGGACTGACAGGTATTGTGCATATAATTTATTCTTCGAAAAATTCACCGAATCGCGGATAACCGTGGTGGAATAACCCGGCACATACGTGATGTTGCGGGCGAACCGGTAATTGTTCATCTCCAGGCCCAGCGCATATATCAGGTTCAGTTTATGTTTCCTGATGTTCAGCCTTTGCATGATCACCCACACGTTGAAGTTGATGGATTTGGCGGGTATCACCTTGAACTCCGCGGGCGTGAGCGGTTCGCTGGCCATGCGGGGGGCAAAGTTGTTGAGCGCCGCGCCGGAATAATCGAAGCTCTTGCTGGCATACGCCTGGCCATAGCTTACACCGGGATAATAGGCCGCGCCGCCCCCGCCCGGGTGCAGGGACATGATCATGGCGGCGGGATAATCGCTCTTGTCGCGATAATTGTTAAAGCCCAGGTCTACCACCAGCCACTTGGTGTGCAGGTTCTTTTTCAGCTTCTGGCGTGCATAGGCAGTATCCTGGTAGGCTTTGAAAACACTCTTCCCTTCGGCGGTTTTACCTTTTACGATGATCAATCCCTTGATCTGTATGGTATCTATGGCCGCCTGTTGGGCAAAAGCGCCCGCAGACAGGAAGATCGTAAAAAGGGTGAGTAAAATTCTATGCTTCATATGACTGTGCCGTTTTATGACGGTCCATTATTTATTATTTCTTTTTCTTGAAAACAGCTTGGCCACATTCGTGACCTTATCCAGCACCTTGCTCTCCAGCCCGTTGCCGGTCACGGACATGATCAGCTCCCCGGGCTCCTGTGCGGGCGGCGGGGTAGCCAGCGGGGCTGCAGCCTGTATGTCGATAGACGGCTTGCCGTTCATAGCCAGCACCGTTTCGCTCTCTTTTACCTTCGGGATGCCGTTGGTCAGGTCCGCACTCACAGCCTGGCGGGCGGCGGGCTCGGGGGCATGCGTACGGAGGCTGGAAAGGTCCGCTGCTATGGCAGCCCGCTCCACATCGTTGTTCGGTACGGTTTCCGTATTGGCGGTCTTACTGGAAGAAGCCTGCGCCAGAACGGGGCGGGCAACTGTATTTTCCTTTTGGGCAGGGGCCTGCTCAACCGTATTTTCCTTCACCAGTGGCGGGGCGGGAACGGTTTCCGCAGGAACCGGCTGTGTGCTGGCTTTGTTTTCCACCACCCCGGCATCTGCAGGCTGGGCCGGTTGGTTGGCGGCGGTCACGGCAGGGGTTGCCGGATCGTCCTGCATAAAGGAATTCCTTAACAGGAAAAGCGCGCCGGCGAGTACCGCTGCGGCAGCCCACCAGTAAGCAGGGCGCATGCGTACCGTGCGGGCGGCATGACGGTAAAGCACCGGTTTATTCTCAAAACGAACGGAAAGATCCGGCTCCAGGCGCGTTTTTTCCCAAACGGCCAGTTCCTGCCTGAGCTGCGGGTGCACGTCCATGAAAGCCTCCAGCTCTTTGGCAGCCTGGGGGCTCAGCTCGCCGTCCATATAGCTGAGCAGCCGGCTTTCGAAGTTCTCTTCCTGTGCCTGGCTGCTTTTGTAGAGGCTGGCCTTATTGCTGAAAACGAGGGGTTCCGGCTGGAGGCGGGTGGCCATCAGCTGGTCCAGCTCGGCCCGGAGGTGCGGGTGCTGGTCAATGAAAAGTTCGAGCGCCAGTATTTCCTCCGGCGTCAACTCCCCGTCTACATAGCTGTAGAGATACTCCTCGTAGTTTGATATGTGAATGTCTATCGACATAAAATACTGATTTTGAATACCTTTTTCTAAATCACGTTTTCCATTTTCACCAGGTATTCCTTCAGGTGGGCTCTTGCCCGGTGCAGGTAAACTTTCACCTGCGAGGGGTTGAGCTTCATGATCTCCCCTATTTCTTCGTAGCTGTACCCTTCATAGTCTTTCAGGACTATCAGGGACCGCTGTACGTCGCTGAGGCGGTTAAGCGCCTTTTCTATAATGGCCCTGGCATTGTGTATCTTTTGTTCCGTCACCTTCGCCTCTTCCCTGAACTCCTCTACCAGCGACACCCTTTTCACCTTCCGCACATGATCGATCATATTATGGTACGCTACGGTAAACAAGTAACTTTTGGCCTTCTCAAAAGGCACATCATTACAATGTTTCCATAATATTTCAAACGCATTCTGTACTACATCCCTGGCATCTTCCGCATGTTCCAGGTTCTTGACAATAAAACGGAAGAGATTATCGCTATACAGATCCACGCATTTGTTGTACTCCTTTTCCGTCATCCGGCGATAGGTTCTTTAGAGTGCTAATTTCCGACAAATTGTTGAATAGCGCCGACTTTCCCTTCGGATGGGGACCGGACCGGCTATATCACCAGTTTCATGACAGAAATTCCACCATACGCCACGCTTTTTAACGATCCCCCGCTCAGCAACAACCAGGGGACCAGCGCACCTTAGGCGGCGCCCGACGGGCATCCCGCCCCCGAAAACAGCCGTAAAAGCCGGGAGGCAGAAGGCGGATAGAGCAAACCACCGGATCATGGGGCGAACAGTACTTTCGTCATAATCTACCGTCTATGATAATTGTATGACGCAAACCGGCAAACAAATGTTACACCTCCGTCAAACTTTTTATCCTTCCCGCATTTACCCGTCCCACCCTTTGCAATCCTTGATACATTTATTGCCCTAACTTTGTTAGTGACAGACAAAAACAAACAAAATCATGAACCAAAATTTCATCAAACGTTTACAACTCGAGCTGGATGAAATCAATAATGCCGGGCTGTACAAGCGGGAAAGGATCATTACTTCGGAGCAGGGCGCGGAAATTACCGTGGGCGGCAAAACCGTGATCAACCTCTGCGCCAACAATTACCTGGGCCTTTCCTCCCACCCCAAGGTGGTGGCGGCAGCGAAAGAAGCCATAGATACCCATGGCTACGGCATGAGCAGCGTGCGCTTCATTTGCGGCACGCAGGATATTCATGCCGAGCTGGAACAAAAGATATCCAAATTCCTCGGCACCGAAGATACTATCCTCTATGTGGCCGCCTTCGACGCCAACGGCGGCGTGTTTGAGCCGCTCTTTTCCGAGCAGGACGCCATCATTTCCGACGCCCTCAACCATGCCTCCATCATAGACGGCGTACGTCTCTGCAAAGCCCAGCGCTTCCGCTACGAGCACAACAATATGGCAGACCTTGAAGCGAAGCTCAAGGAAGCCGCCGGCGCGCGCAGCCGCATTATCGTGACAGACGGCTCTTTCAGCATGGACGGCACCATTGCCCAGCTGGACAAGATCTGCGACCTGGCCGATAAATACGACGCCATCGTGATGAGCGATGAGAGCCACAGCAGCGGCTTTCTCGGCAAAACCGGCCGCGGCACCCATGAATACCGCGGCGTGATGGGCCGGGTAGACATCATTACCGGCACCCTCGGCAAAGCCCTGGGCGGCGCTTCCGGCGGTTTCACCAGCGGGAAGAAAGAAGTGATAGACATGCTCCGCCAGCGCAGCCGCCCCTACCTCTTCTCCAACTCCGTGGCCCCCAGCATCGTAGGCGCTTCTATCGCCGTGCTGGACATGCTGAGCGAAACCACCGAGCTGCGCGATAAACTGGAATTCAACACCCGCTACTTCCGGGAAAAAATCACCGCCGCCGGTTTCGATATCAAGCCCGGCGACCATCCCATCGTTCCCGTCATGCTCTATGACGCCAAGCTGAGCCAGGAATTCGCAGACAAACTGCTCCAGGAAGGCATTTACGTGATCGGGTTCTTCTACCCCGTGGTGCCCAAAGGCCAGGCCCGCATCCGCGTGCAGCTGAGCGCAGCGCATACGCAGGCCCACCTGGACAAAGCGATTACCGCCTTCACCAAGATCGGCAAAGAACTGGGCGTGCTGAAGGCCACCGCCACCGTTTAAAACATACCATTCCCCGCCGGGGGAAGATAATTCCAGGATGACGGGCAGAAACAAACGCCCGTCATTCTTTTTTATAGCGGCTTGCCGTACTTTTGCCCCGTCAACAAAAAACGTATACTGATGAAATTGTCCGGCCTGCTGCTGACCATCGCCATCCTTTTCGGCGCCTGCACTCCCAACAACGTGAAAGATGCTAAAGAATGGGAGAAATATTTCGCCAAACATAAACTGGAAGGCACTTTCATGATGTTTGACAACGGCCAGGGCACATTCAAGGTGTATAATATAGACCGCGCCAAACAACGTTTCACGCCGGCGTCCACCTTCAAGATATTCAATTCCCTCACCGCACTGCATACCGGCGCAGCCAGCGATACCAATATGGTCATCAGGTGGGACAGCATCGTTCGCCCGGATACGTCCTGGAACCGCGACCTGACCATGTCACAGGCTTTCCGCGTTTCCTCCGTGCCTTATTTCCAGGAGATCGCCCGCCGCATTGGCAAAGATACCATGCAGCGCTGGCTGGATTCTGTCGGTTACGGCAATAAAAAGATCAGCAGGATCGATACTTTCTGGCTGGACAACTCCCTCCAGATATCGCCCGACGAGCAGCTGGGCTTCGTAAAACAGCTGTATTTCAACCAGTTGCCTTACCAGAAACGCGCGCAGCAACTGGTTTGCGGCATGATGATCCAAGAGACGACCCCCAAATATATCCTGGCCTGGAAAGGCGGCTGGGGCCGCGCAGGCGCAAAACACATCGGCTGGATGGTAGGCTGGGTCGAGGAAAACCTGCATCCCACCTTTTTTGTGCTGAATTTCGAAACGGAAGACCCGGACCCCGATATCGAGGGTCTGCGCATGGAGCTGACCCGCAGCATCCTCACCGAAGAGGGCTTTTTCAAAGGAGAAAAGTAAGCCGCTGTTAAAAAACTCCTAAATCATTTCAGAACACCCTTGTAATACGTTATAAAAAAATTATTTTTGAAATTGCTCCCCGGCCTGAGCCGGGGTTGCTGTTTTAACCATGTTAAGATTTCAACATACTGAATACCTCTGGGCTTTCGTCCTTCTGATCATACTGGCCCTTTCCTTCGCCTGGGTAACCTGGTGGAAGCGCCGTTCCATTCGCCGTATGGGCGATCCCGTTATGGTGGAAAAGCTTTTCAGCGGGTATTCCCGCCGCCTTTTCACTTTCAAGTTCCTGCTGCTTTTCACCGCCTTCTTTTTCGGCGTGATCGGCCTGGCCAATCTCCAGAAAGGCAGCCGCGTGGATAAGATCACCCGCAAAGGCGTGGACGTGATCATCGCGCTGGACGTGAGCAAGAGCATGCTGGCCACAGACGCCAAGCCCGACCGCCTCACCCGTGCCAAGCAGCTGGTCACCAAGCTGATGGAAAAGCTGGACAATGACCGTGTGGGCCTGGTCGTGTTCGCCGGCAACGCCTACCTGCAAATGCCGCTTACTATCGACTATTCCGCCGCCCGCATGTACCTCGGCAGCATCACGCCCGACCTCATCCCCCGCCAGGGTACGGAGATCGACGAGGCCATCCGTGTGTCTGACGAAGGATTCAATAAAAAAGAACGCAAGCACAAAGCGCTTATCATTATTTCAGACGGCGAAGACCATAACGAAGGCGCCATCAACGAAGCCAAAAAAGCGCTGGAAAACGGCGTGGTGATCAACACTGTCGGTATCGGCTCCCCTACCGGCTCGCCCCTTCCCGATCCTGAAACAGGCGGGTTGAAAAAAGACAATGAAGGCAATACCGTTGTATCCAAACTGAACGAAGACGCGCTCAAAGCCCTTGCCTCCACCGGCAAAGGCATGTACTTGCATCTCATGAACAATACAGACGAGGTAGTGGATGCGCTGGCGGATAAGATCGATAAAATGGAGCAGAAAGAGTTCGGCGAAAACGTGTTCACCGACTACAACAGTTATTTTCAATACTTCCTGGGCATCTGCCTGGTACTGATATTGCTGGAATTCTTCGTGCCGGAAGGCAGGAAGAAAAAAGCGGGGGAAGCAGCACTGCCCGGACTTAAAACAGCAGACGCAGCATGAGGAAATATATTTTTCATATAACCATTACCGTTATAGCAACCTTGTTTGCGCAAGCAGGCGCATTTGCACAGGAAGGCACCAGCAAACTGATCCGCCAGGGCAATGCCCAATACAAAAAGCAGCAGTACGCCGATGCCGAAGCCAGCTACAAAAAGGCGCTGGAACGGAACAACAAATCCGTGGAAGGCAGCTACAACCTGGCCAATTCATACTACGAACAAAAACGCTTCGACGCTGCCCGCCAGCAATATGCCAATACCATCAAAACCGCCACCGGGAAAGATGTGAAGGCAGACGCGAGCTACAACATCGGCAATACCTTCATGGAAGATAAAAAGTGGGAAGAAAGCATCAAAAGCTACAAAGCCTCCCTCAAAGCCAATCCCGCAGACGAACAGGCCCGCTATAACCTTGCCTACGCACAAGCCATGCTGAAAAAACAACAGCAGCAGGGCGGCGGCAAAGATGATAAAGAGAACAAGGACAAACAAAAAGACCAGAAAGACAAAAAGGACCAGGAGAAAAAAGACCAGCAGAAGCAGGATCAGAAACAAAACCAGGATGAGAAAGAGCAGGACAAGGAACAGCAGCAGCAACCGCAGCCCAAGCCCAGCAAGCTTTCGCCTGAAGAAGCCAAGCGCCTCCTGCAGAACCTTGCACAGCAGGAAAAGAAACTCCAGGAAGATAAGATGAAGAAAGTGAAAGGCACGCCGGGCAGTGTAGAGAAAGATTGGTAACGGCGCCCAAACATACTTGCATAAAAAACTAAACCGTCCCGAAAAATTCGGGACGGTTTTTATTTCTACTTTCCTTTCCAAATAAAGAAACGCGTTCACTTAAAACGCGTCTAAAGCATGGGTTCCGTTAAAACGTGGTGTAAAATTACTTCGCAATTATCCTCCCGGTTTGGACAAAGGGAAGATTAACTGGTATTATTTGAACATTGTTTCCCTGAATTCATGGGGCGAAGTGCCCGCGTGGTTCCTGAAAAAACGGCTGAAATAAGCCGGGTCCTCGAACCCAAGCTCGTAGCAGATCTCCTTCACACTGCGGTTGCTGAAGGCCAGCTGGCGTTTTGCTTCCAGCACCAGGCGGTCGTGCACCATATCCGTTACCGTTTTATTGATGGCGTCCCTTGTGATCTCGTTCAGCCGTTTGGGCGTAAGTGAAAATTGCTGCGCGTAGAACCCGGCCTGGTGCTCCGTCCTGAAGTTCTTTTCCACCAGCCTGCGCAGCTGGATGATCCTGGTGTCGTGGTTCAGCAGGATAGGCGAGTTCGCAACGTTATGTTTTTTCTCCCGCTCCGCCAGCAAGAGGAAAGCGTTCAGGTAATGCTTGATCACGCTGCTGCTGCTGCCTTCGAACTGCGCGGACAGCTCCTGCCGCATGAGCGTGATGATCATGCCCAGGTTGGCCGCCGCCGGCTTGCTGATAAAGATGGGCGCATATTCCTGAGAATCGTCGAACAGGGTGGTGAAATCGTATAAGGTCTCGCGTTCGTGCTTGTTGGAAAAATAAAATTTCTCCGTGAACGTGATGCTGAACCCAAAGATGCCTTTGGCGGGTAACTGGTGCACCTGCCCCGGCCTTAAAAGAAAGAGCATATTGTCTTTCAGCTCATAGGTCACGAAATCCACGATATGATCTCCCGCGGCCCTGGTGAACCACAGGATCTGGAAATCGTGATGCCGGTGGGGAATGCCCGCCAGTTCCGTCTTAAAGCTCTCCACCTCGAACACGCTGAATTGCCCGGTGAGCGGTAATTGTTGATAGGGTATCGTATCCACGGTATTATTTTGCTGCATATAGTGGTTAAATAGCTGGTTACAAACAAATTGACACGATAAAACTAGGGAAATTAACCCCGTGTGCGTTACCGCTCATATAAAATAACAAAATATGAAGAAGAAGGATCGCTGAATAATTTGCTAATTTTGTGGCACAACTTAGACTCAATTTCATGCAATTATATAGCCCTTCGCTGACCAAATATGAGCGGCTGGCCACACTGGAAGTTAAAGTGGGGGACCTAACCATCGGCAATTACCATCCTATCCGCATTCAGACCATGACCACTACGGACACCATGGATACCAAAGGTACCGTGGAGCAGTCTATCCGCTGCATAGAGGCCGGGGCCGAGCTGGTGCGCATTACGGCACCCAGTAAAAACGAAGCGGAAAACCTGCTGAATATTAAGAACGAATTACGCAAAAGAGGATATAACACCCCGCTGGTGGCCGATATCCACTTCACGCCCAATGCCGCCGAAGTGGCTGCCCGTATTGTTGAAAAGGTGCGTGTGAACCCCGGCAATTACGTAGATAAAAAGAAATTTGAGCTGCTGGAATATACTGATGCGGAATACCAGGAAGAAATTGACCGCATCCGGGAACGCTTTACCCCGCTGGTGAACATCTGCAAGGAGTACGGCACCGCCATGCGCATCGGTACCAACCACGGTTCCCTCAGCGACCGCATCATGAGCCGCTATGGAGACACGCCCATGGGCATGGTGGAAAGCGCCATGGAATTTCTCCGCATTGCTGAAGACCTGCATTACCGCAACATCGTGCTGAGCATGAAAGCGAGCAACCCGCAGGTAATGGTACAGGCTTACCGCCTGCTGGTGAACACCATGCAGCAGGAGCTTGGCCACTGCTACCCGCTTCACCTCGGCGTAACCGAAGCCGGCGACGGAGAAGACGGCCGCATTAAATCAGCAGTAGGCATCGGCACGCTCCTGGAAGACGGCGTGGGTGATACCATCCGCGTATCCCTTACGGAAGACCCGGAATTTGAGCTACCCGTATGCCGCGACATCGTGAAACGCTACAGCAGCCGCGTTTCCCACGCGCCCATCCAGCCGCTCGGCAACCCGGAGAAACTGCCTTATTCCCCTTTCAACTTTGCCAAAAGAGAAAGCGTTGCCGTGGATAACATCGGCGGGAAACAGGTGCCCGTGGTAGTAGCGGATCTCAGCCATCTCAAAACCATTACCCATCACGATCTGCGCGGCATCGGCTATCACTACGACGAAGCCACCGACAAATGGAACATCGGCGATGCAGCCGCGGATTATATCTTCACCGGCCATCACATACTGCCGTTCGCGCTGCCGGGCACGCTCAAAGTGATCGTGCAGCACCCGGCATGGCTGCATGCGGAAGACAAAGAAAAATATTTCCCCTACCTGGACGTGCACAGCTACCTCGCAGCCCGCAAGGAGGGCCGCCTCGCGAAGATGAACTTCGTGGCTGCCCATGCGGATGATCTTGGTTCAGCCGAATTCACGTCGTTCCTGGAAACGCTGGCCGAAGCCAAAGACGCAGTGCCTGTATTGTATTCCAACTCAGCCCATGCCATGGCCATGGTAAGGCGTGCGCTCATTGACATGATGGAGCGGCGGATCTCCCAACCCGTTGTGCTCATGTGCAACAGCGGCCATGGCAATGCAGACGATGACCTGATACATTATGCCACCGAAACCGGCGCCTTACTGCTGGATGGTTTCGGGGAAGGCCTGTGGCTCAAAGCCCTGCCCGATCCGTCGCTCAACAGGCAGCCCGGCACTGTAAAAGAACCGCTGGAACTGATCAACAACATTGCTTTCGGCATCCTGCAGGCCACCCGCTCCAGGATCTCCAAAACAGAATATATCTCCTGCCCTTCCTGCGGCAGAACCCTGTTCGACCTGCAGGAAACCACGGCGCGCATCCGGGCAGTGACCAATCACCTTAAAGGCGTGAAGATCGCCATCATGGGCTGCATCGTGAACGGTCCCGGCGAAATGGCCGACGCAGACTTTGGTTACGTGGGCAGCGGCGTAGGCAAGATCACGCTTTACCGCGGCAAGGAAGTGGTGAAACGCGGCCTCAGCAGCGATGTAGCGGTAAGCGAACTGATCAACCTTATCAGGGATAACGGGATGTGGGTGGACGTGAAATAAGATATGCTCCAAAAAAACAGGGCCGTCACGGAGCAAGTCCGGGACGGCCCTAAAACTGTAACTGGGGTTAACATAACTGTGTACCTTAACTTTTCTTATTCTGAACTGCTTATTTGGGGTTAAATGCGATCCTTAAGCATGTCACAAAACTACTACCCTCCCGAGGGTATATCAAGCGTAGATGTACGCATTTTGCTGCGTGTTTTCCCTGTAAATCAGTTTTTTACTATCCCGTTATTCTCACTGTATTTGAACTTTGGTACTGAGATTGTGGTTATTATCCTGCAAACTAAATTGAATTTTATGAAGAACCTGCTATATACCGGGGGACTGTTCCTCCTGCTGCTGGCGGCCTGCGGCCCCAACACATCCCAAAGCACCGTTACCCAGGAAGAAAAGCTGGAGCAGGGAGATACCCTCAACGAGCTTGTTGCTTTCCAGAAAGATATCGTGATTAAACCGCTGAGCGGTTATTTCGTGAAGAATACCATCAAGCAGAACGACAGCGTGGTTTGCTGGGTGATCAACAACCGGCAGGAGATGGAAAAGGTGTTCGGCATGGCGAAGACCGTTTCCAATACGATCGATACCGTAGACTTTAATACCCATTTGCTCACAGCTGTAACGCTGCGGCTGAGTAACCTGGAGCAAAAGATAGCGCTGACCAGCAGCAAGCAGGAAGGCGACGCGGTGGACCTTCATTTCTCGATCATGGAAGAAGGCCCAAGCCGTTCGTTTACCACGGCAATGGCCTGGCTGGGCACGATACCGAAGTCGCCGGAAGTAAAGAAGGTGCGGTTTTATGAAGGAGACCGCCTCATTCAAAGTGTGGACGTGGGATTGCTGAACGAAGTAATAAAAGAGGACAGCGCGCTGAAAAAATACTAAAGTGATTCAAAACAAAAAGCCCCGGAAGTACTCCGGGGCTTTTTTATGCGGTTTGTTTACATATCGTATTCAAGGTTCGGGCGCAGCCACTTCTCTGCTTCTTCCAGGGTCCAGCCTTTGCGCGCGGCATAGTCTTCCACCTGGTCTTTCTCAATTTTACCTAAACCAAAATATCTCGACTGCGGGTTGGCGAAATACCAGCCGCTGACGCTGGCCGCGGGATACATCGCCAGTGATTCCGTGAGCGTGATGCCCGTGGCTTCGGTGGCGCTCAGCAGGTCGAACAGCTTATATTTTTCCGTGTGCTCGGGGCATGCCGGATAACCGGGCGCGGGGCGGATGCCGAGGTACTCCTCTTTGATCAACTGATCGTTGGTGAGGTGCTCGTCTGTAGCATATGCCCAGAATTCCTTTCGTACGCGCTCGTGCAGCAGTTCGGTGAAAGCCTCTGCCAGGCGGTCTGCCAGCGCCTTCAGCATAATGCTGCTATAATCGTCGTGTTCTTTTTTGAATTGATCCAGGTACTTCTCAATGCCTTCGCCGGCAGTAACGGCAAAGCCGCCGATGTAGTCCTGCTTCTGGGTACTGGCCGGCGCAATGTAATCCGCGAGGCTGATGTTCGGCTGGCCCGGCGCCTTTTTGATCTGCTGGCGCAGGAATTCAAGCGGCACTTCTGCACCGTCAATGGCAGTTACCTTCACAGTGTCTTCACCGTTAGAGTTGGCGGGGAACAAGCCTATTACAGCCCTGGCCCTCAGCCATTTTTCTGCAATGATCTTCTTCAGCATTTCCTGCGCGTCGTTAAACAGGCGGGTGGCTTCTTTGCCCACCACCTCGTCTTCCAGTATCTGCGGGAATTTGCCGTGCAGCTCCCAGGCAATGAAGAAAGGCTGCCAGTCAATATATTTCGCGATCTCTGCCAGGTCATAGTTATCGAACACCTGTGTGCCAAGCTGGGCGGGCTTTACGGGGTTAAACGCCGCCCAGTCGATATCCACTTTCTGCTGGCGGGCATCGGCGATCGACAGGTATTGTTTAACAGGCTTTTTATTCTTGAACTGCTCGTTGAGCTTGATGTATTCGTCTTTTACTTCAGCCAGGAAATTCTTGTGAAGCGCTTTATTCAGCAGGTTGCCGGTAACGGTTACGCTGCGCGAAGCATCCAGCACGTGTATCACACCATTCTCGTATTCCGGCGCGATCTTCACGGCGGTATGCGTGCGGGAAGTGGTGGCGCCGCCGATGAGCAGGGGAATATTGAACTGCTGGCGTTTCAGCTCGCGGGCGATGTGCACCATCTCGTCGAGGCTGGGCGTGATGAGGCCGCTGAGGCCGATGATATCTACTTTTTCTTCGCGGGCGGCCTGCAATATTTTTTCCGCGGGCACCATTACGCCGAGGTCGATGATGTCGTAGCCGTTACAGCCCAGCACCACGCCTACAATGTTCTTCCCGATGTCGTGCACGTCGCCCTTTACGGTGGCGAGCAATATTTTTCCGGCGGATTTGATCTCGCCGCCGTTCTTCGCTACCAGTTCCGCTTTCTCCGCTTCAATGAAGGGCGTGAGCACGGCCACAGATTTTTTCATCACGCGGGCGCTTTTCACTACCTGCGGCAGGAACATCTTACCGCTGCCGAAGAGGTCGCCCACGATGTTCATCCCATCCATGAGCGGGCCTTCGATCACTTCAAGCGGGCGGGGATATTTCTGGCGGGCTTCTTCAGTATCTGCTTCAATATAATCGGTGATGCCGTTCACGAGCGCATGGCTGAGCCTTTGTTCTACTGTGCCGGCGCGCCAGGCCTCGTCTTTTTCAATTACTTTTCCTTTTGCCTTCACGGTTTCCGCGAACGCGATGAGGCGTTCGGTGGCGTCTTCGCGGCGGTTGAGGATGGCGTCTTCACAAAGCTCGCGCAGTTGCGGCTCGATCTCATCGTAGATCTGGATCATGCCGGCGTTCACGATCCCCATGTCCAGCCCGGCCCTGATGGCGTGAAACAGGAACACGGAGTGCATGGCTTCGCGCACAGCGTCGTTGCCCCTGAAGGAGAACGATACGTTGCTCACGCCGCCGCTGATCTTGGCGAGAGGCATGAGTTGTTTGATCTGGCGGCAGGCTTCAATGAATTCTACCGCGTAGTTGTTATGTTCTTCAATACCGGTGGCAATGGCAAAGATGTTCGGGTCGAAGATGATGTCCTGCGGGTCGTAACCTACTTTATCCACGAGGATCTTGTAAGCGCGGTGGCAGAAGCTCACACGTTTCTCCAGGGTGTCGGCCTGGCCGTTCTCGTCGAAGGCCATTACTACTACTGAAGCGCCGTAGCTCTGGCAGATGATGGCATGTTCGATGAACTTCTCCTCTCCTTCCTTCAGGCTGATAGAATTCACGATACACTTACCCTGCAGGCATTTCAGCCCGGCTTCTATCACGCTGAACTTGCTGGAATCGATCATCACGGGGATGCGGGAGATATCCGGTTCGGAAGCGAGCAGGTTGAGGAAGGTGGTCATGGCCTTTTCGCCGTCGAGCAGCGCATCGTCCATATTCACGTCCAGTATCTGCGCGCCGCTTTCCACCTGCTGGCGGGCTACGGACAGCGCTTCTTCGAACTGGCCTTCGCGGATGAGGCGTGCGAATTTTTTGGAGCCGGTAACGTTGGTTCTTTCCCCGACGTTGATAAAGTTGGTCTCAGGCCGTACTACCAGCGGTTCCAGGCCGCTCAGTCTCAGGTAAGGCTTGATCGTATGCGTTGTGTTCATGCTTAATCTCCTCTTTCTTACTTATGCCAGGGTAGTTTCCACTACTGGCAGTGGGCGCGGGGTAATGGTCTTTACATTCTCGGCGATGTGACGGATGTGATCGGGCGTGGTGCCGCAGCAGCCGCCTACGATATTTACGAAACCCTCGCGGGCAAAGTCTTCTATGATGTGCGCCGTTTCGTGCGGCTGTTCATCGTATTCGCCGAAGGTATTGGGTAGGCCGGCATTCGGGTAGCAGCTTACGTAGCAGCTTGCGATGTTGGCCAGCTCTTCCACATAAGGCCTCATCTGGTTGCCGCCCAGCGCGCAGTTCAGCCCGATGGAGAACGGTTTGGCGTGCATCACGGAAATGTAGAATGCTTCCAGCGTTTGCCCGCTCAGCGTGCGGCCCGATGCGTCGGTGATGGTGCCGGAGATCATGATGGGCAGCTCAGGCTTGCCCGCATCACGGAAGTATTTCTTGATGGCGAAAATGGCGCCTTTGCAGTTCAGCGTGTCGAATATCGTTTCGATCAGCAGAAGGTCTGCACCTGCTTCAGACAAGGCTTTCACCTGCCCGTAATAAGCATCGACCACTTCGTCGAAGGTAACGGAGCGGAAACCGGGGTTGTTTACGTCAGGGGAAATAGACAGCGTTTTATTCAACGGACCGATGGCGCCTGCCACGAACCGCGGCTTGTCCGGGTTGCGGCGGGTATAGTCGTCTGCCGCGCGCCTGGCTATCTGGACAGAAGCGGTGTTCATTTCAAAAGCAAGGCTCTGCATATCATAGTCCGCCTGGGCAATCACGGTGCTGCTGAAGGTGTTGGTCTCGATAATGTCCGCGCCTGCTTCCAGGTATTCCCGGTGGATGGCTTCAATGATGGCCGGCTGGGTAAGGGACAACAGGTCACTGTTACCTTTCACGTCTGTGTGGTAGTTGGCAAATCGTTCCCCTCTGTAATCGGATTCCTGGAGTTTATAGCGCTGGATCATGGTGCCCATGGCGCCGTCAATGATCAGAATGCGCTCACGGGCGCATTGTTGTAATGATTTCATGGCAATAACGTTTATTAGTTACGGTTTACGATGAACCCGGGGGCCGAACAATAAACAAATCTACCCACGGGCATTTGCAAAGATAGAAAAGTCCTGGTTAATAATGTTCAATCCTTCTTTTGAAGCCCTGAGCTTTGATGCTGAAAAAATTTTACCGTTATAATCAAATGGTTTACAATAAATTGCAATCACATTTCTTTCAAAGCGGAAAAATATATTTGTTTAGTCTATAAATCCTATTACATTTGTAGGGTATTACAACGAGATCAAAACAAAACAGAAACCAACCGTTTTAACTTTTAAAGACTATGCTTTTAAAGGAGATGCAACAAGGCTCATACCAGGTTCAGCGGGCATACCCCTACCACCACCGTGCCGCTGCCGGGTGCTGTTCAATGCGCTGCTGTTAATCGAACCCATTAACGCAACACATTACATCACCGAAAACTTTTAGCAATGAACATTAAGGATGATTTAAGGCAATTAAGCCTCCGGCTTGCGAAGCTGGGACTGGAGCAGGTTGTGGCCGAAAAGAGCGCCGCAGGCGGGACTTTCAGGGTCGTTTATGTGAATAAAAATGCAAAAGCGCAGCCGGTACATGAGCCGAATGCGGTTTCCCCGAAAGGGAACAATAACAAGACTTCCTCTAAGCTGTAGTTGACATAATGCAACAATTGCGTATTCATAACGTGGAATAGTTACCAGAGACAGGTGTTTTCGAACACCTGTATTTTTTTGTACATACCCCGTCTTCTTCAAGCAGCGCAGGCCAGCGCGCAGGCGCTTACCTTTACGTTATTTCCCGCCTGCAGCACTGCCTGGGCGCAGGCTTCGAGCGTGGCGCCGGTGGTCATCACATCGTCTACCACCAGCAGATGCGGCGAGCTTTTCAGCTCATGCCTGTTCCAGGCGAAAATGTTTTCTACGTTCGTCCAGCGGTCCGTTCTTGATTTGCGCGTTTGTGTCTCGGAAAACGCGGTTCTCTTCAATCCGTCTGCCCACACATTGCATTCCAGCACTCCGGCCATTCCTTCCGCCAGCAGCGCAGCCTGATTGTAGCCGCGGTGGCGCGCCTTTGCGGCATGGAGCGGAACGGGCACCAGCGCGGTGATCTCTTTCCACCAGGCGCTTTCCCTGAGCAACAAGCCCAGCTGGCGGCCGAGGAAGATAGCTACGTCTTCCCGCTTTTTGTACTTGAAGCTGTGAATAAGGTTTTGCAGCACGCCCTGCTTATAGAAATAATACCCGGCCATGGCGTGCTGCATGGGTACTCGGCCCCAGAACTTCTTTTCAGCGGGGTTGTCCGCGATCTTCTGGAAGCCGGTGGCCGGCAATTGCAATGAGCAGCTGATGCACAATATCTTTTCGGTACTGCTGAGCTCTTGCCCGCAGCCTTCGCAGGCATGCGGGTAAAACAGGTGCAGGAACGACTGCAGCATGATGAAAGGTTTTAGGTTAACAAACAGGCGCCGGATCAGAAGAGCAGGCGGTATACTTCTTCCACTCTTCCCAGCGGCACCACTTCGATATTCAATTTACTGAAATCAATGCCTTTCTTATGATACTTGGAAATAAAAATCTTTTCGAAGCCCAGCTTTTCCGCTTCAGCAATGCGCTGCTCTATCCGGTTCACCGCCCTGATCTCGCCGCTGAGGCCTACTTCGCCGGCAAAACAGTTCTTGTGTGAAACGCCGGTGTCTTCAAACGAGGAGAGCAGCGCCACCAGCACCGCCAGGTCGATGGAAGGATCTTCTATGCGCAGGCCGCCCGCGATGTTGAGGAACACGTCCTTCACACCAAAGTGAAACCCGCCGCGCTTCTCCAGTACGGCGAGCAACAGCTGCAGCCTCCGCAGATCGAAGCCGGTGGCGGTGCGCTGGGGAGTGCCGTAAACGGACTGCGTGACCAATGCCTGCACTTCCACGAGCATCGGCCTGAGCCCTTCGATGGTGGAAGCGATAGCCACGCCGCTGAGCATATCATCGCGCTGGGAGATGAGTATCTCGGAAGGATTATTCACCTGCCTGAGCCCGGCGCCGGTCATTTCATAAATGCCCAGCTCCGCGGTAGACCCAAAGCGGTTCTTGATAGTGCGCAGGATGCGGTAGGCGTAATGCTGGTCGCCCTCGAACTGCAATACCGTGTCCACCATGTGTTCCAGTATCTTCGGACCTGCAATGGCGCCGTCTTTCGTGATGTGGCCGATGAGGAAAACGGGCGTATTGGTTTCTTTCGCGAAGCGTTGCATTTCCGCGGCTGTTTCACGTATCTGCGAAACGCTTCCGGGAGCTGATTCTATGAGTGGAGATTGAAGGGTTTGTATGGAGTCGATGATCACAAGGTCAGGCTGTAGTTTTTTGATCTCCTGGAAGATCACCTGCGTGGAAGTTTCTGTGAGGAGATAAAACTGGTCGTTGCTGATCTTCAACCTGTCTGCCCGCATCTTGATCTGTTGTTCACTTTCTTCGCCACTGATATACAGTGTTTTAATGCCTTTCAGCAACAAAGCGTTTTGCAGGAACAAAGTGGATTTGCCGATGCCGGGCTCGCCTCCTACCAATACGAGCGAACCCGCCACTATACCGCCTCCCAGCACCCTGTTGAGTTCTGCGTCGGGCGTGAGCCAGCGTTTTTCTTCTAGTCCTTCCACTGCATCGAGATGCACGGTGCGGGGTGCTTTGAAAGCGCCGGTGGTTTCCTGCTTCCATTCCATCTGGCGCATGGGAATATCCTTCTGAACTTTTTCTTCGACGAATGTGTTCCATTGATTGCATGAAGGACATTTACCTGTCCATTTCGCTGATTCATACCCGCAGTTCTGGCAAAAAAACGCTGTTCTGATTTTACTCATGCAACAAAGTAAAATGAAAAAAAGGAGAAGAGAGTGATTGTTGATCTTTGATGAAGCGGGAGATAAAAAATGCGCGCTTTCCCGGAGAGAAAAATGTTAAAAAGAGAAAAGAGCCAACGGAAGATTCCGCTGACTCTTTCTACTTACTAACCCATTAAATTCAGGACTAAATTACTAAATGGGTTCAGAATAAAAAAGTTTATTTAATGGATGTTAATAACTTTTAACGTGTTAATTCCGTTGGCAGTCAGTCGGCTGGAACTCCCTATTGTAGCCTGTTTCGCCTGCAAATAATTTCTTATAAGCTTTCGTAAATTATTGATAGCTAGGGATGGTAATACTGGCTTTGATATATTAATTTTTGCACATATTATAATTTAAAATAACAATTAATATTAGGGGTCGAAGTGGATGAAAAAGGGTATGTTCCGGCCAAAGTGGCAGTGTTAAATTTTTGCCCTGACAAATTCCTTTATGTAACCTGCCGGTTACATACCAGAACTGTCAGTTTTGGCAACTGGTAGGGGATTTGATAGAAATATTGGGTAATTTTATAACAAGAACTAAACAAACAGCAATAGAGTATGGTACCTGATATGAGCATAATGATCATTTCCCTGATTTTCGTGGGGATCAGTGCGTTAGTAAGTTATGTTTTAAGGAGTAAATTCAAGAAATACAGCGAGGTGGGCACCTCATCCGGTCTTACCGGGCATGAGATCGCTGAAAAAATGCTGCGCGACAACGGCATTTACGACGTGAAAGTGGTGCAGGGCGAGGGTTTCCTGAGCGACCACTATAATCCGGCCACCAAAACCGTGAACCTGAGCCCGGACGTATATGGAACGGCCAGTGTAGCGGCGGCGGCAGTAGCTGCCCACGAGTGCGGCCACGCCGTACAGCATGCCACGGCTTACCCCTGGCTGACCATGCGCTCCAAACTGGTGCCGGTGGTGCAGGTAAGCTCCTACCTGGTGCAGATCGTGCTGGTAGTGGGCATCCTGATGGTACAGGCCTTTCCTCAGCTGCTGCTGGGGGGTATTATCCTCTTCGGTATCACCACCCTCTTTTCCGTTATTACGCTGCCTGTGGAGTTCGACGCTTCTAACCGGGCCCTGAAATGGCTGGACAGTGCGGGGATCACTTATAAGCAGGAGCATGACATGGCCAAGGATGCGCTGAAGTGGGCGGCCCTAACCTATGTGGTGGCGGCTGTATCTTCCCTCGTCATCTTATTACGATATATAATGATATATCTGGGAGCAAGCAGGAGAGATTAATGTTGTTTTTCCCGGAAATTAATGCAGAAAGGACCGTGCTTGCGGTCTTTTTTGTTTATGGAAGCCCAATAAAACCGGGCCCTGCATAAGGTGTTGATAATTGTTTGTCAAAATTTTTATTGAAAATCAATTCATTACAGGGCCTCACTCAAAAAAAGTTGTCCAAATTGATGGTTCTATTCAATTTACAACTTAGCTTTGCACTCCCAAATAGGGCGAGATTAAATTTTATTCTATTAAGCAATGAATACTTTAAGCTTCAAAACAAAGTCTGCTAACGACGCTTACGTAAAGCGTGACTGGTACATTATAGATGCTACCAACCAAACTGTGGGCAGAATGAGCGCCAGGATCGCGGCAATTCTGAGAGGTAAGAACAAGCCTTACTATACTCCGCATACTGACTGTGGCGACAACATCATCGTGATCAACGCTGAGAAGGTTGTTTTCACGGGCAACAAACTCAACGACAAGGAATACCTGACTTATTCCGGTTACCCCGGTGGTCAGAAAGGCGAAGCTGCCAAGGACCTGCTGAAGCGCCGTCCGGAAGTGGTGATCGAAAGAGCGGTGAAGGGCATGCTGCCTAAGAACCGTCTGGGCCGTGCGATGTATAAAAAACTCTTCGTGTATGCCGGTGCGGAACATCCGCATGCTGCTCAGAAACCGCAGTCTTTAACTTTCTAATCACACCTGAATAATGGAAAAACAAAAAAATACTATCGGCCGTCGTAAGGAAGCAGTTGCCCGTGTATACGTGAGCAAAGGTACCGGCACCATTCTGGTGAACGACAAGGATTATAAAACATATTTCGCGCTGATCTACCTGCAGAACCAGGTTGAAGCGCCTTTCAAGACCATTGACGCGCTGGATAAATTCGATGTAAAAGTGAATGCACAGGGTGGTGGTATCAAAGGTCAGGCTGAAGCTGTAAAACTGGGTATTGCCCGCGCACTGTGCGAGATCAACCCTGAGTTTCGCCCTGCACTGAAAGCTGCCGGCCTGCTGAAACGTGATCCGAGAGCTGTTGAACGTAAGAAACCCGGTAAAGCTAAAGCCAGAAGGAGCTTCCAGTTCTCTAAACGTTAATGATTGTATCATTCAATTTTTGAACATCAATTTGATTAAAACAACATGGAAAATAATACTTCATTACAGCAGCAGTTACTGGAAGCCGGTGTACACTTCGGTCACCTGAAGAAGAAATGGAATCCGAAGATGCTGCCTTATATTTTCGCTGAGAAGAAAGGTATTCACATCATCGACCTGAACAAAACCGTTGAAGGCCTCCAGGAAACAGCCGCTGCGCTGAAATCCATCGCCAAAAGCGGTAAAAAGATCATGTTCGTTGCTACCAAAAAGCAGGCGAAAGAGATCGTGGCAGAAGCTGCAAAACGCGTGAACATGCCTTATGTTACCGAAAGGTGGTTAGGTGGTATGCTCACCAACTTCGCAACCATCCGCAAGAGCGTTAAGAAAATGCAGAGCATCGAAAAAATGCTGGCGGACGGTACTTTCGACAACATCACCAAAAAAGAGCGCCTCACGCTCTCCCGCGATAAGGACAAAATGGAAAAAGTGCTGGGTGGTATTGCCCAACTGGCACGTGTTCCGGCTGCCCTCTTCATCGTAGACATCAGCCATGAGCACATTGCCCTGGCCGAAGCAAAACGTCTCGGTGTTTCCACTTTCGGTATGGTTGATACCAACTCCGATCCTACCAAGGTAGACTTCGCGATCCCCGCGAACGACGACGCTACCAAGTCCATCGCTATCATCGTTAGCTACATTGCTGCAGCTATCGCTGAAGGCCTGGCTGAAAGGGCTGTTGAAAAAACCGACGAGGTAGAAGAAGAAGAAACAGACAACAAACTGCGCAAGTTTGAGCTGGAAGGCGGCGACGAGCGTGGTGAACGCGGACGCAGGCCTGGTGGCCCCGGTGGCAGAACCGGCGGTCCGGGTGGCCAGCGTGGTCCCGGCGGCCCCGGTGGTAACCGTGGCGGCGGCGGCAACCGTCCTGGTGGCGGTGGCGGCAGAAGCGGTGGCGGTAATCGTCCCGGTGGCGGCGGCAGCCGTCCTGGTGGTGGCAACCGTCCCGGCGGCGGTGGCGGATTCCGTCCCTCCGGTGCAGGCAGACCTGGTCCTGCCAGATAATTGAACATAATTCAATATCAATAGTGAATCGTGAATGATACCTGTCGTTCACGATTCACATTATACCCCTCCCGGTAAATTCTTCATAAAACATTAACATATAAACTGATTATATACGATGGCAACAATTACAGCAGCTGATGTAAACAAACTGCGTCAGCAAACAGGAGCCGGAATGATGGATTGCAGAAAAGCGCTCGTTGAAACAGACGGCGATTTCGAAAAAGCGGTGGATTACCTGCGCAAGAAAGGTCAGAAAGTAGCCGCGCTGCGCTCCGACCGTGAAACCAAAGAAGGAGTTGTGATCGCGAAAACCACTGCCGACGCGAAAGCAGGCGTGGTAATACTGCTGAGCTGCGAAACCGACTTCGTGGCCAAAAACGAAGACTTCGTGAAATTTGCGCAGTCTATCGCAGACCTGGCGCTGGCAAACAACATCCAGACC
Source organism: Chitinophaga sp. YIM B06452 (assembly GCF_039655965.1). Lineage (NCBI taxonomy): Bacteria > Pseudomonadati > Bacteroidota > Chitinophagia > Chitinophagales > Chitinophagaceae > Chitinophaga > Chitinophaga sp. YIM B06452. Next base: position 1,714,422 of record NZ_JAWLKY010000001.1, on the reverse strand, counting down.
GTAGACGAACTGAACGCTGCTTCCCTTGACGGCGCTACCGTTGCGGACAAAGTGAACGACCAGGTGGCCAAGATCGGTGAAAAGATCACCCTGAGCCGTTTTGAAAGGGTTGAAGCAGCTTCCGTAACCGCTTACATCCACGGTAATTACCGTATGGGCGTGCTCGTTGGTTTCAGCAAACCTGTTTCTGAAGAAGTAGGTAAAGACATCGCTATGCAGATCGCGGCAATGAATCCCCTCGCTGTTGACGCAGAAGGCATTCCCGCTGAACTGGTTGCCCGTGAGAAAGAGATCGCTGTTGAGCAGATCAAAGCTGAAGGCAAACCCGCTGAAATGGCTGAGAAGATCGCTGCCGGCAAGATCCAGAAATTCTACAAAGAGAGCACGCTGCTGCAACAGGCCTTCGTAAAAGACGGCAACAAATCCGTTGCAGACCACCTGAAGAGCGTGGACGGCGAACTGAAAGTGAACACTTTCAAACGCGTGGCGTTAGGATAATAACTTTTAATGATATAAAAGGAGAGAATGGAAAAATTCTCTCCTTTTTTTTGCTTATACGTATTCAGGGGATAATTTTGGGATCGGAATTGTATATTAGCACTATTCGAGAATAAGGAGAATTAGATCTTACAATAATCATAGCTGACATGTTGCCAAAATACAAACGAATTTTGCTCAAGCTGAGTGGGGAATCCCTGATGGGAGACAGCAATTATGGAATTGACCCGAAAGTGATATCCCAGTATGCACAGGATATTAAGGCGGTAACGGACCTTGGGGTACAGGTTGCCATTGTGATAGGCGGGGGAAATATTTACCGCGGGATGAATGAAGCGGAAACCGGTATTGAGCGGGCACAGGGCGACTATATGGGCATGCTGGCCACGGTGATCAACGGGATGGCTATGCAAAGCGGGCTGGAACGCGCCGGGATGTATACCAGGCTGCAGTCTGCCATAAAAATGGAGCAAATTGCGGAACCTTATATCCGCCGCAGGGCCATCCGCCACCTTGAAAAAGGCCGCGTGGTGATATTCGGAGCCGGTACCGGCAACCCGTATTTCACGACAGATACGGCGGCTTCGCTTCGCGCGATCGAGATCCAGGCGGATGTGATCCTGAAAGGCACCCGTGTGGATGGCATTTACACCGCCGACCCGGAAAAAAATCCTTCAGCGACCAAATTTGAGACCATCACTTTTACCGAGGTATACCAGAAATCCCTCAACGTAATGGACATGACGGCCTTTACGCTGTGCCAGGAAAACAACCTGCCCATCATCGTGTTTGACATGAATAAGGTAGGTAACCTGCTGCATGTGATCATGGGAAGGAATGTGGGTACATTGGTAAAGGGATAAATTCGAAGCAGAGATATTTAAAAAGCCGGGGGATTCCCCGGCTTTTTTATTAGTTATAGTGAATGGAATGCCTGTTTACAAAAGCGGATACTGGTTGGCAGTGTGTATGAATTGGCTGCCTGTAGCGGCGGGAATACCGCCTTCTGATGTGAAGAGAAGCAATGATCCCTGCATATGGGTTTCCTCGAACTCACACGGCCCGGGAAGCCTGATGAAAGCCGGGCACTACACCGGGTAAATACCCTGTGTATTCCCGGCCTTGTTGCTTATGAAGAGTACTCCAAGGGAAGAATCCCCCGGACTGCCATGGATCTTGAAGTGTTATGAACGAATACCTGATATATAGTGTAAAAAGATGAACAGCCGGGAAATTTTGCTTTTCTTTTTCCTTCCCTTATTCTAAACTTTCTCAGCGGCAAACGCCGGCGGGATCAAAAGCTGTCTCAAAATCAGTAATGATCAGCTGCATATTCGAATTTCCCGTCAACTGCCTGCTCTGGCTGTTATCCGGCGGCTCTGCCAGTATCCCGGCTGTTTCTGATATATGATATAACCATGAACATTTCTCTTTTTTACTTTTACGCATACAGACTGTCGATTGATTCCCGGAGCGCTTATTTTTTGCTGGTTGAGCAGGCGTGTAACATCTCGCTGAGGAATACCCGTATTCTTCCGGTGTGATGCACAGGCCGGTGCTGACGGGCGCTTCGTGCAGCTGGCAGATGGTTTCCGCAGCCATTTCACGGGAAATGACCGGTGTGGCCCGGGAGTTCTTTTCCCAAAAATGGTATTGCCGGTCGTTCCGGTTGCTCCGGTATTTTTCAAGCTCGGGAGAGCGGGTGCTACGAAGCCTGTGCTTGATCTGCTGGGCAATAAATTTCAGCATCATCTGCCGGATGTTCTTTGTTCCCCATGCCTGCTGCTTTTTCCATAACAGGTGAAATTCATCGTCCAGGATGACGAAGCCATATAACCAGATCCTTTGCTCGCGGGTCAGGAAAGCGAGGCTTTGCAACACGATCTGTTTGTGCTCGTCCGCTTCCAGTAATAATCTTCCCTGCCGGCAACAGGCGGTAAAAAGCTCCATGTTCCGTGGTTTCCTGTTTTTGTGAACTCACTGTTTCCTGTAACAATTCTTCGTTCAGGCGATCCGGTTTGTCATTGAAATACTTCCCGCTCATCTATCACATAATCCTTCGTATAAGCGACCCCGTTGCCCAGAAACTATTCCAGGTATTTACCATTCATTTATCACAAAACTTCTCCTCCTCCGGCTTAAAATCTTAGCCGGGTATTAACTGGCAATAAAAGAACCATTGGCCGGGAACGGCCGCTCCTGGCGGATAGCCGGCGATGCATTGTTGTACAAAGATGTCTTGCTGCTCGTGCCTGACGAATCAACCCGGCGTAAGCACATGAATGTGCTTGCGTGTATGCCGGATACACCCTAACCCCTTAATGTATGTTGAATGCAAAGCGGCGGCAAATCATCTGCCGGCCATCCACCCGGAGCAGGCCATCGCCCGGTTCCAATGATAATCCCTCAGGCCCTTCAGGCTGAAACCCGGGCCGGAGGCTTTTCTATGGAAGTGTTATGCCCCTTAAAATAACCTGATAATTTCGTGAGAATATCACCGGCTCCCGGGTCAACCGGCGGGTTGGTTCCCGCAGAAGCACCGGCAGATTTTATTCCGCCTTTGATCGTTTTACGTAGCCTGATCTTTTTCATCGGAGTACATTATAATGTTGTGAAAAACGCTGGCTGGCATCACAACGGGTTAACAATATCTTTCAATTTCCTGGTTGTTATATGTTGCGCTATAACATAGCGCAGCGGGTTAACGATGATAACAACACCTGCAATTTAAGAAGCCGGAATGATAAAAAAGCTGTTCACTTTGTTCATTTCACAAGGCGGTGTTAACACCGGAAGATAGGGGTGGATTGCTGATAAATTCACGGGGAAAGCAACGGAAATACCGGCATCGTCATTTGGCTGATTGCGCGGAAAAGCTTACCAGCAAATACTTTCAACAACCTGTTATGAAACCTTCGTGCAGGAGAAATTTGCGCTCCCAAAACCTTCAGGCCGCCTGATCATCCACATCCACCAGCAAGGTATATTCAAACGAAGTATACGTTTCCCCATCGCTCGCCACGGTTATCGTTCCATCCATCTTTTCAATAAAATCCTTGCAGATGATCAACGCAAGGCCCGCGCCGCGACCTGTTTCCCTGGTAATAACACCCGGAACGCGGTAAGTGAAAATGTAAGGCATGTCTATCTCGGTGATACCACTGCCGCCGTTTGTGACGGTTACCACTACACGGTCGCCCTGCCGGCGGGCCGCGATGGAAACAGGGCTCCCACGGTAGGAATATTTGATCGCATTATGCAGCAGGTTCCGGTTCACGAATTGCAGCATTTCCCGGTCGGCTCTGACGGTAAGCCCCTCCGGGATCTTCAGCTCCATGGCCAGCGCCTTGTCCCTGATATCCGCCATCAATGGCTCTTTCACTTCATCCCAAAGCGCCTGCAGCGAATAAGGCTGGGCCTTGTATACAAACCCGCTCAGCTGCGTCTTGATCCAGCTCAGCACCGTTTCAAAAAGCTCCAGCGTTTCTTCCGCCTGGGAACAGATGCTGTTGGCTATTTCCCGGAACTCGTCGGGCCTGATGTCTTTCCGCTGGAAAAGATGCGCTACGCTGATCATATTGCTCAACGGCATCCTGAAATCGTGGGCAAGGATAGACAGCAGCTTGTTCTTGAAATCGTCGTGCCGCTGCAGCTGCCGGTTCTTTTCCATCATCATCCTGTTCACTTCCTTCATCCGCTTTGCACTCATGCGCGATTCTTTCGTGGATTTGAAATAGATGTATGTCAAACCCGCGGCCAGCAAGCCACATACCACAACAAAAACAATGAGCATCCACTGGTGCCTGCTTTCCAGCTTATCCGACACGGCGGTCTGTCTCTTCAATTCACTGTTCAGCCGCGAAGCCCTTAGTTCCTGCTCCTGCATGAAGGATTCTATGTAGTCCTGCTCGCCCTGTGTGCGGAGGTCTTCCTGGTGTGTAGCTATTTCGCAAAGCACATCGGCATATGGACTGGCCAGGGCCGGGCTTACCGCTTTGTAATACCGGTACAGGGAAGCGACAGGGCGCACCATCAGTTTTTTATAACCGCCCCGTATTGCGGCGTCCAGCATATCTTTTTTATAGGTGATGGAATCGCCCCTGCCCGCAAAGCTGGAATAGATGTCCATCTGGGCATTGGCATACAGGGCGAGATACGCGTACCCCTGCTCAACGGAATGCCTGGCGAGCTTTTGGAGGCTTTTCATGGCGCGGTCCAGCCGGCCGGCCTTTACTTCTTCGTGGGCGAGGAAGAGCCCGGTATAGGTGATAATGCGGTCGTCGTGGTAACGGGTGGCAATGTCGCGTGCCTTTTGAAGCGCCCAGCGGGCAGAGTCCTGCCGGAGGCTGTCTTCGGCGAACACGAGGTAATAATTGGCCAGCATAACGGCCCATACTGAGTCCTTCAGCAGGCGGCTGCCTACACCCATGGACTCTTCCATGTAAGGACGGGCCAATTCATCTTTGCCTTCGTAGTGATAATAGCTGCCGATGCAATAGAGGGCCTGGCAGATGCCCGCGGAATCGCCGAGGTTGCGGTAGCGTATGAGGCCTTCGAGATAGAAGCGGTGGGCGAGCTTGCTGTTATTCTGAAAGGAGAAGCTGGCGCCGAGGTTCATATATGCATCCGCCAATCCTTTATGGTAACGGGTTCTGAGGGCAAGGGCCTTGGCCCGTTCGGCGTAGATGTAGGTGCTGTCCAGCTGGTGCACCAGCGAAAGGGCGCTGATGCGGTTGAGCAGGTCTGTGTATTGGGCGCTGTCTTTCACCTGCCCGCTGTACAGGGTGGATTTAAGGGAGCGGATCAGTTGTTGCTGCCCGCGGGCGGAGTTTGAGAAAAGGAAAATGCAACAGAGCAGCGGAAGCAGGCGGATATTGCTCCCGTTGAGGAAAATCCGGGGCAGGGAAATTTTTGTCATGGTGAATAGTGTGTACCGGAGAATTAAACGCGGCATTGTCAAAAAACCTCTTTGGCAGCGGCCCGGGCCGGTGTTTGCTACTATAATTTACGTAAAAACGGTTGGAATTTTGGTATTTCAATATGCGGGGAATTCCTGACATAAAATGTTAATCGATTGCTAACGGCAATTTGTTCAAAAAATGAACAAGGCAGAAAACAACGTCTTGAAAATGAATAAACTGAACGGCTTTAGATCGATTGCAGCGCAGTAATTTACAGTCTGTCATCAGATTTTATCGAGGTTGTTCCCCGACAGAGCGTTCCAACAGACCCTGCCATGAAAGTCCAAGCCCACGGGATTCATCTCTCCGATACCCTTCCTGCCAGCCAGGAATGACAGCCAACAAAAATCGTTTTTTAACCAAACCTCCTATTACATGGAAAACTTGCAAGTACACAACTACGGTTGCCAGGAACTGGATGCAACCGCGACCAAAGAAGTTAACGGCGGATTCCTTTCACTGGGCATCAACAACGTTAACGGCAAAATCACTATCGGCGGCCAGCTGGACACCAATGCCCTCCTCGGCAGCCTGCCCGGCCTTCCCGGCACTGGCGGTGGTCTGCCAGGCCTCGGCGGTCTCGGCAGCTTACTCTCCCCTGTTACCAACCTGCTGAACAGCCTCCTCGGCGGCCTCGGCGGCGGTATCCTGGGCTAGTACCCGTAACCGGTTTAAAACCAGGTGACGCCCCCGGTACAGGGCGTCACCTTCTTTCATTTCATTTATTCACCATTAAAATCCATTCTTATGCAAAACCTCCAATCTTTCGGATTTGAAGAACTCACCGCTACAGAAGCCGGTAATATCAACGGCGGCCTCGATCTCGGCGGCATCGGCGGTCTTGACGGCATCCTCGGCACCGTTACCAGCCTCGTTAACGGACTCCTCGGTGGTATCGGTGGCGGCGACCCCAATGTTCCCGGTGTTGGCGGGCTCGGCGACATCCTCGGTACTGTAACCAACCTGGTGAACAGCCTGCTTGGCGGCCTCGGCGGCGATATCGTTAATCCTTTGTAAACGGGCCTCCCCGTTAATTGTATTACTTATCAGATCAACGGACATCGGTAATTAAAACGGAACGGTTTGACAGGTAAACCGTATCAAACAGAAACAATCTTTTAAAGACTGGCGTAACGTAATACGCCGGTCTTTTTTTTATGTGAATCCTTACATTTGGAAAAATTATTCATCATGAGGATCGTCACCTATAATGTGAATGGCTTGCGCTCGGCCATGACCAAAGGATTCTGCGAATGGCTCAAAACCGATCCGGCAGACGTTATCTGCCTGCAGGAAGTAAAAGCCCACCGCGAGAATGTGGATTTCCAGCAATTCGAACAGCTCGGCTTCACCGACTACTGGTACCCCGCCCAGAAAAAAGGCTACAGCGGCGTAGCCATCCTGACCAAAGTAAAACCCGACCACGTTCAATACGGTAACGGATATATGCAAAGCGACGCCGAAGGAAGGGTGATAAGAGCCGATTTCGGGGACGTAACGCTCATCAACGCCTATTTCCCGTCGGGCACTACGGGAGATGAAAGGCAGACCTATAAATACCAGTGGCTGGACGAGTTCTACGGATACCTTCAGCAACTCCGCCAGGAAAGGCCCAACCTCGTGGTAGTGGGAGATTATAATATTGCGCATCAGAACATCGATATCCACAACCCCGTCAGCAACAAAGATTCCTCCGGCTTCCTGCCTGAAGAAAGGGCATGGATGACAAAATTGTTTGACAGCGGCTTTGTGGATACGTTCCGCCAGTTCCACCCGGAGCCGGACCAATACAGCTGGTGGAGCTTCCGCGCCAATGCCCGCAATAATAATAAAGGCTGGCGCATCGATTACATCAACGTGACCGAACCGCTCCGCGGCAGGCTCCAGGACGCGGCCATCTGGCAACAGGTGAAACATTCGGACCATTGCCCCGTTTACCTCCAACTCAAAAAGGCATGATCATATATAATGTTACCACGAAAGTATCGGTGATGGTAAAAGACAGGTGGGTGGAATGGATGAAGCAGGAACATATCCCCGAGATCATGGCCACCGGCCTGTTTCACGACTACCGCTTCTGCCGCCTGCTGGAGCAGGACGATTCAGACGGGCCTACTTATACCATCCAGTACTTTACAGACACCCTTGAGAACTATTATACCTACCTCCAGGAACATGCGCCGATGCTCAGGCAAAAGAGCTTCGATGCTTTCGGAGACCAGTTTGTAGCCTTCAGGACGGTAATGCAGGTGGTATAACGAACATAACTTATCCACAGGAAATTCACTATTTTCAAGGCCTCAGCGCTTTGGTACAATACTTGGTAGAAGTATGCGTTTTATTACCAAGTATATTAAAAGTCAATGCAGTAGCGCGTTTCATAGGAAACTCCCGATCTGGTAATTTAACCCGGAGCAATGCCCAATCAGCTGTAAACGTTACCTGTAGGGTTTTTCAGCCTCCAAAAAAAAGTTTTAAAAATTTGGTAATCTTATAAAACGCGCTATATTTGCTCACATCAAACATTTTCTCACTAGTTAAATCTTAACTAACTATGAACAAAGCCGAATTGATCGACAAACTCGCCAAAGACGCTGGCGTTACCAAAACCCAAGCTAACGACGCTCTGGATTCTTTCACTAAAGCTGTTGCTGACACCCTGAAAAAAGGTGGTAAAGTAACTCTGGTTGGTTTCGGTACTTTCTCCGTTTCCAAACGTGCTGCTCGTAACGGCAGAAACCCCCAGACTGGCCAGATCATCAAGATCAAAGCTAAAAAAGTTGCTAAATTCAAAGCTGGTAAAGCTCTGTCTGACAAGCTCTAAGAGTTGGCGACCCAACATTATTTAAGCAAGGAACATTATTTGTTTCTTGCTTTTTTTATTTTTGCACCAACATTCATCATTTATTAAAACTATAAAAAATGGGTAGAGGAGATATCAAAACCAAGAAGGGAAAGATTTCCAACGGATCTTTCGGTAAAAGCCGCCCGGCTAAGACCAAGAAAGCTACCGCCGCAAAGGCTGCTAAAAAGGCTTAATTCAACTAAGCCAGATACAGGGGATCCCGGTTATTTGCAACCCGCAAACACCCGGAATCCCTTTATTTTTGTCCATTCCAGGACATGTTCCATTATCGTTTACGGCGCCAGGCGCTCTATTTTCCAGCCCTGCCGGCCATCCGGCGTATACCGCAACCTGTCGTGCAACCGGCTGCTGCGCCCCTGCCAGAACTCCACCATCTCAGGCTTCACCACGTAACCGCCCCAATGCGCGGGCCGCTCAGGCGCATGCTGCAAATGCGCCGCTTCCAACATCTTTACCTTTTCTTCCAGGAATGCCCTGCCCGGTATCACCTGGCTCTGCGGCGACGCAATCGCCCCGATGCGGCTACCCACCGGCCGGGAATGGAAATACTCGTCACTCACCGCCTCCGGCGCTTTGCTGACAATACCTTCTATCCGCACCTGCCGCTCCAGCTCCTTCCAGAAGAACAGAAGCGTGACGTAAGGGTTCTCCGCCAGCTCATGCCCCTTGCGGCTTTCGTAGTTGGTAAAAAAAAGAAAACCATTCTCGTCGAAACTTTTCAATAATACGATCCTCGCCGATGGACGCCCGTTTGCCGTGCTGGTGGCCAGCGTCATCGCATTCGGTTCTTCCAGTTCGCTTTGTATCGCCTCCTGCCACCAGTGGCTGAACTGCTGCACAGGGTCCGCCGCCACTTCCCTTTCATTCAACGTGGCCAGCCGGTAGTCCTGACGGAGATCTGCTATCTTTTGATTGATCATCTTATTCCTTTTCCGCAAAATTACGGGATATCATGATGGTATCTCTATAAGTGGTAATTTACACCTGTTTTTAAACCGGAAAGCATGAGAATCCTGACTTGTCTGATCACAATAATGGTATGCTTCAGCGCATGCCAGCCTAAAAACACCAGCCGGCAAAAACCAGGGGGCGATAGCACTTCTTCCGCCGGAGAGGACAGCAAGCCTGTGCCCGAGGTTACCGTCACCAATTTCCAATCCCTGAAAGGTACGCTGGCAGGGCAACCGGTAACCATGCACCTCGCCCGGTTCGAGGCGAACGACCTGGACGGATGGTATTTTTACGATAAGGTAGGCGATCCTATCAAGCTGGAGGGCAGCATGGAAAACGGGGAGGTGAGGCTCCGGGAAGACAATGCGGAAAGCGACAGCTGTGTTTTTACCGGTCATTTTAATTCTGACGATACTTTCACCGGCAACTGGACAGGCAATGGAAAAACATATCCTTTCAACCTGAAAAAAGACACGGCCGGCGCCATACTTTTCTCCACGGCTGTCTACAAAGACACCATGGTCCTTTTTTCCGGCCGGGAAAACACCCCGGAGGCCAATTTCACGGCCAGCGTTGTATGGCCTGACGGCGGCGCTGATGAAGCCGTGCTGGATTTCATCCGCAAAACGATCATCCCGGAATACACCCCTGGCAGCCAGCCCGCTGCACTGCTGCAGGAGCAATCCAAAGCGTTTGGGAAGGAATATACCGACATCCGCGGCGAAGTGGATACCAGCCAGCTGAAAGAACGCAGCTTTTCTTTCAACTGGGATGAATACTCCCGCACCAATGTCGTGATCAACAAATGGCCGCTGCTGGCGTTGGAAACATTTGGCTCCTCCTACACGGGCGGTGCGCATCCCAACCACGGAACCACTTTCAAGCTGCTGGACCTTTCCACCCGTAAAGTGCTCAAGCCCGCGGACGTGTTCAAACCAGGATACAAGAAAGCGCTCTCCGCCGCGCTGGACAAGTCTTTCCGGAAACAATACAAAGTACCCGCCGGTGAGCCGCTTGACAAACAATACCTGTTCGACAAGACCATCGGGCCGAATGACAATTTTTATATCACGCCCAAAGGCGCGGTATTCAGTTATACACCTTACGAAATTGCCGCCTATGCCGTGGGACAGATCACGTTGTTTGTTCCTTTTTCAGACATCAAAGGCATCGTAAAGGAAGCGTACCTTCAATAAATCTATGAGCAACAAAGACAGCCAGCAATATAATCAACGGTTCCAGGAAGTATACGAGCGCCTGAATGAGCGCCAGCGCGAGGCGGTGGACAACACCGAAGGCCCCGTGATGGTAATCGCAGGTCCCGGCACAGGCAAAACGCAGATCCTTGCTTCACGCATCGGCAAGATCCTGATGGATACCGATTTTTTACCGCACAACATCCTCTGTCTTACCTACACCGATGCCGGCACCGTAGCCATGCGCAAGCGTCTCACCGATTTTATCGGTCCCGATGCCTACCGGGTGAACATCCATACCTTTCACTCCTTTTGTAATGAAGTGATACAGGACAACCTGTCTCTCTTCGAAAAGAACGTGCTGGACCCGATCTCCGACCTCGAAAAGATCCAGCTGCTCAAAACGCTCATCGACGGTTTCACCAAAGACAACCCGCTCAAGCGTTACCGCGGCGATGTTTATTTTGACATGCGCAATCTTGCCAACCTGTTTTCCACTATGAAACGCGAGGGCTGGACGGTGCCTTTCATCCGGGAAAAGGTGGAAGAATACGTTACGTCGCTGCCGCAGCGTGAGGATTACATTTACAAACGCGCCAGCGGCCGCTTCAAAAAGGGCGACCTGAAAGAAGAAAAGCTCGCGGGCGAAAAGGAAAAGATGATCCGCCTGCTGGCCGCCGTGGAGCAATTCGACGTGTTCCAGCAGCTGATGCACAAAGCTAACCGCTACGACTTCGACGATATGATCAACTGGGTGATCCGTGCATTCGAACAAAACCCGAACCTGCTGCTGGATTACAAAGAACGTTTCCAGTACATTCTTGTAGACGAGTACCAGGATACCAGCGGTACGCAGAACCGGCTCATCCAGCTGCTGACCGGAGGCGAAGAAAAGCCGAACGTGTTCGTAGTGGGGGACGACGACCAATCTATCTACCGCTTCCAGGGCGCGAACATCGAGAACATGGAACAGTTTGCCGGCGAGCATTTCGCGCAGGACCTGCGCACCATCGTGCTCACGCAGAATTACCGTTCCGTGCAGAACATCCTGGACATCAGCATGTCCGTGATCGGCCACAATAAAGGCTCGCGGCTGGTAGACAAGCTGGACGGCCTCAGCAAGCAACTGCTCGCCTCCAACAGCAAGCTCACCCCGCTGGACATTCCGCCCGTGATCCGCCGCTACAACACCGCCCGCGACGAGATGGTGGGCATCACCACCGAAGTGGAGCAGATCCTGGCACAGGGCGTGATGCCGGGGAAGATCGCCGTCATCTATAAAGAGAACAAATATGGCGAAGAGCTGGCGCAATATTTCCGGCTCAAAAAACTCCCCTTTTATTCCAAACGCAACATCAACTTATTCGAGCAGCCCTTTGCCAAAAAGATCATCCACATCCTGCGCTACATCGCATGTGAGCTGGAAACGCCCTACAGCGGCGACGATCTGCTGTTCGAGATCATGCATTATGACTTCTACAAAATACCGCCCATAGAAGCCGCGCGCATCAGCATCGAAGTGGCGGAGAAAGGGTACAGCGAAAAATTCTCCATCCGCAAATACCTCCAGGACTGGAACAAGACCCGCAACCCGACGCTTTTTTCCCTGGCGCCCCACGAAGAGGCCATGCGGCTGGGCAACCTGCTCGAAAAATGGATCGCGGACGCGCACAACGTTACCCTCCAGCAGCTGTTCTCCAACATCGTAAGCGAAGGCGGCATCCTGGCGTACATCATGGCTTCGCCGGAAAAGATCTGGCTCATGAAGAACCTCCAGGCCCTGTTCGACTTCATCAAGGAAGAAACGCACCGTCACCCCGAAATGAACATCGTATCCATCATGGAAACGGTGGACCTGATGGAAAGCAATGCCCTGCCCATTCCGCTGGTACAGGTTTCCGGCAACGAAAAAGGCGTGAACCTGCTTACCGCCCATGGCGCGAAAGGGCTGGAATTTGAATACGTATTTGTAGCCGGCACCAATTCCCACCTCTGGGAAAAGAAGAAAAAAAATGCCGCCGGGTTTTCTTTTCCCGATACCGTGTTTGAAACCGAGGCTACGTCTACCGACGAGCAGGAGCTTCGCCGTCTTTTTTACGTGGCCATCACCCGCGCGGAGAAGCACCTGGCGATCAGTTATCCAGAGTTCCGGCAAGACGGGAAGCCGCTGGAGCCCAGCATGTTCATCAGCGAAATATTACAGGCCCACATCCTGCCGCAGCATAAAATAGAAGTGCCCGAAGAAACCCTGTTCGGCTTCGAGGCCCTGCAATACGGCAAAGAGCTGGCGCCCGAGATAGAAAAGGTGGACCAGTTGTTTATAGACACCCTGCTGAACGGCTTCACCATGAACGTGACCGCGCTGAACAATTACCTGCGCTGCCCGCTTTCCTTCTATTACCAGAACCTCGTGCGTGTGCCTTCCGGCCGCTCCGAAAGCACCGAATTCGGTTCAGCAGTGCACTTTGCGCTGGAAAAGCTGTTCCAGAAAATGCAGGAAAAAAATGCATTCCCTCCGCGGGAAGAGTTCATCAAAGACTTCAAATACAGCATGACGCGCAACCGGGAATGCTTTACCAAAGAGGCTTTCAAACGAAGGATCGAGTACGGGGAAGACATACTCAGCGCCTATTACGACAAATATATCCATACCTGGAACACCGTGGTGAGCATAGAAAGGAATATCCGGAACGTGGTGGTGAACGGCGTGCCCCTCAAAGGCAAGATCGACAAGCTGGAATTCAACGGCAACGAGGTGAACGTAGTGGATTACAAGACCGGGGATTACGAAAAGACCAAGAACAACCTCCGCAAGTTTGACCGGCCCAACCAGCGCGACCCCAACGGCGGGGACTACTGGCGGCAGGCCGTATTCTATAAAATTTTGTTAGATAATTATAAACAGAAGAACTGGCAGGTAGTTAGCACGGAATTTGATTTCATAGAGCCCAACAAACAAAAGGAGTATTTCAGGGAAAAGATTGACATCCTCCCGGAAGACATTACCACCGTGAGCCAGCAGATCAAAGACAGCTGGATCAGGATACAGAACAAGGAATTCTATACCGGCTGCGGCAAGGAAGATTGCAAATGGTGCGGCTTTGTAAAGGACAACAAGCTGGAAATTGCCCTGCATTCCCTCGTGGAAGAGGAGGAAGATGAATAATGAACAACAAACAGTAAGTTTGCAAATAATTTAATTCACAGGTCAGGATCATGAATCAGAACATGCGGGGCTGGATAGGCTCACTAATCGTATTGGCTTTCTGCTGTTTTTTCACCCAATGTGCGAACATCGTACCTCCGGGAGGCGGCTCCCGCGATACCCTGCCGCCCAGGCTGGTATCGGTGAACCCGGGCGATTCCACCCTGAACTTCAAGGCGAATAAAGTTGTATTCCATTTCAACGAATTCGTGGAGCTGGACAATGTGATCGAAAAGCTGATCGTATCCCCCACCATGAAACGCACGCCGGTTATTACTTCCAAGCTGCGCGTTGTGACCCTGGAGATCAAAGACACCCTTCAGCCCAATACTACTTACACCTTCAACTTCGGCGACGCCGTAAAAGACGTGAACGAACGCAATCCCATCGAGGATTTCCAGTACGTCGTGTCTACCGGCACTTACATGGACTCCCTGCAGATGACCGGCAAGGTGCTGATCGCGGAGACCGGCAAGCCTGACAGCAATGTGGCCGTAATGCTGTATGGCAACCTGGAAGATTCCGTGGTGTCTAAAGAAAAGCCGCTGTACCTGGCCAAAACCAAAGGCGACGGCAGCTACCGCTTTAAGAACCTGAAACCGGGCACATACAGGCTTTTTGCGCTGAAAGAAGAAGACCGCGACTTTCAATACACGCAGCCTGAGGAACTGATCGCATTTTCCGACAGCCTGGTACGGCTGACCGAAAACCTGTCTGACATGAATCTCGCGCTGTTCAACGAGATAGATACCATTCCCAAAGAGGAAGTTGAGCCCGAAGCCGAGCAGCCGTCCGCAAGGGAAAAAGAAAAAGATAAGAAGAAGACCAAACCCAGGCTCCAGGTAGGATTTGACCTGAGCGGAGGCCAGCAGGAACTGGGTGATTCCCTTACCATGACCTTCAACTTTCCGATCAAATCGCTTGACTCGGCGCAGATAGGGCTATACGAGGACACGACCCGCAAAAAAGTGGCCTTCACCATTCACCAGGCCGATACCACTGCCAAGAGCTTCAAGATCGCTTATAACTGGAAGCCCGATAAACCGTACCAGATCATACTGCCGGCGGGCTTTGCCACAGACACTTCCGGGCTGCAAACCACCAAGGCAGACACTGTGAATTTCGAATCCAAAGACCTGGACGATTACGGCACCATCAAAGTAGCGCTTACCGTCAGCGACAGCGCCCGCAACATCCTGCCTGAATCAGACACCAGCTACCAGTTCGTGATACAGCTCGTTTCCGGCGACAACATCAAATATACCGGCGTGATCCGCAACGGCCGCTGGGAAAGAGGGCTCATCCAGCCCGGGGAGTACCAGATCCGCGTGGTGGTAGACCGTGACAAGAACGGCGTATGGGATACCGGCGTGTATTACGGTGTGCCCAGGAAGCAGCCGGAAACCGTATTTTCGTTCAAAGACCCTATCAACATCAAAAAGAACTGGACGGTAAGCCCGGCGGTCAAACTATAGCCTTTATCCGTAATTTTGCACAATGATCTTCTCCTCCGCATTGATCGAAAATGCTGTAAATGAATTTGCAAGGTTGCCGGGCGTTGGTAAAAAAACAGCCCTGCGGCTGGTGCTGCACCTGCTGAAGCAGGATACGGCCCAGGTAGAGCAGTTTTCCGAGACCATTGCCCGCATGCGCCGCCAGATCAAGTTCTGCCAGTATTGCCACAATGTGAGCGACGACGATACCTGCAGCATCTGCGCCAACCACTCCCGCAACAGCCATGTGGTGTGCGTGGTAGAGAGCATCCGCGATGTGATCGCCATCGAGAACACCCAGCAGTTCAACGGCGTATACCACGTGCTGGGAGGCATCATCTCCCCCATCGACGGCATCGGGCCGGACCAGCTGCATATCCATTCCCTCGTGGAAAGAGTGCAGCAGCATGGCATCGAAGAGGTGATCATGGCGCTGAGCCCCACTATCGAAGGCGATACCACCATCTATTACCTGTCCAAGAAACTGAAGGACTTCCCCGTGAAGATCACCACCATCGCCCGCGGCATCGCCTTCGGCGGGGAACTGGAATATGCGGACGAAATGACACTGGCCCGGTCCCTGACCAACCGCCTTCCGCTGGAAAACTACCTTCAGCAGGGGAAATAATAAGATCATCCCTAAATTCCGCCAGGATAGTTATCTTTATACTTCATAGTTATTATTCCAACTGCACCTCCAAATAGACCAGATCATGTTGAAATTAGCACTGCTCTCCGTCCTGTTTTCCTTTGCTTTCGGTAACGTATATGACTTTAAAGTTGATGCGCTGGAAGGCGGTAAGATAGATTTCTCCAAATACAAGGGGAAGAAGATCCTGATCGTGAATACAGCATCTATGTGCGGCAATACTCCGCAATACGCTGAACTGGAAAAACTATACAAAAAATATAAAGGCAAACTGGTGATCGTGGGCTTCCCCGCCAACAACTTCGGCGGGCAGGAACCGGGATCCAACCAGGAGATCAAAGCCTTCTGCACGAAAGAATACGCCGTTACTTTCCCTATGGCCGCCAAGGTATCTGTGAAAGGGGCAGACATCCATCCCCTGTACCAGTGGCTGATAGCCGAAAGCAAGGCCAAACAACTGTCTCCGGAAGAAGTGACCTGGAATTTCCAAAAGTATCTTTTGAACGAGAAAGGTGAACTGGTGGCTGTTTTCAAGCCCCGCACCCTGCCGTCTTCGCCGGAAGTGATTGAGGCGATAGAAAAACACTGACCGATATGTTTACACCTCTACTGCGACTTTTCACAGCCACCGGCTGCGCTGCTTTATTGTTTACTGCCTGTTCCAGCTACGATCCCAATGAACTGCTGAATTGCGAAAATGCTGCTTTCTACCTCTCCGGCAACGGCCAAAGCAATTCCCTTAAGATGCTCAGTGCCAACATGCTGCGCAACCAGGACCTGAAGCTCCTGGCCATGGAGGCCTATTATAAGGACAGCGTGCGGGTGCTGCTGAACCTTGCCGATGCCGGCTACACCACTGCCGGGCTGAAGAACGACAGTCTTCACCTGGGCGATTACATCTTCTCCCGCCGCCAGGCCACTGCCTCGTCAGGTAAAGTAGTGCTGGGTTTCAAAGCCGAAAAGGAATATCAGTTCCTTACTACAGACAGTTCGTCCATTACCATCACCGAAATAGATGCGGCCACCCGCACCGTTTCCGGCTCTTACTACGTGGAAACCGTGAACCCGGATGCGACCATGCAGGGTAGTTTCAGCAGGGTCTGTTTTCGGTCTATCCAATAATAAAGCAGTATTTTTACGGCCATGTTTTTCTCTGATATTATAGGGCAGGAGGCAGCCCGCGATCACTTGCTGCATGCTGTGGAACAGAACCGCCTCAGTCATGCCATGATACTGCTGGCTCCCGAGGGAGCGGGCGGGTTGCCCGTCGGGCTGGCATTTGCGCAATACCTCGTTTGTGAGAACCGGCAGCCGCAGGACGCATGCGGCCAGTGTTCCGCCTGCAAAAAAGCCGCACAATACATTCACCCGGATATTCATTTTTCCTATCCCGTTATTCCCCGCAAAGCGGGCGACAAGCCCATCAGCACCGATTATATCACCGAATGGCGGGAATACATCGCCCAGCAGCCTTACGGCAATGCGTACGACTGGCTGCAGTTCATCGGGGCGGAAAACAAGCAGGGCAATATCACGGCGCACGAATGTTCCGATATCATCCGCAAGCTGAACCTGAAAAGCTTTGAAAGCGAATACAAGATCCTGTTCATGTGGATGCCCGAATACCTCGGCAACGAGGGCAACCGCCTGCTGAAGCTGATAGAGGAACCACCGGCCAATACCATTTTTATACTCGTGGCTGAAAACCAGGAGCAGATACTGGCCACTATTCTTTCCCGCACCCAGCTGGTAAAGATCAACCCGCTTTCCAAGCAGGACGTGGTGGATGCCCTGGTAACCCGCAACCAGGCCCCCGAGCCCCGTGCGCGGCAGATCGCCACCATCGCGTCCGGCAACTACCGGGAAGCATTGCAACTGCTGCAACATGCCGAAAATGATTACCATGAATTGTTGCGCAACTGGCTGAACTGCATTTTCATGCAAAACCGGCAGGGTTTGCAGGATTGGGTAGAGCATATGGCCAGTGCCAAAATGGGCCGGGAAAACCAGAAGCAATTCCTCCGGTACTTCATTAACGTACTGGAACACAGCCTGCGCGTGCAGTACATGGACCGCAGCCAGCTGGCCTTTTCGGACGAGGAAGTGGATTTTGCGGAAAAGCTGAAGAAGCTGGCCAACCTGGGCCAGATGGAGCAGATCACCGAAGAGCTGGACAATGCCTATTATCATATAGAACGCAATGCCAACGGCAAAATACTCTTCCATGCGCTGTCTATCCGGCTGCAGTACATTTTCAAGGGCAGGGCGCTGCCCGTATAGGGCTGTCAACAATTTGCCGTACCTTTGCCCCTTAAATTCCCTGTACGCCTTTGTGAATCTGGAAGTAAATATGTACTTTTAGTGACCTGGGATAGCAGGAATAACTATTTTTTAAAATAATAAACCAAAATAATATGGCTTGTGCCGGATGTGGTACGGGTGCGGATGGGAAGCCGGCGGGATGCAAGAGTAATGGAGGTTGCAGCAGCGGAGGTTGTAACAGGTTGAACGTTTTCGACTGGCTGTCCAATATTCCCTTGACCGATAGTTTAGCACCATTTGACATCATAGAAGTAAGTTTTAATAACGGTAGTCGCAAAGATTTCTTCAGGAATTCCACCAAGCAGCTTTTTGAGAAAGGCGAAATGGTGGCCGTTGAAGGGGTCAGCGGTTTTGACGTGGGCATGGTGAACCTTACCGGGGAACTGGTAAAGCTGCAGATGAAAAAACGCCGGGTGGAAGATACCCCCGAAGTGAAAAAGCTGCTGCGCCGCGCTTCCACGGAAGACATGAACCGCATGTCCGAAAATAAAAAACGCGAGACCGAAGCCCTTATTAAAGCCCGGGCAATTGCCCGCAGCATAGGCCTGGAAATGAAGCTCGCAGAAGTGGAGATCCAGGCGGACGGCCGTAAGGCGACCTTCTTTTATACGGCGGATGACCGTGTGGATTTCCGTGAACTGATCAAGATATATGCCTCCGAATTCAGGGTGAAGGTGGAAATGCGCCAGATCGGCGCCCGCCAGGAAGCCGGGAAAGTAGGCGGCATCGGCAGTTGCGGCCGGGAGCTTTGCTGCTCTACCTGGCTCACGGATTTCAAATCGGTGAACACCACCGCGGCGCGTTACCAGAACCTTTCTATCAACCAGGCCAAACTTTCCGGCCAGTGCGGCCGCCTGAAATGCTGCCTCAACTACGAGCTGGACACTTACCTGGACGCCCTTAAAGACTTCCCCGACGACTGCGACGTGATTGAAACCGCCAGCGGCAATGCTTCCCTGCAAAAGCGCGACATTTTCAAGAACCTCATGTGGTATTCCTACGACAACAGCAATAAACAATACCCGCTTACCATCACCCGCGTGAAGGAAATACGCCAGCTGAACAGGCAGGGTATTAAGCCGGAAGAGCTGAAAGCCGTTGAGGTAGTTACCAGCAAACCCAATAAAGACGTAGATCTCGGCTTTGCCGACGTGGTAGGTCAGATCAGCCTCCGCTCCCTCGAAAAGGCTTCGCAGAAACGCAAACAGAAATCGAAAGAGAAACATAAAGAGCACCACCAGAAAGACAAACCCAAAGGCGGCGGCAACCAGCAGCAGCCTGCGCAGTCCGGCGGTGGTCAGCAGCAGGGCCGGCCTCAGAAAGAACAGCGCCCGCAGGGCGACCGTCCTCCCAGGCAGGAACAAAAACCACGCGGCGATCAGAAACCACGCAACGAGCGGGGAGAACCCCGCGAACAACGCGGAGATCAAAAACCCCGTGAGCCCCGCGAAGGCGGCCAGCCGCGCGGTGATCAAAAGCCCCGCAATGAACGGGGTGAACCGAGGGAACAACGCCCGCCCCGCGGCGACCAAAAGCCCCGCAATGAGCGGGGTGAACCCCGCGAAGGCGGCCAGCAGGGAGCGCCCCGCCAGCAGCAAGGCGGCGATCAAAAGCCCCGTAATGAACGGGGTGAACCCCGCGAACCGCGCGAAGGCGGCCCAAGGCCGCAACAGCAGGGCGGCGGCGGCCAGCGCAACCAGCACCGGAACCGCCCCCCGCGGAAACCGGACAATAAACAACCGGATAACCAACAATAAAACAGTTATTGTTCCGTATAATAGTAGAGGCGCTCTTGCAGCGTCTCTACGTTTATTATCCCATCATGATCGGATTTCCTCCCCGATACGGCACCACCTACTCCCTTGAAGACCGCAGCCCGGCGGAGCAACTCACCATTTTCTGGCTGGCCGTGGAAAAAATGGGCTGGCAGGTCAGCGAAGTAACGCCTGGCAACATCACCGCATTCACCAATTTCAGCCTGCGCTCCTGGAATGAACAGGTCAGCATCCGCTTTGCGGCGGAAGAAATAAGCCTGTTCAGCGTTTCCACCGGCGTGCAGGTACTCGATTTCGGGAGGAACCGGCAGAACATCAAACGGTTGCTGAAAGCGGTTGCTGCAATTGCAGCGGAAACAACCGCGGAAACAGTGGATGAAGTTTATCAGCAAAGGCGGCAACGCATCCGGCCCGAAGGCGAAGCCATCCATCTCACCCGCAGCAGGCGGGTGGTAGCGGGTTTTATGCAGGTGTTCAGGCCGGTGAAAGGATATTACGTCACGCCGGTACTGATCGTGCTGAACGTGTTCATCTTCCTGCTGCTCACCAACAAATGGCTGTTTCCCGCCAGCAGCGGCTGGGCGCCGGACCAGCAGGTACTGGAACAGGCAGGCGCCAGCTTCAAGCCGCTCACGCTCTTCGGGGAACCCTGGCGGCTGCTCACTTCCGGCTTCCTTCATGCGGACGTGCTGCATCTTTTTTTCAACATGTACGGCATCATGGTGTCCGGCATTTACCTGGAACCCTTGTTGGGCAGGTGGCGGTTCCTGCTCGTGTATATGTTATGCGGCGTGATGGCCAGCCTCACCAGCCTCTGGTGGTACGACATTACGCCCACGCTTGGCGCTTCCGGCGCGGTGTTCGGGCTTTTCGGCTTCATACTCACCCTTTCGCTGCACCGCTTCCTGGAACCCGGTGAAAGAAAAGCCCTGCTCACCAGCATTGGCCTGTACATTGTGCTGAGCCTTTCCACCATTTTCCTTTCCACCAACTTCGACCATGCCTCGCATATCGGCGGGCTGCTTACGGGCATGCTGCTGGCGCAATTGCTGTATCCCGGCCTGCAAAAGAATGCCCCGCGCAGCGTGATGGTACGCAGCACAGTATTGGCCACCACCCTGGCGCTGGCCGTTATTGCAGCGGTGTACCTGCTGCTGCCCCGCGATGTGAATGATTATATGGCCAAGCGCGCCCGGCTGGACGAGAACTACATCCTCGCTTCCGGCGTATACCATGCCCGGAATGATGAGGAAAAAATGAACTGGCTGAAGAATTATGCCATTTATTATATGGATGAGAACCTCCGCATCATGGACGAAATAGACCGCCTCTCGCTGAGCTTCGACTCAAAACAGCAGAACAGGCTGCTGCGCAGGCTCTACAACACCCGCAAACAGATCTTCACCTGGAATTATCAAACGCTCCACGAAGGCCGCAACAAATACGACACTCAGATCATCAAAGCGGTGCATGAGCTGGAAGAAATGCACCGCCAGCTCAATTACTGACCTTACTTTTCGTCCTGGAAATAGAGCTTGTAATAGTTCATATTCCGCTCTTCATCATAGCCCCGCTCGATCATCTCGCGGTTGCCGTGTATGTATACGTGGAAGTTCTTGTCCAGCTTGAGAATGCTCTTGAAAAACTTTTGCTGCTTTTTCACAGCGGGGTTGGAGATATCAAATTCATCCGGCACATCCAGCCGGTATTCGTCGCGGAAATGCTCACGGTAGTTGCGGAATGCATCTACCGCATCAGGGTGGCCCAGCACTTCTTCCGCAAATTCATCTACCTGGAATTGTTCTTTTTCCTTGAAATAGGTCGCGGACTTTTTCAGCAGCTCGATCTGGTCCACACGGTTCATTTCAAACTCTTCGGGCAGCTTCTGCTGGATGAATTGCTGGCAAAGCGTTACCATCGTTTCGGTCTGGTGATAGCTGTCTGCCTTTCTTTCCACCTGCAGGAACGCGTCTTTCCAGTACACGGCTTCGTTCTTGCTGTTGCTGTCTACAATGCTCACTTTGTATCCTTCTTCCTGCCCGATGTTGAATACCAGGCAACCTTTATCCAGCTTGTTGATATTGATGCCGTCGTCGTAATTGAGCTCGTAGTTCTCGTCTGAGAGGTAGACCTTCAGGTAGGTGTCACGGTTCTCGGATTTGAAAATACCAATGGCCTCCACTTCTTCTCCGTCTACCTGGCATTTGGAAAAGTGCACGATATACAGTTCCCCGCCTTTGATCTTGGGGTGGGTAGACACTTTATAAAGATGTTTGGCGATGTTGACGGATTGTTCCTGGAAACTTTCATGGTCCTCGAAAATGAGGCTGCAGTATTTGAAAACCTCGTTCAGCTGCAGGTCCGCATCGTGGGTGAACCGGAAATACTCCGCATTGTTGGTAAATGGCTGGATGAAATAGCTCAGCAGCAGGTTGCCGATGGTTTCGTCCTTCAGTTCCAGCGGCTGCTGCGACAGCACCAGCGGATCTTCGTTGGAGGCGTTCCCCACCTTATGGATCGTAAGCCTTTCCAGGTCTTTGATATCTGATACGTGAATCATACGGGCTGCAAATTAGGCGCATTTAATTTTTCCCGCGAAAAAAAATGCCGCCTGGTATTTTATTCACATATACCCAGGGTATCCCTTCGGTATAGGATAGATAAAGGATCGCAATAGGATAGTGCCGGAGATAGCGCGTTAAAATAGTATTATAAAAAAGGAAACCGCCCCTTCTAAGGACGGTTCCCGTTATTCAAAATATTTCACTTCAAAGATCAGGTATTCAACCCGCCGCAAACGCTCAGCACCTGGCCGGTTACGTAAGCGGACATTTCGGATGCGAGGAAGAGGCATACATTGGCAATGTCTTCCGGTGAGCCAAATTTGCCCAGGGGAATTTTGTCCAGGTATTCCTTCGCACCTTCACCGTCTTTCAGGTAATGGGTCATATCCGTTTCCACGAAACCCGGCGCCACCGCGTTCACACGGATGTTGCGGCTGCCGATTTCCTGGGCGATGGATTTCGAAAAACCAATGATGCCCGCTTTGGACGCGGCATAGCTGCTTTGCCCTGCGTTGCCTTTCATACCAATGATAGAGCTCATGTTGATGATACTGCCGCTTTTGGCTTTCATCATCGGGCGCATCACCAGTTTGGTCATATTGTATACGCTTTTCAGGTTCACGTTCATCACTTCGTCCCATTGCTCAGCGCTAAGGCGCAGCAGGAGGTTGTCTTTCGAAATGCCGGCATTGTTCACGCAAATGTCTACTGTACCAAACTCTTTCACCACGTCGTTCACCAGCGCTTCGCATTCTTCAAATACGCCTGCATTGCTTTTGTAGGCTTTTGCTTTCACGCCTTTTTCCGTCAGCCTGGCTTCCAGGGCTTTTGCTTTTTCATCTGAACTCACATACGTAAAAGCAACATTGGCGCCTTCTTCTGCAAATTTCAGTGCAATAGCTTCCCCGATCCCGCGGCTTGCTCCCGTTACGATGGCTACTTTGTTGTTAAGTAATTTCATTTTTAACTGATAGGTTTTAGCTTGAGTATGATGGACGAAGGTAATGGAAATTATCCCTCCGCCTGGTGTTTTCCAACAAACCGGAGGATTTCCTCCAGTACATTTCTTTCGTTATTGAGGCGCGGAACCTTGTGCTGGCCGCCCAGTTTGCCTTTGCTTTTCAGCCATTCGGTAAAGGTGCCCGGCGCCATCACGTGAATGGTGGGGCGGCACAGGGCGATGTCCTTATGGCGTTTGGCTTCGTAGTCGGAGTTGATGGCCTTGAGTGTACTGTCCAGCACAGTGGTGAACTGCTCCAGGTCTGCCGGCGCCTGCTCAAACTCGATCAGCCATTCGTGGCCGCCGTTGCCGCTTTCGCTGAAGTAGATCGGTGCCGCGGTATAATCGTTCACAACCGCCCCGGTGGCTTCGCATGCTTTGGCAATGGCATTGTCTGTATTGTCCACGATCAGCTCTTCGCCGAAGGCATTGATAAAAGACTTCGTCCTGCCGCTCACGCGTATGCGGTAAGGCGCCATGGATACGAACTGGATGGTATCGCCCACGAGGTAACGCCACAGGCCGCCATTGGTGCTGATGATGAGCGCGTAGTTCTTCCCGGCTTCCACTTCATGCAACTGCAGGGTGCGCGGGAATTCTTTACCATATTCTTCCATCGGCATGAATTCGTAGAAAATGCCGTGGTTGAGGAACAGCAGCAGCCCTTCTTCGCCAATTACGTCCTGCGCGGCAAAGAACCCTTCGGATGCGTTGTAGGATTCCAGGTAATTCATGCCGGGCTTACGGATCAGGCGTTTGAACTGTTCGCGATAAGGCGTGAAGCTCACCCCGCCGTGCATGTACACTTCCAGGTTGGGCCAAACGTCTGCCAGGTTATCGGTGCCGGTAAGCTCAAATATGCGTTTGATGAGCACGATGGTCCAGGTGGGAACACCGGCTATCGAAGTCACATTTTCGTGTATCACGGCCTGTGCCATGCGTTCGATCTTTTCTTCCCATTCGTCCATGAGGGCGATGGAAAGATCGGGTGTACGCACGAGGTTGCCGTAGAAAGGCATGTTTTGCAGCATCACGGCGCTCAGGTCGCCGAAATAGCTGTCGCTGTCTGCAGACAGCTTATTCACCTGGTGGCTGCCGCCGATCACCAGCGATTTGCCGGTGAGCACGTCTGAATCGGGGAAGTTGTTGTAATAAAGGGAAAAAACGTCGCGGCCGGCGCGGTAGTGGCATTCATCAAGGCTTTCCACGGATACGGGGATGAACTTGCTTTTGTCTGCCGTGGTGCCGCTGCTTTTGGCGAACCATTTGATGGGCGTGTTCCAGAGCACATTCTGCTCCCCTTCCATCACGCGCTGGATATAGGGTTTAATGGATTCGTAATTGTGAACGGGAACCCTTTGCTTGAATTCGTCTATTTTAAAAATATTGGAAAAGCCGTACTGTTTGCCGAATTCGGTGTACTGGGCTGCGCTGAGCAAGTTCTGAAACACCTGCTGCTGTACCTGCAGCGGGTATTGCATAAAGTGCTCTATACGCCCCATGCGTAATCTGGCCAATTGTGACAGCGCTGGACTTAAGATCTTCATACCAGGTTTTAACTAGGGTTGATAGTGATTATTGTTTTGCTGCTTCGTCCAGGTAATCTTTCCTGCGAAGTACGAAATTCTGGCCAAGATACACTTTTCTAACCTGTTCGTCTTCTGCCAGTTCTTCCGCGGTGCCGGCCTTGAGTATTTTGCCTTCAAACAATAAATACGCCCTGTCTGTAATGGAGAGGGTTTCCTGTACGTTATGGTCTGTAATGAGGATGCCGATATTCCGGTATTTGAGTTTGGCTACGATGCCCTGGATGTCTTCCACGGCAATGGGGTCGATGCCGGCGAAGGGCTCATCCAGCAGGATGAACTTGGGGTCCACGGCCAGGGCGCGGGCTATTTCCGTTCTGCGGCGCTCGCCCCCGCTGAGTACGTCTCCCGGGCTTTTGCGCACGTGCTGCAGGCGAAACTCGCTGAGCAGCGTTTCCAGCTTTTCCTTTTGCTCGGACTTTTTCAGCTTCGTCATTTCCAGTACGGCAGCGATATTGTCTTCAACGCTCAGCTTCCTGAACACGCTGGCTTCCTGCGGCAGGTAACCGATGCCCATCTGCGCCCGTTTATACATCGGCAGCTTGGTAATATTCAGATCGTTGAGGAAAACCTCCCCTTCATCGGGCTTTATGAGACCCACCACCATGTAGAACGTGGTGGTCTTACCCGCCCCGTTAGGCCCCAGGAGGCCCACGATCTCACCCTGCGTAACCTCCACCGATACGTGGTTTACCACCGTTCTGGCCCGGTAACGCTTAACCAGTTGCTGCGTATGTATTCTTAATGCCATAAGTTGAATCTGAGCAAAAATAATAAAATCGGCGAATGGACAAGGTTTTCACCCCCTCAGATAAAATATTTTAACCATTTATTTGCTATTAGATAAATAGTAGGGGATATATTATTTTTGCGGGGTTTTAAAAAGATAACTCCATATATGAAAGTTACGGAACATATTGCGCAGGCCAAAGGAACCCTGATTTCCTTCGAGATACTGCCGCCACTGAAAGGTAAGAGCATTGAGTCTATTTACGATCACCTTGACCCGCTCATGGAGTTCAAGCCCTCGTATATCAATGTGACCTACCATCGCAGCGAGCATATGTTCAAGAAACGCGCTGATGGGTCGTTTGACAAAGTGGAGATCCGCAAGCGCCCCGGTACCGTAGGCATTTGCGCCGCCATCATGAACCACTACCAGATCGATGCCGTGCCCCACCTTATCTGTGGCGGGTTTAGCAAGGAAGAAACAGAAAACGCGCTGATCGACCTCAACTTCCTGGGTATAGATAACGTACTGGTGCTCCGCGGCGATGCGCCGAAGAACGAAACCTTCTTCGAAGCCCACCCCAACGGCCACCGCTACGCGCTCGAGTTGCTCCAGCAGGTAACGAACATGAACAACGGTATTTACCTGGAAGACGACCTTATGGGCGGCATCAAAACCAAATTCTGCATCGGCGTGGCCGGCTATCCCGAAAAACACTTCGAAGCGCCCAACCTGCAGACAGACATGGCTTATCTCAAAAAGAAAGTGGAAGGCGGCGCCGATTACATCGTCACGCAGATGTTCTTCGACAATAAAAAGTTTTTCGACTTCGTCACCAAATGCCGCGAAAACGGCATTAATGTGCCCATCATCCCCGGTCTGAAGCCGCTTACCTCCCGTAAGCAGCTCACTGTGCTGCCCCGTACATTCCACGTGGATATGCCGGAAGACCTGGCGACGGAAGTACTGAAATGCAAAACGGATAAGGATGTGGAGGTTGTCGGCACGGAGTGGCTCATCCAGCAGTCGAAAGAACTGAAAGCGGCGGGCTCTCCCGTACTGCACTACTACACCCTGGGCAAACCGCATGTGATCCAGCAGGTGGCATCAGCTATCGTTTAAACAGTCCGGCCTTCCGGCACATAAAAAAAACCATTGCGTTGACACGCAATGGTATAATTTCCCTATAACTGTCACACCTTTGTTTAGAACTTATTGGTGATGTATTGCTGATATTATGACGCGGGTAAATTCACTTACCCCTATCAGCAGGCAAAAAAAAGCGGGACTGTTCAGAACAGTCCCGCTTTCGTTTTTTTATGATAATATCAATAGTCTTCCCTGCTGAAAAGGAATCCCAGGCTTATGCCCATGTACCGGTTCTTGCTCGAGGTGAGCTCCTGCCGGTCGTTGTCTGTAAGCCCCAGGCTGTAATTGGCGCCCAGCGTCAGGCAGCTGAAGAACTCGTAGCCTATGGAGAAATTGGCGCCGGCATCCCAGGGATGCATCCGCAGCACGGCCAGGTTGTCGTTGTTTTTCCGGGTAAACTGCACGTCTTTTGAATTGCGGGATACGGTGCGCCCATCCTGCACGATATTATAAGAATAACGGCCATTCAGCCCATATGCGATATAAGGGCCCGCTCCCGCCGTGATCCTCCCCTTTCCTAACGGGTACTTATATACGACGCTGAGGGGCATTTCGAGGTAATTCAGCCGGAGGCTGTTGCCCCGCGGGATGTATATGCCGGAAAGTTCGCCTTTGTGATCAGTCGGATCTTTCAGTCCTGTACCTTTGGTTATATACCGGAATGCGGGCTGAAGATACAGGCCGGGAGCCAAAGGCACATCCAGCAAAAGATCCACATGCCAGCCATGGTAAGTTTCCATGGAGCCGCCGGAAACGGAAAAGCTGCCGGGCGCTTCCCCGGTAATATGCATATTGGAAGCAGTGTACCCCGCACGGATACCCAGGCTTACCTGGGAAGAGGCAGGCATCAGACCAATAAAAAGCATTGCCAGCAACAACGCAATAGTTCTCATGAAATCGGTTTTTAATAGGGGCTTACCTTGAGCTATAGGAGAAAGTAACGGGGTATATTATGCGCTCGCACAGACAGGTCTCTCACAGCTAATATATGCGGCGTAAACATACAGCAAACTTTCTCAATTTCACAACTTACTGGAAACGAATTGGGCAGGAATCATCGAAAGTTTATTTCGGTTTATTCGGTCATTCAGGATTCTTGGCGAGAGGATTAACGCGGAAATGGCCGGTATTGTTCACATAGGGCCATAAAAAAACCGGCAGGAAATGCATGAAAGTAAACCCTTATGCATAACCCGCCGGTCTATTGAATAATTGCGATGAACGCGGATTACATTCCGCCGAATTTGTAACCTACAGTAACACCAAAGGCGGTATTCCTGAAAGTATTGTCACTGTCCCCGTTGCCGCGGAGATTGATCAGGCCAAGGTCTGTAAACAGGCCGAAGTTCAGGCCCATTGGCAGCTCGTAACCAACCTGGAAGTTCGCGCCAGCGTCAAACCTCTTCAGTTCGCCGGTCTCGTCGCCGAACTCGATGTCATTTTCCACCACGGTATTGCCTACCACGGCTTCGCCTTTACCGCTTAAACCAACGGCAAAGTAAGGTCCAAGGCCGATGAACAGGTTGCCTGCACCCACTTCAGGTTTGTACATGAAGTTGATCGGCAGTTCAAGATAATTTACACGGGTCTTCGTATCGAAGCCCAGCACTTCCTGTTTCCCGCCTTTGCCGGTGTATAACAGGCTTGGCTGGATGTAAAATTCATCTGCAAGCTGGAGGTCCGCCGTAAGACCGGCCCTGAACCCAACCAACAGGTCGCTGGTTTCCTTATTTCCGTTTGTTTTGTAAGTGACACTTGAAAAGCTGGGGCCTGCCACAATCCCGAATTTGGTCTGGGCAAATGTAGCGCCGGCTATCAGCATGGCCGCAACGGATAAGAGTACTTTTTTCATGTTTTGCTTTTGTGTTTTGAAATTTATATGTCAGGATGAAATGGTGTTCCTATAAAAAACTCTCTTCAGGCAAAATTGTTTACCTGGTTCCGCCAAAAAGATAACCAACGGAGAAACTCCATACCCGGTTCTTGCTTTTGTCGTCCCGGCTATCGTCCGTTCCGGAATAAATTTTACCGAAGCCCATACCATATTGGGCAGACAGCAGGAAGTTGCCGAATTCAACGCCGGCCAGTATGTTACCGCCGTAGTCGAAACGTTTATACTTGTCATAGCCCTGGTTGGGGTCGCCTGAATTCAGGGGCGTGTCATCGTCCCATTTAATGCTGGATTCGCCATTGCTGTGCACGCCTGCGATAGTGGTTTCATATTTGTTCTTGCCCGCTACGCCGAATGCAGCATAAGGACCCACGCCAAGGAAGAGCCTGGTATCCTGCCCGACAGGGATCTTACCCACAAAGTTTACGGGAATTTCAATGTACTGGGGATTGGTGGTGGATTTGAAATACGCCACATCTCCAGGTTCGCCTCTTTCAACTTTAGTACCCTTACCGGTGTAGAATACCCCCGGCTGGATGGAGATTATTTCAGAAAGCGGAAGATCCGCAATAGCGCCTACATGGAAAGAATTTAAAGCGCGGCTGTTGTCAGTACCGCCACTGTTGGTATTGGTAACATTCGCGATGTTCCAACCACCTTTTACACCTACTCTAACCTGCGCCATTGCTGCTACGGATAAACCGGTAGCCATACATAATAGAACAATCCTTTTAGTCATAACCTATGGTTTTGGTGATGACCTAACAAATCCAAAGACTGTGCCAAAGGAGAAATTGCTATTTTTATCAAGCTGAAAATGAAGCGTTTGCAAACAGCTATTGCATGTTCCGGCCGCTCAGTTCCCGTTGCAGGAATTCATCTAACTGCGTG
Source organism: Chitinophaga sp. YIM B06452 (assembly GCF_039655965.1). Classification (NCBI taxonomy): domain Bacteria; kingdom Pseudomonadati; phylum Bacteroidota; class Chitinophagia; order Chitinophagales; family Chitinophagaceae; genus Chitinophaga; species Chitinophaga sp. YIM B06452. The sequence goes on along the minus strand of NZ_JAWLKY010000001.1, from coordinate 1,684,695 downwards.
ACGCCAAGGCGTTTGGCCAGGATCTTTTTATGCTCGTCCAGCAGGTAAACTACCGGGGTGGCATATACATCGTAGAACTTACGGTAGTTGCTTTTATACTCGGGGTCCCAGGCATGTATCCAGCCTGTGAGGTGCTTTTCTTTGATGAACTTTGTCCATTCGTCTTTAGTACCGTCTGTTCTTACGCCATACATCACCACGCCTTTTCTCTTCCAGCTGGCGTTGAATGCGGAATCCAGTTTAGGCACTTCCGTTATGCAATGGCCGCAGGTGGGGTCCCAAAACACCACCACCGTATATTTCGATTTGATATCGTACAGCGACGCGCGTTTGGCCGCTGTATCCTGCAGCACCAGCGGCGCGGCCTGCTGCCCGATCAGGTTGGGCGCAATGGTCACGGCCCGCTCGATGATCTTGTTCTTCTGTTCCTCGTTCAGCCAGTAGGCATCCCCTTTCATGTAATATTTTTCCACGAGGTGCACAAACACGGCGTCCATGCCCATGATAGAGGAATTTTCGTAATTCCGGGTGATCCACCACAGCACGAATTTGAAGCTCTCTTTGTCTTTTTTCGTTTTCGCGATGATCGCATCCGCTTCCAGGATCACGGAATCGGGAACGGGCGCTACCAATTGGTTGAAATACCGGTCCAGGCGGGTTTCCAGCACGGGCGTGCGCACCAGCCTGCCATCCGCCAGGTTCACTTCTTTCCAGTAATTGCTTTTATACACGCGGTAGGGGTAGGTTGAATCCAGCGAGCCATCCGCCTTTTTGGGCATAGGCGGTATGGCCGGTTCGCGCATGGCTTTGAAAATGCCTGCCAGCAGCGATTGCGGCTGCTCCGTTACCAGGCGGCCCCGGTAGTCCTGCAGTTGTTTGCTGAACGATTCCATGAGCGGCCTCACTTTGGCGGAATCTTCCGCCGTGCGGGCTGCGGCCAACTGCCGCTGTATTTCGGCGGAGTTTTGCGCGATGAACTTATTGTAATTGCTGAACATGGTATTGTCCGGCGAATTTTTGAATTCAGTACCGGTGACCAGGTTCGCCGTATCTGCCACGATGGAAAAGGTCTGCACCTTATCCAGCAATATTTCGAAATAACGTTGTTTGCCGGGTAATACGACCAGGTAAATGCCCCCGGGCTGCGTTTCCCCGCCTTTCAGCACGGCGGTGCCGGCCGGGCTGATCTGCGCGGAATCCATTACATACGTGGTTTTCCCCATATAATGACCGAGATAGACCGTTCCGGCCTTGTATCCTTTCAGCTGTACAGAGATGTTGTAACCCTGGCCATGCAGGGCGGAAGCGCCGCCAAGGCAGCAAATAAGAAGATATAGCAGTTTTTGCATAGGTGCAATAAAAGTAACTAAAACCGTCCTACCTTTGCACCCGTGAGGAAAAAAAATGTTGTTCTTGAAAATGTGCCCGTAACCGCTTATGCCGCTGAAGGCAAGGCATTGGCGCGGGTAGACGGTAAGGTCGTTTTTATTGAAGGCGGCGTGGTGCCCGGCGATGTGGTGGATGTAAAGCTCAGTAAAAGTAAAAAAGACTGGGCCGAAGGCAAGGCCATCCGCATCCATACCCTTTCCCCTGACCGGGTGGAGCCATTCTGCCAGCATTTCGGGCTGTGCGGGGGCTGTAAATGGCAGATGCTGCCGTATGAAAAGCAGCTGGCTTACAAGCAACAGCAGGTGGAAGACCATTTGCGCCGCATCGGCCACCTGGAACTGCCTTCCATGCCCCCGATACTCGGGGCAAAGGAAACGCGCCGCTACCGCAACAAGCTGGAATTCACCTTCTCCAACAAAGCCTACCTGACAGACGAAGAGATACGAGCCGCCGGGGAAGACTGGCCCCGCCGCAACGCATTGGGGTTTCACATACCCAGGTTATTCGACAAGGTGCTGGATATTCAAACCTGCCATTTGCAGGAAGAGCCGGCCAACCTGATCAAAAATACGATCCGCAGCTGGGCGGAAGAACGGCAGCTGTCCTTTTACGACATCCGCCAGCAGCTGGGCTGGCTGCGCAACCTCGTGCTGCGCATCTGCACTACGGGCGAGGTAATGGTGAACCTGGTGATCCACCACGAGGACAAAGAAGAGCGTGAAGCATTGCTGAATCACCTGCTGGAGAAGATTCCGGCCATCACTACCCTGCTTTACACCATCAATCCGAAGAAGAATGACAGTATCTTTGACCTGGAACCGCGCGTGTTCTACGGGAAAGGCTATGTGGAGGAAAAACTGGAGGATTTCACCTTCAAGATAGGCCCCAAGTCATTTTTCCAGACCAATACCTACCAGGGCGAAGCATTGTACCGCATCACCCGGGAGTTCGCCGGCCTTACCGGCAGGGAAACCGTGTACGACCTGTATTGCGGTACCGGCAGCATCGGTATATTTGTGAGCCGGCAGGCGGCCAAAGTGGTTGGCATTGAGCTTATTAAAGAGGCGATAGACGATGCAAAAGAAAATGCGGCGGCCAATGATGTGAAAAACGCCACGTTTTTTGCAGGGGATGTGATCGATATTTGCGACGATGCATTTTTTGCCGCTCACGGCGCACCCGATGTGATCATTACAGATCCGCCCAGGGCGGGCATGCACGAAAAGCTGACGGCGAAGCTCCTGGAAGTGGCGGCCCCGCGGATCGTGTATGTGTCCTGTAATCCGGCAACCCAGGCGAGAGACCTTGCCCTGCTGAGTGAAAAATACACCGTGGAAAAAGTGCAGGCGGTAGACATGTTCCCGCACACCCATCATATCGAGAACGTAGCGCTGCTGCAGCGCAGGTATTGAACAGTGAAACAGTAACCATAACGATTAAGTATACACGAAAATGAGTGAATTCAGGCCCGGGAGATTTGAGATGTTACCCCTCGTAATAAAGAATCTCCTCATTATCAACGGATTGGTCTATCTCGCGCAGGTCACGCTTCAAAACCTGTTCCAGATAGACCTGGATGTGATGTTCGGACTGCACTACTGGGGCTCGGAGCTTTTCCGCCCGCACCAGATCATCACTCACCTGTTTATGCACGGGGGCTTTGCGCACCTTTTTTCCAATATGTTCGCGTTATGGATGTTTGGCAGCACCCTCGAAAACCGCTGGGGTCCCAAACGTTTCCTGATATTTTATATGGTCTGTGGTATCGGCGCCGCTTTGTGTCACCTGAGCGTGCTCACGTATGACAATATGCAGCTCACGGCTGCCTTGCAGGACTTCAACGTCAATCCGTCTTTCGACACTTTCGTGAAGATCTATGATAAATATGGCCTGGCGGGCTTCACCATTACGGAAGGCCCCCGCACCATTACCTTCCAGAGTTTCAGGGATGCATGGGCGGCCATGCCTCCTGAATCCGCCGATATGATCACCTATGCGAGGCTGTATCTTTCCAATTTCGCGGAGCTGTACCGCAACATTCCCACAGTAGGCGCATCCGGCGCCGTGTTCGGGGTGCTCTTTGCGTTCGGGTACCTTTTTCCCAACAGCTTCCTTTTTATTTTGCCCATTCCATTCCCTATCAAAGCAAAATATTTTATCGGCGGATACATCCTGCTGGAGCTGTTCTTAGGGTTCAAAAACTCAGGCGGCGACAATGTGGCGCACTTCGCGCACCTTGGTGGCGTGTTATTTGCTTACATCCTTTTAAAGATCTGGAACAAACGAAACCGGCGGGATTTTTATTGAGCGCAAAATCTTAAATTTGTATACAAACACCAGAACCATGGAAGTAGCCGAAAAAGAACGGATGCCCCGCCTGTCACTGGGGGAAGAGAGGAATATGGTAACCCAGCTACTGCTCGTGAATATCACCGTATACATCCTGTTGTACTTCATCAAGATCATTTACCAGATGGAAGATCATACCATCGCTGATTTTGACAGGGACATCCTCCGGAATGCGGTCGTTTCTGCGCAGCCCATGACCCTCCTCACCAAACCGTGGACCCTGATCACGGCCATGTTCACGCACGTTGCATTCTGGGATGTGTTCTCCAACATGATCTGGCTCTATTGCTTCGGCTCCCTGCTACAGCAGTTTTCAGGCATAAGACTGGTAATACCTTTATATGTTTTCGGCAGCCTTTGCGGTTTTGCTTTTTATGTGACCGGCGTAAACCTCATCCCCGGCCTGAGACCCCTTGCGGCCGCAGGTCCCGGCATGATGGGCGCAGGCGCGGGCGTGATGGCCATTGCCATCGGGCTCACGGCCCTCGCTCCCGGCAACCGCGTTTTTCCCCTCGTATTGAAAGGCGGCATTCCCATCTGGATCATCACCTGCATTTATATTGCCCTTCACCTCACCGCCGTATTCACCGGCAACAGCAGGACCAGTTCGCTGATATACCTGCTGGGCGGCGCTTTCCTGGGATTTATGTTCATCGCCAGCGGTACATTCATGGGCTTTATGTTCGATTCCGGGAATAATAGCAAATGGGGCGCGGGTGTCAGCAAAGTGATCTTCAACGTTACCCATATGTTCCATCCCAAACCCGGAACAGGCAACGAAGAACTGCCCGAGCCCGAAAAGCACGACCGTAAAGGCAACCCCGTTCCCTACGTGAAAGTAGGCCATGTACCTGAGCACAAGGTGAACGAGCTGCTGGACAAGATCAACGAACAGGGTTTCAAAAGCCTCAGCGCCGAGGAAAGGGAAATTCTGATCCGCGCCAGCAGGGAGCAGGATACCGGGATTTAACCTCTTTTTTACAGCAAATATCAAGGCGGTAAAGTATCTTAGTGTTATAAACGTTAACACCCGCAAGTGAAACCTGTGCCTGTTTTTTTCCACCGCCTGTTCCTGTATGGAAATGTGCTCATCGCCGCCGGCCTGATCTGCTCCGCTTTTTTACCAATGATGAACCCCGCAACCTTCTGGCCAGCCGGGTTTGCAGGGCTCGCTTTCCCTTTCCTGTGGCTGCTTTCCGTTATTTTCATTCCCGGCTGGCTGATCGCCCGCAAAAAATACTGGCTCATTTCCGTTTTTGCGTTGATGATCTCTTTCCGCGGCATGGCCCTTTCCTGGGGCTTCAACCTCTTCAGTTCCGGCAAGACCGCCACGGACAGGTCGTTTACCGTGATGACCTTCAACTCCAGCTCCATGGGGCTGTCTGGCTATTCGGAGAATCCAAAGGTAAGGGAGCATATCTATCATATCCTGAAAGCGGCCCGGCCGGATGTGCTTTGCATCCAGGAGTTCTATACCAATGAACACCCGGACCAGCAGCCGCACCTGGAAAACATTGCCCATACCGGCGGCTATCCTTATCACTATTTCGCGAAACATTATACCAATTGGAAGACCTGGCATTGGGGCACTGTCATCTTTTCACGCTTCCCCATCGTAGATACCGCCAGGATCGCGTTCCGGGGCGGATACAAAGGCAATGAGGATCTCATAAGCGTAAAATTGCTGGTACATAAAGATACTGTACAGGTGCTCACGGGCCACCTCTCTTCTTACAAGCTGAACGGCCACGACTACCAGGCCATGGGCAATCCTGACGGCGGGAAGATCAAATCCATGATGGGCAAAATGCGCCGCAGCTTTGCGAGCCGGGCGAGCCAGGCGCAGATCATGGCCGGCGAGATCAGCCGCAGCAAATACCCGCTGGTGGTAACCGGCGATTTCAACGACATTCCCCTTTCGTATACCTACCGCACCATCCGCGGCGATGCGCTGCAGGACGCGTTCCTGGAAATGGGCTCCGGTTTCGGACGGACTTTTTCCGCGCTCTCGCCCACCCTTCGCATAGATTATGTGCTGGCCGGCAAAGAATTTACCGTGGAAGATTTTTCCATCTACCGCGAAAAAGGATTGCAACACTTTCCCGTGATGGCGCGTTTATCCCTCGAACGCTGATTCCGTGTCACAATAAAATGAATTCAAATACGAAAATGGTTGTTCCACAACGAAGCGCTAAATTTATTAACGCGTTGTTTTTTAATGCGTTAAATTTATAGCGGCCAAATATCTAGTTTGTTGAAATTTTTACGACTATTTACCAAAGGGTTTTTCCTTACCGTGAACATTGTTGTTGTTCTGTTTTTTCTCCTTGCCTGCCTGGTGCCTTTCATATCGCCGGTGAGGTTCTGGCCGATCAGTTTCATCACCCTCGGGTTTCCTTTCCTGCTGATCGCGCTGCTGCTGTTCATGATATTCTGGCTGATCTTCCACCCGAAATATGCGCTCATCCCGCTCATCGCCCTGCTGCTCGGCTGGAAGTCCGTTTCCGCGTTCATTGCCATCCGCTGGCCGTCTGACTGGGAAACCAGCAATAAACCTGAAGGTACTTTTAACGTGATGAGCTACAATGTAGCCCTGTTTGGCCTGTATGCGAAAAAAGACAGCAAACCCGTGCGTGAAGGGATCTTTAAACTGATAGAACAGCAGCGCCCGGATGTGCTGTGCCTGCAGGATTTTTATACTTCGGAAAAACCCGGGGATTTTAATAACCGGGAAGACATCAGCAGCCTGATGAACATGCCGCACCGCTTCTTTTCCAGCGACTTTAACCGCGGCGGCAGCCAGCACTGGGGCAGCATCATCTTTTCCCGCTACCCCATCCTAAAGTCGGACAAAGTGAAGCTCTCTCCCGGCCCGCTGGGCGAAAGCCTCATTTTCGCGGACGTGCGGAAAGGGAAAGACACGATCCGGATCGTGAACATGCACCTGGAATCGTACCGCTTCAACGCGCAGGATTACCAGAGCATCGAAAAGATCAGGAAACAGGAAGATACCGGGCTCGTGGCCGCCAAAGGCATCATCTACAAAATGCGCGACGCATACATCCGCCGCAGCCGCCAGGCCAATATAGTGGCTGATTTCATCAGAACGAGCCCGCACCCCGTGATCGTTTGCGGGGACTTCAATGATACGCCCGCATCTTACACCTACTTCACCGTCAAAGGCAACCTGCAGGACGCATTCCTCCAAAAAGGCAGCGGCATCGGGCGCACGTTTTCCGGCATTTCGCCCACACTGCGGATAGATTACATTTTCGCAGACAAAGCCTTTACCGTAAAAGGTTTCCGCACTATCCACTCCGGCCTCAGCGACCATTACCCGGTGATCACGAACCTGAAGCTGAACCGCTGACGAGCGCCATTCGTAATTTGTCTGCTGCTTTTGGCTAAAAAATTCGAAATTAGGGTGATAAAATCCGAAATTCGCCGACCGAATCAATTGATATGTCAGAACAGCTAAAACTACACAATACCCTAAGCCGACAAAAAGAATTATTCACTCCGTTATATCCCGGGCATGTGGGCATGTACGTGTGCGGACCTACTGTATCCGGCGAATCGCATATGGGGCATGCCAGGCCGTTCATCACCTTCGACGTGCTGTTCCGCTACCTGCTGCACCTGGGCTACAAAGTGCGCTACGTGCGCAACATCACCGATGCGGGGCATTTTGAAGAAGAAGGCCGCGCCGCGGAAGACAAGATCGCAAAAGGCGCCCTGCTTGAAAAACTGGAACCCATGGAGCTGGTGCAGAAATACACCAACCTCTACCATTGGGCCATGGAACAGTTCAACAACCTCAAGCCCAGCATAGAACCTACGGCCACCGGCCACATCGTGGAGCAGATAGAAATGATCAAAAAGATCATGGCAGACGGATATGCCTACGAAGCCAACGGTTCCGTTTATTTCGACGTAAAAAAATATTCCGAAAATCATCATTATGGCATCCTCAGCGGCCGCGTGATCGAAGACCAGCTGGAAACCACCCGCGAGCTGGACAACCAGGATGAAAAGAAAAATAAGGTCGATTTTGCCCTCTGGAAAAAAGCGCCGCCGGAGCACCTGATGCGCTGGCCAAGCCCGTGGGGCGAGGGTTTCCCCGGATGGCACATTGAATGCTCCGCCATGAGCAGCAAATATCTCGGTAAACAATTCGACATTCACGGGGGCGGTATGGATCTCCAGTTCCCCCATCACGAGTGCGAGATTGCCCAAAGCGAAGTAGCCCATGGGGAAATGATGGCCCGTTACTGGATCCACAACAACATGATCACCATCAACGGGAAAAAAATGGGCAAAAGCTACGGCAACGTGATCCGCCTGACGGAGCTGTTCGCCGGCACGCATCCCTTGCTGGAAAAGGGTTACAGCCCTATGACCATTCGTTTCTTCATTCTCCAGACCCATTACCGCAGCACGCTGGACTTCTCCAACGACGCGCTCAAAGCCGCGGAGAAAGGTCTTGCCCGCCTCTGGTACGCCTACGAAGTGCTGCAAAAGCTCAGCTACAGCAGCAATGGCGCAGGCCTCAACGAAGAGCTGGATAAACAGGTGCAGGAATGGTGCCGCGATTGCGCCGCCGCCATGAACGACGACCTCAGCACCGCGAAAGTGCTGGCCAATCTCTTTGAGCTGGCCCCCGTGATCAATTCCCTCCGCGGCGGACAGGTAAAAATGCATGAGATCAGCCAGGAAACGTTCGACCTGCTGAAAGTCACCTGGCAAACCTACCTCATCGATATCCTGGGCCTGCAGCCTGAAAAGCCCGAGGACAGCGACAAGCTGGACGGCGTGCTGCAATTGCTCATAGACATCCGCAGGGAAGCCAAAGGCAAAAAAGATTTCGCCACTTCAGACAAGATCAGGAACCAGCTGCTTTCCATCGGCATCCAGCTGAAAGATGAGAAAGACGGCACCGTTACATACGCCATCGAGTAAATAATGCGGAAGTACATTCTTTGGGCCGCCATTGCTTTTACGGCCTGTAATACCGGCAAGAGGCCGCCAGCCGCTGCAGACACTGCCGCGAAAAAACCCGCAATCATTGCTGCGCCCGCGTTTTCGGCAGACAGTGCTTATGCCTATGTCGAAAAACAGGTCTCTTTCGGCCCGCGTATACCCGGCACCAAAGCGCAGGCCGCATGCGCCGCCTGGCTCATTTCCAGCCTGCGGCCTTTAGCCGATACCGTATACGTTCAGCGCGTGAATGTGAACGCCCAGGGAAAAAATCTTCCCTGCATCAATATCATCGCATCCTTTAATCCTGCCCAAAAAAGGCGCATCCTTTTGCTGACACACTGGGACACGCGGCCCGTTGCGGACAAAGATGCATTCGACCCGAAGAAGGCCTTCGATGGAGCGGATGATGGCGCCAGCGGCACGGCCGTACTGCTGGAAGCAGCGCGCCATCTCAATGCCAGGAAGCCCGGTTATGGTATAGACCTCCTGTTTACCGACGTGGAAGATTATGGTGAAGACTATTGCCTGGGCACCCAATACTGGGCGCGCACACCGCATATACCCGGCTACACCGCCGCTTACGGCATTTTGCTGGACATGGTGGGCGCGCGCGGAGCGCGTTTTTACATGGAAGGCACTTCCCAGCAATTCGCTTCCGCACAGATGAAACTCTTCTGGGATGTGGCCAACCAGCTGGGGTATTCGGAATATTTCCGCTACGAAACGCCCTCCAATGGCCCGTTTTACATCGAAGACGATCATACCTATGTGAACAATATCCTGAAAGTGCCCACCTTCGACATCATTGCCACCCGCCCCAGCGGCGAGCTGATGCCGCACCATCATACCACGAACGATAATATTTCAGTGATCGACCGGCAGACCCTCACCGCTGTGGGCCAGCCTTTGCTGGGCCTGCTCTACGGAGAACCTTTCAAATACTGATTATGACGCATCATGATGTGTATATCGCCCATCTCAGTAAAGACAAGAAGCTGAAGAACATCATCACTTCGCCGCTCAGCGAACTGGCTGTGACCAAGAATATCGCGCTGAAGCTGATCGGCTCTATCATGAGCCAGCAGCTTTCCGTAAAAGTGGCCGACGTGATCTATAACCGCTTCCTTCAATTATATGGCGGCAAAGAACCGCGCCCGCAACAGATCCTGGACACTCCGCCCGAAACGCTCCGCTCCATTGGCCTTTCCAACGCCAAGGTGAGCTACGTGCAAAACGTTGCCCGCTTTGTGATAGCAGAAAAACTGACTGATGCGAAGCTGCGCAAAATGGAAGATGCGGAAGTGCTGGCTTATCTCACGCAGATCAAAGGCGTGGGCAGGTGGACGGTGGAAATGCTGCTCATGTTCTACCTTGGCCGGGAAGATATTTTCGCCGCAGACGATCTCGGGCTGCAAACCGCCATGAACAAGCTCTACAAGCTCGACCCCACCGATAAAAAAGCCTACAAAGAAAAGCTCATGGCGCTTTCCGCACGCTGGGCGCCTTACAGAACGCACGCCTGCAGGTATTTGTGGATATGGAAAGACGGGAAATAAATGCGGCCGTTTATTTAACCAGTGTGTAAGATCTCAGCCGGGTGGTGTCTTCAACCCGGTCTACCTGGATGAGCCCAACTCCTTTTGCATAAAAATTCGTGGTCAGTGTTTCCGGCGGCAGGATAGGCGGAACGGACACTTCCATGCGTACGCCGATCACATCATTGTATTGCGTGCCCAGCACATTTTTGCCTGTGCCTTTCTGCATGATGGTGTAAGTAATGGTGATATTGATATCGCCGATCACCGGCAGGGTAACAGGCAACAGTTCTTCCCAGGATTGGCCCAGTGCGATATCGTCTTTCAGGTAAACAGTCTTGATAGGGTCAGCGGGCGCGTTGGGGATGGATGACACGTCCAGCAATTGCTCATAATCTCCGCCACCACAGCGGAACAGCGAATATTCTCCCGTGAAATCGTCCGTCAGCTTGCGGAAATCGTCGCCGTTGTAGACCGTATCGCCTTCCACGCGCAGCGTGTAATCCAGCGTGTCCTGCGTGGCCACGTCTACCATCTCGTATTCAAAAACAGAGCCCGTGGTATATGGCGCATAATCACAGGCGTTGGCTGTGACAGGTTCTTCCACACTCACTTCTTTTTTACACGCGGCGAATACCAGGAGGATAATGATAAAGCCGGCCAGGGGTATCCTTTTCATAACTGACGGGTTCTGTAACCGAAGTTACCGGTTATTTCTTTAAAGAAGAGGGTACTTCATACGCTTATTTTAGAAAATATTTAACGAAAAACAAGATAACTTGGATCGACAACCTTATCTTGATAAAGCCGTATAAACAACAGTGAACATTTTATAACCCAACACAAGCAACAGTTATGAAGACCATTCCACGTTATGGCGGAGCCATTCTCATGGCCGCCTTTGCCTTGTTTGCCGGAGGCATGCCCGTCTCCCAGGCGCAAAACGTCAACCAACAATCGTCTTCCAAAAACATCACGGTAAAAGGCAGGATCAGGGACGCCAAAAACGTTTCCCTTCCCGGCGTGACCGTAGTGGTAAAAGGCAATACCTCCAAGGGTACGGCCTCGGATGAGAAAGGCGTTTTCACACTTACCGATGTAGACCCGCAGGCCGTGCTGGTGCTGCAATACATCGGTTATGAAACCCAGGAATTCCCGCTGAACGGGCTGACGGCGGTGAATATCCTTTTAAAAGAAACAGAAAAACAGTTGGACGAGTACGTCGTTACCGGTTACGGCACCACCAAAAAAGTGACCAAAACCGGGTCTGTGAGCACGGTGAAAGGCTCCGAGATCAAGCAGGCGCCCACCGTAAACGTATCTAACGCCCTCGTAGGGCGCGTTTCAGGCCTGATGGCCATCAACAGCAGCGGCGAGCCCGGCTACGACGGCTCCCGCATCCTCATCCGCGGCCGGAGCACCTATGGCAACTCCGACCCGCTCGTGGTGATCGATGGTATACCCAGGGACGGTTACCAGCGCCTGAACCCGAACGACATCGAGAATATTTCCGTGCTGAAAGACGCTTCCGCGGCCATCTTCGGTTCCCGCGCGGCCAACGGCGTTATTCTCATCACCACCAAACGCGGGAAGACCGGCAAGCCGCTGCTGAGCTACAGCTTCAACCAAGGCTTCACCCAACCTACCCGCATGCCCAAAATGGCCGATGCTCCCACTTATGCGCGCATCGTGAATGAGATCAACATCAATGCCGGCGACCAGCCCAGCTTTACCGAAGATAAGATCCAGAAATTCGCGGACGGGTCCGACCCATGGCAATACCCGAATACAGATTGGGTGGATGAAGTGGTGAAGCCCCTCAGCAGCCAGAACCGCCACGACCTCAGCCTTCGCGGCGGCTCAGACAAGTTCACCTATTACGTATCTCTCGGAACGCTTTTCCAGGACGGCATCTTCAAGCACAGCGCTACCAAGTACCGCCAGCACAACGCCCGTGTGAACCTGGACGCCAACGTGAACAAATACCTGACCATCAAACTGGACCTTGCCGGCAGGCTGGAAGACCGCAACTTCCCGCCCCGCAGCGCGGGCTCCATCTTCCGCGCATTGCTGCGCGGCAGACCCACTGAAGCCGCCCGCTGGCCCAACGGCCTGCCCGGGCCGGACATCGAGTATGGCGACAACCCCGTCGTGACCAGCACCAACGAGATCGGCTACCAGCGCGACAGGCTGTACGCCCTCAACAGCAACCTGGGTGTGATACTTTATATCCCGAAAGTAGAAGGCCTCTTCGTGGACGCCAACTTCGCCGTGGACCAGGCCTTCAACTTCAACAAACGTTTCATCAAACCCTGGACGCTGTATACTTTCCAGGGCTACGACGGCAACAACCAGCCCATCCTCGAAGCCAGCAAAAGAGGCGTGAGCGCGCCGGAGCTGGAAGAAAATTATGCGCAAAACAGCAGCATCACGATCAACGGAAAGATCAATTACATCAAGAGTTTCGGCAAACATAATACCTCCGCCATCTTCGCGATCGAGCGGAATGAAATGAAGAACGACAACTTCTGGGCGCGCCGCCGTTATTACATCTCCAGCGCGGTAGACCAGCTGTTTGCCGGCAGCAACGAAGAAAAAGACAATACCGGCCGCGGGTTCGACTATGCGCGCCTTAACTACTTCGGACGCCTGTCTTATAACTACGACGAAAAATATCTCTTCGACTTCAACTGGCGTTACGACGGATCGCAGAACTTCCCGCGCGACAAACGGTTCGGTTTCTTCCCCGGCGTGTCCGCAGGCTGGGTGGTTTCCCGCGAGAGCTTCTGGAAATCGGCCATCGGCAGCACGGTGGATTATTTCAAGATCCGCGGTTCCTGGGGCCAGATGGGTAATGACCAGATCAACCCCTTCCAGTACATGAACACCTACGGCATCTCCGAAGGCGGCACCATCATTGGAGACAAGCTGAACACCGGCATCAATTCCCTCCGCATCCCGAACCCGAACATCACCTGGGAAGTGTCCAACAACATGGACCTCGCCATCGAAGCCAAGCTCTTCAACGGGCTGATCGGCATCGAAGCGGAGTATTTTTTCACCCGCCGCCACAGCATCCTTTCCCAGCGTTCCGCTTCCATTCCCATTTACACCGGTCTCACGCTGCCGGATGAAAATATCGGGAAGGTGCAGAACCAGGGTATCGACCTTCACCTGACCCACAAACGCACCGTGCGCAAGTTCACCTACGAAGTAGTGGCCAACATTTCAACTGCCCGCAACAAGATCCTGTTTTGGGACGAAGTGCCCAACCAGCCTGAATGGCAGCAGTCCACCGGCCGGCAGATCGGCGCCAATCTTTATTACGAGGCCATCGGCATTTTCCGCGACCAGCGCGCTGTAGACGAGTACCCGCACATTGGCGGCGCCATTCCCGGCGACGTGATCTTCCGGGACGTGAACGGCGACAACAAGATCGACGACCTGGACCGCGTACGTGTGAACCGTTCTGAGTATCCCATCTGGAACTACGGCCTTACCCTTGGCGCAGACTATGCCAACTTCGACATTACTATGCTCTGGCAGGGCGCCACAGGAGCCAGCCAGTACATCCGCACCGAATCCGGCCTGATCGGCAACTTCCCGATGAAGATCGCAGAAGACCGCTGGACGCCCGAAAACCCAGATGCTTCCATGCCGCGCCCTTACGACCGCGACAAGGAATACTGGGTAAGCCGCCAGAACACTTTCTGGCTGTGGAATACAGACTACCTGCGCCTTAAGACCCTGGAGCTCGGCTACACCCTTCCCGAAGCCACCCAACAGCGCCTCGGGCTGGATGATCTGCGCCTTTACATCAGCGGCCAGAACCTTATCACCTTCGACAAGGTGAAGATCTTCGATCCTGAATCGCCCACCGGCAGCGGACAGTTTTACCCGCAGACAAGGATCTTCAATGTTGGCCTGAATGTAACCTTCTAAAACATGCGTTATGAAAAGAACAATCACTCTCCTCAGCTATAGTTTATTTATTGGCATGATGCTGCTCACAACAGCCTGCAACAAGGATTTCCTGGAAAAAAGGCCGCTCAACGAGTACACCGAAGACGATGTGTGGAAAGACCCGAACATGGTGCAGGCCTATGTGAACGACATGTATTCCAAGATGCGCCACGGTTTCAATGAAGTAATGCTCAGCTCCATGACGGACGAGAGCCGCTTCATTCACAACTATGGCACCACCACTTCTGTGACGGAAGCCATGAGCCCTGAAGACCTGGGCGCGCTGAACCTTTTCGGCGAATGGGAAAAACATTACCGCGCGATCCGCAACTGCAACATCTTTTTCGCGCAGGTAGACGACGTGCCTTTTACCGATGAAACACAGCGCGACCGTCTTAAAGGCGAAGTGCATTTCCAGCGCGCGTATTTCTTTCATATGCTCGTGAAATACTGGGGCGGCGTGCCTTTGGTGACGCAGATCTTCCAGCTCACAGACGGCGAGGCCATGTTCATTCCCCGCAACAGCTTCGAGGAATGCGTGAACTTTATTGTTTCAGAGTGCGACAAAGCCGCCGCCCTGCTGCCCGAAGCGCACGACCGCGACAATAAAGGCCGCGCTACCAAATACGCTGCCATGGCGTTGAAGTCGCGCATCCTGCTCTACGCCGCCAGTGATCTTTTCAACAGGCCAGGCAACACCCGTCCCGAACTGGGATATGTTGGCGGAGACCGGCAGGCACGCTGGAAAGCCGCGCAGGACGCAGCTTCCGCGCTGATCCTCACCAACAAATTCTCCGTTTACAAACCCACGTCCTCCGGCGTAGATAATTACACCCGCGTATTCCTGGATAAGGATAATTCCGAGATGATCTTCTGCAAATACTTTAACAAGCAACTGCTCGGCACTTCGCATGATCTTTACAACGGCCCGAACGGTTACCATAACTGGGGCGGCAACGTACCGCTGGAAAATTTCGTGGAAGGTTACCAGATGAGCGACGGCACACCGTTTAACTGGAGCAATCCCGCGATGGCGGCAAAGCCTTACGACAACCGTGATCCGCGGTTTTATGCTACCATTCTTTACAATGGTACAAAATGGAAAAAACGCCCCAGCGACGCCATCGGCCTCGATCCTGTGGGCGTGATACAGACCGGGAAATATGAAAAGAAAAATGCTTCCGGCGGCATAGACGTGATCAGCGGGCTGGACAGCCGCAGCGGCCCCATCGAGAACTGGAACGGATCTTACACCGGTTATTACCTCCGAAAGTTTATGGACTTTAACCTGGATGCGCAATTCTTCCGCGGTGACCAGTCCTGGCCTTTCTTCCGTTATGCAGAGATCAAATTGAACTATGCGGAAGCAAGCCTGGCGCTGGGGCAGGAAACCGCTGCGCGGGATGCGATCAACGAAATCCGCACCCGTTCGGGCATGCCGGCCATCCCGGCATCCGTTACCGGCGCTGCGCTGATGGCCCAATACCGCTACGAGCGCCGGTATGAGCTGGCCTTCGAAGAGCATCGTTATTTTGATGCGCGCCGCTGGCTGATCGCTGAAACGGTTTTCAGCGGGCCTGCGAAAGCCATTGAGATTTACGGCAAGCTGAACCCTGACACCCTGCTGTATACTTACAAAGTATTAACAACCGGCGTGCAGGACCGGAAATTCACGGCGAAACATTATTTATTACCAATAATGGCCGCCGAGATCCGCCGGAACAGCAAGATGACCCAGAACCCGAATTATTAGGAAAACCCATATCTGCAACGGCCTGGCTTCAAATTGAGGCCGGGCCGTGTTATTGTATTTATTACACAATGTCATTAACAAAAAAAATGCGGCCCGTTAGCATTTTGTATTGTTTAATAATCCTACTTTCGCCTTCCGCGATTAACAATTTATTAACACCAAAACGAAGAATCAGCTTAAAGACCTTAGTTCCAATTAGCCCGGCAATCACCCGTAACATTAAGGCAATGATCTGCTCACATTTAGTTAATGCGCCCTTAATGTTAGCTTAATCCTACGGTCAGAACTTTGCATCGGAAAATCAAAGAAAGAACAGCAAAAGACACCTGCTTATTAAACTGACCCGTTTAGAGTTAACTATTAAATTATTTTGACTAACATGAAACACAGCATTGTAAACGCACCGAAACGAGTACTGACGGCATTAGCACTCATACTGGGCATTAGCTTACAGGCAACAGCACAAAATGAAGTATTTGCGCTTGCAAACAACCCCGTAGAGAAAACAACCCATGCCGCAACAGCCCCTGAAGAAGCCAGCTTTATGATCAAAAGAGGCTGCAAGATAGACGTATTGCAGGAAGGAACTGCAGCATTGCGTTTTCTTGTTCAGGTAGACAATCCCCGCCAGGACAAACTGGTGCTGTACATTAAGGACGGCAACAGCAACACCCTCCACAAAGAGGTGCTGGATGGCAACCCCAGGTTCGTAGGCCGCTTTAACCTGGAAAAACTAGAAGACGGCGCTTACACGTTCGAGATCCGCAACGGTAAGAACAAACTCGAAAAATCCATCGACATTAAAACGCAATTCCAGGTAAACCGCGTAGTATCTGTTGAGTAGCAGGCACGCACAGTCATAAAAAAAGAGGGTACGCCGCTATGGCGCACCCTCTTTTCGTTAAGGCATATCTTATTGCAGGTTCGTTCCGGATAATTTCGGCGACATGGCGTCGTACAATGTTTCCATCATATTGGCGCGCACGTTGAGCGTGGATAATTTAAGATTGGCGCCGCCATTCGGGCAAACGCGGTTGCTCAGGAAAATGAAGGCCAGCTTGTATTGCGGGTCTATCCATACGCAGGTGCCCGTAAACCCGGTATGGCCATAAGTAAGCGGCGAGGCGCTGCGCGCCGGGTAAGGCTCATCGCGTGAGGCATTGTCTTTCTCCGGCTTGTCGAACCCAAGTCCACGGCGGCTGATCTCCGAATGATACGCGGAAAACATTTGGATCGTTTCAGGATGGATGTATGATTTCCCGTTATAGGTTCCCCCGTTCAGCAGCATCTGCACCAGCACGCCGAGATCGGTGGCGTTGGAGAACAATCCCGCGTGCCCCGCTACCCCGCCAAACATCGCCGCCCCGGGATCGTGCACGTCGCCCCTGATCCATTGCACCCGGAAATTATTTTCGAATTCCGTAGGCACCAGCTGACTGAGCGGCAGGCGGCTGCGCGGCTCAAACCCTGTGGTGATAAGGCCCAGCGGCTCATAAAAAGTTTCGCGCACGTAATGGTCCAGGCGTTTGCCGGTGACGGCTTCCACGATCTTGCCGAGGAAAATAAAATCATTATCGCTGTAAATATACCTGGTGCCGGCGGGTATCAGCCTGCTGTCCAGTATCCGGCGAAACATTGTGTCGTTGTACCGCGGCTCCATGTAGAGGTTTTCCGCCACGCGCAGGCTGTGCAGGGAATCCATGCGTGTAGCGAAAAGCGTGGTGTCGGGCCAGCCGTTCTCATAAAGGATCTCTTTATAAAAAGGGATATAAGAAACAAGACCCGCCTGGTGCAGCAGCACATCGCGGATCACGAGGCGCTCTTTATCGGAACCGCGCACCCAGGGCAGGTAAGTGCCCAGCGTGGCATCCAGGGAAATTTTGCCTTCGTCGTACAGGCGCATGACGGATAAAGTGGTGGCGCATATTTTAGTAACAGAAGCGAGGTCGTACACGGAACTGTCTGTCACGGCTTCTTTCCGGCTGTAGTCATAGAACCCGAAATTTTTATGGTACACCATTTTCCCGTCCTTCATCGCCAGCACCTGGCAGCCGGGCGCGGCGCCCTTGTAGATCATATCATATGCCAGGGAATCGATCCGGTTCAGGGTGAGGCTGTTCATGCCCACGGTTTCAGGTACGGCCGCTTCCAGCTGGCTGGGGCGCACTTCAGGTTTCAGCGAAGTGATGCCGGTGCCGAACTGGAAATTGTTGCATACGGTAACGGGCAGTTTCCCTTTGGGTTCCAGCTTGCCGAACAGCACGCCTGCAGCGGCTTTGTGGGTGAGGCTATCGTCTTCATACGCAGCAATAATGGTAGGCGCATCGCAGAAATAACGGATGGCATAAGGGTTGCCGAAGGCGACGGTAGCCGCGGGCATTTCCTCCTGCAGCTGGTTCACGATAGCCTTTTGCGCACGGTTAATGCCGTAATCGTTCGCAGGCCGGCGGCTATAGTTCTGCACGGCAATGATCACTGCATCGTATTGGCTTTTCAGGCGTTTCACCATGGCGGATACCTGTGCTTCAGACTGCCGCGGGCTGAACACATATGCATCCACATCGGCCCTGTGCTGGCGCACAGCATCGATGAAAGTATTATTCCCGCCGTCTACCCCAACAGCCACTACCGCGATCTTTTTGTTGCCAATAGTAGCAGGCAGGGGAAGAAGATGATTGTCGTTGCGAAGCAGTGTGATGGCTTCTTCCGAGATCCTCCTCCGCAAAGGCAGCACGGCGGCATTCAGGTCTTCTGTAATATTCACCGGGTCGATGGGCTGTACATTCGCCAACCCCAGGTCGTACTTGGCGCGCAGCACTTTTTTCACCCTGCGGTACACTTCTGCGCGGCTGATCGTTCCTTTTTTGATGGCCGCCGCAATCGCGGTGATGCTGCCTTTGGCGGTTGAAGGCAGTTCCATCAGGTCGTTGCCGGCCAGCAGGCTCTGCAGCGATTCCTGCCCTTTGCTGTAATATTTTGAAATGCCTTTCATTTCCAGCGCATCGGTTACGATCAGGCCATCGAAGCCCATTTTTTTCTGCAAGAGGTCGGTAACGGCTTTATAGGAAATGGAGGTCGGCGTATTGGCTTTGCCGTCTATGGCGGGAATATAAAGATGCGCGATCATGATGGAGCCCACACCCGCATCTATGGCCCGCTGGAAAGGATACAGCTCCAGGGAATCCAGCTGGGGAATGGTTTTATTGATAGACGGCAGATCATAGTGGCTGTCCACATCGGTATCGCCATGCCCGGGGAAGTGTTTGGCGCAAGCCATCACCCCCGCATCCTGCATGCCTTTTATCATGGCCACGCCCAGGCGCGCCACCTGGTATTTGTCTTCCCCGAAAGACCGGTCGTTGATCACGGGGTTGTTGGGATTATTATTCACATCCAGCACAGGCGCGAAGTTGTATTGAATGCCCATGCGTTTGCATTGCTCACCGATGGCCTTGCCTACTTCGTAGATGAGCGCACTGTCCTGCACGGCGCCAAGCATCAGGTTGCGGGGGAAAGCCATCACGCTGTCTGTGAACCGCATGCCGAGGCCCCACTCCCCGTCTACCGCCACGAGCAGCGGCACTTTGCTGGCTGCCTGGTAACGGTTCACCAGCAAGGCCTGCCTTACGGGCCCGCCCTGGAAAGTGACCATGCCGCCCACTTTGTTAGTCCGGATATCATTCAGCACGCTGTTGATATGATCCTGCCCGAGGTTGGAGTGCATGCGGATCATGATCAGCTGCGCGATCTTTTCTTCGTGGGTCAGGGAATTAAAAACGCTGTCTACCCAGCGGTCCGCCTGGCTTTGACTGGGTTTTCCCTTCTTATGCTTATCTTTTTCATGTGATGTGGTTCCCGGTTGTGCATTGGCTGCAAGCAACAGTCCGGAGAGTACTGCTACCAAAAAATGCTTCATCATGCTCTAAACATACAAAATTTTCAAGCTCATTCCCGCAGGGAATTGACTGACGGCGAACGCATTGCACTAATTCAACATATATTTATAGCCGGTTGTCATATGGCTGAATGCGTTTTTCAATTCCTCTACCTTTTTTCGGCTTTTATTGAAGGATTTTTATTATTTTTTGTATATTTTTTATAAGAATTCATCAATCTGAATATTAATTACCAACTCATTCAATTGTTTGTTATATTTGCACCTTACGTGACTGTCAATCCTTAAACCTTTTGAGAACATTTCTGTAGAAGTTGGGGACAACCAGGCAACTGTAACACGTTTTTAAGGCGTAAGTATGTCGCTTACGATGAATACATTATCGAAGAACATGGTCAATCTTATTTTATTTGGCCCTCCCGGAAGCGGTAAAGGAACCCAGAGTGCCAACATTATCGAGAAATACGGTCTGCTTCACCTGTCCACCGGCGATCTGCTGCGTTCTGAGATCGCGGGAAAAACGCCTTTGGGCACGGAAGCGCAGAAGTTCATAGACCAGGGCTTGCTGGTGCCGGACGAAGTGGTGATCGGTATGATCAGCACCAAGCTGGACTCCAATCCTGAGGCCCGCGGCTTTATTTTCGATGGTTTCCCCCGCACCACCGTGCAGGCAGAAGCGCTGGATAAGCTGCTGGCGCTGAAAAAGACCGGCATCTCCGTGGTGCTGAGCCTGGAAGTTCCGGAAGACGAGCTGGTACGCCGCCTGCTGGACCGTGGGCTTACCTCCGGCCGGTCAGACGATGCGAGCGAAGACGTGGTAAAAAAACGCATCGTGGAATACCACAACAAAACCGCTCCTGTAGCGGATCACTACGCTAAATTCGGGAAACTGAAAAAAGTGAAAGGCGAAGGCACCATCGAAAATATTTTCGAGCTGCTTAGCAAGGAAATCGAAGAACTGATGGGGGTTCGCGTGTAAACGGGCGCCCTGAAGCATACATATTGCAACGCAAAGATCATGTAAGGCCAAACTTTACGATCTTTGCGTTTTGCTTTTTTAGGGGCTGAAGCCGGGGAAGAAGCATCTACCCTTAAAAAGCCTTGCTGGTAGCGGGTTTATAGTTATCAGCAGAAAAAACCGGCCGGTTGAGCCGGGAGGAGAATTGAATTATGGAGAATTTTGTAGACTACATACGGGTATTTTGTAAATCCGGCCACGGCGGCGCTGGCAGCAGGCATTTTATGCGCACCAAGTTCAAAGCCATGGCAGGGCCCGATGGCGGCGACGGCGGGAGGGGCGGCCACCTCATCCTGCGCGGCAACGCCCAGCTGTGGACGCTTTTGCATCTTCGCTGGTATAAGAACGTATTGGCAGAAAACGGCGAGAACGGCAGCGGCGATAACTGTACCGGCGCCAATGGGAAAGACATTGTGATCGAAGTGCCGCTTGGCACCATCGTTCGCGATGAAGAAACCGGCGAAGTAGAAGCTGAGGTGCTGCGCGACGGGGAAGAGATCATCTTTATGCCCGGCGGCCAGGGCGGCCGTGGCAACGCTTACTTCAAAAGCGCCACCAACCAGGCTCCCGAATATGCCCAGCCCGGCGAACCCGGCCTGGAAGGCTGGAAGCTGCTGGAACTCAAGGTACTGGCCGATGTTGGGCTGGTAGGTTTCCCGAACGCCGGCAAATCCACCCTTCTCTCGTCTATTACCGCCGCCAAACCCAAGATCGCGAATTACGCCTTTACCACGCTCACGCCGCAGCTGGGCATGGTGCCTTACCGCGACGATAAATCCTTTTGTATGGCGGATCTTCCCGGCATCATCGAAGGGGCGCATGAAGGGAAAGGCCTGGGCCACCGCTTTCTCCGGCATATAGAACGGAACGCGGTGCTGCTGTTCGTGATCCCGGCGGATAGCCCTGATCATTTGAAAGAATTCAATATCCTCGTCAACGAGCTGGAACAATACAATCCTGAAATGCTGGACAAGCAGTTCCTCATTGCCATCAGCAAAAGCGATATGCTGGACGAGGAGCTGAAAGCCGCCATAGCAGCCGAACTCCCGGAAGATGTGCCGCATGTGTTCATTTCTTCCGTTACCCAATCCGGCTTACAGGAACTGAAAGACATATTGTGGGACGCGCTTACTTCCGAAGAAAATTTGCACCACGGAGAAGAAGAGGAGGAAGAAGAAGAAACGGAATAACAGCGATCATGACCATCAAAACCCACCGGGCCGGCCATACAAGCATCGCGGAACTGATCTCCGATGAAATGATCGTCCGGACAGTAGACGACGGGCTGGACCTGTTAGGCAACCTGTTCTTCCAGGGGTTCGATAAAGTGATCATTCATGGAAAAAACATTACTCCCGGATTTTTCGATCTGAAAACCGGGATAGCCGGGGACATACTGCAAAAGTTCACGAATTATCGCGTAAGGCTCGCCATAGTAGGTGATTTCGCGGAAGTGCCCGGTAAAAGCCTCCGCGATTTTATCTTCGAAAGCAACAAAGGGAAGCAGGTTAATTTCGTGAACTCCGCCGCTGAAGCCATCGAAACCCTTTCCCGGTAGGATTTTTCCCGGGGGTTATACACTGTATTGTTCAGAAGTTTATTTTTGTAAAGTTGCCACCCTAGCTCAGCTGGTCAGAGCGGTTGTTTCGTAAATAACAGGTCGTCGGTTCGATCCCGATGGGTGGCTCAGAAAGCCTCCGTGTGGCTAAACGCTGCATTGGAGGTTATTTTTTGGGCGTAGAGCCGGATAATGGACCGGGCATCTTCCCAAACAACATCTTCATCCTCACCGGTATAATATTTCCGGAACAGCGTCTCCGTTTTTCCAAAGTCCAGGTTGTTGAAGTAATAGGTGATCACCTGGCGCAGGTATTCCTTCCGTGTACCGTCATCCTGGCCGTTTTCCAGCTCCGGAACACCGCGGCTGCTAAGGTATGCCAGGCTTTCTTCCAGTATCCTGTTGCGGTAATCGTAATCCATAGAAAACTGCAATTTGCCCTTGTTCGCCACGAGGTAAATGCCGGGCTTATTGCTCTTATAGGGCATCCGGGGAACATTGCAGATGCCGCAGGATCTATAGGTTTCCACCATGTTATCGAAGTACAGGCGTATGTTGTTCCCGACAATGTACATGCCGCCGGTGTGGCTAAAAAACTCTTCATAAGCAGGACTGTTGCTTTGGCTTCCCGGTTCTTTCACCACAACATCCTGTATACTGTTCCTTCGCTTCAGGATAATGTCCCGGTCGGTAAACTGCGCCTGGTTACGGCGGGTAATAATGATGCGCAATTCATCTTGCCCATCGTTGTCGATATCGTCTGTGGAGTGAGTAACGGAGGCATTGAGATCGTGACCTATCATGTCTTCCAGCAAAATGCGCGACCCGTTCTGCAGTTTTACATATGTAACTTTACCCAAAGTGGATGACGTAAGCGCCATTTTAGTGGTATCGAATTTTTTGAAATCGAATTCACCTATGTAGGATTTCCGGTCGTTCAACGAGAACATCAGCATTTTAAGAAAGAAGAAGAGCAGGAGCACGAGCGACCAGCGGGAAATTTTTTCATACCATGGTTTTACGGGCGGGGGCGATGGCGTATATGTCCAGCTTTCGTCGTTTTGCTGGTACGTGTACTGGCCATACGGCGGCTGGTAAGAATGCCCGGTATTACTTTGATAATGGTCCTGCCTTGGCTGGCGGCTGTAGTATAATTGCTGGTCGTACCAATGTTTCTGATCGGGGTCAGACAAAACCTTGTAGGCGTCCAGGATGCCGCGGAATATTTCTTCGCTCTGCTTGTCGCCGTTGTTCCGGTCCGGGTGGTAACGAAGGGAAAGCTTGCGGAAGGCGGATTTGATCTCCTGCAGGGATGCGGTTTCAGGGATACCTAATGTCTGGTAATGTGTTGGCATGCTAATACATGAACGTTAAAGTTAATGCATCCATTGCAAATTCAAACGAAAAAGGAAAGGTCCGTTAGACAACGGACCTTCTACTAAACTAACCCAAACAAACGTTTAATGAACGTTTAAAAATCTTTAGAAATGGGTACAAACCTTACGCTTGTTCAGCCAGCTTTGCCTTGATCTTGGTTTCCACCTCGGTGGCTACCTCGGGATTGTCCAGCAGGAGCTGTTTCACGGCATCGCGGCCCTGGCCCAGTTTGTTGCCTTCGTAGCTGAACCAGCTACCGCTTTTCTGGATAATGCCATATTCCACGCCCATGTCTATCAGCTCGCCAACTTTGGAAATGCCCATTCCGAATATAATGTCGAACTCTGCCTGGCGGAAGGGAGGAGCGACCTTATTCTTAACTACTTTAACTTTTACGCGGTTGCCCACTGCTTCGTCGCCGTCTTTGATCTGGCTCATACGGCGTATGTCCAGCCTTACGGAAGCGTAGAATTTCAGGGCGTTACCACCGGTGGTGGTTTCGGGGTTGCCGAACATAACGCCGATCTTTTCACGCAGCTGGTTGATGAATATGCAGCAGCAATTGGTTTTAGAGATCGTGGCAGTCAGTTTGCGGAGGGCCTGGCTCATAAGGCGGGCCTGCAGGCCCATTTTGCTTTCCCCCATTTCGCCTTCCAGCTCTCCTTTGGGCACCAGGGCGGCCACGGAGTCTATCACCACTACATCCACCGCTCCGGAAAGGATCAGCCTGTCTGCAATTTCCAGCGCCTGCTCACCATGGTCAGGCTGGGAAATCAGGAGGGAGTCCACATCCACGCCCAGTTTGCGGGCATAAGTGCTGTCAAAGGCATGCTCAGCATCTATGATCGCGCAGATGCCGCCTTTTTTCTGTGCCTCCGCAATGGTATGGATCGCCAGTGTCGTTTTACCGGAAGATTCAGGGCCGTATATCTCTATCACCCTGCCTTTGGGCAAACCGCCGATCCCCAGCGCAATGTCCAGCCCCAGGGAACCTGTGGAAATGAACTCCATCGGCACATCGGGCTTTTCACCCATCATCATCACGGCGCCTTTGCCGAAATCCTTGTCAATCTTGTCCATCGTAAGGCGGAGCGCCTTCAGTTTATCAGTATTGCCGTTTGACATAATCTTTGAATTAGTAAGTAAGTATTTGTTACAAATTTAATGGTAATGCAAGGTATAATTATTTCCCGGAAAACTCCTAAAATTTTTAGCATTTTTTTCTAAATACTAATTATTGTAGCATCCGGTGTTTAAACTTAAATTGGGGTAACACGCAATGGACAATACAAAGGTGCACCGCCTTTACGCAGGGAATATGCGCAGTGGAAAAAATATCTTTTAAAAAGAAAAAAAACCGCTCTCAGCCTACGATAGCATAAGCGGCAACCTGTGAAAGAATGCCCACCAGCAGGCCGGTATAGATCTCCCGCGTGGTATGCGCGTCCAGCACGAGCCTCGCCGTTGCGGCCAGCCCCGTCAGCACGAAAGCCAGCGCCAGCGGCACGCTTACGTTCATGCCCATGCCCCACATCAGCACCATCAGGAAGCCCAGCACACCGCCCCAGCCTGTTGTGTGCATACTGATCTTCACGAAGCTGTTGGCCACGAAACAGACCACCACCGCAATGAAAATGCCGAGGAAAAACGCGTTGAAAAAACCGGGGGTAACGCCCTGGCGTTTGAATGTATAGAAGACCCAGAAGTAGAAGATCGTAGTCGCCACATAAGGAATGATCCTGTCCATACGGTTTTCCAGCTGCACGCTGTTCACGAAACCCAGCAGTTTGGACAATACCACCGACAGCAAAGGGAACAACAGGCAACCCACGCCCACGCGCAGATACAGCACGTCGAACGGGAACCGGAAGCTGTTGTGCTTAAAAGCCATAAAGTATTCCGGCAGCGCGGTTACCACTAAAAAAGTGATGAGCAGGGGAATGAACAAAGGATGCAGCAAATAGGAAAATACTGTTGCTGCGGCCCGCAATGCAGGCGGAAAATTAACGGACGGTTTCTGCTCTTCCATGAAAATTTGTAATGATTATAATTCCTTGCGTAAACGCGCAACGGGTATGTTCAGCTGCTCGCGGTATTTGGCCACGGTGCGGCGCGCAATGTTGTAACCTTTGTCCTGCAGCATTTTCGTAAGATTCTCGTCGCTGAGCGGCTTGCGTTTGTTTTCGCCGCCGATCATGTCGGACAGTATCTTTTTCACCTCGCGCGTGCTCACTTCCTCGCCGCTGTCTGTAGACAACGACTCGGAGAAGAAGAACTTGAGCTTGAAGGTGCCGAACTCGGTCTGAACATATTTACTGTTGGCCACGCGGCTCACGGTAGAGATGTCCAGCTGGGTGATGTCGGCAATGTCCTTCAGGATCATGGGTTTCATGGTGGTTTCATCGCCGGTGAGGAAGAACTCATGCTGGTAGCTCATAATGGCTTCCATGGTGCTCAGCAGCGTGTGCTGGCGCTGTTTGATGGCGTCTATGAACCATTTGGCGGCGTCTATCTTCTGTTTGATGAACAGTACGGCTTCTTTCTGGCGTTTGTCCTTTTTATCCCCGCGGTCGTACTCCTTCAGCATTTCGCGGTAACCTTCGGAAATACGCAGGTCAGGGGCGTTCTTGCTGTTGAGGGACAATTCCAGCTTGCCGTTATTGTTAAGTATGAAGAAATCAGGAATTACGTAGCTCTCGGCTTTGTTCAGCACGCTGTAATTGCCGCCCGGCTTGGGATTGAGCTTGATGATCTGGCCAATGGCCTCGCGCAGGTCTTCGTCTGAAAGATTAAGTGAGCGCTGGATCTTTTCGTAATGTTTTTTGGTGAACTCGTCGAAGTAATTGTCGAGTATCTGGATGGCGGTCTGTACGCCCGGATCGTCCGGGTTTTTACGCTTCAGCTGCAGCAGCAGGCATTCTTTCAGGTCTGCGCAGCAAACGCCGGCGGGGTCGAAGGTCTGGATGAGCTTGATGAGCTGTTTGATCTCATCTTCGTCTGCCTGTACATTCTGTGAAAATGAAAGATCATCTACGATGGCGCTGGTTTCGCGGCGGAGATACCCGTCGTCGTCTATGCTGCCGATGATCTGCTCTGCGATGCGGCGCTGGCGGTCGTCCAGCGTTTGCAGGCCCAGCTGGCTGAGCAGGTGATCGTGAAAGGTGGTTTCCACGCGAACGGGAATGGTGCGGGATTCGTCTGGGTCGGGATAGTTATCGTCCCGGAGTTTGTAATCCGCTATTTCGTCGTCGCCTTCTGAAACGTATTCTGAGATATCAATGTTGTCGTATTCGTTTTCGCTGCCGTCGGGTTCAAATTCTTCCTCGGTATTGGCTTCGAATTCTTCGTTGTTATCTTTCGCGAGGTCGTCTTCCTGGCCGTCTTCACTGTATTCAAGGGCGGGGTTTTCTTCCAGTTCTTCTTTGATCCTTTCTTCCAGGTTGGCAGTAGGAACCTGCAACAGTTTCATGAGCTGAATCTGTTGGGGTGACAACTTCTGTAATAATTTCTGTTGTTGCGTTTGCTTTAACATGGTTCGTTCCTTTTTACCACTTTTCCTCCTCGTCCAGGCTAAGCTGGTCTGGCAATAAGCGGAACGTCCTGCGGTGAAAGGGCGTGTCGCCATGGGCCCGGATGGCATCCCTGTGATGCCTGGTCGGATAACCTTTGTTCTCCTTCCATCCGTATTGCGGGAACTGCTCGTGCAGACCCTGCATGTATTCGTCCCGGTAAGTTTTTGCCAGCACAGATGCTGCTGCTATGGATGCATATTTTCCGTCGCCCTGTATGATGCAGGTATGCGGGATATTGCCATAGGGATGAAAACGGTTCCCATCAATGAGTAACATTTGGGGTTGTAGCGATAATCGTGCCAAAGCTTCGTGCATGGCCTTGAATGAGGCTTTCAGGATATTGATCCTGTCAATTTCCTCGTTGCACACACTGGCCACCGCAAATGCTACCGCCTCCCGTTCTATCACCACCCGTAAAACATTCCTTTCATCTTCCGTCAGCTGTTTTGAATCATTCAAAAGAGGGTGACGGAAGGTTTTCGGCAAAATCACTGCTGCCGCATATACAGGTCCCGCGAGGCAGCCTCTCCCGGCTTCATCGCAACCCGCTTCCGTTAATACATCCTGGTAATATGGCAGCAACAAGTTAACTGATTTTGTTGGCGCTAAAATTACAAAAACCGGCGGAATGATTCCGGAATTGATAAAAATCATCCGTCCCGGGCGGGATTTACCCTTATTTTTGCAGGGTTTATGGAAATGCAGCAAAATAAAGGGAACCGGGCCATCGTCATCTGGCTTTTCACCGGGGTGGCCATGATCATTGTACAGGTGCTCCTGGGCGGCATCACCCGCCTCACGGGTTCCGGCCTGAGCATTACGGAATGGAAGCCCATCCTGGGCGCGCTCCCTCCCATGAATGAAGCAGCCTGGCAGGCCGCTTTCGAAAAATACCAGCAGATCGGCCAATCCAAATATATCAACAGCCACTTCACCCTGTCCGACTTCAAATGGATCTATTTCTGGGAATGGCTTCACCGCAACTGGGCCCGCCTGATCGGCGTCGTCTTTTTCGTACCTTTCGTCTGGTTCATTATCAAAAAGAAAATAGACCGCAGCATGATCAACCCTATGATCGTGCTTTTCCTGCTCGGCGCCCTCCAGGGGCTCATCGGCTGGATCATGGTGAAAAGCGGGCTGAACGAGGAAAACCTGTACGTTTCCCATATTCGTTTAGCCATTCACTTTATTGCCGCGCTGGGACTTTTATGGTACGTGCTCTGGTTCGCCCTGAAGCTGAGCGTGCCCGCATCCGCCATGGTACCGGCTCCCGGGCTGCGCAGGCTTTCCGGCTGGATCCTTGGCCTGCTGGTGCTCCAACTGATCTACGGCGCTTTCATGGCGGGACTTCATGCCGCACTCGCCGCCACCACCTGGCCTTCCATCAACGGCGCTTTTGCACCGCCGGGCATGTTTACACAGGGCGGTTTCCTGGAA
Source organism: Chitinophaga sp. YIM B06452 (assembly GCF_039655965.1). NCBI lineage: Bacteria > Pseudomonadati > Bacteroidota > Chitinophagia > Chitinophagales > Chitinophagaceae > Chitinophaga > Chitinophaga sp. YIM B06452. The sequence goes on along the minus strand of NZ_JAWLKY010000001.1, from coordinate 1,655,869 downwards.
GACATTACCCACAACCAGCTCACCATCCAGTTCATCCACCGCGGCCTCGCCTACCTGCTCACGCTGCTGATCGCCGTATGGTACCTGCGCTCGGCCAGGCTCCCGCAGCTGGCGGTCGTGCGCGCCCTTGCCCTGCTGGTAGTGCTGTTGCAGGTCTTTTTAGGCGTGCTCACCGTAATGAACAGCGAGGTGAAAATTCCGCTGGGTTTCGCGCTGGCACACCAGTTCACCGGCATGGCGCTGCTCATGGTAATGATCTGGGGCCGCTTCGTTACCCCACGCCCAAGTCACATTTAATTTATTTTTAATTTTACATTGCGGATATTTGCCTTAATTTAAGGTGGTGAAAAGATTTTGGTTACGATTTTTCTATTCCTTCCCTATTCAGCTGCTGTTGCTGCATTTCCGCAAGTACCAGGTTCTGCTGATCTTCTGGGCCATATTGTTCAGCACCATCAACGGCGGCTTTGCCAAAACGTTTGGCGGTGATGCGCTGTTCCTTGCGCCGGAATACCTGGGAAGGGTGAATTTCTACAGCACAACGGTGACCGGCGTGGCTACCGCCATCTTTACCATGAGCTGGAACATCACCACTTTCATCCTTCACAGCGGCCGGTTCAAATTCCTGGCTACCACCTCGCAACCCTTTTCGCGCTACTGCCTGAACAATTCCATCATTCCCGGCGCATTCCTCATCATGTTGCTGTGGCGCGGCTGGCAATACCAGCGCTGGCAGGAGCTGAATTCCATTCCCCAGATCTTTTTGCTGGCAGAAGGTTTTATTTGCGGTTATCTCGCCGTAATCTTTTTTTCTTTCTTTTATTTTTTCAACGCAGATAAAAATATCGGGCGGCGGCTGATGAAAAAATTCGGCAACCCGCGAAATTTTCTCCGCACTGTGCTCAAGCCAAACCAGGAAAGAGACGAGAACGCATTGCCGGTGTACAGCTACTTCTCAAGTCCCTGGCGCATCCGCCGTGCGAGGAACGTGGATCACTACAACAAACATTACCTGGATAATATCTTCCGCCAGCACCACTTTGCGGCGATGATCACCATCGGGCTGGCGCTGGTGTTCCTCGTGATCATGGCCTACCTGATGGACTACAACGCGTTCCGCATCCCGGCTGGCGCCAGCGTGCTGATATTTTTTGCGTTCCTGATCGGCGTGGCCGGCGCTTACGCCTACCTGCTGGAAAGCTGGGCCATTCCCGTGCTGGTGTTCCTGGTGGTGGGGCTGAACTGGATGGTGAAGAACCAATGGATAGACAACCGCAACAAGGCTTACGGCCTCAATTACCTCGATAAAAAAGACCGCCCGGCATACAGCCTGCAAAGCCTCCAGGATTTTTTCACCCGGGCCCGCAGTGATGCAGACCGGGAAAATACCCTGGCCATACTGGAGAACTGGAAAGCGAAATTCCCGCCCGGCTCCAAGCCGCCGATCATCATCATCAACACCAGCGGCGGCGGCAGCCGCTCCGCAGCCTGGACCATGAACGTATTGCAGCGGTACGACAGCCTGCTGAAAGGCAAACTGCTGAAACATACTTTCCTGATGACCGGCGCATCCGGCGGCATGCTGGGCGCCGCTTATTTCCGCGAGCTGTACCTCCGCCAGCAGGAAGGGAAAATGCCGGGGCCGGCGAAACTGTACGACAGCCTGTATTGCGAAAAGGTATCGCGCGACCTGCTGAATTCCGTGTTCAGTTCCTTCGCCGTGAATGATTTCATTACCCCTTTCCGGCATTTTAAGATCGGGAAGAATGCGTATGCCAAAGACCGCGGCTACGCTTTTGAAATGCAGCTGAACCTCAATACGGATAACGTTTTGAACAAAACCCTCGGCGACTACAAACAACCCGAGTACGAAGCGAGGATTCCTATGCTGATCTGGTGCGCCACCATCAATTCAGACGGGCGAAGGCTGTTTATGAGCCCGCAGCCGGTGAGCTATCTCTGCGCGGCGGACTACCGCTACCCTACCCGCGCCGTGCGTGATATAGACGGGGTAGACTTCAGCCAGTTCTTCGCCAACCAGCACGCCAACGAATTGCGTGTGACCAGCGCCATCCGCATGAGCGCCACGTTCCCATACGTATTGCCCAATGTGTTCCTTCCCAGCAACCCCATTGTAGACGTAATGGACGCGGGCATCCGTGATAATTTCGGACAGGAAACCAGCATCCGTTTCCTTTATACTTTCCGCGAATGGATCAATGAAAACACCGGCGGGGTGATATTCATGCAGATCAGGGATACGCGCAAAAACGACGTATCGCCCATCAAACAGCAAAAAGACCTGGGCGACCTGATCTTCGAGCCGCTGTTTACCATGCAGGCGCACTGGATGAGCATGCAGGATTTCCACCAGGATCATCTCGTCAATTATATCGAAGCCTATTTTCCCAATAAATTCAAGCGGCTGATCTTTCAATACGTGCCGCAGCAGGTGGAAAAAGCCGCCGCGCTCAGCTGGCACCTCACCCCGCGGGAGAAGCTGGACATTGCCCGCGCGCTGGATAATCCCGGCAACCAGCAGGCCTTCGGGCAGCTGAATGAAGCGCTGATGGGTGCGCTTTCGCAGCAGCAATAGATTTAAGACATTGATTTTGAACCGATAAGGTATGCTTCGTCAGTCTTCTGACATTTCACAGTTATTTAAGGTATCCCTACACTTAATTCCCCTTAATATTCGTACCTTTGCGCCTTCATTTGGAGCTGCCCGGAAAAATAATCGCCCGGAAGGTCTTCAAAATGCGGCTAAATCACACATTGTCATGCAAATTAGAAACATCGCCATCATCGCGCACGTAGACCACGGTAAAACTACCCTGGTGGATAAAATCCTCCACTCTACCAACGTTTTCCGGGCCAACCAGGAAACCGGGGAGCTGATCATGGACAACAACGACCTTGAAAAGGAACGCGGTATCACCATACTCAGCAAGAACGTGTCTGTAGACTATAAAGGAGTAAAGATCAACGTGATAGACACTCCGGGCCACGCCGACTTTGGCGGCGAGGTAGAGCGCGTATTAAAAATGGCCGATGGCGTGATCTTGCTGGTGGACGCCTTTGAAGGCCCCATGCCGCAGACCCGCTTCGTGCTGCAGAAAGCGCTTCAGCTGAACCTGAAGCCCATCGTGGTGATCAACAAGGTAGACAAGCCTAACTGCCGCCCCGATGAAGTGCATGACGCCGTATTTGAACTCTTCTTTAACCTGGACGCAACCGAAGAACAGCTGAACTTCCCGACCTATTACGGTTCCGGCAAGAACGGCTGGTTCAACGATTCGCTGGAGCCCCGCGAAGACATCCTTCCTTTGCTGGACGGCATTCTCACCCACGTTCCCGAACCGAAAGTGAACGAAGGCACGCTCCAGATGCAGATCACTTCCCTCGATTACTCTACCTTCCTCGGCCGTATTGCCGTAGGTAAAGTAACCCGCGGCAAGATCACCGAAAACCAGCCCATTTCACTGGTGCAGGTAGATGGTACCATTAAAAAGTCCCGCGTACGCGAACTCTATATTTTTGAAGCACTCGGTAAAAAACGCGTGCAGGAAGTTGTTCATGGCGACATTTGCGCCGTGGTAGGCCTCGAAGATTTCGGCATCGGCGATACCATTGCTGATTTCGAAAACCCCGAAGCACTACCGGTGATCAGCGTAGACGAGCCGACAATGAACATGATGTTCAGCATCAACAACTCTCCTTTCTTCGGTAAAGACGGTAAGTTCGTTACCAGCCGCCACCTGCGCGACCGCCTGGTGAAAGAAACAGAAAAGAACCTCGCGCTCCGCGTGGTAGACACTGATTCCGCGGACAGCTTCATGGTATACGGCCGTGGTATCCTTCACCTGGGCGTACTGGTTGAAACCATGCGCCGCGAAGGTTACGAGCTGACCGTAGGCCAGCCTACCGTGATCGTAAAACAGATCGACGGTAAAAAATGCGAGCCGTATGAAACCCTGGTGGTAGACGTTCCGCAGGAATTCGCTTCCAAAGTGATCGACCTCGTTACCCGCCGCAAAGGTGAAATGCTGGTAATGGAAACCAAAGGTGAAATGCAGCACCTGGAATTTGAAATTCCTTCCCGCGGCCTCATCGGCCTGCGTACGCAGATGCTGACCAACACTGCGGGCGAAGCTGTAATGGCTCACCGCTTCAACGATTACAAACCCTGGAAAGGCCCCATCCCCGGACGCAGCAATGGCGTACTGGTAGCCAAGGAAGGCGGTACCACCACCGGTTATTCACTGGATAAACTGCAAGACAGGGGTTCCTTCTTTGTAGACCCGGGAGAAGAAGTGTACAGGGGCATGATCATCGGGGAAAACAACAAACCCGGCGACCTCGTGGTGAACCCGAACGAAGGAAAAAAACTGACCAACATGCGCGCCAGCGGCAGCGATGCAGCTACGAACATTGCGCCTAAAATACTGATGACGCTCGAAGAATGCATGGAGTACATCCAGCAGGACGAGTGCATCGAAGTGACGCCCAACCACATCCGTATGCGTAAAACCATCCTGGACGAAGAAGAAAGGAAGAAGTTTCAAAAGATGCTGAAGGCTGAAGAGGTTGGCTGAGTTTATTTAGGTTAAGACAAAAGGATAATGAAACCGTCCCGGCTGAGCCAGGACGGTTTTTTTATGTCTTACATCCCCGGAAGGCCCATGCCGCCCAGCATGCCGCCGGCTACATTTTTCATTTCCGCTTCCCAGGCATTCTCCGCATTTTTCAGCCCGCGGTTCAATGCCGTGATCAGCAGGTCTTCCAGCTCTTCTTTCCTTTCCGCATGCAATAAAGCCGGGTCAATTTCAAGGCTTTGCACCTCGCGGGCGCCCGTTACCAGCACCTTTACGGCGCCATTGCCCGCTTCGCCCTCAACAGTGATATGTTTGAGGCGCTCTTTGCTGTCGTTCATTTTCTGCTGCGCTTCCTGCAGCTTTCCGAACAAGTCTCCGAACATATTTCCAGGTTTTCCGCAAAGATATATATTTCCTCCGCGGCACCAGATTACGTATCTTGGCACCCTATGATCACCACTTCAGTTTGTATAATAGGAGCAGGACCCGGAGGCGCTACCACGGCGCTCCAGCTGGACAGGCTGGGCATTCCCTGCGTGGTTGTGGACAAGGCCGTTTTCCCCCGCGATAAAGTATGCGGCGACGGCCTCAGCGGCAAAGTGATTACCGGGCTTGAAAAGATCGACAAAGGGATCGCGGAGCGGCTGAGAGCATTTGCAGCAAAGGAAAACAGCTGGGGCGTCACCTTCGTTTCCCCCGGCCGCCAGGGCATGGACGTGCCTTACAAACCTAATTACAACAAGCAGGCGGATGCGCCGCTCGGCTTCGTTTGCAAGCGCATCCACTTCGATAATTTCATGGTGGAAGAATTGAAGCGCAGCCCGAACGTGCGGCTTTTCGAAGGCGTTACCATCGATAAATATTCGCTGGAAGAAGACGGCTATACCGTTCGCAACAATGCCGGCGACTTCGTGGTGAAAGCAAAGCTGCTCATCATCGCCAACGGCGCGCATTCCTCTTTCACAAAAGATGTTGCGGGCATCCGTATGGAGCCGAAGTATTACGCAGCGGGCATCAGGGCTTATTACAAAGGTGTGAAGGGTATGCATGAAGACAGTTTTATCGAGCTGCATTTCCTGAAAAACCTGCTGCCCGGCTACCTCTGGATCTTCCCCCTGCCTGACGGCGAAGCCAACGTAGGCATGGATATGCTCAGCGACGCCGTGCGCGACCGCAAGGTAAACCTGAAACAATTGCTCACCGAAACGCTGAAGCAGGATCCCGTTTTCGCAGAGCGCTTCCGCGATGCGGAAATGACCAGCAGCCTGGATGGTTACGGACTGCCGCTCGGTTCCAAAAAACGCCGCCTTTCCGGCAACCGTTATATGCTGGTGGGAGATGCGGCCTATATCATCGATCCATTCACCGGCGAAGGTATCGGCAACGCCATTTACAGCGGGGCTATTGCCGCGAAACAAGCAGCAGCTTGCCTGGAAGCGGATAACTTCAGCGAAGCCGCGATGATGGCTTACGACGAAAGCGTGTACCGCGTGCTGGGACCGGAACTGAATCTCAGCTATAAATTGCAGCAGCTGGTGAAATACCCGCGGCTGTTCAACTGGCTCATGAAAATGGGCATGCGCAACAAACAGCTCCGCGACGTGATCTCCAGCATGTTCTACGAAGTGGACCTCAGGAAAAAACTGACCAAACCGTCTTTTTACGTTAAACTTTTACTGAACCGGTAATTACTTATGAAAGGAATATCCCTGCTGCTATGCTTATGCTCCTTCCTCACCGGCGTTGCGCAAATGCCGCTGTACGAGGAAAAGAACGGACAGCTCCGCCTTACCACCGAAGGCGCTGCCCATTTATCCGCATTGCCGCTGAAATGCATGCAGCACGAGTTCCCTTACAAAACCGGCATCGTCTATACCGACTCATCTTCCCTCGGAGCGCCGAAAACCTATCATCCTGCTTTTTACGGTTGCTACGACTGGCATAGCAGCGTGCATGGCCACTGGATGCTGGTGCGCCTGCTGAAGATGTACCCGCAGCTGCCCAATGCAGCGCTGATCAGGCAGAAGCTCGGGGAAAACCTTTCGCAGGAAAATATCCGCAAAGAAATACAGCTCTTCCGCAATAAAGAAAACAAAGGCTTTGAACGCATCTATGGCTGGAGCTGGCTGTTGCAGCTGCAACAGGAGCTGGTGACCTGGAACGATCCGCTGGCCGCGCAACTGCGGCAAAACATTGCGCCGCTGGCATTCTATTTCAGCAACGCTTACCGTGATTTCCTTAAAAAGATCGCCTACCCGATAAGAGTGGGGGAACATACCAATCTCGCCTTCGGCCTGCGCCTGGCCTGGGATTACGCCGTTACGGCGAGAGACACAGCCTTGCAATCTTCCATCAGAAGCACTGCCATGCGGTTCTATGTGAACGATAAGAACTGTCCTGCCAGCTGGGAGCCCGGCGGTTATGATTTCCTTTCTCCCTGCCTTGAAGAGGCGGACCTGATGTGGCGCATCCTGCCTGCTGATGCGTATGCAAAATGGATAAGGGAATTCCTGCCCGGCCTTTTTGACAGCAGCACTCCCCTTTTCACCGTCGCGACGGTGAACGACCGCACCGATGGAAAGCTCGTGCATCTCGACGGGTTAAATCTCAGCCGTGCCTGGTGCCTTTACGGCATTGCGAAGCACTGCGGGCAGCAGCAGGAAACCGTGCGCGCGCTGGCCACGCTTCATCTTAAAGCTGCGCTGCCACACGTTGCCAGCGGCGATTATGCGGGAGAGCACTGGCTGGCGACCTTCGCTGTTTATGCGCTCACCGTAGAATTCTGATAAAATATTTACCTATGACCGTCCTGAATTCCATGCTTGTGCTCGCCGCCGGACTCAATCTTTCTTCCGCGCTCATTGCGCTTACTTCCCTGGCGGCATTTATCGTAATTGCGTTTTATGTATACCGGCTTTCGCTGACTTTGGAATATCCCACGTCCGTTCCCTGGAACATCAGCGGGGGCCTGATATTCATTGCGCTGGTACTGATCGTGCGGCAGCTTACGGCCATCTGGAGCCTGGCGAGCATGGAGGTATGGGGTGAAGATTTCTGGCAGAACCTCTCCGAGAGGTTTGATGGCGGGCAGGGCCTGCTGCTGAAACTGATCATTGCGCTGGAAATCATTACCAACACATTCCTCATCGTGGGTTCGGCCTTCCTGTTGCTGCTGTTCTTTAAAACCCGCGATATTTTCCCGCGCACGTTCACGATCATCGTTATTTTACAGGAAGTGTTCGTGCTGCTGGACACCATTGGCGTGAGCCTGTTGTTTGAGCAATTTGTTACCGAAGATATCCCGATGGTATTGCTGAAAAGCGTGGGCCGCTGGGTAGTGATCGCGCTTATGATCGGGTACGTGATGCGCTCAGAAAGGTCTACGCATACTTTTGTGTACCCGCATAGCAGTCTGATGAATGAAGAAGACCCGGATTTTTTGGCTGACCTTGAAGAAGAAGAAAATAAAAAAGGGGCTCACTAAGCCCCTTCCCTTTATAGATCTATTGTTTCAGAATCGAAGACCACTACTTTATCCCAGAACATTTCACAGTTTTTGATAAACTCCAGGTGCACGGGATGATCCTGGTAAACATCATGGCCGGCAATATCGTTGAAAACGGTGAGCAGGCAGTAGCTATAGCTCTTGTCTATCACAGGACGGTCTGTAGCGGCGGGTTTGCCAACATTAAACACGATCAGGCTTTCTATTTTGCCGAGTGAGCTAACACCTTCCTCGAATTTCCTGGTATCTGCGGCGGACAGGTCCGGTTTCAGATAGAAATTAACAACGTGCACGAATTTTTTTGTGTGAGGCATAACCGCTAGTTTTTTACGGATGCCAAGTTAGCGGTTCCCTGCTTAAAAATCAAGCCGTCTTTCATCACGAAGCTCACTTTGCCCATCGCCTGTATATCTTTCAGCGGATCGCCGTCTACAGCGGTGAAGTCCGCAATTTTCCCTGCTTCCACGCTTCCCATCTGGCTTTCCATGCCCAGCAGCTCCGCAGCCTTGATGGTGGCCGATTTGATGGCATCCATCGCTGGCATGCCTGCTTCTACCATGTACACGAATTCAAGCCAGTTGCGCCCGTGCATGTATACACCGGCATCGGTGCCGAAAGCGATCTTGACGCCTTTTTTCCAGGCTTTCGCAAAAGTGACCTGTATCTGCGGGCCGATGGCTTCTGCTTTCGGCTTCACGATGTCCGGGTAATAGCCGGGTATTTTTGCGGAATCCGCTACGGAGCGGCCCGCCGTTATGGTGGGCACATACCAGGTACCGTGTTTGATAGCGAGCGCCATGGCCTCATCGTCCATCAGCGTGCCGTGCTCGATGGAGTTCACTCCCGCACGGATGGCGCGTTTGATACCTTCTGTGCCATGTGCGTGCGCGGCTACTTTGAAATTATAATCTTTCGCCGTGCTGACGATCGCAGCCAGCTCTTCGTCTGTAAACTGCGGGCTGCTGCCGTCTTTCGCCACGCTCAGCACGCCGCCGGTAGCTGTTATTTTGATGAGATCGGAACCGTTTTTATATGCCTGCCGCACTGCTTTCCGGCATTCGTCCGGCCCGTTGGCCACGCCGGCCTCAGGCCCGGGGTCTCCCATGAGCGCGCGGCTGTAGCCGTTGGTAGGGTCTGCATGACCGCCGGTGGTGGCAATGGACTTACCGGCCGTAAACACACGCGGACCCACGATCAGTCCTTTGTTGATAGCATTGCGCAGCGCAATGTTCACGCCGGAGCCGCCAAGGTCGCGCACGGTGGTGAATCCGGTCATGAGTGTACGTTCTGCATAACGCACGCTTTGGTATGCAAGATCTGCCGGGTTCTGCGTGAATTTTTCTATGTATGCGTTCTTATTGGTTTCGCCTTCCAGGTGCACGTGCATGTCCATCCAGCCGGGCATCACGGTCTGGTTCTTAAGGTCTATCACCTTATCGCCGGGGGCGGGAGTGGCATAGCCCTGTTGCACGGCGGATATCTTTTTGCCTTCGATGATCACGGTCATCTGCTGCCGCGGCTTGTCGCTCACGCCGTCTATCAGCGTGCCGCAATGCAGGATGGTGCGCTGCGCGGATACGGTCAGCGCGCCGCAGAGGGAAAACAGGAGGAGCAGGGTCTTTTTCATATGTGTATAATGGTTGATCAGGTATGTTCCGCGATATGCTTGCGCACGGCCAGCCAGTTCACGGTATAAACAAGCGCCAATATCGCCACGGTAGCCACCAGCGCCATGATCCCCGGCCATTGGGACACGAACATGTTGCGTGCCGCCAGCTGTCCGGACGCCCACCATTGCAGGCCGGTCACAGCCGCAAAAGCAATAATGCCGGTAACGATGTACATGGGAATGAACTGCTTCAGCAGGTACCGCTGCAACTGCCCGGGAGACGCGCCCAGCGTGATCAGCAGCCGTATCTCGTTGCGGTATGATTCTATCACCAGCTGGATGAACATGCTGAACACCAGCAGCGCAAACATCAGCAATACCAGTCCAAAGAAGCCCACGGCAGATACGATGATCTGCACAATGCCCCTGATCTTGCTGTATTTGGTCTTCTCTTCGTCGGTGATGTATTTGTGTTCTTCCAGGTAAGTGGTGAGCACGGTGCTGCTGGGGTCTTTGGTTTTGATGATCACGCGGGAAGGCGCTTTGGCGGAGCCCGTGCCATAAATGTTATTGGCCCAGTCCATGAAGGTTTGCGGCACCAGCACAGTGGAAATGCGGTCGCTGAAACCCACGATGCGGCCCATGAAGCGGCCGGTGCGCATGCCCTGGCTGATCACGATACCGGGGCTCAGCGTTTTGATCGTTTCTTCGGAGAACTGCGGCATGTTATTACCCAGCGCAAACCCGAAGTTGAACATATTGGTGAAATCACGGGGAACAATGATGGGGACAATCTGTTCGCCTTCCTGCCATTTCCAATCCGTGGTTTGCACGTCAATAAAATTATCCGGTACGGATTCGAAGAACGCGAGAGTGGAAAAGCCCAGCTGGTCTGCCTCCAGCCGCACGTTGTATTGCGCGGCGGTGATCACGCTGAAGTCTTCCACGAAAGGCTGCGCGGCGATGTCTTTCAGCTCTTCCGGCCTGAAAACCGTCAGCTCCGGCCGGCCCATCATGTCGTTGGTGATCTTTTTATTCACTACAAGATAATCCGCCCTTTCGTTCTGGTTCCTCCGGCCATACAGCAGTTCGTTGAAATTGGTATGCACCTGCAATGCCACGAGTATCAGCAGCATGGCTATCCCCAGCCCGATGGACGCCATCCAGAAGCGGCCCCGGCCAACGCCGGTATGAATGATCTTCTTTAAAATCTGGTTGAACTGCATGTTATAAAAGATAGCTTACGGTGTAGTCAAATCGTTGGTCATGGTCGAGGTCCGTCAGGATGAAACCGGCTTTGCGCGCGGTGCATTCTTCGGCAATGAGCTTCGCAGCTTTGTCTGCATTGGCATCGTCCAGGTGACTGAAAGGCTCGTCCATCATCAGCCATTCAAAAGGCTGCATCAGCGCCCTGATGATGGCAATGCGCTGGCGTTCGCCGTAAGACAGGGTGGCGCCGCTCTGCTTCAAAACGTGTGTAACGCCCAGGCGCTCTGCAAATTCCAGCGCTTTTTCCTGCGGGTAATATGGCTGCGGATGCATCACGCGTTTCAATTCAATGTTCTCCAAAGCCGTCAGCTGGTCAAACAGGCGGAGGTCCTGGAACACGACGCTTACCTGCTGCTGGCGGATGGCGCTCAGCTGGTCGCGGTCATAGCTCTGCCAGGGCTTGCCATTCACGCTCACAGTGCCCGTATAGTCGTACCGGATATGATAGAGGTAATGCACCAGCGTGGTTTTCCCCGTGCCCGAAGGGGCTTTGATCTTGATGAATTGTCCCGGCTGGAAAGTAACGTCGCGGTTCCAGATGTCGGACTGCCGCTGCAATATCCTTTCGCGCAGCGGAACCGGCACAACCGCAGAAAGCTGGATCTGCATATGTTCCTGTTGTAGAAGTTTAAATATAGGCAAAAAAAAGAAGCTGCCCGTTGCAGGCAGCTTCTTCTTCCGTTAAGCGGATAAAAAATTTTATGTTATTGCACGGGAGCCACGGCAGCAGCAGTGTCTACCACGGCGGCAGCGCTGTCGGTAACCATATCGCCGCCCCATTTCGCTTCGTCTTCGGCTTTTTTCGCTTCGTAATAAGCCCACATCTTTTTGGTGAAGTTCACCAGCTGCACCAGCGTGTTCTGGCTTTCATTCTTGAAGTTCAGCTCCAGTACGGATTTCTGGTTCTTGCCGTTGAAGGGCTCGGAAGAAACGGTGAAGTTCTTGAGCAGGCCTTTCAGGTCGTTGGAAATACTGTCAGGCAGCTCTTTCATTTCCTTTTCAGGAATATTGTTCACGATCTTTTCGATATCGAGGTACATGCCGAGCACGCTGCCTTTGGCGGCGTTCACTGCTACTTCTTCCAGCTTGGCTTTGGATTTGCCGGCTTCGTAAGCGGTCAGCAGCGCCTCGTCTGAAGCAGCCAGGATGCGTTTGTCGTTGATGGAAATGGCCACTTCGCCCATCGGCTGCTGGGGCACATACTGGTCGCCCTGTTTGGAGAACATCGGCGCGATCATCTTGCTGCTCATTACTTTCTCGAACGCGGCTTTGTCGCCCACTTTCATATTGAACACGAACTTAACATCGGGTTTCTCGGTGGTCACGGTAGAATCCCAGGCAGAAGGCTGGCTCTTAACGGTAAAGTCTGAACCGATAATAGCGATCTCGCCTTTGAATGCTTTCAGCACATCGTCCAGCGTGAGCTGCGCTTCAGCGAGGCCCATGTTCACCAGGCCGTCCATGCCTACGAGTTTCAGGATCTCTCCTACCATGCGCAGGTCGAAGTTCATCACGGCAAAACCGAGGATATTGTCGGAAGGATAATTTTCGATCATCTCCATGTTCACTTTCTCCATGGGATATTTCTTCATGATGTCAGTCATTTCCTTACCAGCGTAGGAAGTGCTGTTCACCTTGATCTTCCCGCTTTCGAAGTGCGCAGCGGCGGTGGTAAACGCGCCTTCTGTCAGTTTCTTGATATTGCCGGTCATAAGCGCGGCCATGCCGGAGGGTGTGCCAGGGTTGAAAGCGTAGATCTGCTCGCTGCTCATCCAGAAGAACACGTCGCCTTTTTCTTTCTGTACGTCTTTGAAAGATTCAACAGTGGCGATGGACTCGTCTTTTTTCAGATGGAACAGTTTGTTGAGCGTTTCAACATTATTAACAGCTTTAGGCGCTGCAGCCGCGGGTGCGGCAGTGCTGTCACCGAAAGCACCCATTTCGTCGTATGCGGATTGGCGGTCCAGGTCACTGGGATCGAATGCGAAAACGCCGATGATGGTTTCTTTGTCGAAACCAACGATAGCCCCTTCATCTTCCACGTATTTGAAGTCAGTACCGGCTTTTACTTCTTTCTTGGATTTTTCTTTCACGAAAGCTTCGAATTTGGCAACGTCTTTCAGTTTGGCGGAGGCCATAAAATAGCCCTTGTTGCCGGCTTCGCCGGGAACCATGGCGACAAAAACGTCGCCTTTCAGGTCGATGCCTGAGTTCTCTGCGTCTCTCAAAGCCTTGCCCAATGAGCTGGAAGTATCTTTGGTCTGCACGGCGTCGAACAGTTTATCAACTGTTACTCCTTCCTTGACCAGTTTGTCCTGTACCTGTGCAGAATTGATGCCCAGCACGAGCGCAGCGGTTTTGGGAATATGCTTGCCCTGCTCCGGGGTTTTGGAACAGGCGGATAACAATAACACCGCTGCCCCGGAAAAAACGAGCAGCGTTCTGGAGATCATTCTTTTCATAAAGAGAAAGATGTTAAATGGATTTGAAAATTACCGGTAAAAATACAAGCTTTTTTGCTAATACGTTTAAATTTATTGATATACGGCCTAAAACCGGCTACTTTCAACAATTTGTCTACCTTTGCATATATCTGAATTTTAACCATTTACTGAAGAACCGTTTAAGTTATGTACCTGATCCTCCTCCAGTACATCCGCCCTGTTGCGGCTATAGAGCATTATATGGCGGCGCACAATGCCTTCCTGGAAAAACAATACCGGGAAGGAAAATTCATCATCTCCGGCCGCAGGAAACCCCGCACGGGCGCCATCATTCTCTGCAAGGCCGGCAGCCGCCGCGAAGTGGAGGCCATTCTCGCCGAAGATCCTTTGGATAAATTCCAGCTGGCGGTGTACGATATCATCGAATTTGAGCCGAACACCTTCGAGATGGCCGACATCAGCTCCTGATCATCCTGTAATTCCTTTCCCTGCCTAACCGCACCGGCTATGCCCGGCCTGCACTGCCAACGGTCATCCAAAAAAAGCCCGCCTTTTTAAAATAAAGTTGTAAATTCAAAAGAGCACAGAAGAGAAAGAAAACCTGTAATTGTTTCATTGACCTTTTAAAAAACCTAACACCCGTTATGCACAGTACCATTCACACGTTAACGCACTAGCGATCCTTTTTGTTTTTTGAACGCCATATCTGAATCGAGTCTCATTCTTCATCATCAAAATTACTTCCATTATGACTAAGAAGTACGATCACCTCGCGCCGTAAAACGGCTGCCAACGACCTGAACGCCAAAGCTAAATCGATTTTGTTGACCGGGATTCAACCGATTTTCCATCCTGTAAACTAAAACATCTATGTCATTCCACGTAAACTGCGGAGCCCGCAGGCTGCTGGCCGTATGGCTATTGCTCTTGCCATGCCTGGCCTCATGGGCGCAATCCGGTAAGATCACGGGCAAGGTAACCGGTAAACTGGACAAATCGCCGCTGCCCGGCGTTACCATTGTCATCAAAGGTACCAAAACCGGTACCGTTACAGACCCACAGGGCGTCTATTCCATTACCGCCAAAAGCGGCGACGTGCTGCAATTCTCCTTCGTAGGCTTCGGACAGAAAGAAGTAACCGTTGGAAGCGCAGCCACCATCGATGTAGAGCTGGACGAAAATGCAGGCCAGCTGAATGAAGTGGTGGTGACCGGTTACGGCAGCCAGTCCAAAAAGGATATCACCGGCGCCGTGGCCACCGTGAACGTGAAACAGCTCCTTTCCGCGCCCGCCGCCAACGTGGGCCAGGCCCTGCAGGGCCGCATCGCCGGCGTTACCATCGGCAACGAAAATGCGCCCGGCGGCAATGTGATGGTGCGCATCCGCGGCTTCGGCACCATCAACGACAACTCGCCGCTGTATATCATAGACGGGGTGCCCACCAAAGGGAACCTCAATATGCTTAACCTGAACGATATCGAAAGCATGCAGGTGTTGAAAGACGCTTCCGCATCCTCCATTTACGGTTCCCGTGCAGGCAACGGCGTAGTGATCATCACCACCCGCAGGGGAAAGCCCGGCAAGCCCAAGCTCACCTACGACATGTATTACGGCACCCAGCGCGCCGCCAAATTCCTGGACCTGCTCAACACCCGCGAGTATGCGGACCTGCTCTGGGAATCGCGCATCAACGCCGGTAACGTAGACGCTGCCACGGGCTATCCCAAGCATGCGCAGTTCGGCAGCGGCGCAAGTCCCGTGATCCCGGATTACATCTTCCCGGATGGCGCTTCCGCCAGCGATCCCCGCGTGAACCCCGACAACTACAGCACCGATATAGACGCGCCCGAATTCAGGAAAACCAAATGGCTGATCACCAAAGCCAACAAAGAAGGTACAGACTGGATGGACGAGATCTTTGACCCGGCCCCCATCCAAAGCCACCAGGTGGGCGTTTCCGGCGGCAACGACGGCGGGCGTTATGCCATGAGCCTGAACTATTTCAACCAGCAGGGCATCATGATCCATACGTACTTCAAACGTTATTCCATCCGCGCCAATACAGAATTCAATGTGAACAAGCGCATCCGCGCCGGGGAAAACCTGCAGGTAGCATATGGCGAAAGAGTGGGCCAGCCCGCGGGAAACCAGAACGAGGGCAACCCCGTTTCTTTCGCATACCGCCTCCAGCCCATCATTCCCGTGTACGACATCATGGGCAACTTTGCCGGCACCAAAGGCGGCGACCTTGACAATGCGCGTAATCCAGTGGCTTTGCTCTACCGCAATAAAGACAACGTGGGCAAAGACCTCCGCATTTTCGGCAACGCTTTCCTGGAAGCGGACATCCTGCCCAACCTCACTGCCCGCACGAGCTTCGGCGTGGATTACACCACTTTCAATATCCGCACCTTCAACATCCGCGATATTGAATCCTCCGAATCAGCCTCCAACAGCAACCTGAGCACGAACAACAACTACGAGGCCACCTGGACCTGGTACAACACGCTCACTTACAAATTCAGGCTGGGTGCTTTCCACCGGTTCAACGTGATCGTAGGTACAGAGTCCATCAGCAGCTACTTCGAGCAATTCGCCGCGGGCCGCGCCAATTTCTTTTTGGACGACCTCGAAAACCGCTACCTGGATGCGGGTAACGCCGGTACTTCCACCAACAGCGGCAATGCGTCTAACTGGCGCCTGGCTTCCGAATTCGGGAAGGTCAACTATGCCTTCGGCGAAAAATACCTCGTGGACCTTACCCTTCGCCGCGACCGTTCCAGCCGTTTTGCGCAGGATTTCCGCGTGGCGTATTTCCCCGCTGCCAGTATCGGCTGGCGCGTAACGGAAGAAGAGTTCATGAAAAGCGGCCGCATCCTGAACGACCTCAAGATACGCGCGGCTTACGGGCAAACCGGGAACCAGGAGATCGGTAACTATAACCCCTATACGTTTTTCGGGACCAATCCCACCACGTCGTTCTACGACCTGAACGGCGCGCGCACTACGTCTTTGCAGGGTTATGAGATCACCCAGTTCGGCAACACCAACGCCAAGTGGGAAACCACTTCCAGCTTCGACCTCGGCTTCGATGCGAGCCTGCTGGAAGGTAGGCTGGGCGTGAACTTCGACTGGTATACCCGCAAGACCACCGACATGCTGTTTCCCGTAGAGCTGCAATTCACGCAGGGCATTGCCACCAACCCTTTCCGCAACATCGGCACGATGGTGAACAAAGGGATTGAACTCGGCATCAATTACGTGGGCGACGCAGCTGCGGGCGAGTTCCGCTACGATATCGGCGTCAATTTTTCCACTTACCGCAACAATGTAGAAGTGACGGACGGCAACCCGAACACCCGTTACTTCGGCTTCACCACCCGCCTTCCATCCATGACTGTTACCCAGGCCGGCTACCCCATCTCTTCCTTCTTCGGCTACCAGATAGACGGTATTTTCCAGACAGACGAAGAGGCCGCCAAACATGCCACGCAATTCGGCGGCGGCGCAAACAACAAAGCCGGCCAGTTCATTTTCCACGACCGCGACGGCAATGGAGTGATCAATGCGGAAGACCGTATGATCATCGGCAGCCCGCACCCCGATTTCACTTATGGGGCCAACATCCAGCTCGGTTACAAGAACTGGGGGCTGACGCTTTTTGCAGCCGGTGTACAGGGCAGCCAGATATTCAATTACGTGCGTTACTGGACAGACTTCCCGACGTTCGGCGGCAACCGCAGCCGCGAAATGAAGGATAATTCCTGGAGGCCCGGCAAAACCGACGCCAAGCTGCCGCAGCTGCGTTCCAACGACGTGATCAGCTCCAACCCGTCTACTTATTATCTCGAAGACGGTTCCTACTTCAGGATGAAGAACATCCAGCTGTCTTACAAGCTGCCGGCCAACCTGCTGCGCAAAGTGGGCGTGGAAATGTTCCAGGTGTACCTGCAGGCGCAGAATATGTTCACCATCACCAAATACACCGGCCTCGATCCCGAGATCAACCTGCGCGGATATGGCGCGAACAACGACCGGCATATGGGTGTGGATGAAGGCGCTTACCCGGCGGCTAAAACATTCCTGATCGGCGCAAACCTGAGCTTCTAATTTTAAAACTGATCGTTATGCAATTACGTAAAATATTTACCGCTCTCGTTTTGATCCTGGTGGCGGTTTCGTGCAGCAACAAATTCCTGGACGTAAAGCCCAAGGCCGTGCTGCTGCCCGACCAGATGAACAATAAAAAAGGCGTGAACGCATTGCTCATCGCCGCTTATTCCCTGCTGGACGGCGTGGGCGCCGGCGGCACATCCTGGCATGGCTCCGCGGACAACTGGATTTACGGCGCCGTGGCCTCAGACGATGCCTACAAAGGTTCAACATCAGGCGACCAGCCGGAAATTTCTTTCATAGAAACCCGCAAGATATTGCCTGACAATAACCACTTCCGCGGCAAATGGCGCGCAGTGTATGATGGCGTGGCCCGCTCCAACGATGTGCTCATCGCCCTGGGCAAAGCCAAAGACATCGACGAAGCGGAAAAGCAGCAGATCATTGCGCAGGCCCGGTTCCTCCGCGCGCATTATCATTTTGAAGCAAAAAAAATGTGGAAGAATGTGCCGTATGTGGACGAAGCCACTTATAACCCGGAAGATCCCAACAGCACAAAGGTTCCCAATAAAGAAGACATCTGGCCCAAGATAGAAGCAGACCTGCAGTTTGCATGGGCCACCCTTCCGCACCGGCAAACCCAGCCAGGGCGCGCCACAAGGTGGGCCGCAGCGGCCTTGCTTGCCAAGGCGTACCTGTTCCAGCAAAAATTCCCACAAGCCAAACCCCTGCTGGATTCCATCTACATCCGCGGCGGCTTTTCGCTCATGGCGCGTTATTCCGAGAATTTCCGCGCAGCCACCAACAACAATGCAGAATCCATTTTTGAAGTGGAACACTCCGTGAACGATGGCGCCGGCGGCGGTGAAAACGGCAACCAGGGCGTAACGCTCAACTATCCTTACGGCGGGCCCACCACCTGCTGCGGCTTCTTCCAGCCTTCGCAGAACATGGTGAACGCATTCAAAACAGACGCCAGCGGCCTTCCCATGCTCGATACCTTCAACGATGCCGACGTTACCAACGACCAGGGCCTCGAATCCACCCAACCCTTCACCCCCTACGCCGGCCAGCTGGATCCGCGCCTGGACTGGACGGTAGGCCGCCGCGGCATACCCTATCTTGACCATGGCGACCATCCCGGCAAGGCCTACATCAGGGACCAGTCTTACGCCGGGCCTTATTCGCCCAAAAAACACCTCTTTTCCAAATCAGAGATCGGCAACTCCACCTGGACGGGCAACCCGCGCCAGAATGCGAACAATTACCGCATGATCCGCTTCTCCCACGCCATCCTGTGGCTGGCCGAATGCGAGGTGGAGATGGGCAACCTGGAAAGAGCCAGAACGCTGGTGAACCAGATCCGCGCGCGATCACAGAACCCCGCCGGTTTCGTGAAACGGGCAGACGGCTCCAATGCCGCCAACTACGTGATAGGCCTGTACAACACACCCTGGACGGACCCCGTGTATGCCCGCAAGGCCGTGCGCTTCGAGGAAAGGCTGGAATTCGGCATGGAAGGGCACCGCTTTTTTGACCTGGTGCGCTGGGGCATTGCAGACCAGGTGCTGAATGCCTATTATGCGAAGGAGAAACTGAAACGCACGTATTTCAACGACGTGAAGTTTGAGAAAGGAAAACATGAGTACTACCCGATACCCGCGCAGGAAATACTGAACAGCAGCCTGAACGGATCGCCCACGATGGAGCAGAATCCCAATTATTAATACTCATCATCGAAAAAAGAAAAGAGCCCCGGCCATATGCCGGGGCTCTTTTTTATTCCCAGGAAAAACCTCATGAATAATTTATGCATCCGCTGCCATTGGTGAAAAACCCAGCGACCGGCACAAGCCTGTTTGCGCCGCAACATACAGCAGGTTTGTGGAAAACTTATTCCTTTTCCTTGTACTTCTTTTCGGCGTCCTTCGCTTTGTCGAAATCGAGGATCACCGAGTTGATGCAGTAACGGAGGC
Organism: Chitinophaga sp. YIM B06452; assembly: GCF_039655965.1. Lineage (NCBI taxonomy): Bacteria > Pseudomonadati > Bacteroidota > Chitinophagia > Chitinophagales > Chitinophagaceae > Chitinophaga > Chitinophaga sp. YIM B06452. The sequence continues at coordinate 1,636,358 of NZ_JAWLKY010000001.1, read as the reverse complement.
CTGTTGGCGGAGGCCCGTCGTCGAAAACATGCCCGAGGTGGGCTTTGCAGCGGCCGCATTGTACTTCGGTACGCTGCATGCCGTGCGAATTGTCCGGCGTATAGATCACGCTGGTTTTGCTGATGGGCTGGTAAAAACTCGGCCAGCCGCAGCCGCTTTCAAATTTGGTGTCTGACACGAACAGCGGATTACCGCATGCTGCGCAAAAGTAAGTGCCTTTGTCTTTTGTGTTCCAGTATTTTCCCGTAAACGCCCATTCGGTGCCTTTTTCGCGGGCAATTTCATAGACATCCTTAGGTAATAGGTTTTTCCACTCTGCGTCTGTTAGGTTTACTTTACTACTATCCGTGCGGGAGTACACCGGATTCTTTTTTTCATCCATTGTATTGGTTTTTTTCCCGTTTTGAGAGTATGTGCATTGGCTGATCAATAAACTCAGCCCTAAAAATAGAAGATTCCACAATTTCATACCAGTAATTTGATTACGCGTTAACTACGCCTTAACGCCATTGTTAATACCAGGGATGCTTATCTTTACCTCAACCTTCATAAAGGTACGAATCCCGCCTCCGAATGGTTTGCCGGGGTATTGTATTTAACAATATTTTTTATTCCTACCTTTACGCCAAAAGGCAGGCAAGTGGCGGATATCATCAATTTATTACCGGACAATTTAGCGAACCAGATAGCAGCAGGGGAAGTGATCCAGCGGCCGGCCTCGGCGGTAAAGGAATTACTTGAGAATGCAGTGGATGCGGGCGCTACCGAGATACAACTTTTCATTAAAGACGCCGGCAAAGAACTGGTACAAGTGATAGACAATGGCAGCGGCATGAGCGATACGGATGCGCGTATGTGTTTCGAACGCCATGCTACTTCCAAGATCCGTTCTATAGACGATCTTTTCCACATCCGGACCATGGGTTTCCGGGGCGAAGCGCTGGCTTCAATCGCCGCCGTAAGCCAGGTGGAGCTGAAAACCCGGCGCGCGGGCGATGAGCTGGGAACTTTTATTGAAATAGACAACAGCGTCATCAAACGGCAGGAACCATGCCAGACCGCTACCGGAACCAGCATAGCCATGAAGAACCTGTTCTTCAACGTACCGGCGCGCCGCAACTTCCTGAAGAGCAATGCGGCGGAAATGCGTCATATTGTAGATGAATTTATACGCGTAGCCCTCGCCTTCCCGCAACTCCAGTTCTCGCTCAACAGCAACGGCCAGCAAATGTTCCACCTCGAAAAAGGATCGCTCAAACAAAGAATAGTAAGCATCCTCGGCCAGAACTATAATTCAAAACTGGTGACCGTTAAGGAAACCACCGATTATATGAATATCCACGGGTTTGTGGGCAAGCCGGAGACCGCGAAAAAAACCCGCGGCGACCAGTTCTTTTTCGTGAATAACCGCTTCATCAAAAGCAGCTACCTGAACCATGCGGTGATGAACGCTTTCACCGAAATGATCCCCGGCGACAGTTACCCGCTCTACGTACTGTTCATCGATCTCGACCCCGCGCATGTGGACATCAACGTGCACCCCACCAAGCAGGAGATCAAGTTCGACGATGAGCGCATACTCTACGCCTTCGTGCAATCCGCCATCAAACATGCCCTGGCACAGTTCAGCGTTACGCCCGCGCTGGATTTCGACCTGGATCCCGGCATCCAGCAGCTGGACGCGCTTACCCAGCCTTTCACCGAACAAAAGAAAGTGCAGTCTGCCAACACCTCCATCTACAAAACCTTCACGCACGCCAACCAGGCGCATGTGATCGATAAGACCAGCAGCAGCAACCTCCAGCACTGGAAAGAACTCTACGGCGAACCCGCCCGGCCGGACAATGACAACGTGCCGCAGGAACAGCCTGCCAGCACAGCTTCCGTGATAGACGAACGCTGGCAGGAAGCCGCCACCGACCACAAAGTGCCTGTGCAGGTTCACCAGCAGTACATCCTTTCGCAGATAAAATCGGGTTTTATTCTCATAGACCAGCGGGCGGCCCACGAACGCATCCTGTACGAGCGCTACCAGAAAGCGCTTGCGGAGAAACCTATGGCTACCCAGCAAAGCCTCTTCCCGCAAACGCTGGAACTGATCCCCGCGGATGCGCTGGTGGTCACCGAAATGCTGCCCGATCTCCAGGCGCTTGGCTACGACCTTGAACCTTTCGGACAGCATACTTTCGTGGTGCGCGGCACCCCGGCAGATATACAGACGGGCAACGAACAGGCGAGCATCGAAGGGCTGCTGGAGCAGTTCAAACATTTCAGTAACGAGCTGAAACATAACCGCCGCGAACGCCTCGTGCGATCCATGGCGCGCAACAACGCCATCCCTCCCGGCAAAGTGCTGGGCACGCGGGAAATGCAGAACATCATCGACGAGCTGTTTGCATGCAGCACGCCGAATGTTTCGCCGGGTGGGCGTTTCACGTTCATTTCCTTTAAGCTGAACGACCTCGAAAAAATGTTTGAAAGAGGGATGTAGTTATCCCCTGAGCATGTCCATCACGTCTTTCAACTGATGGTACAATAACGAATAGGCTTTGTAATTTCTCCGGTACACATCCAGGTGCGTGGCATCGGGCTCAAATACGCGCGCGGCAGCCGCGGGACTGAAATCCCAGGCGTTGATCTTTTCCAGCGCGTGCCAGCCCAGCAACGCGGCGCCCAGTGCGGAAGCGTCCTCATCCTGGTGCAGCAGCATCGGTTTCTGGAATATATCGGCCAGTAATTGTATCCACAAAGGCGAAGCGGTAAATCCCCCGCTGACGGTCACTTCCTGCACGCCGCCCACTACGCTTTCCAGCGCTTCGCCCACGCTGTAGAGCCCGAAGCAGATCCCTTCTATCAATGCCCGCTGGAAATGCGGCGAACCATGCTGCTGGCGGATACCAATGTATGCTCCGGCCGCGCGGCTGTCCCACACGGGCGCGCGTTCGCCCAGCAGGTAAGGCATGCACAGCAGGCCATCGGAGCCGGGAGGCGCCGTGAAAGCGGTTTTCAGGAAATCGTTGTAGTCAGACCAGGGCAGGAAAGCTTTGGAAAACCATTGCAGCGCCCCGCCGCCATTGTTCACAGCGCCGCCGCAAACGTAATGTTCCGGCGTGAGCAGGTAAGAGAACAGCCTGCTTTGATCGTCCTTCGCAGGTTGGCTGGTCATCATACGCATCGCGCCGCTGGTGCCGATGGTGAGCGCGGCATGGCCGGGCTGAACGGCGCCGCTGCCCAGCTGGGCCAGGCAGCCGTCGCTGCTGCCGGTCAGTATCAGCGTATCCGCCGGAACGCCGAGCGCCTGTGCCATCGCGGGATCCATGCCGATCAGCAGGCGCGTGGTCTCCACGGGAATAGGCAGGCGCTCGTCTGTAATGCCCGCCAGCTCAAGGGCAGGCGCATACCAGTCCAGGTTGCGGATATCAAACAATCCCGAGCCGGAAGCCAGGGAATAATCTGTTACGAATTCATGAAAGCAGCGGTAGAGGAAAAGTTCTTTGATACCGGCAAAACAGGCCGCCTGCCCGAATATTTCCGGCTGGTGGTCGCGCATCCATTGCAGCTTGCAAAGCGGGCTCATGGGGTGGATGGGCGTGCCGGTGGCCTGGTAGATCTCCTGCCCTTTGGGCGTGTCTTTCAACGCGGCGGCATATGCTTCGCTCCGGTTGTCTGCCCAGGTCATAAGCGGCGTAAGCGGCTCCCCGTCTGCATCTACGGCCATCAGGCTGTGCATGGCGCTGCTGAGCGCGATGGCCGCCGGCGGCGCTCCCATCTCTTCAACGGTCTGGCGGATGGTGCTGATCACCGCGGAAATGATCTGCTCAGGGTCCTGCTCACTGAAACCCGGCTGCGGCCGCAGGGTTGGGTATGATTGTCTTTTTGATACGGGAATATGCCCGGAAGGCGTTACTGCAACCGTTTTGGCGCTGCCCGTTCCGATATCGACTCCCAGGATATATGGTGTGCTCGTTGTCATAGAATAGAAACCGAAAGTAAAAAACACCTTCCATTTTCCACATTTAATTTATAGATTTAAATACTTAGGTCGAATCTTTTTAACAAAAATCCACGTTCAAAACCATGGCATTTGAGATCAAAAAACAGGCGAAGGCGTACGATGTATGCATCATCGGCTCCGGCGCAGGAGGAGGCATGGCTGCCAAGGTACTGTCTGAAGCAGGGCTCAAAGTAGCGCTGCTGGAAGCAGGACCCAAATACGATCCCGCCGATCCCGCTCAGCAGACACAGCTGAAGTGGCCCTATGAATCACCGCGCAGGGGCGCCAGCACCACCCGCCCCTTCGGAGACTTCGACGCCGCCTACGGCGGATGGGAAATTAACGGCGAACCTTACACGAAGAAGAACGGCACACAGTTCGACTGGTTCCGCTCACGCATGGTAGGCGGACGCACCAACCACTGGGGGCGTATTTCGCTCCGCTTCGGACCCAACGACTTCAAACATTACAGTGTTGACGGGCATGGAGATGACTGGCCAATCGGCTATGACGACGTAAAACCCTTCTACGACCGCGTAGACAAAATGATCGGCGTGTTTGGCTCCAAAGAGGGCATTTACAACGAGCCGGACGGCTATTTTCTTCCACCGCCCAAGCCGCGCCTGCATGAACTGATGGTGAAAAAGGCCGGCGACAAGCTGGGCATTCCCGTTATCCCTTCAAGGCTTTCCATTCTTACCCGCACCGTGAATAAAGACCGTGGCGCGTGCTTCTATTGCAGCCAATGCAGCAGGGGCTGTACCATACATGGCGACTTTTCCTCTTCCACCGTGCTCATCAAACCAGCGATGAAGAACGGGAATGTGGACCTCTATACCAACGCCATGGCCCGGGAAGTGCTTACCGATGCGTCAGGAAAGGCCACAGGCGTGAGTTATGTAGATAAAACCGATCTGCAGGAATATGTTGTGAATGCCCGGGTAATCGTGCTGGCGGCCAGCGCCTGCGAATCCGCGCGTTTGCTGCTGAATTCAAAATCATCCGCCCATAAGAACGGTCTTGCCAACTCCAGCGGCATCGTGGGAAAATACCTGCACGACAGCACCGGCGCCTCCCGCGGGGCTTACATTCCGGCCCTCATGGACCGTAAACGTTATAACGAAGACGGCGTAGGCGGCATGCACATGTACATTCCCTGGTGGCTGGACAACAAGAAGCTGGACTTCGCCCGTGGCTACCACATCGAAATGGGTGGCGGCATGCCGATGCCCGGTTATGGTTTTGGCTTCGGGATCGAGAACCTGCAAGGTAAGAACCCCAATGCCGGCGGCATTACGCCCGGCGGCTACGGCGCTTCGCTGAAGAACGAATACCGCCGCTATTACGGTTCAACGGTTGGCTTTGCCGGGCGAGGCGAGGCCATTGCCCGGGAAGACAACTATTGCGAAATAGATCCGAACGTGGTGGACAAATGGGGCATCCCTGTGCTGCGCTTCAACTATACCTGGAGCGAACACGAGATCAAGCAGGCCAAGCACATGCAGGACACCTTCGAGCAAATCATCCATGAAATGGGCGGCATTCCCCTGGGTACCAGGCCTGGCGCTGAAACGATGCACGGGCTTGAAAATCCCGGCCGTATCATCCACGAAGTGGGTACTACCCGCATGGGCGATGATCCGAAACGCTCCGTGCTCAACAAATTCAACCAGGCGCACGACGTGAAGAACGTGTTCGTGGTAGATGGCGGCGCGTTTGTATCACAGGCAGACAAGAACCCTACCTGGACCATCCTGGCACTGTCTCTCCGCGCATCAGAATACATTGTGGACGAATTGAAAAAACAAAACCTGTAATTATCATGGACAGAAGAGAATCGCTCAAAGCCTTGGTAATAGGCTCTTTGTCTACCGGCGTTATACTCAGCGCCTGCGAAACCAAGCCCGGCGAAAAGGAAAACGTGGGAGCCGGCGTATTGAAGGCCTACGGCCGCACGCCCGACGAAGTGCAGCGTGACGAATCGCTTTTAAAAGAAACATTTTTCACCGCCGCGGAAATGAAGACCATTACCGTGCTGGCGGATATCATCATCCCGAAGGACGACACTTCCGGCAGCGCTTCCGAAGCCAAAGTGCCGGACTTCATCGAGTTCATCGTAAAAGACCAGCCGAAGTTCCAGACGCCCATGCGCGGCGGGCTGCGCTGGCTGGATGTGCATTCCCTGAAGTTGCACAACAAGATCTTCACCGATCTCGGCAAAGAGCAGCAGCTGGCCATTGCAGACCAGATCGCGTATCCAGACAAAGCAGCTCCTGAGCTGAGCCAGGGCGTGAGCTTCTTCAGCGTAATGCGCAACCTTACGGCCACAGGCTTCTTCACGAGCGAAATGGGCCTGAAAGACCTTGGCTACAAGGGCAATCAGCCTAACGTGTGGGACGGCGTGCCGGATGATGTGCTGAAACAATATGGCCTGGCGTACGACGAAAAGACCCTCGCCATTTCCATCAAGCCGGACGACCGGGGGAAAGTGATGACCTGGGAAGATTAACACCGGTAAGGTGTAACCTTATACATAGCGGCACGTTATAGGATGAAAGCCCTATAATCTGCCGCTATGAAATTTTTACCTACAATATTGTTACTCTTTACCAGTATCTGCGCTTACTCCCAAAGCGAAAGCAACAACACTGTTTTCCAGCATCGCAACCAGTTGAAATTTTCTTTGTTCCCGCTGCACGACCCGATCAACACGGGCTTTGAATTCAGCTACGAACGCCAATACAGGGAACGCTGGGCCACACAGGTCGCTTATACCATATTATCTAACGGCCTGCATGAAATGTTTGACACGGAAAAGGAATACCATGGCTTCAAAGGCCACCGTATCAGCATCGAGCAGAAGTGGTTTTACCCTACGCGCCGCGAACGGCAGATCAGGAAATATTTTTCCGTGGAGGCCAACCGCCTCGAAGTCCATACCATCCGCACCACTTACAGCGATGCCGCGCCCGTGAACCCCGTAGACCGTATGAATATCGACCGCCGCACTTTTTCCGCCAACTTTAAATACGGTTATGAAATACCCGTGAAACGCCGGTTTGTGCTGGATTTGAGCGCGGGCCCGGGCTTAAAATACCGCCGGGTGAGCAACGACAAGAACTACGTCGGCGGCTGGCGGTCAGACTCGGATGTGAACAAAATCTACGACCCGGTTAGCGAATGGGCGGCGGGTTTTGTGGTGAGTGTTAAGATTGGGTATATCTTCTGAGGTTGGTACGATGATAGTGAAACCGGAAACAGTCGTGCAGTAAGCGTTACGTAAGGATTACGAACCGAAAGCATTAGCATGGCTTTTATTTCCGGAGTCCGGTTGGCCTTCTTCCAGCACCTCTTCAATGAAATGGCAATAGTCATTAAATGAAATATTCTCATCCCCCAATTCCAGGTCATCCAGTAATTCTGCAAGTCTCCTTTCAAATTCAAGGTATTCTCTTTTTAATATAGTCGGGGCGGGGATCGTGCTTCTCCGGGAAACGATCTTTAGCCAGTCTCGGACTTTTTCAATTACTTTAAACGGATCATTGTCATGAGCCTTCGTATCAATTCCGCTCAAATCGGAAATATACTTTTGATACAAATATTTCGTCCGCTCAAAAACTAGCCCAAACTTCACTTTCTGGTTTTTTCCGCCAAAATGCTTTGCGGCAAAGAAAAGCCCAGTCTCAAATGGCATATTGAGCCGTGGCAGCTTTTCATCGTTAAGCTCCGTCCGCGAAATGTCGTGAATACCATACCTGCAATCATTAATACATCTCATTATTTTACTTAACCTGCTGTCCGTGGCGTCGTCTTCATTAAGTGCTGTGACCGGGTAAAAACCGCACCTGTATATAGCAAACACCATCGCATGAAGTAAAGGCCGATAGTCTTCATCAAAAGGACAATTGATAAAAAACCTTGTCGTTATCTGACTGGGTTAACCGCATAATATGTCTGAATAAATATACTACCTTGCTTTTACAGTGTGTTTTACTTTTCCAGTATTCGCTGCCTGGTTCTTGATTTCAGCCTCTTGGGCTTCTCTTAAGAAGAGGGCTTTTACCGCTGCCCTTATCTTCCAACGCGGTATGGTTCCCCTCCGTTTTCCCGTTTTTAATATTATACCTCTCATTGCTAAAAATTTATAAAGATCTTGTTGTTATCCAACTGGGTTAACTGCATAATATGTCTGAATAGATAAACTACTTTGTTTTAGTTGCTTGTTTTGCTTTTCCGGCTTTGGTTGCCTGGCTCTGTATTTGATCATCTGAAGCCTCTCTTGAGAAAACATCCTTTACTGCTGCCCTTACCGCCAGCGGGGTATCGTAGTTTTCCGTTTGACTTTTATTAATTTTATGTCTCTCATCTCATTAAAATTTAAGTTGATAAAAGCTGTATGATTCCTTTCCCATTTTTACCGAAAATACACAATTACACATCACGAACATTTTCAGAAAATACATTTTTTTAATGCTCATTCTTGCGAAAATCTCAATTTGAGAATCACAGTATCAAGAGGATTACAGCAGCCTCAAAGTGCCTGTAATTCACATAAAAAAAGCGGCTACACATCAATGCATAGCCGCCAGTTTTTTCCTTTTATTTTCTACCTAATGCACATTCTCTTTAAACACCCTGTTCAGCCATTTCAGCATCACAAAGATCAGCCCCGCGGCAAAACCCAGCAGCACGAAGTTCACCAGGAAATAATTCATCTTGTTATCGTAAGTGTCCCACATCGCGGCAAGCACGCCGGATAATTTATTCCCGATGGAAGTAGCCAGGAACCAGCCGCCCATCATCAGCGAAGTGAACCGTGGCGGGCTCAGCTTGGATACCAGTGAAAGCCCCATGGGGCTCAGCAGCAGCTCTCCTGCAGTGATAATGCCGTAGCAGCCGAACAGCCACCACATGGATGCTTTTTCAGCCCCGTTGTTGCAGAAATACACCGCGGCCACCATCATAAAAGTAGACAGCGACGAGATCAGCAAACCCCAGGCGATCTTCGTAGGAGTGCTGGGTTCGCGGTTGCGCCTTCGCAGGTACGCGAAAAACGCCACTACCAGCGGTGTAAGGATGATCACGAAAAACGGGTTCACAGATTGGAACAGTTCTGTGTTCACCACGCTGATACTGCTGCCTTCTGCTGGAAGGCGCTCCGGCGCCACGTTCTTCAGGTAAACAGGAACGCCGATCTCTTTTACTGGCTGGCCCTTGGCGTCTTTTACCACCCTGAATTCGTGATCATACGCTACAACGGAGTCCTTTTTGTGGGTCACGGTCTCGGCGAGGTAAAGGCTTTTGGCAGGTGCTTCTATCGAGGGCGCCAGCTCGCGGTCCGTGTAGAACTGCGCCCAGGTGGTGAGCGCGGTGCCGTTCTGCTTGAACACGGCCCAGAACATCACAGACACGGCGAATATAGCCAGCAGCGCCTTTACCGGCTGTTTGTCGCCGGCGCTGGCTTTGCGCAGCAGGTTGGCGAAGAAATAAATGATGGGAAGGCAGGCGAATATGAACGCGTCTGTAGAATCGGAGCCGAAAATGTTCCCGGGAATGATCCACCCGATATACCCCACGATCAGCACAGGCACGAACACCTGGGCGAAGATGCTGCCCAGCGGCATATCCCCGGGCTGGGTAGGCTTCAGCACATCGGCATGTTTATAATGTTTCAGGCCGGCGATAAAAATGATCACCCCGAGGAACATGCCGATGCCCGCCGCGATGAAAGCAGCGCCCCAGTTGATGCTGTTGCGGAGATAGGCGGCAAAAAAAGTGCAGATAAAGGCCCCGATGTTGATACCCATGTAGAAGATATTGTACCCGGTGTCTTTCTGCGCTTTATACTGCGGATCGTTGTACACATTGCCCAGCAGGGTGGAAATATTGGGTTTGAAGAAACCGTTGCCCACGCAAATGAGCGCAAGGGACAGGTAAAATACGGTCAGGTTCTGTACAGACAACCCGATGTAACCGATGCCCATCAGGATGCCGCCGATGATGATGGACCTGGAATACCCCAGCTTCCGGTCTGCCAGCAGCCCTCCCACGAAAGGGGTGAGGTATACGAAGGCGATGAAGGTGCCGAAAATGTCCACGGCTTTTGTGCGGTCCATAGCCCATCCGCCGCTTTCAGCGTCTGTCAGGTATAGCTGGAGAATGGCCAGGAGCAGGTAAAACCCGAACCTTTCCCACATTTCAGAAAAAAATAAGAACGGTAACGCAACGGGATGCTTGCGGACAGATGGCATTGTTGTAACTTGTTTGGTGCCGCTAAAAATAACATTTTAAACGGCAATCCGGCCAAAATTAATGAGGACATAACCCGCCGGTTTATTAACTTGTAATTCGCGGCAGCAGGGCTTCTTTATACTTCCCTCTATAAAATCGATTTAGCATCAACCGCCGCTCATAGAGTTATTTGGAAAATCTAACAATTTTTCTATTATATTGAACGAAAATTTATCAAATCATGGTTCAGGAAAAAAATAACGAAGGAAACCAGATTTCACGTAGATCATTTCTAACCACTGGCGCTACCGCCGCAGCAGGTTTTATGATCGTTCCACGTCACGTTTTAGGAGGAAAGGGCTATACAGCGCCCAGCGACAGATTACGCGTTGCCGGCATCGGTGTTGGAGGTAAAGGTGAAAGCGACATCGCCGACATTGCAAAAGGTCCCGCAGATATCGTAGTGTTATGCGACGTAGACGACGCCCGCGCAGCCAATTCGGTGAAAAAATTCCCGAAAGCGAAGTATTACAGGGACTTCCGCGAAATGCTGGACAAAGAACACAAAAACATCGACGCCGTTACTGTGTCCACACCGGACCACCAGCACGCCGTAGCCGCCATGGCAGCCATGCAGCTGGGGAAACACGTATATGTTCAAAAACCGCTTACGCACGACATCTACGAAGCGCGTATGCTCACCGAAGCAGCCAAAAAATATAAAGTGGTGACCCAAATGGGCAACCAAGGCGCTTCCGGCGACGGCGTACGCCAGCTGATGGAATGGTACAATGCCGGCCTCATCGGCGATGTGCACACCGTGTATTGCTGGACCAACCGCCCCGTTTGGCCGCAGGGTATTCCCTGGCCTACCGCCAGCGCTGAAGTTCCCAAGACCCTCGACTGGGACCTCTGGCTGGGCACTGCTCCCAAAAAAGATTTTGTAAACAAACTCGTGCCCTTCAACTGGCGCGGATGGTGGGATTACGGTACCGGCGCCCTCGGCGATATGGGTTGCCATATCGTGGAACCTCCTTTCCGTGTGCTCGGCCTGGGCTACCCCACTTCCGCCGAAGCCAGCGTTGGCAGCGTGTATGTGGACGAGTTCAAGCAGGGTTATTTCCCGGACAGCTGCCCTCCTTCTTCTCACGTGATCATGAACTTCAAAGGCAAGAACGGCGATATCAAGCTCCACTGGATGGACGGCGGTATCCAGCCTGCGCGCCCGGAAGAGCTGGGTCCCAACGAAAGAATGGGCGACGGCGGCAATGGCGCCATCTTTATCGGCACCAAGGGCAAAATGATGTGCGGAACCTACGGTATGTACCCTTCCCTGCTGCCTACCAGCCGCAATGCGGAAGCCAATGTGCCTAAAACCATCGCGCGCGTGCCGGAAGGCCACTACGTGCAGTGGGTGAACGCGTGTATCGCAGGTTATGGCAAAAAAGAGCTGAGCGCTCCGTTCGACATTGCCGGCCCTCTCACAGAAACCATTCTCATGGGCAACCTCGCCATCCGCAGCTACGACATCCGTAAGCCCAAAGCAGACGGCAAAGGCTTCGAGTACCCCGGCCGCTACATCAAGCTGCTCTGGGACGGCCCGAACATGAAGATCACCAACTTCGACGATGCCAACCAGTTCGTAAAACGCACCTACCGCGACGGCTGGACACTCGGCAAATAAGAAGATACCCGATACTTCCCAGGCGGCATCACCATTGTGATGCCGCTTTTTATTTGTGCTCAGGGCATAAAAAAACCGGGGACCCGCCCCGGTTCTATGTTGTCTTGATCGAAAGAAGCTTAATGGAACAGTTCTCTAAAGTCACGTTTGAACTCCTGCCATTCAGCGTCTGCCTTTTTCATGGTCTTATCCAGGTTCGCCTTGGTTTTATCCCAGGCTTCGGCAGTGCTGTTGCGCACTTCGTTCAAGCTTTTGCCTAAATCGTCGCGCACTTCCTGGAGGTCCTTACGGGCTTTTTCGCTTTTTTTGCTGCCGTCTTTCTTCAGTTCTTCGATACGCGCGTCCAGGCTGTCCATTTTTTCTTTGATGGCGGCGGAGGCCTTGTCTCTTTGTTGTTTAAAGTAAGTGCCGGCCGTATCAGCCTGTTCTTTCAGGTATGCCCCGGCAGTGTCGGCTTTCTCTTCCAGCCCTTCCTTCATTTGTTCCGCGCCCTGTTCTATTTTGCTGTCGGCAGAATCGCTGCCTGTGGCGGACTGATTGTTCTGGCAAGCCATCAAAGCGGCGGCGGCCAGCACGAGAATATGTTTTTGCATAATTACCGGTTTTAAAAAAGGTATCGCAAACGGTATTCCAAATTATTCCTGGATGGCCGTGAAAGTGGCCAGGATGGAATCTCCTTTCTGGAGGCGCAGCAGGTCCTTTTCGATGGTATAGCGGCTGGTGGCCTCCAATGCTTTGGAGAAGGCGTTTTCCACATCCAGCGCGGGGCAGGCCATTTGGGTGGAGATCACGTTCGTAACCTGCAGGTTGCCTTCAGGCGTGGCGAGGTATTTTGCGCCAAAACCGTTACAGCCCAGGAAGCCCTGCACCTGCGATGAAGTGTCGATCAGCTGCATGAATATCACTTTCCCGCTGTCTGGAATGGCCTGGGGGCCGCCGGGCAGCTCCTTCAGTTTCCAGCGGGTGCCTTCCAGCTTCCAGGCCGTTTCGGCGCCGGCGGGCTGTATGGCTGCGGTGGCGGAGGTGTCCTGCGAGGGTGTTTTGTTGGTGCCCTGGCAGGCGTAAGCCAGGGTGGCGCCCAGGACGAGGGCTGTCAAAATCGTTTGTTTCATAAGTCTGGTTTTATGGTAATCTTTCATTATCAATCTTCAAGCCATTTTAACACCGCCGTGTCCGAATTGTTCCGAATCCACGACCGGTAAATGCAGATATTGAAAAAATCGCTAGGTTTGGGCCCTCTTTTACAAAATCTGAACTCAACTATGAAGAAAAATCTATTCCTGCTGCTGCTTTTACTGTCGGTAAAACTGGTGAAGGCAGACGAAGGCATGTGGCTGCCGTACCTCCTGGGCCAGCAGACCTATGCAGACATGGTGAAAAAAGGCCTGAAACTCTCCAAGGAGCAGTTATACAGCATCAACAAGTCGTCTATGAAAGACGCTATCATCATCTTCGGCGGCGGCTGCACCGGTGAGATCGTGAGCAACGAAGGCCTCATCTTCACTAACCACCACTGTGGCTACGGGGCTATCGCCAGCGCCAGCAGCGTGGAAAATAACTATCTCCGCGACGGTTTTTACGCTAAGAGCAAACAACAGGAGATCCCCTCCAAAGGTCTTTCCGTTCAGTTCCTCGTACGCGTCGAAGACGTGACCACGAAGGTGGAAGAGGCCATCAAAGGCGCTTCACTCAACGAACGCGGGGCAAAGCTCCAGGGCATTTACGGCGAGATCATCTCTGCGGCCACTTCCGGCAGCGGCTATGAAGCCAAAGTGATCCCTATGTTCAAAGGCAACCAGTACATCCTTTTCGTGTACGAACGTTATAAAGACGTCCGCCTGGTAGGCACCCCCCCGGAAAACGTCGGCAAGTTCGGCGGCGACACCGATAACTGGGAATGGCCCCGCCACACCGGCGACTTCTCCGTATTCCGCGTGTATGCCGGTAAAGACGGCAAACCGGCTGATTACGCAGCAGACAATGTGCCCCTGAAACCCAAACATTTCCTGCCCGTTTCCATCAAAGGCGTGAAAGAGAACGATTACGCAATGATCTTCGGTTACCCCGGCGGGACCAACCGTTACGAAACTTCTCTCGGCGTGAAGCTGAAAACCGACGTGGAAAACCCTTCCATCGTTGCCCTGCGCGACATCCGCCTGAAATATATGTTCGAGGAAATGAAGAAAGATCCCGCAGTGAAACTGCAGCTGGCTTCTTCTTACGCCGGCATCGCCAACTACTGGAAATTCTTTGACGGCGAAAGCAAACAATTGCTCAAATACCACGTGTACGAAGAAAAACAAAAGCAGGAAGCCGCTTTCCAGCAATGGGCCAAGGGCAAACCCGAATTCGAGAACGTGTTCCCGCAATACGAAAAGGCCTATAAAGCCTGGGCGCCTTACACCAAAGAGCGCATCTACCTGAACGAAGGCATCCTGGGCTCTCCCCTCGCTGCATTCGCCAGCTCCCTGGGGGCGCTTGAGAACGCGATCCTGAAAAAAGGCGACGTGAAAGCCGCTGCTGCAGCTGCAGACGCTGCCCGCGCTAATTTTCTGAAAGAAGAGAACAAGCCCAGCGACCAGAAGATCATGGCCATTACCGCGCAGATGTTCTACGACGATATCCCGAAAGATCAGCACCCCATTGGGTTCTATGAAGGGCTTAAATCTTTCGGCGAACTGAATGATGAAAAAACTTACCGCACCTGGGCCGCCAACGTGTTCAACAACACGATGATCCTGAATGATGCGAAATGGAAAGCATTCGTTTCCAATCCTGACGCCACCGTGCTGCAGGACGATCCTGCTTATGCTTATGCATCCGCTTTTGTGAAGAACTATGTGGGCAAATACCTGCCGCTTTATTCACAATTCACCGCGGAAAACAATGAGCTGGGCCGTTTATACCTGAAAGGCGAAATGCTCCGCCAGCCCAACGCCATCCGCTACCCGGACGCGAATTTCACCATGCGCCTTTCCTACGGCCAGGTGAAACCCTACAAACCCCGCGACGCCGTGGCTTACGATTATGTGACCACCATCGATGGCGTTATGGAGAAATATAAACCCGGTGACTATGAATTCGATCTCCACCAGGATTTCATTGACCTGGTGAAGAAAAAAGATTTCGGTCAATATATTGATGCGAAAAGGAACACGCTGGTCGTAGGTTTCATTACTACCAACGATATTACGGGCGGCAACTCCGGCTCTCCCGTTATCAATGGCAACGGAGAATTGATCGGCCTCGCGTTCGATGGTAACTACGAAGCGCTGAGCCACAAGCTCCAGTTCGATAAAAACCTCAACCGCACCATCAATGTAGACATCCGTTATGTGCTCTGGTGCATAGACAAGCTGGGTGGCGCGAAAAACATCATCAACGAGTTGAAGATCGTTAAATAATCTTTGCTCCTCCAAATAAGAAAGCGGTTGCTTCCCTATGGAAGCAACCGCTTTCTTTATGCATGAATATTTTATCCCGCGTTTGCCACGCGCACCAGGAAATTTTCCACGGCCCTCCGCACCACGGTGGATGTGGAGTTGTGGTTGTTTACCAGCACGCTGAAGATGAGCGTTTTCCCGGACTTCGTTACAATGTAACCGCTGAGCGCCACACAGCCGCTGAGCGTGCCTGTTTTCGCATACAGCCTGCCCGGCAACGCCTGGTAATAATTGCGCAGCGTACCTTTTCCGCCGGAGGGAAACAGCGGCCAGAGGCGGTCTTTCGGGTATTTTTTCAGGAGCTTGTCCAGCACGGCCACAAAGTCGCGCGGGGTGAAGAGGTTGTATCTTGAAAGCCCCGAACCGTCTACCCAGCTTGGCGGATGCGGCAGATCGTTCAACGAACTGTCCAGCATATATTGGATGACTTTCCGGCTGTCTATCGTATCGAATTTTTCTGCAGCGCACATCATGAGTATCTGTTCCGCGAAGAAATTATCGCTGCGGTGCATCATCGGCTGGAAGAGTGTATCAGCCGGGATGCTTTTCAGCAGCAGGTTTTCAGTCACCGCCGGGGTGGCCAGTACGCCTACAGGTTTACGCAGGGTATCCTGGAGCCGGCGCGCCAATTCCTGGCGGGAGCCGGTGATGTAGGGCACTTCAAAGGCACGGGTTGCTGCATCATCCGCGCGGAGATGCAGGATAAAAAGGTTCTCCCGTTCTTCCCTGTCTGCCAGCGCTTCGGCGGGCGCGCGTTCGTACACCAGTTCTGTGGGGAATTCCGGCGTCATGGTATATCCCGCGCCTGCGAGCTTCACCCAGGCTACATTCCCGTACATGGGCCATTCGTTCAGCTCGGGCTGGTAATAATCCGCATAATCGCCCCAGCCCCAGCCCGGCCCGAAACGTTTGTTTTTGATCAGGGCGGGTTGCAGCCATATTCGTTTATCCGTCCGGGTTAGCAGGTCCATTGCAGGCTGGTATTTGAAATCAGGATGCAGGAAAGAAGGGTCTGCCATGCCCCGGATGAACAATGCGGTATCGTTTTCCGCATACCGCATGCCGGGCAGCGAATCACCGAGCAACTGCAAGCCGGTATAAAGCGTGAATATTTTCGTGTTGGATGCAGGCATGAAAAACTTATCATCTTGGTGCTGGTACCAATATTTGCCCGTTGCTGGGTCATAGATGCTGATGCCCACATGCGCTTCGCGGAGGCCTTTCGCGCGGAGCACATCCTGCTGCGCCCACTGGCGGAGATTCTTAGGCTGGGAAAAAGCTGCGGCAGAGGGAAGCAGGGCAGCCAAAGCGAGGTAGATGAATTTCATGTTCATCAAGATAAAAAATTCCCGGCTCAGTTGCCAATCTTTTGTTAAACCAATGATACGCGGAGGAAGCCGCGGCGGCACCGTGGCCTTGCTCACCGCCATCCGCAAACCCAGGCCCATTTTGGCGGGAAAGACGTTATCACCCCGGCGCAGCAAGGAGAAAAATTGCTGAATGCCATGAAGGCACTGGGTTTGGAGGGCCAGCTGGAACTTTTCATCTACCCGGACCGGCCCCATGAAATGGGCAGCAATCCTGAAATGGAAGAGCGCATCAAAATTTTCTTCAGCCAGCTGTAGTAAAAAAGGCTGGCCGTTTGGCCAGCCTTGTATGCCAGTTCATGTATTGGATCAGGAGAAATATTTGGTGATGCCCGGCTTCGCGTAAGCGTAGTTGCCGTTTGCATCCGGCAATACCGGCGGAGGCGCGTCGAATGCGTACTTCTCGGGTTGCAGGTTGAGGCCTGAAGCCAGCGCTTTGTCCCATGCGATCGACTGCCCGGAATACGTGGCCATACGGCCGATGATCGCGGACAGTGTGGCTTCAGCTCCGCGCTGCGCGTCCTGGAATTTGTATTCGCCTTTGGCAATGGCTTCAAACAGTTCATCGTGCTCGGCCTGGTAAGGACGGTTTTCCTTTTTGCGGTCGAACTGGTAAAGCACTTTGCCTTTGTGATCGAGGATGGTGCCACGGTCGCAGATGATGCGGCCTTTGGTGCCCACGATCTCTTCATCCACACGACTTACGGAATCTTTCCAGTGACGGCACTGGCTGTTCATTACCACACCATTGTCGTAGCGGTATTCCACGAAGTGGTGATCGAAGATCTCACCGGATTCAGGACCGGTGCGGATTGCGCGGCCGCCCATGCCAACGGCGGTCACGGGAGTTTTGCCCATGAACCAGTTGCCGACGTCGATATTGTGAATGTGTTGTTCTACGATATGATCGCCGCAAAGCCAGTTGAAGTAGTACCAGTTGCGCATTTGATATTCCATTTCAGTATACTCCGGTTTGCGGGGTTTTACCCACAGGGCGCCCTGGTTCCACCAAACCTGCATGGACGTGATGTCTCCGATGATGCCGTCCTGGAAACGTTTAAGGAGTTCACGGTAAGAGGATTGGTAGTGACGCTGAAGACCTACCACCACGTTGAGCTTCTGGGCCTTGGCTTTTTCAGCCGCAGCCAGCACCTTGGCGATGCCCGCAGGGTCCGTAGCCACGGGTTTTTCCATGAACACATGTTTCTTCTGGTTGATCGCCTCTTCGAAGTGGATCGGGCGGAAACCCGGAGGGGTGGCGAGGATCACCACGTCAGCTTTAGCCATGGCCTGTTTATATCCGTCGAAACCGACGAATTTGTCCGCATCGGTTACTTTCACACGATCGGGCGTTTTTTTCATCGCTTCAACGATGTTGTTGTAGCTGTCGCTCAGCCTGTCCTGGAAGGCATCGGCCATTGCTACGAGTTGTACGTTCTGTTTGGTGCTGAGCGCCTGAACGGCGGCCCCGGTACCGCGCCCGCCGCAGCCGATCAGCGCAACTTTGATCACATCGGGTGCGCCGGAAAAGAAATTCGTTTCGCTTGCATGAGACAAAATGGGCGCCGCCATCAGACCTCCCGCCAGTAAAGAGGATTGTTTTACAAAGTCTCTGCGACTTTGACCGTGGAATGATTGTGCTTTTTCGTTTTCCATGATGGGTATTTTACCGGGACTACTGCTACTAGTACCGTTGGTGATTATAAATAGAACTTTTAGCTCTCCAGAAATTACTAAACCTTTTCCGTAAATCCATGCCCTGACAGATTTTTGACGGAAAACCCGGGCTTAGCGGGCGCCCACGAACTGGTCTATCGCATCTGCGAAGAATTTCTCCGCCTCCTCTTTGGTGGGCTGTTTCACCGGCCTCACGATCCTGAACCCGATAAACGGCGCATCGGCGTTCCACCATTTGCTTTTAGGTATCTGCGGGTCACGGTCGTTCCAGGCTTCCTCAGATTTCAGCCGCGATGCGCATCTTGCCGCAGTGGCCGGTTCCCGGTAGTTGCCGCCTTTGATGGTGCGGGGCGTTTTGTCCGTCGGTTTGTTCCAGGGATTGGATGCTTCCACTTTTTTGTAGGCTTCTTCATCATACTGGTCCATGGTCCATTCGCCAACATTGCCCAGCATGTCGTAAAGGCCCCAGGCATTGGGTTTCAGCTCGCCCGCTTTGTGATATACGTCAGTGCTGTTTTCCGCCGTCCAGGCATAATCTTTCAGCTGTGCTGCATCGTTGCCGAAGGGATAAGCGGTGGTGCTGCCCGCGCGGCAGGCATATTCCCATTCTGCTTCAGTGGGCAGGCGGAAGAACACGCCGGTTTTGTTGTACAGCCAGCGGCAATACATCAGCGCGCCGTACTGGCTCATGCTGTTGGCGGGGTAGCCGCCGCTTTTGCCCATACCGAGAGTGAGGTCGATGTAGGGCGGGCTCGGGCGCGTCATGCCATCTGGCAGGGGCGCCTGGTCTTTATCTTTATCTGCGTACAGGTCGTATTGGTCGAATGTAAGCTCGTAGGCGCCCATCCAGAAGGCGTCGATCTTTACCTTCTTCTGTGGCCCTTCATCCGCACTGCGGCCCGGCTCCTTATCAGGGCTGCCCAGCAGGAATTCTCCCGCTTTAACAGGCACCATTTTGATGGTTACGCTTGTTCCCGCGATCTTTTGTTCGTAAGCTGTAAACGGGTCATCCTGGGCGTAAGCGGCGCTTGCTATCATTCCCCCCAGCAACATGAACACTGTTTTCTTTCTCATCGGCAAAATGTGCTAAAATTTAAAGCGTGTGAATTTATTAAATCCGGGGCTTGAAAGCAATATTAATTTTATAAACGTCAAATATTATGTACGAATGTTGCAAATTCTACTCAAATCTTCACCCGGGAAGGCTTTTTTGTCAAATCATTCGGATTTCCATTGAAAAGCTATTAATTTCCGTCTTCGCACAGCTCATTTTAACTAAAAACACGCTATGGAAAGAAGAACCTTCCTTCAACAAGGCACCCTGGCCGGCATTTCGGCCCTCGCCCTCGGCGGCTCCGCCGCGGCAAAGGCCGCGGATAAAAGTCCCGTTGCGGCTGAAAAGACCTTCAACCTGGATTATGCCCCGCATGCCGGCATGTTCAAGAACAGCGCGGGAGATGACTTCCTGGACCAGATCCGCTTCATGCACGACCAGGGCTTCCGCTCCATTGAAGACAACGGCATGCTGGGAAGGGACACCGCCATGCAAAACAAGATCGGCGACCTGCTGGCCAAGCTCAATATGCGGATGGGCGTTTTTGTGATAGACGGCGGGGAGAACTGGAAAGTATCCCTCACGACCGGCAAACCGGAGCACCTGGAAGTATTCCTCAAAACCTGCGAACGCTCCGTAGAGCTGGCCAAACGCGTGAATGCCAAATGGGCCACCGTAGTGCCCGGGTTCTTTGACCGCAGGCTGCCTATCGGCGTGCAGACCGGCAATGTGATAGACGCGCTGCGCCGCGGCTCCGAGATACTTGAAAAAGGCGGCCTCACCATGGTGCTGGAGCCGCTCAGCGATACGCCGGACCTGTTCCTCCGCACTTCCGACCAGACCTATATGATCTGCCGCGCCGTAAACAGCCCGTCCTGCAAGATACTCTACGATATTTACCACATGCAGAAGAACGAAGGCATGCTGATACCCAACATAGACCTGTGCTGGAGCGAGATCGCCTATATCCAGATCGGGGATAACCCCGGCCGTAAAGAGCCCGGCACCGGCGAGATCAATTACAAGAATATTTTCAAACACCTGCACCAGAAAGGTTTCAAAGGCGTGATGGGCATGGAGCACGGCAATGCCAAACCCGGCAAGGAAGGCGAAGCCGCCCTCATCAAGGCGTACCGCGATGCGGATAATTTCCTTTAATCTGTTTCAATGAAAAAAATACTCTTACTGGCGGGGCTCTTCCTGTTCTGCACTGCCCTGTATGCACAGAAAATAAAAGTAGCCTGCGTGGGCAACAGCATTACTTTCGGCCGCGGCCTGGGAGACAGCACTTATCCCAAACACCTGCAACGCTTGCTGGGCGAGGGTTACGAAGTGCACAACCTGGGCATCAGCGGCAGAACGCTGCTGAAGAAAGGCGACAAACCTTACTGGGCCGACTCGTTGTTTACCGTCGGGAAGAACTGGGCGCCCGATATCGTGATCATCAAGCTCGGCACGAACGATTCCAAGCCGCAGAACTGGGATGCCAACAAAAACGATTTTATCCCGGATTACCGCGCGTTCATCGAAGAGTGGAAAAAGCTGCCTTCAAAGCCGAAGATCTATGTCTGTTATCCCGTGCCGGTTTTCCCGGTGAACGGTTCGCCTGAGAACAAATTTAAGATCAGGGAGAGCGTGGTAAAAAGCGAGATCATCCCGGCCATTAAGAAGATCGCGAAGAAAGAAAAAGTAAAGACCATCGACCTGTATAAAGCACTCTCCGGTCACAGGGAATATTTCGCGGACGGCGTGCACCCGGATAAGCTGGGCGCGGTGCTGATAGCGGAAGCGGTGGCGAAAGGGATCAAATGACCGCTCCGGAAAGGAATAAAAAAAGAGGCCGGTAATGGCCTCTTTTTCTTTTATGCTTGTTCGTTGATTTATTTAGCGTTGCTTTTCAGCAATTCCTGCAGCCATGAAATGCAAAGGCCCGGCCAGCTGTTCAGCACAGGGTCTTTCGGCGCCATACCATAGCCATGGCCGCCATGGTCGTACACATGCAGGGTAGCGGAAACTTTATTCTTCACCAGGCCCTGGTAGAACAGCAGGCTGTTTTCCACGGGCACGGTTTTATCGTCGGAGGAGTGGATCAGCATCGTGGGCGGCGTTTCCGGCGTAATTCGGAGGTATGTGCTCAGCGAATCCTTCTTTTCAGGAGAGGCATCGGGACCCAGCAGGTTCAGCGCGCTGCCTTTGTGCGCAAATTCGTTGTTCATGGCGATCACGGGATATACCAATACGGCGAAGGCCGGCCGGCTGCTCCATTTCCCGGTTTCGTCGGTTGCCTGCGGGTTGCCGGGCTGTATCATGGTAGCCAGCGTGGAAGCCAGGTGCCCTCCGGCTGAAAAGCCCAGTACGCCTATCTTTTCAGGATTCAGTCCCCAGCTTTTTGCTTTGCTTTTCACCAGGCGCATGGCATTGGTCACATCGTTGTACTGCGCGGGAAAGCGGGAACCGCTCTGCTGTGCATCGTTCAGGCGATAGTGCAGCACGATGGCATCGTAACCCTGTGCGGTGAAGAATTCAGCAATGTCTTTTCCTTCGTGGCCGGTGGCCAGGTGGGTATATCCCCCGCCGGGACAGATCAACACGGCGGCGCCGTTCTTTTTGTCGCCCGCGGCGGTGTAATGGTCTATGTTCGGAACATCGTCCACTTTGCGGCCTCCCCCAATACGCAGCTCTGGCTGGCCGGGATACAGGTCTATCCTTTCCTGTGCTGTAACGGTGAGTGTTGTGAACATAAGCAATGCAGCGGCAAGGCTGTTTTTCATACGGTGCAGAATTAGTGGATTAATGATGCGTCGCGCGGCGCTTGATCATTCCCCCGCGCGTATCGTTGATATTTGTCTGCACAATAAACGCTTTTTCGTCGATCTTTTCAATCTCATCTATGATCTTATGCACTTCGAGGCGGGTAACAACCGTATAAACGATATCAATTTCATCGTCTACCGCTCCTCTTTTTCCAAAACCGCTCTTGCCCTTGAATACTGTAACCCCTTTGCGCAGCTTCAGGGTCAGGGTTTTCCGGATCAGCTCGCTGTTGGGTGAAATGATCGTCAGTGCAATGTATTCCTCGAAACCGGATATTACAAAATCCACCG
Organism: Chitinophaga sp. YIM B06452; assembly: GCF_039655965.1. Taxonomy (NCBI): domain Bacteria; kingdom Pseudomonadati; phylum Bacteroidota; class Chitinophagia; order Chitinophagales; family Chitinophagaceae; genus Chitinophaga; species Chitinophaga sp. YIM B06452. The sequence goes on along the minus strand of NZ_JAWLKY010000001.1, from coordinate 1,613,804 downwards.
TTTTGGAGGCGGACAGGTACGTCAGCATCGCATACAGCGCGGTTTCCACGTTGATCAGCACCGCCGCCACTCCGAAAATGATCACGTTGAAATACATGATCACCTCGCCGATAGACAGCACGGTCTTGCGGTTGATGTACAGCGCCAGCACTTCCGTGCCGTCCAGCACAGCGCCGCCGCGGATAGACATGCCGATGCCCGCGCCGAGGAAGAACCCTCCGAAGATCGCGATCAGCAGCTTATCCTGCGTGATCACCGGCACCTTGATGAGCGCCAGCGCCGTGGCCAGACCAACGATGGCAATGATGGTCTTGACGGTAAAGCCGCGGGAAAGCTGTTTATACGCCAGCAGGATGAACGGGGTGTTGATCACGACGATCAATACGGAAATGGACCATCCGCTCAGCCGGTTAGTAAGCAGTGAAATACCGGTAACGCCGCCGTCGAGGAAGCCGTTGGGCAGCAGGAAGGCTTTGAGGCCGAGAGCTGCCAGGAGCACGCCGATTGCGATCAGGACAGCGTCCTGTGCATTCTGGATAATGTTCAGCCGCGCTAACCGGGCTCTGCGGGATTGGCTCAAGGAAAGTAATGATTTTCAGTTTCCAAATTACGAAACCAAATTGTTAAAACGCGCTACAGGCGTTCCTGGTTGCGCAGCCAGCGTTCGGGTAATTCGTTGTTGCTCGCCTGCAGGTAGTCTGTATACGCGCAGGGCACAAAGTTCTTATCCGGCAGTTGCATCCACCAGCGGCCTGTTTTTTTGCTTTTCAGGAACACGGTGTCTATATCGGTGAAGGCTATATGGAATTCGAGGAAAGATTCGCGTTCTGTGAGCTGGGCTTCTTTATTTTTTACCGAACGCCCGTCCATGAAGTACCAGAGCATTTGCGAGATCTGTTTGGCGGTGAGGTTGTCCCGGTCTTTTTCCGGGAGGTAACCGTAGATGCCGTAGGTGCTGAGCTGTGCGCTCATGCCTGCATAGCGGCTGAGGGCGCAGGCTTCTTCGCCGCTGAAACCGTTGGGGGAAAGGGAATTGGCGGGCGCATCGGTATGTTTGATCATATTGATGTCTACGCTGAAGAGGTCTGTATTGCGCAGCACGGGTTCGATCTCTTCGAGGTTCTCACGCACTTTGCCGAGGCGGTAGCAGTCGAAGCGCAGCTTGTCCAGCGTTTCGAGCATGCGGGGCTGTACGAAGTAGCTCTGGAAGCCGATGTGATTGTAATGGCGGATGTAGTTGGGCTGTTCCATGAACATTTCCAGCAGGAAGCGTTTGCTGCGCAGCGGCGAGGTTTCCTGGAGGTCTATCTGCGCATCGGCCACGGTGGCTTCGATGATATATTTTTTGCTGGCGTAGGCCTGGTATTGCGCGTAGGTAAGGTCGTGCGAGCCGCCGAGGATGATAACGGTTTTGCCGGCGTCTATCAGTTCGGTGACCACGGTCTTGAATGCGGCGTAGGTATCTGCGAGATTGCGCCCGGAGAGAATGTTGCCGGCATCCGCCAGGCGAACATCTTTGTGCCAGTGGTAAAGCTGGTAGAACTCGCGGCGGATAGTGTCCGGCGCGGCGTTGCCGTTGTTGGGCGTGCCGTTGCCGCGTTCTTCGCCGGCGCCAAGGAGGATAATATCGGCGCTGTCAAGGTCCGGTATATGGCCTTCCTCGTAGAGATCGATCAGGTTGCCGATCTGGAGGTCGTCATACGTTTCATCTTCATTCAGTCGGGCTTTGGACACCGGAGCAAGGTAATCCTGCAAGTGTGGAAAGTCTATCATCACAACGGATATTATTTGCCCGCAAACCTACAACAAGAATTTTAGAATTCATGCAGGGTCGCACTGTTCATATAAAATGAACGGCGTTGGCGGTTAATGGAATAATGCAGGAAAGGGTACATAGGAGTGCGATCCGGGCTTGGCGCGATGAGATCGTAGCAGTTCAATAACGTGTGGAATAGTTACCAGAAACAGTTTGCGGCTTTCCGCGGCGATGATCTGTTCTTTTAATTTCTACAACCGATAAAGAGCAGTAATGATCGTGGCAGGTCTGATGCTACCGGACAAATACGCTGTTGCGGTTTAATTTTTGTGGACGATGAACTCAAATGCTTTTGGCTCCTTACGGAAGAAGGCACGCTCCAACACGCGGCGTTTGCTGCTCACGCGGTGTTTGTTGCAGTCTGCCACCTCGGTGGCCGCTGCCAGGTAATCCATCGTTTCAACCAGGCTCAGCATATCGCTGATCTGTTTTACTTCGTGCTGGATCTCCTGCTCGTTGTAGCGGTCTTCATGTAACAAGATGAGTAAATCCCTCTCTACAGGCTTCATGCTGATTACGTTTGATTGTTTTTCTCTTATTGTTGACATCAATTTTCAATAACGCGGTCCATCCTGCATTACCGTAATTTAGGAATGGAAAGGTATAGCGATTAAATTTCCGATTAGTGTTTCATCCGCCCCTTCTGCATAGGAGGGCACCCGCAATCGTTTTTCTTCAGCACACTGCAACCTGACCACGTTAAACTCCCCACCACTAAGAAAGCTAAAATCCATTTGTACTTTTTCATAATTTCACTAATAAACTGCGACGATATTTGCTAGTCTGTCTGAGCGGGTGTTTACCTTTTCTTAACAATGATCATTTCTAAATTAAGCTATTTTCGCAAAAAAATTTTAATTATTTGTCCACAAGCTTCCCGGCCAGAAAAAAAGTGCTGATCGTTCCCCTCGATTGGGGCCTTGGCCACGCCACGCGCGACATTCCGCTGATACACGAACTATTAAACGCTGGTTGTGAGGTAGTTATTGCGGCTGAAGGAAAACACGCCGCCCTGCTCTCCCGGGAATTCCCTACACTCACCATTCTTCCGCTTCCCGGTTACCACATTACATATTCACAAAAAGGCCTCTTTTTCGGGCTGAAGATCCTCCAGCAGGTGCCCAAGATCTGGAAAGCCGTGAAATTTGAACAGGCCTGGCTGCGGAAAACCGTTGCCGAGCACAATATCAGCGCCGTGATATCGGACAACCGGTTCGGGCTATACCATTCTTCTATCCCCTGTGTGTTCATTTCCCACCAGCTGCTCATCAAAACGCCTTTTGGCGGCGTCACGGAACGCCTGCTGCAAAAAATGAACTATCGCTACATCCGCCGCTATTCCGCCTGCTGGATCCCCGATTTTGAAGGAGAGCCCAACCTGAGCGGCAAACTGGCCCATCCCGCGGAACTGCCGGGCAACACCGCGTATCTCGGCTGCCTGAGCCGCTTTGAGCCGAAAGAAGGCGTGGAAAAGAAATATGACCTGCTGGCCCTCATCTCCGGCCCGGAGCCGCAACGCACCAACCTGGAAGAGCTGCTGCTGGCTCAGATCAAACAAATACCCGGCATGAAGGCCCTCATCGTGAGCGGCCGGCCAGACCAGGCTTCGCAAAAAGAGATCACGCCCGGCATCACGCAGGTGAGCCACCTTGGCGCTAAAGAACTGAACGAAGCCATGCTGGCGGCGGATATGGTGCTCAGCCGCTCCGGCTATACCACCCTCATGGACCTCGCCAAACTCAATAAAAAAGGTATCCTCATTCCCACACCCGGCCAGTCTGAACAGGAATACCTGGGCAAATATCTCATGAAAAAAGGATATTTCTACAGCGTGCCGCAATCGCAATTCAACCTGCAGGAAACGCTCAACGCCACGCGCAGCTTCCCCTTCACGCCTTTCCAGCACGGGCAGGATATGGAAGCATACAAAAAGATCGTGCAGGATTTCGTGAAAACGCTCTGAAAACAGCGAAGGATCTCCCTAAAAACGCTTTAAAGAAATCCTTCATTTAAAATTCATTAACGGAAACCGCCTCACAGCGCGTTCTTCAGCGCTTCCACCGTTTTTTTGTCGTTCCCCACGAATATCTGTTTGCCTACGATGGCCACGGGCCGTTTCAGGAACGTATATTCTTCCAGGATAAGATCGCGGTAATCTTTTTCGGTCAGCTCTTTCCCGGCAAGGCCCCTCGCTTTGTATTGCAGGGAACGGCGGCTGAACAGCGCTTCGTAGCTCCCGGCCATTTTCTTCATCTCGTCCAGCTGCGCTGGCGTGATCTTTTCCGTTTTGATGTCCTGCAGCGCCACTCCTTTTTCCACGGCTTCCACTTCCTTGAGTATCTTCCTGCAGGTGTCGCAGGTAGCTAAATGATAAATCTTATTCATCCGGTAAAATTATGAATTATGGGTAATTCATTACTTTTACCGCATGCACAAGAAACTCTTTTTATTAGATGCCCTGGCGCTTATTTACCGCGCTTATTACGCATTGATCAGGAACCCAAGGCTCACCAGCAAAGGCAAGAACACCAACGCGCAGTTCGGTTTCACTTCCACCCTGCTGGACCTTCTCAATAAAGAAAAACCCACGCACATCGCCGTGGCCTTCGATACGCATGCCCCCACCGAAAGGCATACCGATTTCGCCGATTACAAAGCCAACCGTGAAGACGCGCCGGAAGACCTGCTGGCAGCGCTTCCCGACATCAAACGCATCATCGAAGGATTCAACATCCCGGTGCTGGAAGTGGACGGCTACGAGGCGGACGACATTATCGGCACCATCGCCTGGCAGGCCGCAGCACAGGGTTACGAAGTGTATATGGTTACGCCGGACAAGGATTATGGCCAGCTGGTGAAAGAAAATGTGTTCATCTGGAAACCGCCCGCACTCGGCAATAAAGAGGAGATCATGGGGCCGAAGGAAGTGTGTGAGCGCTGGCAAATTAAGAACGTAGACCAGGTGGTAGACATCCTCGGCCTGATGGGCGACGCGGTAGACAACATACCCGGCATACCCGGCGTAGGCGAAAAAACGGCCATGAAGCTGCTGGCCGAATGGGGCACGCTCGAAAACGTGATCGCCAATGCAGAAAAGATCAGCGGCAAGATGGGCGAGAAGATCCGCGCCGGCGCTGAAAGCGCGCTGCTTTCGAAAAAGCTCGCCACTATCATCACCAATGTGCCCGTGCAGTTCCACGAAGAAGATTTTTGCTGCACGGAGGTAAACAAAGAAAAACTAAGCGAAGTATTCACCGAGCTGGAATTTAAAACCCTCGGCAAACGCATACTGGGAGATACTTTCAATGCTATCGGCGGGGAAGCCGCAGCAGGCAGGGCCGTTCAGCAGGACCTCTTCGGTCAGCCCGTGGAAGCCGCGCCATCCGCCGCAGACAACCTCGTGCAGCAGGCTGGCGACATTGAGCCCATCGGCCTCGTGGCAGATAAAAATATCGACAACACCCCGCACGCCTATCACCTCGCCGATACTCCTGAAAAACACCGGGAATTGGCTGCCCTCCTGATGAAGGAGCCCGCCATCAGCTTCGATACCGAAACCACCGGCACAGACGCCAACGCCGTGGAGATAGTGGGGATGAGCTTTTCCATCAAACCCGCTGAAGGCTGGTATGTCCCGCTGCCGGCAGACCAGGCCGCGGTGAAGGAGATACTGGAAGTGTTCCGCCCCGTGTTTGCCCGCGAAGACGCGCTGTTCATCGGGCAGAACACCAAGTACGATATGATCGTGCTGAAATGGTACGGCATAGAAGTGAAAGGCAAACTGTTCGACACCATGCTGGCCCACTACCTCATAGAGCCCGAAGGCCGCCGCAGCATGGACCTGCTCAGCGCCCAATACCTGCAATACGCGCCCGTTTCCATCGAAACGCTGATCGGCAAAAAAGGCAAAGGCCAGGGCAGCATGCGCGATGTGGAAATAGAAAAGATCAAGGAATATGCCGCGGAAGATGCGGACATCACCCTTCAGCTCAAAACCCGGTTCGAGCCGCTGCTGAAAGAGCGTACCGTCGAAAATGTGTTCTACGACATCGAGAACCCGCTCGTGAAAGTGCTCACCGATATGGAATACGAAGGCATCGCTGTAGATCAGCAGGCCCTTGCCGATTATTCCCGCGAACTGGAAACAGAGATCAAAAAAGCGGAAGACAGCGTGTACCAGCAGGCCGGTGTGCGCTTCAACCTGGCCTCTCCCAAACAGCTGGGGGAAGTGCTGTTCGAAAAGCTCCAGCTGGACCCCAAGGCGAAGAAAACCCGCACCGGGCAATACGCTACGGGCGAAGACGTGCTGGCCAAGCTCGCCAGCAAACACCCTATCGTGGAGAACATCCTCGTGTTCCGCGAACTGAGCAAGCTCAAGTCCACCTACGTTGATGCATTACCGTTAATGATCAACCCGCGCACGAACCGCGTGCATACCTCCTACAACCAGGCGGTGGCGGTTACCGGGCGCCTCAGCTCCAACAACCCGAACCTTCAGAATATTCCCATCCGCACGGAAAGAGGCCGCGAAGTGCGCAAGGCCTTCGTGCCGCGCAGCCCGGAATTCACGCTGCTTTCCGCGGATTACTCGCAGATCGAGCTGCGCATCATCGCTGCCATTTCGGAAGATGAAAATATGATGGAGGCCTTCCGCAGCAAGCTGGATATTCACACTGCCACTGCGGCAAAGGTCTACGGGGTTGACCTTCCCGATGTAACGCCGGATATGCGCCGCAACGCCAAGAGCGTAAACTTCGGCATCATTTACGGCCAGAGCGCCTTTGGCCTCAGCGAGAACCTGGGCATCCCGCGCAGCGAGGCCAAAAGCCTTATCGATAACTACTTTGCGCAGTACCCTTCCATCAAAAAATATATGGAAACGCAGGTACGGTTCGCGCAGCAGACCGGTTACGTGCAAACCATGATGGGGCGCAAGCGCTGGCTGAAAGACATTAATTCTTCCAACGCCGTGGTGCGCGGGTTTGCAGAGCGCAACGCCATCAACATGCCTATCCAGGGAACGGCGGCAGACCTCATCAAACTGGCGATGATTTCGCTGCACAAAACTTTCAAAGAACACAATTTCCGCTCCCGCATGATCCTGCAGGTGCATGACGAGTTGGTGTTTGACGCGCACCTGGACGAGGTGGAAACCATCAAGCCCCTCATCATCGAAGGCATGCGCAATGCCATGCCCATACTGGCGGAGAAGCTGCCCATCGATGCGGAAATAGGCACCGGTAAAAACTGGCTCGAAGCCCACTAAAATATTCCAGGGAGCTTCCCGCTCCCGGAAAAATTTCCTTTGAAAAATTGGCAGGGGATATCGTTAGCACCCCTGCCAATATGCCCCCGAAAATCTGTCAATTCTTTCCTGGCATACCCCTTGCATTTCCGAGAATCGTTTACTAGCTTTCATATATGATCCAAACCTCGAGGTTACAATTGTTGCCCTGCACGTTAAAATATTTCGAAGCGGCTTTGCATGGGAATGAAGCATTAGCACAGTTATTGGGTGCAGACGTGCCGGAACAGTGGACGGAATTTCCTGAAATGGTGTTGGTGGCTTATGATAAATTGCGCAACGACCCGGCGCTGCTGGGCTGGTTCTTTTATTTGGCCATTCACCGGGCAGACAACCGGCTGATAGGTACCGGCGGATTCAAAGGCCGCCCCGATGCGAATGGCGTGGTGGAGATCGGTTACGAAGTGTCCTCCGCATACAGGGAGCAGGGATATGCCACAGAAATGGCGGAAACCCTTATCCGTTTTGCTTTCAGTCATTCCTACGTGAATAAGGTGATTGCTCACACCCTTGAAGAATATAACGCTGCGGTGAAAGTGCTGCAAAAAGCAGGCATGCATTTCGCCGGCGCCGTAAACGGCACCGATGCGGGCGAGCTGTGGCGCTGGGAGATCACCCGCGAACAATTTGAGGCCGCAAATACCGCTCATCAATCCTCCTGAGGTCGGTTACCGCCTGACCCTTACATTTGCTGCTTTACAAAACCAACTAAAGCAAGAGCATGAAGAAATTGTTGTTGAGCGCCGCGGTATTATGGGGCATGACCGCCGCCGCGCAAACGATCCCGCAAACCAACAAGGAAGGCAGCCAATACCAGTTCACCGTTCTCAGGAACCTCGACGCCTACGCTGTGCAGAACCAGGGCCAAACCGGCACCTGCTGGTCTTTTTCAGGCCTTTCATTTTTTGAATCAGAACTGATCCGCAACGGGAAAGGCAAAGACCTTAACCTGAGCGAAATGTTCGTGGTACGCAAAATGTACCCGCTGAAAGCCGCCAACTACGTGCGCATGCATGGCAAGGCCAACTTCGGCGAAGGCGGCGGTTTTCCTGACGACCTGCTCTGCCTGAAAAAATACGGACTTGTTCCGCAGGAAGCATACGATGGCAACCGCGATAAAACTTACAACCACGCTGAAATGCTCGGCCTCATGGAACCCATGGTCAAAAAGCTGGGCGAAGCCAATACCGTAAACCCCAACTGGCAGAAAGCGCTGGAAGGCGTGCTGGATGCATATATCGGCGCTACGCCGGAGACTTTCCAATACAAGGGTAAATCTTACACCCCGCAGTCTTTCGCAAAAGAGCTTGGCCTGAATGCAGACGACTACGTGATCATCTCCTCCTTCAACCACCATCCGTTTTACGAACAGTTTGTGCTGGAAGTGCCGGATAACTGGAACTGGGAGAAAGTATACAATGTGCCACTGAACGACTTTACCGCTATCGCGGAACAGGCGGTGATGAACGGGTATTCCATTGCCTGGGCGGCAGACGTGAGCGAGAAAGGGTTTTCTTATAAAGACGGCCTGGCCATCGTTCCCGAAAAAGACTGGGCTGATTATTCCGCCAAAGAGCGCGAAACGCTTTTCACGCAGCCCGCGAAGGAAAAGACTATCACCCAGGAAAACCGCCAGCTGGCCTTCGACAACTACGAAACGCAGGACGATCATGGCATGCACATCACCGGCCTGGCCAAAGATCAGCAGGGCAATAAATTCTTTATCGTGAAAAACTCCTGGGGAACCGCCGGAAGTCCCTGCAATGGCTACTTCTACGCTTCCATGCCGTATTTCGCGTACAAAACGACCTGTTATATGGTAAACAAAAAAGCGATTCCCGCTGCGCTCGCCAAAAAGATGGGCATCTGAAGATATTAACGGGTATTTCCTGTGAGAAGCTGTTCCTGCAAGGGAGCGGCTTCTTTTTTTAACTGATCTCTTCCCAGCTGCCGGCGCCTTCCCTTACCAGTTCAGGCTCGGGGCCTGTGCAGTCTATTACGGTGGAAAACACCAGCCCGCCCGGCCCGCCGTCTACCACGATGTCTACCAGTTTCCCGAATTTGTCGTGGATGATCTCCGGGTCCGTGTATTCTTCCACGTATTCATCCACCGGCAACGACGTGCTCATGATCGGGTTGCCCAATTCCTTTACCAGCGTGCGGCAGATAAGATTATCCGGCACGCGTATGCCCACGGTATCGCGTTTGGTCTTGAGCATTTTCGGCACCTGCCTGCTGGCGGGCAGGATGAAGGTGTATGGCCCGGGAAGCGCTTTTTTAAGGAGGCGGAACAGCGGCGTGTCCACACTTTTTGTGTAGTCTGTGAGATGGCTCAGGTCGTAGCAGATGAAGGAGAAATGTGTTTTCTTCGGGTCCATCCCTTTGATCCGCGCGATCCTTTCCACGGCTTCGTGCTTGAAAATATCGCAGCCCATGCCGTACACGGTATCGGTGGGATAGATCACCACGCCGCCGTCGCGGAGGCATTCGATGATGGTTTTCAGGTTGCGCGGATTCGGATTTTGCGGATGCAGTTCTAGTCTCATGAGCCCTGGTTTATACTAATAACAAAATGCCATGTTGATATGTTGCCGGTGGAAATTACGCATTCAACCGGAAAGATAAAATCCAATAATCTTGCTAACTTTCCGCCCGGTTTGAAAACTACCCGGATGAAATTAAAAGGAATCGTCCCCAGGACCTGGCGGCTGTTTAAAAGAATTTTCCTCATACTGTTCGTTGCACAACTGTTGTATATTATCCTGCTGCGCTGGGTGAATCCTCCCATCACCGTTACCATGATCAGCAGCTGGTTCAGCCTTTGGGGTACTGATAAAAGTTTCAAACGCGATTATGTGAACCTGGATGAAATGAGCCAGCATGTGAAGCTGGCCGTTATTGCCAGTGAAGACCAGCTGTTCCCGGACCACGACGGGTTCGATTTCAAGTCCATCGAGAAAGCGATGAAGCACAACCAGAAAAGCAAGAAGATCCACGGCGCCAGCACCATCAGCCAGCAGGTGGCCAAGAATGTATTTCTCTGGCAGGGCCGCAGTTACATCCGGAAAGGCCTTGAAGTGTATTTCACTTTTATGATCGAAAAGATCTGGGGTAAAAAACGCATTCTTGAAATGTACCTGAACGTGGCAGAAATGGGCGAAGGCGTATTTGGCGTGGAAGCTGCCGCGCAGGCTAACTACCATAAACCCGCCGCAACCCTCAACCGGGAAGAATCAGCCATGATAGCGGCCTGCCTGCCTAATCCCATAAAATATACCGTGAACCCGCCCGCCCGCATCACCTACTGGCGGCAGCGGAGGATACTGGTACAGATGCGCAACCTTGCCCCTGATCCGGATATTGCGGGTTTGATCAAATAATTTGTTTAACCGCATCCACCGCGGCTTTCAGCCGCTGGTTATGATCTCCCCGGATGTCCTCCCAGGGAATGCCGGCGTTCATCACGATGTCCCGGTAAATGTTGTAGAAATATTCTCTTTCTGATGGAAGCGGGTGCTCGCGCAAGGGGTCGTCCGTCCAGGGGATGTCTATGTAGGTGAGCAGGTACAGGTCATATTGCCGCTGCGCGATCATTTTAAGGATGCGCGGGTCACATTCGCCGTACTTCGCTTCGCTCCATACTTTTATCACCTGGAGATCAGTATCGCAAATGATGAGATCTTTTGCGCGGGAAGCCGTTTCGTCCTCCAGGCGCAGCTGGCCTTCGGCGATCTGCAGCAGGTCGTGTTGCTCATACGGGCGGCCCAGGTTTTCCAGGTATCCGCGCGCGTATTCCCGCACCCATTCCGTGTTGAAATATGCGGCCAGCTGTTCGCTGAGCGTGCTCTTGCCGGTAGATTCCGGGCCTATCACTACGATCCGCTTCAAGGTTTATTTTCGTTTAGTTGTTGACGATAGAGTTTCCTCCAGCGGAAATACCCATCTACCGCCACAATGAACAGGAATATAGTCAACACTGCCAGTGATTCATATTTTTTATAAAACAGCAGCGGCACTGCCACAAGGTTAGAAATGTTGAGAAATATCCAGTTCTCAATTTTTCTTTTAGCCAGCAGCCACATGCCGCTGCAAGCGGTTGCGGATACGAATGCATCCAGCGCAGGAACATCCGAATCAGAAAAATTATGCAGCAGCATATAAAGAATTCCCCAGCCGATAATCACGATGCCCACGGCAATACCAAGCTCACGACGGTTTACAACCGATATGCCCACATGGTCGCCGGCGGACGTGGTATTGCGGCTCCAGTTGTACCAGCCGTATATGCTCATGATAAAATAATACGCGTTCAATGCAGATTCCGCATACAGTCTAAAATGTGCCTGCGCCAGCGTATATGTATAGATCCCCGTGCTAATAAGCCCCGTCGGATACACCCATACGCTGTTCCGCCGTGAACATAATACGCTGATTACGCCAAACACCATAGCGATGATATCCGGCAACGTCATCCGCTGAAATCCTTTGATTACTTCCTGGTAGATCTGTTCCATACTTTATAAAAACGGGACTGACGTATCAGTCCCGCGAATGATTGTTATTCTTTATCGCCGATCAACACCCCTGAAACGTTCCAGAAGCTGAAGCTGCCGCCCTCCGGCTTACCCAACGGGATGGCCACCTGCAAGGTATGTTTACCCGGCGCCAGTTCCGGCAGCGGGATGTCTACCGGCAAGGTCAGCGTGCCGGGGCACCAGTTGCTCCTGCTCAGGTCTGAGGATGATAATCCGTTCCCGAAGTTGCCGGAAGCGGGATTTAGCAGCCGGTAGGTGGCGCAGTCTTCCCGCCAGGGAAAGAAATGATAGATCTTTTGGCCGTCCGCAAATATTTCGTTCAGCTTTGGATTGAACTCATCGCCGCCGCCCCAGCCGCCATGGCCGGTGGTAATGTAGCGCAGCTTGAGGTTCTTTACGCCCTGCGGCACATCCACCGTTACGGTCAGCGAATCCTGGCCGAAGAGTGTGGCGTATTCCTGGCCGGCCATTTCCATGAGATTGGTGGAGTTGAAAACGGGCATTATCCATTTTTTGTTTTCCGTTGTTCCTTCCCCGTCGTAGCCGGGATAGTATTTGAAGCTGAGGCTGGCTTTGTGGCCGCCTTTGTCGTAGTTGCCAATGTAGATGCCGATCCATACTTCGCCCTGCAGGCGCGGCAGCAGCTCGGAAATGTCCTGTTTATATACGGCGGAGTCGGCCCAGTTGTAGCCTTTGATGCGGGCCTGGGCGTTGAAGTGCCTTACGCCGAAAGGCGTGAAGAAGCGCATTAGTTCCAGCGGCGCTACGTAATTATCCGTGGTTACGTAGCCCTGGTATTTTTTACCGTTGCGGGCGGTGAAGGTTGGCAAGGCTTGCGCGCCTTGTTGCAGTCCCTGCAGGAAAGTAACGGCTTTATCAGTTGGGATCATAAACACGGAGCCGGTACGGTCGTAAGCATCGCCGTTGGAATATTGCGCCAGCTCCGCAAACAGCCGTTGGCCGGGCTTTGCGGCGGGCAGCTTCACTTTCTTCAATATCACGGTGCCGCCCGCGAATTTGTAGGTCGCATTTAGCGTTTCTGCCGCGGGATTGTTGATCGCGTTGCCCCAGCTGATCTGCTCCCGGTCGAAGATGGGCAGCGTGGTGTAGCGGCTTTCTATTACCTGGCGCTGGTAAGTGGGCTCATCCACAATTTTCCCTTTATTGGCAGGCCAGTTCAGTTCTTCCGCTGTTACGGCCCTGTATTCGATCTGCCTGGCGTAAGTTTCCGAATTGCCGTTGCGGATGGTCTTAAGCACGAGGCCCAGGCCGGGAGCCACGGTGATGGAGGGCGTACCTTTTATTTTCAGGTCGTTGGTATACCATACTTCGATGGTGTTGGAGCGGATAAAGACCTTCGCTTTTTTGCAGGGAACGCCCGCCACGGTATCTATCCCCGGGATCAGTTCCGGTTTAACGTATTCTGAAAAGGATTTTTTCAACGTAAATATTTCGCCGTTGCTGTTGAGCACCTGGTAGCTGGCTTTTTCGCCATAGTGAAGGAATTGCTGCTCCGTTTGCCTGCCGGCGGGCGCCAGCCTGACCTGCTTTCCTTTGATGTACAATTGCTGTTCCCCGCGCGATTCCTTTCCGTTGTTCTTAAAGCCGTAAGTGATCACTGCTTCAGCCTGCTGTGCAAACAAAGACGCACTGGCCATTACCAATGCGCATCCCAATAAAATCCCTCTCATAGTCAGTTTTTAAAGATTGCCGGGTGTAAAGCTAAGGATCATAAATGAAAAAAGCGCAGCCTCCAGGCCGCGCTTCTAACACTATCATTCACTCAACTATGGCTTATTCTGCTTCAGCCACCACTTCTTTCACTTCGGGGATCATGCGCTTCATCATGCCTTCTATGCCGGCTTTGAGCGTGATCATGGAAGAGGGGCAGCCTGAACATGAACCTTGCAGCATCACGGTTACCACGCCTTCGTGGTAATCTTTGAACTGGATGGCGCCGCCATCCATTTCCACTGCGGGTTTCACGTAGTTTTCGAGTAATTCCTTGATCCGCTGTACAACGTCGCTTTCGTCGCCGCTGAACACAGGGGTGGATACAATATCGTCTTCATTGATCACCGCGCGGTTGTCCTCCAGGTATTCCTTCAGGAATTGTTTGATGGTAGGGATCACATCCGCCCAGTCGGTATCGTTGGTTTTGGTAAGCGTCACGAAGTTGCTGCAGATGAATACGCCCCTGATGAAGGGGAAAGTAAACAGTTCGGCGGCCAGGGGAGATGGGGCAGTGCTGGCAGCATCCGGGAAATCGATGGATTTATTCGGATAGAGGAGCTTGTTCACCACAAACTTCATCGTTTCCGGGTTCGGCGTCATTTCCGTATAGATACTGATAATTGGATTTCCTGTTTTGATCATTATATACAATTTTCTCCTGCAAAATTAGCAAAAAATGGCGAGTTCGGGCGTTTAATCTTGCAGTGTTGGGAAAGCCGTCTATTTTTGCAGCATGGTACACACTAAATCCCTTCAGGCCCGTAAGAGGATTGCGCTGATTGCACACGACCACAAGAAAGCGGAATTACTGGAATGGGCGCTTTACAACAAAACGGTGCTCACACGGCATGAACTGTACGCCACCGGCACAACCGGCAAGCTGCTGGAAGAGGCCCTGGACGTATCCGTGAGGAAACTGCTGAGCGGCCCGCTCGGCGGGGACCAGCAGATCGGTGCGGCTGTTGCGGAAGGGCGTATTGACGTGATCATCTTTTTCTGGGATCCCATGGAGGCGCTGCCCCACGACCCGGACATCAAAGCCCTGCTGCGGCTGGGCGTGGTTTGGAACATACCCATGGCCAGCAACCGGGCCTCGGCGGACTTCCTCATGACCTCGCCCCTCATGCACCAGGAGTACACCGTCATCCTGCCGGATTACAGCCAGTACCTCGGCCGGAAGGTATAGCAAAAAGAGAAAATACTACCGGTGGGCACTGTCGTAGTGTTCCTTCAGCATATCTTCCCCGAAATCGTTCTTCAGGTCGCGGAAGGTCGTATGCACATGGTTCCCGTTATTCTGCGTATTGTCGTATTCTATAATGAAGGTCGGGCCCTGAATGCGGTAATAATGCCCCGTACCCCAGGCATGGCCGCCGGCCCAGGCAAAATGAACGTTCTCCCAGCCCGCATCCGCAATTTCTTTCCAGATGATATCGGCCATGAGCTTAGTATAGCGGTCTACATACACCGCCACCAGCACTTTCAGCTGTTGCTGCTGCGCCGGGCTTAGTTTGGCATACCCAAGACCAGGAGGCTCCTGCAGCCAGGCTTTCCTTTTATTGCCGGTGATAATGTCTGCCGGGGCTTTTTCCGCTACCACAGCCTCTTTCCGCTGCTGATCGTTCAGGCCTTCCAGGAGGCCGAAGGCCAAAACGGACTCTTCCTTCAGTATCTGCTGCCCTTTCTTCGGGCCATCCGGCACTATGGCGGGATTGGAGCCCATGAACATCGGGCTGCCGGCCATCCATTTATTTTCCAGGGCAGAAAAGTTCAGCGAAAGATGATGCCCTTCCACCCGCCAGCCCCAGGGCTTCCCCGCCGCAGGGTCGCCGAAAACGGAAAAGTAATATTTGCCGGGGTCACGGTAATCATCATTTTCCCCGCGGCCTTCCAGCGCGCGCAGCACATATTCCAGCTGCACGATGGCCGAGGCTTTGGTGTAGCCGTTGTTGCTCATGCAGCGCTTCAGCAGGGCGTAAGCGGCGGCGCGTTGCGTGTCGTTCATCTCTTTCAGCGGAAGGCCTTTCCGGGAGCGGGGCACAAAATGCCAGTTAAAACGTTCGGCATCTTCCCAGCTGAACTGCACTTTGGCGCGCAAACCCGTATCAAGCGTGCGGAGGAACTGCTGCGCCGCTTTTTCGGCTGCCTGTGCAAAAGCCTGCTGACAAAGGGCGGCGAGCGATATGAGGAGAAGGATCTTTTTCATGTCCGTGGAATCTGTCGTAGTAAAATACAAATCTTTTATGGTGGATGCTATGAAAATGCTGTTAATGGGTTTATTGCTGCTGATCCGGTTTTTTAACCGCAGGTACTTTGTTGGCCGTGGAAATAACGCCGTCTTCCGTATTTTATGAGCGCCTCCGGCCCCGCTTTTGATATGTAACAGGTTGATCTGCATTTGGGATTTGCCGGTTGGAATTCTATTTTCGCAGTTTACGGTTTTTAAAGGTTTTTAAAGTATAGAAATGGTGAAGCACTTATTGGCAGGATTGTTACTCTTTGGCCTCGTCCGGCAAACCAGCGCACAGCTGCCACCCAAACGGGAACTGCGGGCCGTATGGATCGCAACCATCGAGAATATAGACTGGCCTTCCCGCAAGGGGCTGAGCACGGAAGAGCAGAAACGGGAGTTTACCCAGCTGCTGGACCAGCACCAGCGCAACGGCATCAACGCGATCGTGTTCCAGGTGAGGCCCGCGGCAGATGCTTTTTACCCTTCTCCCTACGAGCCCTGGAGCGAATACCTCACCGGCAGGCAGGGCCAGCCGCCCATACCCTACTACGATCCGCTGGAATTCATGATCACGGAAACGCATAAACGCGGCATGGAGTTCCACGCCTGGTTCAATCCCTACCGCGCCGTATCCAACATCCGCTCCAGCAGCATCGCGGCGAACCACATCACCCGCACCAAACCGCAATGGTTCCTCACCTACGGGGATAAAAAATATTTCGATCCCGGCATCCCCGAAGTGCGCAGCTACGTAACGGACGTGATCCGCGATGTGGTGAAACGCTACGACATAGACGCCATCCACTTCGACGATTATTTTTACCCCTATGCTATTCCCGGCCGCAACTTCCCGGACAACGGCTCTTACCGCCTTTACGGCAAAGGCCGCTACCTGGACGACTGGCGCCGTTTTAATGTGGACACCATTATCCAGATGCTCAGCTCCGCCATCAAAGCGGAAAAGCCCTGGGTGAAATTCGGCATCAGCCCCTTCGGCGTATGGCGCAACCGCGACCAGGACCCCGATGGCTCTGCTACCCGCGCCGGTCTTACGAATTATGACGACCTGTATGCGGACGTGATCAAATGGCAGCGCCTGGGCTGGATAGATTACCTGACCCCGCAATTGTACTGGGAATTCGGCCACCGGCTGGTACCTTACGAAGTGGCCATCACCTGGTGGTCGCAACACGCCTATGGGCGGCATATGTACATCGGTCATGCGCCTTACCGCATCGGCAGCACGGCGGGCTGGAAAGACCCGCGGGAAATGGCCCGCCAGATCAATGCGGCCCGCTCGCTGGCCACCGTGCAGGGCAGCGTGTTCTTCAGTTCCAAATCCTTCAACGGCAACCCGCTTGGTTTTGAAGACACTTTGCGCAATCACCTCTACCACTATCCCGCGCTGCGGCCTACCATGCCCTGGCTGGATAACTCCGCGCCGAAAGCGCCTTATTTCACAGACGCCTTCGAAAAGCCGGAAGGGCTGGAAATCCGCTGGGCGGATGATGATACTTCGCACCAAACGAAACAGTACGTGCTGTACCGGTTTACCGACAAAGAAGTGGTGAATGTGAACGACCCGACGAAGATCATCGCGATCGTACAGCAGATGCCGGACCCCGTGTATATGGACCGGGCATACATTAAAGGGCAGGGATATATTTATATAGTTACCGCTCTGGACCGTATGCAAAACGAGAGCATGATCAGCGATCCGCTGCGGGTGGAAATCGTGAACGGCAGGCCCAGGTTCGAGTTCGCGCCCTGATTCATAGACTTTTACACAACTTATTACCAGGCCGGGAATTGCTCCCGGCTTTTTTTGTCCGGAGTGGGCTTCGGGCGGGGTTCAATTTTTGTTTATTTCAAATCAAACTGTGGCCATTTTTAAGAATTTCTAAATTTTAGCCCTTTAATAGAACTTTATGTAAAAAATACCGCATTCCTTTAGTATCTTTAAACCGTTCCCAAAGCAATTACGGTACCTAAGCCTGGAGCATTAGCGCCTGCCGGGAGGAGTGTATCTGATAAAAAGGAAAAAATCTAAAGCCAATGGAAAAAGTGAGCCAAGAGCAGGGTTTGTATCGTGCAGAATTTGAACATGATGCGTGCGGTACGGGCTTTACCGCCCACATTAAAGGTAGGAAGTCGCACCAGATCATTCGTGATGCATTGACGATGCTGGAAAATATGGAGCATCGCGGTGCCTGCGGCTGCGAGCGCACTACCGGTGATGGCGCCGGCATTCTTATTCAGATGCCGCATGAATTCCTGTACGCGGAATGCCTGAAATTAGGCATCAAACTTCCCGAAACCGGTAAATACGGTGTGGGAATGGTATTCTTCCCGAAAGAACCACGGTGGCGCGAAGAGTGCCGCGAGATCATACAACGCTGCGCGGAAAAACTGGGCCTCGAAATACTCGGCTACCGCAAAGTTCCCGTTCGCCCCGATGGCATCGGCGAAACCGCGCTGAGCGTAGAACCGGAAATAGAGCAGCTGTTCATCGCCTGCCCCTACCAGGTCTCCGACCCGGAAGAGTTCGAACGCAAGCTGTTCGTGCTGCGTAATTATATTACCAAAACCGTTCGCAACTCCATCCCGAAAGATAAAGCCGAAATTTATTTCGCTTCGCTTTCCTGCAAAACGATCGTATACAAAGGCCAGCTCACCACTTACCAGGTTGGCCACTATTATACCGACCTGCGCGACGAACGCATGGTATCCGCATTCGGCCTCATTCACAGCCGTTTCGCCACCAACACCTTCCCCAGCTGGAAGCTCGCGCATCCTTTCCGCTACATCGCCCACAACGGCGAGATCAACACGCTGAAAGGCAACCTGAACTGGCTGCGCGCAGGCGAGAACAGCTTCGTGACCAAATACTTCACCCCGGAGGAAATGGAAATGCTGTCGCCGATCGTAGACGAAGGCCAGTCTGACTCCGCCTGCCTGGACAATGTGATCGAACTGCTGAACCTTACCGGCCGCTCATTGCCCCATGTAATGATGATGCTGATCCCCGAAGCCTGGGACGGCAATGAAGCCATGGACCCGGTGAAGAAAGCATTCTACGAATACCACGCTTCCCTCATGGAGCCCTGGGACGGGCCGGCTTCCATCTCTTTCACGGATGGAAAGATCATCGGCGCTACCCTCGACAGGAACGGCCTCCGCCCTTCCCGCTTCGTGGTAACGAAAGACGACCGGGTGATCATGGCCTCCGAAGCAGGCGTGCTGCCCATCGATCCGAAAAATGTAAAAGAAAAAGGCCGTCTCCAGCCGGGCAAAATGTTCGTGGTGGATATGGAACAGGGCCGCATCATCGGCGACGAAGAACTGAAGCAGGGCATTTGTTCCCAGCAGCCTTACGCCGAATGGCTCAATAAATATAAGATCCGCCTGGACGAGCTGCCCGAGCCCCGCGTTACTTTCACGCACCTGGAGCACGAGCAGATCTTCAAATACCAGCGCGCTTTCGGGTATTCCACCGAAGACCTGGACACCATCATCGCGCCAATGGCCATCGACGGCAAAGAGCCGATCGGTTCCATGGGTACGGATGTGCCCCTGGCCATCCTCAGCGACCAGCCGCAGCATATCAGCAGCTACTTCAAGCAGCTGTTTGCACAGGTAACCAACCCGCCCATCGATCCCATCAGGGAGAGGCTGGTGATGAGCCTGGCTACCTTCCTGGGCAACAACGGCAATCTTCTCGACGAAGATCCGCTGCACTGCCACAGCGTTGCGCTGCCGCACCCGATCCTGAACAACTACGAGCTGGAAAAGATACGGAGCATAGATACCGGCATCTTCCAGGCCAAAACGTTACATACTTATTTCAAGGCAGACGGTAAGCCCGGCTCCCTCGAAAAAGGCCTGGCGCGCCTTTGCCGCTACGCTGTGGATGCGGTGGAAGACGGCTTTGAAGTGGTGATCCTCTCAGACCGTGCGATCGACTCAGAGCATGCTCCCATTCCTTCGCTGCTGGCGCTTTCCGCCGTGCATCACCACCTCATCCGCAAAGGTTACCGCGGCCAGGTTGGCCTGGTAGTGGAAGCCGGCGACGTGTGGGAAGTGCATCACTTCGCCTGCCTGCTCGGTTTCGGCGCTACTGCCATCAATCCTTACCTGGCGCTCAGCACCATCCGCGACATGCGCCTGAAAGGAAAGCTGCAAACAGAGCTGGACGTAGACAAACTGAAGAAGAATTATATCAAGGCCATCTGCGAAGGACTCTTCAAAGTGTTCTCCAAGATGGGCATCTCCACCCTGCAATCTTACCAGGGTGCGCAGATCTTCGAAATACTCGGTATCAACAAGACCGTGGTGGACAAATATTTCACCGGCGCCGTTTCCCGCATCCAGGGTATGGGCCTCGATGAAATTGCACAGGAAACACTCGCCAAACACTGGACCAGCTACGGCCGGAAAGAAACCCCGGTTCAGCGCCTCAGCACCGGCGGCGTGTACCAGTGGAAACGTAAAGGTGAATTCCACCTTTTCAATCCCACTACCATCCACCTGCTGCAGTATTCCACCCGTATGAACGACTACGGCATCTTCAAAAAATATTCAAAAGCTGTAAACGACCAGAGCGAAAAAGCAGCTACGCTGCGCAGCATGTTCACCTTCAAACGCAACCGCAACCCGGTGCCGATCGAAGAAGTGGAATCTGCTGAAAGCATCCTGAAACGTTTTGCCACCGGCGCGATGAGCTTCGGTTCCATCAGCCATGAAGCGCACTCCACGCTGGCTGTGGCTATGAACCGCATTGGCGCGAAAAGCAATACCGGCGAAGGCGGTGAAGATGAAATGCGTTATGAGCTGTTGCCCAACGGCGACTCCATGCGCTCCGCCATCAAGCAGGTAGCATCTGCCCGCTTCGGGGTTACCAGCTACTACCTCACGAATGCGGACGAATTGCAGATCAAAATGGCGCAGGGCGCCAAGCCCGGCGAGGGCGGCCAGCTGCCCGGCCATAAAGTGGACGACTGGATCGGGAAGGTACGTCATGCTACGCCCGGCGTAGGCCTGATCTCCCCGCCGCCGCACCACGATATTTATTCCATCGAAGACCTGGCGCAGCTGATCTTCGACCTGAAGAACGCGAACCGCGCTGCGCGCATCAGCGTGAAGTTGGTATCCAAAGCAGGCGTGGGCACTATTGCCGCCGGCGTTGCCAAAGCGCATGCCGATGTGATCCTCGTTTCCGGCCACGACGGCGGTACGGGCGCATCTCCCATCAGCTCCATCAAGCACGCAGGTTTGCCCTGGGAACTGGGCCTGGCTGAAACACACCAGACGCTCGTTCGCAACAAACTCCGCAGCCGCGTAACCGTGCAGACCGACGGCCAGCTGAAAACCGGCCGCGATATCGCGATCGCCACTTTACTCGGCGCTGAAGAATGGGGCGTAGCCACCGCAGCGCTGGTAGTGGAAGGCTGTATCATGATGCGTAAATGCCACCTGAACACTTGTCCTGTCGGCGTAGCCACGCAAGACCCGGACCTGCGCAAACGCTTCAACGGCACCGCAGATGCCGTGGTGAACTTCTTCCACTTCCTGGTGGCCGAGTTCCGTGAGATCATGGCCGAGCTGGGCTTCCGCACCGTACAGGAAATGGTGGGACAGGTGGAAGTGCTGAAAGTACGCGAGAACATTACACACTGGAAATACAAGCACCTGGACCTCTCCCCCGTGCTGTACCGCGAACCGGCTTCAGACGAAACCGGCCTGTACAAACAGGAAGAGCAGGATCATGGTTTGGCCGAAGTGATGGACTGGCAGCTGCTGAAAGCCGCCAAACCCGCGCTGGAAAACAAAACCAGGGTATACGGCACTTACAAGGTGAAGAATACGGACCGTACCGTCGGCACCATTCTCTCCAACGAAATTTCCAAACGCTACAAAAGCGAAGGATTACCGGAAGACACTATTCACAATAAATTCACCGGTTCAGCCGGCCAGAGCTTTGGCGCATTCAACACCAAGGGCGTAACGCTGGAGCTGGAAGGCGAAGCGAACGATTACTTCGGCAAAGGCCTGTCCGGCGCCAAGCTGATCCTTTATCCTTCCAACGAAGCGGGCTTTAAAGCGGAAGAGAATATCATCGCGGGCAACGTGGCGCTGTACGGCGCAACATCCGGCGAGGCTTACATCCGCGGCAAGGCCGGCGAACGCTTCTGCGTGCGCAACTCCGGCGCTACGGTTGTAGTGGAAGGCACCGGCGATCACGGTTGTGAATATATGACCGGCGGTAAAGCAGTCATCCTCGGGGAAACCGGCCGCAACTTCGGCGCGGGCATGAGCGGCGGTATTGCTTACGTGTACGATGTGAAAGGAACTTTCGCGTCACAGTGCAACCCGGATATGATCGACCTGGACCCGGTTGGCGAAGAAGACGCCGCCATCCTCCAGGACCTGATCACTAAACATCACGCTTATACGAACAGTACGGTGGCCAAGTTCATCCTGAAAGACTGGGAGAACCAACTGCGCCACTTCGTGAAAGTGTTCCCGAAAGAATACAAAGCGGCCCTGAAAGCGGCTGCTGCAAAGGGAGTGAAGAGCAAAGCGTAACAAACAATTTTTAAAAGCGGACAAGCAGAGACAGATATGGGCAAACCAACAGGATTTCTGGAATTTACAAGGGAGCTTCCCGGTAAAGCTGATCCCAAAAGCAGGGTGAAGCATTATAACGAATTCGTAGAGCGGTTCAGCGAACCGAAGCTTAACGAACAGGCGGCGCGCTGCATGAACTGCGGCGTACCCTTCTGCCACAGCGGTTGCCCGCTGGGTAACGTGATCCCGGAATTTAACGATGCCGTTTACCGGAAAGACTGGCAGGAAGCATACGATGTGCTGACCTCTACCAACAACTTCCCGGAATTCACCGGGCGCATTTGTCCTGCCCCCTGTGAAAGTTCCTGCGTGCTGGGCATCAACCAGCCGCCGGTGGCCATCGAGGAGATCGAGAAACATATTATTGAAGTTGCTTTCGATAAAGGCCTGGTAAAAGCTAAAACGCCGCGTGTGCGCACCGGCAAAAAAGTCGCCGTGATCGGTTCAGGCCCCGCAGGGCTTGCTGCCGCGGCACAGCTGAATTACGCAGGCCACAACGTGACCGTGTTTGAAAGAGACGACAGGCCCGGCGGGCTTCTCCGTTACGGCATCCCCGATTTCAAACTGGAAAAATGGGTAATAGACCGCAGGATCTCGCTGATGGAAGAAGAAGGTGTTGAATTCCGCTGCAATGCGAATGTGGGTGTGAACGTGAGCGTGAACGACCTGCTGCGCGAATACAACGCCGTAGTGCTGGCGGGCGGTTCCACCATTCCCAGGGATCTCGCTATTCCCGGCCGCGAGCTGAAAGGCGTGCACTTTGCCATGGACTTCCTGAAACAGCAGAATAAAAGAGTGAGCAAGCTGAAAGTGGATGGGGAAGACATTATTGCCAAAGGAAAGAACGTAGTAGTGATCGGCGGCGGCGACACGGGCTCTGACTGTGTGGGCACCTCCAACCGTCATGGCGCGGTGAGCGTTACGCAGCTGGAACTGCTGCCGAAGCCTCCCGGCGAAAGAACGCCGTTCATGCCATGGCCTACTTACCCGATGGTATTAAAAACATCTTCTTCCCACGAGGAAGGGGCAGACCGCAAATGGGCGATCGCTACCAAAGCTTTCGTGGGCGATGATAAAGGCAACCTGAAAGGTTTGCTGCTGGTGGACCTGCAATGGACGCTCGGCGAGAACGGCGCACCTGCAAGGTTTACCGAAATACCGGGCTCGGAAAGGGAAGTTCCCTGTGAACTGGCTTTCCTGGCAATGGGTTTCTTACACCCGCAACAGAAAGGAATGCTGGAAGACCTCGGCGTTGAAACAGACGACCGCGGCAACGTGAAAGCGACGGAAAAAGCTTATCAAACCTCCATCCCCAAAGTATTTGCAGCCGGCGACATGCGCCGCGGGCAATCGCTGGTGGTGTGGGCGATCAGTGAAGGACGCGAATGTGCGAGAAAAGTGGATGAGTTCCTGATGGGCAGTTCCCAGCTGGAAAGCAAGGACCATTCGCTGATGTTCCTGTCCATGTAAATTTGAATTTTTTAAGTCTTCTCATAAGCAGGTTTAGATTTTGTTGTAACCTTCAGCCGGGCCGGGTTTTTACCCGGCCTTTACTTTTCCATTAACCCAAGGCTGTCCATGAATTTGGTATAGTTTTTATTTGTTAAATTTATACTACCTAATCAAACTGAAATTCTATGCGTTGGCAAGGACGCCGTCAAAGCGGTAATGTTGAAGACCGTCGCGGTTCATCGCGCGGGGGCCTCGTGGCAGGCGGTGGCATTGGCGCCATCGTGATCGCCGTGATCATTTATTTCCTTGGCGGCGACCCCTCCCAGGTTTTGGACATGCAGCAGCAAACCGGCCAGCAGCAACAAATGTCGCCGGAACAACAGGCCGCCGAAGCCGCGGCCGATTCCCTCGTAAGGGTAGTGCTCGCTGAAACCGAAGACGTATGGAACAAACAGTTCGCCCAAATGAACCAGCAATACCAGGAACCCAAGCTCGTGCTGTTCTCCGGCATGGTGCAATCCGCCTGTGGCGGCGCATCGGCAGCATCGGGGCCGTTCTATTGCCCGGCAGACCACCAGGTGTACATCGACCTGTCCTTCTACGATGAATTACAAAACAAGCTCAACGCCCCGGGCGACTTTGCCATGGCGTACGTGGTTGCGCACGAAGTAGGCCATCATGTGCAGAACCTGCTCGGCATTTCTGAAAAAGTACAGGCCCAGCGCAGCCGCCTCAGCGAAGCGGAATACAATAAACTGTCCGTAAAACTGGAGCTGCAGGCCGATTTCTTCGCAGGCCTGTGGGCGCATCACACTTCGAAACTGCAGAACGTTATCGAGCCGGGCGACATCGAGGAAGCGCTTAACGCCGCCAATGCCATCGGCGACGACCGCCTGCAGAAGCAATCCCGCGGCTACGTTGTGCCCGATGCATTCACACATGGAACTTCCGCCCAGCGCATGTACTGGTTCAAGAAAGGATTCGAGACCGGGGATATCCGCCAGGGCGACACCTTCAATAGTGCACAATGAAAAAACAGGTAATCTGGAAAGCGCTGCATTACCAGATGATGGAATACTGCAACGTGGAGATCACGGAAACGGATATACGTATAGACGGCTCCATCGTAGGTTTCGGTGAGGATACACCGTTTTCTGTTACTTACGATATCATTACAGACCGCAACTGGGAAGTGACTGCGCTTGAAATGGCCGTTGAGCGTTCCGGCGACTGCTCCTGGATCTCCATCCAGCGCGACCCGGACGGCAAATGGACCCAAAGCGGCCACGCCCGCCCCGAATGGTACGAATGCACCGACATCGATATTTCCCTCACTCCTTTCACCAATACCCTGCCCATCCGCCGCCTTGAGCTGCCGCTGCACGACAGGCGCGAACTCCAGGTACTTTACATCAACGTTTTCGACAACGAGATCAAACCCGTTACGCAATGGTACACGCGCCTGGCGGAAGATAAATATCTCTACGAAGGCGTAGTGAGAGATTTCAAAGCGGAGCTTACGGTAGATGAAGACGGGCTGGTGCTGGATTATCCCGGGCTTTTCCAGCGCATCGGTTCCTAAAAGCCCGTCATTGCGAGAAGCAGCAGAGCCAAAGCGGGAAGGGCGACGAAGCAATCTCTTGCGTCGAATTGATACACCCCGTATTTGGAGATTGCTTCGTCGCGCTCCCCTGCACAAAACCAGTGCTGCTCCTCGCAATGACGCGCTTGAATAATTAAATTCTATAGTGCTTCTTTAACAGGTAGAGATACGCCTGCGGCTGGTGATTTATAAACACATTCTTACCATCGAACGGGAATTTCCGGTGGTATTCCGCATCGGTCATCAGTATCACCGGTGTGCCGCAGGTTGAATAATTATTGCTGAACACGTAAGCTGGCTGCCGCAGCTGCTTCAGGTGTTTGCTGGATATCTTATACATAAATCTTCCTAAATACTTCTGGAACCTGCGCACAGAGCGGTTTGTAGTGCGTTGCAGCTTGTTGTACACACCGCGGGCATACCAGCGCACGATGAGTTTTTGTTCTTTCAGCTGTTTTTCCACATTGAGGAAAGGATTGATCACGTCAAAATCTTTTTTCGCCTGCAGCGACAGCGGCGTTTCCGGCACCCAATCTGCACTGCTCACTATCCGCATGCCCCAGCCGTTGGCGGTAATGCTTTCAAAGTCGTACGCATAATACAGGTTGCCGGGTTTCGGCGCGGCGCTGCAATAGGTTTTATATTGAATGTCTTTAGGCATGCCGGGAGCATATTGAAGATACGACCGCGTGAGGAATGCGATGGCGCCGCCCTGGCTGTGGCCTGCGATGATGATCTCTTTCACGCCCTGCGCATACAGTTCCTTCACCTGTTTCACGATATCGGGCGCCATAAAACCGAGCGCTATGGTCCAGCCGGCGTGAACGTACGCCGTGCTGTCGTTGGCTGCCAGCTGGTAATCCCAGCGGGTGGAATCGTTTAACTGCAAGGCGCCTTTTGCAGGGATCATGGCGGCATAAAAATTTGCAAGCCAGCTCACGTCTTTGGGAATGGTGCCGCGGATGCGGATCACGCCCACGCCATCGCTGCGCTTCCAGATCACAAATTGATTGTAAAAGCCGACTTCCGGGGAAATATACACGAGGGAAAAATTATCGGGCGGGCGTTTGTTGAAAGATGCGCTGTCGCCCCGTTCAGGGAGGCTCATCAGTTCGAAGTATTCTTTCGCGTCAAAACCGGGTTTCAGTTGCTGTGCCTTAAGCGGAAAATACAGGCAGGACAAGAGGATCCATAAGAGCGGGCGCATGCATTTTTTTGTAAACATAACAAAAAAGAAGTTCTATTGTTGAGAACCCGTAAATTGCAAAAATTGATACCATTCACCTGAACGATCATGCTGACCATCACTACTGCAACTCCTGAACAGGTACACATCATCCGTGAAATTGCGCATGCCACCTGGCCTGTTACTTTCGGTCATATCCTCACTGCGGAACAGATCGCTTACATGCTGAACATGATGTACAGCGAAGCTTCCCTGCTGGACCAGGTTAGGAACAAAAACCATGTTTTCCTGTTAGCCCGGGCTGATGGAGTGTTTGGCGGCTATGCGTCCTACGAATTGAATTACCAGGGTAAACCGGTATCAAAGTTGCATAAGATCTACGTGCTGCCGCAAATGCAGGGGAAGAATGTGGGCAAAGCGCTGCTGGATGAAGTGGCGGCCATTGCGCGCAACGCGGGTATGAAATATCTTTCACTGAATGTGAACCGCCGGAATAATGCAGTGGGTTTTTACGAACGGCAAGGTTTCGTGAAAGTGGGCGAAGAAGATATTGATATCGGGCACGGCTATTTTATGAATGATGCGGTAATGCAAATGACGTTATAACCAGGCTATGACACCACCTAAAAACCTGATGCCGATTTTGGCGGCAATCGTGCTGCTAAGCACCGCTTCCTGTTCCCGCAAAGTAACGCAGGCCGGGAAAGCGTCTTATTACGCAGACAAATTCCAGGGCCGCAAAACCGCCAATGGCGAAACGTTCCGGCAAAACCGGATGACCGCCGCGCATCAAACCCTTCCCTTCGGCACGAAAGTAAAAGTTACCAACCTGGCTAATGGCAAAACCGTAAAAGTGCGCGTGAACGACCGCGGGCCTTTCGTTGCCGGCCGTATCATCGACCTGTCTAAAAAAGCGGCCCGCAAACTGGGGATGACGCAGGCCGGGGTGGCGAATGTGAAAATCAAATACAAGAAAAAACGCTGAGTAAACCTATCATTTCCAATAACCTCGCTGTTAATTCGCTATTAAAAAACCACCCCCTCCGTTTCTTTTAACAAATTTTCGTCATATATTAGAGTAAAGTGACGTGTTCACCCATGGATAACTGGTTTTCCCTACCTACCATTTCCGATGAACGCCCTCCGATGACCAACTTGCCCGCTTACCCGGATTTCACCCTTTCCCTTTCCGGCAATGAATGGCGACAGGCAGAATTCATCAACATCAGCAAACTGTGTACAGTTGGCGAGGAGGTGGATGAGATCAAAGAAGTATGGATCAATCATAGCCGTGAATTGGCCGACGGCATCCGTTCGTTTCATCGTCTTCATATCCGGCGCCAGATCGGCGCTGCGGAGCTGTTCATCCCTTTATTTGAACTGAAGGCCCTTCTCAAAAGTTATACGCCCGGCAGCATTGCGCTGGACGATCGCCCCGGCTTTGTCAAAAACGGTTTCGCGTTGAATACGCCCACCGGTTACTTTTACGGGCTGGAAGAAAACGGCATCGTTAAATCGCTGGGCGTGCATACAGCCACTGGCCTGGCAGACCGCGAAATTGCCCGGCTTGTAAAAAACTTCTCGCTGATCTACGTGCATTGGTGCAACTGTAATATCCTGACGCCCTGATCTCCTGTCCTCTTTCAGTCAATTGTCACTTTTCCCGGCCGCGCTTGCATCTGCGGGGCAGGTCTGTTTTATTTGTAAGCATGAATAAGATAAGCTACTCTTTCCTGCTGCTGGCGGCGCTGGCATCAGGCCATACCCTGCGGGCGCAATCCCCTGCCACGGAAGTGGTGCTGCCCGGCTTTACGGCATATGCCGTTCCCGAAGAAAAAGGCGTTGACATCTCTGGCAGGCGCGGCGTCGTGAGCTGGACGGATAGTTCCAATGCCATTAACTTTTATTTCCATGCGGCCAATACCGGTGCACTGAAAGTCGCGCTGCAAGCCAAAAGCGACGCCCCTGCCAAAGTGCGCGTCAGCGTAAACGGCATGGAAAAGATCATCAGCATTCCCGCCGGCGCGGACTATGCTACCATTCCGGCATTGCAGACCAAACTGAAACAACCGGGCTTTTATACGGTCTCGCTGAAAGGCCTGGAAAAACAAGGTTCTGTATATGCGGATGTTAAAGGCATCACGCTGGAAGGCGCCGCTACAAAGGATATCCAGTTCAATCCCAAACCCTGGCGCCGTTCGGCTTCCGTGCACCTGAACTACACTGCGCCGGAGGGCACGGAAGTGGAATGGTTCTACGGCGAGATCAAAGTGCCGGAAGGCGAGGATAAACTCGGCACTTACTTTATGTCCTGCGGCTGGCACCGCGGTTATTTCGGCATGCAGGTAAACAGCCCCACCGAAAGAAGGATCATCTTTTCCGTTTGGGATTCCGGCAAAGAGCCCGACGACCGCGCGAAAGTGAAGTACGAAGACCAGGTAACGTTGCTGGGCAAAGGCGACAGCGTGATCGCGCACGGCTTTGGCGGCGAAGGCACCGGTGGCCACAGTCATTGGGTATATAACTGGAAGGCCGGCGAAACCTACAAATTCCTGATGCACGCCGTGCCCGTCGGCACTACAACGCAGTATACCGCTTACTTCTACGTACCTGAACATAAAGAATGGAAAATGATCGCGAGCTTCCGCGCGCCGAAAGACGGCAAGTACATGGGCCATTTGTATTCCTTCCTCGAAAACTTCAGCTTCGAGAACGGCTTCCAATACCGCAAAGGATATTACGGCAATCATTGGGTAAAATCAAGTAAAGGCGAATGGATCGAACTGACAAAAGCCCGCTTCAGCAACGATGCTACGGCCCGCGCTAAAGACCGCCTGGACTTCGGCGGCGGTTCCGAAAACGGTATGTTCTACCTCTGGACGGCAGGTTTTGTACCGGCAGACGCTAAAATGGGCGATATTTTCGAAAGAGCTCCTATCGGCAAAGCGCCGGAAATCGAGCTGCCTAAATTCTGATTTTCAACTCTTTTTATACTAAAAGGTCCGCCAAAAGCGGGCCTTTTTTGTAAAATAAATTAGTCATGATGTAAAATATATTTTACATTTTGTAAAATAAACCTATCTTTATGAAAATTACTCGCCATGAAACCAAAGTATCTCTTACCTCACCTTTACAAAAAGATCGGATGGATCATCACCATACCTTTTCTCCTGTACGGTATCTATTCTTACATTCTCGGGGACATTTTTTTTAATAACCTGCCTTTCGACGCGGACAGCCTGGACAGCGAGTTCCCGCTGCTCGGCACCATTATCCTGATCGGCCTGCTGGCCGGGCTGTTGCTCGTATCGTTCAGCAAAGAAAGAACGGAAGACGAATACATCAGCAGGCTGCGCATGGAATCGTTACAGGTAGCGGTCATCGTCAACTACGTGCTGCTGATCCTCGCGGCCCTGGCGCTTTTCGGGCTGGATTTCCTTTCCGTGATGGTCTACAACATGTTCACGATCCTGTTGATCTTCATCATACGTTTCCATTTTTTACTGTACCGAAACAAGCACAATTATGAAAAACAGCATTAAAGTGGAACGCGCCCGGAAGAATCTCACGCAGGACGAATTGGCGCGCCTGACGGGCGTTTCACGGCAAACCATCAATACCATCGAATCCAATAAATACGTGCCTTCCACCATTCTGGCCCTGAAAATTTCGCGGGTATTCGAAAAGCCGCTGGAGCAGATATTTGAACTGGAAGAAGGAGATTAAGTACCAGCTTCTTTTCTTTATTCAGCCGCCGTTGTGTCACTCACTTCGGCGGCTGTTTCTTTTTTCATCGCAGACAATGTTCTATTTTAGCATAAAATACCCCGGTATGGCTAAACACGCACTGCTGCCGATTCCAGACGCGATCAATCCATTCAAGGTACGTAAGCAACGGCTGATGAATTTCAACCCGGTAACCGCCACTACCACCCGGAGACCCGTTGACCATGTGCGTATCACAGTGTTCGAATATTCCGCCGATGTCGTCCACGAAGAGGTCATGGAAAAGGTTTCCGATTGTTTCCGCTTTTTCAAAACGGATTGCATTAAATGGATCAATGTAGATGGTATACGCCGGGAAGAAGTAGAAGCCATCTGTAAAAATTACAACGTCCACTTCCTGCTGATGGAAGATATTCTCAGCGAAGGCCAGCGCGCAAAGATGGACGAGATCGGGGACAATCTTTTCTGCCTGCTGCCCATGATGTATTTCCAGCCGGAAAGCTCCACGGTAAACCAGGAACAGGTAAGCCTGGTGCTGGGCAAGAACGTCGTCATCTCCTTCCAGGACGACCCGGACCGCGACGTGTTCAACCCCATCCGCGACAGGCTCCGCACCGGCGGCACCAAGCTGCGCACGTCCGGCGCGGATTATCTTTTTTATTCCCTGCTCGATGTGATCGTGGATAATTATTTCCAGGTGATGGATAATCTCGGTGAAAGAATAGAAGTACTGGAAGAGATCATTCCGCGTCAGCCTACCAACCGCACGCTGGCGCGCATCAATTTCCTGCGCAAGGAAATGCTCATCTTCAAACGCGGCATTGCCCCTGTACGCGAGGTGTTGGGCGGCATCCTGAAAACAGAGAACTCGCTGATCGAGGAAAACACGGAAAAATATTTCAAGGATGTGTACGACCATATCGTGCAGGCCGTAGATATGGCAGAGAGTTACCGCGACCTGGTGATGAACTTACAGGAATTGTATCACGCGCAGATGAACCAGAAGCTGAATGAAGTAATGAAGGTGTTAGCCGTGGTAACCACGCTCATGGCGCCGCTCACGGTGATCACGGGTATTTACGGGATGAACTTCGAGCATATGCCCGAACTGAAAACGCCGTATGGTTATTTCGTGGTGCTAAGCATCATGCTCGTGATGTTTATCGGCATGATCATTATTTTCAGGAAACGCGGCTGGTTCTGATCATTTCTTTTTATACACCGGCACGGTAGAGCAGGGTTCCCCGTACATAATGCTTTTTACTACCGGCCTCAATACGCGGGTGATCTCCACATACGCGGCTTCGCTCACTGTTTTATCTCCGCAACCTTTCACTACAATACGCTGGTCCTGGAATTGCGCGGGATCAATGGCGGCAATATTTTTCAGGAACAAGGTCTTATGCACAAATTCCGCATCACCGAAAGCATAGAATTTTGCAACGGGCTCCAGGTAACTGGCCACGAGCATGTATGCCCATAAAGGCACGATGGCATCGGCCGTGCAGGTGATGGCTACATTTTTATCGCGGTAAACTTCCCAATCCAGTGCCAGCAGGGCCGCACGGAAATCTTTTTCCTTCAGGATCAGCTCCATGAAAAGATGGTCTTTCATGTCGAACACAACAGTTTCTCCCTGCGGGTAATATTGTTCCAGGTCTATAGTGGTAAGCGCGCTTTGCGCCACTTTATTTACGATCTCTTCCATACTGCAAATTTACGGAATTCCACGTTCCGCCGGCGCGGCGGGAAATGCCGTACCACTGGCCACAGCCGGTTTTTTACGCTGCCGGGACATAAAAAAAGCCGGGCGACTGCCCGGCCTTTTCAGGCTATATTTTACGAAGATCAATTCGCACGGAAAAATTTCGCGCGGTCGTCTTTTACGTCGCTCTTCTTTTTCAGGATCAGCGGGAACAGCAGCTGGTCCACCATCTGGCGGGTATCGCGTTCTACCGCGTCGCGCTGTGTTTTGTAATCGGTGGCGGGTTGCTGAACGTCCACATAGTTATTCACTTTGATCACGTACACGCCGCTGGTACCCTGGATGGGCGCGGATGCTTTTGCAGTGCCCCAGGCCTTGTTGAAGGCGGCGCCGGCAATACGCGGTTCAGGACCGAGGGCGGCAACGAAAGGAGAACCGAAGCTCACGCCTTCGGCAGTCAGCACCGGCTGGTTGGTGGCAGCAGCGGCGGCTTCGAGGGTGGCAGGCTCTTTCATTTTCGCGATGATCTGTTCTGCTTTTTTGTTCTTGCGCACTTCAGCTTCTACCTGCGGGCGCACGTCCGCCAGGGCGGCGGTACCTTCTTCACGGGCGCCGGTCAGCACGGCTATCACGAACTTGTCTTCGAGAGAGAACACGGGGCTCACGTCTCCCGGATCTGCTTCATATGCCCAGGCGATCACTTCGCGGGCATTACCCAGACCTTGTATCACGAAGTCCATCGGGCGGATGTTGTTGGCCAGTCTTTTGTTCAGGCCTTTTTCCTGGATGGTTTTATCGAAAGTTTTCTGGTCGCGGTTTTTACCGGCAAATTCGTTGGCTGCCGCCAGCGCTTCAGTGCTGGTGGTAGTGCTGGCATCCACGCGTTTGGCGAGGTAAGCTACTTTCACAGCCGGGCCCGGGTTGATCTGCGCAGTGATCTTCATCACGGAATAACCGATCGGCAATTTGATCACTTTCACTTCGCCGGTAGTGCCCAGGTAAGCTGCTTCTTTTACAGGAGCGAATTCATTGGGCAGCTGTGCAAAGCCAGACAGCGTATATTCACCGCCGGTTTTATTGGAATACGGATCCTGTGAAAATTGTGCGGCCAGCGCGGCAATGTCGCCACCGGCGCGGATCACGCCGGCCAGGCTGTCTGCCTGTTTTTTAGCAACTGTATCTGCAGCAGGCGATTGCGGCACGAGTAATATATGGCTGAACTTCACAGTGTCTGCCTGTGTGCGGCGCGCCAGCATTTTTGCATACACGATGGAGTTCGCGTCGCGGTAAGGGCCGTACATGGCGCCCACCGGCAGGTCTATGATAGAATCTTTTTCCGGAACCTGGATGGCGTTGCGGGAAATGAACGCATCGCTGAAAGCAAGCTCGGAGTTCAGTTTGGTGAAGTTGGCGGCGTCTGGTGTTGTATCCAGTTCCGCTTTCAGTTTTTCGAGTTCGGCCAGCGCGGCGGCGGAATCTGATGCGGAAGGCACTACATCGAAAGTGATGTATTCGATCCTGCGGCTTTCAGGAACCTGGAAGGCGGCTTTATGATCCTGGATATATTGATTGAGCTCAGCATCGGTTACTTTCACGGTGCTGTCTGCGATCGTTACATAAGGAACATGCACATAACCGATGTTCGCATTCTTCGCGTTGTCGGCCAGTTGCATATCGGCCATCCATTTGGGATAGTTGATGGCCTGGTTGATCAGGGTAATATATTTATTGTTCGCCTGGTATTGTTCGATCTCGCGGTCCAGCATCGCCAGCTGCGTAGCCATCTGGCCGGTCTGGTCCTGGCGGGCGTTTTCCCTTACACGGTCTATCAGCGAGCGGTCAAACTGGCCGGTTTCAGGATTGATGAAATAACGCATCATCACCGGGTGCGGAGTTTTGCTGTTCACCGCGTCGATCAGCTCGGCTTCGGTCACTTCAATACCCAGCTCTTCAAATTGACCTTTCATGATCTGTTCCTGCAGAAAACCATTCCATGCTTCTTCACGAACCTGCTGGTTCTGCTCGTCGCTGAGATTTAAACCGCCCATGTTCTGCTGGGCCATGCGCTGAGCGTTCTCGATGCGCTGCTGGTAATCAGCAAGGCTCAGTTCAGTACCGTTCACTTTACCAACGGTATTGGATTGGGAAAACATGGAGTTTCTTCCGAAGAATACATCCTGTAACAAAAAGCTCACAATAGCCACGCAGATCAATACGATGATCACTACGGCATATTTGTCCCTGATTTTCTGAATAACTGACATATATTATATAGTCTAAATTTTAGAGGTAGCAAAAATAGAATAAATAAGTTGGAACTGCAAAATCGGTTTTTTTGACCCGAAAGCCAATACAGCAAAGGGTTTGAGCGGTACCGGGAGGGGCTGTTTTTTAGCTTCATTCACACATTATCCACATTTTTATAAATTTTAATACACAGGTATTGGTTAGTTAAAATTGGTTGATCAGTCCGCTCATGGGTTATTTCCAGCCATAACGTGCTTAAAAATTACCAGGTGGTTATCCACAAAATAAACATATAACCGGTATAATCCACAACAATTTGTGGATAGTTCCGGTAAAAAACAGAAATTTTTTGTGCTGCAGAAATTTCAGCCGGCAACAGCATTTTTTCCACAATTACTGTTGATAAGCCTGGGGTTAACGCCGTTTTTTGTGGGAAAAGGCACTTTTAAAAGGAGGTAAAACTAAATTTGTTTTTCTGCCGCAACCTGGTTCGTGAATTACGAAGGTGGATAACCTGCTTGTTTTAACATTTTCTTAATATAGCCGGCCCGAAAAAGTTATTCAATATTTTACCTGTCCACACTGTGGATAAAGCAGGCCAAATTCAGCAGGGACGGGAAAAACCGGTGTTAATTTGATGTGGATAGCGGCTAAAAAAATAATAACAACTACATTTGTATCAGGAGGGAAAAACGAGTTTCCCCCAAATTCACACCCCTAATAGTAGTGGGCTTTTTCTTCTTTTTAAAAAGAAAGTTAAATCTATAGTTATGTTTACGGCGTTAAAGGAAGCTAAAAAAAATTTGCAGAAAAAAGGATTCCTGGATATGGAGGTGGACGTGAAGCTGGACCTGTTCGCGGAAATAGAACGGCTGAAAAAAGAAAAGAACGCCATCATCCTCGCACATTATTATCAGGAGCCGGATATACAGGACGTGGCTGATTACATTGGCGACAGCCTGGGCCTCAGCCAGCAGGCGGCCAAAACCGATGCGGACATTATTGTATTTGCCGGCGTTCACTTCATGGCCGAGACCGCGAAGATCCTCAGTCCTCAGAAAAAAGTGCTGCTGCCCGATCTGAAGGCGGGCTGCTCACTGGCGGATAGTGCGCCGCCGGAACTGTTCGCAAAGTTCCGCGAGAAATACCCCGATCATATCGTGATCTCCTATATTAATTGCTCTGCAGGTATCAAAGCGCTCTCCGATATCATTTGCACGAGCTCCAACGCGGAAAAGATCATCGAAAGCGTTCCGAAGGACCAGCCGATCATTTTTGCGCCTGACCGTAACCTTGGCTCTTATCTGATCAAAAAAACGGGTCGTGATATGGTGCTGTGGAACGGGGCATGCATGGTGCATGAAATTTTCAGCCTGGAGAAGATCACCAAGCTCAAGGTGAATCATCCGAATGCGAAGATCATCGCTCACCCGGAATGTGAAGCGGCGGTGCTGGCGGTGGCGGATTTTATCGGTTCCACCACCGGGCTGTTGAAATTCACCCAGCGTGATTCCGCGCAGGAATATATCGTGGTAACAGAAACCGGTATTCTGCACCAGATGCAAAAGGAAAATCCCGGCAAGACATTCATCCCGGCTCCGCCGAACAATGCCTGTGCCTGCAACGATTGTCCGCATATGAAACTGAATACGCTGGAGAAATTGTATCTCTGTATGGAATACGAAGAGCCGGAGATCATGATGGACGAGCAGCTGCGCATAGCTGCAAAGAAACCGATCGACCGCATGCTGGATATCAGTGCAAAAGCGGGGTTATAGTTTTTGCGAAAAAGAATAAAAAAGACCGCCGGTAATGGCGGTTTTTTTGTGCATTCTAAAAACTATTTTTGATTATAGTTACTATATATTTATTTGATTATTATTTTAATATATATTAAAAAGCATGTTCTAACTTGAATATTTTTATCGTATCCCGGGTTCGTTTAGCAGGGTTGTTTTGCCGATGTTTATTGTAAGCGTAAATTGATATTAGTAATACAGGATACAAACGTCTCGTGGCAACAAAACTTACATTAACTATAGACGAGGAAGTAATTCGCCTTGCAAAAAGGTTATGCAAAAGCCGCGGTCAAAGTTTGTCAGGCATGGTCGAAAGTTATTTATGGGTACTGACTGCTCCAGGTTATAGAGCGTTTCAAAAGCATGACCCGCAGGTTGCGAGGTTGAAAGGAGTTGTTCAATTGCCGAGGACTTTGATAACAGAAATGCAATCTCAAAAAACGTTGGTGAAAAGGTATGAAGGATCAGGCTTGTTTTTAGATACCAATTCAGACTTCTACGTTAGCTTTCGGATTTCTTTTTTAAAACTTATTCTTTTTATGAAAATAAAATTTTCGCCCGGGAATATTATCCGGTCCAAATCGGGCGGTCCAAATATGATCGTGGAGTTAGATTCTTCAGGTGAACATAACCAGCCTGATGGAGAAAATTCTGTTGACTATTATTATGAGTGCAGCTGAATAGATGTAAGCACTGGCCGGCGGCTCTTTGATAAATTTCAGGCTTCAGCTTTGGAGCTTGTTGCTGAATCCCTGCCCGGATGATTTCTCCGCAATAAAAAAGGTTGCTCTTTCCAGAACAACCTTTTCCAAATATTTTTCTTTTCAGTTACACCGCGATCTCTTCTACCCAGATGTGATCTGCTTCGGTTTTACGGAGTGAAAGATTATATCCCGCAACAATGATACAGATAGGATCTCCCAGCGGTGCTACTTTTTCTACTTTAACGGTTTCTCCCGGAACACATCCCATTTCCATGAGCTTGATATGGATGTCGCTTTTTTCAAATTCCCGGATTACTGCACTTCTGCCAATCGTGAGGGATGAGAGTTTAATCATAAATATTTGTTGAGCGAGTTAAAACCGATCTGTGACCAAGGCCCCAGCTATTACAGCGCAAAGGTATCGCACAATGGGCAATATGCAAAAAATGAAGGTTGGGTATCGGAATTTTCACTATAATTTTACATTATGGCAGTACATTTTTCCGCCCATGAAGTAAAGGTGGGCCTTAAACACCGTACACGGTTAAAACAATTTATCAGGGAATTATTCGAAAGAGAGGAACAGGGTTTATCCAATCTCCAATATGTATTTTGTACAGACGAATACCTTTTGCAGATAAATGAGGAGTTCCTGAAGCATGATACCTATACGGACATCGTCACTTTTGAGTTATCCGACGACCCGCGCGTCACCGAAGGGGAGATTTACATCAGCATCGACCGGGTAAAAGAGAATGCGGAGAAATATGAAGTGACCGAGAATTACGAACTTCACAGGGTTATTTTTCATGGGGCTTTGCATTTATGTGGGTATAAAGATAAGTCTAAGAAAGACGAAGCCCTTATGCGGCAGAAGGAGGATGAATATTTACAGCTGTATTTCCAGTAATAGGAAACCATAGTTTTTGGTACATAATTTCGAATGGGGAATGTTCCACGTGGAACATTCCCCATTTTGATTCAGAGAATTCCACTGTTTTATAAAACTACAATGTTCCACGTGGAACATTGTGTGTTGAATTTTTAAGGATGTGTTTCGTTTTACTCCCTTGGCTTTGTTTCCCTTTTTCTTTATTTCTGATCCGTCCTTGGACTATTTTGAATCCCTCCTTCCCTATTAGGATTAGAATTTACCGGGATTTTTGGTTTCTTTTGGGCTGATTTAATGCCTTGGTACCCCATTTTATGCAATATATATCAGTTTCTCTAAAGCGATTTGCTACGGTTCCATTACGGTATCCCTACTAAAGCCTTACTAAAGCCCTACTAAAGGGTTATGGTTAGGTCGGTTTTGGAAGACTTTTTTAACAGTCGTTAGTGTCGTTTATTCCATGCCCTTTTATAAAGCTCGCTGCCTAATGCCATAAGATGGAAGTAAGCTAGAGGGAATGTTTATTTCTTCATAACAAAAGAGTGTTTAGGTGACTGGCCTCGGATAGTATACTCCCGGGTTTAGGCGGATTTCCTAATAAAAGGTGTGCGAATACGGGCTATTCCCGGGATAAACCTGCATCCCCGCGAAGCCGCAGGCTAACCTGAAAGACGGGGTAGTATGAGCGGCTAACTTATATAAGCTTGATATAACCGACCTTAGATTAAAAGCTGGTTGGTGAGAAAGAATCCGGTTTTTTACAGCTTGCCAAATGTTTCAGGGAAGTACCAGGCCTGGCCTCCCATAGTTTGAATCTCCTCCCGGCAAAGCCCGTCCTTTTAATCCCCATCCCATCAATCTTTTACCTAACTTTGCATTCTCAAATTCAAATAAATAATGTTCCCTTCTTACGATGTTATTGTTGTGGGCGCCGGGCATGCCGGCTGTGAAGCTGCCGCCGCTGCCGCTAATATGGGGTCGAAGGTGCTGCTGGTGACCATGAACATGCAAACCATCGCACAAATGAGCTGCAACCCAGCCATGGGCGGCATAGCCAAAGGCCAGATCGTCCGTGAAATTGATGCTCTTGGCGGGTACTCCGGCATTGTTACAGACCAGTCCATGATACAATTCCGCATGCTGAACCGCAGTAAAGGTCCTGCTATGTGGAGCCCCAGGACACAAAATGACCGCATGCTCTTTGCCGCCAAGTGGCGGGAAGCGCTGGAAAATACCCCGGGAGTAGACTTTTACCAGGATATGGTGAAGGGTTTGCTCATTAAAAACGGCACCTGCCAGGGTGTGATCACCGGCCTCGGCCACGAAATTTCTGCCAAAGCGGTAGTACTCACTAACGGAACTTTCCTTAACGGCGTGATCCATATCGGGGATAAACAGTTCGGCGGCGGCCGCGTGGCAGAAAAAGCAGCCACCGGAATCACCGAACAACTCGTTTCCCTGGGTTTTGAAAGCGACCGCCTGAAGACCGGCACCCCTCCCAGGATAGATGGCCGCTCCCTCGACTATTCCAAAATGGAAGAACAAAAGGGCGATGAAGAGATCGTTGGCTTCTCCTACATGGACGTGGAAACGATCAAACCGGAGCAACAACGCAGCTGTTGGATCACTTATACTTCAGAACAGGTACATGAAATGCTGCGCACCGGTTTCGACCGCTCCCCCATGTTCCAGGGCAGGATCCAGGGTATCGGGCCGCGGTATTGTCCAAGTATCGAAGACAAGATCAACCGTTTTGCCGAAAGGGAACGCCACCAGCTGTTCGTGGAACCGGAAGGATTTAATACTGTAGAGATCTATGTGAATGGTTTTTCTACTTCCCTCCCTGAAGATGTGCAGCTGAAAGCACTGAAAATGGTACCCGGTTTTGAGAATGTGAGAATGTTCCGCCCGGGTTATGCGATCGAATATGACTACTTCCCGCCTACCCAACTGAAGTTCTCCCTGGAAACAAAACAGGTGAACAACCTCTTTTTTGCAGGCCAGATCAACGGAACTACCGGTTACGAAGAAGCAGCCTGCCAGGGTTTGATGGCCGGCATCAACGCCCACCTCAAAGTAAAAGAGCAGGAACCGCTCGTACTGAAACGCAGCGAAGCCTACATCGGGGTACTGATAGATGACCTCATCAACAAAGGAACCGAAGAACCTTACCGCATGTTTACCTCCCGCGCAGAGTTCAGAACGCTCCTCCGCCAGGATAATGCAGACCTCCGTTTAACCGAAAGAAGCTATAAACTGGGGCTGGCCACTGAAGAAAGAGTGGAAAAGACCCGTCAGAAAATGGCCGGTGTGGAAAAAGTGAAAAGCATCCTGAAGGAATTGCCGCTGGAACCGGAGGAAACTAATGCCTGGCTGCAGGAAAACAACTCCGCTCCGCTTACACAAAAACAACGCGCTCACCAGGTATTGCTCCGCCCGGGACTGGATATTATGTCCATGAAAAACAACCTGCCCAAGATCGCCAATGCATTGGAAGGTTTCAGCCGGGAAGTTTTGGAACAGGTAGAGATCCAGGTGAAGTACGATGTGTATATCGAAAAGGAAAATGAACTCGTTCAGAAAATGAGCCAGCTCGAAGACCTGGTTATTCCTGATACCTTCGATTATTCAAAACTCGTTTCTTTATCCAACGAAGCGCGTCAGAAATTCACGCGGATCAAACCGAGAACTTTAGGACAGGCGAGCAGGATCAGCGGGGTAAATCCGAGTGATGTGCAAATCCTGATGGTTTACATGGGCCGTTAAATTTTTCAACATAAATTTTCAGGGAAGAGCATCGAAAGGTGCTCTTTTTTTGTGATATAAGCCCAAAAATCATAAAATACTGATTTTCAACAAAATAAAAACATCCTCAAATTTTGATGATCTCGGCATGTATAAGGTAATGCTATCAAAAAAGAGAAAAATCGAATAAAAAGCCTAAAAATCGCCTTAAATTTGAATCAGTGATTTTTCCTCCAAAAAGAACTTCATTTTTGAGCATCATGTCGATTTTTTCCGGGCGGCAGGCAACCGAAGAGCATAAAGCCCCGTAGAATGTAAAACAACTTTTAAAAAACAGATCGGTACCTGATAGAAATTATTTGTGCCTGGTTGTTGAATCAAAAAGAACAGGTAGTAACCAAAAACAGTGCAGGACATATCTGACATCATAGCGGGCTGCAGGTCGTGGAACCGGAGCAGCCAGGAAGCACTTTACCGGCAGTTCTTCGGATATGCCATGGCTATCTGTTTGCGTTACGCGAATAACAAGAATGAGGCGATTGAAATTTTAAACGATGGGTTCTTGAAAGTTTTTTACCACATCAATTCTTACGATACGTCCCGACCGTTCAAAAGCTGGCTTAGCAAGATCATGGCAAACACTGCGATCGATCACCTGCGAAGCCGTAAAAAAATTGCGTTTGCGGAAGACATTTCCCAGGCCTATGATCTTGGAGTTACCGACGATAAAGCCTTAGACAAACTATCCTATGATGAAATTCTGCAGCTTGTTCAGAATCTTCCCCCGGCCTACAAGACAGTCTTTAATTTATACGTGATGGAAGGATTTCAGCACCAGGAAATTGCCGGCATGCTTGGCATTTCCGAAGGCACTTCCAAATCGAACCTATTCAAAGCAAAAAAAATACTGAAGGAAAAGATAGAAGAATTATCATCCCTAAAAATACCAGGCACCGGCACGATCGGTGCAACTTTTAAAAAATGAGCGAACAGTTTGAAAATATAATCCGTAAAAAGCTGCAGGAAGCTGAACCGACATTTGATCCCGCCGCCTGGGAACAAATGAAAGCCAAGCTGGATAATGCAGACCGCCGCCGCCCCTTCTTCTGGTGGTGGGCCGGAGGTTTGCTGCTGGTCGCGGGGCTCGCGGGATGGTGGTGGTTTGCAAGACCGTCCGGTACGACGCTTGCTCAACAACAAACAACCGCTGCTGCAACAGATGTGAATAAGTCCAAACAAAATACAACCGCCAATATTTCAGCGAACGAGGAAAATAAGATCCCGGTTTCTCCTTCCGCCACCATTCCAGCAGCGAATGCCGATGATGTGGATAACCCGGCTGGAAAGAACAGGCAGCATGCAACAGCACAGGATAAGTTTTTTGGAAAGCCAGCCGGCGCAGGAAATTCTTCCGTCCAACTTCGGGATCATATCAATGCCAATAGCAAAGCAGGAAATAATGTGAATAAACCAGCGGCGGGAAATGCTGAAGAAAAAAATATTCCATCACCCGGCAGCAATGTGAATAACACCATCACGCCCGGAAATCCTCCAACCACTTCCACCGGCGGGAATGTGAATAACACTCCCGGAACTACGCCCGCTACAGTTCCGCAGCCATCGCCTGTTCCGGCGAATGTGAATAATCCTGCATCAGGGAAACCGCTTCCAGGGGTTGCTCCCCCCCCTCCCGCGAATGTGGATAACCCCGCTCAAAAGCCGCAACCAGCAAGTGATTCAGCAGACACCGATAAACCAGTGAGCAAAAAACAAAAACGCGGTTTCGACGGAGGACTCTTTTTAGGCCCGGACCTGAACGTAACCCCTGCCTTCAAAGGCCTGCCCATTGGCGTTACCGGCGGACTGATCGTGAGATATCATGTGAATAACCGCTGGTACCTGAATACCGGCGTGGGTTACGCGAAAAAATTATACGGGGCTTCGCCTTCAGAATACACCATGTCCTACCCCAATGCATATTACAAGATCGATGCGGATTGCGATGTGATAGACGTGCCGCTGAATGTGAATTACACTTTCGCCGAAGGAAAGAAAAGCAGCTGGAGCGTAATGGCCGGCGCATCTTCTTATTTTATGCTGAAAGAAAAATACACCGGCACTTACAACAACAACACGAAAAGAGACTGGATCGTTAAAAACAAGAACCAGCACTATTTCTCAGTGATCAATCTCGGCGTAACCTGGGAAAAACAAACCCGCAGCCGCCTGACCTGGGGACTGCAACCCTACGTGAAAATTCCCGTGGGCGGTGTAGGCCAGGGAAGTGTAAAAGTATATTCTGCGGGGATAACGGTGCAGGCTATACTGGGAAAGAAAAAAGATTAACGGGATTTTTTCTCGCGGATGTTCTTGTAGATCTTAATGGCCAGCATCAGCGCGATTACAAATATCACCAGTCCTACCATTGCCCAGATCATACTGAGAAAACTTTTCAGCACCACCAGGAAAACGATCGCCACCAGGAATATCGTGGCCACTTCATTCCATACGCGCAGTTGCGTGGAAGTGTGTTTCACGCGGCCTTTCGTGAGGTCTTTAAAAATGCCGTGGAGGAAAAAGAAATAAACATATAACCCCAGCACAAACCCCAGCTTTATCCACAACCAGGTAGGAACGCTGCCCAGCAGTATCAGCATCCACGGCCCGAAAATGAGCGTGAGTATGGCTGAGGGCCAGGTAATGCCAAACCATAACCGCTTCATCATGATGCGGTATTGGTCCTGCAAAATTTGTTTGCGCGGCTCTTCCATTTCTTCAGCCTCCGCGAAATACACAAAAAGACGGACGATATAGAACAACCCGGCAAACCAGGTAACGATGAAAATGATATGGAGGGCCTTAATGGTGAGATACATAC
Source organism: Chitinophaga sp. YIM B06452 (assembly GCF_039655965.1). Lineage (NCBI taxonomy): Bacteria > Pseudomonadati > Bacteroidota > Chitinophagia > Chitinophagales > Chitinophagaceae > Chitinophaga > Chitinophaga sp. YIM B06452. Next base: position 1,570,617 of record NZ_JAWLKY010000001.1, on the reverse strand, counting down.
CCGGCAAAATTACATAAAATCAACCAGCGCCTGCGTGATTCTAAGCAGCCCGCATTTCCCGCTGGTGCAGTGAACGGTAAATGATCCAGTGAATGATGATGCCCACGATGAAATTCAGGATGCACCAGAAGGTCATCCGGCTGTTTTCAAGATAAAAGCCCGCAGCGAAGAACCAGCAAAGGAAATACACGTGGAACCACCCGGGTACCAGCCAGGTTACAATTGGTAAGCGTGTGCGCGACACTGTTCCTTTTTTCATAAAACCCAGCACGGCGAGGATGATGAAAATGATGAAAAGCGCCACCAGCCTGTGTGCGCTGGTGATGCCGAATGTCCGCAACCAATCGGCCAGCGGGAAAAGTGAAATATATAAGGCCACCTGCGAAATAAGAATGGACAACAGTGGCGTGGCGATCCGCCAGGCTTTGCTGCCCGCCCATTTCACCTTTTCCAGCAGCCGCGCGAAAACGGAGTAATAGAACACGACGAGCAACCAGCCATAAAAATTCCCATATGGTATGCCGAACCACTGGCCCGTAAGTGAAAACTCAACACCCGTGCGGTTTTCCCAATCCCAGTGCCACATGTGCAGGCGGTAAGCCACCACGTCCATGCTCAGGTCTATGTTGATGGCCAGCAATGTATCTACCGCGGCAGCGGCCCAGATCGGCATGTTGAGAGAATCCGTTACCAGTCTTGCCGTGTACATGATCACCGCCCAGCCCATGCCGATGCAAAGCGGGATATCTTTCGGGGCATTGCCGAACATGACCCAGAACTTTCCGTATACATACCCCGCACTGGCGCGCACGTTCACATACTCCAGCAAAAGCCCGAAGCCCAGGCCGCCCAGCAGGTAAGCCATGTGGCCCGGCCCCTTTTTCCAGGCATGATAAAGGCAGAGCATGAACAGGATGTACATGCATAATTCCGTTAGGGGGTAACAGTAAGCGGGCGGATAGCCGTAAGGCATGCCGGCAAAGGGTTGCATAAGCGTTGTGTTTTATAATTGTTCCTTGTCCATATACGAATCCTTCCGGCTGTCTTTGGAAGTGGTGTATACGATCAGGGAAATAAAGATACAGCATGCAACATACCAGTAATACCAGGGCTCATGACCAATATTCTTGAACCAGAGCGCGAGGTATTCCGCCGTGCCGCCAAACAGCGCAACCGTAAGCGCGTAAGGCAGGCCTACGCCCAGCGCGCGTACTTCCGAAGGGAACAGTTCCGCTTTCACAACGGCGTTGATGGACGTATAACCGCTCACGATCAGCAACGCAGCCAGTATCAGGAAAAAAGCGGCCCAGGGCGAAGTGGTATGGCTGATGGCGGTAAGAATGGGCACCGTGAAAATAGTTCCCAATATGCCGAAGCCCATCAGCAAAGGTTTTCGTCCCACTTTGTCTGACAGCAGGCCGAACAAAGGCTGCAGCAGTGCGTAGATCAGCATCAGGCAGAAAGTGATGAGCGTGGATTGCTCGGTACTGAGCTTTACCGTGTTCACCAGGAATTTCTGCATGTAGGTGGTGTAGGTATAAAACGCGAGCGTTCCTCCCAAAGTGAGGCCCACAACGGTAAGTACGGCTTTAGGGTGTTTCCTGACGAGTACTTTCACCGAACCGCGTTCTTTCTTTTTGGTTTCCACGTTTACGGATTCGTGCATATTGCGGCGCAGGTATAAGGCTACCAAAGCCAGCACGGCGCCGATCACGAAAGGAATGCGCCAGCCCCATTCGGCGAGCTGCGCTTTATCCAGGAAAACTTTTTGCAACAAGAGCTGGATGCCCAATGCGAGCAATTGCCCGCCTATGAGTGTCACATATTGAAAGCTGGAGAAAAAACCACGGCGGTTATGATCCGCTACCTCGCTGAGGTACGTAGCGGAAGTGCCATACTCCCCTCCTACGCTCAAACCTTGCAGCAGCCTGGCCAGTAAAAGCAATACAGGCGCGGCAATGCCGATGCTGTTGTACGACGGCGTGCATGCGATCATAAAAGAACCGAAGGACATAAGCATCACTGATAAGGTCATGGCCGTTTTGCGCCCGCGTCTATCCGCGATACTGCCGAACAGCCAGCCGCCGATGGGGCGCATGAGAAAACCAACGGCAAAAATGGCGGCGGTGTTAAGTAATTGCACGGTGGGATTGCCTTTCGGGAAGAACACCGGCGCGAAATACAATGCGAATGCGGCATAGGCGTACCAATCGTACCATTCCACCAGGTTGCCGACGGAGCCGGTAAAGATGGCTTTCAGCCGCCAGGCGGTACTGGCTTTTCGAGGGATCGTGGAAGTGGTCATCCTTCAAAAATAAATAATTCCCGGTCATGTAGGTTTCGCCGGCGCGCGGTAAAAAAAGTTATATTCGTTGACTATGAAAAACAACCGGCAAATTGTTAACCGGCAGCTCAGGATCCGCAGCGGCCAGGCACGCAGGGCCCTGCGCAGGATGCAGCAGCTGCAGCATTACCAGCAGCGTTTGCTGAGAGAAGGCCTGGATAAAATTGATTATACGCAGGAAAGGTTCAGGAAGATGTGGGAGATCCCGGAACACTGATCTTTCAAAGGATCAGCCTGCCCATTCCAGCGGAAGTTCCATGAATGTGCTGAACGCCTTCCCGGCTTCTTTCAGGGCTTTCAACTGTGCGGCACTAAAAGGCTTGAACGGCGTATATTCCATCCCGATCACATTTTTTTTGATGTCCCTCCGCCAGGTGCCCGCAATTTTTCCATTCAGCAAAATGATATAGGGCAGCAGGCCGTTCGGCGGCGACATGTGTTGGGAAAATGCTTCATCGAGCATGGGGCGTTTATCCTTAAAACCCATGTAATATTCGTCGAAACCTGAAAGGAGCTTCATGCCTGTGGCGGCTTTGCCCGGCGCGGTTCCCGGGAGCAGCCAGTATTCCTGTTCCTGCACTGTTTCGGTATGCAGCGCTTTACCGTGCGAAAGCAATGCCGCTTTGCAGGCCGTGACCGGGTAACCGCTCCACCAGGCGAGATCCTGTGCGGTAGCAGGTCCATGGCCGGCGATGTATCGCCGCGCCAGCAAGCTCAGCGCTTCTTCCGGCGGGAGTTTTTTCGTGGCCGGCGCGTAATCGTCCAGCAGCGCATAGGTAAATTCTTTGCCGCGGCGTTTCCCGGAGCAGATCACTTCATCCATCCCCGCGCGGTACAGGATATTATTCATTCGCTGCGGTTCGCAGTTGATCTTTTTCTTTTCCAGCAAGGCTTTCAGTTCTTCCCGGGTTAATTCCCTGCCGCCGGAAAGCGCGTCGTGAATGATGGTATTGCATTTCGCGAAAGTTTTTTCATCGAGCTCCAGCTTGCGGTGCATGCTGGCTGTCGTGGAAATGAAACGCTCCCGCGCAAGCGCAGTTAGCCACCGCGCGTCCGCAGGATGCACGATATGGAAAGTGCTGCGCAGGCTGTAGGTCCTGATGATGGATCTATCCGCGAAGGCCGCATCCGCCATGGCATCGGTGAAACCCGGCAAACGCACGCCCATCGCCCATTTTCCCGCTGCATAATCCTGCGCCTGCATGGCGCACAAATGGCTGGCCAGCTCAGGCGCGCTGCCGGTGAATGGCCGCGCAATAAATTGTTGCTCCAGGCGGAGCTGAAGAATTTCAGCAAGGGTCATACCCATCGAAATTAAATATTTATTTTAGTGTATGCGGAAACTGATAATTGTTTGTACCTGGTTAACGGGCATATTCTTCAACGCCACAGCCCAGCAGAACCCCTTCACCGGAACCTGGAAAATGAGCAGCAAGCGCTGGCCTGGCATCCCGGCTACCACCATGGAGCTGGAGATCGGCGAACCTGAGAACGGCGTGCTGTTCCCGGCGAAGCTGAACATCCGCTACAGCGTTTTTTCCGGTTCCTACAAAGTGTTGCTGGTGAAAAAGAACAACGGCCAGCTGGGCATCGGCAGGAATAAGATCGCTTTCAGCGAAACACCTTTCAAACCGGGCATCTGGCTCATGTACCTGAACGGCACGCTGGACCTGCAGGGGAAACACCTTTCGCTGAACCGGATGTGGATAGACAATTTCGGCATCTGGATGAAAGGACTGTACGACGACGATGAAATTTACGTCAGCACCAAAGTAACGCTCCGCGAACTGCTCTACCGCGATTCCATCACCCTTCAAAAAGTGAATAACATTCCCTGGAAAGACACCGCTACACAGGAAATCCTTCATCCCGAAAACCGCGATGTCTTCTACGGACTGTATGATAAGATCATTTCACACGAACCGCAGGTTTTGCTGCAGATCAACGACCAGGAAACATTGGATAAAGACACCGTGACCCTGCTGCACAACGGCAAACCGCTGCTGGCCAAAGCCGAAGTAAATGAAGATAACCGCCGCCAGCATATTATGCTGGACAGCGGGATGAACATCCTCGCATTTTTTGCGGATAACTATGGGCGCCTGCCGCCCAATACCGGCAGGCTTTACATGGGCATAGACCAGCGCGAATACGCGCTGGATTTCACTTACCGGGCAAATGCCTTTGCCACTTTCATGGTGGCGCAGGTAGAATACCGGCCCGGCAAAAAAGACACGATCACTGCCATTGCCACTTCCCGGAAAACCGAACCCCTCGGCGCTTTTGAAGTAAAAGAAAAGAACCTCACGCTCGAACTCTGGGACGGGCAGGTGGAAGATGGGGACAGCGTGACCCTCCGGCTCAATGGAATACCCATCCACAAAGGATTTGCCGTGAAAAAGAAAATGTCGCAGGTACCGGTGGAACTGAAACCAGGTGAAAACATCCTGCTTTTTTCGGCAGACAACCTTGGCAGCATTCCGCCTAACACCGCGGAACTGCGGATCCGTTACGGCGGGCAAACAAAAAGTTTCGGGCTGAACACCGACATGAAACGGAATAACGAGATCAGGATAACTTATGTTCCACTGTAAAAAAGGGTTGGTTTTGCAGACAGGTTATCTGCAAAACCGTTAAACAAAGGATGATCAGATAAGGTCATTGCCCGTTACCAGCCTGGTTTCCAGGCAACCGGTAACATCGAAGAAAAAATTTTCGTAGCGGTAGGAAATGTTATGTTCACTCACCTCGCGTGTTTTGATCACGAGTTTGTCGATCATGCGGTCGTAGTGTTCGTGCATACTTTTTTTGTGCAGCTCCCATGGAAGCCCGCGGGCTTTCCAGACGAGATCCAGCACATGGAATTGCACTTCCACGAAGCGTGCGCAGCCTTCAGCGGTAATAACGACCGCGTTTTCGATGCTTTCTCCCGTTCCGCCGCTGATAGGAAGAAGAATATTGAATTGGGCGAACAGGCGTTCCCTTAAGGATTCATTTTTCATGGATGGGTTATTAAGATGCTTAAGCAAGGAGGTTTCCGATAATGCAAATATGAACGGTTGGGCGATAAAAGTTGCCCTACAAACAGGCTACACTACAGGCAATTTATTATAATTATTTGATAACCAATTAAATAATCCCCCGAATGTATACATCCAGCATATCATCTTTCCCTAAACCAAACTTCTGTTTGAGCCGGTATTTGGTCATTTGGATACTGCGCGGCTCCACGTTGAGGAAAGCGGCCATTTGTTTATTGGAGAGTTTCATGTAGATGAGCGCACAGTATTTTTCATCCAGCGGGGTTAATTTCTGCACGGCTTTTTGATGAAGGCAATGGAAAAAATCGGGGTGGATATTTTTCAGGGAAGCGCGGTAGGCGTCAAGATCATCATCCACCAGCAGTTCATGATGGACCAGTTTGCCCATGTTCAGCCCCGGCTGGCTGAGCTTTTCACGGAGCGCATGCAGCACTTCATTTTTTCTTTCCAGCTGCATGGTAGTGGCCATTATTTCCTTTTGCAGCAAACCAACCTGTACAGACAGCTGCTGCCGTTCGTTTTCAGCGGATGAAAGCAATTCTGCCTGGAGGCGGTATTTATCTTCGTATAGCCGTGCGTGTTGCCCGGCCTGTTCCAGGTCGCGGGAGAGGCGGTGGTTGGTTTCTTCCATTAAAAGGACCGTGAGGCGGGCCTTTTCGTTTTCGCGGCGCAGCAGTAATTCCTTTTGTTCAAGATACCTTTTGCTGTAGTAAAAAGACCTGATGAGAAAAGCTACACCGAGAACGGTCAATAAAACAATGCCGCCGTATAAGGCCATCAGCAGCGGCACCAGGTTTTTAAGCGGCATCAGTTTTCGTTTTGCGTCTGCACCACCGCTGCCACAGACAATCGACTCCGGATTTATCAGGGAACGCTAACGGGTATACGAAAACCCGGGTGCAGACGTCCTAAAATGGCGACCTTACAAAATAACATTATTTATAATTTTCTGCGAAATAAAGCCCCGCGTGTAATAATAAAATAAAAAAGGGCGTACCTGGATAGATACGCCCTGTTCCCTTCCGCCAGCGTTAAGCAAGGATATAAGGCCAGCGTTGTGGCCTGCTTAACAAAAGATTCGCTTCGTCGTCATTTTTGAACCGCTCCAGCACAGGATCCCAGTAGAGCTTGCGCTTCAGCTTCATGCCTGCGTGGTTCAGCAGGCAAACGGTGCAGGCGCGGTGCCCCACTTCAATGGGGGTGATGGGCGTATTGCGGCTCACGATGGATTCCAGCCAGTTGCCGTGATGGTCTTTGCTATCCACCAGTTTTATTTCGTTCTCCCCTATTACGGAGCTGAGAATTTTCGGATCGCTGGCATCGAGTGCCTTGCTGTTTTTGGCAGCCTGCGCGGGATCGTTGGCCGTGGCTGAATAGTTGCCGCGGGAAACGAAGATCCAGCCTTCGGAGCCAATGAACTTTACGCCGTTCGGGTAACTGTTGCTGGCCAGCACTTTCACGCCGTTGGCATAAATGTTCTCTGATTTGAATGGGCCATGCACATCCCAGAGATTGCCGGGTTTGGGAAACTCCGCCGATGCCGTGATTTCTATCGGGCCGGTATATTCCGTTCCCATTCCCCAGTTCACGATATCGAAGTGATGGGCGCCCCAGCCGGTGATCATGCCCGCGCCGAATTGTTCGCAGCGCAGCCAGCCGGGCCTGGAGAAATCGTTGAGCGGGTGCACGCGCTTGAGGGTATACGGCACAATTGGCGTTTCACCCAGCCACTTTTCATAATTGAGAGAGGCGGGAACAGGCATGTCTTGCTCCACGGTGCTTTCAGCAGGATTGTCGATCGGCAGGCCTACGTAAATGGTGTGCAGCTTACCGATCCGGCCGTTGCGCACCAGCTCGCAGGCTCTTTTGAACTGCGGCATGGAGCGTTGCTGGCTGCCGATCTGCAGGATGCGCCCGGTTTTATGCACTTCGTTACTGAGGAAGCGGCCTTCCGCAATCGTAAGGGAAGCGGGCTTTTGCATATACACGTCTTTCCCGGCGCGCACGGCCGCTACAGCGGGCATCACATGCCAGTGGTCGGGCGTGCTGATGATCACCGCGTCGATGTCTTTATTGGCGAGCAGGTCTTCATAATTCTCATATGCTTTTACTGCGTCGGAGGTTTGGCCGGTCTTTTTGGTGTAATAATCATTCACCAGCTTACGGGCCGATTCCACGCGGTTCTTATCCAGGTCGCACACAGCAAGGATCCTGGCCTGGTCATGTTTCCAAACGCCGGGCATATCGTGTTCACGGGAAATGCGGCCGTTGCCGATAGCGCCGATGTTGATGCGGTTACTCGGCGCCATCGGGCCTTTCACTACATGGGCGGGTACAATGGTGGGCAAATTGGTAAGCGCCAGTGTGCCTACCGCCCCTTTGATGGAATTTTTCAGGAATTTCCTGCGGGAAGATTCCTGGCCAGTTTTCTTGGAATGCATGTGGAATATGGATTTAGATTTTTAAAAACCGATGGAATTGCCGCCGTCTACCGCCAGGCTCGCGCCCGTAATAAAACCGGCTGCGTCCGAGGCAAGGAAAACCGCCGCCAGGCCTACGTCTTCAGGCTTGCCCAGCTTTTGCATGGGCGTGCGGCCCAGCACTTTGCTCTTGCGCTCCGGGTCGTTGTTCAATGCTTTGGCAGACATCTCTGTTTCAATAAATCCCGGCGCAATGCAGTTGATGCGGATGCCCGCGGGAGACCACTCCACCGCCAGCGCTTTCGTCATGCCTTCTATGGCAGACTTTGCGGCGGTATAAGCGATCACCTTCGGGATGCCGTACCGGCTGGCCATGGAACTGACCATTACGATACTGCCTTTTTTGCGCGGGATCATCTTACGCGCCACCTCGCGGGAAAGCGCGAATACGGCGGACTGGTTCGTGCGCACCACGCTCTCGAATTCCGCGTCAGATACGTCCAGCGCGTCTTTTTTGAGGTGGATGCCGGCGTTGTTCACCAGCACGTCCAGCGGGCCGAATTCTTTTTCGATGTGCTCCACCAGTGCCGGGATGTTTTCCAGCGCTGACAGATCCGCGGTGATAAACGAGGCCTGCGGCCCCAATTCTTTTACCGTATCCTGCAGCACGCTTTCCCGGCGGCCGGCAATGATGACCCTGGCGCCGTAACGGATGAAAGTACCGGCCATGGAACGGCCGAGGCCGGAACCTCCGCCGGTAACCAATACCAGCTTGCCTGACAGATTGAACTCATTCATGTTCATTATTTTTCTTTGGCCATTGCCTGGCCGGCAGTAGTAACGTAGTATTTCGCGATCATATTAGACACTTCCCAGTCAGGCACCTTGCCTGCTTTCAGGAATTGCATGTAACGTTGCAGCACTTCTGCAAAGTGAGCCTCATGGCCAGTCTTAAGATTATCCGGGATCTGGATCTTCCAGCGCTTGTCCTGTTTTTCCGGCGTAATGCCGGGGTATTTTCCGGCAAGCTGCCGGATGGCCGTCTGCAAAGCCTGTTCGTAACCGGCGTCCGTGGTCACGGGTTCAACATAGATCTCCGGCTTCCAGCCTTCTTCTTTTCCCTGGCGGATCACGATGTTGGCCTTGGTGCCGCGGGCAATGGCGTAGTGGGAATCTCCCCCGCCTTCGGGCGCCTGGAAGTTCCATAACGCTGACGCACGTACGTTAATTCCCTTTACCGCATAATGCAAGGTGCCGTTTGCGGCTACATCCACGATGGTATCCTGTTTTACGAATGCCTTTAGGAAATCAGGGAAGGCCGTGGCGCCGGTGATGGTGCTGAACTGGCTGAGCGTAAGCGGTGTTCTCCATTTATCTGCCTTGGTCAGCTTGATGTCTGACTGGTAGCTGAGTGCCGTAGTGTCAAACAGCATCCAGTGGGCAAGGTCTACCAGGTGGGTGTTCACGTCCACATTGGCGTCGCCCTGCTGGGAGGGATCGAAGAACCAGGCCGGGCGGCGGAGCGGCTTGCCGGACACCATTTTATAAAAGTGATGGATGCTTTCAATTTCGATGGTGGGCTTGTCTGCCGTGCCGGGCTGCAGTTCGCCGAATACGGCAGGTTGATGGATCAGCTCTTTTTGCAGGATATTGGTGATCTCGGAGCGCTCGGTCATAATATCGTACAACAGCACTTTTTTCTCAGCGGCAGCGGTGAAGGAATTTTTCAGCGACTCGAAATCTTCCGTGGTAATGGCCATCGGCTTATCAGCCAGTACATTCATGCCGGCCTGCACCGCGGTGCTGATGTATTTGGTTTTGTCGTGGTTATTTCCTGCGATCACTACCACGCTGCCTTTCGGGCCGGCGGTCATTTTTTCCAGGAAATCCGGGCCGGTGTAAACCTCTTCTTTCCAATGGGTAGGATTGTCCGGCCGTGAATTGTATTGGTTGATGAGGCTCATGTGCGCCTGCAACTCCGGGCCTTCGGGTGCGTACACGTTCACAACGCTGTCGATGCCGGGAGTGGTGCTTTTCTGGACAAGCGCGGCATGGAAGTGCCCGGGAGCCAGCGTAATGAGGTGTACCATTTGTTGTTGTTCTTCTTTCGGTGCCTTGGGATTGCAAGCCGTTACCAGGAGGGCTGCTCCCACGATGTAGCTGTTGTATTTCATGGTTTGCGTTTGTATTTATTCATACCGCACGGGCGTTGCCGGGCTGGTGGCGTAAGCTTTCGAAAGATCGCGGTGGCCGCTCTGGCTCACCACCCAGCGGAGGCCTTCGTACAGGTGGTTCACAAAAACCGGCTCTGCATAATCCCGCATGTGGTGCCCCAGGGAGGTGTACCACATGTGCCCGCCGTCAAAATGCTGGTACCATACAGCGGGATAGCTGTTGCCGAAAGAGCCCTGGTTTTTAGTAAGCACCGTGTCGTTCACGATCTTCAGGCTGGATACGTCGTGGGCCATCAGCGTTTTGATGCCGGGATACATTTCTTTTGAGAAATAACATTCATCCTCCCGCGTCCAGACTTTCGGCACATTGGCCATAGACGGGTGTTTCGGATCTATCACCTGCAGGGAGAACTGCTGGAATTTCGCATGCCAGCTGAAAGTTCCGCCGATCATCATCTTGAACCAGGTCCATTTGCGCTCCGTGCCAATCGCGGAATGGACGCCCATAAACCCGCCGCCGGATTGAATATAGCGCATGAAAGCCACTTTTTGTGCATCCGTATCAAAAACTTCATTGTTGGTACTAGCGAAAATGAGCGCGTCATATTTGCCCAGGTTCGCATCGGTGAACACGGAAGGATCTTCGGAAACATCTACCGTAAAACCATGATCTGCCCCCATTTTTTTAAATGCCGCAATGGCGCTGGGAATATTATCGTGCACAAAACCCTTCCCGTTCTTGGTATATACCAGCACGCGGGTCTTTTTCCAGTTCACGTCAGCCACGCCTGCGGTGGAGCGGCAGGCCATGCCATATGCGGCGAAACAAAATAATACCCATAAAATGAATGGTCTGTTAATGCGCTTACCTGTCATATCTAGAGAAAATAATTACAAGTGGAATACGTGGCGGCTCTCCTGTTTTCATAACGCGGCCGTGGTTAAAAGTAATCATCCCGTATGGGGAAACCAATAACCGCGTGACAATTAGCCCTTTCCCCCGCAATTACAACGTTTGAACACGCGGATGGCCGGTATCTTTTATTGATGATTGACGAGCTGTTTCACTTGTTTTACCCAGCGGGGTTTCTGGGGCCATTAACAAACTTTTAACCGGCAGGGACAGATTTTAGTCTTTTATTGGCTGTTATTTTTCCACCGCTCCGGCTGGCTTAAACGGCACAACATGCTTCTCCCTCCTATCCACATCAACCTCGTGATCCTGGTGATCATCGTTCTTGAGATCGCCATTTTTGTTAACCAGCTATTATTTTATATGGCCCGGCCATATGAAAAGAACAGGCTGTACCATGTGATCCTCACCGGGCTGCTCATCGTTTACAACATGTGCGAAAACCTGCTGATCATGCCGGACCCCAGGATCCCGCTGCCAATCATGGCGCAGAACATCATCAGCGACAGCGCCGGTTATTTCCTGACCATGTATGTCCCGTTCTATTGCTACAAAACGCTGGGACTCGAAAAGCTCCGCTGGCACGGCAAATACGGCTACCTGTTCCTGCTGGTGCCGACCATATTCATGTATTTCATCCACTACCCGATCTACAACGATTTCGAGTTCACCGCCAAATATTCTTACTACGCGCCGGCCATGTACGCCATCGTGGCGCTGACGGCCACGTTCAGGGCCATCCGCGCGAAGTACCGCGAAGACCATAACAAGGCCGGGTACCGCGAACGCCTGTGGATATTCGTTGCCGTCGTGATCTGGTGCATTTCCCCGGCGATAGACGAACTCTGGAGTACGCAGAAATGGATCATCAGCGCGATCTTTAATAATGTGAACTTCCTTCTCATGAGCGGGTTCTTCATGCGGCAGACCATCAAAAGGTTCCTCGTGGAATACGACCTGCTGCAGCGGTCCAACACCACGCTGAGCGAAAAAGTGAAAGAAAGGACCATACAGCTGGAACGCTCCAACGAGCAGCGCACCAACACGCTGGTGAACCTGGTGCATGAAACAAAAACGCCGCTGACGCTGATCAATAATTACCTGGAGGAGTACATCAACAAACACGGGTATGAAAAGGAACTGGCCATCGTAAAAAATAATATCGACAAGCTGAATAAGGATATCAGCAACCTGTTCGACCTGGAACGCTACAACAAAGGCTTCGTGATCTACAACCACGGACAGGTGGCCAATTTCAGCAGGATATTGACGGATAACCTCGTACTGTTCAAAGTATATTGCCAGAAAAAGCAGATCACGCTGCGGGAAAATATCGGCGGCGATGTGCTCATCAAAGCAGACCCCGGCGCCATCAATGGTATTGTGAACAACCTGGTGGAGAACGCGATCAAATATACAGACGAAGGCGGGGAGATCAGCATCCTGCTGCAAACGGGCGCTGAAGAGATCATTTTCAGCGTGAAAGACAATGGCATAGGGGTTTCGAAGGACCTGCACGACAAGATATTTGAGCCGTATTACCAGATCAATTCGGAAAAGGGCGGCTTCCAGGGCATGGGGCTGGGCCTGCCGATCGTGAAAAAAACAGTGGCAGACCTGGGGGGCAGCATCAGCATCGAAAGCAATCCCGAAGTGCGGCCCGGCACCCGCATTGCGATCGTACTGCAAAAATATGTACCCGGGGAAGGGAAACCTGTTATCTCCGATTACAGCGTGAGCCGTTATTCCGGGCTGGAACTCGGCCGGTTCAGCATTTCCGATTCCCTGTACGACGAAAAGAAACAAACCATCCTGCTGGTGGAAGACAACTCCGCCATGCTGAGTTACCTGTTCAAAAAACTGATGAAAAAATACAACGTGACCGTAGCCGTGAACGGCTCGGAAGCGCTGGTGAAGCTCCGGCACTACCCTGCCACGCCGGATCTCATTATCTCCGATGTGATGATGGACAAAGTAGATGGTTTCAAACTGGCGAAAATATTATCCGAAGACCCCGACCTAAAGCATATTCCCATTATTTTCCTGACTGCGAAGCAGACCCCGGCGGACAAATCGTATGGCCTGCGCCTGGGCGCGCTGGATTATATCCAAAAGCCGTTCAACACCGAAGACCTGCTGCTGAAAGTGGCGTCTATGCTGGAAAACGCAGTTCAGCAAAGGCGCATGATGCTCGATTCCGCGTTAAAAGCCCTGAAGTCTGCCGGCAACCTGGAATTCCGGCAAAAAGAACCGGCGCCGGAAGCCCTCAGCAAGTTTGAGCAGAACTGCCGTGCTTACCAGCTTACGGCCCGGGAGAAGGACATTTCCCGTTTGATCGGCCAGGGATATTCATACAAAGAAATTGGCGAAACGCTGTTTATCGCCGAGCGGACCGTTAAAAAACATGTGCAGAATATATTCGAGAAAATATCTGCCACCAATAAAATACAACTGATCAACAAGCTGGAAGCCTGAGCGGCGGGCTGCGCGCAGATGTTTGTATACTCACGCCGAAACCAGCCATGGTAAAGGATTCTGCTTCTTAAGGCGTAGAAAAATAGGCACTTTTCCTTATTGTTTTTACAGGTGTAGTGCGTGAATTTTGTTCCACCCAAACGGGAAACCGCATTCAACCGTACACCTTAAAAGCAAGAGCATGTCTTCATGTGAAATGGAAGGGCCTGCGGCCAGCGAAGTGATGAAATCCATTTTCCGCACCACCCTGCACGAGATCGGCACGCCTATTAACGGTATTGTAACAGCCTCCCGGCTGCTGCAGCAGGAGCTGGAGAACGGCAACCAGGAATTTATCCAGGAGCTGATCCAGATGATCGGCACGTCTGCCAGCTACCTCCAGGAAATATTCGAGCGGGTGCGGCAGGCCGCGCAGCAGGAGAACCTGCACCGCTTCCAGCTGGACGAGATCATTTTCGATTTCAGCAAGCTGCTGGATGGTATCCTGCATTCTATGGCCCCGCTGTTCATGGAAAAAGAGATCTCCGTCGTAAAAAGAATCTCGGACGATTTCCCGCACACCGTATTTTCAGACAGAACCTACTTAACCCAGATCATATACAACATCCTGACGAATGCGCTCAAGTACAGCCCGAAGGCCAGCAGGGTCACCATCACCTGTTTCGTGCGTGGCGGAGAAAAGCTGTGCGTCGAGATTGCAGACCAGGGGATCGGCATTCCGGCTAAAGAACTGCCTTACATTTTCAAGGAATACCACCAGATCGTTTCGGGCGTGCCATCCAGGTTCGGGGGGATGGGGCTCGGCCTGTCCATTGTGAGAAACCTGGCGGAAGTGATGGGGGGCAACGTTGAAGTGAAGAGCGAAGTGGGCGTTGGCAGCGTGTTCACCATCGTGCTTCCGTGGAAAAAATGAATCAACAGGAAGGATTTGTAACAAAAAGCCTGCGCATTTCCGCAGGCTTTTTTTATTGAAATGTTTTGGAAATGGTAGTGAAATTACTACCTTTATATAGTTGGCCCAACCCCGGTTTATTAAATTAATGAAATGAAATCCAGTGAATTACACCGGCGTATCAGGAGAAATGGATGGAGGCATGTAAGAACGGAAGGAAGCCATCACATTTATGAAAAAGAGGGCCGGATTTACCCGGTGCCATTCCATGGTGCGAAAGAAATAGGAGAAGGACTCAGAAAGAAAATCGTGAAAGAAATGGGGTTGATATGATCCCCTTTATAAAAACAAATGCTATGAAGGTTGTAAGAATTATCATTGAAAGAAGTAAGGATTTTTATAGTGCCTATGCTGAAAACATAGAAGGTGTTTATGGCGGCGGGGCAACAGTTCAGGAAGCAAAACAGTCTGCACTGGATGCCATTAAATTATTGATAAAGCACAATGACCCCCGGCATGTACCGGCTGTTTTAAAAGGCAAATACGAGATCGTTTATAAGTTTGATGTTGAAAGCTTATTGAAATACTACAGTAAAATATTCACAAAATCAGCATTGGAGCATATTACAGGCATTAACCAGCGGCAATTGCAGCACTATTCTTCCGGGTTGAAAAAACCCAGGCTGCCGCAAAAACAAAAAATCCAAAAAGCGCTTCATGAATTGGGAGGGGAGCTCTTAGCTGTAGAACTGTAGCAGACAAAACAGGCAACAATAAAAAAAGCCTGCGGATTTCCGCAGGCTTTTTTCGTGGTGAGGGCCGGGATCGAACCGGCGACACAAGGATTTTCAGTCCTTTGCTCTACCAACTGAGCTACCACACCAGGCATCCCGTTTGTAAAGGGGAATGCAAAAGTAAGACAATCTTTCAAAAAACCAATAGGTTAGGAAAAATTTCCTCGTCAATTACCATATTCCACGAGGAATTTGATCCGCATCAGCTTCAGCTGTTCAATGGTGTACTCCCCTTCCGTCAGCTCTTCCTTGGCTACCTGCAGGCTGGATGTTTCGCAGCCTTTGAAGTATTCGATGATCTCATCCTGCGCATAATCGTCCAGCTCTTCATCGATGCAGTAATCCAGGTTCAGCTTGGTGCCGCTGGCTACGATGGTTTCCATTTCATCCAGCAGCTGGGGTATGCTTAGTTCTTTGTTTTTCGCGATGGTTTCCAGCGGCATCTTTTTATCGATGTTCTGGATGATGAAAACTTTCAGGCCGCTTTTGTTGACCACGCTTTTCATTACGAAGTCGTCCGGCTTCGTGATGTCGTTTTCTTCCACGTATTTCGAGATCACATCCACGAACTTTTTGCCGTAGCGGATGGCCTTGCCTTTGCTCACACCCTGGATCTTTTCCAGTTCCTGCACGGTGGTGGGATATTGCGTGGCCATGTCTTCCAGCGAAGTTTCGAGGAAGATCACAAACGGGGGCAGGTTCTTTTCTTTGGCTACTTTCTTGCGCAGGTCCTTCAGCATTTCAAACAGCACGGTGTCTGCGGAAAGCGGGGCTTCGCCGGCGGCATTCTCATCGTCGTCGCCGCCATCTTCGTCGAACTGGTGGTTGAGCGCGACGTAGATAGAGAAGGGTTTTTTAATGAACTTTTTACCCTTGTCCGTGATCTTGAGCAGGCCGTATTCTTCAATATCTTTTTCGATGAGGCCTTCCAGCATCATCTGGCGCAGCAGCGAGTTCCAGAAGTGCGCGTCAAATTCTTTCCCTTCGCCGAACACATCCAGTTTGTCGTGCTGGAAAGTGCTGATCTGCGGGTTGGATTTGCCGGTGATGATATTGATCACATATTCTGAACCGAAGCGCTCTTCGAGCCGGGAAATAGCCTTTAAAGCGATCACGACGCGGTTCTTCACTTCTATTTTTTCTTTCGGGTTGCGGCAGTTGTCGCACTTGCCGCAGTTTTCCGTTTCATATTTCTCGCCGAAATAATGCAGGATCACTTTGCGGCGGCAAACGGCGCTTTCCGCATAAGCCACGGTTTCATTGATGAGTTGGGCGCCCATTTCGCGTTCGGAAAGGGGCTTGTCGCGCATGAGGTGCTCCAGCTTCTGCACGTCTTTGTAGGAATAAAAACAAAGACAAAGCCCTTCCAGCCCATCGCGGCCGCCACGGCCGGTTTCCTGGTAGTAGTTTTCGAGGCTTTTCGGAATATTGTAATGTATAACGAATCGTACGTCAGGCTTGTCTATCCCCATCCCGAAGGCGATGGTGGCCACGATCACTTCCACTTCTTCCAGCAGGAACATATCCTGGCGCTGGGCGCGGGTTCCGGCGTCGAGGCCGGCGTGGTAGGCTACGGCTTTGATGCCGTTGGCCACCAGCATATCCGCCAGTTCTTCGGTGGTTTTGCGGTTCAGCGTGTAAATAATGCCGCTTTTGCCTTTATGCAGGTGAATGAACTTGACGATCTCCTTGATGGTCTGTTCCTTCTTGCGTTTCGGCCTGATCTCGTAGTAGAGGTTGGGGCGGTTGAAGGAAGAAATGAAGACCTCAGGCGTTCTCAGCTCCAGGTTCTTCACGATATCGCTCTGCACTTTGGGCGTAGCGGTGGCCGTAAGGGCGATGATAGGCAGGTCGCTGCCGATCAGGTCTATCATTTCCTTGAGACGGCGGTATTCCGGCCTGAAATCGTGCCCCCATTCGGAGATACAATGCGCCTCGTCTACCGCGATAAAAGATATTTCCAGCTCGCGGAAAAAGTCAATATTCTCTTGTTTGGTAAGGGTTTCAGGCGCTACGTACAGCATTTTTGTTTTGCCGGACTGCAGGTCTGTGCGCACTTTTTTGATCTGCGCCTTGGTGAGGGTAGAATTGAGGAAATGCGCAACGTTGTCTTTGCTGCTGTACGAACGCACCAGGTCTACCTGGTTTTTCATCAGCGCAATCAACGGGCTTACAATGAGCGCCACCCCTGGGCTCATCAGCGCTGGCAGCTGGTAACATAAAGATTTACCGCCGCCTGTTGGCATGATCACGAATGTATCTTTCCCGGAAAGTATGCTTTTAATAATCTTCTCCTGATTCCCTTTGAAGGAATCGAACCCAAAATGTTCGTGTAATGCATCCAACAAACTTACCTTTGCAACAGCCATCACATTAATATTTTACTTGTAATTCAGGGCGTAAGAACGCCTGCCGATAGATGAAAATTATTCAACATGTATTTTTGGGGGACACGAAATTACTGAAAAAACCCCTTTGTGTCAATATAAATTATATGATCGCCGCCCTTGCTTAAAAAATGATAAATTTGCAGCTGTCGCATGAAACAGAAGACCTCCGTAAACATCCGGGAAACAGGGAAAAGGACCATCAGGCTGGAATCTGCTGCCATTGAGAGTTTGGAGCAATTTATCGATGATGACTTTGAACAAACAGTGGAGCTGATCGCCAGCTGCCGGGGCCGTGTGGTGATCACCGGCATCGGCAAAAGCGCTATCATCGCCCAAAAGATAGTGGCAACCCTAAATTCCACCGGCACACCCGCTTTATTTATGCACGCTGCAGATGCTATTCACGGTGATCTGGGGATGATCACCCCGGACGATGTGGTGATGTGCCTATCCAAAAGCGGGGAATCGCCGGAGATAAAGGTGCTGGTTCCCCTGGTGAAAAACCTGGGCAATACCCTGGTGGCCATCGTAGGGAAAGTGGATTCCTACCTGGCGCAATCGGCACATTTTGTGCTCAATACGTCAGTTACACAGGAGGCCTGTCCCAATAACCTGGCGCCTACTTCCAGCACCACGGCCCAGATGGTGATGGGCGACGCGCTGGCGGTTTGCCTGATCGAAATGAAAGGGTTCACGGCGGAAGACTTTGCGAAGTTCCATCCCGGCGGCACTTTGGGGAAAAAACTCTACCTCAGGGTGGGTGATCTCAGCCGCCTTCACCAGGTACCCAGGGTAAAGCTGGAAAGCACCCTGCGGGAAGTGATCGTCGAAATATCTTCTAAAATGCTGGGCGTTACCGGCGTGGTAGACAGCGAAGACCGCCTCCAGGGCATTATTACAGACGGAGACCTGCGCCGCATGCTCGAAAAGAACATGGACGCATCCGGGGTAAAAGCGGCAGACATCATGAGCCGGAACCCCAAGACCATCCAGCATGGCGAGTTGGCGGTAAACGCGCTGGAAATGATGCGGGAATACGACATCACGCAACTCCTGGTCATGAAAGGTGATCAGTATCATGGAATTATACATTTACACGATTTAATCCGAGAAGGAATTATTTGAGCGATGACACCGTTGAATAACCATTTTTACGTGGCCATTATGGCCGGAGGTATTGGTAGCCGTTTCTGGCCTTACAGCCGCACGGACTATCCGAAGCAGTTCCTGGATATCCTCAACACAGGCAAAACACTTCTGCAATGGACCTATGAACGGTTCACGCAGTTCATTCCGGAAGAGAATATCTACGTTGTTACGCACCACCAGTATGCAGATACAGTGGGTAAACAACTCCCCAACCTCCCGGCCGCCAATATCGTGAGTGAACCTTCCAGGAAAAATACCGCGCCCTGCGTGGCCTATATTTCCCATAAGATCCATAAAAAAGACCCCAAAGCCAGCATGATCTGCGCCCCGGCGGATCACCTCATTATGGATCCCACCAACTTCACCAGCACCTGCCTCAACGCCCTGCTCTTTGCACAAAAGAACAATGCATTGCTCACACTCGGCATCAAGCCCACCCGGCCCGATACCGGCTACGGTTACATCCAGTACGAAACAGAGCAGGTAGCGGATAATGTGTATAAAGTGAAGACCTTCACCGAAAAGCCCAACCTGGAATTGGCCAAAACCTTCCTCAAAAGCGGGGACTTCCTCTGGAATGCCGGCATTTTCGTGTGGAATACCAAATCTATCCTGCAGGCTTTTGCCGAGCATCTTCCCGAAATGGACGAGCTGTTCGTCGCGGAACATGAAGTGCTGAACACGCAAAGAGAAAAGGATGTGATAGACCGCATCTATTCACAATGCACCAACCTCTCCATAGATTATGGCATCATGGAAAAGGCGGATAATGTGTACGTGATCCCTTCCAACTTCGGCTGGAGCGACCTGGGCACCTGGGCTTCCGCCTACGAGAACCTGGAAAAGGATTACCTGGGCAATGCCGTACAAGGCAAGAACGTGATGGTGATAGACGCAACAAAGTGCATGGTGAAAGCGCCGAACGATAAGCTGGTGCTATTGCAGGGACTGGATGATATGATCGTGATAGATACCACCGACGTGCTGCTGATCTGCAAAAAAGAAAACGAGCAGCAGATCAAGGAATATGTGGCGGAAGTGAAACGCCATAAAGGCGACAAATATATGTAAGCACAAAACCAGGCAAGACATAAAAAAGCCGGAAGTGACTGCTCTTCCGGCTTTTGCTTTTTCAGGCTCAGGCTGATTTTTCAACCATGTGCAGCGGTTGTCCTATCCGCTTGGTGTGCTCATGGAAAGTTACCGTGCCTGTCTCAACATCATACATGGCTCCTATGATGCCTACTTCACCGCGGTCTATCAGGTCCGCGAGAATAGCGCTTTGCTCAAGGATGGCTTGTACCGAGCGTTCGGTATGAATATTCGTTACCGCATCCACGAAATCCTGGTTGTTGGAAGTCCGTTTTTCTTTATTAAATGTTTTTTCCTGGAACACGGCCGGGCGGATCTTGCCCAGCAGGCCGGTGAGGTTGCCCATTTCAACACCGTCGCAGGCGCCTTTGATTGCGCCGCAGTGGGTGTGGCCCAGCACCACGATGAACTTGGAGCCGGCTACTTTACAGGCATATTCAAGGCTTCCCAGCACGTTGTCGGAAATAACGGCGCCGGCTAAACGGATACTGAAAATATCTCCCAGCCCCAGGTCGAAGATCAACTCCGCGGATGTGCGGCTGTCCATACAGCTTACGATGGCTGCAAAAGGCCACTGCCCTTCTTTTGTTTCATTCACCTGCTGCAAAAGATTGCGGTTGATGCGAAGGTTGCTGACGAAACGTTCATTGCCTTCGCGGAGGATCTCTAAGGCAGATTCCGGCGTCAGGCTGCTTTGGAGGGATTTATTGCTTGTCTTCATGGATTCAATGTTTTTTAACTGTTCTTGTTTTACGTTTACTGCTACTCTCTGAAAAGGCCCTTGCCTGTATACGTTTAGTTTACTGATAACTCTTTTAAAAGGTCCTTGTGCGTACCGTTGGTAACGGCCACAACAGGTTTTTCCTTCTCCAGGTGCTCATGGAACACATGGTCTGTATTGTTTACTTTATACGCTTCTTTGAAACCCTTAAGCACTACTTTGATATGCTTTTGCGGCGCTTTTATCTGCGCGAACTCACGGATGATGTCCAGCACGTCCTGGTCGATGTAATGCGTTTTGCTCGCGTCTATCACCACGGTGCAGTTCTCCGGCATCTTGTCCAGCGTGAGCAGGATGTTGGCCTTATTAAGGAAAGACACTTCCTGGCTCAGTTCCAGGTTGAACAGGTCGCCCGTGCGGTACTTTTCTTTCTGGAAGAAATAAGGCACTTTCATATTGCCGATCATGATGAACAGGATGCTTACGCAAAGGCCGACGGCCACACCTACCAGCAGGTTGGTGAATACGATCACCAGCACGGTAACCACGAAAGGTATCCACTGGTACTTGCCTTTGGCGAACATGGATTTGAACACTGTTGGTTTACACAGTTTGTAACCGGTTACCAGCAGCACGCCCGCGAGGGTAGACAGCGGGATCTTGTTCAGCAGCACGGGTATCAGCGCGGCGCATACCAGCAGCAGCGCGCCATGCGTCATAGTGGCCAGTTTCGTACGGCCGCCCGCGTTAATGTTCGCGGAAGAACGCACGATCACGGAGGTGATGGGCAGGCCGCCGATCAGGCCGCTGGCCATGTTGGCGATACCCTGGGCGCGCAGTTCCCTATTGGGGTCCGAGTACCTTTTCAGGGGGTCCAGCTTATCCGTCGCTTCCAGGTTCAGCAGGGTTTCGATAGAAGCCACCAGTGCGATGGTAGCGGCTACGATCCAGATCTGCCCGTTCAGCAGCTGGCTGAAATCAGGCAGTGAGAACTGGCTGATAAACCCGTTGAACGATTCGGCCACAGGCAGCGTTACCAGGTGCGTCTGCTCCAGCGCGAGGTTGGAGCCGGTTGCATGGAACAGCTCGTTGAGGCCAACACCGGCAAGAACGGCCACCAGCGCGGCCGGGATAACGCTCAGTTTAGGTACTTTAGACCAGTAGAGCAGTATGAGGATAGACACCAGCGTGATGATGGCTGCGCCTAATTGTATATGTCGGATACTGCTCAATGCAGAGGAAATAATGTTCTCCCCGCTAACCTGGATGAAAGCCAGCTGGCCTTCCGCCTGCTCGTCGTGCCCAAAGGCATGAGGTATCTGCGTAAGGATAATACTGATGCCGATAGCCGTAAGCATACCGGTAATAACGTTGGACGGAAAATAGTTGGCGATCACGCCGGCTTTAACAAAGCCCAGCAGCAGCTGGAGCCCGCCGGCGAGAAATACTGCAAGCAAAAAGGCCTCGAAGGAACCCAGTTTGAGGATCGCGGCGGCAACGATGGTGATCAAACCCGCTGCGGGACCGCTCACGCTGAGCTGCGAGCCGCTGAAAAAGCCCACCACCAGGCCGCCCAGCATACCGGCAATAAGGCCGGAGAACAAAGGGGCGCCCGATGCCAGGGCTATGCCCAGGCACAAGGGGATGGCAATAAGGAACACAACAAGGCCGGAGGACAGATCGCCCTTGATATTGGAGAAGATAGAAGTCTTCGTACTCATCTTTGAATGGTTTATACAGATGCCGGGCACTGAAGCCTTTCCTGGTACATGCAGTCATGAAATGCGTGCAGGAATGGTCCGCTGGTCCGCGCAGAAAGACGGGGCCGCAAAACCACCGCAGGTAACGCGGGTAATGCATAAAGCCGTCGAATCAGCCGCGGTTGCGGGATCGGTGCCTGATCTGTTATTGATAGAAATAAAAAAGGGAAAAACATGGCGTGAGGACACGCATGCTAAGGGTCAGCTAAGCTTACGCCACATTGGGGGGCGGCGTCTGTATTTCCTGGATGGGACTCGCAGGAATTTCCTCGTAATAGCTATAATTAAGGGTGCTTAGAAACAATTCGGGATTCAGCTCGGTCTCCATCTCGGCATACCGGTGGAAATTAAAGTCGCCGGTGAGCTTGGGGCCTTTGGAGGAACAACCCCCTTCCACATGCTCTTCCACGATCTGGTTACAAAACAGCAGTTTCCCCACCTCCTTGATCGGAAGCATCTGAATACACATCAGACTGATGAGAAATATACTGAGTAACTTTTTCATGAAAATCTTATACAAAAGCAAAAATAAGCCCCTAAAACCAGAAATCATATTCCCTTAGGTCAAAAAAATGTTAAATCGGACTGTAATAGATTATAAACCTTACACTTACAGTTGATAGCAGTTCTATTTTGTTTATCCTTCCCTGAAACCGCTCATCACAAATCCGGGGTTCTCAAAAACGCCGCAAATTTTTCTTTTTTAAGCCACCATGGCGGGTTTTATGTATTTCAACCGGTAATGTTCAAAGCAAATTAGTTTGCAATGTAGGGTATTGTGTATTGCATAGTAGTAAATTCTTTCTATCTTTGTATCGTCAAGTTGATAAATTGGTCAGCTGGCATAAAAAAAGCTCACTTGCCATGAATATAGACAACACACAATCACAGATGAGAAAAGGGGTGCTTGAATTCTGCATCCTTTCTATCATCAAGCAAGGCGAGGCTTACCCTTCAGACATTATTGAAAAAATGAAAGAAGCGAAGCTGGATATCCTGGAAGGGACCTTATACCCGCTTTTAACACGCCTTAAAAATGCGGAACTGCTCACCTACCGCTGGGTGGAAAGCAGCTCAGGGCCCCCGCGGAAATATTTTTCCATGACCGATAAAGGAGAACTCTTTTACCGCGACCTGGAAAATACCTGGAATGAACTGGCCAATGCCGTGCAGCAACTCACACAACCTAATACCATCCAATAAACGACCCATCCGTTTACCTAAAACCTAAAAACAAGATTGGACAATGAAAAAGATCATCAACATAAACCTGTCTAGCCGCCTGATCCCGATAGAGGACAGTGCCTACGAGATCCTGCGGCAGTACCTGGACAGCCTCAGGCGTTACTTCTC
This sequence comes from Chitinophaga sp. YIM B06452, assembly GCF_039655965.1. NCBI lineage: Bacteria > Pseudomonadati > Bacteroidota > Chitinophagia > Chitinophagales > Chitinophagaceae > Chitinophaga > Chitinophaga sp. YIM B06452. The sequence continues at coordinate 1,547,099 of NZ_JAWLKY010000001.1, read as the reverse complement.
GCAGGAAGAGGGTGCAGATGAGATCGTGGGAGATATCGAGAGCCGCATCGCAGAGATATTCCAGGACAAGATCCGCAAAGGCGCACATTGCATCACCGATGAAGATGTGCAGGCCATTAAAACTTCCATGGGCACGCCCGAACAATTCGGGGAAGAAGCCGGTGGCAGTGCGAACAACAATCAATCCAACACCTCTTCTTCCGCCTCAGATTCCTTCGCACCGTACATCCGCCCCCGTAAAAGATTTTACCGCGATACCGACAACAAAGTGCTGGGCGGCGTGTGCTCCGGCCTGGGCGCTTATTTTAATGTGGACCCTATCGTGTTCCGCATCATTTTCGCCCTGATGGCCATCGGCCTGTATGGCGGCGGCATCGTGCTCTACTTCATTCTCTGGTTTGCCACTCCCGAGGCCGTAACCGCCGCGGAAAAACTGGAGATGCGGGGGGAGCGGGTAGACCTTAACAATATCAAGGCAACCGTGCAGGAAGAAATGAACTCCTTCCGCAGCCGCATGGAAAAAATGGGAGACGATGTCCGAAATTTTTCGGAGGGCCGCGGGAAACAGTTCGGTAGAGATGCCGGATCTGCAATAGAAGGGTTCTTCCGGGGGATCTTGAACGTTATTGGCTTCATGGCCAAAGGCTTCTTCCTGTTCCTCGGCGTGGTAATGCTCTTCGTATTGGTGGTAGGCCTCATCATGGCCGCTATCTTTTCCGCGGTCCTTGCTCCGGTTAAAGACCTCATTTTCGATTCGGGCGCGCAGACGGTTCTTTTCTGGCCTGCCGTGGCACTGCTGATCGGTATTCCCATTCTCGCGCTGATCCTGTTCCTGGTGCGCAAAATGACTGGTATCAAACAAACGAATAAATACGCAGGTTACACCCTGGGCTTTTTCTGGATCCTGGGCCTCGTTTTCACCGTGTGGCTGACGGTTTCCGTCACAAAGGATTTCACCGGAGCCAAGCGTTATGTGAAGGAACACGTTTTCATCACCCAGCCATCCAACGGCAGGCTGGTGATCCGCAAGGCGGAAGATATGCTGGTGATAGACGATATGAATATCTTCGACGGCAATCTCCGCGTGGTAGACGATACCGCCATCATTGGCGACATCCGGATGTTTTTCCGCGAAAGCCCCACAGACAGCTTTTCCGTAGAGGTGAAAAAAGCCTCCCACGGCCGGAATTCCAGTCAGGCCGCCATGCTGGCCAGTGAGATCAGCTACAAGATCCACCAGCACGATTCCGTGCTGCTGATACCCGATGGCTTTTCCATCCCGCGTCATTCCCTTTACCGCAACCAGGAAGTGGAAATATATGTGTACGTGCCGAAAGGCCGCGAAGTGACCGTAGACCGTGATGTGCGCCGCATCATCAACGATTGGGGCCACAAATGGTGGAGAAATCACAATTATGACTGGAACGAAGACCGCGAGATCAGGATACAGATGAACGATAACGGCTGGGAGCCTGAAGTGAGGGAAGATCCGGCGCAGCGCGGAACAGATTCTGTGTACCAGAACTACCGCTACCAGGGCCCCCGCGGGAACCCTGCGCCTAAAAAAGAAGCGCCGAAAGAGAATACCACGCCCGTGGAAGACAGCAAACAAAAAGACTCAGGTGCGGTGAAAGACAGGCGGAGCACGGCTATGGGGCTGCTGTCCCTCGTTCTCAGCAACGCCTTTACCCGGTAAACCAGGAAAAAATTCGTCACAATAAGTTTAGTTTCACATATTATAAAACCGCGGTATCCACCGCGGTTTTTTTGCTTAAACAGGGCGTTTCCCCTGTTTTTCCTTTAAAAAAGCCGCCGTTCCTCCATTTTTCCCGATCCGATCATTCCCCTCGCCATTTAATTGCTAGTTTTGCGTATTCAAAAATTGAAGGATCAGATAAGGATGAAGGTACCAATAAACATTGCGCTGGTCGGCAACCCGAACAGCGGAAAGAGCTCTCTCTTTAATGCGCTGACAGGATTAAACCAGAAGGTTAGTAATTTCCCGGGAGTAACGGTGGATAAAAAGACCGGTATTGCCCGCATTACTCCCCAGCTGAATGCCAATATCATTGACCTGCCCGGTACCTACAGCCTGTATCCCAAAAGCGCGGACGAATTTGTGACTTACGACGTGCTGCTCAACCCCGAGGGGGAAGACCGACCGGATATGATCCTCATCATCGCCGATGCCTCCAACCTCAAGCGCAACCTCCTTTTCTGCTCCCAGATCATAGACCTGAAAATGCCTGTGATCATTGGTCTCACCATGATGGACCTGGCAAAAAAGAAAGGCATAGAGATAGACCTCGCCGGCCTGGAACGTGAGCTGGGCGTGCCCGTGGTGGCTATCAACCCAAGGAAGAACAAAGGCATTCCCGCCCTCAAAAAGAACATCGAGCTGATCGCGCAGGAAAAGTTCGGCGCGCCGGCGCGCGATTTCATCGAAAATCACCAGCTGGCCCCCGCCGTGATAGAAGGTGTGAAACAAAACATCCACGGCATCAGCGATTACGCCGCCCTGCACGTGGCCGTGAACCACGACGAGCTGGACTTCCTCGACAAAACCCGCCAGCAGTCCATCCGCGCCCTTTTGCAGCAGCAGCATTTCAATAAAACGAAAGTGCAGGCAGACGAGATCATGCAGCGTTACGCCCGCATCAAACATATTATGAACAGCACCGTGGTGGAAACCGATCCCCTGCAGCAGCAACTGCAAACGGAGCGGATAGACAACCTGCTGCTGCACCGCTTCTGGGGCTACCTCATCCTGCTGGTGGTGCTTTTCCTGCTGTTCCAAAGCATCTTCTGGATCGCCAGCTACCCTATGGACCTTATCGAAGCCGGTTTCGGGGAACTGAGCGGCTGGGTATCCGGCATCCTGCCGGAGAATAATTTCAGCGACCTGCTGGTAAACGGCGTCATCGCGGGTTTGGGCGGCATCGCGGTTTTCATCCCGCAGATCATGATCCTTTTCGGGCTCATTACCGTGCTGGAAGATACCGGCTACATGGCCCGCATCAGCTTCCTGACAGACCGGCTGATGCGCCAGGTGGGCCTCAACGGCAAGTCTGTAATGCCGCTGATCAGCGGCGTGGCCTGCGCAGTGCCAGCCATCATGGCTGCAAGGAATATCGAGAACCGGAAAGAAAGGCTGATCACCATCCTGATCACGCCGCTCATGAGCTGCTCAGCCCGCCTGCCCATTTACACGATCATGATCGCACTGGTGATACCGGACAAGCCGGTACTGGGCTTCCTGAGCCTGCCGGGCCTTGTAATGATGGGACTTTACCTGCTCGGGTTCTTCATGGCTATTCTCGTAGCGGCCATCATGAAATTGTTTATTAAGATCAGGGAGAAAAGTTATTTCATCATGGAACTGCCCGTTTACCGCGCGCCCCGCTGGAAAAACGTAGGCACCACCATGGTGGAGAAAGCAAAAATATTCGTGATGGATGCAGGCAAGGTGATCATGGTCATTTCCATCATACTCTGGTTCCTCGCGTCGTACGGGCCTTCAAGGCAGATGCAGGAAGTGCATGCGAAATATGAGCAGCTGCAATCGCAAACAACAGACAGCGCGCAGCTGGCAGAGCTCGACCACCAGTTCCAATCCGATAAATTGGCCAATTCCTACGCCGGCATTCTTGGCCACGCGATAGAACCTGCCGTGAGGCCCCTCGGCTTCGACTGGAAAATAGGCATTGCGCTGATCACATCGTTTGCCGCACGGGAAGTGTTTGTAGGCACCATGGCCACGCTTTACAGCGTTGGTGAAGCAGACGAAACCGACGCCACCCTCCGCGAAAAAATGGCGTCTGCCACGCGGATAGACGGAACGCCGGTGTACACGCTGGCCACAGGCTTGTCGCTGATGATATTCTACGCCTTTGCCATGCAATGTATGAGCACGCTGGCCATCGTGAAGCGGGAAACGAAGAGCTGGAAATATCCCATCATCCAGTTCGTGTACATGACCGCGATTGCGTATGTATGCAGCTGGATCGTGTTCCAGATCTTTCAATAGAAACGCTCAACGATATGTAACCGTTCCGGCATAACCGGGACGGTTTTTTTATGGATGGCCATCGGCCCAGAAGTGGTATTTTTGAGAAAATACCCGGCATTATGAGACACACCCTCCCCATTTTAGCTATCCTCTTTTCTATTCATGCACATGCACAGGTAGATTCATCGCAGCTGATGAAAGACGTTAAAACCCTTTCCGCCGATAAAATGGAAGGCCGCAAAACCGGCACCAGGGGCAACCGCATGGCACAGTTCTACCTGCTGGAGAGGTTAAAGCAACTGAAGATCAGCCAGTTCAACAACACCTTCGAGCAACCTTTTTATTTCGGCCAGCCGCGGATCATGGGCACCAATCTTTACGGGTACATCCCGGGGCGGGTGGATAGTTTCATCGTGATCTCCGCGCATTACGACCATGTGGGGATCAGGAAAAATGCGGGAGACGCAGACAGCATCTACAACGGCGCGGACGATAACGCTTCCGGTGTGGCAACACTGCTGGCCATCGCGAAATATTTTAAAGAGCATCCCCCGAAATACAACCTGCTCATCGCCGCATTTGATGCCGAAGAGCTGGGCCTTCAGGGCGCAAAGGCTTTCGTTGCCCGCCTGCCTGTTCCCGCCGGGAAAATTATACTGAACATCAACATGGATATGGTAAGCCACAACGATAAAAACGAGTTGTACGTTTGCGGCACTACTCCCTATCCAGCGCTGAAAGGCCCGGTGAGCGCCGCTGCAGCCCGCAGTAAGGTGAGCCTGCCTTTCGGGCACGACAAACCGACGGACGGCAGCCAGAACTGGACCTCGCAAAGCGACCATTACGAATTTCATAAAGTGAAGATCCCCTTCCTGTATTTCGGCGTGGAAGATCACGCGGACTATCACAAAGTGACGGATGAGTTTGAAAAGATCAATCCTTCTTTCTTTTACCGCGCAGCCGGCGCAGTGCTGGAAGTGGTGAAGGAATTCAATCGGTAGGCGGCTCCACCCCGAACCCCCGCAGCTCGTTGCGGATGCGGCGCAGCCATTCCTGCTGGGCGATGACGTTCATGCCGCGGTTCACCGCGATATCGTATTCTTCCTGCATGCGGTTCATTTCACGGAAAGATTCGAGGTATTCGTATTGGATGCGGCTGTCATGATCGTCGGGCGTGAGCGGCATGGAGAGCACCTTGTGCCGGAAACGCTCCGCCACCAGGCGGGTAATATCAAAATGCAGCTGCTCATGTTCCAGCACGTGACGGCTGGGCGGCATGGTCCTGCTCCAGGAAGAACTTTTCACCCAGAACACCTGCAAGACCAGCCGTATTTCCAGCGTATCGCGGTACTGGCGGGTGCTGCCATCGAATGCAAAGCTGGTGTAGCTAACAGCCTCGCTCCTGCCGGAAGAGCTGCTCCTGCCGAGGAAATCGCCGGGAGCAATGTGGCGCTGGTGGTAGAAAAGCGTGTCTGACGAAGGGTCTTCGGGCCGGTTTTCCGAAACAAATACCACTTTGATGACGGGATCTTTGCGGCCGGACTGAACTGATGCATGATAATTTAGCCGGAAGTTTTTTGCAGGCGTAAAAATCTTTTCCCCGCCCGTTCCCCGCGGGTTCAGCGGCCCTGCGAGGCAGCAGCAAACCAGTGCAATGGCAGTTGTGATCATGCTGTATTAAAGATCGGAAATGTGCCGCAAGCGCCGCAAAAAAGTTTGTTAAATCCGCAGTGGGTGCAGGAATCCCGAATTGGGCGAACGGGTAAAATTCAGTAATTTACAGGATTACCAAAACAATCATTCCATGTACGGAGGTGGATACATCTTTGACGAGCCGAACAAACGGCAGTTGAACGAAGAGCAATTGCACGACGATCCGGAAAAGCTCGCCGAATTTGAAGCCCGCATTGCCCGGGGAGAAAAGATAGAACCGGGGGACTGGATGCCGTCTGAATACCGCAGGCAGCTTATCCGGCTGATAGAACAGCATGCCCATTCTGAAATTATAGGCGCACTGCCCGAAGGCACCTGGATCACCCGGGCGCCGGGTTTCAAACGCAAGCTGGCGCTCATCGCCAAAGTGCAGGACGAGATCGGTCACGGCCAGTTGCTTTACAATGCCGCCGAAACTCTCGGCAAAAGCCGCGAAGCCATGATCAACGACCTGCTGAGCGGCAAATCCAAATATTCCAACGTATTTAATTACCCGGCTGAGACCTGGGCAGACGTTACCGTGATAGGTTTCCTCATAGACGCGGCCGCAATCGTGAACCAGGTGGCCAATGCCAAAGGTTCCTACGGCCCCTACTGCCGCGCCCTGGAAAGAATATGCTACGAAGAAAGCTTCCACCTGAAACAAGGCCACGACGCGTTCATCGAGCTCGCTACCGGCACACCCGCGCAGCGCGCCATGGTGCAGGATGCGCTCAACCGCTGGTGGCAACCCATCATGCACTTCTTCGGCCCGCCGGACAAAACTTCCGTGCACAGTGAAAAGCTGATGCAGTGGAAGGTGAAAATGGCCAGCAACGACGATATGCGCAACCAGTTCCTGGATACTTACGTGCCCAAGATCTGGGACCTCGGCCTCACCCTCCCGGACGAGAACCTGAAAAAGGACCCGGCCACCGGCAAATGGACCTACTCCGACCCGGACTGGGACCTGTTCAAGAAAGTCATCAACGGCGGCGGCCCCTGCAACAAAGAAAGGCTTGACGTGCGGAAATGGGCTGAAGAGCATGGCCGCTGGGTGCGCAAGGCCTTAATGAACCCCGCAGAAAAAACAACCGCCCCGGTCGCATAAAGATATAAGCATGGATAACCAATCATTAGACCCTCGCGTAAAACGCCTGAAACTCAACAGCGGCGGCGAACCCGTTACCGTACAGGAAGGAGAGAACTGGAATGTTTTTGAAGTATTCCACCAGGAAAAACGCGGCGCCCACCACGAGCACGTAGGTTGCGTGCATGCTCCAAATGCCCAGCTGGCACTCGTTTTCGCGAAAGAACAATTTGCCCGCCGCAAAAAATGCGTGAACCTCTGGGTAGTGCGCAGTGCAGACATCCTTTCTTTCGATACGGAAGATGAGGACATGTTCGCCAACAACCTCGAAAAAACCTACCGCGACGCCAGCGGCTTCAAGGTAATGGAGAAGATCAACAAGTTTAAAAAATCCACGAATGACAAGGAATGAAGCCATCGGCTACCTGCTTACCGCCATGGCAGACGACGCCCTGGTACAGGGCCACCGCAACTCCGAATGGACGGGCCTCGGCCCGATCATGGAAGAAGACATCGCTTTTTCTTCCATGGCGCAGGACAAAATAGGCCATGCCTGGGCGCTTTACCGCATCCTGCATGAAAACCTCCAGGGACAGGAGCCGGACCGCTTCGCGTTCCTCCGCGGGGAAAAAGAATATAAATGCTGCCATCTCGTGGAAATGCCCAACGGCGAATACGATTTCAGCCTTATGCGCCACTTCCTGTTCGACCATGCGGAGGCCGTCCGCTGGGAACAGTTGCAGCATAGCTCCTTTGAGCCGCTGGCGCCGCTGGCGCGCAAGCTGAAAGGCGAAATAAAATACCACACGCTTCACGCCAACGCCTGGATCACGCAGCTATGCCGCGCAGCGGAAGAAAGCCACGCCCGCATGCAGAGCGCCCTCAATGCCTGTTTCCCGCTGGCGCTGGGTATTTTTGAGCCTCACCCCGAAGCGGAACAATTGCTGATGGCGGAAAAAATTTACGCCGGGGAAGCCGCGCTGAAAGAACAATGGATGGACAGGGTCTATAACATCCTGGCCGTGGCCGGGCTGAACCTGCCCGATGAAAAAGCCGTAACGCCCGTGTATGGCGGCCGCAAAGGATATCATACAGAATATCTTCAGCCCCTGCTGGATGAAATGGGATTCGTTTTCAGGATGGACCCGGAAGCGGTCTGGTAACCAAATGCATATGACGATAACGGAAGACAGGATATATAAAGCCCTGGAACAGGTGATGGACCCGGAGATCCCCGTGCTGAACGTGCTGGACCTGGGCATGATCACCCATGTGGAGATCACCGAGGGCGAAGCCGTGCTCATTAAAATGATCCCTACTTTTTCCGCCTGCCCTGCTGTGGAGCTGATCCGCAACAACATCCGCAGCACCGTGGAAAAAGAACTGGGCGCCAGCGTGACCGTGGAAATAGATAAAGAAGCCCACTGGAACAGCAACCGCATGGCGGAAAGCGCGAAGGAAAAACTGAAGAACTTCGGGATAGCGCCGCCGCAGATCCATAACGGGGAAGCCTATTCGGAAATACTCATGCATACCGCCTGCCCGCATTGCAACAGCGAAAACACGTACCTGCGCTCGCCTTTCGGCAGCACGCTGTGCCGGGCCATCCACTACTGCCGGGAATGCGGGCACGTGTTCGAACACTTCAAACCATTGGAGTGAGCGGACAATTTTAGGTATATTGCCCCCATGAAAATCGGTTTATACTTCGGATCATTTAATCCTATCCATACCGGCCATATGATTATCGCCAATTTTATGGCCTATCATACCGACCTCGACAAAGTATGGCTGGTGGTGTCGCCGCATAACCCGCTGAAAGCCTCCTCCAGCCTGCTCAACGAACATCACCGCCTGCACCTGGCCGAAATGGCCATCCAGGATGAGCCGCGCCTGCGCGTAAGCAATATCGAATTCTCCCTCCCCCGCCCTTCCTTTACGATAGACACGCTCGCCTACCTGACCGAGAAATTCCCCACGCAGGAATTTGTCGTGATCATGGGCAGTGACAGCTTCCAGAACATTCCCCGCTGGAAGAACTACCGCCAGCTGCTGGACAACTACGAAGTATATGTGTACAACAGGCCGGAACACCCGGTAACAGACACTTTCGGGGCAAAGGTCACTATCGTGAACGCACCTATGCTGGATATTTCTTCCAGCAATATCCGCAAATGGATACAGGAAGGCAAAAGCATCCGCTACATGGTGCCGGACGCGGTGTGGAAGTACATCAATGAAAATAATTATTACAGGGGCTGATCAACAATCTGTGGAGTTATTCCCCCGATTTTTTCATCTGCTTTTCTTTCGCGTGCGCGGTTTTCACCACTTTCACCTCGCGTTTCTTCACCAGGTATTCGTTGGAGTAGATCTTTAGCAGCACGATGAAAAGCGATATGAGCAGCGGCCCGAAGATCAGGCCGATAAAGCCGAACAGGCTTATGCCGATGATAACGCCAAAGATGGTGATCAGCGGGTGCACGTCCCCGATCTTCCGCGCCAGCAGCATCCTGAAAATATTGTCGCTGGAGCCCACCACGCCGAAGCCATAGGCCAGCACGGCTATACCCTGCCAGGTTTGCCCGATAGACAGCATGTAAAGGCCCATGGGCAAATACACCGCCGCCGCCCCTATGATAGGCAGCATGGCCGTAAAAGAAGTGACCACGAACCAGAATACCGGTTCCGGCACGCCAAATATCAGGTAACCGATAAGCGAAACCACGCCCTGGATGAGGGCTATGAGCGGTATGCCGATGGCATTGCTCACCACCATGTTCTTCACTTCCGCACCCAGCAGCTCCACGTTCTCGTCTTTCAGCGGGATGTATTCGTATAGCGCTTCTTCCATTTCCCGCGCGTTCACCAGCATAAAATACAGTATAAAATACATGATGGCCACGGCCGTGAGGGTGTTGAAAGTGGCGCCCACAAAGCCCGGCAGCACATTGGTTATATATTCCTGGATCTTTTGCAGCCGCGCGTCGGTCATCAGTTCGAAGCCCGTGTTCTGGTGCAGCTGCTCGTTTATTTTTTCAAGCCCTTTGATCAGTTCCGAAGAATGATTGATGGCATAGGCCACTTTGGCAGTAAGCATGTTCACCAGCAGCCCGAAGGGCAGGAGGATGATGAGGAAAGACAGGACCATGATGGTAGCCGCGGCCCAGGGCCTGCCCCATTTGCGCACCTCCACCAGCCTGAACATATATTTGCGTGACAACACATAAAAGGTGACCGCACCGAGGAACCCGGGGAAAAAGGCATATAGCTCCTTGAAGAGGATAATGGCCAGGAAGGCGAGGATCAGGAGAAAAACGATCTGCTTTAAACGTTCATTGTCGAGGTGGCTCATAGTTTGGTTGCTGGGTGTAATTATAATTTACGGGATTTTAGGATGATCACAAAGTTTGCCAGAATTAGCGAAAGGAACTAATAATGTTGTTTTATGTTTTATCCCGGGAGTTGAACAATTATGGAACAAAGTTTGTAACCATAGATGTGGAGTTGAATGGGCACCCCGTACTCCCTGAAACCCGATTTCTTTCACTTTATAAAAACTCTTGATTATGAGCAGAAGTTCAAAAGCAGTGGTATCTTTTATTGTAGGAGCCGCTGTCGGCGTAGCCGTGGGCTATTTCCTGAATTCAGACAAAAAGGAAGAGCTGGTAGGGAAGCTGAAATACCAGGCAGACAAACTGAAGGATAAGTTCCGTGCAAAAAAGCAACAATTCGAAGATGCTATGGAAAATGAATTAACTTGATATCCATTTCAGCATCTTAAAATCATTATGCATGGAAGATAACTTTTCCAATTATTTTACGGAAACAGGCAAGGTAGCCAGGGAATACCTGGAGACCCGGCTGGATCTTATCAAATTGCAGGCAGCAGGAAAGCTGTCGAAGGCGTTGGGTTTGTTCTTTTCGCTGATCATGGCTTTCCTGCTGTTCTTTTTTGTGGTCGTATTCCTCGGCATGGTGCTTGGTTTCTGGATAGGAGAAAGAACGGGCAGCATGACCCTCGGGTTTTCCTGCGCCGCCGGTTTCTTTATCGTGCTGCTGCTGGTGATCATCTTTTTCCGGAAAGGGCTTATTGAACGCCCGTTGGCCAATATGCTCGCGGCCGAGCTGGTAGAGGAGATCGAGGAGATGGAAGAAAAGATCGAAGAGCGCAGGGAAGAAAAAAGAAAAGCATCCAATGACTAAATTTTACCCTCCCGCATATGGCGAAAGTTAAAGTCAAGAACCTTGCAATGCTGGATCAGGAGATCGCGCGGCTCCAGCGAAAGAGCCGCAGGCTGGAAGACCAGCTGGGCAGCCGCATCGATCATCTTAAAGGAAATTATAAGAAAATGGCCGTCAATTCCGTAGTGCCCGGCATTGCCAACAGCGGCGCCATGGGCTTCCTGGGCGGAATGGCCAAAACCCTCTGGCAGAGCGGCTCCGCGAAGTCCGTGCTTACCAAGGCAGCGCTCACCGCGCTGGAATTCATTGCTGTGCGCTTCGGTATAAAGCTGTTCAACAACTTCAAGAACAGGCGGCACCGCCGCAAAGCGGAAGCCAGTAAAGCGAAATCAAGCCCTGAAGAATAACCCTACCCCCACACTTTCGTACCCTCGCTGCAGTTGGCGCAGATATCGATATGCTTGCGGCCCTTGATGATCTGGGAGCGGAACCGCACGTAGTTATCATTATGCCACAACGTTTTGAAGCTGGACTCTTTCAGGTTGCCGAGGCGGTGCGTGGCGTCTTTATCAAAACAGCAAGGCACCACCAGCCCGTCCCAGGTGATCACCGGCGAATGCCAGAGCCTCCAGCAATGATCGCTGAGCCTGTTTTTGATGGAATAGGTGCCATCGTCGTTCTTATGATAGCGGGAATATTTGTCGATAGTAGGTATCAGGCGGTTGCCTTCCTCGTAATCGTATACCTGCGCGGTCTTAAAGCGCACTTCATCCACCCCGATCTCCGCCGCCAGCTTTTTGATGTCCTCTATCTGGTGCTCGTTCGGTTTCACCACCAGGAACTGGAAGAAAACGAAGGGTTTTTTCGAGTTCAGTTCCTTTTTCCATTTCACGATATTTTTTGCCCCGGCGATCACTTTGTCAAGATGCCCGCCCACGCGGTATTGCGTGTACACGTCCTGCGTGGTGCCGTCTATGGAAATGATGAGCCTGTCCAGCCCGCTTTCCACGGTTTTTCGCGCATTCGCGTCCGTTAGGTAATGGGCGTTGGTGGAGGTGGCGGTATAAATGCCTTTGGAGGAAGCGTATTTCACCATGTCCAGGAAAGCGGTGTTCAGGTAAGGCTCGCCCTGGAAATAAAAGATGAGGTACAGCAGTTCTTTATGCAGCTCGTCGATAGTTTTGCGGAAGAATTCATTTTCCAGCATGCCTGTTGGCCTGGTGAACGCCCTCAGCCCACTGGGGCATTCCGGGCAGCGCAGGTTGCAGGAAGTGGTGGGCTCGAAGGAAATGGAAATAGGAAGGCCCCATTGGACGGGTTTTTTCCGCCATTTGCTCCAGTAGTAGCTTCCCAGCACTTTCCCGGCATTCCAGCCGCGGCGCAGCGTGAATTTGGAAAGGAAGTTCAATGCATCGTTCAGGTTCGGTTTCGGCATAAATCGGGCCTCTTTAGGAGTATAAATTTACGACAACAATACGGCCTTTCATGCACAGCACAAAAAATTGCCCTATACTTGCTGTTGATTTTTAAGGAGAACAGAAAAGCTCAACACCACCGTGGCCAGAACCAAACGCGTACGCCGCCCCCTTATTTTCCTCTTTTTTATACTGATCGCAGCCGGGATCGCCGGCGCATGGTGGCTGCTGCGCAACAAAGAGCCGCTGGAATTCGTGCGGTACGAGGAGTTTGGGATAGACATTCCCGTTAATTATTCCGTTCATGGCATAGACATCTCAAAATTCCAGGGGAATGTGAACTGGATGGCCGTGCGGCAGATGCAGGTGGAAGAAATAAAGATCAGCTTTGCTTTTATCAAAGCCACGGAAGGCATCACCCGGCAGGACGCTACATTCAAACGCAATTGGGAAAAAGCCAAAACGGCCGGCATCATCCGCGGGGCCTATCATTTCTTCTATTCCACCCGCGACCCGCTGAAGCAGGCGATCAATTTTAAGAACGTAGTGCAGCTGGAGTCCGGCGATCTGCCGCCCGTGCTCGATATTGAAGTGCACAACAATCAGCCGCCCGCCGTGATCCGCAGCACTGCCCGCATCTGGCTGGAGGAAATGGAAAAGGCTTACGGCGTGAAGCCCATCATCTACACCAATATTCATTTCTACGAAACCTATCTCGGGAAAGAATTTGACGAATACCCGCTCTGGGTAGCGCATTATTACCAGAAAGACAAGCCGCGGAGCGCCCGCAACTGGGTGTTCTGGCAGCACAGCGACATCGGCCGGGTGAACGGCATCCGCACTACGGTTGATTTTAACGTGTTTCGCGGCGACAGTTCGGAGCTGGTAAATCTTTGTATTCCGTAACTTTAGCGTATGGACGAACAGAATGACCAGGAAGAAAGGAAGGATCAGTTTGACTGGCAGCTGATGCAGTTTTTCACGAAGATCATCCGCACCGTGTTCATCGGTATGTTTTGGATGCTGATCAATATTTTCTTCGGGCTGTACCTGGGGTTTGGGGTTCCGGAGGAATCTACCCCGCTCAGGATGACCATTTTTTATGGCTGGTTTGTGTTGAGCCTTGGGGCTTACATCTATTTCCTGTGGCGGGTCTGGCGGAGGAAAATGCCCCCGCCCTGAACCGCGTTATATTATTTCGAAGTGCCGAAAACCTGCGTCCACAAGTTAGCTGCGCGACCTACGCCCATTTCCCGGAAACCGGCATTCATAATATTTTTACAATGGCCTTCGCTGCCCAGCCAGCCGCTGATCACCGCTTCTTCTTTGGAAGGCCCGCTGGCAATGTTCTCTCCCATCAGTGAATAATTAAAACCGGCCGCTTTGATGCGGGTTTGCGGGGTGGAACCGGTGGGACTGTTATGCGCAAAGTATTTACGATCCTTCATATCCACGCTGTGCTTGGCCGCGGCCAGCTCCAGCAGTACATTCCATTTAACGGGCGCAACGGGAGGCATCCAGGTGCCGTTGCAGTTGCAGCCTTTGGCGCGTACGTTGTTCACCAGTTCCAGCAGCAGGTTCTTGTCCACATTGTTCTCCACCACATCCACCGTGCCGGGCTTGGTAATTTCTTCCTCTTTTTCTCCAGGCTGTACGAGGTCTTCTTTACCGCAAGACGCCATAAACAGGCTGATAGCTACTAATAAGGGTACAAAACGAACAAATTTCAGTGACATTATTTCCCAGTTAATATAAAAACAATAGGTACTGGGCTTTTTATAGGAAGGAGGTTAAAGCACGTTGGCTTTTTCAGAGGAAAGGGTTAAGAATTATCAGGAGCCAAAGGTAAAGCGAAGCCCCCGAAAACAAGCATAGGGCTTGCAAAAAATATGTTAATGAAAATAACAAATTAAAGATCAATTTAGTATGATCCTTCGTTTGTCATGCAACTGCGGAAATAATGCAGGGAGCCTTATTTGACCGGTTTGGGACTGGCCATTTCCTGGCTCCAGAAGTTGCCGACCTTTGCCACGCCCATTTCTGTGAGTTTGCTGTTCATCAATACCTTGCAGTGCACGGGGCTTTTGGCAAAGCCTTCCACTACAGTCTTTTCATTGAGCACGCCCAGGGCAATGTTCTCGCCCCAGCTCTGCCAGATATAGCCCATGCGGCTGATGCGCACGCCAGCGGTGTTGCCTTGGAGGTCGTTGTGGGAGAAGTATTGGTTCTTCTCCATGTCTTCGCTGTGCAGGTAAGCGGCGCGTTCCAGCGACCTGTTCCAGCGGATGGGCGGGGCAGGCGCCATGAACGTATCCCCGCATTGGCAGCCTTTGGCGCGCACGTCGTTCACGAGTGAGAGCAACAGGTCTGCATTAACGGGATTGTTCATCAGGAAGGTCGTGTCTCCAATGGGCCCGGGCGGCGGCGCTGTGTAAACGGTCAATGGTTCTTTGGAGCAGGCTGCGCACACGAGTAGCCATACGCATACGGCGGTCCCGATTGCGGGACGTACGAATCGCAAAATCATTGTCTTTAATGATTTAAAGAGTGAACAATAAAGTCGGCTTTCGGAAGGCTATGGGTAAAACAGGTTTGGGGGAGGATGATCTTTTAATGGCTATTCGTAAGCATGGTTAAACCGTGGCAAAGGTATCTACCAATCCCGGAATTTGCATCTTCCGTCATGCAAAATTCCTGTTAACAGGTTGAATGTTAATAGATTGTAAACCAGGCTCACAGGTACAGGGAAGCAAAATCGATATAGCCGGCATAGTTTGAAATTCGCGTTCCCGGTTAGACATGCTTTTAATAACAGAACAAATATATAAATTTTTGATATAATGTAAAAATTTATATGTCATGTGGAAGTGGAGATTTCAGCGCCGGAAATTCCTTTCTTCAGAACATTGGTCGTATTTTTATTCGCTGTTATATTAATCTCAAACAACATTAATGAAACCGACTGTTACTGTCCTTCATGTGAACACATGGTTGCTCCCCATCTTGTTAATGATTGCCTCATGCGGGCAACCGGCCCCTGCAAAAAAATCCGCACAACAGCTGAAACCTTTGGCTGATTCGATCGTGTTAACAAAAGATTCCGTCCTCAACGAGGTTCCTGAAGAGGAGTTATGGGAGGAATGTTACCTGGTGGTGGCCGATACCGGAACGGATTATTACGCTCTCCGCGGCATCCTTGAAGAGGTTAAAAACCTTACCGGGCAAGGGATTGACACCTTCGGCAGGTATTACAACGCAGAGAAGGACAGCCTGATACTTCACGAAGACGATGAGGATCAAATGTGGGCGGGCGCTTATTTTCCCCGCCGCGAGATGACGCCGGCCGGCAGTATCGAATACCTGGATGCGTACCGGCGCAGGGATACCTCCACCCGCATGCTGGCGGCTGTAGCCGGCCTGTTTGCGGAGAAAAAAGGGGCAGATTCAATGCTGGCGCTGATCCGCGGGCAATACCAGCGCGCCTGGGTGATGAAAACCGAAGTGTACATGGGCTGCATGCATTAACCCCCGCCGGATGAAGTTCCTGAAAAAAATATGGACCCGGCACAGGGAAAATGCGCCGCCGCCCATCCACCGCGATTTTTGCAAGTTCTTTGCGATGACGGAAGCCGGAGGTATGCCCCTGGAGAAATGGTATATCGGCAAGCTGCACTTGCCGGTCGGTTTCGTGGTGGCTTGCGATCCGCTGCTGGGGCTGCACAACGCCTTCCCTTTTGCGCGGAAAGTGCCGCCCGGCGAATACCCTGCCACTATGCTGCTGGCACGCTCCGGCTTTCGGAGGCGCAACGCACTGCTGCTGGTGAAGTTTGCAGATCAAAAGCCTGTGAACTTCGAGCTGGCGGCGCTTCCCGGTCAAACAGGCCGCCGTGCGCGCAGGCATAACGGTTTCTCCGGCTTTACGGCAGACGCAGGCATCGGCTGCATCTGCGACGCGCACACGCAGAAACACTACAACAAATACCTGGAACGTTTCTTTAAAGACAATCCCGAAGGGAATATTTTCGATTCGCTTTTCACCAGGACCTTCGCGCGGAAAGCACGCGGGGAAGAACAACTTTGTTATAATTTTTACCTGCCCACCCATCCGCAGCTGAACGTGATCATGTTCCAGACCGGCTATGGAGACGGCATTTACCCTGCTTATTGGGGTATCGCGGAAGACGGTTCTGTGAGCAGCCTCGTGATCGATTTCATTGTGCTATAAATTATTTGTATGCCCGCTTTAAAACACATATTCGCATTCGCAGCCTGCCTCTTCAGCATGGCGGCTTTCGCCCAGAAAAAAGATCTCCGGGAAGGCGACATCATTTTCCAGAGCAATATTTCCCCGCAATGCAAGGCCATTGAACTAGCCACGCATTCCAAATTCAGCCACTGCGGGCTGCTTTTCAGGGGAGACCGCCGCTGGATGGTGCTCGAAGCCGTGCAGCCCGTGAGCATTACCCCCTTTGAGGAATGGGTAATGCGCGGCAACCGCCATCATTATACAGTGAAACGCCTCAAAGCCGATTCGCTCATCACACCCGAGGTGATCGCTAAAATGAAAGAAGAAGGAAAAAAATACCTGGGAAAGAACTACGACGCCTACTTCGGCTGGTCGGACGAGCGGATATATTGCTCCGAACTGGTATGGAAGATCTATCATTCCACCACTGGTCTTGAAGTAGGGCAGCTCAAACCAATGCGCGAATACGACCTCAGCCATCCGCTGGTGAAAGCCACGATCAAAGAACGTTATGGCAACAATGTTCCGCTGGATGAAAAAATGGTATCGCCCGGCGTTATCTATGAAAGTCCTTTGCTGGTAACAGTTTTAGAGCGATAATGGGCCTCCTGACACAATTGTTTTTTTCTTTTTTTAACGATGATGGAACAATAATGCAGGATCAACACAAATGCTTTTTGTTTGTTATCCTGTAAAACGATCTTATGAAACAGCATCATATCCTGGTACTTTCGGCAGCGCTGGCTTTCACCGCCTGCCAGAATAACCCGAAGACGAATGCAACCGACAGTACGGCCATAACACAAACCTCACCCGCTGAAGGATATTACGAAGCCAGCCTGGCAGCGGCTTCCAGCCCCGGCAGGCACATCACGCTCAATCTCCGCCCTGCCAACGATGCGGAAATGACGACAGATTACCTGAACGCAACGCCTGAAGTAGTGCAGATCGGCAACTGGGCCTTGCAAGACAGTGGCATAGTGGTCACACTCGTTACCGTGGGCAGCGGCAACCCGGAGAAAGACACGCTTACCTTCCGGCAGGAAGGAGAAAGTCTCCGATATACCGGCAGCGATTATGGTACAGACGGGCTTACGCTGGTAAAGAAAGAAAAGCCCGCTCCCGGCAATAAAGAACTGATCGTATGGGTGAAGGCTGAGGAAGAGTGCGACCGTGGCCCTGGTTTCGGCAAAATGAAATGTTACCAGGTGCAGTACGGCGATAAAATGATGGTGCCGGCCAACGAAACCTGGGACAAGCTGTTGGAGCCCATTGAAGGATTCACTTTCGAAAAGGAAAATATCTACAAGCTCAAAATAAACCGTATCCCCCGCGACCCGAAGATCCAGGACATAGGTGCGTACGAATACAAGCTGATAGAAGTAATGCTGAAAGAAAAAGCAAAATGACCCGCTAAGAATCACTCATGCCAAAGGCTTTGGAATTCGGGTTTATGAAAGAAGCCGAACCAGAAAGCAAATTGTTCATTGTTCTCCGGCAGCCCGAGCTTAGACACGATCGCATGGGCGAAAGCCGTACCCGCCGTGCCATTGGCAGTAATTACGTGGTCTGCCGTAACTGCTGGTTTCATTACATAATTCGCCTCCCCCTTATATTCCGGAACCGCTTGTTTCAGCAGGCCCAGGTCGTTGCTGGTATGGGGAATATCATCCAGGATGCCTTCGCTGGCGAGGTAAAGTGTGGCGTCGCAGATGGCGGCCAGCAGCTTGCCTTTGTGAAGAACGTCCATGATAAACGGGGAGATCTCCCGGTTCCTGCCTTCGCTCCAGGCGGCGCCTCCGGGCAATATTACGATGTCTGCAAAGTCTGCTTCTACTTCCGCCAGCGACAGCTGCGGGATGACCTGGAGATTGGCGGCTGAAATAACAGCTTTGCCGTCGATGGAAAAGGGGCGTACTTCATATTCGGAGAACTGCTGCAGCGCAGCGGCCGCCAGTGCGGGTTCCCAGTCGGAATAACCGTTGAAGACGAACAGGTAGCAAACTTTGTTTTTCATGATCAGCGCGTTTGAAGGTGATGGTACAAAGATCATGCGGGGGATTGACAGCGGTGTGTCAGCAGGAAACGGGGGGCCGGGAAAAATTTTTTAACGGGAAGGAAATGAGGAAACTCATTGTCTATTTCGGTATAATGCGCTAACTTGCCCCCTGAAATATTTAAAAACTGTATATCATGCTGCTGACTGTATTACTTAATTCTACCTACGAACTCGGCAATAAGATCGGCCATTTCGGCACCTGGTTCTGCATCATCATTTTCGCTGCAATGTTCCTGTACGCCATGGTGAAGTACGTAAAACGCTAATTCAAACTTACTCCAGATACCGGCTGCTCCCGCATGGGGCGGCCTTTTTTATGCCCTGAACTTTTAGAAGGCTTCTGATACGGAAAGGTAGAAGCCGCTCTGCCGCTTCTCTCCCGTTCTTTTTTCACCCCAGCCATAATCCAGCCGCACGGTCAGGCGGGTATGCTTGTCGTAAAAATAGCGGATACCCAGGCCGTAATTGGGTTTCAGCCGGTCCAGCGCAAAATTGCGGTTGGAGAATACAGTGCCTGTGCCGGCAAAGGCCGCCAGGGCAAAGGTGGGCTTCATGTCTATGAACCACATGTTGATATGCATCTTCGGGTCGAAGTAGTAGCGGTACTCCGCTTGTGCGGCGAGATAGTTCTGGTCGCGGTAGCGGCCGGTATAGTACCCGCGCATGATATTGTCGCTACCAAGTTCCGGCAGCAGGTAGAATGGCAGCGTTTTCCCCTGGAGGGACTGCCCGTAGCCGTTCACGCCAAGCGTGCTGCGTTGGGAAATGCGGAAAAACTTGCTGGCCTTCACTTCCATACGCCACAGCGGGTGCTTGCTGAGGAACTGCGGGGCATAAGCCATGGTCAGGCGGGCGTAGGTGCCCAGGGTACAGTAGTTCTGGTTATCGCGGTTGTCATAGATAGCGGTAACACCCAGGAAAGTGGCGTAGCCGCCTTCTTTATCCACAAGCGCCGTTTCGGGATAGATGCCTTTATTTTCATCCTGGGTGAACACGTCGTGCTGGTAGGTGACGGAAAGGCCTGCATAAAAGTGGCTGGTGATGCGCCTTTCGGCTTCCGCCAGTAATTTATAACGTTGATTGCCCACGAGAGAACGGTCTGCATAATGTGTGGTATCGCCAAGGCCGTAGAAATAGACCGGGAAATCGTGGTAGCGGACGTTGGTTTTGATGTGCCAGTCATTGTTCCTCGTCCAGTTATCTGTACGCAGGTCTATTTTGAACTGTTTGTTGGTAGTGAAGGTGGCGAGCAGGCTGGCAGTGGAGTTGCGGGTAAAAGGAGACGGATTCTTTTTATCGCCATAATAAGAGTAAAGCGCCGCCACGCCGAGTTCCAGGCCCTTTTCGGGAGAATAACCGAGCACGGGCAAGGGAAAGAAGCTGTTTTTTCTATGGGCAAGGAGAGAGTCCTGCGCCTTTAAACCAGAGCTTGCCAACACGCACAATGATAGAGCTGATAAAGCTTTCCGCATAGGGGCGCAATATGCGAAAAATATTCCGACCGGCAATGTGTTGCGTTATTGTGCCGTTTGCGGGCGATTAACATAAATATTTGTTAAAATAGCATCATTTTGAATTTTTTCTGTTGGGCCGGCGACGAGGTTATTTTTTCCCGCGGACGAAACCCAAGATAACATTGATGGCAAACACGGCCAGCCCGGCAAAGAATACGATAGGGATAAACCAGTATAAAGCCGTTGGAAGATCAATGGAGATGTTGAAATGATAACCGGGGGGCAGATTATCGAGCAAAACAAAATAGTAGAAGAAGAACAGTGCAAGGGATAGCACAAAGGTGCTGACTATATGCAAACGCTGTAAAAGCGGCGATTGCCTGAAACGTGCTGTGAGCGCATATACCAGCGCTTCGAAAGCAAAAAAAGCAGCGACGGTCGCGGCAGGTATAAAGCCTTCGAGAAAAATGCCCGCCACAAAAGAGAGTTGCGTTGTTATCCCTGCGGCAAGCATCATCAATGCGATGGTAAGCATTTGGATAGCAGAAGAAGCCGGGGATAGCATGTGGGTGCCCTCTTCCTGCGGCGCTCTTCTCCCGCGGCGGAACCCGTTTACAAGGTTCACAATAAATATGACCTGGCCGGTTATAAACACCAGCAGCGCGATGTACGTGAGTGTATTGAAAGGTTTGTCTAACTGGTAAGGCCCTCCTTCATAATCATAATAACGGCGGGGCATGGCAGGTGCGATGGTAAAGAGGTAAGCGAAAGGAAAGAGCGGCACGCTGGCTACATGCAGCACCTGCAATATGCGTGACTGCCTGAACCGCTGGGTAACGGTATATACGATCGCCTCCAGCGCAATGAACAATCCCAGCTGCGCGGCGGTTCCCATTCCTTCGCTGGCGTTGTAAACGTCGTGCATATGAATGTCCTGCGCTGTATTGGCGGAGACAATCACCCCTGCGGCGTATGTCAGGACAGCGATGAGATATAGCTGGATATCGGGCCGGGATAAGTATTTCATGCGGTGAGAGATTTTTTACCCCGGAAAAGCCCGGCGGCAACATTCACAATAAAAGCCGCCTGCCCTGCAAAAAATACGATCTTCTCAGCCGTTGCCAAAGCCCCGGGCGGTTCCCATATGGAATAGGTCACTATGGAAGATGCCTTGTCTTCCATGAATGCATACAATAAGATCACCCCCATCACAAAAGCCACAATAATGCTCGCTACATGCACGATCCGTAGCCACCGCCATTGCCTGAACCGGGAGGTGAAAACATACATGCCCGCCTGGGCGGCAATAAATGCGGCTATCATGAAGAATAAAAGGAATACATAAGGCAGCGTATCGTCGAAGAGACCGACGGTGATCGCGAAAACGAGTACCAGCAAGGCAATGAAATATAACTGCCAGGCGGCGGTATGGGCATGCCAGGTTTGCAGGAAACCGTTTTTCCTGCCCCTGATGAAACCTGCGATCACATTTACAATGAACCCGATCTGGCAGGCGATAAATAACAGGATGCATATCCTGGCGATCATGAGCACAACCTCATTGTTCCAGGGAGAAGTATCGACACCAACGTCGCCATACCAGCGCATGGTAGCAGGAATAGCGGAAAGAATAAGTATGACGATCACCGGTGGAACGCTGATCACATGAAGCACCTGTAACCATTTCCATTGCTTAAATCCCTCCGTGGCCGCATATATCCCGGCCTCCGCCAGCAGGATCAATCCCAGGAACAGGTTCAGGTGGAGAAAGGAGATGACAAAATAAGTATCATGCAAATGCAGGTCCGTGGCTGAATCTGTGCCCGGGATCAGGCCGATGACAGCTGTTAAGGCAGAGAGGATCAACAATTGCACCGCAGGGCGGGATAAATATTTCATAGTATTACTAATATACTACAATGCCGCCAGTTTCCGTATATCCTCAAACCGCCGGTCCTTTACCACTTTCCCGTTCTCAAACACCGTCTGGAGCAGGTCTTCCGCATCGGGCCTTTCTGCGAGCGGCAAGGTTTTGAAACCATCCAGATCCTTCACCAGCTTGAGCTTCCCGGCTTTCGACTTTTTAAAGGAAGTGCGGAGCCGGCCCTCCGCATCCATTTCCACGGGCGATTTGTATACGTCCACGCTTTGGCCGTTTATTTCCGCGTACGAGCATTTCAGCGCAAATTCCTGCGTATCGCGGTTCACGCGCTGGAGCAGCGCGCCGCCCATGCCCAGCACGAGATTTTCAGCGCTTACGCCGGCCTGTTTCAGCGCTTCGTATATCTCGGGGATGGAAGTATAACTGATCCCGTCTCCCTGTATCACCCGCACCTGCGGTGGCAGCACTTTATAGCCTTTTTCGTTGAGCGTGAAACCGAATTTGTCCATCAGGATACTGAACACTTCCAGCAAGGTGCGCACGGGGTCGCCGGAATCCGGGCGGATCACCAGCGTGCCTTTCCGCGCCAGCACCTGCTCTTTCAGTTCTGTGCCCCAATATTCTGAACAGGCGCGGAAAATATTGTAGGAGTCAGACACGCAGGCGATGGTGCCTTCGGGGAACGTGTCCAGCACATGTTTAAAAATATCAGCTTCACCTTCCTCCCCCAGCAATGTAACAATGGAATGCTCCGTGGCCGGGATGGAAAGACCGGGCGCGGATGCTGCGTGATAATATCTTTTGGCAAAAGTGGAAGCCACCAGCGTATCACTGCCGCTGAAGTTGACCAGGTGCGCGCTCCCGCCGATGCCCGCGCCTTCTACAGAACTGGCGCCGCGGAACCCGAAATCATTCAGCACGAAGTCGATCCCGTCAAAGAAAGCCCCGCTGGCAGTAGCCTTGTAATATTTCAGCACCACTTTTTTGATCTCCCGCGACAATGTGGCGACGGTACAAGGGTACCACACCTGCATGAGCAGCGTTTCCAGGAAATTGGTGAGCCAGTAACAAGCCGGGTCGGTATTCTCAATGGTCATCAGCACGTTTTTCACCGGCACTACCGTTCCTTCGGGCACAGCGCGGATCTTCACGGGCAAATGCCCGCCATGTCTGGCAAGGATGTATTCAAACCGTGAAGCGTCGTACACGTCGTTGCGGCCAAACACTTCGGGCAGCATCTGTCCCGCTTCGCGGATCTTTTCCGCGGTGATCACCGGGCCCTCCAGGTATGCTTTCAGGAAATATTGCAGGCCGTAGAAAACCGTTTCTTCAAACCGGCCGCCCCTGCTCTCCAGGTAAGAATAGATATGTGAAGTGCCGGGAACGTAGAGCTTATGATGGGAATTTTTGTATGCGTCTGCCAGTAAAATGAGGTTCTCCATATGCCGCGAAGGTTGTTCTCTACGAATGTAAGGCTTCAATGTGAACTTATGCGCATCATTCCCGTTCCAAAACAATGAAATTCAATACAGATAAGCGTTTGGTAGTATGCATAAGCATATTTACGTAATTTTTACACAAACTTTTGATATTTTATTTAAAGTGAATATGTTTTTTGTGTAAAAAAGGCGAAAAAGCTGAATGTCAATTGATTAGGAGAAAATCTCGATATAACCGCTCTTTTGCTTCAATTCAGCGAATTTTTGCCGGTTGAAGCTATATAATTGAGCCGGACGGCCTTGTAAAGGATGTTTCATTTTTTCCTGCTGGATGGCCAGCAATCCCAGCGTATGCATTTTTTTCTGGAAGTTCCGGCGGTCGATCTGCCGGTTGTAGACCCATTCGTAGAGTTTTTCCAGTTCTGAAACGGGAAACTTCTGGTCCAGCAGCTCAAAAGCCAGCGGCTCGGAGCGCAGGCGTGTGCGGAGATGATCGATGGCGCCATTGATCACTTCTGCATGGTCGAACGCAGTGGCAGGCAGGTCTTTTACAGGATACCAGCGGGCTTCTTTGTTTCCCGCGCCCAGGATGAGTTTGGACGCGGAAGGCTTCACCAGCCCGAGGTGCGCCACGCAAAGGATGCGCCCGCGGGGGTCGCGGTCCGGGTGGCCCCAGGTGCGCATCTGCTCCAGGTAATTCACCTTCAGCCCGGTTTCGTCGCGGATCTCGCGGTGAACGGCGTCTTCAAGCGGCTCGTCGTTCTGCACGAACCCGCCGGGCAGGCCCCATTTGAAGATATGCGGCGGTATGCTGCGCTTGCTAAGCAGCACCATCATTCCTTCTTTTGATGTAAATCTCAATACTACGGCATCTGCCGTCACCCTGATATGTTGATGAACTGGCAAGGGATAAAATTTTAGGGATTCATTGACCGCTTACATACTGCTTCACCTGCGATGTTCCTTTATGCAGGTTCACGAAGAGCGGATTTTTCTGTGGATCAAAAACAATAATGGTTCCGGATTCCCAGGCATCTGCGGGGGCAGGCAGCACAATTTCAACCTGTAATCCGTTGGCGCGGCGGAACATCAGGCTGTCTTTCCTGATATACCTCGCTTTATAATCATTCGCTTCCAGGAAGCTCACAATACTGTCGCGGCGGGCGTTCACGGCACTGTCTGCGCGGATGGGATGCTCCCGCAGCACGTAACATTTCGCATCTATCACATCATAATTAGTGGTATCTGTCTTTTCACGGACAGGGTTACACGAAGCAGCGGCCAACAGGGCCAGCGTAAAAATGATATAACGCATGCTGCAAGTTATAAAAAGCGCGATTAAAAACTGATATCAAATACTTTATCGGCAGCGCCGCGCTTTACTTTCACCGTCGTTTTGTCGCCGGACTTGAATTTTCCCAGTGCGTTCATGTACGTTTCGATGTCTGAAACGGGGTAATCGCCCAGTTGGGTGATGAGGTCGCCGGTGAGGATGCCGGCTTTCCGGGCGGGTTTTCCATCGGTTACACCATCCACTTTTACGCCGCCTTTCGTCCAGGTGTAATCGGGCATGATGCCGAGGGTTACGGAGAAACGCGCGCTGCTGCCCATTTGCTGCTCACGGGTTTTGGTGAAGGCGAGCTTGGGGCTGCTGTTGGTTTTTGCCACGATATCGTACACCAGCTTCACCACGGTGAGGCCGCCTTCGTAATTGATCTTGTCCGCATCGTCGCCGGGCTTGTGGTAGTCGGCGTGAGTGCCGGTGAAGAAAAACAGGACGGGTACATCTTTGCGGTAGAACGATGTATGGTCAGACGGGCCGGTGCCGGAGGAATCGTAACTCACTTTCAGGTCGGCAGGAACGGCGGATTTCAGCACGGCGCCCCAGGCGGGAGAAGTGCCGGTGCCGCCTATCTGGAGCCCTTTGTCTTTCGTGAGGCGGCCCACCATGTCCATATTCACCATATAATTAAAGCTGGAAGCGGGCACAGCAGGGTGTTCGGTGAAATATTTACTGCCGAAAAGGCCAAGCTCTTCTCCTGAAAAGGCCACCAATAAATAATTGTTATTTTTCAGCTTGGAGGCTTTCAGCAGCCTGCCCAGCTCAATGAGCGCCGCGGTTCCGCTGGCGTTATCGTCAGCCCCGTTATGAATGGCCTTTTCGCCGGGAGCGAGGGAGTTATGGTCCTCGCCGTAACCAAGATGGTCGTAATGCGCGCCCAGCACCACGGTTGTGGCGGCGCCGTTATCGATATACCCTACCACGTTGGTGCCGGTGCGTTTGCTGGGTTTAAAATCCACCTGCAGGTCCAGCTGGAAGCCGTTCGCATCGTCTGCCGACAATATTTTGCTGGCTTCCGGCCCCACCCAAACGGCGGGAATGGCGAGGGGCGTTTCTTCTTTCCCGTCCAGCCAGCGGCTCACGGTGCGGAAATCTTCCGGGCCGTTGAAGAATACGATACCGGTAGCACCGTTTGCTTTGGCTTCTTTGGTTTTTTTCTGGTAAAACTCAAGCGGCGATCCGTGGGGATTGATCTCATCTTCCGAAGCCTTTACATTGATGAGCCATACATTATCCGGCTCGTTCACGCCCGGCAGCACTTCACCTTTGGCGGCTTTGGCGGCGGAAAAGGGCAGCGGCACGTATTGTTCCGCAGGCAGGGCCTTGTGGTTTACCACCAGTTTGGTATTGTTCCCTGGTTCTCTCCCTTCCCTGACGGTGAAGGTTTGCAGGAAGCCGTTGTCCCCTTTCGGGCTGAGGCCGGCGAGTTTCATCTGTTCCGCGATGTAAGCGGCGGCCAGCTGCTCCCCGGGAGTGCCGGTGCGCCTGCCCTCCAGCTTGTCTGATGAGAGGTAGGTTATATGGGTCTGCAGGTTTCCGAGGGTTTTGCGGTCTGCTTTCTTCTGCGGGTAAGCCGCCATCGCAATGGAAACAAGCGGCAGTAACAGGTAGATCTTTTTCACTGCAAGGGGAATTTGATGACAAAAATAGGGAATCGGTGATCAAACGCTGTAATTATCACAGGATTGTCTGGCGCCGTCCCCCTCTTTGTTTAATACTCAAATTATATGCTAAATTTGCCGCACTCTGAACGGGTTACAACAAAACAGAAACATTTTACTCAATGAAAAACACGCCATTTACACACAAACACATTGCGCTGGGCGCTAAAATGGCCCCTTTTGCGGGCTACAACATGCCTATTTCCTACACGGGCATTAATGATGAACATGCAGCAGTGCGGAACAGTGTGGGAGTGTTTGACGTGAGCCATATGGGCGAATTCATCCTCAAAGGCGAAAATGCCCTGGACCTCATCCAGCGTGTAACCACCAACGATGCATCCAAACTCACAGCCGGCAAAGCCCAGTACAGCTGCCTGCCCAATGAAGAAGGCGGCATTGTGGATGATCTGCTGGTATATTGCATCGAGGAAAATAAAGTGTATATGCTGGTGGTGAATGCCAGCAATATCGAAAAGGACTGGAACTGGATCAGCCGCTTCAACACCAAGGGCGTTGAAATGCATGATATTTCCGATAAGACCTGCCTGCTGGCCATCCAGGGGCCCAATGCCACCAGCGCGCTGCAAAGCCTCACAGACAAGGACATCGTGAACCTGAAATATTACACCTTCGTGAAAGGCACCTTTGCCGGGGTGGAAAACGTGCTGATCAGCGCCACGGGCTACACCGGTGCGGGCGGCATCGAAATATATTTTGAAGACAGGGATGGCGCGGCAGACAAGATCTGGGACGCCATTTTCGCCGCAGGCGCTTCCAAAGGCATCAAGCCCATCGGGCTGGGCGCCAGGGACACGCTTCGCCTCGAAATGGGCTTCTGCCTCTACGGCAACGACATCGACGACCGCACCAGCCCGCTGGAAGCAGGTCTTGGCTGGATCACCAAATTCACCAAAGACTTCACCGCCCGCCCCATCATCGAAAAGCTGAAGGCTGACGGCATCCAACAGAAACTGGTAGGTTTTGAAATGATAGATAAAGGCATTCCCCGCCACGACTACGAGATCAAAGACGCGGCCGGCAATACCATCGGCAGGGTAACCTCCGGCACCCAGTCTCCTTCCCTCCAGAAGGCCATCGGGCTGGGATATGTTAAAACAGCCTTTGCAACCCTCGATTCAGAGATATATATTGCAGTGCGCGATAAGCTCCTGAAAGCGAAAGTTGTGAAAGTGCCTTTCCTGGGATAAGCCGGGAAGGACAATTTTAAGGGAAGAGCAGCGTTATTGAAGCCTATTTTGCCAAAGAACCATATCTGTTAAAGTACACTGCCATGCCGCTTATTCATCTTACCACCGTTATTCATGCGCCGGTGCCCCGGGTATTTGACCTGAGCCGGAGCATTACGCTGCACAAACGCAGCATGGAACATTTACAGGAAGAGGCCGTCAAAGGCCGCACCAGTGGTTTGATTGACTATGATGAAACGGTTACCTGGCGGGCGAAGCACCTCACCAAAATGCGGGAGCTGACCGTGAGGATCACCGCGATGCAAAAGCCGCAGTACTTCTGCGACGAGATGGAAAAGGGCGATTTCACCTTCATGAAACACGAGCACTTTTTCCGCGAGATCGAGAACGGCACGGTGATGATAGATATTATGGAATTTGGCACGCCTTACGGCAGGTTTGGCAAGTGGTTTGAAAAGATATACCTGAGGAAATACATGAAACGGCTGTTGCAGCTGCGTAATAAGATCATCAAGGAGTACGCGGAAAGTGAGAAGTGGCGGGTGATCCTGGATTAAAAAGAAACGAAAAAGAATGACCGAGAATACCAAACCCAGGCTGGAAGTCTGTTTATCACCGGCCCTTTTGCACCTGTACGACGTAAAGAACAGCATTGTCGTGATCATAGACGTGCTGCGGGCTACGTCCACCATTTGCACGGCACTGTATAACGGCGCCGCCAAAGTAATACCGGTGGCCACCGTAGAAGAATGTGTAAGCATCGGCCGCCAGCTGAATGCCATTACCGCGGGTGAAAGAGACGGTAAGATCGCGGAAGGGTTGCTGCACGGCAATTCCCCTTTCGAATACCCCGAAGAGTTCATCGGCGGCAAAGTGCTGGTGCTCACCACCACCAACGGCACCAAGCTGCTGCATATGGCCAAGGACGCTGTGCAGATCATCACCGGTTCCTTCCCGAATATTTCCTCCGTTTGCGAATACCTTATTTCCCAGGGCCAGAACGTGATATTGGGCTGCGCTGCGTGGAAAGACCGGGTGAACATGGAAGACACCCTGTTTGCCGGCGCCGTGGTTAGCCGCATCCGCGAACATTTTGACGTGAACTGCGATTCCGCAATTGCTGCTGAAACGCTTTACCAACACGCAAAAGACGATCTTTTTTCCTTCATGAAAAAAGCCAGCCACTACCAGCGCCTTGCGCGTTACGGGCTGGAAGAGGATATCCGCTTCTGCCTCACGCCGGACGGTGCCAACGTGCTGCCTATACTCCGGAACGGCGAATTGGTAAAAGAAAAATAATATGTACGGAAAAGGGTGAGTTTCAATAAGAAAGCTCACCCTTTTTTGATTGGTTCCCTTATATTTTTAAGCGGCCAGCTTGCCCGCGTGTTTTTTGGAACGGATCACGCTGTCAATAGAATACACGCCGCCTCCGTTCATGATAAAGAAGATCATGATCAGCAGCATGGTGAATGGAGCGTACCAGTCCATGATACCCGTGCCGGTAGCGCCTTTCAGGATGGTGGCCATGATCATGGTGAAGGCCAGGAAAGCGGCGGCCGGGCGGGTGAACAGCCCGACAGCAAGCAACAGGCCGCCGGCAAACTCAGCCAGCGTGGCCATCAGCCCCCAAAACACCGGCCAGGCGGAAATGCCTACGAACTGCATGGCGCCGCCTACACCGTTCCATACCTGCTCGCCCCCGGCGATCTTCTGCCATCCGAAAACGAAAAATAATATGCCGACTCCTGCGCGGAGAATTAATAATCCCAGGTTCCTTGTTTTCGCGTTGTCTAAAAGTTGTGTGTTTCCCATAGATAAAATTTTATACAAAAGTAGCGTCATATGACCCCCTGGCTCAATGGATAATTTTTTGTTTCCGTTGCACAATTTTCGCGCGCGCTTCACCCTAACGTGCTATTCTGTTCCCTTTCACACGCGCTATTTGGATTTTTATGCTTACTTTTGTGGATTGCCTTTTCATGAGCCGATTTTTAAGATGAACTGCGTAAAAGACCAGTAAAAGTCCGATAGATTGAGGCATAAGATTTTGTTACATAACCCTGGCTCATGCAAAAAAAGGCGATCACAGGATAAGCATGTCGCTGCCCCATTTATTAAAATATGTATACAACAACGGAACCGACGAGGTGATCCGCCGGGGGAAACGCATCTTTGCAACAGGCGGCGTGGAGCTGCTGGAAGGCGATCCTGTGCTGCGTTCCGCCTCTTTCCGCGTGAAGAGCGACACGCATGCCAATTATTATAAAGTTACCATCAACAAATACCACGAGCCCGCTACCATGAGCGTGCGCTGCCAATGCCCTTACAACCTTGGCGACATTTGCAGGCACGAAGCGGCTGCTCTTTTCCAGCTCCAGGAAATGCTGGACCGGAATCATTTCGAATCCTTCGAAACGCAATACGACCAGCAGCACACGCTGGTGAAAATGAAATCCATCGATCTTAAAACGATCAAGCTGCTTACTTCCAGTACTATCATGGCCGAAGCGGAACGCATCCTGCGGAAAACGCAGGCTGTGATCAAATCCGCCAAGGACGAGAAAGTGGAAGCAGAACTGCGGCACGAAGGAAAGAAGTATCCCCTCATCCTTCAAAGGAATGAAGAACGGAACTTCGATACCCATTGCACCTGCGACGAGCACGAGCACCCCGTGTGCGTGCATAAGACCGCCCTGTTCCTGCAGCTGCTGCATGCGCACGGCCCTTTTTATTTTGATACGCTCCGCAACTGGGACAAGGAAAAGAACAAACTCCTTTCTTCATACGGCTATTCCCTCAGCGACGACCTGAACGGGAAATTTGCTTTTTCCTACCTGAACGGCAAACCCTTCCTGCGCGTGCTGGACCCCACCATCAAAAAGGTGGAAGCCCCGGCCAACGCCAAGCCTGAGCCCGAACCGGAGGAAACGATCACGGCTACACGCCGCCTGGGCGTGGTACTAAATGCCAACGATACGCTGTTCCCCTACTTCCAGGCGGAACTGGTAAGCGGCGACGCCAACGAGGACGAATCCGAATTCGTGTCCCTCGTCAGCAAGCTGGACCTGACCAAGTACGTGGATTTTTACCAGTTCAAAGAAAAAGACCGCGAACTGATCACCCCCGTCCGCAAACTGCAGCATGCGGAGGTGAGCAAGTTCCTCAATAAAAATTCCCCCTTCGCCGGCATCTGGGAAAACATCATGCATGAAAATGAAGACGGCCTGCCTATGGAAACCATGGAGCTGATCGTGGATTACATGCACCCGAAGCTCGTGAAGCTGCTTCCCGTGCTGGCGGAGCACCGGCTTGTTTTCCTGCTGAGGGACGGGCAGCCCTTCAAGACCAAGAACCTCCAGCTCGTACAAGTCGAAGGCGACCCGCTGAAACCCTATTTTAAAGCAGACCAGGTAGACGGGCACGTGGAAGTGACCGCCTGGGTGGATATAGACGGCGAACCCGTGAACGTTTCTGCCAACCAGTGGGCCAGCCCCATGCTGTTCCTCTACAATGGCGTGATCTACACGTTCGCCAATTCGCAGGACAGCATCAGCATCATGCGCTACCAGCAGATGCATGCGCTGAAAGTACCGTCTTCCGAGTGGCAGGACTTCCTGAAGGATGTCATGCTGCCCCTCGGCAAAAACTATCCCGTTCAGTTCGACGCCGCATTGCTGGCTGAAGTGGACGACATTGTGCCGGAAACCCGCGTCTACCTCAAAGAAATGGGCGAAACATTCGTGATCCAGCCGGGATTTGCCTACCATGGCCATGAAGTGGAGTGGAACGAAGAAACGCGCATTACCGTGCAGGAAGGCAATAAAGTGCTGGTGATACACCGCAACAAGGAAGCGGAAAACGCTTTCGTGGCAAGGCTTCGCACGCTGCACACCAATTTTACACATCTCAGCAACTATAATTATTTCTACCTCCGCTCCAAGGAAGCGCTGAAGAACAACTGGTTCTTCCTCTTCTTCGACGCGCTCAAGGAAATGGACGTTCGCGTATTCGGCTTCGAACAGCTGCGCAACTTCCGTTTCAATCCGCAGAAACCCGTTACCAACCTGCAGATCAGCTCCGGCATCGACTGGTTCGACGCGCAGGTGGAAGTGGTGTACGGCGATCAGAAAGTAGGCATCCGCGACATCAAACGCGCGCTGGCCAACAAGCAGAATTACGTGCAGCTGGCCGATGGCACACTGGGCCTGCTGCCGGAAGAATGGCTGAAAAAATATTCCCTCCTTTTCAAAATAGGCGAGGAAAAAGATAAAGGCGCCGGCCTCAAGCTGAGCAAATACAACTTCTCCGTTATAGACGAGCTGTATGAATTCATTGACGACGACGCCATTCTCGTGGAGCTGGACGAAAAGCGCCGCAAGCTGCTGCAGTTCGACGAGATCAGGAACGTCCCCTTGCCGCAGAACGTGAACGCCCACCTGCGGCCTTACCAGGAAAGCGGCTTCCAGTGGCTGAATTACCTGGACGAAGTAAAATGGGGCGGCATCCTGGCAGATGACATGGGTCTTGGTAAAACCGTACAGGCCCTCACCTTCATCCAGCACTACAAAAACGTGCACGAACACTGCACCATGCTGGTGGTTTGCCCCACCACGCTGATCTATAACTGGGAGAACGAGATCAAGAAATTCACGCCCGGCATTTCCTATCACATTCACCATGGCCCGGCCAGGGTAAGGGTTTCGGAGGAATTGCAGGCTTTCGACGTGATCATCACCACCTATGGCACCCTGCGCAGCGACGTGCAGCTGCTGATGAAGATCGATTTTGATTACGTGATACTTGATGAATCGCAGGCGATCAAAAACCCGCAGAGCAAGGTGACCAAAGCCGCGCAGCTGCTCAATACCCGCAACCGTATTGCGCTGAGCGGTACGCCCATGCAGAACAATACGTTTGACATATACGCCCAGATGAACTTCCTGAACCCCGGCATGCTGGGCAGCGTGGACTTCTTCCGCAATGAATTTGCCACGCCCATAGATAAGTTCCAGGACGAAGAGCGGAAAGATCATCTCAAAAAGCTCATCTATCCCTTCATCCTGCGCCGCACGAAGGAGCAGGTGGCGAAGGACCTGCCGGAAAAGATCGAAACCGTGATCTTCTGCGAAATGGATCCCGAACAAAGGCACATCTACGACGCATACCGCAACACATACCGCTCCAAGATACTTGGCGTGATAGAAGACCAGGGCATGGAACGCAGCCAGCTTACCATTTTGCAGGGCCTCATGAAGCTGCGCCAGATCTGCGATTCACCCGCCATCCTGAATGAAACGGAAAAATATCCCAACCATTCCGTGAAGCTGCATGAGTTGACCCGCGAGATCTCTGAGAACATCGGGAATCACAAGGTGCTGGTGTTCAGCCAGTTCCTCGGCATGCTGGGCCTCATCCGCGACAGGCTGGCGCATATGAAGATCTCCTACGAATACTTCGACGGCAGCACTTCCACCATGGACAGGGAAAAAGCGATCCAGAACTTCCAGCAAAACGACGACTGCCGAGTGTTCCTCATCTCTCTCAAAGCCGGCGGCGTGGGTCTTAACCTTACCGCGGCAGACTACGTGTACATCGTGGACCCTTGGTGGAACCCCGCCGTGGAGCAGCAGGCCATCGACCGGACGCACCGTATCGGGCAAACGAAGAACATCTTCGCGTACCGCATGATCTGTAAGGATACCGTGGAAGAAAAAATATTGGAATTGCAGGAACGCAAGAAGTCGCTGGTAAAGGATATCATCGCGGACGACAGCGGGTTCATCAAAAAACTCACCAAGGAAGACGTGCTCTACCTCTTCAGCTAATCAGCTTATAACCTATGCCCCGGATGTTCACGATCTGTATCCGCGGGTCTTCTTTCAGGTACCTTCTCAGTTTGGTAATAAACACGTCCATGCTGCGCGCGTTGAAGAAATTATCGTCGCCCCAAAGCTCCTGCAGCACAGCTTTCCGTTCCATCACCTGGTTCTTGTTCTTACAAAGCCGCATGAGCACTTCCGCTTCGCGGTGGCTGAGGAATTCAGCGTGGTTGTTGCGCGTAAGGGTTTGTTTGGTATAGTTGAATGCATACTGCCCGATCTGCACCGTGTCTTCACCGCCCTGCGGCGTTTGCTGGAAACGCCCCAGCAGCGCGCGTATCCGCACGATCAGCTCGTCCATGCTGAAGGGCTTTTTAAGATAATCGTTGCCCCCGGTCTCAAAACCTTTGATCACGTCCGCCGTTTGCGATTTGGCCGTGAGGAAAATGATGGGCGTTTGTTTGTCGCCTTTCCGCACTTCCTCCGCGAAGCTGAAGCCGTCCATCTGCGGCATCATGATATCCAGCACGATCACGTCCGGCTGGTGTTCCCGGTAGAGTTCAAGGCCTTCGCGGCCGTCTTTGGCGCAAAACATGCTGAAGCCGCGGGTTTCCAGGCTGTCTTTCACGATCTGGGCCAGCTGCCATTCATCTTCTATGAGCAATACGCGTGGGTTCATAAATAACATCAGGTTAAGGGGATCTCCAGCAGGAATTCGCTGCCTTTATCCGGTTCGCTTTTTACCCGCACCCAGCCGCCGTGTTTCTCCACGATCTTTTTCACATAGCTGAGCCCCAGCCCGAAACCCTTTACATTATGCAGGTTGCCGGTGGGCACGCGGAAAAATTTTTCGAAAATATTTTCCTGGTAAGCATGCGGAATGCCGATGCCATTGTCTTTCACGCTGATCCTGAGCCGGTTTTGCTGCCGGGTAACCATGATGGTGATAGCTGCGGGCTCGGGGGAATATTTAATGGCATTGTCTACCAGGTTGTTGATCGCATTGGAAAGATGCGTGCCATCTACCATCACCTCTGCATCAGCGAGCAGGGTGTAGGTAAAATCCACTTTCCTGGCCGATTTGAGGCGGTGGTTCGTGATGATGCCGCTGATCAGTTCGTTGAGATCCGTCGGCTCGGGAGTGAGCTCGAAATCTTCTTTTTCTTCCGCCGCGATGTGCAGTACTTTTTCCACAAGGTCATTCAGCCGGTGCAGTTCGTTGCGGGAAATATTGAGGTATTGCGCCGTGCGCTGCTGGTCCTGCAGGGCATTAAAATGCTGCAAGGCCTCTACGGCTGCGGATACCGTGGCGATGGGCGTTTTCAGCTCATGGGTCATGTTGTTGATAAAGTCGTTCCTGACTTCGGAAAGCCGTTTTTGCCGGAGAATGGTGCGGAGCATATACATGAAACTCAGTACCATCAGGAGCATCAGCACGGCGGAAATGAGCAGGCTCCAGATCATCTTGCCGAGAATGAGCGCCAGCGGGCTTTTGAAGGTCGCGCTTACCAGCAGGTTCTGCACCGGGTTGAAAGGAATGGGCGCCGTTTGCAGCTTGCTGGCCACGAAGAACATGGAATCTTCTTTTTCAAGGCGTACGGTATCCAGCCTGAAACCCGTTTGTATGCCGCGCGCCAGCAGTTCTTCCGTGTACATGGAATCCAGCCGGTTGAGGGTAAGGGTGGAATCGAAGAAGCGGTTCAGCACGAGGATGTTGGAGATCCTGCGGGAAAGTGAATCGGCCACCTGCCGGTAATTCGTGTCTTTCGAAAGATTGATCCGGATGGTCTTCCCGTTCTCTGTTATTTCCTCGTAACCTTCGGCGGTAGTGGTGTCGTTAAAGGTCACGCTTTTGCGGAGGAAAAAAGCGTTCTGCCCCCTACGCCTCCACCCTGCCATGGGGCGCGCCGGTTCAAAAGCGACACCTCCGGCCGCCTGGTCGGGAATAACGCGTGCGGCGGCTACGGCAGGCATGCGCGTGGTGTGCCCATAACCCAATAATTTACCCGCATCGGTGAATTGTTTATTAAAAACAGCCGTGCGGAGGGCGTCGTTGATATCCCGGTTGAACTCCTGCAAACGTATCTGGTAGGCCTGGTAGAGCCAATAGCCCTGCAGGGCAAAGATACCGGCTGTGCAGACGGTTATCAGGATGAGAATATTGCGGATTCTGTTGCGCATCGGGTGTAAATCTATCGCATCTAACGCAACAGGCGTAAGGGCTTAACACTATTTAACACTAAATAAGATTGCTTAACCCGCCGCCTGCCGGGGATACCTGAATTTTACGAAAAAATCAGAGATATGGAAAAAACCATTTCAGCCTTTGTAGTGATTGCGGCCCTGCTGGTTACGGGCAGGGAAGCCGCCGCCCAGCAGTCGGGCGTGATAGAGTACGAAGTAACCTCGCGCATTGAAGCCGGCCAGATGAGGATCGTATCTTATTCTCCCGCCGGCGGCAGAACCGAAGGAGCGCCGGAAGGCATGCCGGACCTTCCGAACCTGGTCACTTCAAAACAGATTCTCACCTTCTCCGGCGGGAAAGGCAAGCTGGAAACAGAAGGAGGCGGCGGGCCCAGGATGATGATGATGGGAGGCCCCGTAGCAGGGGTTGCCGCACGCAGCGCCACGGTAAGCGACGCCGGCGGGCCTGGCAATGTTGCGTTCGCACCCGCCGGCCGCCCGCTCACTGCTAATGCACTGCGGCCCCCTGTCAGCAATACGACGTATATTGATCTCGCAAACAGGAAGTACCTTAGCGTAACAGAAGAAAGAAAAGACAGCGTAGTGGAAAATACCTGGTATTCCGAAGAAGATTATAAAGCTACGCCGGACTTCAAAACGTCCAAAAAGACGAAGAAGATCGCGGGGTACAACTGCAACCGCGCCACAGTTAACCAGGGCGACGAGCAGTTTGTGCTGTGGTATACGACGGAGATCCCGGTAACTTTTTCGCCCGTGAACGGCGTATTGCCGCAGCAGGGAGTGGTACTGTCCATCGAAAGCAGTAAACGTTCTTACGTCGCGAAAAAAGTAGAGTTGAAACCCATTCCGGAATCGGAAGTAAGCCTGCCCGCCACTGCGCAGAAACTCACCGCAGATGAACTGAAAGAAAAAAGAAGGTCCATCATGGAAAAGTGGCACAACGAACAATTCAAGAAAATGCAGCAGCAAATACAATAGGAAGGACACAGGATAAACCCCTTTATGCAACAACGTATACTTTTGATCCTGGTGGCCCTGGTAGCCATCGGAACCATTGCCCGGGCACAGCAGAAAGAAAATAAGATCACAGGCAAAATAGCGGATCAATCCAATAAAGAGGCATTGCCGAATGCTGCGGTAGCCTTGCTGGAACGGAAGGATTCGAGCGTGTATACCACCGTGGTGGCAGACGCGAAGGGTGCGTTTGTATTCTCCGGGTCCAAGCCGGGGGAGTATTTTCTCGTGGTTTCCTACATGGGCTTCAAACAGCTTTCCCGGCGCATAGATGTGAAAGACACTACGACGCTCATAGACATGGGTACCCTGGCCATGGCCCGCACCGGTCTCAACCTGAACGAAGTGGAAGTGGTAGACCAGGTGCCGCCTATCCGAATCAAGGAAGATACCATCGAGTTCAACGCCGGTTCTTTTAAAACAAGGGAAAACGCCATGGTGGAGGAATTGCTGAAGAAGCTGCCCGGCGTGCAGGTAGAAAAGGACGGCACCATCAAAGCCAATGGCGAAACGGTGAAAAAAGTGCTGGTAGACGGGAAGCCATTCTTCGGGAACGATCCTAAAATGGCCACCCGCAACCTTCCCGCGGATATCATCGATAAGATACAGGTGATCAACCAGAAAAGCGAGCAGGCGCAGTTTACCGGGATAGCAGACGGGGAAATAGAAAAAACGCTCAACCTGACGGTGAAGCAGGACAAGAAAAAAGGCTTCTTCGGGCGGGCAAGCGCCGGGTATGGAACAGACGACCGCTACCAGGCCGGGGCCACCTTCAACCGCTTCCGGGAAACGCAGCAGCTCTCCGTGCTGGGCAGCACGAACAATGTGAACGCGCCGGGCTTTGCCATTGGCGATGTGCGTGGCGGCCAGAGTACCGGCCTCACCAAAAGCTGGAACGGCGGCCTTAACTACAGCGACGAATTCCTGAAAGGCATGCGCTTCAATGCAAGTTATTTTGCAGACAAAAATGAAAGCGAGAACGAAACATCCAGTGAACGCCAGAACATCTTCCGTCCGGATTCCTCCTCCTACGTCAACAACTTCAACAACATACTTTCAGACCAGGTGAACCACCGCGTTTTTATGCGCATGGATTACCAGATAGACTCCAGCCATTCAGTGCTGGTAACACCCATGTTCACCTATGGAACCGGCAACAGTACCAGCGAGTCCTACAGCACCACGCTGAACAATGCGAAGGATACGGTAAACAGCAGCCGCAACCGCACAATGAGTTCTTCCAATACTCCAAACTTCAGCACGGCTGCGCTTTTCAGGAAAAAGTTCGATAAAAAGGGCCGCACCCTCAGCGCCAATCTTACCTTCGGCTTCAACAGCAGCGAAAAAGAATCCATCAACGAATCGTATATCGACTTCCACGACGGCCTCAACCCGCGGCTCGATACCGTGAACCAGAAGGTGATACAGGAAAGTTCCAGCCGCAGGGCGGGCATCAGGGTAAGTTATACGGAGCCCGTGTTCCGCGACCGCTTCCTGGAGATCAACTATGCTTATAACTACAATTTCAGTTCCAACGACCGCTATACTTACAATAAATCCAAAACCGGGGATGTGTATGACGTGGCGGTAGACAGTCTTACGAACCTCTTCGAAAACGTATACAGCAACCACCAGGCAGGCCTCAGCCTTATGACGCAGAAGCTGCGTTACAATTACACCCTGGGTGTGAACATCCAGCAGAACAGCCTCAACAGCGATAATCTTTCTACCGGCAGCAATATCCGCCAGCAAACCTGGAACTTTTCGCCGCTTGCCATGCTGAATTACAACTTCTCAGCCAACAAGCGCCTGGCATTCACCTACCGCGGCCAAACGCAGCAGCCCACGCTGGAGCAACTGCAACCTGTGCCTGACATCTCGAACCCCCTGCTGGTAAAGGAGGGCAACCCGGACCTGAAGCCGTCCTTCAACAATGCGGTGACGCTGACGTTCAACGATTATGACCACACCACCATGCGCAGCCTGTTTGCTTCCCTGAGCGGTACGCTTACGTCCAACAGGATCGTGAATTCCAATACGATCACGAAAGAAGGCATACAGGTCATCAAGCCCATCAACGTAAACGGCACTTACAACCTGAACGGCTACCTTGTAAATGGCTTTGCGCTGAACAGGCAACAGAAAACCTTCCTGAACACCGCCACCCAGGCGACTTACAACCGGGATATCAGTTTCGTGAACGGGAAGGAGAACATCACCAGCTCGCTCAATCTCAACCAGGGTGTGAATGTGAACTGGGTGTACAAAGAGCTGTTCGACGTGGCGGCGGGTGGAAATGTGAACTACAGCCGGGCGCGTTTCTCAGAGAACAAGGCCAACAACGCGAATTACTTCACCTATACGGCCACGCTGGATTTTAACCTCAACCTGCCTTTGGGATTCGCACTCGGGGGAGATCTGGATTTTGTGGCCAATACCGGCCGGGGAGAGGGTTACAACAACCAGTTTACGATGGTGAACGGGTTTGTTTCCAAAACGGTTTTCAGCAAAAAGCAGGGGCTGCTGAAGCTCCAGGCCTTCGACCTGCTGAACCAGAATGTGAGTGTAAACCGTACCGTTAGCGATAACTACATCGAAGACACGCGGAGTATGGTGCTGCGGCGTTATTTCATGCTGAGCTTCTCTTATTTCCTGAACCGGTTCGGAGGCAAGTCCGCGGCCATGGGAAGGGCGGGCAAGGCCCAGCCGGTTTCCTTCTGAAGGGGTTAACAGGGGTTACAAGTCATTGATGACGCGCTTTTTCTGGTGCGCGGACCATTGCTGGGTGATATACACCACGAAGCGGCTGATGGTGAACGTTGGGATGAAATCCAGCCCAGGGAACAGCTCCTCTATCAGGTTGAACACACCGCCGAATGCGCCGAGCGGCCCGCCGAACATCCTGTAAAAGATGAAAGCCGAGATCGGCGCCCATACCACATCACTCACCTCGCCCAGTAACGGCACGGCATAACTGGCCAGACCGATCAGGTCCATTACCAGGCACATCGTTAAACTGGGAGTAGTTTTCATTTTCATACTCACTGGCTTTTGTATATATAATCAAATAACCTACCAAAATGTTACGGGCTTCCGGGAATGTTCCCCGGAAATCGTCGGTGCGGCCGGCTGTAATGCTTACTGGGAGAAGGTTTTAGTACGAACAGCATTGGTCACGTATTTACCCGGAATATCAAAAAAAGTAGTTTCCCTGCCGCTTGCATTTGGCGGGGATTTGAAGTAAATTCACCACCGGTAAATCCGACCCGTTATGGCAAACCATTCCACCCGCAGAGATGCGATCAAAAAAGTAGCGACTATGGCACTGGCAGGCACAGCCCTCTCTTCACTTACTTCCCGTGTTTCCGCGCACGAACAGGCGCTCAGCGATAAGCTCAAAGGCAGGATCAGGCATTCCGTATGCGCCTGGTGTTATAACGGCATCCCGCTGGAAGAGCTTTGCAAGGCCGCGCAGCATATCGGCATCCAGAGCATAGACCTGGTGAGCCCGAAAGACTTCGATGTGATCAAAAAATATGATCTCACCAGCGCCATGGTAGCCTCCAATAGCAAAGAATGGGGCATAACCCGCGGCTGGAACCGCAAAGAGCACCACGCCCAGCTGATCGAATATTTCAAGCCGATGATAGACGCAACAGCCGCCGCCGGCTTCACCAACCTGATCTGCTTCTCCGGCAACCGCGAAGGGCTGGACGATCAGCAGGGCATAGAAAACTGCGCGGAAGGACTCAAAAAGATCATCGGCTACGCCGAAAAGAAAAAAGTAACGCTCGTCATGGAACTGCTCAACAGCAAAGTGGACCACGGCGATTACCAGTGCGACCACACCGCCTGGGGCGTGGAGCTCTGCAAAGCGGTGGGTTCCGACAACTTCAAATTACTCTACGATATCTATCATATGCAGATCATGGAAGGCGATGTGATCCGCACCATCCGTGAAAACCAGCAGTACATCGCCCATTACCACACTGGCGGCGTGCCCGGCAGGCATGAGATAGATGAAACGCAGGAACTGTTTTACCCCGCCATCATGCAGGCCGTGCTGGATACCGGCTTCAAAGGTTTCGTGGCCCAGGAATTTGTGCCGAAAAGAGAAGATAAGCTGGCCTCCCTGAAGCAGGGCGTACAGATCTGCGACGTGTGATCTGCGGGGTTATTGATGCTTCCAGTCCTTGCGGAGCATGCCCATCACCACCATGTCTACATACTGCCCGTGCAGCTTTGCGCTCTGGCGGAGAATGCCTTCTTTGGCAAACCCCAGCTTGATGGGTATCTGCGCGCTTTTTTCATTCTGCAGCACGAACCGGATCTCCACCTTGTTCAGCCGCATGGCTGAAAAGGCATACCCGATAAGGGTTTTGCAGGATTCCGTGACGAGTCCTTTGCCCTGCATCTCTGTCCCGATCCAGTAGCCTATTTCCGCTTTGGAAAGAAGATGATCCCAGCCATGGAGATCTATCACACCGCAAAGCTCCCCGTTGTGCCAGATGCCGAAGGCAATGGCGTCCTGCTCGTCCGCTTTGCGTTTCATCAGTTCAATGAACCGCAGGGAATGTTCTTCAGTCGTGTTATAATCCACCCAGGGCAGGAATTTGCGCAGGGTTTTCCGGCATTGGTTGATCAGCTGGAAAAGCTGCGGGGCGTTTTCAGGCTGCAGCTGGCGGAGGATGGTCGTATCGTTTACTGGCAGTTCTAGCATAAGTAGGCCGGTAAACATATAAAATCTCCCTAAAAACACCAACAGGCAACCCACCGGAGCAGGTTACCTGTTGATTTTGATTATGACGGTACTGTACTACTAACGTTTGGAGATCAACTGTTGCTTCGTCATGTCCTTGATCACCTGCTGGCTGTATACTACGGCCATGCGGGCGGCAGACGAAGGGTCGAAGGTTTCCGTTTGCACGGAATAGACCAGCTGTTTGTCTCTCAGGTTATAAAGATTGCTTTCCAGGAAGTATTTCGTGTTGGTCGTGTAATATCCCGGCTCGTAAACCCGGTTGTACATCGAGTAGTAATAAGGCCAGAAGCGGCCGTAATACATCGGGTACGGGCGCATATACCAGCTGCGGCCCGGCACGTAATTCTTCTCTTTGGATTTATCCAGCATTACGATGGTCAGTACCTGGTCTGCATCGGTCTTGCGGATCTTGTTCATGGCTTTCTGTTCGTTGAGTCCCCTGAGCGCCTGGGGGCCCAGTTCATCGTAAGCTGAAACGGCGTTGTACCCCCGCTGTTTCAACGAGGCCACGAATTCTTTTTCCATATTAGTTCTCAGGCTGCCCTCCTTGTCGCTCACGAGCGCCATTACGAGGATCTTCTGATTAGTGTTAAGTGAAGCATCAGGCTCCTTCCAGGAAGAAGTCACCTTGGTACTTGAACAGGATGCAAGGAACAACACCAGCCCTGAAAGCATCCCTACGGCTAAAAATCTCATCTTGTTCTTCATTGCTCTAGTGTTTATATTTCTTTAGACGGCAAACAAGGTGCAAAAGATACATGGGGCAACGCTATTTAACAGAACTTTTAGGTAACTGTTAAAGGATTGAGAATGAAGGTATCACCGGGATCAGACCGGGATAAGATGGAAGTAGTATTGAAGGGTGATGCAATGGAAACTGATGGAATAATACCGGAAATGTGGAGATGAGGCGGAGATGACGTGGACTTGATCCTGATAAGAAGTTAGGTATCAACCTGTTGAAAAATTGGTAAAACCAATGCCGAAAACGCACATCTGCATGATTGTCAACTAATTGAAATAAAATTCGCACGGAATTTTACAGTTAATTTAATATGCAAAAAAGATCAGAAAAGCCCGTCATTGCGAGGAGCGGTGGGGGATTTGTGCGTGAGCCGCGACGAAGCAATCTCCGAATATGAGTGTATCAATCCAATGTGAGAGATTGCTTCGTCGCCCACCCGCTTTGGCCCTGCTGCTCCTCGCAATGACGGGCTTTTCCATTGCAAAAAAGGGCCGCTTTTTAGAAGCGGCCCTTTACTATCGTTTGAAAGAAAAAAATCAGTAATTGATCACCTGCTCCTCGATCTGCTGCGGGATCTCGCGGAACTGGTACAGCTGGTTGCGCAGCTGCGGTTCAAATCCAGCTTCGCGGATAGCCTCCTGGATGCTTTTATAAGTGAAGCGGTGCGGGGCTCCGGCAGCACTCACCACATTTTCCTCGATCATGATAGAGCCGAAATCGTTGGCGCCCGCATGCAGGCAGAGCTGTGCAACAGACTTGCCCACGGTGAGCCAGGACGCCTGGATGTTCCTGATATTTGGCAGCATGATGCGGCTCATGGCGATCATGCGGATATATTCTTCTGAAGTGGTCATGTTGTGAACGCCGCGGATGCGTGCCAGCAGGGTATCCACGTCCTGGAAGGTCCAGGGGATGAAGGCGGTGAAGCCGTAGTGCCCTTCCGGTTTTTCGCTCTGTACCTGGCGGATGGCCACCAGGTGCTCAAATCTTTCGAGCACGGTTTCTACGTGGCCAAACATCATGGTGGCGGATGAGGCAATGTTGAGCTTGTGGGCGGCCCTCATCACGTCCAGCCATTCCTGCGCGCCGCATTTGCCTTTGGAAATGAGGCGGCGCACACGGTCGTTGAGTATCTCCGCGCCGGCGCCCGGCAGGCTATCCATGCCCGCTTTCTGCAATGCACGCAGCACTTCGATATGCGTGCTTTTTTCGAGCTTGGTGATATGCGCCACTTCCGGGGGGCCCAGGGTGTGGAGGCGAAGCTCAGGGTACAATGATTTCAGTTCGGAAAAGAGGTCTGTATAGAACTTCAGCCCCAGCTCAGGATGGTGGCCGCCTTGTAACAGCAGCTGGTCCCCGCCGTATTTGAGCGTCTCGTCTATTTTCACCTTGTATTCTTCGATCCCGGTGATGTAAGCATCTTTATGGCCGGGAATGCGGTAGAAATTGCAGAATTTACAGTTGGCCGTGCATACGTTGGTGGTATTCACATTCCGGTCAATCTGCCAGGTTACTTTGCCATGCGGCACCTGCTGCTTCCTTAGCTCGTTGGCGATCTCCATCAGTTCCGCCAGCGGGGCATTCTGGAACATAAATACACCCTCTTCCGCTGTCAGAAAACCGAACTCCTGCGCCTTTTTGTATAAGTCCTGTAATTGCATCTTGCAAACAAAGGTAGGGTATCCGGAGAATTTATTTTGCCGCTTGTACCAATTAGATGAAGGCGGTTTGACCAGAAACGTTAAATTTAGGTAAACACCGATGTATTGCATCTTTCGATTATGGGAGCAAAAGTCATTTTTCACGTTATCGTCCTTTGCCTGCTGTTTACTATCCCTGCCCCGGCGCAGGAAACCGAGAACACCTCCGAGCCGGAAGCCCGGCTGATCACCCGTTTTCCCTTCAAACAATACTATGGCGGCGTGGTGGTGATCTCTGCCAGGCTCAACAACTTCCCGGACACTCTCCAGTTCCTGCTGGACACAGGCAGCGCCGGCATTTCCCTCGATACCACCACCTGCCTGAACCTTGGCCTTAAGCTCACCCCCTCAGACAAAGTAGTGAGAGGCCTGGTAGCCAGCAAAAATATTTCCTTCGCGACAGATAACACCCTGCACCTGCCCGGTTTGCAGGTAGACAGCCTGGACTTCCATATCAACAACTACGAACTCATCAGCCAGGTATACGGCATCCAGATAGACGGCATCATCGGCTTTAGCCTGCTGAGCCGTTACATTTTCCAGGTAGACTACGACAAGGAAGAGATCCTCATCTGGTCGCATGGCAGCTTCAAATACCCGCGTGGCGGGCATATGCTGCGCCCCAATCTTACTTTCATTCCCGTCATTTCGTCCCCGCTGCGCAGCGGCAAACATAACGTGAACCACCGTTATTATTTCGATACCGGCGCCGGTATGTGCCTGCTGCTGAGCACGCAGTTCGTGAAAGACAGCTCGCTGCTGGTGAAGCGCAAGGCCAAGGTGATTCCCACCGAAGCGCAGGGCCTGGGCGGGAAAATGCAGATGTACATCACCACCATGAACGAATTCAGGATAGGTTCGTATAATTTCAGGAATGTGCCTACCTACCTGTTCGACGATATCACCAATATCACTTCCTACCCTTCCCTGGCCGGCATGATCGGCAACGACCTCCTGCGGCGGTTCAACCTCACGCTCAACTACGCGAA
Organism: Chitinophaga sp. YIM B06452; assembly: GCF_039655965.1. Taxonomy (NCBI): domain Bacteria; kingdom Pseudomonadati; phylum Bacteroidota; class Chitinophagia; order Chitinophagales; family Chitinophagaceae; genus Chitinophaga; species Chitinophaga sp. YIM B06452. The sequence goes on along the minus strand of NZ_JAWLKY010000001.1, from coordinate 1,502,177 downwards.
AAAGGAGATCTACATCATGCCGAACACGCACTTCCGCGACCAGTTCGATTATTCCTACACAGGCCTCATTATTTACCTGATAGACAACCGGATAGAGGTCACCGATGTGATCCGGAACTCCCCGGCGGAAAAGGCCGGCTTCAAACCCGGCGACTTTGTGCTGGCCATCAACAACAATTTTACCAGCAACCTCCAGGTGTACCGCGACATCCTGAAGAACATCGGCACAAGGCCCACCCTGCTCATTATGCGCAACGGGGAACTGATGCTGAAAAAACTGCCGATCAGGAGCATATTGTAGCTAACTGCATTTGTCGTAAATTTGTATGTTTTGGCTGAGTAACGGCCAAACCGCTTTTATTATCAATAACATATGGTTCACTTTAACAGATTCACTTTAGATAACGGATTACGGGTGATCGTACACGAAGATTCCACTACGCCCATGGCAGTGGTAAACGTGATGTACGATGTGGGCGCAAGAGACGAAGATCCGGCGCAGACGGGCTTTGCGCATCTTTTTGAACACCTGATGTTCGGCGGTTCCGTCAACATCCCCGAGTACGACGAGCCTTTGCAGATGGCCGGCGGGGAAAACAACGCCTACACCACCAACGACCTTACCAATTACTACATAGAGCTGCCGGCGGAGAACCTGGAAACGGCCTTCTGGCTGGAAAGCGACCGCATGCTGAGCCTGGCCTTTTCAGAGAAAAGCCTGGAAGTGCAGCGGAAAGTAGTGACGGAAGAATTCAAGGAACATTACATCAACAAACCTTACGGCGACGTATGGCACAAGATGCGCGAGCTGGCCTACAGCCGCCATCCCTACCGCTGGATGACCATCGGGCGCGAGCTGGCGCATATCGAACAGGCGAAGCTGGATGATGTGAAATCATTTTTCTTCCGCCATTACCGCCCCATCAACGCGATACTCGTTGTGGCCGGGAAGGTGACCACCGCACAGGTGAAAACGCTGGCCGAAAAATGGTTCGGCGATATTCCCAGCGGCGAAAGGTACGTCCGCAACCTGCCCGTGGAGCCACCGCAGCAGGAATCGCACCTGCTTGAAATAAAAGGCAAAGTACCGCTGGACGCACTGTATAAAACCTATCACATCTACCCGCGCATCGACCAGCGCTATTACACGGCAGACCTGCTGAGCGACATTCTCAGCGGCGGCGGTTCCTCCCGCCTGCACCAGGCGCTGGTGAAAGAAAAGAAACTCTTCAGTAACATCGACTGCTACCATTTCGGCAGCCTCGACGCGGGCCTGCTGGCGATAGACGGCAAGCTGGTGAAAGGCGTGAAAATGAAAGACGCCGAAAAAGCCATCCAGGAAGAGCTGGTAAAAGTACAGCAGCAGATCATACCCGAAAGAGAGCTGCAAAAGGTGAAGAACCGCGTGGAAAGCATGCTGGCGTTTGAAGACATGGGCCTGCTGAGCCGCGCGAACAACCTTGCCTTCTACGAACTGCTTGGCGACGCATCGCTGATGAACACCGAATTCGACAACTACGAAAAGGTGACCGCCAAAGAGATCCAGGAAGAAGCGCAGATCATTTTTTCGGAGAAGAACTCCAACACCATTCATTATTACGCAGGAAATTAAACATATGATCAACAGAAGCCAGGCCCCCGCAATAAAAGACGCAGTGGATTTTGAAATATTGCTGAAACCTTACGAGCTGTTCACGCTGGACAATGGTATTCCCGTATACGTAGTCCGCTCAGAAGAGCAGGAAACGGTGCAGCTGGAACTTGTGTTCCCGGCAGGCAGCTGGTACGAAACTGAGAACCTGGTTGCCTCCGCGACCAACTTCCTGATGAAGAACGGCACCAGCAAACATTCTGCCCTGCAGGTCAACGAAATGGCGGAGTATTACGGCGCATACCTCAACCGCAACTGTTACCACGAGAACGCTACGTATACCCTTCACTGTTTGACCAAACATACCGCGGAACTGCTGCCCATTCTCCAGGAAGTGATCACGGACCCTGCATTTCCGGAAGAAGAGCTGGCCATCTATTCCCAGAACATGAAGCAAAAGCTGGCCGTGAACCTGCAAAAATGCGAGTTCGTGGCCAACCGGCATATCGATAAATACCTTTTTGGCGAATTCCACCCGTATGGCCGCGTGAGCAGCATGGAAGCGTACGACTCGCTGCAGACCGAAAGCCTGAAAGCCTTTTACCAGCGGCATTACAACTACGCTAACTGTAAGATATTCATAGCCGGGAACCTCCCTGCCAACATCATTCCCCTGCTGAACCAATATTTTGGCAGCACGCAATGGAACGGGGATACCATCACTCTCCGCCCCGAGATACCTGTATTGCCCGCTGAAGAAAAGAAATTCCGCATCTTTAACGACGAGAGCGGCGTACAGGGCGCAGTGCGCGTGGCAAGGCCTTTTCCTAACCGCTACCACCCTGATTTTCCAAAGATGCTGGTGTTGAACACCATTTTCGGCGGCTACTTCGGTTCAAGGCTGATGAGCAATATCAGGGAAGAAAAAGGATATACCTATGGTATTCATTCGCAGCTCTACAATTTCCGCCAGGTAAGCGGCATTAACATTTCCACCGAAGCGGGCCGCGACGTATGCGAGGCAACGTTAGCAGAGGTCTACAAAGAAATGGAGCGCCTGCAGAAAGAGGAAATACCGGAAGAAGAACTGAGCCTGGTGAGGAATTTCATGATCGGGTCTATCCTGGGCGACCTCGACGGCGCTTTCCAGGTGATACAGCGGTGGAAGAACCTCATCCTGAATGATCTCGACGAAAATTATTTCTACAATAATATCCGCACCATCAAAACCATTACTGCGGCAGAATTACAGCAGCTTGCGCAGCAATATTACAACAAGGAAGATTTCTACGAGCTGATCGTGATATAACGGCGGCGTTGAACATTCAGCATATCTTTTTTGTAATTTCTATAGCTAAATTCCTTCGACCATGGGAATACTCATTCGTATACTCGTTACTGCCCTCGCAGCTTTGCTGACAGCTTATATCCTCCCGGGCGTGAAGCTACAGGATTTTACCGCTGCGCTGATACTGGCCATCGTACTGGGTTTGCTGAACCTCATCGTGAAGCCGGTACTGGTGATCCTTACCCTGCCTGTGACCGTCTTTACGCTCGGCCTCTTCCTGCTGGTGATCAACGCGCTGATCGTGATGTGGGCCAGCAGCCTCGTAAAAGGTTTTAAAGTGGACAATTTTTGGTGGGCGCTGCTCTTCAGCGTGGTGCTGTCCATCATTAGCAGCATTATGCTGAGCCTCGGCCCGCAGGAACGCGGCGAATAAAATCACTGGTTCAGTTTTAGCACCGCTCCGCCGCGCGCGCCATTATGTTTCCCGTTATCCAGGGTGACCATGCCGTTTACCAGCACATATTGGAAGCCGGTAGAATATTGATGCGGTGCGGTGAACGTAGAAAGATCCTTTACAGTTTCGGGGTCAAACACCACGATGTCTGCCGCGTAACCCGGCAGCAGCAGGCCTCTTTGTTGCAGGCGGAATTTCTGTGCAGGCAACGAGGTCATTCTTCTCACGGCTTCTTCCAGCCTGATCACTTTTTCTTCACGAACGTACTTGCCCAGTACCCGCGCGTTGGTGCCATAACCCCTCGGGTGCGGCACGCCTACGCCGAATTCCCGGATGCTCGCGTCTGATGCGAACATGTTGTAAGGGTATTGCATGATGTACTTCACATCTTCTTCGCTCATGCCGTGAAACACCATGCCGGCATTGCCCATTTCAGAAATATCGAGAATGGTTTGCACTTCATTGGCCAGGTTGGATTTACGGCCGCGCAGCTTATTGATCTCGGTGATGCTTTTGCCGTTGTATGTCGTATCCTGCTTGAAATAAGCCACCACGGCATAATCCAGGTGTTTGAGCCTGCGGCCTTTGTAAATGGCCGTCATTTCGGATGCAATGCGTTTGCGCAGCACAGGGTCTTTCAGGCGGTATACGATGGAATCTGTTCCGCCGGACAATGCCCAGTCCGGCAGCATCGTGCGCAGGCTGGTGCTGCTGGCGGTGTAAGGATATTGGTCTATCGTTACTTCCAGGCCTTCTTTCCTTGCTTTCTCCACCATGGCCAGCGTAACGTTGGAGCGGCCCCAGTTCTGCTTTCCGCCGATCTTGAAGTGGGATATTTCAACGGGGATCTTCGCTTCCCTGCCGATGGTGAGCGCTTCATTGATGGCGGCTTCAACGGCATCGCCTTCGTTGCGCATGTGCGTGGCATATACGCCGCCGTGGCGTGCGGCTACTTTTGCAAGGCCTACTACTTCAGGCGTTTTGGCGTAAAGGCCGGGAAGATAGATGAGCCCGGTGGAAAGGCCTACCGCGCCGGCTTTCATGGCTTCTTCGACGAGCGCTTCCATCTGCTGCTGTTCTGCCGCGCTGGGCGCCCTGTCTGTACTGCCCATCACTGCGCGCCGCACATCGTTGTGGCCGATGAGGGAAGCGGTGTTGATGGAGAGCTTCATGCTGTCCAGCTGGTAGAAATATTTTCTAAGGTCTACGTTGGAAGAGCCGCAGTTGCCTGTTATCACGGTGGTTACGCCATCGTAAATAAAACTTTCCGCGGTAGGTACTTTAAACTCGTCTCCTTCGATATGCGTGTGCACGTCTATGAAACCGGGGGCTGCCACTTTCCCGCCTGCGTCTATGGTGCGGGCGGCTGTGATGTTCAGCGGCATGCGGCTGGTTTGCAGGATGCGCCCGTCTTTCACGGCAATTTCACCGTAATACCAGTTGTTGCCCGTGCCGTCGATGATCCGTGCGTTTTTGATGAGGATATCGGCGCCGGTTTGTGCTTTAACGGAGAAAGCGGCCAGCAGGAGCGCCGGGAATAAAGTGAAACGTTTGTGCATGGCAGGTTTGGATGTATACACAAAATACACATTGACGAGGAGTTTTTTATAACCTGCCGGTTATTTCCTGCGCAGAAGAAAGTAGAGGCCGATGCCAACCAGCACTATGAGACCCAATATTAATATGATCAAAATGATCTCTGTGATTGCAAAAGTCTGGAACATAGTCAGATTGTTTTGTTTAACTGGAATGGTCCGCCACGATCTTCCATTCCCCGCTGATCTTACGCAGCAGGATGGAAAAATGGCCGGAAAGGTCGCCGATGGTGCGCGCCAGGTTCCATTTCCCGATAACAAAATAGGTATCGCCGGCCAGCTTTTTAAATTCCAGCAGCTGGAACGAAAGCGTGCCCATGCCTTCTTTGCCGGGATAAGACTTGCGGTAATTGTCCAGCGTGGCCTGCCATCCATACGTCAATCCTTTTTTGCCGATAAAAAGCAGGGAATCCGACTTCCAGTAGGTATCCATAAAACCCTCCAGGTTTCCGGCGTTCCAGGCTTTTACCTGGGTATCCATCAGCGCTTTGATGCGGGTAACTTCCGGATCCTGCGCCCGGAGCGGATTAACGGCCGAAACGGCGATAAGGGCGATGATAATGACGAGCGAACGCATGTTAAATTTTTAGCAAAAGATAAACAGTTTTTATCATTTACGCATTCCGGGATTGTTCTACCTTTGCACAACTACAAAAATTAAATCAATATGCCCGGATTTGAACTATTTGGCGCTGAAGAGAAAAAGGAAGTAAATGACGTACTGGAAACAGGCATTTACATGCGTTACGGCTTCGATGGCCCCCGCAAGGGCATCTGGAAAGCCAAAGAACTGGAGCAGGCGCTCTGCGAAAGATTCAACGTTAAGTATGCACAGCTGACCTCCAGCGGTACTACCGCCCTCACCACCGCCATGGCGGCCCTGGGCCTGGGTGCGGGAGACGAGGTGATCATGCCCACCTTCACCTTTGTAGCCAGCTTCGAAGCCGTGCTGAGCGTTGGGGCCACGCCCGTGCTGGTGGATGTGGACGATACCCTCACCCTCGCTCCTGAAGCGGTAAAAGCCGCCATCACGCCCAACACCAAAGCCATTATGCCCGTGCACATGTGCGGCTCCATGGCAGACCTCGACGCGCTGATGGCCATCTGTAAAGAACATAACCTGCTGCTGCTGGAAGACGCCTGTCAATCCACCGGCGCTTCTTATAAAGGCCGTGCGCTCGGCTCTATCGGCCACGCGGGCACTTTCTCCTTCGACTTCGTGAAGACCATCACCTGCGCCGAAGGCGGGGCGGTCATCACCAACGACGAAGACGTTTACACCAAATGCGACGCATATTCAGACCACGGGCACGACCACCTGGGCGGTGCAGACCGTGGCGCAGACGGGCACCCCCACCTGGGTTACAACTTCCGCATTTCCGAGCTGCATGCAGCCGTGGGCCTGGCGCAGATCCGCAAGCTGGACAAATTCCTGGCCATCCTCCGCAACAATAAAGAAATACTGAAAGCCGCGCTGGAAGGGGTTCCCGGCGTAACCTTCCGCCGCATCCCCGATCCGGAAGGCGACAGCTGTACGTTCCTCACCTTCTTCCTGCCCGACCTGGAAACTGCCCGCGTAGCCACTAAAGCGATCAAAGCCGCCGGCCTGCCCGCATTCCATTGGTTCGACAACAACTGGCATTACTTCCGCAAATGGGACCACCTCAAAACGGTATCCTCCCTCACGCGCTTTGCCGCGCCGCTGGCCGAAGCGCTTGCTCAATATAAAACCAAAGAATTCCCGGCTTCCGACGCGATCATCGGCCGCTGCATTTCCTTCCCCATCAGCCTCGCCTGGACGGACGAAGAACTGCGCGAACGTGCCGCCAAACTGGCCGCCGCGGTAAAAAGCGTTTTATAATCCCAAGCATTGCACATGAAGAAAATCGCATTGATCCCGGCAAGATATGCCGCCACGCGCTTCCCCGGCAAAATGATGGCCGTGCTGGCAGGGAAAACCGTTATCTGGCGCACCTACGAATCCACCCGCGCCACCGGCGTGTTTGACGAAGTGATGGTCGTTACCGACAGCGACGTGATCTATGAAGAGATCACCCGCAACGGCGGGAAGGCCGTGATGAGCAAACGTGAACACGAAAGCGGATCGGACCGTATCGCCGAAGCCGTGGAAAATATGAACGATGTGGACATCGTGGTGAACGTACAGGGCGACACACCCTTCACCCGGAAAGAACCCCTGGAAAAACTGCTGAAAGTATTCGAAGGTGAAGAAGGAAAAAAAGTACAGGTAGCTTCGCTGATGCAGGTGCTGAAAGAATGGAAGGACATAGAAGACCCGAACTTCGTGAAAGTGGCCGTGGACAAGGATTTCAACGCCCTTTTCTTTTCCCGCTCCGTGATACCCTACCCGCGCGATAAAAACGTGAACAGCGTATATTACGAGCACATCGGCATTTACGCTTTCCGCCGCGAGGCGCTGCTGCAGTTCACACGCACGCCCATGAGCCCGCTGGAAGCCGCTGAAAAGATCGAATGCCTGCGTTACCTGGAAAACGGCATCCCTATGAAAATGGTGGTGACCGATTACATGGGCGTGGAAATTGATACCCCTGAAGACCTGGAACGCGCTTCCAGGCTGCTGGAGAAATAATTACAGAACAGAAAACTTTGTGAATACATGAAATTCAGGAATTTTAAACTGGTAGGTTACGTCATCTTCGGCCGCGGCGCTTTCAACCAGGTGGACGAGATCATTGCCCCCCACCGTAAAGGCGATGCGCCGATGATATTTTTCGTGGACCACTTCTTTGAAGGCAACCAGCCCTTCGTTTCCCGCATTCCTTTGCGCGGGAAAGACAAGATCGTGTTCATAGACGTGACCCACGAGCCTAAGACCGTGTACGTAGACCGTTTGAGGGATGAGCTGAAAGCCGAGTTCGGCGAAGTAAGCGGCATCATCGGCATCGGCGGCGGCTCCACGATGGACATGGCCAAGGCGGTTTCGCTCATGATGACCAACCCGGGCTCCTCCGCGGATTACCAGGGCTGGGACCTTATCAAAAATCCCGCAGTTTATAAAGTAGGCATTCCCACCCTTTCCGGCACAGGCGCAGAAGTGAGCAGAACCACCGTGCTCACCGGCCCCACCAAAAAGCTGGGCATGAACTCTGATTATACGCCTTTCGACCAGATCGTGCTGGACCCGGAGCTGATCAAAAACGCCCCGGTAAACCAGCGCTTCTACACCGCGATGGACTGCTACATCCATTGCATCGAATCGCTGGAAGGCACGTACCTCAACGCTTTCAGCCGTTCTTACGGTGAAAAGGCACTGGAGCTTTGCCAGGAAATTTATTTAAAGAAAGATCACTGGGACGATGACGCCGATGAAAAACTCATGATGGCCTCTTACGCGGGCGGCATGAGCATTGCATATTCACAGGTGGGCGTGGCGCACGCCGTAAGCTACGGCCTTAGCTACCTGCTGGGCACCAAGCACGGCATCGGCAACTGCATCGTGTTCGACAAGCTGGAAGAATTTTACCCCGCCGGTGTGAAGGAATTCAAGCAGATGGTGGAGAAACACCAGGTGGAAATTCCGCAGCACATTACCAAAGGGCTTACAGACGATGATTTCAACAAGATGATAGACGTGAGCATGGGCCTGGCCCCGCTTTGGGAAAACGCGCTGGGCAAAGACTGGCAGCAGAAAATGACCCGCGACCGCTTACGGAAGTTATACGAACAACTTTAATTTTTCATAAGGCTGTACCAGCAAGGTGCAGCCTTCATTTTTTACAGCCATGGAGAACATTAGTGAACTTACGCAACAATATACCACCGTATTGCAGAAAGTACAGGAGCGCCGCGAATGCTGGCGGGCAAGGTCAAAGCCGTTCCTGATCCAGTTCCTCACAGGGGTTACCCAACAACACAAACTGAACTGGAAAGCGGGCGCCAACGAGCTGATGCTGGGCCTCGAAGCCGTATACCTCGTTTTTGACCATGAGCCCAGCGGCATCGTGGAGCAATCACCGTTCAGCGTAGTGCAGAAAATGAAGATCGGCGGTTTCCTTTCCTTTTCCCAGACGCGCAACGGGCAGATCATCGTATGGATCAGCTACCCGTTCATAGACGGGATGACGGACGAGAAACCGAGGACGGATATGCTGGAAACCATTGAGCCCGAAGAAATTACAGAAGAGAATGTGACCCGTTACATCCAGAAATTCCTGGAAGAGATCATTGAGTGGGAAAACAATGCGCGTGACGAGATCGGCTTTGTGCGCCACCGCAAGCCTGGGAACGGACACTGATATAAATCATCGGCAGAAAAAACAGGAAGTCCGAACTTTGCAATATGCGCGACATTGAGCAAATACAGGATATACAGCTGCTGGTAGATACATTTTATGGGAAGATCCAGCAGGATGCTTTATTGGGGCCGGTTTTCGCCGAAAAGATCCCCGCTGATGCATGGGGAAAACATCTTCAGACCATGTACCGCTTCTGGGGTGCCCAGCTGCTGGGCATCATGGAATACCAGGGCGCGCCCTACGCCAAACACCGCAGCCTGCCGATAGACAAGCCTCACTTCGACCAATGGATCACGCTTTTCCATGCCACGGTCGATGAATTGTTCCGCGGCCCGCGCGCCTCTACCGCCAAGGTAAAAGCTGCTTCCATCGGGCAGGTGTTCTTAGGAAAACTTCGTTTCGAGAGAGGACAGTTCTGACGTTCTCAATGCCTGCTGGCATACGCGCGGATCGCTTTCCGCATATACCTCACATACTTGTTCCGGTAAATGAACACCAGGTAAATGGTGGCCAGGATCGTGACGATGGCCATGATGTAGAACACCCGTGCAAAATGCGCCGGGTCGTTGTTGTACCACTGTGCGGAGAAGAAGGCGCCAAGCCCGATGCCCGCTTCCAGCGCAATGTACATGCTGCCCAGCGCACGGCCACGGTGTTCGGGCAGGCCCAGGTCTATCGTCCAGGCGGTAACGGCAGGGCTGTTGATCCCCAAAGCCACGCCGTACACCAGCGCTCCGGCCAGCAATGCTGCGGGCGAACCTGCCCATGCGATCATCAGCATGGAAATGGCCATGAGGGTGGCGGATATTTTCAGCAGGGGCACACGGCCGTATTTGTCAGACGCTTTGCCCGCCAGCAGCCGGATACCGATGGAACTCGCTGTGAAGAAAGTAAAGAAAAGCCCTTTATTCTGAAGGCCGAGATGCGCACTGAAATCTGGAATGATGGTGAGCAATGCGCCATAGCTGAAGTAAGTGAGGAAAGTGATCACTACCGGCGCCATCACGAGCGGCTCGAATATTTCCTGCCTGGAAACCTTCAGCAGTGCGGGCCGGAAGCTCTGGCGGTTATGCAATGTTTCTTTCATGCCAATGAGGATCACTACGGAAAGCAGGGCAAATACTGCTGAAACCTGGAACATCACCATAATGCCCCATGCATTGGCGATGGAACCGCCAATAGATGGCCCGAGCGAAAGCCCGATCGTGCTGAAAAGCCCTACCATGCCCATGGCTTCGGCACGGCGGTTATACGGCACCATGTCTGCCACATAGGCCGAGGTACCTGTTGGTTTAAAACCGGTGGAGAACCCGTGGAAGAAACGCAGGAGGAGAAAAGCGCCCACGGAACTGATCAAAGGGTAGAGGAGGCTGCATACCACGCAAACAACGGAACCGAACACCATCACGGGCACGCGGCCGATAGTATCCGTCAATTTGCCGGAAAAAGGTCGGCTGAGGCCGGCCATTAAGGTGAACAACCCGATGATATATCCTTTGTATTCCGCTCCTCCAAGGCTGGTCAGGTAAGCGGGCAGTTCAGGGATCATCATATTGAAACTGGCGGAAAATAACAGGTTACTGAAGCAAAGCAACCAGAACTGCATGGTGTACATCTTCCCCTTCAACTGATCCATGCTGCAAAGTTAGGAGGATGGCCGCAATTCCCGCGTGAATTTTTAGAGAATCGGCCTTCCGCCGTTCATCAGCTGACGAAAGCGATTCCCGGACCGGCCCCCGTTTCCTGGAACGTATCCCAATCCTTCCATACCGGTTCATACCCCTGCCCGCGGATCATGCCGGCCACTTCTGCAGCCGTTCTTTCGTCGCTGATCTCGAACTGCTCCAGCGACTGAGGGTCTACCGCGTAGCCGCCGGGATTGGTTTTGCTGCCCGCGCTCATGGTGGTAATGCCCAGCTGCACGAGGCGGTCGCGGAAATGGCTGCTTTCGCGGGTGGAGAGGCTCAGTTCCACTTCTTCGCTGAAAAGGCGATAGGCGCAAATGAGCTGCACCAGCTCGCGGTCGCTCATATCCACCTTGGGCGCGAGGCCGCCTGAAAAAGGGCGCAGCCGCGGGAAGGAAATGCTGTAGCGGGTTTGCCAGTAGGTTCTTTGCAGGTAATCGAGATGGAGGGCGGTGAAGAAGCTGTCCGTACGCCAGTCTTCCAGGCCAATGAGCACGCCCAGCCCGATCTTGTGAATGCCCGCCCGCCCAAGCCTGTCCGGGGTTTGAAGCCGGTAGCCGAAACGCGATTTTTTTCCTTTCGGATGATGTTTGCGATAGTCCTCTTCATGGTAGGTTTCCTGGTAAACAAGCACGGAATGCAGGCCGAGCGGGATAAGCTGTTCGTAATCCTCCTGGTCCATAGGCTGCACTTCCATAGACACCTGGGCGAAGTGCTGCCTGAACAGGGGAAGCGCTTTGCGGAAAAATTCCATGCCCACGGTCTGGTTCGCTTCGCCTGTCACCAGCAGCACATGTTCGTAACCAAGCCCGCGCACGGCGGTTATTTCGCGGAGCATTTCCGCGCCGGTGAGCGTGCGGCGGCGCAGGGGATTGTCGTAGCTGAAGCCGCAATAGGTGCAGATGTTCTGGCATTCGTTGGAAAGGTAAACGGGCGCATACAGCTGCATGGTTCTGCCGAAGCGCTTTTGCGTGAGCTGCCTGCTGAGCTGCGCCATTTGTTCCAGGTAGGGCGCTGCGGCGGGAGACACGAGTGCCATAAAGTCTTCCGGCGTGCGGCGGCTGCGGCTTAGCGCAAGCTCCACATCGGCGGGCGTTTTGGCGTAAATGGCGGCTGATGCATCGTTCCAGCTGTGCCGGCGGAATATATCTTCGAAAGACATAAAATAGATTGAAAGGTTCAATGCGGCGGGGTTCGTCACCTGCGAAACCCTTGTTGTGCATGTGCGCCTGCGGTTCATTTCCCGGGGAATAGCCCGCTGGCGGATCGTCTTCTTATAGCGCGGCGGACATCGCCTTACTCATCCAGGAAAGCCACCAGCGGACTGCTGGCCACTGCCTGCGTGCTGACGCCGCCCAGCCCGGCGAGGAAAGCTTCCCTTCCCGCCTCCACGGCCTGTTTGAAGGCAGCGGCCATTTTTACCGGCTGCTGCGCCACTGCGATGGCGGTGTTCACCAGCACCGCATCAGCACCTATTTCCATGGCCTGCGCAGCGTGCGACGGTGCGCCAATGCCTGCGTCTACGATCACCGGCACGGTGCTCTGGCTGATGATGATCTCCAGGAAATCCAGCGTGCGAAGGCCTTTATTGCTGCCGATGGGTGAGCCGAGGGGCATCACTGCCGCCACGCCTGCGTCTTCCAGGCGCTTGCACAACACAGGGTCCGCATGAATGTATGGCAGTACTACAAAACCCAGCTTTGCCAGTTCCCGCGCGGCTTCCAGCGTTTCCACCGGGTCCGGCAGCAGGTACCGCGGGTCCGGGTGTATCTCCAGTTTGAGCCAGTTGGTTTCCAACGCCTCGCGGGCGAGCTGCGCGGCGTAAATGGCTTCTTTTGCGGTGCGCACGCCTGAAGTATTGGGCAGCAGGTGAATGTGCGGGTGCTGTAGTACGTTCAGCATACCGTCCTGCTGCGTGTTGGAAGTATCCACGCGCTTAAGCGCCACGGTTACCAGTTCTGAGCCGGAGGCCAGTATGGCGTCTTCCATGATCTTAGACGATCCGAATTTGCCGGTGCCGGTAAACAGGCGGCTTTCAAAAGTTCGTCCGGCTATGATGAGAGGGTCCATGATGTTTAATTTTTGATGAATCAATTCTTCAATAGCTGCATGATCTGCTCCACTACCGCCTTTTTATCAGGCGCGTGGGTGATCAGCCCGGAGACGGCGATGCCATACACGCCGGTGTTCATGATTGCGGGAATGTCTTCCAGCAATATGCCGCCGATGGCGAGCACGGGTAGATTGTGGCCCATGTCTTTCATGAGTTGCCGGTAGCCTTCCAGGCCTAAAATGGGGCTGAGCTTTTCTTTGGTGGTGGTGAACCGGAAAGGCCCCGCGCCGATGTAATCCGCGCCGGCATCTGCGTGTACGCGCGCATCGTGGATAGTATTGGCGGTTCCGCCCAGCCAGCAATTGCTGCCTACGATCTTGCGGGCTTCCTGCACGGGCATGTCCTGCAGGCCTACGTGCAGGCCGTAAGCGCCTACCGTTCTTGCAACGGTGGGATGATCGTTGATGGAAAGCATGGCACCGAATTCGTCGCAGACCTGTTTTGCTTCGAAAGCGATGGCGGATACATCGCCCGATTTTACGCGCAGCTGTATCCAGCGGCAACCGGCTTCGCAGGCTGCGCGGATGTTTTCCACGTGCGAAGCGCCGGGTGTTTGCTGGGAAATGTATAAAAGACGTTCCATTTTGTTGGTTTTAAAAAGTGGTTTGAACAGCCTGCATATCGTGCCAGCCCAGTAACGACGGGCTGCTTTGCAGGTATTTGTAAGTATAAGCCTTGCCCTCGCGGCAGGCGTCCGGCAGCGGCGATCCTTTTGCCAGCGATGCAGTGATAGCCGCAGAAAGCACGCAGCCGGAGCCGTGTTTGGGAAATACTTTGCCGGGAGGCGGCGCGAGGTCGAGCGCTGTATCGCCCTCGTAGAGCGTATCCCAGCCAATGCGGTCTGTACGGTGACCGCCCTTCAGCAATACGGCGCAGTGCCGGGCCATCTGCTGCGCGCCCTTTTCGCCATGCGGCTCGCTGCTCATGGCCACAGCCTCTTCGTAGTTGGGCGTAAGCAGGCGCAGGTAAGGAAGAACGGCCTCCCACTGTTTGTGGATAGCGGAATGAAAAACATAACCTGCCGATGCTTTCAGCACGGGGTCGAGAATGAATTGCAAGCCCGGCGTTATTTTGCGCAATGCGGGAAATACTTCGGCCAGCACATCCGGGTGTGAAACGATGCCCACTTTGCAATACGCTACCGGGAATTTTTCCAGCAACGGCAATGCCTGGGCAATGATCTTCTCTGCGGGCAGCCACTCCACGCCCAGGAATTCGCTGTCCGTTTGCGCGGTGAGCGCCGTGCAAACGCCGAGCCCGCGAAGCCGGTGCGCTTCAAAGGTTTTGATGTCTGCCAGCAAACCCGCGCCACCGCTGGGATCGAGGCCGGCGAGGCTCATTACGTAAGTGGACATATGCGGTATGTTGTTTTCATTTTTTTAAGATAAGCCGTCATTGAATGAAAAGGCGACCATTGCACGAAGAGCCGGGGGCCTTTTAGCCGTTCCATGATTCTTTTGCCTGGATAAATATTTCCGCCGCCAGCGAAGGTTCCTGCCAAATGGCTCCCAGCAGGGCTGCGCCGCGGAAGCCCAGCTGTTTTACTTTGCCGGCGTTGGAAGGGTTGATCCCGCCGATGCCTACAGCGTTGGATGGGATCGAACTGAAGTGGCGGCCTGTGTAGCTGGGCTTTGAAATACTGTCGAACACCGGGCCGAGGATCAGGTAATCCCAGCCTTCCGGCCAGGCGCGGTTTGCAGCAGTCCCGTGTATAGCGGGCTGCGCTTCATCAGTTTTTTCATGTAAGACCTGATGACCGAAACCGTTTACCAGTGGTTCTTCCATGGCATGAACAGACGTGCTCACAACGAATCCCGAATGCCTGAAACGTATGATTTCACAGGAAGGGACCACGGCACGAAGCTGTTCGCTGAGGTGCAGTCCTTTGAGGCCGTAAGGCTCTACCAGTTCAGGATACCCCGCCAGCATAATGCGGTGGCGGAAGCCAGGCGGCACGCTTTGCAGCAGCAATTCGTATTCCGCCGCGCTCCAGCCCGGCTTGCGCAGCAACAGCGTTTCCAGGCCCGCGGAAAACAGGCTGTACAATATGGATGCTTCATCCGGAACAGTGCCCGGCGCAGTGACCACCCAGATCATCAGGAATAGATTTCACCGCCCTGTTCTGCAAATGCTTTGGATTTCTCCGCCATGCCTTCCTGCAATTCGGCAAACTCCCTGACCTCCTGCGAGATCTTCATGGAGCAGAAATGCGGGCCGCACATGGAACAGAAATGCGCCACCTTCGCGTTCTCCGAAGGCAGGGTTTCATCGTGGAATGCCCGCGCAGTGTCCGGATCGAGGGAAAGATTAAACTGGTCTTCCCAGCGGAACTCGAAGCGGGCCTTACTCAGCGCATTGTCGCGGTACTGCGCGCCGGGATGGCCTTTGGCAAGGTCTGCCGCATGCGCCGCGAGCTTGTAGGTGATCACGCCCTGCTTTACGTCTTCACGGTCCGGCAGGCCCAGGTGTTCTTTCGGTGTTACGTAACACAGCATGGCCGTGCCAAACCAGCCTATCATGGCCGCGCCGATGGCGCTGGTGATGTGGTCGTAGCCGGGGGCAATATCCGTGGTGAGCGGGCCGAGCGTGTAGAAAGGTGCTTCGTGGCAGTGTTCCAGCTGCTTGTCCATATTTTCTTTGATGAGGTGCATCGGCACATGACCCGGCCCTTCGATCATCACCTGTACATCCTCTTTCCAGGCGGTATGGGTAAGTTCGCCGAGGGTTTCCAGCTCTGCAAACTGCGCGGCGTCGTTGGCGTCTGCAATGGAGCCGGGGCGCAGGCCGTCGCCGAGGGAAAAGGCCACATCGTAGGTTTTCATGATCTCACAGATCTCGGCGAAGTGCGTGTAAAGGAAATTCTCTTTGTGATGTGCAAGGCACCATTTGGCCATGATGGAGCCGCCGCGGGAAACGATGCCTGTCATGCGGCGGGCGGTGAGCGGCACGTAGCGCAGCAGCACACCGGCGTGGATGGTAAAATAATCCACCCCTTGTTCAGCTTGTTCAATGAGCGTATCGCGGAACAGCTCCCAGGTGAGTTCTTCGGCCTTGCCGTTCACTTTTTCGAGCGCCTGGTAGATGGGCACGGTGCCCACAGGTACAGGACAGTTGCGGATGATCCACTCGCGGGTTTCGTGGATGTGCTTGCCGGTGCTGAGGTCCATGATAGTATCGGCGCCCCAGCGGCAGGCCCACACGGCCTTTTCCACTTCTTCTTCGATGGAAGAGGTAACGGCGGAGTTGCCGATGTTGGCGTTTATTTTCACGAGAAAGTTGCGGCCGATGATCATCGGTTCGCTTTCCGGGTGGTTGATGTTGGAAGGAATAATGGCGCGGCCTTCCGCTACCTCTTTGCGCACAAATTCGGGGGTGATGAAGGCGTTGTGTTTGCCGGTGCCGCGGTGCTGCTGCCAGAGGGAATTATCGGCGCGGAATTGTTCTTCCGCCCGCTGGTTCTCGCGGATGGCGATGTATTCCATTTCCGGGGTGATGATGCCTTTGCGGGCGTAATGCAGCTGCGACACGTTGCTGCCGGGCTTTGCTCTGAGCGGTAATTGCAGGTGCTCAAAACGCAGGTGGTCCAGCGCAGGGTCTGCCAGGCGGGCGCGGCCGTAGGCGGAGGAAAATTCGTGCAGCGGCTGCACGTCGCCGCGGCCGGTGATCCAGGGCTGGCGCAGACGGGGAAGGCCCTTGGCCAGGTCTATTTCGATGCGGGGATCGGTGTAGGGGCCGCTGGCATCGTATACGGTTACGGGCGCGTTGGGCTCTGTGGCGCCGTTGCGGCCATGCAGGCGTGTATCCGTGAGGGTTATTTCACGCATAGCCACCTGGATGTTGTGCAGGCTGCCTTTTACATAGATCTTTTGAGAGGCCGGAAAAGGTGTTCTCGTGATGTTGGTGTGCATTTTTTACAGTCTTTTAAAAGTGATGGGAATAGCGGGGCCCGCTGCGCGGGAATACGCGCAACCGCCCACCTGCATCCCGCCGCTGAAGAGTGCGACGCAATGGATGCCGAGCAGGGTTCCAGGGCCGGTTACAGGAAAAAAGATCAACCGCCCTGCGTGGCCTGGATGATCGTTACTTCGTCTGCCGGACGCAGCGTAATGGCGCTCCAGCTGAGGCGCGGCACTACTTTCTGGTTGACGGCAACGGCAATGCCCTTGCGGGTTGAGAGCTGAATAAACTGTAAGAGGGCAGCGAGTGTGGTTTCCGGCTGCACCGCATAAAGTTTATTGTTTACAAGCACTTCCATGATTGCAGGAATTTAGGTGAAACAATAAACTTTAAGGATGTGATGAGAAGGAGTTCAGTATTACTTTTCCCTACGCCAGTGTGAACTGTATCAGGTACTGAGGGTATCATCTCAGTTCCGGCGCCAGGGCCGGAACACCCCTAAAGTGGATACAAATCTAAGCGGAAGATTCTCAAATTCCAAATAGCCGGTTGTTTAGCATTATCTTTGATAACAACCTGTAAATTCAACCGTATGAATAAATTTTGGATGATGCCGCTTTGCCTGTTGCTGCTGGCTGCCTGCCAGGCGCCGGTACAGAAAGGAACGGTGGAAGACAGTGTGACGCCGGAAGCGGACAGCCTTGCGGATACTGCCGTGATGGAAGCGGACTCCGTAGTGGTAGCGCCTGCGGACACACCCGTGCATGTCGATTCCACGCTCATCACCGGGCGGTGGATGCAGCCGGTGCCGGGGCTGGACAGTCTTACGCAGGGCATTTACATCCGGAAGAACGGCAAAGCATCTTCCATAAACATGCATACGCTGCTGTACGATAAATGGTCTTTAGTAAAGGATACGTTGTTTTTGTGGAGCCATTCCGAAGGCGTCAAAAATCCTGTTTCAGCGATTGACACACTCCTCGTTAAGTCGCTGGACGATACATCCATGGTATTATTCCCGCTGAAGGCTGCGCCGGGTTATCTTGAAAAATATACGCGCAAGGGGAAAGGGAAATAGGAGCAGGACAAGTTCCCCGATCCGGATTCGGAAGGTTGTTTCATCATTTGGGTACGGTTATTACACCGGCACCCGAAAGGAGGAACTTGAGAACGCACAAAGTGCTTACAGGTTGTACAACTGCCAAACGCCGATGCCTGTAGCTACGATGGAAAGGAACAGGCCGGCTACAGCCATTTGCAGTTCGTCGATATTCTTGCGTGCGATAACCAGGGACACGAGGCAGGCCAAAACTCCCGCGGCGCCAAGATAGATGGCTGCTTCGGCAGATTTGCTGATGAATGCAAAGGCGGCAGTGATCACACCAATAAAGATGGATGCAAATCCTGCGATCTTAGGCAAACTAGTTGGGTGGTGCATTGTAATTGGATTATATAGTTATGAATAGAAAACCCTTACTGTTGTTGCAGTTCCGCCCTCTTTTCCGGTACAGGTACGTCCTCCCATGGCGTCTTAAGCAAAGCCCCGATATGCCGGTACCGTTCATCCTGGTATTCATCGAGCCCGTAACGCAGACTGGTCGTGTCTTTCACGGTTACGAACGTGCCGAATAAACGGTCCCAGACAGAAAATATATTCGCGTAATTAGAATCGGTCTCAGGCTGGTGGCGGCTGTGATGCACCTTATGCATGTCCGGCGATACGATGATCCAGCTCAGCGTTTTGTCTGCCCAATGCGGCAGGCGGATGTTCGCGTGGTTGAACTGGCTCATGAGCGCGCTGATGCTCTGGTAGAACATGACCATCCAAATAGGGATGCCCGTGAGCAAAATGGCCGTAAGCAAAGCGCCTACGCGGAACAGGCATTCCACCGGGTGATGGCGCAGCGCGGTGGTGGCGTCTACCGCCGTGTCCATATGATGCACTTTATGGAAATGCCACATCCAGGCTATTTTGTGTTGGATGAAATGAACGAGGTATGCGCCGATGAAATCCATCATCATAATGGCCAGCACAGCATGCAGCCAGAGCGGCAGCTGGACGAGGTACAGCAGGCCGAACTGTTTTTCCGTGGTAAAATCCGCCGCTTTCACGATCAGGAACGCAAAGCCAAGGTTCACAATAGCCGTGGTGAGCGTAAAAAAAAGATTGGTGCCGGCATGGCGGTATTTGTTGCCGGAGAAACGTAAACGTGGAATAGCCCCTTCCAGTACCCATAATATCACCAGCCCGGCAACGAGAATAGCGGTACGGTAATAAGAGGGAATATGTTCAAAGAATTCGATCATTTGATTTCAGGGTTGGGCGTGTAGTCATAACAGTTACGTGAAATTCTGCATTGTTCCACTTAGAAATTACGACATTTTGCCCAATTGTGGCGGGTTTCGGGGCTACAATTTCTTTGGGGGGAAAGAAGAAATTCATTCATAGAATGCTTTATATAAGAAGAAAGAATTAACTGTTTCTTAAAATAGCAGTTTCGCGCACCGATAGTTTAAATGTTTAATATGTAGTGATGGTTGATGCGGGGCATAAAAAAGGCCATCCCTTGAGATGGCCTTCCGTATTTTTTATCGGAGTATTAATTAATTGTTCATCAGCAGCGGCATTACCAGCATGAGCAGGTCTTCCTCTTCTGTTTTTTCAACAGGGCGGAGAATGCCGGCTTTGGTGGGCGCGCTGAGGTCGATGGTGATCTCGTCTCCTTCCGCAGCGTGCAGCATTTCGATCAGGAATTTCGCGTTGAAAGCGATCTGCATGTCTTCGCCGCTGTACTGGCAGCTCATGCGTTCGTTGCCTTCAAAAGAGAAGTCCACATCCTGCGCGGAGAGCTGCAATTCGGAGCCGCTGATGCTGAGGGCCACCTGGTTGGTGCTCTTGTTGGCAAACACGCCTACGCGTTTGAGCGCGTTTTGGAAGTCGTTTTTCACGAGGGTGAGACGGTAGGGATTCTCTTTCGGGATCACTACTTTATAATCCGGGAAACGCGCGTCTATCAGGCGGCAGATCATCTGCGCATTGTCGTGCGTAACGAAGAAGTGGTTGCGGCTGTAGGCCACCTGTAGGGTGCTTTCGTTGTCGGGAATAGCAGATTTGAGCAGGTTCAGCGGCTTTTTAGGCACGATGAAATTGTCTGCCTGCGGGCATTTCACGTCTGTGCGGATGTATTTCACCAGCCTGTGCGCGTCTGTAGCCACGAAGGTGAGGTTCTCCGGGTTCAGCTCGAAATAAACGCCGGTCATTTGCGGGCGCAGATCGTCGTTGCTGACAGCGAAAAGCGTTTTGTTGATGGCGGTGATGAGGGCGGACGAAGGCATTTCGAACCTGGTAGCGTCTTCCGCGGCGGGTTCTTTGGGGAAATTCTCCGGGTTTTCGCCCATCACTTTATACTTGCCGTTGTCTGAAGTGATCTCCACGGCAAAGGAATTAAGGTCTATGTTGAAGGTGAGCGGCTGTTCCGGCAGGTTCTTCAGGGAATCCATGAGGATCTTGGCGGGAATACAGATGCGGCCGGTTTCCTTGGCTTCCACCTCCAGCTTTACCTTCATAACGGTTTCCAGGTCGGTGGCCACTACAGTCAGCTCATTCTTGTCGATCATGAAGAGGAAGTCCTCAAGGATGGGCAATACTGTGTTGGAGTTGATCACACCGCTGATCTGTTGCAATTGTTTTAATAAAGTAGAGGAAGAAACGATAAACTTCATAAGGTTACTTAATTGTTTGCAAATGTAAGGTTAAAGATATAAAGTTTTGCGAATGATGAAGATCGGCTTTTCCACATCAGGATGCAACGGCAGCAGGAGATGGCATGAAAGTCAATCCTTGATGAAAATGCAGTAAAACCCTCCGTTTTTGAATGAAATGAGGGTTTTTGCGCTGAATCTTAAAAATATTGGAAACCATCAGCCGTTTCTTTTAAATTATTAATAAATCGGTTAGTTTTGCGGGCGCAAAAACAATCCATTCATTAAAAACAAAAAAACAGGGGTTATGAAACTGTCTCATTTAGCCGAAACGCTGATAGGTTCCGAAATTATCAAACTTGCAGGAGAGATCAAGGAAAAGCAGGCTAAGGGTGAAAAGATCTACAATTTCACCATCGGTGACTTTGACCCCAAGGTTTTCCCTATCCCGGTTGAGTTCGAGAACGAGATCATCCAGGCGTACAGGGATAAATATACCAACTACCCGCCCGCAGACGGTATTGCCGAACTGCGCAAAGCAGTGGGCGAGTTCATCGCGGAGCGCGAAGGCCTCACCTTCGACCCCGCCAGCGAGATCGTGATCTCCTGCGGCGGCCGCCCCATCATCTACGCAACTTACCGTACCATCGTAGACCGTGGTGAGAAAGTGATCTACGCTACGCCTTCCTGGAACAACAACCACTACACGCACTTCCTGGAAGGAGAGCACGTAGTGCTGGAAGCCAAAGCGGAAAACGACTTCATGCCTACCGCAGCCGAACTGAAACCGCTGCTGAAAGGCGCTACCCTGCTGGCACTCTGCTCCCCGCAGAACCCTACCGGCACCACTTTCGGTAAAAAACAGCTGGAAGAGATCTGCGACATGGTACTGGCCGAGAACAAAAGCCGCGGCGCCGGTGAAAAACCGCTCTACGTGCTGTTCGACCAGATGTACTGGGTGCTCACCTTCGGGGAAACGCACCACTACAACCCGGTTTCCCTCCGCCCTGAAATGAAAGACTATACCGTATTCATCGACGGGATGAGTAAAGCGTTTGCCGGTACCGGCGTTCGCGTGGGCTGGGCGTTGGGTCCCAAGCATGTGATGACCAAAATGAAGGCCATCCTTTCCCACGTAGGCGCATGGAGCCCTATGGCCGAACAGAAAGCTGCCGCCAAATACCTGGTGCAGAAAGAAGCCGTGGACAAATACCTGAAACATTTCAAAGGCGAAGTGGAAGAAAGGCTCGTAAAGATCTATGAAGGCTTTGACGCGCTGAAAAAAGCCGGCCATAAAGTAGACGCCATCGCGCCGCAGGCGGCCATTTACCTCACCATCAAACTGGACCTCGTGGGTAAAAAGACAGCAGACGGCAAAGTACTGGAAGACCAGGGCGCCGTTACCTCCTACATCCTGGACGAGGCGAAACTGGCGGTAGTTCCTTTCTACGCATTCGGTTCCGCCAAAACTTCCCCCTGGTACCGCCTGAGTGTGGGCACCTGCGTGAAGGAAGAGATCCCGGCGATGCTGGCAGCTTTGAAAGCGGCGCTGGAGAAACTGCAATAGGTTTTAGAGATATTATATAAAGGAGGCGTTCCGTGAGGAGCGCCTTTTTGTTATATGCCGCGTCAGCCGGAAGACCAGCAAGCCGTCATTGCGAGGAGTCGCGCGGGATTTGTGCAGGGCGCGACGAAGCAATCTCGTGATACCGAATTTATCAATTCAATGCATGGAGATTGCTTCGTCGCCCTCCCGCTTTGGCTCTGCTGCTCCTCGCAATGACGGTTTTCCCCGCCTTGTCGCTCCGCCCTTATCTTAACTCTGCTGTTATACGATGGCGGTTATTATTTTATCGCCATGAAATATCGATTGATTATTAAGCCCATAGAAACATCTTCTTTTTTCAATAATACCCTTGCTCCAAAACAGTTATAAACGCAGGAATCAGCCTAAAACCATATTAATGATGTTTTTACACATTTTATTTTGAAGCTAATCTGCTTATAAATTATTTGTGTAGAATGCATATTAAATATGATTATATTTCTCAACTTATTGTTAATCAATTAATATTGATTATTTGATCAATTTTCACCATTTATTAAAACTTTGACGCTCAAGCCCAAGAAACCCGGAAAACCCTGAAGCCTCCCATTGTCAGAAAATAGTTAAAAATCCGTTAAATGGTCAACCGCGCTTACCAATATTCAAAACTTGTTCTAATTTTGACTTTATAACTAAAAAAGTCAGAAAGTTAATGCACACAGAAAACAGAGACGAAATGCGCGAGCGGATCATCGAGGCGGCTCTGAAACGGTTCACTCACTATGGTGCGTCCAAGACCACTATGAATGAGATAGCCGACGACATGCATTGCTCCAAGGCTTCCCTTTATTACTACTTCCCCGATAAACATGCCCTGCACCTTGCCGTGCTGGAAAAAGCCGGGGAAATGTATTTCCAGGAGATCGAACAAAGTGCCGCCACCGCCGCTACCGCCCAGGACGCCCTCCTGGACATGATACCGGTGCGCCACAACTTCGCCCGCAGATTCTGCCGCCTGGAATTATTCAAAGTTCTGAAAGACAAGCAGCTATTACATTCCGACGAAACGTTCCGCCTGGCCCGGGAAAAAGAAACAGCACTCGTAGCAGGAATCATCAGGAAAGGCGTTGCCACCGGCGAACTCGTTACGGACAACCCGGATCAGATAGCTGCCCTTTATATACAATCTATGATCGGCCTGCGCCTGTCCCTTTCCGCCCGTGAACTGACGGATGATATCAGCGAGGAGGAGTTTGAATTGGTGAGACAGTGGCAGGTGCAACTGGCCGACATCTTCATCAAAGGCTTAAAAAGTTGATCATGCGGGAAAGGATTCTCGAAACGGCGCTGCGGCTTTGCAGGACCTTCGGCATCAAAAGCATCACGATGCAGGATATTGCCCGCGAATGCGGCATGTCCAAAAAGACCGTGTATGAGCATTTTGCCGATAAGACCGAGCTGATCAACGAAGTAGTCGCCTTTATGACCAACACTTACTGCCAGCAGCTTACCAGCTGCAGCGCAGCCGGCGGCAATGCCATCGAAGAACTGGCCCTCTCCATCAAATACACGGAGCACCTGGCCAAAAGCACCAACCCGGTGCTGCTCTTCGAACTGGAAAAGTATCATCCCACCGCGTGGAAAAAGATCCTGGAGTTCCGGGAGCAGCACGTAACCGGCATCATCCGCGCCAACCTGGAACGGGGCATCAGGGAAGGGCTGTACCGCAGCACCCTGCATACGGACATCCTGGTGCACATGCGCCTGCTGCAGCTGAACGCGCTCTTCAACCCGCTGCTTTATCCCGCCGCAGAATTTGACCTCCACGAAGTGGTGGAACAAATGACGGCTCACTATATACACGGAATAGCCACCGCCGAAGGCCAACGCGTGGTGGAGCAATATTTTCCTGAAAAAGTAACAGCATAACTCATTCGCCACAAACTGTAACATGAAAAAATGGATCATACCGTTCCTGTTCCTTACAACGGGAGCGATTAACGCGAACGCACAAACGAAACAACTCACCCTCCAGGACTGCCTCCGCTATGCCCTGGACCATAACCAGACGCTGGCCGTAAGCCGCCTGGAAGAAGACCTTGGCAGGCTCAAGACCAAAGAGGTCCGCGCCCAGGCCCTGCCGCAGATAACCGGCAGCGGCAACCTGACGGACAACCTGAAAAAACAGGTAATGGTGCTGCCCGGCGCCTTCAACCAGGCAGAGCCCGGCAAACCCACCGCCGTGGAAGTGGGCACCACCTGGAATGCCACCGCCACGGGCGAGCTGAACCAGCAACTGTTCAACCAGAGCGTGTTCACCGGCCTCAAAGCCGCCAGGTCAGGCGAAGAATATTATACCCTGCAAACCCAGCAAACAAAGGAGAACGTGATCTACAACGTATCCAGCCTCTATTATGCCCTGCTGGTGAAACAGGAAAAAATGAACGTTATCCAGACCAACATAGAAAAGCTCACCCGCCTGGTAGAAACCACGCAGAGCCAGCTGGACAACGGTTTGGCCAAACGCATCGACCTGGATCGCATTAAAGTGAACCTTGTGAACTACCAGACGCAGAAAAGCCAGCTGCAAAACCAGCTGAGGGTAGACGAGAACAAGCTCAAACAGATCATGGGCATGGCCGTGGAAGAGGACGTGACGCTGCCGCCCCTGCAACTGACCGACATAGAAAAGAAAGCCGCCGTGACACAGGATTTCGGCAACTTTAACCTCAGCAACAGAACAGAGTTCAAGCTGCTGAAGAAAACAGAAGAGCTGCAAACCCTCCAGAAAAAGGCTTACATCGCCGAATACTTCCCCAGCCTGAGCTTTAACGGGCGCTACAGCTACAACGGCCTCAGCGACAAGTTCGACCT
The DNA here is from genome assembly GCF_039655965.1 of Chitinophaga sp. YIM B06452. Classification (NCBI taxonomy): domain Bacteria; kingdom Pseudomonadati; phylum Bacteroidota; class Chitinophagia; order Chitinophagales; family Chitinophagaceae; genus Chitinophaga; species Chitinophaga sp. YIM B06452. The sequence continues at coordinate 1,477,155 of NZ_JAWLKY010000001.1, read as the reverse complement.
GTTCAAAGGCGGCTCCACCGCCAACTGGTTCGGCATGGCCTCCATCGGGCTTACGCTCAAGATCCCCATCTTCGACGGCTTCGCCCGCCGCTCCCGCGTAGACCAGGCTAATGTGACCCTGGCGCAGGTGAACAAAAAACTGGAAGCCAACAAGCTGGAAATGACCACCGCCTTCGAAAACAGCAGGCTGGTGCTGCTGAACAGCCTCAGCACCATCAAAACACAAAAAGAGAACGTATCCCTGGCAGACGAAGTGTACGCTTCCACCCAGAATAACTATAACCTGGGCCTGGCCAGTCTTACAGACCTGCTGAACGCGGAAACCTCGCTGGCCGAAGCCCAGAACAGCTACAACGAAGCGCTGCTGCAATACAAATTAGCAGAGCTGGACCTCATCAAATCACACGGTAACCTGCCATCACTTTTAAACTAATGCAAGCCATGAAGAAAGTTTTAATCTACGGCGTTTTAACAATAGCAGCCCTGGCTGCCATTATATGGAAGCTGAATGCGAATAAGAAAGCCAACACAGAAAAGATCGAATTCGTAAAACAAAGCAACACGGGCGATGTGCCGGTGCTGACCGAGAAAGTGACCAAAACGGAGTTTGACGACGCTTTTGCCGCCAACGGGAATTTTGAGCCGGCCCGCGAGCTCACTTTCCTCAGCGAAACTTCGGGCCGCATCACCAAACTGCTGGTAGACGAAGGCAGCTTCGTAAAACAAGGCCAGATCATGGCGCGCATAGACGACGAATTGCTGGGCACCGACCTGCAATCCGCCAAAGTGAACCTTGAGCAGCTGAAAGTAGATAAAGAACGTTACGAAAGCGCTTTCAAAACCGGCGGTGTAACGCAGAAACAAATGGACGATACCCGGCTCCAGTACGAAGTGGCCCAAACCCGCTACGAGGCTGCATCCCGCCGCATCCGCGACACGCACGTGAAAGCGCCGATCTCCGGCACCATCAACGCTAAATATGTTGAACAGGGCGCCTACCTTTCCGCTGGCACCAAAATGTTCGACATCGTAGACGTGAGCCGCCTGAAACTGAGAGTGACCGTGCCCGAACAGCAGGTGATCCACCTCCAGCCCGGCGACAAAGTGGAAGTAGTGACCAACGTATTCCCCGAAACAAAATATACCGGTAAGATCACCTTCATCGCTGCCAAAGGAGACGCCACGCTGAGCTATCCCGTTGAAATGGAAGTAAGCAACATCGCCGGCAAGCCGCTGAAAGCCGGCATGTACGGCACCGCGAACTTCGCCATGCCGCAGCAGGCGCCTGCCATCCTCGTTTCCCGCAATGCATTCGTGGGCGGCGTGAACGGCAACCAGGTGTACGTAATGGAAGGCAATACCGCCAAACTCCGTAAAGTAACCGCAGGCCGCATCTTTGGCGACAAAGTAGAGATCCGTGAAGGGCTCGCCGAAGGTGAAACCGTGATCACCAGCGGGCAGATCAACCTGACAGATGGCGCCAAAGTAGCCGTACAGCAGGGCAAATAACAGGATCGCTTATTTAAACTTTTTGACAAATGAAGATTACAGAGATTTCGATAAAGCGGCCTACCGTTGTGATCGTGTTGTTCACGATCCTCACCCTGCTGGGTTTCATCAGCTACAAGTCTTTGAACTATGAGCTGCTGCCCAAGTTCAGCTCGCCCATCGTAACCATTGCCACCGTATACCCCGGCGCATCGCCGCAGGAAGTGGAAAGCACCGTCACCAAAAAGATAGAGGACGCGGTGGCTTCCATGGAAAAGATCAAAAAACTGACGTCCCGCTCCTCCGAAAGCCTTTCCATGGTAACGGTGGAACTGAATAACGACGCGGATGTGGACATTGCCCTGCAGGATGCGCAGCGTAAGGTAAACGCCGTACTGGCAGACCTCCCGGGCGACGCCAAACCGCCCAGCCTCAACAAATTCTCGCTGGACGACCTGCCCATCATGACCCTCTCCGCCACCGCCAAAATGGACGACCGCCAGTTTTACGACCTGGTGGACAAAAAGATCCAGCCGCAGCTTTCCCGCCTGCCGGGCGTTGCGCAGATCACGCTCATCGGCGGCCAGGAAAGAGAGATCAAGATCAATATGGACCCGAAGAAGCTGGAAGCCTATGGCCTTTCCATCCTCCAGGTGCGCCAGATCATTACCAACGCCAACCTGGACTTCCCGACGGGCAAGGTAAAGACCGTAGACCAGCAGATACTCGTGCGCCTCGCCGGTAAATATAAAAACGTGGACCAGCTCCGCAACCTCGTGCTCACCACCACCGCCACCGGCACACAAGTGCGCCTCGGCGACGTGGCAGATGTGCAGGACAGCCAGAAAGATGCCGAAAAACTCGCCCGTGTAGACGGCGAGAGCGCCATCGCTATGCAGGTGCAGAAACAGACCGACGCGAACGCTGTGACCGTGAGTGAAGCCATGCAGAAAGCGATCGCCGAAATTGAAAAAGAATACAGCGGCGCCAGCCTGCAGATCAAGATCGCGAACGACGCATCCGTGTTCACGCTGGAATCTGCAGACTCCGTGATACATGACCTCATCATCGCCATCCTGCTCGTGGCCGCCGTGATGATGCTGTTCCTTCACAGCTTAAGGAACGCCATCTTCGTAATGATCTCCATTCCCGCTTCGCTGATAGCCACCTTCATCGGCATGAACCTGTTCGGCTTCTCCCTCAACCTGATGAGCCTGCTCGGCCTTTCGCTGGTAGTGGGCATCCTCGTGGACGACGCCATCGTGGTGCTGGAAAATATTTACCGCCACATGGAAATGGGCAAGAACAAAGTGCGCGCGGCATTCGACGGGGTGAAAGAGATCGGGTTCACCGTAACCTCCATCACCCTCGTGATCGTGGTAGTGTTCCTTCCCATTTCTTTGACGAACGAGCTGGTAAGCAAGATCCTGCGCGAGTTCTGCGTCGTAGTGATGATATCCACCATGCTGAGCTTGCTGGCATCCTTTACCATCGTGCCTTTGCTGGCTTCCCGCTTCGGTAAGCTCACGCACCTGACAGGGAAAAATATTTTCGAGAAATTCATTCTCTGGTTCGAAAGGCAGCTGGATAAATTCACCGCCTGGATGACCGGCCTGCTGAAATGGGCGCTGGGGCATAAGACCATCACCATCGTAGGGTCACTCGTGCTGCTGATCGCTTCTTTCCAACTGGTGAGCAGGGGCTACATCGGCGGGGAGTTCATCCCCAACGGCGACCGCGGCCAGTTCATCGTAATGCTCGAAATGCCGAAAGACGCTTCGCTGGAACAAACCAACCAGGCCACGCGGAAAGTGGAGCAGATCATGAGCAAGAAAAACGCCGTGACCTCGCTGATCACTACCGTGGGGCAGACTTCCGAAGACGGTTTCGGCGCATCGCAATCCACCGCGTATAAATCAGAGATCACCGTGATGCTGGTAGACCAGCACCTGCGCGAATCTTCAGATATCTTCGCATCCAAGATCAAAAAAGAGCTTTCTTCCCAATTGCCCGGGGTGAAGGTGAAAACCACGCCCGTGAGCATTCTTGGTACCGCGCAGCGCGCTCCCGTAGAGCTGGTGGTAATGGGTACCGACCTGGACAGCGTGATGAGCTTCGCCAAAGTAGCAATGGCCGAACTTAAGAAAGTAGAAGGTTCCAGCGAGGTGAAACTCTCCGTAGAAGAAGGTAACCCCGAGATCAACGTGCAGGTGGACCGCGATAAGATGAGCGCCCTCGGCCTTACGCTCGAAAACGTGGGCGGTACCATGCAGACCGCTTTCAGCGGCACCGCAGACGATTCGAAAGTGAAGTTCCGCCAGGGTGAATACGAATATGATATCAACATCCGCTTCGACGACTTCAACCGGAAAGACATCAACGACGTTTCGAAGATCGATTTCAAGAACGACAAAGGCGAGCTGATCAAGCTGAGCCAGTTTGCTACCGTGACCGAAGGTTCCGGCCCGAGCAGACTGGAGCGCAGGGACAAAAATACTTCCGTGAATGTGCAGAGCCAGGTAATGGGCCGTCCTTCCGGCACCGTTACGCAGGAATTCGGCGACAGATTAGCCAAATTGCAAAAGCCGGCCGGCGTATCTTACAAGTTCGGCGGCGATGCGGAAAACCAGGGCGATTCCTTCTCCACGCTGGGTGTGGCGTTGCTCATCTCGATCGTGATGGTGTACCTCATCATGGTGGCGCTGTACGACAACTACATTTACCCGCTGGTGGTGATGTTCTCCATCCCGCTGTCTATCATCGGGGCCCTGCTGGCGCTGGCGCTGACGAACAATACGCTGAACATCTTCACCATCCTGGGCGTGATCATGCTGATAGGCCTGGTGGCGAAGAACGCGATCATCCTGGTGGACTTTACCAACCAGATGAAAGAAGAAGGCCAGAGCACCTATGATGCGCTGATCCATGCGAACAAGGCGCGTCTCCGCCCGATCCTCATGACCACCATCGCGATGGTGATAGGCATGCTGCCGATCGCGCTGGCAACGGGCGGTGTGGCTTCCACCAAGAACGGCCTGGCTTGGGTGATCATCGGCGGCCTGATCAGCTCCATGTTCCTGACGCTGATCGTAGTGCCGGTGGTGTACATGGTAGTGGATAAAGTGATGGCGAGGTTCGGTATGAACCGTATCTCGAAGAAACGCTACATCCGTCAAAGGATGGTGGCCCCCACGGTGCATGAGCTGCAGGGGAGCGAGATGGAAGCTGCTTCCATGATGAACTGATAAAATACTTGCATAAGTAACAATAGTTGTTACAAACAGTGTAACAGTTGTAGGTTTAACTAAATGGCCGGGATAGTCTTATCCCGGCCTTCTTTTTAGCGCACCTGCAATATTGAAAATACTTATGGTTTCAGGATCTTATCGTAGCTGGCGGTGATGCCTTTGATGAGGGAAGAGCTGAAGCCCTGGTGCTCCATTTCGTTCAAGCCCGCAATGGTACAGCCTTTGGGAGTGGTCACCTTATCGATTTCCGCTTCGGGGTGACGGTTGCCTTTGATGAGCAGCTCGGCTGCGCCTTTCACGGTTTGTGCGGCAATGAGGTTGGCCGTAGCCGCGTCGAAGCCGATCTCGATGCCGCCCTGTATGCTCGCACGGATGAAGCGGAGCGCATAGGCAATGCCGCAGGCGCCGAGCACGGTGGCCGCGTCCATCAGTTTTTCGTCGATGCTGACAGTAACGCCCAGCTGGTCGAACATATCCTTTACAAAAGCGGTCTGCTCTTCCGTCACGTTGCGCCCGCAGATGCAGGTGATGGATTCCTGGATGGCGATGGCCGTATTGGGCATGGCGCGGAAAATGGGCAGGCCGGGCAGGGTGATCTTTTCAAGATCGTCCAGCAATACGCCGGTAACCACGCTGATGAGTACCTGTTTTTTAGCGTCGAAGCTGGCGCGCAGCTCGCTGAGCACTTCCTTTACGTTGTATGGTTTGAGGGCCACTACCACCACGTCTGACTCGCTGATGGCTTTCGCGTTATCAGATTCCACGTGTACGCCCTTTTCGCGCAGGGCCGCCAGGGTGCTGGTGTTGCGCTTGGTAACGGTGATGCTTCCCGGCTTGCTGAATCCACTCTTTAAAAGTCCTTCCGCTATGGCGGAACCCAGGTTTCCGCCGCCTATGATCGCTATTTTCTTGTCTGACATAGTCTACTATTTTGGAAGAGTAAGGTACGGCAAAACGGGGAAGCAAGCAAGGCGGGGTTAAAAAGGCAGTGGCCCGGCACAGGCCGGACCACTGTCAGACAACATCAAAATATGATCATTCCTGACGATTCAGGCTTTAATCCAGTGTTACATGGCTCCAGTTCTCGCCGCTTTTGATGCGGTAGAGCTGCATTTCGCTGATGGAGAACTGCTCGGCGATCTGCTTCATGGTCTTTTTGCCGGGCTTGTCCAGCAGGCGCTTGATGCTTTTCACCTTGGTCACATTCAGCTTCAGGCCTTTCAGGCGGTGGCGCTGCTGTTCCTTGTAGGCAAGCTTTGCGGGACTGTTCTGCTGGTGTTTCTCCATTTCCTCCTTGGTTGCCCATCGGAGATTGCCCACCTTGTTGTTCTTTTTATTAAAATCGAGATGGATAACGTATTTCTGTGCCCGGCTGGTTTTGGGGGAGAAGAGCCGCGCCACTTCGCGGTGCAGGTACAGGCTCTGGTAGGTGTCCGCAGGCTTGATGTTCAACACCGTGTAACCTTCAACGGTAGAGCCGTTCAACAATTTCCCGTCTTCAATACTTTCGTGGTAACTGATCACTCTTCCCATGTTGGACACTGCGTATTTTTTCCGCAGGGCAGATTTGTTTTTAATCTGCAAGTCTTTCCAGACTTCATTTTTCAGATTTTTAACCGTGGCCATTGTGAAAGCAGTTTTTTGGTGATTCAATTCGGGGTTAATCCGCGATACCACACGCCAGTTCTCTTTCTGATTGAATTGCTGTTCCTTCCGAGCCAGCCATTGGGGCCATTGTCCGCTCAAATATATGATCTTTGTACTGTAATGCAACGGCATCCAGGACCGATTCTATTGCTGACGCTGTATTGCAAGTTACTAATTGTGCGCGGAATTCTTTGATATGCGGCAGACCTTTCAGGTAATTGGTATAATGCCTCCGCATTTCGAGTATGCCTACCACGTCTCCCTTCCAGCTGATGGAATGGCGAAGGTGCTGTTTGCACACTTTTACCCGTTCCTCCACCGTGGGCGGCGGGAGGTGTTTGCCGGTTGCCAGGAAATGTTTGATCTCGTTAAAGATCCATGGGTAGCCGATGGCCGCCCGCCCGATCATCACCCCGTCCACCCCGTATTTTTCCCGGGCGTTCAGGGCCTGTTCCGGCGTGCAGATGTCTCCATTACCAAAAATGGGTATGTGTATCCGTGGATTGTTCTTCACTTTGCCGATCAATGTCCAGTCCGCATGCCCTTTGTACATCTGCGTACGGGTGCGGCCATGGATGGTAAGGGCCTGGATGCCCACGTCCTGCAGCCTTTGGGCTACTTCTTCAATGTTTTTGGTATCATCGTCCCAGCCGAGGCGGGTTTTGACCGTAACCGGCAGCTTTGTGGCTTTTACCACGGCTTCCGTGAGCTTAACCATTTTGGGTATATCCTTGAGGATGCCCGCGCCCGCACCTTTGCAGGTCACTTTTTTTACCGGGCAGCCAAAATTGATGTCCAGCAGGTCGGGATTGGCGGCCTCCACGATCTGTGCCGCCATGGCCATAGGCTCTTCGTCTCCCCCAAAGATCTGGATGCCGACGGGCCTTTCGTAATCGAAAATATCCAGTTTCTGCCGGCTCTTGATGGCGTCGCGGATGAGGCCTTCGGAAGAAATGAACTCCGAATACATCAGGTCTGCCCCGTTCAATTTGCACACCGCCCTGAAGGGCGGATCGCTCACATCTTCCATGGGCGCCAGCAGCAATGGAAATTCACCCAGTTCTATATTTCCGATTTTCACCATATTAATCTTGCCCGTTTTTAATTTTGTCGGTCAACTGGCAAACACGCTGTAAATTTACGCAAAATTAGCACAGCGATAGTTTATGGACCTAATACGCAAATCATCTCCTTTTTCCCGGCTGGCACTGCTTTTCGCCCTGATGTTCCTCTGCTACTTCGTCTTTGGCGTGCTGATCGTCGCATTTTTCCCGGCTATCAGCGGCGGCTATACGATGGAGCAGATCACTGATACGGCTGTTTGGGAGAACCCTTCCTTTGCGTTTGCGGCCAAAATGCTCCAGTTCCTGTATACCACGATAATATTTTTCATACCGGGCCTGCTCCTCGCCTGGATAGCCAGCCCCAAACCTGAGGCATACCTTGGGCTGAAACAGCGCGCCGGGTTCATCCAGCTTGGGCTGGCGCTGCTCATCATGCTGTGCGCCCTGCCCCTGGTAGGCTTGCTGAACCAGTGGAACGAAAGCTGGCCGCTGCCGAAATCGCTTATGGACATAGAAAATTCCGCCAAGGTGCAAACGGAAATGATGCTGAAAATGCCCGATCTCACCTCCCTGTTCACCAACCTGCTGCTGGTGGCCCTGGCGCCCGCGATCGCGGAAGAGGTGCTTTTCAGGGGCGTGATGCAAAAGCTTATCACACAAATGGTTAAGAACGGGTGGATTGCCGCGCTGATCACTGCCGTAATATTCAGCATACTTCATTTCCAGTTCCTCGGGTTTATGCCAAGGGCGCTGCTGGGCTTTTTGCTGGGAGCCATTTATTTCGCCACCGGCAGCCTCTGGCTGTCTATCGCCGCGCATTTCCTGAACAACGGCCTCCAGGTGGTGTTAATATACCTGTACCAGGCGAAAATGACGAAATACGATGCTACGGCAGACGAACATGTGCCACTGTATTTCGGGCTATTGAGCGCCGTGGTCACCGGGTTGCTCATATGGCGGCTGTACAGGCGGTCCAAAGAAAGGGGCTACAACGCCGCCGCACTGGCCCAACCTGATATCATCACAGAAGAAAAAGAATACTGATATGGAAAAAGACTGGGTAAAAGTATTTGCCAGCAATGTGTCCTTCGAATCGGAGATCATCAAAGGCATGCTGATAGAAAACGAGATCGAAGCCGTGATCATCAACCGGCAGGACTCCTCTTTCGTGACCATGCTGCCGGGCATGGACGAAGTGTACGTGCACAACAGCAACGAAGCAAAAGCGAAAGAACTGATAGCCGCCAGCCAGGAAGGGAAGATCGAAAACAATCCTTAGCTTTACGCCCGATCTAACTTTTTTGAGCCAGCATGAAGACCTTCATCACGCGCACCATTACCGCCCTTTTTTTTGTAGCAATTATGCTGGGGGGCATCCTGTGGAATGAATTATCGTTCTTTCTTCTTTTTTTCCTGATCGACTTTTTTGCCCTGCGGGAGTACGTGAAGCTCGTGCGCCTGATAGACAGCGATTATAACGAAGTATCGCCCTGGCATCGCGCCGGCTTGTTGATAGCGGGTTGCGCGGTGATGATGGCGGTAACGGACCGGCATTTTGGCGGGAGCGGCGTAACGCTGGGCGAGATAGGGTTTGTAATGGCATTCATCTTCATCCTGCTGCTGCCCCTCGGAGAGATCCTGATGAGCAAGAATTTTTCGCTGAAAACGATCGGCTATTCCATACTGGGCCTTATTTATGTAACGGCGCCTTTGAGCATGATGGTAGACCTGCGGTTGATGCCGATTACATACTCCATAATACCCGGCTGGCATGTAACGATCGGCTCGTCCTGGACCGGGTATAGCAACTCATCGGGCGTACTTATCCCGCTCCTGCTCATCATTTTTATCTGGATCAACGATACCATGGCCTACATTGTAGGCTCCCTCATCGGCCGCACGCCTTTTTTCCCGTCCATTTCCCCTAAAAAGACGATCGAAGGTACCGTTGGCGGCATGATACTGGCCATTGCGGCCGCTGGCGTGTTTGGATATTTCTGGGGCGAGGAACGTTGGGGCCTGGCCTGGCCGCATTGGGTAGCGCTCGCGCTGATTGCCGCCATCTTCGGCACGGCGGGCGACCTGCTGGAGTCGCGCCTTAAAAGGCTGGCCGGCGTTAAGGATTCAGGGAAGATCATGCCGGGGCACGGCGGCTTCCTGGACCGCTTCGATTCATTGCTCGTAGCGGCGCCTTTTGCATGGATATACGTGAGCCTCTTTGTGCGATAAATTTTTATTTTCTTCATACCTTCGTACCGCCGGAAAAAAACCGGCGATCTTTCATTAACAAAACAGAACATGACTATCCATCGTGAGGGAACGGCTACCATCGCCATCACCTTTGTGGTACTGGCGCTGATCAACGGCGCGGTATTTTACCTGCTCCCGGGCGCCCCGGTGTTCGGCTACATCGTGGCCGGTATTTCACTGGTTCTATTCCTTTTCATCATTTCCTTTTTCCGCATCCCCAACAGGGTGCTGAACCAGGACGAACAGCTGGTGATCGCCCCGGCAGACGGTAAAGTGGTGGTGATAGAAGAAACTTTCGAACCGGAATATTTTAAGGACAAAAGACTGCAGGTGTCCATCTTCATGAGCCCTGCCAACGTGCATGTGAACCGCAACCCCATCAGCGGGGAAGTGAAGCTGAGCCAGTATCATGCCGGTAAATACCTGGTGGCCTGGCACCCGAAATCGTCTACCGAAAACGAGCGCCATACCGTGGTGATCGGCAACGGAAAAAATGAGATACTCGTGCGCCAGATAGCAGGAGCGCTGGCCCGCCGTATTGTGAACTACCTGAAGGCAGGCATGCAGGTGAAGCAGAACCAGGAAATGGGCTTCATCAAATTCGGCTCCCGCGTGGACATTTACCTGCCCATCGGCACGGAAGTGAACGTGGCGCTGGAACAGACCGTGAGAGGCGGGCAAACCGTGATCGCGAAGCTGGGGTAAGTTTTAACAGAATTTTTAGGATGGATTGGCTTATCTTCAGTTCATCATGAAATCCAGGCGAAGATCAAAATTCAGGGAAAACATGGAAGGCTGGGCCAACGTCCTGGCTATCTTTGAAGTGATTTTCGATTTCATCAGTATTTTTTCATGACGAAACAAACCAACATATCAACATTCCGCAAACGCCTCGGGAAATTCCTGAACGGGATGTACGTTTTCCAGTTTGTTCTTGAATGCATAACTTTCCTTTTATGAAAAAAATTCTTTTCGCCTTCGCGGCAATAACATTGATGGCCGGCCCGGCGCTGGCGCAGGAAAAGCCTTCCGCTAAAAAGAAAACGGCGAAAGAAGCCGCCTGTCATAAAGAAGGCGAATCCTGCTGTAAGGAAGAGCAGGCCGCCAAAGGCAAATCCTGCTGCATGCCGATGCCTTCCAAAGCTGCGGCCGCCATGAAAAGCAAATCCGCCAAACCGGCTGCTACCGCAGAAAAAGCCAAACCCGCCGCAAAAGGATAACCTAAGCTGACCATATTTGAAAAAAGGCTGTGTTCCGCATGGAGCACAGCCTTTTTTATGTCGTGTTGACGAATATATTTTACAATATCTCCTTCAGCTCGTGCAGGCTTTTGATGGTATAAGTAGGCTGAATGCCTTCCTGCTGTCTGTCCGGCGCGAAATACACCTGGTCTATGCCCGCCTGCTGGGCCCCGAGAATATCCACATCCAGCGTATCGCCGATCATGATGCATTCCGATGCGGAGCAGTTGGACAATTTCATCGCGTAGTCAAATATTTCGCGGTGAGGTTTCAGGCTGCCGGCGCTTTCGGAGGTGATCACATGGGTGAAATAATCGTTGATGCCGGAGTGTTTCATCTTCAGCCGCTGGGTTTCTTCAAACCCGTTGGTAATCATGTGGATGGGATAGTTTTTATCGCGCAGGTAATCCAGCACCTCGGTAGCATGCGGGAAAAGGGCGGTCTTGGTTGGCAGTACTTCAATGAAACGCGCGCCCAGGCTTTCGCAGAGCTTATCGTCGCAGAGCTTGAAGTCAAGGAAGGTCATGCTGAAACGTTTGGTGCGCAGCTCGTTCCTGTTGATAAAGCCTTTGCGGAAGCGGTCCCAGAGTTTTTCGTTGATCACGGAGTAGGACGCGTAGAATTTTTCGAACGAGGGAATGCCTCTTTTATCCAGTGCATATTCGGCAAAAAGTTCCTGTAACGTAGCCGTGGCGTTGGCCTCAAAATCCCACAATGTATGGTCCAGGTCGAAAAAAATATGTTTGTATCTCATAATAGTCAGTAGCGTTGGCGGCTGTAGTTCAGTACAAATTTACGACAATCGGCGGGAAGCGCCCCGATTTAACGAATCCGTAATTTTTGCATTATTTTTAAGGGCTTTTAAAACAGGCAATTCGAAAATATGTACGCGATCATTACAGGCGCAAGCAGGGGAATAGGGAAGGCTACGGCTGAAAAGCTGGCTGCAGAAGGGTTTGACGTTGCCATCTGCGCCCGCAACCCGGCGGCGCTGGAAGCGGCCAAACAATCCATCGAACAGCAGCGGCAGGGCGTGAAAGTGCTGGCTGAAATAGTTGATATGGCCGATAAGCAGGCGGTGCTTGCTTTTGCGCAGAAAATAAAAGATACTTTCGGCGATACGCCAGCGATATTGGTCAATAACGCGGGCATATTCACGCCCGGCGCGGTGCATGAGGAAGAAGAAGGCCACCTTGAGCAGATGATGGCCGTGAATCTTTACAGCGCCTACCACCTCACGCGGGCTTTTATACCCGCCATGAAAGCGGCGCGCAAAGGCCACGTGTTCAACCTCTGCTCTACCGCCAGCCACAAAGCATACCCCAACGGCGGTTCATACAGCATCACGAAATTCGCTTTGCTCGGCTTTTCGAAGAACCTGCGGGAGGAAATGAAACCTTTCGGGGTAAAGGTGACTTCTATCAGTCCCGGCCCGGTATGGACGGCCAGCTGGGAAGGCTTTGAAGCCCCTGCGGACAGGCTCATGGAAGCCTCCGATGTGGCGGATATGATCTGGGCCGCTTATAACCTCAGCCCACAGGCCGTTATAGAAGACATCCTGATGCGCCCGATGCAGGGGGATATCGGATAGAATCCTTTCCTGTGGCTTGTTTACACGTTTTTTTTAACTTACTTTTAACTCACAGCGCGCGTACGCCGATGCGGCTTTGGTTAAATTTGTTACCAGGATGAAGGTATATATTGCCCTTTTTAAGAAAAGTTTATTCACGCTGCTGATCTTTTGTTGTGCAGCCTTTACTGCCGTTGCGCAGGAGTTCCGTTTTACCGCCCAGAGCAGCGCCAACGTCATCGCTATGGACGAAATGGTGCGCGTGCAGTTCCTGCTGGAAAACCCGGTGAACTTCAGCGGCCAGATCACTCCCGTTTTCAAAGGCTTCACCGTTGTGCAGGGGCCGGAAGTGATGCAAAGCACGCAATATGTGAACGGCCAATCATCCAATTATCTTGCTTATTCATGGGTATTACGGCCGCAGGCGCCCGGCCATTACACCATCCCCGGCGCTACCGCGCGGGTAGACGGCAGGCTGGTAAAAAGCAACCCGATCAATATCGAAGTGGTAAAAGGCGGCCCCGGCGCGCAGCTGCCCCAGCAGCAGGCGCAACCGCAACCCCCGCCCCGCCGCGGATTTGGCGGCGATGTGTATGGAGAATCGCATCCCGGCGTGATCAGGAAAGGCGAAGACGTGAAAGACAAGCTCCGCAAAAATATTTTCGTGAAAGTGGAAGTGGATAAGACGTCCGTTTACGAAGGCGAGCAGATCACCGCCACCTACAAGCTGTATACCCGCCTGCCCACGAATTCCAATGTCACGAAAGTGCCGGCCTTCAAAGGGTTTTCCGCGAAAGATATTGAACTGCCCAACCCGCCGCGCGCTAATGAAGAAATAGTGAACGGCGTGCCCTTCAACGTGTTCGTGATCCGCAAAACGCTGCTGTTCCCCCTGCAATCGGGCGAGCTGGAGCTGGATCCCGCGGAGGTAGACAACCAGGTGCATTTCGTGAAGCTCGGCGCCCGCAAAAAACGCGCGGCCAACGATCCCTTCAACGACCCACTGTTTCGCGACGCCTTCGGCGGCAGCGCATTCGACGACTTTTTCAGCGACGACCCGTTTGCCACGCCCGAATATGAAGTGGTACCTTACAAAATACAGAGCCCCGTCGTAAAGGTGACCGTGAAACCCTTGCCCACAGCGGGCCGCCCGGCCAGCTTCAACGGCGCGGTAGGGAAGTTCACCATGACGGCCCAGCTGGACAAAAAAGAACTGAGCACCGACGACGCGCTGACCCTCAAAGTGAATATTGCCGGGCAGGGAAACGTGAACCTGCTGAGCGCGCCGCCGCTGAACATTCCGCCGGCATTCGAAAAATACGATCCGACCGTTACCGACAACATTGAGAAGAACAGCAACCCGCTGAGCGGCAGCCGCCAGTTCCAGTACGCGCTGATGCCGCAGGAAAAGGGTGACTACGATCTGCCGCCGGTAGAGTTCTCCTACTTCGATCCCGCTGCGCATGCCTACAAAACACTGACCTCTTCTCCCTTTGCCATTCACGTAACGCAGGGCAAACAAACCAAAAAAGAACGTGAGGACTTCGGCGCGAATACCGACCTGGTGAATATCCGTTTCAACGGGCAGAACTGGAGCAAGAACAGTCCGTTCTTCTTTGGCAAACCGCTCTTCTGGATATTGTTGCTGTTGCCGTTGCTCGGTATTGCAGGCCTGGCCTGGTACCGCAGGCGCGAGAATTTCCGTAGCAGCAACGCCGCATTGTTGCGGCATAAGCACGCCAACCGCGTTGCCCTCAAACGCCTTGAGCTGGCGGCACGTTACCTGAAAGAAGGGAAAGACAAGGCGTTCTACGAAGAAACCTCCCGCGCCATCTGGGGTTATCTCAGCCATAAACTGAAAATACCCATGGCCACGCTCACCAAGCAGGAAGTGCAGGACAAGCTGGCCGCCCAGCAGGTGAGCGGCGCTACCATGCATAAGCTGCTGGAGCTGACGGACCGTTGCGAGATGGCCCTGTATGCTCCCGCCAGCACCAGCGAACACCGCCAGGGAGCTTACCAGGAAGCGGTGGAAGTGATCAGTTCCATTGAAGATGAATTAAAAAGCAAAGCCGCCGGAAAATAACCGAATTATGATGCGTTCATTCAAGCAATCCATCCAGATCCTGTTGTGCTGCTGCCTTACCGCCGCTGCGGTTTCAGCGCAGGGGCAAAAAGTGCCGGCGCTGTTCACCGAAGGCAATGCGCTGTACCAGCAGAAAAAATATGAAGAAGCTGCTGCGAAATACCAGCAGCTGATCGATTCAGGCTACCAGGTGGCAGACCTTTACTTCAATGCCGGGAATGCTTATTACAAGAGCAACCAGACGGCCATGGCCGTGTACAGCTTCGAAAAGGCGCAGCATCTTAAGCCGGGGGATGAAGACATTGAGCAGAACCTGGCGCTGGCCAACCAGCGTGTAGGCAGCAATATCGAAACGCTTCCTTTGCTTTTCTTCGAAAAATGGTGGCTGCAATGGCAGCAGCTGCATTCAGGCGCAGGCTGGGCCGTGTGGAGCATTGTCTGGTTCTGGCTGCTGGTGGCCGCAGCGGCGGTATATTTCTTCATTCCAATACCGCGCAGGCACTTGTTCCGCTGGGTAATGACGGCGGCGGCCGTGCTGTTCACCGGTTACTTTTCCATGGCCATCTGGATGCACAACAAGGCCTACAACAGCGGTGAAGCGATCGTGATGCACAATGCCGTAAAAGTCAAATCTGCGCCCGACGATGGCGGCAAAGACCTTTTTGAGCTGAAAGAAGGTGTGAAAGTAAAAGTTCTGGACGGCACCAGCCAGTTCAGCAAAGTGCAGCTGGCGGATGGCAAAAGCGGGTGGGTAGCGGTGAATGAACTGAAGAAACTCTAGCCTTATAATTTTTCAATCCTCGTCAGGAATTCCTGTTTCCTGTGGCGGCTTACGGGCACACTCCGCCCGTCGGTCATGATGATCTCTCCGCCATCGCCCTTGATGTATTTGTACATGTAGGAAAGATTGATCAGGTAGCTGTTGTGCACCCTGAAAAACCCTTTGTCCTTCAGCACATCTTCCACTTCTTTGAGCGAGCGGCAGATGAGCAGGGGCACGGCATGCTGCTGCATGAAAACGCGGGTGTAACTGCCTTCCGATTCGCAATAGGTGATCTCGCGCACGGGCATCATGCGCAGCCCGTCTACCGTTGGCAGGGCCAGCCTTTCGTTGGGCTGCATATGCTGGTGGAGGAACTGGAGGAGGGCTTCCGTTTTGGGGCCGGAGGTATGATGCTGACTGACGGCTTTTTTCACGCTTTCCATCAGCTCGTCTTTATCGACAGGTTTGAGCAGGAAGTCCAGCGCGCTGTGGCGGATGGCTTTGATAGCGTATTGGTCGTAGGCGGTGGTGAAGATCACGGAGAAGTTGGGCCGGCCGAGTTCTTCGAGCAGTTCAAACCCGTTCATGCCGGGCATTTCCACGTCCAGGAAAACCAGCTGCGGCTGAAATTTCGCGATGGCCTTCAATCCTTCTTCGGAACCGGCGCATACGGCCACCACCTGCAGTTCCGGGCAATAGCGGGTGAGCAGCAGGTGTAATACATCGCGGCAATGTTCCTCATCGTCTATAATGATGGTAATCATGAAAGCCCCGTATTAGGGTGATAAACAGGAATATCCTCAGAGCACTGCTAAATTACTTAAAAATCTCCGCTTCTTCAGGCATAGAGGCGGCAGTTACGTCTGGCAGGCGGATGACCGTATAGGTGCCCGTTTTCTGGTGATGCTGATCGTACAGGTGGCCGGTGGTGATGGCGGCATGCGTATGATACCGCGCGTTCAGCCAGTGCAGCCTTTCCGCGGCCACACGGGTGCCGGGCGTGCGCTGCTGGTAGCCATGGAAAGTACTTTGCCGGGCTACGCCATTATCTTCCAGCCGGATGTAAAATTCACCGTCCTTACGCCCGATCTCGATGCTGATGAGCCCTTTCTGTTCCGCGCTGCGGTGCAGCAGCCGGTGCCAGATGGCATTCTGCACATGCGGCTGCACCACGAAGGGCGGCACCAGCACAGAAAGCTGCGGGCAGCCGGGCAGGCGATGTATCACGTATTCGAACTGCCCTTCGAAACGCAGCTGTTCCAGTTGCAGGTACAGCTCCAGCGATTCCAGTTCTTCTTCCAGCGATATCCATTCCTTGCTGCTGTTTTCCAGGGTGAGGCGCATCAGCTTGCTGAAGCGCGTGAGGTAAGTAGACGCCAGCTCGGTGCTGGACGAAAGTATAAAACTATGGATGGCATTGAGGCTGTTGAAAATAAAGTGAGGGTCCATCTGGCTCTGGATGGTGTGCAGCTCCAGCGAAGCGCGGCTTCCCTGGAGAGCTATATTCTGCTGCATATTCCGCCTGAGCTTCCGCTCCCGCCACCAGAAAAAAAGACCGGTTGCGGCGGCGACAATAAAGAACACGACCAGCAGGATAAAAACGCCGGGTAAAGGCAGTAGTTCCAATGCCGGCGGCGCCGTAAAAGCATGCGATAATTCCGATGGTCCGCTAAGGGGGCTATACATATCAGATTCCTGTGCCGCTCAAATATAGGCTGCATTCAATGCCCGGAAAAGGGGGATTGAATAGCTGGCGGAGGCAGGCTTACAAACGGCAGCGGAACACGGATAGTTGGTGAAGGGGTGCCGTCAGCCGTCGGTGAACTTGTAACCTACGCCGCGGACGGAGTGGAAATACTGGGAATTGCGGCTGTCCTGTTCAAAATACTTGCGGAAATTGAGGATGAAGTTGTCGATGGTGCGGGTAGTGGGATATACGTTGTAACCCCAAACTACCTGGAGAATCTTTTCGCGGGTCACCACTTCGCCTTTGTTCTCGATCAGCAGCTTGAGCAGCATCGTTTCCTTTTTGCTGAGCTCATGGTGCTTGCCGTCTTTCCCTACGCATTCCTGCGCCGCAAAGTCGATCATATTATTGCCGAAGCGGTATACGTTGGGAACGGAGTCCTTATCCTGTATCTTTTTGTTCTTGACGATGAGTTTTTCAACGCGGAGGAGCAGCTCTTCCAGGTTGAAGGGTTTGGTCATATAATCGTCCCCGCCCTTTTTGAGTCCCAGCACGCGGTCTGCGCTGCTGTTCTTGGCGCTGAGGAAAAGGATGGGCACTTCGTTGTTCTGTATGCGGATGTTTTCGCATACAGCCAGGCCGTCCATTTCCGGGAGCATGATATCGAGAATGATCAGGTCGAAGTACTCGTTCTTAACGGCTTTCAGGGCACTGGTTCCATTATCCACGGCCGTTACCTCATAACCTTCCAGCTCCAGGTTCAGCTTGAGCGCCTCCTGGAGGTTTTCTTCATCTTCTACCAGCAATATTGATGCTTTCGTCGCTTCCTTCATTTTGATGCATTGTGGTTGCCTATAAAATTACGTACAACCGGTTAATTTTATGCAGATTGTACGGAATAATCGTTCCAGGTGATCTCAAAACTCGTGCCTTTGGGGATATTATCCTTCACGGCTATACTACCGCCGTGCTGCTCCACGATCTTGCGGGTGAGGTACAGCCCCAGCCCGGAGCCCTTGCTTTTACGCGTGTTTTCGTTGCCTATGCGGTAGAACTTAAGGAAGATCTTGCCCCTTTCTTCCTGCGGGATGCCTTCCCCTTCGTCGTTCACAACCAGCTTCAGCGCATCGCCTGCCCTGAACAGCCTCACATGTATGCCGGTGCCTTTGGGCGCGTATTTGATGGCGTTTTCAACGAGATTGTTCAGCATGAGGGTGATCATGAACTTGTCTCCCTGCAGTTCCACCCCCGGCATAATGTCCGACTCGATGTTGTGGCTTACGGTGCGGCATTGCAGCTCTTCCACTGCGTCTTTGAGCAGCCTGGAGAAGTCCAGGTGTTCCAGGAAGGGCTGGTATTTGCGGTGCTCGAACTGCGCGGCCAGCAGGATATTGTTGCAGAGCTGGTCCAGCCGGTTGGTTTCGCGGATGGTGGCATCCAGCAGCTTGCGTTGTTTTTCTTCATCCAGCTTATGGCGGCGCAGCGTTTCCAGGTTCAGCTTGGCTACGGCGATGGGGCTTTTCAGCTCATGGGTCACCGCCATCATAAAGTTCTGCTGTTGCTGGCTGAGCTTCATCTGCTTCCACACGGCGCGGTATACGATGGCGGCGCCGGCGAGTATCAGCACCAGGAATATCACGCCTTCGCCGATGTATTTGAAGGTACGCATCTGCTGCTCTTTGTGAAGGCGCTGCATTTCCTGGAAAAACTCCGCGGGATGGTTCAGCTGGTGCATCCGGTGAGTGATCTCCAGCTGCTCGTATTTCGCGATCTGCTTGCTTTGCTGGTGCAGCAGCACGCCCCACCATAGCAATTGCACGACGGTGTATACCAGCACAAAAACGTAGATGCCGGTGATCAGCTTTTTATTCTCCAAACCAGATGAAGATTGTTTCATCCGTCAATTATGTTTTTAAGGCTGGATGGAACCCCGCGGTCCGTCCTTTTTAAACTTTATAACGCCCGGTTTCATTATCTACTTCCGCAAAGCGGCTTTTTCGATGCGCAGGCCCATGCTCAGCATATCGGGCAAGGGGTTCTGGCGCATGTTCTGCTCGAATGTAAAACGGTAGATACCGGGCTTTGGCAGGATGGCGTTCTGCTGGATGGGGATGCGGTGCTCATAGATATCATCCATGCCGCTTCCCAGCCATTTGCCGTAAGTATCGGCCAGGGGCAGCTCCACGCGGCGGGTAACCGCTGTACTGTCTCCCGGCAGCTGTGTGCTCACGAGCAACCAGAGGTTGTTGTAAGGATATGCGTCGGTATGCCGCACGTTCACGTAAATGTTGTAATACCAGGCGGTATCTTCCGGGCTCAGCTCCAGTTCAAATACCGGCCTGTTGTCTACCGCCCATTCGGAATCGGGAATATCCCGGTTCTTTTCAAATGTTTCCAGCCTGGGAGGCTTGCAGGCGAAGGCCAGCAGGCAGATCAGGAGGGCGGCCCATCCCTGGTTCGTCTTTACGGTCATAGTTTATGCTGCTTATAGTACGTTCAGTACCTGCTCTTTGGCTTTTTCAAGTTCATCTTTCATCATCACCACCCATTGCTGGATGCCGGCGTCGTTTGCTTTGGAGCCGGTGGTATTGATCTCGCGGCCTATCTCCTGGAGCACGAATCCCAGCTTTTTGCCTTTGGCAGGCTCGGCTTCGGCGAGTATGTCTTTAAAGTACCGGCAATGGTTTTGCAGGCGGATCAGCTCTTCGGAGATGTCCAGCTTTTCCAGGTAAAAGATCAGCTCCTGTTCCATGCGGTTAGCGTCTACATTCTCTTTGCCCACGTATTCCGCCAGCAGTCCTTCGAGTCGTGTGCGCGCTTTGTCTTTGCGCAGCGGGTCCAGCTCTTTTACCTTTTCGGTGTAGAGCAGGATGTTGTCTATCCGGAGCAGCAGGTCCTTTTCGAGCATGGCGCCTTCGTCTATGCGGTGGGCGTCCATGTCGCTCACGGCGGTGCGGATCACTTTTTCCACTTCCAGCCATTCTGATTCCTCCATTTGTTCGGAAGCGGGGGTTACTACTTCAGGAAGTTTCATCAACACGTTGAGCATGTCTTCCTGCGGAAGGGAAAGCTCGGTGGCCATGGATGAAATGGCGGAGTGGTAGTAACGGGCCAGCTCGGTGTTGATCACAACAGGCCGGGTAGCGCCGTTCTGTTTGATGTTGATGGTGGCGTCCAGCGTACCGCGTTGCAGTTCCTGCTGCAGGAGGTTGCGGATGTCGAATTCGTAGGGCTTTAACAGAGGGGACATCTTCAGGTTCACTTCAAACTGTTTGCCGTTCAGCGACTTTATTTCTGCTACAACGGTTGTTTCTCCCCGGGTTACCTCCGCACGGCCGAAGCCGGTCATGGATTTGAGCATATTATCTGTTTATGTGACAAATCTAGTCAAATGAAGCCATATTTCTTGGGAACCAGCTCATTTTGAGCGGGCCGGCCATTAATGGAAAAGGGCTTTGTACATTTCCTGTTGCGAAAGCGCCGTCATATCGCCGGGCTGCATATCGCCAAGGCTGAGCTTCCCGATCCTGTAACGGATGAGCCTCAACGTGGGGAAACCTACGGCGGCCGTCATCCTGCGCACCTGCCTGTTTTTCCCTTCGCGGAGTATAAGCCGTATCCAGGGAGCGGGTATATGCTTGCGGAACCGGATGGGCGGGTTACGTTCGGGCACGGCCGGCTCGTTGTCAAATATCACGGCGTCTGCCCCGCGGGTGCGGAACGGCTTGCCGTCTACCGTAATGGTCACTCCTTCCTGCAATGCGCGGATGGCCTGGTTGGTAACCGCCCCGTCTACCTGCACCCAATATTCCCTTTCATGGGCATGTTTGGGATCGAGCAGGCGGTGGTTGAGCGATTTGTCGTTGGTAAGTATCAGCAGCCCTTCGCTGTCGTAATCCAGCCGGCCGACGGGGTAAACATCGCGCGGTACGTTGAAGTAGTCGGACAATACGGCCTTGTCTCCCTCTTTCCCGAAGCGGGTCAATACTTCATACGGCTTGTACACGGCAAAATAGTGCAGGCTCAAAATGCTTACTTTGGTTAAGGGCCTGTAAATTAGTAATTTTGCCGCATCCTTAGAGGTTTTATGGCATATGATATGTTAAGCGGTCAAACAGAATGCCGGTTCTGCAACAAATACCTGGGCGAGATATTTTCCGCAGCCACGCCTGAGCATGTGGCGGAGATAGCCAACGCAAAAGAGTGCAAAGTGTACAAAAAGGGCCAGGTGATTTTCCAGGAAGGCGCACATCCCTATGGCATCTACTGTATCAATACAGGGAAGGTGAAACTTTCGCACAGCGGCGACGAAGGAAGGGAGCAGATCATCCGCCTCGTGAAACCCGGAGACCTCATCGGTTATAAAGCGCTCATAGACAACGAACCGTATACCGCAACAGCTACCGTGCTGGAAGACAGTGCGGTGTGTTTTATCCCCCGCGATATATTCCTCCAGATATTGCAGACAGATACCGCGCTTTCCCTTAAGATGATGCAGATACTTACCAGCGAGCTGAGAAGGGCTGAGCTGAAGATCACCCATCTTGCGCAGAAGCCGGTAAGGGAACGCCTGGCTGAAACCCTGCTTACGCTGAAAGAAACCTATGGCCTGGAAGAAGATGAACAAACCATCAACGTAACCCTTTCCAGGGAAGAGATTGCCAATCTTGTAGGCACCGCTACCGAATCTGCGATACGCCTGCTTTCGGAGTTCAAGAAGGAGAAAGTGATAGACCTGACGGGTAAAAAGATCAGGATACTCCGCCTTCAGCAACTCATTAAGATGGCAAACCTCCAGGATTAACCCGGCAAGTTCGTTTCCTTTCAAAAAATTTGCCTTCAAAAGCGCTTAAAAGGGTCAACCGGATCAAAAAACGGGGAAAGGCTACCTGAGTGTCCGGGCATATTAAAACATCAGCAAACGGCGTTTTATTTTGTGCCGGTGATGTGCGTGAAAAAATACGATGCTTTGAAACGCTTTGCTGCCGCGGGTTACAAGGGCAATAAAAAAAGTCTGACCGTGAGAACAATCAGACTTTCTTGTTATGTGAATGGGTTAGTAAGTACAGGGAAACAAAAATTCCCTACACAATATTAAAAAGAATTTCATCACAAAAGAAAAAAATTACAAGAAATTTTATTCACAGGCAGAAAAAAAGTGTGGATAACGCCCCCTAACTTTGCTGTCTGATTTAAAGATGAACTATGAAGTTTGATAAACCGATTTCGGTAAAAGAAATAGCAGCGCTTATCGGCGCAGAACTTACAGGCGATAATTCGCTCATGGCAACCGGCATCAACGAGATACACAAAGTGGAAACGGGAGACATCTCGTTCGTGGATTTCGAGAAGTACTACAATGCCTGCCTTACTTCCGCCGCCACCATCATCATCATCAACAAGAAGGTGGAAGCGCCCGCGGGCAAAGCATTGCTGGTAACGGCCGACCCTTTCAGCGCATACGTGAGCCTCGTAAAGAAGTACCGCCCCTTCGTGCCGGTTACTTCCCCCATCAGCGATACCGCCGTGATAGGTGAAGGCACCGTTGTATCGCCCGGGGTGGTTGTTGGCCACCATGTAACCATCGGCAGGAACTGCGTGATCCATCCCAACGTTACCATCTACGATCATACCATCATCGGCGACAACGTGATCATCCATTCCGGTACCGTTATCGGTGCAGATGCTTTTTATTTCAAAAAACGGGCAGACCGGGAGGTGATGTACGACAAGCTGCTCAGCTGCGGCCGGGTGATCATTGAACATGACGTGGAGATAGGCGCCAGCTGCACTATCGATAAGGGCGTAAGCGGCGATACCATCATCGGCGCAGGCACCAAGTTCGACAACATGGTGCACATCGGTCACGGCGCGGTGATCGGCAGGAACTGCCTCTTTGCAGCCCAGGTCGGCATAGGTGGCAAGGCCATTATCGAAGACAATGTGATACTCTGGGGACAGGTTGGCGTGAACAAAGACCTTGTGATCGGCAAAGGCGCCGTTGTGCTGGCACAGAGTGGAGTTGCCTCCGGCATTGAAGGCGGGAGAACTTATTTCGGTTCGCCGGTAGATGAAGCCCGCACCAAGAAAAAAGAAATGGCCTGGATCAAACGCATCCCGGAGATCTGGTCAAAGCTCAACAGCTAGTTCAGAAACACATGATAAAGACGATTTACCGCCCCTTAATTGCCCTTTGCCTGCTTCTTACAGCCTGTGCCACCGTCAAAAAACCGGTAGCCGATCCCGGCCTTTATATTGCAGCCAACGAGCAGCCGGTGAAGATCAAAGACGGCTGGCTGACAGCCAAAACGATCACGATCGGCGCTTATACCACCACTTCCCGTACCAATGGCGTGGCGGCCAATACGCCGGCCAAACAATTTAAAAGTACAGCAGACGCTTTTTATTTCAACGTCAAAACCCAGGATGCCGAGTTGCCCGTGCAGGTACTGAGCACCGGGAAGATCACCTTTTCCAGCCGCCCGCTTCCCGCATATCTCAGCACGTTGGCCGGTGATGCGCCGCTCTGGTACATGTTTGTTGGCGGCACGGCGCAAGACCCGCTGAAGAGCTGGGAACTGCTGCTGAAAAAGAACATCGCTTTCCTTGAGCTGAACGACAATAAAACGGTGGGCATACTCCGCTCTTCAACAGACGAGATCAGGATCACCGCGCATAACCGCTTTGGCATCCGCAACAGCACGGAAAAGATCTGTTACGAGTTCCAGCTGAAAGGCGTACCGGTTGCCGCCGTGCTGACCGGTGAAACGCCGAAGGTATGGCTGCATACGAAAGTTGACGCCGGCCTGCAGAGAACGCTTGCCGCGGTGATGCTGGGACTGCTGTTCAGGCCGTAGGCTTGTACGAAACAATGAAGGTCCGGCAGCAAAGCTCTTTGCGCCGGGCAGATAATATTCCTGAGGGGCGCCATGCAAGGCGTCCCTTTTTTTCGTGGTAAAGAAGAGCGCTGATGATGTTCGGGAAAGGGTTATTGTGCAGCCAGGTAATCCCTGCTCACGTCGGCCACTGTTTCATCCAGCGGCCTGAATGTAAAACCGGGCAGCGCCTGCCTGATCTTTTCACTGTTGTAGTACACTTTCAATTGAGCCGTGCGGGCGGTTTCACGGGTAATGAGCGGGCGTTTGCCGGTGAAGAGGCTGCGGAGTTTTTCCATTCTCCATACCAGCGCAGCCATCCATGGTTTTGCCGCGATGTGGGGCGGTCTTTTGCCCAGCGCTTCGGCCATGCGGGTGAAGAGCTGGCGGTATGCCCAGTTGTCGCCGTTGAGGATGAACCTTTCGCCTGAAATGGGACTGTCCATCAGGCGGATCATGGCGGTCACCACATCGCGCACATCCACGAAGCCATTCACGCCTTCGGTATAGTAGGGAAATTCTTTCCAGGCATTCTTCAGCATCAGTCCCGTGCCGTCGTGCCAGAAGCCGCTGCCGAGAATGATGGAGGGATTTACGATCACGGCATCCAGCCCTTCGGCAATGCCACGCCATATTTCTATTTCGCTGAGGTGCTTGCTGATGGCATAGTTGGAGTTGTTGCCGCTTTCTTCCCATTGCGCGTCTTCGGTGATGGCTGTTTGCTGCCTTGCCCTGCCGAGCGCAGCCACGGAGCTGACGTGCACGATCTTGCGGATACCCATGTCGATAGCGAGGTTCACCACGTTGGCCGTTCCTTCGATGTTGGCTTTGAGCATTTCATCGCGCTTGTCCGGCTGGAAGGAAACAATGGCGGCGCAATGATAAATTTCCGTGATGCCCTGCATAGCGTCTTCCAGCGCGCCGGTATCCAGCACATCCGCCTGGAACCATTCCACTTTGTCCTTAATATCGTTCACCTGTTCCGGGATGCGGCTGCGGTATAAGGCGCGTACGGGTTTGCCGGCCTGCACGAGCGCACGCAGAAGATAGCTGCCTAAAAAACCTGTTCCCCCGGTTACAAGGATCATGACGGATGATTTGTTATTGCGGCACAAATGTAAATCAATACTTGTAAAAACCTTTCCCGGTTTTGCGGCCCAGCTCGCCTTTCGCCACAAGTGCCGCCTGCATGGCCCCGGGTTTGAACCGCGGCGCCTTTTGGAATGCTTCGTATAGCGAAACGGTCACTGCATAGTTTACATCATTGCCGATGAGGTCCATCAGCGCAAAAGGCCCCATCCTGAACCCGGCAGCTTCGAGCAGCCGGTCTGCCGCCGCTATATCTGCAATGCCGGCTTCCACGGCTTCCATGGCTTCAAGATAATAATGCCGCGCAACGCGGTTCACGATAAAGCCGGGCGCATCTTTTACACGCACGGGCGTTTTACCCATTTCAAGCACAAGGGCATATAAAAGATGAGCGGTATGTGTAGATGTTTGTTCGCCCTTCACCACTTCCACCAGCTGCATCAGATGAGCGGGGTTAAAGAAGTGCAGGCCTCCTACCCGCTGCGGATTTGCCACCTGCCGGGCGATCTCGGTCACGGAAAGGGAAGAGGTATTGGTGGCGAAGATGGCGTCTTCATGATTGATGGCTGCCAGCTGGTTGAAAAGCGCGGCTTTGGCTTCTACTTTCTCTACGATGGCTTCTATGACAACTTCCGCCTTGCATGCCTCCAGTTCATGGCAAAGGGTGATGCGGCCGAGGATGTCCGTCATCTGCTGGGCTGGCATCTTTCCTTTGTCTACTGCTTTTTGCAGGTTGCCGCTGATCTGCGCATAACCTTGCTGCAGGGCTTTTTCATTCAGGTCGAAGAGGCGGGTATGAAAGCCGGCGGCAGCGCATACCTGCGCGATGCCTGCGCCCATAGTGCCTGCGCCGCAAACGGCAATGGTATGGATGTTCTGAATGGACTGCATATGCAACGAATTAAGGGGAACACGTGGAAATAACAAGGCCGGAACTGGATGGTTCCGGCCTTATGGGAGAAAATTATATGGCGCCCTGGAACTGCTTCAGGAAACGGAGGTCGTTTTCCGAGAAGAGCCGGAGGTCTTTGATCTGGTATTTGAGCATGGTAAGTCTTTCGATGCCCATGCCGAATGCGAAGCCGGTGTACTTCGTTGAATCGATGCCGCAATTTTCCAGCACCTGCGGGTGCACCATGCCGCAACCGAGTATTTCCACCCAGCCGGTATGCTTGCACACGTTGCAGCCTTCGCCGCCGCAGATGAGGCAGGAAATATCCATTTCAGCGCTCGGCTCGGTGAACGGGAAGAAAGAGGGGCGGAAGCGCACTTTAAAGTTTTCGCCGAAGAATTCCTGCACGAAATAATACAGCGTTTGTTTGAGGTCGGCAAAGGAAACATTCTCCGCGATGTACAGCCCTTCTATCTGGTGGAAGAAGCAGTGCGCGCGGGCGCTGATGGTTTCGTTGCGGTATACGCGGCCGGGGCAGATGATGCGGATGGGCAGCTTGCCTTCTTCCATCACGCGCACCTGTACTGAGGAGGTATGCGTACGCAGCAGCCAGTCCGGGTTGTTGTGCACGTAGAAAGTATCCTGCATATCCCGGGCGGGATGGTTTTCGTCCAGGTTGAGCGCGGTAAAGTTATGCCAGTCGTTCTCGATCTCCGGGCCTTCCGCGATGGTAAATCCGAGGCGTTCGAAGATGCGGATCGCTTTGTTGCGCACGATGCTGATAGGATGGCGGGTGCCCAGGCGGTGCGGTTCGCCGGGAAGGGTAAGGTCCAGGTGGCTGGAAGCGTCTGCAGCGCCGTCTTTCAGGTGCTGGAACTCTTCGTATTTGCCTTCGGCGAGCAGCTTGAAGCTGTTGAGCACCTGCCCGAATTCTTTCTTTTGCTCGCTGGGCACGGATTTCATTTCGCCGAACAGGGCTTTTACCAATCCTTTGGTACCGAGGAATTTAATGCGGTATTGTTCCAGTTCCTCCGCCGTTTTCGGCTGGAAAGCGGCAATTTCCTGCTTATATGCTTCTATTTGCTGCACTATCTGCTCCATAGGGTGCAAATATAACGTGCTGCGGAGAAAAAAGAGTAAATTGGGGCGGAATTTGGGGAATCCAATGCCTATAACCGTTTATATCGCTCTAGTCGCTGCGCTCGTACTGCTGCTGGCAGCACTGTACTGCCGGATGGCCCGGTACAGGCGGCAATACAGAACAGAAGCCACGCTCAATTACTTCACCACTTCATTATTCGGCAAAAACACGGTAGACGACATCCTCTGGGATGTGGCCAAGAACTGCATTTCACGCCTTCACCTGGAAGACTGCGTGATCTATCTGCTGGACGAGGAACAGGGCCTGTTGGTGCAAAAGGCCGCCTATGGCCCCAAGAACCCCGTGCGCTTCGAGATCCGCGATCCGATAGAGATCAAACTGGGCCGGGGTATCGTGGGCAGCGTAGCCCTCACGGGCAGGCCGGAGATCATCCCCGATACGTCCAAAGACCCGCGGTATATCGTGGACGATGAGCGCCGGCTGTCTGAGATCACCGTGCCGATCATAGACCGCGGGAAAGTAATAGGCATTATTGATTCGGAGCATTCGCGCCGCGATTTTTATACGATGGAGCACCTGGCCCTGCTGGAAAGGATCGCCGCCATCTGCGCTTCCAAGATAGCGCGCACCGTGATAGAGGAAAAAGCCCGGCGGCAGGCCATGGAAGTGCAGCTGCTGCATAAACAGCTGGCGGAGTTCAGGCTGGTAACGCTCAAGAGCCAGATGAACCCGCACTTCCTCTTCAACTGCCTGAACGGCATCTACCATTGCATCCTGGCGGCGGATATTGACAAGGCCAGTGATTATGTATCCAACTTCGCGCGGCTGCTGCGCATGGTGCTGATGCACGCGGAAAAGAATTTTATTTCCCTGCGGGAAGAAGTAGAGTTGCTGGGACATTACCTCAAAATAGAAGCGCTGCGCACCAATAAACCTTTCGATTACAATATTTTTATTGACGAAGGCATTAACCCCGACGAGTATTTCGTGCCCGGCATGCTCATCCAGCCGTTCCTGGAAAACGCCATCTGGCATGGGCTGATGAACAAGGAAGGCGACCGCAGCCTGAACATCCATTGGCGCAGGCCAAAGGAAAAAGAACTGCTGTGCGAGATCACAGACAATGGCGTTGGCCGTGCGCAGTCTTCCCGGCGCCATCCCTCCGGCCATGCTTCCAAAGGCATGAGCCTGTGCATGGAGCGGGTAGAACTTTACAAAGCGCTTTTCAATTCAACCTTCCATATCAGGGTGATAGACCTTTACAGCGAAGACGGGGCGGCCCAGGGCACCAAGGTGAACATCGCCTTCGAGATCGCGCCTGGCGCCGGTGTGACGCATGTGGGTTGAGTTCCGGGGAATTTTAAAGAAATTTTGTGGAAAACGGGGAGGCCTGCATCTACGTAAAAAATACCCATGTTATGCTGAAGCTACCCTCCCTGGCTGCTGTATTGCTGCTGGCGTGCACTACGCTCTCTGCCCAGGAAAAAAAGGCCACGCCCGTAAAAGGTAAAGAAGTTATATACCAGGACAAAAAAGTACCGCCCCCTCCGCCGCCACTGCCCCCGAAAGATGCTCCGGAAGTAACGCCGAAGAAGATCAAAAAAGCGCCCCCTCCGCCGCCGCCCGTGATCAAAAAAGAAACTACCGGCAAAGAAGTAAAGTTCACACCACCCGTGATCCGGAAAGATGTTGAAGTAAAAGAAACCAGGCTGGCGGCTCCTGTCATTAAAAAAGATGCAAAGCCGCAGGCTAAGTTCACGCCGCCCGTGATCAAAAAAGACGCGACCGCGAAAGTGAAGGAAGAAGTAAAGTTTGCACCGCCCGTGATCAAAAAAGATGCACCGGCGAAAACGAAAGACAATCAGAAATAAAGACATCTGCCACCGGTTCATTCCCCGGAAAAGAAGGATGACGGCGTCCGCCTCCGCCGCAAAATGGAATTGATCCCTTCCATGAATAAGAAAAGCGCACGATGGTGCGCTTTTTCTTTTATACAAATTGTTTGTTCCATTATTCAAACACCACCGTCTTGTTCCGGTACACGAACACCCTGTCGCTGAAAACCAGGCGGAGCGCTTTGGCCAGCACAGATACTTCGATCTCCTTGCCCGCGCGTATCATATCCGTTGTGGTAAAAGAGTGGTTCACCGGTATCACCTGCTGCGCGATGATCGGCCCTTCGTCCAGCTCATTGGTCACAAAGTGAGAAGTGGCGCCAATCAGCTTGACCCCTCTTTCAAAGGCCTGCCGGTAAGGCTGGCTGCCGGCGAACGCGGGGAGGAAAGAATGATGGATGTTGATGATCCGCTCAGGATATTTCGCTACAAACGAAGGGCTAAGTACCCGCATGAACTTGGCCAGCACGATATAATCCGGGTTGTAGCCGGCAATGACCTCCTCTATTTTTTCTTCGAAGGCGGCTTTGCTTTCCTGCTCGTGTGAAATATAATGGAAAGGAATGGCGAAGCGCTGGCAGATGTTTTCCAGCACCTGGTGGTTGCCGATCACGCATTGAACGGTGGCGCCCAGCGTGTTGAACTGGTTGCGCACGAGAATATCCGCCAGGCAATGGTATTCTTTGGTCACCATAACGGCGATCTTTTTCTCCGGCCTGGGGTTGATGCTTACAAATGCATCCGGCGGCAATACCTCCCGGATGGCGCTCTCCAGCGCTATGGGATCTGCCTCGTGCTCGGCTTCGATGCGGATGTAAAAGCGGTTATCCGTCTTATCCACGAACTCCCTCAGCGAAACAATGTTCAGCCGCTCTTTAGCCATTATGGCCGATATGCCGGCCACGAGGCCAACCCTGTCTATCGATTGGATCAGGACTATCATAGGACGCCTAATTTATTAAAATATTCCCGCCTGTAATAATTATACTTTTTGCGGGTTCCATTGTTACGTTCAGATGGCCCTCTTTTTGCGGTATTCTCAAAAACTCATCTTTATGGGCAAATTTGTTATCACCCGAGGTCCTTCCGGCGTTTTTTACTTCAACCTCAAAGCCGGCAATGGCGAAACCATTCTCACCAGCGAGCATTATTCAACGAAAGACAAATGCCTTGAAGGGGTTGCATCAGTAAAACGAAATGCGGCAATAGACCGGCAGTATGCGGACTGGACGGCCAAAGACGGGCGCCTGTATTTTGTGCTCAAGGGCGGCAACCAGGAAGTGATCGGCACCAGCGAGATGTACGAGAACAGCAGCGGGCGCGAAAAGGGCAAAGCTTCCGTGAAAGCCAATGCGCCGGATGCGGTTATTGAAGAGGCATAAATGAGCAGGTCCCGTCCCGGCTAAGCAGGGACGGGACTTGTGGTTATTTCTGAAGAAGTTATTTTATCCCCAGCTCCTGCTGTATCTGTTCCAGCGATCTTCCTTTCGTTTCCGGCATTACGCGCCAGATGAAAACAAAAGAGATCAGCATCATCACACTATAAAATATAAAAGAGTAAAAGCCGCCATCGGGGCTGCCTTCCACGATGATGGGGAAGGTCCACGAGATGATGGCCGCCATGATCCAGTGTGTGAAGCTGCCCAGAGAGCCGCCCTGCGAGCGCACTGCGTTGGGGAATATCTCTGAAATGAACACCCATATCACCGCTCCCTGCGAAAACGCAAAGCAGGCAATGAACCCGACCAGGTAAATGATCACGCTGCTGCCGCCGCCACCGGGACTGTTGAACGCCACAGCCGTTAACGCCAGGAAAATGAACATGCCTGCCGCGCCAGTGAGCAGCAGCTTTTTCCTGCCGAAGCGGTCTATCACGCTCATGGCCAGCAAAGTGAAAACGAAGTTGGCCGCGCCGATGTACACCGATTGCTGGAATGCGCTGGCCTGGTTGAAGCCCGCCATTTCGAAGATCCTGGGCGCATAATAAATGATCGCGTTAATGCCGGACAGCTGGTTGAACATGGCCAGCAGCATGGCATAGAAGATGGGTTTGTTATATTTCCCCGAAAAAAGTTTCTCTTTGATCCCCTGTTTCGCCAGCGCATGTTCTTCCCTGATCAATCCCGCTATATCGGTTTCGCCTGTACGCGCAAAGATGCGTCCCGCGGCTTCGTCCTGCCCGTTAAGCACCAGCCAGCGCGGGCTTTCGGGAATAGTTCTTACCAGCAACGCAAATATCGCCGCCGGGATGGCCATTACGCCGAGCATATACCGCCAGGCATCGGTGCCAATATCCGCCAGCAGGAAGTTTGCCAGGTAAGCCACAAGAATCCCCGCTACGATATTCACCTGGAACGAGCCCGCCAAGGCGCCACGTATCTTCGCCGGCGCTATTTCTGAAATGTACATCGGTCCTACCACGGAAGAAGCGCCCACGGCCAGCCCGCCAATGAACCGGAACAGCACAAACAGCAGCCAGGCAGAACTTACTGCACAGCCGATGGCAGACAGCAGGTACATCAACGCAATAACCATCAGCACTTTTTTACGCCCATACTTCTGCGCCGGCCCACCCACCACCAGCGACCCGAACACGGTACCGATCAGGCTGGATGCGACTGTGAATCCTTGCCAGAAGGAATTCAATGACCATAATTGCTGGATCGTTTTCTCAGCGCCGGAGATAACGGCCACTTCCATCCCGAATAAAAAGCCGCCCAGCGCGGCGATAAGCGATACGCGGATGGCATAGCCGTAGTCTTTAACGGCTGTACGTGGAATTACTGTTGTCATGCAGAGGTTTTAGGATGGGGATGAAATTAAGGGATGTTTTTGGGATTTTATAGGGAAAGGAATTTCAATTTTATTTTCCAATTGATGCTATTAGTGATATAGTTTCAGCAATTTTTTCCTTCCCGGAGGCATTGGATATGATTCGAATTTTACATTGGGGTAATGTCTTGCAAAATCTTGTCTAAATAATTGCCCCATAGGAAGATTTTTAATTAGATTATATTTTGTAATCAATTGTTTATTTATCAATTGTTTAGGTGTAATGGTTCGTTTTTCAGTTTCTGAAAACCTCAGGGAACATCGGATTTCCCAAATATTTCCCATCGAAGACAAGCTATTGAAATAGAGAATTATCTGTTCGTAAGTTGAAAATTGTGCGCGAAGAGTTTTGACGTATTCGTACTTTTCTTTGTAACTAAGAAAATGCTGATCATTTATGAAGTTTACAAATTGATAAAGGTGTCTGAAATAGTGCCCTAACTGAAGTTGAACACCACTATAATATTTGTGGAAATCATTTTTATAATATAAATCTAAGAATTGGGGTGAGTCTACAGGGAAACTATTTCGATTTTTTATTTTGGGCTGGTCTTTCCGCTTTTCAATTACAGCGTTGACAAAATCTATTTTTTTGTCAGTTGTTCCTATTTTTCTAATTTTTTGCCATCGTGTCCAGTTATCCGATTTTTCAACTGGCTTAAGAGCTAGGTAGTTTATAATATTCTCATAAATCTCGCTGTTATACTTACGATAAAAAGTATTTTTTAGAATATAATTTCCATTAGGTTCGAGCCCAAAAAAAACTATTGTATACGCAATATCCGTTTTTGCTAATTCTCGTAATTCCAAATCCCTTTCATGCATGAATTCCTCTTCAATCATCGTATTTAAATACTCTTGCGTATAAATATTCTCAATTGATTTTTTAAAAAAGAAAGGCTTGATTTCTTGGCGGCAGATAGATATTTGGTCGCTGATGTATTTGATGGCTTGCTGTCCCTTAAGATTATATTCTTTGGTTACTTCATCGTTATTTTTTGTTGAAATATTCCCTTTAACAATTTTAGAGGTGGTATTAACCTTTGTGAATGAAACTTGTATTTCATTGGCATTCTCCCTATGAATTTTGAGTAAATCAAAAAACTTATTTTCAAATCGTTCTTTGCGAAAAGCAATTCTTTGTTCTTTTAGAGTTAGGTAAAGAAAGATGAATCCCGAAAGTGAGAATAATGTACCAACAAATCCTCCAATATAGTCGCCAAATTGGCCGGTTTTTTCAATATCAATACTCGAGCTATTAATTGTCCATCCTTCATTTTGGAGCATAGACAAGTATCGGAAAGTAATAGAAGTACCAATAATTATTATTGTCCATGCAAGATAGTATAGGGCCTTTGTTTTGTTGCTTTGCATATTAAACTAATTTGGAAAAGGGGGAACATTTGGTAAGACTATAAATTTACATATCGTGAATTACCCGCAATAATTTAAATCAAACTCAAATTAAAAGGGGCTCAAGATACAACATCTTGAGCCCCTCTTTTAAGTGGTCCCACCTGGGCTTGAACCAGGGACCCTCTGATTATGAGTCAGATGCTCTAACCAACTGAGCTATAGGACCGGCGCCCTTTCGGGCAAAAATATATAGAACTTTTATTGGGCCCCCTCTCGCGGGGGACGGCAAAAGTAAATATTTTTTGCTGAATCTTTTGCAAATTTTTCCTGCCGCACCCTAACTTTGCCCTGCCATGCAAGGAATCAAACACATCATCTTCGATCTCGGGGGCGTTATCCTCAACATCAACTACCAGCTCACCAGCCAGGCTTTTAAAGCCCTCGGGGCCCAAAATTTCGATGAACTGTACAACCAGTTCCACGCCAACGCGCTTTTCGAAGACCTCGAAACCGGCCGCGTAACCCCTGAAGAATTCCTCGACAAGATCAAAGAACACCTGCCCGGAGGCACCACGGAACAACAGATCATTGATGCCTGGAACGCCATGCTGCTGGACTTCCCCGTGGCAAGACTGCAACTGCTGCAGCAGCTCCGCAACCACTACGACCTCTTCCTGCTGAGCAATACCAACGCCATCCACCTGGAAGCGCTGAACAAACAGCTCGAAAAAGAAAGAGGTATCCCTTCACTGGCGGCGTTCTTCGACAGGAGCTATTATTCCCACCTCATCGGCTACCGCAAGCCCGAGAAAGAGTCCTACCAGGTGATACTGGATGAGAACGGCCTGAAGCCCGAACATACGCTGTTCATAGACGATACCCTGCCGAATATCGATGGGGCAACCGCGCTGGGCATACAGACGATCCACCTGCAGGCGCCAAAAACCATCCTGGATGTTTTCCGGAAAAATTAATTCTTGATCTCTTCAAAGTCGATGTAATCGCCTTTGTCCCGCTTGATGGGTTCTGCGGGGCGGGGAGGAGCCTGCTGCGGGCCCTGCTGCTGTTGTTGCTGTTCATACTGCTGGCGCATCGCGTCCTGCATGTCGCGCACCTGGCGGCGCACTTGTTTGGTGCCCCTGTAAACGGGAATGAAGAAATCGAATACCAGTTTATATAAGAGCCATCCTAAAAAGATGTAGAATAAAAGCTTGAGCATAATGCTACAAAGATAGCAGTATCTCCATTTTTACGATCCATTTTAAGGTTTCTTTAACGAAATGCCTTACACCCGGCCCACCATGGATGCGACTTCCATAGACACCTGTTTGTTGTACTCCCAGGTAAGTTTCCGGTAGTTCACCGCATCGATGATGGTGCCGATGAGGCAGAAACCTCCTGTGAAAAGGTACAGCAGCCCCCACAGGATCTGGTCCAGCAGGAAACGGTGCACACCGTTGACGAGCACGAAGCCCAGCAGGCAGGTGAGCAGGATGGTCTGCGGGTCTTTCCTCCTGGCCTGGTAGAGATAGAGGAATTTTTTGCGCGCCTCGGGGTCGAACTTTTTGGTAAGCTCTTCCAGCCAGATCATCTCTTCGTGGTCGATGCCGGGTAACATGGCGAAATAGAAGTCATTCATATCTGAGTGTTAAATATTGATCTCTGCCGAGCTTGCCGATGCGCAACAGGAGCATCAGCAGTACGGGCGCTGCCAGCCGGTGGCTTTCCCAGCTTTCTTTCCATTCCCCGTGCAACAGATGGGAAATGGCCCGGCCCAACCCGCATCCCGGGCAGCCTTCGAGGCCAGCCGCTTTAAAAACACAGAAGCTGGGGAGGCCTGCATGCGGATCGAGGAATGCCAGGAGGATGAGTCCCAGCGTCCAGGCCGCCAGTTCGATATTGATGCGGGAAATCATTTCCACCTCAATTTAAGCTAATCCGGCCGCCCGTCCAATTAAAATAAACAATAATGTGTGTAGATAAGGGTTCTGTGGGCGTTATATTTAGAAGAAATTGTTCTTGGAATGAAAATAAATGCTAATTTTGTAACGGAAAAATGATTCAAATGAAGGGGACGCGATGAGTCCCCTTCTTCTATTTCATATGGCAAACGAACAAGTGATAGCGCGTATACAGGAAATGCTGGAAGCGCTGCTGGCGGACAAACCGGAGTATTTTATTGTAGAGATCAGGATAAAGCCCACCAATAATGTGAAAGTGTTTGTGGATGCTGACAACGGTGCCTCGATAGACAAGCTCGTGTCCCTGAACCGCCAACTATACCCCCAGCTGGAAGCCGCGGGGTTATTTCCGGACAATGACTTTTCCCTGGAAGTATCCTCCCCCGGGCTGGATGAACCGCTGAAAAATCCCCGGCAATTCGTGAAGAACACCGGCCGCAAGGTAGAAGTGACCCTGCTGGACGGAACCGTAAAAGAAGGAAAGCTTCTTGGCGCCACCGGTACGGAACTGACGCTGGAAGAAACCATTGGCAAGAAAAAAGAGATCATCATAACAAACATCAATTTATCCGAAATAAAGCACACAAAGGTGTGTATCGTGTTTTAAAAACTATAACAGAACATGGCTAGTATTAACCTGATTGAGTCATTCACCGAATTTAAGGAGGCGGAAAACATTGACCGCCCCACGCTGATGAAGGTGTTGGAAGATGTGTTCAAGACCCTGCTGCGTAAGAAATATGGCTCAGATGAGAACTTTGACGTGATTGTAAATACCGAGAAAGGTGACCTGGAGATCCTCCGCCGCCGTACCATCGTGGAAGACGGCACCGTGGAAGACGATAACGCCCAGATCGCCTATTCTGAAGCTATATTGGTGGAGCCTGACTACCAGGTGGGTGAAGACCTCTACGAAGAAGTGGAGATCATGGACTTCGGCCGTCGCGCCATTCTCGCAGCCAAACAGACGCTCACCGCCCGCATCGGGGACCTCAAGAAGAACATCCTGGTGAAAAAGTATGCGGACCGTGTAGGCGAGATCGTAACCGGCGAGGTATACCAGGTGTGGAAAAAGGAAGTTTTATTATTGGATGATGAAGGGAATGAGTTAATATTGCCTAAATCAGAACAAATACCGACAGATTACTTCAAAAAGGGTGAAAACGTACGGGCCGTGGTGAAAAAAGTGGAACTGAAGAACAACTCCCCGCTGATCATCCTTTCCAGAACACATCCCTCCTTCCTGGCCAAACTCCTCGAAATAGAGGTGCCGGAGATCTTCGACGGGCTGATCGTGATCAAAAAGATCGTGCGTGAGCCGGGCGAAAGAGCCAAAGTAGCCGTGGAATCCTATGACGACCGGATAGACCCCGTGGGCGCCTGCGTGGGTATGAAAGGTAGCCGTATCCACGGTATCGTTCGCGAGCTCCGGAACGAAAACATCGACATTATCAACTATACCGCCAACATCCAGCTGCTTATCCAGCGCGCGCTCACGCCCGCAAGGATCAGCCGGATGGACGTGGACAACGAGAATAAATACGCTTCCGTTTACCTGAAACCTGACCAGGTATCACTGGCCATCGGTAAAAAAGGCGTAAATATTAAACTGGCCTGCGAACTCACCGGAATGGAAATTGATGTATTCCGCGATGAAGAGCAGGAACAGACAGAGTTCGATATCGACCTGGAAGAATTTGCAGACGAGATCGAACCGTGGGTGATAGACGAACTGAAAAGAATCGGTTGCGATACCGCCCGCAGTGTGCTTGACCTGACTCCGGAAGAACTTGTACGCCGTTCAGACCTCGAAGAGGAAACCGTACATGAGGTGAGAAGGATCTTGCAGGAAGAATTTGAAAAAGAATAAGCCGGCCGCTACACCTTCCCATGGGGTAGGCTTTTTTGATTGCAGAGATATTTGAGTTATTGTTAAATGTTAAAAGAATTACTCCGCCGGTTGGTGGGGATTAAACGGGAAGGACGAGAATACGATATGCCTGAAGTAACAAACAACACACCGCGATTGCTGGCTGCGGCCAAGGAATTCAATATTGGAAAGGATACGCTCGTCGAATTCCTGGCCAATAAGGGCTTCGATATGGACGGTTTCGGGTCTCCCAACGCCAAACTCACAGCCCAGATGTACAATTCCTTGCAGCAGGAGTTCCAACAGGACAAGGCGAACAAGCGCAAAAGCGACCAGATCGCCCTGCCCAAAGGAACGGTGTTAGACGCAGCAAAGAAGAAGGAGAAGGAAGAAGCGGAACTGGCGGCAAAGAAAAAGGAAGAAGCGGAAGCTGCAACCAAAAAGAAAGAAGAGGCCCCGGCCAAACCCGAGCCTCAGCCTGAACCGGAAGCGCCCAAACCTG
This sequence comes from Chitinophaga sp. YIM B06452, assembly GCF_039655965.1. Lineage (NCBI taxonomy): Bacteria > Pseudomonadati > Bacteroidota > Chitinophagia > Chitinophagales > Chitinophagaceae > Chitinophaga > Chitinophaga sp. YIM B06452. The sequence goes on along the minus strand of NZ_JAWLKY010000001.1, from coordinate 1,439,737 downwards.
CTCCCAAGCCCGAAGTAAACGCGGAAAAACCGGAACCTCAGCCGGAAATCAAACCGGCAGCAGAAGTGAAGCCCGAGCCGAAACCCGAGCCCAAGGCGGAACCCGCCCCTGAGCCTCAGGCCAAAGCCCCGGAAGCGCCCGCCCCTGCCCCGCAGGAAGAAGCGCCTAAAGCCGAATCTCCCCGCGTTGCCGGCCCCAGGATCATGGGTACCATCGACCTGGATGCGCTCAATTCCGCCAACCGCGGCAAAAAGCCCGCAGCTAAAAAAGAGCCGGAAGAAAAGGCCGCCCCTGCCCCGCAGGAAACAGCCCCGGAACCTACAGCTCCCGCTGCTCCCGCCGCCCCGGTTGCCGAAGTAAAAGAAGCGCCTAAAAAAGAAGAACCCAAAGAAGAGGTGAAAGCCGAAAAACCGGCCCCCAAAGCGGAAGAAAAACCCGCCGAGGTTACGCCTCCCCCTGCGGCTAAAGAAACCAAAGCGCCCGAAGCTGAAAAGCCGGCTGCTAAAGCGGAAGTTCCCGCTCCTGCTCCCCAGGCTGCGCCGGAAGCTCCTGAAAGCGACGAGGCCGTGGTAGAGAACATACAGGCCACCAGGCTCACCGGTCCTAAAGTGATCGGTAAGATCGACCTGCCTGTTTCACAGGAACGCAGGGACAACAAGAATTTCAACAAAGACGAAAAACGTAAGCGCAAGCGCATCGTTATAGAAAAGAAACCCGAGCCCATTAAACCGGGCGAGTTCGCCAAAGAAGGCGGCCAGGGCGGCCCTGCCAACAGGGACAACCGCGGCCCCGGCGGCGGGCAGCACCAGGGCGGCAATCGCGGCCCGGGTGGTGGTCACCAGGGTGGAAACCGCGGCCCCGGCGGCGGACAGCACCAGGGCGGCAACCGTGGTCCCGGTGGTGGGCACCAGGGCGGTAACCGCGGCCCCGGCGGCGGTCACCAGGGCAACAGGCCAGGCGGAGCCCCGGGCGGTCCGAGCCGTCCGCATCAGCGCAGGGACCAACGTCCCGGCCAGGGCGGATACGGTCAGGGTGCACCCCGCAGAACTGACGACAAGGAAATCGATAAGAACGAGATCCAGAATAAGATCAAAGAAACCATGGCCAAACTGGGAGGCAACTCCCGCGGAGGCAAGAGCACCAAAGCCAGCCGCCGCCGCGACAAACGGCACGAAATGGCTGAGCGCGAAGCACAGAGCGGCGCAGATGGTAACAAGCTCCAGGTAACGGAATTCGTTTCCGTGAGCGAGCTGGCCAACCTGATGGACGTTAGCTTCGCCGAAGTGATCTCGAAATGTATGGGCCTCGGCATCATGGTATCCATCAACCAGCGGCTTGACGCTGAAGTGATAGAACTGGTAGCCGGCGAGTTCGGATACGAAGTGGAATTCATCGGTATCGACGATGCAACGGAGGATGATGAGGAAGAAATTGTAGACGATCCGGAAGACCTGGAACCCCGCGCGCCCATCGTTACCATCATGGGTCACGTAGACCACGGTAAGACCTCCCTGCTCGACTATATCCGCAGCGCCAACGTAGTAGCCGGTGAGGCGGGTGGTATCACCCAGCACATCGGTGCTTACCAGGTAACCACTGCCAGCGGCAAAAAACTGACCTTCCTCGATACCCCCGGCCACGAAGCGTTTACCGCGATGCGTGCCCGTGGCGCCAAGGTGGCGGATATTGCTGTGATCGTGGTGGCTGCGGACGATGCTATCATGCCCCAGACGCGTGAGGCCATCAGCCACTCACAGGCAGCAGGCCTCCCGATGGTATTTGCCATCAACAAGATCGATAAAGACGGCGCCAATCCTGAGAAGATCAAAGAACAGCTGGCCGGTATGAACCTCCTGGTGGAAGACTGGGGCGGCAAATACCAGAGCCAGGAGATCTCAGCGAAAAGCGGCCTGAATATAGACGTGCTCCTCGAAAAGATCCTGCTGGAAGCAGAATTACTGGAACTGAAAGCCAACCCGAACAGGGAAGCCACCGGTACCGTAATTGAAGCTACGCTGGATAAAGGCCGCGGCTACGTTACCACCGTACTGGTACAGAACGGTACGCTCGAACAGGGCGACACCATCGTATCAGGCGCGCACTTCGGTAAGATCAAAGCCATGTTCAACGAACGCGGCCAGAGAGTCGAAAAAGCCGGTCCTTCCGCGCCTGTACAGCTTTTGGGCCTCAACGGCGCCCCGCAGGCAGGTGAGAAGTTCAGGATGTATGAAGATGAATCCGAAGCCAAAGACATCGCCAACCGCAGGGCCCAGATCGTCCGCGAACAGGGTATCCGCACCAAGAAACACATCACGCTGGATGAGATCGGCCGCCGTCTTGCACTCGGCAACTTCAAGCAGCTGAACCTGATCATCAAGGGCGACGTGGACGGTTCCGTGGAAGCATTGAGCGACTCACTGCAGAAGCTCTCCACAGAAGAGATCGTAGTGAGCGTGGTGCTGAAAGGCGTAGGCCAGATCACCGAATCGGACGTACTGCTCGCCACCGCTTCAGACGCACTCATCATTGGTTTCCAGGTACGCCCGTCTATGAACGCTGCACGCCTGGCCGAGAAGGAAAATATCGAGATCAGGACCTACTCCATCATCTACGACGCCATCGACGAGCTGAAAAGCGCGATGGAAGGGATGCTGGAACCCAAGATCGAGAAAAAGGTCACCGCCAATGTGGAGATCCGCGAAACCTACAAGTTCGACAAGGTTACCGTTGCAGGTTGTTATGTGCTGGATGGAAAACTCTTCCGCAACTCCCGCATCAACCTCGTTCGCGACGGTATCGTGGTATACACCGGCGAGCTCCAGAGCCTGAAACGCTATAAAGATGACGTGAAAGAAGTCGTGTCCGGCATGGAATGCGGCCTTTCCATCAAGAACTACAGCGACCTGAAGGTGGGAGACATCGTGGAAGGTTTCGAAGAAGTGGAAGTAAAAAGAACGCTCTAACAGCGGTTTGCGGCGGGTTTTACCGCCCTCCGCAATTCCGAAATTTTTGTTAAATAGATTAGCCGTCTTTGTGCGGCTAATTTTTTATTGGTTACTTTGAGATTACAGTAACGTTACCATGAAAAAATTTTTAATATCCTCCTTCAGCGCCATGCTCCTTTTACAAGGCGCATTCGCCCAACAGCAGAAAATGGTGGCAGACAAGATCGTTGCCAAAGTGGGAGAAAAGATTATCCTGAGATCGGATATTGAATCAGCATTGGTAGACATGCAGCAGCAGGCCCTCGAAGGCCAGCCTCTGCCGGCCAACGCCACCTGCCAGGCCATAGAGCAGATCATCGCGCAAAAGATACTGGTGCTCCAGGCAGAGCGCGACAGCTTGCCCATCAGCGAAGCCGATGTGGACGGCCGTATCGAAAGCCAGATCCGCTGGGCGGAGCAGCGCTACGGCAGCCGCGAGAAAATGACCGAGGTGACCGGTTACACCATCTACCAGCTCCGCGAACGCTTCCGCGACGCGATCCGGGAAAGCATGCTGGCGAAAGCCATGCGCGACAAGATCGTGAACTCCGTGAAAGTAACACCCACAGAAGTAAAGAACCATTTCGAAAAAGTGCCCAAAGACAGCCTGCCCTTCTACGAATCAGAACTGGAGATCGGCCAGCTGGTAGTGCTGCCCAAAGCCAGCTACGAAATGGATAAATACGCCATCGACAGGCTGAATGAATTCAAAAGCAGGGTAGAGAAAAAAGAAGGCGAGTTTTCCACCTACGCCAGCCTTTATTCCGAAGACCCCGCTGTGAAGGAGAATGGCGGCACCTATGTGCTCAACCGTAACGACAAGACCTGGGACCCCGCTTTCATGCAGGCCTCCTTCCGCCTGAAAGAAGGCGATATCTCCAGCCCTGTTAAGTCACAGTTCGGCTACCACCTGATCAAAATGATCAAAAGGGCGGGCGACAACGTGACCGTACAGCACATCCTCATCAAACCGAACGTACTGACCGCGGACATCAGCAATGCCATCAACAAGCTGGACACCATCCGCGCCAATATCATTTCCGGTAAAATGAACTTCGGCGAAGCCGTTACCAAATACAGCGACGAGCCGATGGCCAAATTCAACGGCGGTATGCTGCAAAACCCGAACACGGGCAGCACCTATATCACCATTGACCAGCTGAACGATCCCTCCACCAAAGACATCGTGATGCTGCTGGACAGCCTGAAGCCGGGCGGCGTAACCAAACCGCTGATCTTCGAAGACGAGCAGGGCCGCAAGGCGGTGCGCCTCGTATACCTGAAGACCCGCACCGAGCCTCACCGCGAGAACCTGAGAGACGACTATTCCCGCATCCAGCAAAGGACCCTGCAGGAAAAACAGGTGACCGCGCTGAACAAATGGCTGCAGGACAAGATCCCGACCTTCTACGTGCACGTAGAGCCGGAGTACAGGCAATGTGAGAATATTTCGAAGTGGACCGCCGCGAATACGGTGGCCAGTAAGTGACGGAGATCTGTTTCAAACAAAGATATTGCATCCCGGGTCCGGCAGGCCCGGGATGCCTGTTTTCCACCAGTTCCTGCCTAAATCCTACCAGTGTTAGCGGAATGCTAAAGGCGGAGGTAGTTTGATAATTTAAGCGTAACTTTGCGACTTCAATTTTACAGCATGAGTGACGCGATAAAGCATGAATGCGGTTTAGCATTCATAAGATTAAGAAAACCATTCTCTTATTATCAACAGCAATACGGAACGGTTTTCTACGGCCTCAACAAGCTCTACCTGCTCATGGAAAAGCAGCACAACCGCGGCCAGGACGGTGCGGGAGTTGCCACAGTAAAATTGCATACCGAACCGGGCGTTCCCTTCATGCACCGCATCCGCAGCAGCCAGCCCCAACCCATCGGCGATGTGTTCGGTAAGATCAGGGACGAAATTGCAGAAATAGAAAAATACCAGCCGGAGATCACCAAGTACCCCGGCCTCATGAAAGGTCATCTGCGCTTCCTCGGCGAATTGCTCATGGGTCACCTCCGCTATGCCACACAGGGCAAGAACAACGTGGAGCTCTGCCATCCTTTTGTGCGCTACAATACCATTCCCGCCCGCAACCTCACCATGGCGGGGAACTTCAACCTGGTGAACGTGGACGAGCTGTTCAACTTCGTAAAAGTATCGCCCGGCGAAACCCATAAGAACAGCGACCTGGCGGCCATGCTCGAAGTAGTGGCCCACTTCCTGAACAAAGAAGATGAAGTGCGCCAGAACGGCCTGGACGTAAAAGCTATCCTGCAACAGGCTTTCAGCATGTTCGACGGCGGCTATCACGTTTGCGGCCTCATCGGCTCCGGCGATTCCTTCGTGATCCGCGACCCGCACGGCATCCGTCCTTCCTATTATTACATCAACGACGACGTGATCGTGGCCGCATCCGAAAGGGCCGCCATCCGCACCACTTTCAACGTGGGCGAGAACGAGGTGATGGAGCTGATGCCCGGCACCGCGCTGATCGTGAAAGAGAACGGCGAATACAGCATTGAACAGATCATTCCTGCCAAAGAGCGCCGTGCGTGCAGCTTTGAACGCATTTATTTCTCCCGCGGGAACGACGAAAAGATATACAAAGAACGCTCAGCGCTCGGTTACCACCTCTCCGAAACCGTGCTCAAAGCGATCGACAACGACCTCCGCAACACCATTTTCTCCTTTATCCCCAACACCGCCGAAGTGGCGTTCTACGGCCTCATCAAAGGGCTGGAAGACTACCTGAACCGCATCAAGGTGGAAAGGATCATGAGTTGGGGTAAGGATTTCGATGAAGAGAAGCTCAACGAAATGGTGAACCGCCGTGTGCGCATAGACAAGATCGCGATCAAGGACGTGAAGATGCGCACCTTTATCACCGAAGATTCCAGCCGCAACGAGATGGTGCAGCACGTGTATGACATCACCTACGGTACCGTGAAACCCGGCACAGACACGTTGGTGGTGATAGACGACTCCATCGTTCGCGGTACCACCCTTCGGGAAAGCATTATCAAAATGCTGGACCGCCTGGGCCCCAAACGGATCATCGTTATGAGCTCCGCCCCGCAGATCCGCTACCCGGACTGTTACGGGATAGACATGAGCAAGATGGGCGAGTTCGTCGCCTTCCAGGCCGCCATCGCGCTGCTGCGCGAGCAGGGCAAGGAATACATCCTCCAGGAAGCTTACGGCCTGTGCAAGGAACTCGAAAGAACCAATACCCTCAACGCCCAGAACGTGGTGAAGAACATCTACAAACCCTTCACTCCTGAAGAGATCTCCGCGAAAATTGCCGAGATCATCACTCCCGCGGGCATCAACGCCAAGGTGGAAGTGATCTACCAGAACATAGAAAGCCTGCACGCCAGCTGCCCGAACAACCTCGGCGACTGGTATTTCACCGGCAACTACCCCACACCGGGCGGTAACCGCGTGGTAAACAAGGCGTTCATGAACTACATGGAAGGCAAGAACGAACGGGGGTACTGATCCTCGCAATCATTGTTAATTTTCTTTTAATTCGGGGTCATTCTTTCACCTCCCGGGAAAAAGACGTATTTTCGGATAGTGTTTGTACTCAATTGTTTACCAATGTGTATGAAAACATTGTTATTAATCCGTCATGCGAAATCCAGCTGGAACGATCCGGAGATGGATGATTTTGACCGCCCGCTTAACAAGCGTGGGAAGTTAAATGCCCCGGAAATGGCCACCAGGCTACTCTCCCGGGGTGTCGTGCCCGAACTGATCATTTCCAGTCCCGCGAAAAGAGCGCGCTCTACCGCCCGCATCATGGCCAAAGAATGGAAGTATCCCAAAGAGGCCATTTTGCTGGAAGAAGAGCTGTACCTCTGCTATGCCTCCACTTTCCTGAAAGTGATCACCAAAATAGACGACGACTTCAACGCCGTGGCCATTTTTGCCCACAACCCCGGCATAACCGACTTTGCCAATTACCTGACCGAAGAGATTAGAATCGATAATGTGCCCACTACGGGCATTTTTGGTATTGAGGCGGATACGGAACACTGGGAAGAGTTCGACCGGGCCAAAAAACGCTTCCTTTTCTTCGATTATCCCAAAAGCGAAGGCCTCGTTTAGCCCGTGTCTTGCACTATGCCTCCAAAGGCACCGGCCGTTTATATTCGTCGATGGCCACAAACGTGAAGGTACCGCTGATCGCCTTGTAGCGTTCGGTGGAATACATTTCCTCCACGAAAATTTCTACCAGCACCTTTAAACTCGTATTCCCGGTATTCACTACCCGGCCGATCAGCTCTACGATCGTACCCGCCGGGATCGCCTTATTAAAATCGATCTTGTCAGACGACACGGTGACCATCCGTTTGCGGGCGTAGCGCGTGGCGGCGATAAAAGCTACCTCGTCCATCAATTGCATGGCGGTGCCGCCGAAAAGGGTGTCGTAATGATTGGTAGTGTTGGGAAACACGGCCTTGAAAATGCGTGTTTCCGACTGTTGTATTCTTAATTCCTTGTCCATCGTGTGTTGTTTATTCTTTCGTCACTTCCACGGTCCATTCCGGGCCGCTGGCCACTTTGTGCTGTTCCGCAAAATTGCCGTAGTTGATAGCGAACGAAAGGTTCATGAGACTGTTCTGGTAAGCCAGCGGCGAGCCCTGGGGCACGGAGGCAAAGGTGGCCACGAAAGGCAGCACACTGTTGAAGACCACTTTTTTGTCCTTCAATATCTTCACGCGCAGCTTATCGCCGAATTTCAATTGTAGCGCCTCCAGCGTTTTTTCATCTATGTTGGTCCAGGCGTTGCCGTACTGCACGTCCAGGATGGGGATATTGCCGTAAACGGTGCCGTTCTTTGAAATGGCCTGCTGGTAAGGAATGCGCACAACATCTGCCGGCAGCTCCTTGCCTACGGAATCGAAAGGGATCACGCCGGCGGCCAGCCTGGCGCCGGTGTACACGTACACATCGCGGCCGTGGAATGTGTAGGAAGCAGAAGAGCCGGGAAGGCGGTTTCGTTTTTCATCTATTTCACGGAGGGCTTCAATGCCCAGGCTTTCCGCGATAAGCGTGAGCGTGCCATTGTCAGGACTTACGAAATAATGCCCGCTTTTTGTTTTTAACACTACAGACTTCCGTTCCGAGCCCACGCCCGGGTCCACCACGGATACGAAAACAGTCCCTTTGGGCCAGTAGGCGGCTGTTTGCTGCAGGCGGTAAGCGGCTTCCCAGATATTATATGCAGGTATTTCATGCGTGAGGTCGAAGATCTTCAGCTCCGGCGATACGCCGAAAGCCACGCCCTTCATAGCGCTCACGGCGCCATCCTTTAAGCCGAAATCTGTTTGTATCACCAGCGCATGCGATTGGGGAAAAGCAGTCCCTCTGATAAGCATGAAGAGGACCAGGAGGAGGTTAAACGGTTTCATGCGGATGAAATTAACGAAAAGTCAATTCATTTCCTTGCGCAGAACCTGCAGGGCATTATGTAAGGTATTATAAACGGTGCGTTCCGTGAGTCCTGTTGCTTCGGCAATTTCCTTAAAGCCTCTTCCCTCGAAATAGCGAAGCTGCACCAGCTGCAGCTGGCGGCCGGAAAGCTGCTTCAATGCAAGCTGGAGGCGGGCCTTCATGCCTTCGTCCGTCTGCATCTCTATCAATATCTCTTCATAAGACGACTGCGTAAGCCCGATGTGCGCAGATTCGTCGAAAGGCAGGTCCTTCCTGCCATTGGAGGATTTATACAAAATGCGTTTGAAAATGGTGAGCACATATTGCTGGATGTTCCGCACCCCGGAAAGTTTTTCGCGGATCTTCCAGAGTTCAAGGAACAGCTCGTTGATGCAGCCCTGTACGAGGTCTACATCGCGGTAGAGGGAAACGCCCAGGCGGAAGAGATCGTCATAAAAAAGGTCAAAGCATTCATACAGGCCCTGGCGGTCTCCCCCGGCAAGCAATTGCCAGTTCTTTTCTATTTTTTCATGGTGATGCGGGTTCATCAGGCGATGAAAACGGTTTCTGTGGTTGATCCCAGGTAAAATAAATTATTTTTTGGATTTCGTTGGTAAAAACGGATGCTTTCCCGCACTTGTATAGTATCAACCAGATAGCACATGCAACCTACGCATCAGACCGCAGAAGAACTGCTGCTTACCGGATCATTTATTCATTATTGCAAAGGCGCGCCTGCGGCTGATGTACAGTATTGGGAAGAATTGCTGCGCAACAACCCGGCCCAGCGGCCGGAAGCAGACCGTGCCCGCGAATTATTCCATGTTATGCAAGGATACCCGCCCGTTTCATTAAAAGCCGCTGCCCTGGAGCGTTTGAAAGAAAGTCTTGACGCCCGGGAAGAAAACCATACCCCCGTACGCAGGCTGCCGTACCGCTGGATAGCCGCAGCGGGCGTTGCCCTCATTGCCGCTTCCGCTTACCTGCTCATGCAGCAACCCGAAAAGCACATCACACACTACAATACCCTGGCCAAAACCGGTATGCAGGACCGCAAGACCCTCACCCTGCCCGACGGTTCCGAAGTGCTGCTCAGCACCGCCAGCGCCCTCCAGCTCAGCGATGCTTTCGGGAAAAGCGACCGTAACGTATACCTTGAAGGAGAAGCTTTTTTTACCGTGAAATCCAATACCAACCTGCCTTTCACCGTAGTGACCCGCAAAGCTTCCACCACCGTGCTGGGCACAGCTTTTAAAGTGCGCTGCTATGGTGAAGACGCGCAGGTAATGCTGGCCTCCGGCAAAGTGCGCGTAGAAGCAGACGCCGCCACAATAGAGCTGCAGCCCGGAGAAGAAGCTGTGGCAGACAATGGCGCGCCGCTGAAGAAGCTCGCTTTCCGGCAGGAGGATATGCAGCGGTGGATCAGCCGCAAAGTGGAATTCGCCAATGCAGATATGAACCAGATCACCGCCATACTCAAGGAATATTATGGTGTAAACGTGAGGATAGAAAAACGCCCCGCCGGCAAGGTGATGTTTACCGGCATATTTCATGACCAGCAACTGAATGTAGTGCTCGACGCCATCAGCTTTACCAACAACTTTACCTACCGCCTGGAACATAATGAGGTGGTGATCCGCTTTTAGACAGGAGACGCAATTTTTGAGATCCTAAATCCTTTATACATGAAGAGAACTATACCACGTTCATGTATGATGCCGGCATTGCTATGGCTATGCCTCACCATCAGTACAGCAACCAAAGCGCAACAGAAAGTTTATTCGTTCAACTGGGAAAACACCGCCCTCTCCAGCGTTTTCAGGCAGATAGAGCAGGCTGCCAATGTCCGGTTTTCCTACAACCCATCGGGCATCAAAGAAGATATGCCCATCAGGCTTAAGATAGACAGTCAGCGGCTTGACGCAGTGGTGGCGCGGCTTTGCCAGGCCATCAATTCCAATTACCGCATCACGGACAATATCGTAATGTTGCGTCCCTCCGGCGAAGCAGCCACTGCGGCGGATTACCGGCTGCACGGCAAAGTGGTGAATGAAAAGAACGAGCCGCTGCCGGGTGTTACGGTGCACAACCAGCGCCTGAAGAAAGCCGTGCATACCGCGCCGGACGGTGTTTACAGCATAGACGCCGCACCAGGAGACCCCATCGAGTTCACCATGATCGGGTTTGAACGGCAGCTGCGGCAGGCCGGCGCTGAAGGATCGCTGCTGAATATCACCATGAAAGAAAAAGTGACGGACCTGGGCACCGTAGTGGTAACGGCCCTCGGCATCCGCCGCGAAGCCCGCGCGCTGGGTTATGCGCACGCAGAAGTGAATGGGGATGATATGAAACGCGCCCGCGAAACCAACGTGATCAATTCCCTCGCCGGTAAAGTGCCCGGCCTCATCATCAACAGCACGGCAGGCGGCCCTGCGGGCTCCAGCCGCGTGATCATCCGCGGCAACACGCAGATCTCCGGCAACAACCAGCCGCTGTACGTGGTAGACGGCATACCCATAGACAACTCCAACTACGGCCAGGTGAGCGGCGACAAATATTCTTCCGGCTTCGATTTCGGCGACGCCATTTCCGCCATCAACCCCGACGATATTGAAACGATCAGCGTGCTGAAAGGTCCCTCTGCTTCCGCATTATACGGCAGCCGCGCGGGCCATGGCGTGATCCTCATCACTACCAAAAAAGGTTCGCTGAAAAAAGCGCTCGGCATAGAATTTAACAGCACCGCCACGATGGAAAGGCAGCTCACCCGCTTTGATGATTATCAATACGAATACGGGCAGGGCACCGGCGGCACCATCCCGCGGGATCGCGACCAGGCGCGCACCACGCTGTTCAGCAACTTCGGAGCAAGACTGGACCCCACGCTGACGGTAACCGGCTTCGACGGCAAACAGCGTCCCTACGGCCTCGTGCGCAACAACATCGAAAACTTCTTCCGCACCGGTTCCACTTTCACCAATACCATTTCATTCACCAGTGCCACAGACAACACGGCTTTCCGCCTTTCCCTGTCTGACCTGAAGAACAACGACATTGTGCCCACCAGCGACATGCGCCGCAACACCGCGAACTTTTCCAGCAACTCAAAATTCGGTAAACGCCTGAGCCTTGACGCGAAAGTGATGTACATGCGCGAAGAGGTGAACAACCGCCCCGCGCTGGCAGACGATGCCGGCAATATCGGCAATGCGTTCGTAGGGCTGGCGAATAATGTTGACCAGAATGTTTTTTCCACCGGTTATAAGAACGACAACGGCGATTATGTAGACTGGGGCGGCGGCGAATACCGCCTGAACCCGTACTGGGTGATCAACGAAATGAGCAATAAGACGAAGAAGGACAGGATCATGGGCAACATTGTGGCCAACTATCAATTCGCCGACTGGATCGGCCTGCAGGGCCGTTTTTCAACAGACATCACTTATTTCAAATACCGGAAATACAGTCCGCCCAGCACCCCCGGCTCCATCACCGGCCGTTATGAAGGCATAGACCAGAAGTTCCATACCACCGAGGCGGATGTGCTGGTCACCTTGCAGAAACAATTCACCCCCAACTGGTACGGCGCGGCACGCCTCGGCAGCAGCCTTTCACAATATTCCCGCCCGGGCACCAACCTGACGGGCACTGATATGGAGCTGGAGGAAATTTCCATCAACAGTTTCAACGACCGCGTGGCAACGGAAATCGAATCCCGCAAAAGGATCAATTCTTTCTACGGCCTTTTCAGCGGCGCGTATAAAAACTGGGCTTACCTGGATGTGACCTTGCGAAGGGACGCCTCTTCGACCCTGCCTACAACGAACAATACCTATTTATATTCTTCCTTTTCCGGCAGCTTCATTTTCACCGATGCGTTCAAGATAAAGAACAAAGTGCTGAGCTATGGTAAGCTGCGGGCTTCCATTGCAGAAGTAGGCAGCGATACCGACCCGCATATGCTGAACCTGAATTACGCGCTGCTGCAGCAGAAAGTGAACGGAGAGGCCGCGGGAGGCATCAGCACACTGGTGCTGCCGCCTGATTCGCTGAAGCCCACGCGTACAAGGTCTTACGAAGTGGGTACCGAACTGAAGTTCCTAAACAACAACATCGGGCTGGACGTAACGGCCTACACGCAGGATTCCCGCGACCAGATCAATTACGTTCCCATTCCAACTTCCTCGGGCTTTCGCACGCGGCTGGTGAATGCGGGTGTGATCCAAAATAAAGGCATTGAGATCGCACTCTCCGCCACGCCCGTGCGCACCGAAAATTTCCGGTGGGACATCAGCGTGAACGCCGCCCGCAATAAGAACACCGTGAAGAGTCTCGCTGAAGGCATTCCTTTCCTGACCCTATCAGATGCACGCTGGCTGGGTGTTTCAGTAGTCGCGCAGCCGAACGCGCCATACGGCGCCATCCTCGGTTACGACTACCAGAAAGACCCGGCCGGCAACATCATCCTCGATTCCATCACGCTCACGCCTATGCCCACAGACGAACGCAAGGTGATGGGCAAAGGAACCTGGGACTGGACGGGCGGTTTAACCACCACATTGTCTTACAAAAACTTCACGTTCAACGCCATCCTGGACATGAAACAGGGTGCCGATCTTTTTTCCATGACGAACCTTTTCGCCGTGCTGAGGGGCAGCCATGAAATTACGCTCGAAGGCCGCCAGGAATGGATCCGTTCCGAAGAAGAAAGAATGGCCGCCAACAAAACACCCGTTGAGTGGAAAGAATCCGGCAATGTGAGAGGCTATGTGCCGCAGGGCGTTGTGCGCAACGGGGTGGACAATACCGGCAAACCCGTGTATGTGAGGAACACGCAGGCGATGGATCCGGGGCAATACTGGTCGCTGTTTTACGCGGACGCCAAGGGCATCACCACGCCGTTCCTGTATGATGCGTCGTACATCAAACTGCGGGAGCTTTCGCTGACGTACAGCCTGCCGCAGGCCATGCTCAGGAAAGCGGGGATCGGCGCAGTAACCGTGTCTGTCGTGAGCCGCAACCCTTTCATCCTGCATAAGAAAGTACCGAACGTGGACCCCGATTCCAATTACAACAACGGCAATGGTCAGGGCCTGGAATACGGCTCCCTGCCTTCACGCAGGAGCTGGGGCCTGAACCTTAACGTGCGCCTTTAAAATGATGCCGAATGAACAACCAAAAAAGAATCCGCATGAAACGTTATTATAATTCCCTGGTATGCCTATGCCTGCTGATGGTGGCGGGGTTCACGGGCTGCGATGATTTCGGGGACATGAATACCAATCCCACGCAAAGCACCACGATGGACCCTGCCCTGCAACTGGTGCAGGTGCAGGCGCGCTTCTCCGGCGACCTCGAATCCAATGAAAGGGTGAGCACCTTTTTGTGCATGCCCATGGTGCAGCAGCTGGGCGGCGCCTGGGCCTGCCAGTACGGCGGCTTTTACGTGAAGCAGCAGCAATACATGAGCATCCTCTGGGAGCTGAACTACACCAACGACATCCTGAACCTCGTGGATGCAGTGAACCGCGCAAAGGACGATGCCAAGCGCCCTAACCTTTACAACATCCTCCGGATTATGAAGGTGTACCTCTTCGCGCGCCTCACCGACCTGTACGGCGATATTCCCTACAGCGAGGCGTCTTCAGGGTATACTCAAAAAATTGTACGCCCGAAATACGACAGGCAGGCCGATATTTACAAAGACTTCTTCAAAGAACTGACCGAAGCCTCTACCGCGCTGGACGCTTCTCGCGACAATGTTAGCAATGACCAGTTCTACAAAGGCGAAGTGGCCAAATGGAAAAAATTCGCCAACAGCCTGCATCTCCGCCTGGCCATGCGCCTCGTGAAAAGAGACCCCGCGCTGGCGCGCGCCGAAGCAGAAAAAGCCTTCAACCGCGGTGTGTTCCAAAGCAACGAAGACATCTGCAAAATGACCCATGCGGACATTCTCAACAACTACCAGGACATACGCGGCAACGGCCTTTCCGCTTCCATCACACAAGGCGAGCTGGTGCCTTACCGCTTCAACCAGGTGTTCCTGGACGCGCTGCGCAACACCAACGATCCGCGGCTGGATCATATCGGCAAATATTACATCGATAAACCGTATGCCTTCATGGAGCGGACGGACATTACGCCGCAGGTGAAAGCCGTAGTGGGTATTACCGGCTGCAAGAACGGCGATTTTGTGTGGGACGACTGGAAGAATACTTTCACCATCCAGGTGCCGGGCATCGGTGCTTATGACGTGGGCAACAACACGCAGAAGATGCAGCTGGCCAATTTCCTCGTTGCCAACAACGCGCCCTTCCTTCACCTTACCTATGCCGAAACCGAATTGCTGCTGGCGGAAGCGTGTTTCCGCTGGGGCCTGAACCTCAACGGCGATTACATGGCACATTACAACCGCGGCATAGAAGCCGCCATGAAGCAGCTGAGCCTTTACCCCGGCGGCCCGCAGATACCCGATGCGGCCATCACGAAATATAAAACGGACAACGTGGTGGCGCCCGGCAAAGAGCTGGAAATGATCAACCACCAGCTGTGGGTGGCACTGTTCATGAACGGGCCCGAAGCGTATGCCAACTGGCGCCGCAGCGACTACCCGCAGCTCACGCCCGGTTATAAGCCCGGTTATTCCAGCGTGAACACGATCCCCCGCAGGTTCGAATACCCGCTTTCAGAAAAAGAACAGAATGCAGAAAACTATAACAAGGCCGTGCAGAACATGGATGCGAAAAAAGATGACTGGACCGGCCGCGTATGGTGGGATAAGGAATAAGCATTTTTCTCATTAACAAACATGATCATGCACAAGAAACTATATATACTCCTGGTTAGCATTTTCGCACTGGCGGCCTGCGGGAAAGACCGCATCAAGGACCCGGAGTTCGGTCCCGGCGATTACCCGCGCATCTTCGACATACAAAATGCATTCATGTCGCCGGTGCGCATCCTGGAACAGGGGCAGACGGCGGATTACAAAGGGCTGGTATATTCCCCCGGCGGCAAAGTGAATATTTCCTGGAAGGTGAACGGGGAAGAAAAATCCAAAGACACCGTTTTTTCCTTTACCCCTCCCGCCGGCGGTGAGTACACTATCTCGCTGGAAGTAGAGCTGAACGGCCTGAAAAGCCAGCGTTCCTCCAAAGTGTTGGTAAAACCGGCCACCTACACCCCGAAGCCCTATACCAAAGTGATCATGGCATACCTCACAGCGGCGGGCACTGCGCTGAACGTGAACTGGGAGCAGGCCACGCATGTGACCTTCCTTGCAGGCAGGGTAGCATCTGACGGAACGGTGGATCTTTCCGCCGGTGAAACCAATCAACGCATGGACGAGCTGGTAGCCCGCGGCCACATTGCCGGGAGGGCCGTGCTGCTGGGCCTGGCGGGCCGACTTTCGCCCGTAGATGGATGGGCGTTGTATGAAGCGAACGATTTCGGGGAAGCGATCCGCACGCCGGCATCGCGCGCAGCACTGGTGGCAACCGTGGCCAGTTACGTAACCGCCCGTAAGCTGGATGGCGTGGATGTGATGATGAGCGACATCAACTCCGGCGCCTACGCGCAGAACGTGGCGGCCATTGCGCCGTTTATTGCCGAACTGAAAGCCGCGCTCCCGGCGGGTTCCATCATCACCGTAACGGTAGGCGCGGGATGGCAGCACTGGGATTATCCCAGCCTGGCAGCGGCCACCTGGGTGAATGTACGCGCGTTTGAAGACGGGCTGCACGTGGGTCCCGGCGCTCCCCGCGGCCAGGCGTCCTCTTACGATTACATGCTGGCTGCGGCCAAGATCTGGGCTGACTTTCATCTGCCCGCGGACAAGCTCGTGATCGGCGTTCCCGCATTCGGCCTGCGTTACAACGCGATAGACGGCAGCGGGAATAACCTCGACTGGGGCTCATACGATTACGTTGCCTACAAGACCATTTTAGGTTACGACCCGCAGGCGGCTACCAAAGAACAGGTGAACCATGCGTTTGGCGTGTATTACAACGGTAAACCGCTCGTGAAACAGAAAGGCGGTTTCATTAAGACATCCGCATACAAAGGCGCTTACCTCTGGGCAGCGGATTACGACAGCGGAGACGATAACGCATTGCTGAAAGAATTGCATAACGCATTGAAATAGTACATTTTTGGTTAATTGAGCAAGGGGTCGGCTGCGAGGCTGGCCTTTTGTTTTTTTGATTAACTTTAAATACACCAAAGCAATCGCCATTGCAACCAGAGCCGGTTTTCCCTACCGAAGAAATACTGCTGGCGCAGCTGCGCGCCGGCAACCCGATGGCCAGGCAATGGCTGTACGACCGCTACGCGGCCCCGTTATACGGCCTCCTGCGGGAACTGGCGCCCGGAAGATCCGTTGCGGATGAATTACTTGTGGCATCCTTCAAACAAATTTTTAAAAATATTCATAGATATGACCAAAGCCAGGGATTATCCTTATTTTCGTGGTTAATAAAAATGTCACGGGAAACAGCAATCAGGTTGCTCCCGGAAGAAAGATTAACTGGTAATGATTTTACTCACAGCATAAGTGGAATGCTGCAATTTACGGATGCCCTCAGCGAACAATGCAGAAGGGTGTTTGTTTTATGTTATTGCAAAGGTCTCTCCCGAAGCGAAGCGGCGAAGAAATTAGACATGAAGGAAGAACAGGTACTTAGCTGCCTGAAAGAAGCATTAATTGAACTCAGAAAGTTTTCCAGGAACATTTGAACGTTGAGGAATACATAGAAAGTGGAATGGTCGAAAGCTACGTGCTCGGCCTCTCTACTCCTGAAGAAAAGGAGGAGTTGGAACGCCTGTTGCCGCAATATCCCGAACTGCAGACCGAATTGCGGATCGTGGAAAGTACCTTTCACAAGCTCTGGCTCGAAGACGCCTATCCCCCGCCCATGGAACTGCGCCAGCGCACCCTTCAGCCCTACGATTGGGCCGATACCAGCGCCGGCCGGGAAGAAAAGAAACCGAACTATACCTTCATCAACATAGCGCCCAACCAGTCGGACTTTATTACCGTGCATAAGGTCTGGAAGTGGATATTCTTCGCGGCGTTCCTCCTGTTTAAGTTCTGCCTCTTCCTTGCTATTTACTTCTACTTCAAATACCGCCAGGTGGAAGACCGCCGGATCGAACGCGAAAAGTACCGGCAGGAGCTGCAACAGCAGGTTCCGCGGTAAATTTTTGCCCGCGCCCCGCCCCCAAAACAAATACCCGTTTTTTCCTGTTGTATTGAATGTATCCATAAACCATTTCAAAATTCAGTTTAATGGCACAACGTCGCGAACACGACTTCCTGGGGGAACGTGAGATCCCGAAAGATGTTTATTATGGTATTCAAACGCTCCGCGCAATCGAGAATTTTCATATCACCGGCATCCCGCTGAAAGTAGAGCCATTGTTCGTGCAGGCGCTGGGGTATGTAAAGAAAGCCGCTGCCCTGGCTAATTCCGAGTTGGGCGTGTTTGACAAGGATATCGCGCAGTACATTGTAAAAGCCAGCGACCGCGTGATCGGCGGGGAATTCAACGACCAGTTCATTACAGACCTCATACAGGGTGGCGCAGGCACTTCCGTGAATATGAACGCCAATGAAGTGATCGCCAATGTGGCGTTGGAAATGATGGGAAAAGAAAAAGGCGATTATGAATTCTGCCACCCGAACAATCATGTGAACTGCTCGCAGTCCACCAACGATGCCTACCCCACCGCTTTCCGCATTGCGCTGATCAATAAGCTGAACGATTATAAGACCAGCCTTACCAGGCTGGCTGAATCTTTCGAAAAGAAAGGCGAAGAATTCAAACAGGTGCTCAAAATGGGCCGTACCCAATTGCAGGACGCAGTGCCCATGAGCATGGGCGACGAATTCAGGGCATTCGCCACCAACCTGCGCGAAGAGCTGTCGCGGATAGAAGACAGCAAACGCCTGATCTCCGAGATCAATATGGGCGCTACCGCTATCGGCACCGGTGTGAATGCGCCAAAGGAATACCCCGAGCTGGTGACCAGACACCTCCGTGAAGTAACCGGCCTGGACCTCAGCCTGGCAACCGACCTCATTGAAGCCACCTATGATACAGGCGCTTACGTGCAGCTCTCCGGCGTGCTGAAACGTACTGCCGTAAAGGTCTCCAAGATATGCAACGACCTCCGCCTGTTATCTTCCGGCCCACGGTGCGGGCTAAACGAAATCAATCTGCCGCCCATGCAACCCGGCTCTTCCATCATGCCCGGCAAGGTGAACCCTGTGATCCCTGAAGTAGTGAACCAGACAGCGTTCTACGTTATCGGCGCCGACCTTACCCTTACCATGGCAGCCGAGGCGGGCCAGTTGCAGCTGAACGTGATGGAGCCCGTGATCTCGTTTTCCCTGTTCACTTCCATTACTTACATGACCAATGCCTGCAATGCGCTCCGCGAAAAATGTGTGGACGGCATTACCGCCAACGCAGACCATACGCAGCAGATGGTGATGCAGAGCATCGGCATCGTCACCCAGCTGAACCCGATCATCGGTTATGAAAAATCCGCCGCCATCGCGCGGGAGGCCCTGGAGACGGGCAAATCCGTTCATGATATAGCCGTGAAAGAAAAAAAGCTGGTGACGCAGGAGAAATGGGACGAGATCTTCACGTTCGAGAACATGATCCGGCCCACCTTCATCAACAGGTAACATTTGAAACAGAATTTGATATCAGCCAGGTGAATACTTTGCCAAAAGTAGATATCTTGTACGGTTATGAATGAACCGGTGCCGGCAGACGTATAATTCCACATCAAACATAAACCGAAACATGATCTGGCTTCAATTTGCAATTCTTTTAGCAGCCATTCTCATAGGCGCCCGTATGAAAGGCATCGGCCTGGGCGTAATGGGTATGGTGGCGCTTGCCCTGTACGTTTTCCTGTTCCGGATGCGGCCTGCCGAGCCGCCGATAGACGTGATGCTGATCATCCTCGCCGTGGTATCTACCGCTGCCACCATGCAGGCTGCCGGCGGCATGGACTACCTGGTGCGGATGGCTGAGAAGATTCTCCGCAGCAAACCCTCCATGGTTACCCTCATGGGCCCGCTGGTCACTTTTTGTTTTACCGTATTTGCCGGCACGTCGCACGTCACTTATTCCCTGCTGCCCGTTATTGCCGAAGTAGCCACCAAGAAGCGCATCAGGCCGGAAAGGCCGCTGAGCATTTCCGTGATCGCTTCGCACCTGGGCATCACTGCCAGCCCGATATCAGCCGCTACCGCCGCCATGATCACCATATTGCCCGGCGGGCTGGTGCCGATGGATATCCTCAAAGTATGTATACCGGCCTGCCTGGTAGGCATCCTGGCCGGCGTGGCGGTGGTGTGGAAAAAAGGGAAGGAGCTGGAAAAAGATCCCGTGTTCCTGGAAAAAATGAAAGACCCCGAGTTTGCCGCCGAGCTGGACGCGGAGCGCAAAACGAACGATAAGCCCCTGAAACCCGGCGCCAAAACATCCGTGATCATTTTTGCCATCGCAGTGCTGGTGATCGTGCTGGCGGGCGCTTTCAAAGGCATGCTGCCTACGTTTGAACCCGGCGTGGCCAATCTTTCCGTAAACGCGAACGGCACGATCAAAATGGCCGCGGTGATAGAACTGGTCATGCTGGCGGCCGCTGCGCTCATGCTGCTGTTCACCAGGACGCCCACCGCTGAAGTGGCGAAAGCAAGCCTGTTCACCGCCGGCGCACAGGCCGTGGTATCCATTTTCGGCGTGGTATGGATGAGCGCCACTTTTATGGCCGCGCATGAAACCACCATCGAGCATGCGCTGGGAAATATGGTCACCGCCGCCCCCTGGACCTTCTCGATCGCGCTGTTCGTGCTCAGCATGCTGCTGTTCAGCCAGGCGGCCACCACCAAAGCGCTGATGCCGCTGGGCGTGTTGCTGGGCATTGCTCCGCACAACCTGGTAGCCATGTTTCCCGCTACCAACGGCGATTTTGTGCTGCCCGGTTATCCCACCCTGCTGGCCGCCATCAACTTCGACCGTACCGGCAGCACCCACATTGGGAAATATCTTGTGAACCACAGTTTTATGATACCCGGGCTTGTGGGCGTTGGCGTTTCTGTAGCGGCGGGGTTCCTGTTTGCCAATTTATTCTGGTAGCAATAAGTTAAAAACACAGATCGTTCCCGGCAACAAAGTGAACTTCTTTTTTGTTGATATATCAGGTCACACCTGAAGAAGAAATTACCGCATTTCCGTTGGTATCACCAGTCTCCTGCTGGTACCCTGATACGAAGGCGGTTCTCAAGCGCAGCCGGATTCAGCGGACAATACATATTACCGGTTGAAGGAGGGAACCGCCTATCTTTGCTCAAAAATCAGCTGTATTCATGAGCTATACCGTTCCCGCACAAACCCGCATCGGGCATGTGCACCTCAAAGTTTCCGACCTCCGGCGCTCGCTGGATTTTTATTGTGATCTATTGGGATTTGAATTGATGGCGAAGTATGGCGACCAGGCTGCTTTTATTTCAGCCGGCGGCTACCACCATCACATCGGCCTGAACACCTGGCACAGCAAAGGCATGCCGCCTGCGCCCGTGAATGCGGCAGGGTTGTACCATGTGGCCATATTGTACCCGGAACGGAAAGACCTGGCGGCCATTTACAAGAGGCTGACGGAAGCCGGCGTGCAGTTTACCGGCTTTGCGGACCACGGCGTGTCTGAGGCATTATACCTCAACGATCCGGACGGGAACGGGCTGGAATTGTACTGGGACAGGCCAAAAGAGCAATGGCCCCTGGATGAAGACGGGAACCTAACGATGTATACGGAACGGCTGAACCTTTCCGGGCTTTTGCAGGAGCTAAGCAAATGATCATTTCCGGCTCCTGAGTTTTCCTTCGGTATTTTCCATGGCTTCCTCGATGGAATGGGAGCGTTTCAGGTCCAGGTTCTTCTGCATTTCAGAAGCCAGCTTGGTATAGAACTGGTGGAGGGTGTTCAACTCTTCTTCCGATAAAGATTCCACATCAATCAACCGGTTGCTGGCGGTTTTGGTGGCCGCGATCAGCTCGTTCAGTTTCAGCTGGATGGATTTGGAATCCTTGTTCTGCGATTTCTGAATGATGAACACCATGAGGAAAGTGACGATGGTGGTACCGGTATTGATCACCAGTTGCCAGGTATCCGAAAACCCGAACAGCGGGCCGGTGATGGCCCATACCACGATCACTGCCAGGGCGATGATAAACGCCCAGGGGCTGCCGGTAGCGTTCACCACTTTGATGGAGAACCGCTCGAAACCCGGCGGCTTACTGTTATGATTGTTATTCGCCGGCACCGGGGGATGATTTTCCATGTATCAGTAGTTGATGTTCAGAAGGCGTAACTTATTATAGAGGGTCTTCCTGTCTATGTTCAGCAGCTGCGCGGCCTTGGTCTTATTATATTTTACCGCTTTCAACACGTTGATGATCTTATTATATTCCGCTTTGAGCGCAACGGATTTGAGATCGTTCTCATCCAGCATAGGCAGGTCGGGCATAGCTTCGGCATCTTCCACGGCGCCCGCGGCAGGAGCGGCGGCGCCCAGGCGGGAATAACCGCCGGCTTTCATTTCCAGGGGCAGCGCGGCCATGGTGATCTCTTTTCCCGCAGGCGTGAGCAGGCTTGCGCGGCGGATCACGTTCTTCAGCTCGCGGATATTGCCCGGCCAGTCGTACTGGCGGAAACATTCCCACACTTCCTCCGTCATCACCGGCTCCGGTTTATTCAGCTCCTTGCTTACCTGGCCCAGGAAAGAATCCACGAACAGCGGCAGGTCTTCGTTGCGCACCCTCAGCGGCGGGATGTGAATGGTAAATTCATTGAAACGGTGGAAGAGGTCTTCGCGGAACTTGCCTTTCTGCACGGCTTCAAACAGGTTTTCGTTGGAAGCCACGATCAGGCGGACGTCTACAGCGATCTCTTTCATGCTGCCCACGCGGCGGATCTGTTTTTCCTGGATCACGCGCAGCAGTGCCACCTGGATATCGTAGGAGAGGTTGGCAATTTCGTCGAGGAAGATGGTGCCGCCATGCGCCTGTTCGAAAGCGCCTATTTTGGTACCGATGGCGCCGGTGAAAGCGCCTTTTTCGTGGCCGAACAATTCGCTGGCCGCCAGCTCTTTCGAAAGGCTGCCGCAGTCTATGGCAATGAAAGGCTGATTGCTGCGGCTGCTGTGGTCGTGGATAAGATGGGCCACAGATTCTTTACCGGTACCGGTTTCCCCGAAAAGGATCACGCTGTAGTCGGTAGGCGCTACCAGCGTCAGTTCACGGAAAAGTACTTTGGAAGGTTCGCTTTCGCCATACACATACTTTCCGCCGGCGCCGTTCTTGCCGGGCTCGGTGGTCTGCTGTGCGCTCTCTTCATAGGCGCGCGCCGCTACGGGCGTTCCCTGCACGGAAGGCGCAGGCTGGGAAAGCGCTTTATTGACAAGGCTGAGTATTTCGTCCGGGTATAAAGGTTTGGATATATAATCGTATGCGCCGTTCTTCACCATTTCCACCGCTATTCTCACGTCTGAATAACCGGTGATGATGATCACGACGGTCTGGGGGCGGAGCGCCCTGATATCGTTCAGCAGCTGCGAACCGTCGGTGTCTTTCAGGCGGTAATCACAAAGCACCAGGTCATACGCTTCCTCTTTGATCATTTTAAGCGCCTGCGCGCCGGTCATCGTGCTGTCTGTCTTAAAGCCATGCTTGCTCAGGAACTTGCTGAGCAGGGTACAAATATTTATTTCATCATCAATAATGAGGATACTCTTCATAAGATCAATATTGGACGGATACTAACGGACACTAAATTTACTAATAATTATGCACTTGGGTAATGATGCTCTGTCTTCACTTCATGCAGTATCTCCTGCAATTCCCCTACATTAAATGGTTTCGGCAAAAAGCGGGCCGCTCCTGCTGTTAGGGCCCTCTGCTTCTCCATCCCGTTGTCATAGGCGCTGATCGTGATCACCGGGAGATTAGGATATTGGGTTTTGATGCCGGGCAAAGCTTCCAGGCCAGACCCATCCGGAAGATGAATGTCCAGGAAAAGCACATCGGGCTGCTGCCTGGACAGGAACTGCATGCCTTCCTTCAGGCCGTGTACATATTTTACCTTATAGCCGTGTTTACTAAGGCTTAACTGCAAAAGTTGGCAAATGTCCGGCTCGTCGTCGATTATCAATATCAAATTTCCCATGGCGTTGGGTTTTAGCTGGTTTCCGGGGTTGCTGACATCACGGGAATTTAGGCCGGAGGCACCAAATATTTTCTTTCCTGGATCCATCACTCAATTGTCCGGTTTTTTGAAATAATCTGTTGAAACTACTTTGGTTATAAATACTCTTGCAAACATTTTGCCGGGCCGGTTTAGCTGTTTAAACAGCAGTTTTTGGGGAAGAATTTCCACAATTCCCCTTCCTGCTGTTTCCCCATTTTGCGATAAAATACAAACAAAATCCACGTTAACTGCGCGCCTGGCACGGTGGTATGCAAATTGCACTTTAAAAAGCAAATGCTATCGTATGAATTCGCTGCAATTAAAAGGAGCCTGGAACGAGATCAAAGGGAAGCTGAAACAGAAGTATGCAGACCTGACGGACGATGATCTCACCTACACCGAGGGGAAAGAAGATGAACTCTATGGTAAGCTCCAGACGAAACTGGGTAAGTCCAAAGAAGAAGTTGAAAAGCTAATCAACGAGCTATAACCGTTTTCGGTTATACTTTTATCATAGCTGTTGTTTTAGTTATTGGCTGCTTTATTTGGTTATAAAATGTTAAGCAGCATTACAACAGGTATCCAAAACCAGGATAACTACTGTTCAATGCAAAAGCAAAAACATATTTACAACCGGAAAGCTTGCCAGACTGTCCCGGCATAGGCCGGGACAGTTTTTAGATACATCCCTTCTTTGTTGACCGGCACGCTCCATGGTTCATTTAGCCCCAACCTTCTTGTCATAGATTGATCCTCCATTTTTTAACCACTGCAAAGTGAGTCCCCCCGAAAACAACAACGATTTTTTGCTCAAAAAAAGAGTCCCGGCAACTTACCGGGACTCTTTTTATTTACCTCGTCACTGCTTCTACCTGTTCACTGCTTCCACATCGCGCATATGGCGGATGTTGTCGTGCGAGGCTTTCAGTTTGTTTTGCTGCTGGCGTATGATGGCCCGCAGGTCTTCCGGGAGGTAACTCTGCTCCATGGCCTGGCGGTATGACTTCTGGGCGGCGTCTTCCCCGTATTCGCAGGAGGCCAGGATGGCGTGGCGGTCGGCGCCCCCGAAGGAAACCTTTACGTCCATCCAGGTGCGGTAGATCTTCCCGGCGAGGGTGGTATCCCTTTCCCTGTCTTCGCCCATATTACGCAGGTACCTGTTCAGTTCTGCCGTAAAATGTTTGCTATCCGCGATCATGGTGTCAAAAAGTTCTTTCAGGTCTGTTTCGTCCGTTTGTTTCGCAGCTTTCTGGTAACCTTCGATACGGTCATTGTTGATCTTAACCAGGTCTTCCACCACAGCGGCGATTTTCTGATGATTTTCCATGATGGTTAATTTTTTAAGTGTTCTAAATAGTAGATACCTATCTGCTCCAAAAAAGAAGCCATGCGGATACGGCGGTTTGGGAGGGTTCCGATGACCAATTAACGCCACTGATGGTGGAAGCGCTTCCACAGATCGGGCCGCTGAAATCCGCTACAGCATTTAAAAGCAGGGTTTTTGGGATTGGCATAATATTTCTACTGGTTGTTATGAACTAAACATCATATGCCATGAGTAATTTACTTTATCTGATCGCGGTGATCCTCATTATAGGATGGTTACTCGGATTCTTCGTTTACTCCGCAGGCGGGCTCATTCACGCATTACTCGTACTGGCGATCATCGCCGTGCTGATCAATATCATACGTGGCCGGGCCGTATAATTAACCAAGGGTAAAAATTCGATCCATAGGAACGGGAGAAGGGAAACCGGCAAGGAATCCTTTTTCCCGTTTTGTTTGTAGGTCGTCAGTTAAGCCCTGGGCAATGTGATCGTGAAAAGCGTTCCTTCACCGGGAGCGCTTTCTACGTTGATGGTGCCTTTGTGATTGATAATGATGTTCTGTGTGGAAGTAAGCCCAAGGCCGGTTCCCTTGGTTTTGGAGGTAAAGAAAGGGTCAAAAAGGCGGGATTTGTTTTCCTCAGGTATGCCGGTGCCATTGTCGCGGATGCGGATGCAGGCCTTGTCATTTTCGGCGGAGGTGGTCACGGTAAGCATGCCTTCGCCCGGTTTCATGGCTTCTACGGCGTTGATCAGGATATTCAGCAGCGCGATATTCATTTTTTCATCATCGGCCTGCACTGTTGTGTTTTCTTCGGTATAAAATTCATGCAGCCGGATATCGTTCAGCCTGATGCGGTCTTCCGCCAGCGCCAGCGCATTCTTTACGAGGGTATTCACATGGTATTCCTGGAGGTGCAGCTCCATCATGCGGGTAGATTGCAGCAGCTCGGTCACCAGCTGGTTGATGCGGGTACAGTTGCGCTCGATGATGTCCAGGTAAAGCTGCCGGTCGTCGTTGCCGGCCGCGTCTTCCTGCTTGAACTGCCCCACCGCCAGCAGGATATTGGTGAGCGGGTTGCGCACTTCATGGGCTATCACGCGGGCGATGCGGCCGGAGATCACGAATTTTTCCTGCTGCCGTTTGTCCAGTTCCTCCCTTTTTTTCTCGGTAATGTCTTCCGCCACGCAAAGGAAGGTACCCAGCTGCTCGTCCAGTTTATTGGCGTTGACGAGCACTTCCAGCTTCTGCCCGTCTTTATTCTTAAAGGAAAATTCTTTCTGAACGATTGCATCGTCCCCGCAGATGTCCTGTACGAACTGGATGGCTTCCGCTTCCTGTACGAACAGGTCTTTCAGGTTCATTTGCAGGAATTCATCGCGGCTGTATTTCATTTTCCGGACGGCAATGGGGTTCACCTCGATGATGTTCATATTGCAATCGGCCAGAACGATCAGGTCATGGCTTTTTTCGAAGATGCCGAAATATTTCCGCTCATTTTCCGCGATGGTGCGCAGGTGCCTGAACTCCATGATGCCGTATCGGATGGCTCTTTCCAATTCCGGACCAGTGATCTCTCCTTTCACGAGGTAGTCGGAGGCGCCCGCCATCATCGCTTCATTGTCGATGGCATAGTCGCCTTTGCCGGTGAGCATGATCACGGGGGCCTCGTAGCCTATCTGCTGGAAATGCCGGAGGATGTCCAGCCCGGTGTAGCGCCCCAGGCGGTAATCCACGAGGTAAAGCTCATGTTCCTTTTGCCCGATGGCCTCGATGGCCCTGTCGTAGGTAGGCGCCCAGTCTATGATGTATCCGTTGCCATTCACATCTTGCAACAGGGTATTTACAAGGAAAAAGTCATCCTCGTCATCGTCGATCATCAGTATGCGTATCCTGGAATCTTTCATGGTTTGCCCCAATAGTTAGATTTTTCTTACAATAAACATGCAAAAGTGTTTCATTCTTCGCGGCTTTGTTTCACGGGCAGCACGATCACGAAGGTGGAGCCCTGGCCGGCGGAGCCGAAGGCGGTAATAGTGCCGTTATGGGAATCCACGATCTTTTTACAGATGGCCAGCCCGATGCCGGTGCCTTTATATTCGCTGACGCCGTGCAGGCGCTGGAAGATGAGGAATATCCGCTCTGCATACACCTGGTCGAAGCCGATGCCATTGTCTTCGATGGATATGCGGCAGTAGGTGTCGTCCCATTTCTGTTCGCTGGCCACACCGGCTTCTTTGCCGGTGAGCAGTTCCCGCCGGATGCGGATCTCCAGGGCCCTTTCAGGATGGGCGAACTTGATGGAGTTGGAGAGCAGGTTCTGGAACAGCTGGTGGAAACCGGTGTCGCTGCCTTCTATCACGGGCAGCTGGTCGAAGAGGACGGTGCCGTTCTTTTCCTGGAGGGCCGGTTCCAGGTCGCCCACTACGTCCTGCAAAATGGCGTTGAGGTCTACCGGCACCTGGCTTTCCGGCGTAATGCGGCCGGCGCGGGAAAAGATAAGCAGGTCGTTGATGAGCACCCGCATGCGGCCCACGGCCGCCACCATCCGGTCTATCAGCTGGGCGGCCTCATCCGTCAGTTCGCCGCGGTGTTTCATGATCAGCCGGTCCGAGAACGTGGAGATCTTGCGCAACGGCTCCTGCAAGTCGTGCGAGGCCACGTAGGCAAACTGTTCCAGTTCTTTATTGCTTTTATTGAGCAGCGTGATATTTTCCTGCAATTCCCGCTGGTAGTTCTTCATGCGCCGCTCGATGTGCAGCTGCAGCCGGAATTCGCGGGTGAGTATGATGTAGGAGTAAACGCCGATGAGAATGGCGATAATGGAAATGATGAATATGAAAGGAATGGAAAGGCCGGAGAAAAAATGGAACATGCGCGTTTTTTCATTCAGCTGCGCCTGTTCTATCCGCGTCATCTCTTCCACTTTGTTATCGATGAGGTCCATGGATACTTCCGCTTCCTGTATGGTGGTCCTGCTGGCGCTTTTCTGCTGGCCGGCGGTAAGCTGGAGGTATTTCACGTCCAGCAGACGTTTGAGCGTATCGAGGTTGCGTTGCTGCAGCGTGTCGTCTGTAATGCGGCGCAGCTTGCGGTATTCAGATTCTATCTTCACGCTGCGCTCTTCCATGCTGGGGTTCAGGAAAGCGGGCTCCCGGGTGAGGTTGTAGCCGCGGATGGCGGCTTCCGCGTCTTTCAGCTGCCCGGTAATGGCGTCCAGGCGCTTGGATACTTCCACCGCGTGGCTCAGCCGGTCCGCATTATGCATCAGGTTGCGCGCGATCAGGTAGGAGATCACCGAAGCGATCACGATGATGGTAAACGCGATAAAAAAACCGATCCTGATCTTCTTGTGTACGCTGATGTGCATGGATTCGAATGTTTTATAGCCCCTCAATTCCTGTGAACGATTTTCTACAGAATGAAAACCTAATTCTACAAACAATTTCCCCCCGTGGAAATTAAATGCAGTGAATTTACGAAAAGCCGCGCAAACGGCGGAAATAACAGCAGGTGGAACGTTTCCGGGTAGCTGGTTATACAGTTGTTGCCTTTTACCCGCAAAACATATGCCCCGGTGTTGGAATGCTGTTTGGATGATATGAATGAGAACGACAGAGGACTTTCACTGTGTTGCAATCAACGATTTTTTTACACCTTAAAACCGTGAGTTATGAAGAGCCAAGCCAATCAGGACACCCAGGCCAAACCCGGACAGGTGGGGCAAAACAGCCAGCAGCCACCGGGTAAGGAAGGGAATCAGGAACGGGAACGTGACCAGGGAAGCCATGGCCAGGGAGGCGGACAGCCTAAGCCGGGTCTCGATAAAGGGGAAAACCAGCAACAGCCTGATATTCCCCAGGAAGTGCCCAAACGCGAGATAGAACGCAAGCCCAGCGACCCGCAGTCTGAGCCCGACACAGCGCCCAAACCCGAAATGCCGGACAAGGGCCCTGACAAAAGCCCGAAACAGGAAATTCCCGAAAACGAAGAAAATACGGATGTGGAAGAGAAGTCGCCAGACATTGTAGGCGAAGAGAGAGAGACAGACGAGAAAGGGAATGCGAAAAAAGAGGAAAGCAGCCTGGTAGATTCCCGCGACCGTTTTCCTTTTCCCAACAAATAGTCAATACATGCAATTGTTCACCAGATAATCTTCTCAATGTTATGGCAACTAAATCCACAGGTTCCCGCACCGGAACAAAGAAAAGCGCAACAACGCGCAGCACAGCCCCCGCCCGTAAAAGCACAGGCAGCACACAAAAAAGCAGCACGAAAAGCAACGGAAAGAACGGGGATATGCCCAATTCCAAATTCCACCAGCTTTTTATGGACGAGCTGAAAGACATTTACTGGGCGGAAAAACACCTGGTAAAGGCATTGCCTAAAATGCAGAAAGCAGCTACCAGCATGGAACTGGTGGATGCGTTCGCCGATCACCTGGCCGCAACGAAAGAACATGTGTCCAGGGTAGAAGAAATATTTGAAATGATGGGCATGCGGCCCGTAGCCAAAAAATGCGACGCCATGGAAGGCCTCGTAGCCGAAGCACAGGAACTGATCAGCGAAGAAGAAGAATCAGCCGTGCTCGACGCGGGCCTCATCATTGCCGCGCAAAAAGTGGAACATTACGAAATAGCCGCATACGGCAGCCTCCGCACCCTGGCCAACAGGATGGGGCATACCGAGGCCGCCGGCATCCTCGAACAAACACTGGGAGAGGAAAAGGAAACGGACGCTTTGCTCACGCAGATCGCAGAATCTTCCGTGAACGAAGAAGCAATGGCGGAATAGCCGCCCTTGCAGGAAAGAGGCTGACAACGGTAACACGTTCCAGCCTCTTTTCATTTCAATAAAGGAACTATGCAGAAATCGAACAAGAAAAAAGACATACGCCCGCCGCAGCACCAGAACCGCCAGCCCGGCATAGAAGCGAAAATGCAGCCGCTGCCGGTAGCGGAAAAAGATACCAGGCCCGCCGGCGGGAAATTACAGGATAAGATCGCGGTGATCACCGGTGGCGACAGCGGCATTGGCCGCGCCGTAGCCCTGGCCTTCGCCGCCGAAGGCGCGCACGTCGTGATCGCGTATTACGATGAAGATCAGGACGCGGAAGAAACCGCCGCCCGGGTGAACGCCCTGGGGCGGGAAGCCTTGCTGGTAGCGGGAGATGTGAGCAGGGAGAAACACTGCGAAAAGATCATCAGGAAAACAGTGGACCGCTTCGGCAGGGTAGACGTGCTGGTGAACAATGCCGCCGTTCAGTTCCCGCAGAAAAAGTTTACAGACATCACCGCTGAGCAATTGCTCCGCACATTTTCCGTGAACATCTTCGCGCATTTCTACATGGTCCGTTTTGCCCTGCCGCACATGCGGAAAGGCAGCTGCATCATCAACACCACTTCTGTGACCGCCTACCGCGGCAGCGGCCACCTGGTGGATTATTCCGCCACCAAAGGCGCCATCGTATCCTTCACCCGTTCCCTTTCCTCCATGCTCGCCGATAAAGGCATCAGGGTGAACGGTGTTGCGCCCGGCCCCATCTGGACGCCGCTTATTCCCGCTACGTTTCCCGCTTCGCATGTGGCCGAATTTGGCAGCGACGTGCCGTTGAAAAGAGCCGGCCAGCCCGTGGAAGTGGCTACCAGCTATGTTTTCCTGGCGTCAGACGATGCGGCGTACATCACCGGCCAAATACTGCATCCCAATGGAGGAGAAATTGTTAACGGCTAACGAACCGGCTGCCATGGCCCAGGCCGCCCACCTGCGCTACGTTTCGCCGGGAAGCCGCGGTTATACCCGCGTGCGCGGCGGCGACAGTTTTTATTACCTGGACGCTTCCGGCAAAAAGATCACAGACGAAGAAACACTGGACCGCATCAAAAAACTGGTGCTGCCGCCCGCCTGGGAAGACGTATGGATATGCCCCTACGCCAACGGCCACCTGCAGGCCACCGGCACCGACGCCCTGGGCCGCCGGCAATACCGCTACCACAACCGCTGGGCGGCCATGCGCAACCAGACTAAATACAACCGCCTGCTCCAGTTCGGCAAAATGCTGCCGCGCATCCGGGCGCAGATCAAAAAAGACCTGCGCAGGAAGCAGCTGGACAAACAACGCGTGTGCGCCATCGCCCTGCGCATCATGGAAGAAACGCTCATGCGCGTAGGCAACGCCGAGTACGAAAAGAAATATCACTCCTACGGCCTTACCACCCTGCACAATCATCATGTGAAAATAAACGGCAACGAAGCGTTCTTCCGCTTCAAAGGCAAAAAAGGCGTAGAGCAGAAGATCTCCCTGCGGCATGCTTCCCTGGCGCGGCTGCTCAAAAAAGTGCGCGACATCCCCGGCCAGGAACTTTTCCAGTATTACGAAAACGATGAAGTGAAAAGCCTCGATTCAGGCGAGCTGAACGAGTACCTGAAAAATATCACGAACGAGGAGTTCACCTGTAAAGACCTGCGCACCTGGGCCGGTACCCTCGAAGCGCTTCACCTGCTGGCGGCCTACGGGCCCTTCGAATCGCAGGCGGCATGCCGGCGGCAGATCGTGGAAGTGATAGACCATGTGGCGGCAAAACTGGGGAATACCCGCGCAGTGTGTAAAAAATACTACGTTCATCCCTGCCTGCTCACGCTTTATGAAGAAGAGAAATTGGGGAAATACCTGCAAAAAGATGTGGACGAAAAGCTACTGTTGCGGATACTGAAGGACAATGCGCAAAAAAAATAGAGACGACCGGAAAAGTGCGTCTCTATTCTTTTTATACCCTCATTCATCACAGTCCCCCGAAGATGACCTGTTCTTCCCTGTCTTCAACAGGTATCTTCTTGAGGAATTCATCAAAACCGGCCTCATCGTGCGAGGAATACATGCCATAAGCATCCAGTACATAGCCTTTATGGCCTTCCTGGTCTTCCAGGAGGTACAATACGGAGTTGTCCGATGGGTCTGATTCTCCTTCGAAACGGTAGGTTTTGATGATCTTGAGATCTTCAGGATTATAGATCTGATCTCCGTCAGGAGATTGCATTCTGCCGTGGTCGCTTACTTTGAATTCGTTGTCGAAACCCTTTGAATGGAGCTTTGCCATGATCTGGGAAAGGGTCGTCATTTCGCCGGGTTTGTTTGGTGTGGGTGTTTCCATAACTCTCGGGTTTGATATACAGTTGAAATGCCAAAAGCTATGCCACAGAATCTGGCCTGATTGTTGGCTGGATATTTTCAGAAATTATTAACACCGTATTTATTCAAATAATGTATTCCCCCCAATAGTTATGCATATTAAAGAAAACACGGCCGTTCCGTTCCCGGGGCGGCCTATTCTTTTGCCCCCGGTGGTATAATCATTGTTGTAGAAAGGGAAAACCGTCTCCCATGAGATCAATATGGACAGGCAGCATAGGTTTCGGGTTGGTGAACATCCCGGTGAAGCTGTACAGCGCCGTCCAGGAAAGCCGCCTCGACCTGGATATGCTGGATAAAAAAGACCATTCCCGCATCCGCTTCCAGCGGGTCAATGAAAAGACCGGCAAGGAAGTGGCCTGGGAAAATATCGTGAAGGCCTACAACTACAACGATGAATACGTAGTGCTGGACGATACCGATTTCGAAGACGCCAGCCCCAAGAAGAGCAAGGTCATAGAGATCACCACCTTCACCGCCACCAACGAAATTGATGCTGTGTATTTTGAATCGCCGTACTTCATTGCGCCCGATAAAAGCGGCGCCAAGGCTTATGAGCTGCTGCGGGCCACGCTGGAAAAGACCGGCAAGGTAGGCGTG
The DNA here is from genome assembly GCF_039655965.1 of Chitinophaga sp. YIM B06452. Classification (NCBI taxonomy): domain Bacteria; kingdom Pseudomonadati; phylum Bacteroidota; class Chitinophagia; order Chitinophagales; family Chitinophagaceae; genus Chitinophaga; species Chitinophaga sp. YIM B06452. Next base: position 1,406,937 of record NZ_JAWLKY010000001.1, on the reverse strand, counting down.
GCGCTCTTCGTGCTGCGCTCGCAGGAGCACCTGGCCGTTGTACGCGCCAAAGATAATTACCTGATGCTGCACCGCCTCCGCTTCGCGGAAGAAGTACGGGAACCGGACGATCTTTCCCTTCCCGATAAGACAACCATTCCCAAAAGGGAACTGGATATGGCCGTGAAACTCGTGCAGCAGTATTCAGAACCGTTCGACATAGCGCAATACAAAGACGAATACCGCCAGGAACTGCTGCGCATCATCAAAGCCAAAGCCAGCGGCAAACGTGCCAAGGTGAAGAAGATGAAAGTGGTGCACACACGCAGTACCGACCTGTTTGATCAGCTGAAAGCCAGCCTGGGCACAGGCAGTAAAAAACGCGTATCATGAGCCTCGAAAAATATAACAAGAAGCGGGACTTCCGGCAAACGTCGGAACCGAAATCCGGAAAGGCCGCCAAAGGCAAGGAACATATTTTCGTGGTGCAGCGGCATCACGCCACGCGCCTGCATTACGACGTGCGGCTGGAAATGGACGGCGTGCTGAAAAGCTGGGCCGTGCCGAAAGGCCCCAGCCTGAACCCGGAAGACAAGCGGCTGGCCATGGAAGTGGAAGATCATCCGTACGACTACAAAGATTTTGAAGGCGAGATCCCGCCGGGGAACTACGGCGCGGGTTACGTGTATGTATGGGACAAAGGCACTTACGAATTACTGGAGCAAAACGGGAAGTCGTTTGACGCGGAAGCGCTGAAAGAGTGGAAATCCGGCAACCTGAAGGTGATGCTGAAAGGGAAAAAGCTGAAAGGCGAATTCGCATTGGTGAAAATGAAAGGCCGTGAAGAGAATGCCTGGCTGATGATCAAACACCGGGACCGTTATGCTGTGAATGAGCCTTATGATAGTGAAGAGCATACGCCGAAGCGGGTCATTGAGAAGCTGAAAGGCCCTTCCAACAACAAAGCCGCCGAAACCAAAGGAAGGAAACCACCGGCAAAGGCTGCAGCCGCTAAGAAAACAACTGCAAAAAAAGCCGCTCCCCGCGCAAAGAAAAGCGCTTCAGCCGCCAAAACAAAACCGGCGAAAAAGGAGACCGAGCGTAAATCGGCCATCAAAGCCTTTTACAGCCCCATGCTCACCACTCTGGTGGATGCGCCTTTTGACCGGGAAGGCTGGATCTTTGAAACGAAATGGGATGGCTACCGCGCTATTGCTGCGGTGAAGAACGGGAAGGCAGAGATCTATTCCCGTAACAAACTCTCTTTCAACGAATCATACGCGCCTATTGTTGAAGCTGTAGAGAATATTCCTCACAATGTAGTGCTGGACGGCGAGATCATTGTGCTGGGCACCAATAAAAGATCGGATTTCCAGGCTTTACAGAACTACCGTTCTACGGGCAAAGGGAAGCTCGTTTACCAGGTGTTTGATTTGTTGCACCTGGATGGCCACGAGCTGGAAGAGCTGCCGCTATTGGAGCGGAAAATACTGTTAGAGCAGATCGTGCAGCAACTGGATGATCCAAGAGTGCAGTATTCAGGTCATGTGGAAAAGAAAGGGTTGCAATTATTCGAAAAAGCGGCGAAGGCCGGCTGGGAAGGCATCATCGCCAAGAACGGCGAAAGCAATTACGTCTCCGGCCAGCGTTCGCTCAACTGGCTTAAGATAAAAGTGCTGAACAGGCAGGAAGCCGTGATCTGCGGCTACACTGCGCCCCGCGGCAGCCGCAAGAATATCGGGGCGCTGCTGCTGGGCGTGTACGAAGGAAAGAAGCTCCGTTACATCGGCCTCTGCGGTGGCGGTTTCAACGACACCAACCTGAAAGAACTGTTCGGCAAATTCCAGGAATACCGCCGCGACACCTCGCCTTTCGAAGAAAAGATAAAAACAAATATGCCCGTTACCTGGATGGACCCCGTGCTCGTATGCGAAGTGAAGTTCTCCGAATGGACGCAGGGCGGGATATTGCGGCAGCCCATCTTTGTTGCATTGAGAGAAGACAAACCGGCAACTTCCGTGAAACGCGAAGTGCCGAAACATATCACCGGGACCGGCGTACAATCCGCTCCCGCTAAAACAGCCGCCATGGAAAAACCAGTTTCGAACATGCAGAAACCCGGTGAAGTTGCAAAAGACCGGGTATTGAAGCTGAACAAACACGAAGTGCAGCTCACCAATCAACAGAAATTCTACTGGCCTAAAGAAAAGATCACCAAAGGCCAGCTGATCGATTATTACCTTTCAGTAGCGGATTATATATTGCCGCACCTGAAAGACCGCGCGCTGTCGCTCCACCGCTTCCCTAACGGCATTACCGGCCAAAGCTTCTACCAGAAAGACCTTGACCTGGAGCAGGCGCCGGACTGGATACAGACTACGCAGGTGCATTCCGAATCCAACAACAAAATGATCGACTACCTCGTATGCAACAACGAAGCTACGCTGGCGTACATGGTAAACCTGGGCTGCATCGAGATCAATCCATGGCTGTCGCGCATCCGGAAGCCGGAGCACCCTGATTACGTGATACTGGACCTGGACCCTGAAGACATCGCGTTCACACATGTGGTGGAAACAGCGCAAACGATCAGGAAGATACTGGAGGCGCACGACATTGCTTCCTATTGCAAAACTTCCGGTGCTACAGGCCTGCATATTTACATACCCACCGGCGCGAAATATCCTTACGACGCGTGCCGCCTGTTTGCCGAATACATTGCGCAGGAAGCCCACGCAGAGCTTCCGGAAACCACGAGCATCATCCGCGCGAAAGCAAAAAGGAAGAACAAAGTGTATATCGATTTCCTGCAAAACAGCCGTGGTCAAACGATCGCATCGCCTTATTCCTGCCGGCCGCAGCCCGGGGCGCCCGTAGCCACGCCGCTGGAATGGAAGGAGGTGAATGCAAAGCTCAATGTAAAAGACTATCATATCGGCAACACGCTCAAACGCCTGGAAAAGCGCGGTGACCTGTGGGAAAGCATCCAGAAGGAAAAGAACGACCTCCGGACAATTCTTAAAACAGTAGAACAATAGGCACGTTTCTTGGCTTGGTTATAACATTGGACAAGGGTGTGAAGAATGAATGTTACTAACTAAATCCAGAGAATATGCAACAAGCAATGCAATCGCCGCGAAAACTGCCGTGGATATATGGCGTGTTGATAGGATTGATCGGTATTTTATTCACCCTGTTCTTTTACATTACCGACTTTATGTCTGATTTGTGGACAGGATATTTTGTGAATACGCTGATCTTTATCGGGGTGATGGTGGCTGTAATGCATGCCAACAAAGCCTACGGCGGCAAGGTTTCACTGGGCAGGCTTTTCCTTTCGGGCCTGCTGGCGGCTTTTGTGGCCGTCGTAATGGTGTCTACCGCCAACATTTTATTCCAGCTGGCTACCGAGCCCGCGGGTTCACATGTGGGCGATATACCATCCGAAGGTAACCGCATGAGCGAGTACAGCGACTATAAACGCCAGGGTTACTGGATATTTACGCTCACCAACGTATTCGTGACCAACGCCGTACTGGGCGGGCTGGGCGCATTGCTCGGCGCGGTAACGGTGAAACGCAACCAGAAAACACCTGACGCGAGGTAAAGGATAAACGGATCAATCATAGAACAGACCGGGGTTTAGCCGAATGGCTGCCCCGGTTTTTTCGTTTAATGTGGATTCTGCTTTACATTTGCTTCCATGTCAAAAGGCACGATACTGATCATAGACGATGAAGAACAGCTCCGCAAACTGCTCGGCAGGCTGCTGGCGCTGGAAGGATACACCATCCTGGAAGCAGGCAGCGTAAAGGCCGCACTGCGGCTGCTGGAGCGGGAAGAAGTGCAGGTGATCCTTTCCGACGTGAAGCTCCCCGACGGCAACGGCGTGGAACTGACCCAATCCCTCAAACAGAAATACCCGGATGTGGAGATCGTCGTGCTCACCGCTTACGGGAACATCGAAGACGGCGTGCAGGCCATCAAGAACGGCGCTTTTGATTACATTACCAAGGGCGACGACAATCACCGCATCCTGCCGCTGGCGAGCAAAGCCATGGACAAAGCGCGGCTGCAATCCCGCGTGCGCGAGCTGGAAGACAGGATCGGCGGCAAACATGATTTTGAGAACATCATCGGTGAATCCGTCGAAATAAAGGATGCCATTGCCCTTGCGCGGAAGGTGGCCGGTACGGACGTGACCGTGCTGCTCCTCGGCGAAACCGGTTCCGGCAAGGAAGTATTCGCACAAGCCATCCACCGCGCCAGCGAACGCGGCTCACAACCCTTTGTGGCCGTGAACTGCAGCGCCTTCGGCAAAGAAATACTCGAAAGCGAACTGTTTGGCCACAAAGCCGGCGCTTTCACCAGCGCTGTCAAAGACAAAAAAGGTTTCCTCGAAGAAGCCAACAACGGCACCATCTTCCTGGACGAGATCGGCGAAATGGCCATAGAGCTGCAAGCCAAGCTGCTGCGCGTATTGGAGACGCGTGAGTTCTACAAAGTGGGCGATTCCAAACCCATCAAAGTGAACATCCGCATCATTGCCGCTACCAACCGCGAGCTGGAAAAAGAGATCGCGGAAGGGCACTTCAGGGCCGACCTGTATTACCGCCTCTCCGCTTTCCAGATAAAATTGCCTTCATTGAATGATCGCAGGAAAGATATTCCCCTTCTTGCCCAATATTTCATACAACAACTGGCGCCGAAGAACGGCCGCAAAATTTCCGGGATGACGGCCGCCTTCAGCAAAGCCCTGCGCGAGCACAGCTGGAAAGGCAATATCCGCGAGCTGCGCAACGTGATCGAAAGAGCCGTAATCCTTTCGGACACACCGGAGCTGGACGTTTCAGCCCTCCCGCTGGACTTCCGCGTGAACGGCCCAACAGACGATGCCCTCACCCTTGCCGACGCAGAGCGCCGCCACATCATCCGCATCCTTCAACTTGTAAAAGGCAACAAGACCAAAGCCGCGGAAGTGATGCAGATCGGCCTTACCACCCTTTACAACAAAATCAAAGAGTACAATATCCAATAACCCGTTTCTGCAAACACCCTTCAGATTCTGCATGGTTGCGGACAACTGGCATGTTGCGGCATGTTAAAATAAAATATTGCCTTTCAATAAGTTAATCCTTCTTTTTTCCTTCTGGCATTTCAATGGCTAATACCGGTGCAAATTGAATCATCATGTTACCGGACGCTAAAGTACCGTTATTGATCGCTCACCAGATACCTGCCCTCGCAGGTATCCTCCAGGCCAATGTGCTTACCAAATCCATCGGCGTTTTTTCAGCCTATACCCGCAAAGTGATCCGGGAAGGCCATACGCCGGAGGTCAGGAAATGCTTATCCATGGCGGGCGTATTATATAAAAACGGCAGCAACAGCCTTAAGAACGCCATTGAATCCGTGTTCCTGTACAGCATCTCCCCCTTCATGGACTCGCCGCTGAAAGCGTACCTGCCGGTTTCATTGAAACAGATCCGTCATCAAATCATCTTAAATAACGCACTATGTTAATCGCACTACTGCTCCTTGCGGGCCTCGTTTTCTTCTGGCTGTTCTTTAAATCTGTGGACTATTTCGAAAACATTTAAACCGGACCTCTATGATGAACGCATTATTCGTGTTATCGATACTGGTTTTTATCTACATGATCTATGTATTGCTGAAACCGGAAAAATTCTGAATCCCTAACTGCTTTTTAAACAATGAATACAGAACTTTTAGGCGTCATAGCTACCTATGCGCTGACATTGCTCATCGCCATCCCGCTCGGACGTTACATCGCCAGAACGTTTGCCGGGGAAAAAACCTGGATGGACTTCCTCGCGCCGCTGGAAAGGGCGATCTACAAGATTTGCGGCATCAATCCCAAAGAGGAAATGAATTGGAAACAGCACCTCAAGGCACTGCTTACCATCAACATGCTATGGTTTGTATATGCCTTCTTCCTGCTGATCTTCCAGGATAAACTTCCCCTCAACCCGGACGGCAACGCAGGCCAAACACCGGACCTGGCCTTTAACACAGCTATCAGCTTCCTGGTGAACTGTAACCTGCAGCACTACTCCGGCGAATCGGGCCTTACTTATTTCACGCAACTGTTCGTGATCACCTTCCTGCAATTCGTAAGCGCGGCAACCGGTATTGCGGCACTGATCGTGGTGTTCAAGGCATTCAGGGATAAGACCACTACCAAATTGGGCAACTTCTGGGATTACCTGGTGAAGACCAATACCCGCATCCTTTTGCCGATATGCGTCGTGATCGCGCTGATACTCGCGTTCAACGGTACCCCTGCCAGCTACGCCGGTAAAGACACCGTGGTAACCATGCAGGGCGATACCATAGGCGTATCCCGCGGTCCTGCCGCCGGCATGATCGCCATCAAACACCTTGGCACCAACGGTGGCGGCTGGTTCGGCGCCAACTCCATCCACCCGCTGGAGAACCCGAACTACCTGACGAATATGACCGAAGCGATCTCACAGGTCATCATTCCCATCGCGATGATATTTGCTTTCGGCATATTCATCCGGCGCCGCAAATTCGCCAACATCATATTCGGTGTGATGACGTTGGGTATGCTTTGCCTGATGATCCCCTCCATCATCCAGGAAACGGGCGGCAACCCGGCTATTGAGAAGATGGGCATCACACAGGCCACAGGCGCCATGGAAGGCAAGGAAGTACGCTTCGGGCCTACGGCCACCGCTTATTGGAGCACCATCACCACCATTATTTCCACGGGCTCGGTAAACGGGTTCCACGACAGCACCATGCCGCTCACCGGCATGATGGAACTGGTGGCCATGATGACCAACTGCTTCTACGGCGGTTGCGGGGTGGGCATTCTCAACTACTTCATCTTTATCATCATTGCTGTATTCATTTCCGGTTTGATGGTAGGCCGCACACCTGAATTCATGGGCCATAAAGTAGAGGCGAGAGAAGTAAAGATCGCCGCACTGGTGGCTTTATTGCATCCCTTCCTGATCCTGGCGGGTACAGCGCTCTCCTCTTTTGCGATAGCGCACGGCTGGGGCGCCAACTGGGCGGTGCAGCCGGGCAACTGGCTCAACAACCCTGGCTATCACGGCTTCTCGGAGATGCTGTATGAGTATACTTCCGCCGCCGCCAACAATGGCTCCGGCTTTGAAGGCCTGGGAGACAACAACATTTTCTGGAACGTGACCACCGGCTTTGTGCTGATCCTGAGCCGTTACCTTCCCATCATCGGGCCGGTGGCTATTGCAGGCCTGCTGGCGCAGAAGAAATATGTGCCCGAATCGGCCGGCACGCTGAGAACAGACACCGGCACTTTCGGCATCATGACCCTTGCCGTGATCGTGATCATTGCCGCGCTGGCATTCTTCCCCTCACTGGCCCTCGGTCCTATCGCGGAATATTTCTCCCTGTATTAATGATAAATGCTGAATGATCATGAGAACAAAAGATAATACACTGTTCCCGGCAGACCTGGTAAAGGAAAGCCTGAAACAATCCTTCATAAAACTGAACCCCCGGCTGCTGATCAAGAACCCGGTGATGTTCACCGTAGAGCTCGGCACCATCGTGATGCTGATCGTTACACTCTACACCTTCTTTACCGGCGACGTTTCGCAGGGCAGCTTCGGCTACAACCTCACGATCTTTATCGTGCTGCTGCTCACCGTGCTGTTCGGCAACTTCGCCGAAGCCATTGCGGAAGCGCGCGGTAAAGCCCAGGCGGAAAGCCTTCGTAAAACAAGAGAAGAAACTCCTGCCAAAAAGATCCTGGCTGTAGGCGAGATCTTCACCGACGAGATAAAAGTGGTATCCTCCTCCCAGCTTAAAAAAGGCGACCTGTTCGTATGCGAACCGGGAGACATCATTGCGGCGGACGGCGAGATCGTGAAAGGTCTTGCCAGCATAGACGAATCTGCCATCACCGGCGAAAGCGCCCCCGTGATCCGCGAAGCGGGCGGGGACAAGAGCAGCGTGGTAGGCGGCACCAAAGTGCTCAGTGACCGCATCGTGGTGAGAGTGACCACCGAAGCCGGCGAATCGTTCCTCGATAAAATGATCGCATTGGTGGAAGGCGCCTCCCGCCAGAAAACACCCAACGAAATAGCGCTCACCATCCTGCTGGCCAGTTTCACACTGGTGTTCATCATCGTGTGCGTTACGCTGAAACCGTTTGCGGATTATGCAAATACGCCGATCACGATCGCCGCTTTCATTTCATTGTTCGTATGTCTTATTCCTACCACCATCGGCGGCTTATTGTCCGCCATTGGCATCGCGGGCATGGACCGTGCGCTGCGCGCCAATGTGATCACCAAATCCGGTAAAGCTGTGGAAACCGCCGGCGACCTGGATGTGCTGCTGCTGGATAAGACCGGCACCATCACCATCGGCAACCGCAAGGCCACGCACTTTTACCCGGCCAATGGTTTCTCCGAAGCAGAGTTCATCCGCCTCAGCGCGCTCAGCTCCCTGGCGGATGATACGCCCGAAGGCAAATCCATCGTGGAGCTGGCGGGTAAAGACATAGTAAGCCGCCTGTCGCTGGAAGGCACTACCATGGTGAAGTTCACAGCAGAAACCCGCAGCAGCGGCGTCAACCTGGCAGACGGTACCCGCATCCGCAAAGGGGCATACGACGCCATCCGCGACCTGGCGCAGCGCGAAGGCCAGCCCTTCCCCGCTGAAACCCACCAGACGGTAAAACAGATCTCCGGCAACGGCGGCACCCCGCTGGTAGTAGCTGTGAACAGCAAGATCATGGGCGTGATAGAACTGCAGGATATCATCAAACCCGGCATCCAGGAACGTTTTGAACGCCTCCGCAAAATGGGCGTGAAAACAGTGATGGTAACGGGAGACAACCCGCTCACCGCCAAATACATCGCAGAAAAAGCCGGTGTGGACGATTTTATCGCCGAAGCAAAACCGGAAGATAAAATGACCTACATCAAAAAAGAGCAGCAGGAAGGCCGCCTCGTAGCCATGATGGGCGACGGTACCAACGACGCGCCCGCACTTGCACAGGCAGACGTTGGCGTGGCTATGAACAGCGGCACACAAGCCGCCAAAGAGGCCGGCAACATGGTGGACCTGGACAATGATCCCACCAAGCTCATCGAGATCGTGGAGATCGGCAAGCAGCTGCTGATGACGCGCGGCACGCTCACCACTTTTTCCATCGCGAACGACGTGGCCAAGTATTTCGCGATCGTGCCGGCGCTCTTCATCCTGTCTATCCCGGCGTTGCAGGGCATCAACATCATGAAGCTGCACAGCCCGGAAACGGCCATCCTCAGCGCGGTGATCTTCAACGCCATCATCATCCCGCTGCTGATACCGCTGGCCCTGAGAGGCGTTGCGTATAAACCGATAGGCGCCAGCGCGCTGCTGCGCCGCAACCTGCTTATCTACGGCCTCGGCGGCGTGATCGTGCCCTTCATCGGCATCAAACTCATCGACCTGGTTGTTGCTTTATTCTTTTAATCTGAACTGATCATGAAAAGATATTTTCTTCCCGCATTAAAACTGACCGCGGTACTGGTATTGCTCACGGCAGGCATTTATCCCCTGCTGATCGCGGGTGCGGCAAAACTCGCTCCCGGTAAAGGGAACGGCGTTACAGTGGAAAACAAAGGCCGGGTGGTTGGCTACGCCAACATCGGGCAGAATTTTACCGACGATAAATACTTCCAGGGCCGTCCTTCCGCCGTTGGGTATAACGCCGCCGGCTCCGGCGGTTCCAACAAAGGGCCGTCTAACGAGGATTATTTGAAAGTAGTGCAGGAAAGGATAGACACCTTCCTGGCGCATAATCCCGGGGTGAAAAAAGAGAACATTCCTGCAGAACTTGTAACAGCATCAGGCAGCGGGCTGGATCCTCACCTGTCTCCGGCAGCCGCCCTGGTGCAGGTTCCCAGGATCGCCAAACTCCGCAATCTTCCTGAAAACAAGCTCATCAGCCTCGTGGAAGAGCACACGAAAGGCCCGCTGCTGGGCCTGTTCGGGCCTTCCACGGTAAATGTGCTGCAATTGAATATTGCGCTGGACAATTTGAAATAGTTCACATATCCTCTCCCGAGCCTATGAAAGGCCCCGGAAAAAGTACATACCACGCTTCGCCCGGGGAACACGACCTCCGGGAAGCGTGGGCAGTACAAAAAAGACGTATAAACACCATCAATAAAAATGAAGAAAACACTTTTGATCGTAGCGGGTTCCGTTTTTTGCATGCATGCCATGGCACAGAGCGAGCCTGAGAAAACTGAACCGAAGCTGACCTTTTCCGGTTACGCGGAAGCTTATTATTCCTTCGATTTCAATGAGCCGGAAAACCACACCAAACCGGGTTTCCTCTACAACCATAACCGCCACAACGAGCTGAACGTAAACCTGGCATTCCTGAAAGCGAATTACAGCAGCGGCCGCGTAAGGGCAAACGTAGCCCTGATGGCGGGCACCTACGGGCAGTACAATATGGCCGCGGAACAGGAACTGCTGAAATATGTGTACGAAGCGAACGCAGGCGTGCGTGTAGGCAAGAACGTATGGATAGACGCGGGTATCATGCCTTCGCATATCGGGTTCGAAAGCGCCATTTCCAAAGATTGTTACACGCTCACCCGCAGCATCATGGCGGAAAACACGCCATACTACGAAGCCGGCGCCAAAGTAACCTGGACGCCCAATGAAAAATGGACCATCGCCGCCATGTACCTGAACGGCTGGCAAAGGATCAAACGCCCGGACGCCAACCAGACACCCGCTTTCGGCACACAGCTGACCTTTAAACCCAGCAGCAAAGTAACGCTTAACTGGAGCACCTTCATCGGCAACGACAAACCCGATTCCGTGCGCCAGATGCGCTACTTCAACGATGTTTACGGTATCTTTAATATCACGGATAAATTCAGTCTCATAGCCGGTTGCGACTATGGCCTGGAACAAAAACAGAAAGGCGAAAGCGATATGAACAGCTGGTACAGCCCCATGGCCATTGCGCGTTATGCATTCACTGAGAAAGTGGCCATGGCGGCGCGGTACGAGTATTACAACGATGAAAATGGCGTGATCATCGCCACGGGAACGCCTAATGGCTTCAAGACCAGCGGCTATTCCCTGAACCTGGATATCGCGCCCGTAAGTAATGTGCTGTTTCGTGTGGAAGGAAAATTGTATAACAGTAAAGACGACATCTTTACAAAATATGCAGAACCGAAGAATACGAATGTGGCCGTCACCACATCACTGGCAGTTTCATTTTAAATCCATAGCAAAATTCCATCTGAGCAGCGGAGCCTTGTTTACAAGCGCTCCGCTGAGGTGGTTTAACAGATCTGCAGATGATGCAACGTTTTTTACACCTGGCCAATAAGGCCGGCCGCGGGCAATTCAAGATCTACATCGGCATGAGCGCCGGCGTGGGCAAGAGCTTCCGCATGCTCCAGGAAGCGCATGCCATGCTGCGCAAAGGCGTGAACGTGCAGATCGGGTATATCGAAACGCATGGCCGGAAAGAAACGGAAGCCTTGCTGGAAGGGCTTCCGCTGATCCCCCGCAGGCAGGTGTTCTACAAAGGCAAAATGCTGGACGAAATGGACCTCAACGCCATCCTGCTGCTGGCGCCGGAATGGGTGATCGTGGATGAGCTGGCCCATTCCAACATCCCCGGGTCGAAGAACGAGAAACGCTGGCAGGACGTGATGGACCTGCTGAATGCCGGCATCAACGTCATTTCCGCCGTTAATATCCAGCACATGGAAAGCATCAACCACCAGGTGAAAGCCATCACCGGCGTGGAAGTGCAGGAGCGCGTGCCAGACAGCATGCTGCAGATAGCGGACGAAGTGGTGAATATAGACCTGACGGCAGACGAGCTGATCACCCGCCTGAAAGAAGGCAAAATATACGACCAGAGCAAGGTGGAGAACGCCCTGCGCAACTTTTTCCAGTCGGATAAGATACTCCAGCTGCGCGAGCTTGCCCTGAAAGAAGTAGCTTCGCAAGTGGAACGCAAAGTGGAGATAGAGATACCGAGGAGCCAGCAGATGCGCCACGAACGTTTCCTGGCCTGCATCTCCAGCAATGATGAGATCGCCAGGAAGGTGATCCGGAAAACCGCCCGGCTGGCCGCCTACTACCATGGCGAATGGTACATGCTGTACGTGCAGACGCCCCGTGAAAGCGTGGGACGCATCAAACTGTCTGACCAGCGGCACCTGATCAACAACCTGAAGCTGGCCACCGAGCTGGGCGCGGAAGTGCTGAGAGTGCAGCATGCCAACGTGGCGCAGGCCATCATCGATACGGCGCGGCAGAAAGAGATCACCACCGTCTGCATCGGCAAGCCGCACATCAGCCTTTTCGGGATCATCCTGCGGACGAACGTGTTCAACCAGTTATTAAAAACGTTATCCTCTCACGAAATCGACCTCGTAATATTATCATGACAAGGTTAAGGCTAAAGTCGAAGATCACGATAGGGGTGCTGTTCCTCTTCATCATGCTGCTGCTGGTCAGCATCCTGGGTTATTATTATATCGACCGGGTGAACCGCGGCTCCCGCGCTATCCTGGAAGACAACTACGAATCCGTGGAATACTCGCGGAACATGCTGCGGGCGATGGATACCTGGGGCCTTGCTCCCTTTACTTCGCAGCAGGAATTTGAAGCCAACCTCAAAAAACAGGAACAGAACATCACCGAGCCCGGCGAAGGCAAGCCCACCCAATCCGTCCGGGAATATTATGAACTGCTGAAGAAGGGCGACAGCAGCCGGATTGCGGCCATCAGAACAGAGCTTTACACCATCATGGGCATAAACATGCGGGCGATCGTGAACAAAAATGAAGCGGCCATGGAAACGGCGGATAAAGCGTTGCTGTACATCGCCGTTATCAGCGGCGTATGTTTTTTGCTGGGCGTCACTTTCGTCTATAATTTCCCCGGTTACATCGCCGACCCCATCCGTGAGCTTACGGAAGGCATCAGGGGTATTGCGGAGAAGAAATATGAGCAGCGGCTGCATTTTTCGTCAGCAGACGAGTTTGGCGAACTGGCCACGGCCTTCAACACCATGGCGCAAAAGCTGGATGAATACGAGCACAGCAACCTGGCCCGCATCATGTTTGAAAAACAACGCGCGGAAGCGGTGATCAGCAGCCTGAAAGACGCCACCATCGGGCTGGACAACCAGAACACCATTCTCTTTGCCAACAACGAGGCCCTGCAGCTCCTGAATGTATCCGATAAAGAACTGGTAGGCAAAGCCGCCGCGGAAGCCGCCAGCCGCAACGACCTTCTCCGCTTCCTGCTGGAAAAAGGCCAGGGCGGCCCCGTCAAGATCGTGGTGAACAACCGGGAAAGTTTCTTCATGCGCGAAACGGTAGACATCTTCCACGAAAAAGAAAAGATCGGGTATGTGATCATATTGAAGAACATCACCGCCTTCAAAGAACAGGACCTTGCAAAAACGCATTTCATCGCCACTATCTCCCACGAGCTGAAAACCCCGCTGGCCGCTACAGACTTCAGTCTCCAGCTGCTGGACGATGAGCGCACCGGCCCGCTGATCCCCGAACAGAAAGAGCTGCTCAGCAGCATCCGCAGCGACAACCGGCGGATGATCCGCATGGTGAGCGAGCTGCTGGATTTTTCTAAAGTGGAAAGCGGCAACATACAATTGCAGATACAGCCCGTGGAACCCCAGCAGATCGTGCAATACGCGCTGGACACCGTGAGCAAACAAGCCGAAAGCCGGAAGGTGAACATCCGCACCACGCTGCCGCCGGAACCCGTGCAGATCAATGCAGACGCGGAAAAGAGCGCCTGGGTGCTGGTGAACCTGCTTACCAATGCCATCCGCTACTCCAGCGCCGGGGCCGACGTAGAGCTGGACGTGCTGCCCACCGGCACGGGCGCGCTGCACTTCAGCGTGCGCGATCACGGCAAAGGCATAGACCCCGCTTTCAGGAACAAGATATTCGAAAGATTCTTCCAGGTGCCGGACTCAGACGATGCAAAGGGCAGCGGGCTGGGCCTCGCTATTGCCAAGGAATTCATCGAGGCGCAGGGCGGTACCATTGGCGTGGAAAGCGAACCTGGCAAAGGCAGCCGCTTCTGGTTTGCGCTGCCGTTGAATAAAGCCTGATCAGGAAAGTTTTTCCACTTCTCTTTGCAACACGCTCTGCGCATCGCGGTAAAGCTTGATGGCCAGGTGGATATTGGGAACGATCGTATGAAGGTTCTCCCGGTTCCGCGCCTGCTGCTCGATTTCAAGTATGATCTCAGACAGCGGGTGGATCCTCACCACCATCAGGCTGCTGCGGATGAGGCTGGCGTACTGGCTGGTTTCGTCCCATTCTTCCAGCTGCGCGCTGTTGGCCAGGTGCGTGAATGTGCCGCCGGTCCTTTCCAGGAAAGTATGCAGGATGTCCAACAGATATTCGGGGTTATCGTCTACCACGCTGCGCAGGTAGTGCAGGTCCACGAAGGCAGGCACTTTCTGCTCTTCATAATCGGGGCCGGTGAACTTGGCGAACACAGGATCGCGCTCGCCGAGGGCTTCCAGTATTTTCTGGAAAAGATCGTTGGGCAGGAAAGGTTTGGAAATGTAATCGTTCATACCGGCCAGCAGGCAGCGTTCCCGGTCGCCTTTCAGCGCGGAGGCCGTCATGGCGATGATAGGAATGGAAGAGCCGCCGTCCCTGATCTTGCGGGTGGCTTCCAGCCCGTCCATTTCCGGCATTTGAATGTCCATCAGCACGCAGTCGTACTTCTGCTGGCGCAGTTTCTCCAGGGCTTCCACGCCGTTCTCCGCCAGCTCTACCGCCGCGCCCGCATTGGCCAGCGTACGGATGGCGAGTTTCTGGTTCACGAGGTTATCTTCCGCCAGCAGGATGTTCTTTCCCTGCAAAGGCGGTATCAGCAGGCTTTCACGGCGGGATGCGGGTACGCTTGCAGGTTCCTGGGCCTGGCGCAGGTACGGTATCGTGAAACGGATAACGGTGCCGCCTTCCGGGTTGTCGCCGATCTGAATACTGCCCTGGTGAAGGCCTACCAGTTGCCGCACCAATGTAAGACCCAGCCCGGTTCCCCCGTGTTTCCTGTCGTTGCCGCCATGCACCTGCGAAAAGGTTTCGCCTATTTCATGATGCAGGTGCGCGGGAATGCCGATCCCTGTATCTTTCACCTCAAACGCATATTTCACCTGCTTTTCATTTTCTTCCGCCACGCCCACGGAAAGATGAACGCTGCCGCTTTCGGTGAATTTAATGGCGTTATCTATGAGGTTGTTCAATATCTGTTTCAGCCGCAACTGGTCGCCCAGCACGCGGCTTTCCATGTTTTCCCGGATGGTACACAGCAGCTGCAGGCCTTTTTCTTCCGCCCGGGGCCGGTATTTTTCGATCTTTTGCAACAGCAGGCTGCGCATATCGAAGGCGGCATGTTCCAGCACCATGCGCCCGGCTTTGATGCGCGAAAAGTCCAGCAGGTCGTTTACCAGCAGCAGCAGGTTGTTGGCGGAATCGAGTATCTCGCGCAGGTATTCGGCCTGCACAGCGTTGGTGGGCGTTTGCTCCAGCAGGTAAGCAAAGCCGAGGATGCCGTTCAGCGGCGTACGCAGCTCGTGACTCATATTGGCCATGAAAAATTCCTGCGCGCGGCGGGCGTCTATCGCTTTTTTTCTTTCGTCTATCAGCGCATGCTCGTGCTGGATGCGCTCGGTGATGTCTGTGGCGATGCCGCAAAGGCCGTACACACGGTGCGTATGATCGCGGAGCGGGAATTTGGTGATGAAAAAATAATGCGTTTTGCCGTTGATCTCGATGCTGTCTTCCGATTCCACAGGCCGTTCGTGCAGCAGCACCGCCCTGTCGGACTCGATGCTTTTTTCCGGTTTGAGCTTGGTGGGAAATTCTTTATCGGTGCGGCCCAGGATGTGCTCGCTGTTGATGCCGAACACTTCTTCGAACCGTTTATTGATCAGCACATATTTACTGTTCAGGTCCTTGATAAAGATCATGGACGGGGAGTTGAGCAGGATGGACTGTAGCCGCGAGTGCAGGGTGTTCATCTCGTTCTTCGTTTTCACAACCTCCTCATCCGCCATCTTTTTGGCGTGAATATCTTTCACGATGCACTGGTAGCCGCTGAAGATACCGTTCTGCCGCAGCAGTACCACATGCTGTTCCACCCATTTCATTTCCCCGTTCTTGCAGCGGATGGGGAAGCGGAGCGCGGATTCGTTGGTGCCTTCGAAGGCCTGTCTTTCGTAATGTTCGCGTATCCTTTTCTGCTCAGGCGGGTCTATGAGCATGGTGTATTGTTTGTCTATCAGCTCCTGCGGCGTATAGCCGGTGAGGTCCAGGGCTTTGTTGTTCACATATTTGAAAAAGCCGCCGCGGTTGGTGGTGAACATGGTGGCGCCGGCGTCTTCTATCAGCCTCCGGTATTTGGCTTCGCTGATGCGGAGGGCGGTTTCACGGGCCTGTGTCTTCCGCATGTCTTTCACCAGCCGGTACAATCCCCAGCATATTACGAGCAGGGCCACAGCGCTGGCGGCAAGTGTGAGCAGGAACGGGAGGCGGTTGGGAATACCGCTGCTGAGGCGGGCTTCCATGCGATCGTATTGACTGTCCAGCAGCCGTTCTATCATCACGGTGAGCGGGTCCGGCGGTACGGGCGTTTGTACGGAGCGGATCATGGCGCCCGCGATCACCGGCGATTCTTTTGCGGAGGTAATGAGGTAGTTGAAATAGACGATGCGCTGGTAGACCATTGCCCGCAGGGAATCCATCTGCCGCTTTTCCAGGGCGCCGGAGGCGAGGAATTGCAGGTTCTCTACAGGGGTGCGCAGCTGGATCTCGGAGAAGTCCTCACGGGTGAGGAAACCGCTGTCTCCCGTGATCACATACGCTCTCACGGAAGATTCCATACTTTTGACCGTATAGGCAACTTTTTCGAGGAGGCGGATTTTATCGTTAGTGAGGTGAATGCGCTCGTTCCTCTTAATGGCATCGGCATCTGAGAACCAGGCACTCCAGGCAAACCAGGCAACGGACACGATGGCAGCAACAAAAACAATGATAACGGGGCTGCTGATCTTTTTCATCATAGAATTATTAGGATCCAATCTCTGCGTGTGGCTTTCTCCGGAACTAAGGGAATCTGGGAACGTATTCGGTCGTACAATTTACTTAAATTCTGCTTACCGGGGCGCAGTCTGATTACCATGTATTATTTTTGCAATATTTTAACCATTTGATTTATTTGCATTCCATTAAATTTGCCTGATATTCTTTTTGCCAAGCATTTAAACATATTATGAAAAAATTACTTTTTGTACTGGGATTAATCACAGTTTCCGCAGGTGTTTTTGCGCAGGATAAAGAGGCTGGCGCGGCCATGGGTAAGGCCCGGGAAAAGGTGTCCTTTTCGAAGGACTTCCTGGTGATCGGCATTTCTTACGACGGCTGGGCATCTGCTCCGGACAGTGTGAAGACCAAAGGATTGAGCCGCGGGTTCAGCATCGCGCTGATGTACGACCTGCCCATAACCAAAGAGCATCTCAGCGTGGGCATCGGGCTTGGCTTCAGCTCCAGCAGCATTTTCCTGGACGATCAGTATATCGATATGTCCAACGGCCAGTCTAACGCGGTGCGTTTCATCAATTCCGCTGACAAGTATAAAAAGTATAAAGTAGCCACCAACTACCTTGAGATCCCGCTGGAACTGCGCTTCCGTGCTGTTTCAGACAACGCCAACAAGGGCTTCAAAGCCTCTATCGGCGCCAAGGTGGGTATGCTCGTAAACGCACATACGAAAGGGAAGAATTCCCTGGGTGGTGAAAAGAATATCATCAAAGAACAGAACAGGCGTTTCTTCAACCCCTGGCGTTTTGCCGGTACGGCGCGCGTAGGGTACGGAAACTTTGCCCTGTTCGGCACCGTGAACCTGAACCCCCTGTTCAAGGACAACACGAACCTGGACGTCCGTCCTTATTCCATCGGTATCGCCCTTAGCGGTTTATAATACACGAAGTTTTTAACAGGAAAAGCCGTCCCAGCTCAGCCGGGACGGCTTTTTTATTTCAGACTTACGCCGGCTTCATTTCGCATATTAAATTAACAGGAAAAAAAACGCATAAATTTTATTCAATTAATTGACAATCAGTTCAATGTACGTTTTCAATGTTGATTTTGCCAATTTTCCAACGGATTGATCCCTAACTTCTTATCCGGATCAAGTCCACGTCATCCCCACCTCATGTCCACATTTCCGGTATTATTCCATTAGTTTCCATTGCATCACCCTATCATATTGCTTCGGTCTTATCTCCCTCTAATCGCGGTCATGGCTTTATGCTCCCAATGACGGCCTCTTTACGCAATAGCGAGCTTCACGGCATCATCTCCCCTTGAACTCCGGCTTTCTTTTCTCCAAAAAGGCCTTCACTCCTTCTTCATTATCTTCCGTATTTCCAGCGATCTCCTGGCAATAGGCTTCGTAATCCAGCACAGCATCCAGCCCTTCTGTCATGCCTTTGGTGAGCATTTTTTTCATCAGGGCGATGGCTTTCGTAGGGGCGTTGGCGTAGAATTCCGCTTCTGCCTGCACGGCGGCATCCAGTTCTTCCGGTTTCACCACCTTATTCACCAGGCCCATCTGCAAAGCTTCTGCGGCAGTGAGTTTGGTGGCTTTGGTGGCCAGCTCGAAGGCACGGTGGTAGCCCACGGTGCGCGGCAGGAAGTAGGATGAGCCGGAATCGAGCACCAGCGCAATGTTGATGAATATTTCGATCATGCTGGCCTGTTCGGATGCGATGATCACATCGCAGGCCAGGGCCAATGAGCAGCCTGCGCCCGCCGCCACGCCGTTCAGTTTGCAGATCACGGGTTTGGGCATATTGCGGATGGCCCTGATGATGGGGTTGTACCTTTTGTGCAGCGATTCGCCAAGGTTCCTTTTGCCGGTGCTTTCCAGAGAAGCCTTCAAGTCCTGCCCGCTGCTGAAAGCCTTGCCCGCCCCGGTGAGCACGATGGCGCGCACGGCGGCATCTTTTTCGGTTTGTTTCAGCGCGTCCTGCAGTTCGTAGCTGAGCGCATCGTTGAAGGCATTGTAAACGTCGGGCCTGTTGAGGGTGATGGTGGCGATATTATTTTGAATGTCGAGGTTAAGCGTGGAATACATGGTATGGTTTTTAAAAAAGGGATGCGGCCGGGAAGCCGCATCCCGTAAGGATTATAAAGTTTCTTTCAGCCAGCCGAAGAACTCGCGCTGCCAGGCGATGGCGTTCTGCGCGCCCAACACCCAGTGGTTCTCTTCAGGGAAATACACCAGCTTGCTCTTCAGCCCTTTCAGCTGCGCGGCCTGGTAAGCCTGCAGGCCCTGTTCTATGCCCACGCGGAAGTCGATACCGCCCTGCACGATCATGATCGGCGCGTTCCAGTTATTGACGAAGTTGCTGGGATTGTACTGTTCGTAAGATTTTGCGTCGGCCTTGTTGAAATAGGCGCCAATGTCCCAGTTGGCGAACCACAGCTCTTCGGTGGTGCCGTACCAGCTGCGCAGGTCAAACAGGCCGTCGTGGGCGATGAAGGTCTTGAAACGTTTTTCATGCACGCCCGCCAGCATGAACACGGAATAACCGCCGTAGCTCGCGCCCACAGCGGCGAGGCGGGCTTTGTCCACATACGGCTCTTTGCTGATGTCGTCTATGGCGGAGAGGTAATCCCGGATGGGCTGGCCGCCCCAGTCCTTGCTGATATCCGCATTCCATTTCACGCCGTGGCCGGGCATGCCGCGGCGGTTGGGCGCAACAACGATGTAGCCCTGGGCCGCCATCAGCTGGAAGTTCCAGCGGTAGGAATAGAACTGGCTGAGCGCGGATTGTGGGCCGCCCTGGCAATACAGCAGGGTGGGATATTTTTTGGAAGCGTCGAAGTCCGGCGGATAGATCACCCAGGCCAGCATCTGCTGCCCGTCCGTGGTTTTGATCCAGCGCTCTTCTACTTTGCTCTTTTGCAGGTTGCTGTAAATATCATTATTCACGTCTGAAAGCTGCTTCACAGCGCCGCTTTTCAGGTCCACGGAATACAGCTCCGCCGCGCGGTTCATGTCCGTACGGGTCACTACCATCGTGTTGCCGTGCTGGCCCACGAACCCGTTCAGGTCGTGCCGGCCTTTGGTAAGCTGGCGGATGTTGCCGCCGGCTGCCTCAAACAATTGCTCGGTGCCTTTGGTAACAGCCAGGAAAAAGATGCTGCTGCTGTTTTTGCTGAACACGGCGGCAGACACGGTGCCGTCCCATTTGGCGGTGAGATTGCTGCGTTTGCCGGTAGCCAGGTTGTATTCAATGATGTCGTTCTTATCGGCCTCAAAACCATCGCGCTCCATACTGAGCCAGAGCATGCGCTTGCCGTCCGCACTAAAGGCGGGCGCCACATCGTAGCCCATCATGCCTTCGGAAAGATTCTCCATTTGGCCGCTGGCGAGCGTGTAACGGTAAATGTCGGTGTTGGTGCTGATGGCGTATTCCCTGCCGTGTTTCTTTTTGCAGACGTAGATGATCTGCTTGCCGTCAGGGCTCCAGATGAAGTCTTCCCCGCCGCCGAAGGGCATTTGCGGGCAATCGAACTTTTCATCTTTCATGATGTCTACCGGTGTGCCGACCTTGCCGGTGGCTGCGTCCCAGGGGGCGTAGAACACGTGGTTGTAGCTGCCGTCTTCCCAGGTATCCCAGTGGCGGTAGTTGAGGCTGGTGTATACCTGCACGTTCGATTTCGGAAGATCGGGGTAGAGGTCCGTCCCGCTTATCTTTTCGAGCTTCACTTCTTTGGAGAAAAGGATATGCGCGCCATCCGGTGAAATGCGCACATTCTGCATACCTCCTTCCACTTCCGTGCGCTGCACGGCATTTGCACCGTCTTTGTCCATTTCCCACAGTTGCCCTTTATAGCTGTAAACAATGCGGCCATTGGGCAGCAGCTTTACCACCGATTCCCCGCCGGGCGAGGTGGTGAGCTGTTTTGCAGCGCCGCCGCCGGCCGGGATGTCCCAGAGGTTGCGCTCGCTTTTGTTTTCCTGCAGGTTGTAGCGGGAAACGCCGAATATGACCGTTCCGTCGTCTGTCACTGTTTCCCCGCTTACCCTGCCCAATTGCCAGAGCAGCTCAGGGGTCATTTTTTGTTGTGCCATGCTTTGCTGAATGAATAAAATACCTGCTAACAGGAATGTTTTACGCATTGGTGTAGATTTTGTTGTGGTGAGGCATAAATGTAGGAAAATTTAGCCTCATGCCTCACGCGGCAGTAATTCATTAACTTTGCAAAAATTCTGAATATACTTTGATAGAAAAAAACCAGGTAGTAGCCGAAGACGAACGCGCAGTTCTGGTAGGCCTGATACATAAAGAACAAACAGAAGCCCAGGTGAACGAATACCTGGATGAGCTGGCCTTTCTGGCGGAAACAGCGGGCGCGCAGGCGGTGAAGCGCTTCACCCAGCGGCTGCCGCATCCGGACAGGGCTACGTTCATCGGCAAGGGCAAGCTGGAGGAAGTAAGGCAATATGTCGTGGGGAAAAACGTGAGCCTCGTTATTTTCGACGACGAGCTGACCGGCTCCCAGATCTCCAACATCCAGAAAGAGCTCAAAATAAAGGTCATCGACCGCAGCGACCTCATCCTCGATATCTTCGCGCGCCGCGCCCGCACCGCACAAGCCAAGGTGCAGGTGGAGCTGGCGCAGTACCAATACATCCTGCCGCGCCTCCGCGGTATGTGGACGCACCTCGAACGCCAGAAAGGCGGTATCGGCATGAGGGGCCCCGGTGAAACGGAAATTGAAACGGACCGCCGTATCGTGAAAGACAAGATATCCCTGCTGCGCAAGCGGCTGGCTGAGATAGACAAACAGTCGCTCACCCAGCGGAAAGACCGCGGGGAGTACATCCGCGTGGCCCTGGTGGGTTATACGAACGTAGGCAAAAGCACCATCATGAACCTGCTGAGCAAAAGCGAGGTGTTCGCCGAGAACAAGCTCTTCGCCACGCTGGATACCACTACCCGCAAGGTCGTGTTCGAACAAACGCCGTTCCTGCTGAGCGATACGGTAGGGTTCATCCGCAAGCTGCCCCACCACCTGGTGGAAAGCTTCAAATCCACGCTGGACGAGGTGCGGGAGAGCGACATCCTCATGCATGTGGTAGACATCAGCCATCCCAAATACGAAGACCAGATCGAAGTGGTGAACCGCACGCTCACTGAGCTGAAAGCGATCGACAAGCCCACCATCCTCATCTTCAACAAAATGGACCTGTACGAAAAGCAGACCTTTGATGAATGGCTGACCGAGGATGTGAAGACCGATATCCTCAACCAGCTCAAAGAAAGCTGGCAGCACCGTACCAACGGCAACTGCGTGTTCATTTCCGCTACAGAAAGGATGAACATCGAAGAGCTGCGGAAAACCATACTGGACAAGGTAATGCAGATGTACCGGGAGCGTTATCCCTACAAATCCGAATATTTCTTTTAATGGCCAAACAATACAACTGGCACCGCTTTGCTGATGCAGGCGATCCTGTGACGGGCGAAGCGGTTATTACCGTGCAGGAAGTGAACGGCAAAAAGATCTGCTTCACCCGCTTCCAGGGCGAGTTGTACGCCTTTGCGCATAAGTGCCCGCATGCCGGCGGCATTATGTCGGATGGTTTTATTGATGACCGCGGCAACGTGGTATGCCCGCTGCACCGGTATAAATTCAGTATCCGCAACGGCTACAATAGCAGCGGCGAAGGCTTTTACCTGAAAACGTACCCGCTGGAGCAGCGGGAAGACGGGCTGTATCTCGGCCTTGAAAAGAGCTGGCTGAGCTGGTAACAAAAAGGCCGCCCCCACCGGAGCGGCCTGTGCCGGTGGAAAAGTCCACCGGCGCGTTATTGACCAAAATTGAATTTGATCGCATCAGCACTGTTAGGCACTACCACCTTCAGCACCCCGCAACTCACCACCGGGTTGGATTCTCCCTGCGGATCGAAGCGGGATACGGGTTGAATGAAAGCTACCGTACCTTTCTCAATATTCACTGGTTTTCCGTCTGTTGAAATATTTTCCTGCCCGCCGAACCCATGCAGGATCAGCTGGATATGCTTAAACTTCGACGCCAGCTTCCCGCTTACTTTTTCCAGTGTGAGTGAATTTTCCGAGGGGCGGTAGGAAATGTTGCGCTGGAAGTATTCTTCTTTCTCATAATCAAAAGTTTCCCCATCGTCTTCATAATACCTGAAATCGTTGTTGACGGAGCCTTTGTACACGTGGAGGAACAGCGTGTCCGAGGGTTTTTGCTGCGTGGTCTGTACCAGCGACTGCATGGGAATGATGCTGCTTTCCCTGACGTACACGGGCAGCGTGTGCATGCCCAGCGTGAGCATCTTCTCTTTTCCCCCTGCTTCCTTTTCGTCGTTATAAAGATTGTACCAGTCACCTTTCGGGAAGTACACGGGCGCATAGGCCTGCTTGCTTTCAAAAGGCGCGATGAGGAAGGCGGGGCCGAACTGGTATTCATTCTGGAAACGCGTGTCGTACACCAGCGGGTCGTGCGTATCCGTGAGCGCGAGCGTGCGCATAAGCGGCAGGCCTGTTTGCGTGGCGTTGTAGAAACAGGAGTAGATGTAAGGCAGCAGCTTGTAACGGAAGTTGATATAGTTGCGCGAGATCTCCAGCACTTCTTCGCCAAAGGCCCAGGGCTCGGCGGATTTGGTGTTGATGCCCGTGTGGCTCCTGCAATACGGCGTGAATGCGCCGATCTGTATCCAGCGGGCATATAATGAGGGGCCGCCGTTGCCGGTGAACCCGCCGATATCCATACCTGTAAAGGCAACGCCGCTAAGACCAAGACTGTTCATCAGGCGCACGCCCAGCAGCATGTGATCGTCTTCCGCGCGGTTGTCGCCCGTCCAGATGGCGGAGTAACGCTGCAGGCCTGCATAGCCGGCGCGGGTGAGGATGAAAGGCCGTTGGTTAGGCGCCGCCTCTTTTGCGCCTTCGTAGCTGGCGCGCACCATGGCAAGCCCGTACACGTTGTGCGCCTGCTGGTGGGTAACGGGGTTGCCTTCGAAACTGAAGAGCACATTATCAGGCATGCGCTGGCCCCAGGTGGCTATTTCGTTCATATCGTTCCAGAGACCGGAAACGCCGGCGCCGGTGAAGGTTTTCACCTGCTGCTTCCACCAGCTGCGGCCTTTGGCGCTGGTGAAGTCAGGGAAGTGGCACCAGCCGGGCCATACCTGGCCGGTGTAGTTCTGGCCGTCGCTGTATTTGATGAAAATGTCTTCTTTCAAACCGCTTTCGTAAGCATGGTAACCTTTTTCCACTTTAATGCCGGGATCCACGATCACGGTGGTTCTGAAGCCGAGCTTTTGCAGCTGCGCATTCATACCCGCGGGATCGGGGAAGCGTTGATTGTTCCAGGTGAAAAGTTTGTAGGCGTCCATGTAATGGATGTCCAGCGTAATGCCGTCTGCCGGCAGCTGTTTTTCACGCAGTGTTTGCGCGATGCGTAATACTTCCGCTTCAGGATAATAGCTGTAGCGGTTCTGCTGGTAGCCCAGGCTCCAGAGGGGCGGCATTTTCATGCGGCCGGTGAGCTGCGTGTAGGCAGAAACAATGCCCGCAACCTGCGGATGATAGATGAAATAATAATTCATTTCCCCGCCGTTGGCAGTAAAAGATGAAAAGCGGTTGTTGCTTGCGCCGAAATTAAAATCGCTGCGGTAGGTGTTGTCAAAAAAAATCCCGTAGCTAAGGCCGTGATGTACGCCGATATAGAAGGGAATGGTGGAATAGATCGGGTCCTGCGTGACGGTATAGCCGTATGCGTCGGTGTTCCAGTTGGTGTAAGAACTGCCCCTGCGGTCCAGGTTGCCGGTTTTTTCGCCAAGACCGATGAAGCGTTCGCCTTCCTGCATGGTCTTGTACGTGGTCACTTCTTCACCGATCCAGCTGGTGCCCAGCCCTGGCTCATCCGCATTGATCACTTCCCCCGTTTTCGTGTAAAAAATAATCGAGAAAGGATTTTTGCCGATGCGCGCCACCAATGAATCTGTTTCTATCCGCACTTCCTCCCCGTTCTGCGTAACCTGCGGCGAAAATGCCTGCGGCTGCGCGATAACGGCGTAGGAGAAATCTTTTCCCAGCGGTTGTTTGTCCATCCTCACGCGGATCACGGAAGGGCTGTAGGCCGTCACCAGCGCGTGACCGTTTTGTGTGGTGATGCTCACTTCCTGGCCTTTGATGCTCACGGCGGTCACCTTCCCGGGCGTTTTCACCGGCTGCGCCGCCAGTGCCGCGGGCAGCAGCAGGCAGCAGTATAACATTATTTTTCCTGTCATCTCTCTTGGGTTTTTGCAAAAAAGAATCCGGCAAGGGGCGCTATACGCCCCTTGCTGGGATGTTTTCCTGTTCAACGAGGAATTAATACCCGGGATTCTGTTTGAGGTTGGGGTTAACAGCCAGATCGCTTACGGGTATCGGGAACAACAGGTTCCGCGGATTGTCGGAAGGTTTCAGCTGCCAGGGCTGCAGGTATTTGTTGAACCTGATCAGGTCCTGGCGGCGCCAGCCTTCCCAGTACATTTCGCGGCCGCGCTCGTCCAGCAGCACGTCCAGCGTGATGGCAGCCAGTGCGGAGGCTTTGCGTTTCAGGCGCAGTTGATTTACGATCAGCAATGCGCCGGCCGCATTGCCGGTGCGAAGCAGGGCTTCGGCTTTCATGAGCATTACGTCTGCCAGGCGGAAAAACACCCAGTCGTTGCTCGCGTTGTTGCCGTTGGAGCCGCCGTCTGTAACCATGTCTGGCGGGTATTTCACGACGCGGATGCCTTTGATCTCAAGGTCGTTGCCGCTTTCCTGCAATGCCAGTTCTCGGGTGAAGGCGAGCAGATTGCCTTTGCGGTCTTTCAGCGCGGTGCCGTTCTTGTCGTACTGCTGGCCCACCAGGAAGCCTACATTGAGGCCGGTAACGGGCGTTACGCTGGGATAAGGCCCGCCACGGCGGGTGTCTGTCGCTTCAAACTTGTCGTAAAAAACGGATACGGTAGCAAAGCCATTCCAGCCGCCAGGCGTTTGATGATAATGCAGGGTGGGCGCCCAGTGGCAGAATGCCGCGTTGCCGGAGCGCACTGTGCTGAAGCCGGGCCCGTTCTGCTGGGTGAAGATATTCTCCGTTCCGATCGCGTCGTTGTTATAAGCCAGGTTGTCAAAATAATTATTGGCGAGCGAGTAACGCCCGGAGTTAATGATCTGGTCTGCCAGTGTGATCACCTGCGTCATATCCGCCGCATCAAATGTAGGCTGGGCGGGATTCAGGAACGCGCCTTTGTTCAGGTGGGTTTTGATCAGCAGCGCGCGGGCAGCGTCCTTTGTGGCCACGTAAGCGCGCACGCTGGTGGAGCGCTCGGGCAGGTCGGGCATGATGGCGGTAAGCTCTGAAATGACGAATGCCACGGCTTCTGTAGCTGTCAGTACTTTGGGCGCTTTGCGCAGGTCTTCGCCCGGCTCGCGGAACGGCACCTGGCCAAATGCGTCCAGCACGGAGAAGATGGACAGGGCGCGGAGGAAACGCGCTTCAGCAGCCTGCTGCTTGGACGGGCGGAAGTTGAGCACGTTGGTAGCGGCATATTGCAGCAGCAACAGGTTGGTGAACGTAGAGCCGATCATAGGGTGCTCGGCGGTCCAGGTGTGGGTTTTGAGGGAACGCCACTGGCCGTTGTCGTCCCAGTCGCCGCCGCGCGTAGGCGCCACCGCTTCGTCTGAAGGCATTTCCTGCAGGGCCCAGAGATTGCTCTGGTCCTGGTAAGGCAACTGCAGCCCGTCGTACGCGGTTTTCAGCAAAGAGGCTACCTGTATCACGGAATCGGCCTGGCTTCTTTCCAGGGTGGAACCTAGTTTTTCATCGAGCTTGGTGCAGCTGGCCAGCGTGAGGCCGGCGAGCGCAAGCAGTGATATTTTTTTATAGAAAGTCATGATAGTAGTTTTTAAGTGAATAATGGATCAGAGTGAAACGCTTACGCCGAGGATGATGTTCCTTGCCGTTGGGTAGGGCGAGTATTCTATGCCGAATGAGTTCACGCCGTTGATGCTTTTATCCGTATTCACTTCCGGGTCGAAGCCGCTGTAATTGGTGATCACGAAAAGGTTCTGCCCGGTGAGGGAGATGTTTACGTTCTTGAATGTTTTGCCGATGTTGCCAAGACTGTAGCTGATGGTAGCATTCGTCAGTTTTACGAAATCACCTTTTTCGAGATAGCGGGATGAAGTGGTGATCGGGTTCGCGAGGTTTTCGTTGTTACCTATCAGGCTGCGGGCGATGTTGCGGGAGGAAAGGTTGTTCACCGGCAGCACGGTGTTAGCCGTGTTGTTATAGATATCCTGTCCGAATGCGCCGTTGAAGTTGATGGCCAGGTACCATTTTTTGTACGAAAGGTCGGTGGTGAAACCCAGCAGCTGCTTGGGGTTCGGGTCGCCCATGTAGTACATGGTGTTGCCGTTGTCCGCATACTGTGCCAGGCCGTCTTTATCCAGCCCTTCGTATTTGCGCACGTAGAACACGTTCAGCGGGTGGCCGTTGGCGAAACGCTGTACGGTGGCGCCTGATACGCCCTGGCCGCTGATGGCGCCGGTGAGCACGTCGGGACCGGTGTAGTTCTGCAGTTCATTGCTGATGAAAGTGGCATTCACGCCAAGGCTCCAGGTAAGGTCCTTTTTGCGGATGATGTCCCCGCGCAGGGCCACTTCCACGCCTTTGTTCGTGATGTCTCCGGGCATGTTGATCCAGAGGTTGGAAGCGGGCCCGGGCACGATGGCGGTGTAGTTGAAAAGCAGGTCCGTGGTCTTTTTATGGAAGTAGTCCACGCTGCCCGTGATCCTGCTGTCCAGGATGGTAAAGTCGAGGCCGGCGTTCAGCTGGTTCGATTTCTCCCATTTCAGGTCGGGGTTGGCCACGTTCAGCTGCGAGGCGCCGCCTGCGCCGGCCAGCATGTATTGCTCCTGCGCAGCGCCTGCGGGGAATTCCTGGTTGCCGGTAATGCCCCATCCGAGGCGCAGGGCGAGGTTCTGGAAGAAGGTGCCGCCTTTCATGAAGTCTTCGCTGCTGATGTTCCATTTAGCCGCGAATGAGGGGAAATAACCGTAACGGTTGTTCTTCCCGAATTTGTTGGAGCCGTCCGCACGCATGGTGGCGGTGAGCAGGTATTTGTCGCGCAGGTTGGCCGTTACCCTTCCGAAGATGGATTGCAGCTCAGACTGCGGGTTTACGTAAGATGAAATGAAAGTATTGGTCTGCAGCGCGTTCTGGAGGATGCTGGTGTATGGCAACGCGTCCGTCGTAAAACCGAGCGCGCCGAGGTCTACGCCTTTGAACACGAAATCCTGGTATTCATAACCCACCAATGCACCCAGGTTGAAGGCGGTGGAGATCTGTTTGTTGTAGCTCAGGGTGTGGGTGAACAGCTTGGTGGTCAGTTCGGAATTACCGTAATAGGCCTGGCCCAAGCCTTCCACTTCCGGCAGGGTGATGTAGCTTTTCAGCTCGGTACGGCGGATGCCTGTCTGCCTGTTGATGGAGAACAGGAAGCGGTATTCCAGGTCGTCGGTGATCTTGAAGTATGGGCTGATGCTGCCGAGGATGTAGGAGATATTTGCCTGGTCGTTCCAGGCTTCAGACATGGCAAGCGGGTTCACCGCCGCGTTGCCGCTCAGCTGGTTCAGCGAGCCGTCTGCATTGCGCAGCGGCACAGTGGGGTTCCATTGCAGGGCCTGGCCGATGAGGCTGCCGCGGTAACCGGCGTTGTTGGTAACCGGCGCAAGCTCTTCGATGGTTTGTGCGGCCATCAGGTTGAAGTCGAGGCCGAGCTTTTTGCTTTCCAGGAACTTGAACTGCCCGGAGAGGTTGCCCGTATATTTTTTCAGGCCCGATTTGAGGACGATGCCATCCTGGTTCATAAGGCCGAAAGAGGCACGGTAGCGGGCGTTTTCCGAGCCGCCGCTGATGCCCAGGTTGAAGTTTTGGGTAATGCCGGTGCGGGTGATGGCTTTCATGGCGTCTTCGTCGCCGCCGCCGTCGCCGCTGGTGAATTTATAGTCATCGAGCACCTTGCGGAATTCGCCCGCATTCAGCACTTTCAGTTTTTTCATAATGGTGGATGCGCCGACTGAATAGTTGAAGTCCAGCTTGGCAGGACCTTCCACCCCTTTTTTGGTGGTGATGATGATCACGCCGTTGGAGCCGCGGGAGCCGTAGATGGCCGTGGCGGAAGCGTCTTTCAGTACGTCCATGGAAGCGATGTCGAATGCGTTTACGAAGTTGAGCGGGTTGGCATCCGGCGTAACGCCAAGGCCATTTGCACTGATGCCGGGCCTGGCCACACGGCCGTCTAAGGGCACCCCGTCTATCACATACAGCGGCTGGTTGCCGGAGCGGACAGACGATACCCCGCGGATACGCACGGTGGTAGCCGCGCCGGGCGCGCCGCTGGTGTTCACCACCATCAGGCCGGCCACTTTGCCCTGGATGAGCTGGTCCGGCGCGTTGGCGATGCCTTTATTGAAGTCTTTGGCTTTGAGGGTGGCCACGGAACCGGTAAGGTCTTTTTTACGGGCAGTGCCGTAACCTACCACTACCACGTCGGTAAGGGTGGTATTTTCCATTTGCAGCACCACCTTTACTTCGGAAGTATTGGCAATGCTCACTTCCTGCTGGGTATAACCGATGAAGCTCACCAGCAAGGTAGTGGCTGAAGCAGGAACATTGAGTTTAAACACGCCGTTTTGGTCCGTTACGGTGCCTGTGGTCGTTCCCTTCACCTGGACGCTGGCGCCGATGATGATCTCGCCTTTTTCGTCGGTGATCTTGCCGGAAACGGATTTTGTCTGGGCCAGGACAGCTGTCGCCAGGAATAGGAGCGGACAGAAAAGCAGCGCTTTTAGTAGTCGCGTTTTGGTCATAACGTAGTTATTTAGAGATTTTTTAGGATAAGTACAGTGGGTGGAATACTGTACGTGGAATTCGTTTTTGGTTGAACAGGATCAAAGTAAACGGGTATAACAGTGGCGGCAAATTAGTATGGCCTGATTATAGAAATTATTGGGTCAATTTGCCTAGTGGCTCGACTTAAGCTATTGGGGATTAAATAGTTATATTTATATATAAATATCCTTAATATTAGTGGTTTTATATCTTAATTTGCATGATCCGGTCTTCGAATTCGTCGTTTGGAACGGTTGATTTGTTCCTTATCCTGGTTTTGTAGGCGTAAATGGTGTTCACCGAATATTCGAGGATGCGGGCTATTTTTTCATTTTCGCTGATGCCGATACGAATGAGGGCGTAGATGCGGAGGTCGGTGTTGAGGAGTTCATTTTCTTTGAGGCGCACCTGGTCTTCTTCTTTAAAGAAGGAGTTGAATTCGGAGACGAAGTTGGGGAAGATGCGGAGGAAGATGCGGTCGAAGTTGTGGAAGAGCTCTTCTCTTTCCTGTTTGATATTGATGTTGTTGACGATATAGCGGATCTCGGCGTATTTGTGATCTGTAAGGCGGCTGTCTACCTGGTTTTTCAGCTTCTCGATCTTGTCGATAAAGGCCGAGGCGATGTGGAAGCAGTAGCCGATGTATTCTTCCTTTATCTTATTGGATTCCAGCAGTTTGTCGTTGATCTCCTGCTGGCGGAGGTGGGCTTTGGTAATGATGTTCTGCGCGGTTTTGAGCTTGCGGAACTGTTTGAAGATGATGAACGACAGTACAATAGAGGCCAACAGCAGGAAAATGGCGATGGCGAGGTAAACGAACAGCCGGTTTTTCTGGCTTTCCACCGTGTTGAACCTTTCCCCTTCGATGATAGGGAGGATGGCGCTTACCTGCACTTTACGCTGGCGGGCGCCGTAGAAAGTGGCGTCTTTGATGGCGCGTTCTATATAATGGGAGGCATTTTTCACATCGCCCGTCTGGAACAGGATGGAGGCGAGGGCGAAGGCTGCCGTCGTTTCCTTGATGGAGCCGCGGGCGTCTGCCATGGCGGATTGCGCCAGCAGTTCGATCGCTTTGTCGTATTCTTTTAAAGCGACATATATGGAACCGAGATTGGCTTTGATCATGGCTTGCTGGTGCCAGGAGAGGTTGAGGGCGAGGGAGCGGTTGAGGTAATGCCGGGCAGAGTCCATCTGCCCTATTTTAAAGAATTTGTATCCCAGGCAGCTGAGCCGTTCGAAGTGGTTCTCGGGGTACATGGCGGCGGCTGAATCGGTATATTGATTGGCCAGACGGAGGTATTGGGGGGAGTAGTGGCGGTCGTTCACATAATCGGCCAGGTCGTAGTAATAGCGGCGGATGAGCACGTAATATTCCGCCTTCATGGAATCCGGCAGGTGCATGATGCGGAGGGTGTCCATAACGGCGGCAGTTTCGCGGAACATGCCGGAGGAGAGCAAAATGAAGCCCAGCTTGATATTGGCGTATGCGATGCGGTTGGGGTCCTGCATTTTATCGGCGAGGGAGCCGAGGAGCAGGGCGTATGAGAAGGCGGAGTCGTAGTTGAAAGATTTATAGGCGTCATACAGGCGGAGGCAGGCGGCGTATTTTTCTTCGGGAAGGCGGGCGTTGTGGAAAGCTGTTTTGAGGGAGCTCAGCTGGGCATATTTTTGCGCATCGAATTCCCCGGTTTTTTCGATTATGATGTTAAGTTGATGCAGCAGGCTGTCTTTACCGTGCAAGGCATGTGCCCTGGCATTTAAAAGCAGTAGCAGGGTGAACAGGATCCACTTCATATTAATTCTGGCTGCTATAAAGATATCTGAAATAGGGGTGTTTAGAAAAAAAGTTGAAATAGATTTTGCAGAAATAAAATTTTGTCTATTTTTGCAATCCCAATTTGCGATTGAGATTCAATGGTAAAGCGGGAAAAATTCCTCCTTAGCTCAGTTGGTTAGAGCATCTGACTGTTAATCAGAGGGTCGCTGGTTCAAGTCCAGCAGGGGGAGCAGAAAGTTGTCAAACATTTAAAAAGGTCACTTCGGTGACCTTTTTTATTTTTTCTAATAATTCGCCGGCAAGTGTTAAAAGCACTAAGCATTGTCTGATACATAAATTATAAAAGAGGAATTTCTTTTACTTCCGCGCCCGCCCGCGTTCCGACAATAAGAGCTGGGAAGACGTAGTTCATCAGGCAGATACGTGAGCTTCCTGCGGCTGGAGAATTGCCAATGAGTTCCTGACGATAGCCTCACAGGTTGCCCGGTCTGCGCCACCTTTCGTGGATACGCTTATACCCGAAAGACAATTTACCAGGTAGTCAGCCAATGCCCCTGGTTTCGCACTATTTGAAATGGAGCCTTCCTTTTGCCCTTTTTTTATGATACGCAACAGCGTGGACCTGTTGGTATCCATGCTTTCTTTCACAATATCAACCGTCTCTTTATCATCCGGCCCGAATTCAACGATCGAATTCACAAGAAAACAGCCTTTGGGCATGGCATCCTCCAGGCAGTTATTGACAGTGAAATTGAATATTTTACGGATGGCGGTCATAGCATCGTCGTTGCCGTTTGCCAGGTCGTTCAGCGCTTTAGATGTTTGTTCCTGGTAACGTTGCAGCGCCCTGATAAAGAGGGTATGCTTATCTCCATATGTATTGTATAAACTGGATCTGCTGATGCCCAAATGCGTCACCAGTTCCTCCGGTGTTGTGGTCTTGAACCCGCGCCGCCGGAAAATGTCGACCGCTTTATCCAACACTTCGTTCTCATCGAAATTTTTCGCTCTGGCCATTTTTTAGGATTTATATACAAATATAAGCAATTGTGGAATTATAATTCCAATTGTCAGAAAAACGTTAAATTCTTACATGAAATCCATATTTGGAACTTTGATTCCAGAATAATGTTTAATTTTGGACTTGTAATTCCAATATGAATTTATGAAAGCAATTATTTTAAAAACCCAGGGAGGCGTAGAGAACCTACAAATGGTGGAACTGCCTGTACCCCGTCCTGGTGACGATGAAGTGCTGATCGCTGTAAAGGCAGTCAGCATCAACCCATCTGAGACTTATGTAAGGCAGGATAAAGCATTGGACTGGATATTTAAAGGAGAAACGCCGAAGATATTAGGATGGGATATTTCCGGGGTGGTTGTGCAAACCGGGAAAAACGTTACTGCGTTCAAAGCCGGGGATGAAGTGTTCGGCATGGTAAACCACCCGGGGCATGGAAAGGCTTATGCTGAATACGTAGCAGCCCCCGCCGGCCACCTCGCGTTAAAACCTGCCAACGTCACGCACGCTGAGGCGGCGGCGGCCTCTCTGGCTGCTCTAACGACCTGGCAACCTTTAAGCAGGATCGGGATCAAAAAAGGAGACAGGATACTAATTACGGCCGCTGGTGGCGGAGTAGGTCACTATGCGGTACAAATAGCTAAACACTTTGGTGCCTCTGTGATCGCCCTGGCGTCGGCAGCTAAACGGGAGTTTGTATTGCAACTGGGTGCTGATGAACATATTGACTACCAAACTCAGCGGTTTGAAGATGTCATCGGGAGGGTTGATGTGGTAGTGGAAGCATTGCGCGATGAACACCTTGCAAGAACATTAAATGTCGTTAAACCGGGCGGCCATCTTATCAGCCTTTTTAATAAAGTACAAGGTACACGCTGGGAACAGGTTGCCAAAGAAAAAGGTGTGATGGCCTATTATAATGCCGTGACATCCAATGGTGATGACATGAAAGCAATAGCCCGCTTATTGGAAAACGGGGTATTGCGGTCTCATATCGGCAAAACGTTTAAGCTGGAAGAAATCCCGCTTGCGCATCTCGAAATTGAAAAAAATAATACACAGGGTAAAATAATTATTCAATTATAACTTATCAAAAATGGAAACGAACACTATAAACACGCTTCTTGAAATAGAGGCTATTAAAAAACTGAAGGCCCAATACGCCCGCGCGGTAGATACAAAACAATGGGAAGCTTTGGACAGGCTATTTGCTCCTTCTCCTCAACTGGTCTTCATTTCTTCCAAGGGAGAGGTTGAAATGACCTTTCATGAAAGTGCATCCTTCGTGGAGGTGGTAAAGCCGATACAATTAGCGAAAACCGCACATCATGTGCACAACCCGGAAATTGAAATCCTGTCGGATACAACTGCGCAGGGCATATGGGCGCTGGAAGACCAGATACGGTTTCCTCAGGGCGTGGAAGGCCCTTTCAAAACATTCCATGGCTACGGTCACTATCATGAAACGTACGAGAAAGTAAATGGCGAATGGAAGATTAAAACCCTGCGCCTGGAAAGAACTTACCTGACCATTGACGGAATTGAAAGTTAAACATTATCAAATAACAAGTATGAAATCATTAAATAATAAAGTTGCCTTCGTGACAGGCGGCACACGCGGAATGGGGGAAGCCATCGTGAAACGGTTGGCTGCTGAAGGTGCAGCAGTTGCTTTTACCTATGCTCAATCTGATGAAAAGGCGCAAGCTGTCGTTGCAGATATTTTGAAATCGGGCGGGAAAGCCCTTGCCATCAAAGCGGACGGGGCGATAAAAAATGCCGTTCAGGATGCCATTGAAGATGCCGCGGCAAAATTTGGAAGGATCGATATACTGGTG
This sequence comes from Chitinophaga sp. YIM B06452, assembly GCF_039655965.1. NCBI lineage: Bacteria > Pseudomonadati > Bacteroidota > Chitinophagia > Chitinophagales > Chitinophagaceae > Chitinophaga > Chitinophaga sp. YIM B06452. The sequence goes on along the minus strand of NZ_JAWLKY010000001.1, from coordinate 1,372,284 downwards.
AATAATGCGGCGGTTTCCGTGAATGGCCCGATAGAAGGTGCTGCCGGCCGGGCTGCGGACTACGACCGGCAAATTGATATCAATATCCGCGCAGTTGCTGAAGCGGTAAGGGCAGTCCAAAAACATATGCCCGATGGCGGCCGTATCATCAATATCGGTTCTGTCGGGGGAAGGCGTATCGGCAGCCCGTATTTTTCCGACTATGTAGCCACCAAAGCTGCAATCAGCGCCTACGGCCGCGGATTAGCCTGGGATCTTGCGCCAAGGAACATAACGGTTAACACGGTAGAGCCGGGAGCCATAGATACAGATATGTTGCCAGGGGATGCAACAATACGGGAAGCTTTTACCAATGCCATTCCACTCAGGCGCTTTGGAAAACCTGAGGAGGTGGCATCATTAGTCAATTTTCTGGCAGGCCCTGAGTCGGGCTATATTACAGGTAGCAGTCTTTCCATCGACGGCGGCATCACGGCTTGATTAATCATCCGGTTTATCTGATGCGGCAATGTAGAATCACGTATCATTTTCTTTTTTGATAATTTATTTCATAATAAAAAGAGAGGCGCTTCAAACGCCTCTCTTTTATCTCACCCGCCTATTCCAATTTGTATCGCAATTTCAACAGGAGAAAAAACCCCTGTTTCGCTTCCCTGCATCAGTTCTTTTCTAAGCAATAACGGCGGCTGCGCCAGAAATCGTGGCTCTGCCCCCTGATGTCGTTGTGCAGCATGTATTAAAAAAGGATGGCACAGGTATACGGTGCCAGCCTTGCCCGTAGCGTTTATTTCTTCCCTTTCCGGCAACGACGGAAATTGTGCAACCATCTCCAAAAGCGACAAACCCTCCTCCCCATGAGATTTTAATAAGCGGGCGATATCCAGATGCGAGCCCACCTTAATTCTTGTAGGCGCATCATTTTCCTCGATATCGGAATAAAGGAATAACATCAGCAAGGCCCTGTTCTTCGAGCGCCAGTTTGCGCGCCACTCTAAAAAATTCGCTGAGTCGCCAAAACTGACGTCCACATGCCAGCCCGTATCGCCCGGGTCTTCCGCTGATGGAAAACGCACCGGGAATGTGCCCATGCTCATACACGGTATCCATTTGTCTTTCCCCACCAATTGATCGAAGGCAGCATGCAATATTGGCGTATTGGCTGATTGTACAAACGGCGGCTGCGAATACATGCCCAGGCGGATAACGGGTTTCGTCCAGGTAGCCGGATCGTTGGGATCAGCATCTATATCTTTCCATAAAATACTGCGGACCTCAGCGGCGACTTCAGCGGGAAATGCATTGTCTATACGGACAAAACCTTCTTCAATGAACTGTTTTATTTGAATTGAATTCAATACTTCTTCCATAAAATAATGTTATGAGGATGAATAATAGGAACAACAGCGCATGCGATAGCTGTCACATGCGAAATGTAAAAGAAAGAAGAAGTATTAAAGTGTTGGAGACATCCTCATGAGTGCAAAATTAGTGAAATATTTAATTCACCGGTAAAGTGCATGGCGCCAAATATTCGATTGGGTATGCGATTTTATATCTAAATGCATATAAGATCATAAATATTGGAAAATCATACGCAAATGCATATACAACCCCAATGAATTCCAACTCCGAACCCGTAACAAAATTTCATATCCCACAAAAAAGCCGGTTGCGTTTTTTGCAACCGGCTTTTTTTGATTCCATTCTACTCAAATCGTCGGGTCCGCCGGCGTATTCGGGTTATTATCCCTTTCGGTCAGCGGGTAAGGATAGAAATTGCGGTTCCTTTCTTCACCGGGCTGGTTCGGGCCAGGGCGGCCGAAGCGGCGGCTGTCTTCCAGTTCCTGGCCGCTGATGAACATCTCCAGGCGGCGCTGTTTGTAAATATCCGCCAGGATCGCGGCCTGGTTCACTGCCCCGGTATACGGCGGCTGGTTGGCGCCAATGCCATAGATATCATTCGTTTTTGTACGCACGGCGTTCAGCGCTAAGAGCGCATTGACGAACTGCGATTGCCGCGCGTAATTTTCAGCGATGATCAGGGTCATTTCACCGGGCAGGTATACCGGGTACGATGCGGTGGTGTTCAGCGCGAAGGCCTTCAGCGGGTAAGTGGTGGCGTTCGTGCGGCTGATGTAGAAACCCACGCGCGGGTCGCTGGAGGCGGGCACGGGGGCAAGACCGTTACGCAGGCCCAGCGTGGAGTCGATGGCGCCGAAGACATTCACTGTCGCGGCCAGCTCTCCTACCGGGTTGGTGGTGGCGGTGGAAAAGCGGAATTCAGATTTCACCAGCGGATCTACGGCCTGCGCGTAAGTGATGGCCTTGGTGCCGTCCGCCGCATTGTAAGTGCCGGAGATCATGCTCTGGATGTTGTAGAATCGCGCCAGCAACGCTTTGATGGTGTTCTTCGCGTCGATGCCGGCGGGTACTTTAGACAGGAACTTGGTGCTGATCGTCGTGCTGTTCAGTTCGGCGTCGGCGCTTTCGAGTGTTGCGATCACCTTCTTCAGCGCTTCAGCACGCGGGCTGAAAGTGGCATGGTGGCCGCTCACCAGCGGGATCTGCTCATAGTATTGTACCAGCATGCCCATGCTGAGTGCGTAGAAAATGCTGGCATACGCTTTCAGGCCAACGCGGTCGCCAGCTTCGGCAGCTACGTTGAGGTTGGCCAGTACCGTTTCTGCTTCAGTGCGCGTCAGCAGGCATTGTGTCCACATCTGCGTGATGAAGGAATTATTCAGGGTAATGGCACCTTTGCCCGTTTCTATTTCTTTTTCACTGGTGTTACCGATGTTGAGGGTGTAAAGCGCGTACACGCTGTATCCCCCACCTACGGCATAACAGTAAAGCGGGCTCTGGCGGCGGATCGTATACCGGTATTGCAGTCCGGCGCAGAGCGTCATCAGCGCGTCCGGGTTGTTGATCACGCTGGGCACCGAGGCTTCGCTCGGGTTGATGTACTCCTTGTTGCAGGACGTGACGGGAAGTAACGAGCTTCCCAGCAGGAGTACAGCGGCTAATCGTTTTATATGATGCGTTTTCATGTTACAAAGCATTTGGATTTAGAAACTGGCGCGAAGCGATAATTGATATGTTCTTGGAATGGGCACGTTGCCGAAATCGATGCCGCGGAGCACGGCGCTGTTGCCGCCGGCATTCGTTTCAGGATCGTAACCTTCGTAGCTGTCGAAGCTCACCAGGTTGCGGCCCGTCAGCGATACGGTCATAGAGCGGATGAAACGCGCCACAGACGGCAGGTCATAGCTGAGCGACACTTCGCGCAGCTTTACGTAAGAGCCGCTTTCCACGCGGTATTCTTCTGTATTGTAAACGGCAAAGATGTAACCGCGCGGCAGTTCGCCCCTGATCTCTTTTTCCGAGATGTCCCCGATACCTACGCCCTGGCGGGTGCGGCGGTCTGCATTGAATACTTCCTGGCCCAGTGCCCCGTCGAAAAGGAAGTTGAAGGTGAATTTTTTGTAAGCGAGCGAGCTGCCGAAGCTGAGGATCCAGTCAGGATGCGGGCTCCCGATCACCTTGCGCAGCAATACCTTTTGCGTGGGATTGTTGATGGCTGCGATAGGCCGGCCCTGCGCGTCTACGGCCCAGTTGCCGTTTGCGTCGCGCTCAAAGTAGTTGCCGTAGAATACGCCGATGGGTTCGCCGGCGAGGATCACCGATGGTGCGCCCGCAACGTTGATCAGTGTGATAGGCGTCACCTGGCTGGAGGATGTTACCAGGTTCTTGTTGCGGTTCAAAGAAGCGCTAAGGTTCCAGGAGAAATTTTTATTCGTCACCGGCGTGGCGGTAATGCCCAGCTCCCAGCCTTTGTTGGTAAGGTCACCTACATTCTCTACCCGGCTGGAACCGCCGCTGGACGGCGCCAGGGTGCGTTCTACCAACAGCGAATTACCGACGATCTTCTTGTTGTACATGGTGAACACGATGCCCAGGCGGTTGTTCAGGAAAGAAAGGTCCACGCCGCCTTCCAGTTCGCTGGCGCGCTCCGGTTCCACCAACGGGTTGCCCAGCGCGGGGTTGAGGTTATAAGTGGCAGTACCGTTAAGCGAAGCGGAAGTATACGATGTGAATCGGGAATAGGAACCGATGCCGGACAGGTTGCCTGCCAGGCCCCAGGAACCTCTCAGGCGGGCGGAAGAGAACCAGGTGCCCATGTTCTTCCAGAAATCCATTTCATTCAGGTTCCAAGCCAGGCTTGCCTTTGGATACCAGTAGTTGCGCGTGTCTTCCGGGAAACTGGTAGACCCGTCGATGCGGGCGGCCAGCGTCAGGAAGAAGATATTCCGGTAGCCGAAAGTTTCCTGGAGGAATGCGCCGTATACCTGCCGCTGGTCGGATGTATACCGGGGATCCAGCTTGGTGGCGGCGCCGTTGATGGTGGTAATGCCGGGCAACATATCACGGCCTTCGTTGAACTGTCCCGTGATCTTCTGGTACTGGTGGTTGAAGCCCAGGTTGGTCTGCGAAGAGAAATCACCCAGCTTGGCGTTATAGGAAATGTTGACGTCGTTGTTGATCAGGAAAGAGTTGATGTTCGCTACAGACGCATATCCCAGCCCTTCCTGCGCGGAAATGTAAGGATAACGTTTGATGAAGTTGTTGCCTTCCTGGCTGAAATTGTCGACACCTAAAATGTAGTCGATGCCCAGCCCTTCCACCGGCTTGATCTTCACCTGGAAGTCGCTGATAGTGCGGTTGACGGACTGTGTGAGAGACATATCCTCGATCACGCTGAGCGGGTTTACGCGCGTAGGTTCCACCGCTTTGAGGTTGCCGCCGGCGTCTCTTTCTTCGATATTATAAATGTTATTGGTAATGTTGATGGAGTTGATCGGGCTCCAGAATACGTTGCCGTTGGGCTTTTCATTGGAAAAGCTGTTGGTGTAGGCTACGCCGCCGGTGATGGAAATGTATTTGTTGATCACCTGGTCTACGCGCGCTTTGAAGTTAAAACGGCGGAAGTCGGTGTTGCGGATGATGCCTTCATTTTTGTAAAAGCCGCCGGAGAAATAGTATTTCGTTTTCTCCGTACCGCCGCTCATAGATACATAATTATCCGTGCCGAAGCCGGTCCGGAAGATATGGTCCTGGTAGTCGTAACGCGTTACATCCACGAGGTCGGTGGAGAGGCGGCGCGTCTGGCCGTCAGGGCGGGTGTAAACGGTGTTCGGCGCGGGGCCGTCGCTGATGTTGCCGAGGCGCAGCGAAGTGGAGCCAAATTGTTTGCCGTAGGTGGATATGTACACTTTTTTACGCAGCTCGTTCATGATGATGCTGGTGCCAAAGTCGATGCGCAGCTGGCCAGCCTTCCCGGATTTGGTGGTGATGAGCACGACCCCGTTGCTTGCCCGCGAGCCGTAGATGGCGGATGCGGAGGCGCCGGGGATAACGTCGATCTTCTCGATATCATTCGGGTTGATGTCTGCCATGCGGTTTGTGCCCAGTTCTCCGCGGTTGCTGCCGGCAGGACCGAGGTTCCCGCTGCTCTGCACGTTGAGGTTAGTCACATTGGTGGTGGCATTGCTGATCACCACGCCGTCGATCACGTAAAGGGGTTCAGACGAGCCCATGATGGTGCTGGTGCCGCGCATGCGGATGGAGATGCCGCCCGACGGGTCGCCGGAGGTCTGGGTGATCTGTGCGCCGGGCACCTTGCCTTGCAATGCGGCGCTGAGATTGCCGGAGCCGGTGTTCAGCAGCTGTTTTGCATCTACCGAGTTCACCGTGTTGCCCAGCTGCTTGCGCGACTGGCGGAGAGATGAACCGATCACCACTACTTCGTCCATTTTCAATACGTCTTCTTCCATCACAGCGTCGGCTGTGGCCGCGCCGCCGCTAACGGTCACAGTTTTGCTGAGGGTCCTGAACCCGACGCCCGAAAATTCAAGCGTGTAGCTCGTTCCCTGTACGTTGGCCGTAAAGTTGTACTGGCCGTTGCCGTCTGTAGTGGCGCCTGATGATGTGTTGCGCAGCACGACGGTGATGCCGGGAATGGCCGAACCGTCTGGTGCAGTTACTTTACCGCTGAAGCGGACCTGCGCCATCGCAATGCAGGCCGTCAGCTGGAAGAGAAGGAGAAACGGGAACGTTTTCCATCTCCTTTGCGGATTACTAAAAGGATTTGTCATGAGAGATCTGTTTATAAAAAATGAAAAGGGAAAACGGATGTTGGCAGGGGCTGTTATTCATAGAAATGAATAGCCGCACCTTCCGGTCATTGTTCACTACGGTCGCGTTTCGTTAGGTTAAAGCCGTGCTTCGTTGTTGCGTTGTTTGTTGGTCTGAGCCTGCCGGTAGTTAAATTATTTCCAGCCCTGCAGCCTTGTAGGGTTGCAGGAGTTCGTTGTCCGGGTCGAGTTCTGTAATGATGGTATTGATACTGTTGATATTGCACACTTTCAGCTGCTGCGAGGTGTTGATCTTTTCCGAGATCGCCAGCGACACAGCCCTGGAGGAAGATTCGATCATCGCTTTTTTGACCTGTACCACGTCCAGGTCGTTATCTGTGAGGCCTGCATGCAGGTCGATGGCATTGGTGCCGAGGAAGCAGAGGTCTGCCTTTACCTGCCGTATCTGTTCGATGGCGGCGGCGCCTACGGTGATCTTGGAATTTTTAAGCAGGCGGTCGCCGATAAGGATCACGTCTATATGTGGGTGTTGGGCATATTCGAAAGCCACGGGCAGGCTGCCGGTAAAGAAGGTGGCATGCAGCTGTTGCGGCAGGGCGCGGGCCAGCTCCAGGATGGTGGTGCCGCCGGTGGTGAGTACGAACATCCCGTTCCGGACCAGTTGTGCCGCTTTATGCGCGATGATCTTCTTTTCCGGCCGGGCGTATACTTCTGTTGGATTGAAGGAGTTGTGGAAAGATTTGGAAAGCGCCCCGCCGTGCACTTTGATGATCCTGCCCATTTCGGCCAGCTCGTTGAGGTCGCGGCGGATGGTGTCTTCAGACACGCCTAAACGATCTACCAGGTAGGTCGTCAGCACTTTGTTGTGCAGGTTTACTTCATGCAGAATCACGTTTAGACGTTCGTTCTTGAGCATAAGCGGCAGATTGGCTGATCTGTACCTAAAGTAGCGAAAAACCTTCAATTCCCGCAAAATAATGCAGGAATTTTTCGGAAAAACGCAGATTAGTGCGGGTCTGTGCCGGTTTGGTAGAAGTGAACTCTTCTTTCCATGATCCTGTTATTAGAGGAATAAACCGCCGATCATACCAAAGAAACCACGAAAACGGAATCACCCTGTTGTTTTCTCCATCTGTTTAAAACCTACCTTTAAATTCTTCAATAACCATCAAAAAATCGAGTATGAGCAAGATCACAGTAAAGGACGGGACAGAGATCTATTACAAGGACTGGGGAACCGGGCAACCGATCGTTTTCCATCATGGCTGGCCTTTATCGGGAGACGATTGGGATGCACAGATGATGTTTTTCCTCAACAAGGGATTTAGAGTGATTGCGCACGACCGCCGCGGCCACGGGAGATCGTCTCAACCCCCCAATGGGCATGATATGGATACCTACGCAGCGGATGTAGCGGAGCTGGCAAAAGCGCTTGACCTGAAAAATGCCATACACGTCGGCCATTCCACCGGCGGCGGCGAAGTGATCCGTTACGTGGCAAAACATGGGGCCGGCCGCGTGGCCAAAGCAGTGCTGATAAGCGCTGTTCCTCCCATCATGGTGCAAACACCCAACAACCCCGAAGGCATTCCTTTATCCGTATTTGATGGGATCCGCGAGGGTACGGCCACCAACCGCGCACAATTTTTCCAGGACTTTACCATCCCGTTTTACGGCTACAACCGCGAAGGCGCAAAAATATCGCAGGGCATCAGGGACAACTGGTGGCGCCAGGGCATGATGGGTGGGGCGAAGGCTCACTATGATTGCATCAAGGCATTCTCCGAAACCGATTTTACGGAAGACCTGAAAAGCGTGGACGTGCCCGTGCTGGTGATGCACGGCGAAGACGACCAGATCGTTCCGTTCCCGCTGACAGGCCAAAAGTCGATAAAACTTTTAAAGAACGGGAAGCTGATCTCGTATCCTGGTTTTCCGCATGGCATGCCTGCAACGGAGGCTGCGAGGATCAATGCGGATCTGCTGGAGTTTATTAAGTCCTGAATTATTCCCACCCCACTCAACAGGCCGCTCTTTGCGGCGGGTTAAAAAGATAGGCTTGCAGAAATGCAGGCCTTTCTTTATCAGATTTTGTGAAGTATTTTGTCCTTTAGGCCCGCACTTGCTGTGGCTCTAAAATGCAGGATATGAGATTACTATTGATACTGTCTGCTGTATGTACAGGACTGATGTTGCAAACAGCGGCCCAGGAAAAAAAGCAGGGCAACGGCACTACAGCGGGGAGCCGCGCGCCTTTGCGGCAGAACCCTTACATGGAGCTGCCGCTTGGCGCCATCAGGGCTGAAGGATGGCTTAAGGAAATGTTGCTGCGCCAGAAAAGCGGAGCAACGGGCAACCTGGACAAACTCTACCCCCTGGTGATGAACAACCGCAACGGATGGCTGGGCGGCGACGGCGACCAATGGGAGCGCGGCCCCTACTGGATCGATGGCCTGCTGCCTCTCGCCTATATCCTGGACGACAAGGAACTGATCGCCAAAACCAAACCCTGGGTGGAATGGACCATCAACAGCCAGCAACCTGACGGCTACTTCGGCCCTTCCAAAGATTACGGTCCTGAACCCGGCGTGCAGCGGGACAACAGCCGGGACTGGTGGCCGAAGATGGTGATGCTGAAAGTGCTCAAACAATATTATTCCGCCACCGGCGATAAAAGGGTTATCCGGTTAATGACCAATTATTTCCGTTACCAGCTGAAAGAGCTGCCCGCCAAACCCCTCGACCACTGGACCTTCTGGGCGAAATATCGCGGCGGCGACAACCTCATGATGGTATACTGGCTGTACAACATCACCGGCGACGCCTTCCTGCTGGAACTGGGAGAGCTCATTCACCGGCAAACCTTCGATTACACGGGCGCCTTCCTCGAAAGGAATATGCTGGCTACCCAGGGGAGCATTCACTGTGTGAACCTGGCGCAGGGGATCAAGGAGCCGGTTATTTATTACCAGCATCATCCCGAACAAAAATACCTGGATGCCGTGAAGACCGGCTTTGCGGACATCCGCAAATTCAACGGCATGGCGCACGGGCTGTATGGCGGCGATGAAACCCTTCATGGCAACAATCCCACGCAGGGTTCGGAGTTTTGTTCGGCGGTAGAAATGATGTTTTCACTGGAAAGCATGCTGGAGATCACGGGCCAGCCCGGCTTTGCGGACCACCTGGAGAAGATCGCCTTCAACGCGCTGCCGGCGCAGGCTACAGACGATTTCATGTACCGGCAGTATTTCCAGCAGGCCAACCAGGTGATGGCCACGAACAAGATGCGGAACTTTGAAACCAACCACGACGGCACGGACGTATGTTACGGCCTGCTTACCGGATACCCCTGCTGCACAGCCAATATGCACCAGGGCTGGCCGAAGTTTACGCAGAACCTCTGGTATGCCACTGCAGACGGCGGCCTGGCCGCGCTGGTATATTCTCCCAGCGAAGTAAAGGCAAAGGCCGCCGGCGTGGAAGTGACCATTAAAGAAGAGACGGATTATCCTTTCAGCGAAGACATCAAATTCACGCTCAGCATGCCGAAGAAACCCGGCAAGGTGAACTTCCCTTTCCACCTGAGAATACCCGCATGGTGCAAAAGCGCATCCATCAGGATCAACGGCCAGGCATGGAAGCAAGCCGAAGGCGCCCAGGTGGTGAAAATAGAACGGGAATGGAAATCCGGCGATGTAGTGGAGCTGACGCTGCCGATGCACATCTTCCGCAATACCTGGCAGGAACATTCCATTTCCATCGAACGTGGTCCGATCACTTACGGCCTGAAGATCGGAGAGGAAATGAAGCTGGTTAAAAACACCAATCCGCCAGGATCATATGGCGGCGAAGAATTCTACGAAGTGCGCCCCACCACTCCCTGGAACTACGGTCTCATCCAAACCGACCGCGATAAGATGGAAGAACATTACAAAGTGGAGAGGAGCGCCACGATGAGCAAATATCCCTGGAACCTGGAGAATGCGCCGGTCAGCATCCGCACCAGGGCGCGGCGTATCCCGTCCTGGCAATTGTACAACGAAATGGCCGGGCCGCTGCCGTTCAGTATTACGTACAGGTTTGAATCCGCAAAGGAAGAGGAAGAGATCATCCTTGTACCGTATGGATGTACGAATTTGAGGGTGTCGCAGTTCCCGGTGGTGGAGAGGCGGTGATGACCGGTTTACTGGAAATATTTATCAACAAAATCCGCGCTTGCCGCGGATTTTGTCTTTTTATCGGCCTTTTTGTCCTGTTAATAAGGTTTCCTGTTTTCATGATTCAATGCATGACCGACTTTTGAAAAAAAAATCGACTCATGAAATCATTATTCACAATCATGTTTCTGCTGCTGGCGGTTCTTGCGCCAGGGCTTGTAAATGCGCAGTCCAAATTAACAGAGGAGAAAAAAAAGGAATTGCAGGAAAAATTTGAGACCTACAAAACAGAATTGAACCTGACGGAGGCCCAGCAGGAAAAGGTGAAGGTCATCAATACCGCGTACTTCGAAGAGCTTGCCGGTATAAAAGAATCCGGCGGGTCAAAACTGGCGAAGCTGAAAGCTTTCCGCAAGCTCAGCGACAAGCGGGACAAGGAGATGAAGGCTGTGCTGGATAAAGACCAGTATGCCGTGTACCAAAAAATGCAGCAGGAAATGAAGAAGGAGATAAGAAGTAAACGGACATAAGGACAAGAAAAGGTATTTCCATTCCAGTTAACAATCAATCAAACAAATGAAAACGATCAGTAAAGTTATACCAGGCGCGCTGCTATTGTGTATGTCGCAGCTGGCCGGCGGATGTAAAGACGATCCGGCGCCGCCGGCGCGGAATTTTGAAGCTGCCATAGACGTAGACGGCCTGCGCCGCGATTATTTAGTGAACCTTCCGCCGGCATATTATGAAGATACTGCTACCTATGCGCTGGTAATCGGCCTCCATGGCACCGGCGGCAATGCTAAACAGTTTGAAGAGCATTACGGGTTTTCCAGGAAAGCGGACGAGGCGGGGTTTATTGCGGTATATCCTAACGGTGTATCCAGCGACGGCCGGATGGCTATCCGCTCCTGGAACGCGGGCAGCTGCTGCGACTATGCGATGAGGAACAATATCCCGGATGTGCAATTTATCAGCAACCTTATCGATAAAATGACCAGCAGCTACCGTGTTGATCCCAGGCGGGTATATGTAACCGGTATGTCTAACGGCGGCATGATGGCTTACCGGCTCGCGGCGGAACTGCCCGGCAAGATCGCAGCTATTGCCCCGGTGAGCAGCAACATGGTGTGCAACCCGCCTGCGGCACAGGCGCGTGCGGTGCCTATCCTCCACCTGCATTCTGTTTGGGATGAGATAGTGCCTTATTACGGCGGCATCAACAAGGCGGGATATTATTTCTCCCCGGTAGATTCGGTATTGCGGGTATGGAGCCTGCGGAACCGCTACAACCCGGAGCAGCAGGTAGTGACCGACGATGAACGGTATAAACTTGTTCAGTGGCTGGATCAAAACGGGGAACCGTCTATCGTGCATTATCTTACCAAAGACGGCGGGCATTCCTGGCCGGGAGGCCAGCAGGCGCGGCCGGGGGCCGATCTTCCATCAAAGGTGATAGACGCCAACGACCTGATCTGGGAATTTTTCAGCCGGCATACACTGGAATAGCCGCTATTCAACGCTGCATCCAGGCCATCAACTCCGGGGCTTTCATTTTACTGATAATGACGGGCTCCGGAGTTTCTATGTTCAGTTTCAGTACCAGCCGGCGGTTAAAAAAATATTCTGCCATTATCACTACATCCCTGTTCACCAGGTATTGCCGGTTGGCCCTGAAAAACCTGGAAGGGTCCAGCTGCGGTTCCAGGTCGTCCAGCACTTCATTGATCAGGTAATATTGTTTGTTTTTGGTACATACTTTCACCACGCCGCCTGCGGAATGTATAAATGCGATATCCGCTGTTTTTACCGGGATGATCTTTTCATTGCTGAACACCAGGATGCCGCTTTTATAGGCTGGCTGCAGCTTTGCCAGCACCGCTTCCAGCTGTGTGTAGTCCGTGGTGTTCTTTGGCGCCATCCACTGTTTCATCTGTTCATATTTTCGGAGGCTTGCGGCCAGCTTATTTTCATCTACCGGCTTCAGCAGATAATCGATGCCGTAAGTGCTGAAAGCTTCAATGGCGTAGGAATCGAAGGCGGTGCAGAAAATAACGGGGCAGGAGATGTTTACAGACCGGAAGATCTCGAAGCTCAGTCCATCGGCCAGCTGGATATCAGACAGGATCAGCTGGGGGGACGGATTGTTTTTGAACCAGTCTGCCGCCGCTTTTACAGAGGGTATAATGCCGGTGACGGTCAGCCGGTCGTCCAGCCGCTGGATCATATTCTTCAGTTCCCGCGCTGTTTTGGCTTCATCTTCGATGATCAGGATATCCATGTTGCTGGCTTTTCGTTATCAATGGAATGCGTACGGTAAAACGGGTATTGGTTTCTTCGATGATAATGTTCAGGCCTGCCAGCAGCTGGTATCTTTCCATGATGTTGCTGAGCCCGCTGCCCAGGCTATTCCTCACCAGGCTCTTCTTTTGCAGGGAATTGCTTACTGCCAGCCATCCTGCTTCCGTGGTGTCGATGCTGATGGTGAGAGGCGTTTCGGTGGTGGCTACATTGTGCTTCACCGCATTTTCTATCAGCAACTGCAGGCTGGCCGGGGGCAGTTGCTGCTGCAAGGCGTTTTCGGAAATATTGATCTGTGTTACCAGTGCATCTTCGAACCTTTCTTTTAAGATATAAAGATAGGCCTGTGTAAAATCCAGTTCTGACCGTAATGGCACCAGGTCTGCCATGCGGTTGCTGAGCAGGTAGCGGTATACTTCTGAGAGCCGTTGTATAAATTCCCGCGGGGCGGGCTCTTCCACCATGCTTTGCAATGTGCCGAGGGAGTTGAACAGGAAATGCGGGCTTACCTGTTCCTGAAGGAGGCTCAGCCGGGCCTGGAGGTTTTCCTGTTTCAGCCGTTCGTTCTCCAGTTCAGACTGCCGTTTCAATTCAGATATCCGCAGCAGGTAAGCGATGAAGTATAGGAAACCGCCGATCACCAATCCCCGCGTCAGCAACAGGACGCTGATGGCGTTCATGCCATTGGGAACCGCGTCTATCCTGCTGCGCACTTCCGCGAAATGCCTGGTGATCATAATGGGCAAAAGCGAGAGCAGCATGCAGCCTGCAATGGCTGCGATGGCTTTCCAGCCATAGCCCGCAGGTTTTTTTAACTGCAGGATGTATTGCACCAGCAGCCAGCTCAGGAATGCATTCACGAATGAGGTGGTGAACGAGAACAGTGACGCCCCGATATTTTCCCGGTTCAGCCGGAGCGCATACCCCAGCAACGCTATAAACAGCGACATGACGAGCCCGGTAACCAGGTAAGGTTTTTTCATAAAACGAAAATACCAAATGATCGGACAGGGTGTGTTAAACCAGGCATGAAGCGGACAATAAAGCATATGAGCGCGGCAAAAGTGCGTGTTCTTTCAACATTCGATTTGTCCTTTTCATGGTGTTTGCATCCTTTTATCAATGCCTGCTGTGGTAGTTTTGGTAAACATTAAAAAATGAAGATCATGAAAAAACTAATTATTCCCCTGGTGGCGGCATTGAGCTTTCCCGTCTTTGCAGCCAAGGCGCAGACTGTAATTGTGAAGCGCCCGGCGTACCGGGTGGTGGTTGCTCCGCGTCCTGTTGTGGCGGTACGCCCTGTAGTCGTAAGACCTGTGCCCGTTGTAGTCCGCCCGGCAAGGGTCGTGGTCAGGAAAACTGTGATCTATAAATAGTATAAAATGGAAAGATCATCTTACAAGCTATGGATAGCCGGCCTGCTGCTGATCCTGGTGATCGCGGAAATGATATGGAGCTGGCGCCACGACAAGAAGGTTTACCAGGTAAAGGACACGCTGGCCAACCTGGGTATCATGGCTGGTTTCCAGTTATCCAAGCTGCTGTTTGCCAGCTGGCAGATAGGCCTGCTCAGCTGGGCCTACCGTTACCGGGTATTTGATTTTGAACCCGGCCTGTGGTTATTCGCCGCCACCTTTGTACTGAGCGATTTCGTTTACTACTGGTTCCACCGCGCATCGCACGCCTGGAAGCCGCTATGGGCCTTTCATCTCACCCATCATTCCAGCCCCTGGATGAACCTGACCACCTCGTACCGCATCAACTGGTTCTCTGCCGCCGTGACCCCGTTTTTCTATGTCCCCATGGCGCTGCTGGGCTTCCCCCCGCTGATGATCGCCTTATCCGTAGGACTGAACCTCCTCTACCAATTCCTGATGCACACCGAAGCCGTTGGCAAGCTCGGGAAGCTGGAAGGCATTATAGACACGCCTTCCGCCCACCGCGTACATCATGGCTGCAATCCCATTTATATCGATAAGAATTTCGGCGGCGTGCTGATGCTGTGGGACAGGGTGTTTGGTACTTACCAGCCGGAGACGGAGAAGGTGCGGTATGGGATTACGGAGGGGTTTGTGAGTTATAATCCGTTTGTGTTGGTGTTTCATGGGTTTGCGCGGGTGTTTCGGAGGAGGCACAAAAGCTAGGAAGCCCTGCAATTCTGCAGGGCTTCCTCACTTATTTGCTTGTCAAACCAGCCTGCTATAATCAGCCGGGTACAACTTCCTGAACATCGCGTAAGTAACGCTTACCATTGCGAACGCCACCACAGCGTCTACCGCGGATGCCGGTTCCAGCACGCTTAATTTTGAGAAGAAGGCGAAAATGATGTCGAAAAATATCCCTGCGAACACCCACTCTTTTAACCTCAGCAGCCTGTTAGGCGTTAACAGTACTGCAATCCCCGAGAGTTTAGCTACGCCCAGGATATAAATGAAGTGCGGCGGATAACCCAGCTGCTCGGTGATATCCCATACAATTGGATTTTTTGTCAATTCAAAAAAGCCGCTGGCGCCGAACCAGAGTGAGGTTAATATTGCGCCTGTCCAATAAATGATCTGTGTTGTTTTTAAATTCATGATCGCTGGTTTTATGTGTTTGGTGAAACAAAGGTGGGGCGAAACCAGCGGGAGGGGAAAGGGTTTTCGGGGAAGTGGACAGATTGAGGGATGGGGTGGGCGGAAATAATGTAGAAGCCGGAGAGGGGTATAAGAAAAGCCGCAGGGCAGCGGTCTTGTCTTTATTTTTTATGCCGATTAAAAAAGCATTTATTCTAAAATGCCTGGGTATAGAATTAGCTCTCTTCAAAATAATCATTATCCAATCGTTTGATCTCATACGAACGTTGCAAAGAAACACCCAGGTTATGATCGATCATTAATTGGGCTAATTGAACACCGTCGATTAATACGATCTTGGTTTCGTTCTTAGGGGAATAATTCAAAGCGTCTTTCGAGAAGGATGATGTAGTGATAAATATTCCTTTCTTTGCTCCCTGACCGGCTAATGCCCCGACAAACTTATGCAATTCTGGTCTTCCCACGATGTTACCGGCTTGCCATCTTTTCGCCTGGATGTAGATGATATCCAGGCCTAGTTTATCCTCTTTGATAGTGCCGTCTATGCCTTCGTCCCCTGTTTTTCCGATAGCTTTTCCCGCATCTTTAATAGAGCCGCCGTATCCCATTTTCACTAATAATTCTACTACCAACCGTTCAAAGAATGCAGGTGAAATGCCGCGGATCGTGTCGATCAGTTCCAGAGCGAGTGATTGACGGATATTTTGGTAGGCGTCATCGATGACTTCCTCAGGCGTTTGTTTTTCCGCCTGGGAGTTTTCTATTGGTAAAGCCGACCCTGTATTTTCCCGTTTTAAATTTTGAAATTCCAGGAACTCGGGGAATTGCTTCAATAAGGTGTTGTCGATTTTTGCCGGGTTTTTACTCAAGATGTCGATACCTCTTGGTGTAATAACTATCATACCTCTTTTGGGAGAAGCCAAAAGTCCGGCTTTCTTTAAATATGTTCTTGCCCAGCCAACGCGGTTGTCAAAAATGAATGACTGCCCGCTGGGCAGGAGTTGGTTCAGATCATCTTCCGTCAATTCGAATTGTATGCTTAGCTTTTGAATGACATTCTTGAATACATATTCTTTGCCGTCTGCCAAAAGCTTTAGGAGGGGTAGCATGATGGTTTGATAGTCGGGTATGGGCATAATCTTTGGTATTGAATAAAATGCAGTCTATCTATCCGTTTTGTTCCTAAAAGAAAATTAGCAAATGGACACGCATGTATCGTCCGCTATCTTTTGTCAGTTTGTAGGTAACACCATTTCAAAAATACCCAATACTTTAAAGTCTATAGATGGATCATTCACCAGTACAATATCCTGAAACGAAGGATCCGACGATAACGGGCGTAATATAATTGACTCATGGTTCCATTGATCCTCGTTAATTTGCTTCGTACTTCTATATTCTTTTATCGTATAGCCTTTTTCTACATCTTCAGCAGGGAGACCATTATACCGTACCAGAACAATTTTTCCATTCCGCGAACCGCCGTCATATCTTCTAAATAAACAAATTGATCCATTGGGAATGATCTTGTTCATAGACTCCCCAACTACTTCGAAGGCGAAAAGATCTTTAGACGGCTTAATATGAGCGGGTAATGGAACCCATCTATTTACTTCGACCTCTGGCCGTTCGTCAAAATTGGTTGCTGCTGCTTTCAGATTATATAAAGGAACTACGTTGGAAGAGGGAGCTTCAGATGGAATAAATTCAGCAGCCTTCGGAACGGTAACAGTTTCAGCCTGATCGGAAACGTCAAATTGTAGTTTGGGCAAACTCCCGACTATATCTACCGTTTGGACACTGACATTTATGATGCTCAACAGTAAATCTAAAATGTATCGTGGCTGGTTGTGTTCAGTTGCCCAGTCGTTGGGGTTGTTGGTGATGCCGCTGTCATTATAGGTGGTTACCCGATAACGTTCCATAATCCACTCAATAGCCGACTTTCCGTTTATTACATACTCATAAGCTTTTGTGGGAATGTTAGAGATAGTTATACGACTATTGTAAATGATGGTATCGGTTTGACCTTTTTTAGGGAAACGCATCTTGTCCACAGTATAAAAGGCACTATCATCACCCGTAACTATTGCTTCAGGATATGGGACAACGGTTTCATAATTCAAATGCAGTTCTGCCAGTTTGCGACCAGCATTGCTAAATGCCCAGAAATCCCGGACATCATCTACCAATGGCAGGCGGGGCAACATCTTCTTTAGATCGTTAGCGAAGGTTTCTCTGTATTCTTTGCTGTGCAGGAAGCCATATACATAGTAGAATATGTCTTCTTTGATTACATTTTTGCCATATTGTTTTTTGGCTCGTTCCAAAATGAAGTCACTTATAGCGTCCTTGCGGATGTATTGCTGTCTGTTATCCTCATCAAACAAGCCTTTTTGAGCAGCGTTATTTTCTTCATAGTAGTAATAGGGAAAGCATTGAGCCTTTTCAATGGTATCGAAACTTGTTAAGTTTTTTGTTATTATTACTGAAAATTTTTTACTAGCACTTGCTCCTGTTACTACAATAAATTTATTTTCTGAATGAGCTTCTGGTAATAACTGAGAAAATATACTTGGGCGCTCAATAAATGAACGTTCATAATACAAATTTAATTTTTCAAATGGCCGATAAATTGCTTCTTTTATCTCGCTATCTTCAAATGTTTTTTTTACTCGTTTTGCAAAATCTCTTTTTAGATTTACTGACCAGCTAATTTTCTTATCGTCATTATCTATAAATCCCTCAATTTCGACGTTTGGATTGTTTTTTAAGCTGACTTCATAATTCATTAGCATCTGATTATAGAACATAATTGTTCTCCCCATATTGGCTTTGATCGAATAACCTGAAAAGTTGTAAACCCAAGCGTCTCTAGCAGTATTTATACCAACTGCATACGTATTGAAAATTGATTCTGCTTTAATGTCAAACTTTTTTTCTGGCTCTAATGGCAAATACGAACTGAAATTATCATTCCTGACACTGATCCAATCTCCATGTTCATTAGGGTGCAATGTTTCTAGTTCCAGTTGCGAATTGGTAATAGTTTTTAAGTCATTGACAATTCTCAGTTTTTCTTCGCGATTGAGGTAATCGCCAATGTCGCGGTAAAAGATTGCGGCTTTTTCCCCTTTTACATCCGGATTCTTTACCAATAAGGTGATGGAAATAGGGGTGCGGCTGCCACTGCCAAATATTTTACCACCTTCTTTACGACTTAGTTCCCCGCTAGTGCGTTGATTGCCTCTTAAGTTGAATACATATACGGAGGAAAACTCTTTTTCAAGAGATTTGCGAAAACCATCGGTACTATTTCCATCCAACCAAGCCCCATTTGATACAAAACATATAATACCTCCTGTTTTATCTAAACGGTCTGTACTCCATCTGAATGCCTTTATGTATGCATCATATAAAGATTTGTTCAGGCCGGCGTCAGATAGTTTGGCATACGTATCCGCTATACGTTGGTCTAACTTAGGATAATCCTGATTTTGAGCATTATCATTTGCAGATTTCTGCCCGATAGAATATGGCGGATTCCCCATTATTATTCTAAGTGGTGCTTTCTTTTGACGTTTTACACGTTCGGAGTTTTGCGAAAACATTTCAGAAAAGAGTTTCTCCCCGTCTTCAGTTTCACCTAATTGAAAGGTATCGGTGAGTACAATACCCTCAAAAGGCGTGTAATTGGCCTTCCCAATACCATCATACGGATCGGGTGTGGCGTCATGATAAGCGTTTTCTATATTAATGGCAGCAATGTAATACGCCAGCAATACAATTTCATTGGCATGCAGCTCATGTTTATATTTTCGTTCCAGGTCCTTTCCCTCTATTAAGCCACTTTGCAGCAAGCGGGTCACAAAGGTGCCGGTGCCGGTAAAGGGATCGAGTATGTGGATATTCTCGTCGCTAATGCTGCGGCCAAATTCTTTTTTCAGGATATCGTTAACTGAATGGATGATGAAATCTACTACTTCCAGAGGCGTGTACACAATGCCCAAACGCTCCACCATTTTCGGGAAGGCGATTTTAAAGAATTTATCGTACAACTCAATAATGATGCGTTGTTTGCCTTCAGCATTGTCTATACCCTCGGCACGTTTTCGTACGGAGTCGTAGAATTTTTGCAGGGTTTCGTCCTGCTCGGCGAGGTTGCTCCCGGTTTCCAGCGCGTCCATCATGCTTTGCATAGCAATGGAAACAGCGTTGGTTTTTACAAAAGAGTAACCTTCAAACAGTGCATCGAAAATAGGCTGGGTAATGATGTGCTGAGCAAGCATTTCCACGGCCTGTTCCTGGTTGATGCTGGGGTTAATGTTCTTTTGTAAGCCTTCCAGGAATTTATTAAAAGCATCCCGCTGGTCTTTCTTTTCAGTGATCAGGTAGGTAATGCGTTCCATTTGCCGTTCGGCAATTTGGGCCACATCTTTCGCCCATTTATCCCAATACCCACGGTCCCCTACTTTTTCTACCATGCGGGCAAAGACGACATTCTGTAGTTGCTCAAATTGCAAGGCTATCTGCCGGCCTATTTCTTTTGTTTGATCGCTATGGTCTGCACCACTTCGGTCTTTTTCAATGGGCGTTCCGTTTTCATCAAAAGAGACTTCAGTTCCACCTACTAGTATTTGATTCGGGCGCTTTTTATTGAGTTCAATTTTATTAACCGTGGCATTAAAACGGTCATCATGCGCACGCAATGCATTGAGCACGGTCCAAACCACTTTGTAGCGCTCATTATCATCCAATGCACGTTCTGGTTCTACATCTGAAGGCACAACAACCGGAATAACAATGTAGCCGTATCTTTTGCCGGGAGCCCTGCGCATTACGCGACCAACAGACTGCACGACATCTACCTGAGAGTTTTTAGCCGATAGAAATAGTACCGCATCCAGGGAAGGGACATCCACCCCTTCGCTCAACACTTTTACGTTGGTGATGATGCGGCATTCGTTGCCCGGTGTTTCTTCCTTGAGCCAGGAAAGCATCTGGTCGCGTTGCGGAGCCGCCATGGAGCCATCCATGTGTTGGGCCTGCACGGTCACCATTTTGCTACGTTTATCTTCAGGCAATGATTCCAGGTAATTTTCTGACGCCTGATTATATGTCAAAGAAATATTTTTTGAATTGGAAACATTTCCACAGAAAGCAACTGCCCGTTTCATGGGTAATTCATCGCCTTCTACTTTTATAGCTTGGTTGCCCAGGAATTGTTTGGAAAGAGCATTAACACTTCCAATCAGTTTAGTCAGGTCATCTGTCTTAATTTCAGATTCGCCTTTGGCAATCATCTTTTGCACCGCGGGCGGCACATCCTTGTCATTCAATGTAAGGATGATCACTTTGTAATCGGTGAGCAAACCTTTTTCAACAGCTTCGCCAAAACCAATACGATGAATTTCTTTTCCAAAGTGCTCTTCATTATCCATTGACCAGAGCGGCGTATTATTCTTTGCTGCTTTGGATTGCGTGTCTACATCGTACAAACGGGGAGTGGCTGTCATATACAAGCGCTTTTTCGCTTTGATAAAATCCGCGTTGTGTACTCTTACGAAAGCTGAATCCTCAGTGCCGGGAATAGTGTAACCCGTAGTACGGTGCGCTTCATCGCAAATGATCAGATCAAATTCAGGAAATCCGTTTTTCAGCAGTACCTTTTGAGCTTTGGCTATTACTTCTATGGATTGGTAGGTTGAGAACACTACCGTCATTCCTTTCTCCTTTACATGTTTGTAATGCTGGAATTGCCTAAGCACGTAATCAGGATCGGTGGAGGCGGGCCAGGCCAGATCAACAGTGCTGGTAAGGTCTTCATCATCCTTACTTTTCTTCCTGGAGATTTCAGGATCTGAACAAATACAAATGGCGTTAATAGGCTCATCGGCCTGTGAGGTCCATTCGCGCAATGTTTGACCAACTAAAGCAATGGAAGGAACGAGAAATAAGATGTTGCCTTTATGATTGGTTTCTTTCTCAGCAATTTTTAAAGAGGTCATAGTTTTACCAGTACCGCAGGCCATGATCAGTTTTCCTCTTTCATTTTCCTTGAAATAAGCGTGCACTTTGTCGCGCACTTCCAAAACATGCGGAAAAACTTTTTTCTTTTCTGTCCTTCCTTTTTCGCCATGAATGCCTTGTTCC
Source organism: Chitinophaga sp. YIM B06452 (assembly GCF_039655965.1). NCBI lineage: Bacteria > Pseudomonadati > Bacteroidota > Chitinophagia > Chitinophagales > Chitinophagaceae > Chitinophaga > Chitinophaga sp. YIM B06452. The sequence continues at coordinate 1,350,945 of NZ_JAWLKY010000001.1, read as the reverse complement.
AGTTTTTCCCAGTCAACGGGAGCATCTGCAAGGTCATGCAGATTGATACGCGTTACCGGAGGATGTTGATTTTTAATCGCCTCGGTAGCATTAGTCCCCCAATTGTTAGTCGTAGAGATCCAAAGTCGTTGTGAGAAGCGTGTAGTTTTAAAATCCTCCCCTTTAAACTCCCGGCTGGAAGTGGAAAGGAAACTATCCACGGTAGGTTTGTCTATTATCGCATTCTCCGCAAAACATTTACATTGAATAGCCCAATATTCGTTCTGATGAGTAAGCGCCACCAGGTCTATGCCTGTATCACCTCCGCCCAGATCGTCTTTGCCCGGAAATTCATTCCAGAGCCAAACCTTTTTGAATTGATATACATATTGGGGGTCTGTGAGAAGATAAGCCTGCATAAGACGTTCGAAACGCTCACCTTTATCGCGTTCGGAATAAGATATCTTCCTATATTTTTCGAGGATTTTCTGAAAGGTCATAGCTAAAATATATTGGCCGAAACTGTTTTTATTCTATTTATTTAAAAGGAACAACCATCTGGGTACGCATGGATTAAAAGGGACGTAAGATCTTCAAGATGCTTTACTTAGCGATGGTAACTTCAAATTGGGAAGTAATATAATAAGAGTTTGGAACATGGCCTACGCTCAAATTGAACATCAAGTTATATTATATGTAAATGATTAATTATTAGTTTATATTATTGCTATCTAGTGTAATAAATTCAATTCGACAATCAATATATTTTCAATAATAGCACCACAAATTCTACTAGTTTTATGCTAAATTATTTGCCAATAATCGGAAAAAATCCGATTTTCATGTAAATTTTCAGCAGAATGACTTTCCGAGACAGCGTCCAAGAATATGCAGAAGAGCCTTTAACAAGGCAACTAATGATGGATTTACTACGAGAATACAAACGCCCTAACGACAAGATCAATGAATTGGTTAAAAGCGGTGAACTCATCGCCGTAAAAAAGGGACTTTACATTCCCGGTGCTAAGATAAATATCGCTAAGCCCGAGCCTTTCCTGCTGGCCAACCACCTCCGGGGGCCAAGTTATGTATCCCTGGAATCTGCTCTTTCTTTCTGGGGCTTCATTCCTGAAAGAGTATACGAGGTTAGTTCTATAACAATCAAGCCTGCCCAAACCTATAAAACGTCAGTAGGCAGATTCACATATGCCCATGCCGCTTTGCCTTATTATGCATTTGGCATTCGGAGTGTATCGCTCACACCCAGGCAGGTGGTTTTAATCGCCTCGCCTGAAAAAGCCCTTTGCGATAAAATCGTCATGACATCCGGCATCTATCTCCGAAGTGTAAAACAGGCGCGGGAATTTCTGACCGACGACTTACGGATAGACGAAGATTCCCTGCGAAAGCTGAACCTGGATGAAATGAACTCCTGGGTCAACGATGCCCCCAAAAAAAGCAGTTTAGACATGCTCGTAAAAACACTGAAGAACTTATGATCAAAGAATGGATACAAACCTATAACCCGCAAAACAAAGAGCAAGCCGAGGCTGCCTTAAGAGAAATCATGCAGGAGGTTGCACTGGCGGGCTTGCAAAGAACCGGCTTCTTCGAAAAAGCCGCTTTTTACGGCGGCACGGCATTGCGGATCTTTTACGGCCTTGACAGGTTTTCTGAAGACCTGGATTTTTCACTGCTGGAAGTTGACCCGGATTTTTCCCTGGAGCCTTATTTTGAAGGCATCGTAACTGAATTCGAAGCTGTGGGAATGACGGTATCAATTAAAGAAAAGAAGAAATCCATCCAGTCTAATATCGAATCTGCATTCCTTAAATCGGAGACGGTTTGGAAGGAACTGGTGCTGGATGGTATTATCCCGCAGGCTGGCGTGCAGGTTTCACCGGGAATTAAGATCAAACTGGAAGTGGACAGGAAACCGCCGCTGGGATTTGAGACCGAAGAAAAACTACTGCTGCGCCCGTTTTCGTTTTATGTAAAGTGTTTTACATTGCCCAGCCTGTTCGCGGGAAAAATGCATGCGCTACTGTTCCGGAACTGGAAACAGCGGGTGAAAGGCCGCGATTGGTATGACCTGGAATGGTACGTAAAAAAAGGAGTACCCCTGGACCTGGCCCATTTCCTTCTCCGAGCGCAAGATACCGGCGACTGGATCGCCGATACTATCACTCAGGACGATGTAATCCAACTACTAAAAGAAAAGATCAGCGCGGTTTCCTTTGATGCCATCCGGGAAGATATTGTCAGGTTCATTCCTGACGACACAGTACTCAATATCTGGAGCCCGGAATATTTCAACGCCCTCACAGACAGAATCAAATTCAGTTAACCAACAAACTAGTAATACTATTTTACCCCACATCTTTAAGCCCTATCCTATAACTATCCTTTATCTATCCTATATCCATCCTTCACCTAAGCCATAAGTTAAAATAATACACACCTCACCGGATTTTCCAATTCGGTATACTTTTTTTCCGATCCGATAAATCCTCCCGCCGCGCAATGCCCCAACTTTGTCATCGTAACGAAAGGATCCACGAGTTACAGTAGAAACAAAATTTTTTCACCTTTTAAAAACTAAATTTTATGAAACAAAACCGTAATTCAATCATGCGCGGCGCCAGTGGCGCCCTGGGAGATGAGTTGGTATTCAGGCAACGGGCAGGCAAAACAATCATCAGCTTGCCGCCGGTATTCCAGGCAGACAATCCCACAGCATCACAGCAAGAAGTAAGAACCAGGTTCCAGGAAGCAACCGCTTACGCGAAAGCGGCACTGGCAAATTCTGCTACGAAGGCAGCGTATGCCGCCAAAGCAAATGCAGCACAAACGCCGTACAACCTGGCACTGGCGGACTACTTCAAGCCTCCAACCATCCAAAAAGCCGAAGCCCAAAACTTCAGCGGCTCCCCCGGAGACACGATCCGCATCCACGCAACGGACGACTTCAAAGTCCAGTCCGTGCATGTCCAGATCATGGATGAAACAGGGAACACCCTCGAAGACGGCCCGGCCACGGCATCCGCGGAAAGCGCAGATACCTGGACCTACACCCTCGCCAAAGCCCAGCCCGCGGCGGCTAAAGCAAAGGTAACGGCCAGCGACCTGCCGGGTAATCAAACCAGCGCGGAACTGGAGCTCTAACAGGGCAAGGCCGTAAAAAACGCCGGAGGTACTAGTACTCCGGTGTTCATTTACGGTATGTTGAGGGCGATATGCCCACACTGCGCTTAAAAGCCCTGATTAACGCGGAACTGTTACAATAACCTGTTTCATACGCGATCTCCGAAATCTGCATCCGTGTTTCACTGAGCAGCTTCTTCGCTTTTTCTATCCTGGCCTCTGTGGCCAGTTCGCGGGAGGTTTTACCCTTCAGCAGCCTGAAACCTTCAGTGAGTTTCCTGGGATGCATATTCACCGTGCGGGCGAGTTCATAGAGTGTGACGGTGTTTTCGGGATCGGCTTGCAGGTCCAGCGCATATTGTACTGCTTTGATATCATCGGGAGTAAATTTCAGTGCGCCGGCTGAATCCTTATACAAAGCGGTAATATCTTCGGCCAGGAATACCAACAGGTCCATGATCCGGCCCATCTGGAACAGTGTCCTTTCTTCAGCTGCCAGCGGGCAGTGCAATAAATTCCTGATCGTGTCAGACACTTTGTTGCTGGTTTCGGATATATAGAGAAGCGCATCGGCGCGGGAGTCCCTGTCAGCAAGATTCCAAAGCATGAATATCTCGAAGTACTTGGCCAGTTGGAAAAGCGCGAATGGAGGAAATTCGATCTGCACGGCCCAATGTATGCCCGTGCCTACTTCCACGGTATAATGCCCTTGGGGCAGATAAGCAATATAGCAGGAAAAATCTTCCAGTTTTCGTTTCCTGCCGCGTTCGTTCACCAGCGCAATATCACCCTGGAATACATACAGCAGCACTGTAGACTGCCGTTCGCGAACGGCGGTGAATATAAAAGGCTCTTTACTGAATGCAACCTGTAAGTCAATGTAATATTGCTCTTCGTAAATGGCCTGGGTAAAAAGGTCGCCGAAGGGGCCTGTCACATGGCGGGCGCTTGCATAAGGCAGCAGGAACCCTTGTTCATATGGGGGCTGGATGTCGGTGCTGTTGAAGCCAGGGGGGTACAAAAAATGCATGCGTGAAATTTTCCTAAAATTACACCACGCCAATTTTTAAAAATGTTGCAAATGCAACAAAATTTCCTGCACAAACGCCCTAAAATCCCCCGCAAACACCTCCGGCACCTCCATCCCCGCAAAATGCCCACCAACCTCCTTCTCCTTCCAATACACCACGTTATACCCCCTCTCCACGAACGCCCTCTTCGGGAAACTATCCGGGAAAGGATACTTCGCCACGCCCACGGGCACTTCAATAAAATCCTCCGGCCCAAAATCCAGCCCTTCTTTTTCGCTATACAACAACATGGAAGAATAAACGCACTGCGTCACCCAATACAAAGTAATATGTGAAAGCAGCTGATCCCTGTCAAAAAGCTGGTCTAATGACGCTGAAGGATCGGAAAAACTTTTAAATATCTCAAGGATCCAGGCGCAAAGGCCAACCGGGGAATCATTTAACCCGCAGGACAATACCCCTGGCTTGGTAGCCTGTACCTGCGAATAGGCGCCCTCTGCTTTAAAGAATTTTTCCTGTGCTGCGCCCGGCTCCGCACCTGAAGGGAAATAAGGCCGGTAATTGAAAGGAATATAATTGAGATGCAGCCCTGCCAGGTTTTGCGGGTATTTCATCGCCATGCGCGTAGAAATCGTAGCGCCGAAATCCCCGCCCTGCGCAATAAAACGTTCGTAACCCAGCTGAATCATAAGTTTCACCCAAAGCTCTGCCATCAGCGAAGTACTGCCGCCACGTTTGTCCGAGAAGCCAAAACCTAACAGCGAAGGGATCACCAGGTGAAAATCATCCAGCAGCGGGATCACTTTCAGCATTTCTATAAAAGAACCCGGCCAGCCATGACTGATAATGACCGGCATCGCACCGGCAGCCGCGCTTTTGATATGCAGGTAATGGATCTTATAACCGTCGATCTCCGTGATGAACTGGGGATAAGCATTTACAGCGGTTTCCGTCTTTCTCCAATCGAAACCGTCCGCCCAATAAGCAACCAGGTCTTTTAAGTTAGACAGGCTGGGAGCATCAGGCCAGCGGGTCTGATGGATGCGGCGTTGCAGGTCATCCAGTACGGCCTGATCGATATTGATATGGAAAGGCTGCGTGTTCATATGAATTACAAATCACCGTTTTCCAATCCCTCTTCCACCAATGAAACCGCCCTCACCCTCAGATCGTCTATTCCCTTATCCAGCCTCTTCAACACCGCCCTGTACTCCATCAAAAACACCTTCGCAAAATCCGGGTCATGCTCTACCACGTCTTTCGCATTATCAATAATATCCGCATACTTGATGGTCTGCGATTCGGGAGACGTTGAAACCAGCCGCTCCAGTTCCCTGGCTTTCCGCATCCGGCGGTTGAGGCGGGGGTATGCGGCTTTGGTGAAAACGTCCGTCAGCTCTGTAACGTAACTAAGAGTACGGGAAGCTGTATCTTTATCCATGACGGATTCAAGGAACTGAAGCACCTGCTGAGCCGTAACCGGCGTATCTTCCACCACATCATGCAGCAAAGCCGCCGCGAGGATCGCTGTATCAGCGGTATATTCCCGGCAGGTCTCCATCACCCGCACCGGGTGCACAATGTACCGCTCCGGCGAATACTTCCGGGTTTGACTGCCGTGCGCTTTGTCCGCGAAGTCCCTTACTGCCTGGAGAACTTTATCCATTTTTTGACCTGTATTTTGAAATGACTTTCTGCAATGCAATCCCCGCGCCCAGCACAGGTTTAAATATATCTCCAATACTCTCAGCCCGCTCTGCCGCATTGAAAATATTAAAATCTTTCATCTTCAACCCTTTCTTCACCTCGTCCCATTCCAGCGGCATAGATACTGTGGCCCCTGGCTTAGGCCGCATGGAGTAAGGCGCAGCCAACGTAGCATGCGGACGGTTCTGTAAAAAATCAAGATACATTTTGCCGCCACGGTTGCTCACCTGCCGCTCAATACTCGTAAAGCGCGGGATCTCCCGGTGAACAAGCGTCACAATGATGCGGGCAAATTCCTTCGATTGCTCGTAAGTATATTTCGCGCCAAGCGGGATGTAAATATGCAAACCGGTGGAACCGCTGGTCTTGCAGTAACAAGATACTTCCATGTCATCCAGCACGGCTTTGGTCACTTGCGCGGCCTGTATCACCTGGTCAAAGGATTGTTTGGCCGGGTCAAGGTCAATGATGCACCAGGTAGGATGGTCCGGCTTCTGGATAGTGCTGCTCCAGGGATTCAGTTCTATGCAGCCAAGGCCTGCCATGTAAAGCAGGCTGGCTTCGTTGGTGGCGAGCATGAAATTTTTCTTCGCACCATCGTCCGTTTGATAAGGATATTTCTCTATCCAGGCAGGCACTTTGCCGGTCACGTCCTTCTGGTAAAAACTTTCGCCCTCAATGCCGTCAGGATGGCGGTTCAGCGACTGCGGCCTGTTCTTAAGGTAAGGCAATATGAAAGGCGCAATGCGGTAATAATAATTGATGAGGTCCCGTTTGGTGATCTTTTCTTTCGGCCAGTAAATTTTACTGAGATTGGTGAATTTCAGCTGCTGGCCGTTCACCTTGCGCACCTGCGTTTCGTCCGTAGGGTTCAGCAACGTTTTGCGGCTGCTTTCCCCGGGAGGAACGACGCCTGCCATGGGAGAAACGATCTTTGAAACAGGAAGCGGCTCTTCCAGCACAACGGCCACCGCTTTTTTGTCTTCGCGCAACCCCTCGAAGGAAGGATGCCGCATCACGCCGTCCGGCGTCATTTCTGCGAAACTCACTTCCGCAACAGTAACCGGCTTCAGCCAGAATGCCTTTGCCTTGGGCGGGTTAGGCCTGAAGCGGGAAGGCTTGTTGATATCAGGCTCAGTGGTGAACGGGCTTTTCTTTACCAGCAGCGGCTTGAACTGTTGCAGCATTTCTTTTTGCTGCTGAAGGCCAAAACCGGTACCGACCTTCCCGGTGTATTCCAGCTTTCCATCTTCGAAAACGCCCACCAGCAGCGCGCTGAAAGGTTTGGCCGAATCTTCATTCTTCGTATAGCCGCCGATCACTACTTCCTGCCGCCGAGAGGATTTGATCTTCAGCCACTCCTTCGTCCGCTCACCGCTATGGTAAAGGCTGTCCGCCTTCTTGGCAATAATTCCTTCCAGCCCCATCTCCTGCGCCACGCGCAGCATTTCAGTGCCGGAGGTCTCAAAGTCATGGCTCAGGCGGATGAGCCCTTTCGGTGGAACAATTTTTTTCAGCTGATCCCGCCGTTCGGTGAGCGGCAGGTTTCGCAGGTCTTTGCCTTCGTACCAGAGCAGGTCGAATACGAAATACAGCAACTCGCCGTCTGCCTCGCTGCGCCATTGCTGGAGGGCGGAAAAGTTAGCCGTGCCTTTGTCGTTCACCACTACGATCTCTCCATCCACCACGGCCTGTATGCCCCAATCCTGCACGGCTGCATATACAGGATAGAATTTTTCATTGAAGGATTTGTTGTTTCGCGACTTCAGCTCCACTTCATTTTTGCGCATGAAAGCGAGGGCGCGGTAACCATCCCATTTTATTTCATACAGCCAGCCTTCCCGGTCGAAAGGCTTATCTACCAGCGTAGCCAGCATCGGCTGGGCATTTCCCGGGAACGGGCCCGTGGGCGCCTTTTTCACGGCTGCCGTCAGGGCAATGGTTTTCTTTGCAGTGCCCTTCTTCGCAGTTGCCGGCGTTTTTTTCGCAGCAGCCTTCTTCCCGGCAGCTTTTGCTTTCGGGCGCGCCGGCTTTGCCCGGGCAATTTTATTACTTAGCATGTTCTGCCTCCTTGCTGATCATTACTTCTTCCAGGTTCATAGACGCAGGCCCGTTCAGCACCCTGCCCGCAGCATCATACCGCGCGCCATGGCAGGGGCAGTCCCACGACAGCTCTGCATTGTTCCACTTCACCTCGCATTGCAGGTGCGTGCAGCTCGGGCTCACAGCGTGAATGGCGCCGTTCTCGCCTTTGTACACCGCTATCTTGTCACCCTCGTAGGCCACTACCTTTGCTTCACCCGGCGCCAGGTCGGCCAGCAGCGCAAGGTCTTCACGGGTGAACAGCTTCATGGCAAACTGCTTCACCAGGTCCGCATTATGACTGATGAAATTGGTGAACCCAGCCACAGGCTTCAGCCGGTTCGGGCTGAACAGCTTTTCATATTGCGCAATGCCCGTGCACACCAGGTCGCGGAGAAGAATGGCCGCCACGCTGCTGTATATCATGCCATTACCACCGAAGCCGGTAGCCACATAAATACGCTCCTGCTGCCCCGGCAAATGCCCGATGTAAGGAATGCCGTCTGCCGGTTCAAAAAATTGTGAAGACCACCGGTAGCTGATCTCTTTCACGGGGAAATATTTGCGGATATGGCTTTCCAGCTGCAGGAAATGCGCGTTGGCATTTTCCGCTTCGCCTGTTTTATGATCTTTACCGCCGGCGATCAGGTAAGGCTGGCCTTTCACGACCTGCGTACGGTAATAATGATACGGGTCTTCCATATCATAACTCAGGTCTTCAGGATAAGCGCCATCTTCCAGCTGAACGGCCATGGCGTAGCTTCGGTAAGGCACGCAGCGCAGGTGAAGCAGGTTCACGCCCGGCGGAATGTGCGTGGCGTAAATAAGTTCGCCGGCTGCAAAACGGCCCTGGTCAGTTTCCACGATCACGCCATCATCGTTGTTCTCTACGCCGGTTACCCGCGTTTGCTGGATGATACCGCCACCCAGCGCTTCAAAAGCTCGGGCCAGGCCGAACACATATTTCACCGGGTGAAATTTCCCCTGTTCTTTTGCACGCATGGCAGTGGTAAATGGAATGGGAACCGGTATATCATCCACCAGGTCCGCTTCAAGCCCCGCCTCTTTGGTGGCGGCCAACAGCTGTTCCAGTTCTTTATCCTGCGCGTCGTTTTGTGCAAACAAATACGCATCTGCTTCGGAAAATCCACAGTCGATACCTAACCGCGAAATATTGCTTTTTATCAGCTGTAGCGCGTCTCTCACGGCCTGTGCCACGGCTTTGGCGTTCTCTTTCCCGAAGTTCTTTGCTATTGTCTTATAAGGCGTATCCAGCAAAGTATTGATATGCGCGGTAGTGCCGCCGGTAGTGCCGAAGCACAGTTCGCGGGCTTCCAGCACCAGGCAGCGCTTGCCCCGCTCCGCCAGCAGCAGCGCAGTACTGATGCCGGTAATGCCCCCGCCCGCAATGATCACGTCGTACTGCTGCACATTCCTGAGAGGGGCTGGCTTGTAGGAATGGCCACTGTCCTGCCATAAGCTGGTACAATGACCGTCTCTCTGGATCATGGAAATTGTTTTGGTTCAATGATCATCATTCAAAGCATATGCCTGATAGCGCAAACAAGTATGAATAACAAGGATAGCTGTAATTCATCCGCTTCTTTCCTTATATTTGCCTGAACCCACTGTTAACCGGCCATATTCCTTTATCAACCTTTTAACCCGGGGGCAATGAGCACTAATAGACCCGAATTATGGAAGTTGCCGTCTGAAGAATTATCAGTGGTATTGTACGAGAGAATGTTCGGATATTTCAGGCAGATATATCCCATTAAAAAAGAAGTGGAAGAAGAGATCGTGCGGCTTTCGGAAGTGGTAAAGTTCCGGAAAGGCAGCATCATCCTCGGGCACGGGCAGCTTTGCAGGTATTGTTATTTTGCAGGCTGCGGGCTGGCGCGGGCGTATTACATCACCGAAAAGGGCCGTGGTGTTACGTCGTGGTTCATGAAAGAAGGAGATATCATTATTACAGTGCAGAGTTTTTTTGAACAGGCGCCCAGCAGGGAAGTGATCGAAGCGCTGGAAGATACGGTCTGCATAGGCCTTTCCTACGAATCCCTGCAAGCGGTTTACCGGAAATACCCGGAATTCAATTTTATCGGGCGGGAGCTGACCCAGAAATACTATATCCAGATGGAAGAAAGGGCATTCTCTTTGCGTATGGATAAAGCAGAAGAGAAATATGCCAAGCTGGAGAAGAACCACCCGGATTTGTTAGCCCGGGTCCCGCTCAATTTTATCGCCTCCTACCTGGGCGTCAGCCCGGGAACCATTAGCAGGATCAGGAAGGAGCGGCGTGAAATTTTTTCACATTTGTGAAGTATTAGAAAAACCGGATAACAGAACTTCGCATCATCATTCACCAACGCCATTTTTTTCACAGTTGTGAAATACTGAAAACAGGATGGCAGAACTTAGGCGCGATAAATTAATTCTGTTAACCAATTAAATTCTAATCTGATATGAAAGACTGCACCGGTAAAAAATTGTATTACATCCGGATACTGCACGGGTACACCCAGGAATACGTCGCCCGGAAAATAGGGATCTCCACCTCTGCTTATATAGACCTGGAAAGGGGCCGTACCAGGAAGATACCGATGGGCAGGGTGGAAGACATACTGGCGATATACGGGCTTACTCTTGAGAACTTTTATTCGTTCGGGCCCGACGACCTGCTGGGGCTCATTAAAGGTGAAAACAAATCGAAGGAAGAGGAAAGCCTGCGGCAGGTGATGTGCAGGATGGACGGGATGCAGAAACTTTTATTTCAATTGGTGGATAAGTTATCCACGCACCAGGTTGGACGTCGCGTTTGTAAAATGTAACTTTACGCAAACGCCCCAAAAAAACATCTGGTTCACCCCTTAAATACGTATGTAGTACGATGCAACATCTCATCAAGCCATATCTCGTTTGTTACACAGTGCTGAGCAGCCACGAATACATTAACGAAGCGCAGGACGCATTGATCCCGCTTTCACAGGAACTGCTTTTTGCCGCCCGCACCGGCAACCCCGTAGATGCGCAGCTGGAGGCGCTTTCCACCTTAAGCCGCGAAGAGCTGGTACAGCAGCTGGATTCAGACCGGTTGAAAAAGACCTTCTGGATCAATATATATAATGCTGCCGCACAGATTGCACTGCAGGGCAACAGCGCCCTGTATCGCGACAGGGCCGCATTTTTCCGCAGGAAGCTCATCACTGTAGCCGGCCATGCCCTCAGCCTCGATGATATCGAACACGGCATCCTGCGCAGGGGCACGTTCACATTCAGGAACGGGGAGTTGTTAAAACTGTCGCCGGGTAAGTTTGAAAAAGAAACCCGCGTAAGCCGCCTGGACCATCGGATCCATTTTGCGCTGAACTACGGCGCCAGGAGCTGTCCCCCGATCGATTATTACGACGATGCGCGGATAGACGAACAGCTGAACCTCGCCATGAAAAGCCACCTCGAAGAAGAAGCCCGGCAAACGCCCGGCGCGATCTTCCTGCCTGCTTTCATGGGCTGGTACCGCGGGGATTTCGGCGGCAAAAAAGGCATCCGCGGCATCCTCCAAAGACTGGGCCTGCCCGAGTTTGACACCATCCGCTTCCAGCCTTTCGACTGGACGCCTTTTCTTAGTAATTACAGGGATTAGGAGATCATCACTGTGAGGAACTGTCCGCCAGGATACCCGCCCCGCGGGCATTCCCTCATTTTAGCACAATTTTGGCTCCCGAGGGCTTGTTTTCAGGAAAACATTGAGCGATATTACAACCGGACTAATCAATCATTTCGTTTACCGGTCAGCGTCATGTGAATTTCGCCGGTAAACAGGCAGTAAAACCTGATCCGAACTTGTTGTATGCATTGCTGAAAATCTGGGCCAGGCTGGCTTTATGGTGTTATTGCGGGAAGATCACGTTCCGTTACAAAGGCGGCAACGCGCCCTGCATCCTGGCCTGCACCCACCCCAATTCTTTCCTGGACGCCATCGTGATGGGAGCCTACATGCCGCGCAGCCTGCACTTCCTCGCCCGCGGCGACGCCTTCCGCAAACCGCGCGTGGCCTCGCTGCTGAGGGCCATGCACATGATCCCCATCTTCAGGCTGAGCGAAGGAAAAGAAAACCTCCAGCGCAACGAAGAAACTTTCAACCTCTCCCTGCATGTGCTCCGGCAAAACGGCTGCATCCTTATATTCCCGGAAGGTATTTGCGTGAACGAACACAACGTCCGCCCGCTGAAAAAAGGCACGGCCAGGCTGAGCTTCAGCGCCTGGGAAGAGCCCGGGCTGGACGATCTCATGATCCAGCCGGTATCCATCAACTACAGCTCGTTTACCGCCGTGCCGAAACACATCGAGGTAACATTCGGGGAACAGATCAGGAAAGGAGATGTAAATAACGTGAGGGAACTGAACGAAATGCTGTACAACCGCCTGCAGGCCGGTATGCAGCCTGCCGCCACCCGCAAAGGCCATTCCATCCTGCTGGTCCTGCCCGCGCTGCTCGGGTATATAACGCAGCGCTGGTTCTATGTTTGCTGGCGGAACTTTGCAAGGAAAAAAACGAAGAATACGGTATTCTACGATTCAGTAGTGTTTTGCCTGCTGATGCTGACCTATCCTCTTTTCGTACTGGCGGTCACGTTACTACTGGTATCAACAACAGGCCCATGGGGCTGGCTCGCGTTGCCGCTGTTGCCTTTCACCGCATGGGCCTATAAAGAATATCGTTTATTTCACACGGCTGAGTGACAGCATGCGGATCATCCAATCCGGCAGCGGCTTCTCCAGCGACCGTTTCTTCAGGTTCAGGTACAGTCCCCACTTCTTGAACAGGGGAACCTTATGCGTTTCCACCAGCTCGATCAGCGTGCCGTCCGGGTCTTCAATATAACAGAAGCGGCCCGCCGCGCTTTCCATCGCGAAGGAATCTTCACTGTCAATAGAAAAAGTATAACCATGTGCGTTAGCATGCTCTTTCAGCGCGCACATATTGATCACGTCGAAACAAAGGTGGATGAAACCGCAGTCGCCCCAGAAGCGGTTGTCGTAGATCTTCACCGGCTCGCGGTCCAGGGCCTGCACCAGCTCTATTTCAGCGGAACCCAGCAGCTTGTTGAACGCGCCGATGCCGCCGGGATGCTTGCGCAGCAACACTTTCCGGAAGGAGGGCGTGGTTTCGTCGTAGATCATGTCGCGGATGCCCAGGATGTCGCGGTAGAAACGGACAGCCTTATCCATATCCCGCACGCCGATCACCGCGCCAGACACGCCGCCGCAAACACCGCTGTTGTTGTGGAACCAATGATGGCCGGGCACGAATTCGAAGTGGTTGTTATTGGCATCCGTTACCAGGAAGCGCATGTGGCCTTCCGCGTCTTTGTAGGGCTCGCCTACCTGCAGGCCTTCATACTGGAGCAGGTGCCTGCGCGCAGCGGCGAGGTCGCGGCACTTGATCTTGGCGGCATAAATGCCGAGATCGCCGTATTGCGGCTTCTGTAAAGGTTCTGCGGGCTGCCTGTCCTGGAACTGCCAGATCTCGAAGCCCCCGCCGCCTTGCATATTCAGGGAAAGTACTGCCCTGCGGCGATATACGGTGCCTCCTGTGTAAGGCGTCATCAGGGCGGCTTCGGACGTGTCGTCGAAAATGAGCACGTTCATACCGAAGTGGTCCTTATACCCTAACATGGATTCGCGCACGTTCTTCACGCCGATCCCGATTTGCTGTATTCCTGTGATATATGCCATAATAAAGGATTATGATTGTTTCATCCCGGCTTTCCGGGCAATGGTATAGTACAAAGGGCTGATGTTTTTGCGCAACCACCAGAGCACTCTTTCGCTCCTGGCGATGATCACGTGTTTCTCTTTTCTTCTCATTGCCTTCAGTATCCTCGCGGCGCAGTCTGCCACGGGGATGCCGTTTGCCTGTCCTTCGTCCATCTGGTTATGTGCGGCGCCGGAGGCGGTCACTGCGCTCAGGGAAATAGGCGTGTTCACACGTCCCGGGCTTACGATGGTGATATGGAACCCGGGAATGGTATGTTCCACCTGCAGGGTCTCGAAATAGCCTTTCAGCGCATGTTTGGAGGCGGCATAGGTGGTTCTGAGCGGAAAGCCCATCAGGCCGGCCATGCTGCTGATCACCACCACCTGCCCGCTTTTCCGTTCGCGGAAATGCGGTAAAAGCTGGCGGGTGAGCATTACCGGCGCAAAAAAATTGATCTCCATCAGCCTGCGCTCCACTTCCGGCAGCGTGTCTTCCGCCAGGGCCCGTTGCGTAATGCCGGCATTATTGACCAGGATATCCACCTGGTTGAAAGCCGCCATCGCAGCAGCTGCCAGCGCAGGCGTAGCATCCTTTTCAAGGTCTGCAGGCAGCAGTTGGCAAGGTGTTTCGCATTGCTGCCGCACTGCTTCCAGCGCAGCGGCGTTCCTCCCGGTAAGTATCAGCCTGGCGCCCTCGCGGGAAAGCTGCCTGGCCAGCTCCGCTCCTAATCCTGATGATGCGCCGGTGATCCACACCACTTTGTCTGAAAAATACCCCATCATGATGTTCTTTCGCGCAAGATAGAGAGCGCAAGCCTTAAACGAAACCCTCCCCGGTAAATTGTACCGTTCCGGTTCCGCGGATGCTGCAATCATCTTGCGGCTGCCATGCAAACGCCGGCATTGAATGTTAAAATCGCAGGGTGCAGCGTGGCGCTCGTATTCATTTGTTGTGCACGTATTTCCTGGCTATGGTATAGTTCTTTAGCGCCGGCATCCCTGCAAGCTGTACGGTAAGAACAATGGTTATGCTCATTCACACTCATCATCTCAGTCGAACAGTTGTAGTTGATACAGGCTGAAGATAAGCAATTTTAAAAATCTTTTAATACCTTGAACAGATGAAAAGGATATTGTATATCATGGCGGCCTGCCTCCTGGCATATTCCGGCGCTTCGGCGCAGATCAGCCCGGCTGCCATGCAGAAATGGAAAGACCGCAAATACTCCATGTTCATTCACTTCGGGGTGTACTCAAAACTGGGCGGGGTATGGGAGGATAAGCCCGTCAGCCGCGGCCTCAGCGAACAGATCAGGGCGCACTCAGCCGGCCTGTACAGCGATACCTACGAAGAAGTAGCCGCCACCTTCAACCCGGAAAAATGGAACCCGGACAGCATCGCCATCCTGGCGAAGAACGCCGGCATGGGCTCCATCGTGATCACCTCCAAGCACCACGACGGCTTCGCGCTCTGGGACTGTGCCTTTACCACTTTCGACATCATGGACGCCACACCCTATAAAAGAGATATCCTCAAAGAACTGTCTGAAGCCTGCAAGCGCCATGGCGTTGCGTTTGGACTATACTTTTCGCTCATAGACTGGCATTTCCCCGCGGCCATGCCTATTTCAGGTCACAACTCGGATTCCATCCCGCCCGATCATCATACCTACAATAAAAACCAGGTAACGGAACTGCTCAGCAAATACGGCCCCGTATCCGAGCTTTGGTTCGACATGGGCAGCATGACCCTGGAGCAAAGCCGGGAAATGCGCGAACTGGTGCACCGCCTTCAGCCCGATTGCCTCATCGGCAGCCGCATTGGCAACAATATGGGCGACTTCACCGTGATGGGCGACAACCAGGAGCCCGACTACATCATCGGCGTGCCCTGGCAGAGCCCCGCATCGTTCTTCCATGAAACCTGGGGCTACCGTTCCTGGCAGGAGCGGGGTGACATCCGTGCAAAAGAACGGGAAAAGCTCACCAGCCTGGTACGGGTAGCTTCCCGCGGCGGCAACTTCCTGCTGAACATTGGTCCCAAAGGCGATGGCACCGTAGTGCCTTTTGAAGAAGAAACGCTGCTGGCCATCGGCGATTGGCTCAAAAAGAACAGCGAAGCCATCTACGGCACACAGCCCGATCCTTTCCATGTGCCCTTCGGCTGGGGAAGTATTACCAGTAAGGAAAACAAACTCTACCTGCATGTAATGACGCAGCCTGAGAACAACACCATCCTGCTGCCGGGCCTGAAAGGAAAGATCGCTAAAGCATATTTCCTGGAAGATAAAACGCCGGTGAAAACCAGCGCCACCGCGGCCGGCATAACTGTGCAGGTACCCGCCGGGCTGGATGTAAACCGGTGGTTTAAAGTGATCGTGCTGGAAATACCCGGTGGATATACCGTTCCGCCGGTGAATATCCAACAGCTGGACAAGCCTGTAGTATTGAATAATGACAACGCATTTAAATATTTCAGCAACGCGACCGTAGATTATAATACAAGCTTCACCAGCACCATTCAAAACGCCTGGACGCTGGCGCCCGCCCGCAGTGGCACTTACAAGCCGGTGCTGACTTACGCGGCGGAAGAAAAAGGAAAGAAAATAACATTGCAGCTGGGCGCAAATACCAGCGAAGTAGATCTGAACAACGGCGAAGAAATAAAATTAAATAACGATCCTGGCGCCATACAATTCAGCGAGCTCTACCTGCAAGGCCCGCTGTTTTCCGGCGTAGGCGGCTCCCATGGCGATCTTCACGCGCTCGACCCGGGCAAACCCTGGCCCGGCAACAACGGGAAGCCCTGGGTGAAACATGCTGAATATAAGAACGGCACAAGCTACCAGCTGCCCGCAGGTTTGATGACAGGTTATTACGTTTTGCAGGAGATCACCTCCCCGCGCCGGCAGCAGCTGCTGGTGAAGGTAACCAGCGGCGATGCGGTGATGGTATTCCTGAACGGGAAGAACCTTTTCATCCAGAATAATCCTTACAAAAAAGACAGCATCGTCCATTATGTGCTGCTGCCGCTTTCGGAAGGGAAGAACCAGCTGGTGGTAAAGCTTTTCAATCATTTCAAACGCTCGCTTCCTTTTAATATCGATTACGCCGTACCGCAGGTGTATTACCGCAAAACATTGCCCGCAGTGCAGATGGAGAAAGGGAAATATTACCCCGTAAGCTGGAAGCTGGCCCGCCCGCTCACGCCGCACGACGAGATGGGCATGCCGAACCTGGAACTGGAGGTGTCGAAGGAATAAAATATTTGCAGGCCCGTCATGGCAAGGAATTCCGTCATTGCGAGGAGCCCCAAGCACAACCCCCCCTCCGCTTCTCGCAATGACGGTTTTTTTACGCAGTGACGGCCATTACTGATTATATTATCAAGAGGATTATAAGCAACCTCGACATGGCAACCACCCGCCCACATTTTGCGTATAACCGGTAAATCAACCTCCACTTTTATGAAGCAGCTTGTGTCCTTCAGCCTGTTATTCCTGGCGCTCTTCACCGCATGCTCTTCCAGCAGCGATAATAACCCGGACGCCGTAACCGCCGGCACCTGGCGCGTGAGCCACTTTTCAGAACGGGGAAACGATGAAACCGGCGATTTTTCGGGGTATACGTTCACGTTTGCAGGCAATGGCAGCGCTTCTGCCGTGAAACAAGGCGTGAGCAAATCCGGCAGCTGGTCGCTGAACAGCA
The DNA here is from genome assembly GCF_039655965.1 of Chitinophaga sp. YIM B06452. NCBI lineage: Bacteria > Pseudomonadati > Bacteroidota > Chitinophagia > Chitinophagales > Chitinophagaceae > Chitinophaga > Chitinophaga sp. YIM B06452. The sequence goes on along the minus strand of NZ_JAWLKY010000001.1, from coordinate 1,333,534 downwards.
CCAGCACCCGCTTTTCCATTGATTTCGGGCCGAAAACAGATGCAAATAAACCATTAGGCGAACTCACGGACGACTGGATGGTGATCTCCCTCACAGACCGCGAGATCAAACTTACGGACGACAACGCCAGCAGCGCCGAGTTCCTGACGTTTACAAAGAATTGATTTTCAATAGAACATTTTTGACTGGAATTAGACAATTCGATGATTGTAACAACAATACCCATGTAATATTTTTCGTATCTTTGTGCTCGCAACAACCATTATTGAAAAACCGTTTTTGTTAAAAGAAAGAAATGAAGTGGATGAATTTACGTATTAGCAAAAAAAGATACATACTCCCTTTCCTGGCATTGACTTCACTGTTTAGTCTCAAAGTATCCTCGATCGGTAAGAAAAACAGCGGTGTGACCGCGCCGGTAGCTATTGCTCCTGTTGTTTCCGCTACAGCTGCTTTGTATGAGCATCTTTCACTGGATTCCCTGGGGCTTTCCCGTGAAGCGTATGAGTATGCCATTATGGGTTACGACCGCCTTTTGAAAGAAGGAAAGCTGCGCAATGACGATATATTATCTATCGTGGACTTCAGCCTGCCTTCCACGCAGAAGCGCCTGTTCGTGATAGATATTGCTTCGGGCAAGCTGCTGTTCAATTCGCTGGTGAGCCACGGCCGGAACTCCGGTAAGAATATGGCCACGGATTTTTCGAACTCTCCCGAGAGTTTCAAAAGCAGCCTCGGTTTTTACGTGACCGGCAACACCTATCGCGGCCAGCATGGGTATTCGCTCAGGCTTGAAGGCGAAGAGGATGGCATCAACAACAACGCCATGGACAGAGGTATTGTGATGCATGCGGCGGATTATGTGAATGAAAAGCTCGGCCGCAGGCAGGGTTACATTGGCAGAAGCCTTGGCTGCCCTGCAGTTCCCGTGGCGCTGCATAAAAAGATCATCAGCAAGATACAGAACGGCTCCTGCCTGTTCATGTACAGTCCTGATGTGAAATACATTGCTGCATCGAAGCTGCTGCAGCACGCTGCATAACGGTTCATAACGCCCGGATTGTCTTATTTTTGAACATATCCGGCCCATCATGAAACGTTGCATACTCTTATTGATTTTTTTACCATTACTGATAGCTGCAAAAAAAGAAACGCCGGAAGCGTATATCCGTATCAATCAACTCGGGTATCTGCCTTCCGGCGTTAAAGCAGCGGTATGGGGAAGCCTTTCTCCCGCTTCCCTTCAATCGTTCCAGCTCATAGATTCCGCCAACGGCAAAGCGGTGTTTACCGCCCCGGCAGGCAAGGCTTTCGGCGGTTATGGCCCTTTCGCGCAAACATACCGCCTCAACTTTTCCTCATTTTCAACTCCCGGCATTTATTATCTGAAAGCGGGCAACACCGTATCTCCCGTGTTCCGCATTGGAAGCGATGTATACAAAGGCGCGGCGGATTTTTGCCTGCGTTACCTCCGGCAGCAGCGCTGCGGGTTTAATCCTTTCCTCAAAGACTCCTGCCATACCTTCGACGGCTACACGCTCTACGGCCCTATGCCCGACAGCACCAGGATAGACGCCATTGGAGGCTGGCACGATGCCAGCGATTACCTGCAATACTCCACTACTTCCGCCAATACAGTTTACCATCTTCTCGCCGCCTACCGCGATTTCCCGCGCGTATTTACAGACCGGCACGATGCCAACGGCCTGCCCGGCAGCAACCGCACCGCCGATGTGCTGGACGAGGCACGCTGGGGGCTGGACTGGCTGCTGCGCATGCATCCGCAGCGCGATTGGCTGTTCAACCAAATAGCAGACGACCGCGACCATCGCGGCATGCGCATTCCTGCGCTGGATTCATTTTACGGGCGCGGCTTTGAAAGGCCGGTCTATTTTTGTTCCGGCAAGCCCCAGGTGCAGGGCGTGAAATATAAAAAGATGAACAAAAGCACCGGCGTGGCTTCTACCGCCGGCAAATTTTCCAGCGCCTTTGCATTGGGTTATTCAGTGCTGCAAAATGAAGATTCCTCTTACGCGAATAAGCTGAGAACAAAAGCAGGCACGGCATACGCCTTAGGCGTTCAGCTACCTGGCGTGCAACAAACCGCTTCGGTGTTGTCTCCTTACATTTACGCGGAAGACAACTGGACGGATGACATGGAGCTGGCCGCCGCCCGGCTGTTTGCCATTACGAAGGACGAACATTATCTCGCCGAAGGCATGCGGTACGCCGCCGCGGAAACCGTTACGCCCTGGCTGGGCGCGGATACGGCCAGCCATTACCAGTGGTATCCTTTCATCAATATTGGTCATTACGAAATGGCCCGCCAGGCAGGAGCCGCCGCGAAAAAACAGTTGCTGGGCTATTACAGGTCCGGCATTGAAAAGGTATGGCAAAAGGCGAAAGAGAATGCGTTCTACCGCGGCGTTCCTTTCATCTGGTGCAGCAATAACCTGACCGCTGCTTTCGCGATACAATGTTACTGGTACCAGTCGCTGAGCGGGAAGAGCGATTATGCCGCGCTTGCGCAGGCGAACGTGGATTGGCTTTTCGGATGTAATCCCTGGGGAACGGCCATGGTATATGGTTTGCCACAGCATGGCGATACACCGGCAGACCCGCACTCCGCGTTCACGCATCTCAAAAATTACCCGGTAAACGGCGGCCTCGTGGATGGCCCCGTGTACGGCAGCATCTACAACAGTTTGATCGGCATCCGTCTTGCAGAGCCCGATGAATATGCGCCGTTTCAAAGCAGCCTCGTGGTGTACCATGATGATTACGGGGATTACAGTACAAACGAACCTACCATGGATGGCACAGCGTCGCTGATCTATTTGCTGGCGTTGAAAGAAAATGAAGGAGCTATAACCAGCCGGCCAGGAAACCGATGAGCAGGGTGGTGCGCTGCAGCCCGTTGCGCAGTAAGCGCAAGGCTTTGCGCATATGTTGCTCCACGGTGTTCACGGAAATACCGGAGCGTTCGGCGATCTCCTTATTGCTCAGTTCTTCCGAGCGGCTCAGCAGGAACACCTGGCGGCATTTATCCGGCAGCTGCCGGATGGCGTCCGTCATCTGCAGCGAAAGTTCTTTATGGGAGAGATAAGTTTCCACATCGTTGAGCGCCGCGGGCGGCCGCGTTTCCTGGAATGCCTCGTATTTGTGATGGATGTAGCGGCGGTGCAGGTAGTTCAGCACACGGTTGCGGAGGGCGGTGAAAATATATGCTTTGAAAGAGGTGTGGATATCGAGGCGGTCTTTCCGTTCCAGCAATTCCAGGAACACTTCCTGTACAAATTCGCGGGCAATTTCCTTATCGCCCGTCTTTTCATATGCTTTCTTGAGCAATAGCACCGCATACCGTTCGTACAAGGCGTCAAACGCAGCCTGGTCGCCCTTTTTCCAGCATGCGAGCAAATCTACATCCGTATGGTGTGTATAGTGTGGAATAGACCTTGGTTGTTAGCGTAAGTTAAATGTAAGGAAAAATAAGGGCTATTTTCAAAACCAAAACAAAAAGAAATATTTTTTTAGCAGGACTAACGGTTTGTATTTGGTTGTTTGTCCTATTGGGTAACATTCGTATAATTACAGCCTATGGGCGTAGTCGATTTAAAAACATTGCTGGAAAAGTACAAAGCCGGAACCTGCACCCCGGAAGAGCTTCAGGCGTTGGAAGAATGGTATGAGACCTGGCGCCATCCTGATGCCGGGCCTGTGCAGTGGCGGCCGGACGAAGAGCTGGCGCAGGAGCTGCTGCAGGACTTTCGTGAGATGCGCCGCAGCAAGGAAGCCCTGTTCCGCACCGGCGCAGGCAATACCTGGTGGAAAGCCGCAGCTGTGGCTTTACCCATCATCGGCATCGGCGCCCTGCTGTGGATCAGCCGCCCTTCCGTAAAAGAACCCGCCTCAGGGCCGGTGTTGGCGGTAGTGCCGGCGGAGCCGGACAGTAAACGTTTCATCCTGCTGCCCGATAGCAGTACCGTGGTATTGCGTGAGGGCAGCACCCTCATATATCCAAACGCATTTAAAGGCAAGACCCGCGAAGTAACGCTCACCGGGGAAGGGTATTTCGATATCAAAGAGCAGCCGGGCAAACCCTTCCGCATCCGTTCCGGCAAACTGGTCACCACCGTGCTGGGCACCTCCTTCAACATCAAAGCCTATCCCGGCCAACCTTCCGTGACCGTTACTGTTACCAGGGGAAAAGTGAAGATAGAAGAAGGCGGCAGCAATAAGCTTCTCGGCATCCTCACGCCAGACCAGCAGATCGTATACGAAAACGAAACGGCGGCCACCAAACCTGTGAAAGCCGTGGAAACCGTAGCCTGGGTGAAAAAAGGAATGGACTTCAACTCCGTGCCCTTCGGGGAAATTGCCCGGCAGATCGGCGAACAATACCAGGTAAAGATCGGCTTTGCAAACGACGCGCTCCGGCAATGCCGCATCCGCGCTACGTTTGAAGGCACTGAAACGCTCGATAAAATACTGTATATCTTATGTACTGTTGGAAACGCTTCTTACGCTATCAAAGATAATGAAGTGACGATCAACGGTGAGGGTTGCATGAAAGAATAACACGATACGCACACAGCTAACAATGTCCGGGTACCAAAATCTTATGCCATGAGCTGGAAAATGTTTCCGCCTTCCTGATAATTATGGATATAAAAAACCCCTCCGTGCTGTGGTAGGTCGGGAGGGGCTTCGCTTAAAATTCAAACAGCCCTGGGGCTGATTCTCATCATTTTAAACTATTGCAATTTATGCAAAAATCAATGGTTTTTGCTAAAGGCAGGCTATTGCCTGCCCTTGCATCAGCAGTTTGTTCCAAGCAAATGTGTTTCATTATGAGAATGAGCCTTACCACCATCATTTGCATGCTGGTTAGCATTCACCTCCTGTGGGCCATGCCCGTCAAAGGCCAGGCGCTGGATGAAAAAAAGATCACCATGGAGGCGTCTAACGTTACGCTGGAAAAGGCGTTGTCGCTGGTTGAAAAGCTGTCCGGGTTTCACATTGCCTACGCTTCTGAAAAAGTGGAGCGTTACAGCCGCGTGAAGCTCCACATGGCTACCCGCAGCGTGAGCGCCACCCTGGCGGCCCTTTTGAAACAAACGGGCCTGGGCTACCAGCTCACAGATAACACCATTATGATCGTTCCGAAGCAGGACGAGCCGCTTGTCCTGGCCACTTTTCAACCTGGTACAGACACTGCCATTGAAGTGAAAGGCAAGGTCCTGGATGAGACCGGCAGTCCATTGCCCGGCGTGTCTGTTCGCGTGAACGGCACCACCAGGGGCGTGTTCACGGACGGGATGGGCGCATTCACGTTGTCTGCCGGCCGCGGGCAGGTGCTCCTGTTCACTTCCGTGGGCACTATCCCGCAGGAGTATGTAGTGAGGAATACTGCCCATATCAGCATTATATTGAAGACCGACAGCCGCAGGCTGGAAGACATCGTGGTGGTAGGTTACGGCAGGCAGCGCAAGGCTAACCTTACCGGCGCCGTGTCTGCCGTAGACGTAAAGCGCACGCTGGGATCGCGGCCCGTCACCGACGTGGGCCGCGGCCTCCAGGGCGCGGTGCCGGGCCTCACCATTACCACATCCAGCGGCGACCTCGGGCGCAATCCCAACATCAGGCTGCGCGGCATGACCGGCTCACTGAACGCCGGCGCGGCAGGCGCCCAGCCGCTCATACTGGTAGACAACGTGGAGATCCCCAGCCTGCAGATGATCAACCCGCAAGACATTGAATCCATCTCTGTATTAAAAGACGCTGCTTCCGCTTCCATCTACGGCACCCGCGGCGCATGGGGCGTGATACTCATCACCACCAAATCAGGCGCGAAAGGCGCGCCCGCAGCCATCAGCTACACCAACAATTTCTCCTGGAGCAAACCCACCGCCGTGCCTGTAATTGCCGGCGCCGTAGAAGGCGCGGAAGCCGTGCTGCTCAACCGCCGCCGTTCCAGCAACAACCCCGCCATCAACTCCTTCGGCGTACTGGGCATGTATTTCGATGATATCAGCATCCAGAAAATGAAAGAATGGGAAGAGAAATACGCGGGGCAGGACCTTGGCGATGAAATGGTGCCGGGCCGCGACTTCGAGATCAGGAACGGCAACTTCTATCCCTACCGGCCCTGGGACGCGAACGAACGCTATATGAAAAAATTTGCGTTCCAGCAGAAACATGATCTTTCCGTAACCGGCGGCGGCGACAAAACCAGCTACCACCTTGGCCTGGGTTATCTCAACCAGACCGGTATGCTCAAATTCAAAACAGACCGCTTCGACCGTTACAATGCCACGCTCAGCGTAAACTCCACCGTGAAAGACTGGCTGGACGTGAGAGGGAAAATGATGCTTTCACAATCCAGGCTCGAAACGCCATTCTCTTTCTCCGCCGCGCAGCTGGGCCCCTGGTACTACCTCTACCGCTGGCCGAAAGTTTATCCCTACGGCACCTACCAGGGCAAACCCTTCCGCAGCGCCGTCACGGAAATGCAGCAGGCTAAAATGGACCAGGACAAGAGCACCTTTACCCGCGTGCAGGTAGGCGCTACGCTCCGGCCGCTGAAAGATCTGACCATTGACGTGGACTATACCTACTCCAATACCAACCAGCACATTCACTCCGTGGGCGGGGAAACAGGCGCTATCAACTTCTGGTTCGGCAACTTCAGTTACGTATCCAACTACCAGGGTCCCGAGTGGAACCGCGTAAAATATACTTCCAACTGGAATGATATGAACACCGGCCGCGCATTTGCCACTTACACCAGGAACCTCAGCGAAAACCATCACCTGAAAGGCATTGTGGGCATGGATGTGGACCTTTACCGCAACTGGTCGCAGGTGTCTGAAAGAAGAGGCATGATAGATCCCAACCTTGGCGAGATCAACCTGGCTACCGGCGACCAGTTTGTTTCGGGGAAACGCGGGCATTGGGCTACCAACGGATATTTCGCACGCATCAACTATGATTATAAAAATAAGTTCCTGCTGGAAGTGAATGGCCGTTACGACGGTTCCTCCAAGTTCCCGAAGCACGACCAGTTCGGGTTCTTTCCCTCCGTTTCCGCGGGTTATATTCTTTCAGAAGAGAACTTCATGGGAATGGCCAAACCATTCCTTTCCTTCCTGAAACTGCGCGGCAGCTACGGTTCCGTGGGCAATCAGAACGTGGGCGACGTTACCTTCCTGTCTGTCATGACCGCCAGCAATTCCAACTGGCTGATCGGCAACAACAACATGACCACCTTCAGCACGCCTAACCTCGTACCGCGCTCGCTCACCTGGGAAACCATCTCCACCCTGGATTTCGGGCTGGACGCGCGTTTCCTGGACAACAAGCTGGGCCTCACTTTCGACTGGTATAACAGGATCACGCAAGACATGATCGGCGAACCCGTAGGCCTGCCTGCTACTTTTGGCGGCGCCGTGCCCAAGGAGAACTTCGGCGAAATGCAGACCCGCGGCTGGGAGCTGGCCATCGATTACACCCATACTTTCGATAACGGTATCCGCCTGCATGTGCTCGGCACCCTGTCTGACTTCCAGGAAGAGCTTACCCGCTTTGCCAGCGCCACCACCAACGTGTACCGCAATTACCAGGGCAAGAAGATAGGAGAGATATGGGGATATGTGACAGACCGGCTTTTCCAGGAAAGTGACTTCAACAAAGTAGGCGACAAATGGGAACCCAAAGCCGGCATCCCCGGCCAGGGCGCGCTGACGCAAGGCAGCGCATGGTTCTATTACACACCCGGCGACGTGAAATACACAGACATCAACGGCGACGGTAAAATAACCTGGGGCTCCGAAACCACGGACGACCCGGGAGACCTGCGCGTGATCGGTAATTCAACCCCGCGTTATCAATACGGCATCAGGCTGGGCGCAGACTGGAAAGGCATAGACCTCGGCGTGTTCTTCCAGGGCGTAGGCAAAAGAGAACTGTGGCCTTCAGGCCCCATCTTCATTCCCGGCTTCAACGAAGCAGAAGCCTGGTATTCCCACCAGATGGACTATTGGACGCCGCAGCGCACCGATGCATTTTATCCCCGTCCTACCAACCATGACCGTGCTGAAAGCAATAAGAACTTTTTCCGCCAGAGCCGTTATTTGCTGGACATGTCGTACCTGCGCCTGAAGAACGTGACGCTGGGCTACACCCTTCCCGCCAGCCTCAGCCGCAGGGCGCATATCAAAGCCGCAAGGCTGTATGTGAGCGGCGAGAACCTGCTCACCTGGGATCATATGTCCGTGCCCATCGACCCGGAGATCGATTACACCGCAGAGCAAACAGACCGCTCCGCTTTCGGAAGGGTATATCCTTACCGCAAGGAATTTTCTTTTGGCCTTCAAATCACTTTCTAAAGCGAAAAACTGACTGGTATGAAATCGAAAATATTATGGGCGGTATTGCTGGCGGCGTTGGGAACGGCTTGTAAAAAAGACTTCCTCACCCGCCTCCCGCTGGACCAGATGGACGACGCCACTTACTGGACCAACGAAAACAACGTGCGCACCTTTGCGTATGGTTTTTATCCCACCTACTTCCCAGGCTACGGCCGGCTTTTCGCCCTGGAAGTATACTTTTTCTCCGGGCAGCCGCTGAACGACGATTTTGCGCCTACTGCTCCGGTGTCTTTCACCAAAACCGTTCCAGCTTCCGCCACCGGCACCGCCTGGGATTTTACCAACGTGCGCAAAGCGAACATCATGCTGGAGCGCGTGCGGGGCATGGGCGTGCTGGATGAGGCCACCCGCAACCACTGGATGGGCGTGGCCCGCTTTTTTAGGGCCATGGCTTATTTCAAGCTGGTAAAAACCTACGGCGACGTGCAATGGTACGGCAAACCGCTGGAAGTGGCCGATGAGCAACAATTATACAAGCCCCGCGACAGCCGTACGCTCGTGATGGACAGCATGCTGCTTGACCTGCAGTTTGCAGCAGATAACATCCGCGAAACAGACGGCGAAAAAGGGCTGAACGTTACCAAATGGGTGGCCCTTGCTTTCATGAGCCGGATCATGCTGTTTGAAGGTACCTGGCAGAAATACCACCAGCTGAGCGACGCAAAAAGCCGCGAATACCTTGAAGCCGCTAAATGGGCGGCGAACGAAGTGATCACCAAAGGCGGCTACTCATTCTCGCACAACTACCGCGAATCCTTCAACTCGGCGGACCTCGCGTCCAATAAAGAGATCATTCTTTACCGGCGTTATGCGCCGGGAATGCTCACGCATTCGCTGATGAGTTACAACAATAAAGAACCGCAAACCGGGCCCAACAAAAACCTGATAGAAACGTACCTCTGTACGGACGGGTTGCCCATCGACCTTTCCCCATTGTACCAGGGAGACAGAACCATCGAAAACGTGCTGGCCAACCGCGACAGCCGTATGCTGCACACCTTCAATCCCGAGCTCCGCCCCAACGGTTCGCGCACCCGCACGAACAACCTGGGCATCAGCACGACAGGTTACTGTACCTGGAAGTTCCTCAACGACGCCCTGCGCGAAGCGCCCACCGGCGAATCGAACCTCAACGTTTCCCATGCCCCGGTGATCCGCCTCGGCGAAGTGATGCTCAACTACGCGGAAGCCGCGGCAGAGCTGGGCGGGCTCACGCAGGAAGACCTGGACAAATCCATCAACAAGCTGCGCGCCCGCACCGTGGGCAACCCTGCGCCGCTGCCTCCTCTGCAGGTGCTGGGCGGAGAGCCCGCGGTGAACGGCGCCGTGTACCACGATCCAAAGAAAGACCCCGATGGAAAAGTGACCTACATGATCTGGGAGATCCGCCGCGAACGCCGCGTGGAATTCACCATGGAAGGCACCCGTTTCGACGACCTGCGCCGCTGGCGCAAGCTGGATTACATGGATACCCGCGTGCATACAGACCTCAACCGCGGCGCGTGGATCAAGCGGAGCGAATGGCTGAAACCCAACCCTCCCGGCGGTTCATGGCTGAACAACGTTACGCTTGAAGGGCCGGAGGAAGGATACATCATTCCATCAGTTTCCCCGCTGGCAGACCGGATTTATGACAACGATAAAGTATATTTGGAACCGATACCACAAGACCAGATCAAACTGTTCTCCGACAAAAAAGTAACCTTGTCGCAGAACAAAGGCTGGTAAGGCTCCATCTAAAAATTTTATACCATGCTTACAGCCCTCACCCAGGCGGTTATATTTACAGGAAAGGAAGAGATCAAAGGAAAAGCTTTATTACTGGACAACGGCGTTGTAAAGGGCTGGTCGGAAGAAGGGAACATACCATCAGATTTCCATATCATTCAACAGAACGGCAGGTACATTGCACCCGGCCTGCTGGACCTGCAGATCTACGGGGGAGGCGGTCAGCTGTTTTCGGACGACCCCTCCCCATCTGCATTGATGAACATCGCGGACGCGCTGGTGAAAACGGGTATTACGGGCTTTTTGCCCACGCTGGCCACCAACGAGATGAGCGTTTTTGAAAAAGCGATAGACACAGTGAGGGACCACCCGCATCCCGCCGTGCCGGGCCTGCATCTCGAAGGCCCTTTCATTAACCCGGTGAAACGCGGCGCGCACATTCTCTCCTGCATCAAAAAGCCGTCGACGGATGAGGTGAAAGCCTTGCTGGACAGGGCGCAGGGCGCCATCAAAATGATGACCATCGCGCCGGAAATGTGCAGCCTGGAAGTGATAGAACTGCTGCTTGCCAACGGCGTGATACTTTCAGCAGGGCACAGCAACGCAACTTTCACGGAGGCCGCCGAAGGTTTCAAAAGAGGCATTCAAACCGCCACGCATCTCTTCAACGCCATGAGCCCTTTCCATCACCGCGATACAGGCTTGCCCGGCGCGGTGTATCAAAGCGCAGCTTTTGCCAGCATCATTCCCGATGGTATTCATGTGGACTATGAAGCACTGTCTGTTTCAAAAAAAGTAATGGGCGAACGCCTGTTCCTCATCACGGACGCCGTAGAACCCAGCACCGGAGCTTACCCCCACGTATTCAAAGGCGACCGCTATACGCTGCCTGACGGCACTTTGTCCGGCTCCGCCGTCAGGCTGCTGCAGGGAGTGGAGAATTGCGTAAAACATGCCGGCATCAACCTTGCAGAGGCATTACGTATGGCCTCTACGTATCCCGCGCGTGTGATCGGCCACCCGGAAAGAGGATTGATCACACCCGGCCAACCTGCTTATCTCACCATTTTCGACGGGCAATTCCAGCCGCACGGCACTTACATCAAAGGAGAATTTTTTAAGGCATAAAAAAGAGTTGATGCAGGAATACATCAACCCTTTGTCCTATGTCACCAGTTATTAAAGCTTTCAGCGGGGAAACGACTTCGGGCTGATGTTAACCACGTTGTCGTGAGCCCAGCTGATAGTATAACCAGTGCTGGTGGCGGTCAGCGTACCATGGTAGGTAGCCCCTACGATGGTAATGCTGAAAGGTCTTGTGCCATTGGTGAACGATGGGTGCCATACTTTTTGTTTTGCCACAGACGGGCCGGGATTGAAGGGATAAACAGGATACGCCCTGGTTACGTTGATGCTCCAGCCGGAATCGACATTGTTGCTGTAGGTTTCGAGCAATACATTTTCACTGGGGAAAGTGTTGGTGCTTTCAATTTCCAGCAGCACGGCGGTGTCGTTAACGGAAGAGGGCGTAAGGTTCAGGCCTTCGATGCGGAAATAAGTGCTGTCTGTATGCGGCACCGTGTCGGTAGGGAGCGTGTCCGTAGAGTCAATAGAATCAACGGGAATGCTGTCCTGCAGCTTGGAGAGATCAAATTTGGCGTCTTCTTTAGACAATACGGCTTCCTGGCTGCAGCTGAAGATTGTGCAGGCTGTTACAAGCATAAGCAATGGCAATAAATAAATCCTTTTCATAGAATGTTTTTGTTTATATCATTAAAGACGGGAGTGTGATGAGGAAAGGTTGGGTGAGGATAGTTTTTCTGAAAAGGTTGTGATCACCCTGCATCAGCGGGAGAATGATTTGGGCGAGATGGTGATCACCGAATCATGTGTCCAGTTGAAGGTATAAATATTGTTGAGTTCGGTCAGCGTGCCGCTGTATTTCACGTCTCTCAGCTTGATGGTGAATGAAGTTTCTCCCCTGACATAAAAATTATGTACCGTGTACCTGGCCCTGGAGGGCACCAGGTCATACGGCTTCACCGGGTAGGCATTATGCACGGTTATCTCCCAGAAGGAGAGATTATAGTTGGACAGCATGAGGGTCACATATTTGTGAGGGTAATAATTTTTGGTCTCTATACTGAGTAATATTCCCCGGCCCGAAGAGCGCGGCGTGATATTCAACCCTTCAAGAGGCCTGTAGGCAGGGTCAGTATAAGGGATCGTATCAGTGTCTATATAATCCGTACTGTCTCTTAAATCGCCCGTACGGGCATCTTCCTCAGACAATTCCCCCTCCTGGCTGCAGCTGAAAATTGTGCAGGTGACTACAAGTATAAACAATGGCAATAGCACAATCCTTTTCATAGAATGTTTGTTTTATTTCTATGAAAGACAAACGCGAAGTATAAAAAGGTTGGGTGAGATCAGTTTTTTCTCCTGAAATAATAACGCACCTGCAATTCCAGGCTTTGCCGGTTGGGATAACGGGGGATGTCGTTCATGAATCCTTTGCCGTTGCTGCCACCCCAGCCCAGGTTGTACTGCAGCCCGATGCGCCATACGGGGCTCAGCTGGTAGTCCACGCCAGCCTGCCATTGCACGAAATTCCTGCCGGGAAGTTTATTGGCGTTGAAACGGTCGGGGTAATGCGGCAGGGAATCGAAGGGAATGTTGTAGCTGCCCGGAACGGAGCTGTCCCTTCCCTGCTGCATCAGCTGGTACTGGTAAGTGATGCCGGTGAACACCGACCATTTCCCCGCGTTGTACGCCAACTGCAGGCCGATATTGGCATGCAGCGTGCTTTTGAGGGTGAACCAGGTGCGGGCGGTGTCCACTTTGAAAGTGGTGCCGGTGTCGGGTCTTACATCCTGGTAGAAATGTTCATAGGCATTGTCCGCCCCGGCAAGATAGGTTAGGCCCGCCGATGGACGGAAAGCAAATGCAGGCGAAAGACGGTATGTGTATTCCACCTGCAGATTGCCCGCCCATGTTCGGCGGTCCGCGCCAATGACGGCCGCTTTCAGGTTAAGCGGGCTGATGCTGTAAACAGGGAAATCGTGCGGTTTCAGCGGTAATCGTTGGCTGGCTGCCACAACATTTTGTGTGGATGAAGTATAGGGATAAACAGGTTCCAGGCTGAGCGGAAAGAAGCCAGGGCTGTTGGGAATACCAGGCTTTCCAGTGACAGCGTTCTCTTCAGGATTCCTGTTATTTGCCAACATGGAATCCTGCCTGCGGCCGGCATTGTAACCGGTATTTTCCCCGCTGAACATCTTCCCGGTATTCCCGGCTCGTTTATCAACAGGTTTATCCGCATCCGTCAAAGTTTTTCCCGCTTTTTCAATTTTTTCCTTTCCCCCTTTACCTGCTCCTTCTCCCCGGCCATTTGTATTACCAGGCCCATTGTTTTCATTTTTTTCCGCTTTATCACCATCCCGCTTCAAATGCACTTCCCATGCGGCTTTCGAAAGAGTGTTCTTTGCCAGGCCATCATTATTTTCCTTATCATTGTTTTTTTCAACAAACCTTCCATCCACACCACTATCATTTTCCTTTCCCGCTTTTTCTATGCTATCATTGCTTTTGTTCACAAAGCTGCCTTCTTCAGCACTATCATTGTTCTTTTCTGCAAACTTTTCGTCCGCAACACGATCACTATTTCCCGCCTTCCCTGCATTTGCCGCGCTATCGACGCTTCCCCCTGCAAGGTCGCTCTCTGCCGCCACACTATCCCCGGTTACGCTTTCAGACTTCAAGCCATGCCCACTATTGAACAAAAACAACAAACCAACCGCCAGCAATACGAACACCTCCGCCAGCACGAACCACCAGCCCCTGCCGCCTGGCGGTGGCGCTGCCTGCCCGTCCAGCATATGACGCAGCTGCTCCCAGGCCTGCTCTTTTACGGCAGGCGCGGCAGGCTCCGGCTCCTGTTGGGCCGCAGCTCTCAGCAATCGCTCAATATCGGGTCCTTGTCCGTTCATATTGTTGGTTAAGTAATTCTTTTAAAAGCCGCTTCCCTTCAGACACATGCCACTTGGAGGTACCTGTGCTGATGCTCAGCATGGCGCCGATCTCTTTATGAGCATAACCCTCAATAATAAAAAGATTGATGACCATCCGCGTAGCGGGCGGCAGATAGTGTAATAACTGCAACAGCTCTTTGTAAGCCGCCTGGTCGTGCCCATCCGCCAGCGGCAAATGCGGCGGCAGTGGCGCGGTTTCCAGCTGCTGCCGGTGCTCCCTGAAATAATCGGCCGCCGCATGGTGGATGATCCTGCGCAGCCAGCCCTCAAAACTCCCGCTCCCGCTGTATTGCCCGATCTTCGTGAACGCCCTCAGGAACCCGTTGTTCAATATGCTGATGGCCGCATCCTGGTCCGGGAAGGTGCGCTTCACCACGGCCAGCATTTTGTCGAAGAAATGCATGTACAGCTTCTCCTGGCTCAAACGGTCATGCCTCCGGCACCCCTCCAGCAGCAATGCAAGATGGTCCGGCTCAGCGGCCGCGCCGGGTCTGTATGGATGTTGCGGTTCCAACTGGACTAATCTTACAAGACGCCCTTTCCGGAGGAGAAGGTTGGGTCCGGGGCAAAAATTATCTTCTTGTTACGAGATAATTGTAATCGTTCAGCAGGGTTTCCAGGAACTGAACGGCGTCCATATCGGTTTCTATATGCAATACTTCCCTGATCCTCAGGGAAATGCGCTCTGCCATGGTAGTATCGCCCGTGCGGGAAACACTGTCCAGCACAGATTTGATCTTGCTCAGGTCGCGGTCGCTAAGGCGCAGGATCTGGGAGAACTGCGGGGTATAGTCTGCCTGGTGGATCTCCCGGAAGATCGTATCCTGGATGGTATGCCGCTCCCGTGTGCGCACGAGAATGGTACCCGCCGCCAGGTCGCCCAGGCGCTGGTTGTACGGGCTTCTCAGCACCACGATCAGCGGCACCACGCCGAAGAGCAGCGACAGCAGGGCGGCCCAGGCATCCTGGTCTTCCATCAGCGAAAAAATAAAAATAAGGGTGAATATCGGCGATTCCACGAGCCGGAACATCCAGCGCAGCAATATCTGGCTCAGGCTGGGCACATTGCCCATCAGGCTCACCACCTTGATGTCCATCACCCTTTTGCCAATGCTCTGCCCTTTCATGATCAGCTCTGAAATAAGGTAATAAAAGGAAACCGGCAGCCCGATCAGTAAAATACCCGCCAGGTTGCTGTTCAGCCCTGCTTTGCTCATGAAAAAGCTCATCAGCCACAGGTATGCGCCCCTTATCAGGAGGTCTACCAGGTAAGCCACGCCTCTACGCCCCAGGTCTGCCGCTTCAAACTCGAGGTCAATGTTAAAAACTGTAGGTATTTTGATAATAGGCATAAACAAATTTAAAATTTATTATATTTCCACTTCAGTAATTTTTATGACCCGTACCGGATGAGAGAATCTTCATTTATAAAACGGAACCTGGACCGGTGGAAAAAGATCAAAGAGGAGCCCACCGAAGACCCGGATGTGATGGCGGAACGATTCACTTCCCTGCTTGATGACCTCGCTTATGCCAAAACTTTTTACAGCCACAGCAAAGTGACCCACTATATCAACGGGATGGCATCCGGCATCTTCCAGCGCATATACCGCAATCACAAAGGCGATAAAGGCCGCATCCGGAATTTTTTCTACTACCTGCTGCCATTGCTCATCCGCAAACATCACCGCCTGTTCCTTTTCACATTCTGCTACTTCCTGCTGTTCTGCATCATCGGCGCATTTTCCGCGGCACACGACGAAACCTTTGTACGCGGCGTGCTCGGTGATGGATACGTGAACATGACGGAGGAGAACATTGCGAACGGCGACCCCTTCGGCGTATATAAAAATGAGAACGAATGGCTGATGTGGGTGCGCATCGCCTACAACAACATCCAGGTAAGCATGATCTGTTTCGTGATGGGCATTGCTTTTTCCGCGGGCACGCTGTGGATATTATTTAAGAACGGCATCATGCTGGGTTCTTTCCAGTATTTCTTTTTCGCGAAAGGACTGGGCTGGCCGTCTGTGCTCGTGATATGGATTCACGGCACACTGGAAATATCTTCCATCATCATCGCCGGCACGGCGGGTATGATCATGGGCAACAGCCTGCTGTTTCCCGGCACGCATACACGCACCGAATCACTGAAACGTGGCGCCATGGATGGTTTGAAGGTGATTGTGGCGCTTGTTCCCATCTTCATCGTGGCGGCTTTCCTGGAAAGTTTCGTGACCCGCCACACCAGCATGCCGCTGGCGCTCAGTATCAGCATCCTCGCATTATCAGCCGCTTTCATCATATGGTACTTCGTGATCTATCCCCTGAGGGTGGAGAAAATGGGCTACCGGCTTGATGCAGAGGGCAAACTTTTAAAACCGGCTGCCGCATGAAACTGTTAAGATACTGGATAATGCCGGTCCTGTTCTGCTGCGCGCTGCAGGCAACCGCGCAGGATAAAAAACAAAAACAGGAAGACTTCGATGAAACCGAATGGCGCGTGATCGATTCTGCCGGAGTGGATAGCGTGGCGGAAGGGGATATTGAAGATGCATATGCCGCCGACAGCCTTGAGACGGGAGAGACCGACACCACTTATGCGGATGAAGAAACCTACGACAATTCCACCCTCGAACAAAAAATATGGAACGGCGTGACGCCTTACTCCCGCTGGGACCGGCAGCCCGTGGGCGATTGGGACGAAAGCGCGCAGGTGCGCCTGGTGATACGCCCGGTGAAAACCGCGGACATGGAAGAGCTGCGGAAGATGAAAGCACTCAACTACGACAAGGATGAGAATCCCGGTAAAGAAAAACAAAAAAGCGGCTGGCTCTACGAGCTGGGCGCCTGGGAGAGGAGGAACGAAGAGGCTGTCATGATGGCGTTCTACATTTCTCTCGGCGTTTTATTGCTGAGCGTGCTGGTGATGTTTATTCATAAGAACGATATCGCTTTCCGCTGGTCTTCCGGCGGCAGGAATAATTACGATGGCCCGGAAGCCGCCGTGGATGAAGGTCCGCAGAACTATGAGGCCCTGGCCCGCACCGCTGCCGCGGAAGGGAGGCTGAGAGACGCGGTGCGCTTCCGTTATCTGCATACGCTGCAATTGCTGGAAGCGCGGCAACTGATAGCGCCGGGGAAAGACAAAACGAACATGGACTTCCTGCGCGAGCTTTCCCGCACTACATTTCATAAACCCTTTGCCGCATTAACGCTGCATTACGAATACATCTGGTACGGGAAGCTCCCGCTCAGCAACGGGCAGTACTCCCGGCTGGACGACCAGTTTGCCGCATTTTCCCAATCTATCAAACAGCTCTCGTGAGAACCGGCTTCATCATAAGTATTTGTGTTATCATCGTGGCATTGCTCATGTTGATAATCATCGGCGCCAATACGCGTGGCGGGGGCGGTCATGCGGAGGAAACCCGGCTTCACCCGGGGTTGGCCACCTACAGCAGCCGCGACAAAGCGCCCTTCGGCAGCTACGTGCCGTTTAAAGTGATGGAGAATTTTTTCCAGGGAACCAAACCGAAAACCGCCACACGCTCTTTCGCAAGAACATACGCCAACACTTCCGGCCTGAAAGGGCAGAACAATGCCTACATCATTGTAGCGGAGCGGCTGTGGCTCACGGAGGCGGACGCCCAGGCTATGTCTTCCTACGTGCAGGACGGCAACAAGCTTTTCCTGGCCATAGAAGAAACCGATTCGCTGCTGGAATCCACTTTCGGGTTCAAGGTAAAAAGAGGAACATCAGTTCCCGTACCGATTGTGCTGGTCAATAAAACCTCCGGAGACTCCATTGTAACGCAGCATTTCTCCAACCCGCATTTCGGCGCGGATACAACGTTTACCGCCAGGGGCTTCACGCAGAACAGACACCTTGCATCGCCGGATTCGGGCATCATTACCATCCTGGGCACCAACGCGCGCCATCAGCCGAATTTTTTCCGTGTGCCGCATGGCAACGGGCAGCTGATCGTGATGCTCAACCCCATGACCTGGACGAATTATTTCCTGATGAAGAAAAACAACATCAGGGCGCTGGAGCTGCAAATGTCCTACCTGCCGGAGTTTCCGCTGAATGTGTACTGGGATGAATACTACAAACATCTCTACGGCCCGCAGCGCGACGATTTTTCCGACTGGCAGGTGTTGCTGAAACATTCTTCCCTGCGCTGGGCGCTTATCCTAGCCCTTGTTTTACTGTTGCTCTACATTTTGTTCGAAGGCAAACGCCGCCAGCGGCTCATTCCGCCAAAACCTGTGCTGGCCAACACTTCGCTCGATTTCGCGGAAACGCTCGGGAGATTGTATTACCTGCATCACAACAACGGCAACCTGGCCAACAAAATGACCCAGCACCTGCTGGAATATATCCGCCAGAATTATTACCTGAACACCGGCGCCATTTCCGGCGAATTCGTGACCGCGCTCAGCCGCAAGTCGGGCCAGCCGCGGGAATTCATAGAACAGCTGATGGGCATGGTCATGGAAGTGAAGTTGACGGACAACATCAGCGATGAACAATTACAGCACTATTATAACAGCATCTATCAATTCTATTTAAAAGCGAAATAATGGAAATAAACACCTTTGAGCCCCGCACGGACCTCAGCGAGCTTCACGAAGCGATTGCGGCCATCAAAGCAGAGATTGCAAAAGTGATCGTAGGCCAGCACCAGATGGTGGACCTGCTCACGGCGGGCCTGCTGGCCAACGGCCACATCCTGATAGAAGGGGTGCCGGGCGTGGCAAAAACGCTGGCCGCCAAGCTGCTGGCCGGCGCCATAGACGCTAAGTTCTCGCGCATCCAGTTCACGCCCGACCTCATGCCGGCGGACGTGCTGGGAACTTCCATCTTCAACCCGCAGAGCAAGGAATTTGAATATAAAAAAGGTCCCATCTTCGGGAACATTATCCTGATAGACGAGATCAACCGCGCCCCGGCGAAAACGCAGGCCGCGCTGTTTGAAGTGATGGAAGAGCGCCAGGTCACCAACGACGGGCAGACCCATCTGCTGGACCAGCCTTTTATGGTGGTGGCCACGCAGAACCCGATAGAGCAGGAAGGCACCTACCGCCTGCCGGAAGCCCAGCTGGACCGTTTCCTGTTCAAGATCGAAGTGAAATATCCTTCCCTCCAGGATGAGATCTCCATCCTCCAGGCCGCCAACACGCAGGGCGGGCAGCACCAGATGCTGGCGCAGATACAGCCTGTGGTGAGCGCCGCTACCGTGCTCCGCCTGCAGCAAAAAGTGCGGGAAGTGCTCATGGAAGAAAAACTGCTGCAATTCATTGCCAGCCTCGTGAATGAAACGCGCATGAACCCTAGCATCTACCTCGGCGCTTCGCCCCGCGCGTCCATTGCGGTGATGAACTGCGCCAAAGCCGTAGCAGTAATGAACAACCGCGACTTCGTAACGCCGGACGACATTGTATACATCCTTCCGCACATCCTGCGCCACCGCATTGTGCTCACGCCCGAACGCGAAATGGAAGGCATCACGCCGGACGAGATCATTGCAGAAATTCTCAAAGCGGTGGAAGTACCGAGATAAACAGGAATAACATGGGAATACTCACCCGGTTCTACCGTTCATTTTTTCTCAGCACAAGGCTCTACCTGGCGCTGGGCGTGATCATCATGGCATTTGTGACCGCCTTTTTCGTGCCGGTGCTCTTCCAGGCTGCCATCACCGCGCTGATCGTTTGCTCGGTCGTGCTGCTGCTGGATGTGGCATTGCTGTACCTGCCGGGCCGCGCCCTGCAGGCAGAACGCCGCATGAGCGACCGCTTCAGCAACGGCGACAACAACGAAGTGGAACTGCTCATCCGCAACGGCTACACGTTTCCCGTGCAGCTGGAGATCGTGGATGAACTGCCTTTCCAGTTCCAGCTGCGCAACTTTTCCCTGAAAGGCAGCCTGAAGGCCAAAGAAGAGAAACTGTACAAATACCAGCTGCGCCCGGTGGAAAGAGGGGAATACCAGTTCGGCAACGTGCAATTATATGTCCGGAGCGCCTTCGGGCTGGTTACCCGGCGGTACACGGAAGCGCTGGAGAGAACGGTGAAAGTATACCCTTCCTTCATGCAGCTGCGCAACTACGAATTATTTTCCATCAAACACAAGCTGAGCGAAATGGGCGTTCACCGTAAACGTGTAATAGGCCACAGCATGGAGTTTGATCACATCAAAGAATACACCCGCGGCGACGATGTGCGCACCCTCAACTGGAAAGCCACCGCCCGCCGCGGTACGCTGATGGTGAACAACTTCATGGAAGAACGTTCACAACAGGTGTACTGCGTGATAGACAAAGGCCGCACCATGAAAATGCCCTTCGACGGGCTCACCCTGCTCGATTACGCCATCAACGCCACTCTCGTGTTCAGCAACGTGGCGCTCGGCAAAGGGGACAAAGCCGGCCTCGTCACTTTCACCGGCAAACAAACTGAAATCCTCGCTGCCAGCAGCAAAAAAGTGCAGCTGAATAAAATATTAGAGCAGCTCTACGCCCAAACCACCGTCTGGACGGAGAGCGACGTGGAAAGGCTCGGCGTGCACCTGCGTGCTTCGCTGTCGCAACGCTCGCTGCTCATCTTCTTCACCAATTTCGAATCCATCACCAGCCTGCAAAGGCAACTGCCCTTCCTGCGCCAGATAGCAAAATACCACCTGCTGCTGGTCGTGTTCTTCGAAAACACGGAGATCAAAAAACTGAATGAAAAACAGGTGCAGGATGTGGAGCAGATCTACATCCAGGTGATCGCGCAGAAGTTCGCGCATGAAAAGAAACAGATCGTGCGGGAGCTGGCGCAGTACGGCATCATGTCGCTGCTCACCACGCCGGAGCACCTGACGGTAGACGTGGTGAACAAGTACCTTGAGCTGAAATCGCGCATGATGGCTTAACTACAGCGGTTCTTCCTTTTCAAAATCTTTCGGGCCTTTCTGGCCCAGCTTCGTGAATTTGCGGATGTTGTACGTAACGTTCAGGCTGAAGAAACGCACATTCTTCCGGTTGTTGGAGTATTGTTCGTAAGTGTTGGTCAGTTCGTAGAAGTTCCGCACGCTGGAACCGAAAATGTTCTCACAGGTAAACGCCACGTTCAGCTTGCGCTGGAAAAGGTTCACCTGCCCGCGCAGCCCGCTGTTGAAGCGCGCTTCCTGCTTGCCCTGAGAATAGTAGCGCGGCCCGTTGTAGCGGCCGTTCACGGAAATGGAGAACACGCGGATGCGGTAAGCCGCCCAGATGGTAAGGTTGGAGGTCCAGCCGGATACGTGCGCGAATTTCTCACTCACCGCATTCCTTCCTTCCTCCCCGCCGTCGGTGATCGTTTCATAATACCTCAAACCTCCGCTCACATTCATGTTGAACGAACCTTTGTTGTTGCCCAGCGCTTTGAAGAAATGCGAGTTGATCGTGGCATACGCGCTCCTGTCTGTGCGGGACGCGAGGTTCACGTAGGTGCTCGTATTGATGATGGTGCTGTCGTTGATGTATTCCACCTGCGTATAACGGCTGATGATGTCGCTGGCGTCCTGCTTTTCAAGACCTATTTTCACCTGGTGGGCTTTGATCTGCGCGGTATATTCCAGCCGGTAGTCCCTTGTGAAAGACGGGCGCAGGTTGGGATTGCCGGTACGGATATTGAAGCTGTCCGCCGTGTTCACGAAAGGATTCAGCTGTTCAGGCGAAGGGCGGTCCATATTCCGGTTGAAGTTGAACGTGAGCTGCTGCTGCTTGTAATCGTACTGGAAGTTGAAGCCTGGCGAGAAGTTGGTGTATTTGAACGGTACACTGCTTTTCAGTGAATCCAGCAAGGCCAGCTGGTTGAAGTATTGCAGGCCCGGGTTGAAACGGAAATTGGCCATGTGATTTTTCCAGGGGCTGTAATTGATGCCCATGGAGCTGCGCACTTCGTAGGTTTCATTGTTGAAGCGGTTGCCGGCATACAGTTCTTCAGACCTGTTGCCGATGTAGCCCAGGCGCCCGGTGAAATTGTATCCCAGCTTGCGGCTGCGTTTCCCTACTGATACGTTGGCGGCGTAGTTCTGGTTGAAGTCGCTGTAGTCGGTAGAGAGCTGCGGAGCGGGCAGCAGTTCAAGATCGTTCACATTTTTGCGTGTGGCATTGTTGAGGTTCGTGCCCCTGCTCAGTTCTGCCGTGGCGCTGAGGTCATAATATTTTCCACTTGAAAGTGGCTGGCGGAAGTGGATGTTGGAACGGAGGTTGAAGTTGCCGTTCTTCCGGTCGTTGCGCTGCAGGGAAG
Source organism: Chitinophaga sp. YIM B06452 (assembly GCF_039655965.1). Classification (NCBI taxonomy): domain Bacteria; kingdom Pseudomonadati; phylum Bacteroidota; class Chitinophagia; order Chitinophagales; family Chitinophagaceae; genus Chitinophaga; species Chitinophaga sp. YIM B06452. Next base: position 1,311,063 of record NZ_JAWLKY010000001.1, on the reverse strand, counting down.
TATCGTCTGTAAGCAGATAGAAATAATCGTTGTTGCCATAACCGGAGCCGCCGCCTTTCACGAAGTTGAAACCCGCTTCCAGCTTCTTCTCGGAGTTCTCTTCATATTCTTTGAAATAATACCAGTCGGTTACGGCGCGGTAGCCATTACGGCGGTTGCGGCTGTCCTGGTTTTTGATCATGGTGGGCTTCTGGGCGTAGTTGCTGTTGATGCTGTTGTTTTCCGCATCGCTACCATCGCCCGTCCAGCCGAGGGTTACAGAGCCGCGGAGCCTTTCTTTTTCCGTGATCTTCAACTCGTAACGGCCATTCAGGTTGTGGTTGAAGTTATAGGAAGTGCGGAAATTCTTCTGTGAGAGGTAGGAGCTGTCGCCGCCCGGTGTTTTCGGGAAATATGTGCGGTTCACGTAGCTGCTGTCTGAATTATACTGGCCGTTGTTGAAATAGGTAACCTGGAAAGGGGCGAGGTTCAGGTTGTAGCGCATCTTTGCGTTGAGGTTGCGCCGGCTGTCCACCCCCGCGGTGAACGCTGCGGAATAGCCGCGGAACTGCACTTTGCGGGTGATGATGTTGATATACCGGATATTGGTCCGTCCCTCCACGAGCGCCTGTTCGGCCTCTACCGCATCCGGCGGGGCTTTCAGCACTTCAATGCGTTCTATCATGAAGGAAGGCAGGTTATTCAGGTAACTGTTGGCGTCCATGCCGGTGAGGGCGATGGGCTTGTCGTCCACATAAAATTTCACCCGGTCCTTTCCTTCCATGGTGATATTATTATTCGCGTCGATCGTCACGCCGGGCACGTATTCCAGCAGTTCCATGCCGGTGCCGCCGGGCAGGAAGTTCTCATCCGGTGTAAAAATGATGCTGTCCTTGTTCATGGTGTACATCTGCTTCTGCCCCACCACGGTCACTTCTTTGAGGCTGCGGGCGCCGGTTTCGAGCAGCACGGTGCCCAGGTCGCGCTGGGTTCTTTCCGCGCTCAGCTTTACGTGCACAAAATAGGGGCTGTATCCCAGCGTGCCGATCTTCACGAGGTAGCTGCCATAGGGCACAGGTTTCAGGAGGAAACCGCCTTTTTCATCGGCTGCAACGCCGGTCACGATAGTGGAATCATCTTCATTCAGCAACGCGACTGAAGCGAATGGAATGGGTTCTTTGTTGGTAGCCTGAAGAACTTTCCCGCTGATGGCGCCCGTTTCCGTATCCTTATTGGAAGGGGGCTGCTGCGCCTGTGCCGTAAAAAATGAAAACATACATCCCAGCAGGCACAGGAAAGACGTGCCGCATTTTGGCTTGATACTCATCTATTCTTAACGTATAGGTTGATGACCGAAAAATACGATCCCGCTTTTTGTTAACAGTAACATTTACACATATGCATGATATGCAGGATAAATGGTAACGTACACGCTGCCGGTATTCACGGAAGGGGCATCTTAAGGTAAGACGTCAATTTTCCGATAATCTTTGCCCTGCATGCGATCTTTCTTTAACTGTTTGGATGAGCGGCGGGAACCCGGGATTTTCGGCCTGCGGGCCTTCAGGAGGGCATAAAAAAAGCCCTCGGCACTGCACCAGGACTTCCGCCAATTGTGACTTCTCTCGCACATTTGTGTTACCTTGCCATAAGTATATAATAATTAATGTGTTTTTCTGTTATAATGATAGAGTTCCCGCTCTATGAAACTAACGTACAGGCATATAGTATTTTTAATTCCCGTTCTTGGCCGCTTTGCAACCGGCAATGCGCAGAATCTTATTGCCAATCCAAGTTTTGAAGATGTGAACATTTGCACGGAGTACCATGCACCCTGCAATCCCTCAGCCTGGGTGAGTGTGTCGCCGGAGCATATGCGGATAGATTACCTGTATTCCGGCGCCGCCGTGGAAGGAGTGCAGCTGCTGAAGCTGATGTACCGCGGCCATGGAGGCATGTGCAATTACGCGCAAAGCAGGCTGCTGTGCCCGGTAGTGGCCGGCCGGCAATACAAGATCACAGTAGTAGCGGGCTCTGAAAGCCATGAAACCGTGGAGATCGGCATCCGGCTGGATACTACCTGGATCTACCGCCTGGCCGCCGTTCCGCTGGATACGCTTCCTCCCACCATCGTGCTCGGCGGCGGCGACGCGCTGCCGAAAAACCAGGAAGACGGGATATTCACCCGCATGGAAAAGGTATTCACCGCGCCCGCCGGCGCCACCCACATCATTATCGGCAACTTCAACAAGACCAAACGCAGTAACTACGCGAAAGAATACCTGTACATAGACAGCATCGGGCTGGAGCCGCTGGACCCGCAACCGCTCTGCCCGGAAGCCCGGGCCGTGAAAGACACGCTCTACGCCTGGCATCACCGCCACACCGTGCCGCGTAAATATGTTATCGAAGAAAAAACAAAAGTCGAAATAAAAAAAGACAAACGCCACTGCCTGACCCTCACCGTAAAAGATGAAAGCATTTTCACGCCGAAAGGCCGTTCAAAATACCCGGAAACCGCTGTCAGGCTGGATTCCATCATTAGGGTATACGACCCGTACGCCGGCACGAAAGTGATCGTGACCGGCTATGCCTTTAAACCCGGAACGGCCGAGTACAACAAGATCCTGTCTACAGTACAGGCCCAGAAGCTGAAAGACGTGCTGGTATACCGCCACGGCTTCGCGATGGACGATGTGGACGTATACGGCAGGGGCAATATGGAACCGCGTTACGACACCACCACCGAGGCCGGTAAGGAAGAAAATAATTTTGTGGAGATAGAATTCTGTCATCCGAAGCCACCGCCCGTTGCCGCCCTGCCTCCGCCGCCACCCGTGCCGGACACGCTGGTGATCCCGGATGTGCTTTTCCGCTTCAACAGCAGCGAGCTGAACACGAAGCTGTTTAAGTCGCTGGACAGCCTGGTGGCGCGCATCCCGCGCCACGATACCATCCAGCTGCAGATCCTCGGGTATACGGACAATGTGGGCACGGAAGCCTATAACCTCAACCTGAGCCGTATGCGCGCGACGGCGGTCGCTGAATACCTGAAGGGCAAAGGATTGGAGAAATACATCCGGCATGTATCCGGCCTGGGCGAAGCGGATCCCGTGGCGCCGAACGATTCGCAGGAAGGGCGGCAACGCAACCGGCGGGTGGAGATCATCATCTATAAAGGATCGGATTAATTATATACCGGCAAGCAGGCAAAAAAAGGCCGGCCCTTGATGGACCGGCCTTTCCAATTGTATCCCGGGTGGTTATTTGCTGAGGTAAGCACGGAGCATCCAGGCCATTTTCTCGTGCTGGCGCAGCAGGCCGGTCACGAAATCGCTGGAGCCAAGGTCTTTTTGTTTGTCGGCAAACTCGGTGATCAGCTCACGCAGCGAGCGGATAATGGTCTCATGGTCGTCCAGCAGGTTCTTGATCTGCTGGGCCTGGTCGCTGGTATATTCGGGTTCCAGCAGGTTGGTCAGTTTCAGGAAATCGACCATGCGGCCAGTACTGAAATGCCCGATCATACGGATGCGCTCTGCAACTTCGTCAATGATCTCTGCCAATTCGCCATACTGTCCTTCGAAGAACAGGTGCATCTCGTGAAAATTGTCCCCGACCACATTCCAGTGATAATTGCGGGTTTTGGTATACAGCACATGTTCGTCGGCCAGCAAAACCTGCAATTTATCTGCAACTGCCTGCAAATGTTTCTCGGGAACTCCGGTGTTTACTTTCATGGTTATAATTTTTTTGGGTAAAAAATCTATAGTTCTATCAGCGCATATACTTTATCGTTCAGATAACGCCCGCCGGGATTCCATGCGGAATAATCCAGGTTGATCCAGTATTCGCCTTTCATTTCATGATAATATAACTCTTTAACAGGCGGATTGTTGAACAGGTGGACAATTGCCTGCTTCATCGTTTCAAACTCCTCCTTGCTTCCACAATACAGCTCCGGGTAAGCGTGTCCTTTGATCAGTACGATCCTGGTGCGGGCGCCTATGCTCTGCATACAGCTGGCCATCAGGATGGAATGATCGTCGCAATCCCCGCCCAGCCCGTTCCGGATGGTTTCCATGGGGGTGGCAAAGTATTCATCGCGCTGGCTGTCATTCACATACTTGAAATGATGGCGAATGTATTTAAAAAGCGAGAGATACCGCACCACCTTGCCGTACTTGGGAAAGTATTCGTCATAATAATCCAGCGAATGTTCAACAGAAAAGTTGCGGACAAGCGAATCTTTATAAACGGCCTTCTCCCGGATGCCGCGAACGGTCTTGTCCATATAGGTCTCCACCTTGCGCGGGTAAAAACTGAGGATGTCCAGCTGTTTATTGTCCCGCGTGCCCCAGTTGCCCTGCACCATGCCCTGGTAGTCGTTCAGCACGTTGGAGAAGGAATACCGGCCGGTAAAGAAGTTGAACACGAGGATGCCGGCCACCAGCACGAATGCCGGGATGATCAGCGGTTTAAATATCCACAGCAGCAGGCGGGTGAACAGGAATGCGATGAGGATGGAAAGGAAAAGGTCGATATGCCACTGCCCAAGCTGCACAACAGGCATGAACCGGTTGATATACGGAGCCAGGGGCAGTATGGTCAACAGGCTCAGGAGGTTCAGCAAAAAGTGCTGGAAGGTGGAGTATTTGCTTTGATCGATCGGCATTACGGTATCTGGTACCGTAAAATTATGCCAATTTGTGCTGTGCAGCCCCGGAAATATTGTTAAAATGCTATCAACATTCCCGGGGCGCCGCAGTCCCTGTTATATGGGCTCAAAAGCGGGAAGTGTCTGTTTGAAGGACGTGCTTTCCCGGATCAGCTCCATTTTGTGCAGGGCGTCTTTCTTCTGCTTTTCCATTTGCAGGTGGTGGTATATTCGGTTAAGTACACCGTAATTGAGGAGCGCGAATATTTTGAAGTCCAGTTTCTGCGCCGTATCCATGGCGGATTCTGCGGCCCGGATGGCTTTGTTGAACTCTTTTTCCTGGTAATAAATCTGCGCCGCGATGATCTTCTGCAGCGTGTCAAGATGGCGGCCGTTGAAGAAGTCGGAGGAATAGAACTTCAGTACGCTCTCCACGTGCTGGCTGATCCTGGCCGCAGCGGGAATATCGCCGGTGCTGATGTGCGCCTGGGCCTTCCAGCAAAGCAGCATCAGCCGGAAAGGATCGGTACGGTTGAAGAGGATGGAAGGATGCTGCTGGAAAAGCCGTTGTGTAAACAGCAGCAGCTGCTGGTAATCGCCCAGCATGAGAAAAATGAAACACATGGCGCGGTACACGGCTTCTTCCCCTACGGTAAAGGTTTTCTGGTTGGCGAAGTTCCAGTGCTCTACGTAATGGTAGATCTTCTCTTTCATCTTCTCATCCACCTGCCCGAACTTGAGGTATTCGTAGATGAAAAGGAAGGCTTCGTAAGGACTGATCCACATTTCACCGGCCATTTCGCCGCCGGTGCAGATCTTTTTGATATTGGACAATTCTATCTCGCATTGTTCCGCATCCAGCTGCATAAGCGCCATCACAAAAAGGTTGCTGCGGATCTTGAGCTTATCGTCCGGCGACTCGGCCATGCCCAGCAGGGTATTGAGCACCTTCCGTTTTTTGAAATGAATGAAGTCGTCGTTGATGAACTGGCTGAAAGGGTTCTTCCTGAACCAGCCCGGCGGGAATATAGTGGAGAGCTGTAATTGCTGCGAGCCTTCCTGCTGGTAATGCAGCACCACGTATTCGAGCAGGTGAGCCTTTTCGAGCGTGGCCAGCGGCAGCATGAAAAAATTGCGGATGCTTTCCACCTGGTTGCCCGTGATGGCGTAACGCAACAGCCATTTGAACACTGCTATGCGGAAAGGGCTTTGCGGGAAATAATCCAGCACATGCCGCAGCAAAGGTTCGGATACGGCCTGTTCGTGCTCCGCCAGGAAATGCATGGCAGTGAAGTATTCCAGCAGCGAATTGTGCGCAAAACGCACTTTCACGTTGAACATGATCTCCTGGCTCAGGTTCTCCTCCACGAGAATATTATCCGCGATCAATTCTTTATACGCGGGGAAAAGGTCTGCGTTCTTATTCAGCAGTGTGCACTTGTCTGTATACAATCCCGCTTTTCCCATATCCAGCAGCTGCAGCATTTTATCAATGATGCGCACTTTGAAGGAATTGGCGGTGGAATTGAAGACGCGGTTCTGGATGAAGCGGCTGATCACTTCGAAGAGGCTCAGGTTCTCGTCTACAAACGACTGGTCAGGCGTGGAATTGAGTTGTGAAAAGAGTTGCAGGTAGTAAGGATGCCTAAGTTTTTGCAGGAAGCTGTCTGAGAACAGTCGTACGGTGGCCGGGTCGAAATCGAAATTATACAGCACTGATTTTACCTCCTGTTCGGTGAGCAGGGGGATATTGGTATTGGTGTCTTCATCCATTTCCGGGCCCAGGTACCAGTATTTGCGGAATGAAGGGTACTGGTGGCTTTGGTGGAACACCTCGCCCCAGGTGCTGGAGCGGATGGAGAGGATCACTTTCACCCAGGGATGCTGGTCGTTGGAGTAAACGAAATCTTCGAGTTTGTTATAGAGCAGTTTCAGTTTATCCGCGCCCATGGCTATTTCGTCGAAGCCGTCTATGATGAGCACGAGGCGGCCGCCTTTTTCGTTGGCGTGGTTGGAGAAGTATTCGCGGAAGTTGTCGCCGTTGCCGAGGCTCAGCTGGTTGTCCAGCCAGGCGGAGAGGGAGAATCCTTTAAGCAGGAGGCTTCCGGCGGCGTGCGCGTTGATGAACCAGCAGATGTCATTTTGATACGCAGGGTCTCTTCCGAACCAATAATGTTCCGCTGCGTGTACCAATGCGAGTGATTTTCCCCAGCCTGCGGGTGCGATCAGGACAGTGGCGGCGTGGCTGCTTTCAAGGAATCTTTCGATGTGGGAGAGGCAGTATTGCCGGGGCACGGTGTTCTCGAAAGGCATGCCGCAGCGGTTCTTGAGGGTGAGCATGGTGTAATGCGAAACGGCGGCAGCTCTCTTTCGCACGTCTCCCCATTTGGAATGGTCTTCCGGCGGGCGGCGGAATGTTTTTTTGTAGAAGTGGGTCTGGAACTCTTCCCAGTCGCGGAACCTGCAGTACTGCGCCAGTGTGTTGAGGGTATAGCGCGAGAAGCTGTGTTGCGTGACCGCAAACCCGAAAACACGTTTGAGTGTGGTTTCGCTGACGAGTTTTCCGGTATGGTTAAGTATAGCCTGGGCGAGGTGTTTACATTGATTTGGCTGAAGATTTTCCACCCCGAATTGTCGCAGCACCTCACCCTGCAGGGTGATGATGAAGTCGTAGGACAGGTCGATCATAAGGGCACACAATTAATGGATTAGGATTATAGAGACGCCTGAATAATGGTACGAATGAATAGATACGTAAGCGAATGAATGTTTGGATTTGGCGCTTCCGTAAATGAATAAACTGAATAGGAAATAGTTAATTGAACAAACATGTTTTTCGGTTTGATTATCAATTAAATGATGGGTTATGGTACAGGAAAAAAATTTCAGAAAATTTTTTTGCCGGATAATCCTTTCTAATAGGATGATGGAAATGGATAAAGGAGTGAAAGCTATGCATAAAAATGAATTGATTTTACGGGTGTGTGACATTCACAATGAATACACCTTACATTCTTTGAACGCGTTTTGTTCAATCTTTTTTAAAATGAACAAAATGAACAGCTATTCAAATAATGAACAAGCTCAATCCTGTTCACAGGAATGAATAAGAATGACACATCGTTTCATGTGCGAACCCCTTTAATTTCGTGGAGTCAGAGATCATGTGCTTCCGAATATACCTGTATCAATCGTATCAATCATTGTGACTTGTTTAACTGGAATGTATCCTATCAAAAACTAAAGAACAGTTCCGATACCTGGATTTTTTGACAGAACCATTCTTGCAAACCATTTCCTATATGTATAACTATTGGCTTTTCAGAAAACCATAACCCCTGTTCATACACAGGCTGGTAGCCCGTTTCGGGCGTCCCGATTACAGCAAACATTACTTTATTATAACCCAAACCATTGTATATGAGTTTTAATGTTACTCCTAAATGCCTTCTGCGCACCCTTATTGTCTTTTCAGTAACCTGGCTTTTTGGTTGGCCGGTTGAAGGCGCGCACGCTGCTGCAAAAGCTGTCCCCTCAGCCCTTGCGCAGTACTGGTGGTATCCCTCAGCCAATACAGCTTCCGCTGTGCCGGAAGACTGGTATGGAAGATCCCCGCTGATCGCCGGCAGCAATGCCGCTAACGCGTTTTTTGCAGCAGGCCCCATTTACAGCCCGGGCGCAAGCGACCAGGAGATCAAACCTTCCATCCTGCTCTGCCCGCTATGCTCCATCACCAACGATGCGCTCAGCCACGACGGCGACGTCAATACCGCCGCCCAGGTGAATGCCACGCTGGGCATACTCGCGTCTACCGGCCAGCGTATTATCTTTCCCGGTACTTATGAAGCGGGAGACAGTGTGGTGGTAGATTTTGAGGTGCCCTCCGCCATTGTGGACGCCGCGCTGCTTGGCGGTATCCGCCTTGCAGTGTTCAACGGAACCTCTACAACGCCTGTGCTGGACGTACCGCTCAACTCCCCGCTGATCAATGTACAGGCCTTCGGCGTAGGCGCCAGCGGCAAACGGAGAGCCGTAGTGGCCGTCCCCGGCCAGTTCGACCGCGTGGAAGTGACCATCGGCGCAGTGCTTAACACGCTCAGCAGCCTGCTCATATATGAGGTGACCGCCATGGTGCCCGTTACTATTACGCCCAGCGCCCGCCCTGTGATATCCCCGGCAGGCACTGCCGCAACGCTCAACGCATCCATGCGCCTGGGCGCCGCTACTTTCAACTGGTACGATGCGCCTACAGGCGGCAACCTGCTCGGTTCCGGATCCACCTTCACTTCTCCCGTGCTTACCCGCGGTGTTCATACTTATTACGTAGCCGCCACCACTACGGCGGACGGCCGTGAAAGTTATATTCGTACAGGCGTTACCGTAGACGTGGGCGGCGGTCCCGGCCTGTTGTGGACGTATGGCGACCAGGAAGTAAGTCCGCGCCTTGGCGGCATCTGTGCGCTTTGCACCGTCGCTGATCCGCAGAACGCCGTGGATGCGGACCCCGGCACTTCTTCCCTGCTATCCGCCCCTGTGGGTGCGCTCAGCAGCGTGGGGCAGCTTATCCAGTTCCCCGGCATTTACCAGCCCGGCGATTCCATTATCCTCGACCTGGAACTTCCCGGGCAATTATACACCAAATCAATACTGACCAATATCGCCATACAGCCCTACCTGGGCGGCGCCACAGCCGGCGCCGCCACCAATCTCGGCACAGACCTGATCAATGTACAGGTGCTGGGCATCGGCATTGGCGGCACGAATAAATTCCGGGTGAGCATACCCGCCACTGCCGCGTTTGACGGCGTGGAAGTAAAACTGAACGCAGTACTGGCCGAACTGGCCGCCCTGCGCATATACGAAGCAGCCGCCATGATACCCGTTGCGGTTACGCCTTCGCCCGCCCGCATACCTTATAATACTACCGCGTCGCTGAACGGCACCGTTCGCCCGGCTGGCGCTACCCTCAGCTGGTACACCACGCCTACCGGGGGCACCGCTGTTCACACCGGCTCAGCCTTTACCACGCCGCAACTCACCCGCAGCACCACCTATTACGTGGAAGCCTCCACCCCCGATGGTTTGACCAGCTACCTGCGCACCGCGGTACCGGTTACACTGGGCGGCGCCGACGGTCCGCTGTGGAGCTACGGCGATACAGAGCAAAGCCCGCAACTGAGTGGCATTTGCGTTGGGTGTTCCGTACAGAACCCCGGGCTCGCGATAGATCATGATACGACTACTGCTTCCAACATCAGCATACCACTCGGCGTATTAAGTTCCGCCGGCCAGCTGATCCGCTTCCCAGGCAATTACCAGGCGCAGGACAGCATCATCCTCGACCTGGCTATTCCCGCAGGGCAATTGCTGAGCGCGCAGTTCCTGTCAAGCATCCGCGTGGAAACCTTCAACGGCGCTGCTTCCAATAACGACGCAGCCGCTTTCAGCACGGCACTCGGGAATGCGCAGCTGCTGGGTATCGCGGTAGGACCTACCGGTAAATTCAGGGTTACCCTGCCCGCCACCGCGCCGTTTGACGCAGTGCAGATATCACTTGCACCCATAGCAGGAGGCCTTGCCAACCTGCAGGTATTTGAAGCCACCGCCATGATACCGGTAACGGTTACGCCCGCGGTGCAAACAGTGCCTGCCGGAACAACCGCTACCATCAACGCGGCCAACAGGCTGAGCACCGCAACATTCAACTGGTATACTTCCCCCACCGGCGGTTCGCCCGTTGGTTCAGGCGCAAGCTTCGTGACGCCGCCCATGAGCCGCCGTACCACTTATTATGTGGAAGCCTCCACGCCTGACGGCAAGACCAGCTTTACCCGTACCGCAGCCACGGTGAACGTAGGCGGCGGGCCTGGTCCGCTGTGGACGTATGGTGACCGGCAGGACGGGGCGGTGATCACAGGCATTTGTGTAGGCTGTGGCGTTACTGACGGTGATAATGCCGTGGATGGAGATACCACCACCTCTTCGCTGATCACCACTACGGTAGGCGCACTGGGCGCCGTTTCGCAGCTGATCCATTTCCCCGGCACCTACGAAGCGGGAGACAGTGTGGCTTTTGACCTGGAACTGCCCGACCAGTTGTTCAGCCTCGCAGCGCTGGGCGGCCTTACCGTTCAGTCTTACAATGGCAATACACCCAACGGCGACGCCATTACACTCGATAATAACCTGGTGCGCCTGGAACCTCTTGGTCTGGGCGTTGGATCCACCGGCAAATTCCGTGTAACCGTTCCCGTGAATGCCGCATTTGATGGCGTGAGCATTGGTACTTCATCAGCGCTTTCCGCTTTGAGCAACCTGCGCGTGTATGAAGCAGTAGCCTTCATGCCCGTAGACGTTACTCCGCCTGCGCCGGTGATCCCTTCAGGTACTACCGCCAGCATGACTGCCAGCGTGAGAGCGCCGGGTGCAACATATGCCTGGTACGATTCACCCACAGGCGGCACGCCGCTGGGAACCAGCGCCAGCTTTACCACCCCGCCGCTTACGCGCAGCAAACAATATTATGTAGAAGCCTCCACGCCGGACGGAAAGAAAAGCTTTACCCGTACAGCCGTTCCCGTTACTGTTGGCGGCGGCCCCGGCCCGTTGTGGACATATGGCGATAACGAGCAAAGCCCCATCGTTGGCGGCATTTGCCTGGGCTGTGTAGTGCAGAACCCCGGCCTGGCAGTGGATGGCGATACCACAACTGCTTCAACGGCCATCATAACAGTGGGCGCCCTCGGCTCCGTAGGCCAGCTCATACAATTCCCCGGCACCTACCAGGCAGGAGACAGCATCTCCTTTACCCTTGGCGTGCCCGGCCAGTTCCTCAACGGCCAGTTGCTCGGCGGCATCAGGGTGCAGACCTTCAATGGCGCTACACCCAACAACGATGCTATTATGCTTGATAACGACCTGGTGAATCTCCAGCTCCTCGGGGTGGATGTGACCGGCAACGTGAGCAAATTCCGTGTATCCATTCCCGTAAATGCTGTTTTTGATGGTGTGCAGGTGGATCTTACCGGGCTTGTTTCCGGGCTCAGCAGCTTGAATATCTACGAAGCGGCCGCCTTCATTCCGGTAACCGCAACACCGCCGTCATTAACCGTTCCATTCGGCAACGATACCACTATCACGGCATCCATCAGGCTGCCGGATGCCACTTTCAGCTGGTACGACACGCCTACAGGCGGCACGCCGCTCTTCACCGGGCCTACCTTTAATACACCGGTGCTGATCGCTGATAAGACATTCTATGTAGAAGCCTCCACGCCCGATGGTTTGAAGAGCTATATCCGTACCGCAGTGCCCATTACGGTAACTGTTGGTCCGGCCAGCCCCAACCTGTCCTGCGGCCGCGGCATTACGCAAACCAACTCCACTTTTGGGCTGTGCCTGTTGTGCTCTGTCCAGGATGCAGCCCTGGCGGTGGACGACAATCCGCAAACCTCTTCATCTATCCACGTACCCGTGGGCCTGTTGGGCGCCGGTGCTTACCAGCGTTTCCAGTTTGGCAACCAAAGTTCGCCGGGCGACAGCCTGCGCATAGTGGTAGGTTCCACCACGGGCCTGCTTGACCTGCAATTGCTTGGTAATGTTACCATCCGCCCCCGCAACAACGGTGCAGAAAATGCGGCTGATGTGAGAGCATTGAATAACGGCCTGCTGAACGTGCAGCTGCTGAACGGCGGCTCACAACAGGTGGTTTCTTTTGCGCCTTCCGCCGTGTTTGATGAAGTAGAAATAAGGATTGCTGGTGTTGCATCGGCGCTTACTGAGATCAACATATTCTACGTACAGCAAATAACGCCGCGTGCAACGCTGGCTTCTGATACGGTGAACGTGTGCAGTGGCTCAACCGCCGTGCTGAATGCCACCGGTCCTGCCGGCGCCACTTTCCGCTGGTATGACGCTCCCACTGGCGGTACGCTGCTGTTCACCGGCGCTACCTTCACCACCCCGGAAATCACCGCCGATGCGGTGTATTATGTGGAAGCAGTGTCTGCTGGCTCCACCTGCGCGAGTGAAGTGCGCAGCCCTGTATTCGTGAAAGTAGGTCTGCCCACGGTTTCCGTAACCGCCAATTCAGTGACCATACCGCAAGGCGGCACAGCCACCTTTAACGTCAATACGCCGGACAGCACGCTGACCTATCGCTGGTACAATGTGCCCACAGGCGGTACGCCGCTGTTTACCGGCCCGAGCTTCACCACGCCGCCATTGAATGCCACCACCACTTTCTACGTGGAAGCCAGCAACGACAGCGGTTGTGTGAGCGCTATACGCATCCCTGTGATCGCAAATGTTGTGATCTCCGATCCTGATGCGCCCTGCGATGTTGCCACTACACAGATCAGCAATGCCAACGGCATCTGCCTGGGATGTTATGTGGACAACCAGGGCTCTGCCGTGGATGCCAGCACCCAGACATTCTCCACCCTGCATGTGGTGGCGGGATTACTGGGAGGCTATGTGCAGCAAACGCTCATCTTCCCCGCTCCAAGCGACGCGGGAGACAGTGTAAGGTTGCTGATCTCCTTCCCGGCATCCATTATAGATGCAGGACTGCTGGGCACCTTGCAACTCGCTACTTATAACGGCGCTACCTATAACAACGACCGCACTACGCTGAATGGCGGATTGCTTAACCTCAGCCTGTTGCCCGGCAATACGCAGGCCCTTGTGACCTTTGCGCCCGCCGCGATATTCGACAGGGTGGAACTGCGTATGAACGCTGGTGTTGCAACGGCACTGAGCGCAGTGAATGTCCACTACGCGCAACGGTTTGTGCCAGTGCCGGTGCTTGTGTCAGACACTGTAGCTACCTGCCCGGGCAGCACCGCCACACTGAGCGTGGCGCCCAGGCCCAATACCATATTCCGCTGGTACAGTACGCCTACGGGCGGTACGCCGCTGTTCACCGGCACTTCATTCGAATCCGGCCCTGTTACGACCGATACCGCCTTCTATGTGGAAGCAATAAAAACTTCCACCAACTGCGCGAACCCGGTACGTACACGCGGTGTGGTAGATATAGACAGCGTTCCGGTTGCGCCGACGCTTGAAAGCACCTCTGTTACGACCTGCAGCGGCAGCAGCGCCGTTCTCAGGGCAACAGGCCCGGCGGGCGCCACTTTCCGCTGGTACGATGTACCAACGGGCGGCACGGCTATATTCACCGGGGCAACGTTCACCACCCCGGTGCTGGACAGCTCGGTGGTGTACTATGCAGAAACCGTATCCTCCGGAGGCTGCGCAAGCACTTCACGCACCGCGGTACAGGTGAATATATCCGTTCGTCCGGGTACGCCTGATATCACGCCTGCCGGTACAACATCTATCTGTGCGGGCGGTATGGCAACGCTTACCGCAAGCTCTGCAACGCCGGGCGTTACTTTCAACTGGTACGCCAGCGCCGCGCTGGACAGCATTATCTTCAGCGGGCCGGTATTCACTACACCCGCATTGAATGCAACCACCACTTACTTCGTAGCTGCGGCCAACGGACAATGCATCAGCGCAACACCGCGGTCTGTGACCGTACAGGTGAACCCCGCGCCTGCGAAGCCGACAATAAGCATACTGCCTGCATCCGGCACCATCGAATACGGGCAGACGGCAACGCTTACCGCTACATCGGCCACTGCCGGCGCCACTTACCGCTGGTACCTGGATTCACTGGGCACAGCGCCCATATTCACAGGAGCACAGTACGTAACGCCGCAGCTTGCCAATACCACCAAATACTTCGTGGAAACTGTGGCGCCGACCGGCTGCGCCAGCACAACCCGTACGTCCGTTACCGTGAACGTGAACCGCAACTTTAACCCGGGCTGCGACTTCGCGAACGCGCAAACCAACGTGGTGAACGGTATTTGCCTGCTTTGTGCTGTGACCAATCCTGATAACGCCGTAGATACTGATACCACCAATTTCGCGAACATCCAGGTGCCGGTTGGCCTTGCCGCGAACGTGGCTTACACCTTCGATTTCGGCGGGCTTGCAGCAGCAGGAGACACCGTGAAGATCAGGTTCTCCACCCCGGCAGGTTTGCTGGATGCGGCGGCATTGTCCAACATCGAAGTGACCTCTTATAATGGCGCCGCTTCCAACAACGACACCCGCTCGCTGAGCAGCAGTGCTTTAAGCATCGTCCTGCTGGGCGGCGCTAATCAACAGGCGGTGCTGTTTGCGCCAGGTGCTCCATATACAAGAGTGGAAATCAGGCTCAGGAGCCTTGTGGGTGCATTGCTGAACATGAACATTTATTATGCGAACCGCGTATTGGCATCGCCCAGGGTAACGGCTACCAGCACAACGCTCTGCGCCGGCGGCCAGGCGACATTGACGGCCACAGCCTCAGACAGTGCAACCGTGCGCTGGTATACACAAGCGGTTGGCGGCGTGCCTGTATTCACCGGCAAAGTGTACACCACCGGTACGCTTACAATCACTACCACTTATTATGCAGAAAGCTACCGCGCATCCACCAATTGCGTGAATCCGATCCGCACACCGGTTACTATTACGGTGCTGCCGGTTCCGGATGCGCCGGTGATCGTGAGCGGGGATACTTCCATCTGCTCCGGCAATACCGCTATACTGCAGGCAAGAACCGTAAACCCGGCGCACAGCATCCGCTGGTTCGCCGCGGCTTCCGGCGGTGCGCCGTTGTCGCTGGACAGTGTGTTCACTACCCCGGCACTCACTGCTAATACCACTTACTATGCAGAAGCATACAACGGTACATGCGGCAACACTACCAGGGTGCCGGTAACGGTGACCGTTGGCACAGCTCCTGCAGATCCGGTTCTTGAATCCAACAACCTTACCATTTGCTCCGGCAATACCGCTATCCTGAAAGTGACCTCTACAACCGCAGGGCTCACGATCCGCTGGTATGCAGTACAATCCGGCGGAACACCGATACACACCGGCGCAACATTCAATACGCCGAACCTGTCTGCTACCACGATCTACTACGTGGATGCTGTGAACAACACAGGCGGCTGCATCAACGGCAGCGGCAGGTTGCAGGTGACGGTGAATGTGAACTCCACACCGGCTGTGCCGGTACTGGCCAGCCCGGTAACCACCGTATGCCGTAACCAGCAGGCTACGCTCTCTGTAAGCAATCCGCAACCGGGCGTGACCTACAATTGGTACAGCGCGGCGACCGGCGGCACACTCCTCTTCACAGGGGCCAGCATTACTACCAATGCATTGACCGATACGGCTACCTTCTTCGTAGAAGCAGTAGGCACAGGCAACTGCGCCAGCACCAGCCGTGCAACAGCGGCAGTGAGCGTAGTAGCCGTACTGCCGCCGCCAACAGTTGAATCCGCCAATGTAGCGGTATGCCGCGGCTCGCAGGCGATCCTGCGTGTAAGCAACCCGCAGGCCGGCGTTACCTATAACTGGTACGACGCTCCGGGTGGCAACCTGCTCTTCTCCGGCGCGGTTTATACAACCGGTGTAGTAGTGGCCAACGCCACCTACCACGTTGAAGCGGTAGGTGCAGGCGGTTGCAGCAGCACAGGCCTCACGCAGGTAAGCGTGACCGCAACTGATGCGCCCGCATTGCCGGTGATCACAGGCAGCACAACAGTATGCCAGGGCAGCCCGATCAGCCTGAGCATCCAGAACCCGCTGCCCGCGCTTACCTATAGCTGGTACAACGCTGCATCAGGTGGAACGCGCCTGGCACAGGGAGCCACATTCGCACCAACAGGCGTAACCGCCACCACTACTTATTACGTGGAAGCTGCGAGCGGTACCTGCACCAGCGCAGGCAGAACTTCTGTAACCGTTACCGTGAACCCGGCTCCGCCGGCCGTAACTGTGGACGCCACTGCGAAAACAGTCTGCACCGGCAACACCGCCGACCTGCATGTGACCAACCCGCAACCGGGCATCACTTACCGCTGGTATGATGTGCCAACAGGCGGCACAGTGCTGGCTGCTACGCCGGATTATGTTACCGCGGCGCTCACCGCTAATAAAGACTTCTATGTTGAAGCAGTGAATGCCAGCAATTGCACCAGCACCACCAGGACCAAAGTGTCCGTAACGATAGCGGCAGGACCTGTCGCGCCGACCGTGGAGGCTACCAGCGTGGCGGTGTGCCGCAACGCGACGGCTACCCTGCGTGTAACGAACGCGGTAGCAGGCATCACTTACAAATGGTATGATACCCCGGGCGGCACCTTGCTGTTCACCGGCACCGCATATACCACCGCCGCCATCACCGGCCCGGCTGATTATTATGTGGCAGCTGAAAGCGCAGCCGGATGCGGCAGTGCAGCCCTTACAAAAGTGGACGTAACCGTTACCGAACCACCGGCCTTACCGGTTGTGGGCGGCAGCACCACCGTTTGTCTTGGCGCGCCTGTAAGCCTTACCATTACCAACCCGCTGCCAGGGCTTACTTACAGCTGGTACAGCACTGCAACAGGCGGTACACGCCTGGCACAGGGCACAACCTTTGCGCCGGCAGGCGTAACCGCTACCACCACCTATTACGTGGAAGCAGCAAGCGGTACCTGCACCAGCGCGGGCAGAACCACGGTAACCGTAACAGTGAATCCTGTTCCGGCTGCTGTAACAGTGGATGCGGCAACCAAGTCTGTATGCGCCGGTAACACTGCAACCCTGCATGTAACGAACGTACAGCCTGGCCTCACTTACCGCTGGTACGATGTGCCAACGGGCGGTACGGTACTGTCTACCAACACGACTTACATCACCAGCCCGATCACGGCTAATAAAGACTTCTATGTGGAAGCCCTGAATTCCACCAACTGCACCAGCGGAACGCGCACAAGGGTGAGCGTAACCATCACCAGCGGCCCTGCAGTACCTGCGGTAACCGCTGGCACGGTAACCGTATGCCGCGGCACCAGGGCAACCTCCAGCATTCTCAACCCGCGCACCGACCTGCAATACCGCTGGTACGACGCGCCGATCGGAGGAACCCTTCTCTTCACCGGTTCAGTGTACACCACCGCCAGCCCGCTCAACACCAGGGATACTGTGTATGTTGAAGCAGTAGTAACCGGCGGAACCTGCGCCAGCAATGGCCGCAGCCAGGTGATACTCATAGCCGCGGATGCACCGGGCACGCCTGCATTAGTGAATGGCGGTACCGTAGCGGTTTGCACCGGCTCAACAGCCACCTTCACAGTACAAAACCCGCTGCCGAATACCACTTACCGCTGGTACGATGCCGCAGTGAACGGTAACCTCCTGCAAAGCAGCGCAAGCCCGAGCTTCACAACGCCGGCGCTCACTGCCAACCTCGACGTGTATGTTGAAGCTGTGATAGGCGGCGGCTGCGCCAGCGCAGGCAGGGCTAAAGCGTCCGCAACTGTAGGCAACATACCGGTTGCGCCGGTTGTGACAGCAGACGCCGGCACCGTTTGCCCGGACAGCACCGCAACGCTGAGAGCAAGCTCTGCCAATGCAGGCGTAACCTTCAGCTGGTATACATCCGCAACAGGCGGCAACGCAATATTCACCGGACCGGTGTTCACCACCCCGGGCCTCACCGCAGCAACCACCTATTATGTAGCAGCCAGCTATAACGGCGGATGCGTAAGCGCAACGCGCACACCGGTGACTGTGAACATTTACGCAGCACTGCCTGCACCAACGGTATCACTGACCAACAGAACGGCCAATTCAGTGACCTTCACATGGAATGCGATAGCAGGAGCGCTGGGCTACAGGGTATCCACAGACGGCGGTATAACCTTCACGCAACCGAGCTCCGGCCTCACAGGCACTACCCATACTGTTACCAACCTCCAGCCGAACCAGGTTGTCACCCTCCAGGTGATGTCTGTAGGCGCCAGCGCCTGTGCAAACAGCGCATGGTTCCAGGGCGGCGGCAGCACGGATAACCCTGCGGGCAACCTCATCTTCGTGCCGAACGCATTCACGCCGAACAACGACGGTACCAACGACATCCTGTATGTATACGGCACCACCATTGCAACGCTTGAAATGAGGATATACAACCAGTGGGGTCAGCAGGTATTTGAAACGAGAGACAAAGGCCGCGGATGGGATGGCACCATGAGCGGGAAGAAACAGCCGGTAGGCGTATACAACTACGCACTCCGCGCTACCCTGCAGGATGGCACGACCGTACAGAAACGCGGAACCATCACTATTATCAGATAGCAGTAATTGGCTGGCACAAAACAAAAATCTGCCGGAATGAAGCAACCCCGCTTCATTCCGGCTTAACAAAACACTAAAAATATGTTCCTATGAAGAATAAAATATTAATCACTGTGATGTTCTTCTGCGCATTATTTGCAAACAACGCGAACGCACAGGTAGACCCGCATTTTTCCCAGTATTATGCTTATCCTTTATGGCTGAACCCTGCGCTGGCAGGCGTGATAGACGGGGATTACAGGCTTACCGGGAATTACCGGAACCAATGGGCCAATTTCGGCAACCCTTACTCCACCGCCGGCGTTTCGTTCGACGCGCCTACCAAGAAGAACCTTGGCCTGGGCATTACAGCGCTGAATATGTCTGCCGGCGATGCAGGATACAATTACTTCAACGCCATGGCTACCGTTTCGTACAGCGGTGTTAAAATGGGCAAGAACGGTACCACGCAGCTGGTAGCAGGCATCCAGGCGGGTGTGATCAACCGCCGGGTAGACCAGTCCAAATTCCAGCTGGGCAGCCAATACAATCCCGTAATGGGCTTCGATCCCAGCATTCCTTCCGGGGAAACGCTGCGCGCCACTTCCTCTACTGTTTTTGACGCTAATGCCGGCCTTCTCCTGTTTGACGGTAACCCCAACCATCGCTTCAACCCGTTCATCGGCGTGGCCGGAGCGCATCTTACCCAGCCCGAAGACCCGTTTGTGGCGGAAGACCAGGAAAGCCGGTCGCTGCCCATACGGTATACCGTGCATGGCGGTTCGCGCATACGGCTGACGGACATGGTGGGCATTACGCCGCATGGTCTTTACATGCGCCAGGGCAACGCAGAAGAAATTGTTGCAGGCGTTTATTCGCAGATCAGGGTGAACCTCGAATTTGACCTGCTGCTGGGCGCCAACTACCGCATCAACGACGCGCTTACGCCGTTTGCGGGTTTCCATTACAAGAATTTCACGCTCGGCCTCAGCTACGACGCCAATACCTCCAACCTGCGCAGGCTCACTAAAGGCAGCAACGCGTTTGAAGTATCGCTGTCTTTCATCGGCCGCAAACGCAGGATCATGCAGCCTGAATATTTCATTTGCCCCAGGTTATAATTACCGCCCCAGTAACATCAAACGATGAACCTTATGAAAAGATTTACACTCATATGCATATTGGCGCTGGCCGGGCTCTTCAGCTCCCTGCAAGCCCAATACGTACAGGACTACAAACGCACGGCCGATCTGTATTTCGAGCAGAAAGACTTCTACTCCGCCGCTCAGTATTACAGCAAAGCCCTGGGCACCTTTTCCGTGAAACCCGGCGAATACAGGCCCTACCAGCTGGATAAAGACGGCAAGAGCAAACAGAAGAAACTCAAAGATTACGAACAGGTGGTGTACCGCCTCGCGGAATCATACCGTATGTATAACGACTTCGGCAACGCGGCGAAATATTATGAGGAAGCCACGAGCTTCGACGCCGCACAATTCCCGCTGGCCCGCTATTGGTATGCGGTATGCGTGAGGTCCAATGCAAAAACTTCCGCGGATTACGAAAAAGCGCTGGCGCAATTCAAACAATTCAAAGGAGGATACAAAACATTCGACGATCATTCGAAGAATGCGGACCTGGAAATAAAGAACTGCGAATTCGCGATCGAAGAAATGCAATACCCGCCGCGGTATGAAGTGGCAAAGGTCACCGGCAACATCAACCAGGGCGGCGCCAACTACGCGCCGGTACCGGTGAACGACCGGACCTTTTATTTCACTTCATCCCGGCCGGACTCTTCGCTCATCAACAAAAAAACAAATCCCTTCATCAATACCCTCTATGTTGCAACGGGCGACCAGGGCAATTTCAACAGCAGGGAAAAAGTAACCATTCCGATGGAGAAAGGCGTGGAACAAGGCGTGGCGTCCATTGCGCCGGACGGCAACACGCTCTACGTAACCCGCTGGACGGTGAAGGACGGTCAGAAAAAATCATCCATCTACCGCAGCACCCGCTCCGGCAATGGCTGGACCGAACCGAAACTGCTCTTCAAAGCTGCGGAATACAATGATAAAGAACCGTTCGTAACGGCAGATGGCAAATACCTGTTATTCGCTTCAGACCGCCCGGGCAGCGCCGGCAAGTTCGATCTCTGGGTGTCGTCCATCAACGGCGGCAGCCTCAGCGAACCCAGCAATATGGGCAAAACGCTCAATTCCCCCGGCGACGAAAGCGCGCCCTTCTACGATCCCGCGAAACAGGTACTGATCTTCAGTTCTAATGGCCGCGTGGGTTTTGGCGGGCAGGACTTCTATTCGAGCAAAGGCGATTTCAGCAGCGCATGGTCTACCCCGGAAAATATGGGCTATCCCATCAACTCCGCGAAAGACGACCAGTATTACGCCGGCCTCACACCGGCCAGCGCTATGCAGAAAGGCTTCATCAGCTCAGACCGCGAATCCATCTGTTGCCTGGAGATCTTCGCCTTCAAAAGAAGGGTGAAAATGGCCGGCGGCATGGTGCTGGATTGCGAAACGAACAAGCCGCTCCAGGGCGCGAAGATCACCTTGCTGGACAGCATGCAAAAAGCCGTGGAAGTACAGCAGTCGGGCATTGCAGGCAATTACATGTTCGAAGTGGAAATGAATAAAAAATACCGGGTGGTGATCGAAAAGGATAATTATTTCTCCAAGAACTACACCTTCAACACCGAACAGCTCTCCATGGTAGATTCCATGATGAACCCCACGGTGTGCCTGAAACGATTCGAGATCAACAAACCCATCGTGATCAACGATATTTTCTACGATTACAACAAAGCTACCCTGCGTCCCGAATCGAAACTGATCCTGGACAGCCTGTATTACCTGCTGCTGGATAACCCGAAAATGGAGATCGAGCTGGGTGCGCATACAGACAGTAAAGGCACGGACGCTTACAACCTGAAACTTTCCAACGCCAGGGCCAAATCCTGCGTGGATTACCTGGTCGGCAAAGGCATTCCCACCAGCAGGGTTGTCAGCAAAGGTTATGGCGAATCCAGGCCGGTGGCGCCTAACACCCTGCCCAACGGTAAGGACAATCCCGATGGCCGCCAGCTGAACCGGCGGACGGAATTCAAAGTATTACGGAATTAAATGCAAAGCAGTAAAGTCGTTCTTACCGGGAATTCCTTCCCATCATGAACCATATCCTATTCATATACAATCTGTAGCCGGGAGAAGCCCGGCTACTTTATTTTTTCCCGGGGAATAAAAAAAGCTGCCCTGCCATACAGCAGGACAGCTGAATCCATCTATCAACTAAAAATTGTACGAATAAATCAGGGAGGAGGAAAAAGATCCATAACCCTCCCGGAACAGGAGCCCGCGTGATGGTCACATCTCAGCGGCTACCGTTCCGGTTGGTAAGGGCATGGCATTGAAGCGTGGTTTCCGTCAATAAGTTTGTGCTTCAGTCTATGTTTCCGGTTGTGATACCGGGAATAAAACGGGCGAAGGGTTCAAAAGTTACAGGACGGTTCAGAAATATCTGGAAATTATAGGGCGGTGCGATCCCGTTGTGGCATGCATTCCCGGGACAAAACCTTTTCGTCAGGCCACGCTGCCGGACGAGCCGGATTCATAAAAAAGCCCCCGGCTGAATCAAACATTCTCCTACCTTTGTAGCCTTCAATTTTACGCATATGAAATTCTAAACGTGTCGGCCATAATGCTGACGGACCTCGCTCAAAAAAACTGGCGTTTCAGCTGGAACGCAATTCACCCGATTATTTATTTCAGTAAAAGCATGCAGATACATGGCGCACGTTATTTCGCGTACGAAAAGATTATTTACGCTCATTAAAGAAGCCCTTAAAGGCGAAGAAAGAATATACACCGAAGGCAGCATTAACCGGGCGCTGATCCTGCTGGCCATACCGATGGTGCTGGAGATGAGCATGGAGTCGCTGTTTGCCTTGGTAGACGCCTATTTTGTAGGTCACCTCGGCAAGGCGGCCATTGCGACGGTGGGTCTCACGGAATCTGTGCTGAGCCTCATTTACGCCCTGGCATTCGGCATCAGCATGGCTGCCACTGCGCTGGTGGCCCGACGCATAGGTGAAAAAGACCCTGAAGGCGCATCCAAAGGCGCTGTGCAGGCATTATACCTCGCGCTTGGCTTTTCCCTGGTGGTAAGTATCGTAGGCCTCATATGGTCGCGGGAAGTATTGACGCTGATGGGTGCGGATGCAGCCATGGTGGAATACGGCCACGGTTATACCAGGATCGCCATGGGCGGCAACGTGGTGATCGTATTCCTGTTCATCATCAACGGCATCTTCCGTGGCGCGGGCGACGCCAGCATTGCCATGAAAAGCCTGGTGCTGGCCAATGCGCTCAATATCGTCCTTTGCCCGCTGCTGATCTACGGCTGGGGACCGGTGCCGGCCCTGGGTCTCGAAGGCGCGGCTATCGCTACCATGATCGGCCGCGGCACAGGGGTGGTGTATCAACTGTATTACCTGCTTAGCGGCAAAAAAACGATCTCCGTGAACTGGCGGCATGCCCGGCCAAGGCTTTCCGTGATCCTGAAAATGGTCAAACTGGCTGCCGGCGGCGCTTTACAGATGCTGATCGGCTCCGCCAGCTGGATATTCCTCATGCGCATCATCTCGCAGTTTGGTGAGGATGCTATGGCTGGTTATACTTTCACTATCCGCATCATCGTATTCGCCATCCTGCCGGCATGGGGCCTTGCCAATGCCGCCGCTACGCTGGTAGGGCAGAACCTGGGCGCAAAGGAGCCGGAAAGGGCTGAAAAGAGCGTCTGGAAAGCGGCTTACCTGAACATGTTTTTCCTGGGCAGCATATCCGTCATTTTTATGGTGTTCGCGCCCTATATCCTGCGCGTGTTCTCGCAAGACGCAGGCGTATTGGCCTACGGCATCGAAGGACTGCGCCTGATCAGCATCGGGTACGTGTTCTATGCATTCGGCATGGTGATGGCCCAGTCGTTTAACGGCGCCGGCGACACTAAAACGCCCACTTACATCAACCTGTTCGGGTTCTGGGTGCTGCAAATACCGCTGGCCTACCTGCTGGCTATCGTCTTCAAATGGGGCCCCACGGGCGTGTTCTGGGCGATCGTGATCGCGGAATCGGCCATCGCGGTGACTGCCATTGTTATATTCAGGAGAGGAAACTGGAAGAAAGTAAAGGTTTAGTAGCGAATTTGTTACATTTGCTGCGTTTTAAACCTCTAATCCTTTCTATACATGTCTCTTACCGTAGTGGGTACCATGGCGTTTGACGATATCGAGACGCCCTTTGGTAAATCTGATAAGATCGTTGGCGGATCTGCCGCATACATTGCGTGGGCTGCTTCAAACTTTGTTCAGCCTGTGAACCAGGTGTCTGTTATCGGCGGGGATTTTCCCCAGGAAGAACTGGATGCGCTTACCAACCGCGGTGTTGCCCTTGATGGGGTGCAGGTAAAAAAAGATGAAAAGTCTTTCTACTGGGCCGGCCGCTACCACCTGGATATGAACTCCCGCGATACATTGGTTACGGAACTGAATGTGCTGGCTGATTTCCAGCCGGTAATCCCGCCGTCTTACCAGGGCAGCGAATTCCTGATCCTCGGCAACCTCACCCCGCAGGTGCAGATGAGCGTGATCAACCAGATGAACCCGCGCCCCAAGCTGATCGTGATGGATACGATGAACTTCTGGATGGACGTTGCACTGGAAGACCTGCTCAAAACCCTCAAAATGGTGGATGTGCTGATGGTGAACGACAGCGAAGCACGCCAGCTGACCGGCGAATATTCCATCGTTAAAGCCGCGAAAAAGATACTCACCATGGGCCCCAAATACCTGATCATTAAGAAAGGCGAGCACGGCGCCCTGCTTTTCCATGGCAATCACGTATTCTTTGCGCCCGCCCTGCCGCTGGACGAAGTATTCGACCCCACCGGCGCGGGCGATACCTTTGCAGGCGGCTTTATAGGCCACCTCGCCAAAACGAAGGATATTTCTTTCGAAAACATGAAAACCGCCATCATCGTAGGTTCTGCCATGGCTTCTTTCTGCGTGGAGAAATTCGGCGCCCAGAAGCTGAGGGAAATTACCAAAGAAGATATCAGCGCACGGCTGGAACAATTCGTTCAGCTCGTCAATTTCGATATCGATTTAGTATAGCATTGAATTGAATTTCTAATAAAAAAGAGCGTGCAAACCTGCACGCTCTTTTTTTTCATATAAGGAAAGAAGTTATTTGAACGTATCATTCAACACCTGCGCCAGCCTCAGCCCGCCTTTCAGCAGCTGGTTGTTCAGGTCCTCCACGAACAGGAAATTATACCGGTAGCTCAGCTTGTCGCCGCTGTTGGTGCGGTCGTAGATCTTGTCAGACAATACATGCGACTGCCACATCCAGTCCTGGATACTGCCCGTCTGCATGGATCTTGCGGCGGAAGCGGTCACCACGCGGTTCAGGATATTGGAATATTCCGTGTAGCTGTACTGCTGGAAATCGATCAGGTATTCGTCCCATACTTTGTGGAGGTTCGTAGGCCGGTCGAACCAGCTGACCTGTATCTTATTGCCGCCCATGTCTTCATCACGGCCCACGTGCAGGGGCTGGTGCATATCGCCGATCATGTGTACGAGGAACGCCAGCGCAAAACGTTTACGTTCCGGTTTGACAGACGGGGATTTCAGCTCTTTGATCATCGCCAGCGTTTGGCTGTAAAGGTTCTCACCCTTGGCTTCCGCCAGCAGGCGGTCAAATTCCTGGCGGGAAATATGGCCGGGAAAGTCCAGGTAATGCCAGGGGGACGTATGATTGTAGGCGCCGGTGGTATCCGATTTGATGAAATCGGGCCAGTTGGCGATCATGGCCAGGCTTTCCTTCCCGATGATCTTGCTGATGGCCAGTTTGGCTTTGGGGCTGAGGTAAAAGGACGCGATCTCTGCCGTGACCCTGTGCCCCGTGGGGCCCCAGGCGCGGGTCTGCAGGCTGTTGGCCAGTATCAGGGCGGTCAATGCCAGGCTAAAAAAGTACTTCTTCATGTAAAGCGGTTTGTCGAATTTTGTACCCGAATTTCGGTTGGAATTCTGAATTGAGCAGAGAAAACTTTAACAAGTTTGTTCCCTTATAAAATCCGAAATTCGTGATCCCGGATACAAATCAGTAAAATTATGCCCTTTAAGCTCCATGCTCCATATAAACCCGCCGGCGACCAGCCTGAGGCCATCCGGCAACTGACGGAAGGCCTGCAGGACGGTGAACTGGCACAGACCCTGCTGGGCGTTACCGGTTCAGGCAAGACCTTTACCGTTGCCAACGTGATCCAGAACACACAGAAGCCCACCCTGGTGCTGACGCACAACAAGACCCTCGTGGCGCAGCTTTACGGGGAGTTCAAACAATTCTTCCCGGAGAACGCGGTGGAATATTTTGTGAGCTACTACGACTATTACCAGCCGGAAGCCTACATGCCGGTGAGCGACACCTATATCGAAAAAGACCTTGCGATCAACGAAGAGCTGGACAAGCTCAGGCTCCGCGCCACGTCCAACCTGCTGTCAGGCAGGCGGGACATCATCGTGGTGGCCAGCGTATCCTGCATATACGGTATGGGTAACCCTACAGACTTCGAGAACGGGATCATCCGCATCCACAAAGGGCTCACCATTGGCCGCAACACGCTGCTGCACGGGCTGGTGAACGCGCTGTATACCCGCACCACCGGCGATTTCAACCGCGGCAACTTCAGGGTGCAGGGCGATACGGTAGATATTAATCTGCCTTATGTAGACTACGGTTACCGCATTACTTTCTTCGGCGATGAAATTGAAGAGATCGAAAGCTTTGACGTGAGTAATGGTAAACGCATCGGCATGATGGACACGGCGGCGATATTTCCCGCCAACCTTTACCTGGCCCCGAAAGACCTGATGGTGCAGATCCTCCATGAAATACAGGACGAGTTGGCCGCGCAGGTGGAATACTTCAAGGCCGAAGGCAAGCTCATCGAAGCGCAGCGTTTATCCGAGCGCGTTAATTATGATATAGAGATGATCCGCGAGCTGGGTTATTGCAGTGGGATCGAGAACTATTCGCGGTTCCTGGACCGGCGGAGGCCCGGCACGCGCCCCTTCTGCCTGCTGGATTATTTCCCGAAAGACTTTTTGCTGGTGATAGATGAAAGCCACGTAACCATCCCGCAGGTGAGCGGTATGTACGGCGGCGACCGCTCGCGCAAGCTCACCCTGGTAGATTATGGTTTCCGCCTGCCCAGCGCGCTGGACAACCGGCCGCTGAACTTCCATGAGTTCGAGAACCTGCTGAACCAGACCATTTTTGTGAGTGCCACCCCCGGCGAATACGAGCTGAAACAAACCGAGGGGATCGTGGTAGAGCAAGTAGTAAGGCCCACAGGCCTGTTGGACCCGCCGATAGAAGTGCGTCCCAGCAAGAACCAGGTGGATGACCTGCTGGACGAGATCGACAAACGCGTGCTGAAAGGCGACCGCGTGCTGGTGACCACCCTCACCAAGCGGATGGCCGAGGAAATGGACAAATACCTTCACCGTATCAATATAAAGAGCCGTTACATCCACTCGGAGGTGGATACCCTGGAGCGGGTGGAGATATTACGCGACCTGCGCCTGGGCAATATAGATGTGCTGGTGGGGGTGAACCTGCTGAGGGAAGGGCTGGATCTGCCGGAAGTATCGCTGGTGGCCATTTTGGATGCAGATAAAGAAGGATTCCTGCGCGATGAGCGCTCCCTGACGCAGACTGCCGGCCGCGCGGCAAGGAACGTGGATGGGCTGGTTATATTTTATGCAGACAAGATCACAGAGAGCATGCAGCGCACCATCGACGAAACGGATCGCAGGCGCGAAAAGCAGCGTAAATACAATGAGGAGCATGGAATTGTGCCGAAAACCGTGCTGAAATCGAAGGAGCAGATCATGGGGCAGACGTCCGTGCTGTCTATCCGCAACTTTGACGAGAGCAGCCCGTATGCCGTGCACGATGAAATGGCTGTGGTGGCCGATGAGGGCGTTGCTTTCAACCGGAATACCGTGCAAAGCATTCCGCAGATGGAGAAATCGATCACGCGGGTACGAAAGGAGATGGAAAAGGCGGCGAAGGACCTAGATTTTATGGAAGCGGCCCGTTTGCGCGACCAGATGTTTGCCATGCAGCAGGAATTGGAGAATATGAAGCGGAAGTAGTTGCTAAAACAACAAACATTAGATAGAAATATTTGTAATATGAATGAAGGGATAATGCGGTTTCCTGAGAAACAGTATTATCCCTTTTAATATTTAATCCCTTTACAGTCAAGCGTTTCAGTCGGTTTTATGTATTTTGCAGTAGCACATTAGTACCGGCGGATTAGATTTTTGTAACCCATAGCTGACTAGCATTACAAATTAATGAATATCATATAGTTATACCTGATTTTAACCTTCTCTTAACCTTGTCATAATACCCAAAAACATATTTTATATTGTAATTTATTGCAATGTGATTGCTTTTGCGCCCCTGTATTTCCCCATATTTTCAAAGTTTTCCAATTTTCAGCCCTTCTATTTGAAGTTTTAAAGCCCATAACTACTTTTATTACGAAATTTAAAATGAAACGCTATGAAGAAAATTTCATTTCAGGATTATCTGCCATTCATATTTTTGACTGCGCTTGCAGTAATTGGCATTTTTTTCCCAACTGTGCCTACTTTTTCTGATGCAAGCAAGTACAACGCTGCAGATGTTGCCTGGATTCTGGTGGCAACTACCCTGGTATTCTTAATGACACCTGGTTTGTCCTTCTTTTACGGAGGCATGGTGAACAGGAAGAATGTGATCTCAACCATGATGCAAAGCTTTATCGCAACCGGCCTCATCAGCATTATCTGGGTGGTGGTTGGTTTCAGCCTTGCATTCGGCGAATCTCAGGGTGGGCTGATCGGTAGCCCTTCCACCTATTTCTTCTTTAATAATGTAGGTTCGGGACAGCCCTGGGGTACTATTCCCTTATTATTGTTCGCGCTGTTCCAGCTGAAATTCGCGGTGATCACCCCGGCCCTCGTGGTAGGCGCTGTGGCAGAGCGTATCCGCTTCACCTCTTATGTACTGTTCATGGTACTGTTCAGCCTCCTGGTATATGCGCCTATCGCGCACTGGACCTGGCATGCAGACGGTATCCTCTTCAAGCTCGGCGTGCTTGACTTTGCAGGTGGCACCGTGGTGCATATTTCCGCTGGTTGCGCTGCCCTCGCCGGTGCCCTGGTATTGAAACGCCGTAAGGATCATATTCAGAAAAAAGAACTGCAGCCTGCGAATATTCCTTTCGTACTGATCGGTACAGGCCTGCTCTGGTTCGGCTGGTTCGGTTTCAACGCCGGTTCTTCCCTGGCTGCCAACAGCCTGGCTGTTTCAGCCTTCGCTGCTACCAATACTGCCACCGCTGCTGCCGGTCTTTCCTGGATCTTCTTTGACGTGATCCGCGGCCGCAAACCTTCAGTGCTTGGTTTCTGTATCGGCGCAGTAGTTGGCATGGTTGCCATTACACCCGCTGCAGGTTACGTAGGCGTTCCGCAGAGCCTGTTCATCGGCTTCGTTGCAGCCATCGTTTCCAACCTGGTGGTTCACTTCAAAAACAAATCTTCCATCGACGATACGCTGGACGTATTCCCCTGCCACGGTGTAGGCGGTATGACCGGCATGCTCCTCACAGGCGTATTTGCTTCCACCGCTATCAACCCTGCTGCTGCAGACGGTTGGGCTTACGGAAACTTCAGCCTGTTCTACAAACAAGTACTCGGCCTGCTCCTGGTAGTAGCTTACAGCTTCACCGTATCCTGGCTGATCTTCAAAGTGATCAACTTCATCCACCCGCTGCGCGTTACTGAAGAAGAAGAAGAACTCGGCCTGGACGTTACCCAGCACAACGAGATCTATCATCCCAACATGATGAGCGTAAACGGTCATGGCAAGATCGCTGAAGAAGAAGTAGGTGTTCAGCACCACTAGTCCTTTATCCCTTACAATTTTTATCAACCACTATAGTTAGTTCCTTTTGTTTGATCCGGATACATTGTTTGTCGCCACGGTAGCCAAAAGCGCCGTGGCGGCGAGCGATCCGGAATCGCTTTGCCCGGCAGGAATCAGCACCTCAACGTAAAATCAGCAGCCAAACCCTTAATCATTTTATTAACCAAATTCAAAATTCCCATGATGAGAAAAAGTTTATTCGCACTCCTGGCTGTCTTATTCGCTATGTCTGCCCAAGCCCAGGATTCCTTACGCCTGCTGCCCCCTGGTTTTAAGCTCTCCGGCTCCGCTGATGTTTATTATAAATACAACTTCAACGAAAGCACAGACGGTAAGACCAGCTTTACCAATACGCACAACTCATTTGAATTGAATATGATATCCCTCAAGCTCGAAAGCTCCTTCAAAAACGTGGGCATGGTAGCGGATATCGGTTTCGGTAAAAGAGCGGAAGATTTCTCTTACAACGATGAGAAGACCCGCCTGGCCATCAAACAATTGTACATTTCCTATGCTCCGGCTTCCTGGCTGAAATTCACCATGGGTAGTTATGCTACGCACGTAGGTTACGAACTGGTGGACGCATATGCCAACAGGAACTATAGCATGTCATATATGTTTTCCTACGGACCCTTCTTCCACACCGGGGTGAAGGCAGATCTGACATTCGGGGAGCACAGCTTTATGGTAGGGGTGTTTAACCCGACTGACTTCAAATCTGCCACCTGGGGTGGGATCAAGTTTATCGGCGCCCAGTACGGCTTTGCGCCGGCGAGCGTGCCTTTAAAATTCTACCTGAACTACATCGGCGGCAGGGACACCTTCCAGACCCGCAACGACCAGCTGGATGCGGTGATCACTTACCAGGTAGCCCCCAAATTCGGGATCGGTTACAACGGTACTTACTCCATGTATAAGAACGGCGTAAGCACCAACTGGTACGGTTCTGCGCTGTACTTCAGCTACGACCCGAACGAAACCATCGGCCTGACGCTGCGTGGCGAATACTTCGGCGATAAAGACAACATCAAAGTATATACAGATAAAACAGAGTATCCTGAAGGCGGCAACATCTTTGCACTCACGCTTTCCGCGCAGTACAAGATCGGCGGTTTCACGCTGATCCCCGAGGTGCGGTTCGACAGCGGGTCCAAAGACGTGTTCTTCGACAAGGAGAATATGCCCAAGAGCTCTTCCGCTAATGTGCTGCTGGCGGCGATCTATAAATTCTGATCTTAATCACAGGCTCATATAAGAAGGTTTAACCAAACCATTATGCACAAGGGCCGGTTATTTTAGCCGGCCCTTTACCAGGCTCCTGTTTGCCCGGCGGAAAATTTCCGTTTGGCAAACAGGAGTTTTTGTATCTTATGGCCTCCAAAGGGGCTATATTATATGCTACAACGTTCCACATTGAAATTTCTGAAAGACCTCAGGCAGAACAACAATAAACCCTGGTTTGACGACAACAAGACCCAGTATCAGCAGGCCAAAGAGGATTTCGACAGTCTCACCCAGCAATTAATAGACGGGCTGGCCCGTATGGACCCGGCAATGGAAGCCTTGAGCGTTAAGGATTGCGTGTTCCGCATCTATAAGGACGTACGGTTCTCCAAAGACAAAACCCCTTACAAGACCAATATGGGCGCATACTTTGCCAAAGGCGGCAAAAAGAGCCCGTATGCAGGTTATTATTTCCAGCTGGAGCCGGGAGGGAACAGCTTTGTAGCCGGCGGCCTGTGGATGCCGGAAGCGCCCATGCTCAAAAAGGTACGCCAGGAAATAGATTATAATTTCGAAGAATTCCAGGGGATCGTGGGACAGAAGGATTTTATCCGTGTATTCGGGAAAGTGAACGGCGATTCATTGAAGACCGCGCCCCAGGGATATCATGAAGACAATCCCGCTATTGCTTATATCAAACTCAAGAGCCTCGTGGTGAATGCAGGCATTACCGATGAAGAAACCATCCAGCCGACACTTGTACGGGAATTACTGAAAAAATTCGCCGTCATGCAACCCTTTATCAATTTTCTAAACCACGCACAGGAAGAATAAAAACTACCACCCACTTCTTATACTAGTTACCGGAGAAAAACTTGTCGTAAGTTCTCCCGGCAACTAGTGTAAAATTTCGTACATGTAACAGGACGGAAACATGTTGAGGAAAACAGTAAATCAATTCTTGTGTATCAAAAACTCAAACGGGCGGGATTTACGGTTCTTCAATAAATTTTCTTTGTCAACCCTGGTTTGTGCAAATTTCTGATTGTAGACATTGGCAACTTCGATGATCGGGATGATACCGTCGAGCGTATCTTTCTGATCTACGATGTTCATAATGCGGGAGACTTGCGAGGAAAAATTAGTGCTCCACTCTTCGGTAAACTTGTGCATTAACAAAAGTTCACGGTTCGTGTTGGTTTTCATAGGATAAAGGGTGTTTAGTTTGATAGTTTAGTTTTCATGGAAATTTCAGATAAAGAATTTATTAGCATAGGATTGTAATATCAAAGTTGGACTTTATCCCCCACATATCAATACTACTTCTGTGTAGTTTTTATGTGCACTGCATTAACAAAAAATGAACGAAGAAATAATAGTTGGACAGGTGGCACCCTCTCAGTGCACTCAAGGACAGATTTTTCGTATAACCCTCATCGTATTTTTTTGACGGGGAAATGAAATTACATTAAAATTTTACAAATTCCAAATGTTCAATTGTATAATTCCTTGACACTAAACGGTGGATGGTACCATTATGGAAACGGACAGATCAAACTATTTGATAATCGGTTGAAATTAGCTAGGGGTAAGTGATTGAGCAGCAGCTTTATAACAATTTCAAACAAAAAGGCCGGAAAATGTTATAACACTTTCCGGCCTTTTATAATTTATTTTTCAACTGGTTTATAACCAGTTCTTTTGATTAAGATATTCCGCGATTTGTACAGCGTTTGTTGCCGCGCCTTTACGCAGGTTGTCTGCCACGATCCACAAATTTAACGTGTTAGCCTGCGACTCATCCCTGCGGATACGGCCCACGAAAACTTCATCTTTATCATGCGCATCTTTCGGCATCGGGTATACTGCATTTGCAGGATCATCCGTCACCACAACACCGGGAGCCGCTGCCAGGATGCTGCGTACTTCCGCCAGGTCGAAGTCTTTCGCGAACTGTATGTTCACACTTTCGCTATGCCCGCCCATTACAGGAATTCGTACAGTCGTGGCCGTTACTTTTACGCTTTCGTCGCCCATGATCTTAACGGTTTCTTTCACCATCTTCATTTCTTCCTTGGTATAACCATTGTCCAGGAACACATCGATCTGGGGGATCACGTTCAGGTCTATCTGGTGCGCATATGCTTTGGGCCCATCCACGCCTTTGCGCTCATTCATCAGCTGGTCAACGGCTTTTACGCCGGTACCTGTAACGGATTGATAGGTGGAAACCACAACGCGCTGAATGCCATATTGCTTATGCAGCGGTTCCAGTACCAGTACCATTTGAATGGTGGAACAGTTGGGATTTGCAATGATCTTGTCCTCAGGCGTTAACGCATGCGCGTTCACTTCGGGCACTACCAGTTTTTTGGAAGGATCCATGCGCCATGCGGAAGAGTTGTCTATCACAGTAATACCTGCTGCCGCAAATTTGGGCGCCCATTCCAGCGATGTGCTGCCGCCTGCGGAAAAAATGGCTACGTTCGGTTTCATGGAAATAGCCGTATCTGCGTTCACCACCTTGTACGGCTTACCCTTAAATACCACTTCCTTGCCAACAGATTTCTCGGAAGCTACGGGTATCAGTTCCGTCACAGGGAAATTCCTTTCCGCGAGTACTTGCAACATTTTAGAGCCTACCAGTCCGGTAGCTCCTACTACGGCTACTTTCATTGTGTTATTTAAT
Source organism: Chitinophaga sp. YIM B06452 (assembly GCF_039655965.1). Lineage (NCBI taxonomy): Bacteria > Pseudomonadati > Bacteroidota > Chitinophagia > Chitinophagales > Chitinophagaceae > Chitinophaga > Chitinophaga sp. YIM B06452. Next base: position 1,277,294 of record NZ_JAWLKY010000001.1, on the reverse strand, counting down.
TATTAAAATGAGGACCCAAAATTAATACAGAAAAAGAAGATTTTGTTATATTCGGTGAGTTTGTTAACCTATTAAATATTGTGATCATGCAACCCATTGTTTGCGGCCTCCTGCTGGCCCTGTTACCCATTGCTGCACAGGCGCAGCTTTCAGCATCATTTACCAGTGAAAATTTTGCACAGAACCCGCCCGGGACCTCGTTCGGGGTGAAGGCCGGGAAACTGCGGAGCCGGCATTTTCAACCTGACACGTCATTTCCCACGGAACATTTTTTTGATGACGTGATTATTAAGTCATTAGACGTTATGCCACCATATGTGGCGAAACGTTATGATGTATTGATACACGAGATCATGGCAGACCCTTCGCCATCCGCAGGTTTGCCCGAAGCCGAATACATCGAGCTGCGCAATGTAAGCGGCCATGAGATCGACCTTGGCGGCTGGCTGCTGAAGGGGCGCAGCATACACGCGGTGCTGCCCGCTTACAAGTTGTTGCAGGACAGTGCAGTGGTGATCTCCTCCTCATCCAATGCTTCAATGTTCCAGCCTTCTCTCAGCGCGGGACGTTCATTCTCTCTTTTGAATGAAGGCGAGCTGCTTACGTTGTATGACAACAAAGGCCAGGTGATCCATGCTATTGATTACCATGCGGAGTGGTATGGCGGCGGCATTAAAGCGCAGGGCGGCTGGAGCCTGGAGATGAAAGATGTGAAATGGCCCTGCGCGGGCGGGGAGAATTTTGCTGCGGGCGGGTCGCCGGGCAGAAAGAATATGGTGGAAGTAAATATTCCGGCTCCTGCGCTGCCCGGATTGTCACGTATTTCCGTCATCGATTCCCAACACCTGCGCCTGCACTACACCGCCGGGCTCGACAGTGTGTCCGCCTCGCACATAGGTATTGCCGAAGCGCCTTTATTTTCTACGCTTTCAGTGCGCCTGCCTGAAACGATGCTTCCCGGGAAGATCTACAACATTAACCTGCATGGCCTGCAGGATTGCACTGGCCGGGAAATGCCCGCCACCGCCGCATCCTACGCTTTGCCGCAGGAGGTAGCAGCGGGAGACCTGGTGCTCAGCGAACTTTTGTTTGATCCTCCGCAGGGCGCGCAGGATTTCGTGGAGCTGTATAACCGCAGCACAAAAGCCATCGACCTGAACGGTCTTTATCTTGCCCAGCGCGATGAGCCGGGTGTGCTTAAACCGCCGTCGCCCTTGCTGCGCGCGCCTTACCTGCTGATGCCCGGCGAATACATCGCTTTTACGGAAGATGCAGCGGCGCTTTGCCGGCATTATACCTGCCTTGGCCGCGTTGAGCCTGTTCCGGCCCTGCCTTCGATGCCGCAGGACGTGGGGACTATCGTATTGCTGAAGGCAGACGGGCTGGTGCTGGATGAATGCAGTTATCACAAAAATATGCATGCCGGGATCTTACATGATACCAAGGGCGTGTCTCTCGAAAGGCTGTCGATGGAGCAGCCCGCGCAGCAGCCGGGGAACTGGCATTCCGCGGCTGCTGCGGCGGGTTATGCCACGCCAGGCTACCGCAATTCGCAGCAGGCCCCGGAAATGCAGGGCGAAGAGTGGTTCAGTGTGGCGCCGCCGGTTTTCAGCCCGGATAATGACGGCGTGGACGACCTGGCTTTCATCAGCTGGAACCTTCCGGCAGCGGGCTTTACCGTCAATATCACGGTGTACGATGCAGAGGGCCGCATCGCCCGGCACCTGGCCAGGAATCTTTTGGCCGGTAACACGGGCCGCATTGGCTGGGATGGCCAGAAAGAAGGCGGAATGGCCGCGTTGCCGGGCATTTATATCATTTTTACCAGGGCGTTTGATACGGGCGGGAAGGTGAAGTCCTGGAAGCAGGCGGTAGTGTTGAAGAGAAGATAAACCATCATTGTGTGGAGGGCTGAAAGCCTGGTAACCTGTCCTTGCGAGAAGCAGCAAGGCCAAAGCGAACGGGGCGATGAAGCAATCCCCCGCATTGGATTGATGTACCCGGTATTTGGAGATTGCTTCGTCGCAGCTCCTGCACGAAACCCCCGCTGCTTCTCGCAATGACGACATTTTGGGCAAAGACGGCCTTGGCAGGTGGCATTGATGGGAAATTATGATAAACAGGGCATTTTTACCCCGGAACAGCCATTTCCCGGGAGATTAACATTTCCCGCCAGAACCCGCTTCTATGGCTGAAGGGAGGTCTATGCCCGGCCCCTGCGGCGGCCGGGTGAAAATTTGTCAGCGTTATATCTATTGCTAATTTTTTATATTTGCCGTTCTTAAAAATGAATTCATGCAGTACAGAGAAATTGTTGCAGTAACCGGATTAGGCGGTTTATTCCAATTGCTGGCCAGCAAACAGGACGGCGCTATTGTAAGATCGCTGGAAGATCAAAGCACCCGCTTCGTGTCTTCCCGGGTACATAATTTTACCCCATTGGAAAGCATTGAAGTATTTACAACGGGTGATAACGTGAACCTGACAGCGGTTTTCAAAGCAATGCAGGAAAAAGAAGCGCAATTCGCCCCGGCTGACGCCAAAGCGGATAACAACGCTATCAAAGCTTACTTTAAGAACGTGTTCCCCGAATTCGACGAGGACCGCGTATACGTAAGCGATATGAAAAAAATGGTGAAATGGTTCGCCATCCTCAAAAAGAACGACCTGCTCAAATTTGAGGAAGAAACTGAAGAAACGGCAGCGGAAGAAGCCGCCCCTGCTGCATCCGCAGAGGAAGCCAAACCCAAAGCCAAGGCAAAAGCGAAGAAAGAAGAAGCTGCCGGCGAAGAAGTGCCAGCAGAAGAGAAACCAGCTCCGAAAAAGAAAGCCGCCGCTAAAAAAGCAGCTGCAGACGCGGAACCCGCAGAAGGAGAGGAAAAGAAACCAAAGACCACCCGCAAGAAGAAAACAGAAGAATAGTTTCGAACTGCCGATATGTAGAGTTGGGCTGTACCTTGAACCTGGTACGGCCCTTTTCTTTATTTTTACGGACCTAATTTTACGTCATGCAAAATGCACATATAACCGCGCCGCCAAGGCAATTTTTACCAAAAGACTTTACGCTGACCACCTGGGATGCACTGCAACCGTATTTTGAAACGCTGCAGAACAGGGAGATCAACAGCAAGGCAGACCTCGAACAATGGCTGGCAGACCTCAGCGAACTGGAAGCCGTGATCAGTGAAGACGCCTGCTGGCGCCAGATCCGCATGACGCGCGACACGGCCAACAAATCCTACGAAGAAGCATTCACCTACTTCTGCATGGAGATACAGCCCAAGCTGCAACCCTACGCAGATGCGCTCAACCGCAAGCTGATGGCCAGTAAATACAAAGACCAGCTGGATCAGCAACTGTATTTCACTTACCTCCGCAACGTCAAAAAACAGATACAGCTTTTTAATGAACAGAACATTCCCATCCAGGCTGAACTAAGCGTGATGGCGCAACAGTTCGGCGTGATCTCCGGCGCAATGACCATCAACATCAACGGCCAGGAATATACGCTGCAACAAGCCGCCAAATTCCTGGAAAGCCCGGACCGCAACCTGCGCGAAGAAGTGTTCACCAAAACCAATACCCGCCGCCTGCAGGATAAAGACAAGCTGGACGAGCTCTATTCCTCCCTCGTTGCAAAACGCCACCAGGTAGCGCTGAACGCGGGTTATGAGAATTACCGCGATTATAAGTTCGTGGAGCTCGGCAGGTTCGAATACAGCAAGGAAGATTGTTTCCAGTTCCACACCGCCATCAAAGAACACATCCTGCCGCTGGTGCGGGAGTCGCTGGAACGCCAGCGCGTGAAGCTGGGGCTGGATGAACTGAGGCCCTGGGACAGCGACGCGGAGCCCGAAGGCACGCTGCCGCTGGAGCCGTTCAAAAGCGGGGAAGAAATGATCAATAAATCCATCCAGTGCTTTAACGAACTGCGCCCCTTTTTCGGGGAATGCCTTACTGTGATGAAAGACATGGGCCGCCTGGACCTGGACAGCCGCAAGAATAAAGCGCCCGGTGGGTATAACTGTCCGCTGGCGGAAACCGGCGTGCCTTTCATTTTCATGAATGCCGCAGGACAAATGAAAGACCTTACCACGATGGTGCACGAAGGTGGTCATGCCATTCATTCCTTCCTGAGCCACCCGCTGAAGCTGAGCGCGTTCAAGGAATACCCGATGGAGATCGCGGAAGTGGCGAGCATGAGCATGGAGCTTTTCACGATGGACCACTGGCATATTTTCTTCGACAGCCCGGAAGAGCTGCGCCGTGCGAAATTGCAGCAGCTGGAAAGGGCCATCACCATTTTCCCCTGGATCGCCACGATCGATAAATTCCAGCACTGGGTATACGAGCACCCGCAACATACCGTGGAAGAACGCACCGCCGCCTGGACGCGCATCCTGGACGAATTCTCCCCCGGCAACGTGAACTGGAAAGGCTTTGAGCACTTCCGCGCCAGCAGCTGGCAGCGGCAGCTTCACCTGTTCGAAGTGCCGTTCTATTACATCGAATACGGCATCGCGCAGCTGGGCGCCATCGCCATGTGGAAACAATACAAAGAGAATCCCCAACAGGCGCTCGACAACTACGAAAAAGCGCTTAGCCTGGGCTACACCAAAACACTGCGCGAACTCTACACCGCCGCAGGCATCCGCTTCGACTTCTCACCGGAGTATGTGAAAGAGCTGGCAGGTTTCGTGCAGCAGGAGATCGACAAGATCGTGTAAGCGAAATTCAAAGCATAAAAAAAGAGCGTTCTATTGTCAGAACGCTCTTTTTCAATATGGTTAATACCGCAGGATCTTCATCAGTGGCAGGCCTTGCAAACCCCGCTCACCACCACTTCCACGTTGTGCACGTCATAGCCTTTCGGTAAGGAGATCACCGGGATGTCGGTTTCGTCAAGGCACTGCGTGCTGCCGCATTCTTCACAGCGGAAATGCACGTGATGGTCATGGTGCTCATGCTCCCGGCACTCGGACCGGCAGATGGCATAACGCACGGAAGTGTCTGTGGTCGGGATCTTGTGCACGATCCCTTTATCGAGGAAAGTTTGCAGGGTACGGTAAATGGTTACCCTGTCAAAAGATTTCCCGCTTAATTTCTCAAAATCCGCATGTTCCAGCGCACCGTTGCTTTTCAGAAACAACTCCAGTATTTTAACCCGCGTTTCCGTAATGCTCAGCTTACTGGACTTCAATAACTCTACTATGAGTTCTTTGTTCTTTGAAGGCATGTTAAAACTATTTTATTCGTGTACAAGGCGGTCAATATCCTTGATCAGCTTGTCAATATCTTTATTTTTCGTTCCCTCGTACAGCCCGCGTATCTGCCCGTCTCCATCTACCAGCGCGAACCATTGGGTGTGAACGAAATCATCTTCCCCGGTGAAATGGCCATCGTCTACCAGGTAGCTTTCGCGGGCCATTTTATACAGCTGCCGTTTGTTGCCGGTGAGGAAGTGCCAGTTCTTCGCATCCGCGCCATGTTTTTCAGCATAAGCCTTCAAAACAGGAATGGAATCATAATCCGGGTCCGACGTATGGGACAGGATCATGAAGTTCGGGTTGGATTTATAGGCTGCGTATACCTTTTCCATGTTCTTGTTCATCACCGGGCAAATGTTGGTGCAGGTGGTGAAGAAATATTCCGCCACATAGATCTTCCCTTTCACATGGTCCTGCGTGACGGTATTCCCTTCCTGGTCCGTAAAAGAAAAGCCCTGCACTTTATGCCCGGGCGTGCCCAGCAACGGCAGTTTTTCTTTCCCGAAAAACTCACCCGTGCCTTCTTTGATCATCAGGCCCGAAAACACCATGAAACCCACGCTCAGCACCACGAAAAAGATGATATAGAAGACTGCTTTTTTTGACATATCAATTGCGCTTAAAATCTGACCTGTAAAGTTACGACTATTTGCTGATCAGCACGGCATCGTCCAGGTTATAATATAATTCGTAAATGTTTTTCTCGTTGAGCCTTAACCGGCCTTTGAATTTCACGTAATCATCCGTTTCAAATGCCGGTTTGCCGGACTTGAATTTCAGGTTCATGATCGTTTCCGGGCCCGCGCCGCCGCAAAAGAAGCAGGAGCTGTTTGGGTTGGCGGAAAGCACATACATGCCGCCTTTCACGTCTACCGGTATCACGTACCCGCTGATCGTGATGGTTTTGCCATTCATGGCTTTAATGTTGCGGGAAAAGGAAGGATAGAGCATCGGCATTTGCATCTTTTCGTCCCACTTGCGGTCGAAGATCACATCCGATAATTGTTTCCAGGTAACGTTCACTGCCGTGGTATCTGCCCAGGTGCGGGCTTCAGGGACGTCTACGGTGGATGTGGGCACGTTGTTGCCGGCCTGTTGTTGCAGCCGGAGCACCCGGCCCAGGTAGCCGGCATTGATGCCGTGTTTGCAGTATTGGGAAATATTGGAACAGGAGACCAGGAAAAAAGCCATCAGGCCCACTAATATCTTTTCTGTTTTATGCATTGGCAAGTGTTTTAGAAATATTGAGCCTGAAAGCCCTCACAGCCGGGAACAGCGCAGCCAGCAAGCAGGCGGCCAGGATGGCGGCCGCGGTATACAGGTCTGCACCGGCGATTTTCCAGGCATTGGAAAAGTCCAGGTGATAATGCGTGAATATCTCCTGTTGCAGCAGGATTAGAGCCGCGCGGCTTAGCAAAAAGCCACTGATAATGCCTGCCAGAGCCAGCATAGCCGCTTCGGATAGCACGAGGCCCAGCAGCTTCATCCTGCTGCTGCCCATGCTGCGCATCAACGCCAGTTCGTACCGGCGTTCATGCGTGCCCTGCACCAGCATCACAAAGATACTGCAGGCAGCGAGCGCGGCCAACAGCCAGCCCAGGATGCGGAGTATTTCCGTGCCTGCGCCCAGTAAAAATTGCAGGCGGTTCACTTCTATGGCGGGCACGGCGGCCTGCATATTCGTGTTTTCATTGATCATCCGCGGCAGCTGCAATTGGGCCAGCGGGCTTTTGAACCTGATCAGCACCGCGGTGATCTGCTGCCCGGGATCCGTGCCCGGCGTGGGCTGCATGGCCATGAAAGGCATGCCCGCGCCGCCGTTCGCCGGCGATTGCGCCTGCTGTTCGTCGTGATCGTCGTGTGGGTCACTGTCGGCAGGCTGTGCTGATCTGCCGGTTTCCCGGTGATGGTGTCCGTTCTGCGAAGTTAAACCTGCCGCGTCTTCTTTTTCATGATCATGCTCATCCCTGTTTTCACCTTCTTCATGATCGTGCTCATCATGGTGCTTCACGGTTTCGTGGATGGTCCACACACTTTCCAGCGGGGTGAGTATGAGTTGGTCCAGCGAAAGGCCGGTAGCGGGCAAAATGCCTGTCACCACGTACATATGTTCTTCATGCACATGCCCTTTTTCGCCCAGGCCGTGTGTTCCGGCAAAGGTCTGCCCGATACCGAGCCCGGTGCGTTTTGCAACAGTAGCGCCGATCACCACTTCCATGGATTTGGAGAATACTTTGCCTGAAGCAGGTTTCACCTGGTATTTTTCCAGATAAGCGGGTGTGGTGCCGATGATGCGGTAGCCGTGGTAAGAATCGCCGAGGGAAAGGGGAATGGCGGATTCCACCAAAGGGTGCTGCATGAAGCGGCTGGCTGCTGCAAGGGAAATATTGCCGGTGGGCGCATCCAGGTGGTAGACGCTGCTGAGGATCAACTGTAGGGGACTGCCCTTGGCGCCCAGCACCATATCTATGCCGTCTATCTGCTTTTCCAGCTGCTCGCGCGACTGGCGGTTCAATGAAATGAGCACCAGCAGCACAGCCGTGCTGCAAGCCAGCAGCAGCCAGCAAAGCACGGCGTAGAGCGGTTTATGGAGAAGGTTCTTAAAAGCGATGCGGATGATCATGAGAGTTGGATATGGTCCCGGAAAATTTGTTTCAGCCGGTTGTCGTGCGTAACGATGAGCAGGGCGGCATTTTGCTGCTGTGCCTGCGAGGCCAGCAATTGCGCGACAGAAGCGCAGTTATGGTCATCGAGGCTGGCGGTGGGCTCGTCTGCCAGCAGCACCTGCGGGCTTTGCATGAGCGCCCGTGCGATGGACGCCCGCTGCTGCTCACCCTGGCTGAGATGCGCGGGCTTTTTGTGCAGCAGGTTCTCAATGCGCAAGGTGCCCGCCAGCTGCCGCAGCCGTTCTTCCGACGCATGCTCTTTCACGAGCGAAGGCGCCAGCAGCAGGTTTTCCCGGATGCTCAGCGAAGCGATGAAATGTGGCTGCTGGAATACCAGCCCGATATTTTTACCCCTGAAAGCATCCATGGCAGCGGCTTTCAGCTGGGGGAGGGAAGTGTTGCCCACCCGCACATCGCCGGAAGCCGGTTTGAGCAGGCCCGCCAGTAAGTGCAGCAGCGTGGTTTTCCCGGTGCCGGAAGGCCCCGTGATGAGCAATGCCTGGCCGCCTTCGCAGGCAATGTCCGGGAACTGCAGCAAACGCCCGTTGGGATGGGCATATGCAAGGTTTTTGGTGTAGATCATATCTCTTCCTGTTCTTGAAAAGCAACTATGTTGCATTCAGCATAGTTAAGGATGGCTAAGATAGCCCTCCCTGCTGAGAATTTTTATTAAAATTAAATTAATTTGCAACATTGTTGCAAAAGTATACTAGATTTGTTCCCTCACAAAATTAATTCCTGACCATGCGGATGAATCTTTTTAAATGGAACCTTGACGCGCTGGGCATCGGCGCGTCTCTCGCCTGCGCGGTGCACTGCGCGCTGCTGCCGCTGCTGATCACGGCTTTGCCCTTACTGGGCCTGGAAATGTTTGAGAACGACCGCCTGGAATACGCGCTGCTGGCGGTTTCGTTTGCCGTGGGTTATACTTCGCTGATAAGAGGTTACCGCCATCACCACCGTCATATATGGCCGCTGGTGTGGTTCACGCTGGGTTTCGCGGGACTGCTGGCGGGGCACTTCCTCGCCCCCGAAGGCCTGGAACCCATCATCATCACCACCGGCGCGCTGCTGATCATTCTTGCGCATATGCTGAACCTGCGCGGATGCAAACGCTGCAGGGCGGAACAAAAGGCGGGGCTGGATAAGGAGGGGATAGCGGTGAAGCCTGAAAAGCCCGTCATTGCGAGGAGCGGCATGGCCAAAGCGGGAGGGGCGACGAAGCAATCTCCTTCATTGGATTGATAGCCCCAATATTTGGAGATTGCTTCGTCGCGGCTCCTGCACAATACTCCCGCTGCTCCTCGCAATGACAAACTCCGCTCAATCGCGGGCTTCTTGCAGCCACGGCCTTTCCTGGATTGGTCTCAGCAAGCAAATAATCATTACCATCACTTCAATTCGCACAACTATGCCCAATACATTGCAACTCACTCCCCGGATGTTCCGCAAATTCCCGCCCAGGCTGCCGGTAACCGTGCTCAGCGGTTTCCTGGGAGCGGGCAAAACAACGCTCCTGCAGCACGTTTTGCACAACCGCGAAAATCTTCGTGTAGCCGTTATTGTTAACGACATGAGCGAAGTGAACATAGACGCGCAAATGGTACGGAACACCGGCGCGCTCCATCATACGGAAGAAAAGCTCGTTGAGCTCAGCAACGGCTGCATCTGCTGCACCCTCCGCGAAGACCTGCTGCACGAAGTGCAGCGCCTGGCGGAAGAGCAGCGGTTCGATTACCTGCTGATCGAATCCAGCGGCATATCGGAACCCTTGCCTGTAGCACAAACTTTCACCTACAAAGACGAAAACCTCGGCATCGACCTGGGCGCATTCAGCACGCTGGATACATTAGTGACCGTGGTAGACGCTTTTAATTTCAGGCAGCACTTCAGCAGCCGGAACCTTTTGCAGGATGAAGGCCTGACCGGTGATACCGCAGACCAGCGCAGCATCGTGAACCTGCTCACCGACCAGGTAGAATTTGCCAGCGTGATCGTGCTCAACAAATGCGACCTTGTGAGCGAACCCGACCGCAAAACCCTGAAGGCCATGATCCGCAAGCTGAATGCGGATGCACGTATCGTGGAGGCGGAACATGGCCGGGTGCCCCTCGGCGAGATACTCCACACCAAAAGTTTCGACTTCGACAAAACCTCCCAAAGCGCCGGCTGGATCGCCGAGCTGGAAAAAGACCATACTCCGGAAACAGAAGAATACGGCATTTCATCCTTTGTATATCGCAGCCGCGCGCCTTTTCACCCCGCCCGTTTCTGGAAGTTCATCCAGCAGGAATGGCCTGGCAATATCCTTCGTTCGAAAGGCCTTTGCTGGCTGGCCAGCCGATCTGACGTAGCGGTGAACTGGAGCCAGGCCGGGGCCTCGCTGATGGCGGACCGTGCCGGCGTATGGTGGTGCACCATTCCGGCGGAAGAACGGTATCTCGATAAAGCCACTGCAAAGATCATCCGCGACAGGTGGCACCCGGTGTTTGCAGACCGGTACAACGAAATTGTGATCATCGGCCAGGATATGGACGTAAAGCGGATAACGGCGGCGCTGGACAGCTGCATTTGCGATGATGGGGAAGTGAACGACTGGCTGGACGGCGCGGTGTTTGAAGACCCGTTCCCGGGATTCTAATTTAGGCTAGTCTAAAAATAAATTTAGATTCGTATCATTTTCGATTTTAAATTTGTCTCATAAAATGAACAAATGATCCCAAGATTTCTACAAAGCCTGACTATATGTTTATTCCTTGCACCGGTCCTGGATGCTGAAGCCCAGGGCCGGCTGAAAGGAACGGTGACCGCCGGCCAGCAGCCTGTTCCTTTTGCTTCCGTTGGGTTTAAGGACCTGAAGACCGGCGTAGTAACAACTGAAGACGGGACCTTCGACCTGAAAGATGTGCCCGCCGGGAAAAGAACTTTGCAGGTGAGCGCCGTGGGATATGTTACTTCTGTGCAGACCGTGACCGTGAAACCCGCGGGCATCACTACTTTCAACGTAATTCTTCAACCCACTTCCTCCAACCTCAACGAAGTGGTGGTAAGCGGCACTTTACGCCCCGTGACCAAAATGGAGAGTCCTGTGCCGGTGGAAGTATATTCCCCGGTGTTCTTCAAAAAGAATCCTACCCCCAGCATTTTTGATGCATTGCAGAACGTGAACGGCGTGAGGCCGCAGCTGAATTGTAATGTGTGCAATACGGGAGACATTCACATCAACGGCCTTGAAGGTCCTTATACGATGGTGATGATAGATGGTATGCCGATCGTGAGTGCGCTGTCAACCGTGTACGGTCTTTCCGGCATACCCAACAGCCTGGTAGACAGGGTGGAGATCGTGAAAGGGCCGGCTTCCACACTGTACGGTTCCGAGGCAGTGGCGGGGCTCATCAACATCATTACCAAATCGCCCGCTACCGCCCCGAAATTCACGGCGGATGTGATGGCCACCAGCTGGCGGGAATACAGCGCAGACCTTGGCTGGCGCTTCAACGCAGGCGAAAGGGCGCAATCGTTGCTGGGCGTGAATTATTTCAATTACCAGGACCCCATCGACAATAACGGCGACGGTTTTACAGACGTGACCCTCCAGCACCGCGTATCCATATTCAATAAATGGAACTTTACCAGGAAGCACGACAGGGTAGCGTCTATCGCCGCGAGATATTTTTATGAAGACCGCTGGGGCGGGCAAACCCAATGGAACAAATCCTGGCGCGGAACGGACAGCGTTTACGGGGAAAGCATCTTCACCAGCCGCGTGGAAGTATTGGGCCAGTACCAGCTGCCCGTGAAGGAGCACATCATGTTCCAGACCTCCTTTAATTACCATGACCAGAACTCCGTGTATGGCACAACGGTATTCCTCGCCAGGCAAACCATTGCATTTGCGCAGCTCACCTGGGATAAACAGTTGGGCAAACACAACCTGCTGGCCGGCGTGCCTTTCCGGTATACATTTTATGACGACAATACCGTGGCTACAGCAGTGAAGGAAGACAACAAACCGGATAAGACCTTCCTGCCCGGCGTTTTCGTGCAGGATGAGGTCAAGCTGGCCACCGGTCACAACCTGCTGCTGGGCGCGCGTTACGATTACAACTCCTTGCACGGCAATATCTTTACGCCGCGCCTGGCTTATAAATGGGCGCCCAACTACCGCAACGTACTGCGGTTGAATGCAGGCACGGGTTACAGGGTGGTGTCGCTCTTCACGGAAGATCATGCGGCCCTGAGCGGCGCCCGCACTGTGGTAGTGCAATCAGAGCTGAAGCCGGAACGCAGCTGGAACGTGAACCTGAACTACACGAAAAAGATCCCGCTCAACAATGCTTTCCTCAACCTGGATGCCACGGCCTTCTACACTTATTTCACCAACCGCATTATACCTGATTACACGAAGCAGGATACCATATTATATGATAACCTCCAGGGCCATTCCATTTCCAAGGGCATCAGCCTGAACGCGGATGTAATGTTTGCCTTCCCGCTGAAGGTGATCGCGGGCGCCACCTTGATGGACGTATACCAGGAAGAGGGCGGTGTAAAAACCCGGCAGATGCTCACAGAACGTTTCACCGGTACCTGGACCATCTCTTATGCCTTCAACCGGCTGGGGCTGACGGTGGATTATACGGGGAACATTTACGGCCGCATGCTGCTGCCGCTGCAACCGAAAGACCCGAGGCCGGGAGAATCGCCGGTTTGGAGCATCCAGAATATACAGCTCACGAAAAAGCTGGGCAAAGAGTGGGAATTGTATGGAGGGGTGAAGAACCTGCTGAATTTCCTGCCGCCGAAAAATTCCATTGCGCATGCGCATGATCCTTTCGATAAAAAAACGGGTTACAATGCGGACGGTTCCGCGGACCCTTACAATCTCCTTTTCGACCCAACCTACGTTTTTGCCCCGAACCAGGGCATAAGGGGTTTTCTCGGGCTCAGGTTTACCCGGCAGTAGTCTAAAGCCAGGTATCCAATACAAAAATGCAGTGCCATTATATATGGACGCTGCATTTTTGTCATTATCGGTCATTTCCTGCTATCCGTTTGAATAGCAGCCGGTTATTCTATTTGTGTAGAATGGCCATTAAAGGCTCAGGCCTATTTTTATGCCTAAATGTACGCTGGGAAGAACGTTCCAGAGGTCATTATGCTCGGTGGTGATGGAGGTGCCGTTCACCGAATGGTTCGTGTATTTGTATTGTTTCCCGCGGATGCCTATGCCGAGATATGGGTCCAGGATATACTTGTCGCGTTTGATCTGGCGGCCGAGCAGGAACTGGAGGCCGTATACATGTTTATCAGCGCTGTTCACATACACAGTGTTTTCGAAGTTCACATCTTCGTCAGGGTAAAAGACCCTTTTATAAAATAGTACGGGTTGAAAATAAGTGCCTTGTGCATTGAAGGCGGCCTGCCGGCGGATGAGGTACCATTTGAGGCCGGCCCTGAACCCGAGGCCGCGGCCTTCCACGAATTGTTCGGTGCTGATGCCGGGTTTGCGCTGCCCGATGTCTACCCGTTTGAAGAAAACGTAATCGGGGTAATCTGTATAGATACCACTGATGCCCAGTTCGAGGCTCAGTTTTTCGGAGAGGTCCTGCTCAAGGTAAATATCCAGCTCATTAATAATGGTGGTAGGGTTTACTTTAAGGTAGGTCCTTTTCTGGAAGGGAGCATCCTGGTTTTGCTGGGCGGCAACGGTAAGGCCTGCGAGTACAAACAGGAAAAGCAAGGGTAATGTTCTTTTCATACAGCGGTAGGTTGAGGCTGTTGAGGCGGACAGTTTTACCTTCAGCAGCCGGTACAACTATGACAATAATCGTTCCACAATCAGGGGGAACCAGCGGTGTTCCAGTGCCTGTACTTTCTTTGCGAGAGTTTCGGGCGTATCGCCCGGTGAAACGGCGCAGCGTTCCTGCAGGATAACCCCGCCATCGTCGTATTGCTCATTCACATAATGGATCGTGATGCCGCTTTCGGCATCGCCTGCGGCGAGCACGGCTTCATGCACGAAATGGCCATACATGCCTTTGCCGCCATATTTGGGCAGGAGGGCGGGGTGGATGTTGATGATGCGGCCGGGGAACGCCTGTACGATATTGACAGGCACTTTCCAAAGGAAACCGGCCAGCACGACCAGGTCGATGTTATTTTCCTGCAACAGCTTTACATAGGTATCGCCACGGAAGAATTGTTCTTTGTCTATCAGCACAGCGGGTATCTGTTCCCTTTCCGCTATTTTAAAGATGCCGGCTTCCGCCTTGTTGGACACGATCAGTGAAACCCGCGCCAGGGAAGAGCCTTTGAAATGGTCGATGATCTTTTGGGCGTTGGTGCCTGCCCCGGAAGCAAAGATGGCGATGTTTTTCAAGCTGGTCTGTTTGAATGAGCTGCAAAAATAGGCAGATAAGACTTTATGGATCAGCTCTTTTTTCATAAATTTAGGGAACGGGCTATCCTATTTGTGTACAAGTTGATGATTATCATCCTGTGTGAATGACTAAAATCAGGTGAACTCAACCTTTATTATTCTATCTTGTTAAGGATTGTTAGCTTTCACAAAGCGTGGGCCTTCATTCACCAGGCAGGAATTTGATCATCGCCGGGCCGTTTTCCCAATGCAAAAATAGTATCATAGAACTGCGTCCTATCCCTTCATAGAGGAAATATGATTTTTATCAGGAATTTATAACGTGGTACGGGGAGCATCCCTCGTACATGCAGTTGTAATTAGCTACGGTCAAGCGTTTCCGCCGGTTAATATCGCGCGGATGATAGATAAAATGTGCTTCGGAAACAAGGACAAATTTTTTTTCTTTGTTGGTAAATTGTCAACATTCTGTCTTATTTTTGCTGGCACTTTTAAGAAACCTTAGGTCAAATCTAAACTAAATAGGCTGTGTATCGTCGTGTTTCCATTCGTTTGCGTAAGCAATTTGTGAGTGTTCTTATCCTATGCGCGGGACTGGTTAGTTCTTTTTCCGTTGCCCGGGCTGCAGATCCTGCTGCTGGTAAGGCGCTATTTCAGCAGAATTGTGCCTCTTGCCACAATGTGCACAAAAAATTGACCGGTCCGGCCCTTGCGGGTGTGGAAGACCGGTGGGCTGATAAGAAACTGCTCCATTCCTGGATCCGCAACTCTGCCGCGGTTCTGAAAACCGGCGACAAGTACGCCAATGATCTCTTTAATCAATATAATAAGCTGCCGATGACCGCTTTCCCCGCGCTCACGGACGCCAATATTGATGACATCCTGGCTTATATCAGTGCGGAAGGCGCGAAACCTGCAGGCGGCGATAAAGCTGCCGCTGGCGCAACAGCCGGTGAGGAAGGTAAAGAAGAAGGCGGCAACAGCCTCCTTTTCGGCATTATCACCCTCATCCTCGCCATCGTTGCCATCATCCTGATGCAGATCAACAGCAACCTGAACAAACTGGCTGCTGAAAAAGAAGGCCACGAACAACTGGAGCCGGTTCCTTTCTATAAGAACAAAGCTTACATCGCGCTCTGCATCGTGATCCTCTTCGTAGTAGGCGGTTACTTCACCATCCAGGGCGCTATCGGCCTGGGCCGCCAGCAGGATTACATGCCGGAACAACCGATCTTCTACTCACACAAAGTGCATGCGGGCATCAACCAGATCAACTGCCTGTATTGCCACTCTTCCGCCGAGAAGAGCAAACATGCCATGATCCCTTCCGAAAACGTTTGTATGAACTGTCACAAGGCCATTACGGAATACACCGGGCCGGACCTGTTCACCGCGGAAGGTAAAAAAGTGAACGGTACTGCTGAGATCCAGAAATTATACGATCACATCGGCTGGGATAAAGACGCGCAGCGTTACACCAAACCCGCCACCCCGATCGAATGGACAAAGATCCACAGCCTGCCCGATCACGTATACTTCAACCACTCCCAGCACGTAAATGCGGGCAAAGTACAATGCCAGACCTGCCACGGCGAAATCCAGAACATGGATGAAGTGAAGCAGTTCGCAGACCTGAGCATGGGATGGTGCGTAAACTGCCACAGAACAACAAAAGTGCAGTTTGCAGACAACAACTACTACAGCATTTTCGAAAAATTACACAACGACATGAAGAATGGCAAGGTTGACAGTGTAACCGTTGAAATGGTGGGTGGTACCGAATGTCAGAAATGCCACTATTAATATCTATATCTAATAAGGAAGAGATAAATTTTTCAAATCGTAACTCGATATAATCACATGGAGCAAAAAAAGTATTGGAAAGGCTTGGAGGAGTTGCACAATACCGCTGCGCATCAGGAAGTAGTGAAGAACGAATTCAGGGAAGACCTGCCGTTTGAAGAGAGTGACAGTTTCCTGGGAGCAACCACCCCCCGCCGGGATTTCCTGAAATACCTGGGTTTCACCACTGCGGCCGCTACCATTGCAGCCAGCTGTGACATCCCTGTAAAAAAGGCTATCCCTTACGTGAACAAACCGCAGGACATTACGCCCGGCGTTCCCAACTATTATGCTTCTGCCTATACTGTAGACGGTGAATACGTTCCCCTGGTGGTAAAGACCCGTGAGGGCCGCCCCATCAAAGTAGAAGGAAATGAAATGTCGTCCATCACCGGTGGTTCCACCACTGCACGTGTGCAGGGTTCCGTACTGGCGCTGTACGACGTGGCCCGTCTCCGCTATCCCGGTATCAATAATGGTCCTGATAAAACAAAACTGGAAGACCGCATCAAGGAACTGACCTATGCGGAGCTGGACAAACAGGTAGCCGCGGCGATCGCCGGCAAGCCTGTTGTGCTGCTTTCTTCCACTATCCTCAGCCCTACTACCAAAAAACTGATCGGCGAATTCCTGGCCAAATATCCCGGAAGCCGCCATGTTACTTATGATGCGGTTTCTTATTCCGGCATGCTGCTGGCCAATGAAGCATCTTATGGTAAAAGAGCGCTGCCTGCGTATCATTTTGAGAATGCAAAAGTAGTGGTAAGCCTTGGCGCCGACTTCCTCGGTACCTGGCTGAACCCTTCAGAATATTCCCGCCAATACGGTGCAACCCGTAAGATCAACGCGAAGAACCCGGAAATGAGCAAACATTTCCATTTCGAAAGCATGATGAGCCTCACCGGCGCGAATGCAGACGAAAGGTTCACCCACCGCCCCTCTGAAGCAGGCGTAGTAGCGCAGGCTTTACTGGCAGCCCTGGGCGGCGGCGTTTCCGCTCCGGCCATTGCTGACGCACGCCTGAAAGAAGGTATCGCCAAAGCGGCAAAAGCCATCCAGGCAAACGCCGGCAAGACCCTCGTGGTTTCCGGCAGCAACGACGTGAATGTTCAGATCCTCGTAAACGCGATCAACAACCTCGCAGGCGCCAACGGCACTACCATCGACTGGGCAGAGCACAGTTACTACCGCCAAGGTATAGACGCGGATATGGTACAGCTGGTGAACGACATGAACGCAGGCAGCGTAGGCGCGCTCCTCGTTTACGGCGTAAACCCTGCGTACGATTATTTCGATGCAGAGAAATTCAAAGCAGGTATTAAGAAAATAGGTGTGACCGTTTCCTTCAACGACCGTTACGACGAAACCACCGAGCTTTGCAAATACATTGTGCCCGACCATCACTACCTCGAAAGCTGGGGTGATGCCGAAGGCCGCACTGGCTACTTCGCGTTCGTGCAACCCACTATCGCACCGCTGTTCAAAACCCGCGCTTTCCAGTCCTCACTCCTCAACTGGAGCGGCAACACCACCGCCTGGGAAGATTACCTGAAGGGCGAATGGATCGCGAAACTGGGTTCACAGGAAGCATGGGACAAAATCCTGCAGGACGGCGTGTTTGAGCCAATTGCTACCGGCCCGGCACTGATTGGCGGTTCCGTTACCTTTACAGGCGACGTTGCTACGGCTGCCGCTAAAATTTCCGCTCCCAAAACAAGCGGTTATGAACTGGCGCTGTACGAAAAAGTAGCGATCGGCAACGGTAAGGAAGCGAACAACCCCTGGCTGCAGGAAATGCCCGATCCTATCACGCGCTCCACATGGGACAACTACGCCTGTGTATCCAACACCGTAGCCAAAACCTTCAAAACCGAGCTGGGCGATGATTACGAGATCAACGCCGAGAAGAAAGTGCTGAAGATCACTGCCAAAGGCAAAACCGTTGAGCTGCCCCTGCTGATCGTGCCGGGTATCCATCCCAACACTATCGCCATTGCAGTAGGATACGGCCGCGGCAAGAAAGAATACATCGGTAAAGCTGCCGGCGAAGTAGGTAAGAACGCTTATCCCTTCGTATCCTTCAACGGCACTACTTTCGATTACTTTGTACCTGAAGCCAAAGTAGAGGCAACCGGCGATACATTCGAGATCGGCCTGACCCAGACACACAACAGCTACGAAGGCCGCCCGATCATCAAAGAAACCACGCTGGAGGAGTTCATCAAGAACCCGAAAGAAGTGAACCACGACCGTGAGCACCTGGCTCAATACGGTAAAGATTTCCGTAACGACGGTACGCTGTACCACGAGCACCAGTACCCCGGCATCAAATGGGGCATGAGCATCGACCTGAACACCTGTTTCGGTTGCGGCGCCTGTGTGGTGGCTTGTACAGCTGAAAATAACGTATCAGTGGTAGGTAAAGAGCAGGTGATCAAAGCGCACGAAATGCACTGGCTGCGCATTGACCGCTACTTCTCAGGCGACGAGAACAACCCTGAAGTGGTGTTCCAGCCGATGCTGTGCCAGCACTGCGACAACGCTCCCTGTGAGAACGTTTGCCCGGTAGCAGCTACCAACCACTCTTCCGAAGGTATTAACCAGATGGCTTATAACCGTTGTATCGGTACCCGCTATTGCGCAAACAACTGTCCGTATAAAGTTCGCCGTTTCAACTGGAGAGACTGGAACGGTGCAGACAGCTTTGAAGGCAACCTGCTGGACACTGCCGATATGAACGATGCACTCACCCGCATGGTGCTGAACCCTGACGTGGTAGTACGCAGCCGCGGTACAATGGAAAAATGTTCTTTCTGCGTACAGCGCCTCCAGGATGCAAAACTGACCGCGAAAAAAGCAGGCCGCCCGATGAAAGACGGCGAAGCCCGTACCGCTTGCCAGCAGGCTTGCGCTACCGATGCGATCGTGTTCGGTAACATCAACGATAAAGAAAGCCGCATTTACAAGGTTCGTAACGAAGAGCAGGCAGACCGCCTCTATTATGTGCTGGAAGAAACGCACGTGCTGCCTTCCATCAACTACCTGGCCAAGATCCGCAACAAGGACGCAGCCCCGGTAGCCGCAGCGCACGACGCAGATCACAATAAAGAGGAAGCTCACCACTAGAATTAGAACAAGTAAAGAATCAGTTTTAAGTTTTGAAACAACGTAGTCTCGGCTAAACCCGGGATGAGCAAAGCTCAAAATATTATGCATTTGAAGTACGAATCCACACTGAGAGAACCTTTGATAGACGGGGTTAAGGATTATCACCAGGTAACGGAAGATATCATTAGCCCTATTGAGGCCAAGCCCGGAAAGCTGTGGTACATTGGTTTATCTATCTCTGTCCTGCTGCTGCTGTTTGGCGCTTTCTCCGTAACCTGGGAAGTATACTGGGGTACAGGGGTGTGGAACCTGAACAAAACGATCGGTTGGGGCTGGGACATCACCAACTTCGTATGGTGGGTAGGTATCGGTCACGCCGGTACGCTGATCTCCGCCATCCTCCTGCTGTTCCGCCAGGGCTGGCGTACAGGGGTGAACCGCGCGGCTGAAGCGATGACCATCTTCGCGGTAATGTGCGCGGGCCAGTTCCCGATCTGGCACATGGGCCGTGTATGGATGGCCTTCTTCGTAATGCCTTACCCCAACACCCGCGGCCCGCTGTGGGTAAACTTCAACTCCCCGCTGCTGTGGGACGTGTTCGCGATCTCTACTTACTTTACCGTTTCCCTGCTGTTCTGGTACTCCGGCCTTCTGCCCGACTTCGCTACCGTGCGCGACAGGGCCAAGACCAAACTGCGTAAATATCTTTATGGAGTTGCCTCCTTCGGCTGGACCGGTTCCACCAAGCACTGGCAGCGTCATGAAGCGCTCTCGCTGGTGCTGGCGGGTCTTTCCACCCCTCTCGTACTTTCCGTACACACCATCGTATCTTTCGACTTTGCCACTTCCGTAATTCCCGGCTGGCATACCACCATCTTCCCCCCATACTTCGTGGCTGGTGCGATCTTCTCCGGTTTCGCCATGGTGCAAACCCTGCTGATCATCACCCGTAAGATCCTGGGCCTGGAAGATTACATCACCCTCGGCCACATCGAGGCGATGAACAAAGTAATTGTACTCACCGGTTCCATTGTAGGTGTGGCTTACCTCACCGAGCTGTTCATGGCATGGTACTCCGGCGTTCAATATGAATTCGACACCTTCTACAAGTTCCGCGCCGCAGGCCCCCTGGGCTGGAGCTACTGGATCATGATGACCTGCAACGTGATCAGCCCGCAGGTGTTCTGGTTCCGTAAAATGAGAAGGAACATCATGGTAACGTTCATCATGTCTATCATCGTGAACATCGGTATGTGGTTCGAACGTTTCGTGATCATCTGTACCTCACTGTACCGCGACTACCTGCCCTCCAGCTGGAGCTACTACCGCCCCTCCTGGCCTGAGGTTGGTTTCTACCTCGGTACCTTCGGCCTGTTCTTCACCTGTTATTTCCTGTTCGCCAAATATTTCCCGGTTATTGCAGTAGCGGAGATCAAATCCATCCTGAAAACATCCGGGCAGAACTTCAAGGAGAAAATGGTGGTATACGAAGAGCAGGATGCAGAAAAATTCGCGCACGACCAGGCGCACCACTAAGAATTGAATTTAGATTAACAGAATTACAGAATAATAATCCATATGGCTGTTAAAAAATTTGTTGTAGGCAGTTTTGATGACGAGGCGGTATTGTTCCCGGCGGTTAAGAAAGTACGCGCAGCCGGTTACAAGATCCACGACGTGTATACGCCTTTTCCCGTGCATGGGCTGGACCATGCGCTGGGCCTGAGAGAAACCAGCCTGCACACCGCAGGGTTCATATACGGCATTACCGGTACCACTACCGCGCTGTCTTTTATGAGCTGGGTATTTACAACAGATTGGCCGATGAACATCGGCGGTAAACCGCATTTCCCCTTGCCTGCGTTCATTCCCATCACTTTCGAGCTGACCGTATTATTTTCTGCGGTGGGCATGGTGATGACCTTTATGTATCTCTGCCAGATGGCGCCTTTCGTGAAGAAGCATATTTTCCACCCGCGCCAGACGGACGACCTGTTTGTAATGGCGATAGAGCTGACCGAAAAAACGCCGGCCGCGGAAGTGAAAGCATTCCTGGACAGCGTGGGAGCGAAAGAGATCAACGAACAGACCGTAGAAGCCGGATGGTGGCTGGGCCGCTTCGACAGGGAAGACAAACTGTTTACCAAACCTGCCCCTGCGGTAAATGCGTAATTAAAAAAGAACGATCAACGAGATATAATATACTACGGATGAAAAGGACTTCCAACATACTGATTGTAGCGGCCTTAGCTGGCGGAGCCTTCCTGGCTTCCTGCGGAAACAAGGGAGCGCACCACAGAAAGCCCGGTAAAATCTATGTACCTGACATGTACGAATCCCGTGCATACGAGTTTTACAATCCCCGCCTGGCGAGCCTGAAACCCGTGGAAGGTACGGTGAAGAGAGGCGCAATGCTGCCCTATCACCTGAAAGCGGAAGATACTGCGCAGGCTAACGGGGTGAAAAATCCGCTCGTGTTGGATGCAGCCGCGCTGAAGGAAGGGAAAAAATATTATGATATATACTGCGGCGTTTGCCACGGCCAGAAGCTGGACGGCAACGGGCCCCTTTACAAAGGCGGCGACGGTCCGTACCCTGCTGCGCCCGCGTCTTTCCTCGCAGGCAAAGTGCTGGGCTATACCGAAGGCCGCATCTTCCACGTTATCACCTACGGGTACAACGTGATGGGCAGCTACGCCAGCCAGCTGGACATTGAGCAGCGCTGGAAAGTAGTTGGTTATATCAAGAGCATGCAGAACGGCGGCAAAGCCCCCGAAGCTGCACCTGCCGCTCCCGCTGATTCAGCAGCCACCGCGGCAACACCCGCGCCGGCAGTAGCAGCAGCGCACTAATTTGTTTTAAACGCATTTCGAACTTCGTATTTTAATATACAACAGTAATGAAGGACCAATTTGTAGTACCAGCAAGATTAAAAACGACCAGCTTCGTGCTTTTGGGTATTGGCTTGCTGACTTTATTGATCGGGTTATTTGCATTCTCGGGTGAGCATGGTTCAACCCGCTTCTGGGCAGGATTGCTGCAAAACAGTACTTTCTTCCTGATGGTGGCGCTGGCCAGCACCTTTTTCATCACGGTGACCACCCTGGCGCACGGCGGCTGGCAGATCGCTTTCCGCAGGGTGCCTGAGGCTATCTCCATGGCAGTGCCGGTGCTGGGAGGCATTGTGCTGGTTGTGCTCGCGTTCCTCATCTTCGGGAACAAAGGCCACATCTACCACTGGCTGCACCCGCATGGTGACCGCATCCTGGAATTCAAATCGCCTTTCCTCAACGCCGGTTTCGTTTCCATCGCTTCCGTGATCACGGTAGGGCTGTGGAGCTGGCTGACGGTGAAACTCCGCAACATGTCCCTCGCTGAAGACAAAATGCAGCTGGACGCGGAAGGCCGCAAAAGCCTGATCTGGAAAGGCACCGTTTGGTGCGGCTTCTTCGCTGTTGTATACGCATTGAGCATGGGCTCCACCACCCCATGGATCTGGCTGATGAGCATAGACGCTCACTGGTTCAGCACCATGTACAGCTGGTACACCTTCGCCAGCACCTGGGTATCAGGCCTGAGCCTTATCGCACTGTTCGTTGTTTACCTGAAAAGCAAAGGATATCTTCCTATGGTGAACGATGAGCACCTGCACGACCTCGGCAAGTTCATGTTCGCGTTCAGCATCTTCTGGACCTACCTCTGGTTCAGCCAGTACATGCTGATCTGGTACGCCAACATGCCGGAAGAAACCACTTACTTCCAGCCGCGCGTTTGGGGCGAGTTCCGCCCGGTGTTCTTCCTGAACCTGGTGATCAACTTCATCTGCCCGCTGCTGATCCTGATGAAACGCGCTTCCAAGCGTAACTATACACTCGTTGCATTCATGGGAGGACTGATCATATTCGGCCACTGGCTGGACTTCTTCCAGATGGTAGCTCCCGGCACCGTGAAACACCTGTACTTCCCCTGGTATGAACTGGGTCTTGGTCTGGGTTTTGTGGGCCTGGTAATTTACCTGACGGCCATCCAGCTGGCAAAAGCGCCGCTCACGCCGAAGAATCATCCTTACCTGAAAGAAAGCATTATCCACCACACCTGATGCGTGGCATAGGGCAAGAAACAACGTTTAGCATTAGATAACTTAATTATTATTCATTAGCAATGTCAGGATATTTAGCAGTTTTTGTAGTTGTTCTCATATTCGTCGTGATCTTCCAGATCGCGAAGGCAAGCGAATATGTGTCCATTCTGAAAGGTGAAAAGAAATCGCGGGAGCAATCCAACCGTATCAACGGTTTCCTGATGATCGTATTCCTGGTATTGGGATTGATCGGCGTGTGGTGGTGCCACGATCTGCTGGAAGGCAGGATGCTTGGCGAATCCGCTTCCGTACAGGGCGATGGTATCGACCAGCTGATCCGGGTTACGTTCATCATTACCATGGTGGTGTTCGTGATCACCCAGATACTGTTGTTCTGGTTCGCTTTTAAATACCAGGAAAAAGAAGGCAAAACCGCCTTTTATTTCCCGCACAACAATAAACTCGAAGTGATCTGGACGGTGATCCCCGCTATCGTGCTCACCGTACTGGTTGCCTTCGGTATCCGCCACTGGCTCCGCATCACTTCCGAAGCGCCGAAAGACGCGATGGTCGTGGAAGTGACCGGCAAACAGTTCAACTGGATCGTTCGTTACCCCGGTAAAGACGGCCAGCTGGGCCGCAAGAACTTCAGGAACGTAAACAACGAAGACAATCCTGTAGGCCAGGACTGGACCGATAACCTGAACCAGGACGATGTGATCTCTCCCGACCTGCACGTGGTGGTAGGCAAGAACGTGAAGCTGATCATCGGCAGCCGCGACGTGGTGCACGACGTAGGTTTGCCTCACTTCCGCCTGAAAATGGACGCAGTGCCCGGCATCCCGACCACCCTGTGGTTCACGCCGAAATTCACCACCGCGGAAATGAAAAAACGTACCGGCAACCCGGATTTCGTATATGAACTTTCCTGCGACCAGATGTGCGGCAGCGGCCACTATTCCATGAAAGCGAACATTATCGTAGAGACACAGGAAGAATATGACAAATGGTTGGCAGCCCAGCCCACGCAGTATGCACAGGCACACCCTGCTGCAACACCAGGTGCGGCGCCTGCTGCGAAAGACAGCACTGCAACCGCCGCTGTACCCGCTGATTCTGCCAGCGTAAAAGTGGCCCAGGCTGAAACCGCTGCAAAGCACTAACCATCTAGGCCGACAGAGATTTTAGAGTGTAAAAAATTTAAGAAAAAGCCGGAGAGCCTGCCCCGTTTAACGGCTGATCATAAACAGAACTTATTATGAGTAACGAAGCAACATTGCACAATCAGGATTTAGCGCATCACGGCCACGTGGAGCATGGGCATGGTAATGGCCACGATGGTCACGGTCACGACCATCACCATGAAACCTTCATATCGAAGTATGTGTTCAGCATGGACCATAAGATGATTGCGAAGCAATTCCTCATTACCGGTATCATCTGGGCCATCATTGGTGCATTCTTCTCTGTATTGTTCCGTTTGCAACTGGGCTACCCTGACGCTACTTTCCCCTGGCTGGAAAGCATCCTGGGCCACTGGGCTGAAGGCGGCAGGATCACTGCCGAAGCATATTACGCGCTGGTTACCATGCACGGTACCATCCTCGTGTTCTTTGTACTGACCGCCGGTTTGAGCGGCACTTTCTCCAACCTGCTCATTCCTCTGCAGGTAGGCGCAAGAGACATGGCTTCCCCCTTCATGAACATGCTGAGCTACTGGTTCTTCTTCCTGGCCAGCGTGATAATGATGAGCTCCCTGTTCGTACAGACCGGCCCTGCTTCCGGCGGCTGGACGAGCTATCCTCCCCTGAGCGCACTGGGCGACGCTTCTATCGGTTCTAAGATTGGTATGGACCTCTGGCTCGTGAGCATGGCGATATTCGTTGTGTCTTCACTGCTCGGTTCCCTCAACTATATTTCCACCATCCTCAACATGCGTACGAAAGGCATGAGCATGACGAAGATGCCGCTCACCATCTGGGCGTTCTTCTTCACCGCTGTGCTCGGCGTGCTGTCTTTCCCCGTACTGCTGAGCGGTTTCGTACTCCTCCTGTTCGACCGTCATGGCGGCACCAGCTTCTACCTGAGCGAGCTGTTCGTACAGGGTAAAGTACTGCCTAACGAAGGCGGCTCCGCGATCCTTTACCAGCACTTGTTCTGGTTCCTGGGCCACCCCGAGGTGTACATCATCATCCTCCCTGCGATGGGTATGGTTTCTGAGATACTCGCAGTAAGTTCCCGCAAGCCGATCTTCGGTTACCTCGCCATGGTGGGTTCTATCTTCGCCATCACGATCCTGGCGTTCCTCGTATGGGCGCACCACATGTTCGTGACCGGCCTGAACCCCTTCCTCGGAGCGTTCTTCGTATTACTGACGCTGCTGATCGCGGTGCCGTCTGCCATCAAGGTGTTCAACTGGATCACCACCATCTGGCGCGGCAATATCCGCTTCACGCCCGCTTCCCTGTTCTCCATCGGCTTCGTGAGCACTTTCATCTCCGGTGGCCTGACAGGTATCTGGCTGGGTAACTCAGCGATCGATATCCACCTGCACGATACATACTTCGTAATTGCGCACTTCCACATCGTAATGGGTGTGTCCGCATTCTTCGGTATGTTCGCCGGCATCTACCACTGGTTCCCGAAAATGTACGGCCGCTACATGAACCAGACGCTCGGCTTCATCCACTTCTGGATCACGCTGGTAGGCGCTTACCTGATCTTCTGGCCGATGCACTACGAAGGTATGGCAGGTATGCCCCGCCGTTACTTCGACTACAGCAACTGGGCATCCTTCAACATGTTCGGCGGGCTGAACCAGTTCATCAGCTTCGTGGTGATCATCGTATTCGCAACACAATTGTTATTTGTATTCAACTTCTTCTATAGCATTTTCAAAGGCCGCAAGCTGACCACGCCTAACCCGTGGGCCGCTACCACCCTTGAATGGACAACGCCGATCAACCCCGGTCACGGTAACTGGCCCGGTGAGATCCCCGAAGTTCACCGCTGGGCTTACGATTACAGCAAGGACGGGAAAGACTTTATCCCGCAAACCGTGCCGGTATCACCCGACGAGTCCAAGCACTAAATGCGCCTGCAGGGTAAGCCTGCAAGCAGAAGAATTGTGGAACAGCATAGTGAAGAAATATAATGTTGCAAGAAAATTCCATAAAGTTGTCTTTATCATACGCCATTGCTAGCAGGGTGAAGGATTACTTCATGATGATGAAGTTCACCCTCACATTCATGGTGGTTTTCTCCTGTGTGGTGGCCTACCTGCTGGTACCGGGCGTGGAATTTGACCTTGTTAAAGTTCTTTTATTATTTGCCGGCGGCATCCTGGTTTCCGGCTCCGCCAATATCATTAACCAGATACTGGAAAAGGAAACGGATAAGCTGATGGCGCGTACGGCCCCGAGGCCGCTGCCTGCCGGGCGCCTTTCCGTTGGGGAAGCCGCCGTTGTTTCGGTAGTGACCGGTTTGGCCGGCATCCTGATACTCGGTTTCGGGTTCAACTGGCTGAGCGCTATCGTGAGCCTGGTTTCCCTGGTGCTGTACGGTTTCGTGTACACACCCTGGAAAAAATGGAATTCGCTGGCCGTGCTGGTGGGCGCCATTCCCGGCGCTTTGCCTCCGCTGATCGGCTGGGTGGCCGGCGCAGGAACCCTTTCTGAAGGAGGCTGGGCGCTGTTTGCCATACAGTTCCTCTGGCAGTTCCCGCACTTCTGGGCAATAGCCTGGGTAGCGCATACGGACTATACCAGGGCGGGCTTCAAGCTGATGCCTACAGACCGTGGGCCGGGCAAAATGATCGCGCTGCAGGCGGCCATGTATACCATGCTGCTGATCCCTGCCGGCGTAGCGCCTTACCTGCTGGGTATGACCGGCGCCGTTTCAGCGGTGGTGGCCATCCTGATAGGCGGTTTTTACCTGTACAGGGCCATAGAATTGTACCGGAAATGTGATGTGCCTTCTGCCAGGAAACTGATGTTCGGATCATATATTTACCTGGCGGTAATTTTACTGGCGCTGTTGTTTGATAAAGTTAAACTGTGAGGAAATGTTGACAATGAACGCTCAAAAGAACAAAATACATCCGCACAAGTATTCCATGTGGATCGCTATGGCCAGCATCACGATGATGTTCATAGGTTTCACAAGCGCATACGTGGTGAAGCGGGCACAGGCCAACTGGCTGAGCTTCGAGCTGCCGCCGGTGTTTTATGTGTCTACCGTGCTGATATTGCTGAGCAGCCTCACCATTTACCTGGCCCAGCGCCAGTTCAAGGCGAGGAATATGAGCGCTTACAAACAGCTCATCTCCGTGACCGCATTGCTCGGCATCGCTTTTGCGGTTTGCCAGGTGATCGGTTTCACTGATATGAAAAATCACGGCCTGCCGCTGAACAGCACCGTGTCTGCCAGCTTCATCTACGTGATCGTAGGCACGCACGTGCTGCACGTGCTGGGCGGGGTGGTAGTACTGATGGTGCTTTTCGTAAGGGCCTTCCGCACACGGATAAGAACATACAGCGCGGTGCCCATCGAAGTGGCATCCACATACTGGCATTTTGTAGACGGCCTCTGGATCTATCTGCTGATATTTTTCAGCCTGGCCCGTTAAAAGATAAGATACTGTTTAGAACCAATAAAATTCATAATTAGTACAATGGATAACGCAGTAACAGCGAAGAAAAAATGGTGGAACGGAGGGCATTCGCCCTTTAGCGTGAGCTACGGGAAGTTGATGATGTGGTATTTCCTGATCTCGGATGCCTTCACGTTCGGCGCATTGCTGATCGCATACGGCACCCAGCGTTTCATGGCTGAAGCATGGCCCGACCCGAACGTGGTGTTCCACTCATTCCCGTTCATGGGGCATGCCAACCTGCCGCTGGTGTTCGTGAGTTTGATGACCTTCATCCTGATCATGAGCTCCGTTACCATGGTACTGGCCGTAAACGCAGGTCATTACATGGACCGCAAGTCCGTGATCAAATGGCTGAGCCTGACCATCGTAGGCGGTATCATGTTCCTCGGCTGCCAGGCCTGGGAATGGACGCACCTGCACGAAGTAGGCGCATGGTGGGGCCGCAATCCCTTCCTGAATGCAGACGGTTCCGCACCGCTGTCTACCAACTTCACCGACTTCTTCTTCACCATCACCGGTTTCCACGGCCTGCACGTAACCTCCGGCGTGGTGCTGAATATCATTGTACTGGCCAACGTGATCAAAGGAACCTACGAGCACCGCGGGCATTACGAAATGGTGGAGAAAGTAGGGCTTTACTGGCACTTTGTAGACCTGGTTTGGGTATTCGTATTCACCTGCTTCTACCTGCTGTAAGCACGCTTAAATTTTGAATTGAACGAATTTTTATAAAGAGAAAAGTATTCTGAAAACATGGCGCATACATCTAACGCAAACGACAGGCAGGCATCCATCAAATCCATCTGGAAAACGTTCTGGATCCTGCTGATTGTAACCATGGTGGAAGTAGGGCTGGCGTTCCTGCACCTGTATACCGGCTTCCCCGGCAAGCTGCTGCTGAACTCCATCTTCATCGGCCTTACCATCGTGAAAGCATTTTTCATTGTTGCAGAATTTATGCACCTTGGCCATGAAGTAAGGAACCTGATCATGACCATCCTGTTCCCGCTCCTGCTGTTCGTTTGGTTCATCGTCGCATTCCTCGCAGATGGCGACAGCTGGAAGAACATGCGGAAAGACCTTGCCCCCGGCACGCCGGTGAAAAAGGAAGCACCCGCACACGCACCTGCGCATCATTAACAGGTTAGCATAACTATAACGCAGAATGTAAAAGTGATTCCATCCACGCCGATAGCATCACTTTTACATTTTTGCTTTTATAAACGTTTTAAAACTTACCGCCATTTCCAGAAAAGCATTACTCGGAGTAGCATTGGCCATCCTGGTGCCTTTAACAGGGTACCTGATCGTGGATCATTACGGTAAGAACGTGGTGCACGTACCGCCTTACCTCATCGCAGAAAGAGTGGATACCGTGGTAAAAGACGGGAAAACCACTTACGACACCGTATTTCACCAGGTGCAGAACTTTACCCTCACCAACCAGCTGGGCGAACAGGTGAACCTTAAAAACGCGGAAAACAGGATACTGGTCGTAAACTTCTTCTTCACCAGCTGCCCCGTGATCTGCCCTAACCTGATCAAAAACCTGAAACGCGTACAGGATACGTATAACAAGAACGATACACTCATCCAGATCATCTCTCTCTCCGTAGACCCCACGCGGGATACGGTGCAGACGCTGAAGAAATACGCAGACAAACATAACATCGACCCGAAGAACTGGTGGCTGCTCACCGGCGATAAAAAAGAAATTTACGATCTCGCCCGCCACGAATTTTTCGTGAATGCGCTGGAAGGAACCGGCGGGCCGGACGACTTTATCCACACGGAGAAATTCGTGGTGATAGACAAAGACCGCTACATCCGCGGGTACTACAACGGCCTCGACAGCAACGACGTGCGCCGCATGGTGAACGACATTGCCGTATTGCATATCGCAAAAGATAAAAAGAAGCCCGGATTGCTGAAACGCCTGTTTTCTTCCGGCAACTAAAAAATGTGAAAATGATGAATCTGAAGAACAGGAACCTGAACCTCCCTATCGCAATTGTTTCCATCGCTATACCTGTGGCTGTCGCCATCCTGTTCGTACTGCCCAAGCCGGGCTTCGAAGTAGGATTTGATGTGAAGCTGATGCCGTTCTTCCACGCAGTGCTCAACTCCACCACCGCCGTGCTGCTGGTAGCCAGCCTGTATTTTATCAAGAACGGCCACCGGAAAGCCCATAAATGGACCAACATTTTAGCTGTAAGCCTCTCCGTGATCTTCCTGCTTTCTTACGTCACCTACCACTTCCTGACGGAAAGCACGAAGTTCGGCGACATGGATCATAACGGCATCGTGGATGCTGCGGAGGTGGCGGCCATTGGCGGCATCCGGTACATGTATTATTTCCTGCTGCTTACGCACATCGTGCTGGCCGTGGTGATCGTGCCGCTGGTGCTGTTCACCCTGCTGCGCGCCTTCCAGGACGATAATGCCCGCCACCGCAAAATAGCCCGCGTCACCTGGCCGCTCTGGTTCTACGTGGCCGTTACCGGCGTGATCGTGTACATCATGATCCAGCCCTATTATTGAGCGGAACTGACATAGATCAGTGGCCGTAATAAGGAAAACTTGTAATTTCGGTTTGTGAAAAAGATATTCTTCCTGTTGATGATCGTTGCGCTGCTGCCCGGCAGCGATCTGCTGGCACAGTGCTCGCTGTGCACCAAAACTGCGCAGCAGCTCGGCGAAGGCCCCGCGAAAGGGCTGAACAATGGCATTCTCATGCTGGCGTTCACCCCGCTCGCGCTCGGCGCGTTCTTAGGGTACCGTTGGTGGAGAAGCCAGCGTGTTACCGGGGAGAACTAAGCATCAACTTTCTTTCGGAGCGCTGAACTCCGGGCAATCCACTCTCAGATCCCCTGCTTTCAGGAACGCATTTACCAGGTTGCAGTAATGCAGCTTCCCTTTTTTGTCGTAGTACCGGCAGTTGAAACACATGCGCTGCGGCGTGATCACCAGTTGCTGGTTCAGCTCCTGGATGAGGCCCAGCAATTGTTCCAGCAGGTTAGCCTGTTTTTCGGGGGGAATGGTCTGCACAGCAGCTTCCATCGGCTCCGCAAAACGCTCTACTTTGCGTGCCAGCGTTTTGCCTTCGCGCGTGAGATGCAGCGAATGGCTGCGGCTGTCTTCCACATCGTCTTTTCTTTTTACAAAACCCTTCGCGGCAATGGATTTGATCGCATCGCTCACCGTCGCTTTGGTCATGTTGAAATGTGCAGCCAGGTGGGTTACCGTTTTTAGTTTTTCCGGATAATGTAAAAGGTAGGTAAGTATCTGTACCTGTATAGGACTAACCCCGTATTGTTTGGCTTCCTGCCAGAGCAGCACGCGGAAAGCTTCCGACAGCCTTTCCAGCGCCGCCACCACTTTGCTTGACGGATGGGTGGCCTGATGCTCAGGATTAAAGGTGGATTCCTTTGCCATTTTTAGTAGTACTGTATCGTTTTAGTATGGTTTCGTATGATGCCTTTTTTTTTATCTAAATACAGGTCTTCACGGGAAGGGCCGAATGTACAAAACTTTTAGCGCGTGTGCATAGCACATTCATGGTGTTTACTGCAAACGGGTGATCATCTGCAAAATTGTTTTAGTACAAGCATTTGAGCGTTTTTTCTGCTATTCATCTTAAGCCTTTTACTCAATCTCGTTGGCATATTTTTTATTTGCTATATTTATCACATTAACGGATAAAAATCTAAACAACATCCTCTTGAAACTGCCCGCTTTTTTTGCCCATCGTGAAGGTTTGCCGGTAGCAGATCATCTGCCTTTCCCGGCGCATATCCACCAGCCACTCAAACGAGTTTGGATGCTGTGGTGCTATGTAATACTGTGGGCGGCGGTCATTGGCATTGTGGCGCTTTTGCTTTTACAGGGATTCCTGTTGCTGGAGAAATTAGCAACAAATATTGTTCCGGGTATTGCGCTGTTGCCCATTGTGCTTGCAGGCGCCTTCGTTGTGTGGCAGCTTTTGAAAAAAGGTCCACTCGCAAAGCTCGCAGCACAGCTGGTTTACAGCATCACCGGCATGCCATTGGGCGTGGAAGGCGCCGTGTTGAAAATAGCTGCGCTGCTGCGGCCATTCCGCAGTTTATCCGGAGCAGAAAAAGACGTGATGATGGTAAGCGCCCTGGCAGCGGGCATTGCAGCCTGGTTCGGCACGCCGCTGGCAGCCGTTGCACTGGTGTATTTCGTGATCACCCGGAGAAGAACAGGGTATGTGCTGCTGGCCGCCATCACCGGCGCCGCGCTGCATTACGCCTGGTTCGGCATGCCGGCATACAGCCCGCTGAAATGGCCTGGTTTGGTGGCGACAGGCATATATACTTTACTCGGTCTGCTGCTGGGCATCATGGCTGCCGTGATCGTACGCACCGTGCAGGCATTAAATACAGTGAGCGGTAATTATCTCACCATAGCAGCCGCTATACTGGTTGGGGTGATGGTGTGGCTGAAAGCCGTGCTGTTCGGGCCGGGCATGGGTGTTGCACGGCAGGTGCTGCTTATGAATGAAGTGACGCTGATGTTGCTGATAAATGTTGGATTGTATAAACTGATCACGATAATAATAGCGGCAGGCGCACGCATACCCGGTGGCATCGTTACACCGTTGCTGGCGGCTGGCGCGGCCAACGGGCTGCTCACTGCATTGTGGTTGCAATCTATTTTCAGCGATACGCCGCTGGACCCGCGGATGGCAGCTGCAGTGGGCGTGGCGGCATTGCTGGGCAGCATTACCCGCCTGCCGTTGATGGCGATGGTATTTGCCCTCGAAATTTCCTTCCAGCCGGCCGCTATCGTTCCCGTATTGCTGGCAACATTGTTATCTTACGCAGCGTCCGCCGTTTTCCTCCGGCGGTTATAGGAATTCTGCAAAATGGAAGTATATTGGCGTATATAACTAAATTCAATATGTCCATCTTATCCTATTTCAAAGCGTCATTCGCGCGAAAGAAAGCGCGGCGCGTGTTTCAGCAATACGGCACCAGGATCGATACTTTCCAGCTGGCTAACAATGAAAAGATAGAGTTCGCCAACTGGCTGAACCCGCTGCTGAAACCCAAAGTGATCACGCAGCATGAAGTGGACTTTTTCCGCAAATACATTCCTGAAGGCTCTATGGCGATAGACATCGGGGCGAACATCGGCGACCTTACCGTGGCCATGGCCATTGCCGCAGGCGGCTCCGGCAAAGTGCTCGCGCTCGATCCAAACCCGCACGTGTTCAGCGTATTGCAGGAAAACGCAAAGCTCAACAAAGGCAAGGCCAACATCATACCGCTGCAGTTTGCCGCGGCAGACAGGGACATGAATTTTTACTACGCCTCCTCCGAAGCCTCCATGAGCAACGGCGGGCTTATCACCGACCTCAACGATAACCGCCATGGCAAATACAAACTGAAAGAACCCATCAAAGGCAAGCACCTCGGCAATTTCCTGGAGCAGGAGTACCAGGATTGGCTGCCGAAATTATCCCTGATCAAGATAGACACCGAAGGCCTGGATTATTTTGTGCTCACCACGCTCGAAAGGATACTGGAAAAATACCATCCCGTGATCATCGCAGAGATATTCCTCGAAATACCGGTGAGCATGCGCAACGACATTTTCGACCTGCTGAAGAAATACGGCTATACGCTGCTGAACGCGGGCCTGCTGGAAACAGACAAGCCCATGGTGACCAGGCCGGTGAATACGAAAGAAGAAATGCCGAAAGTGGGGCAAACGGAAAATATCATCGCATATAAGGCTTAAAAAGCTCGTCATTGCGAGAAGCCGCCGAGCCAAAACGGGAGGGGCGACGAAGCAATCTCTTTCATTGGCTTGAGGTACTCCAAGATCCGGAGGAGATTGCTTCGTCGCGCTTTCTGCAGCAAAGTACTCCTTGCTGCTCCTCGCAATGACGGACTTCTCCTCACAACGCGGACGGACTCCTCTTCGTATACGGGCATCGCGTTTTCTTAATGCCCTTCCGAAACAAATTTCAACCCGATGATGGAACCGATGAGCATCACCAGGAAAAAAATACGCCAGGCCGCCGCCGGTTCTTTGAAGAAAATGATCCCCGCAATGGCCGTGCCTGCCGCGCCAATGCCCGTCCACACCGCATACGCCGTGCCGATCGGCAGCCCATGATTGATCGCTTTATTCAGCAAAAAGAAGCTCAGCGAAATGCACACCACGAAACTCAGGGAAGGCCAGAGCTTCGAAAAATTCTCCGAATACTTCAGCGAAATAGTAAACCCGATCTCGAAAAGACCGCCCAATACCAGGAATAACCAAGCCATAACAAATGATTTGTTCAGGTTAAAAAAGAAATATGATGCAATAAAATGTACGAGGGTTGCGCGCGGGATCAGCCGCCGTAATTGAACACGGCGTAAGTGAAGAACAGACGGAATACTCTTGTAACAGTAACCATTCCTGCGGCTTTTTGTTTAGACAGGGCGAAGATAAGGATTTTGTCAGCTATACTGCTGAACGATGCGGTAGAGGTTGAAATGGGGATCGTTCATCTGCTGCTGCACATCGGTAAACAGGGCTTGTTTATCCAGCTGCCGCATGCGCCTGTGCTGGATAAGCTGGTAGGCTTTTTCAGCCAGCAGCAATGCTTTGCGGTGACTGTTGCCCTGCACCTGGTCGCGGTGCGCATCCAGCGCGGCGATCAGTTCGCTGATGCCTTCCTGTTTGATGGCGGCGGTTTTGACCACCGGGGTTTCCCAATTGCCGCTGCGCCTGGAATGTGCCAGCAGCCGCAGGTTGCGTACAAATTCATCCGCCTTCGGGCGGTCTGCTTTGTTCACCGTGAAAATGTCCGCGATTTCCATAAGGCCCGCTTTCATGGTCTGTATTTCATCGCCGGCCTCGGGCACTACCACTACCACAGTGGTATCGGCGATGCCGGCGATCTCTACTTCACTCTGGCCTACGCCTACGGTTTCGATGAACAGGTAGTCGAAACCCGCGGCCCTGATGAGGTCGCTCACTTCCATGATCTTCGGGCTGAGGCCGCCGAGGGCGCCGCGGCTGGCCATAGAGCGGATGAATACGCGCGGGTCTGAAAAATGTTCGCTCATGCGGATGCGGTCGCCCAGGAGGGCGCCGAAATTGAAGGGCGATGAAGGATCCACGGCGATGATGGCGATCCGCTGGTCACGGTTTAATAATTCAGTAATAAGCGCGTTCACGAGGGTGCTTTTGCCCGCGCCGGGAGGGCCGGTGATACCGGTAACGCGGGTGTGGCCGCCCGCAGGCAGCGATTCCAGCAACCGTTCATAACCCGGCGCTTCATTCTCCACCAGCGAGATGCAGCGTGCCAGGGCCCGGGTATCGCCTTTCAGCAGGCGTTCTAGTAACGGCGCAGACATAGGGCAAATGTATCGATGATTTTTCACATCTTTGCAGCACCTTATTATCAGTTCATGAAAGTTACCGGATTTACCTTTGTTCGAAATGCCGTCAGATTCGATTATCCCGTAACGGAAGCAATACGTTCCATTCTTCCGCTGTGCGACGAGGTGGTCGTAAGCGTAGGTAACTGCAACGATGGTACGCTTGAACTGATCCAATCCATCGGCTCCCCCAAGATCCGCATCTTTCATTCCGAGTGGGACGACAGCATCAAAGCCGGTGGCCGCGTGCTGGCCATAGAAACAGATAAAGCGCTGCAGCACATCAGTCATGATACGACCTGGGCCTTTTACATCCAGGCAGACGAAGTGGTACATGAATCCGACATCCCCGCCATCCGTGCCGCCATGGAGCGTTATGCCGGCGACGCAAAGGTGGAAGGGCTGCTGTTCAGGTATCATCATTTTTACGGCAGCTACGACTACGTGGGCGATTCGCGCATCTGGTACAATCATGAAATAAGAGTGATCCGCTATAACCCCGGCATCCGCTCCTACCGCGACGCGCAGGGCTTCCGGCTGAATAACCGCAAGTTGCGCGTGAAACCAGTAGACGCTTACATGTATCACTACGGCTGGGTGAAGAACCCCGAAGAGCAGGCCCGCAAATGGATCAACTCCACCTCCCTCTACCATGGCAACAACCAGCACCTCATGACCCGCATTGCTTCCACCGAGGTGTTCGACTATTCAGAAGTAGATTCCCTGGAACGCTTTACCGGCAACCATCCCCAGGTGATGCAGGAACGCATCGACCGGAAGAACTGGCAGTTCGAGCACGACATCAGCCGTAAACAGTTCAGGAACATCAAGCGCAAGTTGCTCTACTGGGTGGAAAAACGCTTCGGCGTAAGGCTCTGGGACTACCGGAACTACAAAATAATTTAGCCCTCCCGGCCCGCTAACAGCCGCGGGAATTTTTTCCCAAATAATGTATTTTAGCACTATGACGAATTTCATCCCGATTTTTCCTTTAGGCATCGTAGTGTACCCGGGCGAACATCTCAACCTTCACATCTTCGAACCCAGGTACAAGCAACTGGTGAGCGAATGCATCCGGGAGAACAAACCTTTTGGCATACCGGCGGTGATCGATAAAAAAGTGAATGAATACGGCACCCTCGTGGAAATTTCCCGCGTGGAAAAAATGTATGATACCGGCGAGCTGGACATCCGGACCAAAGGGCTGAAAGTGTTCCGCATCCTGGAGATCATCCGCGAAGTACCGGAAAAGCTCTATGCCGGCGCTATCGTCAATTATCCTGATAACCAGGAGCGCACCAATGCCAAGCTGCAGAAACAGGTGGTGGAGGCGGTCCGCGAGCTGCACCAGATATTGCAGGTCAGCAAAAGTTTCCCGCAGGCCGATGATGTGCTGCGCTCTTACGACCTGGCGCATCATGCCGGGCTTTCCCTCCAGGAAGAATATGAAATGCTCCACCTTTTCCAGGAATTACAGCGCCTGGAATACCTCAAACGCCACCTGCTGAAGGTGATACCCGTAATGAATGAAATGGAACGCCTCAAAGACCGCGTGAAGCTGAACGGGCACTTCAAAAATTTATCCGTGGATAATTTTTAACTTGGCGCCATGACCGGTTCAATTTTTTGCATGGACCTGGGCAATTCCCGCCTGAAATGCGGCATTATGCAGAACGGGGAGTTGCAGCAGGAATTATTTTTTTCCGAATCAGGCCTGGTGAGTGAAGTGGAAGCGGCGCTGGCACAACATGCCCCCGCGGCCTCTATCCTCTCTTCCGTGGTAGACCATCCGCCGGCCCTCGAAGCTTTGCTGGAAGCCCATGGGCCCTTCATCAAACTGCAGCATACCACTCCTTTGCCTGTTAAGCTGGCGTACGAAAAACCGGAAACCCTCGGGGTAGACAGGATGGCGCTGGCATCCGGCGCCTGGGCCATGTTCCCGGGCAGGCACAGCCTCATCATCGGCACAGGCAGCGCCATTACCTACAATTTTGTGCATAAAACGGGCGTATTCCTGGGCGGTGGCATCAGCCCCGGGATAGACATGCGCTTCAGGGCCCTGCATGAGTTCACAGACAAGCTGCCGCTGGTGAAAGGCAGCACACAGTATTCCTTTATCGGCTACAACACGCGCCAGAGCATACTCAGCGGCGTGCAACAGGGCGCCCTGGCGGAAGTGGAAGGCATGATCGCCGCGTATGCCGCCAGGTACCGGAACTTTAACGTGCTTTTAACAGGGGGTAATTTGGAATTTTTTGCTTCCCGCCTTAAAAATAAGATATTTGCAAGCCCGTATTTAATGTATAAAGGTTTAAATTCAATCGTAGAACTCAATGTATTGGACAAAAGCTAGTTTCTTTTGCCTGCTTGGCGTTATTGTATTTTCCGCAAGGAATGCCGCCGCGCAGGATAACACACCTTACTCCCGCTTCGGATTAGGCGAGCTTTCCCGGTCGGAAAATGCCGTTAATCTTGGAATGGGAGGCGTAGCACAGGCTTTTGCCAGTCCCCAGGCAGTCAACTACGTAAACCCTGCCAGCTATTCAAGGCTGCAGCTGGTAACCTTCGATGTGGGCGTAAATGGTGGCGTGCGCCGCCTGGCCACTGCCAACGAAAGCTCACAATCCGGTTTCGGTACCCTCGCTTACCTCCAGCTGGGTATGCCCCTGCGGAAAAACTGGGGCCTCAACATCGGCCTCCGGCCTTTGACCCGCGTAGCTTATAACATCGCTGAAAGCGAAGAAAGAACTTTCTTCGATACCCTTAAGGTGCCCCTCGTGAACCAGTTTGAAGGCAACGGCGGCATCTACCAGGCCTATGTAGGTACCGGTATCGCTTTCGGCAACTTCAGCGTGGGCGCAAA
Source organism: Chitinophaga sp. YIM B06452 (assembly GCF_039655965.1). Lineage (NCBI taxonomy): Bacteria > Pseudomonadati > Bacteroidota > Chitinophagia > Chitinophagales > Chitinophagaceae > Chitinophaga > Chitinophaga sp. YIM B06452. The sequence goes on along the minus strand of NZ_JAWLKY010000001.1, from coordinate 1,239,028 downwards.
CTTCGGGTACCTCTTCGGCAACGTGACCAACAGCACCAAAGTGCTCTACCCTTCAGAAAGCACCATCCTGCCCTCACGCAGCAGCAGGAGGACCAGCTACGGCAGCTTCTTCTACAACGTGGGCCTGCAGCAGGTTGTACCGCTGGGCAAAGACCTCAGCCTTTCATTCGGCCTCAGCGGAAGCCTCGAGCAAAAGCTCACCGCCCGCAGGGAAACCATGAAAGAAACCCTCTTCTACGACGCTTCCTCCGACGAATACGATACCCGCGACACCATCGAATACACGAGCGGCGACAGGGGCAACGTGATCTACCCGCAAAACATCGGCGGCGGTATCATGATCACCAAGGCAGACAAATTCACCTTCGGGGTAGATTACAATACTTCCAAATGGAGCAATTTCAGGAACTACGATGCGCCAGACAGCACGCAGGACAGCTGGAGGCTCAACATTGGCGGCCAGTTTGTGCCCAACGCACAATCATTCACCGGTTACTGGAACAAAGTTGCTTACCGCATGGGCGGCTTTTTCGGGAAAGATTACGTAAAATTGGGGACGGGAGACATGAACATCTGGGGCTTCTCCATCGGGGCAGGCTTCCCTGTTAAGAGGATCATGCCGGCCGTGAACCAGTTCACGCTGATCAACGCCGCTTTCGAAGTGGGTTCCCGCGGCAACCAGGAGCGCCTGAAGGAAACCTATTACAGGGTTACCATCGGCTTCACCCTCAGCGACCGCTGGTTCATCAAAACCAAATACGATTAATCCATCCAATTGAAACGAATTTTCATATACCTGGCTTCCGCCCTGGTGCTCACCGCCTGCGAGAACGACATTAATGCCGTGCGCGCGTTCGACGCCAGCAAAGCGGAAGTGGAGCAGGCATATGATATCGAAACCATCATGAGCCAGACGGCCCATGTAAAAGGCGTGCTTACTTCGCCCTACATGGAAAGGCACCTCAGCAGCCCGCCGCATACAGACTTCCCGAAGGGCCTCCAGGTGATCTTTTACACCGATTCCCTTACAAAGGAAAGCATTCTCACCTCCAACTTCGGACAGATACTCGAAAATCCAAACGGTACCAATGATATCTACCTGCGCGACAGTGTAGTGTTTATCAGTCTCAAAACCGCGCAAAGGCTGGATTGTAAAGATCTCAGGTGGGATTCAAAGATCAACCAGTTTGTAACAGACCGCTTCTGCCGCCTTTCAACGCCTACAGACACCCTCTACGGCCAGGGCTTCAGAGCCAACCAGGATTTCTCCCGCAGCGAATTCATCAATGCTTACGGCACCTTCGCCCCGCAGGACAGCATCCTCTCCATTCAATAATCAATAACAAACAACACTTGCCATAACAAAAGAACCCCGGCGCATTGCCGGGGTTACTTTTGCTTTAACCTATTTTTTAACCTAAAATTTCCTGTGTTATAATTGTCAACAACCATGCCAAAGTATTACTATTTTTATGGATCACTTTTAAATACATGATCATGGAATACAGAAGATTAGGGAAATCAGGTTTACAGCTTAGCGTGCTGTCTTTCGGCAGCTGGGTCACTTTTCACGGGCAGGTAGACGACTCGCTGTCTGACCGGCTGATGGGCCTCGCGTACGACAACGGCATCAATTTTTTCGACAACGCGGAAATATATGCGCTGGGCGAATCAGAGAAGATGATGGGAAGGGTGTTGAAAAGGAAGAACTGGGACCGTACTTCCTATACTGTATCCAGCAAAGCATATTTCGGGTGGAGGGGCGCCAATAACAAACCTAACCAAACCGGCCTGAGCCGCAAGCACCTCGTGGAAGCATGCCACGAAGCCCTGCAGCGCATGGAGTTAGATTACCTGGACCTGTTCTATTGCCACCGGCCAGACAGGAATGTGCCCATCGAGGAAGTAGTATGGACTATGACCAACCTGATCCAGCAGGGGAAAATATTGTACTGGGGCACTTCCGAATGGACGGCTGCCGAGATCATGCATGCGCATATGATCGCGCGGCAATACAACCTGATCGGCCCCGTGGTAGAGCAGCCTGAATACAACCTGTTCCGCCGCGAAAAGGTGGAGGTGGAATACGCGCAGATCTATAAGAACGAAGGCCTGGGTACTACCATCTTCAGCCCGCTGGCTTCCGGCATACTCACCGGCAAATACAACAAAGGCGTTCCCGAAGGTTCGCGCCTGAGCCTGGAAGGCTACGAATGGCTGCGCAACCGCAACCTGCTGGAAGATAACCTGGCAAGGGTAGCCATCCTGCAGACCGTGGCAGACCAGCTGGGCACCAGCCTGGCTACGCTCAGTATTGCCTGGTGTATTGCCAACCCGAACGTAAGCAGCGCCATCCTGGGAGCTACAAAAGAAGAGCAGTTGAAAGAGAACCTGAAGGCCCTGGAAGTGTACCCGAAACTCACAAAAGAAGTAATGCATGAGATAGACACCATCATGGGAACCGCGCCCAGGGTGCCTACACACTAAAGTTTAAAACAGGGTGAAGCAACAGTGGTTAATTTGTTGTTAACAATACTTTATTTAACGCGTTTACGAGACAAAACCGTCCTTTTACGAAAAGCCACTTTCAGGATTGATGCACGCATCTATCTTTGTATCGGTTTTTCATAGGATATGGTTAAAAATATTTGAGGGCGGTATTCTTACCGCCCTATATTTTTTCTCTCCGCGGCCATTTATGTTGAATTCGTCCTCCCACATCCCGCTTTCCCCCTTTTGCCGGTAAATTTTTCCCCAAACGCGTTAATTTCCGTTTCCTAAAATCATCAGCATGGAAACAATTACCTGGAACGATTTTGAAAAGGTGCAGATAAGGGTAGGCACCATCCTGAGGGCAGCCCCCTTTGAAAAGGCCCGTAATCCCGCTTACCAGCTCGAAATAGACTTTGGCCCGGAACTGGGCATCAAACGGTCGTCTGCCCAGATCACCCGCTTATACCGGCCGGAAGAGCTCACAGGCAGGCAAGTGGTGGCGGTAGTGAACTTCCCCGTTAAACAGATCGCCAACTTTTTCTCCGAATGCCTGGTGCTGGGCGTAGTAGGCGACGATAAGGAAATAGTGCTGCTGCAGCCAGACCGCCCCGTGAAAAACGGCCATAGGATTGCATAGTGGCAAATAATTTAATTTAAATTTAATCTTAATGTGTTTGCAAAAACACCTTTTTCCAGACTTCACGAACTAAAACGCTACGTTCACGGAAATGGACTTGCGAAGGAAATATCCCGCCTTATCTTTGACTTAGGTTTTTCATAGGATATGGTTAAAATTATTACAAAGGCGGTATTCTTACCGCCTTTTTTAATTCCTCTCCCTGCATACAACCGTTCCCTCTGCTGTATTTTCCATATTACGATTTTCTGCCTGATGATATGCAGTGCAGCACAGGCTTTGCGGCAAATGAGGTCTTGCGCGGATCGTTTAAAGCAGTTTTCTATACGTTAACTGGAAAAAATATAGCGTTCGCTAGTTTGGATATTGGGGATACTTCTAAATTATGGAAATTTGTAACAGGTTTTTCAATAAAGATATGGTTAAAATTTTTCGGGGCTGTATTCTTGCAGCCCTGTTTTTTTACCCCTAAGTCATCAAACTGCTTATAAAAAAAGCCCCGGATCAAATCCGGGGCTTTTTTGTTGCCTGTAACTGCAGGCATATCAGTTAGTGCCCTGGAAAAATTTGGGCAGCGGTTTCAGTAACAGGTTGGCATACACGAAACGGTAGGTTTCGTTGCGGGAGTGCGCTCCTTTGGCGCCGCCCCAGCCATGCCGCTCGCCGGGGTAGAGCATCAGCTCGAAGTGTTTGCCCTGGTCTTCGAAAAGATTTACCAGCTGGATAGTGTTCTGCAGGTGAACGTTGTCGTCCATAGTTCCGTGCACAATGCGCAGCAGGCCTTTGTATTGTTTGGCGTGGGTAAGCACGGAGGTCACTTTATAACCTTCCACGTTGTCTTTCGGCAGGTCCATGAAGCGCTCGGTGTAGTGGCTGTCGTACAGCTGCCAGTCCGTTACGGAGAAGTTGGCGATGCCGTGGGTGAATACGCTGGCGCCATAGGTAAGGGCCATGCAGGTCATATAACCGCCGAAGCTGCCTCCGGTAATGCCCATGCGGCTGGCGTCCACGCCGGGCTGTGTGCCCAGCCATTTGGCTGCGTCCATGTAATCTTCTATCTCATATTTACCCAGCTGGCGGTGAATGTAGTTCATGCCCGCTTTGCCGAGGTGGCCGCCCGCCCGGTTGTCTATCGCCACCTGGATGAGCCCTTCTTTCGCGTACCATTGCGCCGGCAGCTGCCCGCGCCAGGTATCGTATACGGTGCCTGCGTCCGGCCCGCCATAGATGCTTACCAGCACGGGATATTTTTTACCCGGCTCCATGTTCAGCGGCCAGATGATGGTGAGGGGCAGCGTCAGCCCGTCGCGGGTGGTGTAAGTTTTGAGTTCGGTAGGGGCCAGCTTGTAGCTGTCGAAATTAGCGCCGCGGGCGTTACCCAGCTCGCGGATCACTTTGCCTTTTTCATTCAGCAGGGCCATCCGGGGAGGCGTGTTGAGGTTGCTGTAGGTGGTGATGAAATAATCGCCGCCGGGGCTCAGCTTCACGTCATGCGAAAATTCGCTGAAGCTGAGGCGCTGGGGCTGGCCGCCTTTCAGGTCCGCCTTGTACAGGTCGAAGCGGGTAGTGGCCTCTTTGCGGGCGGTGAAATACACGGCCTGTTTCTTTTCGTCGATCAGGAGCACTTCGCGCACGCGCCAGTTGCCGCTGGTAAGCTGCTGCTTCAGGCTGCCGTCCATGTTGTGAAGGTAAAGATGATCCCAGCCGGAGATATCGCTTTTCACGATAAAACCTTTATTGCCCTGCAGGAAGTAGATGTCGGCGAACCAGTCTATCCAGGTTTTCTGCTTTTCATCGTACAGCGCTTTTTTAGCGCCGGTTTGCGGGTCTATGGCGTAAATGATGAGATTGTTCTGCTCGCGCGGCATCCATTGGGCCCAGAGGGCGCTGCCGTCGGGGCTCCAGAAGGGCTGGCCGAAATACTGATCGTCTTTTTCATTGAAGTCCGCCCAGGTGATCTTTCCGCCGGTAACGGGCACCACGGCCAGCTTCACTTCGGGGTTGGTATCGCCGGCCTTGGGGTAGCGTGTGTTTTCCAGGAAGCCGTGCTGGCCCGCTTCGCTGTAGATAGGAAACACGGGCACTTTGGAATCGTCGAAGCGCATGAAAGCGATCTTTTTGCTGTCGGGGCTCCACCAGAAAGCGCGGTAGCGGCTCGGGCGGCCGAGGATCTCCTCGTAATACACCCAGGAAGCCCAGCCGTTGTAGATCACGTCCGACCCGTCGGTGGTATACTGGATCTCCTTTTTGGTAGCCACTTCCACGGCAAACAGGTTGTTGTTGCGGGTAAAGGCCACGTATTTTTCATCGGGGGAAAGGGTAGGGTTCTTTTCCACGGCATCGTCGCTGGTAACCCGCACTTCCGTTCCGTCAGGGTATTGAACGTATACGTCGTTCCCCTTTACGTTCACTGTGGCGCCCGTGGCCGGCGGCGGCGTGTAGGGGGAAGTTTTGCCGGTCTTAACGTCTACAGACAATGCCTGCCCGTTGCGGAATTCGATGTAATGGTCCTTGTCGGCCCAGCCTCTTACAACTGGCAATGGTTCTGTGATAGATACGGGACGGGTGAAGATCTGGTCGAAGGTCAACTCCTTCTTTTCCTGTGCCCAGGCCGGCATGGCAGCCAGCATGGATAGCCCGGTAATCCATACCGGCAAAGATTTGTACATGCTTCTCATAATTAACAGGTTGATGATATGCGGGTATTTCAGCCGCAGGGCAACGAAAATAAAGATCAAATATCAAATTCGGCAATGAAATATACCAGCGGCAAAGGTTTTACCGGATACACGAAGGAATATACCGGTTATAGGCTAAAAGCCGCGTTCTGTGAAATGCAGCGTGCGGGCGATTTAAAAGGGTATTACATTCGGATTGGTTTTTCATAGGATATGGTCGAAATTAAAGGGGGCGGTGAATTCTTTCACTGCCCCAATTGTTTTATATGACCTCTCACATTACCGGTGATAACAGCTCCCGCCGCCAGTCCCAGGTCTTTCAGGATACTGGCCGGCGCAAACATATCTCCTTTGATCATCGCCGGAACATGTATCGCCGCAATGAACACCAGCAACATCAGCGCCAGCAGGTAACAGGCCGGCCGCGTCCATTTGCCGGCGATGATGGAAATACCGGCCAGTATCATACAAGCGCCGGTAAAATATATCCAGAAAATGCCGCCAGGCATGGTGGAGACCATAGGCGCCATGGTACCGGCATTCACCAGGTGGTTGATGCCAAACAAAAGCCAGATCAGTGCGAACACGACCACGGCGGCAAACGTGGGGATCTTTATTTTCATAACGAAAGCTTTCTAGAATCAACGGGGGAAAAGAACTTTTGTTCAATGCGGTGTCAATATGGCAGCCCCTACATACATAAAAATTTTCCTAAATTGTTTTGCTACGGTTCCCTTACGGTATCCCTACTAAAGCCCTACCAAAGACTTACTAAAGCCCTACTAAAACGGTAAAACTTCCACAAAAAAGAGGCGCCCCAAACCTGGAACGCCTCTCTGAGAATATTGATCATGCCTGTTTAATCCGCGATCACCGGCTTTTCAGGCCGCATCTGCGGGAAGAAAAGCACATCCTGGATGCTCGGCTGGTTCGTCATCAGCATGGTAAGCCGGTCTATACCGATACCGATGCCTGACGTCGGCGGCATGCCGTACTCCAGCGCCCGCAGGAAGTCCTGGTCGATGTACATGGCTTCATCGTCGCCGCGGGCCATCAACTCCACCTGGTCTTCAAACCGCTGCCGCTGGTCGATGGGATCGTTCAGCTCGGAATAAGCATTTGCGATCTCCTTGCCGTTTACGATCAGCTCAAAACGCTCTACCACACCGGTTTTGCTGCGGTGCTTCTTGGTAAGGGGGCTCATTTCCACGGGGTAGTCGATGATGAAAGTGGGCTGCACGTAATGGTGTTCACACTTCTCGCCGAATATCTCGTCTATCAGCTTGCCCTTGCCGGAACTGGCTTCCACGTGGATGTTCAGCTGTTTACATACATCACGCAGTGCGGCTTCGTCCATGTTGGAAATGTCGAAACCGGTATGTTCTTTAATGGCATCGTACATGCTCACGCGGCGATACGGTGCCTTGAAATCGATCTCTTTATCGCCCGCGGTCACTTTGGTGGAACCGTTCACGTTGATGGCCACTTTCTCGAGCAGGGCTTCGGTGGTGTCCATCATCCAGTTGTAGTCCTTGTAGGCGGCGTACATTTCCATCACGGTAAACTCGGGGTTGTGGGTACGGTCCATGCCTTCGTTGCGGAAGTCTTTTGCAAACTCATACACGCCTTCAAACCCGCCCACGATCAGCCTTTTCAGGTACAGCTCGTTGGCAATGCGGAGGTACAGCGGCATGTCGAGCGCATTGTGGTGCGTGATGAACGGGCGCGCGGCGGCTCCGCCGGGAATGGCTTGCAGGATGGGCGTTTCCACCTCCAGGTATCCCAGGCCGTTATAAAAATCCCGCATGGTCTGCATCAGGCGGGTGCGTTTGATGAACACTTCTTTTACCTGCGGGTTGATCACCAGGTCCGCATACCGCTGGCGGTACTTGAATTCAGGATCGGTCACCGCGTCGAAGGTCTCGCCTTCTTTTTCCTTCACCACCGGCAGGGGGCGGAGGGCTTTGGCGAGAACGGTCAGTTCTTTAACGTGCACGGAGGTCTCGCCGGTTTTGGTAATGAAAGCATATCCTTTCACGCCGATGAAGTCGCCGATGTCCGTCAGTTTTTTCCACACCTGGTCGTAAAGGGTCTTGTCCTCGCCGGGGCAGATGTCGTCCCGTTTTATATAAAGCTGTATCCTACCCTTACTGTCCTGCAATACGGCAAAGTTAGCCTTGCCCATGTCTCTGGTGCTCATAATGCGGCCTGCCAGGCATACGTCCTGGTACTGGTCCTTCGTTTCTTCTGAGTAGCCGGCCTTGATATCCGTTGAATAGGCATTCACGGGATATTCGGGCGCCGGGTACGGGTCTATGCCCAGGCTTTGCAGTTCCTTCAGCTTATCCCGGCGGATGATCTCCTGCTCCGAGAGCTGTTGTTGGGTAGTTACGCTCATTTTCGTGATAAATACTGGTTTTAAAGGGAATGCGGGCACTCCCCGATATTGGAACGCAAAAATAGAGGTTTTCGGGCGGATTTGCTCATGCAGGCGGCAACACAGCGTATGGATTGTTTTTGTAATTTATTTATGACTTTCTTACAACGATTGGTGCGGTTATTGCGTAACTTTAGGATCATAAAACCTCCCGGCATGAAAACCATCATCGTACCAACGGATTTTTCTGAAACAGCATACAACGCCGCCCGGTATGCCATCGGGCTGGCAGGGCAAACGGGCGCAACAAGGGTGATCCTTTATCATGCTTACGAGCTCATCGTTCCCATCCCCGACCTTCCCACCGCCGTGCCTATGGTGAATATGGAAGACCTCCGGGATTCCAGCCTCGAAGGCCTCCGCAGAATGCAGACAGAGCTGGCGCCCATCGTGCCCGGCGGCATCCGGCTCGACGTTCGGGCGGATAATCACCTCCTGGCCGCGAATATAGACCAGGTATGCCGTGAAGAACTGGCGGACATCATCGTGATGGGCATCACCGGCGGCAGCCAGCTGGAAGAGATACTGGTCGGCTCCAACACGGTAGACGTAGTGAAAACTTCCGCATACCCCGTGATCGTAGTGCCCACCAGGGCCAGTTTCAGGCCCATCCGCAAGATCGTGTTCGCCTGCGACCTCCGCAAAGTGGCCAAAACCACCCGCAAGGAGCCGCTGTTCAGGATACTGGATGAATTCAAGCCTGAACTGCACGTGGTGAACATCCAGAAAGAAGGGAAAGAACATATCCACCCTGAAGAGAACCAGGAGCTGGACAACATGCTGCACAATTACAACCCGCAGTATCATTTTATTGACAGGCCCAATATCGCGGACGCTATCACCGGGTTTGCAGAAGAACAGTATGCAGACCTGTTGCTGATCATCCCGAAAAAACACGGCCTGTTCGACAGCATATTCAAACGGGGGCATACATCAAGGATCGCATTCCAGACGAATGTACCTTTGCTTTCCATTCACGAATAAACACCTATATCAATTTAGAAGCTATGCTTAAAAGAACATTGTTATTGGCAGCGGGCGTATTGTGCCTTAGTATTTCATCCGGGGCGCAGATACTGAAGAAAGCCTCCGGCATCTTAAAATCCGGCAGCACCGGAACCAGCACCGGTTCTGTAACCGAAGGAGAAGCCGGCATGGGCATCAAGGAAGCGCTGGAAAAAGGCGTGAGCGCGGGCATTTCGCTGCTCAACAAGGAGAACGGATTTTTTGGAAACGATCTCTATAAAGTACTGCTGCCGCCCGATGCGCTGAAGGCGGAGAAAACGCTGCGCAGCATTGGCCTGGGCGGTGAGGTAGACAAAGCCATTTTGCAGATCAACCGCGCGGCTGAGGAAGCCGTTGGTTTTGCCAAGCCCATCTTTGTGAACGCCATCAAACAAATGACCATCACCGATGCGCTCAACCTGCTGAGGGGCGGCCAGCGTTCCGCCACGGATTATTTCCAGTCCAAGACCACGGAATCGCTCACCGCTGCGTTTTCCCCGGTGATAGACAGCGCGCTGAACCGCACATCTGCCACGAAATATTACAGCACCATTGTAACCAAATACAACGAGCTGCCCATCGCTTTCAACAAAGTGAATCCTGACCTGAAAGGGTATGTGACCGAAAAAGCGATCAAAGCCCTGTTCGACCAGATCGCGAAGGAAGAGCTGGCTATCCGCCAGAACCCGGGCGCGAGAACGACGGAGCTGCTGAAGAAAGTGTTTGGCGGGAAGAGCTGATCAATATTGAATTTTATTACTGACTATAGGCTGCTTCCCACAGGGAGCAGCCTTTTTTTGCCGTGTCAGCTCCCCGCCAGCAGCACCTGCCAGGCCTCATTCACTTTATTCTGCGCCAGCAGCTGTCTTGCATAGCTGTGCAGCTCTTTCTCCATTTCATCGGGGTTGATGCTGTAGTATTGAATGATGTTCTTAAGGTGGTCATCGTTGAACGTGGCGTCTATCGCCGGCAGCTCGCTCACGTTGCCCAACTGGCCGAGGTTGTTGCCGGTAAGGATGTGGCTGTTGCGGATGCCCGCCGGCAGCGCATCTACGCCGATGCCCACTTTCAGGTTCGGTTTCTCCACTTCAAACACCGCATCGCCGGAGGCGCGGCAGTAGTAGTCTGCGCCCATTCTTGCCACAAGGTCTATCTTCTGCGGGTCTATCCGCCCGTTTGCATCCAGGATATTTTCATTGATGTGGAGTAGCACCGGTTCGCATATCACGAGGTTGCCCGCGCCGCCGCCCTGGCCGGTTTCGATAATGTCCCTTACTACGCATTCCATTTGCACCGGGCTCTCCTTTACGCGGAAAGGTTTTATTTTTTCAGAAGCCACCGGCGTGAATCCGGACTTCTCAAATTCACTCACGCCTTTCGGGAACTCGCAGCTGGAAAGGGAAGCCTGCTGTACCATGGCGTAGCTCACAACATTGATCACCACTTCGCGGGTGGCGTAGATATTTTCGAGGGTGTGTTTGATGGTATTGTCGCGCACGCGCCGTGATGGCGAAAACACCAGCGTGGGCGGGTTGGAGCCGAATACGTTGAAGAAGCTGAAAGGGCTCAGGTTGGGATGGCCTTCCGCATCTACCGTGCTCGCAAAACAGATCGGGCGCGGCGCCACCGCACCGAGCAGGTACGCGTGCAGCTGCGCGGTTTTCACTTCACCGGGTGTCACTTTCATCATACGTTCTTTTTCTGGGCAAGGATGGAGAAATCTGAATCTTCCGCAACGATCTTGTTCACCAGCCTGCCAAGCCCTTCAATTTCCATTTCCACGATGTCGCCTTCCTGCAGCCATTGCGCGGTGTAATTGGGATCGTTCAGCCTGCCGGTGCCGTTCAGCTCCAGGAAGCAGCCGGTGCCTACGGTGCCGCTGCCGATGATGTCTCCCGGCATGATGTCCGCCCCGTAAGCGCAGCGCTCAACGATCTCGGCAAAGGTCCAGTCCATATCGCCCATATTGCCTTCGCTCACCTGTTTGCCGTTCACCCAGCATTTCATGCTGAGGTTGTAATTGTTGCCGGTATGGCCTTCTTTCGCGGGAATGCGGTAAGGTTCCAGCTCGTCCGGCGTTACGAGCATGGGGCCGATCACGGTGGAGAAATCTTTTCCTTTGGCGGGGCCGAGGTTGAGTTTCATTTCTTCCATCTGCAGCAGGCGGGCGCTCATGTCGTTCATGATCATATACCCGCCGATGTATTCGTCGGCTTCGGCAGCGGTAATGTTCCGGCCGCGTTTGCAGATCACGATGGCAGCTTCCAGCTCGAAGTCCAGGTTCTGGAAATGGTCCGGCATGCACATGACATCGCCCGGGCCCTGGATGGCGTTGTGGTTGGTGAAATAAAATATCGGGTATTGGTCAAATTCCGGGATCATATCCACCTTGCGGTTCCTGCGCGCCGCAGCCACGTGCTGGCGGAATGCATAACCGTCGCGGCAGCTGGTGGGGAAAGGCACCGGGGCCAGCAGCTGCACGTCTTCATAAGGCACGCCATGAACGTTGGTACGCGGGCTTTTGCCGGACTTCAGCTGCCCGTCGATAGCCAGCGCAAGGTCTATCACATCTTCCCACATCTGCAGGAACATGTGCATGGTAGAAGGAAGATCGGGGTGCAGGTCCTGCATGTTGTAAAGCTGTCCGTTCACGAGAAGGGCCAGCTGGTCCACATCTTCCCGGATGTAAGTAACAAGTTTCATGGTGGTTTCTGGTGTTTTTCTTCCGCCAAATATATCGGATTTTTATAGCTTTAAGGTATGCACCGGATATATACCGCTTTCCTTTGCCTGTTTGGCTGCCTTACCGCAGCGGCGCAGCAGCGCACGGACAAATTCCTGGAAAAGCTTTTGCTGGAGCATGCTTCACCTGGGCTGAAGCATATCCTTCAGCATCCTGATTCCTTCCAGGTGCAGCTGATCTATACGCAGATAAACCGCGATGCGCAGAACCGGCCTTCTTTCAAACATTATTACTACCAGGTAGACAACAAAAAATATTTCAACCCCGCGTCTACCGTTAAAATGCCGCTGGCCTTCCTGGCGCTGGAAAAGCTGAACGGGCTGGGGATCGATAAATACACGCCAATGCTGACGGACAGCGGGTATACAGGGCAGACGCGGGTATGGACGGACACTTCCTCCGCCAGCGGCCTTCCTTCGGTGGCCAATTACATCAAAAAAATATTTCTCGTCAGCGACAACGATGCCTACAACCGGCTATACGAATTCATTGGCCAGCAAACGATCCATGAGAAGTTATGGAGCAAGGGATACCCTGAAATGCGCATTGTGAGGCGCTTTGTGGCCATGAACGAAGAGCAGAACCGGCATACCAATCCCATCCGTTTTATGCAGGACGGTAAGCTGGTATACAGTCAGCCCGCGGCCGTAAGCACGCTTCAATATGATTACAGCCGCGAACTATTGGTAGGGCGGGCGCATATGAATAAAGACGAGCAATTGGTAAACACGCCGATGGACTTCACCCGCCACAACAACGCACCCCTGGCGGACCTCCAGCAAATGCTGCAATCCGTGCTGTTCCCGGAATCCATGCCGGAGCATAAACGGTTCCGCCTGACGAACGACGATTACCGCTTCCTCTACCGCTATATGGGCGCGCTGCCTTACGAAAGCAGGAAGCCGGGTTATGATACCACCGAGTTTTTTGACAGCTACACGAAATTCTTCCGGTTCAAGGCCGGCAGGGGCAAAATTCCGCCCCACATCCGGGTGTTCAACAAAACCGGCTGGAGCTACGGCTTCCTGACCGATGTAGCCTATCATGCGGACTTCAGGAGCAAGACCGAGTTCATGATCAGCGGCAGCATTTACGTGAACCGAGACGGCGTGCTGAACGACAACAAATACGAATACGAAGAAGAAGGTTACCCCTTTTTCAGGGAAGTGGGCGATATCATCTACAATTACGAATTGCAACGGGCACGCCCCCACGCGCCTGACCTGGGGATATTTGAAGAAGCCGTTGCCGGCCTGGGAGAGGCGCCGCGGGCCATTACCCGGGGCGATACCACAAAAAAGCAGATCGCGCTGGTGTTCACCGGCCATGAGTTTGCGGATGGCGGTATGTACATCGCGGATGTGCTGAAGAAATACCATGTGCCGGCGTCTTTCTTCCTGACCGGTACATTCTATGAAACGCCCGCTTTTGCGCCCATCATCAACCGGCTGAAGCGGGACGGGCATTACCTGGCCGCCCATTCAGGCAGGCACCTGCTGTATTGCGATTGGGAGAAAAGGGACAGCCTGCTGGTTACCCGGCGGCAGTTTGAAGAAGACCTTGCGCTGAACTACAGGGCCATGGACCGGTTCGGGATACCGGCCGCCCATTACTTCCTGCCCCCGTACGAATGGTACAACGATTCCATTGTGCAGTGGACGGACGGCCTGGGGCTTCAGCTGGTCAATTTCAGCCCCGGTACCCGCAGCACGGCAGATTATACTTACCCGGGAATGGGTAAAAATTACCGGTCCGGCGAAAATATACTGGAGTCCGTTTCCACCTTTGAAAATCAGCGCCCTGCGGGGCTCAACGGGTTTATCCTCCTCTTACATATTGGTACTGATCCAAGGCGTATAGATAAATTTTATTTTCATTTGAGTAAATTGATACGATATTTGCAGGGTAAAGAATACGCATTTGTGACCATACCCCGGTTATTGTCCAAGCAGTGACCATTAGTTTCCCTACTCCTGTTTGCTGTTTACAAAATGGTTTAAATCTAAAAAGAAGGAGTCATGAAATTTGAGAAGATCAAGAATAAAGGACAGGCTAGGTTATTTGAAAGCCGCTATCTCGAAATGCTGACCAAAACGCACCCGCTGATCATCTGGGGGATGTATATCCCGATCATGGGCTACATGTTGTATTACAGCTACAACACCTTAGGCAACAGCCTCGGAAGGATCGGCCTGGTATTTGCCGGCGCGCTCTTCTTCTGGACTTTCTTTGAATACATCATGCACCGTTTCCTGTTCCACCTGGTGTCTGAAAGCCCGATGTGGATCCGGATCATTTACGTGCTGCATGGTAACCACCACGAATACCCGAGGGACAAGCAAAGGCTCTTCATGCCGCCGGTGCCCAGCCTCCTCCTGTCTTCCGTTATTTTCGCCATTATGTACGCCGTAATGCAGAGCATGGCCTTCATGTTCTTCCCCGGCTTCATTCTCGGCTACCTGATCTACGGCACCATGCACTACGCCATCCACGCCTGGAACCCTCCGTTCAAGTTCCTGAAACCGTTATGGCGCAACCATCACCTGCACCACTACAAGAGCGACGACAAAGGCTTTGGCGTTAGTTCTTCTTTCTGGGACAGGGTGTTTGGCACTTTCTTCGACCTGGATAAGGAGAAGGAGGACAAGGAAAAAGTAAAATCGCTGATGTTCGATAAGTAATTTGAGATTTCCTCTTACAAGCAAAAAGGCTCCCGCGGGAGCCTTTTTTATTACCATTTTTCTTCGTCGTTATTAAAGCTTTCCGGGGGCTGGCGGTAGATCTCCCGGCTTTTGATCTTTTCGGCCTGCCTTTCTATGATCAGGCGGGCAACGCTCCGGTATACGTCCGGGTAGTTTTGGGTGGAAAGGATCTCCTTTACTTTTTTCTCGGACACATCAACCTGGTAGAGCAGCAGCACGAATTGCTGAAAGTCCCGTTCCACCAGTATTTCCAGCTTCTCGGCCAGCACCTGCTCCAGGTCTTCCAGCCTGATCACCGAAGGTAACCTGATGCCGGCATTCTCCTGCAGCCAGGCGCCTGTTTCCTGTAGATAACGGTCTTCCATCCTATTTCACCTGCTTGATCTTGTAAGATGCGTTGGTCACGATCTTTACGGGCACTTTCAGGTCTTTTTTGAGTTGTTTCTTGCGGTTGGCGAGATAAACGTACTCCCCGGTCATTTCTGTATTCTGTACGCAAATGCTTGGGAAGCCGCTTTCGCGGTTGATGAGGTAGTTGCTGGTGAGCTTTCCGTCGATGGCGGCGGTGGCCTGTATGCCTTCTTCCACGGTGAAGGTTTCCACTTTATCGGTCTTGATGTTGCCGGTGCCGTTTACCTTGGCCGTCTGGCTGTCCCAGTGCTGGAGGTTCCAGTAAAGGTCTACCCGGCCCTTGAGCCCCGTGCGGATAGGCACGCTTTCTTCCCACTGGGTGCCGTTCTTGATGCCGTGAACGGGGTATACCACCAGCAGTTGTTCCAGCCAGCCCCGGAAGGCATCGGTGCCAAACTGGTCTTTCAGCAGTTTTTTATAGGCTTCCTGCTCGTCGGACTTGAGTTTGGAAAAGGCAGCGGAAGCTTTGTCCAGCACGGCGTCCAGCTGCTCTACTTTTACGATCAGGCCGTTGGATTGCAGCTCTACGGTAAAAGGCTGTTCCAGCATGAGCTTCAGTGCATCCTGCAGGGGTTCCGCGGGATTGGGCACCTTGGCGTCCACGAAAATATTCTGGTTCTTGGCGTTGAAGTTGAATTTGATGTCCGTATAGGCCCAGGTGAGAAGGTACCGCCCTGAGTTGCTTTCCGCCACTTTAATGGTCATTTTGTTGTTATAATCCCGCGTGGTGCGCTGGATCACTTCGTTTACCGTAATGTAGGTCTCGCTGCGGCTTTCCTGCGACAGTTCAAACCCGTCACCTTGTTTAAAGGTATAATCCAGCTCCACATAATCCTGCGCGGAGAGCGTTAATGCAAAGCAGCATAAAGCCACCAGTCCGGTAATTTTCTTCATTGTCTTTCTTTCTCGTTGATCAAACATATTTTTCGATCACCCCCAGGCCGAACAGTGCAAAATCGTATTTGACCGGGTCTTTCGGATCCAGGAGGCGTAGTTGTTCCGTCAGTTCTACAGCGGTTTTCCAGTTGGCTTCGGCTTTAGGGATCAATCCCAGCCTGGCGGCCACCCGGCTCACATGCACATCTACGGGGCATATCAGCTGGGAGGGGGAAATATGCTTCCACAGTCCAAAATCCACGCCATTTTTGTTATCGCGGACCATCCAGCGGAGGTACATGTTCAGCCGTTTGCAGGCCGAGTTGCGGTCTGGCGTGCTCACATGTTTCCTCGTTCTCTCAGGATGCTCCAGCGAAAAGAACATCTTATGAAAGCCGGTCAGGGCATTGCGCACATCCTCGTCTTCGCTGTTCATATATCCGCTGAAGGCGAATTCCAGGGATGTGATGGTGGTATAATAGTGCTGGAGGAACTCTACGAAGTAGAGCAGGTCCAGCCCGTTGAATGTCCGGTGCTTGAAGCCCATGAGCCGCATCCTGTCCCGCGCCTGGTGGTTGCGCACAAAATCGTAGGGTGCATTATCAAAGAGCGCCATCAGTTCCGTGCATTTATTGATGATGGTGGTGCGGTTACCCCATGCCAGGATGGCGGCAAACAGCCCTGCTATCTCAATGTCCTGCAGTTTTGTATAACGGTGAGGGATGCTGACGGGATCCCCCGGTACAAATGCCGGCTGGTCGTAATAAGCTGCCTTGGCGTCTAAAAATTCCTTTAATTGTTGGGACTTCATGGTTACGGTATATGGAAACCTCCCGGCTATGGCGGGGAGGCGTAGGTGTATAGTGCTAAAAGTAAACAGTTTATCCCAGCTTTTAAAATCTAACCGATGGCTTTTTTCAGGTCTTCCGTCAGGTCCGCCGCATCTTCTATGCCCACGCTGAGCCTTATCAGCGAATCGGTCAGCCCGTTTTTCAGGCGGTCTTCCCTTGGAATGGAGGCGTGCGTCATGCTTGCCGGGTGCCCGATCAGCGACTCTACGCCGCCCAGCGATTCCGCCAGGGAAAAGAGTTTCGTGCCACTGAGCACTTTCAGCGCAGCCGCTATGTTATCATCTTTCAGCGTGAAGGAGATCATGCCGCCGAAGCCGCGCATCTGCTTTTTGGCGATGGCGTGGTTTGGGTGATCTTCAAAGCCGCACCAATAGACTTTATCCACTTTAGGATGCTGGCGCAGGAAACGGGCCACGGTTTCGCCGTTCTCGCAATGGCGCTGCATGCGCACGTGCAGCGTTTTGAGGCCGCGCAGCACCAGGAAGCAGTCCTGCGGGCCCGGCACCGCGCCGCAGCTGTTCTGTATGAAATAAAGTTGCTGTGCAAGGGCTTCGTCTTTCACGATCACGGCGCCATGCACCACGTCGCTGTGGCCGCCCAGGTATTTGGTGGCGGAATGCACCACGATGTGCGCCCCAAGGTCCAGCGGGTTCTGGAGGTACGGCGATGCGAAAGTATTGTCCACCGCCAGCAGGATGTTCTTTTCCTTCGCGATGGCCGCAACGGCCGCTATATCAATGATGTTGAGCATGGGATTGGTAGGTGTTTCTATCCAGATCATCTTCGTACGGGCGTTGAGGTGGGTACGCACGGCTTCCGCATCGCGGAGGTCGGTGAAATGGAAGTTGATGCCGTATTTGGCGAACACTTTGGTGAAAATGCGGAAGGTGCCGCCATATAAGTCGCTGGAAGCCACTACTTCATCGCCGGGCGCCAGCAGCTTCAGCACGGCGTCGGTGGCCGCAAGCCCGCTGCCGAAGCAGATGCCGTGCGTACCGTTCTCTATGGCTGCCAATGCTTTCTGCAAAGCGTCGCGCGTGGGGTTCTGCGTACGTGCGTACTCGTAACCCTTATGATCGCCCGGTGCCGCCTGCACGTAAGTGGAGGTCTGGAAGATGGGCGTCATGATCGCGCCGGTGGAAGGGTCCGGTTCTACGCCTGCATGTATGAGCTTGGTTCCTAACTTCATGGTTTGCTATATTTTATGAGAAAACCAAAGGTAAGGAATTTAGCAGCGCCAGCATGACCGCGCACGTAGTTATACTATAACACATACGTAGTATGCCGGATGGGCTGAATCCCTTTTTCTACGGGCCTTTCAGCGGATTTGCCGCAGTCGAAACAACCATACGGATCATATCCCCGCACTTACGAGGTAAATTAATGCATTCACCAGAAACGCATTTTCCCGTATTCCTTATTGGGTTAATTTTACCGTAGGTTTTTCATAGGATATGGTTAAAATTTCTGAAGGCGGTATTCTTACCGCTTTTTTTTATTCGTTCTTCTTTCACTCCCAAATAAAAAAAGGTCCCGGCTTAGCCGGGACCTTTTCTATGTTATTCAGCCTGTGGCTGTTAATATTGCTTCTCAGGATTTCTTCTTAGGCGTTTTAGCCGGTGCGTTGTCTGCTACGGCCTTTGATTCAGACCAGCGGATGGGCAGGCTCACCTGGGTTTTATCCCAGCCAATCAGCAGGTTAGCGCCGTAAGCAGCCTTTTCGAACACCATGCTGAAGGCTTCAAGTTCTTCGTCGGGCGTGGCAACGGGCACGTCTGTACGAACCACGTCCAGGGAAGGTTCATATTTATAAGCTCCCCAGATATCCGTCTGTTTGTTGAGGATCACAGTCCATTTGTTTTCGGAAGGAATGGCGTAAAGCGTGTACCTGCCTTTGGGAATCAGCTTGTTGCCAATGGTAACGGGGCGGTAGAATTCCACTTCGGTGGCTTCGTTCGCCCCCAGGCGCCATACTTTGCCGTATTCCACGAGGTTGCCGAAGATGGGGCGGCCTTTTTTCTGCGGCCGGCTGAAGATGGCGCGGGCTACCAGCGTGCCGGGCTCTCCTTTCACCTTACATACATAAGGGTACATTACGGGATAATAAGCCATGTCCATCGGGCTGGGGTCTACCGGCGGCATTTTCTTTTCCTGGGCTGTGGCAAATGATGCAACGGTTATACCGGCAATCACCAGTAATGATCTGAGCGTATTCATAATGTAGGTTCGTTTAAAATAGGCCCCAAACCTACGTGTTTTCCTGAAATTCCCGAAAAAGTGAAATGGCGGGTGGTAATTATTGAATGTCAGCGGGTTTTGTCAGTACCCCGGCTTCAGCCCTTCGTGCTGCATAAAGGCAACGGCATCGGGGAAGAAATTCTCGTAACAGTCCTGCAACGCAGCGTAGTGGCTGTCGAACACGCCAAACGGCACGCTCACCGGGTGGGGAAAGTACTTGGCGCGGCGCACCATGCCCGTGAAACTCTGCAGCACGCCGTCTTTGAACCGGTAGCCGTACAGCCAGTTATGCGTCCGCATATAATGGAATACCTGCCGGAACACCGGCGGCAGCTCATCATGACGGGCCTGGAGGATTGTATAGGTGGATTCCGCGAAAGCCGCCAGGGTCAATGCGTTGAACCGTTCTTCGTCATTGGCCAGGAAATGGTCGTACACGATGTCTACGAACACGCCGCCGTACAGCCCGCAGCTGGGGCGGAAGATATCTTTGGCGGCCTTCGTGGCCGGGTGCTGGTCCGTAAACTCGTCCAGGGCGCGGTGAAGACGGATGCCGCGGCGGATCTCTTCAGGATAAGTATAGAGTTGTTTTCCTTTCACGAAGTCTGCGATCATCTGCCCGGTGGTCACTGCCGGATCATGAAAAGATAAGTATGCGTGGGCGAGATAGTTCATGGGCTGTTGAGCGGCGTTGATGGTCAATAAGCGGCGGATGGCCGTTAAACGCGGTTTTCCGTGTACCGAAGATAGTTATAATCCGCCAAGGCTGTCCGCTAACGGGAGGGAATGTCCGCTTTTGCAAACAGGGTGGTTGCATCTACCGGCTGTCACCGTACCATCACTTTAACAAACTCTTAACCCGCTTTGCTGCAACATTTGACTTTTCCCCGCAACCCCTGTATTGGCAAGGGTTTCAGCGGGCGTGTCGATGAGGATTTATATATACGTGATAACATCCATAACATTGGCTTAATGTCTGTAAACCAATCATACCAATCCGCTTGACCGCCTGTCACCATGAATGTAATTTTACATCGTTAACAGCAAACAAGTTCTTTATTTAGTCATCAATTTAAAAATCAGGATAAAATTTTTCCGCCATGAAAAAACTTATCGCCATTTTGACCTTTGCAGCCGTAATCACCAGCAGCGCAGCTTTTGCCCTGGACGGCGCCACCATCGACAATAAAAAAGTGATGGAATCATTTAACAAGGAATTCGTAGGTGCAGCCGATGTTTCCTGGTATCATACAGCCGACAAATACGTCGCTAAATTTACCATGAAGGCTTCCAAGGTAACCGCGCATTTCGACAGGGAAGGGAACCTGCTCGCCACCTCCCGTTATATTACAGACACGGAACTGCCGCTGAATGTAATTACACGGATGATGAAGAAATATCCCGACCAGAAGATCCACAGCGTAGTGGAATATGACGCAGAAGGCAGCACCACTTATGTGATCACGCTCGAAAGCGCCACCCACTGGACCATTCTGAAAGCTGAGCCGGGTGGTAACCTTACCAAACTGAAAAAGTTACAGAAAGCATAACCGAGTTTTAGTTTTAGTTTTAGTCAGTATAACCGTCCCGTTTCACACGGGACGGTTTTTTTATGCGGTAACCCTTGAATTATTGTATTTTTGCGGCTTGTACACAAGCAAAATATTGTACTGATTATGAACAAAGGACCGATTTCTCAATTCATCCAGCATCATTACCGTCACTTCAACGCGGCGGCACTGGTAGATGCGGCCAAAGGATATGAAACACATTTGCTGGAAGGCGGCAAAATGATGGTGACCCTGGCAGGGGCCATGAGTACCGCGGAGCTGGGTATTTCCTTCGCAGAAATGATCCGTGCCGGCAAGGTGGATATTATCTCCTGTACCGGCGCTAACCTCGAAGAAGATATTATGAACCTCGTGGCGCATACGCATTACAAACGCGTGCCCCATTACCGCGACCTCAGCCCGCAGGATGAGTGGGAACTGCTGGAAGGCGGCTTTAACCGTGTTACTGATACCTGCATTCCCGAGGAAGAGGCTTTCCGCCGCATTCAACAGCATATCGTGAAGATCTGGAAAGACGCAGAAGCCAAAGGCGAGCGTTATTTCCCGCATGAATACATGTACAAACTGCTGCTGAGCGGCGCTATGAAAGAACATTACGAGATCGATCCGAAAAACAGCTGGATGATCGCTGCCGCGGAAAGGAATATTCCCATTGTTGTTCCCGGCTGGGAAGACAGCACCATGGGCAACATTTTCGCTTCCTACTGCATCAAGGGCGAGCTGAAAGCTTCTACCATGAAGAGCGGTATCGAGTATATGGTGGAACTGAGCGACTGGTACCGTAAGAACTCCGGTGGTAAAGGCGTAGGCTTTTTCCAGATCGGTGGTGGTATTGCGGGTGACTTCCCCATTTGCGTGGTGCCGATGATGTACCAGGACCTGGAGTGGACGGACGTTCCGTTCTGGAGCTATTTCTGCCAGATCTCCGACTCCACTACCTCTTACGGTTCTTATTCCGGCGCTGTGCCCAACGAAAAGATCACCTGGGGCAAGCTGGATATCCATACGCCGAAGTTCGTGATAGAATCAGATGCTACGATCGTTGCGCCGCTGATCTTCGCGTACCTGCTGGGTTGGTAAATTTTATATTTGAAAAAACGGACAAAGGCCGTCTCTGCATTTTGCGGGACGGCCTTTGTTATTGCGTAGAAACAGGTTATTAACAAAAGTTTGGCGATCTCATTGGGTTACCTACTGCTGTTGGGCATTTTTTTTGCTTATCTACCTTGAGATTTTATCCCGGTAAATCCCTGAATGCCTTGCCGCTGTTGTTTTAACATTTCTTTACCGAGTTACGTATTGTAAATATTAAATATTTCTTTATGTTTGCATTACAATTGTCTTACGCATAACGATTAAAGTAGTTTTTTGCAATTTGGGAAGAAATTCTTTTTGCTGAATCAAAATTACTCGTACATTTGACCCGCAAAGTCAAAAAGTCAACGGCGATTTTGCATTTCAGAAATGGCTGAACAGGATCAGAAAAGGGAAGTGATACTGGAGGCTGCGCTGAAGCGTTTCAAACGTTTTGGCCTGGCAAAGACGACCATGGAAGAAATTGCGAAAGACCTGGAGATTTCCAAAGGCTCTTTATATTATTATTTCCCTGACAAAGATAGGATCTATGTGGGAGTTGTGGAAAAGATCGTATCGCAGTGTTTTACCGACATCAGCAGCAGCCTTGAGCAGGCGGTTTCTGTAAAGGAGGTGATAGACCGGTACCTGTCAGTTAAGGAAAGGATATTACTGGACTACCATTTTCTGTTCGGCATTCATGAATGGGTGACGGACAAGCCCAGCAGCCTTAACAGGCAGGTGGGGGAACTGGTGCACCAGTCGGAGATCCGGTTTTTATCGCAGTTTATCCGCAAGGGAAAAGCCCTTGGCGAGATCGCGGAGAAACATGATCCAGAAAAAACGGCCGACTTGCTGACGCACGTGTTGTTTGGTTTGTGGGTGATCTGGTGCAAATGGCAGGCCGCAGGATTCGAACTTCAGCAAACAGATAATATCAAAGAATTCATGAACCGGGAAAGAATGGTACTGACCATATTCTTCCAGGGTTTACGATAACTCCCATCATCAGCCAACATTTACTTCCCCTTGTTACTTACAACATGTTGTAGCTATATAAAGTAGCTCACCAGTTATTGATTTTTTTTAACCAAAAAATTGTACGACAAAATGAAACAATTTATCGTGATGGCCTTCGTGTGCCTTACCGGGATTCAATTTGCGGGTGCTCAGGTGAAGAAAGGAAATATATTGGTGGGTGGGTCGGTTGGTGTTTCGTGGTCCGAAACTGAAGAGCCGGAAGCAAAAGCTTCCGGAACATCGTATCACTTTTCGCCGAAAGTGGGATATGCACTGACCGACAAATGGGTGGTTGGTATATACGCTGCCGGCAATATAAGCAAGGGGAAATCGGATGTATTTAAAAGCCGGCAAAAGAGCCTTACGTCAGGCGTTTTTGCGCGTAATTATCACATGCTGGGAGACAAGGTCGCATTGTTTGGCGAGGCGAATGCAGGATATACAAAAGGCAGCTACAGGCATAACGGTGTGAAAACAGCTGACTTCCAAAACTTTACGGTGGATATTGAGCCAGGCATTACCTGGTTTGCCGGTAAACATCTTATGGTGGAAGGAGTGTTTGGCGGCCTGAGTTATTTGCACCAGAGATGGGAAGACATTCTGGCTAATACCAAAAGCAGGAGTAACGGCTTAGGCCTGGCATTTACCAGGGAATTTGAGCTCGGGGTTTCATTCCTTTTTTAAAAGTTCAGATCATGAACAACTTATATTTCGGTTCATCAATTATTGACATATTAAACCTAAAAATTGTACGACAGATGAAAAAGATGATCATTGTGGCCGCATTGGGCCTTTTCGGAACTCAGTTTGCTAACGCCCAGGTTAAAAAAGGCGATTTCCTGGTAGGTGGTAACGTTGGTATCAGCACTTCTTCTTCAAAGACAGACGGCGTAGATGGCAAAACGACTTCCACTTCTTTCGGCATCAGCCCGAAGGCAGGTTACGCGCTGAGCGACAAGTGGATGGTAGGTGTATTCGTAGGTTCCTCCTTTAACAACACCAAGAACAAAACCGTAGAACCTAACACAGAGTCTAAAGGAAACGTAATTATTCCCGGTGTTTTCGTACGCAACTACCATATGCTGGGCGAAAAAGTGGCATTATTTGGTGAAGCAAACGTTGGATATGGCTTCGGTACTCAGAAAAATAATGATGTTAAGACAGCGTCCACAAAATCAATTCATGCGAACGTTGTTCCCGGCATCAGCTATTTTGTGAACAAACGCTTTGTACTGGAAGGTGTATTTGGCGGCCTGAGCTACAACAACATTAAAGCCAAGAATGAAGTTTCCGGCGTTGAAGCTACCGAAAGCACTTTCGATTTCACCTTTACCGAGACTTTCCAGGTAGGTGTTTCTTTCCTGTTCTAGTCTGATATTAGCTTTTTATGTAAGGGCATTGTCGTTGAAAGACAATGCCCTTCTTCTTTTTAGACAAGTTTGGCAGGGTTTTGGGAATGAATATTAAGAAATAATTAACCTGATGATGAAAAACAACCGAATGTACCTTCTTCTTGCACTGGCAGGCACGCTGATCTTTGGCAGCTGTACTGTTTATCACGACGCCCATGGTAACCGCATACCGCCGGGCCAGGCCAAGAAGATCTACGGCACTAAATCTGCCAAGCCCTTTGCGCCGGGGCAGCAGAAAAAACGACATTAAGGAACATAAAACAGTGAGATATGAAAAAGGCATGGATCTTAAGAAGTGCGGCAGCTATCATGATTTTTGCAGCGAGTTGTGCAGTGCCCCGGCCGCCACACCCGCCCGCCCCGCCTGCAAGGCCGCCTAAGCCGCCCACACCGCCACGGCCGCCACACGGCCCAATGGTAGTGCAGGAGGAGCTCAAAGACATTACCATAGCATACCCTCACAGATAGCACTTGAAAAAAGGGAAGTCCTGCAGCAATGCGGGACTTCCTTTTTATGTTATTGCTGCATCAAAAATGAAAAAGGCCCCGGAATGCCGGGGCCTTTTCGTTTTCTACATATACATCTCAATATGCTTACCTGTTCATCGTGATCAGGAACTCTTCGTTGTTGCGGGTGCCGCGCATGTGCTGGAGCATGAAGTTCATTGTTTCCTCTGTATTCATGTCTGCCAGGTGATTGCGCAGGATGTAAATGCGTTGCAGCATTTCTTTTTCCAGCAGCAGGTCGTCGCGGCGGGTAGAAGACGCCGTAACGTCGATCGCCGGGAAGATGCGGCGGTTGGCCAGCCTGCGGTCCAGCGCCAGCTCCATGTTGCCGGTCCCTTTGAATTCTTCGAAGATCACCTCGTCCATTTTGGAACCGGTGTCTATCAGCGCGGTGGCCAGGATGGTGAGGGAACCGCCGTTTTCGATCTTACGGGCGGCGCCGAAGAATTGTTTGGGCTTCTGCATGGCGTTCGCTTCCACACCACCGCTCAACACCTTGCCGGATGCGGGCGCCACGGTGTTGTGCGCACGTGCGAGACGGGTGATGGAATCGAGCAGGATCACTACATCGTGGCCGCATTCTACCAGGCGCTTGGCTTTCTGCAAAGCGATGGCAGATACTTTCACGTGTTTCTCAGCCGGTTCGTCGAAAGTAGAGGCAATTACTTCTGCTTTCACAGAACGTTCCATATCGGTCACCTCTTCAGGACGCTCATCGATCAGCACTACCATGAGATAGATCTCCGGGTGGTTGGTGGCGATGGCGTTGGCCACTTCTTTCAGCAACATCGTTTTACCCACTTTCGGCTGCGCCACAATAAGACCGCGCTGGCCTTTACCGATGGGCGTGAACATATCCATGATGCGGGTGGAATAGTTATTGGACGTAGTGGTCAGCGTCAGCTTTTCGAAGGGGAACAGCGGCGTCAGGTAATCGAAAGGCACGCGGTCGCGCACTTCTTCGGGAGATTTACCATTGATGCTTTCCACTTTCAGCAGCGCGAAATATTTTTCACCTTCCTTCGGCGGGCGAACGGAACCACGAACGGTATCGCCGGTCTTGAGGCCGAACAGCTTGATCTGTGAAGGAGAAACGTAAATATCGTCGGGGGAGCTGAGGTAGTTGTAATCGGAAGAGCGGAGGAAACCATAGCCGTCGGGCATCATTTCCAGTACGCCTTCGCTTACGATCACACCGTCGAACTCTATATTGAACACGGGTTCTTTCTGCTTGGGATATTTGTGCCCGCCCTGCGCCGCTTTCGGCTGTGTGATGGGCTCTTCGGGCACGGTCACGAAATCATCCTCGTCTTCTTCCGCTACTTCTTCCGGCAGTGCAATTTCTTCTTCCTCTTCCGTTAAAGCAGGCAGCACAATATCATCATCATCATCAAACGTAAGTGAAGGTATATCGAGGTCGATATCGATCTTGCGCTTGGGTTGCGGAGGTGCCTGAACTTCTTCTTCTGGTTTGGAAACTTTTGCGGCGGCTGCGGCGGGTTTGCGTCCTCTTTTTGCGGCGGGCTTTTCTTCGGTGGAGGTAGGTTCTTCAGGTGCGGCTGGGGCTGGTGCGGATTCTTCTTTTTTCGAGACAGGCTTTCGTTTTCGTCCTTTCTTTTCGTCTCCGTTTCCTTGCTGATCCTCCGAAGCTATCACCGCTTGTTTATCGAGTATTTTATAAATTAGTGCTTGCTTGTCCAGTTTTTTTGAGTTGGGAATGTCCAGCTTTTCTGCAATATCAAGCAGTTCAGGAACGAGCATGTCGTTCAGTTGTAAGATGTCGTACATCATCTGCGTTTGTCAAATTTTAGAAAGTGTCGAAAGGTGGGTACCACTGCATACCAACATCACCAATTAACAAATAATTGTTTTAAGTCAATAATAAAGCTTTGATCATTAAATTGATAGGGATCGATTTGAGTTAAGGACTGCTGATGAAGATGGCAAAAAAGGAACTTATCAGACAGATTGTAAATACAAGATTAAAACAAGTTTTGCTATTATCCAAAAAAATATTGAGGCACCCCGCTTAATGTATAGCAAAAAATTTTCAAGCCTGTAACCCGCTTCTGCCAGCCATCTTCCCCTTCACCAGCGCAAATTCCCGGCCAAATATGCGGCGGTTTATCTATTTTTGCTGCTCAATAAAAAATTATCATTTATCATGAGCCAAAGAGTAAAGATCAAGCAGATTTTGCTTAGCGACAGAACAAACTATGAAGTAACGGTTAAAGGATGGGTGCGCACCTTCCGCAATAACCAGTTTATAGCTTTGAACGACGGCTCTACCAATAATAACCTCCAGGTAGTGGTAAATGAAGCAGACATGGATCCCGCCACTTTCCGCCGCATCACCCGCGGGGCAGCCATTGCCGCTACCGGTGAGATCATCCCTTCTCTCGGCAAAGGCCAGAAAGTGGAGCTGAAAACGGCCATCCTGGAGATCCTCGGCGATTGCGACGCGGAAGTATATCCCATCCAGCCGCAGAAACAAAGCCTTGAATTCCTCCGCGAGATCGCGCACCTGCGCTTCCGCACCAATACTTTCGGAGCCGTGTTCCGCATCCGCCATTCGCTGGCGTTTGCCGTGCACCAGTTCTTCAACAGCAAAGGTTTCGTATACCTGCACACGCCCATCGTTACCGCGTCTGACGCGGAAGGCGCGGGCGAAATGTTCCGCGTTACCACGCTGGATATGAAGAACCCGCCGCTCAACGAAAAAGGAGAGATCGATTATAAAGAAGACTTCTTCGGCCGCTCCACCAACCTCACCGTATCCGGCCAGCTGGAAGGCGAGCTGGGCGCCATGGCCTTCGGCGACATTTACACCTTCGGCCCCACTTTCAGGGCGGAGAATTCCAACACCGCGCGCCACTTGGCGGAGTTCTGGATGATCGAGCCGGAAATGGCGTTTTATGAGCTGAAAGATAACATGGACCTTGCCGAGGAATTCATCAAATACGTGATCCGCTACGCGCTGGAAAATAACCGCGAAGACCTGGAATTCCTGGCCGCGCGCCTGCAGGAAGAGGAAAAGCAGAAACCGCAGGCAGACCGCAGCCCGATGGGCCTGATCGAGAAGCTGGAATTTGTGCTGAACAACGAATTCGTACGCATCACCTACACCGAAGCGATCGATATCCTGAAGAACAGCAAACCCAATAAGAACAAGAAGTTCCAGTTCCCTGTAGACGAGTGGGGCACAGACCTGCAGAGCGAGCACGAGCGTTACCTGGTGGAAAAACATTTCCAGAAACCCGTGATCCTGACGGATTATCCCGCCGCCATCAAGAGCTTTTACATGAAGCAGAACGACGACGGGAAAACCGTCCGCGCCATGGACATCCTCTTTCCCGGCATCGGTGAAATAGTAGGCGGCAGCCAGCGTGAAGAGAATTACGACAAACTGGTGAGAAGAATGGAAGAGCTGCACATCCCCGTGGAAGAACTGTACTGGTACCTGGATACCCGCCGCTTCGGCACCGCGCCGCACGCGGGTTTCGGGCTGGGCTTCGAGCGGCTGGTGCTGTTCGTGACCGGCATGACCAACATCCGCGATGTGATCCCGTTCCCGCGCACGCCCAAGAGCGCGGAGTTCTAAACTGAGATGATAACACTGATCATACAAACCGTCCCGGCTTAACCGGGACGGTTTTCGTTTTATACCAACGCAGAAGATTGCTTATCACCCCTCATTATCCTTATGGAAAGTTCCGTCCCCCGCATCTAATGGGTAATTGAGCAAAACCAATACAGTGTGTGTAATTACCGGTGGCGGGTTGTCGCACCCGCCGCCGGTAAAAATCCTTTCACCTTAAATCCTTATGCAACATGGCTGAGATGAACACTTCCCCCGAAAACGGCCGCAGCAGGGGCGGCAGGCGCAGCAAGAAATTGTCCACCCGCGTGGATATGACGCCCATGGTAGATCTTGGCTTCCTGCTCATCACCTTTTTTATGCTTACCACCACTATGGCCAAACCCAAAGCATTGCCGCTGATCATGCCGGCAGACGGCGAATCCACACCCATCCCCGAAAGCAAATCGCTGACCCTGCTCGTGGAAAATAACAACAGCGTGGCATGGTACGAAGGCATGCCGGTGCAGGACGGGCAGCCGGTAAAATTGAACCGCAGCAATTTTTCCGTACAAACCGGCATCGGCAATGTGATACGCAACAAACAGCAACGCGTGGCCAGGGCCTATGGCAGCGCGGACGCGCTGGTGGTGATGATCAAAGTGGCGGAAGGCGGCAGCTACCGCAATATGGTGGACGCCCTGGATGAGATGAAGATCAACCGGGTGGCCCGTTACGCAGTGGTGGATATTACCGCTGAAGAGGCAAAAATGTTGGTGGAATAAGCGCATGCACGAAGGTGAATTTCCCTTACCTTAGTATTCCTAAACAATACTATATGGCAACCGTTAATTCCATCCCGTCTGTTGACCTGGCAGACTTCACCTCCGGAGACCCTGCGCGCAAAGCCGCATTTGTTGAACAGTTAGGCAAGGCATACGAAGAAGTGGGCTTTGTGGCCGTCAGGAATCATGGCATCCCGGCGGACCTGATCGCAGACCTGTACAAGTACGTGCAGGAGTTCTTTGCGCAGCCTTCAGATGTAAAAAAGAAATACGAGATACCTGAACTGGCCGGCCAGCGTGGTTATACTTCCTTCGGGAAAGAACATGCAAAGGGCTTTGACGCACCTGACCTGAAAGAATTTTTCCAGTTCGGACAGAGCGTGGAAGACGGCGACCCCATCAAATCTGAATACCCGGATAACGTGCAGGTAAAAGAACTTCCGAAGTTCACGCCTACTTTCTTTGAAGCATACAGGGCCTTTGAAAGGTCCGGCAGATCGCTGCTGCAGGCCATTGCCATTTACCTCGGGCTGGACGAGCATTATTTTGACGACAAGATCCATAACGGTAATTCCATCCTCCGTGCCATTCACTATCCGCCCATTACGCAGGAGCCGAAATCGGCCATACGGGCGGAGCAGCATGAGGACATCAATCTGATTACCCTGCTGGTAGGCGCATCTGCAGACGGTTTGCAGATACTGGACAAAAAAGGCGAATGGGTGCCTGTTACTTCTTTGCCTGAACAGATCGTGGTGAACGTGGGAGACATGCTGCAGCGGCTCACCAACAACCGGTTGAAATCCACCACCCATCGCGTGGTGAACCCTCCGCGCGAGATGTGGAATACTTCGAGGTATTCCATCCCGTTCTTCCTGCATCCCAAGTCCAGCATGGATCTTACCTGCCTGGAAGGATGCGTGGATGCGAAGCACCCTGCCGAGTTTGAGCCGATCACGGCGGGAGAATACCTGGATGAAAGGTTAAGGGAAATTGGTCTTAAAAAATAGGAGGGAACCGGGGCAGCACCCCGGTTTTTTTATGCAGAATGAACAGGCTGCAAACGAGTAAGGGTAAAATGAATAAACTGAACGGCGGCCGGATAAAGCGCAGGCTTTAATTTGCGGGCATGTTACCAACTTTTCTTACGGAGCTGTCCGTAGCAGACATGAGCATTATAACGGGCGGAACTGCGGCCAACGCAGAACCTAACCTGCCCACGCTTCCCCCTGTGAAGATCGACGAATCGGCAGACCTTGCCAAGGCAATTGAAGAGGCGGAAGAAGAACGCAAAAAGAAAGAGCGGCCCCCGCAGGCTCAGCCGCACGCTACATCCTGACGCTGGATGGTTTTTGCGTGGCCAGCAGGCTGAGCGCCTCGTTGGATGAAATGCCCTGCCCGTTGAAGAGGCGGGAGAAATAAGCCACCATGGATGGTGTGAGCTTGAACTCGTTATACGGGAAATTCATGAAGTAACTGTGTTGCCAGCCTACCATGCCGTGGAAGTTGATGTAAACGGCATTGTCTGCACGCTGTTTTTTGCCGGTCCTTTCACCGAGCTGTTTGCGCAGGGTGAGAAGATGCGCGCCTTTCAGCTGGAGGTCGCGGCGGTTGTAATGCACATACACCTGTTTGGCAAACCTTATCTGTTCCACCCATTCCGCATGATGCTTTGCAGGCACGCAGGCGGCGTTGATCACCAGGTTGTCTACAAAGGGTTCACGGTTGATGCTGCCAATGTCGTGATGCCGCATCATCTGTTCGAGGATAATATTTCCCATACTGTGGTAAAAAGTAGTGAGCTTCACCCCTGAGATCCAGTATTCCTGCCGCTGTTTTGCATCCCTGAATGCCTGCAGCAGCAAAAGATATTGCCCGGCGGAAAGCCTTGCATTGTTGCGGGCGAACCTGAAATTCTTTGACGGCTTATAGGTCGTGTTAATGCTGGCATAGTCGAACATCACTACATTCACGTTATACTGGCCGCTCATCAGCTGCGCGCGCTCTACGTTGGATGTGAATATCTTGCCCATGCCTTCCGCATACACCACGATGTCTTTTTTCTGCGGAAGGTGTTCCATGGCCTCTTTCAATGTGTTCTCCTGGTATACGTTCCACTTCCCGTCGAGCTTTTCGAGGAAAAAATATTTGAGGGAAGTGGTATCCAGGAATTCATCCACGAAACGAAGGCTGTCTGCATGAATATACCGGTTGGTAACGAACACCAGGCAGGTGTCGCTGTGAAGGAATGGTTTGAGGGTTTCCGGCTGGAGGGAGAACCGGGACCAGGACTCGTTGCTATTGTAAGGGTTCGACTGCGCCCGGGCTGTTACGATATTGACGATGAGCAGGAAGGCTATCAAAAATCGTTTCATAAACTACAATTGAGCTGTATTTCTTAAACGCCTAAACGAAGGCATTTGTTCTGCTTACAATAACCTTTGCAAGTTTTATGCCTGCCGGTAATAGTTGGTCAAACACCTGCCCCGGATTCCTATGTTCCCGGTAATCAGTACCTTCGCGCAGCCCGGGATTGATTTTTTTGTTATTTTTCCTCCCGGGCAGCGAATCTTATACCGTGTTTTTACGTCATATCTCATTCCTAAAGGCAGTTTTCCTGCACAGCATTACCGCTTTCGGGGGGCCGCAGGGCCACCTGGCGATGATGATGAAGACCTTCGTGCAGCAACGCCGGGATGTGACGGAAAAGGAACTGATGGAATACAATGCGTTCTGCCAGCTGTTGCCGGGCGCCTCCTCTTCGCAAACGCTTACGCTGATCGGTTACAAACGCGGGGGCATCCCGCTGGCGGTGGTGACGCTCATGATATGGATCACGCCGGCCTGCCTGCTGATGGGGTCGCTGAGCTTCCTGCTGCAGTTTATGGATAAGCGGGCGCTGAATGTGGACATTTTCAAATACGTGCAGCCCATGGCGGTGGGCTTCCTGGCATTCGGCGGGCTGCGGGCTTACCAGATCAGCATCCGCAACATGGCTACCATGGCCATTATGACCGTTGCGCTGCTGGCCGCTGTGCTCATCAAATCGCCCTGGCTGTTCCCCGCGCTTATTATTCTCGGTGGTATCACCTCCAACTTCAGCGATAAACGCATTCCCGACCTGAATGAGCCCAAAAAAAAGATCCAGTGGGGAAACCTGTGGCTTTTTGCTTTGCTCTTCATTTTGGCCGGTTTCCTGTCGGAATTGGCGCGTACCAACAACTGGATCACCCGCCGGCCTTTTAACCTGTTCGAGAACTTCTACCGTTTCGGCAGCCTCGTGTTCGGCGGCGGCGACATCCTCATCGCGATGATGCTGGAGCAGTATGTGCAGCGCTCCAAGTCCATGTTCATGACGGCGGAAGAATTGCTGACGGGCGCGGGTATCATGCGGGCTATGCCAGGGCCGACCTTTTCCGTGTCTGCCTATGTGGGCGGGATGGTGATGCGCAACCTGGGGCCGGGTTACCAGTTCCTGGGCTGCCTGCTGGCGCCCATCGCGATCTTTTTACCGAGCATGCTGCTGGTACTGTTCTTCTTCCCGATCTGGAACAACCTCAAAAAACATGTGATCATCTACCGCGCGCTGGAAGGCATCAATGCGGTGGTGGTGGGCATTATGTGGGCGGCTACGTTCATCCTCTTCACGTCTATAGACGGCACCTGGTACAACTGGGCGATCATGCTCAGTACGCTGGCGCTGCTGTATTTCTCCCGGCTTCCGTCTCCCTTCATTGTTATTGCCTGCCTGCTGGCGGGCTGGCTGCTTTAGCTCTGCTTCCAGATGGCCGCCAGTTCTTTCTTGCGCCGCTCCGTTACTTCAAGCATGGTTTTATTTTTCAGCCAGAGGCGGTGTTCGTCCTGGTCTATTTTCTGGATGTGGGGCACCTGCACCATCTGGTGGTTGTTCACCTGGAAGAACCGCATGGCGGCGAAGAGTTCCGTGTAATACCTGAAAGGGCGCGGGCTGTGAAGGGCTTTCCCGTCTTCGAGGTAGAACACGGTCTTTTCGGTGAGGCCTTCCAGGTAGCAGATGTCTTCCACGCTTACCACGTTCTCGTCGCCTTCGGTGGCGGGCAGCACCAGCTGGCGCATTTCGCCGGCGGGCTTGCCGAAGTTGCGCAGCAGCACGTCGTAGCGCTCGTGCCGGTGCGGGCGTGTGATGCGCGCGCTCACGGCGCTCACGGCCTGCAGCAGGCTTTCTTTGTCGATCGGCTTCAGGATCAGTTCCACTTCGCTGAGGCGGATGGTGTGCAGGAAACGTTTTTCGAAAGCGGTCACAAAAATAGCTTCAAAGGAAGCGTCGTATGCGCCGGCCAGCACGTCAAACCCGGTGCCGTCGGGCATTTCAAGATCAAGGAATACCAGCTGGGGTTTGTGCAAACGGATCTGTTCGATCCCTTCTTTGCAATTGGCCGCGGAAGCCACCGCTTCAATTTCAGGGCAATACTTGTTCAGCATCAGTGAAATTATGTCCCTGCTGTTCCGTTCGTCGTCTATAATTACTGCGCGGATCATAGCATGTTTAGTTATTGGCACAGGTCAGCTAAAGCTGGGGTATGAGCACCCGGATAACGGTACCGCTGTCGTTGGCCTGTTTTTTTGATTTATCGATGATTTCTATCTGGATACCGGTGTTGTACATTTTGTTCAGCAGCTCGGCCCTGTTCAGGCTGATCTCCATACCCTGGCTCTGATGGTGCCCGGGCAGTGTGCGCAAGGCCCGGGAGCGTTCTATGCCGATGCCGTTGTCTTCTATCACGCATTCCAGCATATCTCCCGCCAGCATGTTGAACCGTATCAGGAGCAGGCCGGAGGAATGGTCTTCGTTGATCATCCCGTGTTTCACGGCATTTTCCACATATGGCTGCAGCAGCATGGCAGGCACTTCCAGCTCGGCGGTGGCTATGGAGGGGTCTGTCATGATCTCGTAGCTCATTTTTTGCTCAAAACGCATTTTCTCCAGTCCAAGATAAGTATTTAAGTAAGTTATTTCGTCGGCCAGGGTGATAAAGTTGCGGCGCGAGAAATCCAGCGTTTTGCGGATGAGGTACGAGAAATCTGACAGGTACCGCTGGGCATGTTCGTAATCTCTTTGCATCACGAACAGCTGGATGGAGTTGAGGCAGTTGAAAATGAAGTGGGGATTGATCTGTGCGCGGATGGCCTTCAGTTCTATTTCCGCCAGTTTTTTGCTGTATTCTATTTCAAGCTGGAGCTTGCGCTGCTCTTCCAGTTCCATTTTTTTGCGGAGGATCTCGGTGGTCTGCTCTTTCACCAGTTCTTCCAGCTGCTCGTTCAGCTTGCGTTGCAGCTCTTTGTTCTTGTTGAGCTGTTTGATGAGCATTTCCTGCGTTTTTGTTTTTTCCTGGTGCACGAGCTTGTTGCGGTAACTGAGGCCGGCGGCGAAGAACAGGGCCTGCAGCAGCACGCCCAGCACCAGTATGTTGTAAGGCCCTACCAGCTCTGGCAGCGGCGTGAAGGCCACGGGCTCGGTATTGTTGAGGAAGGCCCAGATGGTAAACAGGTAAAGGCTGATGGAGCCGAACAGGAAAAAGCGGATCAGCGGGTGATGCCGTGTTCTGCCGGCCAGCGCTATGAACGAGATGCCGAAAGGGATCAGGGTGAAAAAGTAGGTCCATGTGTAGATCGCTGCGGGCACCTGGAAGTTGCCCATGGCAATGAGCGTGATGCAGGCCAGGATGAGGATGCCGGTGATGATGGCGCCGTAACGGTAGATCTTTTCCATGAGGGGGTAACGCTCGCGCAGGCTGAGGAACATGTTGCCAAAGAGCATGTACATGAGATAAAAGCAGAACAGCAGCGCCGGGATGTCCCAGTAATATTTGAACATCGGGCAGAAGTGGAAGAACGAGAGCTGGAAAGGTTTTGTTTCGAGCCGGAGGGTAAAGAACACGATCAGGCCGAGCAGGTAAGCCGCGAAGTACATAGACGAGCGGTCGGGCAGCTGGGCGTAGTTGATGACGGTAATGCTGAGCAGCACCAGCAGCATGCCGATGAGCATCTGTATCACGAGCACTTCGCCTTTGTACTGGTCTGTTTGCACATGGCGGAATTCCGCGTAATGGATCGGGTCGTACAATACGGGCAGGAATTCATTTTCCCGGTAAAAACTGTTGCGGACGTGCAGGTAAAAAGTACGGGTCTCCCCGGCGCGCACATGCAGGGGAAAAGCAAAATGATTCCAGCGCTCTACATCCCCCCGGTCTATCATCAGCCCGGTATGCATCAGCAGCGCGGGTTTTCCGGCGGTGTTGGTGGAGTAAAAGCTCACATCGTCGTGCCAGCCGGTGAAAAGATACAGCAGCGAATCCACAGGGCCTGAGTTGCGCAGGTTGATGCGGAGCCATACGTTATTGACACGGCGAAGCGCTTTTTTGCGGCTGTGGAAAGTAGAGCTGTCTGCCCGGAAAGGCAGGCTGATCACGTCTTCCGGGGTGAACTGACCGGAAGGTGCGGGGCTGGTCCAGGTATGCGAACGGATGTCCACCCCATTGACGGGATGGGAAAAATCGATGGAGAGTGTGTCCTGTGCGGCCGCTCTGGATAGGGGTATGAAGGAGCAACAAAACAACAGGCCGAAAATTACAAACCGCTTCACGTGCTGGTATTAGGATGATGTGTACAATTGATCGACCGCTTTTGCGAGCGTGCGGTCCTTGTCTGTTACCGTATTCCCCGCGCTGTGTGTGTTCAGCCAGATCTCCACTTTGTTATATGTATTGCTCCAGGTGGGGTGATGGTCCATCTTCTCCGCTGTGAGCGCCACTTTGGTCATAAAGGCAAATGCTTCCCGGAAATCTGTGAATGTAAATGCGCGGTAAAGATGTTGATCTGTTTCCTGCCACATATGATTGAATTTTTAGATCATAACGTGTTTAAAACAAAAGGCATTAGAAGATCAGGTTGATCTTATTTTTGATGTCTTTCATATCCAGCAGGGTTACCAGCTGCACCGTTTCCACCTTCCTGCATTGCTCTGTCAGCAATTTTACATCGGCGGCCTGGTAATAATTCCCTTTGATGAGCCAGATATAATCGACATGTTTTAATTCGGGTAACAGGAATTCCGCTTTACAGTGATTGTTATAGAAATAATGGGCGGCCGATTTGGTCAGCTCCTGGTATTCGAATACTGTAAAGAAGTAGGAACGCCGGTTCTTGGTGAGATTGATCTCCAGGGAATTGTTCACCCTCAGATCGAATCCCAGCTGTTTGTTGATCTGCCAGCACACCTGGTAATCACGGGCCTGGGAAATGATCCCGGCCAGCCAGGTATCTTCGAAAAAGTCTTCTACCAGTTGCTCCTGGTCCAGCTTGAGTTTAAGTACTGACATATTTAAAAGTAAACGGGACCTGTAATGATGTAAAGGTATTGAAAGTAAATAAAGCGCTACTGTTTCTTTTTAGGGAGCGGCGGGTTCCAGAACACTTTGTCGAAATGCTGCACCTGGTCGTTCTTCACTTCGATGCCTTCTGCTTCGAGCAGCTCCTGCATGAGGGTGGGCGTGGCGAAGTGATGTTTGCCGGTGAGCAGGCCTTTGCTGTTCACCACGCGGTGCGCGGGCACGGGTTTGGCCGCAGAGCCCGCGGCGTTCATGGCCCAGCCCACCATCCTGGCGGAAAGCCGGATGCCGGCCCTCTCTGCGATGGCGCCATAGCTGGTTACGCGCCCTTTGGGGATGCGCCTTACAATGGCATACACCGTATCCAGGAAATTAGGCTCCTTTTTGGGCTTTGCGGGCGGCAAGGAGGCGGCTTTTTTTATCTTCGGGGACGTTTTCATAATCAAAAGGACAATGCAGGCAGCCATTTCCGCAACAATAACCCCGCTCACGATGATATTTTTCCGTGAGCACTACATACCCCTGCTCATTGTAATAATAATCAATATTCTCTTCCAGCTGCTTCTTCATCCGTATCCAGGTTTACCGCTTTCCAGTCTATCGGTTGCGCGGGCAATACAAATTTAAGGAACCGGATGGTTCTGCCATCGGCCAGGTGCATGCCTTCGTAATAGGTTTGTATGCGCAACAGCGGCGATATCTCTGCCTGGGCGTACACGTCGGGAATGTCCATGAGTTTCGTGCAGCCGGTCTTAGCGATCACCATGCGGGTGAAGTCGTACAGCTCGGTAGAATCTGTTTTCAGGTTGATGGTGCCTCCCGGCGCCAGTATCTGCTGGTAGAGGGCCAGGAAACGCGGGTGCGTAAGGCGTTTTTTGGCTTTGGACTGCCGCAGGAACGGGTCGGGGAAGGTGATCCAGATGTCTTTCACCTCTCCGGGCGCAAAATAATCCGTAAGGGCTTCGATCTGTGTGCGGAGAAAGGCTACATTGGCTAAATTCTCATCCAGGGCGGTCTTTGCGCCTTTCCAGATACGGTTCCCCTTCAGGTCTACCCCTGTAAAGTTCTCCCCGGGAAACATCCGTGCCAGGCCAAGGGTATAATCTCCCTTGCCGCAGGCCAGTTCCAGGGTGAGCGGGTGGGTATTGTCAAAATGTTTACCCCAGGCCCCCTGCATGTCTTTCGGGTAGATCAGCACGTTGGGGAATGTCTCGATCTCGGCGAATCTGATAAGTTTTTTGTGTCCCATGAGGGGGCAAAAGTAATAAAATTGGGGCCGGGCATAAAAAAAGCGTACAAGTTTCAAACTTATACGCTTCTTTTGCTGTAGGAGTAGGATTCGAACCTACACGAGGCAGTTAGCCATAGCACAAATAAGATTAGTGGTCAACCCATTACGCTACGTTTATCCCGTGATCCTCACCCCCGAGACGAGAGGGCATGTCTGCCAATTCCATCACCCCACAAAGTTGGAATTCTTCCAGGCAGATTAAACCTCTTTTAAGCTGCTTTCCACCCGGAATGGAATGGTTGTTTACAACGATTATGATGCAAATCTAAAGAGAGAGGGTATTTTTTGCAAATATTTTAATGGAAATTTTGGAAATTTCGATATTTTTTAAATATTTGCAAGTAAGTTTAAAACATTCAAAAACAATTTGTCAAAATGAGCCACAATTTGAATATTGACAAACTGGACCTACAGATCATCAGCGAGATGATGTCTAACGCCGAAATCTCCTATGCAGACCTTGGTAAGAAACTGTTTGTTTCCGGGGGTACCATCCACGTTCGCATGAAGAAATTGCAGGAACTGGGTATAGTTAAAGGTACGAGATTACACGTAGATTTAAAAATGATCGGCTACGATGTGATCGCCTTTATCGGCATTTTCCTGGAAAAAAGTTCCATGTACGATTCCGTAGCGAAAGAGCTGCGGAAAATGCCGGAGATCGTTCGGCTGAACTACACCACCGGTGGCTGGAGCATGTTCGCCGAAATTATCTGTAAAGACATCTCGTCGCTGCGCCGCGTGCTGCACGACGAACTGCAGAAGATCAAAGGGATAGAACGCACCGAAACATTCATTTCGCTTGAAGAAAGTTTTACGCGCACCATCAATGTTGTAGAGTAGGCAACAGTTTCCACGGTTATGAGTAAAGACAAAAAGGATGGCGGCCGCCGCCACCCTTTTTGTCATTTTTAAGCCTGGCTGTCCTGCGGCGCATATCGCTATTGAAAACCGAGCCGCTGCCCCATTTCATGGCTGAGCGCAGGCAGCTTCCGCCGCTCTATCAGGAAGCTGGTGAGCCGCGCAATTTCCGCGAATATGAAGTGCTTGTCCAGCGCGCCTTTCAGGTAATCCTTCCCCGTACTGCCTCCCGTTCCGATGCGCGAGCCGATCATCCTGTGCACCATGCTCATATGGCGGTACCGCCAGGTGCTGAGCTGCTCGTCTATTTCCAGCAAACTGCTGAGCAGCTGGAAAGGCAGTTGCAGCAAGGGATAGCCGCGGTACAGCATGATAAACAGCGCTGCGCGGCAGGCTTTCGGTGAAAGGTTCCTTTCGCCGCCGGCGTTTTCGTCGGCAAATACGGTGTTGAAATATTCCCGGTTGTTTTGTTCCGCTTCGGCAAGGCCGCCGCTGTACAGCTGCCGGTAATCCTGCCAGAAGATGTGCTCCGCGCCGGGAACCGTGGCAGTCATGGGCCGGTAGTTCGTCCAGTTGCCAGGTTCGTCGAAGAAGGGCATTCTTTCCAGCCATTCGTTCAGCAGGGTGAGAATGCTTTTTTCGTTTTCCGCTTTGCGGATGATGTCGATCTTGTCCTGCCTGAGCTGGGAGATATAATACTCCTGCCCGAAGCGGTGCTTGTATTGCAGGCCCAGCCTGGCTTCCAGCGCTTTGAACTGCCAGCTCTGGAACCCTGACGCAGGGCGGAGCATATCACGGAAATCGAGGAAGTCCATCGGCGTCATGGTTTCCATCACATCTATCTGGTGCACCAGTAGCTTGAGAATGGTAACCATGCGCTGCAAGCGGTGCACAACGGTTTGCAGCTCCGGCGAATTGTCGTTCACCGCGGGCTTGTTCATGATATCCGCCACTGAATCCACTTCATACAGCAGTTGTTTGAACCAAAGCTCGTACGCCTGGTGGATGATGATAAAAAGCATTTCGTCGTGGGCGGGAAGCTGGTGTTTATCGCTTTCCGGGAACTGGGCGTTCAGTATATTCTCTAATTGCAGGTAGTCGCCGTATTGCACATTCGTGTTCGTCATAAAGTTTGAGTAAAGGGTAAAGTAATACAATGGGCCCTCGCGGGCCGTTACAGGTAATAACGGGCGGGAATGTGCTCAGGTTGGACTTTTGATGATATTCTTCCAGATATTCATGTGGCGGGTGAAATTTAAAGGGAAGGGGTTTTGCCGCCGTCTACCGGTAAATTGATGCCGGTGATGTAGGAGGCTGCCGGCGAAGCGAGGAAAGCGACGGCTGCGCCGAACTCCGCCGGGTCGCCGAAGCGTTGCATGGGAATTTCCAGCCGCCATTCTTCGGCAACGGTCTCTACGGGAATGCCCCGCATGTCTGCATTGGTCTTGAAAATGCTCTTCAGCCGGTCTGTGGTCATGGAGCCGGGCAGCACATTGTTTACCGTAATGCCGAACGGCGCCAGCTCGTTGGCCAGCGACTTGGCCCAGCCGGCCACTGCGGCACGGATGGTGTTGGATACGCCCAGGTTTTTAAGCGGCGTTTTAACGGAGGTGGAGATCACCTGGATGATGCGGCCATAGCCGCTGGCTTTCATGCCGGGCGCCACGGCCTGCGCCAGCACCTGGTTGCATACCACGTGCATTTCAAAAGCCTGCATGAAAGCGCCGCCTTCCGCAGCCAGGATAGGGCCGCCGCTCGGGCCGCCGGTATTGTTGACGAGGATGTGCACGATCTGTTCGTTGGTGATGGCGCTGATCGTGGCCCTCACTTTTTCCGGTTTGTTGAAATCCGCGACGAAGTAATTATGCTGCTGCCCTTTGGAAGTATCCAGCGAGGCTACGGCAGCCGTGAGGTTTTGCTCATTGCGCGCCAGCAGGATGCAGGAGGCGCCCAGCAGGGCCAGTTCTTTGGCGGAAGCGAGGCCCAGGCCCTGGGATGCCCCGCATATCACGGCGGTTTTACCTGACAGCGAAAGATTCATGCCGTAAAAGTAAGGAATCGCAGGCTGCCGGGATGCAGCATAAATATTTTTCATTAAGTTTGCATGAGCTTGACTGCACACATAGCCGTTCCGCACCCGGGGATTTTTTGTTACTTCGCGAATGAACGGCTGGTAATCAATCACTTTTACGGAATTTTTTTAAATTACAGCAATGGAATATAATACCGCCCGCAACCATCTCATCATGCGCGAGTATGGAAGAAATGTACAGCGGATGATCGAATACATCCTTACCATTAAGGACCGCCAGCACCGCCAGCAACAGGTAATGGCCGTGATAGAGCTGATGGGCACCCTCCAGCCGCACCTGCGCAACGTGGAGGATTTCAGGCATAAACTGTGGGATCACCTGTTCCTGGTGTCCGACTTCAAACTGGATGTGGATTCGCCCTACCCGATCCCCACCCGCGAAACACTGCGCGCCAAGCCAGACCGCCTGCCTTACCCGAAAAAATACCCGCGCAACCGCCACTTTGGCAAGAACCTGGAGATGGTGATAGACAAGGCGCTGGCTGAAAACAATCCTGAAATGAAGGAAGGGTTCACCCAGGTGATCGGCAATTACATGAAACTGGCTTATAACAACTGGCATAAAGAAAGCGTGCACGACGATGCTATCAAAGGCGAGCTGGGAGCCATCACCGGCGGCAGGCTGCAATACCAGCCCGGCCCGGGCGGCAGCAGCGCCAATGTGCAAACCAACCAGCCCTCGTTTAACAGCTACGGGCCCGGCGAGCAGCAGTTCAGGTCCGGCGGCGGAAGCGCAGGCCAGGGCGGCAGCAGCCAGAAGCGCAAAGCTTACCAGCAGAACAAGTTCAAGCAGAATTCAGGGAAAAGCAATAAACACAACAAACACAACAAAAACAGGAACAAGTGAGCAGCGCTTTCGAAGTAAGAGGCGGCAACCGTCTGAAAGGAGAAATTATACCGCAGGGAGCAAAGAACGAAGCATTACAGATCATCAGCGCGGTACTTTTAACACCTGAAAAAGTAACCATCAGCAACATCCCGGACATCTTGGACGTGAACCTGCTGATTGAGCTGCTGGGGGACATCGGCGTGAAGGTGAACCGCGTAAGCCGTGCCACCTGCGAGTTCCAGGCAGACGATATCGATTTCGTATACCTCGAAAGCCCCGAATTCAAAAAGAAATCCGGCCGCCTGCGCGGCTCCGTGATGATGGCAGGCCCCCTGCTGGCACGGTTCGGCAAGGCATACATCCCCAAACCCGGCGGCGATAAGATAGGCCGCCGCAGGCTGGATACGCACGTGATCGGCTTTGAAAAGCTGGGAGCGGCCTTTGTTTACGATACAGACGATAATTATTTCCGCCTGGAGGCCAAAACCGGCCTGAAAGGCACTTATATGCTGCTGGACGAACCTTCCGTGACCGGCACTGCCAACATCGTGATGGCGGCCGTACTGGCTCAGGGTACCACCACCATTTACAACGCGGCCTGTGAGCCTTACCTGCAGCAGCTTTGCAAAATGCTTAACAGCATGGGCGCAAAGATCAGCGGCGTAGGGTCCAACATGCTCAACATCGAAGGCGTTGCCGGGCTGAAAGGCTGCAGCCACGCCATGCTGCCGGATATGATCGAGATCGGCTCCTTCATTGGCCTCGCAGCCATGACGCAGAGCGAGATCACCATCAAGAACGCCGGCATCCAGCACCTGGGCGTCATTCCTGAAAAGTTCCGCCAGCTGGGCATCCAGCTGGAGATCAAAGGCGATGATATTTACATCCCCGCGCAGGACAGCTACGAGATCCAGACATTTATCGACGGCTCCATTTTAACGATATATGATAATCCCTGGCCAGGCTTCACGCCCGACCTGCTGAGCATTGTGCTGGTAGTAGCCACACAGGCCAAAGGCAGCGTGCTGATCCACCAGAAAATGTTCGAAAGCAGGCTGTTTTTCGTGGACAAGCTGATAGACATGGGCGCGC
Organism: Chitinophaga sp. YIM B06452; assembly: GCF_039655965.1. Classification (NCBI taxonomy): domain Bacteria; kingdom Pseudomonadati; phylum Bacteroidota; class Chitinophagia; order Chitinophagales; family Chitinophagaceae; genus Chitinophaga; species Chitinophaga sp. YIM B06452. Next base: position 1,196,479 of record NZ_JAWLKY010000001.1, on the reverse strand, counting down.
AGATCATCCTCTGTGATCCGCACCGTGCCGCAGTGATCGGCCTCGGAAGGCAGCATAAGCTCAGGGGGATCACCATGAGCAGCCCCGACATCAGGGCCGGGGTAGCCTTGCTGATCGCCGCGCTCAGCGCGGAAGGCAAGAGCACGATCCATAACATTGACCAGATAGACCGTGGCTACCAATACATAGATGAGCGCCTGCGGAACCTGGGAGCAGACATCAAGCGCGTGTAAACCATATCATGTCAGCACACAAGATCATTATTATCACCGCGCCTTCAGGGGCCGGTAAAACAACCATTGTGAAGCGGCTCCTGGGCGAAATGCCCGGGCTGGCCTTTTCCATTTCCGCCGCCACCCGCTCCCCCAGGGAGTGCGAGGTGCATGGCCGGGACTATTATTTCATGACGCCTGATGAATTTCAGCAGCATATTGAGCAGAACGACTTTGCCGAATACGAAATGGTGTATGCCGGGAAATACTACGGTACGCTGAAAAGCGAACTGGAGCGCATCTGGGCGAACGGGCAATATCCCATGGTCGATATAGACGTAAAAGGAGCGTTAAGCATCCGGGAGAAATACCACGATGCGGCGCTTACTATTTTCATACAACCCCCTTCGCTGGAAGCGCTCCGCGCGCGCCTGAGCGAGCGGGGCACCGAAACGCAGGCTTCGCTGGATGAAAGGCTGGGGAAGGCCCGGTACGAGCTTTCCTTCGCCAGTGAATTCGATCACATCGTGGTGAATGAAGACCTGGAAAAAGCATACCGGGAAGTAAAGGCCCTTGTGGAAAACTTTTTAGGCTGACGACCGGCGTTGGTCAACCAGCCGCAGGGACATATTGCTAATTTCATATCTTTGTCTGGATGGATATTTCTACGATCGTTTTACTGGTATTAGTGATCCTTGTCGCCGGCTTCTTCGCCGGCATGGAAACAGCTTTCGCCAATGTGAACAGGCTGAGTATTGAACTGAAGAAAAAGCAGGGACGCGCCACCGGGAAGATCCTTTCCGGTTTCAACGAGCATCCCGCGCGTTTCCTCGCCACCAGCCTCATCGGGCTCACGATCAGCATTGTTGTTTACAGCATGCTGGTGGCCGGCTGGCTGGATTCTCTCTGGGCGCTGATATTTTCCGAGAATGAAATGGTGCAGTACGTGGTGATGACCCTGCTGGTGGAAATACTGGCGGCCACGCTGCTGATCCTGTTCTTCGGCTTCTTCATCCCCCGCAGTATTTTCCGCTCACGCCCAGAAGCCCTGCTCGGCTTTTTCGCCCTGCCCATCTCCGTGCTTTCCAAGCCGCTGTATATCCTTGGCAACATGCTGGAGTCCATTTCCGAATGGATCCTGAAATACCTGTTCAACGTGCGGATCACGGAAAACAAAAGTTCCTTTGCCCGCGTGGACGTGGAATATTTCATCCGCCAGAGCCAGCAGCACATGGGCGAAGGCCAGGAGCTGAACACCGAGCTGTTCGAGAACGCCCTGAGCCTCGTGCACGTAAAGATCAGGGGCTGCCTCATTCCCCGGAAAGAGATCGAAGCGCTGGACATTAACAGCAGTATCTCCGAAGCCAGGAAGAAATTCATTGATACAAAACTCTCCAAGGTCATCATTTTCGAAAATAATATTGACAATATTCTCGGATATGTGCACCAGCTTGACATGTTCAAGAACCCTGCGGACATCCGTTCGGTGATCCACCCCATCCTGGCCGTACCCGAAACCATGAGCGCGATAGACCTGCTGAGCAAGTTCAACAAAGAACGGCGCAGCATTGCCTGGGTGGTAGACGAATTTGGCGGCACTGCCGGTATCGTGACGATCGAGGATGTGCTGGAAGAAATTTTCGGCGATATCAAGGATGAGCATGATGTGGAAGAATTCGTGGAGAAGCAGATCGCGGAAAAGGAGTATATCTTTTCCGGCAGGCTGGAGCTGGACTACCTCAACGAGCGCTATGGCTTCGATTTCCCGGAAGACGAGAGCGAAACTTTATCCGGCTATATTATTTCCCATTACGAAACGATCCCGAGGCTGAAAGAGCGGATCATCATCGACGATTATGAGTTTGATATACTCAACGTGACGGATACGCGGATAGAAATGGTGAAAATGAAAATCCTGAATTAATGAATCCGGCGCGAAAATTGCTATATATTTAACAGCCGAAAGGAAACATATTGTTCTGATAAGAAAGTTACCGCAACAATAAAAATTTCAACCCGGTGTTTACACCTTGGTAAACAGCATCTTAAAGAAATAGCTATTTAGAAATTATTTTTTTGTGTAATATTACTATTGATTATACTTGCTAAATCGTTTTTTAAGGGAGTAGTAGTAAATTAACACGAATTGAATTAACATAGGTGCTGATACGTAACACAATAATTTGATTTTTGTTAAAAGGTTGTAAAAAACTTTGTTGTAACATTGATAATACGATATTTCTTTCTATTTTTGTTTTAGAAATTTAAAAGCTCTGTAGCGGTTATAACTTATATCTGATAGCTTGCCATAAAGGAATGAGTTATTACTTAACAGAAGCGAATAAAGACATTCTCGAATTCAACTTTTTTGGGGTTAACAAACAATGGATGAAAGGCCGGCTCTTGATTCTTCTCGGGCTGGCTCTTTTTTTTTAAGGATAATTTAAGCCCCGCTTCCCCTTCTTCTTACTTTTCCTTCTTTTTTAATTCTTAACTTGTCCCGTTTTTAAGCTAGACTATTCACCTGGCGCACGTTATATTTGTGCTCCTGATTTTTATTAAGCATACATGTTAAAGAAGTTATTTTCAAGCAACGAGGAGAAGGCAGAGATGTCGTTTTTTGACCACCTGGAAGAGCTCAGGTGGCACCTGGTGCGCTCCGCGGCTGCCATCGTGATACTGAGTATTTTCGGCTTTGTGTTCACCGACTGGATATTGACCAATGTAATCTTCGGGCCAACCCAGGCGTCTTTCCCGACCTACCAGTGGCTTTGCAAGGCCAGTCATGCGCTGGGGTTTGGAGATAAGATGTGCATCACGCCACCCAAGATACAATTCCAGAATACCAAGCTTGCCGGGCAGATCACGCTGCAGTTCAAGCTGGCTTTCATACTCGGCATCATCGGCGCGTTCCCGTACATCTGCTGGGAGTTCTGGCGTTTTGTGCGCCCCGCGCTCAAGGAAAATGAAGCCAAAGGCTCCAAGGGCGTTATCTTTTGGGTGAGCCTGCAATTCCTGATGGGCATCGCTTTCAGCTACTTCCTCATCGCGCCTTTCATGATCAACTTCCTGGCCAGCTACACAGTGTCTGAGGTGATCAAGAACGACTTCTTCATCGACGATTATTTCGCCCTCATGACCCAGATCATCCTGGGGATGGGCGCGCTGTTCGAAATGCCTATCCTGGTATATTTCCTTACCAAGCTCGGCCTGCTTACGCCGGAGTTCATGCGCACCTACCGCCGCCACGCCGTTGTCGTAATACTCATACTGGCCGCCGTGATCACGCCGCCCGACGTATTAGACCAATTGCTGGTTTTCGTACCTTTATACCTGCTGTATGAAGTGAGCATCGCCATTTCAGCGAGAACATACAAAAAGATGGAAAAGGCTGAAGCCGAAGAGTGGAGCTGATAACAGCAAAGCAAGAACAAACAAAAACGCAGGTTATGGAACAACTGACATTCAATCTCGAATTACCCGTTGCGATCGGTTCAGACCACGCAGGTTTTGAATATAAAGAAGAAGTGATCTCCTACCTGGAGGGCAAAGGCGTACAGGTAAAGGATTTCGGCACTTACTCGCTGGATTCCGTGGATTACCCTGACTTTGCGCACCCGGTGGCGGGCGCCGTGGAAGCCGGTTCGCACGCTTTCGGCATCCTGATATGCGGCAGCGCCAACGGCGTGGCCATCACGGCGAACAAACACCAGGGCATCCGCGCGGCCATTTGCTGGGGCGATGAGCTGGCCCGCCTGGCCCGCAGTCACAACAACGCCAATGTGCTTTGCATCCCTGCCCGGTTTGTAGATCAGGCTACGGCGAAGGAAATGGTGGACATTTTCGTGGAAACCCCTTTCGAAGGCGGCCGCCACGAAAACAGGGTGAAGAAGATCGCCTGCGCATAAACGAAGAAATTATGACCCGGAAGGCTGTTCAACAAAGGACAGCCTTTTTTATAAATGCCGGGAAACCCGCCAGGATCATAGCTTTGCAGCCGCGAAACCCAGGCCCCGGCGTGATCCGTGCGGCTGCGGCGCAGCAGGTAGCCCGCTTTTGATGAGTGGTAGCGGTTACAACAACAGTAAACCTTAATTTTAGAGATAAACACAACCAATGAAAAAACTCCCGCTTCTGGCGTCACTGCTGGCCGTAGGAACCGTAGCCTGCGCACAGGTGGCCAAAAAACCGGTGAAAGCCGTACCGGCCACTGCATTTGCGAAAGGCATTACCCCGGCGGACCTTAAAAAACACCTCTACATTATTGCAAGCGATGAAATGGAAGGCCGCGAAACCGGGACCCCCGGTCAATACAAAGCCGCCAGGTACATCGCAGACCAGTTCAAACGCGTGGGCCTGCAGCCCGGCGCCAACGGGCAATGGGAACAGCCTTTCAGCCTTTTCCAGGATACGCTGACGCGCAGCGTCATTACCGCCGGCGGTAAAACCTGGGAATTCGGCAACGGCTTTTACAGCTCCGTGCGTGAAACCGTGAACCAGTCGATGGGGCAAACGCCTGTAGTGTTCGCCGGTTATGGCATTACGCATGAACAATACGACAGTTATAAAGACCTTGACCTGAACGATAAGATCGTGCTTATTGCAGACGGCGAACCGCTGAACGCGGAAGGCAAACCGCTGATCACGCGGGCGCAGGGCGCGCCTGCCCCGGCACTGAAAGACAAGCTGCGCGCCGCCGCGAACAAAGGCGCGAGGGCCGTATTCCTCGTGTCTGACCGGGTGCCCGCCATGGGCCGCGCCGGCGACAGGCTGCGCCGCACCGGCTTGTATTTCCCGACCATGACCACCATGGAGTTCATCCCCAACGCTTATTTTATTTCACCGGAAGTGGCTACCGCCATACTGGGCAAGCCCTGGGCCGACCTGACAGCGGGCCTCAAAGCCGGTAAGCCGGAAGCGGCCACCGGCCAGGTGTCTGAGCTGGTGTTTGAAAAAGGGCAGAACGAGATCAAGTCCAGCAACGTGCTTGGCATTCTTCCCGGAACGGATAAAAAGAATGAATATCTTTTCATCACTGCGCACTACGACCACATTGGCGTGATCAACGGCAAAGTGCATAACGGCGCAGACGACGACGGTTCCGGCACCGTGTCTGTCATAGCCATGGCAGAGGCTTTCATGAAAGCGAAAAAGGCAGGCAAAGGCCCGCGCCGCAGCATCGTGTTCATGACCGTGTCCGGCGAGGAAAAAGGCCTGCTCGGCTCCCGTTATTATACAGACAATCCCATTTACCCGCTCAGCGAAACCGTTGCAGACCTGAATATCGACATGATCGGCCGTATTGATGCGGACCATGCGAAAGACAGCAACTACGTATACATCATCGGCGACGACAAGCTCAGCTCCGACCTGCGGCCCATCAGCGAAGCCGCCAACCGGCAAACCAAGCTGGCGCTGGATTACCGGTACAACGATCCCAACGACCCGAACAGGTTCTACTACCGCTCCGACCACTATATGTTCGCGCAGCATAAAATTCCGATCATCTTCTACTTCAACGGCGTGCACCCCGATTACCACGGCGAAGGCGACGAGCCGCACAAGATCAGCTACGGCCTGCTGGCAAAACGCGCCCAGCTGGTCTTTTACACCGCCTGGGATATCGCCAACAGGAACGAACGCCCTAAGGTGGACCGGAATGAAAAATAAGATCATTTAAAAGGGAGGCTGGAAAGTCTCCCCTTTTTTTATATGTTGTTTATGGAAAAACCGTTTTTCCCGAATCCCTTTCCTACAAATAACAGCCATGTTTAGAAAAACAATTTCCCTATGCCTGCTGCTTGCCGCCGGGATGGCCGCCGCCGCACAATCTACCGGCCGCGAGCTTGCGCAGGAAAAAAAAGACAAAGCCATCGCCCTGATGGACGACGGCAAAATCGAGCCGGCCATTGCCCTGCTGGAAGAATCCGTAAAGCTGGACCCTGACGATCCCACCTACGAATACGAGATAGGCTATGCGAAATACCTGGCCAAAGATTATGATGCGGTGATCAGCATCATGAAGAAACTGATGAAGCACAAAAAATCATTCCCCCACATATACCAGCTGCTGGGCAACAGCTACGATATGACCGGCAAGCCGGACAAGGCCATCGATACCTACGAAAAAGGCCTCCGCGAATTCCCCAAAGCCGGCAACCTCTACCTGGAACTGGGCGTGATGTATATGGGGAAAAAAGATTACGACAAAGCCATTGAATATTTTGAAAGCGGCGTGCTGGCCGCGCCCATGCATTCTTCCAACTATTACTGGCTGGGGAAGCTATTCTGCAATTCCAATAACGAGCTGTGGGGGCTGATCTACGGCGAGCAGTTCATTAACCTCGAAAGGGGCAGCAAACGCACCGAAGAGATGAGCAAACTGTTATTCCTCACTTACAAAAGCGGCATCACCTTTCCTTCAGACACGTCGATTAAGATCGACCTGGCCAGCCATACCATCAACCTGAATATGAAAGACCTGAAAAAGGACGGCCTGAAACTGCCTTACGGGATCACCGTGTATGAGCCTACACTCTCGATCGCCGCCGCCGGCGAGAGAAATATCAACCTGGCATCGCTTCACCGCATCCGCGGCAAATTCCTGGAGATCTATACCGGCAACGAAAAATTCCGGAAATACATCAACCCGCTGTTTGACTACCAGCAGCAGGTAAAAACAGCCGGGCACCTGGAAGCCTACAATTACTGGGTGCTCAGCCAGGGCGACCCCGAAGCCTTTGATGAATGGAGGGCCGGGAATAAGACCGCCTGGGACGATTTTATCAACTGGTTCAAGGCAAACCCGCTGAAGATAACGGAAGACCACGTGTTTGACCGGAGTAAACACTGAGTTATCCACCTAATTTCGCAGTCCGCCGCGCAAATCGTACTTTTACAGCCTGCAAAAAATCCATTGATGAAGGCAAACTATTTAGACGATCTGAATGAGCGGCAGCGGGAAGCTGTCACCTCCCTGCAAGGGCCATTAATGATCATTGCGGGCGCGGGTTCAGGAAAAACCAAGGTACTGACGACCAGGATAGCCCACCTCATGCGCAACGGGGTGGACGCTTTTAATATATTGGCACTTACATTTACCAATAAGGCGGCAAAGGAAATGAAAGAGAGGGTGGAAAAGATACTCGGCGGCAATGAAGCCCGCAATCTTTACATCGGCACCTTCCACTCCGTGTTTGCCCGCCTGCTGCGCAGCGATGCGCCCAAGCTCGGCTATCCAAGCGACTTCACCATTTACGATTCAGACGATGCGAAGAGTGTGGTGAAGACCATCGTGAACGAGCTGAACCTGGATGACAAACATTACAAGCCCAACCTCGTATACAACCGCATTTCCGCTGCCAAAAACAGCCTGATGGGGCCGGAAGCCTACATGCAGGATTATTACATCCAGCAGGAAGACCAGCGCGCCAGCCGCCCGCTGACCGGCAAGATCTACGACATGTACGCCAAACGCTGTTTCAAGAACGGCGCGATGGACTTCGACGACCTGCTGTTCAAAATGTACGTGCTGCTGAAAAGTTTCCCGGACGTGCTGGCCAAATACCAGCATAAGTTCAAATACATCATGATCGACGAGTACCAGGATACCAACCCGGCGCAGTACGAGATCGTGAAGCTGCTGGGAGCAGTGCATGAGAACATTTGCGTGGTGGGCGACGATGCACAGAGCATCTATTCCTTCCGCGGCGCCACCATCCAGAACATCCTGCAGTTTGAAAAGGATTACGACGATGTGAAAGTGGTGAAGCTGGAGCAAAACTACCGTTCCACCAAAAGCATCCTGAACGTGGCCAACGAGGTGATCGCGAAGAACAAGGGACAGATCGAAAAGAACCTGTGGACAGACAATGTTGAAGGCGAGAAGATCAAGCTGGTGCGCACCAATACCGATAACGAGGAAGGCAAGCTGGTGGCGGATACCATCGCGGAGCAGAAGCTGCGCAACCACTACAGCAACCGCGACTTCTGCATCCTTTACCGCACCAACGCACAGAGCCGCGCATTCGAGGAAAGCCTCCGCAGGATGGCTATCCCGTACAGGATCTACGGCGGCCTTTCTTTCTATCAAAGGAAAGAGATCAAGGACTTCATCGCTTACCTGCGCGTGATCATGAACTCCCGTGACGAAGAAGCGATCAAACGCATCATCAACTATCCCGTTCGCGGCATCGGCAAAACCACTATCGAAAAGGTTTCCATTTATGCGAACGACCAGAACATCACATTCTGGGAAGTGCTGGAAAGGGCTAAGGAATTCGGTTTCAAGGCAGGCACGCTGGAAGCGATAGACGGCTTTGTGACCATGATCCAGAGCTTCCGCATCATGCTGGACAAACACAACGCTTACGAAATAGCGGTGCAGGTAGGTAAAAGCACCAACATCGTGAAGGAACTCTTCAACGACAAGACCACCGAAGGGCTTGCCCGTTACGAGAACATCCAGGAATTGCTGAACTCCATCAAGGAATTCACCGAAACCCCCAACGAAGACGGTGAGCTGGAAGACAACAAATCCCTGGGCGTATACCTGCAGCAGATCACGCTGCTTACGGATGCAGACAATACCAACGACGAGAACAGCGATGTGGTGAAGCTGATGACCATCCACGCAGCGAAAGGGCTGGAATTCCCGGTGGTGTTCACCGTGGGGATGGAAGAAAGTCTTTTCCCCAGCGGCATGTCCATCAACTCCCGCGAGGAGCTGGAAGAAGAAAGGCGTTTGTTCTACGTGGCCGTAACCCGCGCCAAATCCCGCCTTTTCCTCACGTATGCCAACAGCCGCTACCGTTTCGGGCAGCTGCAGCAGAACGAGCCGAGCCGCTTCCTGGAGGAAGTGCCCGAGCAGTTCCTGGACCGCAGCTATGCAGGCGGCGGCCTTCGCAACAGCGGCACTATGGGCGGCGGCGCTTCATGGGGCAACATGTTCGAGAAAAAGAGAACAGCCGCGCCTTCGCAGGGGCCCACTCCCGCAAGAACGGCCCCCAGGCCCGCACCGGCCACCGCCAGCAACCACACGCCCACACCCGGTTTCGCGGCGGACGATCCGGCGGAAATGGAGCCTGGTATGGACGTGGAACACCAGAAGTTCGGCTTCGGCAAGATACTCAGCATGGAAGGCGCGCCTAACAACCGCATTGCCACCGTGCTGTTTCCCAAAGGCGGCGGCGAGAAGAAGATCATGCTCAACTACGCCAAGCTGATGATCGTAAGGCAACAATAATCCCGTCATTGCGAGAAGCAGTAGAGCCAAGTGGGAGGGGCGACGAAGCAATCTCTTTCATTAAATGGAGATACTCCAATACCCTGACGGAGATTGCTTCGTCGCCCTTTCCGATGCTCAGAATCCCTTACTGCTCCTCGCAATGACGAGTTTTTTGCAACGAAGGCCGGAATCATTCTATGAGCCGTTTGAAATTGTAACAGATGAACCCATGAGCAGCAGCGATATATTGAAACTCCGCCACTATTGCGCCTACCAGGAGCGCTGCCATATGGAAGTGCGGGAGAAATGCCGGGAACTGAAGCTGTATGGCGAAGAAGCCGAAGCCGCTATTGCGCACCTGGTGGAAGAAGGTTTCATCAACGAGGAACGCTACGCCAAAGCCTTTGCAGGCGGCAAGTTCAGGATGCAGCAATGGGGAAAGAAAAAGATCAGCCTGGCCCTCAAACAAAAACAGATCTCCGATTACTGCATCCGAAAAGGGCTCGCGGAGATAGACCCCGACGCATACGAACAAACGCTGATCAACCTGGCCGAAAGGAAATATGCCTCCCTCCGCAGCGAACAGCACCTGAAACGCCGCTATAAAACCCTGCAATACCTGCTGCAAAAAGGCTATGAACACGGGCTGGCGCAGGATGCGATTGAACAAATCGCAAAAAAAGAGGATTAATGAAGGAAATATTTAAAACTTTCTAAGCCGCAGCGCCGTAAATTTGGAGTCGTTTTGCAGTAATCTCGAAAATATGTCTGATTTAACCGTTTCGCTCATACAGGCGAATTTGCATTGGGAAGATAAAGCGGCCAACCTGGCCATGTTCGATCAAAAGATCGATTCCATCAAGGAAAGGACGGAAGTGATCGTATTGCCTGAAATGTTCAGCACCGGCTTCAGCATGCAAAGCGAACGCCTCGCCGAAACCATGGACGGCAGCGCCGTTCAGTGGATGAAAGCAAAAGCGAAACAAAAGAACGTTATCATCACCGGCAGCCTCATTATCGAGGAGAACGGCGAATATTTCAACCGCCTCATCTGGATGCTTCCCAACGGGCAATATGGCATCTACAACAAACGCCACCGCTTTGGGTTTGCGGATGAAGATAACCACTACTCCGCCGGCGACAAACGGCTCATTGCCCAGGTGAAAGGCTGGAAAATAAACCTTACCATCTGCTACGATCTGCGCTTCCCCGTGTGGAGCCGCAACACCATACAGGAAAACGGCGAACCCGCCTACGACGTGCTCATCAACGTAGCCAACTGGCCCGAACGCCGCAACGTGCCCTGGAGAGCCCTGCTGCAGGCAAGAGCCATCGAAAACCAGTGTTATATGATCGGCGTGAACCGCGTGGGCAACGATGGCAACGACATCTATCACAGCGGCGACAGCAGCCTGATAGACCCCATTGGCGAGATCATTTACCACAAGGCGCACGACGAGGACGTGTTCACCTACACCCTTTCCCGCCAGCACCTGGACGAACTGCGTGCGCGCTTTCCCTTTATGAAAGATGCAGACCGGTTTATGATCCTGTAAATTGAACGGGAACTTACCTAACTTCGCGGACTATGATCCGCTTTTTTACCAAAGATCAATATAAGAACGGGGTACTGCTTCTCTGGGCTGTACTGGCGCTGTTCCAGGCCGGTTTTACTGAGCTGATGGACGATGAGGCGTATTATTGGGTATACTCCCGCCACCTGGACTGGGGGTATTTCGACCATCCGCCCATGATCGCGCTGCTGATCAAGGCCGGGTATGCACTGTTTCACAACGAGCTGGGCGTGCGCCTGGGCATGGTAGCCCTGAACGTAGGCACGCTGATTCTTACGGACAGGCTGATACCGCAGAAAGACAACCGCGTGTTCTACCTCATCCTCGCCGGCATGGGCGCCATGCAGCTGGGTGGCATGCTGGCCGTGCCCGACCTGCCGCTGATCTTTTTCGCCGCGCTGTATTTTTATATTTACCGTGGTTTCCTGGAATCGCAGAGCTGGAAGAACACACTGCTGCTGGGTTTCAGCATGGCGTTGATGTTCTACAGCAAATACCACGGCATCTTGCTGGTGTTTTTCACCGTGCTCAGCAACCTTTCCCTGCTGCGGCTTTACCGCTTCTGGATCGCGGTGCTGATTACGACGGCGCTATTCTTCCCGCATCTTTACTGGCAGTACACACATGGTTTCCCCTCGCTGCAATACCACCTGGTGGAGCGCAACTCCAACCGTTACCACTACAGTCACACGCTGGATTACGTGCTGGGACAGGTGTTGCTGTTCGGCCCGCTGGTGGGCTGGCTGATACTGTATTACGCTTTCCGCACACCGGTGGTGAATGCTTTCGAGCGTGCGCTGAAATTCAGCCTGGTTGGCGTTTTGGTGTTCTTCCTGTTCAGCACCTTCAAAGGCCGCGTGGAAGCCAACTGGACCGTGATGATCTTCACGCCGATGTTCATCCTTGCGCACCAGGGCATTGTAAGGCAGGGTTATTCCCCGAAGATCTTCCGATATACCTGGGTGATCTCTCTGCTGCTGGTATGCGTTACGCGCGTGTACATGGTGTGGGACTTTATGCCGGGCGTGCGCGTACGGCCGGAGATCCATCACAACCGGGAATGGACGGCTGCCATCGCTGAAAAGGCAGGCGGCAGGCCGGTGGTGTTCCTCAACAGTTACCAGCGGCCTTCAAAATACATGTTCTATACCGGTCATGAATCGTATAGCCTCAACACCATTCCCTCGCGCCGCAGCCAGTATAATTTCTGGCATACCGAAGAAGACCTTTGGGGAAAAGAAGTGCTGATAAGCGCGCCGGACGCGTATTATTTTGAAGGGGCCAAGGCTGAAGATACACTGATGACGGCCCAGGGCGATTTTTATAACCGCATCGAAAAAGAGTATTATTCATATTCGCTGATACAGTTTATTCCCGCTGAAGAATCATTCACCATTCACGACGACAGGTCTGTTACGGTGCGGTTTGCGGTGAAGAATGGTTACGATGTACCGGTGAAATTCCCGGCTTCGAAATTCCCCGAGATAGGATATACGATCTGGAACAAAAACGACTTTAAAAAAGAAGTGCACCAGCAGGACCTCCGCGAGGTATTGAAACAGGATAGTGTAGACATCGTGATCTACCCGCCCGCCGGCGTATGGGGCGAGTTTAAAGTGAAAGCCGGCATCTCCGCGCCGCCATATCCATCTTCCGGTATGACGCACAACAGCCCGGTGATAAAGCTGCATGTCGAATTCTGATCATAAAAAAAAGCCCCGGAGTTTATCCCGGGGCTTTTTCTGATAATGGATATTTTAAAAGTTTATCACCATAACATTTTGCTCAGGACTCAGCCGCCAGGCCGTCACATTGCCCGGTGTTGAAAAAGTTCCTTTTCCCGCTATTAATGTGTAACCCATTTTTTCAAAACTGCAATCGATCTGCTTTGCATTGATCTTCACAAAAGGAAGCTGTTTGCCTTCTGCTGTGGTGAGATCAAAGAACCAGTTTACATCTGCGCCTCTCAGCTGCATCACCGCTTTTTTCTCATCCAGGTCTATCTCCAATGTGCCTTTTACTGATTGGAGAGGCCAGCTGATATGCAGTGTGGACGCTCCTTTCCGGGAGAATGCCGCTTTCCCGCCTTCTAAAGGCACTTCCTTTCCATCTATCACGGCTTTAAGGCGCGCGCCTGCAAGATTGCCTTTTTTGCTCCAGAGATAACCGTCTATTACCGGTAAAGTGAAGAAAGAACACTCGTTGGAAGTAGCGGGTTGCGTTTCGTAGGACGATGGGAATTTTTCATTGAAAAGATGAATGTCCCGGATGCGCAGTGTCCCGTTTTCCCACAGCAGGTTGATGCGGTAGAAGCGGCTGTTGAACCAGGCTGTTTGCTGATCGCTGCCGCTGATGTCCTGGCTGACAGTGAATGATGTGGCAGGAGTGACCTTGTAAGTTTTTTTGAACCACCTGCCGGAAGCTTCCAGCGTTTCCAGTCTTATTTTACCTTCATCGCGCAGGCGCGCGATCAGCGGCATTTGTATCCCGAAACCTTTGCGCATGGCGTTCCAGGTGAAAGAATTTTCCTGGCCCGCCTGCGTGTAATTGAATCCTACAGACGGATCGTCGGTAAACGTCTTGAAAAACCAGTTCACCCATGCTGAATCGCCACCGCCGAAATTATAAACGGGCTCAAGCGTTACTACTCCCTGCCTTGAAGAACCTAACCCGTGATCGTATTGCCGCACGGGGTCGCTGCCCAGCAGCCTGAACACCGGTACCGGTATCTGCTGGTCCTCATGCTGCGCGGGCATATAGGAGTTGATCCTGCTGGGATAATAAGCCTGGTTCCAATAACCGCCCCAGAGCGTATAACCATCGGTGCCATATTGGTCTTTGCAATTGGCGGACGCTACGATGTTGTACCGGCGGTGCATGTAATCGAGGCTGTAGGCATCGATGAACCATGATGCGACGGACTTTGGATAATACCCGAATATTTTTTTGAAATCCGCCATGTACACATCGATCAGCTTTTTCCGCTCTTCCTGCGTATAGCCGGTAGAGAAGCCGATATCCGCATGCCAGTCCCAGGGAAAGCGGCCGCGCCATTTCAGCCCGGCCTTTTCCACCAGCGGCTGCGGTATCTCCCACCAGGCGCCGATCTCGAAAGAGGCTGGCAGGCTTTTCAGCAGTTGCTGATACCTTGGATCCATCAGGGCATCATACTGCAACAGGAAACTCCCGCCAAGCCTGTACTTTTTCATAATATCGACCTGCTTTACGACGGTCTGGTACAATACGTCCTGTGTGATGGCCGCATTCCGCGGCTCCAGCAGGCGGATGAAGTTCACGATGTTCACGATCTTGGGCGGCCGCTGGGCGCGCGCCTGGAGGGTGATGATAGCAAATACAACAGCAACAAGGTATCCTGCGGATTTCATGCCTGATCTTTTTGTTTTTTATTTTAAAATGACGGGCGCCGTATGCCGGCGCCCGTTGAATATTACCAGTTGGGGTTTTGCGGCAATGTGTAGCCGTTGGATGAATAGAAGGCCACCTCCCTGGCCGGCAACGGCTGCAGGTAATGTTTCTGCGCGTTGAACACGCGGTTGGTCTCGGAGATCAGGAAGCCGTTCGCGTCCGTCCGGTTCTGGTAAGCGGGATCGCTGTACAGCGGATATGTTTGCCATGCGGAGCCTTTGATCTTAATGCCTTTGATGTCTTGCGCGAGTTCTGTTTCGGCAGTTTTCCATCTTCTCAGGTCGTCGTAACGGAAACCTTCCAGCGCCAGCTCCACCGTGCGCTCACGGCGTACCTCCGTGCGCATGTCCAGGCCATTGGCCGTTACGAAAGCATTGGTCAGCTGCGGCATGTTCACGCGCGTTCTTAACAGGTTGACGGACCGGTTGAGATCATTATCCGAGATGGCGCCTGTTCTTTCAAATACCGCTTCTGCATAGATCAGCAGCACTTCCGCGTAGCGGATCAGGTGCCGGTCGTAGTCAAACATGCTGGCATCCCCGTTTTGCCCGCTGTTATTGGCTACCGGGTCTTCAGACATGTATTTGTTGAGGATGTAGCCGGTGTTGAAGTTACGTTGCGGTTTATCGGGGTAGTTCGCGATCTTGTTCACGGGGAAGAACACGCGGTTGGTGAGCGTTCCGGGGATGATCATGGTCATCGTCATGCGCGGGTCGCGGTCCTGGAATTCGGAGGTCATGGTAGCATAACCCTGGAACACGGTGCCGGGGCTTGTAATGGGCAGGCCGTTTTTGTCGAGATACATGTCTGCCAGCTTTTTGGTGGGATTGTACCCGCTGCCGTCGTATTGGTAAGGCATGTCATGCCCGAGTATGTTCCTCGCATAACGGCGGTCCAGGATAGATTCATTGGAATCGTCTCCCGGTTCGAGGAAAAGATAACGGTAGCTTTGCGCGCCGCTTCCGTTGTATAATGCATACCGCCCGCTGGTGATCACCGAATCGGCGCTGGCGGCCGCTGCTTCGAGATATTGGTTCGCAGTTGCCTGGCCCCGGAATTTTTCCCAGGTACCTTCATACAGCGCCACCCTGGCTTTCAGCGCAAATGCGGCCCCCCGTGTGATGCGCCCGATGTCAGGCTTGGAAAGGTCGGACTGCAGCGGCAGGTCTTTCACAGCATCATCAAGGTCTTTCAAAATAAAATCTACCGCCTGCGCCTGCGTGACGCGGGAAGAGAACAGTCCGGCATCGTCTACCTTCAGCACATTCGTGATCAGCGGCACGCCTCCATAGCGGCGCACCAACTTCCAGTAATACCAGGCGCGGAAAAACCTTGCTTCGGCTACGTAGGTCCTGATGCCCGCGTCCTGCAGGGATCCGCCCTGCTCCAGTATTTTATTGCAGTTGCGGATGTAACGGTAAGGGTCAGACCAGTTGCCGGATGTTTCAGATACTACCACAGAGCCGTTGCTGGTGCTGTTCGGAAAGTTGAATGCGATATCGGACTCCGTGTCCTCAAACCCGAACCTGTCCAGGCCTTTGTAAAGCTCGTTGGCAGCGAGTTTGAAGTCGTTGGCTGTTTTCCAGAATGTCGCGTCTGTCACATTCTCCCGCGATACGAGGTCCAGCTTGTTATTACAGCCGGTGGCGGCCACGAAAGCCAGCATCCATGCCGCGAACAATATTGTATAACTGTATTTGGATTGCATGATCATTGTCGTTAAAATTTAACATCTAAACCAACCGAATAAACTTTGTTGAAGGGATAGGTTCCTTCATTGCGGAAACCGTCTTCCGGATCAAAATTGCCGCCCAGCGTGCCTTTGGAAAAGGTGATCAGGTCCTGGCCGCTGAAATAGACGCGGGCTGATTTGAGCCGCAGCCTCTCCACCGCGGAGGAAGGAAGGTCGTAGCCAAGGGTGATGACCTTGAAACGCAGGTACGACACGTTTTGCATGGTGAGCGAGGAAGTGCGGTAGTTGTAGCCGCGTATGCCGTCGTATCCTACAGAGCCGGGGAGATAGCGCGGGAATGGCGCATCCGGCCGGTTTGGCGTCCAGGTTTTGCCGTAGTAATACGTCAATGAAGGCCAGAAGAAAGTGTTTGGCGTAGCGATGGCTCCCTCGTACCGGATGTTGCGTTTGCCTACGCCTTGCAGGAACAGCCCGAGGTTGAACTGTTTGAAGGAAAGATTGATGTTGGAAGAATAAGTATAACGCGGAAGAAGATTTCCCAGGTACACCATGTCGCCGCCCAGGCCTTTGGATTTGTCGCCGAAAGCGGTGAGCACGCCGTCGCCGTCCACGTCTTTGAACATCACGTCGCCGATGCCGATGTTGGATGGAATGCCCTGCAGTTCCTGTTTGTATTTCTGAAGCTGGTCCTGTGTTTTGATAATGCCGTCATACACGTACCCGAAATAGGAATAGATGGAATAGCCCTGCCGCACGAAGTTCAGGCCTTCCTGGTAGCTGTCGCTGTTCTTCAGTTCAACGAGGCGGTTGCGGCTGTCGCTGAGCTGTACGGCTACGCTGTAATTCAGCTTGCCGATCCTGTCTTTCCATGTCACTGTCGTTTCAAAACCTTTGGTGTTCAGCTTTCCCTGGTTAGAGGATGGCGGCGTGCCGCCGAAAGTGGCGGGCACGGCGATGGACACCAGCATGTCGTTGTTGATCTTGTTAAAGTAATCGAACGAGAACGTGAGGCGGGAACGGAGGAATTGTGCATCGATGCCAACGTTGCGGTTCTCGATGGTTTCCCAGGTCCGGTCTTCGGAAGCAGGGTTGGCAACGGCGCCGGGAAGGCCTGCATTGGGAGAGCCAAGCGGGTATATGCCCCCGATGTTGACGAGTGGAATATAGTCGTACAGGCCGAGCCCGCTTATGTCCTGGTTGCCCATCTTGCCCCAGGAAGCGCGCAGTTTCAATTGATCGAATATCCCCAGGCGTTTGATGAAGTTTTCTTCGGAAATATTGTAAGCCAGCGCAGCGGACGGAAACACTGCGCTCCAGCGGCGGGATGGCGCGAATTTGGAGCTGCCGTCCGCACGCGCGGTAACATCGAGGATGAGCTTGTTGCGGAACGAATAGCTGATGCGGCCGAAATAGGAATGCAGCGCCTGGTCGCGCAGGAGCCCGGTGAAATTTGCAAAAGCAGGATTGGTGCGGTCTGCCAGGTTCAGCGTGAAGATGTCATTGCTGGGAAAATTATAACCTGTCGTGGTCTGGCCTTCGTTGTTCGTTTGCTCCAGCGATGTGCCCGCCGTAACGTTGATGTGATGGTCTTCGCCGAATTGTTTGGAATAGTCCGCATAAAGCTGGTACAGCTTATACAATGTTTTCTGGTTTTGATAGGCCGCATTGTTCGGCGTGTTGCGGATATCCTGCACGTTGCCGGCGTAATTGTAACGTGTAAACGTTCGCGTGATCGTTTCCCTGTTCAGGTAATCGAGCCGGAAAGCGGCCTGCCCTGTGAGTTTCAGGCCGGGCAGCAGGTTGTAGTCCAGCTTGAGGTTGGTATTGAAACGGGAGAATCCTGTTTTGTGCTGACCGCCTTCTGTGAGGGATTGAGCCGGGTTCTCGTATCCCTGGTAGCCGTAGAACTGGCCCTGGGGGTTGAATACGGGCTGGTACGGGAACTGGCGGGTCACGTTCGTGAGCGCGTTACCCAGCATTGTGGGTTCTTTGGTGACCGTATTCTCGAAACTGCTGCGCGTTTCAATGCTTAGTTTTTTCGATAGGCGGAAATCGTAGTTCAGCCGGATGTTGTAGCGGTCAGAGAAATTTTTACCATAACGCAGGGTGCCATCGTCGTGATTGTAACCGAGAGACAGGAGGTAATTGCTGCTCTCGCCGCCGCCTGATACCGCGATGTTGTGCAGTTGCTGGAAGGCTTTTTTGTATACCACATCGTTCCAGTTGGTATAACCGTAAAAGCCCGGGTAACTGGTGATGCCGTAGTTCCAGCCTTTGTCCGGGTCGGGCGGCGCGTTGTTCTTTATCTTGTCGAACACTTCCTGCGGGAATCCCTGTATGCCGGCGTTTCTCAGGCCTTCGTCCATAAATTCCGCGAACTGCAGCGTGTTCTGTATTTTCCGAAGATAGGCAGGCGTTTTCAAGCCCACGTTTGCCGTGTAATTAACGATAGGCGGACCTTTCACGCCGCGCTTGGTTGTTACGATGATCACCCCGTCAGCGGCGCGCGCACCGTAAATGGCCGCGGCGGCGTCTTTCAGCACGGATATCTGCAGGATGTCGCTGGGGTTGAGCGTGCCCAGTTCCCCGGGAATGCCGTCTATCAGCACAAGGGGCTGGTTGCCGTTGATGGATGAATAACCGCGTACCTGCAGTGTATATCCCTGGTTGCCGGGTTGCCCGCTTGCCCTCGTGATGGTCATGCCGGGCACGGCGCCCTGCAGTGCATCGAAGGAGTTGTTGAGCGGGCGGCTTTCAAACACCTCGCCTTTCACCGTGGAAATAGCGCCGGTGATAGCGCCTTTCGTTCTTGTGCCGTAACCCACTACTACCATCTCTCCCAGCTTCGATTCCGAGGTTTCCAGCACAATGTTCAGCGGTTTTCCGGCGTCTGCCGCGGTGAGCGTATATTCCCGCGTGGTGTACCCGATGTAGGAGATCACCAGCACGTCGCCTGGTTTGGCGTCGATGGTAAAGGAACCGTTGGCGTCCGTCATGGCGGTCACATTGCCGCCCTTTATGGAAATAGATGCGCCGGGCAGCAGCGGCCCGTCAGCGCCTCCCCTAACAATGCCGGACAGCGGCGGTTTTGGGAGGTACCGCTCCAGCGGGAATGTGCGCGCTGGTTTTTCAACCAGTATGATGGTCTTGTCGCGGATAATGAATTCTATCTGCTGATCTTTCTGAACGATAGCGAGGAACTCTTCCAGCGGCATGCGCCGCGCGTTCAGCGTAACCGGCCTGGCGGCGGCCAATATGTCCCGGTTGCCGAAAACCACGTAGCCGGTCTGTTTTTCAACCGCTTCGAGAACCTTCAGCATAGGCAGGTCGCGGCCGGAAACAGACACGTATTGCGCATAGGTCATGGCCTGTACCTGCATGAAAGCGGCGGTGAGCAATACTACCAGTAACTTCATAATAGCGATTTTGGTTAAATGGCGGCGCAGATGCCGGGCCGGTTTCGCTCGTTCATTCCGGTGCCCGGTCGCGGAGGGGCATGGCAATGCCGCGCCCATTCCAATTGCAGTTTTTTGCATAAATTGCGATCGATTGGTGGTTAGTTAAAAGTGATTCGAAGTTTCTTTTCGGCCACAGATCATTCGCCGGAAGTGTCCCCACACGTCCGGCTTTCTTTTAGGCCTGTCAATTTTGGTTGCGTCAGCGTTGTTTCTTTTTCATATTGTGGTGGTTTGGATTTATCATATCATGGAAGCACGACCAGCTTTCTTCCCTCGATGCGGAAATGTACTTTTGATCTTTCAAGGATCATCAGCAGGTCGTTTAAAGTGATATTCCTGGTCATTTTGCCGAAGAAGCGGATATCGCGCACATTTTTTTCATACACCACATCAATGTCGTACCAGCGTTCAAGCTGGTTCATCACTTCCTTCAATCCCGCATTGCTGAAATCGAAGAGCCCGTTTTTCCAGGCGATCACCTTACCTGTTTCGACATCATTGTGTACAGACAGTTTGCCCGTTTGAAGGTTCAGCTGCGATTGCTGCCCAGGCCGCAGTGTTACGGTTTCTCCCGCTTCAAACCGCACGCTTCCTTCAAGCAGCGTGGTGGCAATGTTTGGCTCGTTGCTGTAGGCGTTTACGTTGAAATGCGTACCGGTCACGTGGATGCTTGCCTGTTCGTTTACCCGCACGCTGAATGGCATGGCCGCATTTTTCGCTACTTCAAAATACGCCTCCCCCCGGAGGTTCACGACCCTTTCTTTCCCGTTGAAAACAGTAGGGTAACGGATGGAGCTGCCGGCATTTAGCCATACCATGGTGCCGTCGGGCAACTGGATGCGGAACTGCCTGCCTTTGGGCGTGGAAAGGGTGTTGTATGCGGGCGCGTCTGTGGTTTCGCCGGTAGTGCGGTAAGCAACCTGGTCGTTCGTTACCATCACATCCGCGCCGTTCTGGCTGGCCACCTTGCCCCCGGCACTGTCCAGCACAATGTCTGTACCGTCCGCCAAAGTGAGCACGGCGCCATACGAGCCCGGTTGAATAACGGGCGCCTTCTGAACGGGAGCCGTTGCCACCGGCTGCGGGCTTTCCTGCTTTTTTGTGAGCAGGGTCAGCGCCGTTGCGGATACGGCCAGCAAAATACATGCTGCCGCGGCACTCTTCCACAAACGGGCCCTGCGCAGGGAATGAATATGTTTGCTTTGCAGCAATACCCGGTCGGCCAGGTGTTCATAAGGAGCCAGGTCGGTCCCTTCTTCCGGGCGCTGCGCGATTATTTCTGCCAATGATTCTTCCAGCGCCTGATCGCCGCCGGATGCGGCTACGAGATCTGCAAGCTCCTTTAATTCTTCAGGAGAAGCCGTGTTCCGGTGGTACTTTTCGATCAGCCATTTCAGTCGGGATGTATCCATATACTATAATAGACCCTGGAAAAAACGATCAGGCCCCTATAGGCATAAAAATTTTTTTCGCTTAGCGGTGAAACATGGAGATGAAGAGGATAAGGGCCGTAAGGGATTTCCCGGCTTCCAGCAGGCGCTGGCGGATGGATTGAAGGGCCACGATCAGCGTCTTCTTGACATATTTGGACGTGAGACCCAGGTGTGTGGCTATTTCGGGGATCTTGAGCCCGCGTTCGCGGCTCAAGGTATAAATTTCCCTTTGACGGGGGGAGAGGGAGGTGACGGCTTTGTAGATAAGTTGCTGCGTTTCACGCATGGCATACGTACGTTCCGCATTGTTGTGGGAACAGCTCAGTTCGCTTTCCTGCAATGTTTCGATAGGCAGGTACTGCAACCCGTTCTTGCGCAGGTAACGGAAACATTCATTGGAGTAAATGCGGAAGATCCAGGCGCGGGGGTGACGTACATCGCGCAGCTTTTCCCGGTTCATCCACACTCTCAGCAAACATTCCTGGATCACCTCAGACACGGCTTCCTTCGACCGCAGTATTTTGATGCCCGTACCCGCAAGGTGAGGCAGCAGCAGCCGGTATAAATGTTTGAACGCAAGCCCGTCGCCATTGGCGACCAGCGCAACCAGCGCTTGCTCATTCATTTCGTGGTACTGCGGCATTGCTTTTGTTCTGGTCCAAATATAAAGAAAACGAAGCCGGAATGTACAATTTTAATCGCTCCAAACCTTTGCAGGATGGGGCAGGACGGTTGTCTCGCATCTTCTTTTTAACTTCGCTTTAGGCAATATCCTGCTTTAGTTTTCAAGGGCCCGAATTTATCACTCATCTCTTCCCATAATTCCATTTTTCCCGATTGCATAAATCAAATTCCGGATTTGATTCACTGACCCCGGCCTGCCCCGCTACCTTTGCGGAGCAATATCCTGCTCGTCCATTGTGACATTCCCGCTATTCTCCTAAACCTTAAAAACTGACCATGAGAGTGATTGCATTGGCAATGGCATGCCTGTTCCTCGTACTGCTGAATACAGCGGCCAACGCTCAAAATCCCGCAAACGGCACTATCAAAGGCCGCGTGACCGCGGAAGACGGCACACTGGTTCCCGGTGTGGGCGTTCGTTTGAAAGATTCCCGCAAACAGACCATTACCCACGAAAACGGCACATACACACTCCGCAATATCGCTCCCGGAACTTATACCGTAGAGGCCTTTGTGGCCGGGCATGATGTGATCAGCCGCTCCGTGACCGTAACCGCCGGGCAAACAGCGGAAGCAGATTTCCAGCTCAGCGCTTCCAAACAAACCCTGCAGGAAGTGATCGTAGCCGGCGGGCGCAATAAATTTGCGAAAAAAGAAACGGATTACGTGGCGCGCATGCCGCTGAAGAACCTGGAAAACCCTCAGGTGTACAGCATTGTAGGCTCCGAGCTGATGCAGGAGCAGGTGATCCTGGATTATAAGGATGCAATCAAGAACGTAGCCGGTGTGAACTCTACCGAAACGGTGAGCAACGGCCGCACTTCTACTATCATCCGCGGTTTCCGCACGCAGAACTACATCCGCAACGGCATGATGGCCAACCAGCTGGTAACGGTAGACATCTCCAACCTGGAAAGGATCGAAGTGATCAAAGGCCCTTCCGGCACGCTGTTTGGCACCGGCGCCGTATCTTACGGCGGGCTGGTGAACCGTGTGACCAAGAAGCCCCTGGAAATTTTCAAAACAGACATCAGCCTGACTGCAGGCAGCTATAACCTGAACCGCATCACCGTAGACCTGAATGCGCCGCTGAATGATGAAAAAACAGCCCTGCTGCGCGTGAACTTCGGCAGGCATGCTGTGGAAAGCTTCCAGGAAGCGGGTTTCAAAAGAAATTATTTCCTGTCTGCAGCCTTCTCCTACAAAGCCAGCGAGCGCCTGAGCTTCCTGGTAGACCTGGAGATGTTCCGTAATCATGGCACGCCTTCCATCGCTTACCTCAATCCCGCCGCCGGCGTGACTGATTACAAAGAAGCCATGGGCAAGTATTTCAAACGCACATATTACACGAATGACCTGGTGTCCACTTTCCCGGGCTACAACGTGTTCGCGCAGATGAACTACAAGATCAGCAACAACTGGAACACCACCACCGTATTCTCCACCGGCGGCGTGAACGCCCGCAACCAGTACCAGTTCACCGGTACCTGGCGCCCCGGCGGCGTAGACAGCATTACGCGGACGCTCCAGAAATACAGCCACAACTACAATACCATCCAGTTCCAGCAGAACCTGAACGGCGAGTTCCACACCGGTTCTGTTAAACACCGTGTGCTGGTAGGCGTGGATTACCTGGCAGACATCACGCAACCCACCTATACTTCCCGCTTCGTGCTCGATACCGTGAGCGCATCCGCGCCCACCCGCTTCCTGATGATGGAAAAGATCTATCCCCTGTTTCCCTCACCCACCGCGGGCGCCAGCAACTACTATAAAAGTCACCTGGACCGTTATGGCGTCTATGCATCAGACGTGATCAATTTTACAGAGCGCCTGCTGCTGATGCTGAGCGTACGCTGGGACAGGGTGGACAACCTGGGCACGACCAACCTGCTGAATGGCAATGTGACCGGCCGTTACAGCAAGTCTTCCTTCTCTCCAAAGTTCGGCGCGGTATACCAGGTGATCAAAGACCAACTGTCTGTATTCGCCAATTACCAGAACGGTTTTAGCTACAGCGCGCAGACAGACAAACAGGGCAACCTCTTCAAACCGGAACAGGCCAACCAATGGGAAGGCGGTGTGAAAGCGGACCTGCTCCACAACAAGCTGGAAGTTACGCTTAGCGCTTACGACATCAGCGTAACGGACAAGCTGCGCTCAAACCCGGAAGACCCTGCGTTCATGATACAGGATGGAACGCAAAAAAGCAAAGGGTTTGAGGCCGAAGTGACCGCCAATCCTTTCCCCGGCTTCAATATCACCGCAGGTTACGGGTTCAACGAAAGCGAGATCACCAAAGCCGCTGCCAACGTAGGCAAGCGCCCGGCGCGCTCCGGCGGCAAACATATGGCCAACACCTGGATCAGTTACCGCTTGATGAGAGGAAAGCTGCAGGGGCTGGGCATTGGCGCCGGTGCGTTCTACAACAGCGAAACTGTTTTTGATGACGCCAATACATTGTTCTTCCCGTCTTATGCGCTGGTGAACGGCACCGTATTCTACGACCGGCCGGGTTACCGCATCGGCGTGAAGCTGGATAATATTTCGAATACCATGTACTGGGGGCCGTGGGGCGAGCCGCAGCCGCCACGCAATTATGCGGTGAACCTCGTCATCAAATTATAGGCTCTCCGATCATTTGTACTTCCATGAAAGCACGGTCCGCTGTGCTTTCATTTTATATTTTAAAACATGCGCATTAAAAAGATTTTCGGCTGGTTGCATCTTTGGCTGGGATATGTTTCCGGGCTCATCGTATTCGTCATCTCCATTACGGGGGCCATCTACGCCTGGGAGCCGGAACTGTCTGAATACACGCAGCCTTACCGTCATGTAACGCCGCAGGACCGGCCTTTCCTTCCGGTGACTGCCATACGCGCGGCCGGCGAAGCCACCAGGGGTGGCGAAAAGGCGTTCCGCATCCTGTTTGAAGGAAGGGATAAAGCGGCTGTGGTGCAGTTCTATCAAAAGAAACCGTACCACTACTACAACGTATACGTGAATCCCTACACGGCCCAGGTGCAGAAGGTGCTCAACCGCGACGATGAATTCTTTCATTTTATCCTGAACGGGCATATGCACCTGTGGCTGCCGCGCGAGATCGGCGAAACGGTGGTTGCATACGGTACGCTGATCTTCTTTTTTGTGCTGGTAACCGGCATTGTGCTGTGGTGGCCGCGCAACAAAGCCCGCCGGAAAAGCAGCTTCCGCATCAAGCTGGATGCTTCGCCGAAAAGGCTGAACTACGACCTGCATAATGTGCTCGGCTTTTACGCCTGCTGGATCGTAGTGTTCGCCGCATTCACGGGACTGGTATGGAGTTTCACCTGGATGGCGCAGGCAGAGTTCTGGGTATTCAGCGGCGGAAAGAAAAGGCCGGGTGCAGTGCCGGTAAAGTCAGACAAACATGCGCCGGTGAAAGACAGTACCAGCATCAACAGGGTATTTGAAGCCTTCACAGCGCGTTACCCGAAGGCCGAAGGCTATAGTCTGTCATTGCCTGCGAACGATTCCGCCGCCATCACTGCCAGGGCTTATCCCAGCAGGAACCAGTTCTATAATGCAGATTATTTGTATTTCGATCAGCATACAGGGAAGGAGATCGCCACGCCTTACCTTGGCAAATACAAAGACGCCACGGTGGCGGAAAAAGCCGTGCGCATGAATTTCGACATCCATGTAGGCAGCATCGCCGGGCTTCCCGGGCGGCTCCTGATGTTCTTTGCCTCATTAATAGTTGCTTCATTGCCCATCACCGGCTGGCTGATTTGGTGGGGAAAAAAGAAAAAGAAAAAACCGGCGCCCAGGCGGGTTATAAAGAAGGAGGATGCATTGGTGTAATGTTGTCCTGCAAAGCCCGTCATTGCGAGGAGCTGTGGGTGGACTTTGTGCAGGAGCCGCGACGAAGCAATCCCCTCCATAGCAAGGAGTACGCCAATTCAATGAGAGAGATTGCTTCGTCGCGCCCCCGCTTTGGCTCTGCGGCTTCTCGCAATGACGGCTTTTTTACACAATGATGGCCTTCTATTTAAACGCATTCCATCCCTGCGCGGTGATCTTATGTTTGTTGCCGCCTTTGGTAATGATGTGCGCGCCCTGCTCTGCTTCAGTAATATAACCGATCACGGCGATCTCTTCGTTCAGCGTGATCTTGTCGTAATCTTCCTGTTTCATAGTGAACAGCAGCTCATAATCTTCCCCACCGCTGAGTGCGCAGGCCGTGGGGTCCAGGCCGAATTGCATGGCCATGCTGCGGCTCTGGTCGTGGATCGGGATCTTTTCTTCGTACAGTACGCAGCCTACATTGCTTTGTTTGCAGATGTGCAATATCTCGGAGCTGAGACCGTCGCTCACATCCATCATGGAAGTGGGGCGGATCTCCTTTTCGGCGAGGAAGGCGATGATGTCCTGCCGGGCCTCCGGTTTCAGCTGGCGGCCGATGATATAAGTTTGGTTTTCGAGATCGGGCTGCACCTGAGGGTTTTCCAGGAAGATCTGTTTTTCCCTTTCCAGCAGCGTGAGGCCGAGGTAAGCGGCTCCAAGATCGCCGGAAACGCAAAGCAGGTCGCCTTTTTGGGCGGTGGAGCGTTTCACGAACTGGTCCGGCGCTACCTCACCGATGGCGGTGACGCTGATCACGAAACCTTTTTTGCTGGACGAAGTGTCGCCGCCGATGAGGTCCACTTTATACCGTTCGCAGGCGGCATATACGCCTTCGTAGAATTCGTTGAGGGCTTCCAGGGAAAAGCGGTTGGAAAATGCCAGGCTCATGGTGATATGCGTGGGCACGGCATTCATGGCGTAGATGTCTGACAGGTTCACCACCACCGATTTATACCCGAGGTGCTTGAGCGGGGTATACATCAGGTCGAAGTGGATGCCTTCCACGAGCATGTCTGTGGTGATCACCGTTTGTTTGCCGAAATGGTCTATCACGGCGGCATCGTCTCCTACGCCCAGGATGGTACCTGCGTTCTGGATCTCTATATTGCGGGTCAGGTAATCGATCAGGCCGAATTCCCCGAGGTTCTCTATTTCTGTTCTCTCTTCCATGTGCGGTTAAATACTGTTGATCTCTTTCAGCAGATCATGATGAATATGGCCGTTGGTGGCCAATATCTGTTTCTGGTAGGGTGAATAGGCATTGCCGGAAAAATCCGTCACTTTGCCGCCCGCTTCCTGTACAATAAGGTACCCGGCGGCGGAATCCCAGGCGTTGAGGTGGCCTTCCCAGAACCCGTCGAACCGGCCGCAGGCTACCCAGCAGAGGTCTATGGCGGCGGAGCCGAGGCGGCGCACCGGCAGGCCCTGTTTGATAAAACGCTGGAGCACAGCCAGCGGATTTGCCGTTGCCTGGTCGTACTGGTAAGCGAAGCCGGTCACCAGGCAGGCATTCGCCATATTGGTTTTGGAGGAAACGCTGATCCTCCGGTCGTTCAACGTAGCGCCGAAGCCTTTCTGGGCAAAGAACAACTCGTTCATCAGGGGATTGTACACCGCCCCGAGGATCATCTCGCCGTCCTGCTCCACCCCGATGCTTACGCAGCAGATGGGGATGCCATGGGCGAAGTTCACCGTACCGTCTATCGGGTCTATGATCCATTTGATGGAAGAGCCGGAAGTGATGGCGCCGATCTCCTCGCTGAGTATCTGGTGGTCCGGGTAATCGGCCTGTATAGCCTGTATGATGGCGGTTTCCGCTTTTTTGTCGGCTTCCGTTACCAGGTCGTTTACCGTACTTTTATGGGAAATTGTGAAAGTACCGTTAAAATATTCCTGTAAAACTTTTGCACCGGCTTGCGTAGCTTTGAGTAACGTTGTTTTTAACATGGCGCAAAGGTACGAAGTGGGCGCAACTCTTCCCCGGATTTACGCACGAATTAAGTATTTTTGCTTTTTATAACTAGAATCGCAGTTAATGGCCATAATAGGTAATCTGATATCCAGATCCCTTCGAATTCGGAAGCAGTTCACGTTTAAGCTGGGAACGCCGCGCCAGTACCAGTTGCAGGTATTGAGGCGGCTGATGGAAAAAGCCAAGCACACGCAGTTTGGCGAGCATTACGGGTATGAACAGATCCTGAACTCCCCCAACTGGGTTGCCCAGTTCCGGCAGAAGGTGCCTGTGCATAACTACAATAAAATGCATAAGGAATGGTGGTACAAATGCCTGGAAGGCACGCCCAACGTGAGCTGGCCCGAAAAGATCAAGTATTTTGCCCTCAGCTCCGGCACCTCCGAATCCGCCAGCAAGCATATCCCTGTAACAAGAGACATGCTCAGGACCGTGAAAAAGGTGGGCGTGAAGCAGCTGTATTCCATGGCGAACTTCAATGTTCCCCCCAAATCCTTCACCAAAGGCATCCTGATGCTGGGCGGCACCACCTCCCTCTTCGAAAAAGGCGACTACTACGAAGGGGATATGAGCGGCATCCAGGCCAAGAATATTCCCAAATGGTTCCGCCGCTTCTACAAACCCGGCGGCAACATCTCCAAAAAGCCCAACTGGGAGCAGCGCATCAAGCTGATCGTACGCAAGGCCCCGCAGTGGGACGTAGGTACGGTATGCGGCGTGCCCGCCTGGGTGCAGATCGTGCTGGAAGAGATCATCAAATACCACAACGTTAAGGATATCCATGAAATATGGCCCAACCTGGCCATTTACATCCATGGCGGCGTAAGCTTTGAGCCTTACCGGGAAAGTTTCCAGAAACTGCTGGGCAAGCCCATCACTTTTATCGAAACCTATATGGCCTCCGAAGGTTCTTTCGGCTTCCAGGCCAGGCCGGGCGTAAAAGGCATCAAGCTGGTGCTGAATGCGGGTATTTTCTACGAATTCATCCCCTTCAACGAGGAGAATTTTGATGCGGACGGCGAGGTGAAACCCAACCCGAAATCGTACATGATCCACGAAGTGGTGGAAGATGTGGAATACGCCGTGATGCTGAGCACCTGTGCCGGCGCCTGGCGTTACCTGATCGGCGATGTGGTGAAATTCACCTCCGTGAAAGAACACGAGATCACCATCGTGGGCCGCACCAAGCAGTTCCTGAGCCTGGCAGGCGAACACATGAGCATCGATAATATGAACAAGGCGATCGATAATGTGCAGAAGAAGCTGGGTATCACCATCCGCGAGTTTACCGTGGCCGGCTTCGGGTATGAGAACCTGTTTGCCCACCGCTGGTACATCGGCACGGAAGCGCCTAATGTGGATGCAGCCCGCGTGCGCGAGATCATCGACCAGACGCTTAGCGACGTGAACGACGACTATGCCGTGGAACGCACCTCCGCCCTGAAAGAAATTTTTGTCGAAATACTGCCGAACCAGGTTTTCCTGGATTACCTGCGTTGCAAAGGCAAAGAAGGAGCCATGAACAAGTTTCCCCGTGTGCTGAAAGGCGAGAAGCTGAAGGATTGGGAACAATTTCTTACCACCAAAGCAGGCGTAAAAGCCTAACCACGATTTGAATACATGACGGCCGCCATCATCGCAGGTTTATTGCTGGGAATGTTCTTATCTGTATCCGTTGGCCCGGTTATTTTTGCTATCATCAAATATAGCATCAGTAACGGTTTCAGGGCCGGCATCAGCTTTGCCATGGGCGTATCCGCCAGCGATATCATGTTTGTGCTTCTCGGCAACCTCGCCACTTCTTTCATCAGCAATCTCAGCGAACATACCACCATCATCGGTATAGTAGGCGGCATCCTGCTGATCGTGATGGGCGTGTATGGCCTGCTCTTCAAACAGGTAAAGATCGTAACAGGAGACGAGCGGCCCGAAATGTTCAGCACCCGCGACTATGCGAAGATCTGGCTGGGCGGCTTCCTCATGAACACCCTCAACCCCGGCGTGATCATCTTCTGGCTGGGCGTTTGCGTGGCCAACGCGCCTACGTCCATTTCACACCGCGTGATCATGTACAGCATCTGCCTGCTGTTCGTACTAGCTGCAGACATCCTGAAAGTTTTCGTGTCAGACAAGATCAGGCATAAGCTCACGCTCACCAATGTGATCTGGCTGAACAGGATAGCTGGCGTTTGTATGATCATTTTCGGGCTGGCGCTGCTGTACCAGGTATGGTTCGGTGGCGGGGAGTTCGGGCATTAAAGGCTTATAACCAGAACCGTATATTTAATTGCAGGAAAGAGGAGGCAGCAGGCCTTCTCTTTTTGTTTATGAGGCCGTCATTGCGAGGAGCAGCAGCGCCAAAGCGGGGGGCGACGAAGCAATCTCCTTCCTGGTATTGGGGTACCTCAAGGCAACGCAAGAGATTGCTTCGTCGCGCCACTGCACAAATCCCACGCGGCTCCTCGCAATGACGGTCTTTCCGTCAACGGCGGCTTATCTTCTAATGCAGCGGTAATTCCTAAATGATCTTATTTTACCCTTACTTGTCATTACCGGGTTGTTCCCGGGAAACCTATACCTGTAGTGGAGAGAACCCGCAAGAATGCTGGGCATGACGTGGACTTGGTCCGGACTTGATGTGGGGTAAAATAGCATCAACCCAAAAAAAGGCTATTTCGTCAGAAATAGCCTTTTTTTCAACAGTTATTTTATCCGTACTACAGGATAGTCCAGGTTTCGTTGCCTGCCAGCAGCTTGTCCAGGTTGCCGGGGCCGCGTTTGGCGGTGGCTTCCTGCAGCTGTGCTGCCATGATATCGTCGTAGGTAGGCCTGAATATCTGGTAGAATACGCCGAAGGGCCTGGGCAGGTGGCCTTCGATGCGCGCATCGTCGAACATGCGGGTGAGCAGCTGTGCTTTGCCGAAGTCCTGTTCATCGTGTATCCAGAGGTCTGAAGTGCTGTATTCCCCGGTGGTAAGGTCTACCGCTACAGGTTTCAGCCCGTCCAGGCGGATGCCTTTGTTTTTCTGTGCGCCAAACACCAGCGGCTGGCCCTGTTCCACGAAAATGGTCTCGTCTGCCTTGCTGGATTTTTCGGTAAACACTTCGAAAGCACCGTCGTTGAAGATGTTACAGTTCTGGTATATCTCCAGGAAGGAAGCGCCTTTGTGGGCATGGCTGCGTTTCAGCATTTCCTGCAGGTGCTTCGGGTCGCGGTCCATAGACCGGGCGATGAACGTAGCATCCGCACCCAGGGCCAGGGCCATGGGATTAAAAGGATGGTCGATGCTGCCGAAAGGCGTGCTTTTCGTGATCTTGTTCTCCTCGGAGGTCGGGGAGTACTGGCCTTTGGTAAGACCGTAGATCTGGTTGTTGAACAGCATGATGTTCACGTCGAAGTTACGGCGCAGCAGGTGGATGGTATGGTTGCCGCCGATAGACAGCCCGTCGCCGTCGCCCGTAACGATCCACACGCTCAGCTCGGGCCTGGTGGCCTTGAGGCCGGAGGCGATCGCCGTGGCGCGCCCGTGGATCGAGTGCATGCCGTAAGTGTTCATGTAATAAGGGAAACGGGACGAACACCCGATACCGGATACGATCACTATATTTTCGCGCGGGATACCTAAACCCGGCATGATGGTCTGAACCTGTTTTAATATGGAGTAATCCCCGCAACCCGGGCACCAGCGTACTTCCTGGTCCGTTGCAAAGTCCTTGGCCGTTAAGGGCTGCGGAGGGATAGTGGTAGTTGACATTATTGTTATATATCGGTTTAAATGTAAAGTTACGAATTCACAAGCTCTTCCCAATACTCCGCGGCCCTGCGGGTATGAGGTATCACGATGGTGCCGCCTACGATATTGGCTACGGCAAATATCTCGTAGATCTCAGCAGTGGTAATGCCCTGCTCGCGGCACTTGCCCAGGTGGTATTTGATGCAGTCGTCGCAACGCAATACCATGGAGGCTACCAGGCCGAGCATTTCCTTTGTTTTGGTGCTGAGGGCGCCCTCGGCATAGGTGTTGGTATCCAGGTTGAACAGGCGGTTGAGCACCAGGTTCTGCTTGCCCAGTATCACCTCGTTCATCTTCGACCTGTAATCGTCAAATTCTTTCACTAACTGACCCATAATCACGTATTTATCAAGGTATAACGTTAAAGGTACAAAATATACAGCTGTTGCAGCGGGGCAAAGATAGTCATTAATCTACTAAGATGGTAGGATATTGTGCGCGAAGGGAATAGGGTATCTAGACAGGAAAAATACTTAGTTCTAAGTATTGCAGGGCTGAAACAGATGTTTCATTTTTGTGTTATGTACGTAACCCCGGGCCGCAGGGCCGGATGCGACATTAGACAAGAGCAATGAGAGCACAGCGTAACCGCCTGGGCTGCCTCCTCTATTTTGATCATGATAAAGAAAATACAAACCTTCTTTGGGATTGGAGAAAGCTTATTTAACAGCTGGTTTCCCGTTCCATAAAGTCTCGTTCTGGATATGGAAATACCGTGAATAATATTACATCGCGGTCTTCACATGGCTCCCTCTGCGGGAGCCATTTCTTTTACTGCTGCTCCGCCGCGCCGGCATATCCTTCCGCCACAAAATCCTTGATGCCCATCACGATCTTATCCGCCATCTGGTGACGGAAATCTGCGTCCAGGATTTTCATTTCATCTTCAGGATTGCTGAGAAACAGGGTTTCCACGAGCACGTTCGGGTATTCGGTAGGACTGTTCAGTGCAAAATTGAAACTGCCTATATTGCCGAATTCCTTCAAGCCCAGTTCCAGCAGGTGTTTGTAAATGTGCTGGCTCAGCGGCCTGAACCCGATGTGTTTGTAATAAGTGCTGGTGCCTTGTATACGGATGGGATCTGAAGAAGAATTGAGGTGGATGCTCACCAGCAGGTCAGGGTCTTTGTCGCGGTAAGAAACTATGCGGTAGTTGTTGTCTACATAAGAATCATTCACGCGGGTCATCAGCACGCGCGCGCCTTCGGCCTGCAAAGCCTGTTGCAGGGAGGTGGCTACGGCGAGGGCCATTTCTTTTTCATAAACGCCGGTAGGGCCCTGCGCGCCGAGGTTCCGGCCGCCATGGCCGGCATCTACAGCGATGGTAAGATTGCCGAGGCCTGGTTGCGTGGGCGGCCTTTTCACTTTCACGGTGAGCGTGCTGCCGTTGTAATACACCTGGTGGCCCCAGTGCTGCTTATGTTTCAGCTCTATGGTCACGCGCAGGATGTCGTCTTCCACCTGCTCATAATAAGCGTTTTTGATCTCCCGGCTGTTTTCCAGCTGGGTGATCCAGTTGGTATTGGCGGTGGCGCCGAAAATGTCCAGCACAATGCGGGACGGCTCTGTTTGTTGTATGGTGCGGTAAGGCAGTTTCTGCGTGAGGGATACGGTGAGGTAATCGAATTGATCGTCGCCCCAAACGCGCCAGCTGTTGGTGAGAGACGAAGGCGGGAATGTGCCGGGCGCCTGCATCACCACCTGTTCCTGCGGAATGTAGGCGCTGAGGGTCTTGGAAAGTTTCACGCGGTAGTCTGCCCCTACTTTGCCGGTGATGTGCAGGTAAACGGCTGTATCGAGCGAGCCCATGCGTGCACCGCCGAGGCGGTCGTCGCCCAGGCCGTATTTCAGGAAAGGATTGTCGCCGGTGGTTTTACCGACCATCGGTTGTGTTTGCGGATCGGTAAGGGTGAAGGTGTATGGCGTGTTGCGGCGCACTTCCGTGCCTTCGCTTTCCAGTACCACGGGCATGCCACGGCCTGTGATCAGCGGATCGTTGCATTGTACGGTGTAGGTGCCCTGGTATATGCCGGGCATGGTCTGGCTGCCGCTGACTGGCAGCTCCATCAGCCGAAGCTGGCCGCCTACGGTAACGGTGCCGCCGGGTATGGCCTTCACGCGGAAGCGGATGAGGTCGCCGGGCGCTACCAGCAGGTTGCCTTCAGGGAAGGTCTGCACGTAAGCAATATTCACGGAAGAAACGGGTTGCGGCGCCTGCGGAATGTTGTAAGTGAAATACACGGTGCGTTCGATAGAGTCTCCTTCAGGCCCGAGCGATTTGATCACGAATTCATTGCTGCCTTCCTCCAGTTCCACTTCTATCGCGAAAGCGCCGGTGGGATATACTTTTTGCGGTTCATCGTTCACGAACACCTGGCACGATTTGCAGGTGCTGCCTACAAGGTACTGGCGTGTAGCCGTTACCGCGTTACTCTGTTTGCCCGGCTGTGTAAGGCGTAAAAAACTTTTTTCCTGCGCATGTGCCTGCGATACAAACAATGCTGCCAGCAGCAGGCTTCCTCTTAACCTTTGGATCATGACTCTGGTATTTCCTTCTGAAATAAAATAAGGGAACAAGGATTATGCCTCGTTCCCTGCAAAGGTATCTATAAGCGTTAAAAGATCAGAACGTATAGCCGTTATCTGCGATCAGCTTGTCGGCAATGCGGCGGCGCGCTTCTTTGGTGTTGAAGGGTTCCGTTTTGGTGAAACGTTTCAGGCCCAGCAGCATCATGCGCTGCTCGTCTCCTTCGGCAAACCCGTTGATGGCGTCTTTCCCGGATTTGTTCACCCTGTCCGCAGCATCGGTGAGATAAGTGCGCACCATGTCTGCCTGCAGCGCCACGGCGGCTTCGCCCTTCAGTTCGCTGAGCTTGATGATGCGCAGCAGCGCGCTTTCGCTCACGAATGTTTCAATGGCCATATCCGCAATGTTCATGAGGATTTCCTGCTCGGATTCCAGCTTCATCATGAGCTTCTGCGCGGCAGCGCCTGCCACCATGAGGATGGCTTTTTTCATATTGACCACCTGTTTCTTTTCTTTGGCAAAAGCCCCTTCGTCCTCGCTGCCGAAATCGGGGATGCTCATCAGTTCCTTCATCACGTTCATGGCCGGGGTCATGAGATCGATCTTGCCTTTCATGGCGCGCTTCAGCGTCATGTCCAGTGTGAGGAGGCGGTTTATTTCGTTGGTGCCTTCAAAGATGCGGTTGATGCGGCTGTCGCGGTATGCTTTGGAGATCACGTATTCGTCGCTGAAGCCGTTGCCGCCGTGTATCTGCACGCCTTCGTCCACTACGAAGTCCAGCACTTCGGAGCCGTTCACTTTCAACATGGCGCATTCCACGGCATATTCTTCGGCGGCGCCCAGCAGGGCTTCGTTGAAGGCTTTCCCTTCCGCCAGCAGCTCATGTTCCTTCTGGTCTATCAGCTGCGCGGTGCGGTACAGCGCCGATTCGCATGCCCACATACGGATGGCCATTTCGGCGAGCTTATGTTTGATGGCGCCGAAATTGGAAATGGGTTGTTTGAATTGTTCGCGGGTATTGGCGTACCGGATCGTGATATCCATGCTGCCTTTGGCGCCGCCCAGCGCGGCTGCGCAAAGTTTCAGGCGGCCGATGTTGAGGATGTTGAAAGCGATGAGGTGGCCTTTGCCGATCTCGCCCAGTACATTTTCCACGGGCACTTTCGCGTCCAGGAAATAGATCTGGCGGGTGGAAGAGCCTTTGATGCCCATCTTATGCTCTTCAGGGCCGAGCGTGAAGCCGGGCGTGCCTTTGTCTACAATGAACGCGGTGAACTTCTCCCCGTCTATCTTGGCGAATACGGTAAACACATCGGCGAAGCCGGAATTGGTGATCCAGATCTTCTGGCCGTTGAGCAAATAATGTTTACCGTCTGCGGTGAGCTTGGCGGAGGTTTTGGCGCTGAGCGCGTCGGAGCCGGAGTTGGGTTCGGTGAGGGCGTAAGCGCCTTTCATTTCGCCGGAGGCCAGCTTGGGAATATATTTTTGTTTCTGCGCTTCGGTGCCGAAATACAATATGGGAAGCGAGCCGATGCCGGTGTGCGCGGCCATGGCCACGGAAAAGGAATGGCCGGCGCCAAGGGCTTCGTTGATAAGGGTAGCGGTGATAAAATCTTTGCCAAGGCCGCCGAGCTCTTCTGGGAAAGCGGCGCCCAGCAGGCCCTGTTCCCCGGCTTTGTCCAGCAGGGAAGGCATAAGGCCTTCTTCCAGCTTATCCAGGCGATCAATCACCGGCGTTACTTCTTTGGCCACAAATTGCTCGGCCATCTCCCTGATCATAAGCTGCTCTTCTGAAAAATCTTCGGGTATAAAAATCCCGGCGGGTGTAGTCTCTTTCACCAGGAACTCCGCCCCCTTGAGGGCTGCTTTGCTGTTAACCGCGGTATCCATCGTGCATGATTTTTTAGTCTACTCGTAATTTACCGAGTTTATAGCAATTGGCAAATTATGATTCCGGGGCAATAAGTTCTAAATTCGCCATTCGTACTGAAAAACAAAGTGGACTTTAGCCTGACATATCTTAACAGCGAATTTTCCGGCATAGTGACCGGTACGGGCGCCAGCCTGCTGATCTGTTTTCACGGCTTCGGTGAAAGCGGATCGCACTTTCGTGTGATGGAACCTGCGCTGGGCAATATATTTACTATCGTCGCGTTAGATATGCCCTTTCACGGCAAAACAATATGGAACGAGGGCCGGCCGGTCGGGAAGGAAGACCTTGCGGCCCTGGTGGAAAAAATATTGGGAAAGTTCGGCAAACAAACGTTCTCCCTTATGGGTTATAGTATGGGCGGACGGCTGGCTTTGTGCCTGGTGGAAGAAATGGCGGCCCGGATCACGCACCTGGTGATGGCCGCCCCGGACGGATTAAAAAACAACCCGTGGCATCTTTTTGCCACGCAAACCAAAGTGGGTAACCGTATCTTTTCGTACAACACGCATCACCCGGCCCTGTTCTTCCGGCTGCTCACACTATGGCGGCGCTGGGGCCTGCTGAATGAAAGTGTCTATAAGTTTGCGTTTTACAGTATGGACAAAGCGGAGAAACGCCGGCTGGTTTATGATGTATGGACCATTATGCGAAAGCTGATGCCGTCGCGGAAACGCTGCAGGCGCCTGATGGCCCGTTACAACATAGACACGCTGTTAATTTTCGGGCGGTACGACCGTGTGATCCCCCCGGCATTCGGGGAGCGGTTCGCGGACGGCACTTTTCCCTGCAAAATGCTGGTGCTGGACAAAGGCCACCAGCTGTTATCAGAAGAATTAGGATTCATTATCAGAAAAAATATCACTAGCTAGTAAGCATGAATGCTTTATTGATCGTCACTCTCGGCCTCGCATTTTTGTATGGAATATTAATGCTGTCGTACACCTACGGCTGGAGCAGATTAAAAATATTTGATCCTGCCGCTCACGCATATACCTTCAATACGAAAGTTTCTGTTATCATTCCCGCCAGGGATGAGGAAAAAAATCTCCCGCCGCTGCTGGAAGCGCTGCAGCAGCAAAGCTATCCCGCCAACCTCTTCGAGGTGATCGTAGTGGATGACTTTTCCAGCGACGGCACTGCGGACGTTGTGCGGTATTTCCCTGCCACCAATATGCGGGTCATTCGCATGAGCGATCGCATCAGCCATCACCAGCGCCTCAACTCCTACAAGAAAAAAGCGATAGAGCTCGCCATCAGCGAAGCTACAGGCCACCTCATCGTTACCACCGATGCGGATTGCCTCATGGGCCCCAAATGGCTGGAATCTATCGTGAAGTTCTACGAAACCTACCGCCCGCAGCTCATCGCCGCGCCGGTAGTGTATCACCGCGAAGAAGGTTTTTTCCAGAAGCTGCAGTCGCTCGATTTCATGACCATGCAGGGCATCACCGGCGCGGTGGCTTACCTGCAAACCGGCACCATGTGCAACGGGGCGAACCTTGCGTATGAAAAGACCGCTTTCGAAGAAGTGGGCGGCTTCACGGGCATAGACATGATCGCCTCCGGCGATGATATGCTGCTCATGTACAAGATCTACCATGCTTACCCCGACGGCGTGCGTTACCTCAAAAGCAGCGACGCCGTAGTTCGCACGCTGCCGGTGGAAACAGTGAAAGGCTTCATGAACCAGCGCATCCGCTGGTCGTCTAAGGCGGATAAGTATGAAGATAAACGCATCACGCGTGTGCTGGTGCTGGTGTATATCTGGAACGTGCTGCTGCTGCTGATGGCCATCGTGGCGGTTTTCAGCCCGCAGATGTGGCCATGGCTCGGCTGGATAATGGTGTACAAGATCGTGCTGGAGCTGATATTCTTAGTGCCTGTGGCGGGTTTTTTCAGGAAGCGTTCACTGCTGCCGTGGTTCATCCCCGGGCAGCCGTTTCATATCATATACGTCGTAATGGCCGGATGGCTGGGCAAGTTCGGCACATACGAATGGAAAGGACGGCAGGTAAAATAGCCGCCCCTTCCATGTTTGTATAACCGATTCCCTGGTTATAAACGGGAGATGAGCCAGTTGCCGCTGGCCGTTTCCGTGATGTTCATCCGGTAACGCGCGGTGTCGCCGAAGCTCCAGTCCAGGTTCGCGCGCATCCATGCCATCAGCACGGTCACGTAACGTTGCAGCTCTTCATTCACTTCCGAGCCGAAAGACGGCAGCGATTCACTCAGCGAAATAAAACGCCGCACTTCCGCATCGTGCATGCGTGCGGCTTCCGCAACGGCCTCTTCAAGGCTCAGTTTGCGTTCTTCCTTCAATACCACTACCAGGTTGTGCACATCGCCCTGGCGGCGTTCCTTGTCGAAAGAGAAAAGATCGTTTGCCCAGCATACCACGTTGTTGCAGGCAAGGGAAAGCTGCTTCACCATGTCGTGCAGCCGCACTTCGTCCGGAAGGTAAATGTTTTCCAGCACTTCGATCAGCTCAATGTCTGCATACAACGCGCCGGTATACGGGCGCTTCTCGATGTAGTCCGCTACGCCAGGGGCTTCGTGGCGGATGCGGTTTTCCACTTCCCAGAGGCATGCGTCCAGGTAATCGGTCATGCTCTGCACGAAACGTTTTTGCCAGGCGGCGCTGCTAACGCGTTTCATCCGTTTCCAGAGGTCTTCAAAGCTGAGCGCCAGCGGCATGCCCTCGTCCGGCGCCACCACGCGGTTGTTCTGAAGGATCATCCCCACGAATGAATGCACCATCTGCAAAAAATCGAGCTTGCCGAACATGGACTCGTCGTTCTTGTCGTCCAGCAGAAACAGCCAGGTGTTGAACTCCGCGGCAATACAAAGTTCATACCTTCCCGCCGTCGGGAACGCACGGGAGGAAAGCATGGCAAACTTGGCCCTGCGGAAGCGTTCCCAGGCTTTTTCAGATTTTACCAGGCCAAAACGGTTCACCCATTCGGCGGTGTGTTTTTCGGCTTCTTTTGCGAAAGGATTGAGCATAGAAGGGAAAGGGCAGTAGATCTGCGGCAATTGGAGTGTAAGCATAATGCGTCTTTTTAAATGTTAACTATAATAATGGTTACTGAATGCGCATGCGTTGATCGGTTGCGGCGTATGCTGCGCCGTAAAAGCGGGATGTCATCCCCCTGCGGTGTCTTAAGCTGAACAATACGGGTGCTGTCGGACCTGTCTTAAACTGAACATTTCGGATACTGCGTCTTTGCTGGATTTCAAATAGGCTTTCGTCTTAAACCCCCAGGGTGTATTAGACTTAAACGGGATAACGATCATAAACTTGTCTTAAACTGACCTTCATCTGATTAAAATTTAAGCCTTTTTTTCCTGCGTAAAAGAATGTAATGGAATTACTGCCGTTGAATTTCGTGTGATGCCCTGCGGGATGAATAAAAAGTAAGCGCTTACATATAACGGTAATGTATAAATGAAAATAATTGTGCAGGTGTGATAGTGGAATAATCCGTGCTTTACTTTAACTTGGCCTTCATGGCATCATTTTCCCAACAGGCATGGAAGCGGCTGAAGCGCAACAAAGGCGCCATGGCCGGCATGGCGGTGATAGCGCTGGCTTTGCTGGCGGGCATCTTCGCGTACTTCCTCAGCCCGGACCATACGCCGTATGCCAACCGCATGATACTGGAGATCAGCGGGCAGAAACCGGGATTCAGCATGCATATGCTCAGCATTCCTTCCGCTACGCCGCCCCTGCAACGCAGCTGGCTGCACAGGCTGGTATATGGTCAGGAATCTGCCGCCACCTGGGTGCCGGTTACCCGCTGGCAGTTCAAAGGCGATTCCATTTATGCGGAGCAGTATGTAGACGAAGCGACCACGGCGGGAAAAACCTGGCCTTTGTCGCAGGTGCTGTACGGGAAAGATTCAGCGGTCACGGATATCAAAGCCGCGCAGCGGCAGGTGGAGAAAGAACATATCGTGCTGCGGCATTACCGGCTGGGCACGGATAAATTCGGCCGCGACATCCTGAGCAGGCTGCTGGTGGGCACGCGCGTAAGCCTCAGCGTGGGCTGCATTGCAGTGCTCATTTCCCTCACCATCGGTATTTTCCTCGGCGCCGTGGCGGGTTATTTCCGCGGGGTTACAGACGAGGCGGTGATGTGGCTGATCAACGTTATCTGGAGCGTGCCTACCTTGCTGCTGGTGTTTGCCATCACGCTGGCGCTGGGCAAGGGTTTCTGGCAGGTGTTCATTGCCGTGGGGCTTACCATGTGGGTGAGCGTGGCCAGGATCATCCGGGGGCAGGTAATGGGCCTGCGCGAGCTGCAATTCGTGGAAGCCACGCGGGCGCTGGGTTACGGGCATGTACGCACCGTTACGAAACATATCTTACCGAATATCCTCGGCCCGGTGATGGTGGTTGCTGCCAGCAATTTCGCTACGGCCATCGTGGTGGAAGCCGGCCTCAGCTTCCTGGGCGTAGGCGTGCAGCCGCCACAGCCTTCGTGGGGGCTTATGATCAAAGAGAATTATAATTTCATCATCACCCACAACCCGCTGCTGGCCTTGGCCCCGGGTTTTGCCATCATGCTGCTGGTATTGGCTTTCAACCTGTTAGGCAACGGCCTGCGCGATGCTATGGACGTGAAAGGAAAAATTTGAATAGCATTAGAATTATTTCTAATTTTAAAGAGTTTTAACCACATCTGCTATGCCCTACAAGAAATACCTGGTTATTCTCCTCTGCGTTTTTACCGTGGCCGCCGTTGCCTGTAAAAAGAAGAAAAAAGGCGATGGTGACGGAGACCCCATACCGCCGCCGCCCAAAGAAGCGGAACTGGTGGTGGAAATGCCTGACATCAAGCTGAACAGGGACGATAACGCCGCACCCGGCGCAACGCTCAATGTAAAAGTCAATATCACTTCCACGCCCCTGCCGAAAGACGGGGTGACCATCACCGTCACTGCGCTGGACCCGGCAGACCAGCCCATCCCGCAGAATGCGCCCGTAACCGCCACCGGCAATACGCTTGATCTCACGCTGATCAACCTGCCCAGCCTCAAAGTGGCCAGCATCGTGATCACCGTCACTTCCAAGAACGATCCTACCAATACCAAGACCTTCCGCTTCGGGGTGTTGAACAAGGCTCCCTGAAAAATGCATTCTTTGATATAAAAAGGGTGATTCAAAGCCGAACACCCTTTTTTTATTTAGGTTTGTGCATTGTTGGAACAGATTTGAATCATGCGAATAGCCGTAAATGCGCTCCCGTTGCTGCAGGACAGTGTTGCAGACACCGGGAATGTGCCTACTGAACTGATGAGCCGGTTGTGCAGCCTGCACCCGGATGCGGAATTTATTTTTATTACAGACAGGCCCTGGACGCCCGTGCCACCGCTGCCTGCCAATTGCGGGATAGCCGTGCTGAAACCCTTTACCGGTGGTAAGCTTGGGCAATATTTCTGGCGCCGTTACCAATGGAACAGGTTGCTGAAAAAATATAAAATTGACCGGCTGCTGTGCATCAACGATGTACTGCCTTTCCCGCCGGAAGTGAAGGCGCACCTGCTGCTCACGCGAAAGGCTTCGTTGGCAGACAGGCCGTCTACCTCGGAATATATCCGGCAATTCCGGTCCATCGCCGTGTTCTCCGAATTCATGAAAGAGCAGATCGGCGGCCGTTATGGCGGGCTGGACAGTAAATTCGTGCTGCTCACGCCGGGCGTTTCAGAAATATTCGTTCCGCTCAACTGGGAAGAGCGCGAACAGGTGAAGCAGGAATTTGCGGGCGGCATGGAGTATTTTATCGCCGTAGGCGCTATTCATCCTGACAATAATATTATCCCGCTGCTGAAAGCCTTTTCCATGCTGAAGAAGCGGCTGCGCTCCGGCATAAAGCTGGTGCTGGCGGGCGATCTTACGCCGGAAGGGGAAGACATTGCGCAGGCCCTGCAAACGTATAAATTCCGCGAAGACGTGATATGGATGCAGCAGGCAGGCGAAGAAGACCTGGCCAGGCTGATAGGCGGGGCTTACGCGCTGGTGCATACCGCGGGCGCCGATGGCCTTGCAGTACCCGTGCTGCAGGCGCAGCGCTGCCAGGTGCCCGCCGTGGTGATATATGCAGGCGCTTCCACCGAAGCGGGGAAAGACGCGGCGCTGAATGCAGTGCCGGGT
This sequence comes from Chitinophaga sp. YIM B06452, assembly GCF_039655965.1. Lineage (NCBI taxonomy): Bacteria > Pseudomonadati > Bacteroidota > Chitinophagia > Chitinophagales > Chitinophagaceae > Chitinophaga > Chitinophaga sp. YIM B06452. The sequence goes on along the minus strand of NZ_JAWLKY010000001.1, from coordinate 1,154,508 downwards.
GATGTGACAGACCTTTCAGAAAAAATGAGCGCCCTTTATAAAGACGAGCTGCTGCGCAGCCGCCTGCTGGACCACATCAGCCGCGTGCCCAGCTGGGACGATGCCGCGGGAGAGCTGGGCCGGATCATCACCGCCTAAGCCTGAAATGCTTATTTTTGCATCTTCTAATCAAAACGACGTATGTTAAAGAAATCTACCATAACGATCCAGGTAGGGCTGGACGAGAACAAAGTGCCCGAGACCATTGAATGGACCGCTACCGACAGCACGCAGGACAAGATGAACAAAGCCAAAGCCATGATGGTGGCCTTCTGGGACGGGGCAGACAAAACCGCCCTGCGCATAGACCTCTGGACCAAAGAGATGATGGTGGATGAAATGGCCGATTTCTTTTACCAGACCTTTATGACCATGGCAGACACCTACCAGCGCGCAACGCCCTGGGCAGACCAGGCGAACGACCTGCGGGCATTTGCCACCGACTTTTACAAGAAATTCGAGGAGAAACTGAAGAACCAGGAACAGAATCAGAACCAGTAAGACTTAAATAACAGGAAATATGTCATTGGAACAAAATATCAACGGCGCTATCAAAACCGCCATGCTGGCGAAAGCTGAAGCAGAACTGCGTGCGCTGCGCGCCATCAAGGCGGCCGTGCTGGTGGCGAAAACCGCCGAAGGCAGCACCGGCGAGCTTTCTGAAGCAGACGAACTGAAGCTGCTGCAGAAGCTGGCCAAACAACGGAAAGATTCGCTGGACATCTTCCGCCAGCAGAACCGTGAAGATCTTGCCAAAAAAGAAGAAGAAGAGCTTTCCGTTATAGAACGTTACCTGCCCAAACAAATGGATGAGGCCGAGCTGCGCACTGCGCTGCAGGGCATTATTGCATCCACCGGCGCATCTTCCCCCGCTGATATGGGCAAGGTGATGGGCGCGGCTACCAAGCAACTGGCCGGCAAAGCGGATGGCAAAATGATCTCCGCCCTTGTGAAGGAACTGCTGACCAAATAAACCGGTAATGGCCATAGACGTTGTTTTCGCGGTGCTTATGGCATTTGCCGTTTACCGGGGCTTTTCGCGCGGCCTGATCATTGCGGTGTTTTCCCTGGTAGCCAGCATTGTAGGCCTGGCCGCTGCCCTGAAGCTGTCTGCCGTGCTGGCCGCTTACCTGGAGCAAAACGGCATGCAGGGCCGCTGGTGGCCGGTGATCTCCTTTATGGCGATATTCCTCGGCGTCGTCATATTAGTAAGGCTGGGCGCGGCGGCGCTGGAAAAAGTAGTGCAGTGGTCCATGCTGGGCTGGCTGAACCGCCTGGGAGGCATCCTGTTGTATGTAATTGTTTTTACGGTAGTGTACAGCGTTTTACTCTGGCTGGCCAACCAGGTATACTGGCTGAGCCCCGAGACCAAGCTGCAATCCGCCGTGTATCCTTATATTGAACCTGTGGGACCCTGGGTAATAGAAAGAATCGGCAGTGTTATTCCCTTCTTCAGGGATATGTTTGCCCAGCTGGAAGGATTTTTTGAGCATGCTGCCAGGGAAATTCCTGTAAAATAGCCTCGTTTTTAGGGAGTATTTGAATTAAGAAAAAGAATTATTTTAGCGCAAAATTGACTTCAAGCATAGGTAATGAATTACGAAATCAAAACACAGGGCAAATTTAAGTACATCGAAGAAGGAGAAGGAGAACCGGTGATTTTGCTGCACGGCTTATTCGGCGCCCTGAGTAATTTCAGCGGGCTGCTCGAATATTTCAAGCAGTACAACAAAGTGGTGATCCCGATGCTTCCCCTGTTTGATCTGAATATCCTGGAAACCTCCGTAGGCGGCCTCGCCAAATACGTGCACAAATTCGTTGAGACCCTTGGCTATAAAGACATTCACCTGATGGGCAACTCCCTTGGAGGGCATGTTGCGCTCGTGTACATCCTGAAGCACCCTGAAAATGTCAAATCCCTCATCCTGACCGGCAGCTCCGGCCTTTTTGAGAACGGCATGGGTGAAACCTATCCCAAGCGCGGCGACTATGAATACATCCGTAAAAAGACCGAGCTTACCTTCTACGACCCGGCCATGGCCACCAAGGAACTGGTAGACGAGGTGTTCGAGATCACCAGCAACCGGCTGAAAGTGATCAAGATCATCACCCTCGCCAAATCCGCCATCCGCCACAACCTGGGAGACGAGCTGAAAACCATTCAAACGCCCACCCTGCTCATCTGGGGCAATAACGATACCGTGACCCCGCCTATGGTTGGCGAAGAGTTCCGCCGGCTTATCCCTAACTCCGAACTTCACTTCATCGACAAATGCGGTCATGCGCCCATGATGGAAGTGCCCGACGAGTTCAATGTGATCATGCACGACTTCCTGAAAAGACTCAACAACAAGGCTGTGGGAGCCAATGCAGGCTAACCGCTCATCCCGGCTGCTGCGCCATTGCTCCGTGTTTATGTAATTTTTAATACTCCCTGTTGGCGGTATTGGAATATTCTTTGCTATTATTGTAACTGAAACACGAACGAATATGTTGGCACAGGAACTCATCTCTACCGTTGTGCCGGTGCTCCACCCGATGGATACCGGCGCGAAAGCATTACGCCTGATGAATGAATTTCATTTGACGCAGCTGCCATTGGTAGTGGACAACAAGTACCTGAGCCTGGTGGAGGAAGACCAGATACTGGACTGGGAAGACCCTGACCTGCTGCTGGAATCGGCCCCGCTCAGCCCCCTGAAGCCCGCCGTGATGGAAGGGGCGCATTTTTACGAAGCACTGAAGCTTTTTTACGATCTCAAGCTGTCTGTATTGCCCGTGATCACCCGCGAGGGGGAATACCTGGGGCTCATCACCAAAGACAACCTGCTGGCCATCCTGGCGCAATACAACGGTGTGAAAGAGCCCGGCGGCCTGCTGGTGCTGGAAGTGGAACCGAGAGATTACAGCCTGAGCGAAATAGCCCGCATCGCGGAAAGCAATGAAGTAACCCTCCTCAGCGTTAATACGATCAATAATCCTGGCACCGCCAAGCTGGAAGTACTGCTGAAGACCAACCGGCAGGACATGCAGGGGCTGGTAGCCACGTTCGAGAGATTCAATTACACCATCAAATACATGTTCAGTGAAGAGCTGGAAGAAGACCTGCTCAAGAAGAACTACGACCTGCTCATGAATTACATCAGCATGTAATTTCCAAAATGTCTTATTTGCGCACTGTTTATTATATCACCGGCTTGTGGCTGTGCCTGCTTTTCATGCAGGCCGCAAGCGGGCAGGCGCCCCCGCGCGACACCGTGCCCGAGCCGCTGAAAGAAGCCGTGCAGAAGCTGATAAAAGACAGCGTACCGCAGCAGCCCGTCACCCTCCCGGCCATCGGCGCCGTGCAGGATACGGCCTACCTCGTTGTGCGCAACATCCTCGTATCCGGCAACAAACGCACCCGCACCTCCATCGTGCTGCGCGAACTGGGCGTTCAGCCGGGAGATACCATCCGCCTGCGCAACCTCGCTACCACACTGGAATCCAGCCGGAAACAATTGCTGAATACTTCCCTCTTCCTCAATGTAGTGGCCAATGTGAAGTCGTGGAACGGCAACGAGGCAGACCTCTCTTTTGAAGTATGGGAGCGCTGGTACCTGATCGCTTTCCCCATCTTTAAACTGGCGGACCGCAACTTCAACCAGTGGTGGGTAGAGAAAAACCACAGCCTGGACCGGGTGAACGTTGGCCTGAAAGTGTTCCAGGATAACCTGACCGGCCGCAACGACGATGTGTATGGTGATGTGACCGTGGGGTATACCCAGAAATTCCTCCTGGGCTATAATCTTCCCTACATCGATAAAAAATTGCAGCATGGGATAGGTTTCGTGGTCTCCTACAGCCGCAACCGCGAGATCAACTACGTTTCCGACTACAACAAGCAGCAGTTTTACCGGGAAGACGATTTCCTGCGCCGCCAGTTTTCCGCCAGCGCCACCTACACCTACCGCAGGGCCATCTCCACGAAACACCAGCTGTACCTGGGCTATTACAACGAATCCGTGAACGATACCGTGGCCCGCCTCAACCCCGGTTACCTCGGCGGCGGCCGCACCGATATAAGATACCTCGAATTCGGCTACCGCCTGCAATTCATCCAGGCAGACAGCTGGCAGTACCCGCTGGTAGGCCGCTCTTTCGTTGGCGAGCTCTCAAAAGTAGGCCTGGCCGGCCTCAGCGACCTCGATTATGTGCGGCTGCGCCTGAAAGCCGCCCGCTACTGGCCGCTGGCCCGCAAAACCTGGGGCGCCCTCAGCGTGCTGGGGCAGGCCAAGCTGCCTGATAAACAACCTTATATCGGCGTAAGGGCCATGGGATATGGGGAAGATTACCTCCGCGGGCTGGAATATTATGTGGTGGACGGTACCGCCTTTTTTATCGTGAAAAGCACCCTGCGCAGGGAATTGCTTAATTTCAAAGTACACCTGCCCATCGTGCCCAAAAAGTTCAGCAACCTGCCCATCCGCGTGCTGGCCAAAGCCTATGGCGACATGGGCTACAGCTACAGCCGGCAAAGCCTGCACGGCGGCCTGAACAACCGCATGCTGTACACCGCGGGGCTGGGGCTGGATGTGGTTTCTTTTTACGATACCTGCATCCGTTTCGAATACAGCATCAACCAATTGGGAGAAAAAGGACTATTTTTACACGCTAAACTGGATATGTAAATGCATGTAGCCCTTTACAGCCGCGGCTTTGTTCAAGAAGACCTGGAAGATATACAACTGTTGCTGGATGAACTGGGCCGCCAGGAGATCACCCCGGTGGTGTACGAGCCTTTTTTCAAGGAAATAAGGCTGCATATCCGCTTTCCCGCTGAAACCGATACCTTTTCCAAAGCAGAAGACCTCGACGGGCGCATCGAATTCCTGGTGAGCCTGGGGGGAGACGGTACCCTGCTGGATACCGTGGCCTACGTCCGCGACAAGAACATCCCTGTGATGGGCGTGAATTTCGGCCGCCTCGGCTTCCTCGCCAGCATCGGGCGCGACGAGATACATGAAGTGGTCAACTCCCTCGTAAGCCGCAATTACGTGGTGGACAAACGTACCCTGCTCCACCTGGACGCAAGCTCGCCGCTTTTTGGCGACGTGCCCTATGCCCTGAACGAATTCACCATTCACAAAAAAGATACCTCCGCGATGGTAAAGATCCATACCTACCTGAACGGGGAGTTCCTCAATACCTATTGGGCCGATGGGCTGATCGTGGCCACGCCTACCGGTTCCACCGGCTATTCCCTCAGCTGCGGCGGCCCCATCGTGTTTCCCGAAGCCGCTAACTTCGTGATCACCCCCGTGGCCCCGCACAACCTGAACGTACGCCCCATCGTAGTGCCCGACGATAATGTGATCTCCTTTGAGGTGGAAGGCCGCAGCGACCAGTTCATCTGCACGCTGGACAGCCGGATGGAAGTGATAGACAACCGCGTGCAGCTGGCCGTGAAAAAAGAGGATTTCACCATCCACCTGCTCCGCCTGAACGAGAGCAACTTCCTGCACACCCTGAGAAACAAACTGTTATGGGGCATAGACACCCGGAACAACCGCGGGAAATAAGCTGCTATTACCTCTTTTTTTCATACGAAAATGCTTTAAATTACGTTCTTACTGATATTTATGCTGCTTACGCGTATTCAATCAAGGATCCTGGGAGTTGCCGGCATTTTGCTGGCCGGTTCCCTGCTGAACAGGGCCGTGGCCCAGCAGGAGCTGAGTTATGTAGGCGAACTGGGGTTCACCGCAGGAGGCGCCCATTATTTCGGGGACCTCAACACCCATGGCGGTCTCAGGGCCGTGAAACCTACCGTGGGCATCTATTACCGCAAATATTTCAACGACTACGTGGGCGCGAGGGCCCAGTTCAGGTACATGAAGCTGGGCTATTCGGACATTTACAGCGACAACAGTTACCAAAAACGGCGCAACCTGAGCTTTAATACAGACCTCTTTGAGCTGGCCGTGCAGGGAGATTTTAACTTCTTCCGTTTTGAGCCGGGGAGTGAAGACTACCGGTTCAGCCCTTATCTCACCCTGGGCGCATCCATCTTCCATTTTAACCCATACGCCTTCCTGGACGGCAATAAATACTTCCTGCAGCCTATGCATACCGAGGGGCAGGGCACTTCCCTTTACCCCGACCGCAAGCCTTACAGCCTGTACTCCTATTCCTTTTTGATCGGCGGCGGGCTGAAATACAGCCTGAACAGCCGGCTGAACCTGGGACTGGAAGTACTGTTCCGCTTTGCCCAGACCGATTACCTGGACGATGTGAGCACCACTTACGCAGGTTTGTCCGCATTCCCTACCAAAGCAGACGGTTCGGCCACCGTAGCCGCCGTATTGCAGGACCGTTCCTATGCCACCGGCGCCGTGCCGATCGGCGAGGCGGGCAGGCAGCGGGGCAACAGCCGGGACAAGGACCAGTTTGCCACCGTGGAGCTGACGCTGGGTATCCTTTTCACCTCCTACCGCTGTAAATTCTGAGCCGGCCAAAATGCGCTCCCAGCAACCTTTCCCGTTAAAACTACGTTAAAAGAGCCCCGCGACCTTTGCCGGAAAGGCCATAAAGTTATTTTTGTATCTTTGCACACTTTTAGTAAAACTGTTTTAACACGCCTGAAATAGTCATGAGTTTGAAGGATCAATTAGACCTGCAACGACTGCCTCGCCACATTGCCATCATTATGGATGGGAATGGCCGATGGGCCAAGGAACGAGGGCAGGACCGGCTTTATGGGCATCATCAGGGAGTGGAAAGTGTGCGCGATATAGTGGAGGGCTGTGCCGAACTGGGCATCGAATACCTGACCTTATACGCCTTTTCTACTGAGAACTGGGACCGGCCGGTATACGAAGTGAACGGCATCATGGAACTGCTGGTGACCACTATCAGGAATGAAGTGGGCACCCTCAATAAAAATAATATCCGGCTGCATGTGATCGGTGATATGGCTATGCTGCCCCCGCACTGTTTCAGAGAGCTGGAGGAAGCGAAGGAAATGACCGCAGCCAATAAAGGTCTGAACCTGGTGATGGCGCTGAGCTACAGCGCGCGCTGGGAGATATTGCAGGCCGTGCGCAGCATTGCGAAAGATGCACAGGCAGGCAAGCTGAATCCTGATGAAGTGACGCCCGAGATATGGGAGAAATACCTATGTACCGCCAAACTGCCGGATCCTGAACTGATGATCCGGACCAGCGGCGAACACCGTATAAGCAATTTCTTATTGTACCAGCTGGCCTACGCGGAGCTGTATTTTACCAATACCCGCTGGCCCGATTTCCGCAAAGAGAATCTATACGAAGCCATCTTAAATTATCAAACCAGAGAACGTCGATTCGGCAAAACAAGCGAACAAATACAGCAGAATGAAGAAATTGTTTCCTAAAAGCCTACTGGCCGTAGTTTTATGTTGCAGCGCGGGTATATCTGTGCGTGCCCAGCAAAGGGATACCTTGCCCACCCCGCCCCCCGGCAGGCCGGCAACGGACATCTCTCCCTTCACCCTGAGCAACCCGCAGCAATTCGAAATTGCCGAAATTACCGTGACAGGCACTGAATTCCTCGATAAATCATTACTGCTGTCTCTTTCCGGCCTGGCCGTTGGCGATAAGGTAGTGCTCCCCGGAGACCACTTCGCCAAAGCCATCCAGAACCTCTGGGGCCAACGCCTGTTCTCCAACATCGCGATCTACATCACTAAAATAGAAGGCAACAAGATCTGGCTGGAGATCGAACTGGTGGAAAAACCCCGCATGTCCAACTTCAGCTTCAAAGGCGTGAAGAAGACCGAATCGGAAGACTTCGTGACCAAAGCCGGCCTCCGCAAGGGAAGCGTGGTAACGGACGCGCTCGAACAAAATACCCTGGCCGTGGTGAAAAAACACTTCGCCGAAAAAGGTTACCGCAATGTAACCGTTCGCATGGAAGTGAAAAAAGACCCGCCGCCGGCCATCAACTCCGCTACCGTTATCTTTTGGGTAGACAAGGGGCATAAAGTGAAAGTGAACGACATCCACATGGTAGGCAACTACTGGATACCGGACAATGTGCTGAAGAAAAAAATGAAAGATCCCAAGGAAACGCCGCGCATGACGCTGTATCCTGAAATGGCGGACGCCTGGGTAGACAGCATGGCCACTACAGACGATTACTGGCAATCCATGGGCTACCTTTCCGCTACCCGCACCCTGCAAAAGCTCAATCCTTATTTCCGCCCCAACTTCTTCGCCAATTCCAAATTCAACGAAGCGAAGTACGACGAAGGCAAGGAAAAACTCATCGCATATTACAACTCCAAAGGTTTCCGCGACATGCAGATCGTGGACGATACCCTGTACGCCTCCAGCAAAGGGAACCTCAACATCGAAGTGAAAGTGGATGAAGGCCGCAAGTATTATTTCGGCAACATCATCTGGAGAGGTAACACCATTTACAACGATACTATTCTTAACCGCGGCCTCGGCATCAAGAAAGGCGACATCTATAACCTGGAGCTGCTGAACAAACGCCTTGGCAACCCTCCGGGCCCTGAAGGCGGCGACATCGGTTCGCTGTACATGGACGACGGTTACCTGTTCTTCCAGTCAGAGGCCGTGGAAACCGGCATCCGCGGAGACACCATCGACTACGAGATCCGCATCCAGGAAGGCCCCCAGGCAACTATCAAGGATATACGCATTGCAGGTAACGAAAAAACGAATGAACACGTCGTTCGCCGCGAGCTGAGAACCTTGCCCGGCGAATGGTTCAGCCGCCAGAACCTGATAAGGTCACAACGCGAGATCTCGCAGCTCGGCTTCTTCAACCCTGAGACCATCGGCATCAACCCGGTGCCCAACATGCAGGAAGGAACCGTAGACATCGACTATAAAGTGGAAGAAAGAGCGAACGACCAGCTGGAGCTGTCCGCAGGCTGGGGCGGTTACATCGGCCTCACCGGTACCCTCGGCGTAACGTTCAACAACTTCTCCCTGCGCAACATCTTCCGCAAGGAAACCTGGGACCCGCTGCCTTCCGGCGACGGCCAGAAGCTCAGCGTAAGGATCTCTTCCAACGGTAAGGCTTACCGCTCCTACAACTTCTCTTTCACCGAACCCTGGCTCGGCGGCAAGAAAAGGAACCCGTTTTCCGTGAGCTTCTACAGCACTTACCAGAACCCGAACGCATTCGCAGAATATTATAACCAGCCGGTACCCAATCCCGGCGCATATTTCAGGGTGTTGGGCGGTTCCGTTTCCCTCGGTAAACAGCTGAGATGGCCGGACGACTTTTTCTCCCTGATGTACACCATCAACTACCAGCGCTACAAACTGAAGGACTTCAACTACTTCGGCCTGGAAGGTTTCGACAACGGCGTGGCCAATAACCTCAGCTTAAGGCTGACGCTTGCACGCTCTTCCGTTGACCAGCAGATCTTCCCCCGTAGTGGTTCCAGCTTCATGCTGTACGGCCAGTTCACGCCGCCGTACTCAGTGCTGAATCCTGACAAGGACTACAAGAGCGAGACCATCCAGGAGCAGTTCAAGTTCATCGAATACCAGAAATACCGCATGAATGCCGAATGGTATGTGCCTTTGAGCCGCCCCGTGGGCAGCGACCACAAATCGCTCGTACTGAAAGTGGCCGCCAAATTCGGTTACCTCGGCCGCTACAACAACCGCACTACACTCTCGCCTTTCGGCCGGTTCGAGCTGGGCGGCGACGGTTTGAGCAACTTCGCGGTATACGACAGGGACATCATTTCACAGCGCGGCTACCCGGTGTACTACACCTCCAACCCGAAGCTGAATCCTGAAAGCAGCGGTCCTCCCGCAGGTTATGCCGGGTTCACCATGTTCAATAAATATGTGGTGGAACTGCGTTATCCTTTCAGTCTCAACCCGAGCTCGACAATTTTCGGCCTGATATTCCTGGAAGCCGCGAACGGTTACAGGGATTTCAAAGAATATGATCCCTTCAGGCTGAGACGCTCTGTGGGCGTGGGCGCCAGGTTCTACCTGCCGATGTTCGGCCTGCTTGGTTTCGACTATGGCATAGGATTGGATAGGATCAGACCGGGCGGCGGCATGAAAGACGCAGCGAAATTTACATTCATGCTCGGGTTTGAACCGGAATAAAATATTTATTATATATTGCGTAGCCTGATCGCAATGCGAACCTTATTCCCGATGGAACGCGAAATTCCATCTACCGATTAAAATATTTACCAGATGAAAAAATTATTCATTACCGCGGCTTTAGTGTTGGGCACCGTTTTTGGAGCCCTGGCCCAGCGTTACTGTGTGATCGATACGAAATACATCCTGGAAAGCATTCCTGATTACAAGGATGCACAGAAGAAACTCGACGCCGTAGCAGAACAATGGCAGAAAGAAATAGACGTGAAGTTCCAGGAAGTGGACAAGATGTACAAGTCTTACCAGGCAGAACAGGTAATGCTGACAGACGACCTCAAGCGCAAACGTGAAGACGAGATCATAGCCCGGGAAAAAGAAGCGAAAGACCTGCAAAAGAAACGTTTCGGTTACGAAGGCGATCTTTTCAAGAAAAGGGAAGAGCTGGTGAAACCTATACAGGACAAGATCTACAATGCCGTACAAAAGCTGGCTGCCAGCAGGATGTATGACTTTGTGCTCGATAAGTCCGGCGGCATCACCGTTATTTTCTCTGATCCGAAGCTGGATAAAAGTGAGGAGATCCTGGCTTCCCTGGGGGTAAAAAAACAATAGCCTCTATACTTTGACCTATAACTATTTTAAAATTTCTTTTAAACTCAGAACAACATCATCATGAAGAAGTATGTAATTATTGCAATTGTCGCGGTTTCCGGGTTATGCAGTGTGAAGGCCAGCGCACAAGCCAAAATCGCGCATATCAACGCACAGGCATTGATCGAGGCCATGCCGGAGACTAAAAAAGCACAGGGAGAGATCGAAACCTTCGCGGCCAGCCTGGAAAAGGAAAGTGGCGCCCTGGTTGCAGAATATAACAAGAAGATGCAGGATTTCGACAAATCCTCCGCTACCGATAGCGAAACCATGAAGCAGGTGAAAGTGAAAGAGATCCAGGACGCACAACAGCGCATCCAGTCTTTCGAAACCGCTGCCCGTGAAAAGATCGGCCAGAAACAGAACGAACTGCTGAAACCTGTATACGACAAAGCCCGTAAAGCCATCGAAGACGTAGCCAAAGAAAAAGGGTATGCTTACGTGATCGACAGCTCCAGCGGCTCTTTACTGGTTTCTCCTGCCGGCGACGACATCCTGGCGGCTGTTAAGACCAAGCTGGGCGTGCCTGCAACCGCAGCTCCCGCAGCAGCCAAATAAGGCATAATTAACTGATTTATAAGGGCTCCGGGCGCAATCCCGGGGCTTTTTTTATAGAGAGGGCACTTTTTTTAGCGCATCTCTTTTCATTTTTAATTATTTACGCTACCTTTGCCTTCCGTTTGAAACGGGGCTGATCACAGTCTGCCTTCTCAAAAACGGGAATGGGAACAAGTTTTAAGTACAAAAAACAAACTGATAAAATGAGACCGAGCTTTTGCGAGGTCCCATCAGGCAAAAGCAAAAAATTATTAACAGGTGAGACCGAAGGTCCCATTTGACAATTGAAATCAAATATAATTAACAAATGAAACGTACTTTTCAACCGCACAACAGACGCAGAAAGAGCGTACACGGTTTCAGAAAGAGAATGGAAACTGCCAACGGACGTAAAGTATTGGCATCCCGTAGGGCTAAGGGCAGGAAAAAGCTGACCGTATCTGACGAGAGCAAGCTGAAATAATCCGCATAAACTCATATTGCCATAAAAACTTATTCTTTTAACAAGGAAGAGAAGTTAAAGAGCAGGAAAATGATTGAAACGCTTTTTCGGGACGGAAAAGCGTTTTCTGTTTTCCCCTACCGCGTGATCTATATGCACGCCAGCCTGCATACGGACAAATACCCCGTCCAGGCAGGGTTCAGCGTATCGTCCCGCAAATTTCCCCATGCGGTAGACCGCAACCGCATCAAAAGGCTGGGCCGGGAGGCCTACCGTATCCAAAAACAATCCCTCTACGACGCCCTCCGCGAAAGCGGCGCCCAGCTGGCCGTTTTTTTCATTTATACTGACAAAAAAATAGCTGATTTCGACATCCTTAGCCGCAAATTTTCGGTAATTTTAGAGAAACTGACCAGGGAAGCCGTCAGGAAAGACTAAAGCAAGAAAGACCAAAGATTATGCAGCGATTGATGCAATTACTCAGTATCCCGTTCATTATACTCATCAAGTTCTATCAATGGTGCATCAGCCCATGGCTGGGATCGCGGTGCCGGTATACGCCCACCTGCTCACAATACGGCCTGGAAGCATTTAAAAAACACGGCGCCTTCAAAGGCGGCTGGCTTACCATCAAACGCATCCTGAGCTGCCACCCTTGGGGCGGGCATGGATACGACCCGGTTCCCTGAACCACATCCCTCACATTTTAATCTTGCCACATGCGGATTTCCAAAAAGATCGTACTGTTTTCACTGCTGGGCCTCTGCCTCATGCTCGCCGCGTTCCGCAACAACGACAAATATTTCCTGATCGCCAAGAACCTGGACATATTTGCCGCGTTCTACCGCGAGCTGAACACTTACTACGTGGAAGAACTGCCTCCCGAAAAACTCATGCAAAGGGGCATAGAAGCCATGCTCGAAGAAACCGATCCCTACACGGACTTCGTGCCTGAAGAAGAACTGGATGAACTCCGTTTTATGGCCACCGGCCGGTATGGAGGCGTAGGCACTTCCATTTATACCGAAGGCGAATGGACCTCCATCACCGACGTGTACGAAGGCAGCCCTATGGCCAAAGCCGGCGTGAAAGCGGGAGATATCATCGTGTCGCTGGACGGCAAGAGTGCCAGGAACATGGAGCAGGACGAAGTGAGCCGCTATCTGAAAGGCGCGCCCGGCACCACGCTCACCATCGTATTGCGCCATCCCATCACCAGTGCTGAAAAAACATACAAGATCGTTCGTGAAGATATCAACGTGAAACCCGTGAGCTTCGCCGGTATCATGAAAAAAGAAGTAGGGTATATCAAAATGACGCAGTTCACCGAAAACAGCGCCGAACAGGTACAGGAAGCGTTCGCCAGGCTCAGGCAATCCAACCCGCAGCTGAAAGGCCTCGTGCTGGACCTCCGCGGCAACCCCGGCGGCCTGCTCGAGGAAGCAGTGGCCCTTTCCAATATTTTCATTGAAAAGAACAAACTGATCGTAAGCACCCGCGGCAAAGTGAAAAGCTGGGACCGGGAATACCGTACCAGCCAAAGCCCCGTGGATATGAACATCCCGCTGATCGTGCTCACCAGCCGCTCCTCCGCTTCCGCCGCTGAAATCGTGGCCGGCGCTGTGCAGGACCTGGACCGCGGTCTTGTTGTTGGCCAACGCTCCTACGGCAAAGGCCTGGTGCAAACCACCCGCCCGCTGCCCTACAACGCCAAGCTGAAAGTGACCACCGCACGTTATTACACGCCCAGCGGCCGCTGCATCCAGGCGATAGATTACAGTCACCGCAACGAAGAAGGCGAAGCCGATTATGTGCCCGATTCCCTGCGCCGCTCTTTCGTGACCGCAGGCGGCAGGCCGGTGAAAGACGGCGGCGGCATTGAGCCCGACGCCAAGGTAGACAACATGATCCTCAGCCAGGTGGCCATCACCCTGCTGCGCAAACAATACATCTTCGATTACGCTACCCAATACTACTACTCGCATCCCGCCGCGAAAGAACCTTCACAATTCACGCTGACCGACGAGGATTTCGAGGATTTCGTGAAGTTCCTGGACGGGAAGGATTACAGCTACAAGACCCGCAGCGAAGAAGCGCTGGAAAACTTCCGCAGCACCGCCAACCGTGAAAAATATTACGATGGCCTGGCGAAAGAATTTGAAGCGCTGCAGCAGAAAATGAAGCACGACAAAAAGCAGGACCTGCTGAAGAACAAGACCGAGATCAGGCACCTGCTGGAAGAAGAGATCATGAACCGTTATTACCCGCAGCTGGGCCGCATCGAAAAAAGCCTGACCTGGGATAAGGACGTGGAAGAAGCCGTGGCGCTGCTCGGCGACCCCGCCAGGTACCAGCAATTGCTGGGTAAGCACAACTGATCCCGACCTTAGTATATTTGAAATAACAATTTAACTATGCGATAAACATTGCATGGTTAAATTGTTTTTCGTTTTTTTACGGTTCTACTCAACATCACCGTATGAAAGCAATCCTTTATGCTACCGCCTTCTCCCTGACGGCGCTGGCCGCATGCTCTGGCCCGAAAGCCGTTACAGGCGCGCAACAGGCAGATATCAACGTGCTGTGTTATAACATCCATCACGCCAATCCGCCTTCCACCAAAGACAAAATAGACATACCCGCCATTGCCAAAGTGATCGCGGATACCAAGCCCGATATTGTTGCCCTGCAGGAAGTGGACGTGCATACGGACCGCTCAGGCAAAGGACTTCACCAGGCAGAAGAGCTGGCCAGGCTGAGCGGCATGCAGTCATTTTTCGCCAAAGGGATCGACTATGGCGGCGGGGAATATGGCGTAGCCATCCTGAGCCGTTATCCCATCCTGGAAACGAACCGTTACCCGCTCACGACCGTTGCAGGCACCAATGGCGAACCGCGCGTGCTGGCCACTGCGCTGTTGCAGCTGCCCGGCAACCGCAAAGTACTGATGGCCTGCACCCACCTGGACGCGCAGCGCGGCGATACCAACCGCCAGGTACAGATCAGGGAAGTTATAGCTATCCTGGGCAAACAACCATACCCTGTGATCGTTGCAGGAGATCTGAATGCGCCGGAAAACAGTAGTGTAATAAACACACTTGATCAGCATTTCTCCCGCAGCTGTACGGACTGCGGGTTTACCATTCCCGTCGAAAACCCGCGCCGCTGCATAGATTTCGTGGCTTTTACCCCGGGCAGGTTCGAGACGGTGAGGCATACCGTGATCCAGGAAAAATACGCATCCGACCATTTGCCGGTGAATGCGGTATTGCGCCTCAAATAAGCGAGGCGATTGGATTTGCTGAAATTAATCGTTAAATTAATGGTTCGGGAAACCCACGTTTATCATAAAAAATAAAAAGCTAACAGCATATGAGTAATCAATCCAATGGCAACTCCCGCCGCGGTTTTATCACCAAATTTGCAAAAGGAGTTGTAGGCGCATCGCTGCTGCCGAACATTATTACGGCGGCAGACAGGAAACGCAGCCTGGAACAGCTTTCCAGGCAGAAAGACCATTACAGCGCAAACGATAATATCCAGATCGCGCTGATAGGCGCCGGCGGCATGGGCAATGCCGATGCAGATACAGCCATCACCGTGCCCGGTGTGAAGCTGATCGCAGCCTGCGATCTTTACGATGGCCGCCTGGCGGATGCAAAGAAGAAATATGGCAGCGACATTTTCACCACGCGCGATTACAAGGAAATACTCGCCCGTAAAGACATAGACGCGGTGATCATTGCCACGCCGGACAGCTGGCATAAAGATATTTCCGTGGCAGCGATGAACGCAGGCAAAAGCGTGTACTGCGAAAAACCAATGGTGCACGACGTTACCGAGGGCCATGCTGTAGTGGAAGCACAGAACAAGAACAAAGTGATATACGAAGTAGGCAGCCAGGGCGTAAGCTCCCTCGGTAACGAAAAAGCCCGCCAGTTGCTGAAAGACGGGGCCATCGGCCAGCTCAATTATGCAGAAGGTTTCTGGGCGCGCATGTCTCCCTTCGGCGCATGGCAATATCCCATCCCCGCCGATGCATCGCCTTCAACCGTAGGCTGGGACGCATTCCTGGCCAACAACACCAAACGCGCTTGGGATCCTTTGCGTTTCTTCCGCTGGAGGAATTACAAAGACTATGGCACCGGCGTTTCCGGCGACCTCTTCGTTCACCTCTTCTCCAGCCTTCACCTCGTAACCGGTTCCATCGGCCCTGAAAAGATCATGGCCACGGGCGGCCTGCGTTACTGGAAAGACGGCCGTGAAGTGCCTGATGTAATGCTCGGCATGTTCGACTACCCGCAGACAGACATTCATCCTGCATTCAACCTCTCCCTGCGTGTGAACTTCGTAGACGGTACCGGCGGCACCAACTACCTGCGCATGGTGGGCAGCGAAGGCTCCATGACCGTGGAGTGGGATAAAGTGACCCTCTACCGCAACAAGGCCTACGCCGCTACAGACGATCCTTTGCTGCAAACGAAAAAAGCGCAGGACACCGGCAAACAATACGTGTACGAAAGAGCGGACATGCTGCCGCCCGATAAGCTGGAATACGTGGCTGACAAGGGTTACAAAGGCGCGCACTTCGATCACTTCTACAACCTGTTCAACGCCATGCGCACGAAAGGCAAAGTGAGTGAAGACGCCTTGTTCGGCTTCCGCGCAGCCGCGCCTGCATTGCTTTGCAACGACAGCTATTTCCAGAACAAGATCATGTACTGGGATCCGAAGAACCTGAAAACCGTAAACAAGTAAACTATGAAGAGATTAGTATTACCTGCGTTTGCAGCGGCTTCCCTTGCGCTCACATCCTGTGGCGGCGGGGCTCCCAAAGAGGAGAAGAAAGATTCGGTGGCCATCGGCAGCGAAAACAAAACCACTACCGAACCGCAGGCCAATGTGCTGACTGCCGAAGAGCAGGCAGCTGGCTGGAAACTTTTGTTCAACGGCTCAAACCTTGACGGGTGGAGGATTTATAAGAACAAGCCTTCCAACACCTGGGGCGTGGTAGATGGTACATTACACTGCACCGGCAGCACCACCGATAAAAGCGATATGCGCGGCGACCTGCTCACCAACGACCAGTACGAGAACTTTGAGCTGGAAACCGACTGGAAACTGGCGCCACAGGGCAACAGCGGTATCCTTTACCTCGTTACCGAAGAGTTTGAAGCACCCTATATGAGCGGGCCTGAGTACCAGCTCATAGACGATGAGAACTTCCCGGAAAAGCTCGAAGACTGGCAGAAATCAGGCGCGAACTACGCGATGAACCCGCCGTCGAAGCTGGCTGCCAAGCCCATCGGCGAGTGGAACCATACCCGTATTGTAGTGAACAAAGGCCACGTTGAGCATTGGCTGAACGGCGAGAAAGTGGTGGATACACAAATGTGGACGCCTGAGTGGGAAAAGGCCAAGGCCACCGGCAAATGGAAGGATTACAAAGGTTATGGCACCGCGAAGAAAGGCCATATCTGCGTGCAGGATCATGGCAGCGAGATATGGTTCAAAAACATGAAGATCAAATCCCTGTAAGGGAAAGATGTGGTAATAAAAAATGGCCGGTAGCTGTTGCTGCCGGCCATTTTTATTTTTTGCCAGTGAGGCTGTTAGAATCTTTTGCTAACGGCGTCCCAGTTTACCACGTTCCAGAAAGCAGCGAGGTATTCCGCGCGGCGGTTCTGGTATTTGAGGTAGTAGGCGTGTTCCCACACGTCCACACCCAGGATGGGAGTGCCTTTCACTTCAGCAACGTCCATCAGGGGGTTGTCCTGGTTGGGGGTGGAAGTGATCTCCAGCTTACCGTCTTTCACGATCAGCCAGGCCCAGCCTGAACCGAAGCGGGAAACGCCGGCAGCGTTGAATTTTTCTTTGAATGCATCAAAAGAACCGAAAGCACTGTTGATGGCATCTGCAAGTTTACCGGAGGGAGCGCCGCCGGCATTGGGGCCCAGGCTGGTCCAGAAGAAAGAGTGATTCCAGTGGCCGCCACCGTTGTTGCGCACTGCGGGGCTGATAGTGCCGGCTTTTGCAACCAGCTCTTCCAGGGATTTATTCTCGTTCTCGGTACCGGCAACAGCCTTGTTCAGATTGTCTACATAAGCCTGGTGGTGCTTGCCGTGGTGAATTTCCATTGTCAGCTTGTCGAAGTGCGGCTCAAGCGCATCGGAAGCATACGGCAATGCAGGAAGTGTGAAAGCCATAATCCAATTTTTATGGGTTTAAGAATTGTATTTCAATTAGAGCACCAAATTTACTGCCTAATGCGGGAATTGTCAAACCCTTTCTCCGGCAGTTCCGCGAACCCTTTGCCCATCGCATTGTTATTAGGGGGAAACCAGTGTTAACGGCGTTTGGATATATGGCTTTTTCTTTTATATTTACATAAAGGTGTTATGATCTTTGTTTCACATTTATTTATATTCGTATAGTATTCATCGTTAGTTTTCACTATTGTTTGTTTAAAACATTCATAATGCAGGACATGGGCACAGAAAACCGCGATTCTCATGATGCGCTGATATCGGAGAATACGCAATTGAGGAGCCGGCTGGAACATTTGGAGGCCATTATAGACAAGGTTCCCGCAATGTTATATACGTCCAACAACTCCAAAAAAGCAATCAACTGGTGCAACAGGCTTTTGACAGAAACGCTGGGGTATTCCCGGGAAGAGATCTTAACCCTTGGGGTTGAATTTTTCAGGCAGGTAACCCACCCCGAAGACCTGAGCATCCTCACCATCTCACAACAGTCTTTCCGCGATAAAAAAGGTATGTTCGGCGGTGTTATGCGCGTACGCAGGCGCGGCAGCCATGAATGGTTCTGGGTCGTAGGCCTGGGCGTGCCTTTTTCCTTCGACCAGCAGGGGAACGTGGTAGACGTGATCTGCGTGTTCCTGGACTTTTCCAACGCTATAGACACGGGTAACCAGATCAGCGAAGCGCTGCGCGTAGTGCTGCGAAGACGGAACGAAGATGTGCTCAACAAGCTCACCGCGCGCGAAAAAGATATATTCACACTGGCCGCAAGAGGCCACAACAATAAAGAGATCGCAGAGAAACTGAACCTCAGCAGGTATACCATTGAGACCCACAGGAAGAACATCAGGCTTAAGCTCAAAGTAAGAAACACCCCCGAATTGGTAGCCCTTGCCAAACAGATTGGTTTACAATAACCAGCATTTATTATGATTTTTTCGCATATTGATTATCAGGATACATATGACCGATTTTTAATTTGTAAAAGCGCTACAACGCTTGTGTGATCTGCGATTCCGGGGAGAAAAATACCCAAGCTTGGGTATTTTCCGGCGTTCGAAACTCCACTAATTTAGTAGCCTGAATTAAGAACGGAGTTCATTTGGATAGTTTTTAGAGGTAATACTTATCACTATGATAACCGAAGACAAGGCGTATGATATCCTGATGTTGGAGCCATCCGCCACACCTGAAGAAATAATTGCCAGGTATCAGACATTAAAAGACCAATACAGGAAAATCAAAGAAGAGACGGAGGACCTGAAAACCCAATTGGCCTATCAATTGAAACAGATTGAGCTGGACGATGTATTCATTTACTTCCGCACTTGCCAGAAGATATAACACTTTGTATAAGTCTTTCATGCATTGTATCGTGTTTTAACCCACACGGTTCATCCATTGTTTGTTAACCACCAAAGCCATACAATCCCGGTCTTTACATCCGTAAGTTTGGAAACCCCGCTTATCAGCAATTTAATAGCTGTAGTGAAGGATTTTGATTACATTTATGATTCAAATCCTTGACACTATGGATAACATTTTTTTGTATGTTATTTTAGGCCTACTCGTTCTTGTAGTCCTTTCTTCTTTCGTAACTGTGCAGCAGGGCACCATTGGCGTTACAACCATCTTCGGTAAATACAACCGCATCCTGTTACCCGGCCTCAACTTCAAGATCCCTCTCATCGAAAAGGTGTTCAAACGCATCTCTATCCAGAACCGCTCCGTGGAGCTGGAATTCCAGGCTATTACGGTAGACCAGGCGAATGTGTATTTCAAGGCCATGCTTCTCTATTCCGTGCTCAACCAGCAGGAGGAAACCATCAAGAACGTAGCCTTTAAGTTCATGGACGAACGCAGCTTCATGCAGGCCCTCATCCGCACCATTGAAGGCTCTATCAGGGGCTTTGTAGCTACCAAAAGGCAGTCTGAAGTGCTGGGCCTCCGCAAGGACATTACCGAGCACGTAAAAGAACAGATAGACGTAACGCTGGAACAATGGGGTTTTCACCTGCAGGACCTCCAGATGAATGATATTACTTTCGACGATGCGATCATGCGCTCCATGGCGCAGGTGGTGGCTTCCAACAACCTGAAGGCCGCCGCTGAGAACGAAGGCCAGGCATTGCTGATCACCAAAACCAAAGCTGCGGAAGCAGAAGGTAATGCGATCAAAATAGCCGCTGAAGCGGAAAGGCAGGCAGCCCAGCTGCGCGGCCAGGGCGTTGCGCTCTTCCGTGAAGAAGTGGCCAAGGGTATGACGATGGCCGCCAAAGAAATGCAGCAGGCCAACCTGGATACCTCCGTGATCCTGTTCAGCATGTGGGTGGAAGGCATCAAACATTTCTCGGAAAACTCGAAAGGCAACGTGCTTTTCCTGGATGGCTCTTCGGAAGGAATGGAGAAAACAATGAAACAGCTCATGAGCCTCAACCAGCTGATGGATGTGAAAAAACAACAGCCCGCCAAGTAAGACGGGCCGCGGTATATGAAACCGGCTGTGCTGCAATAGTACAGCCGGTTTTTTATTTTCTCCTGGCCTGGAAGAAAGTTTTCACGAGCTGCAGACTTTCCGCTTCACACAGGCCGCTTTCCAGTTTCGTTTTGGGATGAAAGGGAGACGCAGCGCCGGTGACCCGCCTGTAGCCGTTCTTTTCATCCGCCGCCGCATATACGATGCGCCCGATCTTGCTCCAGTACAAAGCCCCGGCGCACATCACGCAGGGCTCCAGGGTGACATACAAAGTGGCTTCCATCAGGTATTTGGAGCCGAGATAGTTGAACGCCGCAGTGAGCGCGATCATTTCAGCATGCGCGGTACAATCATTGAGCATTTCCACCTGGTTGAAGCCGCGGCCTATCACCTGCCCGTTCATCACCACTACCGCCCCGATGGGCACTTCTCCTTTCTCCTGTGCTTTGCGGGCTTCTTTCAGCGCCTGCTGCATGAAAAACTCATCGTTCATTATTGCACCATGTTTATGAATTCATCTTCGCTCAATATCTTGACGGTATTGATCTTTTTCGCTTTTTCGAGCTTGCTGCCCGCATCTTCGCCTACGATCAGGTAGTTGAGCTTACTGCTCACGCCGCTGAGTATCTTGCCGCCCTGCTGCTCTACGAGCGCTTCCGCATCGCTGCGCTTGAGCTTGTGAAGTGTGCCGGTGAACAGGAAGGTTTGCCCGCTGAGAGTGCCTTCTGCAGAGCGCGAGCCGGTATTGCCTTTGAGGTTCAGGCCCAGCTCTTCCAGCCGCTGCAGCATGTGTATGTTGTCCTGGTTCAGGAAAAACTGCCGTACAGAACCCGCTACTTTCGGCCCGATGTCTTCCAGCGCCAGCAATTGTTCTTCTGTGTAATCCGCGAGGTTGAGCAGGTGCCCGGTGGAATTGGCCAGCGTTTTCGCGGTGGTCTCTCCCACATAACGGATGCCCAGCCCAAAGATGAGCCGGTGCAAAGGCTGGCTGCGCGAGGCTTCTATGGCAGACTGCAAATTGGAAATGGACTTTGGCCCGAAACCTTCCAGCTTGCCTATCGCTTCAAAATCCAGCGTGTAAATGCCGGGAACATCTTTCAGCAGGCCGAGCGACCAGAACTTGCGCACGTTGCTCTCGCCGAGGCTGCGGATGTCCATCGCGTCTTTGCTCACGAAGTGGATCATCCTTTCCACCACCTGTGCTTCACAGTTGATATTCACACAGCGCCACACGCTTTCGCCTTCGGGCTTGAACAGCGGGTCTTTACAGACCGGGCAGTTCTTCGGGAACACGATATCCCTTTCATCGCCGCTACGCAGGTCTGCAATGGATTTCACGATATAGGGGATCACGTCGCCGGCGCGCTCCACCAGCACACGGTCGCCCAGCTTCAGGTCTTTTTCCCTGATCACATCTTCATTAAAAAGGCTCACGGAACCTACCATCACGCCGCCAATGGGTACAGGGTCTATCTTGGCCACGGGCGTAATGGAGCCGGTACGTCCCACCTGGAACTCCACATCGCGCAGGATGCTGGTGGCCTGGCGGGCTTTGAACTTGAAGGCGATGGCCCAGCGCGGGTGATGCGTGGTCATGCCCATCCTGTCCTGCAGTTCGTAATCGTTCACTTTTATCACCATGCCGTCTATTTCATACGGCAGGTCGTCGCGTTTGGTTTCGTAATCGAGGCAATGATCTATCACGGCCTGTATGCCTTTCACGACTTTCATTTCCCGGGCGGGACTGCGGAAACCCAGCTGCCAGAGCATTTCAAGGGTGTTGCTGTGCGATTGTATGGCAGGCGGCTCGGTGGCGCCGTCGTTCATGGTGTGGTAGCTCATGTTGTAAAGGAACGCTTCCAGCCCGCGTTTGGCCACTTCCTTCGGGTCCACGATGCGGAGCGAGCCTGAGGCCGCATTGCGCGGGTTGGCCAGCGGCGGAAGGTTTTCAGCGGCGCGCTGCTCATTCAGCTTGGCGAAGGTGGTTTTGTTGATGAGCACCTCGCCGCGCAGTTCTATCTGCTGGATGCCGTAGTCTGAAAACTTTGCAGACAAAGGGATAGAGCGTATCTGCCGGATATTGGTCGTGATCTCGTCTCCCTGTACGCCATCGCCGCGGGTGGCGCCACGGGCCAGCAGGTCGTTTTCGTAAATGAGGGAAATGCTGGCGCCGTCGAATTTCGGTTCTATACAATATTCGATCTCTGCAAGACCCGTCTGCTCGCGGGCTTTACGGTCCCAGTCCAGCAGGTCGTCTGAATTATAAGAGTTCTCCAGGCTGAGCATCGGCACCAGGTGCTGCACGGTGGGGAATACTTTCGTAAGACCCTGCGCCACACGCTGGGTGGGAGAATCGGCTGTGACAAGCTCCGGGTGCGATTCTTCGAGCTTCTTGAGCTGTGAGAAAAGCTGGTCGTATTCCTGGTCGCTGAGCACGGGGTCGTCCTGGATGTAATACCGCCAATCGCTGTGGCGTATCACCTGCCGCAGTGATGCGGCCGTTTCTTCAGGCGTGCCCGGCGTTTTGCCGGACAGTAATGTTTTGGCCAGCGCGGCCAGCGATCTTTCAGTGTCTTTATTATACATCGTGTATGAATCTGCCGTAAATTTAATCTTTAGTTAAGTACAAATTTCCTGCTATGAAAAAATGCCTTTACGCTGCCCTTTCAGTTACGCTGTTATCCGCCTGTGCCAGTAAAGAAAAAGCAGACCTCCTGGTCCATCATGCCGTGATCTACACCGCCGATTCCATGAACACCGTAGCCGCGGCCATGGTTGTGAAAGACGGCAAGGTGATCGCCATCGGCAGCAATGAGCTGGTGCAGGGGAAGTTTGAAGCGGATTCGGTGATCGATGCAAAAGGCGCGGCTATTTTTCCCGGCTTCAACGATGCGCATGCGCACTTCTTCGGTTATGCGAATTCGCTCCGCCGGGTAGACCTCGTAGGGGCTAAAAGCTGGGATGAAGCGGTGGCGCGTGTGCAGGACTTTGCCGCCAAACATCCTTCCGCATGGATCCTGGGCCGTGGCTGGGATCAGAATGATTGGGAAGTGAAGGCCTTTCCTGATAAATCGAAGCTGGACAGCCTGTTTCCCAACACGCCCGTATTGCTGGAACGGGTGGACGGTCATGCTTCCATTGCCAACCAGGCCGCGCTGGATGCGGCGGGCGTGAAAGCCGGGCAGACCCTCATTGGCGGAACGGTGGAGACAAAGAACGGCCGGCTTACCGGTATGCTGATCGATAATGCGGACGAGCTGGTGTCTTCCAAAATACCTGCCGAGCCGCTTGAAGCGATCGTCGCCTCACTGGAAGCGGCTGAACGGAATTGTATATCGGCAGGCATTACCAGCATTACAGACTGTGGGCTGAACCTTCCCGAAGTGCGCCTGTTCGATACCCTTTTCGCGCAGCAGAAGCTGCACCTGCGCCTCAATGTCATGCTCAGCGACAACGAAGAAAATATCAACTGGCTGCTGCAAAACGGCATCTATGAAAAAGACCGCCTGCTGGTGCGCAGCGTGAAGTTCTATGGCGACGGGGCCCTGGGCTCCCGCGGCGCCTGCCTGAAACATGATTACACAGACCGGCCGGGCTGGAAAGGCTTTTTGCTGAAAGACGCGGGGTATTTTGCCGGGAAGGCCGCGCAGCTGGCGAAGACGGACATCCAGATGTGCACGCATGCCATTGGCGATTCAGCCAACAGCACAATCCTGAAGATCTATGCGGAGGTGCTGAAAGGAAAAAATGATAAACGCTGGCGGATAGAACATGCGCAGGTAGTCGATTCCATCGATTTCCACTGGTTTGGCGAAAACAATATCGTGCCTTCTGTGCAGCCCACCCATGCCACTTCAGATATGTATTGGGCCAAAGACCGCCTGGGCCCGCAGCGCGTAAAATACGCCTATGCCTTTAACCGGCTGCTGCGGGAAAACGGATGGTTGCCCCTGGGTACAGACTTCCCCGTGGAGCATATAGACCCCCTGCGTACGTTCTATGCCGCCGTGGCCAGGATGGACCAGGCCGGCTTCCCGGCGGGCGGATTTCAGCCTGAAAATGCCCTTAGCCGCGAAGATGCGCTGAAGGGTATGACCATCTGGGCGGCCCGGGCCTCGTTCGAAGAAGACCGGAAGGGCAGCCTGGAACCGGGAAAGGTGGCCGATTTCGTGGTGCTGAGCCAGGATATCATGAAAGTGCCCGCAGAGAAAATTTTGGCAACTAAAGTATTAGCAACTTATATTTACGGACAGGCGCTCCACAGGGCAGGACTTTAGCGCGGACAGCAGCAGCCTTTTTTCCTGACATTCCACGATATGCAAGTATGTACACCAAAAACATCAACACCCATCTCACCGAGATCAAAGATTATTTTAAAGCGGCTATTTCCGTAGACTGTGTCATTTTCGGGTTCGATGAAAACGAACTGAAGGTATTGCTGATCGAATCTGACCTGAAAGAATACAAAGGGAAATGGTCGTTGCTGGGCGACATCGTGCACCCGGACGAAGACCTTGAAACCGCCGCCTACCGCGTGTTGCGGGAGCGCACCGGGCTGGATGACGTTTTCATGGAACAGGTGCAGGCTTTTGGCGCGCTCAACCGGCATCCTGCGGGCAGGGTGGTCACCATCGCCTATTACTCCCTCGTCAATATCCAGCATGCGGAGCTGAAGACCCATCACAACGAGCTGCACTGGCATGCCGTGAAAGACATCCGGCATATGGCCTTTGACCATAAAGACATCCTGGACACCTGCTACCAGCGCCTGCAGCACAAGGTGCTCGACCAGCCTGTCGGGTTCAACCTGCTGCCCAAAAAATTCTCCCTCCGCGACCTTCAGAACCTCTACGAGGCCATCCTCGACGTGAAGCTGGACCGGCGGAACTTCCGGAAAAAATTCTTCGCGATGGATTACCTCATCGACCTGAACGAAGAGGAGCAGGACGTGCGGCACCGCCCGGCCCGGTTGTATAAGTTCAACCAGGACAAATACAATCTCCAGCACAAAAAAAGCCTTGGTTTTTGATAGGATTTTAACCCCGGCCGTTGTTTGCCGGATAGCCTGTAACTGCTTTATCATGGGCGGTTTGGGAGCAGTGTGCCCAATACAGGAAAGGATTCCTTATTTAAGTATATTTTCAGGAAGTGGCGGGAAAAAATTGTTTTTTAACAAAATATTAATTAAGATTGCGTAAGATATACACACTAGCATTTCCGGGTATATTCTTAGTAGCCAGAGACCAGACATCTAATCGCAACATTCAACAATTTTAAGGAACAGAAAACCCAGTATACGCATACATATTTGCCATTTTGCCACAAATGGCTCCACATAATTTGTACACCGCATTTATCAAATTCCACGTTATGAACTAGGACTACAATCTGTCTTTTATTGTAATGGGAACGTTCCTACCGGGCCGTTCCCATTTTTCTTTTTAATTATCCATTGAGAACCGGTTGCAGTTAAACAATTTCCAACAAATCATTGCATTGCTTGCATTGATTCAAATATCCTCCCGGCAGCCGCCAGCAGCGCTATTTTCGTATCTTGCATGCTTGTCCGCCATATGCATGCGTATGGCATTAAGCAGCTCTAACCAATGTCTTATACACCACAACACAAAGTCCGTATAGTAACAGCGGCCGCGCTTTTCGACGGCCACGACGCGGCCATCAACATTATGCGCCGCATTATGCAAAGCACCGGCGCCGAAGTGATCCACCTCGGGCACAACCGTTCCGCCGCCGAGATCGTGGACTGCGCCGTTCAGGAAGATGCGCAGGGCATAGCCGTCACTTCCTACCAGGGCGGCCACATAGAATTTTTCAAATACATGTACGACCTGCTGAAAGAGCGGGGCTGCGGCCACATCCGCATTTTCGGCGGCGGAGGCGGCACCATTCTCCCTTCAGAAATAGAAGAGCTGCATGCTTACGGCATCACGCGCATCTATTCGCCTGACGACGGGCGGAAGTTCGGCCTCGGCGGCATGATCGAAGACGTAATTAAACAATGCGATTTTGAGACCGTGAAGCAGGGCGAATGGAAACTGAGCCCTGAAAAACTCACCAAGGACGATACGCCGGAAATAGCCAGGGCCATCACTTACGCGGAGAACTTCGCGATGAACGGGCAGCTGGAAGACCTGAAGATAATGGCATCCCGCAAGAGCCCTGTGCTTGGCATCACCGGCACCGGCGGCGCCGGCAAAAGCAGCGTGACAGACGAGCTGGTGCGCCGCTTCCTCCATGAATACGGCAATCGCACCGTGGCCGTTATTTCCGTGGACCCTTCCAAAAAGAAAACGGGCGGCGCCCTGCTGGGAGACCGCATCCGCATGAACAGTATCCACCACCCGCGCGCCTACATGCGCTCGCTGGCCACCCGCGAAAGCGATAAGGCCATCAGCCTGCACATCCAGGAAGCCATCGATATCTGCAAGGCCGCCAAATTCGATTTTATCATCCTCGAAACCTCCGGCATCGGCCAGAGCGATACCGCCATCGTGGATTACTGCGACGTGGCCCTGTATGTGATGACGCCCGAATACGGCGCCGCTTCACAGCTGGAAAAGATCAACATGCTCGATTATGCAGACCTGATCGCCATCAACAAATTCGACAAAGCCGGCGCACTCGACGCCCTGCACGACGTGCGCAAACAATACAAACGCAACAATGCCCTCTGGGAAGCGAAAGATGAAGACCTGCCCGTGGTAGGCACCATCGCTTCACAGTTCAACGATCCCGGCGTGAACCAGCTGTTTGGCCGCCTCATGCACCGCATCGCTGAAAAAACCGACGTGCATTTCGGCGACGATAAACCGGACAAGCCGGTGACCGCCACCTCCACCAAATCGCTCATCATTCCGCCCGCCCGCGTGCGCTACCTGTCTGAAATAGCCACCAGCATTGAAGAGTACTGCGGCTGGGTAAATGAGCAATGCGCCATCGCCACGCAATGGTACCAGGTGGAAGGCGTGCTGCAGGTGCCCGGCCTCAAACATGCCGATGAACTGAAGAACATCAGCCGGCACCTGCAAACACAGCTTACGCCGGAAAATAAAGCGCTGATCGAAGGCTGGCCGGCGCTGCTGGAAAAATACAAAGCAGACCATTATGCTTTCCAGGTAAGAGATAAGATCATCAAGCTGCCGCTGTATGCCGAAAGCCTTTCCCATACCCGCATCCCGAAGGTGTCCCTGCCGCAGTTCAAAGACTGGGGCGACATCCTGCGCTGGCAGCTCATGGAAAACCTGCCGGGAGAATTTCCCTTCGCCGCGGGTGTGTTCCCGCTGAAGCGCGAAGGCGAAGACCCCACGCGCATGTTCGCGGGAGAAGGCGGGCCGGAACGTACCAATAAACGTTTTCACTACGTGTCTGTAGATCAGCCGGCAAAGCGGCTTTCCACGGCATTTGACAGTGTGACGCTCTATGGCGAAGATCCTGCTTACCGCCCGGACATTTACGGGAAGATCGGCAACTCAGGCGTGAGCATCGCAACCGTAGACGATGCGAAGAAACTCTACAGCGGTTTCGACCTTTGCGATCCGAAAACATCCGTGTCTATGACCATCAACGGTCCTGCGCCCATCCTGCTTGCGTTTTTCATGAATGCCGCCATCGACCAGGAATGTGAGAAATATATCGCGCAGAACGGGCTGGAAGAAAAAGTGAACGCCATCATCAAAAAGAAATTCAAAGATCATCCGCTGCCGCATTACAGCGGCGATCTGCCGCATGGCAATAACGGCCTGGGCCTGCGCCTGCTGGGTATTTCCGGCAGCGACGTGCTGGAGCCTGAAGTATATGAAAAAATAAAAGCCCATGCGCTGAGCACCGTACGCGGCACCGTGCAGGCGGACATCCTGAAGGAAGACCAGGCGCAGAACACCTGCATCTTCTCCACCGAATTCGCATTGAAACTGATGGGCGACGTGCAGGAATATTTCATCAACCGCAAGGTGCGCAACTTTTATTCCGTCAGCATTTCCGGCTACCACATTGCCGAAGCGGGCGCCAATCCGATCACCCAGCTGGCGTTTACGCTGGCGAACGGTTTCACCTACGTGGAATATTACCTGAGCCGCGGGATGCATATAGACGACTTTGCCCCAAATCTTTCTTTCTTCTTCAGCAACGGCATGGACCCGGAATACGCCGTGATCGGCCGCGTGGCGAGAAGGATATGGGCAAAGGCGATCAGGAATAAATACAAAGGCAACGACCGCTCGCAGAAGCTGAAATACCACATCCAGACGTCCGGCAGGAGCCTGCATGCACAGGAGATCGACTTCAACGACATCCGCACCACCCTGCAGGCGTTGTATGCCATTTACGACAACTGCAACTCCCTTCACACCAACGCTTACGACGAGGCCATTACCACGCCCACAGAAGAAAGCGTGCGCAGGGCCATGGCCATCCAGCTGATCATCAACCGCGAGCTGGGCACCGCCAAGAATGAAAATCCCAACCAGGGCAGCTTTTTCATCGAGGAGCTGACGGACCTGGTGGAAGAGGCCGTGCTGGCGGAATTTAACCGCATCACGGAACGCGGCGGCGTGCTGGGCGCGATGGAAAGGATGTACCAGCGCAACAAGATCCAGGAAGAAAGCCTGTACTACGAATCGCTGAAACATTCAGGAGAATTCCCGATCATTGGCGTGAATACTTTCCTGAATAAGAACGGCTCTCCCACTATTATCCCCGCGGAAGTGATCCGTTCCACCAAAGAGGAAAAAGAATTCCAGATCACCGCCCTGCAGGCATTCCAGGAACGGCATGCAGACCATGGCGCGGAGAAGCTGAAAGCCTTGCAGGCCGTGGCTGTGCAGAACGGTAATTTGTTCGAAGAACTGATGGAAACCGTGAAGTATTGCAGCCTCGGGCAGATCACGCATGCCCTGTACGAAGTGGGCGGGCAGTATCGCAGGAATATGTAGACATGCATATATGCTAAAAAGCCACGGCGCATTGCGCCGTGGCTTTTTAGTTTGGAGCAATTATCCTATTGCTTTTGCAATTGCTTTAGTTGTTTTGCCTGCTCTTCCAGAATATGCTGCTGTGCTTTCAGTTGTTTGTCCTGTGCGATCAGGTACAAAGTCAGTTCTTCTATTTTTTGCAGCAGCTTTGCCTGTGTTTGCCCGAGATCAAGCCCTTCTTCCATGATCTCCTTCGCAGACGGAACATCCGGCAGGTGTTTGTGCGTTTTGATATAATCTTCCACAAAAGGTAATGAAGGTAACGTATAACCTGGTTCGAAAACAAAATCCGGCCAGCCGGTTTGCGTTACTTTGACTTTTTTGGATGAAATATCGCCGTTCACAGCCAGTTTGGTGGCCGGCGTGATTGTTCCGATGCCGACATTCCCGGACGACATGGAAACAAACAGCGAATTGGCCAGGTAGGAATCGTTCAGGGTCCTGAATTCCAATGGCACATTGTAACCGGCTCCCGGCGTGGTAAGCGAAATAGCGTGCGACCAAGTGGCGCCGGGGCCGCCCGTTACCTCGTAAATACTGTTGCCGGTATATGCGCCTACGGCCAGGTAGATATCAAAAGCGGTAGCGGATACTCCGGCTGCATTGGGTAATATTGTTATTGCAGTGATGAAGTTCTGCATATAACCATACCTGGTGGCAAAAGCGGAGAACCCGAAACCGCCGGGGTCGGTACTTCCGCCGTTGCTGGTGCGTATAAACAGTTCCACACAGGCGTTTTGGCTATTCAGCGCATTGTACCCCGAGCCGCCGTAAAATTTAAAAGATACTGTCTGGCCATGCTGCGGTAAGCCGAGTGTTCCGAGCTTAAGCCATGTACCGGCGGCATTGGGGCCGTTGAAGGAATGAATAGCGTGTAATTGAGCATGAAGCGGGCTGACTCTTAACAAAAGGTACAGCATTACCAGGCGAAGGAAAAAGGGATAGCATTTCATGGTATAAAACTTGGGTTAAGACAGTAAATTACTATTTTCTCCCATCTGCAGGATTTCTTTTTTACGCGTATCTTGCTATTCTATGCAAACGGCAACCATTTACCAGCAAAGGATAGACGATTTTACCCGGCAGCTTTCACAAACGGACAACCGGCTGAAACTGCTCAGCCTGGCCAGGCTTCTTCTTTTTGCGGGCATCCTGTTTTTTGGTGTCCAGTATTTCCTGCATGATTTCCAGGCAACGTGGCTGCTGATCTGTTTTGTGCTGATAGCAGGCTTCGTGCGGAGCCTGGTGCTGTACCAGCGCAGTAAAGACCACCAGGCGCTGCTGCAGGCGCTGCTTACGCTCAATCAAAAGGAGCTGCGGGTGGTGACCGATCATGTGGCGGATTTTGAAGATGGCGAAGAATTTATCAACGACCAGCACGATTATACCGGCGACCTCGATGTATTTGGCCGCTCGTCGCTTTTTCAATACCTGAACAGGACCGGTACCCTTACCGGGAAACATTTCCTGGCGGGCTGGCTGCAAAAGCCGCTGCAAAGCAGCGCAGAGATCAAAGCGATGCAGGATGCGGTGCGCAGGCTGAGCGGGAGCATCGAGTTCCGGCAGCTGTATGCTGCTCATGCCCGGCTGGCAAAGGAAAGCCAGGATGATGTAAAAGAAATACGTTTATGGAAAGAGGCCCCGCTGGAATTTCTTCACCGGAAGACCTTGCGGATAGCGGCTTATGTAGCGCCCGCGCTGGTGATCGCCGGCATCGGGTTTTATATTTACAGCGGCAACTATGTACCCATGCTGCTCTGCATGTTCGTGAACTGGATGATCCTGCTGGGGAATGTGAAGAAGGTGAATGCACAGCACCAGCTGCTGTCTAACAAGGAACAATTGCTGAAAAAGTTCGCGGTGCTGCTGCGGATGATCAGGCAGGAAGACTGGAAGGGATCGGCCTGGCTGGAAGCGCGGCAGCAAACTGCTGCCGAGGCGGACAAGTCGCTGCACAAGCTGGCAGCCATCAGCAACATGCTGGACCAGCGGCTGAACCTGCTGGTGGGGCTGGTGCTGAACTCTATTGTGCTGTACGAGATCCATTGCATATTCAGGCTGGAGCGCTGGAAATCGGAGCACCGGCTGGATGTGGAAGAATGGCTGGAAGTGATTGCCCGGGTGGAAACGGCGAACAGCCTGGCTACGTTTGCCTTCAATCATCCGGGCTATACTTACCCCGAGATCAGCGAACGGCCGGGCGTTTCCGGGAAAGCAGTGGGCCACCCGCTGATCCCTGAAGGGGAATGCGTGGTGAATGATTGCAGCATCGGGGATGGAGAGCAGTTTCACATTATTACCGGTTCCAACATGTCCGGCAAAAGTACTTTCCTGCGGAGCGTGGGGGTGAACTGGCTGCTGGCTATGGCGGGCGCGCCGGTATGCGCGGAATCCTTTACCTGTAGTCCTTTGCGGATCATGACTTCCATGCGCATCAAAGATTCCATTGCACGGCATACTTCTTATTTCCAGGCCGAGCTGCTGCGGCTGCAGCATATCATACAGGTGCTGAAGAGCGGCCAGCAGGTATTCATCATCCTGGACGAAATATTGAAAGGCACGAACTCTGAAGATAAGCTGTCCGGCTCCCGCGAGCTGATCCGGCATTTCCTGCAATACCGCTGCCTGGGCATGATCGCGACGCACGACCTAGAGCTGGGCGGGCTGGAGCAGGAATACCCGCAGCAGATCCGCAATTATTGCTTCGAAAGCAGTCTTGACAACGGCCGCCTCCACTTCGACTACCGTATGCGCCCGGGCGTGGCCCGCAATAAAAACGCGACCTTCCTGATGAAACAAATGGAGATCATTTAAAATTTTGGCAATACTAATATATTTAGTATTTTTACTAAAATTATTAGTGCAAATGACGCTCCCTTTTAGCGACAACGCGTCTGGAAACCCTTACTATAAAGGTCGCGGCGCACAGGTCAATCCTAAGAACAAGTACCTGGCCGAAGAGTATGCCAAGGAGCATCCCGAGGGCATTGATGAATGGTGGCAGGCGGATGTCCCTACACAGATCTTCGAGGAACATGCGAAGAATATTGTGAACAAGGTGGACAGTCCCGATGTGGGTATGTGGTATTCCATGAATCCTTACCAGGGCTGCGAGCATGGCTGTATCTATTGTTATGCGCGCAATAGCCATCAATACTGGGGTTTCAGCGCGGGGCTTGATTTTGAAAGGAAGATCGTCGCCAAGAACAATGCGCCGGAGCTGCTCAAAAAATTCCTCAACAATAAGAACTGGGTGCCCAAACCGATCTCCCTTTCGGGGAATACGGATTGTTACCAGCCGCTGGAAAGGAAGATGTGGCTGACGCGGCAGTTGCTGGAAGTGGCCTGGGAATACCGCCAGCCGGTGGGTATCATTACCAAGAACTCGCTTGTACTGCGGGACAAATACATCCTGCAGAAGATGGCGGAACATAACCTGGTGTGCGTGTATGTATCGCTTACCACTTTGCAGGAAGAGTTGCGGCAGAAGATGGAACCGCGCACGGCCACAGGGCAGCAGCGGCTGAAAGTGGTGCGGGAACTGTCGGAGCTGGGCATCCCTGTTGGGGTGATGACGGCGCCTATCATACCCGGGCTGAACGATCACGAGATACCGAGGCTGCTGGAGCAGGCTTCGGAAAACGGGGCGAAGTTCGCGGGGTATACGGTGGTGAGATTGAACGATGCGGTGAAGATCATTTTCAATGATTGGTTATATAAGAATTTCCCGGACAGGGCAGATAAGGTCTGGCATATGGTGGAAAGCATGCATGGCGGCAAGGTGAACGACAGTGATTTTGGGAGGAGGATGCGCGGTGAAGGGAACATCGCGGAGCTGATCCGCCAGCAGTTCAGGTTGCAGGTCAAGCGTTTGGGTATGAACCAGGAAAAGTTCGAGTTTAATACCGAATTGTTTCAAAGGCCGAACAGCCAGTTGAGATTATTTTAAAGCGGGAAAAAAGCAAAGATTTTTTAGATGGGCATGAGGAGGTAACATATAAGATATATTTGTATCTTTATGTTCCTTATACCTATTCATCTATGCAATACAGTCGTAACTGCCTGTGTCTCAACGTAATACTTTGCGGATTATCCCTGTCAGCCCTGGCATCCGGGGGCGCCGGGCCTTTGGGAAAGGCTGAGGGAGAGCGCGTTGGGTCTTTTTTTTGGGGCGATCCGGGGAATTCCGGGAAGGCGAATGATTTGCGTGCGGCATCATTTGGCCTTCCGGAGAATTTGGAGGGTGCGTGTGGAATCGTGAGACGGAAAAATTTGCGAACAGGATTTCCTGATGTGCAAAAGAACACAGGATCTTCTGATATGGAAAAGAACCCTGGGCAGACCGGTGAGACAGCGGACGGAAGAAATATGCAGGCAGGGTTTACCGCAACCGCGTTCGAAGAAAATAAGAATATAGTCATCCGTGAAAGGAAGGAACGCTACGAGTTCGTGAAAGGGGATGAAAAGAACCCTGTATGGGTGAAACAAACCTTCACTACTTTTTACCGCTGCGACGAATACCGCGGTTCCATTCCCATCGTAGAGTTTTACGACGACTACAGCCGCGTGGATGAAGTGAAGGCCTACGTGAACGGCGACCGCATGAAAGTGAAGGTGGAACACGGCTACCATTCCATTGAAGGTTTTTTTTATTCTGATGCGCGCATCTGTGGCTTTATGCTCCCGCTGGAAAAGAAAGGCACCGAGAGCAGAGTGGAACTGGAAAAGACCGTGCTGGACCCGCGCTATTTCACCACCGTTTTTTTCCAGGAAGAATTTTTCCAGGAACAAAAAGAAGTGACCCTCGTGGTGCCGCGCTGGATGAAGTTGGAGATCAAAGAAATGAACTTTGGAGGCAAAGGCGTGAAGTCGTCCAAGACCTTCGACGAAAAGAATAATGCTGATGTATATACGTACACAGTCAAGGGCATTAAGCCTTCCAAATCGGAACCCTATGCGCCCGGCCCCAGCTATCTTTACCCGCACCTGCTCGTAGTAAGCCATGCCGCTGAAACGCCCGCCGGTAAAGTAACCTACTTTGGCAGTGTAAACGACCTCTACGCCTGGTACCGCGGCCTGGTGAAAGAGATCGGCAATGATCCCGCCGCCATCAAAGCCACGGCGCTCAATATCACCCAAAACAAAACCGACGACCTCGAAAAAATAAAAGCCGTCTACACCTGGGTACAGGAAAACATCCGCTACATCGCGTTTGAAGACGGCATTGCGGGCTTTCGCCCCGCTAAAGCGCAGGACGTGTTGCAAAAGAAATACGGCGACTGCAAAGGCATGGCCAACCTCACCAAGGAAATGCTCGTGTCCCTCGGTCTCGACGCACGCCTATGCTGGATAGGCACGCGGCACATCGCATACGATTATTCCACGCCCACATTGTCTGTAGACAATCACATGATCTGCGCCGTCAATCTCAAAGGCAAACAATATTTCCTGGACGCCACCGAAACCTACATCGGCTTCGACCAATACGCAGAACGCATCCAGGGCAGGCAGGTACTGATCGAGAACGGCGACCAGTACACCCTTTCCAAAGTTCCCGCCCGCACCTTCGAACAGAACCGCCAGGTGGAAAAGAGAGCATTGCGCGTGGAAGGCAGCAACCTCGTAGGCACAGTAGACCACCGTTATACCGGCGAATGCACAGAATACATCCTCACGCAGGCGCACCAGATCAAAAATGACAAGCTCGAGGAAGCCCTGCAGGAATTCCTCACCAAAGAAAACCGTCTCTACGCCATTTCAGCCGTTAAGACCTCCGACCTGCACGACTGGAGCAAAGACATGACCATTCAATATGACCTTCAGCATAAAGACGCCGTAAACAACTTCGGCGACGAATTATACATAGAGCTGGATTTCCGCAAGGAAATGGAAGATGGCAGCATCGATACCACCCTGCGCGAGCACGACCTCTGGCTTAGTTTCAAACGCCAGCTGGTACAGGAAACCACATTGGCCATACCGGCAGGTTACAAAGTGAAGTCCCTGCCTCCCGCCGTCAGCATCGATCACCCCAAATACGCTTTCAAAGCCGGGTACGAGCAGCAGGCAGACAAAGTGATCTACCGCAAAGAGCTCACCATCAAGAACACGCACCTGGAGAAAAAAGAGTTTTCTGATTGGAACAACGACATCAAAAAACTCCGCCAGGCTTACCTCGAACAAATAACCCTTACCAAAAAATAAACCACCTATGAAAACGTATATCGCCATACTGATCTGCCTGCTGCTGCTGATTACAGGCATGATGGCGCAAGACAGGAAAGTGGAAGCCTGGGATGCAAAGGCTGAAGTGAAATACAAAAAACGCCTTTCAGAAGTAAAAGAAGAAATATGGAACTGGAAGCAGGCCGGTTTCAAGAACCGCACCGTGCCAGCGGAGTATGCCAAAGAATCCGCCGTGGTGCTGGCCAAACACACCGAGCTGACCACGCCCGATAAGGACCGTGAGCTGCACCGCTCCATCCGCGTGCTGGTGGCTATCAACGATAAGGCCGCGCTGGAAGAGTATTCCGAGTTCTCCTTCAAACAATATGAGTCCCTGAGCAGCTGGTACCCGCTGGAGCCCTTCGATAAAATGACCAAGGTGACCTACATGGGCGCGCGCATCTTCAAAAAAGGCGGCGGTACCCGCGAAATATATTCAGACGAGGCCGTGGTGACAGAAGTGAACCGCCGGAGCCACAAGACCCGCAAGCTGGCCATTCCCGACCTGCAGGTGGGCGATATGATAGAGTATTTCGTGCGGGAAGAAAGGTTTATCAACCACGCCAATGCTTATACCGAAGAGCTGTTCGTGCTGGGAGATGAGGAGCCGGTGCTGGAATACTCCGTGCATGTATCCGCCTGGGAAGAAGTGTTCGCCCTCGAATACCGCAGCATGAACGGCGCCCCCAACTTCAAACAGAAGATCGCGGACCATATGCTGCAGCTGGACCTGCTCGTGAAGAACGTGCCGCCCCAGCCGGTGAAGCTCTGGATGAACCCCTTCAGGCAGATACCCATGGTGCGCCTGCATCTGCGCGTGGGTGGCCGGAAAGAAGGGCTGGGCCGCCGCAAGGAAGGCACTATTTACAGCAATCCCAACGCCCTCAAAACCCGCGACGAAGCCGTGGCCGAACTGGTGTTCATGCGCAACCAGACCTCCAAAGCCACGCTGCCCTTC
This sequence comes from Chitinophaga sp. YIM B06452, assembly GCF_039655965.1. Classification (NCBI taxonomy): domain Bacteria; kingdom Pseudomonadati; phylum Bacteroidota; class Chitinophagia; order Chitinophagales; family Chitinophagaceae; genus Chitinophaga; species Chitinophaga sp. YIM B06452. Next base: position 1,117,782 of record NZ_JAWLKY010000001.1, on the reverse strand, counting down.
CTGGACGTGGTATGGGACAATGTGAAACGTTTCAAAAAAGAAAATAAGAACGCCAGCGACGAGGAGCTGACCCATTATATCTATTACCTGATCCGCTACATGGGCCTCTACCGCGTAAACCCGCAGGATGAGATCGTGGTGGACCAGCGCCGCAACTGGGCCGGCCTCAGCGAGCGCAACTTCCTGCGGTACGTGAATTACATGCTGGTAAAGAACGACATCGACGCGGATTTTGTATTGGCTACTCCCCGCTACGGCCCGGGCCAGAACGAGGTGTTTGAGACCGACGACTTCCGGGTGATGCTGAAGACAGTGGGTAAAAAGCCCATATATATGAGCGCCGAAGGCATTTTTTCCAATACCGATTACATCCCCAGCGAGTTTGAAGGCCAGAAGGCCCCGCTGGTGAGCGGCGGCCCGCGCGACGAAAGCATCAAGGGCAACGTGGAAATACCTTACAGCACCCCTGGGCAAAACCGCCAGGTGGAGAACATGCGGATCAGCTTCAGCGACGGCGACATGCAGCAACTGAAGATAGACCGCACATCCAGTGCCAGCGGGCATTTCAGGCTGCCTCTCCAGCAAAAGCTGCTGCTCTATGAAGATTATTATGATGCGGAACGCAAAGCCCTGGGCATCAAAGAATCGTTTATGGAAGAGTTTGCAGACAGCAAAAGGAACCGCTCCCTGGCAGACGAATACCGCAATGCCTTCGACAAGGCCAGGAAAGACGTGCGGGAATCGTTCCTGGAAGAAGTGAAGGACCAGTTTGACAATACGCCCGAGAACCTGGAGAAGTTCAAAGTGCTGAAGATGGGCCTGCGGCATAATGAGCCGGAGATATCCTACAATACTGCGTTTACCATGAACGGGTATATTAAAAAGGCCGGCAGTAATTATATTATCGATGCGGGCCGGCTGATAGGGCCGCAGATGAGCATCAAGCCGTCGCAGCGCGACCGGAAGGCGGATATTTATATGCCTTTCGCCCGTTCGTTCGAGTACAACCTGGAATTCCTGGTGCCTGCCGGGTACACGCTGGAAGGGGCAGACAAGCTGGAAAGGAACATTGATAATGAATGCGGCAGCTTCATCGTGACCGCCAAACAAGCCGAAGGCAAGCTGACCCTGACCGTGAAGAAGGTCTATAAAAATGCCTTCGCCCCGGCTGCAAAGTGGCCACAGGTGCTGGAAATGGTGGATGCGGCTGAAGCATTCCAGCAGCAGAAGATCCTGCTGAAGAAGGCGTGATCAAAAAAAAATGTGCCGGAAACAATTTTTTAATGAGAAAAATTATGCAAGAAAAAAAATAAAATTTACCTTTGTTGCGTAAACAAACAATAGTAACAGTGTCTCGCAATTGTACATATAAGATGAAGGTCTCAAAGCGCATGCAAAAGCAGGCGGTTGAGCTCATGCGGGCAGGTTATAATTGGCAGTAACAAGACAAAAGTTATCCAAAAGATATAACAGAAGGGTCCCGCAGACAAAGCGGGGCCCTTTCTTTATGGTGCTGATGAATAAAGATTTGATAATTACAGTGTCTGTAGAGCGATGCATGGCAAAAGCGTCAGGGGAGTGCTATAAGGTACGGTCCCGGCGGAGAAGGTATGTTTTGATGTAAACGAAAAGAACGTTTAAAATCAGGAATATAGCCCGGTCCGCTACGCAAAGCAGACCGGGCTTTTTTAATGCGGTATGGAAAAAGAATGAACCTGACATCTTTGTATAAACCGGAAGGGCTTATAAAAGAACAAGGAAAATGAAAACAAACCGAACATCTATATAACCTAGGTAATGGCTTTTATGTAAAAGTGATTGCCCCAAAACACAGAGCGATGAGAAACGTAGTACAATTTGTAAAAGAAGCCCTGGTAAACAATTTCCGGGAACTGGACCAATGGTTCAAAGAAGATAACGTACTGCTTCATTTTAAACCCGGCAGGGATCAGTGGAGCATCCGTGAAGTACTGGAGCATATCAGCCTTACCAATTATTTTTTGTTACTCACTATTAATAAAAGTACCCGCAGGGCGCTGGAACGTAAGCTGGACGGACTTATCATCATGCCGCCGCACGATTACGAAGAAAAATTCCGGCAGATAGAGATCGTGAGCAGCAAATCATTCGGATGGGTGAACCCTGCGCACCTGGAGCCAACCGGCAAAAGGAACCTGGATGAAGTAAGGTCCATCCTGAAGCAACAGTTTGCACAGGGGATGTATAACCTGAGCCTGCTGAAAAACGGCGAAGGCAGGCTGGTAAAGACCGAGATGACCGTCAATAACCTGGGGAAACTGGATATATACCAATATATCTTCTTCCTTACCCGGCACATAGAACGCCACCTGGCGCAAATGAGGGAATTGAAGGAACAATACGAAGACAGCGCCGTGGCGATATAAATTTTTGATTACGCAAGAGGTAAAGAGTCAACCCGGCTCTCCCGCCCTGCGGGAGAGCTTTTTTTATCTCTTATTTTAAATATGCCAACAATGAAAAAGAATTTGACATCCGCATACCAACAGGACAGAAACCACCGCCTGGCGGTGCTATCCGCTCACTACAACATCAGGTATGATGGATTATATGACAACGGCGCAGGAAAAGGACTATTGGCTATCCTTGCGCATACGGTCCCCGCGGGCAAAAAAACGCGCGCTGCGGGAAGACCGGGAGAAACAACTGCTGAAACTTGAACGGGAACTGCACCAGATCTCCACACTCCAACATAATATGGGTTATGTACCCCTGGACCCTCCTCTACAACGGGGCTGGAAACGGACCTTCGTGTTGCGCGCCGACGTGGCTGCCAGCGCAAAGGTCGCTTTCTACCAGGGGATACTGGACAAGATCAATGTTACGGAATACCATCACGACCGGAAATTTATGGTCACCAAAAGGGTGAAAGGCCGGAAAGTGAAAGTGGTAAAGGAACTCCGGCTGCCCGAACTCTGGACCTGGCATTGGGACCAATGCAGGTTCAGCGAAAAGGAACAAAAGGAATTCGACCTGGAACAGCGTTTTGAAACAAACGGGCGCTTGTGCTACAAATACGTCTTCCGCGATAAATGGCGGTTTGTGCCGAAGGTAATGCCGAACATGATCACCCAGGTCCGGCTGCAAAGCATTGAGCTGGAAAGGCGTGAAGCGTGGATAGAGAATCATTTCAGATACAACGATTCCCGCAACACGCTCAGGCGCCTGCAGGGGCGCAGGAGGAGATTTGTGCAGCCTACCCGGCAACAAATGCAATTAAAGAACGAGGCGCCAAAGAACACTCTTGAATGGATCCGTTCACTGGACGCCTGAAAATTCCACACTATGGAAAAAGAATTACAAAAGATCGTGACGCACGCCAACCTGTGCGACGATTATTACATAGACGCACATGCCCTCTACCTGCAAACCTACCGGAAGATACCGAGCGTAAGCTCCATCTACCAGCTGGATTTCAGGAAGGCTTTTGGCTGGATGAAAGAGAACCGCGCCGCATGGATCGAGGATATCTATGCCTACCGCGACTACGACCGTTCCGGTAAAAAGTTTGAATACGACCGTATCATCGTCATCCTGAAAGACGCGCCGGTGATCCTCGTCTTTGGCGAGAACTTCGTGGAGATGCTGCACGGGGAAAATGACCTGGCGCTGGTGGAAGAGCTGACGGAGAACATGAAAGTTTTCCGGCAAAGGCAGAAACGGAAAGCACATGAGATCAACCTTGTAGTGCAGGAACGCGGAAGCATGGCCCTGCGCAGCATGGAGATCAAACGGACGAAGCTGGACCTGGGCCTGTATTATGAATCCGATTTCGGGGACATTGACAGGCTCATCCTCAAACGCCTCAACACCAGTAAGGATAAGGGCCTGGTGTTGCTGCACGGAAAGCCCGGTACGGGCAAGACCACCTACCTGCGCCACCTCACAGGCAAGCTGAAGAAGCGCGTGCTTTTTCTTCCGCCTACCGTGGCACAGGAAATAACCGGCCCTTCATTCATTGAATTGCTGATGAGTTACCCCAACAGCGTACTCGTGATCGAAGACGCAGAGAATATCCTGGCAGACAGGGGGCAGACGGAAAATTCCTCCGTTTCCAACCTGCTCAACCTGTCCGACGGATTATTGGCAGACTGTTTGAACGTACAGGTTATCTGTACCTTTAACAGTGCCCTCTCTAAAATAGACAGCGCATTGTTGCGCAAAGGCAGGCTGATCGCCCAATATGAGTTCAAAGAGCTGTCTGTGCAAAAGGCACAGCGGCTGAGCACTCACCTGGGCTTCGATACCGTGATCAGCCGGCCGATGAGCATTGCTGAGATCACCAATCAGCACGAAAGAACATTTGAAGTAACAAAAGTGCAGATCGGTTTCCGGGCTGCACTGCAATCTTAATCTTAACAGCATGGCAAAGCTAAAATTACGGGGGAAAGATTTGCGGAACATCGGTTACCCTGAGGGGCCGGTGATCAGCGTCGCCATTACCGTAATGGAACAACATTACAAACATTATACACAGGAAGCCGCACTGGACCTGCTCCGGCAGGTGCTGGAAGCGCCGGTTTCCTTCAGGGAAGAAGAACAGCTTTCGAAGATCGCGGATAAGCTGATCGTGGAAGAATCCACCGAGATCGCCATCAATCCTCAAGCCATGCCTTACCAGGTATATGGCCGGCAGTTCATAGACGATGGCGCTATCCGGCAAATGGATTATGCCATGAGGCTGCCTGTAACAGCCGCCGGCGCCCTGATGCCGGATGCGCACCAGGGCTACGGCCTGCCCATCGGCGGGGTGCTGGCGGTGAAAAACGCGGTGATCCCTTACGGCGTGGGCGTGGACATTGGTTGCAGGATGTGTTTGAGCATCCTGGATATTCCGCCCCTGCAGCTGGAAAAACAGGCTTCAGTATTCAAAAGGGAGCTGAAAGCCGGTACCGTTTTCGGCGCGGGAGCAGAATGGAAGCCGCGGATCGACGATGAAGTGCTGGAACACCTGGCCTTTGGCGAAATCGGGCTGCTGAAGCACCTGCATGCCAAAGCCGCGGCGCAGCTGAGCACATCCGGTTCCGGCAACCACTTCGTGGAATGGGGCCTGGTGGAGATCGCTGATGCGGCCAATGAGTTCGGGCTGGAACCCGGCACCTACCTGGGTTTGCTGTCGCACTCCGGCTCCCGTGGCCTGGGCGCGCAGATCGCGGGGCACTATACCAAGCTGGCGCGTGAGATCTGCCAGCTGCCGCGGGAAGTGCAGCATCTCGCCTGGCTGGACCTGGATACGGAAGAAGGTCAGGAATACTGGACGGCGATGAACCTTGCGGGCGATTATGCGTCCGCCTGCCATCACCAGATCCACCGCCGGTTGATCAGGGCTGTGGGCGCCACGTTGCTGGCAAGGGTGGAAAACCATCACAACTTTGCGTGGAAAGAGATCCATAACGGGGAGGAGCTGATCGTGCACCGGAAAGGCGCTACACCCGCGGGAAAAGGAGTTTTAGGGGTTATTCCCGGCTCCATGACCGCACCGGGCTATATTGTCCGCGGCCGCGGCGAAGCCGCTTCCCTGGATTCCGCTTCACACGGCGCAGGGCGGCAGATGAGCCGGAGCAAGGCCACCCAGAGCTTCACCCGTCACGAACTGACGAAGATACTGGCTGATCACCAGGTACACCTGATCGGCGGCGGCCTCGACGAAGCGCCCGGCGCTTACAAGAACATCGCGGATGTGATGGCTGCGCAAACCACGCTGGTGGACGTGATCGGTACGTTCCATCCGAAGATCGTGCGGATGGCGGACGGTGGGCCTGCGGAAGATTGATCTTAATTTTTATAAGGAAAGCCGGCATGTGAATGCCGGCTTTTTTTGAATGAGTATTCCGGTGTTAACACCTTCAAAGAAAATGAACAAACTGAATAAGACAACCGGTTTATCCCTGTTCATACTTTCCAATAGACACTGATCATCACAAAAAAAGGCCATTCATAAAGAATGGCCTTCAGCATATCTTTCACCATCTACACCCGTATATAGATCTTCCGCCTGTCCATCCACCAGCCCAGCAGCCAGAGGATCAGCACATGGAATAGACCGAACAGCAAAGAGCCGGGATAGTCCCCGAAAACAGGCTGGAACACATGCGTATATATCCAGCTGTACAGGTTTTCTTTTTCAGCGCCTATGCGGAAAAGGAAATACAGTTTTACGATCACCCCGCTCATCACATAAATGAACAGCGGGTTCTTGCCGAACACTTCAAAGAAATAAGTGCCTGCGCGCAGGCCTTTCAGCTCGATCAGCCAGATGAAAATTGACAGGAGCAGGGTGGCAATGCCTACCGTGTACAGTACGTAAGAGCTGGTCCAGATCTTTTTATTGATGGGGAACACTTCGTTCCAAAGCAGCGCTGCCGCCACCATGACCGAACCGGCCAGTACCAGCCTCAGCAGCATGTTGCGGCTCTGGCGGTTTTGCTGCACAAAGCGGCCCACCAGGTAGCCGGACACCACGTTGCCGACGGCAGGCAAAGTGCTGAGCAGGCCTTCAGGGTCAAAGGCAATGCCTTCGCCGTGGTACATATGTTTTTCGCCGAGAATGGCCTTATCTACCTGCAGCCCGATATGCCCTTCAAGACTGTAGGGATCGCTGCCGCCGAAGAACCACAGCACCGCCCAGTAACCCAGCAGCAGCACGCAGGTGGCAATAAAGGCGCCCTTCGGCTTCAGGTAATGGATCAGCAGCGCGCCAATGCCATAGCAGAGCGCAATGCGCTGCAGTACACCCAGTATGCGAAGGGTATCAAGACCTTTCATCACCATGTTGCCATCGCTATCGTACTTCACGAATGGGAACAGGTTCAGCAGCAGGCCGATCACAAAAATGAGCGCAGTGCGTTTGAAGATCTTTCCCAGCACCTGCGCATTGCTCATGGTGCTGAACTTCTTCATGGCAAAGCTCATGGCGTTGCCCACGGCAAAGAGGAAGAAAGGGAATACAAGATCGGTCGGCGTACAGCCGTCCCATTTGGCATGCCGCAGGGGCGCGTATACATAGGTCCAGCTGCCGGGCGTATTCACCAGGATCATACAAGCCACCGTGAGCCCGCGGAACACATCGAGGGAGAGAAAGCGTTGATTTTGGTTCATATAGTAAGGTCAAGGTTTATCATTTAAATCTACTATAAAAAACGGATCAAAAGGGGAAATTCCGAGGAATGAAAAACCCGGCCGCATGGGGGCGCCGGGCAGTTAGCTTTATCTGTAATGGACTGTTACAGGAATTTTTCTTCGTACACCTTCCTGATCCCTTCTTCCAGCGGGATGGCCGCCTTCCAGCCCAGGCTGGTCAGCTTGCTCACGTCCATCAGTTTGCGGGGTGTGCCGTCAGGCTTGGAAGCGTCGAAAGTAAGTTTGCCTTCGTAGCCTGTGATCTTTTGGATAAGGCGGGCGAGGTCTGCAATGCTGATGTCTTCCCCTACACCGATGTTGATCGGGCCGGGTTCGTTGTAGCGCTGCATAAGGAAAAAGCATGCGTCCGCCATATCGTCTGCATGCAGGAATTCGCGGAGCGGCGTGCCGGAGCCCCAGATGGTCACTTCCGGGGTCTTGTTTATTTTGGCCTCGTGGAACTTCCGCAGCAGGGCGGGCAGCACGTGCGAGGTTTGCAGGTCGTAGTTGTCGTTGGGGCCGTAGAGGTTGGTGGGCATTACGGAAATAAAGTCCGCGCCGTATTGGCTGCGGTAGGCGTCGCACAGCTTGATGCCGGCTATCTTGGCAATGGCGTATGGTTCGTTGGTGGGTTCCAGCGGGCCGGTGAGAAGGTATTCTTCTTTGAGCGGCTGCGGCGCCAGTTTGGGATAGATGCAGGAAGAACCGAGGAACATCAGCTTTTTCACGCCGTTCACATACGCCTGGTGGATCACGTTGTTCTGGATCATCAGGTTGTCGTAGATGAACTCTGCGCGGTAGGTGTTATTCGCTACAATGCCGCCCACTTTGGCTGCGGCGAGAAATACGTGGTCCGGTTTTTCTTCTTTGAAAAAAGCTTCCACGGCAGCCTGGTTGCGGAGGTCCAGCTCCGATGAGGTGCGGGTGATGAAGTGGGTGAACCCTTCTTTCTCCAGTCTTCTTTTAATGGCTGAGCCTACCATGCCGCGATGCCCGGCGATATATATCCTGTCCTGTACCTGCATAATGTCAATTATTCAAACTGATTTAACACTTTATATCCTGCATCTTTCAGCAGCTTTTCGCGGCGGAACAGTTCCACGTCTGCCGCTACCATTTCTTTTACGAGTGTGAAAAGATCATACTCGGGCTTCCAGTTAAGCTGCGTCTGAGCTTTGGCCGGATCACCGATGAGGAGGTCTACTTCAGTGGGTCTGAAATACCGCGGGTCTATCGCCACTACTTCCTTGCCTGCGGGAATGGGAAATTCCGGGTTGGAGCTTTTGGCGACAATCGCCTTTTCGTTGATGCCTTCGCCTTCAAACTGCAGCTCTACTCCTACTTCGGCAAAGCTGAGGCGGATGAACTCACGTACCGTATTGGTGATGCCAGTGGCGATTACATAGTCTTCAGCTTTATCCTGCTGGAGTATAAGCCACATAGCTTTTACGTAATCTTTGGCATGGCCCCAATCGCGTTTTGCATCGAGGTTGCCCATGTATAACTTATCCTGCAGGCCAAGAGCGATCTTGGCTACGCCGCGTGTGATCTTTCGGGTCACAAAAGTTTCACCGCGCAACGGGCTTTCGTGATTGAAAAGGATGCCGTTGCTGGCGAACATATTGTAAGCTTCCCGGTAATTTACAGTGATCCAGAATGCGTACATTTTGGCTACAGCGTAGGGCGAGCGGGGGTAGAACGGCGTTTTTTCTGATTGGGGTACTTCCTGTACCAATCCGTATAATTCTGAAGTGGAAGCCTGGTATATCCTGGTTTTTTGAGCGAGGCCCAGCAGGCGGACAGCTTCCAGTATACGAAGGGTGCCGATGCCGTCTACATCTGCGGTGTATTCGGGGGCTTCGAAACTCACCTGCACATGACTCATGGCACCCAGGTTATAGATTTCATCGGGTTGAACTTCCTGTATAATGCGGATGAGGTTTGTGGAGTCTGACAGGTCACCGTAATGCAGTTTAAACCTTACATGTTGCTCATGGGGGTCTTGATAAAGGTGGTCGATCCTGTCCGTATTAAATAAGGAACTGCGGCGTTTGATACCATGTACTTCATATCCCTGTTTCAGCAGGAATTCGCTGAGATAGGCGCCGTCCTGGCCGGTAATCCCTGTGATTAATGCTTTTTTCATGTATATATGAATGATTTTTAATCCGCGGCAAAAATAATACTTAAAAAAATCTTTACTAAAAAAGCTTTTCTTATTGTTCTTAGTAGTGGATAGATGCTGCTTATGCTGAAAGCTCGCTGAGTTCCAGCCAGCGCATGCCTTTTTCGTCCAGCAGCTCCATGACCTCGCCGATGCGGCTGGAGGCTTTCTCGAGCTGGTCGTACGGTAGGGCGCCGGCAGCGAGCTGTTCGTTGAGCCGCTTTTTTTCGTCTTCCAGGGCCTCAATTTCCTTCTCCAGCAGCTCCATTTCCCTTTTCTCCTTGAAAGACATTTTACGGCCTTTGGCGGCTGCAGGAGCGGCTGTTTCCGTGGGCTTCGGGGCGGCAGGCTCGGGCAGGGCCTTTAGTTTTTCCTGGTCTTTTTCCCATTCGCGGTATTGGGTGTAGTTGCCCGGGAAGTCGCGCACTTCGCCGCCCCCCTCGAATACGAAGAGGTGATCTACCAGTTTGTCCATGAAATACCTGTCGTGGCTCACGATCACGATGCAGCCCTGGTAGTTTTGCAGGAATTCTTCGAGAATGCTGAGGGTAGGCAGGTCCAGGTCGTTGGTAGGTTCGTCCAGTATAAGGAAGTTCGGGTTGCGGAAGAGGATAGACAGCAGGTGGAGCCTGCGTTTTTCCCCGCCGCTGAGTTTGGAAATGTAAGTGTATTGTTTTTCGGGGCCGAACAGGAAAAGCTGCAGGAACTGGGCGGCGCTCACTTTAGTGCCGTCTGCCAGGGGGAAGTTCTCTGCGATGTTCTTCACGAATTCGATCACCCGCATGTCTTCTTTCACGACCAGGCCCTGCTGGGAATAGTTGCCGAACACGACGGTATCGCCCACGTTGATCTTCCCGGAATCGGCCGCTTCGGTGCCCATGAGCATGTTCAGGAAGGTGGATTTACCTACGCCGTTCTTACCCACTACACCCACGCGCTCGCCTTTTTTGAAGGTATAATCGAAGCCTTTTAGGATCTGGAGCTCTCCGTAGGCTTTGTATACTTTTTTGAGTTCCAGGATCTTGCCGCCCAGGCGGGTCATTTTCACGTTCAGCTCCAGCTGCTGCTGCTCAATGCGTTTGGCGGCACGTTCTTTTACGTCATAAAAAGCATCTTGCCGGGATTTGGATTTGGTCGTGCGGGCCTTGGGCTGCTTGCGCATCCATTCCAGCTCTTTGCGGTAGAGGTTGCGGGCCTTTTCGGTGCTGGACCGGTCAGACTCTTCCCGGGCAGCCTTTTTTTCGAGGTAGTTCTCGTAATCGCCTTTATAGATGTAGAGCTGCGAGTTATCCAGCTCCATGATCTCGTTGCACACGCTGTCCAGGAAATAGCGGTCGTGGGTAACGAGCAGCAGGGTCACGTTCTCCTGGTCCAGGTAATTTTCCAGCCATTCGATCATGCTGACGTCCAGGTGGTTGGTAGGTTCGTCCATGATCAGGAGGGTGTGCTTATGCTCAAAACCAATGTCTATCAGTACTTTAGCCAGGGCAACACGTTTCTGCTGGCCGCCGGAGAGGGTGCCCACGGGCTGGTCCAGGTGATGGATATTGAGTTTGCCGAGGATCTGTTTCACTTTGCTGTCGAAGTGCCAGGCGTTGAGCTCATCCATTTTGGCGATGGCGGCGGTGAGGGCGGCGGCGTCAGGTTCGGCGTCATTATCGGTCAGGTGCTCGTATTCCTTGATGGCGTTGAGGATGGGGTGGTCGTGGTCAAAGATGTTTTCGAGCACGGACTGGTGTTCTTTGAAATTGGAGGATTGCTCCAGCATAACAACCGTAACGTCTTTATGGATCCAGACCTTACCGGCGTCCGCGGTTTCTTTACCGCAGAGTATTTTCAGGAGGGTGGATTTGCCGGTGCCATTGAGGGCCACCAGGGCGATCTTGTCGCCTTCTTCTATATGAAAGGAGATATTCTCAAAAAGGGGGGTGATGCCGTACGATTTGGCAAGCCCTTCCACTGTAACATAATGCATGGTGCGAAGGTAACCTGTTTTGTTAAAATTGATTTTTTTCAGTATTTATTTCGTATATTCATAAAGGAAAATGTTACACCAGTAAGAGCTATGAACTACCCGGGGAATATGAGAACCTTATCCAATAATCATTGAATTTATTGACAAAGAAACTGACGTAATTGAGATATTGCGTGTGTGCTTTCCTGTGCAGGAGAATCGTGCTGAGAGCCGGGAGGTTATTTCATTCCATGTGATTTGCCCCATTTGCACGGCCTTTATCCATCAGTTAAGTATCTTTTGTTTGGTTCCCCCTGGTTTAAAAAGATAAAAACGCCTCCCGGAGATCCGGGGGGCGTTTGTGTTTTTATAGTTATTGCCTTATTTGGATCAGTTCTTTGATCTTCGGAATGTCAGAAGCTGATCTGCGACAAATGTAAAAAAAAATCCCGCTCAGCTGAACGGGATTGTGAATTAGTTGTTCCCCCTAATTTCTAGTTTGATTTACCAAATTTTTTCATTGCCCAGGCCACCGAAAGACAGGTGAGAAACAGAATGGCCATGCACAGGGCGTTTAGCAAAATGATCTTCATGTCACAGCTTGTTAAAAGGTATGATACTAATTACGGTGATTTTTTTAAATCCCGGTATCTTCCTTTCGTTGTATTTTATACTGCTGACATTCTAAAACATGGACGGATAGTGGTATTTATGATTAATAATCATAATATAATTGCCGGAAGGTGCTGCGCAAACCAAAGGAAAACATAAGTTCTTTATGAGTGTATTGGCTATTTTTTTCCTGTCGCCCTGCAACAGATGCTTCAAGACGGAGATTGTATTTTGGGTTCAATACATATGCAATAGTGCCCTGGCCATACATAAAATCTGTTTTCAATCCCTGGAGCATTTTAATATTATAATCTCCGGTTCTGTTGACATACGACTTAAAGATGTCCTGTCCGTTGCTTACATATTTATTATAGTCCAACCCGTATTGCGCATAAGAAAACTGGCCACGGAGGTACCATCTTTTAACTGACCAGGATGCAATGCCAAGGGCTTCCACGAAGTTGGCGCCCATTGGATGGGCAAGGGGCTGATTGTAGTGGGCGTAATTGCCCTGCCCGTTCCTGAATGAATATGTATAAGGACGGGACACGTTCAATTCACCTTGCAGGTCAAGCTTCTTTACACGGAATAGGTCGAAAGAACGGAATCCAAGCTGGGTGGACCATTTATTTCCCCACCATCCTTCACCGCCAAAAAATTCCTTTAATTTAAATTCATCCAGTACCAACTGGCCGTAGGCTGTCAGTTTTGGAAACAATTTATACTTGATATTCATTCCTATCATGGCATTGTCTGAGGAGCCGGCGGAATATTCTGCCGGGCGCAGAAATATTACCGGGTTAAGATAGGTCCAGTCAAATCCTCTCTTATGGCCGGCAGTGTCGGTATCCGGCCAGATCACGGCATCGAATACGCCAATGGTCAGTTTTTTGGTTGCATTCCAGTCAAGAAAATGGAATACCCCCCATTTTTTATTATACCCGAGGTCTTCATATGCCTGGTTAAATGATTGGTTTGACATATCCATAAACTGTGCCCACATGGAAGTGTACTGGAACTGGCCGAGCGTGGCAGTGATCTTTATATATGGATAGCTAAAGCCGATATCGGACAGGATCATGGAACGGTAGCCGTCTCCATAGGAACTATTGTTGCCGTAGCCGAGCGTAAAGTTTAGATATTTACTGGGTTTGTATGAAATAAGGGCATTTACATAGGAGAAGTCGTAAGCCTTTCCTATAACATCATTGTATTTGATCTGCCCCTGCCCGGGAATTACCCTTCTCCGTGTCACAAAGCTGTCCAGGTAAACCGGAAATACACCCTGGTTTTCATAAAAAGACGATTCGAAGTAAAATTTGTCACCGATATTGCCAAACACAGTGGCGCCGCGGGTGTTCAGCCAGAGGGTTTTATCCTGGTTGCTTCTTCCAACCTGGAAATCCGGCAAAAAATCTATGAAAACATTGAAATCCGGTTCCCTGAATTCAAAAAGATGTTCTTTAAAAAGTTTCCGGTGAAACCAGCTGCGGCGGCTGCTGTCCGGTTGTGTGTACATTGCGCTGGTATCTTCGTGGAGTATGGTTTTGAGAGCTGTATGATGATTGGTGGAATCGAGATAAAGTTCTCTGATATTCTGCGAGTGGTAAGGGGTAATAACTGGCAGCTTTTGCTGGGCTTGGGATTGGATTGTGAGAAAAAGCATGGCGGTTATCCAAGGAAATTGCTTCATTCAGGATTTATTTGGTTTACAAATGGCAAAAACTGTGCCTTAAGGAAAAGCAAATATACACAAGATATTCAGATACAGAGAGTAACCAATCCTTCAGCCCTCATGGCTAAAATTCCCTAAATATATAAAGGTTCATATATTTGCACCGGAGTAAGCCATACCTAATTACGTAGTATTTATTTTCGCAGTTTAATTTTAAGTATAATTAATATATATAACAAAATGGAATTAAAGGGAAAGAAGGTTTTGATTACGGGTGCGGATGGATTTATCGGAAGCCATCTTGTGGAGAGGCTGATAGAAGAAGGTTGCGATGTAAAGGCTTTTGTTTATTATAACTCATTTAATAGCTGGGGCTGGCTGGACAGTTTTCCGGAATCTGTATTGTCAACGATAGAAATATTCTCCGGAGATATACGCGACCCTAATGGAGTAAGAACCGCTATGACGGGTGTGGATGTGGTATTTCACCTGGCAGCATTGATTGCAATTCCTTTCAGTTATCATTCCCCGGATTCGTATATAGATACGAATATTAAAGGAACGCTGAATGTATTGCAGGCCGCCAGGGATCTGAATATTCAGAAAGTGCTGGTGACATCGACCTCCGAAGTGTATGGTACGGCATTGTATGTGCCGATCGATGAAAAACATGAGCGGCAACCACAATCTCCGTATTCAGCATCCAAGATCGGCGCGGATTGTATTGCCGAATCTTTTTACCGGAGCTTCAATTTGCCGGTAACGATTGTGAGGCCTTTTAATACGTTTGGTCCCAGGCAGTCTGCTCGTGCGGTAATTCCGACTATTATTACTCAGCTGCTCAACGGAAAAAAGGAAATAAGCCTGGGAGATACCACTCCCACAAGGGATCTCCTGTACGTTAAAGATACTGTAAATGGTTTTGTTGCCATTGCAAAGGCGGATGAACTGACAGGCCAGGACTGTAATATTGCTACGCAAAGTGAGATCAGTGTCGGCGATCTGGCAAACCAGCTGATCCAGATCATTGACCCTACGGCAAAGATCGTCCAGGAAAACGACCGCCTCAGGCCGACAAAAAGTGAGGTTTTCCGATTATTCGGCTCCAGGGAGAAGATAAGTAAATATACTGACTGGCGGCAGCTTTATAGCCTCGAAGACGGATTGAGGGAAACGATCGAATGGTTTAGGAAAGAAGAGAACCTTAAGAATTATAAGGCTAACATATACAATATATAAGACCGAACCATGGAGGCTAAGAAGATAGTTGATTTCATAAGGGGAACATTCGGTGAAAATGAAGCGTTTATTCCATTACACGCTCCGTATTTTGGCCGGAATGAGAAGAAATACGTTTTAGATACCATCGATTCCACTTTTGTTTCTTCCGTAGGTTCTTATGTGAACCGTTTTGAAGAGATGATGACTGAGATAACCGGCGCGGAGTTTGCTATTGCAACCGTGAACGGAACCACCGCGTTGCACCTGGCGTTAGTATTGGCAGGCGTTAAACACGGAGAAGAGGTTATCACGCAACCACTGACCTTTGTGGCCACAGCCAATGCAATCTCTCATGCCGGAGGAGTACCGGTTTTTGTGGATGTAGACAGGAATACCATGGGGATGTCCCCTCTTGCCCTGGAGCAATTCCTTGAAACGAATTGCATTGTCAGCGATAAAGGAGAATGCATTAATAGAATATCAGGCAGAAGAATAGCCGCATGCCTGCCTATGCACACTTTCGGTTTTCCGTTGGAGATAAAGGACATCGTCAACCTCTGCAGGAAGTATAATATTGTGGTGGTGGAAGATGCCGCAGAATCACTGGGCAGTTATATCGGCGACAGTCATACCGGTATTTTGGGTGAAATAGGCGTATTCAGTTTTAACGGGAATAAGACCGTGACCTGTGGCGGAGGCGGCGCGATCGTGACAAACAATAAGGCCATCGCTCAACGGGCAAAACATTTGTCCACTACGGCCAAAGTGCCTCACGCCTGGGAATTTGTACATGACGATGTTGCGTTTAATTACCGTATGCCAAATTTAAATGCAGCCCTGGCTTGTGCTCAACTGGAGCAACTGGGTGAATTCCTGGAAAACAAACGGAACCTGGCTCATATTTATAAATCTTTCTTCGAAAAATCAGATATAGTATTTTTTGAAGAAAAAGAAGGGACAAAAGCAAATTACTGGCTGAACACGCTGATCTTTAAAGACAAAGCAGCGCAGCTGGATTTCCTGGAAACCAGCAATGCCGGTAAAGTAATGACGCGCCCGATATGGAGACTGATGAATAAGTTGCCCATGTACAGTCACTGTATGACTGGCGATCTTACGAACGCGCTGTGGCTGGAGGAGCGGGTAGTAAATATTCCAAGTAGTGTAAGAAAAAATAAACTGAAAAAATAATGGAGTTACAAGAATTCGTTAAAAAATTTGAAGAACAGCTGGATGACCTGGAACCTGGTACATTGACTGCCGATACCCGTTTCAGAGAGCTCAGTGAATGGGATTCCATGAGCAGCCTGGCGGTGATCGCCATGGTAGATCACGAAATGAAAAGGCAGATCTCCGGGGACGACATCTTAAATTCCAACACGATAGCAGATCTCTATAATAATATCCGAAATAAGTAATACAGGTAACGTCTATGGAGAAGTCGCCCTTCAGTTTAGAAAACAAAGTGATCCTTGTTATCGGGGCTTCTTCCGGCATAGGAAAACAAATAGCTGTTTCCGCCTCGTTAATGGGCGCAAAAGTCATCCTGCTGGCGAGAAACGCGGAAAGGCTTCAGGCCGTGTTAAGCCTGCTGGCAGGCAGCGGTCATATGGTTATCCCGGCAGACATCACTGATGCCTCTGCATTACGCCGAATTCTCGGGGAATTGCCGCCGCTGAACGGCGTAGTGCATTCTGCGGGACTTTTAAAGTTAGCCCCGTTAAAGGCGTTAGATTTAAATGACCTTACAGAGATCACGAAGATCAATTACATTGCCCCGGTCAATTTGACCAGGGAGCTTTTCAGCCTGAAAAAGATCCAGCCGGGCGCCTCGATAGTATTTCTGTCATCAGTAAACGGCACGTATACCGCAGTGAAAGGATTTGGGGCATATGCAGGGTCGAAGGCGGCCCTTAACAGCGTCTGTAAAGTAATGGCGCTGGAATATGCAGCCAAAAACATCAGGTTTAACACCTTGGTACCAGGTATGATCAAAACGGAGATGTATTATGAAATGATGCGGACCGTGTCGGAAGAAAATATTAAAGCTGATAAATTGAAGTATCCCATGGGAGAGTATGGTGATCCGGAAGATGTGGCATATGGCGCTATATACCTGTTATCTGATGCCAGTAAATGGGTAACCGGTACTTCTCTTGTGATAGATGGAGGTTTAACAATAGCATAATAATTACTGTATGGCATCAATTAATGCAATATCATATTATCTGCCGGAGGAGGTGCTTACCAATGAAGACCTTCATGAGATGTTCCCCGATTGGTCAGCAGAAAAGATCGTTTCAAAAACAGGGATCAGGCAGCGGAAGATAGCAGCAGAAGATGAGTTTGCGTCTACAATGGCTATAAAAGCGGCTAACAAACTGTTTCAGGAAAACGGTATCAGTCCGGAAGAAATAAAGTTCATTCTGTTATGCACTCAAAGCCCGGATTACTTTCTGCCTACTACCGCCTGCATTGTTCAGCACGCCCTGGGTATACCTGTAACTGCCGGCGCATTGGATTTTAACCTCGGCTGTTCCGGTTATGTATATGGTTTAAGCCTGGCCAAAGGGCTGATTGCAAGCGGAGAGGTTGAAAATGTCCTGCTGCTCACTTCGGAGACCTACAGTAAACACCTGCAAAAAGATGACAGGAGTGTAAGAACGATCTTCGGGGATGCTGCTTCCGCAACATTCATTGACAATACGAATAAAGGAGGCCGGCTTTTGAGCTTCGTATATGGAACCGATGGCAATGGCGCGGAAAACCTGATCGTAAAAGGCGGCGGCATGCGTTATCCCGATCTTCCACACAACAACGCCGGTCCTGCAGAAGGAGCGTTGTATATGAACGGGGCCGAGATATTTGCTTTTACGCTCCGCTCGGTGCCGGCCATGATCGATCAGGTGTTAGAGAAAAACAATCTGGGTATGCAGGATATCGACCTGTTTATTTTTCACCAGGCGAACCAGTATATGCTGGATCATCTCAGGCGGAAACTGGCGATACCGGAAGAACAGTTCTTTGTTCATATGGCAGATTACGGGAATACCGTATCATCCACTATTCCAATCGCATTGAAGGATGCCATGGAACAACAGAAAATAAAACCCGGAATGAAAGTTCTGCTTGCCGGGTTTGGAGTTGGCTATTCCTGGGGGGCAGGCATTGTGCAGTTCTAGTATACTTTCTTCATTAATGACAGAAAAAACGGTTAATGGGCAAAGCCTTAATTTTGATTGGAGGAGGCGGGCATGCGGTTTCCTGCATAGATGTAATTGAGAAAGAAGGAGTCTTCTCGATCGAAGGGATTATTGATCAGCCCGCAATGCTTCATCAGCATGTGTTGAAATACCCCGTAATCGGGCAGGATAGCGATATAGCAAAGTTAGCGGCTCAGGGGTTCTATTTCCTGATTGCGGTTGGCCAGATAAGGTCGGCAAACATACGGATGAATATATGGCAACAGCTGAAGGCAGTGAATGCACGGATTGCCACTGTTGTTTCGCCACTGGCTTATCTGTCGCGGCATGCTGATGTGCAGGAAGGAAGTATTATAATGCATGGGGCATATGTTAATGCCGGTGCCGCGATTGGTTATAACGCAATCATTAATACCGGCGCCGTTATTGAGCATGAGGCCAAAGTAGGTAACCATTGCCATATTTCCACCGGGGCTATTTTAAACGGCCGGGCGAAAACGGGCGACGCCGTTTTTATCGGCAGCAGGAGTGTGATTAACCAGGGTGTGGAAATAACCGGTAACACGGTTGTGGGGTCGGCGACCCTCATACACAAAGATATTAAGGTGCCAGGCACCTATGTTGGTATACCATATGTAAAAATTGACTGATGGCGATGCAAAAAACGATCATAATAGCGGAAGCGGGCGTTAACCACAACGGAAGCATAGCACTTGCAAAAGCATTAATTGATGCCGCAGGCGAAGCCGGGGCGGATTATGTTAAGTTCCAGACATTCAAGGCAAAGAACATCGCCAGTAAACATGCCCGTAAGGCAGATTACCAGCTGAAAAAAGATACCGGCAACGATGATGGCCAACTGAAAATGCTGGAAAAACTGGAACTTTCACCGGATGACCATTACCAGCTCCAGGCATACTGCAAACAAAAAGGGATCGACTTCCTGTCCACACCATTCGATTTTGACAGCATCGATCTGCTGAAATCGATTGGTATGACATTGGGAAAAATTCCTTCAGGTGAGATCACTAACCTCCCCTATCTCCGGAAGATGGCAGGAAGCTTCGAAAAGCTGATCCTGTCTACCGGCATGTCTACCATAGAGGAAGTAAACGATGCCCTAAACGTATTGTATAAAGAAGGTACGCCCCGGGAAAACATTATTGTACTGCATTGCACCAGTGAATATCCTTCCCCGATAGAAAATGTTAACCTGAAGGCAATGCTCCAGCTACAGCGGGAATTTGATATCACGGTGGGATACTCAGATCATACGGTTGGTATAGAGGTGCCGGTGGCTGCAGTAGCTTTGGGAGCTTCGCTGATTGAGAAACATTTTACGCTGGACAAGGCCATGGAAGGACCCGACCATGCCGCCTCGCTTGATCCTGTTGAGCTGAAGGCCATGGTAACTGCTATCAGGAACGTGGAGAGAGCACTTGGCAACGGTATTAAGGAACCTACCGAAACAGAAATGAAAAACAAACAGGTAGCACGTAAGAGTATCGTGGCTGCCAGGCGTATCAATAAAGGCGAATCTTTTTCAGAACAGAACCTTACTGTTAAGCGCCCTGGAACCGGCATAAGCCCGATGGATTGGGATTTGGTGCTGGGCAGGCAGGCTGTCAAGGATTTTGATGAAGATGATCTCATTATCCTCTAAAATAAGGTTACATGAATATCGAGAATTACAAACCCAACGATGAGGCTGCAATTATAGCGCTTTTTGATCATGCGTTTGGAAAACCCATGGCACCGTCCTATTGGAAATGGAGATTCCTGGATAATCCCAGGAAGATTACCAGTATCAAACTTATGTGGCATGAGGAACAGCTCGTAGGGCATTATGCCGTATCGCCCGTAATGCTTGATATCAATGATGAACCGGTACTGACTGGTTTGTCCATGACCACCATGACGCATCCTGCATTTGCGGGATTGGGGATTTTCCAGCAGCTGTCTGAAGCTTTATACAAAGAGATGCAGGGAGAACAAGGCATGGCCGCTGTATGGGGCTTCCCCAATGTCAACTCTCACCGGGGTTTTATTAAAAATCTTGACTGGAAAGATATTGCCTTGCTGCCGATGTTAAGCTGTACAACATCTGGCATTGCGCCAAAGACAGCCGCCAACATCCGGAAGATAACAGCCTTTACGGAAATGCACGAACAGGCGCATGCCGCAATTTTCGCCGACTGCCCGGTAAAGGTCCGGAAAGATAAGGAATACCTTACATGGAGGTACTTCCTCAATCCGGTCAATAAATATATCGTTTATGATATAAATGATGGCGCCGACGGGTTTGTGGTAGTGAAACAATTCTCTGTACCGGGCGGCGCCCAGCTGGATATTATAGACTGGTGTGTAGCAAAAGATGAAAGGCTTACCAAAAGCGTATTACAACACCTGGCCGCTGAATTCCCTGCGGAAAAATTCAATCAGTTCAATATCTGGATGCCCCTTAAAGATGAGCGCCATCTGTTCTTTGAAAAGATCGGGTTCAACAATGCCTTGCCGCTCACTTATTTTGGCATCCGCTCATTTGCAATGCCCGGCCTTGATATTGACCGGAACTGGTGGATACAACTGGGAGACTCAGATGTTTATTAACTAGCGTATGAAAAAAAGGAAAATATTTTTTGTCACCGGCGCCAGATCAGAGTATGATATTATGCATCCTGTCCTGGAACAATTGCAAGACAGCGGCGAAATAGACCTGCAGCTCGTTGTCACCGGCGCGCACCTTAGTGAAACGTTCGGTAAGACCGTAAGGAATATTGAGCGGGACGGATTTAAAATAGCAGATAGGATATATAATCTCTTAAGTACGGAAGACAAGGTGGGCCGGATTGCCGGCCTGGGCAGCCAGGTAACCGCCCTGGCGCATACATTTAATCGTGAAAAACCGGATATTATAGTGGTAGTAGGAGATCGTGAAGAAGCTATTTCGGTTTCGCTGACTGCAGCCTACCTGAGCATCCCGGTGGCGCACCTGGCAGGAGGAGACATCGCCAATGACGGGAACATCGACAATTCAGTGCGGTATGCAGCGACTAAGTTCGCTCATATTCATTTTACTTTCCTGGAGCAACATGCGCAGGTATTGAAGATGCTGGGTGAAGACGAATACCGTATTTTTAACACAGGCAACCCCGCCCTGGATAAGTTTATTCACTGCCCCCGGATGGAAAAAAAGGCGGTTCAGCCATTAATTGAGTTTAACATCCAGGACGAACCATATATCGTTCTGATCCAGCACCCCATTATCACTGAAGTGGAAAACGCGGGAGATCAGATAAAAGAAACGCTGGAAGCGGTCATTGCCTCCGGGTTGAAATGCTTCGTCAATTACCCGAACTCCGATGCCGGGAACTTTGCGATCATTGAGAATATTAATGCATATGCCACTAAATATCCTGATGTATTTCACCTGTTTAAGAACCTTGACCGGGTTAATTATATTAATTTACTGAGATACGCTTCCTGCCTGATCGGCAATTCCAGCTCGGGAATACTCGAGGCTCCCTCTATCGGGCTGCCGGTGGTAAATATCGGCAGCCGGCAAAGGGACCGGTACAGCGCGGGGAATGTTATTTATACCGGTTATGACCGCGAAGAAATAACGGCAGCCATCAAAAAATCTGTTTTTGATGAAAAATACAGGGCCGAAGTTAAAGCGATCAGAAACCCATACGGCAACGGAGACAGCGCATCCCGCATCAGTGACGTGCTAAAGACCATAGCGCTTGATGACAAGCTGATCTATAAGAATATAACTTATAAAGTATTTTAAAACACAATAAATGGCGAATATAATTGTAGTATCCGCGCATCCGGACGATGAAGTGATCGGCGCAGGAGGAACATTGCTTAAGCATGCGCAGAAAGGCGATAAGATATACTGGCTGATCATCACAGGTTTGTTTGAGGAATACGGATTTAGCAAAGAAAGGATCGCATCAAGGAATGAAGAGATTGAAAAAGTAGCAAAGATGCTCAACGTAGAGAAAACATTCAGATTTGATTACCCCACTATGCAGCTTCATTCTGCCACAGTGATAGACATGGTGCCAAAGATATCGGCAGTGTTCAAAGAAGTGGATCCCGAGTACATTTATACGATGAACCGGTCGGATGCGCACAGCGACCACAGGATCGTATTTGATGCCGTGGCAGCCTGTACAAAATCGTTCCGCTATCCGGGTATCAAACGGGTACTGATGTATGAATGTATTTCAGAAACAGAGTTTGCACCGGCTTTGCCTGAAAAAATGTTCCTGCCGAATTATTTTGTAGATATCACCCGGTTTATTGAAAATAAACTGGAGATCATGAAAGTGTATGCGTCAGAGATCGATGAACATCCTTTTCCGCGCAGCATAGAAAACATAAAAGCTTTAGCTCATTTCAGGGGAGCAAGTGTTGGTGTGAAGTATGCTGAAGCCTTCCAATTAATTAAACTAATTGACAAAGATTGATGGAATTCCGGAAACATCTTATCCTTCAGAATGAAAGCGTAAAAGAAGCGCTTAACAAGCTGAACCAGCTGGCGATCGACGCGATCTTGTTTGTAGTGGATCATGACGACAAACTGATCGGATCATTGACTGATGGTGATATCAGGCGTGGCTTCATAAAAGGCCTTACGGTCGACAACCCGATCATGGATTACCTCCAGCCTGCACCGGTTTATATATTCAGGGATGATTATTCTATCGACCAGCTGGAAGAATTTAATTCCAGAAACCTGAAGATCATTCCGATCGTTGACAGATCTTACCGGATCATAGACATTTTGAACCTGCGCATCAAAGCATCCCTGCTTCCGTTGGATAGTGTGCTGATGGCAGGCGGCAGGGGGGAACGACTCATGCCGCTGACAGAAAAATGCCCGAAGCCACTTCTGAAAGTGGGAGACAAGCCGATCATCGAATATAATATAGACCGGCTGGCTAAATATGGCATCAGTAATATCACGATATCCATCCGGTACCTCGGCCACCAGATCAGGGAGTATTTCGGCGACGGCGCAGCAAAAGATATTCACATCCGGTATGTGGAAGAAGACAAACCGCTTGGAACATTCGGCTCTCTCAGTCTCATAGATTCATTCAGTACAGATAATATCCTGCTGATGAATTCTGATCTGCTTACGAACATCGATTTTGCAGATTTTTATAAATCATTTATAGAATCCGGCGCAGACCTGATGGTAGCCAGCATCCCTTACCAGGTGAAGGTGCCTTACGCCGTATTGGAGATCGAAAACGGGGCGGTGATGTCGTTTGATGAAAAGCCGACCTACAGCTATTATTCCAACGGGGGCATCTATCTTTTTAAACGGAGCCTGTTGGAATTTCTTCCCGGCGAATCTTATTTTAACGCCACGGATTTCATGGAGCTGCTGATTGCAAATAAGAAGAAAGTGCTGCATTATCCTATTCTCGGGTATTGGCTGGATATTGGGAAGCATGATGATTTTGAACGGGCGCAACAAGACATAAAGCATATAAAATTCTAATGAGCATTTTAGTTACTATCTGTGCAAGAGGCGGATCTAAAGGCATCCCAGGTAAAAATATCCGGCAAATGGCCGGCCGACCGCTTATTGCCTACACCATCGGAACCGCAAAAAAATTTGCCGAAGGCAAAGACTGCGTGATCGCTTTATCTACCGATTCGCAGGAGATCATTTCCGTGGCGGAAGAGTTCGGTTTGCCAACCCGGTATAAAAGGCCAGAAGCGCTGGCTACTGATACCATCGGCAAAATGCCGGTTCTCATCGATGTGAAGGAATACGAAGAAAAAAAGAGAGGGACTGGATTCGATTATCTTATAGACCTGGACGTTACAGCGCCGTTTAGAACGTGTGAGGACCTGGATGCTGCATTTGAAATGCTGCAGAAAGACAAAGAAGCCCTGAATATCTTTTCTGTAAGCCCCGCCCATAGAAACCCTTACTTCAATATGGTAGAAGAAAACAGCGCGGGGTATTTTGAATTGAGCAAAAAAGGTTCTTTCGTGACCCGGCAGTCTGCGCCCAAAGTATACGATATGAACGCCTCATTTTATATCTACAAGAAGAAATTCTTTGATATGAGCTACAATACGGCCGTAACAGACCGCTCCCTGGTATATGTAATGCCGCACATGTGCTTTGACCTTGATCATCCTGTGGATTTTGAGTTTATGGAATATTTAATACAGAACGGGAAACTGGATTTTACGCTATGAATGTCCTGATCATTGGTTTGGGCTCCATTGCAAAGAAGCATATTGACGCTTTGACTGCCATTGCCCCTGCAAGATTTAAAATATATGCATTGCGGTCGGGGAAGGGGAACGGCGATGTGGAAGGGATCACAAACGTCTTTTCCCTGGAGGACGCAGGTGTTAGCTTCGACTTCGCCATTGTGTCCAATCCTACCTTTAATCATTACGAAACCCTCCGCTCTCTTTCTGCCTGCCGTATTCCATTATTCATTGAAAAGCCGCTGTTTCATAACCTGCTGAACGGGCAGGCGCTGGTCGATGAGCTGAGCAGGAACTCGCCGCTTACATATGTCGCCTGTAACCTGAGATTTCATCCTTGTATTCTTTACCTGAAGGAAATGCTTGCAACCGGTACACATCGGGTAAATGAAGTAAATGTTTATGGAGGGTCATATTTGCCGGAATGGAGACCAGGGGCTGATTTCAGGAAAATATACAGCGCAAACAGGTCTATGGGCGGAGGGGTACACCTGGACCTGATCCACGAGCTGGATTATGTAACCTGGCTATGGGGAATGCCTGCTGAAGTAAGAAGTACATTAAGAAACCGGTCTTCGCTGGCGATAGACGTTGTAGACTACGCCAATTACCTGCTGGGGTATGATGATTTTTCAGTAAATATTACGTTGAACTATTACAGGAGAGACGCCAGAAGGACCTGTGAAATAGTATTTGATGACGGGACGGTTACTGCAGACCTCATCGGTCAGAAAATAATGGCGGGTAATGAGCTGCTTTTTTCCTCTTCCGCCTCTATACATGACACTTACACTGCCCAAATGAAATATTTCCTGTCGGCAATGGAGAACAGGGACCTTCCTGCTATGAACAATATAAGGGAAGCATTTGAGGTGCTAAAAATTTGCCTGAATAATGAATGATCTGACTAAAAAAGTAATTGGTGTTACCGGAGGTAACGGCCAGCTGGGTAAAGAGTTCGTAGGATACCTGAGAAACCAGGGCGCGACTGTTATTTCCATTGATATAAATGGAGAGGATGACCTGGATAACGGGAGCCTTTTAATGGACATTACAGATGTTTACGCTATAAAAGCAGGCCTGCACAGGATATTGGAAAAATATGGACGAATAGACGGATGGGTGAATAACGCATATCCCCGGACAGAAGACTGGGGGAAGAAGGAATTCAGCGAGGAATCAATGGAATCATTTGAAAAGAATATAAACTGGCACCTGGTAGGATATGTGAAATGTTGCCAGATCGTCCTGAACAGGATGAAAGAACAGAAAAGCGGCAGCCTTATCAATATTTCGTCTATATACGGTGTTGCCGGTCCTGATTTTACAATATATGAGGGCACACCTATCGTCAATCCCTCCGGGTATGCTGCTATTAAGGGCGGCCTGGTAAATTTTACCAGGTACCTTGCGGCATACTACGGGCCGTATAATGTTCGTGTCAATTGCATTTCCCCCGGAGGGATCTTTAATCATCAACCCGAAAGATTTATACAGCAGTATGAGCACAAGGTGCCGCTAAAAAGACTTGGGACACCCCATGATATCTCTCCGGCTGCCGGATTTTTGCTCAGCGACGGCGCGGCATATATCACCGGCCATAACCTTATTGTGGACGGCGGCTGGACTGCCATTTAATCAACTTTGCGAAACGAACCAGTATGAAAAAGGTAGGCATCATAGGAGCAGGACAATTAGGCAGCAGGCATCTTCAGGCGCTAGCCAAAGTAAATGCCCAACTGGACATTTACATCTCCGATATAAGCAGCCAGTCCCTGGAGATAGCTAAAGGCAGGTTTGAAGAAGTGCCGGAAGGCGCGCGCCATCAGGTGCATTACCTGACCTCCGTGGAAGAATTCCCGGCTCAGCTTGAGATAGTGATTATTGCAACCAATTCTGAAATCAGGAAAGTAGTAATAGAAAAGTTGCTTACGCATAGCCAGGTGAAACACCTGATCCTGGAGAAATTCCTGTTTACGAAAGCAGCGGACTATGAAAAAGTACAGCAATTGTTCGACCGGCATGCAGCTATGAACGTTTGGGTAAATTGTCCCAGAAGGACATTTGATGTATATAAGCAGATTGCAGCAGGTGTTAAAGGCAAGGGTCCGGTCAAGTTCGTGGTAACAGGTTCTGCATGGGGGCTTGGCTGCAACAGCATCCATTTCCTGGACCTGTTTTCATTCGTCACCGGCGAAACTGAGTTTACAGTAATGTGTGAGCTGATAGATAACGAGTATATCCCATCCAAAAGGCAGGGATATGTGGAATTTACCGGGAGCTTATGCCTGGGTGCAGCGGGTCACCATATGGACATTACATCGTTTAAAACAGGGTCGCACCCAGTTGTCGTAAGCGTGCATACGCCGGAATCCAGCTGGACTGTAAAGGAAGGCAAAGGAGAGCTTGAGTACGCGGAGGCTGGAAATGGCTGGGAGGTTACCTCCTCAAAAGTGAGCCTTCCGCCCCAGAGTGTCACAGGTACGGCTGTGGTGAACGACTTGTTAAGCCGTAACAGCTGCGACCTTGTCACGTTTACTATCTCAAAGCAATTGCATTTGACATTGCTAAATGTTTTTCTGGACAAATACAATTTTATTAATAAAGAAAGCTCAGATATATGCCCGATTACGTAGATAAAGTGTTATTAATAGGAACCGGTCCCATGGCCCGGGATTATGCAAAAGTGTTAAAAGCGCTGGATGTGCCTTTTGATACTTTAGGCAGGGGAACGGCGTCTGCAACTGCGTATGAGCAGGCGACAGGGCATCATGCTTTCACCGGCGGTGTGGATGGATTCCTTGCAACAGCGTCTCCTGCTTCCTATAAAAAAGCAATCGTAGCCACCGGTACCGAAAGCCTGGGAGAAGTTACCCGGAAACTCGTGGCCTGGGGATGTAAAGATCTGCTGGTCGAGAAACCGGGAGGGAAAGATATTGAAGAAGTGATCGCCTTGCATCAATCCCTGGCGGCGTCCGATTCAAATGTTTATATCGCTTATAACCGCCGGTTTTATGCATCTGTTCAGCAGCTAAGGGAAATGGCGGCGGAAGATGGCGGGGTTACCTCCTTTAATTTCGAATTCACAGAATGGGCACATGTTATCGAGCCGCTTCAAAAGGCAGAAGGCGTGAAGGAAAACTGGCTGTTTGCCAATTCTACTCACGTAATAGATCTTGCATTCTATCTGGGGGGGGAACCGGCGGATATGTCATCCTATATCGCCGGGGATCTTTCCTGGCATCCGGTAGCCATCTTTGCGGGGGCCGGGGTAACCACCGGCGGCGCTTTATTTACCTATCAGGCCAACTGGAAGGCTCCGGGAAGATGGGGAGTTGAAATACTGACCGCCAGGCGCCGTTTTTACCTGCGTCCGCTGGAAAAGCTGCAGGTTCAGAACATCGGGTCCGTTGCGATTGAAGAATTGCCGATAGATGATGAAGCGGATAAGCAATTTAAGCCTGGATTATTCCGGCAGACACAGGCTTTCCTGCAAAATGACCGCGCCCGGTTGGTAAGTTTGGCAGAACATATCGTAAATTGCGCGCATTATACACAAATTTTGAAAGCTGGAAAAGTTCAAGGTGCATAAAATGAAAATAGTCATATTAACTGATTCGCTTGGATTGCCCCGGCAGGTCCCTGAAGCCGTTGATATTGAGGATACATATATAGAGAAATTAAGGAAAAAGTATAAGGATTTAACTATCATTTCCTTATCAATTGGTGGTGCGACTATTTCACTTATGCGCGAGCAGTATTTTAATTATCTGAAGCCTATTAATCCAGACCTGGTAATCATCCAGGCAGGTATTGTGGATTGCGCTCCCAGGGCCTTGAAAAAATGGGAGCTCGCGTTAATCAACAGTAACCGTTTGACCAAAAGCATATATAGCACATTATTTAAAAAACATACGCATTCCCTGAGGAAATATAGAAGAGTGACCTATACGCCCCTGCAGGAATTTGAAAGTATTGCTAAAAACTTTTATCTTTCATTAGGCGAAAAATTGGCCTGGGTTGGTATTATCCCGGCAAGAAATGAATATGAGCAGCAATTGCCCGGCATTGCAGAGAATATAAATAAATACAACGATATACTTCGGACGTTATTACCTTCCGGGCTGATTGATACCTGTGAAATGCCGGCGGAAGGAATTATGAGTGATCATCATCATATCAACGCCATTGGCCACCAGTTCATTTTCACGAAGATTTGCGACAGAATTGATACATTAAATGGTGGAAATCCATCACTAAACCACCCATAACAAATCCACACAGAACATATTCATATAAGGATACTCTTAACTTAACGTAACTATGAAATCGATTACTTCAATTTTTTTCTTTTTCTTTACATTTTTATCTCTGTTAAGTTGCAAAAAAGATAGCCCGCAGCAGCTGAAAAAACTGGAAGATCTGTTTTCCTATTCGAAATATTCCGTTGATACAACTATCCGCCTCGTAGACACAGCCCGAAACAGGACGTTGGTGAACCGGGCGCCGTTTGTGGCAAATGACAATTTTAACGGATATGGTTTTCCTACGGTACTTGTGTTGGATAAAGACCATTTGCTGATGGCGGTGAGCAGGTATGTGAAATTAACCGATTGGGGCACTGCGGATATCGTAGCGAAAGAAAGTTTCGATAATGGCCAGACATGGACAGATGAGGTGGTCATACAGAAGAATATCGGGAATATCCAAACAGCTGCTCCAAGCCTGCTGAGGATTAATGATACAACCATTGGATTGTTTTTTTCAGTTAAGAACAGTGCTTCAAGCTGTGATGTTTATTTCAAAGTTTCCGGTGATAATGGCAGGCAGTGGGGAGAGCCCAGGAAGATCAATACCATGGAAGGATATAATACAATGAATAACGACCGGGTCATAAAAGCCGGAACCCGTATCATTATTCCTGTTGGTTATACTACAGACGTTGACCACTGGAGTGATAAAAGCGGTTGTTTTTGCTATTATTCGGACGACGAAGGGGCAACGTGGCAGCGGTCAAAAACCATATCCACTACAGTTCCGCTAATGGAGCCGGGGGTGGTAAGAATCGGTGAAACGAATGAGCTGCTGATGGTGATGAGATCTGTCGCAGGAAGTATTATCATCTCCAGAAGCTATGACCTCGGCTATTCATGGACAACACCCACACTGACCGGGTTACAAAGTCCTGAATCACCAAGCACGATCAGCCAGGTAAAAGGCACGGATAAATTAGTGCTTGCCTGGAATAACAACAAGTTTAACTTCGCCTACAGGTATACCAACCGTTTCCCCTTAACGGTAGCTTTCAGCTCTGATAAGGGGAAAACCTGGAAAAACGGGTATAATATTGAGTGGTTATCAAGTATCGATTATTCCTACCCCGCCTTTTTCCAGAATGAGAATAAAACTTACTTTTTTTATAATGTTTCACCGCACGGGAGCAAGCGGATCCTGACAAGGCTGGTAGAAATTGAATGATTACAGAATAATAAATTAAAGCAGAGCATTGAATAGTAGCGTTATTTTTCAACAGATAAAATCCATATTCAAAAGAAACGAAACAAAGCATTTCATTAGCTATTACATTTTTACAATACTCAGCGCATTAGTCAGTATTTATACTATTTCGTACCTGACAAAAGCCCTGGACCCGGAGAGCTATGGGATGATTGGGATCTTTCTTGGAATAGTGTTTTTTGTTCCTGCGCTGTTATCATTCTCTGCCAATAATCTCCAGGCAATTAATGTTGTCGATTTTAAAGAAGACGAGTATAAGACATTCCGGAACGAATTTATCAGCTTCATTATCTGCCTGCTCGGCTTGTATTTGATTATAGGTGCAGGCGTTTACCTGCTCCTCCCCGATTACGGATTTGTCATTATCACTTCCCTTGTATATGGATGGCTGCAACTAATGTCTTCCATCCACTCCACTGAACTCATTCAGCATTCAAGACCCGTCCAGTTCGGGATCGTGAATTTTTTAAGCATATTCCTTGCATTCCTGATATCCTTACTTTTTATTGCAGTATTTAAACTGGATTGGAAAGGAAGGATTATTGCGATGATCTTGTCGGAAAGCATTATTGTGATATTGCGTTTCTGGGTTTTCAGCAATATTGGCAGGGAATTTAAATTCTTATTCAATCCCGGTACGGTCAAAGGTTTTATATTGTACGGATGGCCCCTGATGATGTCTGTGGTTGCGGGGTGGATCATTAACCAGTCAGACAGGTTTATACTCCTTCAATTTTATTCGCTGAAGGAGGTGGGAATATATGCAGCGGCCTCGGGCATCAGTTCTGTTATCACCACCTTTAACCAGACGATGCTAAAGGTAGTGTCGCCGCTGGTTTACAGAAACCTGAGCAAAAGGACCGGGCGGAGCTTTATCATAAAACTGAATATGCTCTATGCTATCGTCATTCTCTCCCTTTCAACGATAGGCTCCGTTTTTATTAAGTATGCCTGGCCATATATCCTGGGAGCCAGTTATGAGCCTTCACTCCCGATCATCTACCTGCTTTGTTTTGCTCAGTCGTTCTTCGGCATTTACATGACCCTGGGGATTGTCGTTGATTACTTTAAGCAGAATAAATTGAAGACAATGATTATCTGGATATGCGCAGTCGTTTCCATTATCACTACCCTGTTGCTGATCCCTGTCTTAGGGATGTATGCGCCGGCCGTGGGAACATTGTTGTCCTTCTTCACATTATCGGTAATTACCTATTTTAATGGTATCAGAATATTAAATGAAAATAATGTAACATGATACGCAGCGTCATACTAAAGGCGGTTTTATTCTTTAAGATTGATCTGATCGTGAAAAAGGTTACGTCTATACTAACCGATGCCGAAGTGATCAG
This sequence comes from Chitinophaga sp. YIM B06452, assembly GCF_039655965.1. NCBI lineage: Bacteria > Pseudomonadati > Bacteroidota > Chitinophagia > Chitinophagales > Chitinophagaceae > Chitinophaga > Chitinophaga sp. YIM B06452. Next base: position 1,086,674 of record NZ_JAWLKY010000001.1, on the reverse strand, counting down.
GTATTCGCGGAAAACCGGTTGTAAGATCAATTATTTCCCGCAGGGATTTAACGGCATTCAGATTGCCAGCGACAATGGCGATCTTTCCGGGTTTAGCATTCACAGTACCAGTCATCTGAAATCAGACACTTTTATAGATTGCTCCGGAGGCGTTACTATCGGCCGGTATTTCCACACCGGCAGGGGCCTGACCATTTTTTCGTCAAATCATAACTATACCAGCGAAACGCATATTCCATACGACACGACGGTGATCAAAAAACCTGTGGTAATAAAAGATTTTGTGTGGTGTGGTTCAAACGTGTCCATCGTACCCGGGGTTACCATCGGCGAAGGTGTTGTAGTAGCTGCAAACGCTGTGGTTACTAAAGATGTGCCCGATTACGCTGTAATAGGAGGTAATCCGGCAAAGATCATCAAATACAGGGACACTGAACTGTTCTTGTCGCTCAAGGAGAAGGGCCAGTTTTATTAATCAAAAGAAAGCAGGTAATGGTATATGTTCTTGTAAATAATAATTATCATATTATTGACCTTGAGAAATATAAAGGATGGGAAGACGGGGAGGAAGTTGTACTTATAAGAGTGCCTCATACGCTGGATTTGCAAGGAGCCTACCAGCATAGTTTCACGAAGATTCTTACCTACAAATCCCCGATAAAGGGTGTCAAGTCGCTATTGGCATTTAAAACCATAAAAAAAACATTGGCCCTTATCAGCGAAGAACTGAAGCCCGGGAAAAAGGATGTACTGGTATTTTTTACTGAATTCGAAATATTGAACCAGTATATCGTCAAAATGTTTAAAGATGCCGGTTCCAGGGTAATTATGCTGGAGGATGGCATGGCTACTGTTGCGCTGGGTAACATGGAGGCGGAAAAGCTGCCATTCAAATACTGGCTCTATAGGGCCGTGTTGAGAACCGTTTATCAATTTAAGACCCTGGACCTTGTCATGGCGAAGGGAATGCCCCCGCTCCCGGTCATGGAAGACAAATATATAGATGCGATCGGCTTGAGTATTAAATCCCCGTTCAAAAGGAATATTCCCGTATACCAGCTGAAGGCCAGTGAAACGATATTGACGTCGCCCGATGAAAACGCTATCATATTTATTAACCAGGACCTATACAAGCTGGGGCATATCAGCCTGAGCGACTATATTGAAATATTGCGGCAGGCATTGTCAGTCCTTTCTGCCAACTTTACGACTGTATATTTCAAATTTCACCCCCGGGAAGAAACCGGTGTCAGGGAAGAGATCAAAAAGATGGCGGATACTTTCCGGAATGTGACCCTGATCAATGATTTCAGAAGCCCGGTAGAAAACCAGGTGGAGGAGCTGCGCCCTGGATATTCAGCTTCTTTTTATTCCAACTCCCTGCGCAGTTTATATTTTAAGGGGATTGAACCGTTTTTTCTGTTCCACCTGCTGCCGGGATTGAAAAATACTGCAATAGGAGGGCTTTTGGGACAATATCTGGATCACATCGGGTATAATTTTATCGGCAGTTTTGCAGAAATGGCGCCAGGATATAAATGTGGGATCAGGTTGGAAGAAAAAGGCGTAACGTTGAATGAGCTGATTAATGGAACTGGCAACAAGGAAAGGATATGAACCGCCCTCCCGGAGGCGTGGTGTATGGAAAACAGGCATGAAATTAGTTATCCGTAAGAGGCATAGATATTCTTCTCCCCCATTACAGTATATTAATTTGATATGTTATGTTTTATTTTAAGTATATCTTCTTGCAGGTTGCCGCTATAATATCGGTTGCAACGGCCATAGGCCAGGTACGTCTTGTATCTGGCAATAAAAGTTCTTTTTCTATTGTTATTCTGCAGGATTCATATAAAGCGGCCGCCAACGAATTGCAGGATGTCATTTTCCGGGCCGGCGGGGTAAAGTTGCCTATAAAACAAGGTTCGGGCTCATGTGCCAATTGTATTGTCCTGGGTACAGTGAAAGATTTCCGTGATGATAAATTTATTGCTGCTGCTAACCTTTCCAACGACGGGGTGGCCATATCCGTACAGCCGGGTAAAATCTCCCTTGCCAGTAAAACCGCCGCAAATATCAGTTATCCCGTAACTGAGTTCCTGAAAAGATACCTGAAGGCACGGGTGTTCGACTCAACCGGTGTGAAAGTGCCTGCTGCCCGGCAAATAGTAATACCCGCAGTAAAATATGCCTATAACCCGCCATTCAGCGAACGGGATGTGTATTACAAAAGCGCCTTCGACGATACCTTCATGCGCTGGAATAAGGTGAATCACATATGGGCATCAAAGAACAGTCAATGGGGCAATTACGTGCATACCGCCTATGAATTCATAGATGCGCGGAAATACATTAAATCTAATCCTGAGTATTTCGCTTTGGTAAAGAATAAGCGTATCACATCCCAGCTCTGCTATTCCAACAAAGAAGTATATGCCATAGTACTGGCGAACCTGAAGGAAAAGATCCGGCGCTCGCCTGAAAAGAAAATATGGAGTTTCAGCCAGCTGGACAACAATGATATCTGCCAGTGCGATCTTTGCATGGCTACCGATAAAAGGCTTGAAACGCATGGAGGCCCTATACTGGAATTTGTTAACAGGCTGGCAAAGGACATTCCCGACAAGGAAATATCCACACTTGCCTATGGCTTTTCGTTAAAGCCGCCGCCTGCGGATAAATTCAGACTGGAGGATAATGTCATTATCGTATATTGTATCACGCAAGGCAATAAGGGGCGCGACTTTTCCAGCGACGAGAGTTTCAAAGATATGCGGCAGTTCCTGACAAGCTGGCTTAAGCTGACAAAAAAAGTGATCATATGGGATTATATCGTGAACTTTCCAAACCTCTTAATGCCTTATCCTAATTTTAAAGGTATGGCCCAGGCGGTGAACTATTACCGGCGGCTCGGCCTGCGTTCTATATTCCTTCAGGGCAATATCAGGAAGGGTGGCGATTTTGGAGATATGAGAGCATACATTGCCTCCCAGCTATTATGGAACCCGGCTGCCAATATGAATGAACTGATAGCGGAATACTCGGATTATGCTTATGGCCCGGCTTCTGGTGAGGTACAATCGCTTGTAAAAGACCTGACGGCGAACGGGAATAAAGCTTTCCTTAACTCCTACAATGCACCGAAAGCCTTTGGCCATAATATGTTCACTTCCGATAATATGCGGGCGTATCATGAAAAAATAGACCGTGCGTTAAGCAAAACATCCAGGGGAACACCGTATTACCTAAATTTGATGCAAATAAAACTCTCTTTCGATATTACCGACATGGATCTCCTGAAAAACCAGAACCAGGGCCAGAGCAGGGCTTTGCCAGGATCAGCCTTAAAGAGCAAGATGGCCGATCTGGAAAAGTACTCCACGACGGGATTGCTTGATATTCCTGTTAATGAGAACAACAGGACAGTGAGAGATTATATTAATACTTCCAAAAAGGAACTGGACAAGGAATAAATTTCCTGGAATACTTATGAACAGAATTATTTCAGTGATCACGGTGGTATATAACGATGTATCCAATATTGAAGCCACCATTCAGAATGTCCTTATGCAAGACTATGCAGGGATCGAATATATTGTTATTGACGGCGGTTCAACCGACGGTACCGTAGATGTGATACGCAGGTATAGCGGGAAGATCCGGTATTGGGTATCCGAGAAAGACCGGGGTATATACGACGCCATGAATAAAGGCATAAAGGAAGTATCCGGAGAATATGCCATATTTATGAATTCCGGCGATAAGTTCTTCAACCCTGCAGTGATCAGTTCAATATTCAATAAGGATATTATATGGGCAAACAAGCCCGCTGTGATTTATGGCAATACCTGTATAAAACATGGCCCACACGAGGTTTTAAAAGAGGTGTCAAAGGAACCGGATATTTTTAACGCAATGCCTTTCTGCCACCAGTCTGTTTTCATTTCAGCCGTTCATCTGAAAAAATATTTGTTCAACCTGGACTTTAAGATCATTGCCGACAGGGAAATGATCACCAGGATGTTCGTTGATAAATGTGGCTTCCACCAGGTAAAGGAGGTAATTTCCATTATCCAGGGAGAAGGATACAGCAACCTGAGCCGCTATAAGTTTCAGAAAGAAGAGAACCGGATGCTGATGAACCTTCAGCAGATCAGTCCCCGGAGGGCCAGGATCAGCGAAAAGAAAGCGTGGATAAAGGATTTATTGGCTAATTTCATACCCGATAAACTTATCCAGTATAAGCGAAAATATAAAACTTAATTTCGCTGCAATGATCGCCCTTTATTTCATTAGCTATATTCTTAATGTATTTAAGGTTCATCTGCATTCAAGGCATCTGAATGCAGTGATCACGTTTATCAGCGTTGTGCTTGCTTCCCTGTTGGTAGGAACCCGTCCGCTGGATGCGGGGTATGATACCAAAGGGTATGTGGAAGCATATAACCTTTTAGACACTAATATCTTTCAATCCCTGCTGGTCATTAAGCAATATTTTGGCGTCAGCATTGAGCCTATATTCTGGGGATACGCCTGGCTGATCAGCAAGCTCGGAATGACAGACACAGCCTTCATCTTCATCACTGCTTTCCTTTCCATCCTGTTAACCGGCATTGCGTACCGTAAAATGGATGAACGGTATTATTACCTGTCCTTTATTGGCGTGCTGTTTTCCGGATCTTTTATCAATTTATATGGGAACGCCATCAGGCAGGGGTTGGCCATTCCTTTTTTCCTGCTGGCTTTTTACCATTATATGAATGGTAATAACCGCAAAGTATACCTATACCTGATCATAACATTCTTTATACATCAGTACACAGGTATACTAATGGCGCTTTTTTTCGTGGTTCGTTTAGTGCCATTCAGAATATATTGGATATTATGGTTTGGGTGTTTCCTTGGGGCTTTTATCATAGCATCCGGTTTACTGAACTTCATTCCCGGGCTTTCACATTATGCAAAACCAGGAGGGCTATTGTACCTGGTTCACCCTACCTACCTGGAGTTTCCCATTTATTACCTTCTTCTCAAAAGAACTGATTTAATGGAAGACGAAAGATTTAACAGGATGATACAATTTGTAGCCGTGGTTTTTTTATTACAAACTTTGTTCATTGCGAATATTTATGCATATAACAGGATCGGATTGCTGCGTTTTATAGTAGAACCGATTATCTATACGAGACTTTTCCTGAAAATAAAGCCGGAAAAAGCTTCCCGCCAAATAGTTCTGGCAATATTTTTTGCGTATGGCCTCAGTATTTTTCTCAGCGAAACCGTGCAAACAACTTTAAGTTCAACAAGCGAGTAATGATTTCTGTAATTATACCCACATTCAGGAGAGTTGATTCTCTTTTAAAAACATTGGAAAGTCTTAACCACCAAACTTCCAAAAATTTCGAAGTGATTGTTGTCAATGATGATCCCTCCCGGCCTCTGGTGTTGGATGAATCGATTTATACATACCCTGTCAGGACCATCAATAATGATGTAAACATGGGTGTAGGGTTCTCACGTAACAAAGGTGTGCAGCAAAGCCGTTTCAACTGGATATCTTTCCTGGATGATGATGATTTTTACCGTAATGATAAAATAGAGGTATTGTCAGGAATAATTGCCAATGAAACGGACATCGACTTTATTTATCATCCTATTCACTACGAATATCCGAACGAAGGTGTATCGTATTACACCAGGCCTATGAAGAATATCTCACTGAATGATATCCTGATTACGAACGTACTGGGAGGAACTCCTTCCTACACTTTCCGTAAAGCACTTTATCAGGAAATCGGCGGCTTTGACACTAACCTGGTAGCGCTTGAAGATTATGACCTTGCCATCCGGATTATTAAGTCTGGTACACACATCAAATACCTGGACGAGCCCTTAAGCCACTGTATGGCTATCACTAAATCAGAAGGATTGTCGAAGGATGTTAAAAAAGCCTATAGAGCTTTTGAACAGCTGGAGGAGAAACACGCCGGGGATTTTGCAGGCCTGCCTCCTCATAAAAAAAAGGAGCGGGAAGCAGCCAAAAATTCGCTGATCGCATTCACATTTTTGCTGAACTTAAACAGGAAACTTTCAAAGTTTTATCTCAGGGCGTTTTTATGGAGCTTCAAGAGCAGGTACCTGCTTGCGGCCATCATCGGTTTTGTTGATCCTAAGTTATTGATTATCATCAAAGGGAAGCGGGTGAAAAAGGAGCTTAAATCAATTTAATTTATATTTTTGACGGAAAACCTGGCAAATATTATGAATACTACGGAAGTCCCGGCATTTTCTGTTCTGATTCCGGTCTATATAAAAGAGAACCCTGATTTTTTTAATGAATCTTTGAAGAGCGTTGTTAATCAAACGCTCATGCCCGCGGAAATTCTCATTATAGCCGACGGCCCGCTTACAATTGAGCTGGACCAGGTTATAGAAGATTACAAGGCCAATTATCCGGGATTGTTTAATGTAGTCAGGCTGCCTCAAAACATGGGAATGGGCATCGCCATGACAACCGCTGTAAAAGCCTGCAAATATGATTATATAGCCAGGATGGATTCCGATGATATTGCATTACCCGGGCGTTTTGCCCGGCAGATGGAATACCTGGCGGAAAATCCCGGGACAGATATAGTCGGCAGCTGGATGGAAGAATTTGACAAAGTGCCCGGTGATACAAAACGTATACGCAAACTGCCGGAAAACCACGGGGATATACTGACGTTCGCAAAACAGCGCTGTCCTTTTAACCATATGACGGTGGTCTATAAAAAAGAAAAAGTGCTGCAGGCAGGCGCTTATTGGGAGAAGAAAGCATATGAAGACTACCATCTTTGGTACCAGATGATAAAGAGCGGTTGCAGGATGCACAACATCCCGGATATCCTGGTTCATGCAAGGATTGGAAACAACATGTTAAGCAGGAGAAGGGGAATGATGTACCTGAAAGCCGAGCAGTTTTTCTTCAGGATACTCAAAAGGGACGGGTTTATTACATCATTGCAATATTATAAGGTAATGGCTACCAGATTTATTCTCAGGCTGGTTCCGCAAAGCTTGTTGGGCCTGGTGTATAAATACTATCTGCGGAAATAAATGCTCATATTTTGCCGCCTGTTGCCAATAATGCGCGATCAGCAAAAGCTTCAGCCAGGATCAACACTCCTAATTCATTATCTCGGTGTATATCTTCCTTAAAAGGAACCATAATACTGCTAAGAACCCCGCGATAAAACCACCAATGATCAGGCCTCTGAATTTACCAAACCGTTCTTTTTTAAGAGGAAGTATAGGAGTGTCTACTACCTGGATGACGGGAGTTTCCTGTGCCATAGACATCCTGCTTAATTCAAGGTTTTTTATCACTTCGCTGTACATGGTCTGCAGCACCAGCTTATCCCTGGAAGCCAGCTCCGTACTTACACCTGCCATGCTGCGTGCGGGGTTCAGGTTCATGTCTTGCGAAGCGGCTACCGAATATGTTTTGCGGTTTAAAAGGGTTTCAAGGGAATCTGCTTTGAGCTGTAATTTGTCAACGGCTAATTTGGACCGCATGGTCTTAGTCCTGACATAAAAGTCAGCGGCTTCCTTTACCAATCGTTCCGTAAATACTTTTGAAAATATTTCATCCTCGGTAGTACATTCAACGATAATGAAACTGGATTTTTTATCTGATTTTGTGATATTTAATCGTTTATTTTTTATTTCCTCGTAAACGAGATTTAGCACGCTATCCTGCTGTATAGTAAAAGTATTACGCCTGGAGTTTACCGGGTAACGAAGGTTTTTGACGGCGGAATTATCGCCCCAGGCTTTCCTGGTACCGTTGATCTCTAAATAGTAATCTACCAGGCTCAGGGTCCTGTTGTCTTTTGTAAAAGGGGAAAGAAGAGCTTTTTCAATTATCAGGCGCGATTTCAGGAATTCCATGATATTGTCGTCGCTGAATATACCGTTACTCCCGCCGCCGCCCAGGTCCAGCCCGAACTGACTGGCCAGGCCCGAATAGGCGCCCAATGTGTTTTGTTTGCTGTCTTCCAGAACAAAAGTGAGCGCTGCTACATAGCGCGTTTCTTTACTCATAGAGTAGGCTATTCCCGAACCTGCGCCAATAATCCCGCATACCAGGATAATCAGCCATTTTTTCCGCAGGTATACTATCCAGTCCTGGATTTTCAGGATGAGATCCTTTAACGAGATTTCACTTTGCTGTGTAGTTTCTGGTTTTTTAGCGTCCATGAAGATATATATTGCGGTTTATATCCGGCGATAGCGTATTTAGTTGGTCCGGTCCAGGATAGTTACAATGATCAGCGCCAGCGATGCAAACCCGGAAGTTATGCCGATCGCTTCCTGGGTTGATAATCCCCTGCTTTCTTTTTTGGAAGGCACATAGATCTCGGCGCCTGGTTTTACCTTGGGGTAGCTGTTGAAGAATAATATCTTCCTGGTGCTTTTCACTTCTCCGTTCGCATATACCACGTAACTCCTTCGTTTTAGCGCGCTGTTGGTAAAGCCGCCAGCCCCGCGGACGTAATCTCTGAAAGTGACCTTGTTATCAAACCGTACTTTTTTAGGGAAATATATTTCACCGAATAACTGTACGGTTTGCAGTTTCTTCGGGATTTTGATCCTGTCCCCTTCTTCCAGCAACAGATCGTATTTGGAATCGGGGGATTTAAGTATCTCGGTTAAATTAATGCCTACCAGTTGCTCTTTCATCCCAAGAGTGGCTTCCATCTTCCGGATAGAAGTGCTGTCTGCCAGCTTGTTATAAAACACCTGGAGTTTGGAATCAAGCAAAGAGCTGTCAGAAGAGGTTACGAATATTTTACGCAATAATACAGCTCCTTCGGGATATGCCTCGGGCTTGAGACCTCCCGCCCGCCTTAGCAGATCAGAGATTTTCTCCCTTTTGGAGTTAATGATGTAAGGCCCGGGATAAACAACCTCGCCATCTATGGAAACAGATGCCTGTTCGTTGTATACGGGAGACCGGCGGATCACTATTTCATCAAACGGCTGCAGTGTGATGCCGTTTAAAGTGCTGAGATCATTGGTGAGATCATACTGTGCTACAATGGCAAGCACACTGTCGGTAGCATTATATTCCCTGCCCTTTACCCGGCGGGCAACTTCAACCCTTTTAAGAGAGGCTGCATCCCGCAGGCCTCCCGCCATCAGGATCACATCACCGATCTGCAGGCTGTCTGCATAATTGTAATAACCGGGATTATTGATCTCGCCGCTGATCTTCACCTTATAGTTCTCCCGCAAGTCCAGTTTTGAATAGATCACCACGCTGTCTTCCCGCTGCAGGCTCACTGTTTGCTTGCCCGACATCGCATCCTGGAGGCTGAAGCTGATCCCGGTAGGAGTAAGGTCATCGTTGAGCCGGAAAATAATTGCCCTCCCCTGTGAAGCATCTTCTTTAACGCCCGAAGCTTTCCCTATCAGGTCTGCCACCGTCATATTCTTTTCCAGCTCATATACCCCCGGATGAAATACTGCGCCGGTGATCGTTACACGATTTGTAAACCGGTTCAGTATTGCCTCCACAAAATACTGGTCGCCGGAACGGGGTTTGAAACCCGCCACCTGGTCGGCAGAAACATTCACTACCTCACGCTCTTTATTGTTGATCCGGTATACCCGGATGACATCCTTAAAAGAAATATCCGTAAACCCGCCTGCCATATTGATCACATCCTGGAGAACTTCCCCTTCCTTCACCTCAAAGATAGCAGGACGTTTTACTTCTCCCGTCAGTTCAACCCTGGTTTTATAGGGGTTCACCTTTACAATGTCCTGGTCTTGAAGTATAATGTTATTGGTGAGGTCTCCATTCCGCAGGAAATCATAAAGGTCAAATGTTACAATGGGTTGACCGGCCCTGATAACCTGGATATCCCGGAAAGATCCGTTTTCATCCGGGCCGCCTGAAACATATAATGCATTGGCTACCGAAGCCAGGGAAGGGAGCGTATAAGAACCGGGGCGTACTACCTCGCCGATCATTAAAATCTGGATGCTCCTGATATTGCCGAGCGACACCTGGACGAATGTATTGCCGGACCTGATACCACTGTAGATCGTGGAAAGCTGTTTGGTGATCCGGATCCTGGCTTCTTCGATGGTAAGGCCGCTTACATATACGGGGCCCAGATAAGGAATGCGTATTTGCCCTTCCGGAGAAACCGTTGGTTTGTGCTGTACTTCGGAATATCCATATACATCAATCACCAGCTCGTCTCCGGGCGCCAGTTTATAATTGGGAGGAGTGGCCATCCGGAGGTTAGGTTCAAAAGTCAGGTTCTTGTTCCTGAAAAGTTCTGAGCCGAAGATCTTAGCTCTTCTGCTTTCGGCTTCTGTCATAGGTTGAATATCCCTGGCTGAAATGACAGTTCCCTCGTTTATGTTTCTTTCTGACAGAGGAGGTTCAGAAGGCAATACCTTGCTATCACCTGTCAGTTCTTTATCAAGATTCAGTGAACGTATACGGTCTTTGAGTTTTACTGCCTCGGAAGAAGGGATGTTCTTCTGCTTTGCATAGCTGTCAATCTGATCAAACGAAACTTTATTTTGCTTCATTTCCGCTACCAACTGACGTATTTCTTCATCAGAAAGGTTTTCGACTTTCATCTGTTGTACCTGGTTGGGGGAAGGTACCTGGGCAAAAGCGCAGATTCCTATAAACAGGAATATTTGAACCAATAATAGCTTCTTCATGCAGTTTCCAGATAAATACTTCTCGAATATTTTGCCGTTTTTCTGCAAACTCCCTGCCAATAAAGGGTTTACAAAAAAGGATCGGCAAATTTATTAAAAATAACATTTAAATGTTAGCAGATTGAAAATCAACAGGGCCGTTTTACCGTTTCCCGGTAATCCCTGTTCATCCATGTTCTGCTATACATTAAGTACGAATTAATGTGTATAAAGCCGGCGGGCTGAAGAAGGAGATGAGATGAGCCAAATTGTATCCGTAACGGCAGGCGGGGTAAAGGCTTTTAACCGCCGCCTGCCCGATAGAGTGTTTACAGCCTGCTGTCTACCAGGTTTCTGTCCAAAAATGATTTCGTGTCAAATATCACCCCGTTCTTTCCATTCGTGATCCTGGTAAAGTCCAGCTCAAGGAACTCCTTATGGGATACGGCCAGCACGATCGCATCGTAGCCGGAGCCCAGCTTGTCACATAATTTTATCCCGTATTCCTCCTCCACGATCTCGTGAGAGGCATGCGGGTCGTACACGTCCACGGAAACGCCGAACTGCACCAGTTCTTTGTAAATATCTACCACCCTCGAGTTACGTACGTCCGGGCAATTTTCCTTGAACGTGACCCCGAGGATCAGCGCCCGGGCCCCGTCGATCTTATGCCCCTTTTTTATCATGAGTTTCACGACCTTATTGGCCACGAACATACCCATATTATCATTTACCCTGCGCCCGGAGAGGATCACCTGCGGGTGATATCCCAGCGATTCGGCCTTATGGGCCAGGTAATAAGGGTCTACGCCAATGCAATGGCCGCCAACCAATCCCGGCTTATATTTCAGGAAGTTCCATTTGGTGCCCGCCGCTTCGATAACATCGGAAGTGTCGATGCCAATCCGGTCAAATATGAGGGCAAGCTCATTCACAAAGCTGATATTCACGTCGCGCTGCGCATTCTCGATGGCCTTGGAAGCTTCCGCCACTTTGATGCTTGGCGCCTTGTGGGTGCCCGCGGTGATAATGCTGCTGTACAGCGCATCTACCTTATCCGCTATCTCAGGCGTGGAACCGGAGGTAACCTTTTTGATCTTTGTGAGGGTATTCACTTTGTCTCCCGGGTTGATCCTCTCGGGGGAATAACCGCAATAAAAATCTGCGTTAAATTTCAGGCCGGACGTTTTTTCGAGCACGGGAACACAATCTTCTTCCGTACAGCCAGGGTATACAGTGGATTCGTAAATAACGATATCCCCTTTCTTCAGGTGCCTGCCCAGCATTTCAGAGGCTTTTAGCAATGGCTTCAGGTCCGGCGCCTTGAACTGGTCGATAGGGGTGGGCACCGTGACGATGTAAATATTGCAGGCTTGAAGGTCCGGCTCATGAGAAGATATCTTCAGGCCCTTTGTCGTGTCCGTTTTACCTGCAGCCAGCATGGCGGTCAGGCTTTCGATGTCTGCTTCGTTGGTGTGGTCTTCTCCGGCGGAAAGTTCTTTTACACGTGCTGCATTGATATCAAAACCAAGCACAGGATATTTCCTGGAAAATTCAATGGCAAGGGGTAATCCTACGTAGCCTAATCCTATCACGGCAATTTTATGATCGTTGGCTGTCATTTTTTTGTGAGATGTTAGAAGTGATTTAGAAAATATTGTTTTCGGAGTTATGTAATCAGCAACTTCCATTCATATAACTGCCGTTGTGGCGAAGGTATACGGATGAATCACAGCAAATTCGCACAAAAATAAAAAATCTTTACACGATGCAGGCCCCTTTCAGTTTGTTTAGCCATATTCTTCAACTGGCTTCCTGCAGGGGATTTGCAATAAGGCCCGGCAAATTTATTAAAAATAACATATAAATGTTAGCGTTATGAAAATCAATTATATATTAAGGAGCAACTTTTTTTCAAAATTGAAAAACCATAGCGCCGGCTCACACGTATATATTCCAAACGTGGACTATTCGTGTTATATAATCGTAACCACACATTTGTTTAATATTTTATGCATAAATAGTTAAACGTATTTAACCCCGTTAACCATCGGTTATACATGTGAATTATACTCCCTGTGCTTTTGCTAAATGCTGATTATGAAATCATTAATTCAATCGCAATTTAGCCGGTAACGAAAAAAAATCGCGGAAATTGTTTGGAGTAACGTGTTATTTTGTTTAAATTAGTATAACAAAAATTAAACAATATGTCATCCGCTGAATTTAACACCCTATTGCTCAGCAATGCTGACTTTCTAAAGCCCTTCGCCATTACGTTGACCAAGGACGCCGAGTCCGCCAAGGACCTTTACCAGGAAACAATGTTCAGAGCCCTTTCCAACCAGGAAAAGTACCTCGCCGGAACCAATATCCGGGCCTGGCTCTACACCATCATGAGGAACATTTTCATTAACAATTACCGCCGGAAATCAAAGCAGCACCTCTGTTTCGATAATTCCACCAACGATTTCCTCCTGAACACCCAGCAGGTCATCATCGGCAACCAGGCGGAAAGCGGTTTGAGGATCAAGGACATTCAGACTTCCGTTCATAACCTCCCCGTGATCTTCAAAAAACCGTTCATTTTGTACCTGGACGGATTTAAATATTTCGAGATCGCAGATATCCTGGAAGAACCCTTAGGAACCATCAAGAGCCGTATCCATTTCGCCCGCAAAATGTTGAAAGCCCAGGTAGCCCGTTACTGATCTTACTGATTAACCTAAAATTATCCGTACTCACGGAAAACGCTCCATCAAACAAAGATCCCTTAAGTACTTTACCCTTCCCGGCAACGTGTAACCCCCGGTGAGCCAGGTATCGTATGCAAATATTCGCCCGCGCCTCCGCACGCGTAACCCACTGTACTGCGCTGTTTTTGCATGACTGCAGCCGGAAGGCACGCTGCTGCCAGGAATTTTTTTACCCGCGCCCGAAAATCGCCGAAACTGTTTAAATTTATAGCCAGACCAAGCAGCGCAACATGTTACTACCACCCGTTATACTCGTCAATGAACAGGATGAACCTGTAGGCACCATGGAAAAGCTCGAAGCGCACCAGAAAGGCCTGCTCCACCGCGCCTTCTCGGTGTTTGTCGTAAATTCCGCCGGTGAAATGCTGCTCCAGCAGCGCGCGCAGGATAAATATCATTCCGGCGGCCTCTGGACCAACACCTGCTGCAGCCACCCCCTTCCGGGAGAAGACACCCTGGCTGCTTCCCATCGCCGCCTGGTAGAAGAAATGGGCTTCGATTGCCCGCTGGAAGAGGTCTTCAGCTTTACCTACCATACCCGTTTCGATAACGGGCTCACGGAATATGAGTTCGATCACGTACTGGTAGGTACATACGACGGCGCCGTTGCGCCCGACCAGGCTGAAGTGCAGGCCCACCGCTACCTCCCGCTTGACCACATCCGCGCGCTGCTGCGCGAAGAGCCGGAAACCTTTACACACTGGTTTCACCTGGCTTTTCCAAAAATCGCTGAATACCTCGGGAAGCAACATACAAAATGACCGACAGGCCGGCTAAACGGAAAATGATGTTAAATCTGCCTTGCATCTTTGAAGCATTACCACTATATCATCGCAGGGGCGGGCTGCGCAGGCCTGAGCCTGGCCGTGCACATGGCGGATTGCGCGCGCCTGCACGGTAAAAAGGTGCTGGTGATAGACAAAGATGCAAAAGCAGAAGAGCACCGCACCTGGTGCTTCTGGGAAACCGCACCGGGACTCTTCGAAAAAAACGTTCACCGCCGCTGGGAAAAAGTATGGTTCCACGGCGTGAACGGCGCCTCTTCCCTGCTGGACATACGGCCTTACACCTACAAAATGATCCGGGCAGCGGACTTTTACCGCCACGCCAGGAGCGTGATCCGCCGCCGCTCCAATTTCACCTTCAGGCAGCTGAATATTGAAAACATATGGTCTGATAAAGACCGTGCTTTTGTTCAGACCGGCAACGAAACCATTGCGGCGGATTATATTTTCAGCAGCATTTCCATTTCACCTCCCGAAAAACAAAAAGGCAGGCACTACCTGGTGCAGCATTTCCGCAGCTGGAAAGTGCAGGCCGATGAAGATGTTTTCGACCCAGATGCCGCCACCCTGATGGATTTCAGGGCCATGCAGCACCAGGGCGCCGCATTTATCTACACCCTCCCGCTGTCTGCCCGCGAAGCAATAGTGGAATACACAATGTGCTCCGAAAGCCCCGGGCCGCAGGAAACGTATGAAAAAGGACTGAAGGAGCACATGACGAAACATTTCCCCGGCACGGCGTTCAATATAATGGAAGAAACCGGCGGTATCATACCCATGACCAATCACCGCTTTCCTTCGCATGAAGGGCGCATCGTTTTTATCGGTGCCGCCGGCGGGCAAACGAAGCCGACCACCGGCTACACTTTCCGGTTCATCCAGCAACATTCCCGGCGGCTCACCGATCAGCTGGCGGGCAGCGGCCACCCTTACCTTGGCAGGCGCGCCGGCTGGAGGCGTTTCCATTTTTATGACGGCATACTGCTGCGCATGCTCAGTGAACGAAGCCCGCAGGGCGCGGCGCTGTTCTCAGGAATGTTCACCCGCAACCCCGCACCCAGGATATTCCGGTTCTTCGACAACGTAAGCAGCATAAGGGAGGAAATATTGCTCACCCTGAGCCTCCGGCGGCTGGGGTTCATCCGCGCAGCCTGGAAAGAGCTCTGGCAGCGGATCAGGGGCTAATATGCCTGGCGGTCAGAATTTGTTTTTATCAGCTTTCATGGCGCGGATCATTTCGCCGTAGTTCATGCTTTTCAACATGGCGTTGAGGGTGGCGGCAATGCGTTTGGCGCGGGTCTCTTCTGTTTTGGCGCTGTCTATCCAGTTGGAAAAATACCGCTGGTGGCCTGGTGCCAGCGATTTGAAAAAGCTCATTGCGCGGGGCTCGTCTTCCAGGCAGGCCACGAAGTCCTCATTCATTTTCCATTCAGCGGTGTCCATTTCCAGCTGCACTTTAACGGATGCGCCCTGCCGCTTGCCGATACCTTTGCGCATCGTGGCATTCACTGCAATGATAAAATGGCCTTCACCCATCGGGACCAGCGCCACCTGTTGAATGGCATACCCGTCCAGCTTACCTTTCACCCGGTAAGATTTTTTTACGCCCGGGTTCAGCTTTTCAGCGAGCTCCGGGGGGATCTCAAAGTAGGTCCAGCCGGTCTTTTCACCCTGATCAGCAAATTTCTTAAGGATGGCAGTGAATTGGATCATAGGCTGCAATTTAAAATATTTTGGATCAACACCGGAGGAAGGCCCGGGAGCCAACGGCAATTGTCATTTTCAGCGGCGTAACATGACAATCAGCCGCCGTTTCGTTTGTGTTCCGGGAGGCATCGCGCCGGGTTTCTGCTTCCTTCATTGGCACAGGCGATAATATTAGGTTTTCTTTGCCAGTGATAAACATTAGTTTTGTGAATCATCCTGCCGGGAAGGGCCAGCCTTTCCTGCGCCGGAGAACAGAATACGAGGTTAAAACAAAAAGTACAAAGGCATTCTATGTTAGACTTAAATGGAAAAAGCGTCCTCATCACGGGAGGAACGGGGTCGTTTGGCAAAGCATTCACCCAAGAGGTATTTGAAAGGTGGCCAAAGGTAAAAAGGCTGGTCATCTTCTCCCGCGACGAGCAGAAGCAGTTTCAGATGGCGCAGGATTATCCCGAAGCTCAATATCCCCAGATCAGGTTCTTTATCGGTGATGTGCGGGATTATGAGCGGGTAGTGAAGGCGCTGAAGGGGATCGATTATGTCGTGCATGCCGCTGCTATGAAACACGTGCCCATTGCCGAGTACAACCCCATGGAATGTATCAAGACCAATATCATCGGCGCGGAAAATATCATTAACGCCTGCATGGAAACCGGCGTGGAAAGGGTCGTAGCCCTTTCAACAGACAAGGCGGCCGCGCCCATCAACCTCTACGGCGCTACCAAGCTGGCCTCAGACAAGCTGTTCGTGGCGGCCAACAACATCAAGGGCGCCAATCCTATCCGTTTTTCCGTTGTGCGTTATGGGAATGTGATGGGGTCTAACGGTTCCGTGATCCCTTTCTTCATGAAAAAACGCAAAGAAGGCGTGCTGCCCATCACCGATCCGACCATGACGCGTTTCAACATCACCCTCAAAGAAGGGGTGGACATGGTGCTGCATGCGCTGGAGCAGGCCTGGGGCGGGGAGATCTTCGTGCCTAAGATACCCTCTTACAGGATCACCGACGTGGCAACAGCCATCGGCCCTGAATGCGAACAAAAGATCGTGGGCATCCGCCCCGGTGAAAAGATCCATGAGGAAATGATCACCAGCTCCGACTCTTTCTCCACCTACGACCTGGGTAAATACTATGTAATTTTACCATTGAGCACGGATTTCAAGCTGAAGGAATTTGTCGAGAAATTCAAAGCCGCACCTGTTCCGCAGGGCTTCCGCTACAATTCGGGGGAAAATACGGAATGGGTGAACGTGGAAGAGATCCGGAGCCTGATCAAAGAGCATGTGGATACCAGTTTTACTATTTAACCATGAACGATATTATGCGCATCATACCATACGGTAAACAGGAAATTGATTCAAAAGACATTGCCGCAGTTGTGGATGCGCTCCAGTCGGACTTCCTGACGCAGGGCCCCCGCATCGCGGAATTCGAAAAAGCATTTGCGCAATACGTCGGCGCCCGTTATGCCGTAGCTGTTTCTAATGGCACGGCGGCGCTTCATCTTTCGGCGCTGGCGCTGAACGTGGATGAACATTCGAACGTGATCACCACTCCCATCACTTTTGCCGCTTCCGCTAACTGCATCCGCTATTGCGGCGGCAAAGTGACGTTTGCAGACATCGACCCGGCAACCGCTACGCTGGACCCCGCCAAAGTGCGGGCGCTGCTGGAAGCCGCACCCAAAGGCACTTACACCGGTATCATTCCTGTAGATTACGCGGGGCTGCCGGTGAACCTTGAAGCATTCAGGCAACTGGCGGACGAGTTTGGCCTGTGGATCATTGAAGACGCCTGTCATGCTCCCGGCGGGTATTTTATTGACAGCAAAGGTGAAAAGCAGCTGTGCGGCAACGGGAAGTTTGCGGAGCTGGCCATTTTTTCCTTCCACCCCGTAAAGCATATCGCCTGCGGCGAAGGCGGCATGATCACCACCAACGATGCGGCCCTGTACGAGCGCCTGCTGCTGCTGCGTACGCACGGCATCACCAAAGACGCGCAGAAGATGCATGAGAACCACGGCGGCTGGTATTATGAAATGCAGGAGCTGGGGTTCAATTACCGGCTGACGGATTTCCAGGCGGCCCTCGGGATTACCCAGCTTGAGAAGGCAGACAAAGGCCTGGCGCGCCGCCGCGAAATAGCGCGTTATTATTCAGAAAAATTCGCCGGCACAAAAGTGGATACCAGCGTGGCAGACCATGGCGAAGGCCATGCCTACCACCTGTACGTGATCAAAACAAAGAACCGGAAACAGCTGTACGACAAGCTCCGCGAACAGCATATCTATGCGCAGGTGCATTACATCCCTGTGCATACCCTGCCTTACTACCGGGGCCTGGGCTACGCCAAAGGACAGTATCCGCTGGCCGAAGCATTCTATGAAGAATGCCTCAGCCTGCCCATGTATCCCGGGCTTTCGCAGGAAGAACAGGATTTTGTCATTAAAACCGTGTTACAACATGCCTGAACAGACGGAACATTTCCAGAAGAAAGCATTCCAGGAATACGAAGCGGATCAATGGTTCCAGCGCAATAAATCCTTCCTGGACAACTACCGCGCCGACGACGATATCGTGATCAGCACGATCAGGAATTACCGCATCAGGCCGCAGAATATCCTGGAGATCGGCTCTTCAGCCGGCTACCGGCTGGACGGTATTAAGAAACTGTACCCTGAAACGAATGTGTTCGGCATCGACCCATCGCAGCAGGCAGTGGATTACGGCAGCCGCACTTACCCGCACGTTCATTTGTCTGCCGGCACGGCAGACCAGATGGGCATGTATGCAGACGGGCAGTTCGACCTGGTGGTGGTAGGCTTCGTGTTCTACGTGATAGACCGCCCGCTGCTGCTGAAAGTGATCGCGGAGATAGACAGGGTGCTGGCGGATAAAGGCCTGCTGATCATCGTGGATTTTTTCTCAGAGAAGACCATCAAGAACAATTACCAGCATATCACCCAATTCCAGGCATACAGTTATAAACAGAACTATGACAGGATATTTACTGAAACCGAGTTGTACCAGCTGGTGTTCAAAGGCTCGTTCGACCACAGCACCAGGGAGCTGGACTCCAGCGACGACTATTACAACAAATGTAGTGTGAGCCTGTTGAAGAAAGATATTTATGCAGCCTACAAATAAGATCATACTGGGCACCGTGCAGTTCGGCATACCTTATGGCATCAACAACAGCCAGGGTATGCCTGGCATGCAGCAGGTGTTTGCCATGCTGGATTTTGCCGCAGACAACGGCATTTCCATGCTGGACACTGCGGGGGCATATGGCGAGGCGGAAGCCGTGATTGCCGCGTATCACCGGCAGACAGACAAACGTTTCAGCATCATTTCCAAGTTCAGCGGCAGCCTGCATGACGGCCTCGAAACATTCACCCGGCAGAAAACAGCCTTGCTGGGCGTGGAGCGGCTTTATTCCTACATGTTTCACAGCTATAAGGATTATGAAAGCAATGCTGCGCTGGTAAAGGAACTGAAAGATCTGAAAGAAAAAGGGCTCATCGAAAAGACAGGCATTTCGATCTACACCAATGAAGAGCTGGCCGCAGTGACCGGCGATGAAGACATAGAACTGGTCCAGCTGCCGTTCAACCTGCTGGACAACAACTCCCAGCGCGGTGCTTTGCTGGCGAAGGCAAAAGATGCGGGGAAAGAGATACATGTGCGTTCCGTTTTCCTGCAGGGGCTTTTCTTTAAAGATGTTGCGTCGTTTCCCGGGAAGCTTGCTCCCCTGGCGCCTTACGTCGAAAAGCTGCAGCGCCTGGCCGCAGTGCATGAAGCGCCGCTCAACCAGCTGGCGCTGAATTATGCGCTGGCTCAGCCTTATATCGATAAAGTATTGATAGGCGTGGATTCTCTTGAGCAGCTGCGGGAGAACCTGCATGCCATCTGGCCGGCCACGCCGGCTTACCGGCATTTATTCGGGCAGGTAAACGACATACACGTAGAAGAAATAACATTATTGAACCCGGCAAACTGGTGATATGCAGGTAGTGGCGGTAACACAGGCAAGAATTGGTTCTTCCCGGCTGCCGGGCAAGATACTCCGTGAAGTGAACGGTCAGAGCCTGCTGGAAATACACCTGCAACGGATCGCCGCGGCAACTTCCATCAGCAGGCTGATAGTGGCCACTACGCTGGAACCCGGGATAGAACCGGCGCTCCGCGTCATGGAAAAGCTGGGCGTGGCATATTTCCAGGGCAGCACCAGCGATGTGCTGGACCGGTTTTACCAGGCAGTGAAAAACGACCGCCCGGATTACGTGATCCGCCTCACGGCAGACTGCCCGCTGATAGATCCGCGGCTGATCGACAAAGTATTGCAGTACACGCTGGCGCATGAGCTGGACTATTGCAGCAATACGCTGGAAGAAAATTACCCTGACGGGCAGGATATAGAAGTGTTCCGTTTCTCAGCGCTGGAAACAGCCTGGAAAGAAGCCACACTTCCGTCTGACAGGGAACATGTGACGCCCTTTATCCGCAAACATTCCGGTTTCATGGGCGGCAAGCTCTTTAAAGCGGCCAACTTCAACGAAGGCGTGCAGCTCGGCGGCCTGCGCATGACGGTAGACGAGCAGCGCGACCTGGACGTGATCACGCAGCTGATCGCGAAATTGGGTACAGGCGCTACCATGGAAGCTTACGCGGAACTGCTGCAAACCAGCCCCGATATACAGGCATTGAACAGCGGCATCAAAAGAAATGAAGGCTATCAAAAATCTTTAAATAATGATCAATAATTTCAAGAAGTCTGATGAGTTCAGGGCCAGGATACACGACCTGATCCCGGGCGGGGCGCACACTTATTCGAAGGGAGACGACCAGTTTCCCGTGCTGTCTCCCGCGGCCATCAGTCATGGTAAAGGCTCGCAGGTGTGGGACATAGACGGCAATCAATACCTGGATTGCTCCATGGGCCTCACTTCCGTGATCCTTGGCCATGCTTACCAGCCCGTAGTAGACAGGGTGAAGCTGGAGCTGGAGAAAGGCGTCAATTTCCAGCGCCCCGCTTACATTGAAATGGAAATGGCTGAGCGTTTTCTTAAAAATATTCCCGGGCACGACATGATCAAGTTCGCGAAGAACGGCTCTACCGTTACTTCCGCGGCTACCAAGCTGGCACGCGCCTACACCGGCAGGAAACTGATCGCATTCCCGGGAGACCATCCGTTCTATTCCTACGACGACTGGTTCATCGGGAAAACAGTTTGCAATAAGGGCATCCCGGAAGAAATATCCGCATTGTCCGTAACCTATAAGTCAGACGACCTGGATTCCCTCCGCGAATTATTCGAACGATATCCCGGGCAGATCGCCTGCGTGATTTCCGAACCGGAAAAGAATTTCGGCCTGCCGGAAGGTTATCTCGCCAAAGCCATTGAGCTGGCACACCGGCACGGCGCGCTGTACATCATCGATGAAATGATCACGGGTTACAAGACCGCATTCCCCGGTTCGCTTACCAAATACAACGTGAAGCCGGATATGGCTACCTGGGGCAAAGGCATTGCCAACGGTTTTTCCTTTTGCGCGCTCACCGGCACCAAGGAGATCATGGAGCTGGGCGGCATCCGTGAAACGGGGAAAGAAAAAGTATTCCTTGTATCCACCACGCACGGCGGCGAAACGCATAACATCGGCGCGGCCATCGCCACCATCGACGTGTTTGAACAGCACGATGTGATAGGTCACAACCACGCCATTGGTGACGAACTGATAGCACAATGCAATAGCGCATTGCAGCGCGCGGGGCTGGAAGACCACATTACCGTTGCCCCCTGCAACTGGATGCCGGTATTCATTTTCAGGAACAAGGCCAAAGAAATATGCAGCGGCATGCGCACGCTGGCCATGCAGGAAATGATCCGGGAAGGCGTGTTGTTCCAGGGCGTGTTCGTACCTTGTTTTTCGCATACCAAAGAAGATGTGGCGCATTTCGCCGCCGCGTTTGAGCATACCTTGAGCGTGTATTCGAAAGCGTTGGAAGACGGCTACCAGCGGCACCTGCAGGGCGAACCAGCCAAACCCGTCTTCAGAAAATATTTATAATGCCGGGAAGAACGAAGATATTATTCCGTTGTGATGGCGGCCCGCAGATAGGTTTAGGGCATGTGATCAGGAGCTGTGCCCTGGCGATGATGCTCAGGGAGGAATTTGAATGCCGTTTTTTCATCCGGAACCCTTCGCCCGCGCTGGGCCGCTATGTGGAAGAAGCGGGGTTTGCACTTACACCGCTTCCCGGCACCGGCATTGAAAACGAAGCCGCGGCATGGGCGGAACAGCTGGAAGGAAATGAGATATTGGTGCTGGACGGTTATGCGTTCAACACGTATTACCAGCAACAGCTGAAAGCCAGGGGCAATAAGATCGTTTGCATCGATGATATCCATGCATACCATTTCGTGGCCGATGCGGTGATCAATCATGCCGGCGGCCTCAGCGTGCAGGATTATTCGCTGGCGCCACTTACCCGCGCTTACCTTGGTACGGCCTACGCGTTGCTGAGGCCCGCCTTCCTGCAACAGGACGTAAATGGGGCGCGTGAAGAAGCGATCATGGTATCTATGGGCGGCGCAGACCCGAAGAACGACACAATGGCCGTGCTGGAACTGCTCAGGCAGAAAGGCATCCGCAAAAAATGTTACGTGGTTACCGGCAGCGCCTACCTTCACCGTGAAGCGCTGGAAACATATGTCCGCCAGCACGAACCGGATATTGAACTGCTGCAGAACCTGGACGAACAGGCCATGGCCGCGCTGATGCGCAGATGCAGGTGGGCCATTTGCCCGCCCAGTACCGTATCTTACGAATACTTATCTATTCACGGGGAACTGTACCTGCAGATGATCGCGGACAACCAGCAGGATATTTATAACTTTTTCACCCGGGAAAACCTTGCTTTCCCGCTCCGTGATATTTTCGTGGACGATGCTGAAAAGCTGGCTGCATCGGCCGCGCAGCAGGTTCGTTTTTTTGACGGGCAATCGCCGCAGCGCCTGCTGAAGATCTTCCGCCAGCTGGACCTTGAGCGGAGCCTCAGCATCCGCCGGGTGACGGCGGCAGACAGCGAGAAGATATTCGAATGGGCCAACGAACCGGCCGTGAGGCAGCATTCGCTGAACCAGGCGGAGATAAAAGCGGAAGAGCACGAAGCGTGGTTCAGCCGGAAAATTATTGCTCCCGATGCGCACATGTATATCCTGGAACTGGAAGGAAAACCGGTAGGCCAGATCCGGTTCGACATTGATATCATGCGCTCGCAGGCCGCGATAGGATACTCTGTGGATGCGGATTTCCGGGGCAGGGGATTAGGCACGGCAGTGACGAGGCTCGGTATCTCCGCATTTCGCGCAGCCCGCCCGGACATTACAGAAATAAAAGCAGTGGTGAAAACCACGAATGCTCCTTCCCGGCAGGTGTTTGAACAGCTCAACTTTCTAAAACACGAAGAAACCATCCAGGGCCAACCCTGCCATGTGTATCTTTTAAAATTCAATACGCAACCATGAAACCGATGGAATTCAAGATAGGCAATCATACCGTAGGCCCGCTGCACCGCCCCTTTCTCATTGCGGAAATGAGCGGCAATCACAACCAGTCGCTGGACAGGGCGCTGGCTATTGTTGACGCCGCCGCCGATGCGGGCGCGCACGCCATCAAGCTGCAAACCTACACTGCGGATACGATGACCATCAAAGGGGCTTATACCATCAAAGACGAAAACTCCCTCTGGAACAACCAGGAGCTGTACGACCTCTATAAAATGGCCTACACGCCCTGGGAATGGCACCAGGCCATTTTCGACCATGCGAAAAAGCGCGGCATCCTGGCATTCAGCTCTCCCTTCGACGAAACGGCGGTAGACTTCCTGGAATCTCTGGGCGTGCCTTGCTATAAGATCGCGTCTTTTGAAAATACATTCTGGCCGCTGCTGAAAAAAGTGGCCGCCACCGGTAAGCCCGTGATCATGTCTACCGGCGTAAGCTCGCTGGCGGACATCAGCGAATCGGTGAACATCCTGCGAGAAAATGGCTGCAAAGACCTCGTGCTGCTGAAATGCACAAGCACTTATCCCGCTACGCCCGAGAATACGAACATCCTCACCATCCCGCATATGGAGCAGCTGTTCGGCTGCCAGGTAGGCTTGTCTGACCATACCATGGGAACCGGCGTAGCCGTAGCCGCCACCGCGCTGGGCGCCACCGTGATAGAAAAACATTTCACCCTGCGGCGGGCGGATGGTGGTGTAGACAGCGCGTTTTCCATGGAACCTGAAGAATTCCGCAGGCTGGCGGATGATACGAACAGCGCCTTCCTGTCGCTGGGGCATATCCAGTACGGCGTACAGGAAGCAGAGAAGAAGAGCCTGCTTTTCAAACGTTCTATTTACGTAGTAAAAGATATCCAGCCCGGCGAAATATTCACCGCAGAGAACATCCGCGTGATACGCCCCGGCGACGGCCTTCACCCGCGGTATTACGAAAAACTGCTTGGCCAGACGGCCAGGATGGCCTACAAAAAAGGTACGCCGCTTACGATCACGGGAATTTAAAACAACAGATAAGGAAGCATGAAAGTTTTGTTTTTCAACGGCATCAACATCACCCCGCATATCGAAACAGAAATGGAGATTGCGACGGACCTGTTGAAAGAAGGCCATGATGTATATTTTGTGCAATGCCGTGGCGAACTGCATTTCTGCAACATTAATTTCACCCGTGCGGAGTGGATCTGCCGCGACTGCCGCAGCCGCCAGGAAAATTCATTCAACATACTCGGCCTGCCGCCGGAGAAGATACTTTACTTCAAAGACCTTGCGGTTGATGAAAAGATCATTCCTGAAAAATTCGCTTCCATAGACGAACTGAAAGCCTTTACCTACGAAGGTTCAGACATAGGTATGGGCGTTGCTTCCTCCCTCATTTCCGCCTACCGCGACCACCGGCTGGATATGGAGAAGTTCAAAAAAAATATCCGCGAAGGCATATGGACGTCGTTGTACGTGCATGAAAATGCCAAAAGGATGCTGGACGAACTGAAGCCGGACCTGGTGATCGTCTTCAACGGCCGCTACCTGGAGATCAGGCCGATGATGCGCCTTTGCGAGGAAAGAGGCATTCATTTCCAGACGCACGAGCGCGGCGGCACCATCGAAAAATACATCCTCTGCGATAACAGCACCCCGCACGACCTGGAAAGTCTTGCGCGGGAGATCGTTGAAGGCTGGGAAAAAGCGCCGGCAGACCGGGAAGAAACAGGGAAGAAGTTTTTCGTGGACAGAAGGAACAGGATATTGCAGTCGTGGATCGTATTCACGGCAGACCAGGAGCTGGGAAGCCTGCCGCCGGGGTTTGACAGGAACGTGAAGAACATTGTGCTGTACAACTCTTCGCTGGACGAATACGAAGGCATAGCCGGCATTTCCGGCAGAATATATGCAGACGACAATAAGGGGATCGCGCAGCTGCTGGAGAGCTTTGAGCACCGGAAGGACATTCATTTTTACATCCGGGTTCACCCTAATCTCAAAGGCGAGAAAAATACGCAGGTAAAAGAGCTGGACGAAATAGGCAGGCGTTTCAGCAATCTCACCCTTATCAGGGCGGAAGAAATGATAGATACCTATGCGCTGATGGATGCGGCAGATATCGTGATGGTGTTCAGTTCTACCATGGGCGTTGAAGCGGCCTTCTGGGGCAAGCCGGTGGTGCTTTTGGGCAATTCGTTCTACGACAGGCTGGAAGGTTTTTATACGCCTTCCACGCACGAAGAGGTAGTTGCCCTCCTGCAGCAGGACCTTCAGCCGATCCCTTCCAAAGACCTGCTGAAATACGGCTACTGGGAACTGGAAAGGGGAATGTATTATAAACATTACGAGCCAAAGACGCTCTTTGAAGGTACGTTTATGGGCAAAAGCATTGCCGTAACGCCGGCGCAGAAAATGATGAATTATTTACTGGTAAAGAAAACACGCTGGATGAATAAACTGAAAAAGCTGACCCGATAACCTTATAAAACCCGTTTTATGATGCTACTAAAGAGAACACTGCCGGCTTTCCTGTTGCTGCTGGCTGTTGCTGGCCAGGCGCAGACCAGGCGGCCGAACATTATTTTTATCTTCTCCGATGACCACGCCTTCCAGGCGGTGAGCGCTTATGGCGGCAAGCTGGCGCAAACGCCGAATATCGACCGCATTGCGCGCGAAGGGGCTATTTTCCGGAATGCGCTCGTCACCAATTCCATTTGCGGCCCCAGCCGCGCTACCCTGCTCACAGGTAAATACAGTCACCGCAACGGCTATACGCTCAATGAAAAACGGTTTGATGTCACACAGTTGCTGTTTCCGCGCGTATTGCAGCAGCACCGGTATCAAACCGCCTGGATCGGGAAATGGCATCTCGGCAGCCTGCCTGAAGGTTTCGACTACTGGCGCATCCTTCCCGGCCAGGGCCATTATTACAACCCCGATTTCATCGAAAAAGGAAAAGACACCGCGCGCCTGCCAGGTTATGTGACCAATGTGATCACAGATGTGTCTATCGACTGGCTGCAGCACCGCGATACCAGCAAACCCTTTATGCTGGTGGTTGGTCATAAAGCCACCCACCGCGAATGGCTGCCTGACCTCCAGGACCTGGGCGCATACGACAACGTAAATTTCCCCCTTCCCAGATCCTTCAAAGACGATTACAAAAACCGTGTTGCCGCACAAAACCAGGATATGAGCATCGAAAAAACGATGCGCCTGAAAGAAGACCTCAAAGTGCATGCGGACTACAACCGGTTTGTCTATAACCGTTTCACCCCTGAAGAAAAAGCGAAGTTCAAAGCCTACTACGACAAAGTGAGCAAAGAATTCGATGATAAAAATCTCAGCGGAGAAGCCCTCACCGAATGGAAATACCAGCGTTACCTGAAAGATTATCTTTCCACCGCGCGTTCGCTGGACAGGAACATCGGCCGCCTGCTGGATTACCTGGATAAATCCGGGCTGGCTGCAAACACTGTAGTAGTATATGCTTCAGACCAGGGATTTTATCTTGGCGAGCATGGCTGGTTCGATAAGCGGTTCATTTATGAAGAATCCCTGCGCACACCATTTGTGGTGCGCTACCCGGGCGTGATAAAACCCGGTACGAAAGTGAATGAACTGATGACGAACGTGGATTGGGCGCCGACGATCCTGGACATAGCCGGGGCGCCGGTTCCGGGAGAAATGCAGGGCGTGTCTTTCATGCCGCTGGTGAAGCCCGGGGCCAACAAATCGGGCTGGCGCAAAGCCGCTTATTATCATTATTACGAATTCCCCGAACCGCATCATGTGAGCCCGCACTTCGGGTTGCGCACAGAACGGTATACACTGGTGAGGTTTTATGGCCCGGCAGACAGCTGGGAGCTGTATGACCTTGTGAAAGACCCGATGCAGCTAAGGAATATCTATGGTTCGAAAGGAACAGAAAAGATCACAGCAACGCTGAAGGAAGAGTTGCGCAAACAGATCGAATCGTATAAAGACGATGAGGCGTTGAAGATATTGGATAAAGGATAAATCGCCTTTCCCGCGTAATAAAAAGCACATGTGTATTGCATGTGCTTTTTTTGTGCGTATTTTCATTTTCGTAGAAACAGCCGTTGCCGGTTGCTATCTGCCTGATTTTCACCATAACAATGTGATAACAAAATATGAACACGGATAAAAGTAACTTAGGAACCTGGTAATCCAAGATCTGAGCGAATAAAAGACCGGCACCGAAACGAATCCAACAACAATCATTTTTTTGACCATCTCCTGGCAGAAATAACCTCATCTGCTACTGTTCTATCATTTCCCGTTTTCCCACGTTTAGCTGTTATGCTTATAACGGCATGACCGCTCATGTAAACAATTAAAACCTATGGTATGAAAAAATTGATGCATTGGAGTCTGATTGTCGCATTTTCAATTGGAATGTACAGCTGCGAAAAATCTGTTGAAAAAGGCCAGGATGAGCCGGCTCCCCGAAATCTAAGCGTTGTGTTACCTCCGTCGGATGCAATTACTACTGTTTGCCCGACCCCGTATGTGATCATCCTCGAAAGTATTACCCAGGTGGGTTCCAACTATGAATGGGTTTGGAGCGTCAGCAACCCCAATCCCGGCAACGGTTCCGATGGCACGGTGCAAAACCTCAGCCACTGGGATATTGAGTTGGGTCAATGCGCTACCATGGACGATATCGTTGGCGCGGCATACAGCGGCGACGGCGTGACCTGGACCCCTTTTATTCCTACCTACGAAGAAGATGCTTCCATGCTGAACGCATGCAGCCTTCTTACCGGTCCGGTATTAAAATTCGATTTTGGCACGTCGGGTACCGCCAAAAGCTATTATAAACTGGTCTTGAATAAAAGCCTGAACATCGATATGGGCGCTACAGCATTTTACAAGAGCGGCAATACCACCGGCTGCGGAACCCAATGTTTTCCCGGCCTGGGTTGCCCGGATGAGGTTGTGGAAGGATGCAGTTTTTCACAGGGCTATTGGTTTGCAAAACCGGGCCTGGTATGGCCGGGGAATGTGACCATTGGCGGGTATAGCTACACCCAGGCAGAAGGTGTTGCCATATGGAAAAGCTCCAATGCAGGCGGCATAGGCACGGCGAAGAAAGTATTCCTCCAGGCGGCTGCCATCAAGCTGAGCGGAACCAATGTTTCCCCAACGGCTACAGTATGGCCTTATGTACAGGCGATCGATGCCTGGCTGACTACACTGCCTAAATTAACCCCGGCAAATGTCAAATCGTTTAACGGCTCCCCGGACGCCGCGGAAGCCCTTGCAGCAGCGGATGCCGTTGCAGCGTGGATAGAGGCGCATCATTGTGAATGACTTTTTATTAGTTAACCGTGATATGGTCTTAAAAAGCAAAGAAGCGTTCGCAAGAGCGCTTTTTTGTTGGGTGCAGGTGTGCCGGGGAAAGCATTGTGAACCACATGGCATTTCCCATTTTACCGTTTTTTATCCTCCGGTACTTTCAGCTGCTGTGCAATGGCCTGCTCCAGGCTATCCGGGATAGTGGCAGCCTCATCGCCAAGGGCTGCAAACCTGAGCAGTTCCTCATCCCAGGCGAATGTATATACCGGGCCGCCGTTATACGTGATCCTGAAACGCTCCTCTTCATTATAAGCGAAAGGTTCAGCCGTAACGATGTATGGAACATTATCTACCAGTAAGTTTAATGTTGTTGCTACCATGGTAATCCGTTTATGACCACCCGCACAAAAACCGGGCCTTTGGCATAAATGCAGTTACCGTGGTTACATAAAAAAGCGGCGCTTCAGGAAGAAGCGCCGCTTGGCTTATTCATAGTTTCCGGGATAGTTAGAATATGACCACTTTTAATGACTGCCGGAACCCGGCGCCTTCCAGCACCAGCAGGTACACGCCACTGCCGGTTGTTGCGGGCAGCGGGAGCGTTTGCCGTACCTGGCCCTGGGGTAATGCCCAGTAGTACACTACGTTTCCACGCAGATCAACCAGGCTTGCATGTACTTTTTGTTTCAATGCCTGCGGGCATACCACGTAAATGACGTCCGAAGCCGGGTTGGGATAAATGAATGCGGCCGCCTCCCGCTCGCGGCTTATAACCACAGCGGGTTTACGAGCCAGCTGCGTATTGCTGTCGTTCAGCCCTGTTGTATACCATCCGGCGCCATAGCTGCCTGCTGAACTTGTAACCGCGTCCGCGGTGCTGGTGTCGGTGGGTATTACATCGTACGTGCCGGCATGAGTAGTGGAAAATGCGAGCCTGTTTTGCGCGGCGCCATCGTCTGCCCCGTAGCCGATACTGATAGCCGTGAAACCGGCAAGATTGCCGCTGCGTATGGCGCAATGCCAGCGCCTTGCAGTGGATAAGCTCCCCATACCTGTGCCCGGCGTGCCGGCCGCCGTATCAATAGACAGCTGTACGGTTGCTGCGCCGGAAACGGATGCCAGGCCCGTTAATACCACTTTCCTGTGTTGCCCGCCGGAACCCGCCGGGAAAGTTTTGGTAACAGGTGTTGCGCCTGTAGTGAGCGCCACCGCGCCATTTACGAAACTGCTGCTGCTGCCGGGTGCGCCGTTGTACGAAGTATTGGTGCAGATCAACGCTTTTCCTGCGGGCAGGTAAATAATACCGTCTGTAAGCGTAATGGCCGCATTGCTTGATTTCAGGGTGAGGCTGTCGCTGATCATCACGCCGTCGGGGTTGTTGATGGTGATGTTGTGCATCGACCTGGAAACGGGGATCTCGTGGCCTTCTGTCATGAGCTGAGCCGGTGCGTTCGCGTCATGATTGTAAACGACGTACAATGCAGCAGTAGTTCCCAGCGTATAATCGCCGGCGAGCGAAGCATGCTGTGAACGCCTGATCTGGCAGTTCACGGAGCTGGCGCTGCCGCCAACTTTAGTATTGTCCATCGTGAGGTTGCTGCCGTTATGAAATACGCCGCCGGCAAGTGTCAATACCTGCGGAATGCTGACCGGCGTTTGCAATACAACACCAGAGTCGTTATTGATCGTGAGGTTGCGGATAATGCCGTTCGCATAGGCTCCTGTTCCGCCCAGCACAGTGCTGCCTGCTGCCGGACCCATGATGAGGATGGTATTCGCCTTTGAAAGATCAGCGGCGCCGTTGTTTTGCAGACTGCCGTTGACGGTAACTGTTCTGCCGATGGTGCCGTTCCGGGCGTTGAATGTACCGGTGTTCTCCACTACCAGGTCGCCCGTCGTGAAGGTGTGGGTAGTAGTGGCATTGAAACCCAGTGTGCCGGCTATTTCTGTGCGCGTTACTTTTACCGGCGTATTGATGGTAATGCTGCTGCCGGCAATGATCACCGCCGTATCCGCATCCGCGGGCACTACGCCCCCCTGCCAGCTAGTAGGCAGCGACCAGCTCCCGCCGGTTGAAGTTGATCTTATCAGTCTTCCTATGGAAGAGGGTATTACTTTGAACGGGATGCACGCATTGGCGACCTTTCCACGATGATCGTGCACATATACATACAACCGGTAATTGCCGGCTGCAGCCGGCGTCATAAAACGCGCGCTGTCCGCATCCTGCGAAACGACCAGGCCCGGCAGCGCCGGCAGGCTGGCGGTAGGTTCTCCACCGGCCATGTTGCTGTTTTCGGGAATGATCAGCCATTCGTAACGCAATGAATCGTTATCAGGATCGCTGGCGCGCACCCACCCCGTGTTGAGGGTATTCGCTTCCACGATCACGGTGTCTTCCGCGCGTTTACCGTTAAAGAGCAGCGAATCTCTTGTGCGGATCACCGGCGCGCGGTTGGAAGGATACATCCCCGTCCATACATACTGCATTTCGTCGGTAGCCCCGAAAGCCTCTCCCAACCGGTTATACAGGCCATACCAGGTTACCACATCGCCGGCAGATTGGTAGCCCCATACGAACACAAAGCCGCCGAGACAGTTGTTGGCAGCATTGGCCGCGATATAGTCGAGGTAAGCCTGGCGGTACACTATGGCCTTTTCGGTGCTGGTTTGTTCAACCAAAGCTCCCCAGGGCATTTTCCGCTTTGGTTCGGGGTTCATCTGCCAGGTGCCTCTTGGCCCGAACTCGGTGATCATATAAGGTTTTGTCCAGCCGGCGGTTTGCAGGTTGCCTAAAACTCCGGGAAGGTTGGGCGCGTAGCTGTTGATGGAAAGTATATCCAGGTGGGTGAACCGTTCCTTCAGCAGCTGGATCTTCTTCAGGTCTGAATTTACGAGCACGCAGGTGGTGAGGTGATTGGTATCTGTTTCATGGATCATCTCCGCGATATCGTTCAGCGCATCCCAGTAGGCGATGTTATAGGCAGTGTCCAGCGGGTTGTAGTTCGCGTCCGTTTCATTGCCGATTGCCCACATCAACAACGCGGGGTGATCTTTGAACGCGAGCACCTGGCTACGCATGTTCTCAAATTGCAGCCGCACGGCGGCAGTATCCGCGTAGTTCATTTCCTGCAACTTTTTGACGCCCAGGCCGAGGCAAACGGTGATGTTATGATCATCCGCACTGTCCAGCCACCGGCCGGTGGAATCATTGATGCTGTAGGTACGGATGGTGTTGCCGCCGTAGGCTGCCACCTGCACATGATAATTATTGGCGGCGGCGCCTTTGATGTAATAAGGCGCGCCGCCGCGACGCAGGGTGTATACGCCCGCGGAATCTGTTAACGTGGTTTTGACGGCTTGTGCGGTTGCGCTACCTGCAACGGCAAGCACCGCCAGCAAGAGTATCAGTTTTTTCATGTGTGGAACGTGGTTTTAAAAGGTGTGTATATCTGTCATTCCTCACCATTCCTCCAGGTAATCCAGGTCTTTATGAAATGTTTCCTGCATGCCCGCAAGCGACCAGAAGGCAAGCGCCAGGCATATCACGCCCACGCTGATGCCGGCATATACCAGGGAGCCGCTGAAGAGCAGCTGCATGAATTGAAAAAGAAAAGTAAGCGGCACCACCGCACCGCGCACAAAGTTGGGCACAGTGGTCGTAACCGTTGCCCGGATATTGGTGCCGAACTGTTCTGTAGCGATCGTCATGAACACCACCCAGTATCCGACGGAAAAGCCCAGCAGGCCGCATATCCAGTAAAAGAGCTGCAGGCTGATGCCGGAGGCCAGGAAATAAATGCTCACAGCGGCCATGCAGCAGAACAGGTAGACATACACTACCCTGATCCTGCTTTTCAGCACCTGGCTGAGCGCGCCGCTGGCAATATCACCCACAACGAGGCCGCCATAACACCAAGCCACCGCCGCGCCGGCATTCACATCGCCCTGGATGTTCAGCACCTTCCCGAATTCGGGCGAAAGCGTGATCAGCACGCCAACCACGAACCAAAGCGGCACACCGATCAGGATGCAGCGCAGGTACTTGAGAAACCTGTTCCCATTGGTAAAAAGCGCAAGGAAATTCCCCCTGTTCTCCGACCGCTTCGCCGCGCCGAACATGCCCGATTCCACCACGCCGATGCGCAGCAGCAACAGCAAAAGGCCCAGGCCGCCGCCGATAAAGAAGCTGGTTCTCCAGCTGAAATGCTGCGCGACGAAATAAGCCGCCACAGCGCCGCTGATGCCTACGGCCGCAACGATGGTCGTTGCATAGCCTCTTTTTTCTTTCGGCATGAGTTCAGCCACGAGCGTAATGCCCGCGCCGAGTTCACCGGCCAGCCCGAGACCGGCGATAAAACGCCACAGCGCATAGGTCCATACGCTGTCCGCAAAACCATTGGCAATGTTGGCGGCGGAATAAAGGAAGATGGACCCGAAAAGCACGGAGAGCCTTCCTTTCCTGTCGCCCAGCACGCCCCAGAGTATGCCGCCCAGCAACATGCCCATCATCTGCACATTGAGCAATAGAATGCCTTTGTCCGTCACTTCCTGGCCGCGCAGCCCAATGGATTCAAGGCTGGGCACACGCACGATGCTGAAGAGCAGCAGGTCGTAGATGTCCACAAAATACCCGAGAGAGGCCACGATCACCGCGGCCAGCACGCCGCTCCTGTTTGACTGTTTCATATCTTTCATCTGTTGTAGCTTATTTCCTGTCAAGTGAAAGTACCTGCCCGTCTTTCAGCAATACCGGCTGCAGCACTTCATAAGGCAATTCCTGTACGGTGATATTACGGTCCAGCGCGAGCGCCGCGGCAGTACCGGCAGATTGGCCGAGTACCATGAACACCGGCTCCATGCGGATAGAACTGTAAGCCACATGCGAGGCAGACAGGCACACAGGCACCAGCAGGTTGTGGGCTTCTGAAGCTTTGGGCCTTAACGAACGGTAGCTGATGGTGTAATAAGTGTTCTTTTGTTTGCCATAGCTGCCTTCTGCATGAACCCGTCCCTGTTCGTCCACCACGCGGGAAACATAGTGGCAGTCCAGCGGATAGGTGGCTACAGCAACTGCGTCCTGTACGGGTTCCTCGCCATTGCAGTTCTTTTCTGTCATCACATAATCGCTCACCATTCTCCGCGCTTCTCTTACATACAGCTGGTGGGGGAAGTTGCCGTTGTCTTTGAATTCGTCCTTCGGCAGGCCCCAGCGTTTCATTTCTGTGCGCAGGGAATCGGGTACGCGCGGATCGTTGCCCAGGAACCAGAGCAAGCCCAATACATAGTTCTTATGCATTTGCGCGATCTTAGCCCGGTCTGCATAATTGCCTTCAGGCCATCCGTAGTTGGCGCCCACAAAATCAGCCTGGTTGGTATCTGTCTTTTTATTGGGCATGGGCGTGAAGGAAATAATATTTTTCAACTGGTGGCCAGGGTTCAATTCCAGGAACCGCGCCAGGAATTCGTACCAGAGCGGCTGGTAGCCTGCCGGTTTCACGATATCAATGCGGTTGGCAGGATCGTCGGTGAGCGTCATCCGGTAACAGAACGATTGCGTGCGGTGGTCGCCCTGCCCGTCTGGTCCCGGGATGCGCGGCTCCAGGAATGGCAGTACGCCGGAGGAAGGCACGCCTTTTTTCACATAAGGATCTATGGAAACACCGTCTTTACCGATGATCTCGTTGAGCTTGATGCCGTTCAGCGATTCGTTGTATACGCTGTTCGATTCCCTGCCTACGATGTAGGAAACGCCGGCCTTGGCCATCAGGTCTCCTTCATAGGTGGCGTCTATAAATATTTTTGCATGATAGCGGTGGCCATTTTCCATGCGAACGGCAACGATGCCCGCGTCTTTTTTCTCCACGCCGTTCTTCAGCTGCAGCCTTTCTTTGTACACCACTTCCACGCCCGCTTCCTGCAACATTTTTTCCAGGATGCCTTCCGCTACGCGGGATTCGTATACCCACTGCATTTTCAGGGAATCGTTCTTGCCGGAGAAAGTGCGTTTTTTGGAACGCTCGAAAAATACGTCCCTCGATTCGCTACGCCATGCGCTGCTATCGCTGTAATAAGCATACAGGCGTTGATAAAAATCGCGCGTAAGCCCGCCGGCGCTTCTAAAATTATTCAGGTCTGTGGCAGTGAGGCCCGAAGTAGCGACGCCGCCCAGATGCGCTGTATTGCTGATCAGCAGTACCGATTTGTTCATTTTCGCTGCCTGTATGGCCGCCGTGATGCCCGCGGGCGTTTCTCCATACACACATACATCCCATTGTTTTTGAGCGTACAGCCGGTTGCCAGCCAGCAAAACGATCATTACTGCCAGGCTGCGGATAATTGAAGTCTTCATTTTTATCAGTATTTAAACATGAGTATAGCTGCACGAACAGGTTTTGCACCTGTTCGTGCCAGCCGGGAAAAAGTTGTCTGATCAGTATCCCGGGTTCTGTTCCAGCAGGGGATTGGTATCCATTTCCTGCGACGGGATGGGGAAGAGGGTATCGGAATCCCTGACGGTTATGGAAGGATCCTGTGCGTTGATGGCCTGTTTCAGCTTGCCGGTGCGCAGCAGGTCAAAACGGCGCTGCCCTTCGAAAGCGAATTCCAGCCTTCTTTCTTTCAGAACAGAGTCCTGGAACGCCGCAGTGCTGAGCCCTCCCGCAAGATCTCTTGCAGAAGGGGCATGCAGCGGCAGGCCATACGCGCGCCTTCTTACCTGGTTGAACGCTTCCAGCGCCTCGGTGCTGCCGGGGCTGGACATATACAACGCCTCTGCAAACATCAGCAGCACATCCGCATAACGGACGATGTAGTAGTTATTGCCGCCATCGTTCACGTTCAGCGCCGCAGGGTCTTTAAACTTCGCGACGTAATATGGGTTCTTGATCGTGGTGGGCGCTTTAGGATCACCGGTATAGGGATATTTTATCACATTCACATCTTTACGAAGATCGCCTTCAGGGTAGGCTTCGTAGTGGTTCTTGGTGACAGGATTGTCGCCATTGCCACCGAACCCCGGCCGTTTATCGAACGAAGGACGGTAGAAACCTGCGTAGCTGCTGGGGATGTTGCCGGAGCCGCTGAGGAACTGCACTTCGAAGATCGATTCGGTCTTGTTTTCATTGGAGATCAGGAATACATCCTGGTAAGAAGGCCAGAGCGAGTAGCGGCCAAGCGCCATCACTTTTCTTGCTTCTTCCACCGCCTTTGTGTAGTCCTTCTGCGTCAGGTAAGTTTTTACGAGCATGGCCATGGCGGCGCCGCTGGTGGCCCTTCCGGTGTTGGCCGCGTCGTATTCCGGCGGCAGGTTTTCCGCGGCGGATTGAAAGTCGGCAATTACCTGTGCATATACTTCTTCCGCCGTGGCTCTTTTAACCGCAAGGTCGTTGAGCGAAGCAGTCGGTTTAAGCTGCAGCGGCACACCCCCGAAAAGACGCACGAGGTTAAAATACATCAGCCCCCGCACGAAGCGGGCTTCCGCCTGCAGGCGTTTCTTTTTTTCGTCTTTGACGGCGGTCATTGCGCCGATATTTTCCACGGCAGCGTTGGCGCGGTTGATCACCTGGTAGCTGGTGCTCCAGAACTGGTAGAACAGGTTGGTACCGGGATCAAAAGTGAATTTATCCAGCGCGGTCTTATCCGTATTGCTGGTGTTGCGGCCGAATCCCCATTCGCAGTCGTCTGTACCCTGCGACTGTATCACTTCCATGAACTGGTTGTAGAGAAAAGAACTGGTCATGCCGGAATACACGGCGTTGACAGCTGAAATGGCGTCCGCCTCGGTCTTGTAAAAATTCCCCGTAGTGTAAGTGCCTTCGGGAACGCCGTCGAGCTTGGCGCAGCCTGCTGCCGCCAGCGTAATAAGTATGATGATGAAATAAAATGCAGATCTCATGACGAATGTGTTTAATTAGAAGCTGGCATTGATACCAAAAGAAATCGTGCGTGCGTTCGGGTAAGCGCCGGAATCGAAGCCGGGGCTCACATTGTCTGACCCATAGCGGCTTACTTCCGGGTCAAGCCCTGAATAATCCGTGATGGTGAACAGGTTTTGAACATTCACATATACCTTCAGCGCGGAGAGTTTTATGCGCTGTAATGCCGCTTGTGGAAGGTTGTATCCCAGCTGCAACGTTTTCCCTCTCAGGTAGGAACCATCTTCCACCAGCCGGTCCCAGGAGCGGGATGTTGGTTTCACCGTGGTGGCGCGGGGAATGATCGTGTTGGTGTTCTCAGGCGTCCAGCGGTTGAGAGTAGTGGTACTTTGGTTTTGCAGGCCTGTAAGGTTTTCCAGTGTATTGGTATTAACGTTATACAACTTGTTGCCGTAAACGCCTTGCAGCAATATCATCAGGTCAAACCCTTTGTAGGAGAAGGTATTGCTGAACCCGAAGGAGAACTTCGGCTGGGCGCTGCCCAGCAGCACGCGGTCGTCGTCGTTGATCTTTTTGTCGCCGTTCATGTCTTTGAACCGGATGTCGCCGGGTTTGGCAGTCTTTTGCGCGGAAGCATCTATTTCTTCTTTTGAGTTGAAAATGCCCTCGCTGGCAAAACCGAAGAAGGAGCCCAGCGGCTGGCCTACCTGCACGATGGTGGAATTGTTAGGGCCCTGGCCCGCGAAGAGGCGGTCTGCGCCTGCAAGGTCCAGCACTTTGTTCCTGTTGAAAGAAATATTAAAACCGGTTTCCCAGCGTACTGCATTATCCAAAGGTGTGGCGTTGATGGTGAGCTCTATGCCTTTGTTCTCTACCTGTCCCCTGTTTTGCAGCGAGGTGGAAAAGCCCGAAGTGGTGGGGATCTTCACAAACAGCAGCAGGTCGCTCGTTTTTTTATAGTACGCATCGGCGATGAAGTTCAGCCTGTTGTCGAAGAATCCGAGCTCGAGGCCGATGTCCGTTTGCGCGGTAGATTCCCAGCGCAGATCGGGATTGCCTACCTGTGAAGGCATCAGCCCTATTACGTTTGCGCCGCCGATGGAATAGTTGGCTTTTCCCATCAGGTCGAGCGAAGGATAGTTGCCGATACCGTCCTGGTTGCCGGTAAGGCCGTGGCTGACCCTTAATTTCAGGTTGCTGAAAACATGCAGGTCCCGTATAAACCGTTCCTGGTCCAGCTTCCAGCCAACCGCTACTGAAGGGAAGAACCCGAAGCGGTTATTTTTCCCGAAGCGTGAAGAGCCGTCGTACCGGCCGGTGAGCGTAACCAGGTATTTATTTTTGAAACTGTAGTTGGCCCTGCCGAGGAAGCTGAGCAGCGCCCACCTGGCGATGCTGGAAGACGAAGGCTGCACGGCGGCAGCATTGCCCAGTGCATTGGTGCCAAGGTTGTCGTTCAGGAAACCCTGGGCTTCGGCGCCGAGCGATTGATAGGAAGAGCTTTGCTGCGTAAAACCGCCGAGGAGGTTCAGCTGGTGGCCGTCGCGGTTCATCGTGTAGGTCAGCGTATTCTCATTCAGCCACGTAAAGGTCTGGTTGGTAGACACTGCGGCATTGCCGCCCAGCTGCGACCCGGTGTACACGGCCTGCGGAAGATAAATGTCATTGCGCGCGTAGGCCACATCAGCGCCCCAGAGGGTTTTGAAGGTAAGGCCTTTGATGATGTCGATGCTGGCGTAAACATTTCCGAGCGTGCGATAAATGTTATTGAAGTTCTTGTAGTGCTCGATCATTGCGACCGGGTTATCGAAAGGGGCGCCCTGGTTGTTGAGATCGGTATAGCTGCCGTCAGGCTGGTAGATGGGCAGGTTGGGTGC
Source organism: Chitinophaga sp. YIM B06452 (assembly GCF_039655965.1). Taxonomy (NCBI): domain Bacteria; kingdom Pseudomonadati; phylum Bacteroidota; class Chitinophagia; order Chitinophagales; family Chitinophagaceae; genus Chitinophaga; species Chitinophaga sp. YIM B06452. The sequence goes on along the minus strand of NZ_JAWLKY010000001.1, from coordinate 1,048,091 downwards.
GGTAGTGGCCATTGTGAACAGGGATGCGCTATTCACCCTGTTGGTGCGCACATTGCTGATGGTGAGGCTGCTGCCCAGCTTGATGTATTCCCTTATCTCCTTGTCAAGATTGGCGCGCAGCGAATACCGTTTCAGGTCGGAGCCGCGGGCAATGCCCTGCTGGTCGAAGTAATTGGCGGTAACGAGGAATCGCGTCTTGGGATCGCCGCCGGAGAAGGAGAGCGAATAACTTTGTATGGGCGCTGTTCTGAAGATCGCGTCCTGCCAGTCTGTAGTGGCGGGAGTTTTGCTGAGATCATACAGTTCAGGGCCGTTTTCAGCGATACTGGCTTCATTGGCCAGTTGCTCGAACTGCGCCGCGTTCAGCAGCGAATATTTTTTGAGGATCTGCTGTGTGCCGTAATAAGAGTCAAAAGTGATGCGGGAATCGCCCCGGCGCCCGCGGTGGGTGGTGATGAGCACTACGCCGTTGCCGCCGCGCGAACCATAGATCGCCGTTGCCGAGGCATCTTTCAGTATTTCGATGGAAGCGATATCGGTAGGGCTGATGCTGTTCAGCGGGTTGAGTGAAGTGCCATCGCTTCCCTGGTCTGCAAATACCGGCACACCGTCTATTACATACAACGGTTCGTTGCTGCCGTTGATGGAGTTGCCGCCGCGCACGCGGATGGAAGACCCCGCGCCCGGCATGCCTGAGTTCTGCACGAAAGTAACGCCCGCTACCCTGCCCTGCAATGCCTGGTCCACTGAGCGGATGGGCGTGCCTTCCAGCGTTTGGGTGTTTACCGAAGCGATGGCGCCGGTTACGTCGCCGCGGCGTTGTGTGCCATAACCTACGACGATCAGCTCATTCACCGCTGTGTTCTGCAATGCAAGGGTTACCGTAAAGGTCTTTCGCCCGTTTACCGGCACGTCCGCCGGCTTGTAGCCGAGCATGCTGAAATGCAGCGTGGCCGTGGGCTGAACGGATATTACGAAATCACCAACGTCGTTCGTAATGGTGCCCTGCTTTGTTCCCTGCACGGAGACGGATACGCCTGGGAGCGCCCTGCCTTCGGCATCGGTCACTTTACCGCGCACCTCAATGGCGGGATCGACCGCCTCCGGCACTTTTTGCTTTACAACGATGGTTTTGCCGACGATAGTGTAAGTCAGCGAAAATGGCCGGAAACAGAGGTCTATCGCTTCCTGCAACGTACCCTCTTTAATATCGACGCTGACCTTTTTAGCAGGGTCGAGCAGTGCGTAGTCCAGGAAAAACACGTAGCCGGATTGCCGTTCGATGTTCCTGATCAGATTTTCGAGGGATGCGTTCTTTTCATGAAGCGTGACCTTCTGCGCGTAACTGCTGGCGTGGACCTGGCAAAAACATGCCAGCAGAAGAAAGTATGTCAGTTTCATAATGAGCCTGATTTTTCTGCCCGGTAAAAGGCGAAAGCGCCTGGTAACAGGAAAACGTTTCTCGCTCAGGTTTTTGAAGAGACCTGATAATTGCATAAATTCGATTTGTTTAGGTGAGTCAATCAATCTTTCATACACGGAATATTGTAATGATAACCTGGCACAACGGAGGTGGTAACGACACTTCCGTTTTTGGTTATATTACCATTGCTGTCATTTCATAAGTGGACGATGTTGGTTGTTTTTTATCGGTGAATAATAATTGTATCACCTTTCATGGAATATTGGATACTGCTGAGTTCCAGTATTTTAAGCGCCTCGCTCAGCCGCACATTCCTCGGTATCTTGCCCCAGAATTCCCTTTTGCCGGAACCGCCTTCATAACGGACTTCCACGTTATACCAACGCTGCAGTTGCCGCATTACATCCGCCAGCGGCGCCCTGTTGAACTGGAAATAACCGTCTTTCCAGGAAATAGCTTCATCCGTATCAGCCGGGCCCACGGTGATATTGCTGCCGCCGGCTGCCCAGCTGGCCTGCTGCCCCGGGGCGAGGCGGGCCGTATGGTTGTTGTGGGTCACTTTTACCGCGCCCTGCAGCAGGGTGGTTCTGACCCTTGTTTCATTCGGGTAAGCCATCACATTGAAGCGTGTGCCGAGCACTTCCACCACGCCGCTGCCCAGCTGTACTTTAAACGGCATATTGTCCCGGTGCGCCACTTCAAAATAACCTTCGCCATTGAGCACCACAGTGCGCTCCGTGCCGTTGAAGGCAGTGGGGAAACGGAGGGATGATGCTGCGTTGAGCCATACGAGCGTGCCGTCAGGGAGTTCTATCCTGTACTGGCCACCCCTTGGCGTGGTGAGGGTATTGTATACTACGGCTGTGGTTGCGGCCTGGTCTGCTTCGTACTTTAATTGCCCGTTTATCTTAATGACCTTCGCAGCGCCCTGGCTGGGGATCGCGTCGCTGGCGGCGCTATCAAGTAATACAGTAGCGCCATTGGCCAGTGTGAGCGTGGCTTTGCTGCCGCCCGGCAGGGGATCGGGCCGGGTGCCGGCGGTTGTAGCGGGAGGTGTTATGTCTTTCGTGTTGCGGTAATACTGCCACCCGATGGTGGCGACGGTTAGCAACAATGCTGCTGCGGCTACTTTCGGCAACCATTTTTTATAAAAGGGGACTACTTTTACCGGCCGGGCAGCAAGGAGAAGCTTTTCTCTTACCCGGTCGCGCCAAGGTCCCGGCTCATCCTTCGCGGGCGAGTTGAAGGAAGCGCTCATTTCTTCGAGCAGCGGGCGGTTGGAGGCGTCCTGCTGCAGGAAGTCGAACAACTCCTCGGTTTCCCCGGGAGTGCAGGTATTGTCAAGAAAACGCTGCAGCAGCTGCTGGTAATGATCTTTTTCTTCTGGCATGTATCAGTTTTGTAAGCGGTACGTGGGACCTGCTTTTAGTATATACCGTCGCCGGGAAAAAGAGGGTGGGTCGGGTGATAAATAAATTTCTTTATTATATGTGTCAGAACCGGTGCATAAAAAGCAGGATCGCGAGGGAGAGATCGCCGTGGCGGTAGAAATATGCTTTGATGTCTTTGAGGGCCATGACCATGTGCTCTTTCACCGTATTGCGGGAGATGCCCAGTTCCCGTGCGGCTTCATCGTAGCTTTTGCCTTCCTGCCGGCACAATGTAAATACCCTTTGCCGCTGGTAGGGTAGTTGGGTGATGGCGTTGGCGAGCATTTGCTGGTATTGCGCCCACAGCGCCTGGTGGTAGGGCGACTCCGTTATTTCGCCGATGCGCTGCATGATGTGGAGCCGGGTGGCTTCGTCGGAGGCGTTCTTTTTGAGGAAAGTAAAGGTCTTGTTGCGGCTGATCTTATAGAGGTATGCGGGAAACGATTGCGCGGGATCGAGCCGTTCGCGGACCTCCCAGATTTTGAGGAATACATCCTGCACAATGTCTTCGGCGTATGCGGGCACTTTCACAAAACGCAGCACCCAGCCATAGACGTGCGTACCGTATTTATCATACAGTTGCATATAAGCGTCTGCGTCGCCCCTCCGGAGCCGCTCCAAACATTCTGCTTCAGTGATCGTGGAATCCCCCATTTGGCATAAATGTAATAAAATTGGGGATTCGGTGGGCGGCGGCCGGGAAATCGGAGAAACAGCAGTAAAGGTGTTTCACTTATTTTACCGGTTCCCTTAAAATGGTTTTCAATTTTTGCGGATCGGTCTTCCTGAAATCCGACAGGTAAATTTCGTGGTGAAGTCCATTCCTGCTTAATTGGTTTGCTTCCGTAAAAGCCAGGATGTGCCGCAGTGATTCAGGTTCCGTTGAAAAGGGCCCAACATGCAGCATTTGCACAGACTTTCCTTCATGCATTGTAAAATATTCAAGGTCGCCGGCATGTTTCAGTTCCCGCTTCGCCATAACCGTTTCTTTGGCTTTTTCAAGTTCCTGTTTGGAAACAAAATCCGGCAGCCTGATCAGCAGGCGGTATTCCCATTCGCTCCGGGGAACTTCAACGGAGGTGTCTATGGTCTTGCCGCTGAATTTTTCTTCGTCAAACCACCAGAGCCCTTCTAATTTGGAAACAACAAAATCCTGGCCCTTTGCTTTGTGCATGAATTTTAAAGCATAGGCCACGGGGTAAAGCGTTTCAATTTTATCCGCAAACGGCTGGCCCGAGGGATCGCCTTTGCCGCGTATGGATATGAATTGGGCAGGTTCGATGTCTACCAGTTCAGGTTTTCTTTTGGCGGTGAAGTACGACTTGTATTTTTTGGTCAGGTCAAGTTTGTTCATGTTGAATTGTTTGTTTATGGCGCTGTAAAGGTGGAATGGGGTTGTGACAGCTGTATGTCAGGAGCAGAAAAGAAGAGCCCTGAGTGGTCAGGTATTGTCAATTTCTTTCATTTTGTTTAATTAGCGGATTTTTTTCATTCAGTATATAATCAGCCTTTTGTAAACTATCTGTTATCGGCAGGATTTTTTCTAAAACGGGTACAATAAGTTCGGTTGCAAACGATGAACCATGTTTTATAATATTTTCGGAAGAGTGCGGTTCTTTTATATTGTAATACGGATAACCAGCGCTGTGGTGTAGATAACCATCAGCGTTTGCCGGGTTTAACACCTCAAAGAAATAGCAATTCAGGGTACTGGTCCCCTGGTTTTTCGCAAACGTTTTATCAAGCGATCTTATCGCGTTATCAATCTCCGGATATGTTATATTGAAAAAAGGGCCAACATCAAAATGAGAAGTAAAGGTAAGTTGTAGCGCATATTTAGTGCCATTCTCGAGCATCTTTTCAAAAATGATGAATCCGCTGGATCCTTTACCCCTGCTCGTCTGTTTTATTGTAAAGCCGAAAACTTGAATATATGTAAAAACAATTTCCGAAAATTTGTTCCTGAATTCTAGTTCCGTCATATTTGATATTGGGCTTGTTATAGTTGTACTTGTGCCAACACATCCAGGTATGGGTTTATTGGTGATATCTGCAGATCATTGACATCCTCCGGACCACCTAAGGGTAGCGAAAGAATATTCATTACACCATGAATGTGGATCTTAGAGAAGCAAAAAACCGGAAAAGCAGCTTTGAAAGCGCCTTTCCGGTATGGTAGCCTCGCCTGGAATCGAACCAGGATCTGGAGCTTCGGAAACTCTTATACTATCCATTGTACTACGAGGCCGCTCCGCGAAGGAATGCAAAGCTAACTTAAATTTGGAATTTTTGAAAGAAATTATAATGCGCTCAGGTTACGGAGTTAAACCGTAGGCTGAGGAATACGGTTAACAATTTTGGCAGGAACGCCTGCAACGACAATATTATCTTCATTAAAACTTTTATTAACCACTGAATTTGCACCAATTTTTACGTTGTTTCCAATGGTAATCGGGTTGAATATTTTTGCGCCCGGACCAAGGTAGCAGTTGTCGCCGATCGTCGCCGCGATTCCATGGCCACCAATGTTTACGCAGGAATGTATGACACAGTTTTTGCCGATTCTCGCATGCCTGCTAACGATGATACTTCCGTAATGTACGATACAAAGTCCTTCTTCAAATACATTGATAGGAATACTAAATCCGAGGTTTACACTTAACCGCTGGTATTTTTTTCTCAAGTACCAGATATAAGGCTTCCACACCGGGTGTTTTTTGCAATTGGTCCAGTATTCCAGTTTGCGCATCAGTTTTTGGAATTTCCAGCACGGATCTGTCAATAAGATCATGATGTTATCGGCGAATATGGGGTATTTTGTATAAGCGCCAAGAGCCCGCTGATCTTCTTTAAGATAAAAAAGGTAGTCTTTCCTGCTTGTAATCATGTTATTCGTAGCTTGGATACCTGTTTTTTGTCATTTGCCCAAATGGAGAAATGTCTTTGCAAATATAATTTATTGCATTAACAAATCCTTTCATGACGGGAGATTCGCAGTTAGGGTCAGACAATCATATTTTATAACGTACCGATATTGCTCTTAAAAATCCTCACCGCAATGGCCAGCAGGATCACCCCGAAAAACTTGCGCACCACCATCAGGCCCGCTTTTCCCAGTATCCGCTCTATCCAGCTCAGGCTCCGCAATACCACGTAAATGATGATCAGGTTCACCAATATGCCCGCCAGGATGTTATAATCCCCGAAATCGGCCTTCAACGACATAATCGTGGTAAGCGTGCCGGACCCGGCTATCAGCGGGAAGGCGATCGGCACCAGGCTGCCCGTTTTGGTGTCTTTATCGCTTTTGAAGAACTCTATCCCCAGGATCATCTCCAGCCCGATAATGAATATCACGATAGAACCGGCCACGGCGAAGCTCTGCAGGTCTACGCTCATCAGCTTCAGGAAAGCCTCGCCCACCAGCAGGAACACCACCATCAGCACGCCCGATGCCAGCGTAGCCTTTACGGCATTGATCTCCCCGATCTTTTCCTTTAAAGACAGGAGGATGGGGATGGACCCCAGGATGTCTATCACTGCAAACAAAGTAAAGCCTACGGTAATGATCTGGTCGATGCTGAACATATGATGGAATTTTTGCAAAAGTAGGGTATTCTTTTCGCCTGATTATGAGCTAAAATATCTAATTTGGCCGGGATTTCAACGGAAGCCCGGATTCACAGGTAATCATAAAATACCCTGCTATGCAAGAAGATATCATCATACAGATCAGCAACAAGATCAAGGAAAAGCGCAAGGCTAAGGGGATCACCGTGCAGGAACTGGCAGACAGGGCGGATGTAAGCAAAGGCCTTATTTCCCAGATAGAGAACAACCGCACCGTGCCCTCGCTGCTCGTGCTGGTGAATATCATCCGCGCGCTGAACCTGGATATGAATGAATTCTTCAACGACATCAACCAGCACAAACAGGCCGCCAGGGTCGTGATCAAAAAGAAAGACGAGTACCAGGCCTTTGAAAAAGAAAATGCCAAAGGCTTCCTCTACAAAAGGGTGCTCACCCGCAACATCAAAGGCGGGCCCACAGATATCGTGCTGCTGGAGCTGAAAGCCGGGGCCAAACGCAGCCAGGTGGTAAAGACCGACGCCTATGAATACAAATACGTCATCAAAGGCACAGTGGAATACCTCATCAACAACGAAAAATATATCCTCGAAACCGGCGATTCCATCTTCTTCGACGGCCGCCTCGGCCACAAACCCTCCAATATCGGCAGCGACGACGCCCTGCTGCTGGTGGTTTATTTCTTCCAGGACGGCGAGAAGTAGACCAGTATTCATTTCTACGGGATTTTAACCCCTTTTCATAAAAAATTAACAACGGACTTGTGTAAAAATGTTTAATTTTACTACTCAATTTATTAGCATTTATAAACACACTCCAATGTCAATATCTACCCGATCCTTCACGGTAAACGGCAAAACCTACACGCCGCCGGCCCGCCCGGTGGTGGTGATCTGCCTGGACGGCTCCGCTGACGAATACCTGGACGCTACCATGGCCCATGACAGGATGCCGAACCTCAAAAAAATGGTGCTGGCGGGCTATCGCGGCATGGTAAGAGGCGCGCTGCCATCGTTTACCAATGTCAATAATTCCTCTATCGTAACCGGTGTAACGCCCGCAATGCACGGCATTTGCGGGAATTTTTTTTATGATACCCACCGGAAAGAGGAAGTGATGATGAACAGTGCGGAATACCTGCGCGCTGAAACCATTTTAGCCGCCGCGGCCAATGCCGGCCGCAAGGTGGCGGTAGTTACAGCCAAGGAAAAACTGCGCGACATCCTTAGCCATAAAATGACCGGCATCGCGTTTTCCGCGGAAAAGGCCAACCAGGCGCAGGAAGCGACGCACGGCATCGGGAATGCGGAAGCTGTTTTGGGTTTGCCTACGCCGGCAATTTACAGTGCAGACGCAAGCCTGTTCGTATTGCGGGCGGGCGTGGCGCTCATCGAAAAAGGGCTGGGCGACTTCCTCTATCTTTCCTTGACAGATTACATGCAGCATACTTACGCCCCCGAAGATGAGCCGTCACTGGCCTTCTACGAAGCAATAGACCATGAACTGGGCCGCCTGCTGGCGCTCGGCGCGGTTATCGGCGCTACGGCAGATCATGGCATGAACGCAAAACAAAAGGCAGACGGCAGCCCGAATGTGCTGTATATAGAAACCATGCTCACTGAGCAGTTCGGCACCGGTTTCAGGGTGATATGCCCGATAACGGATCCTTACGTGAAGCATCACGGCGCGCTGGGCTCCTACGTAGCAGTACACCTGCCGGAAAGTGTGGATGAAACCTCGGTCAGCAATTGGCTGCAACAGCAGCCCGGCATCACGGAAGTGCATAACAAAGCCATGGCTGTGCGTTTGCTGGAGCAGCCGGAAGACCGCATTGCAGACCTGGTGGTGCTTAGTGCCCGCGATGTGGTGGTGGGCAGAACGCCCGCGCATCACGACCTCAGCGCTTTGGATTCAGGTCTCCGCTCACACGGCGGCCGTTACGAGGAAATGGTGCCGCTGCTGATCTCCCACCCGCTGACGGCCGCCTACAAAAGCAAAGCCGCCGGCGACCCCCGTAATTTTGACGTTTTTGATTTTACCGTGAACGGTACATCCCATAATTAACCGCATCATGTTAGACACATTCGTTACCGGGAAAGTGGCCGCCCTCACCGGTTATATTGCCGGCCAGCCCATTGTTTCAGCACAGGTGCTGGAAGTGCGCAGTCCCTATGATGGGCGTATAGCCGGTACCGTGACCCTTGCAGGCAGGAAAGATACCGAAGCGGCCATAGAAGCCGGGCTGAAGGGAGGCGTAAAACTCAGCCGCTACGAACGTTTCGCCATCCTGGATAAAACCAGGCAGCTGCTGGAAGAAAGGAAGGAAGAATTTGCCCGCCTGATCACTTCCGAGTCTGGCCTGTGCATCCGTGAAACGCGCTACGAAGTGGGCCGCGCGCGGGATGTGCTGCACTTTGCGGCGCTGGAAGCGCTGAAAGATGACGGGCAGATTTTTTCCTGCGACATTTCCCCGCAGGGCAAAGCCAGGAAGATCTTCACAACCCGCGAACCGCTGAACCTTGCCGTGGCCATCACCCCGTTCAACCATCCTTTGAACCAGGTAGCGCATAAGATTGCGCCGGCCATTGCGACGGGCACGCCGGTGATATTAAAACCTTCCGAAAAAACACCGCTCACCGCCATCAGGCTGACTGAGTTGCTGTATGAAGCAGGACTGCCGCATTACATGCTCAGCGTGCTGCTGGGCCCCACGGCAGAAGTGGCGGAAGTATTGGTGGCAGATCCAAGGGTAGAGCTCGTATCGTTCACCGGCAGCGTAGCCGTAGGCAAACACATCGCCAGGCATGCGGGATATAAAAAAGTGATCCTGGAGCTGGGTGGCAACGATCCGCTGATCGTGCTGGAAGACGCAGATCTGGAACTGGCCGTTACACTTGCGGCGGAAGGCGCCTACCGTAATTCCGGCCAGCGCTGTACGGCGGTAAAACGCATACTGGTACAGGAATCCATTCATGATGAATTTGTGAAACGGCTGGTAGAAAAAACCAAAGAATACATCACCGGTGACCCTCAGCTGCCTGAAACCCGCGTAGGTACTGTAATTGACGAGCCCGCCGCTATTTACCTCGAAGAAGTTGTGAAAAAATCCGTGACGCAGGGTGCAAAGGTGCTCGCCGGCGGCAAAAGGAACGGCGCGCAAATGGAGCCCACCGTGATCGTGGATGTTCCCCGCGATGCGCAAATGGTGGTGCAGGAATCGTTCGGCCCGCTGGCGCCCGTGATGAAAGTGCGTGATCTTGACGATGCCATACAACTGGCCAACAGCACTGCTTTCGGGCTTTCTTCCGGCATAGTTACAAACGATATGCAAAAAGCGGTCAAAGCAGTGAAAGAGCTGCGCATGGGCACGGTGAACATCAATGAAGTGCCGGGCTACCGCATAGAAAGCTCTCCTTTCGGCGGTGTAAAGGATTCGGGTTTAGGCATCAAGGAAGGAGTGATCGAAGCGATGAAATGCTTTACGTATGTGAAGACTTTTTCACTGCCATGGTAAGAGCCCGTCATTGTGCGAGCTGTCATTGTACTGAAATATCGTCATTGCGAGGAGCAACTGGGAATCCTGTGCAGCAGAAAGCGCGACGAAGCAATCTCCCAAAATGGAGTGTGTCAATTCAATGCAAGAGATTGCTTCGTCGCCCCACCCGCTTTGGCTCTGCTGCTCCTCGCAATAACGTTCTTTTTTCATGTAAGCGCTGGTATGAAATAAAAAAAACGGGATGCAAACGCATCCCGTTTTTACATAATCATCAAATAGTCAGGCTAGGGCTGGGTTGCGATTTGCATTTCTTTCATGATACCGCCGATGGCGCGCACCAGCGCCTGCACATCTTCCGGGAAGATCTGCCCGATATTGCCGATGCGGAAAGCATTGGTTTTGCTGAGTTTGCCGGGATATATCACGAAGTTGCGCGCGCTGAGGCGGCGGTAAAATTCTTCGAATTGAAAGCCCGGATGTTCGGGATAGAGGAATGAAGTGATAATGTGTCCCTGTATTTCCGGGCGAAGGTATTGCGTAAAACCCAGGGCGTCCATCCCGCTGTCCAGCACAGCCTTGTTCTGCCGGTACCGCGCTTCCCGTGCGGGAATGCCGCCTTCTTCCCGCAACTCAATTAAGGCCTGCTTAAAAGCCATCATGCTGAGGGTGGGAGGCGTAAAGCGGAACTGGCCGCTGGTTTCGAGCCCATGCCATTGTTCATACAGATCAAGGCTGAGACTGCGGGCGCGGCCTTTGGCTGTTTGCAATGCATTTCTCTCCGCGATCACGAACGCAAAGCCGGGAATGCCTTCAATGCATTTGTTGGAAGAAGATACCAGGAACTGTATATGCGCGGCTTTAATGTCGATGTCCAAGCCGCCGAAGCTGCTCATGGCGTCTACAATAAAAGTTTTGCCGGCCGGGGCGCAGATGGCGCCGATCTCACTGATGGGATTGAAGAGGCCGGTGGTGGTTTCGCTGTGAATACAGGCTACGTGCGTGATATGAGGGTGCTGCGCAAGGAAATGTTTCACGGTTTCCGGATCCACCGTTTCATCTTCTTCAAACCGGATCACGGTATGCGGCAGGTGGTGGATCACGGCCATTTTCGCAATACGCTCACCGTATGCGCCGTTGCTGAGCACGAGCAGGTGGTCGTTCTCTCCAATTACGCTGCTGATCACGCTTTCCACGCCAAAAGTGCCTGAGCCTTGTATAATTACAGTTTCGTAACCCTCCGCTTTGCTGACATGCCCAAGCGCCAGCAGTTCATCGCGGATGAAACGGATGGTCTCAATAAAAGCTTCATCCCTTGAGCCCATATCTTCCAGCGCGGCTTCTTTCACAGTGCGGGACGTACTGAGCGGCCCCGGTGTGAATAACAGTTTCTTCATAGATGTACTGACATTTTTTGCATCCCGGCGGCAGGTTCTTCTTTGCTCCAAAGCCTGCTGATGCCGTATTTGCGGTTGAAATATACGAATGCTATGCACAACAGCGCCAGGCAGGCGAAGCACAGCAAGTAGCTGAACTGCATCAGCACCCGGCTCCAGCGCAGGTCTTTCATAAAAAACTCCCGGTACAGCAGCAAACCCACGCTGCCAAGGTATCCCAGCGCATCGCAGCCATACACGAAGAAACCCGCGTTCGCTTTCATTTTGAACATCCCGATCAATCTTTCAAACAAGGCCACCTGTATGGGAATATAAGCAAGGAAAAGTCCTGTGCCCAGCGAAAGCATCCAGCTGAAAGGACCGATCACGTGTTGGTGAAAAAGCAATGTACTGCCGCCGCTCATCAATATGCCGCAGGCCATTAAAGCCAGCGTGGCCCACAGCCCGCGGATATTGCTGCGGAAGGCAGACAGTGCGCCTACGCACACGATCACTACGGCGGTGCTGATCAGCTCGGTTTGTGCGAGTATATTCCGGCTCCAGGGCCCTCCCGCGATCTCGTTCCATATCTCCACGCTGAAATTATCCCTGAAATCGCGCATGGTGGTGAGCAGGCAATAGATCAGAAGGATGCAAAGCAGGCCCGGCCAGTAATTGCGCACGATGCTGCTTTTATCCGCCGGCGTCATCGGCTGCCGCTCCACGCGCAGCAGCTTGTCCGTTTCCGTAGGCGCCGGTATCACGGACAGCATCCAGACAAAAAGAAAAAACAACGGCATGAATAGCAGCCCTACAGCGAACGGCATCCAGAATTCGGTGATGAACGGAAGCAGCTCCTGTATTTCAAGGTAAATAGTTTTCAGTACGCCGGAAGCCGCGATGATACTGATACTCAGCCCCATGGCAAGTATTTCCGTGAAGCGGCGGCCTTCCAGGAAACTGAATATCACGCCCCACACCATGCCCAGCGGCAGGCCGTTGAGGAAAAGGAATATAAAATTGTACGGATAAGGCACCAGTGCGAAACCCAACAAAGCCAGCTCTGCAAAGAGTATCAGCCCGCCGATGAGCGGTATGCGCTGTGAAGGCTTCAGTTCGGAGATCACTTTAATGCCGATGAACTTGGACACCATATAACCCAATACCTGTGCAATGATGAGCACGGTTTTATACCCGAGCCCGAATAATTCCAGGTTGGCATATAATCCCGTATTAAAGGGTTTGCGGAAGGCATACATACAAAAATAGGTTCCGAACGATGCGGTCAGGCACCAGAGCACGAAGAAGATCCCATTGGAATTTTGAAGCCTTTTGGTAAACATAGTCATGGCTGATGTTTAGTTATTGCAAACCTGGTTGACTATTCTTTGTTTAATATTTGTAAATTAAAAAATTTCTTTAACTTGGCAGTACTTTCCGCAGAAATTTTTTAGAGTAGCCAATAAGATCAATGTTGTAGCCGATTCCAGGAGAATAGACCAAAGATCGGGTGTTTATAATTACTAAATCAATCTCTCGTGTTAAGTAATTATTATTTTAATATTTCTATACTGTTAATTTAGTAATACTTAACATTAGGGCAACACATGATAAGCACATTTGCATACCATTCCGCTTAATCTGTAACACCATATGCAACACATTTTACAACCTCAGCTCAGGGCCGTCATCCTGCTGCTTGCCGCTACATTCCTCTGTACGGCAGCCTGGGCCCAATCCCAGCTTTCAGGCCGGGTAATTTCAGAAGACCAGCAGCCATTGCCGGGCGTAACGGTAAAGGTAAAAGGCTCCAACACGGGGGCCGTTACCGACGCCGATGGTAAATTCAGCCTCAAAGCCGCATCCGACGCGGTTTTGCAATTCACCTTCCTGGGCTTTACCCCGCAGGACGTAGCCGTGGAAAACCGTTCTGTTATTAATGTAACATTGCTGCAGGACAAAAAAGCATTGAATGAAGTAGTCGTGACCGCACTCGGCATCAAGAAAGAAAAGAAGGCGCTGGGCTTTGCCGTGCAGGAAGTGAAAGGTTCTGAACTGGTGAAAGCGCGTGAGCCTAATGCCATTAATTCCTTATCCGGTAAGGTTTCCGGCCTGCTCATCGCGTCCAATCCCAGCCTTTTTGGAAATCCTGACATCCGCCTCCGCGGGGTGAAACCATTGATCGTGGTAGACGGCGTGCCTATCAGCTCCGATTCCTGGAACCTCAGTCCGGACGACATTGAGTCGTACTCGGTGCTGAAAGGTCCCACCGCTTCTGCATTGTACGGTTCACGCGGGGTGAACGGCGCCATCCAGATCACGACCAAACGTGGTACCACCGGTACGCGCGTGGAGTTCAACTCCAGCAACCAGCTCGAAATGGGCTACAACGCCATTCCCACTACACAAAACGATTATGGCCCGGGCGACTACGGCGAATATGCCTTCGGCGACGGCATGGGCGGCGGTGTGAACGATGTGGACTACAACCAATGGGGGCCGAAGTTCAACGTAAAAGACCCCTCCACCAAAAGCGGCTGGAAAGAACTTCCGCAGTTCGACAGCCCGATAGATCCCGCTACAGGCAAACCCATTCCTACTCCCTGGCTGAGCCGCGGGCCTGATAACCTGAAGAACTTCCTGCAGAACGGTTTCCTTTCCGTGACCAACATCGCCGTATCGTCGCGCAACGAAAAAACGGACATCCGCTTTTCCGCGTCGCATACTTATCAACGCGGACAGGTGCCCAATACGCACATCAACCTCACCAACTTCAACGTAACCGGCGGCATTAATTTTACCGAAAAGCTGCGTATGGAAGTGGCTGTGAATTACAATAAACAATACACGCCCAACTATCCAAACGTAGCCTACGGCCCGAACAGCTTCATCTATTATCTCACGCTCTGGGGCGGCGCAGACTTTGATGTGAGAGACCTGAAGAACTACTGGCAGCCCGGTAAAGAAGGCATCCAGCAATACAACTTCGAGTACTTCCGCTACAACAACCCCTGGTTTGTTGCGAACGAATGGCTGAGAGGATATTACAAAGACGATATCTACGGCTACGCTTCCCTCAACTACAAGGTGATGAAGAACCTGAACCTGATGGTGAGAACGCATATCAACACCTACAATCTTTATGAGAACAATAAACTCCCTTACTCCGCGGGCGCTTACGAGGCCAACCGGAAAGGGAAATACCGTGAATGGTATACCTACAACTTTGAGAACAATACAGATTTCCTGTTGAGCTACGACAAAGACCTGAGCCAGCGTTTCGCCCTTTCAGTGAACGCCGGCGCCAACCTTCGCACGCTGAACAACCGCAATATCTACGGTGAAACGGCGGACCTGCTCATCCCGATGTGGTATAATTTTGAAAACACCAGCGAACCGAAAAGGCCGACCAATTACACCGCCACCAAGCAGGTAGGCAGCGTGTATGGCGCGGTGGACCTGTCTTACAACGATTATCTCTACCTCGGCCTTACCGGCAGGATGGACAAATCGTCTACCCTTCCGCTGAAGAACAATGCCTACTTCTATCCTTCCGTTTCTTTAAGTGGTATTATTTCCGAAATGATAACGCTGCCCAAAGCGATCACCTTCTGGAAAGTGCGCGGCTCTTACGCCCGCGTGGGCGGCGACCTGGAGCTGTACAGTAATATCGCGAACTACACGCTGGGCACGCGCTGGAATAATATGCCATCCGCTTATTTTTCTGATAAGATCTTCAATGACGAGATCGAGCCGGCCTTTAGCTCATCCATCGAGATCGGGACGGACCTTCGCGTGCTGGACAACCGCATCGGTATAGACGCGGCCTGGTTCAGGAGCATAGACGGCCCGCAGGTGTTTGATAACCCCGTTTCCGAAGCTTCCGGCTTCGTCAGCAAAAAGCTCAACGGCCTCAAATACGAACGTAAAGGCGTGGAAGTTTCTCTCTGGGCAACGCCGGTAAAAAGCGGCAGCTTCAGCTGGAACGTAGCAGCTAACTGGTCTACCTACAAATCCATCCTGAAAGAGATCTACGGCAGCCAGCAGAAGCTGGGCAATATCAAAGTAGGCGAACGCGCCGATGCTTATTACACGACCGACTTCCAGCGTTCGCCCGACGGGAAGATCGTTTATGGCGCGAACGGCCTGCCCATCCGCGATCCGCTGCCTAAGCGCGTGGGATTCTTTACGCCGGACTGGTTCGGCGGTTTGACCAACACCTTCACCTACGGCAATTTCCGCTTCTCCTTCCTGCTGGATGGCCGTTATGGCGGTAAAACGCTCAACTATGTGAACAAGAAACTCTGGGAAGGCGGCCGCCACCCGGATGCCGCTCCTGCCGCAAGGGAAAAGGATGCGCTGCGCGACGGCAACAACAAACCTATCCCGCATTGGGTAGGCGATGGCGTTGTGATCATCAAGGGTGAGCTGAAAAGGGATGGCGACGGCAACGTGATCTCCGACACGCGCGAGTTTGCGCCGAATACCAACAAGACCACTTTCCAGGATTGGGCGTATAACTTAATGGGGGCGGACGTTTCCAATATCATCGACCAGACTTTCCTCAAGCTCCGCGACGTGACGCTCACTTACAACATCCCGGCCAAACAGCTGGCGCGCACGCCGTTCAAAACGGCTAACGTGAGCCTGGTAGGCCGCAACCTGCTGTACCTCACGAAGCATAAGAACATAGACCTGGACCAGTTCATTGAAGGCAACAACGGGCTGCAAACGCCGTCCGTAAAGAGCTACGGCATCAACGTAAACCTCGTATTCTGATCCGCAAAAACCATTTTGACATGAAACGCATTCCAACGATCATATTATGCCTGGCCATGGCTGCAGCCATGCCTGCCTGCAAAAAATTCGACACCCTGCAAGACAATCCCAACAAGCCCACCAGCTCGCCGCCCACGCTGCTGCTCACCGGCGTCCTCATCGATCTGAAAGAAAATCCCTGGGACCAGGCGCAGCGGGAAAACCAGTTCTGGGTAAGCAATTTCGATTATTATGCCAGCCAGGGCTACAACTGGGGCTCTACCGGCATGCGCTACGGCGTGCTGCGCAATGTGCAGAAAATGGAAGAAGAAGCCAACCGTTTGGGCGGCGATGAAAACAAACCTTACCTCATTATCGCGAAATTCCTGAAGGCCTGGTGTTATGTGGACATGGCGATGAAATTCGGCGATGTGCCCATGAGCGAAGCGATGAATGCTGCTTCAGACAATTTCACCCCGAAATACGATACCCAGAAAGAAGTGTTCGTGCAAAGCCTGAAGCTGCTGGATGAAGCCAGTGCCGAAATGCACGCATTCCTCACCGCCGCCGTGCGCAACAAGATCAGCGGCGACTTCATGCTTGACGGCGACCTGAACAAATGGCGCAAACTGATCAACACATTCAAGCTGCGCGTACTGATCAACCTCAGCAAGCGCGTGGATGATGCGGACCTGAAGATAAAAGAACAGTTCGCTGCCATTCTCAATGATCCCGCTCGTTATCCCATCATGGAAGGCAATACCGACAATTACAGCGTGATCTTCAATGGCAACATCCAGGAGAACCGTTACCCGCTCGGGCCCTACAACCGTGGGTTTGACCGTGGCCGCAACAACATGGGCGCCACTTACCTGGACACGCTGACCGCCTACCAGGACCCCCGCACTTTTGAAATAGCAGAACCGGTAGACACCGCCAAGGCGAACAACATCCCCGGTTATGCCACCAGGTTCAGTTCCTACAAGGGCGGCCGTACGGGCGACGTGCTCAGTGATCTCAGTTCACAAAATGCCAAGGGTTTTCTTTCTTATGGCAACGAAAAACGTTACTGGGCAACGGGCAGCGGCGAGCCTTGCATCCAGGTGGGTTACCCTGAGCTGTGCTTTACCATTGCAGAAGCGGTCCACCGCGGCTGGGCGCCCGGCGATGCGGAGGCCTGGTATAAAAAAGGCATCAAGGCATCTATGAATTTTTATGGTATTTCGGATGATGTGTTCAACGCGTGGTACACTGCTTCAGCAAAAGCAAAATACAAGGGCGTTAATGCGGAAGGCCTTTCGCAGATACTAATACAGAAGTACCTGGCCTTTTTCATGAACTCAGGCCGCCAGGCCTATTACCAGTACCGCAGAACGGGCATTCCCAGGTTCGATGTGGGCCCGGCCAACTCCAACGGCGGCCGCATTCCCAAGCGCTGGCTCTACCCGCAACGCGAATACCAGACGAACAACGACCAGGTGAAAGCCGCGCTGCAAAGGCAGTTCAGCGGTACGGACGACATCAACGGAGAGATGTGGCTGATCAAGTAGGAATATAGTTGCATGTAAAGTGAAACGGGCCTCAGTTGAGGCCCGTTCTTGTTTTGTCTCTGCTGAAAAAGGTTAAACTTCCTGCAACGCAAGCGTTCTGAACTTCCCCTTCAGCCTTTCCGGCGCCTCAAACACCTGCGGGTGAAAAAGATGAGCCAGTACTTCAACGCCATCTACCAGGGTGCTGGCGCTGGGTTGGGTGAACAGGTCGTAGTCCGCGAGATACACTTCATTGTTGCGCACCGCCTGTAAGTTATCCCAGCCGGGAACATTCGTGACGAGGTGCAGTTCTTCCGCGGAACGGCCTGTGAGGAAGCCGCAGGGCGCGATCACCAGCACTTCGGGATCGTAACGGAATATTTTTTCCCAGGGTGTAACGATGGAATCGCCGGCGGGATTGGACAGCATGTCTACCCCGCCTGCATATGCCACCTGGTAAGGGATCCAGTGACCGCAGTTGTACACGGGCGCCATCCATTCCATGATCATCACGCGGCGCAGGGGTGCGCGGTGCTGGCGGAGGCGGTCTGTAATATGATCCAGGCGCTGCTGCAGTGCGGCCAGGTAACGGTAGGCAGTGGCTTCCTCACCCAGGGCCTTGCCGATGGTGATGGCGCAGTTGAATACATCCGTGAGATTGTTGGGGCTGAGGCTTACCAGCTCCGGCTGTTTGCTAAGTTTATATACGGCCTGCTGCGTGCAATGCGTATCGATCTGGCATACTTCGCACACATCCTGCGTGAAGATGATGTCCGGCGAAATGCTTTCCAGCAAAGGCTCGTCTACATAATACAGGCTTTTCCCCTGTGCTTTGGAGGCGGAAAAGATGCGGTCTATTTCCTCGCTGCTGTAAGTATTTCCTTCCAGCACATAACGCACCACGCGCTGCTTTTCCGCCAGCGCAACGGCGGGGCACTCAAAGGTAATGCCCTGCAGCAGGTGCTGGAGGCCCATGTCGTAGATCATCTGGGTGGCGGCAGGGAGGAATGAGGAAGCGATCATGGTAAGCAGTTTAAGAGGATAAGAAGAAGGGCCGGCCATGCAGCCAGCCCCGGATGATATTTTAACGTACAGCCAGCGCCGGTA
This sequence comes from Chitinophaga sp. YIM B06452, assembly GCF_039655965.1. Lineage (NCBI taxonomy): Bacteria > Pseudomonadati > Bacteroidota > Chitinophagia > Chitinophagales > Chitinophagaceae > Chitinophaga > Chitinophaga sp. YIM B06452. The sequence goes on along the minus strand of NZ_JAWLKY010000001.1, from coordinate 1,029,387 downwards.
TCTTTTTCTCCATGTAGGCGAACAGCCCGAAGAAAATGCCGCTGAATATAAGATTGCTCAGCAGCGTGTTCTTCAGGAACGGCAGCCCCAGGGTGTAGCACCTGATGAGCCCGGAAAGATCGCGGGTGAAAGGTTTGCCGGTGGTAATGTCCATATTGAACTCGCTCATGAACGTACCGAAATCAGCAAACAGCCAGTGCACAACGGCTGCCAGTACACTGGCCAGCACAATGTTGCCGACGCTGATCTTTTTGATCACGAGCTGCCCGATCAGCACGCTGGCGGCAAAACCGATGTAGATCCAGTACCAGCCGCTGAACATGAAGCCGTTGGAATAGGCTTTGTATACCGTTTGCATCATGATCACATCGCTGAGGAAAAGCGTGAGCAGGGGGAATACATATCCTTTCCATTTGTCCGCAAAACATGCGCCGCCAAACAGTGCCATGGCGCCTACGGGCGAAAAGTTGGAGAAGGGCGTGATATTGCCTGCGGCTGTGATGCGCAGCACGCCTGCCACAATGATGAACAGCAGCAGAACGAAGAAGCGGGGCTGTAGGTTCCTGATAGACATCTGTTGTGAATTTAAAGATTACAGTGAAAAGGATACGCCGGCGGCCATGTTGAAGCCCAGCACGGAATAGCCGTAAATTTCCCAGTATTTTTTGTTATTGGTGATATTGTTTGCGTTGAAGAAAATATTAGCCTTCGGCGAAAAACGGTATTCAACATACGCATCCAGCAAAGTGTAAGCTTCCAGCTGCACAACCTCCATCGGCTGCGGGAAAGGCGGGTAGTACTGGTCGTAGCGGCTGCCGGTATGCCTGAGGGTGCTGCTGACGAACAGGTGTTTGGTAACCTGGTAGCCTATATTCAGCGTGCCGGTATGGTTGGGGCGGCGCACCAGGTTGTTGTAGGTCGTGTCTTTACCGGGAACGTTCTGGGTGGTCACTTTGCCGTCTACATAAGCGTAAGTCAGCCGTACGTTCAGCCCTTTCGCAGGCTGGATGGCCGCTTCCACTTCGAGACCTTTATCGTGCTGCTGGTTGAAGTTCACGTATTTGTTGGTAGCGGGGATGAAAGCGATCACGTCTTTCATATCGCGTTTAAATACCACTGCGCGCAGGTTGAGCTTATCGTTCAGCAAAAAGGCCTGGGCGCCGGCTTCGTAGCTGGTAGCATGTTCAGGCTTCAGGTCTTCGCTGCCCCAGATGCTGTACAGCGCGGTGAGCGTAGGCGCTTTAAAGCCGGATGCAATGCTGGCGAAGATCTTCAACTTGTCCGATACCAGGTACGATGGATTGATCGTGTACGTAAAGTTGTTGCCGTATTTGGAATGCATGGTATACCGTCCGCCCAGCTCAAGGCTGAAACCGTGCAGGTTCCTGATAAAGAGGGCTGCATAAGGACTGGTATTGTACTGGTCGCGGATGCCGTAGGGGTTGCGGAAAGTAGTGTCGAACATCTCAGACTTGCGGTATTCCACGCCTGCCAGCGCCTGGAACCAGTCGGTGATATCGTAGTTGCCATACAACTCGCCGAAGTAGCTGCGGCCGTCGAGGTCAGTAACGCCCCAGGCGCTCTCGTCGCGGCGGGTTATTTTCTGATAGGCGAAATTGCCGTGTACCTGTCCTTTGCCATTGAGGTCATAATCCCCGCGGATGCCGGTATGGATCAGGTTGGACTTGTTGTTATTCTTCAGCGCATCCACAAAGGGGCCGCCGTCGTAGAGGCTTTTGTAATCGCTGTAAAAGAGGAAGGGGCGCAGCTTCAGGTGCTCTGTTGCCTGTATGCCCACGTTGGCCATAAACGCGTTCTGTTTGATGCCGTCGCGGTCGAATTGAGGATCTTTCAGCGTGTCAGGCGCGGCGGCTTCGGAGATGCCGTCGGTTTCGTAGTGCGTGAAATTCACGTTGTAATCCACGTTATCCTGCTGCCCGCGCAGGCCCAGCGAGCCTTTCAGGCTCCGGTTGCTTCCCCATACGAGGTCGCCGTAAGCGCTCACAGGTTTGTCTCCGCCTTTTTTGGTAATAATGTTCACTACGCCGGCAATAGCGTCTGCCCCATACATGGTGCTTTGTGTGCCGCGCAGTATCTCGATGCGCTCTACCATGTCTACAGGCAGCAGCCGCAGGTCGATGGCGCTGCCGGTGAGGCCGGTGGCGTCCGCTACGGGAATGCCGTCCATGAGAATGGGCGTGTACTGGCTGGTGGCGCCGCGGAAATACAATTCCCTGTTCTTGCCGGGATTAGAGCCCGCGCCGTTGATCACGATGCCGGCCTGTTCGTTCAATACATCGGCCACCGTGCGGCCTGCGCTCTGGGCAAGCTGCTGGCTGGTGATCACGGTGAGCACTTTACCGGTTTCGCTTTGTTTTTTGGCGAACTTGGTAGCGGTCACTACAAAGGTGTTCAGTTGGGAAACCTGCGCGGAATCTTGCGCGGAAGCTGCATAGCATATAGCCAGCAAGCCGAAAGTAAGCATTGAGCTTTTCTTTTTCATGTACGTCTATAGGTTGAATAAGTGCAACATGCTCTCTGCTTTCACCCGAAGCAGGGAATGGAAGGTAATGCGGCAGGTCTTCTGGCTTGCCCGCTTCCCGGAGGTACCTTCCCGCTCCAATATTTATCGGAACAGTGGCTGGAGGATCCCGGAAAACATCGCGCTGCATGGGATGCAGGCGGCGGGTTTACAGCTACGGGGATAGCTCCGGATTTACACCGGATTCCCTATTAATGCCCGATCAAGATCAGGGGCAACCGTTTACCGGGGGCAAACCTACGGATATTTTATGTAAATAAGCAGTTAATCGGTTATCTTGTAGTTATGAGCATTAAACCAAAGCTGGGCCCGTTCGACCTCACCATGATCGTGGTAGGGCTGGTAATAGGGATGGGTATTTTCAGGACGCCGGTGAGCGTAGCCCGGGAAACCGGCACCCCGTCGCTGTTTTTTATGGTCTGGGTATTGGGAGGATTGGTAACCCTTTGCGGGGCGCTCACTTATGCGGAAATAGGCAGCCGCTACCCCGTGGCGGGCGGGTTCTATAAAGTGCTGTCTTACGGCTTCCACCCCGCTTATTCTTTTATGATCAACTGGACGCTCCTGATATCCAACGCCGCATCCATCGCCGCCGTTTGTATCGTAGGCGCCGAATATATCGGTCCTGTGCTGCTCCCCGAAACCATCCAGCATGAAGGCGGCCGGAAGGCCATCGCCATCGGGGCTGTACTGATATTGTACCTGATCAATTTATCGGGCATCCGCATGAGCGCCAGCTGGCAGAATGTACTGACCGTCTTTAAGATCACGCTGGTATTGCTGCTGTGCCTGGCCGCATTCAGCAACAACATAGCGCCGCGTCAAACGGCAGCGGCTGTGGCTGCGCCTCACGGCTGGGCATATATCTTCGGCGCAGCGCTGGTGCCGGTCTTTTTTACTTACGGCGGCTACCAGCAAACGATCAATTTCGGCAGCGATGTAAGAGAGCCGGCGAAGAACATGCCGAAGTCCATCATGCTGGGCATCGGCATCATCCTGCTGCTTTATATCACAGTGAATTACGCGTACGTGAAAGTGATCGGCTTCGAGCAGCTGAAAACTACCGACGCACTGGCGGCACGTATGGCAGGAGCTTTTTTCGGGGAATATGGATTCAGGATCACGAGTGTGCTGCTGTTCCTCTCTGTGCTGGGATACGCGAACGTCAACCTGATGTCTAACCCGAGAATGTATTACGCCATGGCGGAAGACGGCGTGCTGCCGGGCATCTTCAAGCGGGTGAACAGCAAAACGCAGGTACAGGAAGTGGCATTGACAGTATTCGCTGCATTGGTGGTCGGGTTATTGTATTTCCTCAGCAATTTTGACACGATCATCCGCTACGTCATGCTGTTCGATTCCATCGGGCTGGCTTCGGCCGCGGCTACTATCTTTGTGTTAAGGAAAAAAACGGCGCACCTGGACGGGCAGGGTATTTACAAGATGAGGCTCTACCCCTTCATTCCGGCATTTTTTATCACGGTATATCTTTTTGTAACGGTCAATATTTTTATCACCGACCTGGGCCAGGCGCTGGGCGGCATGGTATGGTTTGTAGCAGGCCTGCCGATTTACATTTTCATGCGGTATGTTGTCCGGAAAAAATCCTGAACACGCAGAGCACTTAATTTGGACTATGGATCTATCTTATATTATCAATCAGTTAGGGGAAGACCGGGAGCTTTATTTCAACGCCATCGCCCCGCCCATCATGCAAACGAGCAATTTTGCATTCGATACCGTTGCGGACATGCGGGCGCTGTTGCAGGATGAGTATAAAGGTTTCCTTTACAGCAGGGGCAATAATCCTACGATAGACATCCTCCGGCAAAAGCTGGCCGCGCTGGATGGCGCAGAAGACGCGCTGGTATTCGGCAGCGGGGCGGCGGCTATTTTCGTGGCTGTGCTTTCGCAGGTGCAGCAGGGCGATCATATTGTTTGTGTAAAAGACCCCTACAACTGGGCCCGCCAGATCATGGAAAACATCCTTCCCCGCTTCGGCGTGCAAACCACTTTTGTAGACGGAAAGTGTACGGAGAATTTTGAGAAGGCCATACAACCCAATACCCGCCTCATTTACCTGGAGTCGCCCAATTCTTTTACCTTCGAATTGCAGGATATTGCGGCCATCACCAAACTGGCGAAAAGCAAAAACATCATTACCATTCTCGATAACAGTTACAGCACGCCTTTATACCAGCAGCCTGCCGGCCTGGGCATCGACCTTTGCCTGCAATCCGCTACCAAGTTCATCAGCGGCCATAGCGATACGGTAGCGGGCGTACTGACCGGCAGCAGGGAATTGTTGAGGAAGATATTCGTATCCGAGTTCCTGAGCGTAGGCAGCGTGATCGCGCCCTTCTCCGCGTGGCTGCTGCTGCGCGGCCTGCGTACGATGGAAATAAGGTTGAAACGCAGCCAGGAAAGTGCGCAGGACATTTGCCAGTGGCTCAAAAAGCAGCCGCAGGTAGAAAAAGTATGCTATCCCCTCGATCCTGATTTCCCGCAATACGAGCTGGCGCAACGGCAAATGAAAGGCGCGGCGGGTTTATTTACGATACAACTGAAAGCAAACAGCGCGGCACAGGTGGAAAGGTTTTGCGATGCGTTGCAGCACTTCCTGATGGCCGTGAGCTGGGGCGGGCATGAATCCCTCATTTTTCCGGCCTGCGCCGCCTTGCCTGAAGGCGGATTCCAGGTGGAGGAGCCTAAGCACCGGATGGTGAGGATATACATCGGGCTGGAAGAGCCTGCATTCCTGAAGGCCGACCTGGCCCAGGCATTGGCACAGATATGAATAAACGGAATAGCAAAGGGGCTGACCGGAATGAACGGTCAGCCCCTTTGCTGTATAATTACTTTACAGGTATCAACCCGGCATGCGGCTGATATATTTATCCATTTCCTTGATCTGGCTCACGATCTGGTCGGTTGTGGGCTTTTGCGCTTTTGCGCGGCGGAAATAATCTTTCGCGGTCTTAAAATCCCGGCGGCTCATGGCGATAGAGCAGAGGGTGAGCAGGGCTGCGGCGGTATTTTCTTTATCGGGCAGACCCAGCCTTACGGCTTTTTTCAGGTTGGCGTCCGCCGTTTTGATATCGTTCTTCTGGTAAGCAATCGTGCCCAGCTGGAAGTACTGCATGCCTTCGTATTCCTTCATGGGGCTGCCGGACTTGATGCTGGCCTTCACGGCTGCTTCGGCTTTATCGAGGTCCTGACTGTACATGGCCATATTGCTCTGCATCATGTAATAACCGCTGCGGATGGGCTTAATAAGCAGTTTGGGGAACTTGATCTGGTTCAGCAGGCGGTTGGCTGTTTCCACATCGCCCGCTTCCACGGCTTCCTGTATGAGGCGCATGGGGCCGAACAGGAAATGTGTGACGATGCAGATCACGGCCAATACGAGTACGATAGCGGCTTCCCACCAGCCGAAGGCCAGGCCCAGGGCAATACCGGCCAGCAGAAGCACGATGCCCAGGGGCAGGCGGTATTTGATAAATAAGTTAAATGCTTTCATAATAATTCTAAAAACGAAGGGCAAAGATACAATAAGAAAAAAGGAAAAAACGGGGCAAAATCCGCCCGCGCTTTTTCCTTTTGCTGTTTACAGGATTATTTTCTTATTGCCTGCTAAATGAATATATTATGTAGGCTGTTTTTCCTTCATAAGATACCGGCGCGCGCCATGTCATAGAGGCATTGTCCGCACTTTGCAGTTCCACGCGGTAGCCGTCCGTGATGTTTTTGGCCTTCACCCCGTCCATCAGTTCCTTGAACTGTATCATGATCTGGCCGCCCTGGTTGAGGGTGCTCCAAACGATCTTCTGGGTGCCGGTGGGGCATCCTGCGCCGGTGGCGTTGAGGGTGTAGGAGCCATAGGCGTTGCTGGGCAGTACCCAGTTGCTGCCCTGCAGGCAGTCCGGGGGGATGTTGGAAAATACCGTTTTGATCTTGGCAGTGGAAGGGAGGCCTTCGTAACTCACGTTATTCAGGGTCCACTTGCCGGTCGCACTTTTTTTCATGCCGCTGGCCGTTGGTGCAGAAGCGCCCTGTTGTGAAGCGCAGGCGCTGAACAGCAGCATTGCTGCCATGGGTACCATTAAGAAGCGGGTCAGTTGCTTTATCATTTTTTGGATGTTTAGTGCATAGGTAACAAATTTCCGGCCAAAAGTGTTGCATGCAATGAAGAATGGGCACACGCGCGGTGTGCCCTTTTGGGGAACAATGTGATGTTATGGGAAATAATTTCCTGGGAGACACAAAATTGAGGAAGTTCAAACCGGTATGCAATCACATAAGGATGTGGTTTGCGGAGGGCGCCCGGCAAATGCGCCGGCTAACGGGAAGGAACAGGGCGGCCCGTTACACGAGTTTATCCCTGAAAGCTTTCGCCACGGCTTCTGATTTGGAATTGACGTGCAGTTTTTCGTAGATCTTTTTGATATGCGAGCGCACGGTGTCTATAGAGATGAATATTTCAGCAGCGATCATCTTGTAGCTGTACCCATTCACCAATAACTGCAGCACTTCTTTTTCGCGCCCGGAGAGATTGTACAGCTCGTTGCGGTCTGAAGGCTGGCGGGCAAACAGCTGCAGCACCTGACGCGCAATGGAAGAGGTCATGGGCGCGCCGCCGTTGTATACGTCCTGGATATGGTCCAGCAGTTTTTCCGGGGGCGTTTTTTTGAGGAGGTAACCGTCTGCACCTGCTTTGATGGCCTCAAACACGTGCTGGTTGTCGTCGAACACGGTGAGCATGAGTATAGGCAGGTTAGGATGCTGGCTGCGCACGATGCGGAGGCCCTCTATGCCATTGGTTCCCGGCATATCAATGTCCATCAGGATAACGTCGGGGAGCAGCTCGCTGGTCTGCTGCAAAATATGATCGCAGTTCCTGAATGCGCCGCATACTACATAGTTGGGTGCTCCACCGATCAGTAAGGTTAAGTTCTCCCGCAGCTTGGTGTTATCTTCGTATAACACGATTCGGATCATATCCAGGGGTATTGTTAGTGCTTCATAAAGGTAAGTTGCAGCCCGCATTCCGCCAATCACATACCTATGTGGTGGGAAACATCAGCGTGATCACGGTGCCTTTGCCGATCTGCGACTGTATGCTCAGCTGCCCGTTCATACGGTAGGCCCTGCGCTGCATGTTCATCAGCCCGTCTCCTTCGCCCGCCTCGTTCACATTGAATCCTGCGCCATCGTCCTGTACGCGCAGCACCAGGCGGCCTTTCCGCAATTGGATGCGTACGTCCACGAAAGTGCAGCGGGCGTACTTGGCAATGTTGGTAATGGCTTCTTTGTAGATCATAAAAAAATCATGACGGCTTTCCAGCTTCAGCTTGCGGCTGTAGATTTTTTCGTCTATGGAAAAAGTGAGCCCGATCTGCCGCGCTTCGAGCAGGCCGGTGGTAAACTCACGCATGCGGGCGATCACGCGGGGCGTGCTGTCGTTCAGCGGGTTGATGCTCCATACTATGTCGTCCATGCTTTCCATCATGCGTGTGGTGCTTTCCCCGATCTTGACGAGGAAGTCCTGGGTCTTGGCAAGGTCCAGCTGCACGGCTGTGCGCTGCGCCATGCTGCTCATAATGTTGATGGAAGTGAGGGTGGAACCTATATCGTCGTGCAGGTCGCGGGCAATGCGGCGCCGCACTTTTTCGGTGGCCAGCAACTGGTTCACGCGAAGGCGGTGTATGACATAAATAACCCCGCCGATGAGCAGCGCCAGCACGGCATAGAACCAGCCTTTCTGCCACAGGGGCTTCTGCACCTGCATCATCATGGCCGGCCCTTCACTGTTCCCGCTATGCATATAGCCGCCAGCGCCCGGCCATATGTGGTCCTGGTACACGGCGTTCACATGATCGCGCAGCCCGTCTTCCACCGTAATGCGCGTGTACAGGCAGCTTTGGGGCATGGCTTGTGCGGGGAGGAACTGGAGCACAAACAGCATGACGGTCATGAGGGGCATATCCTTATTGGAGCATTGCATAATCAACTGATCCTGTAAAATTAAACGGTTTGGCCGGTTATTCAGACAGCCGATGCGGCGAAATGGCGATTTCACATCTTTATGTGGTTGAATTGCAGTACAGGCTGTATAAATTTGCATGCAAAGGAAGCCAGGACCGGCAAACCCCATGTATTGGCCCAAAAAGATATTCAGCCATTTACATAACAATGATGCCCTTCTCCCGCCGCATGGCAGGGGAAAATGAGAACTGTAACAGATTGAGGAACCTTTCATAGCAGGTGCAGGCAGGGTACCGGCACAGGTACCCCGGCCCGCGCCGCAAGACATTCAACTGCCTTATAGGAATATGCTGCTAATATAACGGGCGCGAGCTTCAGCTTGTGCCTTTTTTCTTTAATCTCCGCCACCACCACCGTCTCCGCCACCAGAGTCCCCGCCGGAATCTCCGCCGCTGTCACCCCATCCGCCATCTGCGCCGCCACCGCCTCCGCTGCCGCCGTCGAACCCGTCGAAGCCGCCCGTGGGCTGGTGGTGATGCGTTGTGTCGAAATGCGTGTAATCTGGGGTAAAGCCGGCTTCTGCATCGTTGCCAGCCCCGCGCCGCCGGTTCCTGATAGCGAGGTAGATGATCAGTATCCAAATGCCGGACATCACTATCCAAAAAATGCCTATCATGGGTAATGAGATATTATTCATTTTAAAGATAGCCATTCTTTTCCCGCAGAATCGTTATTTTACAGGACAGTTCCACAATCAAAACCCAGATCATCACTCATGCCGGGTACCTATGACCAAGGCGAGGACCTGACCAGTTACTGGGAGGCCGTTTTGCAGGAAGATACAAGAGCTTATGCGCACATCCACAGCCATTTGCACCCGGTACTGTTCCGGTACGCGCTTGCCATGCTTGGAGACGAAAGCCTTGCGGAAGATGCCGTGCAGGAAGTGTTTATCCGCGTATGGTACCGGAAAAAAGAAACCGGCTCCCTGCGCAATGTGCGCGCCTTCTTTTTTATTGCGCTGCGGCGGCAGGCGCTCAACCAGCTGCGCGGCATCAGGTCCATGCAGATATTGCCCGGCGAAGAGCCGGACATAGAATTTTCCCCGGAAGACATTATTATCGCGGCTGAGCAGCAAACCGAACAGCAGCTGAAACTCAGCCAGTACCTGAACCAATTGCCCAAAAGACAGAAGGAGGTGATCTATCTCCGTTTTTATGAAGAGCTTTCCTACCCCGAGATCGCCGAGATCATGAAGGTCAACTACCAGAGCGTGATCAACCTGGCGCATAAAGCCATTGCCCAGCTGAGGAATTTAATGGGCCAGGCGCCCCTTTGGTGGCTGTTTTTCAAAGTGTTAACCTGATCCCTCAAAAAAAGTTCTCCAAAAAAGAGTATCAAAAGGTATATCCCCGTGTCTTCTATGAAAACACGTTATGGAAGATCAGTCTTTGCCGCAGGACCCCGGGAATGCGCCCTTCCGCTTCCGCCGCCGGCAGGTGCCGGAGGAGCAGACGCAGGAAAGCTGGCGCAGTATCGAGTCCCGGCTGAGCCGCCAGCGCCCCGGCGCCATACGCCGGAGGATACTGCGCGTAATGGCCGCTGCGGTTACTCTTCCCCTCATAGCCTACGCTTCATATTTTATCTACTGCCACCTCGTTTCCGGCGGCATGACGGAATACCGTACCGCTTACGGCGAGATCAGGCAGGTGCTGCTGCCGGATAGTTCCCTCGTTTACCTGAACGCCAATTCCACCCTGCGCATCCCTGAAGAATGGAATGCCGCTGAAAGCCGCGCCGTATGGCTGGAAGGAGAGGCTTATTTCGAGATCACGAAAAAGCCCGGCGCCGGCAACGCGCGTTTTATCGTGCATGCCAAGGAAATAGATGTGGAAGTGTTCGGCACCAAGTTCAACGTGAATATGCTCGGCGCGCGCACCACCGTATCTCTCAAGGAAGGCAGGGTGCAGCTCACGGCCAATGCGCCCATCAGCCAGGGCCCGAAGGTGATCATGATGAAGCCGGGAGACGAAGTGCTGGTAGATAAAGACGCTTCGCAGCTGAAAGAATCCGTGAACACTGAGCTGATCGCAGACTGGCGTAACCACCGCTATCATTTCGACAACACGTCCATAGCAGATATATCCACGATGATATTGTCCAAGTTCGGATATGAAGTGATCATCGCTGATCCGGAAATTGCGCAGAAACGGATCAGCGGCGACCTGTATGCCGAGAACATTGCACAATTGAGCAGGGCGCTTTCCCTGACAATGAACATCGAGATCGAAGAGAAGGACCATCAGCTGGTATTTTCCGTGAAAGAGTGAAGGAATAATACCGATCAAAAAACAGCCCGGAACGAGAGAATTGACAGCCTTGGAAAAGGTCTGAAAGCCCGAATAATGTCAACCAAAAAATAAATTTTTGTTTTACCCGCGTTAAAAATTCCCAATTTATGAATGCTAACTATTTGCTGAAAACGGCCATGCTGGTTGCGGCCTTTACAGCCGCTGCCAGCGGGTCGTACGCTGAAACCAGGCAGGACGTGGCCTTTAACAGCAAGCCACGCCCCGGATGGCAGCAGCCGGCTAAAGACAAAATGCAGCAGAAATCCCTCGTGCAGCTACTGAAGGAGATCCATAAGGATTATAAAGTGGATCTGCTGTATGAAGCCAAAAAACTACCCAAAGTAAAAGTGAATTTCACGCCTTCCGCTTACGACAACGTGGAAGAAATGCTCCGCGCGCTGCTGGTGCCGCATGGTTTGCAGGCACAGGCCGTGCAGCCCAATACCTGGGCGATCGTTCCGCTGAATGAAAATGATAATAAAGTTCCCCGCCCAAAGTCCCCCGGCCCCGCAAAGCAGGAGGCGAACGCTGAGGAACATGCTGCCCAGCCGCTGCTGCGGCTCAACGGCGCAACCAGCATGATGGTGAGCGGCGCCATGGTAGACACTGCGCGGAAAGTTCGTGTATCCGGCAGGGTTACAGACGGCGAGAGCGGCACGCCGCTGCCCGGAGTGTCTATCCAGGTGAAGGGAGAAATGCGGGGCACCCAGACGGATGGCGATGGTAAATATTCGCTGGAAACAGTGTCCGGCAAAACGTTGCAGCTGTCGCTGCTCGGTTATGAATCCAAGGAGATCGTCGTAACATCCGACCGTACGGTGGACCTGACGATGGACGTATCCAACCGCGACCTGAACGAAGTGGTGGTGGTAGGCTACGGCAGCCAGCGCAAGAGCCTGGTGACCGGCGCTATCTCTTCCATCAAAGCTGCTGAGATCTCCACCGTTTCTTCCAGCCGCATAGAACAGGCCCTGCAGGGACGCACCGCAGGCGTAACCGTATTGCCCGTTTCAGGCTCGCCCGGCAGTGCCATGCGTGTGCGCATCCGTGGTACGGGCTCCAACGGTTCTTCAGAGCCGCTGTATATCATAGACGGCATGCGCGCAGGCGGCATCGAATACCTGGACCCTTCCGAGATCGCATCCGTGGAAGTACTGAAAGACGCTGCATCAGCGGCGATCTATGGCGCGGAAGGTGCGAACGGCGTAGTGATCATCACCACCAAAACCGGCCACAAGGACCTCACGCCACGCATCGATTTCAGCATGCAGTACGGCAGCCAGCGCATCAAAAATCCCATGAAGATGATGAACGCTGAACAATACAGCCAATACCTGGCAGACGCGGGCGTAACGGTAGACAGGCCGAACCCCGCAGACTGGAAAGGCAAAACCGGCACCATGTGGCTGGATGAGATCTCGCAGAATGCTCCCGTACAGCGATACGCGCTCAACGTCAGCGGCGGCAGCGAAAAATCTTCCTACCTCCTCGGCGGCACCATTTATGCGCAGGACGGTGTGATCGGCGGCGACAAAGCGCGCTTCAACCGCTACACCGTGCGCCTCAATACAGACCACCAGGTAAAGCCCTGGCTGAATATAGGCAACAGGCTGAGCTACGCTTATCATAAAACGAACGGCATTACGGAAGACGATGAATTCGGCTCCGTGATCAACAACGCCATCCTGCTGGATCCCACCATGCCCGTGGTATTCACCGGCGCGCTGCCGCAGCGTGTGCAGGATGCCATCGCCGCGGGATATTCCCTCATCAAGGACCCTCAGGGACGTTACTACGGCGTGTCTGACTACGTTTGGGGCGAAGCCGGCAACCCGCTTGCCCAGATGGCCATCACGCACAATTTCACCACCCAGCATAAAGTAGTAGGCAATGTATACGCTGAGCTGGAGCCCATCAAAGGCCTGAAAGTCACCAGCCGTTTCGGGCTGGACGCCGCTTTCCAGCGCAACCACGCCTGGACGCCCACTTTCTGGTGGTCCAGCGTGCGGCTGAATACCGCATCCGGTACGATAGACAACAATGAGAACTGGTACAACTGGCAGTGGGAGAACTTCGCCAATTACAACCGTAAATTCGGCCGCCACGACGTAAGCGTAATGGCCGGCATGAGCTCCCTCCGCCGCGGTTATGACCGGCTGAACGGAACTACCTCCGGCATGTTCCGCGAAGACGATAAATTCTCTTACCCGGACTTTGTGCCCGACGACCAGGACCGGCTGAACGGCCTTGCCACGAAAACCTCCATGGTGAGCTATTACGGCAGGATCCAGTACGATTACAACGGCAAGTATCTTTTTAACGCTATCCTGAGAAGGGACGGATCGTCGCTGCTGCCGCCGGCCAACACCTGGGGCACATTCCCCTCGCTGTCTGCAGGCTGGGTAGCCAGCAACGAAGCCTTCTTCCCCGACGGCGTGATGAACTACCTGAAACTACGCGCCAGCTGGGGGCGGAATGGCAGCATCGCCAATATCAGGATCGGTGACTGGAAGTCGCTGATCACCACGGAAGGCATCGGTTTCCCCGACCTCAATGATAATTTCCTGGTGGGCGCAGAGCCCGCGGGATTGGAGAACCCTTACCTGAAGTGGGAAGCCAGCGAGCAGCTTGACTTTGGTGCAGACATGGGTTTCTTTAACAACCGCCTCAGCCTCGTGGTGGATTATTATAACAAACTCACGAAAGGCTTGCTCACGCCCGGCACCGTACCCGGTTTTGTAGGCAACGTGCTGCACATCGTGAACGGCGGCGATGTAAGGAACAAAGGCTGGGAGTTTGAAGTGAGTTACCGCAACGACAATAGCAAGGCCTTCAAATTCGAGATCGGCGCCAACCTCACTACTATCAAGAACGAAGTGGTGTCGCTGAATGAATTCGTGGACAGGATCCCCGGCAGTGAAGTAGGCACCGGCTGGAGGGCGTCATGGTTCGAACAGGGCCAGCCTATCTGGTATTTCAGGGGCTTTAAAACGAATGGCATTTTCCAGACGCAGGCGCAGGTAGACGATTTCCTGAAGAATCATAGTACAGACCAGGGTATAAAAGTGGGCGATCCCATCCCGGTTGATACAGACGGCAACGGCGTGATCTCCGACGGGGACTATCAATATATCGGCAGCCCGCATCCCGACTTCGTGTACGGCGCCCGCCTTACCGCATCGTATAAAGGTTTCGACCTGATGGTACTGGTGCAGGGCCAGCAGGGGAACGACGTGCTGATGGGTTTCAACAGGATAGACAGGCCCACGGCCAACCGCCCCGAATTTTTCTGGACGGATCGCTGGACGCCTGAAAACAAGACCAATGCATGGTTTGCGCCCAACTCCGGCAGCAAATACGCTTACAACAGCGACAAAATGCTGTTCGACGGTTCGTATACCCGTATCCGTCAGCTGCAGCTCGGTTACACGCTTCCGGCCAGCCTGCTGAAAAAAGCGCACATCCGCAATGCGCGGATCTACGGTTCGCTGGACAACTATTTCACCTTCACCAAATACAAGGGAATGGATCCGGAAGCCGGCAGCAACGAGAACAACAGCCTGGGCATCGACCGCGGCGTATACCCGATCCCCCGCACAGCTATCGTCGGCCTCTCATTTAGTTTTTAACCTGAATTCCAATCATCATGAAACGAAACAGCTTTCAATATATCATCGCCGGAACGGCCGCCCTGTTGCTAAGCAGCAGCTGCGGCAAGAATTTCCTGGACCAGGAAATTCCCGGGCGGACGCCGATCGAGGAGTATTACCAGACGGACAACGATGCGCTGGCGGCCACTTATGCAGCTTACGACTTTTTGCAGGCTGAGTATAACTGGGGCTGGGGCAGCCCGCTGCTGGTGAAAACCCTTCCCTCCGACGAAGGGAATGCCGGCGGCAACGATCCCGGCGACCAGAGCCACTACCAGAGCCTGGACGATTTTACCACCGACGCCCAGAACCAGGGCGTGCTGTGGGTTTGGCGGGTGAATTATTTTGGTGTGTACCGCGCCAACCAGGTGATCAACCGCGTGAAAGGCGAAACAGACCTGCAAAAAAGGCTGATAGCCGAATGCAAAACATTGCGGGCGTATTATTATTTCGAGCTGGCCGCCCTGTGGGGCGATGTGCCGCTTGTGCTGCGCGACCTGAAGCCGGAAGAATACAGCACCACCAAACGCACGCCGCGCGCCGAAGTATACGCCCAGCTGGAAAAAGACCTGCTGGAAGCTATTGCCGTATTGCCTGTGAAAAGCGCGCTCCCCGCCTCGCAGCGTTTCAGGGCATCGAAAGGAACAGCGCAGGCATTGTTGGGGAAAGTATATCTCTACCAGCAAAAATGGGCCGATGCAGCCGCCAAATTCAATGATGTGATCGTTTCCGGGCAGTATGACCTGGAAAGCAAATTCGCCGCCGCATTTGCAAAACAGGGTGAGTTTGGCGTTGAAAGCGTATTTGAAGTGCCCTTCTCTTCCGCCAAAAAATATAACTGGGACAACTTTCCCTGGGACCGTTTCAGGCAGGTGGAAAGCAATATCCACATCAAACTGATGGGGCCGCGCGAAGAGCCTTACAAGGCCATGCCCGGCGATTCGCTGCTGGGCGGCTGGGGTTTCAACCTGCCTAAAAAGAAGTTATACGACGCCTATATCGCAGCCGGCGATGTGGAGCGCCGGAAGAATACCATCCTGTCCGTTACCGAGCTGAGGGCCGGCGGCGGTCAGTGGAACGCTACCAATGTATGGGATTTTGAAGGGTACTGGCAGCGTAAATACGGCGCATTCTCCACCCAAACTACCAGCGAGGGCGGGGCGGTTACCGACCTGAACTACGGTACCAACACCAAGCTGATCCGTTATGCGGACGTGCTGCTGATGGCCGCCGAAGCCTATTACAGGGCGGGCAACGAAGCCCGTGCGAGAACGGAGCTGAATAAAGTAAGGGTAAGGGCGAAACTGCCGGAGATCCAGCCCGCCGGCGCCGCGCTGTTCGACGCGATCGTAAACGAAAGGTTCCTGGAGCTGGCATTCGAAGGCTTCCGTTACCTGGACCTCGTGCGCTGGGGCAAGGCCGCCACAGAACTGGGCCCCCTGGGCTTCAGGGCCAACAAGAACGAACTGCTGCCCATTCCCAACGAAGACGTAAGGGTGGGCAACCTTAGCCAGAACCAAGGCTATAACTGAGCCATTTCACAGGGGTGTCTAAATAAAAGCGATATATAAAAGTAAGTGTAGTAAAAGGGCCGCCTTTCAAGGCAGGCCCTTTTTATTAGGGTTATCGCGGGAATGCAGGTTGGTTTGCAATAGCTTCTGCAGGGGCATAACGCCATGTACTGCATCGCTGCAGCGGTATGGCAGTGCAATCCCGCATTGCACGGAAGTGAATGGACGGGAATGTGCCATTGTTGGGCAGGGTGGGTACTATTGCGCCTGTTCTTCCCCGATGGCTTCCACTTCAGCTTCCAGCTGGTAAGTGGGGAAAGAGCGCTGGGGGAGGAATTCAAGCAGGCTGTCTGCAGAAGGCTCACGGTAGGCCGCATGCAGCATTTCTCCCTGTCCGCTGATCAGCCAGCGGATATTGAACTCGGGGAAACGGAGGGCAATGTCCGCCACGATGTCTACACTGGGTTTGGCGCCCTGCGAACGGAAGAGGCGGGCGATCTTTTCGCAGCTCTTGTAATGCAGGGCACGGCTGAAGGCAGTAGTACTGAGGCCTTTATGCTCTAAAAAGCATTTTAGTCTGGTTGAGATTGATTCCATAAGAAAAGAAGGCTTACTTGGAAAAGACAACAAAAACAGCAGAAAGGGTGAATTTCAGGCTAAATTATTTTTTTGGGGAGATTCACCCTTCCACTATTGAAATCCACTCTTTAGTATAGAACAGCATCCGTAATGTTGTTCTATCCGGTTTACGGAAGTTGAAAAACCCGTAAAGGCTTGTCCGGCGGATTACTGGATTAACGTACGTGAATTACTCGCTGGCCGGCCTTTCATTCGTCCAAGCCCCAATTCCGGACAAAGCCTTACTGAGTGCGCCTTTTGAGGCAGCATTTTCTTTTATCCGCCTTTTGTCTGCCTTTCTCTGCTTTGAAGGCACAGGAATGTGAAGAGCAGAAAGGGAGGCGCTTTGCCGTCCGCATAAGTGAAGAAAAGAAGATGTACGTACCCATTACGGACCCGGATAAACGGGAATGCCAGGAATGACCGTTCAAAACAAACTGGCCAACAACACCACCGGCGTGAAGCGATGAGTGTGCCGAGCGATTGCAACCGGTTGTCTTAATAAGTCTCATGTCTAATGTATGCATATACCGGAGGGTGAATTCTTTCACCCTTCTTTTTTGAAGCATACTGTTAAAAATATTACTGTTGTTTGATTGAATGATAGGGCCGGAAGGCCCTTTTTTCATTGATGCCCGAAAAAAACAGCGGATTCCCGGTCAAAGGGAACCCGCTGCCTATGCGGTTTTTCCAGAGGAGCTGATTGTAGTGCCACGAATGTATACAATCAACAACATTATCGCTACCATCCTGAAATATATTTGTTCATATAAAGTATGAAATATTTCAATTTATGCGAATATTCACTATTTGAAACGCTATTTTACCCTTAAGTTGCACACGTGCGCGCTTTTTCGTACATTTTCACCGGATTCCACCCACCACTCAAGAAGGATAAGCAAATTACAGTGACATGCATTATTTGACCACGTCCCGGCTCTTATTGTTATTAAGTGCCGCTGCCTTAGCGGGCATAACCGCCATCGGCTGCAACAGCCGCCGGCCGGTGGATTACAGCGCGGACGTAAAGCCTATACTTAATAAGCATTGCATCAGCTGCCATGGCGGCGTAAAACAGAGCGGCGGCTTCAGCGTATTGTTCAGGGAAGAAGCCCTCGGCAACACCAAAAGCGGCCACCCCGCCATCATCCCCGGCGATGCAAAGAACAGCGAGTTCATCCGCCGCCTGCACAGCAGGGATCCGAAAGAGCGTATGCCCTACAAAGCCGCTCCCTTAAGCAAAGAAGAGATCGACATACTGACCCGCTGGGTGAACCAGGGGGCCAAATGGGGCGAACACTGGGCCTATGTATCTCCCGCCAAGCCTGATTATCCGGCCAGTACCTTTACGGCCGGATTTGAGGCTGAAAATGCGAAAGAAGGAGGGATAGATCATTACGTCAACCTCCGGCTGGAAGAAGAAAAACTGGAAGCCGCCCCGCAGGCAGACAAGATCACCCTCCTGCGCCGCCTCAGTTTTGATCTTACCGGCCTGCCGCCTTCGGAGCAGCTGGTGAAGACCTTCCTCGCGGATAATTCCCCCAACGCCTACGAAAAAATGGTGGACAGCATGCTGGCCTCGCCCCGCTACGGCGAACGCTGGGCCTCCATGTGGCTGGACCTCGCCCGCTATGCGGATTCCAAAGGATATGAAAGGGATGTGAAGCGTGACTTCTGGCGCTATCGCGACTGGGTGATCAACGCTTTCAACCAGGACCTGCCCTACGACCGCTTCACCACCGAACAGCTGGCCGGCGACCTTCTGCCCAACCCGACCAATGACCAGATGATCGCCACCACCTTCCACCGCAATACGATGAACAACGATGAAGGCGGTACCGACGATGAGGAATTCCGCACAGCTTCTATCATCGACCGGGTGAATACCACCATGGAAGTATGGCAGGGCACCACCATTGCCTGCGTGCAATGCCACAGCCATCCTTACGATCCGTTCCGCTTCGAGGATTATTACAAGCTGATGGCCTTCCTCAACAACACCCGCGATGAAGACACCTGGGGCGAGCATCCCAAGCTCCGCCTTTACGACAGCCTGGACCGCAAACGCATCGACTCCGTGACGGCCTGGATAGACCGCTACGGCAACAAAGCTGCCTCCAAAGAAACCGCCGGTTTCTTCCGCACCCTGGAGCCCAAGCGCCATGCGCACGATTGCGATAAATATATCAACGGCGAACTGGCAGACACCAAGTTTACCGCCTGCCGCCACGGCGGCAGCTGCCGGCTGAAAAACGTATTCCTGGACAACCGTTCCAAACTCTTCATCCAATGCCGCACATCCAAAACAGGCGGCACGGTGGAAGTACGGCTCGATAGCCTGAAAGGGCCTGTGATAGGGCATTCGCCCATTGTAAACGGCGTGCATGTGGTGGAGGTGAACATCAAGCCGCTGCCTGGCCGCCGCGACCTGTATTTCATTTTCCGCAATCCTTCGCTCGGGCCGCTGGAACCGGTCACTTCCATTGAATGGTTTGCTTTCCGCAATGAGCTGCCCGGTAAAGACCAGCCCGGCTTCAGGTCCGTGGAAAAAGCCTACTACACCGTGGTAGACGCCAGCCCGCCCAGCCACCCCGTGATGGTAGAAAACGCGCAGGAACTGTTCAGACCCACCTACACTTTCGAAAGAGGCAACTGGATGGTGCATGGCAAAGAAGTGAAACCGGACGTACCTGCTTCCCTGAATCCCTTCCCGGCCAATGCGCCGCGCAACAGGCTTGGGCTGGCCATGTGGATCACCGATAAGAACAACCCGCTTACCGCACGCGTAATGGTGAACCGTTTCTGGGAACAGCTTTTCGGCATAGGGCTCGTTGAAACGCTGGAAGACTTTGGCACACAGGGTTTCCTGCCTTCCAATCCCCAGTTGCTGGACTATCTTTCGTACCAGTTCATGTACACGTATAACTGGAGCATGAAAAGCCTGCTCCGCGAAATAGTATTATCTGAAGCGTACCGGCGCGATTCGCGCAGCTCTCCTGAGTTGCAGGAAAAAGATCCCGCCAACCGCTACCTTGCCCGTGGCCCGCGTTTCAGGCTTACGGCAGAGCAGGTGCGCGACCAGGCGTTGGCCGTGAGCGGGTTGCTCAGCGACAAAATGCTTGGGCCCAGCGTAATGCCTTACCAACCGGATAACATCTGGCAGACAGTGTGGAGCGGCGAATACTGGAAAACCTCCGAAAACGGCGACCAGTACCGACGTGCATTGTACACCTACATCAAAAGGACCAGCCCTTATCCCTCTGCCATCACCTTCGACGGCAGCAGCAGAGAAGTATGCCTCCAGCGCAGGATACGCACCAACACACCGCTGCAGGCGCTCGTAACGCTCAACGATCCCGTATACGTGGAAGCCGCCCGCAACCTGGCCCTGCGCATGCAGGAAACCGGCGGGGAGGACGCCAAAGCGTGTATACAGGCGGGTTATAAACGGGCATTATATAAAGACATCACACCCGCCAAACAGGCTATCCTGGAAAAGCTGTACACGCAGGCCTTCTCCAAATTCGGAAGCGACGGCAAAGCGGCAGCGGCTTTCCTGCAGGCGCCCGAACCAAAAAAAGGCATGGAACACCTTGCGGCGCTCACCGTGGTGGCCAATGCGATTATGAACCTGGATGAATTCCTCTCAAAATCCTGATAAACTATGTCCGAAAAGATTATACACGAAGCGAACGAAAGAGCGGCGAAATACTTTTCGCGCAGGCACTTCCTGCAGGATTGCATAACGGGCCTCGGCGCTACCGCGCTCGGTTCCCTGCTGGGAGGATGTAATATTTTTTCCGGCTCCGGCAGCAATGCCTCCATGCCTCAAAGCCTTAACCCGCTTGATCCGCGCGCGCCGCACTTCCCGGCCCGGGCCAAGAGCGTGATCTACCTGCACATGGCAGGCGCGCCTTCGCAGCTGGAGCTGTTCGACTACAAACCTGAATTACAAAAACTGCATAACCAGCTTTGCCCTCCTTCCATCCTTGAAGGGAAAAAATTTGCATTCATCCGCGGCGTGCCCAAAATGCTGGGCCCGCAGGCAGTGTTTGCACAGCACGGCGAAAGCCGTGCCTGGGTGAGCGATCACCTGCCGCATTTTGCGAAGATGGTAGACGATGTAAGTTTCCTGAAAGCCGTGCAGACAGACCAGTTCAACCACGGCCCCGCGCAGCTGTTCATGCACACGGGCAGCGCCCGCCTGGGCAGGCCCAGCATCGGCTCATGGGTGACCTATGGCTTGGGTTCGGAAAACAGCAACCTGCCCGGTTTCGTAGTGCTCACTTCAGGCGGTAAAACGCCCGATGCCGGTAAAAGCGTGTGGGGAAGCGGTTTCCTGCCCTCCGTATACCAGGGCGTGCAATGCCGCTCCAAAGGTGATCCGGTGCTGTTCCTCACCGATCCTGAAGGGATGGACCGCGATATGCGTTATCAATCCATTCACGCTATCAACGAAGTGAATAAGCTGGAATACGAGACCTTCCAGGATCCCGAGATACTTTCCCGCATCTCGCAATACGAGCTGGCGTACAAAATGCAGATCTCCGTGCCCGGCGTGATGGACATCAACGACGAGCCGGAATACATTCACCAGCTCTATGGCACGCAGCCCGGGAAGGAAGCCTTTTCCAACAACTGCCTGCTGGCCCGCAAACTCGTCGAAAAGGGCGTGCGTTTCGTGCAGCTGTTCGACTGGGGCTGGGATGCGCATGGCACCGGCGAAGACCTTTCCATCGATTATGGCCTGCGCAACAAGGCCCGCGAAATAGACAAGCCCATCAGCGCCCTGCTGATGGACCTCAAGCAACGCGGCCTGCTGGATGAAACGCTCGTGGTATGGGGCGGCGAATTTGGCAGGACGCCCATGCAGGAAAACCGCGACGGCAAAGAAATGCCGTTCCTCGGCCGCGACCACCACGTGGAGGCATTTACCATGTGGATGGCTGGCGCCGGCATCCGCAAAGGATTCAGCTGGGGGGAAACAGACGAAATAGGCTTCGCTGCCGTGAAAGGCAAAGTAGCAGTACACGATATTCACGCCACCATGCTGCAACAGCTGGGCTTTGACCATGAGAAACTGACCTACCAGTTCCAGGGCCGCCCGTTCAGGCTCACGGATGTGGAAGGGCACGTTATTCATGAAATCTTAGGTTGATCAATTATGTCTCTGAACAGAAGGAATTTCTTAAAACAATCGGCAGCCTTCAGCGCTGCATCCCTCATACCTGGAATACCCGCCGAAGCGCAGCAGCCCGCTATCAAAACGCCCGCTGCTGCCGGTTTTAAGCTGGTAGTATTACAAACGGACTGGGGTTTTGCCGGCACCCGCGACGAGCTGTGCCGCCGCACGAAAGCCGCAGGTTACGACGGCATTGAAACATGGTGGCCCACTACCGCCGAAGCGCAGGATGAACTGTTTGCCGCGCTGAAAAAACACGAACTTGAAGTCGGTTTTCTTTGCGGTGGTAACGGTGCAGACTACACGAAACATGCCGAAGCGTTCGAAAAGGCAGTAACAGCAGCCACCGGCCAGCAGCGCCAGCGGCCCCTGTATATCAACTGCCACTCCGGGAAAGATTACTTTTCATTTGAAGAGAACAGCAAGCTGATAGACATGACGGTGCGCATTTCCAAAAGCACCGGCATACCCGTATGCCATGAAACGCACCGTTCCAGGATGTTGTTCGCCGCGCATATCACGCGGAAATTCATTGAAGCCAAACCAGGTCTCCGGCTTACGCTGGATATTTCCCACTGGTGCAACGTGCACGAATCGCTCCTGCAGGATCAGGCAGAGACCGTGGCCAAAGCGCTGGAGAGGACCGGTCATATCCACGCCAGGATAGGCCACCCTGAAGGCCCGCAGGTGAATGATCCGCGTGCGCCGGAGTGGGAGAACACCGTGAAAGCGCATTTTGCGTGGTGGGATGAGATCGCGAAAATAAAGCGCGCCAAAGGTGAAGTGATGACGATGCTGACGGAATTCGGCCCGGCGGATTACATGCCTGCTTTGCCTTACACCCGGCAGCCCGTGGCCAATCAATGGGATATTAACGTACACATGAAGAACTTACTAAAAGCGAGATACGGGGGATGACGATATTATTGCAGGGAAACTGGAGCCTGTTCATCGGGCGTTTCCATCCATTACTGGTGCATTTGCCGATAGGCATGCTGATCATCGCTTTTGTGCTCGAAGTGATGAGTAAGAACCGCCGCCTGGCTGTTCTCGGCGCTGCCGTACTGCCAGTGCTTGTATTCGGCGCCGTTTCAGCCATTGCCGCCTGCGTGGCGGGATGGCTGCTTTCCACCGCCGGAGGTTACGAAGAAGCGGCGCTGAACCTTCACATGTGGCTGGGCATCAGCGTAGCGGTGGTGTCTGTGCTGCTTTGCATCTTAAGAAGGTATTCACTTTACCGGAAAGCCTGGCTGCCGGCCTCTTTCGTGATGATCGTGCTGCTCTCCGCCGCCGGTCACCTGGGAGGAAATCTTACACATGGCGAAGACTATCTTACCGCGCATCTTCCGTTTGGCGGCACATCCGCTGCAGATGCGGCTCCGGTCATACCCAACCTGGCGGAAGCGAAGGTGTACGATCAGCTGGTGCGGCCTATCCTGGAACAGAAATGTTATTCCTGCCACAACGAAGCTAAGCTGAAAGGCGGCCTCCGCCTGGATGGGATGGATCACATCCGGAAAGGCGGCGAGAACGGACCGGTAATAAAAGACAGCATGCCCGAAGCCAGCGAGCTCTACAAAAGGCTCGTGCTTCCGGAAGCGGACGACAAGCGCATGCCTCCCAAAGGCAAGCCGCAGCTCAGCCCGCAGCAACTTGAAATTTTATACTGGTGGATAGAAACAGGCGCATCGCCGGACGCTACGGTAAAACAACTCCATCAAACGCCCAGGATACAATTGGTGCTGGATGGTATGAAACCATCCGGCGGCTCGGAAGAACATCCTTTTATGCCGAAGGAAGAAGCGAAACAAGCATCCGTCAAAGACATGGCAGCGCTGGAGAAAATTGGCGTGAAAGTGATGCCCGTGGCGGATGAGAACGGTTTCGTGATGGTCAGCGCCGTGAACGCTCCCGGCTTTGGGAACAAAGACGCAGCCCTGTTGTTGCCGCTGAAGCAGCAGATCGTCTGGCTGAAACTGTCCAACACCCAAACCGGCGACAGCGCGCTGCAGGTAATTTCACAGCTGCCTGAACTTACCCGCCTTTACCTGGAAAACACACCGGTGACTGACGCAGGATTGACGCAACTCGCCAACTGCAAGCAGCTGAAATACCTGAACCTCGTTGGCACTAAAGTAAC
The DNA here is from genome assembly GCF_039655965.1 of Chitinophaga sp. YIM B06452. Taxonomy (NCBI): domain Bacteria; kingdom Pseudomonadati; phylum Bacteroidota; class Chitinophagia; order Chitinophagales; family Chitinophagaceae; genus Chitinophaga; species Chitinophaga sp. YIM B06452. The sequence goes on along the minus strand of NZ_JAWLKY010000001.1, from coordinate 1,005,408 downwards.
GGACAAGGGCATATTGAACCTGCAAAAGAACGCGGGGCTGAAAGAACTTTTCCTCTACAAAACCGCCGTAACACCTGCAGGGCTGGCCCAGCTGCAAAAAGCCATGCCCAAAACCGCCATCGATACCGGGGGGTATCGTATGCCGGCGCTGGTAACGGATACGTTGGTGTATAGGAAGAAGAAAACGTAGACAGGAAACACACAGGCATAAAAAGGGCGGCCGGGAATTATTCCGGCCGCCCTTTTAAATTTTTATGAGATCAGGATCAGTTTTGCTTCTGCTGCTGCGGCCTGCCGTGCCACTTGTGTTTGTTGTGGTGATGTTTCTTCTTACCCTGCATCTGCTGGCTGGAAGACTGGCGCATCTGCACTACAGGAGCGGGTTTTTCCACCGGTGTTTCGCTGGCGGGGAAAGGGTGGCCGTTTACTACCGGTATAGCCTGGCCGATCAGTTTGGTGATATCTTTCACGTACGGCCTTTCTTCCGCTTCGCAGAAGGACAGCGCGATACCGCTTGCCCCGCCGCGGCCGGTACGGCCAATGCGGTGAACGTAGGTTTCGGGTACGTTGGGGATCTCGTAGTTGATCACATGGCTCAGGTTGTCCACATCAATACCACGCGCGGCAATATCGGTGGCTACCAGCACGCGGATGCGGCCTGCTTTGAAGTCTGTTAAAGCTCGCTGGCGCGAGTTCTGCGACTTATCGCCATGGATGGCGGCGGATTGTATGCCTGCTTTGCTGAGTTCTTTCGCAACCCTGTCTGCCCCATGCTTGGTACGGGTAAACACGAGCGCGCTCACGATAGACGGATCTTTCAGCACATGGATCAGCAAAGCGCGTTTAGAGCTTTTATCCACGTAATACAGCTGCTGCTCTACCTTTTCTGCGGTGGAAGAAACCGGTGTTACGGCTACTTTCTCAGGATTGGTAAGGATAGAATTGGCCAGACCCGCGATCTCCACAGGCATGGTGGCTGAGAAGAACAAGGTCTGCCTTTTTTCAGGAAGCTTGGTGATCACCCTTTTTACATCATGGATAAAACCCATGTCCAGCATACGGTCTGCCTCATCCAGCACAAACTGGCGGATGTAACGCAGGTTGATGTGGCCCTGTTGCCAGAGGTCCAGCAGCCTGCCGGGCGTGGCGATCAGGATGTCTGTGCCCTGCTTCAGCGACATTATCTGCGTATGAGCGGAAACGCCGCCGAATATCACGAGATGTTTGATGCCGGTATGCGCGCCGTAATCCCTGATGTTCTCCGCGATCTGGATAGCCAGCTCGCGGGTAGGGGTGAGGATCAGCGTTTTGATATGCCTGTCCTGCGCGGGAGCAGCCTGCTTTTCTTTATACAATAATTGCAGGATGGGAATGGCAAATGCAGCGGTTTTCCCGGTGCCGGTCTGCGCACAGGCCAGCAGGTCTTTCTGTGCCAGCACCACCGGGATGGCCTGGGTCTGGATAGGTGTAGGCGTGGTATAGCCTTGTGTTTCAAGCGCACGCAATATGGGCGCAATGAGACTTAATTTCTCGAATGACAATATGTTTGATTTAAATTTAAAACGATGCTAACAATCCTGGCTTATAGAAGGGAAGGATGGCTAGATTGTATATCCACACATCATTTTAAGTGAACCTAACTGCGGAGGGTATGTACCTTTTCTGCGGAGAGGGGATATAAGAATGACGCAAAGGTACGGTAAATCAGGGGAATAACATGCATGGAAATGTTAAAACACATGGGACCGGCATATCCAGCCGGCCCCCAAGTATTTAGTTTTGTCAGTTAAAATTGGTGGAAGTGGCCAGTGCCTGCCAGCCCAGCATATCCTGCTCCACGGAGGAGATCTTCTGTTTGGCCAGCTGGTAAGCATCCGGGCCGAGGAAGAGGTGCAGCGGCGGGTTGTCTGACTTGCTTACGGCAATGATCACGTCTACGCCTTTTTCCGGGTCGCCGGCCTGCGCGCCGTCTATATTGAACTGGTGGGCAGACTGCACTTCGCGGATGTTGGTGTAATCCGCAATGGGATTAGCAGGTACCGCCAGTGAGCCGGAGGAAAGGAAGTTGGTGCGGAAATAACCCGGGCTAACGATCACAGCTTTCACGCCAAAAGGTTTCGCTTCTTCGGAAAGGGATTCGGTAAGCCCTTCCAGCGCGAATTTGGTGGCGCAATAGCTGCCGAAGCCGGGGAATGCGCCGGTGAAGCCGCCAATGGACGAAATGTTGAATATAAAACCTCCTTTCTGGTTGCGGAAAACGGGCATCACGTTGCGGATCACGTTCAGCGCACCGAATACGTTCACTTCAAAGTTATCCCTTACCTCTTTGTCTGTCAGTTCTTCCAGACCGCCTACCAGTCCATATCCTGCGTTATTCACCACTACGTCTATCCGGCCAAATGCGGAGATCGTGCGGCGGATGGAATTGTTCACGCTTTCTTCATCGGAAAGATTTACGGCAAGGGGAAGGAAGTTCGGGGAATCAGTGTTTACCGCGGCCTTTAATGCTTCCAGTTTGCGCGAAGTAGCCGCCACGCGTGCGCCGGAGGCCAGGAGTTTTTTTACCATTACCAGGCCGAAACCCTGTGAGGCGCCTGTGATATACCATACTTTTTGTTGTTCCATGGTGTGTTTGTTTTGTTGACACAAAGCTACACCGGCATGGAACCACAGCTGTTAATGATATCAAACCAAAAATTGTAAAAATCAAGCGGCCCGGAAGGTACGGGGGGTAAGCTGGGTCTTTTTCTTGAAAAAGTTGTTGAAATGCGCCGGTTCCTGGAATCCCAGGCAATACCCGATCTCGGAAACATTCCAGTCTGTATGCTTCAGCAGCGCCTTCGCTTCCTGCACCAGCCGGTCCGCGATCAGCTCTGAGGTCGATTTTCCCGTGGCGTCTTTCAACGCTTTGTTCAGGTGGTTGACGTGCACGGACAGCTGCGAAGCAAAGTCGATGGCCGTGCGCAGGTTTACCTGCTGCATGGGTGATTCTATCGGGAATTGCCTTTCCAGCAGGTCCGAAAATAGGGAAGAAATGCGGCTGGCAGCATTGGAATGCGCGGGCGACAGGGCAATAGGCTGCAGTTTCATGCCCATGTGGATCAGTTCCATGGCGTAATTGCGCAGCAGGTCGTATTTATAAGTATAATCTGAATGGATCTCCGCGAGCATCTTTTCAAACAGTTCCCTCACCGGCCGCACCTGCGAAGACGGCAGGAACACCACGGGCTGGCCGCCGGGCCTGAACAGCGGGAATTCCGTGAGGCGCGTGGCATTGAAGTGATGGAAGAACGCATCGGTGAAAATGCAGAAGTAACCGGATTGGTCTTCATCCAAAGGCTCACACTGGTAGGGTACCTGCGGGTTGGCGAACATGAGGGCGTGCTCTTCCACATCGATGGTCTTATCAGCGAAATAATAGCGGTTGCGGCCGCTCACGAGGGCTACTTTATAGAAATCCTTACGGCTGTAAGGCAAAGGTTTGGCATGGTGGCCCACAAATTCTTCCGAGTTGAACACGTTGAAATGCCCTACTTCCTTACCAATGTCCGCAGGCATGGTGAGTTGTTTGGCGCGGTAGAATTCTTCGAGGGACTGTATTTTTTCCATATACTCAAATTTACGAAGAAGAGCGGAAAGCAAAATTCACGGTTTTTTTGATTAAATTTTGAAGGCAAGGGTGATATTTCGCCTTTTTGGGGCACTATATGATAAAACCCATTCGTCATGGACCAGATTACAACATTATACCGGGAAGCCTTTCCCCATGCCGCGCGGGCTATCCGCCGGCTGGGCGGCGGCCTTGAAACGGCCAAAGACCTGTTTCACGACGCCATCATCATTTACCTGGAAAAGAGCCGCAGCGGGCATTTGCAGGTAGATTCCTCCCCCGTGGCTTACCTGGTGGGCATTACGAAAATATTATGGCTGAAAGGCAATAGGCAGCAGGGAAAACTGGAAACGCTGGATTACCTGGCGCATTATATGTCCATCCCCGAAGACTTTTACACGCAACCGGAAGAAGCGCCGTTGCTGGAACAGCTGAAGATCGCCGGGGAGAAATGCCTGCAATTGCTCCAGGCGTTCTATTACGATAATATGAACATGCAGGAAATAGCCGAAACATTCGACTATAGCAGCCCGCATTCCGCCACGGTGCAGAAATACAAATGCCTGGAAAAAGTGCGTAGATCCTTCTCAAAAACTGCCTGCCATGCGGAAACCTTTGCTTGACATACAGGAGGCCGAACGTTACCTGCTGAAGGAAATGCCCGCGCAGGAAAAACGTTTCTTCGAAGCCAGGATGCTGGCCAGTCCTATGCTTCAGGCCGCCGTGGAAGAACAGCGGCAGGCCCTGCGTCTCATCCGCCTGGCTGCCCGCGACCGGCAGCGGGAAAAGCTCTGGGGCATATACGATCAACTGGCGCAGGATCCTTCCTTCGCCAAAACTATCCACTCCATCTTCTACTGACATGACACTCATACCCACCGTCCTGGACGGCTCCACGCGGAGCGCGTACGATATTTACAGCCTGTTGCTGAAGGAAAGGATCATTTTCATCGGCACGGCTATAGACGAGCACCTGGCCAACCTGGTCGTAGCGCAGCTGCTTTATCTTGACAGCGAAAACCACTACCCCATCAGGCTCTACATTCACAGCCCGGGCGGCAGCGTATACGCCGGCATGGCTATTTACGACACGATGCGCATCTGCAAATCGCCCATCAGCACGGTTTCGGTGGGCTTCACGGGCAGCATGGGTACAGTGCTGCTTACCTGCGGCACGAAAGGCCAGCGTTATGCCCTGCCGCATGCTACAGTGCACATGCATCCCACCGGCGGCGGCGCCAAAGGTTATACGGAAGATGTGCGCATTGCCTACCAGGAGCAGGAAAGGCTGCAAACGCAGGTGTTCCGGATCATCGGGAATAATTCGGGGCACGAGGTGCAGGAGATAGAAGAAATGTACCGCCGCGATAAGTTTATGACTGCCCATGAAGCCAAAGCCTATGGCCTGGTAGATGAAGTGCTGGGCTCATGAATGATCGTGGATGAACTGGAAAGCTCTCCGCTCAGACCAGTAATGTTTCCCTGAAAAGGTTACAAATCCAACGTGGCCGCCGGTTGCAGGCGTTTCAAGATGAAAATTGGGGTTGGCTTCCGCCTCGGCGTAAGGATAGCTGCCTTTGCCCAGGAACGGATCGTCCAGCGCATTGATGAGAAGGGTGGGAATGGCAATGCGGGGAAGGAATTGTTTGGAGCTGTTCTTCGCCCAATATTCTTCCGCATCCCTGAAACCATGAATGGGCGCGGTATACCGGTCGTCGAACTGGCGGAAGTTGCGGATGGAACTGAACCCGTTCAGCGATATTTTTTCGGGGTATTGGCGGGCCTTGACCTGCAGCTTTTCACCGAGCGAGCGGATGAACCGTTTCATGTAAATAAAATTGTGGCGCTTCTCGAGCTCAAAGGAACTGTCTTTCAGGTCCACCGGCACTGAAATAGCCACTGCAGACCTAATGGATGCGGGAATGGAAGCGCCCTGCTCGCCGATATATTTCAATGTCACGTTCCCGCCCAGCGAAAACCCTACGATATGGAGGCTCTCATAATCTTTCTGAACATAGTCTACAACTGTTTGCAGATCGCCGGTTTCGCCGCTGTGATAGAAGCGGAGGGCATTATTGCTTTCGCCGCTGCAGCCGCGGAAGTTCATGGAAACCGTGTCGTACCCGCCTTCGTTGAAGATATGCACCATGCCGGTCACGTATTGCCTTTTGGAATTACCTTCCAGGCCATGAAGGATGATCACCAGTTTTCTGCTGCCGGTTTTGCTGAAGTCCAGGTCTATGAAATCGTTGTCTGCCGTGGGAATGCGGGTACGTGTATACTGCGCCGGTTGTATCTTCCTGAAGAGCGAAGGAAAGATGGTGAGCAGGTGCCGGTTCCTGAGCAGGGCGGGCGCTGTATAGTCTGGTATTGATACCGGCATGTTCGGCAAATGTTTGTAACAAAGTTAGCGTAATTGCTGATTTGAATAAATCATCATCCTGCCTTATTTTTAACCGCATGATGAGGCAGATAATTTTTACAGGGATGCTGCTGTTTTTTTCGGCGGCGGCGCTGAAAGCCCAGCAAAACCCGCAGTTTACGGGTTGGGTGGCGTCTTTCAACACGGTCAAAATACCGTCTTCGAAATTCAGCGTGCACCTGGACGTGCAGGCGCGCTCCAGTGACAAATGGGAAATGTTGCAGACAGTGATCGTGCGGCCTGGCATCAACTACCATGTGCGGAAGAATATGATATTGACGGCGGGTTATGCCATGGTGAGCAACCGTTTTCAACAAGCGGGCCATTTTACGGAGCACCGCATCTGGGAGCAGTTCATTATCAACCACCCCGTGGCCTTCATTCCCCTGCAGCACCGCTTCAGGGTGGAGCAGCGTTTTCTCGGCAATATGGTCTACGATCCCGCGGCGGATAAATGGTCGAAAGACGGGCATAACAGCGCGCAGCGTTTCCGCTATTTCCTGCGCGGCATCATCCCGTTCAGCGGGCAACAATCTTTTTCGAAAGGACTGTTCGGGGCATTGCAGAACGAGGTCTTCCTCAATTTCGGGGACAAAAGCGCGGTAAACGGCAAAACCTTCGACCAGAACAGGGCCTACGCCGCCATTGGTTACCGCTTCAGCCCCCGGTTCGACCTGGACGCAGGTTATCTCAATCAATATGTGACCCAGCGCAACGATAATTTTGTCAATGCACATGTATTGCAGGTGGCGGCTTATCTGCGGCTGTAAAAGGAAGGCCGTCACTAGCTGAAAAAGCCGTCATTGCGTGAGAAGTCCGTCATTGCGAGGAGCAGCAAGGGATGCTGTGCTGCGAAAAATGCGACGAAGCAATCTCTCGCTAACATTGGAGACACCTCAGTTCAATGAAAGAGATTGCTTCGTCGCGCCCAACGCGCTTTGGCTCTGCGGCTCCTCGCAATGACGGATTTTTCCTGCTTCGCCCTGTTGCTTCTCAATGGCGGCTTTACGCAGCCTGTTTCTTCTTCCCTTCAATATTCGGCAGCAACCCCGTCAGCAGCCCGATCAGCGGCAGGTATGCGCAAACCTGGTACACGTAGTTGATGCTGGTCCTGTCTGCCAGCTCGCCCAGCAACGCAGAACCCACGCCGGCCATACCGAAGGCGAATCCGAAGAACAGCCCGGCGATCATTCCCACTTTTCCCGGCACTAACTCCTGTGCATATACGAGGATGGCGGAGAAGGCGGAAGACAGTATCACGCCGATGAATACGCTCAGGATCACGGTCCAGAACAGGTTTACGTGCGGCATCAGCAGCGCGAAGGGCGCCACGCCGAGAATGGAGATCCAGATCACGTATTTTCTGCCGATGCGGTCGCCCACCGGCCCGCCGATAAATGTGCCGGCCGCAATGGCAAACAGGAAAACGAACAGGAATACCTGCGCGTTCTGCACAGACACCTGGAATTTATCCATCAGGTAAAAAGTATAATAACTGGTGAGACTGGCCATGTAGAAGTATTTGGAAAAGATCAGCACCATCAGGATAAACAGTGCGAAGAACACTTTGCCTTTTGAGAGTTTCACCACTTCGCGTTGCGCCGCCTGCTTCTTCGGTTTGATGCGGTGCGTGTTGCCCAGGTACCAGCGGCTGATGCGGAGCATTACGCCAATGGCCAGCAAGGCGATCACGCTGAACCATGCGATGGAATATTGCCCGAAAGGCACGATGATGGCCGCTGCCAGCAAGGGGCCTAATGAACTGCCGGTATTGCCGCCCACCTGGAAAAGCGATTGCGCCATGCCATGCCTGCCGCCGGAAGCCATATAAGCCAGGCGGGAAGCTTCAGGGTGGAACACGGCGGAACCTACACCTACCAGGCCTACTGATACCAGTACAATGGCGAAGCTGTGCGCAAAGGCAAGGCACAGCAGTCCCAGCAAAGTGAATCCCATGCCGATGGCCAGGGAATAAGGCTGGGGCCTTTTGTCCGTATACAAGCCCACCAGCGGCTGCAGAATAGATGCAGACAGCTGGAAGGTTAACGTAATAAGTCCTACCTGCGAAAAGCTGAGGCGCAGGGAATCCTTTACCATCGGGTAGATAGCCGGTATCAGCGATTGGATGGTATCGTTCAGCAGGTGTGTGAAGCTCAGGGCGATCAATACAGAGAATACGGTCTTCTCAGCTACCTGTTGCGCTGTCTTTTTTTCTTCTCCTTCGAGTACAGTTTCCATGTTGTCAGATCATCAGATGTTTACGGTCAAAAATTTTTATTTATTGTGGGTGCTGATCCGGGTGGCCCAGAGCAGCGCCTGCGACGGGTTTTTGTCTACGATCGCTTCCAGCAGCGACTTATGAAGGCCCTGGGTTTCGAGGAACGCGCTGGTATCCTCGTACCGGTCTATGAACGATTGCAGGATATGCGTGGAAATTGTCTTGTACAGGTCCACCATGATCTCGTTCTGCGACGCCACTGCAATGCTGGTGTGGAAGTTGATATCCGCCTGCATGCAGGCTTCCACGTTATTTGCTTTGGCGTGCGTATGCCTTTGTTTGAGGAAGTCCTTCATCTGCGCGATATCCTCTTTCGTTCTGTGCATCGCCGCCTTTTCGGCTATCTTCATTTCCAGCAGCAGCCGTACTTCATTCAGGTCCTGGTACTTGGCCCGGCACAGTTTTGTGGACAGAGTGCCGGTCATAGGTTGTTTGGACATGATGAAGGTGCCCAGGCCCTGCTGTACGCGCACCAGCCCGCCGTTTACCAGCAGGCGCACGGCCTCCCGGATAGTAGAGCGGCCTACGCCGAACTGTTGCATCAGCTCGGGCTCGGTGGGCAGCTGCTGGCCTACTTCGTACCTGCCAGAGCCGATCAGTTCCTGCAGCTGCGCGGCCACTTCATCCGCCAGGTTCCTTCGTTTGAGAGGTGTGATATTAGTATTCATCATATCATCAGATGTTTACAAAGATAGAGGAAAATTTGATTTTTTAAAATACATTATTTGTTATGATAATGTATGCTATTGGCATGCTGATAATCCATACTTTTGTATTTCCGAAAAGTTGTTTGATTAAAAAAATAATTATCCAATGGCACTACCCAAGTTCATGATTGCAGATGATCCCGTAACGGACCCGGATAATGAATATATCTTTCATACGGAAAGACCCCGCTTCTTTGCGAAGCGCGTAGAAGAAGATGAAGAGGTGGCGTATATCGATATCGTGGAAGAGATCGATAATGTGGAAGAATATTTTCATGGCGAGCCCGAAAAAAAGCAGGAGCTGCTGGATCAGCTGGAAGACTGGTACTACGCTTACATGGAATGGCTGGAGGAAGATGAGGACGACGATGATGAGGAATAATTCCTGAATCCCGGAACCGCCGGGCGTTTGTATGCTATATAAGCCGGAAACCTGCATAGCAGAAGCATTCCAGGGGCGCTTCTCCCTGCCTTGCTCACTGCTGCGGCGTTTCGTGTAACCGCACCCGGAACTATAATGGAAATCAGTTGCACTGGCCGAGCGCCAGGTAGATGATAATGAACACAACGATGGTTCCAAGGCAGCCGCCACCCAGCTTCTTGGCCCCGTATCCCGCGATTAATGCTCTCCAGAATTTATTCATGGTTCAAGGTTTAACAATGCTTCTCTAATTTACGTTATTTCCTGCACCGGGAAAGCCTCAGAAATGGCAATATTTTTTACGGAAAACGGGGAAATAATTACCCACCGGTTTGCGGGATCGCTGTACTGGCGCGGGGAATGCCGGCTGGCACAATTATTCCGGGTATTACAGTTAAAAGTTACTTGTCATGATATCAGGTTTCATTATTCTGATCATTGCGGTAACGGCGCTGGGACTCATCGCCCTGATGTTCCACCGGTACCGTAAAACCCGTGATAAGGGCCCGGATAAACTTATCAACAGGAATATCCCGCCCTACAACCCGGACGATAAAACGGCATACCTGAAACAGGAAGAATTCACCTGACCATGCCATCTTCTGTTATCAGGTTTTTCAAATATGATCCGCAAACGGCTGTGCTGAAAGTGACATTCGTAACGGGTAAGGTGTATGAATATCTCTCCGTTCCCCAGGAAATTTATCACCAGTGGAAGGCAGCCTTTTCGAAAGGACAATTCTTCAATGAATATATCAGGGATAAGTTTACGTTCCGGATGCTGAAATGAACGTGAAACGCTGTCGCAATTACCCCTAAATATTGTCGTGTTACCCCAGCATGGAAGTGAAATTTCAGGGGTAAAATTGTAATGTGAAAAGTTTCTACTCGATATTGATCAATGCAATTGTGGCCGGGGTGACCAATACCTTCGTCTGGTTTGCGGTAACTTTCTGGGTGTACCTGGAAACGAGGTCGGTGATGGTTACTTCTTACATGGCCGGCATTTATATCGGCACGGTATCGCTGTCCGGTTTTTTCCTGGGAACCATTGTGGACCATTACCGGAAAAAAACGGCGATGCTGTTTTCGAGCATCCTCACGCTGGTACTCTTTACTTTAGCCGGAATCGTGTATATCAGCACGCCGCCGGCTGTTTTTAAAGACCCGGACAGTCCACGGCTGTGGCTGTTCATCGTGCTGTGCCTGTTTGGCGTACTGGCGGGCAACATCCGCAACATTGCACTGCCTACTATGGTCACGTTTATGGTGGAGGAAAATTCAAGGGATAAAGCGAACGGGCTCATCGGGAGCGCCAACGGCACGGCTTTCCTGCTGGCCTCTATTCCCAGCGGATTTGTGATCAGCTTTATGGGCGTGTTTTGGATGCTGGTGTTCGGCATCGGGCTTACCGTGATCACGATCATCCACCTGCTCACCGTGCGCGTGGAAGAGCAACAGATCGCGCATGCGGAAGGGCATAAAACGAAGATCGATATCAAAGGTACCATCAGGGTGATCAAGGGAATACCGGGCCTTTTCGGGCTTATATTCTTCAACACTTTCAATAATTTCCTCGGCGGCGTATTTATGTCGCTGATGGACGCATATGGTTTGTCGCTCGTGTCCGCCCACGCCTGGGGCGTGCTCTGGGCGATCCTCAGCCTGGGATTCATTATCGGCGGGCTGGCAGTGGCAAAGACCGGGTTGGGCAAAAGCCCTATCCGCACACTTTTCTTTGCTAATATCATCATGTGGGTGATCTGCATTTTCTTCACCATTCATTCTTCCATCTTATTGTTATCCGGCGGGATGTTCATTTTCCTTTGCCTGATACCCGTGGTCGAAGCGGCGGAGCAAACGGTTATCCAGAAAGTGATCCCGCAGGACCGGCAGGGGCGCGTGTTCGGGTTTGCGCAAAGCATCGAGCAGGCGGCTTCGCCTTTGACGGCCTTTATGATCGGGCCGATCGCGCAATACATTTTTATCCCGTTCATGACCACCGGTAAAGGGGTGGACCTGCTGGGATGGTGGTTCGGCACGGGCATGGACCGTGGCATTGCATTACTGTTTTCCGTAACCGGCGTACTGGGGCTCATCATCACGCTGGTGGCCATGCGCACGAGGGCTTACGGCAAGCTTGTAAGGATATGAATTAATTGTTCAACAAAAAATATTGCATATGGAAACGCTCACTATTTCACCCGTTCAGCAGGGCACGTTAAACGCCCAGCTGGCAATGTATGACCTGCACACCCTGTTATTCGGCAATGTGCTGGAAGGTCTTACAGACAAAGATGCGCATAACCGCCTCGGCACGAAAGCCAACCATCCCGCATGGCTGGCCGGCAGCCTGGTGCATGAACGTTTTGTGATCGCGAATATCCTTGGCGTGGAAAAAACACACCAGGCCAACGACCTGTTCAAAGACCACGCGGGCATTAAGGATGATGCTACTTATCCTCCCCTGGCGTCTTACATAGAAGACTGGAACATGATCTCCCCGCTGCTGCGCCACGCGCTGGCCAACGCTACTGTAGACCAGCTGAATGGCCCCGATCCATTCGGCATGAGTGAAGGCATGAAACTGCTGGAGGTGCTCACCTTCTGCATGGACCGTGAATCTTACTGCATCGGCCAGCTGGGCCTGTACCGCCGCCTGCTGGGCTATCCGCCGATGCGCTATCAATAACGGTTAACGTGAAATTAATACAAGCGGTATGTTTACCGCAATAACAAAGACTGGGCGCAATTAAAAATAGAGGGGGGCTAAGAAAGTAGATGCTACTTTTTAGTCCCCTCGCCTTTTTTGTCTCTGCCGTTACCGGCGTTCATCTATGTATCACAACTATAACACTCAGTTCCTAATGCCGAGGGCGGATTGCAGGTGCTGGCTGAGGCCGCCGATGGAATCGTTAATGGATTCCACGACCGGCTGGCCTTCGCCTAAACCGATGGGGAACCAGGTTTTACGCTGTTTGGCCGGAGTATCCACGATTTGCGCGATTAGCCGGGCCACTTCTGTTGAATCAGAATTCTGCGGGGTAGGCGTGAAAAGGTTAGAAATGCCCCGTTTCACTTTCTCGGCAAATTCGCCATAAGCTTTTTCCGCATCAGGTTTTTCAGCCTCTGCACGGTTCCTGAACAGATCTGTAGTCGGATAAGCGCCCGGTTGCACGATCACCGAATCGATACCGGTTTCCTGCAACTCGTACTGAAGCGTTTCAGCGAGCGTGTCTGCTGCGGCTTTTGCGGCGCTGTAGGCGCCAAGATACGGCAGGTGAAGGCGGCTCAGGCCGGAAGTTACCACGAGCAGCAAGCCGCTGTTCTGTTTGTGCATGTAAGGCAGCACGGCTTTGTTCATCCTGTCCACGCCAAACACATGCACCTGGAAAAGCCATTCAACCTGTTTGGTGGTAAGGGTTTCAAGGAAACCATCCACCAGGTTGCCCGCGTTATTGATCAGCACGTCTATCTGCCCGCCGGTTTCGGTTGCAATATGAGTAATAGCTTCCTGCACGGATTGATCGCTGGTAACGTCCAGCTCTACTACTTTTACGTCGGCTTTGTTTTCTTTGGCCCAATCCAGCAGCTGGTTTGCGGTTGCCGAATTTTTGGTTTTTACGTTACGCATGGTGGCGTATACGGTATGCCCTTTTGCGGCCAGGGTTTGAACGGTTTGTAAGCCAAACCCGCTGGAACTGCCGGTAACTATGATCTTTTTCATTTTTTTACTTGTTATGAGCGTTGTGTAATTTTTGATTTTTATAAAACATACAGACAAGTCTGTCTTATTAGGAATATATGTTGATCTGCTTTCACAGCGGTAAATTTTAGATCAGCTTTTTAAGGGAATCCAGCGCGCTTTTGATATCGTCGGGGCTGGAAGCGATGGTGGCGCTTACGGTGGCGCCTTCCAGCAGGTAATAGATAAGGTTGGCCAGCGCCTGGTCGGCCAAACCGGACTTGTTATCCATATCCTGCACCTGCTTTTTAATGATCTGCCGGATGGCTTTTTTACTCTTTTCAATTCGCTCCCATACAGCGGTTTCGGTACGCGGCACTTCCGCCTTGATCTTCAGCATGGGGCAACCGGTGTAATTGGAATGCCGGTACATTTCAATATGGAATTCAAAGAGACCGAACAGCTTATTCTTCGGGCCTTTGATGCTTTTGAGATGCGATTCCAGCCGCTGGCTGAAATCTTGTGCCCAGCTGTCCAGGTAAGCGAGCAGGATTTCTGTTTTAGAGTTGTAATGACTGTACAGGGAGGCCTTCGCAATCTCAGCCTCCGCGATGATCTGGTTAATCCCGGTGAGGTTATACCCCTGGTCGTAAAACAACCTCGAAGCAGTTTCCAGTATCCTGTCGTTTACGCTTGACTCTTTCATGATAACACAAAGATAAGTACTTTTTACTAAACAGACAAGTCTGTCTGTTTTTTTAACAAAAAAGACCAGCTGACCCGGCAAAAAAAGGGCGCCCCTGATGGAGCGCCCCGGTTATAAAGATGGAATACTAATATTAGAATGCATAACGCAGGCCCAGCTGTATCTGCCAGGGATTGCCGGACGGTGTGATCACACCGGCATTGGCATTTACGTTGTAGCTGTAAGTTTTGCTGACCTGGTTGAAGCCGTTCAGGTTCAGCAGGTTCGTTTTGCCCAGCGTTTTGGAAGCGCCCCACTCTTTGTTTAGCAGGTTGGCCACGTTGAAGATATCGCCGGAGAGCTCCAGGCTGTGGGATTTGAAGAGATTGAACTTCTTGGCCACGCGGAGGTCCCACACACCGAAGAACTTGTTCTCGCCACCATTGCGCTCAGCCACTTTACCCATGCTTTCGCGGATATAGTCTTTGATGCTTTCGCTGGCATTCGGGTTGTCCAGGATGCCTTTGATACCGTTGCGTATCGCCTGGGGCACGCTGGCATCGTTGATGTCAAATACAAAAGGCAGGTCGTTGGAGTTCACGAAGTCGCCATTCACGTTGCCGTTCACCGCCAGGGTGTAGCGGGTGCCACCCAGGCCGGAATAGCGTATGCCGACGCTCACACCGTAGAAGGAAGGCAGGGTGCCGTAGAATACTACTTTGTGGCGGAAGTGGTTGTCTGAATAGCTCATCAGGCTCAGGTTACGAGGGTCCTGCGGCGTCATCAGCGACAAGGTGGCGGTATTGGCCACGTCGCCGTTGTAGGAAGTGTTGTCTTTGGCCTGGTTCCAGGTGTAGCTCAGGGTTACTTCGCCGTCACGGAAATAACGCCAGGTTGCGTCTGCTACTACTGCAAACTGGTTCACCTTGCCGCCGCTGTTCAGTTCCAGCACACGGCCCACATTGGTGCTTTTGCGGCCTTTGGTCCAGTCCGTCTGGCCACTGGCGGTAATAGTGTTGGCCGGAACATATACGCCGCGGCCGCCTTCGTTGGAAAGGGTGAAGAGCGGTTGGTCCACCATATTCCTGTCCACATACATATAGTTATTCCGCCCAAGTGTCATGAACGCGGTGACGCCGGCTTTGAGGCGGTCTGAGAAGAAGTGGTTGTAAGAGATGTTCGCTTTGTAGATCACGGGAATGCCTGCGTCTTTACCATTCATGTTGATAGTGCCGATACGCGGCAGGCCCAGCTGGTCGAACAATTCCTTGCCCGGCGCGGTAGCGGGATTCTTGCGGTAGCCGACAAAGTTCGGCGACGGCACGTTCTGCTGGATGTCGATAGACAGGATCTTCGTACCATCAAACAGCTGGTTGTTGATCATCGCGTAGTTGTTGATATCGGAAGCGAAGATGCCTGCGCCGAAGCGGAGATAGTCTTTATGCTTCTCGTTGATATCCCAGTTGAACTGGATGCGCGGCTGCAGCTGGAAAGTGTTCAGGCCGTTGTCTGTGCTCAGCCCCAGCTCGTCATAAACGGTCTGGTTGAAATTAGCTTTGCTCATGTACGTCGTATAATCCGCGCGTAAACCAACGATCATTTCCAGCCCTTTGGCCAGGCGGGTCTGCATTTGTGCGTACAGGCCGGCGTTCAGGATATTTTGTTTTACGCTATGATCGTCTACGATAGACACTTCGCGGGCATAGCGGTAAGGCCGCATCGCGTCGAAGTTGGCAAGACTGTCGAAATAAAAACGCCCGTTCAGTTCACTGCCATAAAGAGAATTCAGGTGGCTGTACATGATGTCTGTGCCGAAAGTGAAGCTGGCTTTGTCTGTATTCAGGTAAATATTGTCTACCAGCTGGATCACGTTGTTGTAGAAGTGCTCGGGAGAATAACGCTGGCCGCCCAGTTGGATATTGGTCTGAACGTTTTTGCCGTTAACGTTTGATATGACCTTTTCAGTAATGGCGCGGGGAATGTTTGCGCCGGGCAGCTGCGCATTGGGTACGCTCTCTTCGAAAGTATACAGGTGCTGCACTTTCAGCTCGTTGGTGATCTTCGCGTTGATAGTGGTGCGGAGGGTGGCCAGCAGGCTGTTGTTGAAGGTATTGGCGTCGCCGTAGGATTCGTAAAGGTTGATGGCGGTATTGTCGTCGCGGCCCAGCTCATTGCGGTCGTTGATAAAGTTGTCGCGGATGGTGAGCAGGTTTTTCTCGTTCAGCTGCCAGTCTACACGGGCGAATAATGCATCGGTGCCGCGTTTTTTATCGAAGGAACCGGTCTGGGGAGCGCTGCTCACACCATATTTGGAGCGGGCGATTCCCATGTACTGGTCCAGGGTGGCCTGGGAGAGGTTATACCGCACTTCGTCGGCAGGGCTTTTGATATCAGCGATAAACAGCGGGCGGGAGTCTGCCTGGCGGTCCCAGGTGAAGAAGAAGTGCGCCTTGTTTTTCACGATCGGGCCGCTGAGGGAGAAGCCATATTGATTGGTGGAGAAGTCGTTCACACGTTTAACGCCGCGCATGTCGTAGTTGCTGCTCAACCAGTCTGCACGGCCATAAATAAATGCGCTGCCGCTCCAGGTATTGGTACCTGATTTGGTCACGGAGCTGATGGTACCGCCACCGCTGCGGCCGTAGGTTACGTCGTACTGGTTGGTCACCACTTTAAACTCGCGGATAGCCTCCATGGAGAGGATGTACGGCGCGCCGGTACGGCTGTTGGACCCGCCGCCTGAAGTAGGATTGCGGGCGGTGGTGCCGTCGATGGTGAAGTTGGTGGAAGAAGCCAGCTGGCCGGACAGGTTGTTGCCCCGGCTGAGGGGAGACAGGTCTATCAGGCTGGTGAAGTTCCTGCCGTTCACCGGCAGCTTGGCGATGTCTCTTGCCGTAACAGTGGTGGCTGCGCCGAAGTTTTCGCGTTTGTTGCGGAGGGAGTTGCCCACCACTTTCACTTCATTGATGGTTACGGAAGAGGGTTGCATTTCCGCGTTTACACGGAGAACGTCGCCCTGGTTGAGCGAATAACCTTCCAGTTTTTCTTCAGCGTAACCCATAAAGGTAACGGTAACCGTGTAAGGGCCGCCGAGGGGCATTTCACGGAAGTGGTATTCACCTTTTGCGTTGGTAACGGTGCGGCTGGTGAAACCGGTGCTCTCATTCCGGACCAACACCGAAGCGCCGGGGATGAGCTGTTTTTTGTCGTCGGAAACTACCCCGAAAATGGAGGCCTGCGTGGTTTGAGCCCGGAGTTGGGGACTGAAAAGACCAGCAAGGCAGCATAATAGCAACAGGATTTTTTTCATAAAAGTTTGTTAAAACTGGGCGTGAAATTAGTGGTTCGTGGAACGGTCTGGTTGTATCGGATACAATGATAACATTAATTTCATACACATCGGCTTCCGATGCTACTATGGTAAACGTGGTATATTGCTGATTCGATGGGCTTTAAAAATTAAAATATTGATTATCAATATAAATATTCGGGCTGTTTAAATTCCGGGAAATAATCGGGGAAATTATTTAAAATTGTCACGTACCAAAATCCGGTAAAGCGGGGAATGCCTGGAACTACTGACAAGGACCTCTTATTGCAATTAAGGGAGGGCAGTGAAGCCGCCTTTAGGGAATTATATGCCCGGCACAACCGGCAGGTGCTGGCATTTGCGTTTCATCTTACACATTCTGCGGTAGACGCGGAGGACATCCTCCAGGATACTTTCCTGAAACTCTGGAGCAGCCGGGAGCAACTGCCCGATATTGAGCGTTTCGACAATTATATATTTATGATCGCGCGGAACCGCACGGTGGATCACCTGCGGCGGGTTTCGCTTCAGCAGAAGCTGGTAGACCAGGTGTGGGCGAACATTTCGGAAGTGTCTGACGAACTGGAGCAGCAACTGGATGCGGCGGAGAGCAAGAAGCTGATCGATAATGCCCTGGCGGGGCTGTCGCCGCAAAAGCAGACCATTTTCTGGCTGAGCCGCCAGCGGGGGATGAGCCATGAAGAGATCAGCCAGCAATTACACCTGTCGCGCAGCCGGGTGAAGAACCTGCTGGTGGAAACGCTTCGGCATGTGCGGCAATACCTGGCGCGGCATTCCCTTTTACTGGCCGTGTTATTCCAGCTGGCCTGTTGGAACCTGCGAAGGTGATCGCTTTTCATTTACGGAACCGGTATTTGGCGCCGCCATTCCCGCCACTAAAGCCGAGTCGGCCTCTTTCAAAATTTTTTTCCAATTTCCGCGGTCCTTCCTTTCCCTTCATCCGTCTTTAATCATAGAGGGGCCGTCAGGCCGTTTATAAATGTTTCATTATGCCGAACGATCCAGCCAGAATCAAATACTTATTGGAACGGTATACCGCGAAATCCTGCACCCGGGAAGAGCTGGACGAATTATTCGCCGCCGTGGGCGACCCTTCGGCTGAAGAAACATTGCATGCTTTCATGGAAACGCAGTACCGGCGGCCAGGCGCGGATGAGGCCCTGCCGGAAGTGGATTACGAACAGGTCTACCGGAACATCCTTCAGCATACCCCCGCCCGCCGGAGGAAGATATTTACATTCGGAAGAGTGGCCGCCGCAGCCGTACTCATCGTATTGGCCGGCGCAGCTGTCATCTGGCAAACGCGGCAAAGAACAAATTCCCTTCCACCCACACAGGCACAACAATTAAAAGAAGATATACAGCCGGGCGGCACCAAGGCCACGCTCACACTGGCAGACGGCACCACCGTTACCTTGGACAGCTCCGGCCACCAGGTGATCAGCTCCGGCAACACCACTATCACCCGGCAGCAGGGCCAGTTGCTGTACGACGCCGGCAAAACCTCCGGCGCTGTTCAATACAACACACTCTCCACTCCCCGCGGCGGCCAGTTCAGGGTGGTATTGCCCGATGGCTCGAAAGTATGGCTCAACTCCGCATCAACTCTCCGTTACCCATTGGCCTTCACCGGCAAAGAACGTGTAGTGGAGCTGGACGGCCAGGGATATTTTGAAGTAGCCCGCAACGCGGAGCAGCCATTTAAGGTGCGCGTGCAAAGCATGGAAGTGCAGGTGCTGGGCACCCACTTCGACGTGATGGCCTATAAAGATGAAAGCACCGTGAACACCACCCTGCTGGAAGGCGCAGTACAGGTAACGGAAGGCACGGCCACGAAGCTGCTGAAACCGGGCCAGCAGGCCGTATTGGATACCCGCAGCCACGAAATGCTGGTGCAGCCGGCGAATGTGAACAAAGTGATCGCCTGGAAGAACGGCCTTTTCGTATTCAACAACATGACGCTGCCGGCGATACTGCGCGAAGTAGCGCGCTGGTATGATGTGGAGATCGTGTACCAGGCAACGCCCAGTGGCGAACAGTACGGCGGCGGCCTGTCCCGCAGCCTGCATCTTTCCAATGTGCTCGCATTGCTGGAAGCCGGCGGCAGCAATCATTTCAGGATAGAAGGAAGAAAAATAATCGTATTGCCCTGACAGGCGCTTCGTCAACCAAAGTATAAACAAAAGCCCGATCTGAACCGGGCTGAAAATTAATGATAAGCAGGCCGTATAAAAAACCGGGATCCGATTGCCCTCGGAGCCCGGCGAAGTATCTGGCATTTTCAGTATCGCGTTAGAAACAATCCAAAAAACTACCAAACACCACAAAAGTATGCAATTCAGTTGTAATGCACCAGCCCGCCGTGTATGCGGGCTGTCAACCAAAATTCAAAGGGTTATGAAACTAACCGCATTCCTCCTGCTGGCCGCGTTCCTGCATGTAAGCGCAGCCGGTTATTCCCAGAAGGTCACGCTGACGGTCAGGGATATGCCGCTGCAAAAGGTTTTCGAAGAACTGATTACGCAAACAGGAGTGTCTATTGTTTATTCCGAGAAAGCATTGTCCGGCGCCAGGCCTGTTTCCTTCCGGGCAAAGAACATGAGCGTGCAGGAAGTGCTGGAGCTTTGCCTGAAAAACCAGCAGATCACCTATTCGCTGGAAGGGAACAGCTTCGTGATCAAAAAAGCACCTGTATTGCCCGCGGCAAACCCTGCGCCGGCAGATACCACCATTAATATTACAGGACGGGTCACCGGCCCGGATAATACGCCGCTTCCCGGCACCACGATCCTCGTGAAAGGCACGTCTAAAGGCGCTAAGACCAACGACCTCGGCGCGTTTGCGCTAAATGGGATCAAACCCGGCGCAGTGCTGGTGTTTAGCAATATCGGTTTTGTAAGCCAGGAAGTAGCCGCCCCTGCAGACGGCCGCGCGCTTACCATCGTGTTGCAGGAAGACACGAAGAACTTTGCGGAGATCGTAGTAGTGGGCTACAGCGCCAAAAAGAAAGGCGAACTGACCAGCGCGGTGACCACCGTTTCCGCTGAAAAGCTGAAAGACGTGACCACCAACGACGTAGGCTCCATGTTGCAAGGCAAGGTGGCCGGGCTGCAGGTGGTGAACAGCTCGGGCGTTCCCGGCGCAGCTTCAGAAATAAGGCTCAGGGGTGTTTCTTCCGTGAATGCTTCGCAAAGCCCGCTGTATGTGGTAGACGGCATCATTGGCGGCAGCTTTGATCCTAACGATGTGGAGAATATCACCGTGCTGAAAGATGCGGGCGCTACGGCCATGTACGGTTCGCAGGCCAATGCGGGCGTTATTATCGTGACCACCAAAAAAGGCAGCGGCGGCAAAACAAAGTTTGAAGCAAGGGTGACGGCGGGCTTCCGCACGGCGGATCTCGGCAAGATCAAGATGATGGACGGCAGCCAGCTGTACGAACGCCATAAAGAATTTTACCGTGACTATATTCCCGGCAACGACAATAATTCCTACAAAATAGACCTGCTGAAATTCTACAGCGAACGCCCGCGCGAACTGCGCGACCAGAACTACAACTGGCTCTCCGCCATGTTCCCCTCCGCGCCCATGCAGAACTTCCATCTTTCCGCGCGCGGCGGCAACGAAAAAAATGATTACTACACCAGTATCACTTACTACAACGAAAAAGGCACCTTCCTCAATACCAATTTCCAGCGGATCAACCTGCGCGGTAATTCCACGCACCGCTTCTCGAAGAGCGTGAACGTAACCAACAACATCAACCTGAGCGCCGCCAGCGGCAAGAGTTTCAACTACGAAGACGTGTTCTACGCTTACCTGAACATGCCCTGGGACAATCCCTACGACGCAAACGGCCAGCCGGTATACGTAGACGGCACTACTTCCGGCAAATGGTGGTCCAGGGACAAAACGAATCCCATCCATACCATTCAGAATTCCAACCACCCCTACAAGAGCTTCAGCATGAACTACGACCTGGGGCTGAATATCCAGATCACGGACTGGCTCTCGTTTTCCAGCACCAACCGCGCAGCGGTGAACTACAACAAAGGAACGGACTTCTATTCTCCAGTTGTGGCAGGGCTCTATCACAACACCGGTTTCCTGAACGAGCTGGGCACGCTCAGTTATGGCGTTATTTCCACGGACCTGCTGAAATTCAATTTTAATAAAGGCGATCATTCCATCAGCGGCCTGGCTGGCGTGGCGATAGAGAACAGCAAAACAGAAGTAGTGGGAGCTTCAGGCAAAGGCTTGCCTACGGGGCTTTCTGTACTGAACGTTGTGTCTAACAGCCAGCTGGTGACCGGTTACAACGACCAGGCGATCCTGCAATCACTCATTTCGCAGGTGAGCTATGGATATAAAGAAAAATATTTCCTCACCGGCTCTTACCGCGTTGACGGTTCTACCGCTTTCCCTTCCAGCAAGCGCTACGGCTCGTTCCCGGCCATCTCCGCCGCGTGGCTCATGAGTAACGAAGCGTTCCTGAAAGAGCACAGCTGGATAGACAACCTGAAACTGCGCGCCAGCTATGGCGTAACCGGCACGCAAGACATCGGGTCGTCGCGTTACCTGGGCCTGTATTCGCTCAGCAGCCAGTACAACGGCGGCACGGCCGCCATTCCGCTGCAATTGCCCAGCCCCAACCTCACCTGGGAAAGCAAACACCAGGTGAACGCCGGGCTCGACCTCGGCCTGTTCAAGCGCGTGAACCTCACGCTGGACGTGTATAACAACGTGACGAAAAACCTCCTCCTCCAGGTTTCCCAGCCGCTCTCCGTCGGTTTCGAACAACGCTGGGAAAACGCAGGCGAGATCGTGAACAAAGGGCTTGAACTCGGCATCAGCAGCATCAATATCAAAACGAGGGATTTTGAATGGACGACCGATTTCAACATCAACTTCAATTCCAACAAGCTGCAAAAACTTCCCAGCGACATCACGCGCACACAGCCTACATGGAGCATTTCGCAGATATACCGCAATGGCGGCAACCTGTATGAGTTCTACATGCCTCGCTGGCTGGGCGTAGACAAAGAAACCGGCGCGCCGCTCTGGGAAGTGCTGGAAAAAGATGCGGACGGGAAAGTGGTCTCCAGCAAAGCCACTTCGGATTATGCAGCGGCTACTTACCAGGAAGTAGGTTCCGCCTTACCGAAGCTGCAGGGGGGCCTTACTTCTGAATGGAAGTATAAGAACATCGGCCTGCGCGTAAATGCTTATTTCCTTTCCGGCAATAAAGTGTTCAGCAACTCGCTCCGCTTCGTGATGAACGACGGCATGGAACCGTATTACAACCAGATCGTGCTGCCGGGCGGCTACAGCACCTGGGCCAAGCCGGGAGACAATGCCACCGAGCCCAGTCCGCAGAACGCAGCCAATGCAACGGAAACGTCTACACGTTATTTGAAGAACGGCAGCTTTATCGCTTTGAGGAACATTGCACTGTCTTACGAACTGCCCTCGCTATGGGTGCAACGCATCGGGCTGGATGGCGTGACGCTTTCCCTAACGGCGGACAATGTGTATACTTTCACGGACTTCCTTGGCCAGGACCCCGCCACCACTATCACTTCCGGCAGTTTTGTGATGCCCGGCGTGTCCGACTTCAAGTACCCGAACAACCGCCAGTACCTGTTTAACGTTAACATCCGGTTCTAGGAATAAATTATCTGATCATGAGAACAGCATCTTATTTCATCATATTCATCTTATCCATTTTCAGCACCGGCTGCCTCAAAGACATTGAGCCCAGCGACGCGCTGACCACCGGTTCTTTGACCGCGACCAAAGAGGGCTTGCAACAGGGGCTGAACGGGGCTTACGCCTTGTTCAAAGACCATGTATCGTTTAACGGTACCGTAGACGGGAACAACATGTACCTGCGCCAGTATTTCCAGATGAGCGATTTTGCAGGAGACGACATCGTTTGCGCCCAAACCACCACCGATCCGCTGTTCTACAGCTTTTCGCTGGACCATACGGCCACGCAGACCAACAGCCGCTACTTCTGGTATATTTCTTACAAGATCATCAACGATGTGAACACCGTGCTGGAATCCGCCGAAAAGATCGCGAACCCCGATGAGAGCATCAAACAGCTGATCGGCGAATGTTATTTCCTGAGAGCGCTGTGCCACTTCAACCTGGTGCGGTTTTATGGAAAACCTTATACACAGGACCCTTCAGCCAGCGGCATCATCCTGCGAATGAGCACCAGCGACCCCGCGCAGCAGGCCAGGGCCAGCGTTAGCGAAGTGTACGATGCGGTGATGGCCGATGCGGAAAAAGGCGCGGAGCTGATGAACCAGCCCAGGGGAGTGCAGTTTGGCTCCAAAGAAGCGGCATGGGCATTGCTTTCACGCGTTTCCCTCTACAAGGAAGATAATGACAACGCCATCGCTTATGCAGACAAAGTGATCAATTCCAACCGCTTTGCGCTTGAAACCGCAGCCACTTTCCCTTCCCTGTTTGCCAATGCGCTGACCGGGAAAGAAACCATTTTCTGCGTGGCATTCACCGCGGCGGATGATTATGGCAAAGCCGGATCCATCGCGTCCATGCTGTATTCAGACGGCAACTCCGGATGGGGCGAAGAATACGCATCGCAATCGCTTCGCGATACGATGGCCGCTCATCCTGAAGACGTGCGGTGGTCGTACATCAAGCCATTAAAGGATGGGAGCGGCAACCTGCAGAAGAAGAACGGGATCGAGGTTTACTATATCAGCAAGTTCTCCTTCCAGGGCGGCAGTCCTACGCTCAGCTCGCCCATCCTGTTCAGGCTCGCCGAAATGTACCTGAACAAGGCCGAGGCGGCAGCCAAGAAAGGCAACACCGCCGGGGCTTTGGACAATGTGGATATGATCCGGAGGAACAGGGGCTTGCAGAACTCTTTGTACAACCGCGTGCTGCCTACCGGCAAAACCGCGCTGGATGTGGTGTTGAAAGAAAGAAGGATAGAGCTGGCATTTGAAGGCCACCGCAACTTCGACGTGTACCGCAATAAAAAAGATATGAACCGCACGTATTGGGGTTATCACCTGCCGGGGCTGAAAGAATCCGACGTCAACCTGTCTGTTGCGCCGAGGAACTATCCCAATCTTATCACCAAATGGGATGCGCCGAGGGTAATTTATTACGTGCCGATAGACGAAATTCAGACCAACAGGCTTTGTGTACAGAATCCCTGATCTTTTCCCGAAAACTAATACCAACGATCATGAAACGCATTCAATATATCATTTCCTTCCTTTCGCTGGCCGCTTTGATGGCGGGTTGCAAAAAAGATGAGGTGACACCGGCCGCGGATATTTTTTATACAGTCAGCATTGCAGACAAAACGGTGACCTTTACCAACGAGACCAGCGGCGCCGTGTCGTACCGCTGGGATTTTGGAGACGGGGAGTCTTCCACCGAAGAGAGCCCGGTGCATACCTACCCTGACAAAGGAAAGTACGTGCCTACACTGTATGCCACCACCAAAGACGGCAAGGTATCCGAAGGTTCCACGGTGATCTACATCGCCAAAACCTCTCCCGTGAAGCTGAACGACAATACATTCGACGACTGGAATACCGTTACCCAATACGAAGTGACCTCCGCCGCGCCGGAAACGTTTTTCCGCAAAATGAAAGTGGACTACGACGCACAGTATATTTATGTTTACGTGGAAGTAAACAGCAAAGAAGCGAATGCGGACATTTATGACTTCTACCTGGATACCGACAACAGTGCCGCCACAGGCCTGCTCACTGATATTCCGCAGGGCGGTTACGACGTGCTGCTGGAAGGCAGCGTGCTGGGCGGCTGGCTGGACGTATTCAACCACAAAGGCGCGCAGAATGCGTTCTCCTTTGAACCCGCGGGCGTTACAGAGGCTTATTCCGTGGGCAACGTGGAGGAAAGCGGGAATGTGCTGAAGTATGAAATGCGGCTGGTGCGCTCCAAGCTGAAGAACATGGCGTCTACCACGGCTTTCAGGATGGGGATCATCGCCACCAAAAGCGACTGGTCTGCCACGCTGGGTAAAATTCCTAACCAGGGCCAGCCTTCATTGCTGATCAATTTCGAATAATAATCTATGCCGACTTTAAAACCAGGGGAAAGACTTTTATCACTGGATGTAATGCGCGGGATCATCATGATCCTGCTGGCTGCCGAGAGCTGCATGGTGTACCACTCGCTGGAACACCTGCAGCCGGGCTGGCTTATCGAACAATTTTTTCACCATCCCTGGCACGGCCTGCGTTTCTGGGACCTGGTGCAGCCGGCGTTCATGTTCATGGCGGGCACGGCGATGTGCATTTCCGTGGAAAGCAAGCGGAGCAAGGGCGTGCCGGAGAAAGAGAATTTCAGGCACGTGGCCGTCCGCAGCCTGAAACTGTTCCTGCTGGGCACCGGTTTGCATTGCGTATATGCCGGCAAGCTCGTGTGG
Source organism: Chitinophaga sp. YIM B06452 (assembly GCF_039655965.1). Taxonomy (NCBI): domain Bacteria; kingdom Pseudomonadati; phylum Bacteroidota; class Chitinophagia; order Chitinophagales; family Chitinophagaceae; genus Chitinophaga; species Chitinophaga sp. YIM B06452. Next base: position 979,826 of record NZ_JAWLKY010000001.1, on the reverse strand, counting down.
GAACTGTGGAATGTGCTCACACAATTATCTTTCACTACACTGGTGGCCTATTTCCTCATTGGTCGTTCTTACAAAGTACAGATCGGCACGTCTTTGCTGATGGTATTGCTCAGCGACGTACTCTACCGGGCTGTGCAGATCCCGGGCTTCGACCAGCCCTTCGTGCAGGGGCATAACTTCGGCGCCTGGATGGACACCGTGCTGATGGGGAAGATCAATTCAGACGGATGGGTGGCCATTAACTGCATTCCTACAGCAGCACATACGATACTCGGCGTTACAGCGGGCAAGCTGCTGATGAGCGCCGGACCGGCAGCAGGGAAGATCAGGGCGCTTTTGGTTGCAGGCGTGATCGCGCTGGCGGCTGGGTATGCTTTAGACATCAGCGGGCTTTCGCCCATTATCAAACGCATCTGCACGGGCGGGTTTGTGCTTGTTTCACTCGGCTATGTCACCCTCATACTCGCCGCGCTGTATTGGTGGATAGATGTGAAAGACCATAAACGTTTCACCTGGATTGCGGTGGTGGTGGGCATGAACTCGATCTTTATTTATATTTTCTTTGAAACTGTCGGGATCGGTTACCTGAACGGCGTGGTGGGCATCTTTGTGAAAGGCTTGCTGAGCTGGATAAGCGTGCCGGTATTATGGCAGGCGGTGATTTCGGCGTTCTGCGTGTGGGCGTTGGAGTGGTATCTTTGTTACTGGCTTTACCAGCGGAAGATATTTTTTAAATTATAGTTTCTGACGGCGGCCTTGTGCCGCCGTTCTTTATACTTCCCGCCGCATACCTTCCCGCAGGGTTTCCAGCGCGGCGAAGATGATGTTGTAAATGGTCTTTCGCGAAATCCCCAGCACTGTTTCCATTTCCTCATAACTCATCTGCATGAAAAAACGCATTTCCAACAACTCCAGCTGCCGCGGTGTGAGCTGCGCCAGCGCGCTGCCAAGCCGCGTGCGCTGCGTTTCATCATGCTGGTAAGCTAATAATTTCTCCAGGTATGAGCTTTCCGTGAAACGAGGGTTAAGATCATCTTCCGTTACGGGAATAAAGCGTGGTGTTTTTTTGAGGGTATTCAGCAGCCGGTTCCGGAAAGCACGGGTAACGTAAGCTTTTACATGCTGTACTTCGGGAAGGCGTTCGCGTTGTTCCCAGAGGTGAAGGAACACCTGCTGGATGAGGTCTTTCAGCTCATGCTGATCGTCTGTGTACCGGCTGCCGGTATTGAGCAGGTATTGGTACATATGTTTGTACAACAGTACCAGGGAGGGTTGGTCCCCTTCGCGAATCCTATTCCAAATCTCCTGGTACAAGGCAGTTTTTACGGCCAAAATACAAGCGCAATATTAACGCAATGTTAAGTTAAGGGTAAGCGGCGTTTGCGTCATGGGAAAAAGAAAGCTTTTGTTGTCTAAAGGCTGAGAAGTAACCAATGATGGACAAATTGTACAAACAGGCGGCGGATTTTTTACTGGACGATTCTTTCTGCGCATACTGCCTCGGGGCCGACCCCGTGGCGCAACAGTATTGGATCCAGTGGCAGCTGCAGCACCCGGAACTGCTGCCGGTGTTCAGGGAAGCCGTGGCCCTGTTCCAGGCGGTGAATACGACGGACCGCCAGCCGCAAGACTCCTGGACCGAATTCGAACAATTATTAAAACAACGTTCCGCCCAGGTCCCGGCCAGGCTGGTGAAAACATATTCCCTGCCCGTACCTGGGCGGGAAGCACAACCAAACAACAAGCAAAAGTCCCTATACCGCCATTTTACATTTGCCGCTGCCGCCTGCGTGGCCGGGATATTATTGCTGGGCGCCGCTTTCATTATATTCTCCAACATGCAGCCAACCCCAGCCATTGCTGGCCGCCAGGCGTTCGACACGCTGCGTACTGCCAAAGGCGAACAGAAAAAGATATTGCTGGCAGACAACAGTACGGTGATCCTCAATTACAACAGTACCCTCATCGTTCCCCAACAGTTCGATAAAACGGCGTTCCGTAGCGTACAGCTTTCCGGTGAAGCAGTGTTTTACGTGAAAACCGACGCTAACCGCCCTTTCACCGTTCAAAGCGGGAAACTGAAGACCACCGTGCTGGGTACTGTTTTTAATGTAAATGCCTACACGAATGCTAACCAGGTTGCTATTACGGTGCTGGAAGGCAAAGTGGGCGTTGCCTCGGGAAAAGACAGCACCACGCTGCTGCCGGACAGGCAGGCAATCTACAGCGCCGCGACCGACAGTCTCATCAGCCTGAATACGGACGCCGCTTCGCTGCTGGCCTGGAAAGAGGGGAAGCTGCGCTTCCGGGAAAATACGTTGGAGAACATCGCCTTCGCACTGGAAAACAAGTTCGATACAGCTGTGCGCTTCCGCCAGCCGGAAATAGCACAGGAACTATATACCGCTTCCTTTGAAAGGAACATGAGCCTGGAAGCCATCGCGAAAGTGCTTTGCACAGGCAGGAACCTGCAATACACCATGCAAAACAATACACTGTGGTTTAGTTACCGCAAGCAAATGCATTAGATACAAATCCCGGTCAATAAAACATCATCAGCGTAAAGCATGACTTTACGCCGGGGCATCCCATGCCGTATTTCTTAAAATATATTTATGCGAAAACATTGTTGGATATTATTCCTTACCGTTTTTTACTTCCAGCTGCCTTCCTTTGCATCCGGCAGGCAGAAAATGAACCTCGTGATACAGCAGGAAGCGCTCAGCAGCGTACTGCTGAAGCTTGAAAGAGCCAGCGGCTACAACTTCGTCTACAAGCCGCAGATCATCAGCCACATTACGATCAGCAACAAAAATTTTAGGAACCAGGATTTCTGGTATATCCTGAACGAGCTGCTGGGAGACCATCGCCTTATCTATACCGTGAGCAGTACCAATATTATCCTCTCGCAGGCCCCGCCCCCGCAACCGGTGCAGTACGGGAAGATCAGCGGGCGCGTTGTTGACTTTGAGAACGGCGACCCTTTACCTGGCGCCACCGTGCGCCTGGAGGGAACGGCCATGGCTATGGTGACAGACGATAAAGGGGATTTCCTGTTCGATAAAGTGCCTGTTTCAAGATACAATATCCTGTTTTCCTATATCGGTTATAAAAGCGGGAAGCTGAACGGCATTGTGGTAGCGGCAAACAAAATAAGCATCGCCAGTTTCAAGATGCAGGCCAGCAGCAATTTGAAGCAGGTGGAAGTGAAAGGCATTGCCCGCAAAAAAGTAGTGAACACAACGGACGAACAGCTGATCAACGAGCTGTATACCGCGCGCACGGTGATTTCCGGTATCTCTAACGAGCAGATTACCCGCAGCATGGACCGTGATGCTGCAGAAGTAGTGAAGCGCATTCCTGGCGTGAATGTGAGCGACGACAGGTTTATCGTAGTGCGCGGCCTCAACAAGCGCTACAACATGACCTTCCTCAACGATAACCTGGCGCCGGCCACGGAGCTGGACAGCAGGGCGTTTTCCTTCGACCTGGTGAGCAGCAATATCATTGACAAGATCATGATCTATAAATCGCCCTCGCCCGACCTGCCCGGCGAATTTGCCGGAGGTGTGGTAAAGATCACGACGAAAAAAAGCATGCTCACCCGCCAGCTGGACGTGCAGCTTTCCGCGCAATACCGCCCCGGTTCCAGCTTCAGCGACGTCTCGTCTTACCCCGGCAGCAAAACCGATTTTCTCGGATTCGACGACGGGGCGCGCAGCCTGCCTGAAGGCATGCCCAATCCCATTGACTTCAACCTTCTCGGACCCGATGTGAATGCGCATTATTCAAAACAGTTTGCGAACAACTATCTCGTTAAAAGCCAGTATTTCGATCTTGATAAACGTTTTACACTTAACTATTACGACAGCTGGAAGCTGGGCGCATACCAGCTGAACAATCTCAGTTCCGTATCCTATACCAACACGCACGAGCTGCGGGAAACAGCGCAGCAGTCGCTGTATAAAACCAATCCTTCCTATTCGGGCATTATCCGCCAGGGCATCCACGGGGCGCGGCTTTCCCTTATCCAGAACAACAACATCAGCCTGGGCGATCATGTGCGGCTGGAGCTGAAGCAGTTCATCAACCGGCAGGGCCAGCGCATTGCGCTGAATGATTACAAAGTGACCAACGGCTTCGAAAACCAGGACCAACGCCGCACCGGGCTATATTTTCTCAGCAGTTTCCTGTATTCCGGGCAGCTGGGCACTTACCTGAAATTCGGGAAAGATGACCGCACGAAAGTGTTCGCCAACCTGGGCTTTTCTTCTATCCACCGCAACGACCCGGACCTTCGGGAACTGGGCTACAACCGCAAGCGCGATGCGGCATACGGTTTCCTGGAAGACAATCCCAAAGCCCCCTGGACGCATGGCAGCTGGGAGCTGGTGTACCCGCTTTCCCGCTATTATATTGACGTAAAAGAGAAATCGTACCAGGCCAATGCAGACCTGGAGCACCGTTTTACTTCTTTCTTCAATGTCAAAGCCGGCGTGTTCCACGAAACGCGGCAGCGCGATCTTTCCACCCGCACTTTCCGGCTGGCCACCGGCATTTACGCTTACGATCCCAACATCATCATCGACAATGAAAGTGAAGGCGGTGGCACCGGCGCAGTGGAATGGCAATTGCCCGCCGAGCTGGACACCAGTATTTTCAGACCCGACGGCACCGGCCTGCGATGGTATGAAGCCACTGTTCCCAACGACCAGTATTTCGCGGAGAACCGTAACACGGCAGGCTACATCAGCCTGGACCTGCTCACCCTGCAGGACAAACTGAACATATATGGCGGCCTGAGAGTGGAACATAATCACTTCCGTATTTTGGGTTCGCTGCAAACGGGGCAGGCGGCGTACCCGATGGTAGTGGACAAGAATATCACCTCCGCATTGCCTTCCGTAAACGTGAATTACCGGCCGGACAGTGCGTTCATTATTCGCGCAGGATATGGTAAAACCCTTAACCGTCCTGAGTTCCGTGAAGCTGCTCCTTTTGATTTCTACGACTATATTAAATATGAGCACTTCTACGGCAACCCGGACCTTACCACGGTGAACATCGATAATTTCGACATCCGCCTGGAATGGTACCCGCGGAGCCTGCTGCACAACGAACTGTTCAACGTTGGTTTCTTCCACAAAAAGCTGGACCGGCCCATCGAGGTGATATGGGGCCGCCTGCGGGTGTTCGATGGTGCTTTCAATACTTTTTACCATGCCAATACCGGGCCCACCACTGTGTATGGTTTTGAGGCGGAGGTAAGGAAAAGCCTCTCCTTTTTTCCCGGCAATTTTTTCCGCGACCTGTCCGTCATCCTGAACGGCGCCATTATCCGCAGCGAAGTAAAAACACCAACTTTGATCTATTGGGGCAACAGTACGCCGCGCAACAGGCCCTTGCAGGGGCAGGTGCCTTATCTCGTAAATGCGTCGCTCAACTATGAAAATCCGCGCCTGGGCATGAAAGTAGCCGCCGTTTACCATCGCAGCGGCGACCAGATCTACGCCATTGGCACCGGGGATTACCAGCCGGGCAATATCAGCTCCGGTTTCCCGGACATCATGGAAAAAGGCCGCGACCTGCTGGACCTTTCCTGGAGCCAGCGTGTGAACAAATACCTCAGCATCAAAGCGGGCGTACAGAACATTTTGAACGCACCTGTCACCCTGTATGAAGATTATGACCGCGATTATAAGTACCAGCCTGAAGAAGCCAGTTATAAAGACGGGCAGGTAACCAACACCGGCGACGTGATCTACCGCAGGTACTACCAGCGCCCGTATTACTCACTTGGTTTCAATTTCATTTTCTGATGATAAAAAAGATGTTTGCCATGAAATATATACTCACCGCATTGTTGGGCATTTCGCTGCTAGCCTGCAAAAAGTTTGACGAGAAACTGGAAATAAAGAACAACGATTCAGGCGTGATATCGGTGACGCTGAAAGGCGGCCGGGGCAATGCCGCCAAGATCGGAGAGGAGATTGTAGTATTTGCCAAGATCGGGAAGAAAGACGCAGCGCTCCAGTTTTATATTGGCAATATACCCGTTGCGCCACAGTCCCGGGAAAGCAGGATGGTGCGCACGGCCACTTACGGCGCCACCGGCGATTCGGTGATGCTGCCGATGGAGGTATTCACTTTCAAAATCCCCAATGATGCGCCGCTGGGGTACAATAATTTTTATTTTACGGCAGACGGTGAAAAGCGCCCGCCGGTAACCCTTATCGTTTCAAAGCCTGATATCCTCTACCCCGGCAAGGTGATCGTGTCGCCCTTTGCAGTGGCGCCGGAGCTGGAAGAGCTGATAGATGGCCCGCTCGGCACTGCAGGCATCTATCGCGTGCAGGACATTGCATTTGACCGCAACACCCAAAACCTCTACATCCTTGAATCGTTCCCGGATTACGCCAACGGGGGCAATGCCATCTTCGTGGTGCGGAAAGTAAAAGACAACATCATCACCACCATTGCGGGGGGCGGTAAAGACCCTGATGCCACGATAGGCCGGCAGCGCGACTTCGGCCAGGTAAGCACCATGGTACTGGGGCCTGATGGTATGTTGTACCTCGGTACTACTACGCACGTTTACGTGCCATACATATACGGCGATAAAATTGGTTTGCCGCGCCCGGAGATATTAAAGCTCGACCCTGCAACCGGCCAGGTGAGCCATGTGGCGGGTGGCAAATCTAAAAACGGGAACAGCTACGCAGGAATAAAGGACGGGAAAGAGGAAGCCCTGCTGGCGAACCCTCTCAGCCTGGCATTCGATAAAAATGGCGATCTCTATTTCCTGGACGATGGGGTAATGCTGAGGAAAGTAGCCACGGATGGTGCGGTGAGTTCTTTGTTCGGGGCGTTTTCCACATACGAATACGAAGGGGAAGACGTATCAACAGGGGAGCCACTCCGGGAAACGGTGTATGAGCCTATTATGGAGCATACGGATGGATTCGGGGATGAAGTGCGTTTCAGCTATGCAATGAAACTCGTAATGGCGGGGAACGGCAAATTATACGTGCAGGAAGGTCCGTACGGCAATGAATTTAACGAGAACATCCGCGAGGTAAACCCGGAAACAAAAGAAGTATCCACCATCATCGGCAAGCCCAAAGGCGTGCGCACGTATACCTACAGCGGCACTTTCAAAGAAGTGGAACTCTATAGCGTGATGTCCTTCGATGTGGACTTCGACGGCAATATCATTTTCTCCAACATGCTGCCCGACGTGCAGGGCATGATCTACAAAATGGACCTGATCGCGGAAACCGTGACATTCATTGCCGGCGGCGGCCCAAGGGACCCGGAAAGCACCCACAGCCCGCAACCCGGCAACAAAGCTGCTTTTGTGTCACCCAAACGCATCGTGTTCGACCAATTCGGCACTTTATATGTAACGGACGGCATGGGAACGCCGGTCAAACAGATCAATATCGAACGATAAACTTAATCCTTCCAGACAATGAAGAAAAAGATACACATCCCGGCGCTGGTACTTGTTTTACTGGCAGGCGCCTGCAGCAGGGAAGCGGAGATCCCGGCGGCAGAGCCTGTTACCTATGCGACGTTTTACAACGGTAGCCCGGATTTTTATGAAATACCGAATTACGTGAGCCTGAACAACGACAGTACGCTGATGCTGAGCTATAATGGTTCTGCAGGTGGTTCTGTCGGCGCGCTCAATTATGCCGTTTACCAGATGCTCCGGCCCGGCACTTACCGCGTATCGTTTTCCGATGCCGGCGACTACAAGGATAAACTCACGGACAACCTGGTGAATATGCAACCCGGGAAACATCAAACCGTTTTTTTAGCGGACAGCCTGGGTTATTTCGAAGCCATTGCATCCGAAGACGATACTCCGCGCGATCCGGCCATGGCGCAGGTCAGGCTCATCCACCTGAGCCCTGACGCACGGCCCGTTTCGATGATGATAGACCTCACGGCGGTGCCCGGGCTGGACTCTGTGAAGTTCAAGCAGATCACGCCTTTCGCAAAAGTGCCGCCCGATCCCAATCCCGGCTTTAGGATACGGTACAACGACAACGGCATGGAGAAAACGCTCGTGCGCAAATCCTTCGCCCTGCTGCCGGGTCGGTCGTACACATTTATTTTACGCGGTTACGTGCGCAACGGGAGCACCAATCCCAACAAAGGCATTAACCTTTCCGCGCTCATCACTCAATAAAGAACATGAAACAAATATTCAGCCTCAGCACCCTCATACTGCTCGCTACCGTTTCGTGCAAGCGGGATAAGAATGAAACGGCGCTTCCCGGCATCAAGCAGCCGGTGATCAGCAGCGTCAACAAAGATTTTGTACAGGCGGGAGATACCATCACTGTGTATGGCGCCAGCCTTCAGCAAGAAGCCCTGCAAACTGAGCTGGCGCTGGCTGGCCGCCCCTCGAAGATCGTGCAACTGGGGAAAGACAGTCTGCAAGCCATCGTACCAGTCAATACCTACAGCGGCAAACTGATGATAACGGTAAGCAGGGATAATTTATTTGCAAGCGCGTACGGTCCAGCAGTAACGGTAGCCGCCACGCCGGTGGTGACGGACTTCTCGCCGAAATATGCCTACGAAGGCGATACCATTGCGCTCATCGGGCTTAATTTTCCTGCAGAACCGGCGCAGAACGCCGTGTGGATGGATGAAAAAACTGCAAAGGTCGTATATAGCAACGGCAAAGATTCGCTCAAAGTGATCGTGCCCGCGGGCGCGAATACCAACACGTTCAGCTGGCGGACCTACAATGGCCCGGTATACGAAAGCACGGCCAGCTTCCCGGTGCGGAAGCAGCAATATGCCGCCGCCACTATCATGGACTGGCTCCGGCAGGATCCGGCGTTTTCCTACATGCATGCCGCTTTCACGCATTCTTCCGTAAAAAATTATATGCGGTACGACAGTCTTGCCGCTTACCTGGAAACAGGCAGGGCTGTTAGCTACTTTTTCCCCAGCAACGATCCCTGGATCGCGCAGGGCATTCTCACTCCTGAAAGGATGGCAACCGCCGTGGTGGCGCCGAATAATTACACCTTCGTAAATTTCCCGCTGGCGTCTATATTGCCGGTAAGCCTTAGCCCTGAGCAGCTTACCGCGGGGAAACATGAAACAGCGCTGGATGAGAATATTGTGTTCCCTTACGATTCCTGGAGAACATACCGGAAAAATTATGTGCAACTGGAGAAGATCGGGAACGACTGGTACGTACAGGCGTTGACGTATTGGGGAACACTGGGCACGCCGTTGAAAATACAGCGGGTGCATAAAGTGGGCAATAGTTATTTGTATGAATTAAAGGCGCCACTACCTTACGACCTGGATTATTAGAGAAATGATCATCCCGTCATTGCGAGGAGCAACAGGGTATCCTGTGCGGCAGGAAGCGCGACGAAGCAATCTCCAAACATGGGGTGTATCAATCCAATGCAGGAGATTGCTTCGTCGCGCCCCCGCTTTGGCTCTACAGCTCCTCGCAATGACGGAATTTTTAGGTGCAATACCGGTTTTTTATGCCCCAACCAACAAATTGCATTTAATCAGATATTAAAATCTGATTAAAAAATCAGGAGTTTATTAGACCAGGATCAAAGAAACACGGGGAATTATTAAGATTTAACCTTTTTTTTACGGTTCGGGCCGGATCAAATTTTTTATGCTTTCGAACCTTTTATTATTTTTGGCCCCCAAATGAGAGTAGTTTTATTTTTCGTGTGCTTGTTTTCTCTTCTGTTGGGAAGAGGTGTTGCCGCTTTCGCAGGCGTGCATCATCATAGCGCGCACTACTCTATCGCCTCAAGAGCAGATAACACCCGGCACGCCAAATTTCCCAATATTCACCGGCACCGCACCAAGGTGAGAGAAACAGACGTTGAAAAAGGGACTGAACAGCTTATCACGGAAAAGGTGGAAGATGAAGACACCAGCAGTTCTTCGGCCCGGAAATACAAGCTGCTCGCCCGTTGTTTTTTAGCGCTTTCCAGCCCTTCCATCTTAAGTTACCTCCACAACCGCTTTAAAACCCCGCCCCCTTTCGCGGTCCAGCTTTCCGATAAATATATCGTTCAAAGAACTTTAAGGATCTGATCAGAACATCCATCAGTTGCAAAGCTGCACTGTATGCCTGGCGGATGTATGTTTAAGCACTGCCCTCTGCATGACGGTTGCCTCTTGTGCCTGATGCTTTCCAGCGCCCGCGGGATACTTGTTTCCAGGGCATTTACCCGCTTAATATGCATTTAATGTTATGAAGCCGAGCTGATATATTCTCTGCAAACAAGGGAATATCCACGCGAGGTTGCATCCGACCTTTTAAAAAGACCAATAATAACGGATGAAAAGAATTGTCTTGTTCGCAGGCTCGCTTGCCATGCTGTACCAAACGGGCTGTGTAACCAAAGCTGAAGAAAAGAGTGAAGAGACCGGCAAATACACCGCCACCAGCCCTTTGAGGGTGGATACCTCTTTTACCAAAGAATATGTTTCACAGATACGCTCTGTCAGGAACATCGAGATCAGGGCCCAGGAAAAGGGTTACCTGCAAAATATTTATGTAGACGAAGGCCAGTTCGTGAAAGCCGGCCAGCTGCTGTTCAGGATCATGCCGAAACTATATGAGGCTGAATTGCTGAAAGCAGAAGCGGAAACCAAAGCCGCGGAAATAGAGCTGCAGAACACTACCACCCTGGTGGAAAAGAATGTGGTCTCCAAGAACGAGCAGGCCATGGCCCAGGCCAAGCTGGACCAGGCAAAGGCGGAAATGTCACTCGCCAAACTGCACCTTTCTTTCACGGAGATCAGGGCGCCGTTCGACGGCACCATCGACCGCATCCCCCTAAAACTCGGCAGCCTCATCGATGAAGGCGAGCTGCTGACCAGTCTTTCGGACAACAGCCAGATGTTCGCCTACTTCAACGTATCAGAGCCCGAATACCTGGATTACTCCACCAACACGAAAGGCCGCGGCAGCAGCAAAGTGACTCTCCTGCTGGCCAACAACCAGCCGCTGCCATACAAAGGCGATGTAGAAACCATCGAAAGCGAATTTGACAACGAAACGGGGAATATTGCTTTCAGGGCGAGGTTCCCGAACCCGGAAAAACTGCTGAGGAACGGCGAAACGGGCAAGGTGCTGATGACCGTGCCGATGAAAAACGCGCTGGTCATCCCGCAGAAGGCCACTTACGAGATACAGGACAAGATCTATGTGTTCGTAATCGGCCACAACAACGTGGTGCAGTCTAAACACATTACCGTAGCCGGCCAGATGCCGGACCTGTACGTGATTGAAAGCGGCCTTTCCGAGAATGACAAGATACTGCTGGAGGGTGTTCAGAAAGTGAAAGATGACGACAAGATCAGCTTTGAATACCAGAAACCCGCAGGGGTGCTTTCGCACCTGCGGTTGAAGGCGGAATAACAGTTCAATCCAAATAGCATAGTTCAATGTTCAATAAATTCATACAGCGGCCGGTTCTGTCGATCGTTATTTCGCTCATCATCGTGTTCCTGGGGGTGCTGGCTATTACCCAACTGCCCGTCACCCAGTTCCCCTCCATTTCGCCGCCCAAGGTGAATGTAACCGCGGAATATCCCGGCGCGAACGGCGAATTGATGATCAAATCGGTGATCATTCCCCTGGAAAGAGCCATCAACGGCGTTCCCGGGATGAAATACATAGCCTCCGACGCGGGCAACGACGGCGAGGCAACCATCCAGGTGGTGTTTAACCTGGGAACGGATCCCAACCAGGCTTCGCTGAACGTGCAGAACCGCGTGGCCTCAGTGGTGAATAAACTGCCGCCATTGGTAGTGCGTGAAGGCGTGAAGATCACCCGCGAGGAGTCCAATATGCTCATGTACATCAACCTGTACAGCGACGACCTGCATACGGACCAGAAATTCCTTTTCAACTTTGCAGACATCAATATCCTCTCCGAACTGAAAAGGGTGAACGGCGTTGGTGTTGCGGACATTCTCGGGAACCGGGAATACGCCATGCGCATCTGGCTGAAGCCGGACCGCATGCTGGCTTACAAGATCTCCGCCGAAGAAGTGATGAAAGCGCTGAGCGAGCAAAGCCTGGAAGCTTCTCCGGGTAAGACCGGCGAAAGCTCCGGTAAACGCTCGCAGGCGTTTGAATACGTGCTGAAATATTCCGGCCGCTTCACCACGAAAGAAGAATATAGCAACGTGATCTTACGCTCCAGCCCGAACGGGGAGATACTGCGGCTGAAAGATGTGGCGGACGTGGAGTTCGGCAGTTCGATGTACGACATCTATTCCAACCTGAACGGTAAACCCTCCGCGGCCATTGTATTGAAACAATCCTACGGCAGCAATGCCAGCCAGGTGATCGAAGATGTGAAAGCGAAAATGAAGGAGATCAAAGCAAGCTCTTTCCCGAAGGGAATGAATTATGAGATCAGCTACGACGTATCCAAATTCCTGGACGCTTCCATCGAAAAAGTGATCCATACCCTCGTGGAAGCCTTTATCCTGGTGGGTTTGGTGGTGTTCCTCTTCCTCGGCGACTGGCGGTCTACCATCATTCCCGCCATGGCCGTGCCCGTATCGCTGATCGGTACGTTCATGTTCATGCAGTTCTTCGGCATCACGCTCAACCTCATCACCCTGTTTGCCCTGGTAATGGCGATCGGTGTGGTGGTGGATGATGCGATCGTGGTGATCGAGGCCGTGCATGCCAAAATGGAGGAAGAGCATATATCCGCGCTGAAAGCCACAAAGAAGGCCATGCACGAGATCGCCGGGGCGATCATCGCCATTACCTTCCTGATGGCGGCGGTGTTTGTGCCCGTGGCGTTCATGTCCGGCCCGGTGGGGATATTCTACCGACAGTTTTCCATCACCATGGCCACGGCGATCATTCTGTCGGGCGTGGTGGCGCTTACGCTTACGCCGGCCCTTTGCGCCATGATACTGAAGAACAACCACGGGAAACCTAAAAAGAAAAACCCCCTGGACAAATTCATCGGCGGATTCAATAATTCGTTCAACCGCGTTGCGGGAAGGTACCAGAAAATACTGGGCGGTATTGTGAACAGGAGGATGGTCACGTTCCTGGTACTGGGCGCTTTCTGCGCGGGCATCTGGTTCCTGAACGGCCGCGTGCCTTCAGGTTTTATTCCCAATGAGGACCAGGGAATGTTCTATGCCATCATTCAAACGCCGCCGGGCTCTTCCCTGGAAAGAACGAACGAGATTGCGGAAAGGCTGCAGAAAATGGCGGAAGACGTGGAAGGCGTGCAATCCGTTTCTTCACTGGCCGGTTACGAAATCCTTACCGAAGGTACCGGCGCCAATTCCGGCACCTGCCTGATCAACCTGAAAAGCTGGGAAGACCGCAAACATTCCGTGCAGGAGATCATTGAAGAGCTGGAAGAAAAAGCTAAAGGCATTACCGGCGCTACCATCGAATTCTTCCTGCCGCCGGCCGTTCCGGGCTATGGCGCTGCGGGCGGTTTCGAATTGCGCTTGCTGGACAAAGCGGGTTCGGGCGATTACAAAAAAATGGAAACCGTGAGCAACGAGTTCGTGAAAGAACTCACCAAACGGAAAGAGCTGTCGTCCGTATTCAGCTTTTACAGCGCCAGCTTCCCGCAATACATGATGAAGGTAGACAACGACATCGCCCAGCAAAAAGGCGTGAGCATCGAGAATGCGATGAACACGCTCTCCACGCTCGTGGGCAGCAACTACGAGATCAGCTTCATCAAATTCGGCCGGCAGTACAAGGTAATGGTACAGGCTTCGCCACAGTACAGGGCTTCACCGGAAGACATCCTGAAGCTGTATGTGAAGAACGATAAAGATGAAATGGTACCATTTTCGGCTTTTATGAAAATGGAGAAAGTATATGGTCTGTCAGAGATCACGCGGCATAATATGTACACCGCATCGGAAGTAAGCGGCTCTGCAGCCCCCGGCTATAGCAGTGGCGAAGCGATCAAGGTGATCAACGAAGTGGCGCAGAAGACCTTGCCTAGAGGCTTCGGGATCGATTGGGCGGGCATTTCGAAGGATGAGGTGTCGCAAGGCAACCAGGCTATTTATATTTTCCTGATCTGTCTCGGTTTCGTATACCTGGTCCTGTCTGCGCAGTATGAAAGTTTCATCCTGCCGCTGGCAGTGATCCTTTCCTTGCCGGCCGGGGTTTTCGGGGCTTTCCTGTTCCTGGATATGCTGGGGCTGGAAAACAACATCTATGCGCAGGTGGCGATGGTGATGCTGATCGGTTTGCTGGGTAAGAACGCCGTGCTGATCGTGGAGTTTGCCGTGCAAAAACACCGCTCCGGTTCCACTGTGCTGGCCGCAGCGCTGGAAGGCTCGAAGGTGCGGTTCCGACCCATTCTCATGACCTCGTTTGCATTCATCGCCGGCCTCATCCCGCTGGTGTTTGCCACGGGGCCGGGTAAGATCGGCAACAGGACGATCGGTACTGCAGCCGCAGGCGGTATGCTTTTCGGTACCGTTTTTGGCGTGCTGATCATTCCCGGTTTGTATTACATCTTCGGGAAGATCGCGGAAAGGCGCATGCTGGTAAAAAATGAAGAAGAAAATCCTCTAACAGAAGAAATAGATCATAATGTATAGATTCAGGATACATCATTGCGTGGGCGTGCTGGCCGTTTGCCTGGCAAGCTGTGGGGTGCCGGCCATTACGCAAAGGGCTGAAAACAGGGCGGTGCCTGCATCCTGGGGCAATGGCCGGGATACGGCGAATACTTCAGCGATCCAATGGCGGAGCTTTTTTACGGATAAAGACCTGGCAAACCTGATAGACACGGCGCTGAACAACAACCAGGAGCTGATGATCACCCTGCAGGAGATCGAGATCGCCAGGAATGACATCCGCATCCGGAAAGGCGCTATACTGCCAACAGTCGGCGCGAAAGCGGGCATCGGCGTGGAGAAGGTGGGGCGGTACACCAGCCAGGGCGCCGGCGACGCATCCACGGAAATAGAACCCGGCAAAGAAATGCCCGACCCGCTGGCAGATTACACCCTGGCGGCTTATGCGAACTGGGAAGTGGACATATGGAAAAAGCTGCGCAACGCGAAGAAAGCCGCTGTGGCCCGCTACCTGGCAACGGTGGAAGGAAGGAATTTTGTGCTCACCAACCTGGTAGCAGAAGTGGCTAATTCCTATTACGAGTTGCTGGCGCTGGATAACCAGTTCGCGATCGTCAAACAAAACATCGACCTGCAAAAGAATGCGCTGGACATCGTGAAAACCCAGAAGGAAGCGGCGAGAGCCACGGAGCTGGCTGTTCAGAAATTCCAGGCCGAAGTGCTGAAGTCGCAAAGCCTGGAGTTTGAGATATTGCAGAAAATAAAAGAAACGGAGAACCGGATCAATTTCCTGCTGGGCCGCTACCCGCAGGAGATAGCGAGGGATAAAGAGAACTTTTTAGGATTGCTGCCGCAGGCCGTGAGCGCAGGTATCCCTTCCCAGTTGCTGGCCAACAGGCCGGATATCAAAAAGGCGGAGCTTGAATTGAGCGCGGCGAAGCTGGATGTGAAAGTTGCCCGGGCGGAGTTTTACCCTTCCTTCGGCATTTCCGCCGGGGTAGGTTTCCAGGCGTTCAAGCCCAGCTACCTCGTGAAATCGCCGGAGTCGCTGCTGTATTCGCTGGCGGGCGACCTGGCCGGCCCGCTGATCAACCGCAACGCCATCAAAGCTGAATTCAGCAACGCCAATTCGCGCCAGCTGCAGGCGATGTATAATTACGAGCGCACTATCTTAAATGCGTACCTGGAAGTGTCCACCCAGCTTTCCAACATCAGCAACCTCGAAAAGAGCTACGACCTGAAATCGCAGCAGGTAGACGCGCTCACCAGTTCCATTGATATTTCCAACGACCTCTTCAAATCCGCCAGGGCCGATTACCTGGAGGTGCTCATGACACAGCGGGATGCATTGGAATCGAAGCTTGAGCTGATAGAAACGAAGCAGCAGCAGTTGAATGCCGTGGTGAATATTTACAGGGATTTGGGAGGAGGATGGAGATAGGTTAAGGACGGAACAGTTTCTTGTCGCCGGCGCCCGGGGCGGGCCCGGAGGCAAGGCGTTCTGTCATTTGCTGCTGAAGGCGCAGCTCGTTGCTGATCAGGGGGTGGTTGAACAGGTCGGTGGTATCGTGGCCGAAGTTGTAGCTGATAGAAAATTCCATCACCTGTATCAGCGTTTCCGCTGCATCCAAGATCAGCTCCGGGTCGCGTTCTTCAATAAAAGAGAGAATAAGCATCTGGGCGATCAGCAATGCTTTGGCGGTGTATTCAGCGTAATCATCCTGGTCGAAATCTTTCTCTTCGATCTGTTGAACTGCTTCGAATGTGTCATACAATTCCTGTTCGCCAACGTCGGGGAAGCGCGTATAAGAGTCCCATATAAATGCCATAGAACCATTGATCTGCGCCGATTCGGCGGCTGATAGTTTTTTTATTTTCTCGATGCTGAAAAGGCCGGACAATTTTTCCGTGCACCAGCAGCCGAAAAAATATTGTTCCCGTGGAGGAAGCGGGGCCAGCAGGCTTGCCAGTTGGTCGCGGTAGGTCTCGTATGTTTGCATGACCTCAATTTATGAAAAAATAGGTTTCTTATTTGCCGCCGTTGGCTTTCAGGTCGTTGATGCAATTGGCATCCAGGGAAGGAATATTCCCGGTCAGCAGGAAACCGAGCGCATCAGTGGTTTCCGACGCATAATACATCAGGCAGTTTTCGTTGTTGCAATGCGCTCCATGCGGCGTATCCTGGTGGGCGGTTTGCATGGCGCTGCCGATGTTTACCAGGCCCAGTATATGCCCGAACTCATGCTCCAGTACGGTGGCTTCCAGCTTTGTTCTGCTGGTTTGCCCAACACCGCCGGAGTTGTCGTGTATCGTTTTCCCGAAGAGGCACATGGAGGTATTGCGGTAGGCGATCCCCAGCACATTGTTCTGGGTATAGTTGCCGTTTGTAAAGAGGAAATACACACCCAGCTGGTCGCCGCTGGTGTAAACGGTCCTGTTTTGTTTTTCAATATTGAGCACTTCCTGTGCGGACAGCACACTGCCGGCCGCGGCAATTTGTTTCTGCGTTACCTGTATGCCGCCGGGTTTATTCAGCCGGTTGCTGAGGAAGGCCGTAAGATGATTGATAGCTGCGGCGTCCGGCTGGAAGCCCGGCATGTACTGGATCTCAATTTTCAGTGATTTGTAGCGTGCGCTGCTCAACAGGTCATTGGCGGAGGCGCCCGCACTCCGGTCGTTCGAATAAGAGCCGCCGGGCTTGTTATCTGATTTTGAACAGCTGGCGCCAAAAAAGATAATGGCTGATGCGATCAGGAGGATCTGTTTCATAAAGAAATTCATTAGGACTGGCCCGAAAGATTTGGATGAGTATTCTACCGCCCTAAATTACTTTTTTATTCTTTATTTTTTAGTCCTGCGCAATTTGGATAAACATTTATCTCTTCCGGAAGTTCTTTACCCGGTGAAAGGTGAGATAGTTTGCATTATGCTGGTTATCCGCGCCGCCTTCGGCATCGTCATAAGCCGTGCGTACTGCGGCGATGATATCTTTCCCTTCGAATTGCCAATCTGCATACTGAAACCCGTGATGCGCGGTGTTGGCGCTTTGCAGCACGATGCGCTCCACCTGCCAGTTCCGTAGGTCTTCCGAGCTGCAAAGGGCCAGCGTATTCCGCACGCGTTCCTGGTTATTGTTCTCGTATTCCTGCGGTACATAGTTAGACAGGGTCCAGTAGCGCTTCGATACCGGGTCATAACGGATGCTGAATTTTTTGGCCCCGCCGGGAAAGTTGACAAACCCGGTAGCAGGGTCGAAGGCAGCGGTGCTGCCATCTGCCGAAATATCAGTGATAGCGGCCTTTTCCTCGCCTTTTTGCACGTAGTGCGCGCGCAGTACATTCTTAATTTGCTGATCAGGTGTAACTACCACATTCCCTTCCAGCCAGCCGCCGAATTTCCCGCCCAGGTAAGTGGAGTCATAAGGCAGGGCATTTGTATATTTCCAGTTGGCTGCATTTAGCAGGTCGGCGTCAACGGGTATATGCATTACAAAGGCTTCAAACATCTTTCCCCACCCTGAAACGGGGCCCATGGCGTCTTCCGCTGCGCGCCAGAGTTGCCCGTTGTATTCGATCACCGGCGTAGGCGCACAATGGAACCTGCCTGTCCGCAACAAGCCATGCAGGCTGTCTGTAGGCTCCGTCCAGGTGCGGCCGCCATCATCGGAGCGCCTGATCACCAGGTCGCCATATTCTTTGGTAGTACCCAGCAGGTAGGCTTTTTTATCATGAACGAACAGCTTGGACCAGTACTGGCCGCTTAATTCCGCAGTTTGTTCCCAGGATTTCCCTTTATCCCGCGAGATAAAGACCTTCACAATACCGGCAACGCGTTCATTACTATTTTTCCCAAAATAATCATGCGACGCGAGGTAATTGCCATCCGGCAAAATGCAAATGCTGGGAGAACCGATATAACGCTGCGACGCCTTGGGAGAGTGGTCGATAACGGTACCGGGTACATTAAACGGGTGCTGGGATTTAGCCATGGGCGTTGCGGTGAATAACAATAAAGGTAGTAAGTTGAATACTTTCATGACGTTGAGAAAGATTTGCAGCGGGACTTAAATTGGTTGCATGGCGGGAAACCATGCTACTCAGACGTTTGAAACTAATAAAAAATATGCTGGCAAACAATTAAAGAGGCATGAATTTAATCTTCCCGTCCCTGTTTTCCACTTTTATGCCGAACAATGCGGGGTCATTGATTGCCGGCGGGCGGCTGCAAAAGTCTGATAAGCCTTTCCCGGCTCTTTCGCTGGCGGCATCATTTACGGCATCTACAACCTCCTTCAGTTTGATGTTCATTACCCTGCAGGCATAGTCGATCAATACCAGCCTGCGGGTATTCTCCCGGTAGTCTATACGAAAATCTTCAATGATATGAGCGAGGATACCAACACGGATCCAGGATGTGTCGTTGGTATTTATGGCCATTTCAGCTGCGCCGCAGCTCAGGTCCAAAAGGAGCCAGCAGCGGTTATCGGGCAAATCTCCCAATACCTGGTGCCTTTCGCTGGCATTAAGGTTAATAAAGATTATGGACAGCTCTTTCAATTTCAAAAGGGCCTGATCTTCTTCCGTTGGCTGGTTTAGATCGGCTTGCTTTATTTCCGCTATCAGTTTCAGGCATTCGCTTAATGGGTTTGCAGTATTCATGATCGGTCAGTAGGAACAAATTTTTTTTTCGGCCGAATTGGTTTTGCTTCCGTGTAGGGAAAATTATCTAACTCTGTATTTCATTTAATTTCCTTATTAGCGTCTCTTTTTCATTACTGCCGTTTGTTGCAAAACGCAGAATAGGTAAATTGTATTTTTCTAATATTTTATCCTTTATCCTGTCTTTTTTTTCTTGCTGTGAGCCATATTTATGATATTCAAACCCATCAACCTCTATAGCAAGAACAGGATTTTTGCCAAGTTTGTTGTAAATCAAAAAATCTAAATGGGTTAATGGATTATTGGCGTATTTATGTTCTGTTTCATTTAGATTGGAAAAATCTTTGATAAGATCTCTTACAGGAAAATGCAAGAGGACGTCGTATTTTGAGAGATTGTCGTATGATAACACTTCTTTAATGAGAGCATACATTAAGTTTTCACTGTCAAATTTTGATACTTTACCACTTCTTGAAATAATTGCTGCCCGTTTTTCCTCGTAACCTTTGTATAGACAATCGAATATGGAGTTCAGACTACTTTGAACTACTGAAAAGTTATGGTACTCAATATATCGTATTAGATCAGCAACGTTACCGTCTTTTTCGCTGTCGTTCCCATTTACAACCAATATCAGTTGCCCTATTGCACGAGAAACTGCCACGTTTAAACGATTAGGATTATCCGTAAAATCTGAAATTTCGTTATCGACAGTAGAAAGTATAATAACTTCATTTTCCCTGCCTTGAAATTTATCGACAGTATCTGCTTTTATCGTCGTTCCCATAAATGCTTTTTGCAGAGCGTTGGTTTGATTGCGATATGGGGTAACAATTCCCAAATCAGCTGTTTCAAGGCGTTCATTTGGGATGATTTCCTGTTTTATAATGTCAATCTGCCTTTGATTCATTCTTTCTCGTGCATGATTGCCAGGGGTAGTTTTGTAAACAAGAAGGGGAGCACGTTTGTCTGTCTGTTCCGTAAGTACAATAAGCTGATTTTTGTAAAACTTTTTATTACAGAATTCTATGATTTTCGGATGACAACGATAATGTTCCTTCAAAAGTGTTTTTGGTATGCTTGGGAAAATCTCCAATGCCGAGGATAGCAGGCTGTGATTTGAATAATGATAAGCTTTAGGAAGAGCAAAAGAACTGAAGATCAGGTCGGTTTTCCCTTTCGTGACATTATCGACCACATTGGGAAGTTGCTTTAGATCGCCTACAATTACGGCTCGTTTTGCACAGGATAATGCAAGAGCGCCTGTTGCCAGGTCAACTTGCGACGATTCGTCTATTATTACATAATCGTAAAAAACGTTATCAGATAAACTTTGTTTTAATGAGTATGTTGTACTCATAATCACGGGATAATCCCGGATGAATTCGGACGATTTGGAACGAAGATTCTCTATCGTATAAATTTCTCTTTTATTATTTTGGTACCTCCGGTATAGTTCTGATTTCAAAAGTTGCATCGAATGATGGGTGTATTCCTGCATTTTACTGTCAAATGAAAACCGTTTGATTAAAGCATCCAATATTCTTATTCTCTCTGTAAGTTCGGAGATTTTCACAGGATAATATCTTGACTGACAAATCCTAATCATCCTTTCAAAAGAATACGTATAAAACGATTTGTCTTTGATCCCGTATTTTATTCGGAAAATCAACCTTTTAAAAAAGCCAAACTCCTTTCTTTTTCTGGCCTGGTTTTCAACAGACAGCCACAATGAGAGCAAAGCGCCGGTAGTTATATTTCGCTTAAATATAATAGACCTTCCTGTTAGTTCTTTGTAAGCGTTTTGAAAATGTTGATATTCAGTTTCTATACTATCAAGTTCCTGTTTCAATAAGGCTGATTCGTTCTTTTTATGAAGATATTCAGTGAGTTGATGGGATAGTTTATGCACATTTTCTATTAATGTCGATTTTTCCTTGTCTGATAAACTAAATCTTGACAAATCGGGAATATTTGTTTGACAATCAATAAACTCTTTTTTGTTTTGAGAGCTGCCCAGCAGCGCGGCAATAAATCCGATGCCATTTTTTTCAAGTTTTTCGTAAACGTTTTTTGTCGCAGCGTTATTACTTGATACAACGGCAACACTCAGACCCTTCATAATAGCATTGGCAATAATGTTTAGTATAGTTTGTGTCTTCCCTGTTCCAGGAGGCCCCTCAATAACGCTCATTGTACAAGAGAATGCAGTATTTGCAGCATGTTTCTGACTGATATTAAATCCAAAAGGGAAAATCTCAACTAATTGGCTATCGTTATTTATATGGGGAACAGTTCCGTTCAAATAATTTAAAAGAATACAATCTTCAGGTAGAACCGATGTCCGTTGATAAAAATTGGCAAGTATATTATTCCCGTCTTCTGTTTTTAATCCGACCGTATCTGCTATTTTTCTTAGATAGCTAAAGATGTCGCAGGCTCTGTTACTTATTCCGGTTCGGACAATTTTTACCCTCGTTATGTTGTATGAATATGGGGTATCGTTATTCTTGAAAACTATAACGCATTTGTTGTTGCGATACGAATAAGAAACAACGCGGTCAGTTTCGTCTTTCCCGTCAATATATATCAGTTCTTTTTTTAGTGACATAGTTTGGAGGTTATCATTCATTCAGTTTTCAAGGTTGAAAACGGTTTTTTCTGCATTGGGTTTAGTAAGGTGAATATGTCTTAGGGTTCAGTTTACTAATATAGTTAATTTCTATCAGATGAATTGCATCCCGGATCCGGTATAAGAATTTTGACCTTGTCGCGATCTGTGTCTGAAAATCCAGCCTATGCGCGAGCGCACTTGCTGCAATAAATACTGTAACAATTGATAAAATGCGTAAATTCGGTCGTTATTTGTTACTCCTGATATTCCCTCTCAAAAAAACTGTACGTTCTCAGTGTTTATTGTATGTAAACATAAAGCTGTAATCGTATGAAACTAAAAAGTTCTTTTTGTCTATTGTTTTTTTTGTCTGCTTCTTCCTGTTCAACAACACGGAACATTGAAGATGCGAGGAGTGCACAACAGCGTCCATCCGTAAAGTGCATGGAGAACTCTCCTGAACGGCGTGGGGAGGAGGGTTGTACGATCCTGACCAACAGGCTCCTGGTTGGACCTCCGACAAAGACCATATATTGGCATATAGATCGCTTTGATTCGCTGGAAGCGGCGATGAAAGCAGCCGGCCCCAATAGTGTGGCGACAGAAGCACACGGGTCTTTTTGGCTGTTGACTGTCGAGACCAAAGCTGAGGACCACCATAACGGCCAGCACATCGCCCAGATAGGCCCTTTTGAGCTGCCTCCTGCAGATCGGTATATGATGCGGGTGATGTCGTCTCTACTTATGCCGGGCTCTACAACGCCGATTCACACGCATTCCGGCCCGGAGGTATTCTATATTGTGGACGGAGAGCAGTGCCTGGAGAGATCAGAAAGCAGTCAACGTCTTGGTGCCGGTCAATCCTATATCGTCCCGGGAGGCAGTGTGCATCGTGGCCGGGTCATCGGTTCTACAGCGAGACGGGCCTTGACGCTCATACTGTACGATGGCGCATATCCCGCCAGCAAGGACCTTGGCGATACCACGCCAATAGTTTTATGTAAGTAGTGAAGGGCTGTAATACAAAGTGAAGGAGTAGGATATTCCTGTAAGGATAAAAAAAACACTTGAGATCCAAGTGGTGAAACATTTGTAGCCCCTACCGAACAATTTTCGAACCACTTTCTTGACGATTTAAAGCTTTTGGTTGCTTTGGCGTTTTGATATTCAATATGTTGCGAAAAATCGACCCGCGTGGCTCTTGTGATAGCCTGTTTCAAATGCAAAAGCGCATCCAAAGTTATAAACAGGTCGTGTTGAACACAGGTTTAAGTCATGGATTTTTCTACAAGGGAAGGAAGGAATGGATCGACCCGATCGTAGAGTGGATTAATAAGAATTAGTTATGATAAAGGTCATTATATGGATAATTTACATCATAAAAAAGCTGGGTTAACATGCACATGGCCATATGACGCCGCCAGCCGCATATCAGCGCCCCAAATAAAGCATCAAGCTGTTCTTCTGTTAACAGTAAATCTCCCTGGAATAAAAAATCCGCAGTACCTGAAAGTCCATCCAGTGCGCCTGTTATAGCTGGAATGTCAGGAAGGAGATTTCTCAGGAGGCCTCCTCTACGGACATTAATCAGTTCATTTTAGGTAAGTTCAACGAATTGGCAAGTTTGAACTTTTTTCATGGAGATTGGGTTTAAACAAAAAAAACAATTTATCGTAATAAAGTTCGGCTATCTAATCCTGCGTTCCAAAAAATGCCATTTGACCAGGTCAACTTAATTTTTTTACTTCTGCATAGGTAAAAACCTGGTCCTGCAACAAGTACCTGGCGTCGCCGCCCAATATTAAGCTTATGTGAACTCCTCTTCCCCCAGGGGTATAATTCCACGGCACATGTATCTACCGTGTATTGAAAGGCGGCTTAAACGCTCAGTTGAAAGCTACGTCCTGATTTAAATTGAAAATGTATGAAAAAAAATCTACGTGTTCTGAGAAGCCGTGGGCTTGCAGGCATATGTGTTGCATTCCTAATAAGTATGCCGCACATATTGAATGGGCAGTCGAATAGCCTCGCTTTTGACGCCCGCGCTTACGGATGGCCTGGGAGCTCGCCGGGAAGACTCTTTTTATCAGATTTGGACAATGATGCCAAAGATGAAATTGTCGTCGCCAGTCCCAGGCAAAAAAAGATTTACATATGGGAAGGCATTCCGGCAAACGACGGGCAATCCTGGATAATGAAAGACAGCATCCTGCTTGACAGCAGGATACTGTCTTTTTGTATTGGTGATATTAACGGCGATTCAAAGGAGGATATAATCACCTTGTCAAATAAAAAAGGTCACAACAGTGTTGTTGGCATATTTCTGAACAGATCGGCCCCGGGGTCGATAAAATTTGAAAAAAAACATGGCGTCGAAACGAACGGATCGGCCTATCATGTTGCCGCAGAAGATCTCGACGGAGACAAGAAGACAGATCTTGTTGTAGCTGATTTTGAAAAGAGATCTTTAACATTTCTATGTAATTCCACTGATAGAGGCGTTGTAAGTTTTTTAAAATCTACGCGTGATCTGGGAACACGCCCCAATTATCTTGTCGTAGAAGATATTAATGCTGATAAAAAACCGGATTTGATTGTGTCCGGCTATGATGATAACGCCTTGTTTGTTTTACAGAATTCCACTTCATCGCCGGGAAGGATATCTTTTACACAGGTTGATAAATTAAATACGGGGAAGGGACCCATAAGTTGTGTTGTGGACGACCTGGATGGTAACAAAATGCCCGATATTGCTGTCGCAAATTTATTTGACAATTCGGTTTCAGTCTACCTGAATGCATCATCGCTAAACGGCCAGGCTCAGTTTGCAGATGCAAAAGCGGCGATATCGGTTAGAAGGCCAAGCTCATTGACATCAGGCGACCTGGACAATGACGGCATGCCTGAAATAGCCGTCAGTAGCGAGAAGGATAACAATATTGTTATTTTGAAAAACTATTCTTCCCTGCACAATATATCGCTCGAAAAGATCAATGAAACAGCTGTAGGCAGCGCTCCGCAATACGTCTACATAAAGAATACCGGAAAAAGTAAGCAGCCGCATTTAATAGTATCCAATTCTTATAGTGACAACTTCCTGGTTTTAAAGAACCTTCAGCAGAAGGAGAGCCTGTCGTCTGTTGACGCTGTTGTTTCAGCTAACTCGATATCAAAACAGGACGACCTCAAAACCGGAAAGATATACCTGTACCCTAACCCGGCGAGCTCAAGCGTACAGATTTCATTTAATTCTTCCCTGAAATGGTCCGGGCATATACTTGTGAGAATTATTAATGCGCTTGGGCAGGAGATGATATGTGAACGTCATAGCATCACTAATTTAATAACAATGGACATCAGTAAGCTCGCAGCGGGCTTTTATTGGGTCCGGTTGAGTTCGCAGGGGTACGATGTTAAAACGCTGGGACTGGTTGTACAATAATTGCCTGATCTAAATAGAACGTTAGTCGTAAAAATCAATTGCATGGAATCAAGAAGAGACTTTATCAAGAAATTGTCAGCATTATCGGGAGGCCTGGCCCTGGGTAACCTCCCTGGCTCCATTCAAAGAGCATTTGCCATAAACCCCGATCCTGGCACAACTTACCAGGATGCCGAACATATCGTTTTTCTAATGCAGGAGAACCGGTCATTTGATCATTTATTGGGAACGCTTCAGGGCGTGAGAGGGTTTAATGATCCCCGGTTCCTGCGACAGGAAAAAGGTAACCCCATCTGGTTGCAAAGTGATAGTATGGGAAATACATATGCGCCTTTAAGATGCGATATCAAAAACACAAATGTCACCTGGGATGGAGGATGCCCGCATGATGCAGAGAATCAAATAGGAGCAAGGAATTTGGGGTATATGGATAAATGGATAGATGAAAAGACGCCGAAAACCATGCAATATTTCACCCGTGAAGATCATCCATTCTATCATGCGCTCGCTGATGCTTTTACCATATGCGATCATTATTTCTGTTCATCCCTGACAGGCACTTCTCCCAACAGGGCGATGTTCTGGACGGGTAAGCTCACAGGCCTCAATGTATTTGATGCGGATAGTGCCGGTAAAAAGGCCCAAATGAATAATTCTTCGTTTGACATACCCGGCACCTGCCGTTGGCTGACATTCCCGGAAGTGTTGTACAATAACGGAATTTCATGGAAAGTCTATCAGAACCAGACCAATTTTAATGCGCTTCAAATATCCGACCTTGTGGGAACCCAGGCGCCTAAAGTTATTGAGCGGCTTTTGACCTCGGATATATTATTGGCTGTTTTACAAGATATCACATCCGGGAAAGATTTACATACTGCCATTATTCAACGTGCCCTTGATAGTTATAACGAGGTAGCATCAGACAATAAGATGAGATGGCTGGGGAATTTCGGCGACAATGTATTGGAATCGTTCTCAGAGTACTTCCCTCTGCTGAATGAAGAAAACAGAAGAGCTTGTGAAGTTGCAGCATTCCTGTGGGAAGGGCTGCCACAGTATAATAAGAATATTCACAACAGGGCATTTACAACAAATATCAAGGACCCATTATATAATTCCCTTACGGAGATTACGCTGAAGGATGGCACCAGCATGATGGCCCCCGCAGGGGATATTCTTTATCAATTCAGGCAGGATGTCAATAATGGAGAATTGCCGACGGTATCCTGGCTGGCTGCACCGGAGGTGTTTTCGGATCATCCCAATGCTGCTCAATACGGTCCCTGGTATGTTTCGGAAGTTTTGGATATCCTGACCTCAAAACCCGATATCTGGAAAAAGACCATCTTTATCATAAACTTCGATGAAAACGACGGTTTCTTTGATCATATGCCTCCCTATGTAGCTCCCGTTGTAGCGGGAAAATGCTCAACGGGAATAGATCCTTCCGAAGAGTACGCAGCTGAATATGACAGTCCAATCGGCGCCGGTTTTCGGGTGCCTATGTTCGTGGTGTCACCATGGAGCCGTGGCGGATGGGTGAATTCTCAAATACTTGATGACACGTCCTCCCTGATGTTCCTGGAAAAATTCCTGAATACGAAAGCCGGCAATAGTAATATTGAATGTAACAATATTAATCAGTTCAGGCGAAATGTCTTCGGTGATATTACATCTGCTTTTAGGCCCTATAATGGCGAAAAGGTAACGCTCCCGGAACGTGTTGACAAGATGGATTATTTTACGCAAATAAAGGGCGCCAGGAACAACGCTGCCCCGGGTACCAATTTGCTGACACCGGATCAAATTACAGCGATTAAAAACGATGTTCGGAATAGTAAATTATTACCCAGACAGGAAGAGGGGATACGGCCAGCCAATGGGCTATTATATCAGTTATTTGCTGAAGCAAAGTTGGATAAAAGCTCAAATAGCGTTGTTTTAAGCTTTGAAGCAGGAAATGAAATATATGGTCATACCTGCTGGGGCACTGCTTTTCATCTTTATTTAGGCCACGGCGACTTTGGGCCTATTGTCAACGCAAGAAGGCCGAGGTCCTATGTAGTTAAAGCTGGCGATACTATTAAAGAAACCGTCCCTTTGCCTTTTTTTGAGGGTGACGGATATCACTCCATTGTATATGGGCCCAACGGCTTTTCAAGGGAATTCTCCGGAGACCAGAACGATCCGGATATTGATATTTCCTGTTTATACGAATACTCTTTACAGGACGCCCGGACTTTAACCGGAAACGTTGAAGTACGGGTTGATATCAACAATGAGATATCCGGCGCCAATCTTATTATTACAGACAATGCCTACGGGCAACCTGACATGATCGTACCCCTTCCGGCCAGTGGCGATACTGGCATCAAGTCTGTCACTAAAGCCATCAATCTTGACAGCTCTCTGGGTTGGTATGATTTCACAGTCAGGGTTTCAGGGAATGAAAAATATTACCGACGTTATACTGGCCATGTAGAGACAGGTCAGGCTGGTTACACAGACCCATATATGGGTTTTTGGGATGGCGCGACAAGACCAGCTTTGGTGTAGCCATGATTCATTTTCAAACTCCTACGGGAAAAAGTCTCCTGTCCCTGTGACCATTAACAGATGTACGATAGCTTTCAAAAACGGCCTGCGGGGTGGCAATGCCGTTTTTAGCAGTGATCAGATAAAAATGCCGGCTCAAGTCTGTGGTGATATTTAGCAATCGTTCATTGCAGGCTTTGTGAGACGGGTGGGTGTTCTTTACTTTTTACTTTTTCCATCCCAGTGATCGGGATGTACATAAATGGAAGTGGAAATTTCATCCTCCATGCCATCTATGGTGAGCCGCACCCAAATAGAAGCCAGTCCTTTGGCATTAGTGCGTTTGAGGGAGTGAAAGAACAGGATGCTGAGTTTTTGATTTTTTACTTGCATAACAAATTTTTTTTAGGATTTGCCTGCAAGTGGAAGCGGGAGGACCTAAATATAAGTCCCTGAATCAGTCCTCCCGAAGATTGTACTGAATTGGATTACATTGTACTGTAAAAACCTTTGAAAATCAGGTTGGACGGGGCTTAAAAAGAAAAATGGCGCTCGAGAGAACGCCGTTAAAAACTTAAAAGTAGCCCGGACAAGCCCAACTTATTTTTTATTGTTTTTTATCTGTTTTTATTGGTTTTTATGACGGCTTTAGGGCCGTCGTTGCCGTTTTAGGCCCTCAAAATAAAATTTGTGATGAATTGGAAAAAAATCCTCATCTTCGCGGTCTACCGATGGGACAACTAATTGATTATTAAATAATTATAAATAAATAATAAAAAACAAAAACAAATAAATATGATTGTACCAGAACCTAGATTTTATCTCAAACTACCCAAGGCGACAGAGCCGACCCTGATTTGCTTGCAGGTCAAATTTATGGGTGAGAGGGTCTTTTTAAGCACCGGCGACAAGATCCATCCTGCAGAATGGGATTTTACCCGCCAGAGAGCTATCGTTTCCAAGAAAAGTCCGGGCAACTCAGACATTAACCTGTGGCTGGACAAGATCGCGGCTGATTTCAAAGCCCTGTTCAGAAACATGCAGATTGATGGGGCGGTCCCGACTGCCGAAAACATCACCAAGGGACTGCTGGAAAAGATGAATAGGACAGTTCAAGCTCCAAAGGAGGAAAAAGTAACGCTCATGAACTTTATCCCCAAGTTTATTACTGACAGTAAGGCTCTCAAGGCAGAAAACACGGTGAAAAGCTATGTATCCACGTATAAGCACATGGAAGCCTACTCCGGTATGTCACTTGATTTTGATGGAGTGACGATCGAATGGCGTAACGGCTTTATCAAGTATCTGCAGGGTTTGGGAGTAGGAAAGAACACGGAGGGGAAGCACATCAAGAACATTAAGGTTTTTATGAACGACGCAACGGAGCGTGGTTTGAACAATAACCTGCAGTTCAAAAGCAAGAGTTTCAGCAAACCCAGCGAGGATGTGCATAAGATTTTCGTAACCATGGACGAAATACGGCGTATTGCGGAACTGGAGATCGTAGACGATAAAATGAAGTCAGTGGTGCGCGATTACTTTGTCATTAGTTGCCTTACTTCCCTGCGCTTTTCCGATTTCGTGAATATCAAACCCGAGAACGTAAAAGGAGCCACCCTTGAAATGGTGACAAGAAAGACCGGCGAACCTGTCATTATCCCCATTGCTCCAATGGTAAGAGCAATACTGGAAAAGTACGACTACCAGCTTCCAAAGGCTCCCTGCAACCAGATCTTTAATAGAGTATTAAAGGATGTGGGTAAGTTGGCCGAAATCAATGAGCCTGTGACGATCACAAAGACCCTCGGCGGCCAGAAGAAAACCAAAACCTTCAAAAAATATGAGTTACTGACGGCCCACACTGGAAGAAGGTCTATGATTTCCAACTGTATATTGGATGGGATTCCCACCCCTTCGATCATGTTGATCTCCGCCCACAAGAGCCTGAAGGTGTTTCAGGGGTATGTCCGCCTGAACCAGGTGCAGAATGCCGAGGCATTAAGCCAGCATAGTTTTTTTAATAACTAAATTATTCATCTATTTTTTTGCTCAAACATATTATGAATATAAATAATATAAATTAATAGTTTTTGTTTTTAAATAATTATTTGGGATTCCCAAATAGTTCTTTAGCTCTTGTGCTGTCGCTGGGTTCCACGTCAATAAGTGCTAAAGCTGGCGCAGCTCTCCGCCATGATTTCGGTAACGGCTCCCTGCAAAGGGAGCCCCTTTCATCCACCTTCAAAAACGTTACCGGATGGGAGAGATTCTAATGCACCAGTTCTCGGAGCAGGACCTCCGGGAGTTAATGAAGGAGGTTTTACGTGAAACGATCCGGGAAGAAATGAAATCAGTCCTTCCCCGTGCTGACCCTCAAAAACCTCCGGATGAAGAATACCTCACGGTAGATCAGGTATGCAAAATGTTGCAGGTGTCAAAACCCACGCTGCATAGTTACACGAAGGACGGGGTAATAAATGCCTATCGGTTTGGCCGGTCGGTAAGGTATAGAAAAAGTGACATTGCTGCCTCGATGCAGCAGGTAAGAAACAAAAATTATAGGAAGTGAGGCACTGCATACGCAGTGCTTCCTTCCTCTCAAAAAGAAAAAAACAACAAAAAAATGCATAGAGAATTTTTACCAGTGCCGGCAGACGGCAAGATTTTAGAAGTGGGCGACACGCATCGCTACACCATGAACTGCCTCGATAAAGGGGGGAAGTTAAATTTTAACAACTTGGTTGAGATACTGAATAAGAAGGAGCGCTATACTCCTTCTCCTATCCAGTTTTATCTTTATAAGTTGGCAAGCATCTGTAATCAGTTTGGTATATCTAAGCAAAGAACACAGGAGTTAATATTAAATCGGTTCGCTTCCGATTTCAGAGTAAAGAAGGAATACGCAGAAGTTAAGGACTTTGAAAAGTTTAACCTTCATAATGTCGAAATGGCCTATGGAAAGTATTCTGCCGCCTTTGATTCTTGGCATAAAAAAGAGGACGAAGATCAAGAAGAAACCCCTGTCTTGCCAGATCAGATATATGCTAACCTTCCTCCTTTTCTTAAAGGATTGTCTTCCTATTTCAATGTAGGTCGTGAACGTGATGTCTTTTTACTATCTAGTCTTGGCGTTCTCAGTAGTTGTTTCCCGGCTGTACAAGGCAACTATAATAACCAGATGGTGGGAATGAATCTATATCTATTCATCAGTGCTCCGGCTTCCGCAGGCAAAGGTGTCATGATATGGGCACGTAGGCTAGGGGAATGCATGCATGCAGATTGTGAAAATAGGTATAGGCAGGCTATAGCTGATTACGAGCAGGCCATGACTGTATATAAAGAAGCTGGGCCGGAATCTGGAATGCCGGCGCCGATCAAGCCTCAACGCCAACTTTTTTTTGTTCCCGCAAACAGCTCCGCCAGCAAAATAATTCAAACGCTGATGGCGAACAAAAACTTCGGTGTTATTTTCGAAACAGAAGCCGATACCCTTACCCAGGCTTTGAGTAATGACTGGGGAGATTTCAGCGACATCCTCAGGAAGGTTTTCCATCATGAACCAATTGAGTTGGCAAGAAAGTCCAATGATGAGTACGTTTCCATGGAACGCTCTTATTTGTCTGTCGTTCTTTCCGGCACTCCAAACCAGATCAATAATCTTCTGACAAGCGTAGAGAATGGATTCTTTTCTCGCTTTCTATTCTATGACTTTCCACTGACTTTAGAGTGGGAAAATGTTTTTGACAGAACAAAGGAAAGCCCAGATGGCAGCATACGTGCCGCAGCGGAACAGATATTAAGTTTTTCAAATATGATTCAGGAAAGAGCAGATGCAAATGGGGGAACCATTCTTTTTGAATTGACAAGCGAACAGGAAAAGGAGTTTACAAAGATGTTCACTGAGAAGCAGGCAACACTTCACCACTTGTATGGTGATGAAATAATAGCCAGTATTAGAAGATTGGGACTGGTTACATTCAGAATTGCCATGCTTTTAACCGTGGTAAGATTTATCAAGGCGGAAGTACCTGCACAGTTCACTTGCTCCGATACAGATTTTCAAACTGCGGTAAATATTGCAAATGCCCTCATTTGTCACACTACTAAAGTTTTCGGGCAACTTCAACGCCTGAGAAAAGTCAAGACGGCTAAAGGGCGCAAGCAGCTTTATTTTGAGAAATTGCCAGTTGCTTTCAACCGCTCCGGAGCAATGGAAGTCGCTGCTTTGATGAACATTAAGGAAAAAACTGCGGAGAACTATTTGGCTGGGTTAATACAAAGCGGTGTTCTTGAAAGAGTAGAGCATAATCAATATCAAAAAACAAATTAATAATTAGGCCGAGGATTCGGAGAAAAATCGCTAAATGTCCGAAATCCTCAGCCTCCTAAAAAATGCAATTATGGAATATTTTATGGGGTTTACCAGCGCTGCCGCAAAACTAAATCTGGGCATTGGGAAAACTACAATCTTTAGAATTATGCATGAGAAAGGATTGATCAGCAAGGATCGCCAACCTAGGCAAGAGTTAGTCGATGCTGGTTACCTGAAGTTTGAATATAAAGAGAAGTTTTTGGGTAATACATATAAGAAGATGAGATACCCTTACCTAACTATTTCTTTCCTCGGAATACAGTGGCTGGAACCAATACTAAAGGATCATCTTTCCCAAAAAAGAGCTTAATAATTTGACTTCTATAAAGGGCGCGTTGTCATAGTGACATCGCACCCTTTTTTTGATGCAAAAACCTCTGGATAATCACTTGGTTGTCCCAAAGAAGCTAACTACGTTCGCGCAAAAATTCTGTCATGGATACTCCGATGGAAACAATTTCAAAATTTATTGTTCTTTACGAGAACGAGGACGGCGTAAACGAACAGCTCTTTGCCCTGCTTGAAGCAGCGATGGGAAGTAAGCAAGCTGATGAATGGACTGGGGACGAAAGGACGGACATGATATTTTTTTGTCGGCAGCTTAGCGCATTTGTAAAAGCGACTTTTCTTGCTTCCAAACTACTTGGCAAATAGAACATCCCAGATTTCTTAACCCAATACTATAATATAATGAATAAGAAAAGAAGCATCCGCTTGGATTCAGAAGATGAATTTAAATTTGATACGGTGCAGGCTGTTTTAGACTTTTACCGGATCGGATTTGAAAAGCGGATTGAAATATCTAAAAAATTAATCTCCAAGCGGCAGCTTGTTCAATTCAAAAAAGTATCTGGAATTGATTATGACTGTCTGGCAAATATAATCGGTATTACTGTCAGGATGATTCACAAGATGAAAGATGAAAATTTATTCAGCCGAAGGATAAGCGATAATTTCGCATCGTTAGTTCAGCTGTATAGCTTTGGATACTATGAATTTGAAAATCCTGTTTTATTTAATAAATGGATGAAGATAGGCAGTCCAGAGTTAGAGTATATTTCACCACTCTCTAATTGTGATACCATTGTTGGCCGGGAGGAGGTCAGAGAGAATATTATCCAATTACGCAGGGAGCAAAAAAATAAGAGCATTTCATAGCCAATCACTATACAGCCACTATGGCCCTCATACGGCCATCAGAATTCTTTCGGTAAAGATATCGCCCAATTGTTACTGGGTCAATATAGCCGCCATAGTGGCCGTATGGTGGATTATAAAAGCGAGGTCGGCACTAACAAAATGTCTCCAGTTTAAATGTTTTTAGTAGGTCTAGCCAATCTTAGGGAATGTAGGATTTCGGAAATTTGAAGATTTTTAATTTTCTGAAGGCTGAAACGAATGATATTTAATTATAAAATTATAATAATATATTTTCGAAATTTCCCAAAAGGATTTGGGCATTAAAAAGCTCTTGCATACCTTCATTTCGAAAGCGAGAAATTGGAGCTATTTTTTCAGCTTTAAATCTACCAGTGCCTTCAGATCGACTTTTAAGGCTTGGGCGATGACATACAGGGAAGATATCGTAGGGTTATTCTCTCCACGTTCAATACGGCCGATTTGAGACAATGGAATATCGGCTTCGTTCGCCAGGTCCTCCTGCGACATTTCTTGCTGAAGGCGCAGTTCTCTTATCCTGCTGCCTAATGCTTTTACCAAGGCTATGTTCTTCACATTGATCACATCTGAAAGATGGTATATCAATGCGATTTTAATTGACGCATGTATGAGTTATTTTAATTATTATGCATATATTGCTTGACGAATTATTATTCCATCAACAGATTTAAATTTTAAAGAAATGAGAAGTCTACTATTATTTTTCATGACGCTTTTATCCTTCAAGGTAAGTGCGCAAAAACAGTTCTATTCCGAACTCCAATGCGTTGAAAATAGTAAAGGCACCAATTTTAATCGATACAAAGTTGCTATAGATTTTGATGAGCCACTAGGTGTGGGGCAAACTGGGAAGATTGTAATTGGTCTTTTGGAAGTGGGAAGTACTTTGCAGTATAATATTAAGTATTTAAAGCAGTTGAAAGGACAAGAAGGGACAACTTATTGGTATAGCATAGAAAATGGTAGCCGGAATGAGATTTATAACGTGATCAAATTTCAGAAATTTGATGAACCCGTCCTGAGCGGTAAGTATAAATACTGCTTTGTGTTAACTAAGTATAATTCAAATTCGGTTCCGGTATACGAGCATTCATACTTTTCGAATTGAATGCAATGAATTCTTCAAGTATTGATTAGTACCCTCGAAGATGGACTTATATTGTTCGTTAGTTAGTTACTTTTTTCATTGAGATCAGTGAGCGTAGTTAAAGATTTTACTACATCTTTGGAATAAATTTTATGAGGACGCGCATTTTTTGAAAATTCAAAGTTTAATAAAATAGAAAACATTTTGCGTCTATTTTGTTCTCCATACAAATAAAACTCATTCTTGAAAATTTCGAATTTATGCTCCGATGCCTTTTTTATTATTACTTTGGCTAGTCCTATAATTGATAGTTGTTCGTAGTTTAGATCATTTAAGGAATCAAAAAATGTTTCAAATTTTTCTTTAAATTGAACTGCGTTTGGATCATCTAAATTGTCTTCAATAGTTTGCTTCAACATATCTTTATAGCTCTGCTCATCTTCATTTTCTGTCTGAGGCCAGGTTAGAAAAAGGGAAAAGTTTTTTTCATGAAGAGCTTGATATTTAAATATTAAGCCTATTGTATCTTCTATTGAAACTTTATTTTTGGAAATATTTCCATCATAATCAAGATTAATTACATCTGCTGGAAATATTTTAGTTTGTTTACTCATTATAGCTTTATACTTACTTTGAAAATAAGAGCCTATTTCTTCCTTTTCAACAGTAGCATTAATAAGTTTCTTGCTTAATTTCATCCAAATTTTATCACTCTTTTCAAAGCATGTAACCTTCCCCTTCTTAATCTTATATCCACCGGTCTCTGTTTGTTCCCATTCAATTAGACCTTTAGTAGCAAAAAGATGAAGGTCTTGCATTTCTTCAGCGGGGAATGTTATGAGCGAAAGATTGCCACCCGCAGTTAGCATCTCTTGCGCAAACTCAATCCATTTTTCTCTTATGAAATCTTTATGGCTGGAATTATGTAGGTAAACAGGTTGTTTTGTCATTGCTTTATTTAATATCTTTCCATTCATTTATTTTATGGTAGAATAAACTTCTTAATGAATTAATGTCCCCTTTACTTTCTTTGTATGCCAATTCAAAAATTAAGAATACATTTTCAAGAACTTCCCAATCCTTTTTCTTAAATTTCTTGATCTCTGCTTCGTCAAGTTCTACGATTGTATTTTGTGAAGAGCTTTTTAAGATTTTTATGGGGGCCTTTATTTCATTTTTGTTTACTTGGGCTACTTTTGGTTTTTTGTCCGCAGTTTTTTTCGTATAGGTTACTGCTTTGGTTTTTAATATTTTTTTCTTTTTATCTGTGGTTATTTTCTTTTGCTCTTCTGTACGCTCTTCTTTTGCAACCTCATAAATTTCATCATGAGCTATCTTGAAGACCTTGTTTTTCAAAAGATGGTGTAGGTAGCTTTGTAACGCTAGATAATGGGGATGAGTTATTCTAAATGATTTCCGATCTATATTCATGGCGTCTTCGAGTCCGCTTTCTATATAGATCTCACCAGATACCCAGTTTCTGAATAGCTGCTCCATGTAATTCGGGTATCTCATAAAGGTCGGATCAAAGCCATATTGTTCCGCAATAGGTATATTTCGTATCCTAATAGCAACTCCATTAAGTTCTCTTGGTACGAGAAGTCCATGTTGGATATAAAAATATCCTTTAAATTTAATAGTGTCGTCACCTGTATTTACTTCATCATGAAACTCGACTACATTGCTTAATTCTTTGTAAGGAAAGTATATTGGTTTTTTTAAATAAATGCCATCTAAATCAACTTTGAAATTGAGATTTTCATGGAGTTTTATAATTTCGCTTAGCGTCTTTCTCTTGAAACCTTCAACGGGTCCTCCTGGAATATATTCTACTGGGATATATGAGGCCAAATCGATAATGAACTGTATATACGCATTATCTTCACTGAACGACTTTAGATTTTTCTGTGTGTGGAGGTCTAAGATTTCTTTCATGCTATCGAAAGTGACCGTATCAAAATCTTTGTGCTTTGATCTAACTATTTCGGAAAGATATAACCTGTCATCTAACACATTCTTAACAGACTCCTTTAATTTAAGTAGTCTTATAATTGTATAATGCTCCTTAGAATCTTCTTCTTCATTAATTAGGCTATATGCACCTTTTATTATTCCATCCTCCGCAACAGTTTCCTCTTGATAATAGTTTTTAAAATTAATATTTACGCGAAACTTAATAGGTTCTCCTTCTTTTGTAGAAGTAATTTCCAGTTCTTCACAAATTTCATTCACTGCAATAAAGCCGATCCCAATTTTGCCGATAAGTGGTCGTTTAAGTTTCGGTGAAAGTTCACCATTATTTCGTTTATTGGATTTACTAATCCAAGCAAAATTATTATCAAAATCAACAGCGTTCATTCCACTACCGTCGTCAATAATCGAAATACTATCTTCTATTGGCTTTACTCTAATTACTACAGATTGCGCATCCGCGTCATAAGCATTATTTATCAACTCTTTAACGCAACTGGAGGGGGAGCTATAAATGCCAGAGCTTAGATCATTTATTATTTGAGAATGTACCTTAATATTACCCTTTTGGGGGACTCCTATTTCGAGAGTTATTTTATTGCCATTATTTAGAGATTTTTTACTAGGCATACTTGTCAAATATTGAAAATGGGCGATAAGTCCTTGAATAACAGGGCTAAATGGTACGCGGGATTTGCGAATTAAATATACTAAAATACTGAATAGGATTATCTAACTAATTCTACCCCGCTCTTTAATTGGGATAATATTATAAAAGCGTTATTTTTGTTATGTTTTTAACCTGAAATGTAACATATTGATTTTCAGCATTTCATTGTGTAAGCCGTATATATAAATATTGCCAATGTAACTGGATTGATTTTTACTAATGATTCTTCATTTGTGGAGGTTCTGAAATATTTAAAACAGAAACTCACGCTGATATTAGATTAAATGGATTTTTATATAAGATTACTTAAAAAAATGAAAGCGCTTTATAGTGAAATAAATATCAATGTCCAAGAATTAATTTAAAGTATGGCGAATAGAAGGACTTCAACTAGGCAAGACAAGGCTGCAATTAGCGCCGAAATTATAAATACAGATACTAACAAATACTTAGATATCTTAATTCAGAAAGGTAATAAATTTCAACTGATTTTAACCTCACCTCCATATAATATGGGTAAGGAATACGAGTCTGTAGAACCAATTAATTCTTATTTACAGGAGATTGAGAAAGTAATTGATAAACTTGTAGCATTACTTGATGATGATGGGAGTATTTGCTGGCAAGTTGGCAATTATATCGATCAGAAAACAAAAGAAATAGTTCCTTTAGATATATTTTACTATTCAATATTTAAGAAACATAACTTGTTTTTGCGAAATAGGATTATTTGGCATTTTGAACATGGTTTGCATTCTAGGAATAGGTTTTCAGGGAGATATGAAACTATATTATGGTTTTCGAAATCAGATAAGTACACCTTTAATTTAGATAATGTCAGAGTACCTTCAAAGTATCCAGGTAAAACTTATTATAAAGGAGATAAAAAAGGCGAATATTCAGGGAATCCTTTGGGCAAAAATCCTGCTGATGTTTGGAAAATTGTAAAACAGGATTGGGATAATGAAGTTTGGGAGATTCCTAATGTCAAAGCAAACCACAAAGAAAAAACTTATCATCCGTGTCAGTACCCCATTGAACTTGCAGAAAGATGTATTTTAGCCTTATCTAATATTGGTGATACCGTATTAGATCCTTATGTCGGAGTGGGGTCAACAGTTATTGCTGCATTTAAAAACGGGCGGAATTCAGTTGGCCTTGAAAAAGATAAACAGTACGTCAAGATTGCTAAAGAAAGATTAAAATCTTTGCAAAAAGGCGAATTGAAAATTAGAGAAATAGGTACTCCGATATTTGTTCCCACTAACAAGTTGGCAGTTGCAAAGAAACCAGCACATTTCTTATATTAAATTTTTTTTATGGCTAAAGCAAAAAGGGCGACTGCTAAGAGAGTTATTAAACGTAATACAGCTACTTTTCTTGAATTTCCTTGTCATACCTTTTTACAGGGAGATAAAACTCTCGTTTTTTTTAGCGCTGACCCCAAGGTTATGTGGCAAGTATTGAGTATAAATCGAAAGGTGGAAGATAAAAATGAAGGATATCAGAGAGCTTTGTCTCAATCAAGAGTGGGAGCAATATCGAGATTTATTGATTCTGGAAACTATCTTCCACAAAGCTTATTAATTTCGCTAGATAATTCGGAGGTTGTAGAAAAAGAAGGACAAAAAGTAATTAAAATTCCAAATAGTCCTGATTCAGGTTGGGTTATCGACGGACAACATCGGTTTGCAGGGGCAAAGAATGCAAAAAAGAACATATTATTACCCTTTATTGCTTTTATTGGATTAGACCTTATTGATCAAATTCAACTATTTATTTCCATAAATAAGGAAGCAAAAGGAGTCCCATCGTCATTATACCTTGATTTATTGAGAGTATTGCCTAATCAATATAAATCTGTTGCCGAAATATCTAAAGAACGTGCATCTGATATAGGTACCGAACTTAAAAAGGATGAAGACTCGCCTTTTTATGCACGTATAGTTGTAACCACTGCACCTAAGCAAGGTGAAATCTCATTAACAAATTTCGTCAGGAAGGTTACCCCTTTAATCCAGCCAGGCAAGGGTATTTTGAATGCCTTTACTCAAGTAGAACAAAGGGCAATAATAAATAATTATTTTATAGGGATAAGAAATGTATTCAATAAAGAGTACAAGCGCACAGATTCTATATTTTTTCAAACTCTTGGATTTGGCGGATTACTTAACGCCTTACCAAGTTTCTTTTCTTATACTCTCAAGGAATATTCTGGGTTTACTGCAGCTGATATTACTAAGGTTTTTAAAAAAATTGATTATTTCGATTTTTCTACTTGGCATAGTAAAGGGACGGGCAATTCAGCGGAAATTGAAGCAGGTAACGATTTAGTCATGGAATTAACTTCGGTAACAGAGAAAGAGAATATCCAAATAGGCTCAATCAGAGTATAATATGGCTCGTAACGAAAGTGCAATAAAAAAAATAGATGGACGGGATTGGGCTGTTCAGCTGCAGAAATGGGCGCAGTACATTCCGAGTATTGATAAGGCAGGAGAGCCGCCAGCATATGAACTGTCAAAATTTGGAGGATTATCTGAGATATATGCAAAAGTTGATGAAAGTCAAGGGAGTTATAGTGAAGACATTCCAGTTTTAAGAAGTGAGGTATTACGAGAAGCGATTTATTTAATTCACAAAGGGATTCATGTATCAGGAGCTGCATTTCTTCATTTGGAAAGCGGAGTTACTTCCTGGGCTCTTTCTAACGCATATCAATCCAGTTTTTTTTTATTAAAGGGAATTTTGGCTGCTTTGGGGTTATCATTCCCAAGGTTAAGTAAAATTTTGTTAATTGATTGTTTTCCCAAAGAGGAAGAATTAAGCAGAAGCGCAATCAAGAAGGGACGTTCTCCTAAGGTAGAGATTAAATTCCAGATATTTAATGAGCTTAGCCACGT
Source organism: Chitinophaga sp. YIM B06452 (assembly GCF_039655965.1). Classification (NCBI taxonomy): domain Bacteria; kingdom Pseudomonadati; phylum Bacteroidota; class Chitinophagia; order Chitinophagales; family Chitinophagaceae; genus Chitinophaga; species Chitinophaga sp. YIM B06452. The sequence continues at coordinate 939,785 of NZ_JAWLKY010000001.1, read as the reverse complement.
GGAGTATTGGGAAATACTTCAAAGAGTTCTCAGAGTTTCTACAATTGGGTCTTGGCCAGAAGAGTTTGTTTCATATATCATAAAGATAAAGGCTGATCAGTTTGTTCATGAAAGGAATAATTTGCATTATAAAAATCATTATTGGACTTTTCCGGCAGATTTATTTGAAAGATTGGTTGATCCTGCATTTGGAGTAAACAATCGTTTTCTTACCGACTATGAAGTAATAATGGATAGCTCCGAACATCAATATTCTTTTTTTATAAATTACTCATTGTTGTATATGGGGTTAATTCTAATAAAGGATATTTCGGAATTGTCTAAAGATATTCAAGAAGAATATCATTTAATGATTAAGACAATAAAAAGTGGTTCACATAATCGATTGCTGGAGAGCATCGGGTCTTCTCCTATTTTATCCTAACCATTCGATTGCTTCATATTCCAATTTAAATCTAGCTATTCTTGAAGTACATTTGATTCATATTCATCAATGAGTCTATATAGGATTGTTCGCCCAAATATATCAGTATAGAATAGCAAGCTTCGAATTTTTTTAAAATCTTTGGCCTCCTTTAAACCCCTTTTTACCTTCGCGCTCAAATTTTTAAAAATCTTTAACCGATGGTAAAAACAGATTTTGACAAGGTCAATCACCTTTTCCTAGCATACCCAGAAGGCTTTAACAATGAGTATGATGAACTAGGACCTTTCTTTGATAAACTCCTCACAAAGATTCCTCCTGAAATAGACTTGCACATTATCGTTAATAACTCAAGAGCCAAGCAAAAGCTACAATTTAAGTTCAGTAAAAGGAAGCTGAACATTATCGTCGAGGAAAACTGGAATGAAATATGGCTAAGGGACGTAATGGGAATCTCCAACGGTGAACATATTTACAAACCCATCTACGAGCCCAACTACTGCACCTATCTGGCAAAAACAATGAATTACCGCAATCTGAACAATATCGCGATCAATTTTATAAAGGATCACCTGCAAAAAGGAATAGTTCAGATACCGCTTAAACTTGATGGCGGTAACTTCATAGCGAATCACCGCTTCGCTTTCATTACCGAAAAGGTTCTTCAGGACAACGACCTCCCGGAAAAAGAGATTACTGCCATCATAAAAGATAAAATGGGAGTAACGCCTATAATCGTACCGGTAAACAAAGGTGACGTGGTCGGCCACACTGATGGATATATGGGCTTCATTGAAGACGATGTTATCTGTATCAGCGAATATCCCAAGCTGGACAGCCTCAAAGAAGATCATAAATATCTGGAAACTTTGAAAAGTGTATGCGGAGATTTAAACCTCAGAATCCAGCCCATGCAGGAACGTCCACTGGGTTATTCAATACCCTGCCAGTGTGAGGCAAAGAAAAAATGCTGCACTTATTCAGCGAATGGCTGCTATGTGAATTTTCTGCGGCTAAACAATACGATCATCCTTCCAGAGTACACACTGACCAACCTGAAAGAAACCATGTATTACAATAATGTAAATGAGGAAGCCTTATCAAGATACGGCTATCAGGTGATAAAAATAAATTGCGATATGCTAGCCCAGCATGGCGGATCATTAAGGTGTTTGAGCTTTATCTGTTAATGATTGGAAGAAAGCTCTGAATTTTTAACCTAAACTATTGATTGTAAATGAAATATTTAATAAGAATGACCGAAAGAGATAGCCTGAGAAAGACAGGGTCAACCAATGGGACAACCAAACATCCCCAAATAAAAAAGACGCCGGTAAAACCAGCGCCTTCACAAAAAATTTGTAGCCCGGACAAGAATCGAACTTGTATCTAAAGTTTAGGAAACTTCTATTCTATCCATTGAACTACCGGGCCATTCCGCTTCTCAGCGGGAGCGCAAAAATAATATTTTTTACCAAATTTCCTCGTTTTTTAAGCGTAAATGTGCTCAATCACCTCATGGTACTTGTTTTCGATCACTTTCCGCTTCAGTTTCAGCGTGGGCGTCAGTTCCCCGCCTTCTACAGACCATTCCCCGGGCATCAGCTCAAACTTTTTTACCTGCTCGATGTGGTTGAACGACCGGTTGAACTGGTCTACCGCCTGCCGGTACAAGGCCTTCACTTTCGGGTCTTTCACCGCTTCTTCCTTTGAAGCAAAGGACACATCGTTCGTACGGGCCCAGTCTTTCAGGTTGCCGAAGTTCGGCACGATGAGGGCGCCGGTGAATTTGCGGTCGGCCCCCACCACCATGATCTGTTCTATGAAAGGCGATTCCTTGAATTTGTTCTCAATGGGCTGCGGGGCCACGAATTTGCCGCCGGAGGTCTTGAACAGTTCCTTTTTGCGGTCGGTGATCTTGAGGAACTTATCTTTCACCAATACACCGATGTCTCCCGTATGAAACCAGCCGTCCTGGATGGCTTCGGCGGTAAGACCGGGATTTTTGTAATAACCTTTCGTCACGTTGGGGCCTTTCACCAGTATTTCCCCGTCCTCCGCGATCTTTACCTGCACATTGCTGATCACGGGGCCTACGGTGCCGAACATGCGGTCTTTCGGGTCTTTGCCGTTCACGGCTATTACCGGGGAGGTTTCGGTAAGACCATACCCTTCCAGGATGGAGAAACCCGCGGCGGTGAATATCCTGAGCAGCCTTATCTGCGCGGCGGCCGCGCCGGTCACGATGCATTCCAGGTTGCCGCCCATGGCCTCTTTCCATTTGCTGAACACGAGCTTCCGCGCAATGGCCAGCTGCAGGTTATACCATGGGCCTTGCTGTTTGTTGATCTCATAACGCTGTCCCAGTTCCACGGCGCGGAAGAATATCGCGCGCTGGATGCCGGTGAGGGCGCTGCCGCGGGCCATCACTTTTTCATAGACCTTTTCCAGCAGGCGGGGCACGGTGGTGAATATACTGGGTCTCACTTCCCTGAGATTGTCTGAAATGGTTTCCATGCCTTCCGCATAATAGACGGAAACGCCGGCGGTAAGGTACACGTACGTCACCATCCGTTCAAAGATGTGGTTCAGCGGCAGGAAGCTCAGCGCCCGCGCTTTTTCATTGACGGGCAAAATGGGCATGCAGGCTTCCACATTGCTCATGATGTTACCATGCGTCAGCATTACGCCTTTGGGAATGCCGGTGGTGCCAGACGTGTATATGATGGTAACGAGCGTTTCAGGCGTAATACTGTTCTTGATGGCTTCTATCCGCGCCACATCCGCGGTGGAGGCGGCTGCGAGGATGTCCATCCAGTGTTTTACGCCGGCAATGCGCTCAAAGGAATAGATCTCTTTGATAGTAGGAAACTTGTCGCGCTGGGCCTGCACTTTTTCATACATATCCATACCATCCACGAAAAGGATGTGGGCTTCCGCATCGTTCAGCACATAAACAAGCTCTGCCTGGCTGATGGTGGGGTAAATGGGAACCAGCACGGCGCCTACCTGCTGGCAGGCAAGGTCTGTCAACATCCATTCGGGCCGGTTGTGGCTGATGATGGCGATCTTATCCTGCGCATCAGGCGTGAGGGAAGTGCCGCCAATGCCCATTTGCAGGAGGCCTGAGCTGAAGCGTTGAACAATGCCGGCCACTTCTTCGGTGCTGTAGGTTTTCCATACGCCTTCTTCTTTGGCGGCCAGCATATCTTGTTTGGAATAGTTTTTCAGCTGATGTGGAATAACATCAAAAAGCCGGGTGGGGTGGTGCATGATGGTAATTTTGGGTTATTCGCCTCGCTGCTGCTTTTCCTGCTGCAGCTTCTCGTATTCGCGGGTGGCATCGCCGAACGGGTCTTTGTGGAAAGCGTTGTAGTAGGCAAACGCAAGCCCGAGGCCCCAGCCTGCCATGGGCCACACTGGCCAGGGAACGCCGTTGTGCTCGCTGTCTGTCAGCAACCAGATCACCCACAGGAAACCGTTGATGATCAGGTAGGTCATCAGATGGGTACGGAATTGTGCGCGGGATTTGGCTATGCGCCAGAGGCGTTCGTCCCGTTGTTGATTCGTTTCCATAAAAAGGGAGCTTGTTTATACCAATTTAACGAAAATAATCGGGAATGGAAAGGAAAAGGGCTGCCGGAAAAGCAGCCCTTGTATTAATGGGTAACGATCTCAAAATGAATATTGACGACGGAATTGATCAGCTTATCCTGTAACGACTTATCAGCCCTGTACGTCATGCCCCACTGGGTGCGGTCTATGTTGAAATTTGCTTCGCCTTTCACTTTCCCGCCGGTAAAAACAACCTTGGCCGGGAAGGTGATGTTCTTCGTGGCATTCTTAATGGTAAGATTGCCCTTGATCATATGGGTCGCGTCTTTCAGCAATACGCCGTTGTCATCCGGTGCAGGATGGTAGGGGCTCACTTCCGTGATCTCGAAACGCGCAACGGGATACTTCGCCGCATCAAAGAAATTCTCGCCGCGCAACTCGTCTTCGAGCTTCTTTTTCATGTCCGGCTGGGAACTGAGATCCAGGTTGGCGATACTGTTGATGTTGATGGAGAAGTGGCCACCGGTAAGCGAACTGTCTTTGGTGTACAGTTCCCCGCCGGAAAAACGGAAGGAGCCTTTATGTTCGCCGGTTGGCTTGGTGCCGATCCAGAATAGTATGCTGGCAGCGGTGTCCAGCTGGTGGGTTTTGCTGCCTTCGGGAATGGTAACCGCCTGCGCGTCGGTAACGGCTGCTTTGTCCGCTTTGGGGGCTTGTTGACAGGCAACGAATCCCACCACGGTCATCAAAGAAAGTATCCGTGCATTCATTTGCATATTGTCGGGCGTTTAGTCCACATATGTTCTGTTACCCACCCACACGAACCGCTTCACGATGAATTCAGGATTGGTGAAGCTGGCATTGCCGGCAGGGTTGCCGCCGGAAACGTGCAGGTCCGAAAACGCGGCGTGCTGGTTCACCCAGATGAAACCGGTGAAGTTGAAAGACACCGGGGTGAACACGCTGTTCATCGCATCGGCGATCTTTTCTTTCACGGCATCGTTGGTGGTATAAGCGGCGCAGGTGATGGCCCCATGATTGTCTGCCATACCACGCGCCAGCTCGATGGAATGGGCGGTATCTTTCGTTTTCACGAGCAACACCACCGGTCCGAACAGTTCCTGCTCAAATATTTTCGTGTCGCTGGCATTCACTTCCAGCACTGTGGGTGAATACGTTCTGGCGCCTGCGTATTCTTCGTTGGTAACGGGCGCGCCGCTCAGCAGCACTTTCGCGCCGGTTTCGCCGGCCGCTTTTACGCGCTGGAGGGTAGCTTCGTTCTGTACCGCGCCCAGCGTGCCGGCGCCCATCTTGGGATTGTTCACCAGTCCCTCGATGGCGGCTTTGAATTTCTGGGCCACCTCGTCGTAGGAAATTTTCCCGTTGGGCGTATCGATGCCGCCTTCAGGGATGAAGAAATTCTGCGGTGCGGTACACATCTGGCCGGAATACAGGCTCACGGAAAATGCGAGGTTCTGCATCACAGCGTCTATATCTTTTACGGAATCAAGGATCACTGAATTGACGCCTGCTTTTTCGGTGAACACCGTTTTACGCGGCGAAGCAAGCGATTCCACGTAATTGCCGAAGGCGCTGCCGCCGGTATAATCGATCAGTGCCACATCAGGATGTTCGCTAAGCGCTTTGGTGATGGGCGCGGCGGAGCTGTCTGCCGCAAGCTGGCAGGTGTACGGGTCCTGGCCGTTCTCTTCCAGCACCTGCTGGATAGCGGCTACTACGATGGCGATAGGCAGCACTGCCTTGGGATGCGGCTTTACGATCACGGCGTTGCCCGTGATGAGGTCTGCATACATGCCGGGCAGCGAGTTCCACACCGGGAAGGTGGAGCAGCCGATCACGAGGCCGAGGCCTTTGGGAACGGGCCTGAAAGTTTTTTCCAGCTTCACGCTGATCTTACCCATAGGCTTTTCCCAGGTCTGGTGTTCGGGGAAATGTTGCAGCTGCGAATACCCCATGGCAATGGCTTCGAGAGCGCGGTCGTTTGCATGGGGGCCGCTGGCCTGGAAGCTCATCATGAAGCTCTGGCCGGTAGTGTGCATGGTGGCATGCGCGATCTCGAAGAAATGATGCTGGATCTTTTCGAGCGTTTCCGTGAGAATGCCCGCCCTGTCTGCCACGGAGAGCTGCGACCAGCGCTGGCCCGCGCGTTTGCCGGCTTTCACCAGCTCGTCTGTGGAAACAACGGGGTAAGTGATGCCGAGGGGCTGAAGCGTGTAAGGGCTCACTTCTTCTCCATGCCAGCTTTCAATTACTTTTTGTTTCAGCCGTGGAAAAGGTTTGTCCAGCAATTCTTTGAAGGAAGCCTCTCCCTGCGGAGGCGCTTCTTCGCCGTAAGCCTTGGGGTGTTCAGGGTACTGCGCATAAAAGGTTCTTTCCTGGTTGGCTTTTACCGCTTTGTCAATAATGTTTTGGTGTTTTGCGATCAGCATAAGTGCGATGGTTTAGATGCTTGTTGTTGTATTGAACCGGCCTGCCATGCTGTGTTCCCCGCTTTTTCCGCGGGCGCTATTTGATCGTTGCCAGTTTGCCGGTGTTGTAGAATTCTTCATCTTTCAGCTTCAAAGGATGGTTGCGCTGCCAGGCGGAGAAACTGTCGTATTCCGTTTTGTGCAGCGCCGTCCAGGCTTTGTAGTCTGCGGCGTTGGCCGAGGGGCCAAACAACCATTGGTTGTATGCTTCGAACATTCCGTCCCTCAGCAGCTTGCGCTGAAAATCGAAAAGGGCGTACGGGTATTTCAGTGAGTAGAAATTATACCAGTCCAGCAGGAAGCGCGTGCGCAGCATAACGAGCGATTGAGGCTCTATGCCGGTAGCGATCACGCTCACCTGTTTGGCCATGATGCTTTTGTAAGCGTCCATGAAACCTACTTCGGGGGCTTTTTTGCCTTTCCGGTCGGAGCTTTCAACGGGTACGCTGTTGAAGATGGCCGGGTCGTCGAAAAGTTTTTTATAACATTCCAGCACGATGTCCCTGATCTCGGCGGTGCGGGTGGTATAACTTTCAAGGTTGATAAAGGTCTCTCCGTATAGGATGGCCCAGATGGGTTCCTTGGTCCAGAGGTAGCTCCTGGCGGCGTGGTAATAGTTGCCCGGGAAGTTGGGGTCCACTTCAATGCCTTTCACCCAGTAACGCAAGGCCCCGTCGAAGTTCTTCATGTTCTGCAGCAGGTCGCCATAGTCGTTGTGCAGCTCGCCGCTTTTGGGGAACTTGCGTAAGCCACGCTGGTAAAGCTTTTCAGCGCCTTTCCAATCCTGCTTGCTTTGGTAGATGTTGCCGGCGATCTGGAAGAGATGGATGTCCGCCTCTTTTTTGTCTACCAGTGGAGACACGACCGTATATGCCCTGTTGTAATCGCCTTTGAGATAATAGGCAAAGGCCAGGTCTTTTCTCAGTTCTAAATCATCGGGCGCAGATTGTATGGCCTGGTTGAGCACCAGGATAGCATTTGCATAATCCCCGCTGCGCAGGAAGGTGCGCGCGGTGCTTTGCAGTTCGCTGTTATCCTGTGCAATTGCCCACTGTACGGAAAGGATACCCGCCAGCACAAGGGACCATTTTTTAGCAGCCTTTTGCCATTCCATCGTTCGGTTCGTTTTATGTAAATGTAAGAAAAAAGCGCTGACCCCGCAGCAGGCGGGGCCGGCGCTCCGGGAGGATCAAATGAGGTGGGTGAGCAGCCCGTCGCGGAGCTTGGGCTCAAACCAGGTGGACTTCGGGGGCATTACGTTCCCGCTGTCCGCAATGTCGAACAATTGCTGGATGGTTACGGGGTACAGGGCGAAGGCCACGGCCATTTCCCCGCTGTCTACCCTTTTTACCAGTTCGCCGAGGCCGCGGATGCCGCCTACGAAGTCGATGCGTTTGTCCGTCCTGGGATCTTTAATGCCCAGCAGCTTGTCCAGCACATTGTTCTGGAGGATGGTTACGTCCAGTATGCCGATGGGGTCTGCCGTGTAGGTGCCTTCGCGGGCCACCAGGCGGTACCAGGTATGGTCCAGGTACATGCTGAATTCGTGGAGGCCGGAAGGTTTTTGCTCGTGGTGGCCGATGGGCTCCACGATAAAATCGTATTCGAGGCGGGAGATGAAATCTTCTTTGCTGTGGCCGTTCAGGTCTTTCACCGTGCGGTTATAGTCCAGGATGGCGAGCTGGCTGGCCGGGAAAATGGTGGTCAGGAAGTAGTTGAGGTTGGCCCCTGAATGAACGTCCTCCCCGGAAGCTTTCTGCACCAGCGCAGCGGAAGCGGCGCGGTGGTGGCCATCCGCGATGTAGGTGGCGGGCACCTTCGTATCAAATAATTCCGTGATCTGATCGCCGGTTGCGGCTTCGTTTACTACCCAGATGGTGTGGCTGATGCCGTCTTCCGCGGTAAAGTCGTACACCGGCGCATGCTGTGCCTGCCAGTGGTCGATGATGGCGTTCAGTTCGGGTACGTCGTTGTAGGCGAGGAACACGTTGCCGGTCTGGGCGCGGGTGGTGGTAATGTGGTTGATGCGGTCCAGTTCTTTATCGGGGCGGGTAAATTCGTGTTTCTTGATGATGCCGCTGTTGTAGTCGGCAACGGAGGAAACGCATACCAGGCCTGTCTGTGAACGGCCGTCCATCACGAGTTTATAGATATAATAGCAGGGTGTTTCTTCGTGGAAGAGGGTACCTGAAGCCTGGAGCTGTTGCAGGTTTTCGGCGGCTTTCCGGTAAACGGCCTCGCTGTGGATGTCTGTTCCTTCGGGAAGGTCTATTTCCGATTTGGAAACGTGGTAGAAGGAATTCGGGTTGCCGGCGGCCTCGGCGGCGGCTTCTTTGGAATTGAGCACGTCATAGGGCCTTGCAGCTACATCTTTAGCCAGCGCGGGTTGCGGACGCAACGCCCGGAAAGGTTTGATAATTGCCATGATCTTTGGTTTTCTGTTAAGAAGGGTAAAAATAAGAAAAGGAGGGTAGGAATAAAAAAGACTGCCGCATGAAATGCGGCTTCAATACATATAATATTTTATTATGCTTAGGACTGCGTACTAAATTACCCTTTCTTTTTTCTCTTTTTCTTCAGTCAACCTCCTACCATCCTCCTGCCAAACACCAGCAAACCCTTGCTGCCGCTGAACACCGTAGGAGGATGGTAGGAGGATGGCAGGAGGATGGCAGGAGCGGGATAAGATTAAAAAGGGCTGACCGGAAAGTAATATTTACTTGTTGGTCAGCCCTGGTATATGTAATATTTTCTATGCTTAGGTACAGGTGTTACTATGCTTTCTTCAGGGAGAAGAACTTCATGGCGTCCACCATTACTTCCACGCTTTCGAGGGGGAGTGCGTTGTAGAGGGAAGCGCGGAAACCGCCGGACAGGCGGTGCCCTTTGATGCCTACGATATCTTCTTTCTTGCAGAATTTCACGAATTCTTCTTCCAGCTCGGGTTTGTCGATGGTGAAGGTCACGTTCATTTTGCTCCGGTCTTCTTTCGCAACGTTTCCACGGAAGAGCGGGTTATGATCGATCTCGTCGTACAGGAGTGCGGCTTTTTTGTTGTTTATTTTTTCTATAGCGGCCACGCCACCCTGTCCTTTCAGCCAGCGGAGCGTGAGCATGGAAATGTATACGGCAAATACCGGCGGGGTATTGAGCATGGAGCCGTTCTCTATATGAAGCCTGTAATCCAGGATGCTGGGGATCTTACGGGTTACTTTGCCGAGTATGCTTTTGCGTACGGCTATCATGGTAGCGCCTGCTGCGCCCATGTTTTTCTGTACGCCTGCATATATCAGGGAGTAACGGTTAAAATCCATCTGGCGGCTCAGTATGTCGGAACTCATGTCTGCAATCAGGGGAACGTCCGTTTCCGGCGTGGCCTGCCACTGCGTACCGTAAATGGTATTATTGGTGGTGATATGCAGGTATTTGGCTTGCTGGGGTACCGTGAACTGCTTGGGGATGTGATTATAGTTGCTGTCTTTGGAGCTGGCCACCACGTCTACATAACCGAATAATTTGGCTTCCTTGATCGCTTTGTTGGACCAGACGCCGGTGTCGATGTATGCGGCGGTCTCACCGTTTTCCAGGAGGTTCATCGGAACCTGCATGAATTGGGTGGTAGCGCCTCCGTGAAGGAACAGTACTTCAAAGTCATCGTCCAGTTGCATCAACTCCCGGGTCAGACTGCGCGCCTCTTCCATAACGGCTACAAATGGTTCCGTGCGATGGCCTATCTCAAGGATAGACATTCCTGTACCCTCAAAGTCTATCAGCGCCTTGCTGGCTTTGTAGAGCACTTCGTTCGGTAATACAGAAGGACCTGCATTAAAATTGTGCACCTTCATGTTGCGATCTAAATTGTATACGTTTTCTTGTTCCACTTGTCTATGGTTTTTCGAAGGAAAAGGTAAAAATCACGCGGCGAAATAAAACCGGAAGATTGGCTTGTGTAGGAATAGGTTAAAAGATCAGAAGGCCAAAGATAAACTTTCTTTTCGTTATTTCTTAATGGGACCGTCCAATTATTTTGCCTTGTTTCCAAAGGCTGTCCAGCTGCCGCAACTCTTCCTGCTCCCCGGCGGTAAAGCCGGGCTGGGCCTGCTTTGGCAGCGAAGGTTGGCCTGCGTTCACCCAGGCCGTATACCAGCAAGATGCCACGCTGTGCACTGCGCCGCGAAGCCGCCTTTCCACCATCCCGTTCAACCGCCCGTGATAGGCCGTGGTGTAGGCGGAAGAGTAATTGCGCACCAGCAGCCCGTTCCGCGGCTCATATGCATACCGTTGATCTGCCGGAAAATTCATACTCAATGTTTTTTCGATATGTAGCACAGAATCCGCTGCCAGCACGCTTTCCGTGATGATCTGCCAGAACAGTCCTTTCGGGTCTTGTATATATGAAGCCTTGCCCACCCAGTAATCGAAGGCCTGGTCGGCAAACAGCTCCGGTATGCGCGACTCCCACAACCCGTGTATGCCGTGCTGGTTCGTGTACTGCCCGTTGTGATTGGAACAGGCATGCAGCGGCACATAGGTATCCCCGATATAATGCCCCAGCTCCGCCGCTGTTTTAAGGATGCCTGCCGTATTGCCTTCCATGAAAGAACGCGTGAGCCGGTACATCATCCTTTCCAGGTGCCATGGCAGGATACCGTTCTGCTGCAGGCTGTCCTCACAATATTTTTCCACCGCATCCCGCCAGCTCCGGGGCAGTGAAACAAACGGCGGCGGGCCATAACGATCCATATCTATATAATGCCGGGCTCCTTCTGCAGGTACCATATACCGCCGTTTATCCGGCGCCGTGGATTGCGCCGCCAGGTATTCCAGGTGAGGCTTGAACAGCACCATCATTTCCGGGGGCAGCGAAAAAACCGCCAGCCGGTTGATGCGCTCATGGGCAAAAAAGCCCCAGCCTTTCGTCGCGAAAGGTAAGATCAACATGGCAGGCAACAGGATCGCCAGCCGTAACAATGGTAACATCGTATAGTGATTTGATGTACCTGCAATATCGGTGGAAAAACAATCCAGGCGCGATTTTCAGGGCGATAATATCTCCGGAATGGAATAGAATATACCCGGAAAATGAATGTTGGATGTCTGAATTGCTATGAACTGAGATGCAACCACCTATAAATCAGTGCGAAGGTTTTGTTTTCTCCGTTTCATGCACCACGGCCGGCAGTTCCGATATATGCGTCACCCCGCCCGATACCGCGAACTTCATCGCCTCGCCCGCACTCACATTCGTCAACGGCCTCACCTTCTCCTTCCGCACCATGAACACCTTCCCCGTGATCGCATACGCATGCGGAACATACACCGCCATATACCCCTCCAGCCCCAAAGCCCGAACATCCTCCTGCGTAATAAAACCCATCTCCCACACGTCTTCCCCGTACACATTCACCAGCACCGGGTGGTCAAACTTCTTTTTTTCCCCCACAAACGCATCAAATACATCTTTTACAGAGGAATATATATACTTGATAAATGGCGTACGCTCCAGCAAATGATCAAACATATCGATCAGCCGCCCTACAATAAAAGAAGAACTGAGATATCCCACAAACACCACTAAAATCAATACCAGTGCGAATCCTACGCCTTTATACCGCAGGAAGTTCAGCGGATGGTCCACCGGCACCAGGTCCCGCGGCAACAGGTTGTCTATGGATACAAACGCCCAATAAAGCGTGAACGCCGTAATGCCAATAGGCGCCAGGATCAGCAAGCCCTGGAAAAAATAGCGCAGTATGCGGGACAACAGTACCCTGAACCTCAGTTTTGGAGACATGGTGATATGGTATTGAAAGGGCAAAGTTACTGCATTTGCGGACGACTCCCCCGGTACTTCGGGCAAAATGCAGTGCCGGCTGACCAAATGCATTCGTCATAAAGTTGAAAAAATTAGTATGGAAACTTTGGCGGTTTAAATAGTTTCCATAGTTTTGTCCGTGTAAAATTAACCACCCCTTGCCCAGATAAACCAATGGAAGTACAAGAACGAATACTGGATACGGCGTTCAACCTGTTCCGCCAATACGGCACCAGGTCTATAACCATGGACGATATCGCCATTAAGATGGGGATCTCCAAAAAGACCCTTTATGCCCATTTTGCGGATAAAAGCGACCTGGTGGTGAATGTGATCAGCCGTCACCTGAAGCTCATGCAGGATCACTGCATCGAAAGCCGGAACAACAGTAAGGATGCCGTGGAAGAGCTGTTCCTGGTCATGAAAATGCTGGAAGAAAAGCTCCGGAACATGAATCCGGTGGTGATGATGGACCTGCAGAAGTTCCATGCCAAAGCCTTCCAGCTGTTTGAAGAACATAAGAACGTATTCCTGATGCGCACGGTCCGCGAAAACCTGGAACGCGGCATCAGGGAAGGATTGTACCGGCCTGACCTGGATCTCGACATCCTGAGCCACTTCCGGACGGCCTCCGCCATGTTCTGCTTCCAGCCCGAGCTTTTCCCGATGAACGGATATGATATGTCGAAAGTGCAGCGGGTACTGCTGGAGCACTTCCTGTTCGGAGTGGCTTCCCTCAAAGGATACCAGGAAATTGAGAAATATAAAACCAAGGATTACCCGAATAAATTCTAAGTAATATGCAGTTTAAATGGAAGCTCATCGCCTTCACCGGCCTGATGACGCAATTATTCACCTACGCTCATGCACAGCAGGCGGCCCCGTCGCAGGAAACTTTGCGGTTTTCCGCTCAGGATGCAGTGGCTTACGCGCTATCTCATCAGTACGCGGTTCGCAATGCCAAAATGGATGAACTTCACCAGCTGGCAGTAAACAAAGAAGTAAGCGGCCTCGCATTGCCACAGGTATCCGGCGCAGCCACCTTTCAGCACAACCCGATCATCCAGAAACAATTGATCGATGCCAGCAACTTCAGCGATACCATTCCCAAGGGAACCCTGGTACCGTTTGCTTTCGGGCTGGCCTACAACGCCCAGGGCACGGTGAACGTAAACCAGGTACTGTTCGATCCCAGCGTGCTCGTTGCCCTCCAGGCCCGGAAAACACTGGAAGAGCTGGCCGGCAAAAACGTTAAGAAGTCGGAGATAGACGTGAAGACGGAAGTTTATAAAGCATATTATAACGTAGTAGCGGCAGACAAAGCCTTGTCCATCCTGCACGAGAATATCGACCGGCTTGGGAAAACCCTGGCTGAAACCCGTGAGATATACAAGAACGGGCTGGTCGAAAAACTGGATGTGGACAGGCTGGTGGTGCAGCTCAACAATCTGAAATCAGAAGACACCCGCCTGAAGAACGTTCGCCAGGTAGGTATTGCGGCCCTTAAATTCCAGATGGGGATGGCTATCGCCCAGCCGCTGGAACTGACGGATACGCTCAGTTCCGACGCGCTGAAGGCAGACATCCAGGAAGACCAGCCGTTCACTTACACCAACAGGATCGAATACCAATTGCTCGAAACGCAAAAACGCGCCAACGAGTACAACCTGAAGCGGTATCGTCTTCAGGCTCTTCCCACGCTCGCGCTTTTCGGGCAGGGTGGCGCCGCCAGGGCCAGCTCTGAATTTGATTACTTCGAAGGGAATCCCGGATGGTACGGCTTCGTTTCCTACGGCCTGAATCTTTCCGTGCCGATCTTTTCAGGGATGCAAAGAAGAAGGAAGGCAGACCAGGCGCTGATTGATGTTAAAAAATCAGAGCTGGCCATGGAGAATATGCGGAACGTTATCGACCTCGATCAGGCCACTTCAAGGACCACGCTGCGGAATAACATTACGTCGCTGACGGACCAGGAAGAGAATATGGAGTTGGCGAAAGAAGTGTACGAAACAACTAACATCAAGTACCGTGAAGGCGTAGGTTCCAGCCTGGAAATGATCACTGCAGAAACGCAGCTGCTCACCGCGCAGAATAATTACTTCACGGCGCTATTCAACGTGATCGTATCACGCATCGATTACCTGAAAGCATATGGTAAACTCTAATCTTCAACCTATTTAACATCCGCCCTTAAATCTATAATACGATGACTAAAAGATATTTGATTCTCCCCCTCGCCACCCTCATCCTTGCTGCCTGCGGCGGCGGGGCGGTGAACAAAACCGAGAAACTCCAGCAGCTGAAACAGCAAAAGGCCAAACTGGACCTTGAAATCTCCGCGCTGGAAAAAGAACTGAAAGCCGGCGATTCGACCGTAAAAACCAAGACGGTAACCATTGCCAGCATACAGGATACCGTATTCGAACACTTCATCGACATCCAGGGGAACGTGGATGCCCGTGAGAACGTGAATGTAAGCGCGCAAAGCCCCGGTATCATCAAAGCGATCTATGTGAAGGAAGGCCAGCATGTTTCCAAAGGCCAGGCGCTTGCACAGGTAGACGACCAGATCGTACGCGCCAATATCGCCGAATTGCAGACCCAGCTTGATCTCGCCCGGACGCTGTATACCAAACAGCAAAATCTCTGGAATCAGAAGATCGGTTCCGAAGTGCAATACCTGAATGCGAAATCGAACGTGGAAAGCCTGGAAAGAAGGCTGGGCACATTAAAAGAACAACAGGCCCTCACCCGCATCATATCCCCCATCAATGGTACGGTAGATGCTGTGATCGCTAAAATAGGCGACAACGCCGCCCCCGGCCAGCCCGCCTTCCGCGTGGTGAACAGCAGCAACCTCCGCGTGGTGGCCAATATCGCGGAATCTTTCGCAGGCCGTGTAAGCACCGGCGACGAAGTGATCGTGACCCTGCCGGATATTCAAAAAGAGATCCGCACCCGCATCGGTTTCGCTTCCAAAGTGATCGACCCGCTGAGCCGCACCATTAACGTAGAAATTCCGCTGAAACCAGCCGCAGACCTGCACCCGAACATGATCGCGCAACTGCGCATCGTGGACTACCGCGCCAAAGACGCCATCGTGGTGCCCGTAAGTGTGATCCAGTATTCACTTGGCAAACCATACGTAATGACCGTAAAAGGCGAAGGCAGCAAACTGCAGGCCGTACGCACCAACATCGAACTGGGCCGTACTTATAATGAAAAAGCAGAAATTAAATCAGGTTTGAAAAGCGGGGACAGGATCATTACCACTGGCTTCCAGGGCCTGAATGATAACGACTTTATCAAATTGTAACCAGGTTTGCCATCTTTAAAATTTAACCGATGAAGGACTTAGAAAAAGAGTTTAAGCTCACCAGCTGGGCGATCGATAATAAGGTGAGCATTTATGTGGCCACCCTTATTATTACGATCGCCGGTTTCCTGGCTTACAACAGCATGCCCAAGGAACAATTCCCCGAGGTAGTGTTCCCGCAGTTCTATATATCCACCATCTATTTCGGTACATCGCCGGAAGACATGGAAACCCTGGTCACGAAACCGATTGAGAAAAAACTCAAATCCATTTCCGGGGTAAAAAAGATCACCAGCACCTCCATACAGGACTACTCCGCCATCACCATCGAATTCAACCCTGATGAAGATCTTGAAGCGGCAGCCAACAAGGTCCGGGAAAAGATAGACGAAGCAAAGCCGGACCTGCCCACCAATCTCTCCACAGACGGGCAGGAGCCGCAGGTGATACAGATAGACGTATCACAGATACCGATCATGAACGTAAACATGAGCGGTGATTTCGACCTGCAGACGCTGAAAAGATACGCGGATGAAATGCAGGACCGGATCGAAAGCCTGAAAGAGATCACCCGTGTGGACATTGTGGGCGCACTGGACAGGGAGATCCATATCGACCTGGATAAATACAAAATGGACGCTGCCCGGATCAGCTTTGATGATGTCGCAAATGCCGTGGCAATGGAAAACAGGACGATCTCCGGTGGTCTTGTGAGCATGGACGGGCAGAAGAGAACCCTTGCGGTGAAAGGCGAATACAAAGATCCGACCCTGATCCGGAACATTGTGATCCGCGGTTCTTCCGGCGCAGTTGTATACCTGCGCGATATTGCGGAAGTGAAAGACGATTTTAAAGAACAGGAATCTTACGCCCGCCTGAACGGCAAAAGCGTAATCACCCTGAACGTGATCAAAAGAAGCGGCCAGAACCTGATCGACGCATCCGACAAGATCGCGCAGATCGTGGAAGACATGAAAGGCGGCTACCTGCCCAAAGGCCTGGATGTGACCATCACAGCAGACCAGAGCGAATCTACCCGCGTTACCCTGCACGACCTGATCAACACCATCATCATCGGTTTCATACTTGTAACCGTCGTGCTGATGTTCTTTATGGGCGCCGTGAACGCCATATTCGTAGCGGCTTCCGTGCCCATCTCCATGTTCATCGCCTTCGTGGTGCTGAATATGATGAGCTACACCCTCAACATGATGGTGCTGTTCTCCTTCCTGCTGGCATTGGGTATCGTAGTGGACGACGCCATCGTGGTAATTGAGAACGTGCACCGTATATTCTACGAGCGGCGGGATCTCGGCATCGTCAAGGCCGCGAAGATAGCGGCGGGGGAAGTGTTCCTGCCCGTATTCTCGGGCACGCTCACCGTACTGGCGCCGTTCTTCCCGCTGCTGTTCTGGCCGGGTATCATCGGCAGCTTCATGAAGTTCCTCCCGGTTACGCTGATCGTGACCCTGCTGGCTTCGCTGGTAGTGGCCTATATCATCAACCCCGTGTTCGCCGTGGATTTCATGGACCGCCATGAAGGGGAGAATCATCCCAAACCCCGCTTCGACAGGAGGTTTACCATCGTGACCGTTGTATTCGCCCTCATAGCGCTCATCTGCTACGGCATCAGCTTCGGGGCCGGTAATATCGTATTCTTCATTTATTTGCTGGTAGTGCTGGAGCGTTTCTGGCTGGGCGGCGTGGCAAGGAAATTCCAGAGCAACGTCTGGCCCCGTGTGCAGAACAGTTACAGGAGAGTGCTCAGCTGGGCTATCATAGGATGGCGCCCGGTGTTGATCCTCCTCGGTACCTTCGGCCTGCTGGTGTTCAGTATCATGCTCACCGCCATACGCAGCCCGAAAGTGGTATTCTTCCCGCAGGCAGATCCCAACTTCATTTACGCATACATCGAATTGCCGATCGGTACCGATCAGAAAGTGACGGACTCTGTCACCAATGTCATTGAACAAAGAGTAACGAAAGTAGTCGGCGGCACTAAAAATCCGCTTGTGAAATCCATCATCTCCAACGTAGCCGTGGGCGCGGGCGATCCCAGCCAGATGGACATGAGCGTGCAGCCACATAAAGGCAAGGTGACCGTGGCTTTCGTGGAGTTCGCTAAACGTAACGGGCAAAGCACCGTGAAATACCTCGACGATATCCGCGCTGCCGTGAAAGGTGTGCCGGGAGCGGACATTACCGTAGAACAGGAACAGGGCGGCCCCCCGACCGGTAAACCGATCAATATCGAGATCACCGGCGATGACTTTGAGTTGCTTTCAGGTACCTCAGAACGCCTGAAACGTTACCTGGACAGTCTCCAGATCGGCGGTGTGGAAGAGCTGAGAAGCGACTTCCAGAGCAATAAACCCGAGATCATCGTATCGATAGACCGTGAAAGGGCAAACCGCGAAGGTATCTCCACCGGCCAGATCGGCGGTGCGCTGCGTACTGCGCTGTTCGGAACGGAAGTATCCAAATTCCGCGACCCGGAAGATGACTATCCCATCATCGTGCGCCTGCAGGAAGATCAGCGTAATAATATCAACACCCTCATGAACCTCAACCTTACCTACCGCGACATGAACATGGGCGGAGCTATCAGGCAGGTGCCCCTGGCAGCGGTGGCCGATATCCGTTACTCCAACACTTACGCCGGCATCAAACGTAAGGATGATAAACGCGTGGTGACGCTCTATTCGAATATCCTCACCGGCTTCAACGCGAACGAAGTGGTGGCGGCCATCAACTCCGCTGTGCTGGACTTCAGCCCGCCGGACGGCATCACCGTGAAAATGACCGGTGAGCAGGAAGACCAGGCAGAGACCATGAACTTCCTGTTGGTTGCCATGATGGGCGCCATCGGCCTCATCTTCTTCATCATGGTGACGCAGTTCAACTCCGTAGGCCGTTCCTTCGTGATCTTCCTGGAGATTCTCTTCAGTATCATCGGCGTGTTCCTGGGCTTCTCGATCTTCGGTATGGATATCTCCATCGTAATGACCGGCGTAGGTATCATGGCCCTGGCGGGTATCGTAGCCCGTAACGGTATCGTGCTCGTGGAATTCATCGACCTGCTCACCATGCAGGGCGTACCGGTGAACGAAGCCGTAGTGGAAGCCGGCAGAACGCGTATGACGCCTGTACTGCTCACCGCTATCGCGGCCATACTCGGCCTCATCCCGCTGGCAGTGGGCCTGAACATAGACTTCTGGGCCCTGTTCGACGAATTCAACCCGCATATCTTCTTCGGCGGCGACAACGTGGCCTTCTGGGGACCGCTGGCCTGGACCATGGTGTTCGGCCTCATCTTCGCCACATTCCTCACCCTGATACTGGTGCCGGTAATGTACGCCATGAACAAACGCTGCATAGATGTGCTCGACCTTTACGGCCTGCCGCGCGGCCTGAAATACGTACCCTTCCTGGTACTGATCCTCAAGCTGCTTTCCAAAAAGGAAACTGTGCGCAAGCTGCACGACCTCGATTATGTTTCTCCTCGCCCATATAATTTCTTTAACCACCAGCCCGACGGGCCGGATAAAGAAAAATCCAAATCCGCCAAAGGAGTAGTAATGCATTAAACGAACTGTTTTTTCTTTAATAATCAGAGCAAACAGTGTAACAGTTGTAGGTTAACAAGTACCGTCCCGATTCCTCGGGACGGTTTTTTTTATGCATCTGCGGGGAATAATTATTATTTTTCGAAACCTGAAAACAATTCCCATGCGATTATTCTTCTTACTGCTGCTCTGCTCCGCCTGCGCCATGGCTCAGGAAAAGCCTGTTTACACCGATGCCCGCAATTTCCAGTTCATCGGCAAAGGGCTGCCCACCGACCCCATGTACGTGCGGCTGGATACCGTGCAGACCAAACCCATGACCGACGCCGTAAAATACCTCAGCACCCACAGCG
Organism: Chitinophaga sp. YIM B06452; assembly: GCF_039655965.1. Classification (NCBI taxonomy): domain Bacteria; kingdom Pseudomonadati; phylum Bacteroidota; class Chitinophagia; order Chitinophagales; family Chitinophagaceae; genus Chitinophaga; species Chitinophaga sp. YIM B06452. The sequence goes on along the minus strand of NZ_JAWLKY010000001.1, from coordinate 920,267 downwards.
CGGGCATCGCGGTATTATTCCAGACCAATTCACCGTATATCCGTGCCCGTTGGCAGCTGGCCAAACGCCAGTTCTACGCCAACATTACCCCCATCGCGCACAGCGGGCTGGACCTGTATTGCCTGAACAAAGGCCGCTGGCAATGGTGCGGCATGGGCAGGCCGGGAGATAGGGATACGCTGAACGACGCGCCCCTCGTGGCTAACATGGACACTGCCATGAAGCAGTTCCTCCTTTACCTTCCCATCTACAACCAGGTCACCTCCCTTGAAATAGGCGTGGCGCCGGGCACAACGATCGCCCGCATCGAAAAGCCTGCGGTAGATACTGCCAAACGCGTGGTGATATACGGCTCCAGCATCTTGCAGGGCGCATCCGCAACCCGCGCCGGCATGGCCTATCCTTCCATCCTCCAGCGGAAAACAGGCTGGGAGTTCATCAACCTCGGCTTCAGCGGCAACGGCAAGATGGAATTTCCTGTAGCGGAACTGCTGGCCACTATGCCCGCGAAAGTATTCGTGCTGGATTGCATCCCGAATCCTTCCGCTGATGAGATAAGAGAAAGAGCTTACCCCTTCATCAAACACCTGCTCACCAAACGCCCGGGAGTGCCCATTTTACTGGTGGAAACAGCGCCCCGCGAGCAGGGGTATTTCGATCTGAAAGTAGCGCAGGTGGTGAAAGAAAAGAACAATGTGATCCGTGACGTCTATATAAAACTGAAAGGCGAAGGTTTCAAACAATTGTATTACCTGCCCGGTAAAGACCTGATCGGGCACGATCATGAAGCGACGATAGACGGAACGCATCTCACGGATATTGGCTTCATGCGCCAGGCCGAAGTGATGCTGCCTTTGCTGCAGCAGCTGATGAAAAAATCTGCGTCCGCGAAATGACCCAAATTCGTAACTTGCTATCATTAAAAGGCAATTTGACCTATGCTAAACAATCATGAAATCGACTACCGGATCCACGGTGAGGAGATGCAAATAGTAGAAATAGAGCTGGACCCGCAGGAGAGCGCAGTGGCGGAAAGCGGCAGCTTTATGATGATGGACCAGGAAATCAAGATGGAAACCCTTTTTGGAGACGGTTCAGGCGCGCAGCAGGGCTTCTTCGGCAAGCTCATGAGTGCCGGCAAACGCCTGATCACCGGGGAAAGCCTCTTCATCACAGCATTTACAAACGTTGGCCAGGGTAAAAAGCGCGTGAGCTTTGCAGCGCCTTATCCCGGCAAGATCATTCCCATGGACCTGCGTTTGCTGGGCGGTAAGGTGATCTGCCAGAAAGATGCGTTCCTTTGCGCTGCGCGCGGGGTGAACGTGGGCATCGAGTTCCAGCGCAAGCTGGGCACCGGCATATTCGGCGGTGAAGGATTCATTATGCAGAAGCTGGAAGGCGACGGCCTGGCGTTTGTGCACGCCGGCGGTTATGTGATCGAAAAAGAGCTGCAGCCCGGCGAAGTGCTGAAAGTGGATACCGGCTGCGTGGTGGCGTATACCCAGCAGGTAGACTTCGATATCGAATTCGTGCGCGGTGTGAAGAATATGGTATTCGGTGGCGAAGGCCTGTTTTTCGCGGTGCTGAGAGGCCCCGGGAAAGTATGGCTGCAGAGCCTGCCCATCAGCAGGCTGGCAAGCAGGGTGCTGGCTTATGGAACAGGCGCCAGGAAAGAAGAAGGCAGCATACTGGGCGGCCTGGGCAACCTGCTGGATGGTGATTGATGTTATATTGAATTGAATTCCAATTAATTAAGGCAAAATAGCGGGGTGGAACAGCCATGTTCTCCCCGCGGTGCCATATCGCTGAAAGACCAGTAGATTTGTAAAAAGTCCGCCGTTCATCGATTTTTTGCAAATTATTAACGAACAGATTGCTACTATTGTCTTAATATTGCCCGGAGGCTTAACCAGATACACCGGATTTTTTTGTATATTAGAGTCTGAAACAGCGGCTGGCACTGTGTGGGTGCCACTACAGTAATATCACTGGCGCGGATCAAAGACAATTTATCCTGGTGCTATGAATAAGATTGAAAAACTTACTCATGTTGAAAATTCAGGTGAATCCCAGGTAAAACAATTCCAGGTATTATTAACGGTAGACCTATAAGGGGTTTTAGGAGATATTCCGGTTAACCATGAACAACTACCTTATATTTCCTGTCGAGATGGCTGAGAGGTTTAATTTTTAAAATTTCCGCGAAAAAATTGTAATGCAAGCGGCGCTAAATTATCTTTGCTTTCCGAGAAAAATGTTAGAGAAATACGTATTAAACGGAAGCCGGTATTTGTATTGAAAAAACGATCAATTTATCCCGACGTTATGCGGGTGACTCACCGGCGCCTGATTATAAAACCTAAACAAGTAGGTGAATTTCATTTTTATGAAATCATTGAAAATTGCTTCAAACACGCTTAATCAAGTAAGATGAATTTTGAGAGAAACGAACGCCCCCGAAAGTATTCTCCTGGCTACAACAGAGATCAGCAAGAACCCAACCAAGACCAGGAAGGCGGTTATTCCAAGAAACCCGAATTTGGCAAAGACGAAGACCGTCAGTACCCTCCGCGCAGCGAAGGCGGCTATGCTCCACGTGAAGGCGGTTACCGCCCCCGTAATGAAGGCGGCTACACTCCCCGTGGCGGCGGCATGAACAACAGCGGCGGAGAGGGTCCCAACTTTAACCGTGAAGGTGCCTACAACCGTGAGACCGGTGGTTATACCCCGCGCAACGAAGGCGGCGGCGGTGGTTACCGCGACCGTGATGGCGGCGGCTACAACCGCGACCGTGGCGATGGCGGCTATAACCGTGATCGCGGAGACGGTGGTTACAACCGCGGTGGCGGCGGCTACGACCGTGGCGGCGGCGGATATGACCGCGGCGGTGGTGGTGGAGGTTACGACCGTGGCGGCGGCTATGATCGCGGCGGCGGAGGTGGTGGTTACGACCGCGGTGGCGGTGGTGGCGGCTACAACCGTGGCGGTGGCGGCTATGATCGCGGCGGCGGAGGCGGTGGTTACGACCGCGGTGGCGGCGGCGGTTACGATCGCGGCGGCGGTGGCGGAGGCTACAACCGTGGCGGTGGTGGCGGCGGCTACAATCGCGGCGGCGGTGGCGGTGGTTTCAACCGCGGCGGTGGCGGCGGTGGCTTCAACCGCGGCGGCGGAGGCGGAGGCTTCCAACGCAGCCAGGGAAGGCCCGGAGGCTTCAACCGCGCACCCAAACCAGATAACAAGATCTATTTCATCGCCCTTCTGCCCACAGCTGAAGTAGGTAAAGAAATAATCAAGATAAAACAGGATTTCGCAGAACAATACGGACCGGTTTATGCCCTGAAAGTGCTCCCGCATATCACCCTGCAGGTTCCTTTCACCGCAGATCCCAGCCTGGAAAGAGCTTTCTGCGAAGAACTCACCGAATTCGCCAAAACACAGGCGCCTTTCGAAGTATCACTGAACGGCTTCGGCACATTCCCGAACAAACAGAACCGCGTACTCTTCATCAACGTAGAGAAAAGCGAGACCATGAGCGCAATGCACCGCCAGCTGATCAACTTCCTGAGAAAAGAATTCGGCTTCAGCACCATGCTCGCACGTACCGGCTTCACCCCGCACGTAACCGTAGCCTTCAAAGACCTTGAAGACGCACAGTTCGAAAAAGCATGGCCTGAGTACGAAAACAAAGAATACAAAGCTTCTTTCAAAGTGAACAACCTGTACTTCCTCCGCCACAACGGCAAATCATGGGAAGTATTGCAGAAATGCAAACTGGGCGGCGCCTGAGATTGAACGCTGGAAAATAATCATTCCGGACCCACGCAAGGGTCCGGAATTTTTTTTGCGGGTATTCTCTTCCGGCGATCACATGTCGCAGGGAGGAACTTGCTTTTATTTCTTATTTTACGCCGGATCAACCATCATCAGGGGCTTTATATGCAGCATCAGACGCTTATTGAAAGAGACATGTTGCTTCTTGTTGCGGCAGGAGACAGGCAGGCGTTTAACAGCCTCCTGCATGCCCGCTGGAATAAAGTATATACCCTCGCGCTCACCTATCTCCGCTCTGCAGAAGAAGCCCAGGAACTTACGCAGGACGTTTTTTTGAAAGTCTGGCAAAACCGCACACAACTCCCCACTGTAGCCAATTTTGACGGATGGCTGTTCATCCTCGCCCGCAACGGCATTCTTTCCGAACTCCGCAAAAAGAAAACCCGCCCCGTTATATCCGCCGAGCCGGGAGAATGGGAACAGGATACCGTCCTCCCTGACCATCCGCTGATCTTCAAAGAGGCCAGCGCGCTTCTCGCCAAAGGGATCGACGCGCTTCCGCCCGCCCGCAAAAAAGTCTTTACGCTGAGCAGGATGGAAGGAAAAAGTTATGAAGAGATCGCTGCGATGCTGAACATTTCCCGCAATGGCGTGAAAGACCATATCGTGAAAGCATTGCATTTTCTCCGCAACTATCTCCATGAACATGGCAATGACGGGCTGATCGTTATGCTCCTGTTTGCCGGAATGTTTGGAAGAAAATAATTTCCCGCCGAACTACCCTTCCCCGTTTTCGCTGCGTCTTTATGCATAGAAGCCAATATCTACGCTATGAACGAAACGCGGTTCACCGCTTTACTGGAACAATATGTCACCGGCAGCTTGTCTGCCGCCGGCAAAGCAGAATTTCTCCAAATGCTGCACAGCGGGGAGTACGATCATCTGCTGGAAAAGGCCATGGAAGAAGACTGGCAGGAGGGCCGCTATGAAGAGGAAGAAAACCTGGCATTGCGTGACCTCATCACCCAACGGGTGAACAGCAGGATCGGGGATGAGCCGCGTGTGCGCCGGATCCCCCGGTGGCTGCGTTATGCCGCCATGATTGCGCTGTTCGCCGGTATCGCGGGTTATTTCTTCTGGCAACAACGTATTCCTGCTGATGAAATTCCGCTGGCTGACGTGGCGCCCGGCACTACCAAAGCTACGCTCACCCTGCACGACGGTTCGGTGATCACGCTGGACAGTGCAGGCCGTAAAACCCTGCAACAGGGGCAAAGCACCGTACAGCAACAGGGCGGCCAGCTCCAATACGATGTACAGGGAAAAGAGGATGTTATCGTGTACAACACCCTGAGCACGCCACGGGGCGGGCAGTTTAGGCTCATTTTGCCGGACGGCAGCAGGGTATGGCTAAATGCGGCTTCCTCCATCCGCTATCCCACGGCATTCGCGGGGAAAGAGCGGCTGGTGGAGGTTTCCGGGGAAGCCTATTTTGAGGTCGAACAGGATGAGCAGCAGCCTTTCGTGGTTTCCCTGCGGCAAGGCAACCGCGTTGAAGTGCTTGGCACCAGCTTTAACATAAATGCCTACCTGGATGAGCCGGCCATGCAGACAACATTGCTGGAAGGGGCCGTACGCGTAAGCAATGCCGGCGGCAGCTCAATATTATCTCCCGGCCAGCAGGCCATAGTGGCGGGGAGCAACGCCATCCGCGTCACGCAGGCAAAGAACCCGGCACAGGCAATAGCCTGGAAGGAAGGCCTTTTCAATTTCGAGGGCGCTTCGCTGGATGATGTAATGCGGCAGCTGGCCCGCTGGTACGATATAGATGTAGTGTATGAAAAAGGTATACCGGATATCGGCTTCGGCGGAAAGATCGGTCGCGATCTCACATTGGCCGGCGTGCTGGGCATCCTGGAAAAAACGGGCGTGCATTTCAGGCTGGAGGGGAAAACGCTGATCGTCATGCACGAATGATCACAACAACCAGGTTCTTATCAGTATAAAAAAACCGCTCCGGCTTAGGACCCGGAACGGTGGATAGCTGACAGATCATAACAATCAAGTTCAACGTCAATTGTTTATTTACTTATCAACCAATGCAAAGCTATGCAAAAATCAGCTCTTTGTAAGCACATGCCTGTGCCTGCTCCTGAAGCTCCATCCAGCTTTCCCGGGAAACGGTACGGCACAAAGGTCAACCATTTAAAAGCGGCGGGCGCTCCCTTCGGGAGCCTCTATCGCACCGCTGGAAGTATTTTTTTGAAAGCGATGAAACTAACATTCATACTGCTGCTCACGGCATTCCTCAGCGTACATGCCTCCGTCCGATCGCAAACCGTGACCTTCTCCGGCGAGCGCGCAGACCTGCGCAAGGTGCTCTCCGTTATCGAAGAGCAAACCGGTTACGTGGTGTTTTACAACATCGGCCTGCTGAAAAATGCAAAGCCGGTGACCATCCATGCACAGGATATGCCGCTGGACGTCTTCCTTGGCAAAGTCCTCCAGCAGCAATCCCTCAGCTTCAGCTTCAATAACAAGACCATCGTGCTATTCCGGCAGACGGACATCGTTTCCATTTTAAAAGAACAACTGCCGGTAATAACCGATCTCAAAGGCGTGATCCTCGATATGGAAGGAAAGCCCGTTCCCGGCGCCACCATCGCCGTCCGCGGCTCTTCAAAGGCAACCTCTGCCCTGGAAAACGGGAGCTTTTCATTAAGCGGCGTCCCGGACGAGGCCACTGTCATTATTTCCGCCATCGGGTATACGAACACGGAGATCGGCATCCGCAACGGCCAGCCTTATAAAAAAGGCAAGACCGGCGATGTGTCGCCGCGCAACGATGGCGGCTGGGTGATCAGGCTCGTGAAATCAGATATCAAGCTGAATGAAGTACAGGTAACGGCCTACAACATCGAAAAACGCACAAAAGAACTGGGCTACTCCATCGCCAAAGTGAGTGGGGAAGAGATCAACAAAGCGAATTCCGGCAACGTGCTCACCGGTCTCATCGGTAAAGTATCCGGGATGACCATCACCACCCAAAGCTCTGACATGACGCCGGAAATGCGCATCCTCGTGCGCGGCATCCGCTCTTTCGGGCAGAACAGCAACAACCAGCCGATGTTCATCCTCAACGGCGCGCCGCTTTCTTTCGGCACAGACCAGACGGCCGCGCAACAGGTGATGTATTTCATCAACAACATCAACCCGGCAGACATTGAGAATATCACCGTGCTGAAAGGCGCCAATGGCACGGCTTTGTACGGCCCTGAAGGTATCAACGGCGTGATCATCATCACCACGAAGAAAGGCCAGATGGGCAAGCCTTCCATCAATTTCCGCAATAATACTTCCTTTCAGCGGGTAGATTACCGCCGCCAGCGAAGGCAACATACATTCGGCACCGGCTCGGGCCTGACGGATGAATTCGGCAACGGCATTTTTGATGCCCGGTCTACATACGGATGGGGCCCCAAATACGACGGCTCGATGGTGCCGATCGGTTATCCCGATGAAAATGGCAACACGCAGATGGTGCCTTACAGCGATACAAAAGACGCCCGCAAATTCCTGCAGGTAGCGACGATGGTGCGGAATAATCTTTCATTCTCCGGATCGGATGCGCGCTCTTCCTTCTACCTCGGTCTCGGGCATGCTTCGCAAACGGGCTTGCTGCCGAAAGACAAGCAGCAGCAATCTACCGTGCTGCTGAACACCAGCCGCAGCTTCGGCGCGGTGGACGTGAGAATGAATGTCAACTATGCCCGTACCACGGACGACCGCGGCCCGGATATTGCGGCGAGCGTGCAGGGATTGCCTACTTTTATTCCGCTGCTGCAATACAAAGATTATGTGAATGGTCACTGGGCGCATCATGACCGGTACTGGAAAGGGCTCAGTCCATATGAGCAGATAGACATACGTCGCACCAAATCCACCACCAACGCGGTATCCGGAAACCTTGTACTGGAAATAAAACCATTCAGCTGGCTGAACATCCGCGAACAACCCGGCATCAACTACACCGGCACATTCCTGAAAGGCACGGTAAAACCGATTAATTATTCCGACTTCGCAGCGCAGGACCCTGACAAGATGTACGACCGGCTTGCGTCTGTGGCAGAAGATATGAATGTGAGCACTTCCATCAACAATGACATTGTTGTGTCCACCATTCATCATCCCGGCGATTTCCTCATCCGCACGAACCTCGGCAATACCATCCGCGAGAACTATTATAAACAACTGAAAGCCGGTACGGAGCTGGTAGTGCCGGTGTACAACCTCGCATTCTACCGCTATCTCACCCCCCCGGAGGAGATCGCTATATTATCAAGATCATGGTCATTGTTCGGGAATGTAACGCTGGGATATAAAGACCGCATCTTCCTGGAACTGACGGGCCGCAACGAATGGGATTCCAAGCGTGCAAAGGTGGCACGTGGAAAGGATATGTACTTCGGCGCCAACGCCTCCGCTGTACTGACAGACATCTTCCCGGCGATGAAGGACTGGAAATGGCTGACCACCGCGCGTTTACGCGCATCCGTGGCACAGTCCGCCAATATGAACATCACGCCCTACCAGTCAGAGCGCACGCTCGGCCTGCTGCCCGGGTATCCGTATACTAATAACAACACGGGCGAATACCTGCTTGGATATGCCTTTTACGCGGATAACCCCAACCCGCTGCTGAAGCCCGAAAGAGTGATCTCCCAGGAATACGGCGCCGCTTTTTCTTTCCTGGACGACCGTTTCACGGCGGATATCACCTATTATTACCAGCGCAACAACTCGGTGATCCTGAACGTATCGAATGCATGGCTCAGCGGTTACCCCAGTATCGATAACGCCGGTAATTTCCGCAACAACGGCCTGGAGGTGGACCTGAAGATGGACCCGCTGTTCCAGCTGCCAAACAAAATGGCGCTCACGGTAGAAGGCCGCTTTGCGATCAACGATAATAAGGTGATACATCTTACGGAAATATACAACGGCCTGTTCCCGGTGCAGGATGCCAACCAGAAATATTATGCGCAGGAAGGGTCGCATGCATTTTCTTTCGCGATCCGCGACTGGGTGCGCGATCCGCAGGGCCGGGTGATCGTGGATAAAGTAACGGGCCTGCCGGAAGCGCAGGGCTATGAAGAATTTTCCCTGCGCGGAAGGACCCTGCCGAAATATGCGGCCTCCATCGGCCTGAACTTCAACTGGAAGAATTTCTCCGCGAGCGTCCTTTTCGATTATCTCGGCGGCTATGATCACAAATTCAGTACAGACATCGATCTGTGGGCCGGCCTCCATACGCTTACCACGCTCAACGGCAGGGAACGTTATGTATTCCCGAACTCCGTATACGACGATGGCAGCGGAAAGTACGTGGAGAATAAAGACGTGGTGGTAAGCTCCGCCGGCCAGGAATTATATTCCCGCTTTTCGCAGGTGAACCTGCATGGCCTTACCAGCGCGGCTTTCTGGAAACTGCGCGAAGTTGCTTTCCAATATACGCTTCCATTCAAAAAAGGAATATTGAAAGATATGGTGTGCAGCCTGTATGGGCGTGACCTTTTTTCTATATACCCTCCTTCCAACATCAACGGCGATCCCGGGCTCATCAGGGGCCCGGGCCAGCGCCAGTTTTCATCGGTGCCGAATAATCTTTCCGGCGGCAGCTCCGATAACACGGTTTTACCGGGAACAGTATTGTATGGTTTTACAGTAGGACTTAAATTTTAAAAAGATGACGATGCGTTCTTTATATAAAAAATACCTGTACATGCTTTGCCTGGCACTGCTGATGGCCGGTTGCAAAAAAGGCTGGCTGGACGTGAACTATAACCCGCGCGACCTCACCAATACAGACGCTACGCCGGATCTCATGCTTGCGCCGCTGCTGGAGCAAAGTGTTGCCGCCAGGGACACCCGTTTCCTGCAACACTGGATGGGGTACTGGTGTTTTTACCAGTTTCCCCCGGGGCATGCGCTGGTGACCTATAACAGGCCGGCCGCCGAATATGGCATCTTCCCGGCGCACCTGAGTGCTGAACTGCCTTTCCTTGAAGCGCGTGCTAAGGAGTTGGGCCAGGCATTTTATACAGGTATCGCGAAAGTGCTGAAAGTAGTGCAGTTCCAGCGCGCTACTGATATACTGAACAACATGCCGTACACCGATGCATTTGACGTCAAAGTGCTGCAACCCCGCTACGATGATGCAAAAATGATCTATGAATCGATGATGCGCCAGCTGGACACCGCGTCTATGCTCATCAAAGATGCGAACGTAAACAACAACCCGAAGATCACGATAGCAGATATCATGTTCCATGGCGATAAGGCCAGCTGGCTGAAGTTCGTCAATACGCTCAAGCTGCGGTTGCTGGTGCACCAGGCCAACCGTGCAGACCGTGCGGCATACATCAGTGCAGAGATCGCGAAGATCATGAGCGAAGGCAGCGGCTTCCTGGAAAGCGGACAGGATGCGGCTGTAAACCCGGGTTATATGCTGGGTAAAAATTTGTCTTACTACTTCGGTTGCTTTTCCAATCACAACCAGTATGGAGGCGGGGATTATGACGCCGTGCTGCAGCTGGGCTCCTACGACTGGGCGCATGCGAATATATTTGCAATGAACCTGCTGAAAGCAGATAATGACCCGCGTCTTGGATTGTTCTACAGCACGGCAGACCTGCCATTGCCGGCGGGCGCACCGGAACCTTTTGCGCAACCCGGCCCGCAGGAGTTCAGGGGCAACCAGTATGGCAATTTTATCAACGCCGCCGTATACCCTTACCAGGGAAATACTTATGTATCCGCTGTAGGCGGTTCCCGCAACAGCGATGTAGTGAAGCCGGAAGCAAAAGGGATCATCAAAGGCCGGGATATGGCAGACTGGATCATGACCAGCATTGAAAGTAAGTTTTTGCAGGCGGAAGCCGTGCAGCGCGGATGGATAGCAGGTGACGCGGAAACGGCATATAAAGACGCCGTAAAGGAATCTTTCCGCTGGCTGAATGCTGGCGGGAATTCAACCGCGCCCGCATTATCCGACGCCATTTTTGATACATGGTATATGCAGCAGACAGCTAATCCGAAAGTAAGCTGGGCAGCTGCCCCGGACAAATACAAACTGCTGATGTACCAGAAATACATGGCCTTCAACGGCATCGAACCGCTCGAAACATGGACGGATTACCGGCGCAACAACCGCTTCCCGGATATCCCGGCTTCGGTATCGCCGCAGCGTGTAGGGAATGTTGTTCCATTCCGGCTACTGTACGACAGTAACGAATACATTGTAAATCCTCACAACGTGAACGCACAGGGAACGATCAACATTTTCACCAGCAAAATATGGTGGATGCCATGATCATCAAATCAATACTACAACACATGAAACATATCATTCCATTTTTTTTGATGCTGTTTGTTCTTACAGGATGCCTGAAGAACGAAGTGACGCTGGATTATACCGGCATCCAACCAGTGATGCTCATCCCGAATGCCAACTGGCCGCCGAAAGGCTTCACCTCTCCGTTGACAGACAGCGTTGCCGGCACCACGCGGCTGAACCTTTATGCCCGCGTATCCTACGAAAAGCCGCTGGATAAGAACGTGCTGGTGAAATTTACGCTGGACAATGCATTGGTAGATGCATACAACAATAAATGGGGCACCGCTTACCGCCTGCTGCCTGCGAACTGCTACCAGTCAGGAGCACTGGAAGTAACGATCCCCGCCGGTACGCAACAGGCGGTAATACCCATCACCGTACTGCCCGCCAACATCGACCCGCAGTATGATTACATCCTGCCGTTTACGATACTTTCTGCGGAAGGGAGCACGATAGCTTCAAATTTCAAAAGCATGATCTTCACGCTGAAAGGGCAATGAGCTGCTTATCCCTGCATCAATGAAAAAAAGGGCCGATCGGAGAGAGCGGCCCTTTTTGTTTGATTGTCCTTTGTATGTGTTGAGTGTTTGCCGGGTTTATGATCGCCTACCGGCTGATCCTGTACACATCTTTTTCTTCTTCAACGATCTTCACTTCCGCCGTCTTCGAGATCACATCCAGTACTTCGGGCAGCGATGGATTGTCGAACGTGCCGGTGTAGCTGAGTGTTAGCAGCGACCTGTCCGCTACAGAGAATTTTATATTGAAATAGTCTTCGATCGCGCTGAGCGTTTTGTAAAGCGGCACATTACTGAAGTACAGCCGGTTTTCTTTCCATGCCATGAAGTTGGGATCGGAGTTTTTGATCTGCTGCGGTTCTTTATCACGCTGCAGGATGGCGGTATTGCCCGCGGTGAGCACCAGCGCGCCGTCTTCTCCTTTTTTACCGGAGAAAGCCACCTTGCCCGTCACTACATCCAGTTGTACGGGCTTGTCGTTGTACGCTTTGATCACGAAAGAGGTGCCTAAAACCTTTGTTTGTGAAGCGCCGGCCGTTACGATGAACGGGTTGGCTGCATCTGCCGCTACTTCAAAGAATGCTTCACCTTCCAGCTGCACAGCCCGGTTGTCGTCGCCGAAACGGCCATTGTAGCTAAGCTGGCTGTTGCGGTTGAGGAACACGCGGCTGCCGTCAGGCAGGGTGTAGGTCTTTTTATCAGCCTCCGCAGTGAGTATGGTCTGACGGTTGTTTTTGATAAGTGTGAAGGCCAGGCCTGCGGCTGCCACTATCACCACGGCTGCGGCTGCAAGGCGCCACCAGCTGTTGCGGCGGGTTACCACGCGAAGGGGCACGGGCGTTGCCAGGTTCTCTGTAAACCGTTGCCAGTTGCGCGCCACATCGGGCTCCGGCATATCGGAGTAGGCATCGGCTGCCAGGTCCCAGGTATCTTTGAGTGCTTCATAGTAGGCCTGGTTGGCAGGGTCGGCTTCCAGCCATGACTGCAGCTGCGCCATTTCTTCCGCAGTGATCTCTCCCTCGATTTCCCGGGCAATCAGTGTATCTATGTGATCGTTGCTCAACATGCTTGATGCTATTACGGATGTTATCTGTTTACTACATTTTTTCTGGTCGGTAAAAACGGGCGGCGGTTCATTCCAGGAATTCCTTCAGGGAAACCCGCAGCTTCTTCAGTGCCGTGATCATCTGGTTCTCCACCGTTTTCACGGAAAGCTGCAGATGCTGTGCTATTTCTTTATAACTCATCTCTTCAAACCGGCTCAGGATAAATATCTCCCGGCATTTCTCCGGCAGCTGGTCCACCGCTTCCCTGATGCGCTGCTTCGTTTCTTTCACGTGCACGGTGGGGGCGGTGCTGCGGAGATCTTCCACTTCGGGGCTCACTTCCCGGGGGCTGCCGCCGCGGCGTTTGTTCTTGTCTATATGGTCCAGCGCCATATTGACCGCCGCCCGGTGGAGGTATGCTTTGAAATAAACCTCGCTCAGCTGGTCGCGGCGGTTCCATATCTTGATAAAAACTTCCTGCGCCAGGTCTTCAGCTGTGGCCATGTCCGGTATGAGCCGGTAGATGGACTTGCAGACCAGGGGGAAATATGTTTTGAAGAGCGCTTCCATGAACTGGTGCTCATCTTCCTGCAAAAGGCTTTGTAACCGTGCATTTTCGGGCATGGTGCAAAAATAGCCTTTATGCTGGTTCCCGGAATGGGCATTCATGCCGGGTAATGGGTATGACAGTAATGCGGTTGCTTTCATGCAATATATTGGCCTATAACTTTATAACCTTCCCCGAACCGGCGATCTTCACATTCACCGTGCCGGGTGTGCCTTTGTAGCGGATGTTGCCGCTGCCGTTGATCCTTGCATCCAGGCGGTCTGTCACCCAGATGGTCTGCTCTCCCGAGCCATTCACGTTCATATCTGCCGAAGCAGCCTGGAAATCGCGCCCGGCGAGGTTGCCGCTGCCATTGATCTCCGAGAAATATGCGTTGGACCGTCCTTCCAGCCGGAGGTTGCCCGACCCGTTCACGTACATCCGCACCTCGTTGGCGTCCAGCTTCAGGTCCGCATCCGCGCTGCCATTGATCTCGTAGGTAAAACCGGCGGCCTTGATGGTGTCTGGCCCGGTCAGCGAGCCGGAGCCGGAAAAGATGATCTTTTTATATTGTTCGCTTTGAACATACACATGGATAGGCTTTACGCGCTTGAGATTCACGCCGTTGCGGATCTTCACCCGCAGGCTGCCCCCGCTCACCTGGGTTTCGATGAGGCGCATCACGTTGTCTTCGGCCTCAATTTTCAGGGGCAGTTGCTGGCCCTGCTTTACCTGCACTTCCACCGGGCCTTCGATGGTCAGCTCGCTGAAGCGGTCTACCTGCCTTTCTTCGGTAACCACCCGGCCCGAGCCGTATATATTTTCCCGGGCGCAGCCGGTGAGGATCATGCCGAATATCACGAGCATGAGGAGGATGAGGCCTATGCTGAGGCCGCTGTAAGTGAAAATAGTGGATCGTTTAACCGTCATTTTCATATAGAAAAGTTTAAGGGGATAAGCCACAATGATGGACTTCCTTAACATGACGGCAAAAGGAAAAGGCACCCCTAGACAGCTTTAAAAAAAGCCGGGAGGTGCCCTGTTTATAGAAAATATGGGAAGCCCTGGGATTGAAAATCAATGAAATGCTTCAAAACAATAAGCCGGCCTCTGAATGCCTCAGAGACCGGCTTGATTAACCCCTATGAAAACCAACTATTGCGCTAATTTGATTTCACCGAGATCGGTGGCTTTTCCGTCTTCAACTTTCACGTCGGTGATAGTCGCGTCTTTGAACGGTTCTTTAGCGTCAACGATTACGGTGTAAGTACCCGCTTTTGCAGCTGCAAAGGAGAATGCGCCATCAGCAATGGCAGCTTTCAGCGTGTCGGTGCCGGATACAGCCCAGGCTTCAGTTGCACCATCGGCAGGTACTACTTTACCGGAGATAGAGCCATCAAATCCTTTGAAGGCGAATGCGCCGAAAGCTACGGCCGCAACTGCTAACAGGCTTAATTTTGCTTTTTTCATAGCATACAATTTTTAAAAGGTTTAAATAATAAAGAATGGTTCAAGTAGTGATGTTCCCGATAATAAATAGATTTTTGGAATGATTAAAACCCTTGTCTTTCCTCAGATTTTTACAATTACCATGCCATAACCGCCCAATAAGATCATTTAACATTTCTTTAAAAAACCTTTAACAGTCAGGGTTTCAGAAGATTACTTAAATAAGTAGTTTTCGTATACCCGTGTATGTTATATAGGGTAAATCCTTACCGGCAGAAGGTTTGAGGCAATATGCAAAGATGGATGTGTAAGACTTTTTCTCACGGCGTTAGTAGCAACAAATATGTTGCCAAAGAAACAACAGTAAGCCTTTGAAGGCACCTCAATCCCTTTACCATATTGCTTTACAGGAAATTTTAAGAAAAGTCTACCGAGTTTGTGTACTTTTGCGGGATGGAGAGGGGAGGAACTTTACGGCTGATTCCCTAATTTTACAGACTTATATAATAATCATAAAGAAAAGATCAATGTCCAATAAAGCGATACAACAGTTAGAGGATGTAGTGATAAAATTCGCGGGAGACAGCGGGGACGGGATGCAGCTCACCGGTACGCAGTTCTCCAACAACACCGCCCTGATCGGCAACGACCTGAGCACTTTCCCTGATTTCCCGGCCGAGATCCGCGCCCCGCAGGGTACCCTGCCCGGCGTATCCGGCTTCCAGCTTCATTTTTCTTCCAACCGCATATTCACCCCCGGCGATGCCTGCGACGTGCTCGTGGCCATGAACGCCGCCGCCCTCAAAGCCAACCTGAAAGGCCTGAAGAAAGGCGGCATCATCATCGCCAATACAGACGGCTTCGATTCCAAGAACCTCCGCCTGGCCAACTACCCGGAAGGCGTGAACCCCCTGGAAGACGGCTCCCTCGTTGATTTTCAGCTGCATACGATGGACGTGACCAAGATGACCCGCGAGGCCCTCAAGGAAACCACCCTGGGTATGAAGGAAAAGGACCGCGCCAAGAACATGTTCGTGCTCGGATTCCTGTACTGGCTCTACGACCGCGATATGCAGAGCACGGTAAACTTCCTGACCGATAAATTCGGTAAAAAGCCCGAGATCCTGGATTCCAACCTCAAGGTGCTCCAGGCCGGCTATAACTTTGCAGACACCGTGGAGGCCTTCTCCACCCGCTATAAAGTGGAAAAAGCCCGCATGGAGCCCGGCACCTACCGCAGCATCACGGGCAACACCGCCCTGGCTTACGGCCTGATCGCGGCTTCCCAGAAGGCGGACCTGCCCATTTTCCTCGGCACCTATCCCATCACCCCGGCCTCAGACATCCTGCATGAGCTGAGCCGCTATAAGAATTTCGGCATACGCACCTTCCAGGCGGAAGACGAGATCGCCGGCATAACCTCCGCCATTGGCGCCTCCTACGGCGGCCACATGGGCGTAACCACCACTTCCGGCCCCGGAATGGCCCTGAAAGGGGAAGCCATGGGCCTGGCCGTGATGCTGGAGATCCCGCTGCTGATCATAGACATCCAGCGCGGCGGGCCTTCCACCGGTTTGCCCACCAAAACCGAACAATCAGACCTTTTACAGGCATATTACGGCCGCAACGGGGAATGCCCGATGCCGATCGTATCCGCATCCACCCCTTCAGACTGCTTCGACGGCATTTTTGAAGCCTTCCGCATCGCCATCAGGCACATGACCCCGGTTATTTTCCTCAGCGACGGTTACATCGCCAATGGCGCCGAACCCTGGAAATTCCCGAAAAGTGCAGACCTGCCGGCCATTGAAGTGAAATTCAAAAAGGCGCTGGACGAAGGAGAGGACCAATACCTGCCTTACCAGCGCGACGAGAACCTGGTGCGCCCCTGGGCCGTGCCCGGCACCCCCGGCCTGGAACACAGGATCGGCGGGCTTGAAAAGCAGAATATCACCGGCAACGTGAGCTACGATCCTGAAAACCACCAGCTGATGGTGAAGATCCGCCAGGAAAAGGTGGACCGGATCGCTGATCATATTCCTTTACAAAAATTAGAACTGGGACCAGACAAAGGGAAAGTGCTGGTACTGGGCTGGGGTTCCACTTTCGGAGCCATCAAAAGCGCCGTGCTGGAACTGCTGGCGGAAGGCCACCAGGTTGCCCACGCACACCTGCGCCACCTGCGCCCCTTCCCGAAAAACCTGGCCGAGATATTGCACAGCTACGACCATGTGCTGATCCCCGAGATCAACAACGGTCAGCTGATAAAGATCATCCGGGACGAGTTTCTCATCCCCGCCCAGGGTTATAACAAGATCATGGGCGTGCCTATCACGAAAGGTGAGCTGGTAGCGAAGATCCGCGAATTACTGTAAATTCTCTGGGAGTAGCAATTACCAGTTGCACTGACGTTCGCAGCTGGTAATTGCTATTTTCGTATATTGCTGTACGTAATCGTTTTTTGAACCATATGCCATGCACGCTCAAAACATATGGCCTGAAAGGGATCCCGCTGGTATTCCTTTTCGGTATTCTGCCTATGCTGACCGCCTTCCGGGCCGACGGGCAGGTTTCAAAATATGAGATACGTTTTGGCAACAACGCCATAGGCCTGCTGGAAGTAAAGCAGGAAGCGGCCGGCAACACCCGTAAGATCTCCATCCGCAGCCGTGTGCAGTCCAAATTGTTCGCCCGTATGGAAACGGACATCCACGCCGAATATCATCACAACATTCTCAACGCGGCCTCCATGAAGCGCCTCAGCACAGGCCAGGAAACCATTACCCAGAAAACAGAAAAAGGGTACGCCGTGCATTTTAAAGGCGACAAGGAGAAACATGATAAAAAAACGCAGCTTACCGACCCCCAGATCACTTTCTGCGTGAGCGATCTTTATTTTACCGAGCCAAAAGACGTCAGGAAAGTATACTCCGAAACGCAGGGCCGCTTCCTGGACCTGCAGCCGCTGCAGGACAAAACATACGCCCTCGTGATGCCTGAAGGGAAGAAAAACATCTACCGTTACGAAAAAGGCCGCCTGATGGAAGTGGAGATCAACCACCAGCTGGGCAAGGCCTGGTTCAAACTGATTGAATACAAATAACCGCAACATTCCGCCCGGTACATTGTTTTATTGCATATACACCTGTCTGTTACGCCGCCTGAGCATTGCCTGCTGATTAAATGTACCCGCTAATGATGGTGCTATTGTTTCTGATATTGACTTTCGCCATGTTATTCGCCCGCAAGGGAAACTACACTTTCGCGGTGGCCGGCTTTTTCCTGCTGCTCATACTGTCCGTGTGCTGGCTCATCTACCATATGTCTGACGCCATAAACATCAACTTATGAAGAGGAATGGTATCATGCGGAACATCAATGCCGTCGGCGCATTTGGATTGGGTATAGTCGTGACCGGGGCTTATATCTTCCAGTTTACACTGCACGAACTGCCCTGCCCGCTATGCCTGCTGCAGCGTATTGGTATGCTGGGCGCGGCTTTTGGCTTACTGCTGAATGTGCGTTTCGGGCTGAGGCCCTCACATTATGCGCTGGCCTTGCTCAGCGCCCTGTTTGGCGCCGCAACATCCATCAGGCAGGTATTATTGCACATCGTGCCTGTAGCTGGCCGGCCTCCGGGTTTCGGGACGCCGCTTTTCGGGCTGCACATGTACACCTGGGCCCTGTTCATTTTCCTCTTTACCATCATTACGATCGCCTGCCTGATGCTGTATAACCGCCAGTTCCGCGACAGCCGGGTATTGCCGCTCACGGGCTTCCAGCAGTTCGTTTTCTGGTTCATTATTGTGCTGGCGGGCGCCAACGTGCTCACTACACTTCTTCAATGCGGCGTAATGCCCTGCCCGGACAACCCGGTGGAATACCAGTTCCTGTAAATAAAAAGGCCGGCAATGCAGCCGGCCCTGTATGAATGATATGAAATTGTCAGATCACTTTTTCCACGATCTGCCCTGTTTTCTTGTCTTTCAGGATCAGCTTCTGGCTGCCGAAGTGGGTCATTTCTTCTTTGATGAGGTAGAACTGGTCGTTGTAGCTGTTTAGCGCTTTTTCTTTTTCCACGCCCTCTTTCCCGCGCCATACTTCCAGTTTCACCGGCTCCCACTGCTTGGAGGCCGCTGAGCGGTAAGCCGCATCCAGCACGGCATTCACGATATAGCCGTCGTAAAACGTTTCCTGCGGGGCGCGGCCTGCCTCCACGGCGTTGAACATATCGGCAAACATATGGTTGTAGCCCAGTTCGTTCAGCTCGTCTCCCACGGGAAACAGCCAGCCGGTATTGCTTTCCGCTTTTTCGGCCACGTAATCCGCGCCTTTGCCGGTGGTGAACATATCGAAACCCGTGCGCAGGAAGCTGTTCAGCCAGATGGTGCCTTCAGAACCCATCACTTCATCCCGCAGGTCGAGCCCGCCGCGGAAGGTCCAGCTTACTTCAAACTGCCCGATGGCGCCGTTTTCATATTTCACCAGGCCGATGGCATGGTCTTCCGCATCGATGGGTTTCACCTGGGTATCTGCCCAGCACATCACTTCAACGGGCTTGATGTCTTTCCCGATAAAGCTCCGCGCGATCTGTACGCAATGGCAGCCGAGATCGAGTATACAACCGCCGCCGGCCTGCTCTTTATCCCAGAACCATTCGCTGTGGGGGCCGGGGTGCGTTTCGCGCGATTTGGCCCAGAGGATGCGGCCCAGGGCGCCGCTTTTCACGGAGGCGAGTGCTTTCAGGAATTTGGGTGTATATACGAGGTCTTCGAGGTAACCGTTGAAGATGCCTGCTTTTTCAACGGCATCCAGCATCCTTTTGGCCTCTTCGGCATTGCGGCCCAGCGGCTTGGTGCACATTACGGCCTTTTTTGCCTTGCAGCAGGCCAGCACAGCGGCTTCGTGCAGGTTATTGGGAAGGGAAATGCATACCATGTCCACATCGGGATGGTTGATGGCTTCTTCCATACTGGTGGTCCAGTGATCGCATTTATAATCTTCCGCGAACTTCTTCGCACTTTCTTCCCTGCGGGAATAAATGCTCACGATCTTGTCCCTGCTGCGTTGCCCCTGGAGCGAATCAGCGTAGAACCGCCCGATAAAGCCGGAGCCCAGCATTGCAATTTTAGCCATAATAATGAGTTGTTTTTATAGTTTCAGACTGGTTTTTTATCCCTGAAAGCAATGATGAAATATATCAGCACCGCTGCGGCGATGTATACCGGCACCAGCCAGATGGCCTGCCAGTCACGCACTTTGTTGATGGTATAAAAATCTGCTACCATGCCGCTGAACCAGTTGCCGATCACCATGCCCAGCCCGTAGGTGGCGAAGGTGAACAGTCCCTGCGCGGCGCTTTTGATCTTTTCTCCCGCCCTACTTTCCGTATACATATAACCGGTTACGAAAAAGAAGTCGTAGCAGATGCCATGCAGGATGATGCCGCCATAGAGCATCCAGATGCCGGGGCCGCTGTTGCCGTAGGAGAATAGGATATACCGCAGCACCCAGGCGATCATGCCCAGGATCAGCATCTTTTTCACCCCGAGCCTTTTCAGCAGTATGGGAATGGCGAGGATGAACAGGGCTTCGGACAGCTGGCCCAGGATCATTTTCCCGGCCGCGTTTTCCATGCCTGCTTCGTTCAGGAAGAGGTTGGCAAAACTGTAATAGAAACTCAGCGGGATGCAGATCAGCACGGCGGCTATGAAGAATACGAGGTAAGAACGGTTTTTGAACAGCACGAAAGCTTCCGTGCCAATGGCGCTGCCGGCGGATGCCGCGCTTCCCTGTGGCGGCGTATCGGGCAGGGTGAAGCAGAAAAGGCCCATGATGAGGCTTGCCGCCGCCGCGATGTAAAAGATATTCGCCGTTTTTTCAATGCCCAGGCTGCCTATCAGCAGCCCTCCCACGATCCATCCTACGGTGCCGAGCATACGAACAGCCGGAAACTGCTTCGCAGGATCCTGCATCTGCCGGAAGGCCACGCTGTTGCTCAGCGCTATAGTAGGCATATACAGCAGGGAATAAATGAGGATGAAGGTGATGAAAAGCAGGTTGGAACTGGTAAGTGTAGACAGGAAGAGGAAGGCCGCGCCTGCAAGATGCAGGGCTCCCATGATCTTCTGCGCTGAAAAATAACGGTCTGCGATCCTGCCCACGAAAAAGGGCGATATCATGGTAGCCACTGCCAGCGCGCCATAGGCGTAGGTGATCTGTTTGCCGGAGGAGCCAAGGTTGGCCACCATGTAGCTGTTCATAGATACATACCATGCACACCAGATAAAGTACTGGAGGAACATCATGAAGGATAGCTGGAAGCGGGTGCTGTTATTCACGTCGTGGAGAATTTAGGTTTTTCAAGATAATGAAAAACCTTTCAGCCTGCAACGTGAAAATCAAACTAAGCTTTTATAACCTGCTGGTAATATTTACAGGCCGGCCGCAGGCCGCATTCCCCGCACTTCGGGTTGCGGGCCACGCAAATGTACCGCCCATGCAGGATCAGCCAATGATGTGCAATGTGGATCTTTTCCCTTGGGATCATTTTGATGAGCTGCAGCTCGGTCTGCAGGGGCGTTTTGGCGTTGGTGGTAAGACCAATGCGCGCGGCTACACGGAAAACGTGGGTATCTACGGCCATGTTGGGCTGGTGATGTACCACGCTGGTGATCACGTTGGCCGTTTTGCGGCCTACGCCGGGCAGTTTCACCAGGTCGGGCACGTTATCGGGTATTTCACCGCCAAAATCGTCCAGCACCATATTGGCCATGCCGATCAGGTGGCGGGTTTTATTGCCGGGGAAACTGATGCTTTTGATCAGTGAAAAGAGGTCGTCGTAAGTGGCTTTGCTGAGGGCCGGGATGTCAGGGTATCTTTCAAAGATGGCCGGGGTGGTCATATTCACCCGTTTATCCGTGCATTGGGCAGACAGGATCACAGCCACCAGCAACTGGTAGGGGTTGTCGTATATCAGTTCGGTCTCAGCATTGGGGGCATGTTTCTCAAACCAGTCTATCACAAACTGGAAACGTTCCTTTTTCGTCATGCCTGCAAAATACTAAAACCGGCGCTCTTCCTCAACGCTTTGAGCGTAATCGAAGATGGCCACCAGGGTAGAAGGGCGCGGGGAATATTGAACCTTGTTCAACATCTGTAAGGTCTGCAAATGCAGTTTTTCCTCTTCACGGGCCAATTCAGAATTCTCTTGCATATGTTTCCCTTGCGGGTCGGTTACAGCACAATTAGGAGTAGAGACAGGGAGTGTAAAATTGCTCATGCGATTGATTGTTAGTTTAAATGGATGTTCAGATAGCAACCCCGGTTGCATACAAACGATAACAGTTAAATAACGATGAATGGCGGGATAGTATTGTCAATTTAAGCTATTTTTTTAAAAAATGCAACTTTTTAACAATACGAGAGGCTTGAAAGTCAAGGATTTAGTCGGCTTTGGGGGGAACGGGCACGATAAACAGGTCTTCATCGTCCTTTTTCATCCGGTATTGCTCCCGGGCGAATTTTTCGAGCTTTTCCGGGCTGGACAGCAGTTCATACTGGTCCTGCCGGGCGCGGTCTATCTCCTGCTTGTAGAATGCCTTCTGGTTTTCCAGCTGGTTCACTTCGGAGTAAAGTTGGTATTGGGAAAGGAAATTATGACGGTCCAGGAAAATGAGCCAGGCCAGGAAGAGAGTGCCCGCTACAATGTACTTGTTGCGGAGCCAGGCAGGCACTTTAAATCGCTTCTTCATTTCCATGGTTACGCCGGTTTTTTAAGATCAGGGTACCGCATAAACGGTACCCTGAAAAGTTTTGTATTGACCACTAAAAAATAAACGCGGTAGTCCGGATATTATTTCTTACCAAATTTAATTGAATTTTTCGGATAAAACGCGCTGCTGTCCAGAGCTTCTTCGATGCGGAGCAGCTGGTTGTATTTGGCCATGCGGTCGGTACGGCTGGCAGAGCCGGTCTTGATCTGGCCGCAGTTCAGCGCCACAGCGAGGTCCGCGATGGTAGTGTCTTCGGTTTCGCCGGAACGGTGGCTCATGATGGAGGTATAACCCGCTTTATGCGCCATGGATACGGCGTTGATGGTTTCAGTCACGGTGCCGATCTGGTTCACTTTCACCAGGATGCTGTTCGCGATCTGCTGGTCGATTCCTTGTTTCAGGCGTTTTACGTTGGTCACGAACAGGTCGTCGCCCACCAGCTGGCAGGTGCTGCCAATGGATTCGGTGAGTTTTTTCCAGCCATTCCAATCGTCTTCGGCCATGCCGTCTTCAATGGAAAGGATGGGGTATTTTTTGGTCCATTCTGTCCAGTAAGCTACCATTTCATCGCTGGAGATGATCTTCTGGGAAGACTTATAGAATTTGTACGTATTGTCTTTATCGTTATACATCTCGCTGCTGGCTGCGTCGAGTGCGATGCCGATCTGGCTGCCGGCTTTGTAGCCTGCTGCTTCGATCGCCTGCAGTACGGTTTCGATGGCTTCTTCGTTGCTCTGGATCTCAGGGGCAAAACCGCCTTCGTCGCCTACGTTGGTGCTGTAACCTTTCTTTTTCAGCACGGATTTCAGGTGGTGGAAAATTTCCACGCCCCAGCGGAGGCCTTCGGAGAAAGTATCGGCGCCTACAGGCACGATCATGAATTCCTGGAAGTCGATCTTGTTGTCCGCATGCGCGCCGCCATTCACGATGTTCATCAAAGGAATGGGGAGGGTGGTGGCGTTTACGCCGCCCAGGTAGCGGAACAGGGGCAGGCCGAATGCTTCAGCCGCTGCTTTGGCAACCGCCATGGATACGGCCAGGGTGGCGTTGGCGCCCAGTTTGCCTTTATTTTCGGTACCGTCCAGTTCAATCAGGAGTTTGTCCACACCGGCCTGGTCGCTGATGTCCCAGCCGATCAGTTCGTCAGCGATCACTTCATTTACGTTGGTCACTGCTTTGATCACGCCTTTCCCAAGGTATGCACCTTTGTCACCATCACGCAGCTCAACCGCTTCGTGTTTCCCCGTGGAAGCGCCTGATGGCACTGCGGCCCTGCCTACGTGGCCGTCTTCCGTGGTTACGTCTACTTCCACCGTGGGGTTACCGCGGCTGTCTAAAATCTGTCTGGCATGGATCTCTGAAATGATACTCATGGGTAAAATTTTTTATTGTTAAATCTTGAGAAAAAGTGAATCCGGTCGGCAAACGGCCCGTCTCGCCCGCCCGCCTTGCAACCACTAATTGGTCAATTCCCTGAACACGTCTTCCAGCGACTGCGAATTGCTGTGCAAAGAAAGGATGTTCCGGTTATTTATCAAAGCGAATTGCAGGAGGTTTTTACGTACTGTTTCCGCATCGTCCGTATACAAACGCCACACATGCCCTTCTGCGGCCACTGCGCGGCTAACCCCGGGCAGCTGTTCCAGCTCCCCGGCCGTGGCGGCCTCGCCAAAAGTAACCTGGATATAACCGCCGGCGCCCTGCCGCAGCGCGCTGATCGCATCGTCTGCAATGATCTTTCCTTTATTGATGATGATCACCCGGCTGCACATCGCCTCCACTTCCTGCATGATGTGGGTGCTGAGCATGACGGTCTTATCCTGCCCCAGTTCCTTCACCAGGTTGCGGATCTCCACCAGCTGGTTGGGATCCAGGCCAGACGTGGGTTCGTCCAGGATAAGTACCTCAGGATTGTGCAGCAGCGCCTGGGCCAGCCCTACGCGTTGCTTGTAGCCCTTGCTGAGCGAGCCTATCTTCTTGTGCTGCTCGGGCGTAAGCCCGGTACGGCGGATCATATCGGCGATCAGCTGCCCGGTTTGCCCGCCCAGCTTATGCATGCCTGCTGAAAATTCAAGGAATTCCCGGATGTACATGTCCGGGTAAAGGGGATTGGCCTCGGGAAGGTAACCCACCCGCTTCCGCACGTCCATGGTGTTTTTGAGCACGTCAAAACCGCAAACGGAAGCCTCTCCCGCGGTAGGAGGCAGGTAGCCGGTAATGATCTTCATCGTGGTAGACTTTCCCGCGCCGTTCGGGCCCAGGAAGCCCACTATCTCGCCCTTTTGCAGCTCAAACGAGATGCTGTCCACTGCTTTTTGCTCTCCATACAGCTTGGTAAGCTGCGAAACCTTTATAGACATGAGTACTTTTTGCGGTGTCTAAATTAAAAAGAAAAAATAGTTAACCGCTAATTCCGGCGCCCCCAAGGTATAAAATTTCAAATGCGCAGGCCCCCGGGGTAATGGATTTTCGTTAAGGAAGGCCCTGGATTATTGATTTTCAATTAAAATGTGGACGTTACGCAGGCCTGAAATTTGACATGTATGGAAAAATGTGTAATTTTACACCTACAATAATTACTCCGATGTAGACACTGCCTCCGCGGCAAACACATACTCCGCTCCGCCTTTATATATATATTTACACAATACCTGTGTAAGCTTGTATACCCAATAATTACCTAAACTTCCAATCTATCAATGGCTAACTTTCTTAAGAAGGCATTGGGTCTTTTCGTGGAATTTGAACCCAGTGAACCTCAGCAGCCGGGCACGCCCGCCAGGGACAACCTTGCCCAGAAATTCCCCCTGAGCAGCGCCAAACAAGCCGCCGTTGCCAATCTCAGCGACGAAGAGCTGGACAAATTTGAACAGCACTTCACCCGCCTCTTTGAAAGCAGCAACCTGCCCGGGCCCGATTATTTCGAGTTCTGGCGCATGATGGAAACGCTGGAAGCCCATGTGCCCGACGAAAAAGCCCGTATCGGGGCCGTATTCGCCACACTGAGCATCCAGGGGCTTACACGGGACAAACTGCTGGAAACCGCAGCCCAATACAAGGCCATCGTGGAAAAAGACCGCTCCGAGTTCGACAAGGCGGCCGATGACAAAGCTGCCAAAGAAGTGGAAGGCCGCGTGCACCAGATCGCCCAGTTCGAGAAGGATATCGCAGAACATTCCAAAAAGATCCAGGAGCTGACGGCGGCGATCAACAAAGCGCAGGCTGATATGAAAGTGCTGAAAGACCAGGCTGCGGCCCACGAACAGAAGATCGCGGCCAGCCGTCAGGGTTACGACGTGGCCTGCGAAGCCATGATCAATAAGATCACCACCGACATTCAAAAAATTCAAACCTCTATTTAACCTGTATGGAAACAAATTACTTCCCTGCTGAGTCAGGACAAAAACTGAAATCGTACTGGAACCGCCCCGGCGGCAAGTTCGGTATCTTCATCGGCCTCGGCCTGCTTGTACTGATCGGGTATTACGTGGTCCCCATCCTCACCAATGTGGTGTGGAACACGCTGAACTTCGGCATCGCGCTCGTGTGCCTGGGCGTATTCCTTTACTGCGTCACCCACCGCAAGCTGCGCCTGAGCCTGTTCTACCTCTACGAATGGATCATGAAAAAGCTCGTAGGCGTCGTGATCGAGCTGGACCCCTTCCTGATTGCGGAAGATTATATCGAAGACATGGAAGAGCAGCGCGAAAAGCTCTACAAACAATCCATAGAAGTAGATGCGCAGAAGGAAAAGATCGACCTGAAGATCTCTGAAAAAGAGAAAGACATGGCGCAGCTCATGGGCCGTGCAAAGGCCGCGCAGACCAACAACATGCTGCCCGAGCTGGGCAACGCCACGCGCCACATCGCCCGCATCAAGGAATACATCCAGCAGCTGACGCCCATCAGGGACAACCTGGCCCGCATTGGCGACTACCTCACCAAGGTGCACAAGAACAGCGGCTACATGATCGAAGATGCGCGCAATGAACTGGAACTGAAAAAGGACCTCTATAAATCCGTTTCTTCCGGCAACAAAGCCCTCAGCTCAGCCCTGAAGATATTCAACGGCGACCCCGAGAAGAAACTGATGGTAGAGCAAAGCATGGAATTCCTGAAGGAAGACATCGCCACCAAGCTCAGCAGCATGAAAAAGGCCATCAACTACTCTACGGACTTTATGCGCTCCATAGACCTGGACAACGCTACCTATGAGCTGCAGGGCCTGCAGATGCTGGAAAGCTTCGACCCCGAAAAGGATTTCAAGCTGGACGTGAAGAAATGGGAGCCGGATAATACCCCGCGCAAACCCGGTACCGTGCCTACTGACAATTACAATAATCTCCTGGATTGATAAGATAAGCGCAAACCAAAGAAACAAACGGTTAGCCACCGGTGTGCCCGGCGGTATAACTGGAACGTATAAACGATCATTCAAAAAACAACCTGTAAACCAAACAAATTATGGCAATCAAAGTAAAACCCGGTGGTAAAGTATTAGGTATCGTCCTCCTTTTAGGCGCTATCTATGCCGGTAAAGTATTATGGTGGGACAAACGTCCCCAGGAAGCAAAAGCTTCCACCGAGATCGGTAAAGTAAGCCTGCCCGACGCGCCTGAAGCGTCGCTGGCCGGCAACGCCACCAAACTCGAACTCCCTTCAGCCGATGAAGCTGCCAACGGCGGCACCAAAGTGAGCTGGAAGATCATGGCCTGGAACTCACAATTCCCCCTGATGTACGCCAACGGCGGCCCGAAAACCACCAAGGGTTCGCTGGTAGACAAAGCGAACATGCAGATCGAAGTGGTGCGCCAGGACGATTGTAATAAATCCGTTGCGGATATGGTGAAGTTCGCCCAGGACTATAAATCAAATCCCAACACTCCCGGCGTGTTCGCTTCCTTCATGGGCGACGGTATGCCCATGTTCTTTGCCGCACTGGCCAAAGAACTGGAGCCCCTCGGTCCCGAATACCAGCCCATCGCGTTCTACAGCATGGGTAAAAGCTACGGCGAAGACAAACTGATGGGCCCCGCCGAGTGGAAAGTGGACCCGAAGAACGCGCTCGGTAAGACCGTAGCCTGCGTACTGCGCGACGGCGACATGAACATCCTCGTGAAATGGGCCGGCGACAACGGTTTGCGCGTGAACCCCGATGAGACCTCCTTTGACAGGAACGCGATCAACCTCATTGCTGCCAACGACTTCCTGGACGCCGCCAACAAATACATTGCCGGTTATACCGAAAGCCGCAAGCTGATCGAGAACGGTAAGAAGCTGGCGAAAGACACGACCGTAGGCGTAGACGGTGTAGCCACCTGGACGCCCGGCGACGTGAACATCGCGCAGAAAAAAGGCGGCCTGATCAACATCGCCACCACGCGTGAATACGCTGCGCAGATGCCGAACATCACCATCACCATCAAGAAGTTCGCCAACGATCACAGGACCGATATCGAGAACCTGATCATGGCACTGGCCCAGGCCGGCGACCAGGTGCGCTCCTTCAACGACGCCAAACAATTTGCGGCAGACGTTTCCGCGAAAGTGTATAACGAGCAGAACGGCGCTTACTGGCTGAAATATTACAACGGCGGCGAGGAAAAAGACGCGCAGGGCGTGAACATCCACCTTGGCGGCTCCATGGCCTACAACCTGGCAGACGCTGCGAACATGTTCGGCCTCGGCGACGACAAGCTGGACCGTTACAAGATCGTATACGGCACCTTCGGCGACATCCTCGTGAAAATGTACCCTGAGCTGGTACCTTCTTACCCGGTGTACAACAAGGTGGTGGACAAATCCTTCCTGGCTTCCGTGGTGAGCAATCACCCCGAGCTGCTGACCGGTACTGCCATCAAGGAGCAATATGCTACCGAGATCACCAAGGAAGTGTCTTCCAAATCAGTGCAGGTGCAGTTTGAGACCGGCAGCGCCGTTATCAAACCCGAATCTTACGCCGTGCTGGACGATATCCTGAAAAGCGCTGTGGTGGCCGAGGGCCTGAAGCTGGGCATCTACGGGCATACGGACAACGTGGGTAACGACGCTTCCAACCTGAAGCTGTCTAACGAACGCGCTGAGTCTGTAAGGGCTTACCTGCAGGGGAAAGGTCTTGCCGCTGCAAGGCTCGAATCCAAAGGCTACGGCGCTTCCAAACCCGAGGCAGACAACGGTACTGCCGAAGGCCGCGCCAAAAACCGCCGCGTGCAGATCGTACTGGGTAACTAATCTTTCTTTTCCATTGCCGGCTGCCTTCGTGTAGCCGGCAATGTTATAAACCTGCTTCATGAATAAACTCAAAGCAATATTTGAGCCGTTGCGGATGCTGGACAAACGGACCATGACCATCCTGCTGGTAGCGGAGGCGGTGATAGCCCTGCTGGTATGGCAACTGAGCGGCGGCGGGCTCATACCCACGCCGGATAAGGTGTTGAAGGCCATCGGTACCATCTTCACGATGCCCGATTTTATTGACAACCTGTTTGCCAGTATCGTGCTCACCGTAAAAGGCATGGGCATTTCCATCATCATTGCCCTCATCATCAGTTACCTGTCTATCGTGCCGTTCTTCCAGCCCGTGGCCAGGTTCGTGATCAAATGCCGCTACCTGACGCTCACCGGCCTCATCTTCCTGTTCACCCTGCTCACCCAGAACGGCGGACAGCTGAAACTGAGCCTGCTGATCTTCGGCATCGTGCCTTTCTTTGTGACCTCACTGCTGGGCGTGATAGAGAACATCAACAAACAGGAATACGAGCTTTGCACCACCCTGCGCATGAGCAGCTGGCAGAGCCTCTGGGAAGTGATCATCGTGGGCCGGCTGGACCAGGTGTTTGAGGTGATGCGGCAGAACTTCGCCATTGCATGGCTGATGATCACCTCCGTGGAAGGCCTGAGCATGAGCCAGGGCGGCCTCGGCGTAATGCTTATCAAAGCCAATAAATACGTGCAGCTGGACATCGTGTTCGGAACCCTGGTGATCATTTTCGTGCTGGGCATCTTTTTTGATTTTATCCTGGGGCTTTTCCGCCACTGGTTATTCCCGTACACTAAACTGCATACCCGCTGATGAACGCATATAGCAAAAACAAAGTGCTGCTGAGCGCCGAGAACATCCACCTGCAATACGGTGAAAAAAAGATACTGCGCGATGTGAATTTCCAGATCCACGACATTCACCGGGAAGGCATTCAACAGGGCCAGGTAGTAGCGCTGATAGGCAGGAGCGGCATCGGTAAAACGCAGCTGTTCAAGACCCTGTCCGGCCTTATACCGCCCACGCAGGGAGTGGTGAGGATCGGGGAAGACCAGCATCCCGTGAAAGCGGGCCAGGTCGGCATTGTGCCGCAGAACTACATTCTTTTCAATCACCGCAGCATTTACCGCAACCTCCGTATCGGGCTGGACAATTCAGGCGTGAGCCTTACGGAAGAAGAAAAGAAACGCGTGATCCACGATTACGCGGAGACCTTTGAACTGACCGAGCACCTGGACAAATACCCCGCCCAGCTGAGCGGTGGCCAGCGCCAGCGTGTGAGCATCATCCAGCAGGTGTTGACGGGCAATAAATTCATCCTGCTGGACGAGCCTTTTTCCGGGCTGGACATCCTGATGGTGGACAAGGTGATCGGCCTGCTCCTAAAAGTGTCTACCCTGAGTGAGCACAACACGCTCATCATCGTAAGCCACGACATCGAGAATGCCACGGCCGTGGCCGATACCGTGTGGATACTGGGCAACGAGGAAGGGAAGGCCGGGGCTACTATAAAAAAAGAATACGACCTGTGCGAAATGGGCCTTGCATGGCAACCGGATATCCGCACAGATCGTAAGTTTGTAGAGCTGATCAGTGAAATTAAAAAACAGTTGTAGGTTGATATCAGCTGAAAAAAGAGACCGGCCAACGCTGGTCTCTTTTTTTATTTTAATAGGTAAGCACAGGTTCCAGGTCTTTGGCCTGGTCTATCATACCCTGGATCTCAGAAAGGCTGGGCACCCTGCCGCTGAGGTTCTTGAGCGCATTCAGCTCGGTCACCTTCGCATGCAGGTTTTCGGCGTTGCGGTTGCGCAGCTCCTTCACAGTATCTACCCCGGCGGCTTCCAGCAGCTCGGCGAACTGGTCGCCCACGCCGTTGATGCGCATAAGGTCTGCATGGTTTACCCAGGTGAGGATCAGTGATTCCGGTATGCCGGTAGATTCTGACAGCGTGGTGCGGCCGGCCCTGGTGCCGCCGTCTTCCAGCAATTTAGCCACAGTATTGATGCCGATGCCTATCAGCTTGCTTGCGTAGTTGGGGCCTATCCCCTGGATCTCTTGAATCGGATAGCTCATAAGAATTGTTTTAGCAGTTCGGAAATTAACGAAAACGCCTGTTCCGCCCGAAAAAAATATGTTAAATCATGGTGAACCAGGTAAAATGAACGGCTAAAACCGCATAACTATTACATTTGCAGGATGAAAAGATCGATCGCATTATTGCTTTTGTTACCGCAACTGCTCAAAGCGCAAGAACTTCCGGAAAAACATTACCCGAAAGGATATTTCAGGAACCCGCTGAATGTGCCGATAGAACTGGCCGGGAACTTCGGGGAACTGCGGCCCAATCACTTCCACTCCGGGCTCGACCTTAAGACCCAGCAGCGGGAGAACCTTCCCGTGCATGCCGCGGCGGAGGGATATGTGAGCCGCATCGGCGTCAGCCACCTGGGCTTCGGCAACGTGCTTTACATCACTCACCCGAATGGTTACACGACCGTTTACGCCCACCTGAACAAGTTTTATCCCCTGCTGGACGAATACGTTACCCGCAAACAATATGAGCTGGAAAACTGGGCGGTAGACCTGGTGATACCTCCTAATCTTTTCCCCGTAAAAAAAGGCGAATTCGTGGCCTGGAGCGGCAATACCGGCGGTTCTGCCGGCCCGCATCTGCATTTCGAAATAAGGGATTCGAAAACCGAGAAGCCGCTGAACCCGATGCTTTTTGGTTTCAGCATCCCGGATACGCGGGCGCCGGAGATATCGCGCATCGTAATATACGACCGCAACCGCAGCCTGTACGAGCAAACGCCGGTAACCATACCCGTGAAGCGCACCAAAACCGGCGATTACGTGGCTGCGAAGCCGCTGGTGAAAGTGGCCACCAACAGGGTAGGCCTGGGCCTCAGCGCGCTGGACCGCCAGAGCAATTCTCCCAATCCCAACGGCATCTACGAAGCCCTGCTGATCCGCGACGGGCAGGTGGATTGCGGTTTCCAGCTGGATAACATCGGCTACGACGAAACACGCTACCTCAACGCCCATATCGATTACAAACTGAAAAAAGGCGGCGGGCCTTACGTGCAACTGCTGTTTGCCCTGCCCGGCAACCGCCTGGACATCTACCACGATGTGGCCGGCGACGGCATCATCGACCTGTCTGACAAGCAGCCCCACCCCGTAACCCTGCGCGTGACCGATGCTTACGGCAACAAATCGGACGTGAAGCTGACGCTGCAGCAGGAAAACGGTCCCGCCCCCGTGCCGGTATGCGCCAACCGCATGTTCCCGGAAAGCCGCAATATTTTTGAGAACAACCAGGTGGAATTTTTCCTGGAGGAAGGAAGCCTGTACGATGACATATGTTTCCGCTTCGTGGAACTGCCCAACACCAGGGCATTTTCGAATACCTACCGCCTGCATACCGCACTGGTGCCGGTACACTACAACTTCGGCCTGCGCATCAAACCTACCAAACCCGTGCCCGCGGAGTGGAACGACAAAATGGTGATCGTACGGGAAGGCCTGGGAGAAAGCGTGTCAGCCGCAGTGCCGGAAAACGGCTGGTTCAGGGGCACCTTCCGCGACCTGGGGGATTTTTACCTGGCAGTAGACACCATTCCGCCACGCATTGCAGCCCTCGGCGCGATCAAACCGAATGCAAACCTTTCAAAAACAACGAGAATCGCATTTTCCATGAACGACGCCAGCGGCATTAAATCCTACAGGGCGGAATTAGATGGAAAATGGTTGCGTTTATCGCGAAAAAGTAATGTACTTTCTTATAACTTTGATGAGCATTGTCCACCCGGTAACCATACGCTGACGTTAACCGTTACTGACATTGCCAACAATCAAACCACATATACTTTACCGTTTAAACGCTAGTAAAACCATGACGCACCTCAAAGAAGGGGATATAGCCCCCGCATTTGCCGCCCTGGACCAGCATGGCAATACTGTTTCGCTGGCCGATTTCAAAGGAAAAAAAGTGATCCTCTATTTTTATCCTCACGACATGACTCCCGGCTGTACCACGCAGTCGTGCAACCTCCGGGACCACTACTCGCAACTGTTGCAGAGGGGCTATGCGGTGATAGGCGTGAGCGAGGACGACCAGAAGAGCCACAAAAAATTCGCGGACAAATACGAGCTGCCTTTCCCGCTGCTGGTAGACGAGAGCCATACGATCCTGAACGACTATGGCGTTTGGGGTGAAAAGACTTTTATGGGCCGCACATACGACGGTACGATCCGCACTACTTTCCTGATAGACGAAGAAGGAAATATCGCGCATATCATTAATGCTCCCAACAACGGCGATCACGCGCGTGAGATCATTGAGCTGTGGGAAGGAAATACCGAAGGCTGGGAGCCGGTGGAAAGGCCGGAAGACCCGTCTGCCGAAGCAGAAGATGAGGACGAGGAAGAAGAAGGCGTGGAAGTGGAAATGGATATTGTAGACGAAGATGATGACGACGATGATAAAGAGAATGAGAATGAAGAAGTAGAGGAAGAAAAAGAAGAAGTTGCTGAACCTGTCGCCGCTACGCCTGCTCCTGCTGCCGCTCCGAAAGCGAAAGCCAAGAAGAAGGCTGCGCCTAAAGCAAAAGCGAAAACTGCCGCTGCTCCTAAAGCGAAAGCAAAAACCGCTGCTAAAACCGCTCCCAAAGCGAAAGCAAAGGCCAAAGCCAAGACCGCTGCGAAAGCTGCCCCGAAGGCCAAAGCTAAAACAGCAGTAAAGGCTAAACCGGCGAAAAAGGCGGCAGCCAAGAAAGCTACTGCACCCAAAGCAAAAGCAAAAACTGCTGTGAAGGCAAAAGCTAAAGCAGCGCCCAAAGCCAAAGTAGCCGCCAAAGCGAAAGCTGCACCTAAAGCCAAGGCAAAAACCGCTGCCAAAGCCAAAGTGGCTCCGAAAGCAAAAGCGAAAACAGCCGCAAAGGCCAAAATAACGCCCAAGGCTAAAGCAAAAACTGCTGCAAAAGCAAAGGCCGCTCCGAAGGCAAAAGCGAAGGCTAAACAGGCTGTAAAAGCGAAACCGGCACCGAAGGCCAAAGCAAAAGCCGCTTCAAAAGCCAAAGCTGCACCCAAGGCAAAAGCCAAGACCGCCGCTAAAGGGAAAGCGAAGAAACGCTAAGATTTGAAAACAGATATTCGAAAGCCGTCCTGGTATTTAACCGGGGCGGCTTCTTAAATAGGTAGTTGCCGCAAATCTGAGCTTCAATTGAAATGTGGCTCAACAATACATGATTTGTAGCTCAAATTCTCCGTTTTTTGAGCTTCATTTTGACCTTTGGTGAGCTTCAATTGAAATGTGGTTCATTGGAACGTGATTTGCAGCTCAAATTCTCTATTTTTTGAGCTTTATTTTGCTTGGGTGGGTTTCATTATGAAATGTAGCTTACCGAAACGAGGCAAACGGAATTATGCCCTGGTGTAGTTATTTATAGTTATCCTTAGCTGGGTTTCTCCTATTATCCCAAAAAATAAGTAGTGTTATTTCCTGTTTTCGGGGTTTTACCTGGTAGACGAGGGTTATTTGTTTCATGACCACTGCTCTATGGACATTTTTATATTTGCTGGATTTGCGGAATAATTCAGGTTGTTCCCTGATTATCTGAAGTATGCTATTTACTTTTTCGGTGAAAGCAAAGACCTCTTTTTCTGTCCAGTTTTCGTTTAGGTAGTCAATATTCTGCTGAAAGGAGTCTAAAGCCGGAGTAGTCCAGATTATTTTAAACCCCATTTGCCAAATTTTTGTACAGCTTCCTCATGTGTAATGGTTTCCCCTCTTTTGGCTGCTTGCATAGCTTTTTCAATAGCCCCCCGTTCGGCGGGGCTTATTTCATCCCACCAATCGTTATCCTCTTTCTTCAAAAGGTTCTTGATTTTTGCCAATATACTTTTATCGTTAGTAGCTAAAAGGAGCCGGGCAAGTTCTATTTTTTCAGCATGAATGTTCATGAAACAAATTTACGGATTTTAGTATTATCTCAATGCGCTTCCCCTGCCTCAATCATACCTTCCCAACGCCTTTACCCCCTTTCACGAACGCTTTAACCTCCTGGTATCCCTGCCGTAATATGGGGCGAGAATGCAGACTGGATGTAGACCAGATGCAGATTAGAGGTAGATAAGAAGTAGACTAGGCGCCACCTGAACCCCGGGTCACAGTAACAATGCACAATGAGGCAAACGATGGTTATGTTGGAGCTTCAACGCCAATTTTAAGCGGCCAAAACGACCCAAAACGGCCAAAACCGGCAAAAACGGCCACTTGGTTTGGCAGGTGTTACACGCGCCGATAAATTTGCCTGATAACTAAATTTTTTCACCAAAACAATTTTTATGGCTAAACAAGCAGGATTGATCAAGCTTACCGGTACCATCGGTAACATCACTTTTTACAAAATGAACGGGAAATATTATGCCCGCAGCAAAAGCTCGTTAACCGCCAAACGGGTTAAAAAAGACCCCGCATTCGAGCGCACAAGAATGTATGCGCAAAGGCTGGGGCTCGCATCCAAGGCTGCCGTGAGGGTTTACCGCTCTTTGCCCCCGCAGGAACGTGAAGTGGCCTTTTACCGCAGGATGGTAAGCAAAGGGCTGCAGCTGTTAAAAGAAGGATGCCCGGAAGAATTGCTGGAAGGCGCGCTAAGGGTGTTTTTCTTCCCGGTACCGGAAACCGCGACCGGCCCGGCAAATATTGCCGTTGCAAAAGAAACGCCGCCGGCCGGAACGGCAATAGCGAAACCACCGCAGGGTGCAGCGGGTTATTGTGTGAACAGGCAGGGGAAGCTCATGCGCTGCAAAGCTTCTGCGCTGCCGGTTACCGGTATCATCCCCGCGCGGCCATCATAAAAAAAGAGGCCGTCCCCACAGAGACGGCCTCTTCGTATGTAAAACAGTTCGCTGTTGTTTATCGCTTCTGGCGTTGTGAGCGGAACACGTTGCCGGTCTTGAACTTGTTGCCCTCAGGGCTGCCCACACGGTCCATTGCGCAACGGAAACCTACGGTGTTGGTAGCCATGTCTTCCTGCATGAAACGGCGGTTGCCGGGGGAAAGCCAGTAAGCACGGTCGTTCCAGCTGCCGCCTTTCACCACGCGGGATTTGTCGTTGATCAGGGTGGTGATGCCGTAACCGTATTCAACGAGAGACAGGCTGTCGCCGTCCAGGTAGTTGATCACGTCGCCTTTCTGGTAGTTCAGGCGGCTGGCGGATTCTTCGTCGGTCACATCGCGCATTTTCAGGGCGCCCAGGCTGTCTTTCTCGAATTCTTTTTCAGCATTCTGGTAAACCGTCTGGAATTTGTTACCGCGGAAATAGTTGAAGTCATCGCCGTCGATGGTGGTCAGCGGGCGGTAAACGTCGTTCACCCACTCGCTCACGTTGCCAGACATGTTATAGATACCGAAAGTGTTCGGGAAATAAGAACGTACGGGTGCGGGGATGGATGCACGGTCGTTCAGACCGCCTGCCATACCCATGTTGTCGCCGGAGCCGCGTTTGAAGTTCGCCAGGAACTGGCCCTGCCAGTTGCCGCGGCGGATGTCGCGCAGGCCGCTGTTGTTGGTGCCCCAGGAATAGATCTGTTTGTTGAGGATCAGCTCTTCACCGCGTTTGCCTTCTTTTTTGGAAGGGCTCGGGTTCTGGCCGATATAACCCAGCGCAGCGTATTCCCACTCAGCTTCGGTAGGCAGGCGGTAGTTCGGCAGCATGATACCGTCTTCGAACTGGGCGCCGCGGGGTGAGCCGTCGGGGTTGCTAAACTGCTTCTTGGCGGTTTTGCTCATTTTACCGGGAGTGCCTTCGTAAAGACCGGCCAGGTAAGATTTGCTGTCGAAAGTATTATCGTCCGCCTGGTTCATGATGTCTGCTTTAGACAGCAGGCCGGCGTCCATGAGGAGCTTTTCGTTCACACGGTTGGAGCGCCATTTGGCGTAATCCGTAGCCTGCTTCCAGGTAACGCCTACCACCGGGTAGTCGTTGTAAGCCGGGTGGCGGAAATAATATTCCACCAGCGGCTCGTTGTAAGCCAGCTCGCTGCGCCATACGAGGGTATCGGGCAGTGCGCCGCGGTATACGTCCGGGAAAGATTCGCCGTACATGCGGGTGAGCCAGTACAGGTACTCGCGGTAGTTTACGTTGGATACTTCGTTCTCGTCTATATAGAAAGAAGATACCGTGATACGGCGGGGTATATTGTTCCAATCCATCATGACGTCCTGCTCGGTGGCGCCCATAGCGAATGTGCCGCCCGTAACGAACACAAGACCGGGACCTGTAAATTGGTCTTTACTCTTGGCAACGGAAAAACCACCCATTTTAGGGTCATTATAGTTCCAGCCGGTAGCGGAAGAAGATTCTTTCTTCTTCCCGAAAAGGCCGCCGCCGTTCTTACTACAGGCCGACATGGACAACATCACACCGGTGCCTACAATCAAGGATAAGGAGGTTAATCTGCGCATGCGATAACAGCTTTTGATCGATACAATTTAAGTATTCAACTAAGTAAACGCAAATGTAATTCTTTTTATTTTATAACAAAATTAATTAATCTGTAATGTAATAACCCTAAAAGTTTACCGGGAAGAGCCCCCGGGTTGCGAAATACCCTGTAATACATTAGGTTTGTGTTGAATACAAACCCTGCCATTCTTTATGATCCGCTCCCGCTTTGCCCTTTGCGCTATCCTTTGCCTGCTTTGCGGGGCGGGCCGGGTTGCCGGCCAGCGTACCTACGCGCCCCGCTCGGTACTGGCGGACGGCAGCTGGTACAAGCTGGCCGTAAAAGAAGCCGGGATCTACAAAATAGACGCTTCCCTGCTCCAATCCATGGGAATTTCCACCGCTAATCTCGCATCCGGTTCTATCCGCCTCTTTGGCAACGGGGGAGGCATGATCCCGGAAGACAATGCCGCCGCCCGGCCCGACGATCTTTTACAGAACGCCATTTGGGTGGCAGACGGGGGCGACGGACTGTTTAACGGCAACGACTATCTTTTATTTTACGCTCCCGGCCCCCGCCGCTGGCAGCGGGATGGCAGCGGGTATTACCATACTACGCATCTCTATGCAGACTCAGCCTGTTATTTCCTGAATATTGCTCCCGGCGGGCTGCGGATAGCTTCGGACCCGGGCATGCCCGCGGCCACGCAAACGGTAACGGCCTATGATTTTCATACGGTTCATGAAAAAGACGAAGTGAATATCCTGTCCAGCGGCAAACAGTGGTTCGGCGCGCTGTTCAGCACCGTTCCCGGCGGGGTAACAGAAAGAAGTTATACGCTGGAAGCGCCCGGAGGGCTCACCGAAGGGCGGCTGCGCATCAGGCTGGCGGCCCGCAGCATGGCCGGCGCCCGGTTCGACCTGGGGCTGAACGGCGCCACGCTGCGCTCGTTCCTGCCGCCGCCCGTGAACGGGAATATTTTTGACACCTATGCCAGCACGGTTACCGAACGGTTTGCAGCCGGTGGCGGGAATTATACCCTGAAATTCACCGGTAATTCCAGCGCACAGGGCTGGCTGGACTTCATTGCCCTGGAAGGCCGCGCCCCGCTTGCCCTTCCGGCACAGGGCGCGCTGTTATTCCGCGATTCCCGCAGCACAGGCGCCGGGCAAACCGCGGGTTTCGAACTGGCTAACGGCGCCGCCCAAACGATGATCTGGGATGTTACCCAGCCGCATCAGCCGGTGAAGCTCCAAACCGTTCTCACCGGCAGCACGCTTCGTTTTTCGAGGGATGCTTCCATGACCCGCGAATATGCCGCTTTCAACCCGGCTGCGCTTCCCGCGCCGGCGTACGTGGGGCCGGTGCCCAACCAGGACCTGCATGGCCTTTCCGGCGCAGACATGCTGATCATCACGCCATCCGCTTTCCAATCCGCCGCCGCCCGCCTGGCAGCCTGGCACCGCGAAACGCATGGCCTGCAGGTGCATGTGGTGGCCACGGAGCTGGTCTGGAACGAATTCGGTTCCGGCATTGCAGATCCTGCCGCCCTGCGCGATTTCCTGAAAATGCAGCACGACCGCGGCGGGCTGAAATATGTGCTGCTGTTAGGCCGCGCGTCTTATGACTATAAGGACCGGGTGCGGAACAATACGAACTTTGTACCCGCCTGGCAAAGCGAAAACTCCCTGCATGGCATTAATAGTTATGTGTCCGACGACTTTTACGGTTTCCTGGGCAACCAGGACGATATTAACGGAAGCGGCGCCCTGCTGGACGCGGCGGTTGGCCGGTTGCCAGTGAGGAGCCTACAGGAGGCGGATATTGCAGTCAATAAGATCATACAATACAATACCCCCGCGGGTTTTGGCCCATGGCGGCAGGAGATGACCTTTGTGGCGGACGATGAGGACGGCAACCTGCACCTCGAAGATGCGGAGACCGTCAGCAACATCATCACACAGGAAGAAAGCGCATTCAACACCGGCAAGCTATACCTTGATGCGTTCCCCCAGGTATCCACGACTGCCGGAAGCCGTTACCCTGCAGTGAATGAGGCCATCCGCCAGCGCATGTACAGCGGCAACCTGGTATGGAATTACACCGGCCACGGCAGCTTCAACCGCCTGGCCGAAGAGGCCATACTCGAAGAAAGTGCCATCGACGGCTGGCAAAATGCGGGTAAGCTGCCCCTGATAGTGACCGCCACCTGCGACTTTGCGCCTTTCGACAACCCCGATTTCAATTCCCTGGGCGAGAAGCTGCTGATGCGGGAAAACGGCGGTGCGATTGCGCTGATGACCACCACCCGAGCGGTGTTTGCCTATTCCAACCTTGTGATGAACGCCAACTATTTCCGCCGGGCTTTCAGCCCGGGTACGGGCGGCAAAATGCCTACGCTGGGCGAAGGCGCCATGCTGGCGAAGAATGATACCTATGCCCAGAACGGGGATGTGATCAATAACCGGAAATTCCAGCTGCTGGGGGACCCCGCCATGCCGCTGGCCTTCCCGAAATGGAGGGTGACCACCGATTCGCTGAACGGCAGGGCGATACAGCCAACAGATTCTTTAAAAGCGCTGGGCAGGTACACGATTGCCGGCAGCATGAGGGATGGGCTGGGTAACCTGCAAAGTGGCTACAATGGAATGGTGGACGTGACCGTGTACGACAAACCGGCGGCCCGCAGCACCCGCGGCAACGACCCCGGCAGCAGCCCGGTGAGCTTCAGCGTGCAGGACCGCATATTGTTCCGCGGCCGCGATACCGTGCAGAACGGGCGTTTCCGCTTCACTTTCGTGGTGCCTAAAGATATGAGCCAGGCAGATGGCAACGCCCGGCTGAGCTTTTACACCAGCAATGCCGCGGAAGACGGCGGAGGTTTTTATAACCGCCTGGCAGCCAACGGCACAGCGCCCAATGCGCCCGAAGACCGCGAGGGCCCGGCCATCAGCGCCTGGATGAACGACCGCGGCTTCAACAGCGGCGACATCACCCACGAAAACCCGCTGCTGCTCATCAACCTGCGCGACCCAAGCGGTATCAACGCCACCGGCAATGGCATCGGGCACGATATTACTGCCATCCTGGACGATAGCACGCAGTTCTTCATTCTCAACGATTTTTACGAAGCCCTGCCCGGGGATTTCCGGGAAGGGAATATCCGTTTTCCTATGGCGGGGCTGGCGCCCGGGGAGCATACCCTTACGATCCGCGCCTGGGACAGCTACAACAATTCCACCACCATTAACATCCGATTCACAGTGATCCCCAAAGCCTCGCTGGCAGTGGAAAAAGTGGGTAATTTCCCCAATCCTTTCAGGGGGCAGACACGCTTTATATTCTATCATAACCAGCAAGGCACTGATGTTGATGTGGTTATACGTATCTTTACAGCCGCCGGCCAAAACGTGAGGACCATCAGGCAAACAATAAATACAGGAAATGGCCGTTATGATGGCGTCTCCTGGAATGGTACGGCCGACACAGGATCGAGAGTGACCCCTGGCATCTACTTTTATCAAATCGTTGTAAGGGCTAAGGATAATACTCAAAAAGTATTCGGAGGGCAACTCATATTATTATAAGGTATAGATTAAAAATTGACTATATTTGAAAAAATAATATTATACGTTGCGCCGCCCTTTACTTGGATTTAATAAATTAGACATTATTTTTACATTTAAGCTAACTACTAACTAAATATAGTATTGCATGTTTTCCAGGATAACGACAGTTGTTATTTGCATTTTCTCCCTGTTCCTATGCCAGCGTACTTACGCTCAATTAGACCCATCAACTCCCGTTGACGGCAGGCAAAATGTGATCAGCACGGCTGTTCCCTTCTTAAGAATATCCCCGGATGCCCGCAGCGGCGCTCTTGGCGATGCCGGCATTGCCCTTTCGCCCGACGCCAACTCCGTGTACTGGAACTTTTCCAAACTCCCCTTTGCCAAACAGAAATCGGCTATTGCCGTAACATATACGCCCTGGCTGAAAGAGCTGGTGAGTGATGTGTTCCTGGCGCAGGTGGCGGGTTATACGCAAATAGACGAATTGCAGACCATCGGCGGTTCTCTCCGTTATTTTTCCCTGGGCGATATTGAGTTCAGGAACAGCAACGGCCAGTTCGACGGTAACTTCCGCCCCCGCGAATGGGCGTTTGATGCAGGATATGCCCGCAAGCTCAGCGATAACTGGAGCCTGGCGGTAGCGCTCCGCTACATCCATTCCAGCCTTGCTTCCGGCACGATAGACAACCAGCCTATCCGGCCGGGACGCTCTGTAGCGGCGGACCTTTCCGGTTTTTATACCAAGGATTTTGAAAATAATAACGGGACGAATAACAATTTCAGCTTTGGTTTTGCCATCACCAACATCGGCCAGAAGGTTTCCTACACGCAATCCGCGCAGAAAGACTTCCTGCCTACCAACCTCGGTGTTGGCGCGGCTTACACCATTGGCCTCGACGAATACAACAAGGTGACCTTCATGCTGGACGTGAACAAGCTGCTGGTACCCACGCCGCAATACCAGGGCGATACCATGCTGATATATCCTGACAAAAGCGTACTGGAAGGCATCTTTTCCTCCTTCGGCGATGCGCCCGGCGGCATGAAGGAAGAACTGCATGAACTGATGTATTCCGTAGGCGGCGAATACTGGTACAACGACCTGTTTGCCGTGCGCGCCGGTTATTATAACGAGCACGCCACCAAAGGCAACCGCAAATACTTTACAGCCGGCATCGGCGTTAAATACAACATCTTCGGGCTCAACTTCTCCTACCTGGTGCCCTCCGGTACGGGGATCCAGCGCAACCCGCTGTCTAATACGCTGCGCTTTACGCTCAGCTTCGATATCGGCGCCAATGAAGAATAGAACGTATCTTTGCCATAACTGACTTTGAATAAATCCTCCGAAGCTATGGGGGATTTATTATTTTACGGGTCTGCTAAATAAACGAACATGAGCAAGTTAAGGATAGGATTAGGCGTGGATTTTCACCAGCTGGTGCCGGACAGGGATTTCTGGCTGGGCGGCGTACTGGTGCCGCATACCAAAGGCGCGCTGGGGCACAGCGATGCAGACGTGCTGCTGCACGCCATCTGCGACGCGATGCTGGGTGCTGCCAGCCTGGGAGACATCGGGGTGCATTTCCCGGATACGGACCAAACTTACAAGAACATAGACAGCAAGATACTGCTGGCCCGCACCGTGGAGCTGATCGCGCAGAAAGGCTACAACGTCGTGAATGTGGATGCATCCCTTTGCCTGCAGGCGCCCAAGATCAAACCATATGTTCCCGCCATGCAGGAAGTGATCGCGAAGCACCTGGGCGTGACCGTGGAGGAAGTGTCCATCAAAGCCACCACTACCGAAAAGCTCGGCTTTGTGGGGCGCGAAGAAGGCGTGGTGGCCTATGCCACTGTACTGCTTGAAAAGCAATAACTGATTTATAGATAACTGTTTACCTTTGTTCAATGGCTGATATTCAAGTAAAGATCATCAATCGCTCGGCAAACCCTTTGCCATCATACGCCACGGCAGATGCCGCCGGCATGGACCTGCGCGCCAACCTGGAAGCTGCGATCACATTGCAGCCGATGGAACGCACCCTGGTGCCTACCGGCCTTTTCATGGAACTGCCTGCGGGCTTCGAAGCGCAGGTGCGTCCGCGCAGCGGCCTCGCCATCAAGCAGGGCCTTACATTGCTTAATACGCCTGGCACGATAGATGCAGATTACAGGGGAGAGATCAAGATCATCGTGATCAACCTCTCTACCGAACCACAAACCATCCAGCATGGGGACCGCATTGCCCAAATGGTGATTGCGCCCTTTGTACAGGCCACCCTGGCGGAAGTACCCGAATTATCGGACACAGAAAGGGGCGCCGGAGGGTTTGGCCATACCGGAAAATCCTGAGCATGCGTTTAACCGGAATATTCACTACTGTCACCGCGTGCATGATAGCCGCATCCTGTGGAAGCAATAAGAAGATTGTTTCCGCACCCGGCCCTGTGCAGCAGGAGGTAATGTCCGCGCGGGCAGACAGCCTGTTTTACGCCGCCCAGCGTTCCAAGATGCTCGGCGATTACAAAACGGCCATCACCCAATATTCCGATTACATCCGCCTCAACCGCGACAATCCCACCGTTTATTACGAACTGAGCCGCCTGTTCCTGGAAGTGCGCAACCCGCAGTACGCGCTGGGCTTCGCCCGCCGCGCCGCCGCGATGGATACTTCCAACAAATGGTTCCAGATGGCGCTGGCAGACGCATTCACCGTGAATGAGATGTTCGACAGCGCCGCCGTGGTATACACCCAGCTCAGCAGCCGGAGCCCGCAGGATGAAGACCTGCTTTTCAACAAAGGCATTTCTCTTTCCAAAGCCAAAAATTATTCCGCCGCCCTCGAAGTGTTCGACACGCTGGAGGCCAAGGTAGGCGTGGCCGAAGAGATCATTTTCCAGAAGCAGCGCATTTACCTGCGGCTGAATATGGTAGACGAAGCGGCCGCCGAAGTGCGCAGGCTGATAGCGCAGGAACCCAGCGAACTCCGCTACTGGGGCCTGCTGGCAGAGATCTACGAATCCGTGGAACGCACGAAAGACGCCAGGGCCGTATACGATACCATTCTCACCATCGACCCGCAGCACCCGCGCGCGCTGATCGCCAT
The DNA here is from genome assembly GCF_039655965.1 of Chitinophaga sp. YIM B06452. Taxonomy (NCBI): domain Bacteria; kingdom Pseudomonadati; phylum Bacteroidota; class Chitinophagia; order Chitinophagales; family Chitinophagaceae; genus Chitinophaga; species Chitinophaga sp. YIM B06452. The sequence goes on along the minus strand of NZ_JAWLKY010000001.1, from coordinate 876,371 downwards.
TGCAAATTTTGAAAAGAAGAACGGCAACGAACCGCAATACCGCGCATACCTCATCAAAGCATTCAGCAACCCGGGCTACAGCATAGACGAAAAAGTGTCTTTCGTATACCCGTACCTGCAAATGCTGGAAACAGACACGACCAAGCGCGACGAAGGCATCCTGCTCACGAAACTTATTGTGGACTCGCATCCCAACGAAGCGAAAGCATACGCCCTTCGCGCGGATATGTTCTCCCAGGCCAACGAGGCAGACAGCGCCATCGTGAATTACAACAAGGCCATTTCGCTGGACAGCACGCGCTTCAGCGTCTGGTACCAGCTGATGTGGATGTATTCCCGGGCAGACCAGTCGGATTCCTTGCTGCGTATAAGCGATCACGTTATCCGGCAGTTCCCGAAAGAGTTCATGGGCTATTATTTCAACGGCCTGGCCAATTATTTCAAGCAACGCCACGATGCGGCCGCGCGTTCCCTCAACACCGCCCTTGCCATTGGCGGGGAAAAACGGTTTGTAGGCGATGTGTATGCGCTGCTGGGCGATACCTACCATGCCAGCGGCATGCATGCCCGCAGCGACAGCTGTTACGACATGGTGCTGAGCCTGCGCCCGAAAGACCATATCGTGATGAACAACTACAGCTACTACCTGTCTATGCGGGGCGACAAGCTGGAGAAAGCCGAGCAGCTCAGCCGCCGCTCGCTGGAGCTGCAGCCTGAAAGTCCCACCTACATGGACACATACGCCTGGATACTTTTCCGCCTGGGCCGCTATAAAGAAGCAAAGGAATGGATCGAGAAAGCGCTGCAAAACCCGGAGGCCCGGCAGGACCCGGACGTGCTGGAACATTACGGGGATATCCTTTTCAACCTGAACGAAAAAGAAAAAGCCGTTCAGTACTGGCAGCTGGCCAAGGCCAAGGGCGCTAATTCCCATGGCCTGGCGAGGAAAATAGCAGAGAAACGCTACATCAGGAACATGGACCGGTGATTGCATGCATTCACTGGTTGATCATAAAACTATTACACGCACAATGAAGCAAAAAGCAGTACTACAGCTTGTTACATGCCTGGTCAGCCTGGCTTTGTTCAGCTGCCGTTCTACAAAGATCACACGCGCCACTTTCCCTTCAGATACTTCTTCCGCGCCGCGTAATACCGCCGATTCCCTCAGCCGGGAAAAGGAGCTGGCACTCGCGCGCAGCATCCATGAAAAAGTGAATGCCAACCGCCTGGAGTACAGGACCTTTTCCGCTGAAATGAAAATGGATTATGAAGATGACAAGGGGAAGAAAATGAACAACCTTGGCGTGAACATCCGCATGCACTACGACAGCATCATCTGGATCCGCGTATCCGGCCCGCTGAACGTAGAAGGCGCGCGTATCCTGGTAACGAAAGACAGCATCAAGATCATTAATAAAATGGAAGGCACCGTTACCCTGCGCAGCGTAAGCCAAGGCAAAGAACTGCTGAAAATGGACCTCAGCCTTTCCGCCCTGCAGGACCTGATCGTGGGCAACCCCGTATTCCTTTCCGATTCCATCAGCAATATCGTTACTACACCGTCCATCATTTCCTTTACATCTTTGCAGCCCGAGCTGGTGAGCATGTTCAACATCTTTGCGGACGATTTCGTGATACAGCAATGCAAGATCACTGAAAAAGACAGCACCAAGGCCGATCCCCGGGTGGTGGAGCTGACCTACGGCGATCATAAGCCGGTGGAAAACAAAAAGCTGGCCTTCCAGCGGAAGATCTACGTGGAAGAAAAGAACGTGGTGAAAGTGGCGCTGGACTTCAAGAAGATGGAACTGAACAAACCGCTCACGTACCCCTTTGCCATTCCTCCATCCTACACCCGCGAGTAAACAATTTCGTTGTATATTTAACGTTATAAATCATCACTAAATAGCAATATGGTGCAATTGAAAAAGTTTATCCCTGTTTTATTGTTGGCGCTGGCCCTCATGCCCGTTATGCTGCATGCGCAAAGTAACCAGCCTTCAAGGGAAGAACTGGAGAGGAGGAAGCGCGAACTGCAAAAGGAAATGGAGGAAGCGCAGGCTATTTTGAGAGAAACAAAAAAATCCAGCAAGGAAAGTTTAGGCCAGCTGCGCGCGCTCCGCAACAAAATTGACGTACGCAGCCGCATGATCCGCAACATCAATGAAGAGATCAACTTCATCAATGGCGACATCAACAATGCGCTCCGCGATGTAAAGACCCTGCAGAACGACCTGGATACCCTCAAGCAGCAATATGCCCAGCTGATAGTGGCCGCTTATAAGAACAGGAGCTCCTATGCGCTGATGAACTTCATCTTTTCGGCAGACAGCTTCAATGAAGCCATCAAACGTTACCAGTACCTCAAACAATACCGCGACTTCCGCCGCCGCCAGGCAGACAATATCATCGAAACCCAGGCGCAGCTGCAACAAAAGGTGAAGAACCTGCAGGACCAGCGCGTGAAACGTTCCGCCACGCTGAAAACCGAGCAGGAAGAACGCGCCACGCTCGAGAAGGACCGCAAGGAAAAAGATGAAGTGGTGGCCAAGCTGAAAGGCCGCGAGAAGGAGCTGTTGGCGGACATCAGCCAGAAACAGAAAGACCAGAAAAAGATACAGGACCTGATCCGTTCCGTGATCCGGAAAGAAATAGAAGCCGCACGCAAAAAAGCAGAAGCTGAAGAGCTGGCCCGCAAAAAGGCCGCTGAAGCAGAACGCAAACGCAGGGAAGAAGAAAGGCAACGCCAGCTGGCCGCTGCAAGAGAAGCCGCCAAAGCCGCGGCAGCCAACAATGCAGCCAATAATAATACCGCCGCTGCCCAACCCACGCCGCCGCCACCGCCGAAACCCACGCCGGAACCGCCCGCCCCTGAAGCAAAACCGGCCCGCGTATACAACGTACTGGAAGCATCGCCTGAAGCGGCCGCCCTGTCAGAGAAATTCGAGGACAACCGCGGTAAGCTGCCATGGCCCGTGGAATCAGGCATGATCATCGGCTGGTTTGGCAAGCAGAAAAATGCGGACATGGAAAGGGTCGTGGAAGAGAATGACGGGATGATATTCGCCACCCGCAAAGGCGGCAATGTAAAAGCTATTTTTGAAGGGGAAGTAAGAGTGGTAATGGCGATCCCCGGCGGTGGATATTCCATCCTGGTGAAGCATGGCCAGTATTTCACGAATTACGTGGGCTTGCAGAGCTTCGCGGTAAAGTCCGGGCAGAAAGTAAAAACGGGCCAGGTGATAGGCACTGCCAAAAACAATGACGAAGAAAGCGCCGGCGTAGTGGAAGTGCAGATCTATAAGCTGGATAAATTACAGAATACCAACGTCTGGATACCCAACCGCAGGTAATTGTTCAAAAGATATAAAAAAAAGGCGTCCCTTAACAGGACGCCTTTTTTGTTTTCTGACCAATTATTTCACCAGTGCCTGTTGCATCACGGCATCATACAAGGCTTCATACTGCGGTATGATATTGTCGATGTGGAAACGGGAAGCCTGCTCCAGTGCGCCTTTGCGCAGCTCTGCCAGCAGGTTGTCATCTTTCAGGATGGCAATGGCATGCGCCGCCATCTGGTCCACATCGCCTACCGGGCTGCTGTAGCCGGTCACCCCGTCGATATTGATCTCAGGGAGGCCGCCCGCGTTGGAGCTGAGCACCGGCACCTGCGAAGCCATCGCTTCCAGTGCGGCCAGGCCGAAGCTCTCGTATTCGGATGGCAGGATGAACAGGTCGCTGATAGACATAACGTCTTCCAGCTGCTCCTGCTTGCCTACAAAACGGATATCATCGCAGAGGCCCAGTTCGCGGCAGAGGCATTCGATAGAAGGCCTGTCTGGCCCATCGCCCACCAGCAGCAACTTTGCAGGCATTACATCGCGCACCTGCTTGAATACTTTCACTACGTCGGGCACGCGTTTCACCTTGCGGAAGTTGGACACGTGCAGGAGGATCTTTTCACCGTTGGGCGCCACCGCTTTGCGGAAATGCGGAAGGTCTTTCCGCGCAAAACGTGCCGTGTCCACGAAGTTGTAGATCACCGAAATGTCCTTTTCGATGGGGAATGACTTGAAGGTCTCTTCCCGCAGGTTGTGCGACACCGCGGTAATGGCGTCGCTTTCATTGATCGAAAAGGTAACTACAGGGGCATAGGTCTTATCCTTGCCTACCAGCGTAATGTCCGTTCCGTGAAGGGTGGTGATGAAAGGGATGTACCGGCCGTGCTTGGCTACGATCTGCTGTGCCATGTATGCTGTGGAAGCGTGGGGAATGGCATAGTGTACATGTAAAAGGTCTAATTTCTGGTTCAGGATCACATCCACCATCGTGCTGCTGAGCGCGCTTTCATAAGGCGGGAAGTCGAACAGCGGATATGTCGGAACCTGTACTTCGTGATAAAAAATGTTGGCGTGGAAGCCATTAAGGCGGACGGGTTGCTGGTAAGTGATAAAATGTACCATGTGCCCTTTGTCCGCCAGCGCTTTCCCTAATTCAGTGGCCAACACACCGCTACCCCCATAAGTAGGATAGCAAACTATTCCAATGCGCATCCCTGTGGTGTTTTTATGAGTTGCTAAGGTACATATTTTAAAATTAGTTAGCTTTAAAGCCAAATCTAGATCACTTATGCGAAAGCCAATTTTAGTCCTTGCAGCCTGTTGCGCCGCCCAGTTCTCCTTCGCGCAGCAGGATGACTCCGCCACCATCCGCCGCCTGGCAGATGAGGTGCTGACCAACGGAAAAGCCTACGAAAACCTGCGCGTTCTTACCAAAACCATCGGCGGCCGCCTGGCCGGAAGCCCACAGATGGTGAAAGCCGAAAAATGGGGTGAAGCCGCGCTGAAAGCGGCCGGGGCGGATAAGGTATGGACCCAGGAATGTATGGTGCCGCATTGGGTGCGTGGTGAAAAAGAACAGGCACGCATCGTGAGCAAACGCCGCGACTATGTTGCGCCCCTCAATATCATCGCCCTTGGCAACTCCGTGGGCACGGGTGCAAAAGGTATTACCGCGCCCGTGATAGAAGTGAATTCCTTTGAAGAACTCGAAGAAAAGAAGGACCAGGTGAAGGGAAAGATCGTGTTCTACAATTATAAATTTAACCCAAAGTTCATCAAGACCTTCCGCTCCTATGGCGACGCCGTGCGCTTCAGGGGGCAGGGCCCGAGCCGCGCGTCGAAGTACGGCGCATTGGCCGTGGTGGTGCGTTCTATGAGCCATAGTACAGACAATCACCCGCATACCGGTGCCACCCGCTACAACGATTCCTTCCCGAAGATCGCCGCGGTGGCCATTGGCCTGAAAGACGCGGAGGTGCTGAGCAAACGCATTGCCGGCGATCCTTCCATGCAACTCTTCCTGCGCACCACCTGTGTGATGCTGCCCGATACCACCGGCCACAACATCATCGGCGAGCTGCGCGGAAGTGAATTCCCCGATGAATATATCACCGTAGGCGGCCACCTGGACGCATGGGACAATACCGAAGGCGCGCACGACGATGGCGCCGGCTGTGTGCAGAGCATAGAGCTTATCCGCGCATACAAGGCCCTCGGCATACGCCCGAAACGCACTATCCGCGTGGTTTTGTTTGCCAATGAAGAGAACGGCCTGCGCGGCGGCAGCAAATACGCCGAACAGGCGAAAGCCAATAACGAGAAACATATCTTCGCCCTCGAAAGCGACGCCGGCGGCTTCACGCCCCGCGGTTTTACCATGGAAATGAGCGATGCCCGGCGCAGCAAAATAAAAAGCTGGACGCCGCTTTTCCTGCCCTATGGCCTCTATGATTTCGATGAACCGGGTGGCGGGGCAGACATCGGCCCGCTGCACAACCAGCTGGGCACACCCATGGCTGAACTTTCTCCCGATTCCCAGCGTTATTTTGATATCCACCATGCCGCTTCAGATGTTTTTGAAGCGGTGAACAAGCGGGAACTTGAACTGGGCGCCATCGGGATGGGCGCTCTGGTGTACCTGGTAGATAAATACGGTTTATAACTATGAAAAGATTTATTCTCGTTATCGTTGCAGTGCTGCTGCTCATTTTCGGCGTCTTCTTCGCGATCCGTTATTATTTCGTGTTTGGCCGCGGCACCAAGGCCGGCGAGCTGAACTTCTTCGTGCAGAAAGGTTACGTCTGGAAAACCTACGAAGGCCGCCTGATCCAGACGGGCTTCAAACCCCAGAACCTGGGCGGCGTGCAGTCCAACGAATTCCAGTTTTCCGTAACCAGCGAAAAAGTGGCCGCACAACTAATGGCCGCGAGCGGCAAGCTGCTGGAGCTGCATTACAAAGAATACCTGGGCGCGCTTCCCTGGCGCGGTTACAGCAATTTTATCGTGGATAGCGTGTTGTCTGTAACCGATCCTGCCACGGGGAAGAAGGTGCCTTTTTAGGATAATTGTTTTTAGAAGAAAAGCCGGGTTGTTATGCAGCCCGGCTTTTTTTCGGAGACTACCAGGCGTAAAAAGCGTGAAAGTTCATCCGGCGTACAATAGAAATATCGCGGGCCGCTTATGAAAGTCCGCATCGGTTTGTTTCTTCCACTGCGCCACGCTTTGTGTGCGGATATATTCCGTGGGGGCCGTGAGATCCGCCGCCACGCAGAGTTGCGTGCGGTCGTTACAATTGGCGAGTATGTCTTTCAGCAGCTGGTTATTCCGGTAAGGCGCTTCAATGAACAGCTGGGTCTGCTGTTTCCTGGCTGAAACCGCTTCCAGCTCTTTGATCGCTTTGGCGCGTTCGGGCGGCTTCACCGGCAGGTAGCCTGCAAACTGGAAGTTCTGCCCGTTCATGCCGGAAGCCATCAGCGCCAGCAGCATGGAATTGGGGCCTACCAGCGGTACTACCCTGGCGTTGATGTTATGCGCGGCCTGTACCACTAATTGCCCCGGATCGGCAATGGCGGGGCAGCCCGCTTCGCTGATCACTCCGATGGAACGCCCTTCCAGCAAGAGTTTACGGGCGATGCCCAAATCCGGTGGGTTGTGCTCGTTCATCAGGTGCAGCTGCAGCGAATCGATGTCGATAGACCTGTCCAGCGCTTTCAGGAAACGGCGGGCCGTTCTTTCATTCTCCACGAAAAAAACATCCAGTCGTTTTACCGTATCGGTAATGTAAGGCGGCAGGCTGAAGAGTGCATCTGCGCTCAACACGGTCGGTATCAGGAAAACTTTACCTGGCTGGGGCATCGGGCAGGCGTTGTTGTTGTAAATGAATAGTGGCGGCAATGACGGCGTAACAGGGCGCGAGGATCCAGCCCAGTAAAGGGATGAACATCATCAGGTAAAACACCAGCCCGTTGCCGATGGCCATGCCTTTGTGCTGGCCGATGTATACGATGCTCTGCTTCATGGTCCAGCGGCGGCGTTCGAAGCTGTAATCCATCATGGAGAACCCGAAATAATAACACTCCACGAACAGTGCTATGAGCGGCGTAAGCCAGCCCAGGATGGGAATGAAGGCCAGTATGGCGATGATGAGCATGAACACGGTCTGGTACAGCAGGTTACGCAGCGACAGGCGGATGCCGCGGCCCACGTCTTTCATGAGCTGGGAAAAGCTGAACGGGAAATCTTTCCGCTGCATGATGGCTTCCGTTTTTTCAGACAGGTAAGCAAAAAGCGGTGAGCCCACTATCAGGAAAAGATATTTGAAGAATGAAAAATACATGAGCAGGAAGACCATCCGTATCGCTAAACCTACCAGCAGGAACAGGAAATTGACCCAGCTGTTCTGCAGCTCTTCTATCCAGGTTTTCAGCGTGAGCAGGTTCAGCACATAATCAATGAATACGCCGGAATAGTCCCACACGAAATAAATACCTGCTGCAAACAGGAGGCAGTAAATAAGGCCGGGTATAATGATCCACTTCCACAACCGGTTTGCCGAAATGAACTGGTGCGCTTTGCCGTAAGACTGAATGGCGCCGAGTACTTCTCTTAATGAAAACAACTTTCTTTCTTTTTTAAAATGACGCAATCAGGCAGAGGGAGTAAACAAAGGGACATGGATGTAACGAATGTAAAATAGTAATATTTTGCAGTATGGCTAAACTGGAAAGGGCATTTTATGCTGATAAAGATGTGTTAAAAGTCGCAAAAGCACTGCTGGGTAAGGTTTTGGTGACGGAAATTGGCGGCATTCGCACATCCGGCAGGATCGTGGAAACAGAGGCTTACAACGGCGTGGCAGACCGGGCTTCCCATGCCTGGAATAACCGCAGGACCAACAGGACGGAGATCATGTTCGGCCCGGGTGGCGTGGCTTACGTGTACCTCTGTTACGGCATTCATCATCTTTTTAACGTGGTCACGAACTCGGAGGATGTGCCGCATGCCGTGCTGGTACGGGGCCTGGAGCCACTGGAAGGTATAGATCATATGCTTTTCCGCTGCGGCAAGCAGAAGGTGGATTACACGCTCACCGCCGGTCCGGGCAGCCTTTCCAAAGCCCTTGGCATTACCACCGCGCTCACCGGGCAAAGCCTGCTCGGCGATGTGATCTGGATAGAAGACGCGCCGCCGGTGGCTAAGAAGGATATAGTGGCGGGAACGCGTGTAGGCGTGGCGTATGCGATGGAAGACGCCTACCTGCCCTACCGTTTCTCCGTGAAAGGAAGCCCCTGGGTGAGTAAAGGGAAAGGGCTGGTAAGATGAAGGACAGTACTAAAAATAAGAAGGGCCTGCATAAACTGCAGGCCCTTCAGTATTATGAGAAACCGGTTAGAATTTCGGGCAGAGTGTACCGTTCTTTTTGTTGTCGCCCTTTGTACGGATGTAGATCACTGAAAGCTCCATGCCGCCGCGGTAGTTGGACGCGGGCTTCAGGGTGGATACGTTCAGATCGTAGCTGAGACCTACTTTCACGCTGTTGAATTCCAATCCAACATAAGGATTTACAGCGTCTTTCAAACGGAACCATGCGCCCACGTAAAAGATGGTGGGAGCGTCGGGCATATCATTCAGCATAAAGCCGTAAGCGCCGCCCATCGTGGTTTCTGCGGCCTGGTTCTGCTTCATGTAGTGTGCGCTCACGTGGATGCGGTTGCTGCCGTTTACCGGGAAGGAGCCGCCGCCATGGACGGTATAACGGTAGCTAAGGCGGTTGTTGTCTGCATTCAGGAACGTTTCCGTAGGCTGCGTGAAGTGGTAATAAGACACGCCCAGGTAAAGGTTGGAAGATTCGCCCACCAGGCCGCTGTACAGCAGCCCCACGTTATAATCCATGTAAGAAATAGCCGTGTTGGTGATGCTTTCCCCGCTGGGCAGGGAAGGATCGTAACCATTGTCTCCTATCTGCTGCTCGAAGATCAGCTTGCTCTGGTCCACACGTTTCTGCACAAACGCAGCCTGCAGGCCGATACCGAGTGTGTGGTTGCCCTCTACGTCAAGCCCTTTGTGATAGGCTGTGCTGAGCGCCACGTAGTTGGAATTCAGCGCGCCGCCGCCGGTTTTGTCGTACAGCGCGAGAACGCCTACACCCCAGGTATCTGTGTAAGAAATTGTGTTTTTCAGGATACCAAAGTCCGCTGCGAGCGTGCCGGTAATATAAGGAGAAGCAATACTGCGCCATTGGGAGCGGTAGTTGCCGGAAAGACGGAGATCGCCGGAGAAGTACCCTGTAAACGCAGGGTTCAGCGTAAGCGGAGATGCGAAGAACTGCGTGAAATGCGGGTCCTGCGCCTTGGCCTGGCTGAATGCATAAAGGGTCATGGTTAATAGGAGTAGAACTTTTTTCATCACTTCAACGGTTATAAAACATATAGGGACACTATATAATTCAAAGCTACAAAACAATATTCATATTTCAAATTAAATCTATATAATGAAAATCCGCTATTGTATCTGCTTTGCAATGAATACCAGTGAGTTTAAAACGACGACAGCTGCTGCGGGATCTGGTTGACGCACAAAGCACCTTTAAAGGGGGCGCTTCTATCTATAAGAACGTAAAAAATTGCAATTTGTTACTGCTGCACCTTGGTACCGAAAGCCAGGTCGCCGGCATCGCCCAAACCGGGCACGATGTAGCCTTTGGCCGTCAGTTCATCATCAATGTCCCCGGCCCAGATGCTGATGTTGGCGTCGGCATTCCGCTGCACGTATTCGATGCCGATGGTGCAGGCGATGGCCGTAACAATGTGAATATGAGCGGGTTTCCCGAATTCGGCCAGGTGATCGATGGTTTTGACGAGGGAAGCGCCGGTAGCCAGCATGGGATCGGAGAGGATCAGCACCTGTCCGTCCAATGGGGGGCAGGATACATATTCCAGGCTGATCTCGAAGGAACCGTCGCGGTTATGTTTGCGGTAGGCAGAAATGTAGGCGTGATCCGCTTTGTCAAAATAATTCACCAGGCCCTGGTGCAAGGCCAGGCCGGCTCGAAGAATGGTGCCCAGCACGGGCTGCTGCTTCAGCACTCCGCAGGTGGCGGTGCCCAGCGGGGTCTGCACTTCCTTATCCACGTAGGTGAGGGTTTTGCTGATCTCATAGGAAGCTACTTCGCCCAGCCGTTCCAGGTTCCTGCGGAAGCGCATCCTGTCCGTCTGTACGACCTCATCCCTGATCTCGCTCATCCATTCGCCCACCAGCGAATTGGTTTCACTCAAATTGATAATCATAGCCCTGCCATTTTGCGTTTGCACGCCAAAATAGTGCTTTTTTGCTTACCAATGGCGAAAAGCAGTGCGGCGAAAGGATTAATTAACCCTTCCGCCGCAGTATTTGAAAGATAAGGCGCCGGCAGCCAGGCACCCATCCGCCCGGGGCGCTACCCAAGCCGTTCCCCGGCAACCTTTCTTAATCTTCCTTCGCCACCGATGCGCTCAGCGCCTGCGCCTTCTTCAGCAGCTGGATGTATTCGGCCCGGTATCCTTCAGGATCATCGCCTTTGGCGGATACGGCCAGTTTAAGCGCATCGTCGAAGCTGGATTTGCCTGCATGCGGACTGTTGCGCAGCAGCATGCCGAACTGTGCCACGGAGGCGGCTAAACGGAAATCCGCCGGGCATTCGCTGATCGGCTTTGCGCCGGGTTGTAGCACGGCCTGCAAAAGCTGGCTCTTTTTGCCCTGGGGAGCTTTGTAACGCACTTTCACCGTCAGCACCTCCCTGCTCTGCACCAGCGGTGTGGGAACGGGCGCGGGCTGCTGGTATTTCAGCGGGTCCACGGAACCGATCTGCGGCATGGGCGAACCCGCGGGCACAATTTCATACAGCGCGGTCACGGTGTGGCCGGAGCCCATATCGCCCGCATCTTTTTTGTCGTCGTTGAAATCTTCTTTGTCCAGCAACCGGTTTTCATAACCGATCAGGCGGTAACCTTGCACCTGCGCGGGATTGAACTCTACCTGCAGCTTCACGTCTTTGGCAATGGTGAAGAGGGTGCCGCCGAACTCCGTAGCAAAGGTCCGGCGGGCCTCTTCGAAATCATCGATATAGGCATAGTTCCCGTTTCCCTTGTCTGCAAGGGTTTCGAGTTTATTATCTTTATAATTTCCCATCCCAAAGCCCAGCACGGAAAGGAATACGCCTTGTTCCCTTTCTTTTTCGATCAGTTTCTCCAGCGCTTTTTCGCTGGAGATGCCTACGTTAAAATCACCGTCTGTGGCCAATATCACGCGGTTATTGCCTTCTTTCATGAAATTCTCCCCCGCTATGCGGTACGCCAGCTGTATGCCTTCGCCGCCTGCGGTGGAGCCGCCCGCTTCCAGCTTATCGATCGCGGCGATGATGCGCACTTTGTCTTTGCCGCTGGTGGAAGGCAACGCCAGGCCCGCCGCGCCGGCGTACACCACGACAGACACACGGTCTTGCGCCCGCAGCTGCTGCACCAGCAGTTTAAACGCCTGCTTCACGAGGGGCAATTTGTTTTCCGATTCCATAGAGCCGGAAACATCCAGTAAGAATACGAGGTTGGAGGCGGGAAGGTTATCCGCCGGTATGCGTTTGCCTTGTATGCCGATGCGTACCAGCTGGTGCGATGGGTTCCAGGGGCAAATGGCCAGGTCGGTGTGAATGGCCACCGGGTCCTGGTTCTGCGGGGCTGTGTAGTTATAATCGAAATAATTGATCAGTTCTTCCACCCTTACCGCATCGGTTTCGGGCAGCTGGCCCTGGCCGAGGGAGCGGCGCACGAGGGTGTACGAAGCACGGTCCACATCCGCGGAGAAAGTGCTCAGCGGATCGTTTTTCGCGGTGTGGTATTTGTTTTCGTTGATCCTGCCGAACTCATTGGTGTTCTGCTCATAATGCACGATGCCTTGCATAGCCCGTGATCCGTAAATGGCGGCAGATGGAACAGCGCTAATCGACGCGGTTACCGCCGCTCTCTTTTGCACCTGGGCATAGCTTGTTACTACTACTTCCTGCAACGCCCGTGAATCTTCGCTCAACCGGATGGTAACATTGTTATCGCGCGCGGAGATTTTCCGTGTCGCGGTAGCATAGCCCATAAAGCGGATCTCCAGTGTAACAGTATCCGTTTCCACTTTCAGGCTGAATTCGCCGAGCATATTGGTGGCTGTGCCCTGGGTGGTGCCGGCAATGGTCACCATGGCGCCGGTTAATGGCAGGGAATCACGTATGGACAATACTTTCCCGGTAATGACCTTTTCTTTACCGGATTGGGCATTTACAGCCAGTACAGGGAGGGCGGCGAGGAGTAACAGGAGTATCTTTTTCATAACAGATCGGTTTGTTTCCGGGGTATGGATGCAGGAAATGACAGGTATTCCATAAAAGTTTTTTCCTTCCTGTTATATTTGCTGAAATTTCGCAGCATGGTATACAATGTAATCGGTTTAATGTCAGGCAGTGCACTGGATGGGCTGGATATGGCTTTCGTGGAGCTGAGCGAAGTGCGCGGCCAGTGGGGTTATGTGATCCACGCAGCTGAATGCCTGCCTTACGACACGCAATGGACGGAAAGCCTGAAAGGCGCCGTGAACCTGCCTGCGCGGGAATACCAGCTGCTGCATACCGCCTACGGCCATCACATCGGCCGGCAGGTAAAAGAATTCATCCGCCGCAATCACCTGGAGCACCGGGTGCATTTCATCGCCTCGCATGGCCATACCACTTTTCATATACCTGAACAGCAAATGACGGCCCAGCTGGGCGACGGCGCAGCCATTGCCGCGGAAACCGGCCTGCCCGTTATCAGCGACCTCCGTTCCATGGATGTTGCGCTCGGCGGCCAGGGTGCTCCCATTGTGCCTATTGGGGAAAAACTGTTGTTCCCCGGCTATGATTACTGGCTGAACCTGGGTGGTATTGCCAATCTTTCCGCTAAAAATGAAGACGTCTACCACGCCTTCGACGTGTGCCCGGCCAACCGCGTGCTGGACGCGCTGGCGGCCGCGCTCGGCAAAAGTTACGACGAGAACGGAGCGCTGGCCTCAGGCGGCGTAACAGACGCCAAACTGCTGGACGCGCTGAACGCCCAGCCCTATTACAGCCGTCCGTTCCCCAAATCCCTCGCGAACGATTTCGGAACGGATGTGATACTGCCGCTGATCAACACGCACACCCTGTCTGTACAGGGCAAGCTGCGCACGTACGTGGAACATATCGCGCAGCAGATCGTTGCTGCTGTGAAAGCGGTGTCTGGAGAGGCTACGCAGGAAAAGAAATTGTGGGTTACTGGCGGCGGGGTGTTTAATCTCTTCCTCATCAAAACCATCAAAGCGCAGTTGGAGCCTTTGGGCATTACGGTGGTAGTGCCGGATGAGCAGACGGCGGCCTACAAAGAAGCATTGGTAATGGCGCTGATAGGAGCGCTGCGCTGGCGCCAGCAGCCGAATGTGCTCAGCTCTGTAACAGGCGCCAGCCGCGACAGCGTGAATGGCGCTTTATATCTTGGTGAAGGATGATCATTACTCTTCCGGGAAAGCCAGTTCCTCAAAAACAAATTCATCCCCGTTGAATAATCCTTTGTCGCTCAGCTTCAGATGCGGGATCACCAGCAGCGCCATGAAGGATAATGTCATGAAAGGCGCGTCCAGCCTGCAGCCCAGGGCCTTGGCCGCTTTGTCCATGAGGCCGTATTTATGCGCGGTAAGGTAACCGTCTTCCGCGCTCATTAATCCCGCAACGGGCAGCGGCATTACCTCATTCCCATCCGGAGACACTACGCTGATGCCGCCTTTGCATTCAACCAGGTTGTTCACTGCTTTGCAGATGCTTTCATCATCCGCGCCTACGGCGATGATGTTATGGCTGTCGTGCGCTACGGTGGAAGCGATGGCCCCTTTCTTCAACCCGAAGTGATGGATGAACCCGCAGGCTACCGGCGCCTCGTTGTAACGGTTCACCACGGCCACTTTCAGTACGTCCTGCGAAATGTCGGAAACAAGATTGCCGCCATGGCTGCAAAGGATCGCGCTGATGCGGTTGGTGATCAGCTGGCCCTGCAGGGCTTCGATCACTTTTACCCGCACGGTCGGCTCATCTGCCGCAATGCGGAAATCGGCTACTGTTTTGGGTGAACAGCTGAAGCGGTTGATAGGTGTTATGGGAACGGAAGGAATGAGCGTTTCCCCGTTCTTCGCCACCAGTGTGCCATTGATGTATGTTTCAAGGACGTTGAAATGCTGAAGGTCATCCACCACGATGAGATCCGCGGGGTCATTCACCCGCAGCAGCCCGACGGGCATGCGGTAATGCTGCACGGGGTTGATGCAGGCGGCCAGCAGGATGTTGTACAGGTCGTAACCCTTTGCCAGCGCTCTTTTCACGAGCACATTGATGTGCCCTTCTTCCAGGTTGTCCGGGTGTTTGTCGTCGCTGCAGAACATCACCATTTGCGGATGTGAATCCAGCAGCGGGGCCAGCGCTTCGAAATTACGCGCGGCGCTGCCTTCCCTGATGAGGATGTGCATACCGTGCTGCAGCTTGTCCAGCGCTTCTTCCAGTGTAAAACATTCATGGTCGGTACTGATGCCTGCTGCAATATACCGGGCGGCATCATCGCCGCGGAGGCCGGGCGCATGGCCGTCTACCGGTTTGCCATACCGTTTGGCCGCGGCTATTTTAGCCATCACCCCGGCGTCTTCATGCAGTACGCCGGGATAGTTCATCATTTCGGAGAGATAATAGATATCGGGCCGTTGCAGCAGCTGATCCACCGCCTGCGCGTTGATGCTGTCGCCGGCGGTTTCGAATATGGTGGCGGGCACGCAGGAGGGCGCGCCGAAGCAGAACTTAAAAGGTACTTTGGCGCCATTGCTTAGCATAAACTCCACACCTTCAACACCGCATACGTTGGCGATCTCATGCGGGTCGGATACGGTGCCTGTAGTGCCGTGCACCACGGCCATGCGCGCAAACTCGGAAGGTACCAGCATGGCGCTTTCCACATGCACATGCGCATCAATGAAACCGGGAAGGATGTAGCGGTCCGGTACCGCGGTTGCAGCGGGTTCGATGCTTTGGATACGGCCGTTGGCAAGGGTGACCACGGCGGGGTATGTTCTTCTGCCGGGAATGTCTACCACATGGCCGGCCAGCTGTAACTGGTTCATAGCCGTAAAACTCGTGAAAAACCGTTAAAGAAAACCTAATTGATTTTGCCAGGTCTGATAAAAAGACAACATTTGTAGCAATTCCAATCTATCATTAAACTAATTTTTATGAAGCATTACCTCATGTTAACCCTGGCGGCAGCGCTTACAACTGCTGCGGTTAGCACGAAAGCACAGACAGTGGACGAAATTGTCAGCAAACATATCACCGCGATGGGCGGCAAGGATAAACTGGGGGCTCTCAAGAGTTCAGTAACGGAAGGCACAATGGAAGTGCAGGGCATGGAATTCCCCTTTAAAGCTACGATCATCAACAAACGCGGCATGCGCATCGAGTTCGACGCGATGGGCACCAAAAATATCCAGGTGGCCACCACTACAGGCGGCTGGAACCTGCTGGGTGTGCAACAGCAAACCGAACCGGTGGATGTGCCCGCTGAAAGCCTGAAGGAGATCGGGCCCGACCTGGATATTGAAGGCGAGTTGGTGAATGCGAAAGAAAAAGGCCATACACTGGAGTTGATCGGCAAAGAGACCGCGGACGGCGCGGAGCTTTACAAGATACAGCTGACCCGTAAAGACGGCAATGTGGCCAATTATTTCATCGATACGAAAAGTTATTACATCACCAGGAGGTCTGTGCAGATGGGCGGCCAGGAAGCGATCAACACGCTGCTGGAATACAAAAAAACGGACGATGGTTACGCGTATGCTTCCGTGGTGGAAACGCAGCCCACCGGCGTAAAGCTGAAAGTAACGAAGATGCTGTTCAACTCACCTGTGGATGAAAAGATCTTCGAAAAGCCTGTGAAGCAGTAATATAAAATTGACCGATACTGAAAGAGGCGTTCCTTGTGGAATGCCTCTTTTTTTATTCCGTCATTGCGGAGAAAATCCGTCATTGCGCTCTGGAAAAGTCTGTCATTGCGAGGAGCTGAAAGGAATTCTGTGCAGCAGGAAGCGCGACGAAGCAATCTCCAAACAGAGCGTGGGTCAATTCAACGCAGGAGATTGCTTCGTCGCCCCACCCGCTTTGGCTCGGTGGCTCCTCGCAATGACGGGATTTCTTTTATGCCTGGTATTTTTTGAGCATTTCCGCGGCTTCCTGCCGGATGCGGTCTGCCAGGTGCTGCGGCTGTATCACTTTCACGCGGCTGCCGCTGCTGAGCAGCAGCATAACAAGCTCGTGATTCACCACGATATTCAGCCTGATGCGGCATTCTTCTTCGTCGTCTTTTAATATTTCCTGCGAGGGGTGCAGCGGCTGCGTTTTCACGTATTTGCCCTGGTGCGGCGTGTAGGAGAGGACGATCTCTTCCGGTTCGCCTTCAGACACGGTGATGCCGATGGCATGCTGGAAATAGCTGGCGTCGTCGAAATTCTTTTCATCGAAATGTTTATCGGTGGGCCAGAGCTTCACCACGCGGTCCAGCGCGAAAGTGAGCAGGGTGCCGCCTTTCGCTTTCTGGCTTTTACCAATGAGATAGAAGCGGTGGTTGTATTCGCGGAGGTGATAAGGTTCTACCCAGTGTTCTTTAGGTTCGCTGCGGTCGAAGCTCTGGTAGGCGATGCGGATCACTTCCAGGTTCTTGATCGCGTCCACGATCTCGGGGATCAGCTCGGCGCCTTTGTACTGGCTGCCCCGGCTGAATTTAATGAGGCCGCGGTTTTCCAGTTGCTGGCGGTTCATTTTGAGGCTGGCGGCGATTTTGAGGATGGCGTCTTCGAAACGCTGTATCACCGGCAGGCTGCGGAACTGTTCCAATATGCCGATGGCCACTTCCAGGCCCTGGAGGTCCGCTTCGTCTATGGGGCTGTTGCTGATGGAGAAATTTTCGTCCGAATAATAATAGGCCCGCTTGCTGCGGTCGTATATAATGGGCGCGAAGTAGTTCAGCTCCGCATCGTTGCGCATATCTTCTATGTCTTTCTGGATGGTGCGCACGGCAATGGTCTTGTCCATTTTGCCTGATACGAACTCCACCAGGTCCTCCAGGGAAGGTTTTGGCAGCCGTTTATTGCGAAAACGCTCGTCCAGCCAGCGGTAACGGGAAAGCGCATCTTTATTTTTAGGCATGATCGATCTTTTTTTACCGGCCCTAAAATAAAACAAATTTGCTACGCATATCCCCTGCGTACGGTCCTGATATTTTTGTATCGTTATCAATCAGCAATTATGAAAAAGGTATCCGTACAAACATCCGATTACAAAGAAGCAACCGCCATCAAAGTGGGTCAGATCATATTGGACGATTCCCATTACCTCACCTGCTGGGGTTACCTGGAAACTGCGGAAGGCTGGCGCAAATGCGATTTCGTGACGAATTATGATGTGCTCAACACCATGCTGCGCGCGGTGGAAGACAAAAGCGAAGCAGTGCAGATGGCCATTGTGCAGAAGCTGGAAACGATGGAGCAGATACCTGAAATGATCGATTTTGAAGCGCAGCTGGGCGAGCCCGTGCTGTTCGATAACCTGAGCTTCCAGCTTGCCCGCCCGCAGTTTGAGCCGGGTACGGAATGGATGGAATATTCAGACAACAATTGTTTTTATATCCGCAAAGCGGAGCCCATCACCCGCACGGAAGCCAATGCCCGCGGCGTGGCGCAGTGCATGAGCGCGCTGGCCGGGCATTACGCGCTGTACCTGGGCTACCTGGAACTGGAATTCGACGAAGCTTCCGCAAGGATGAAAGCCGAGCTGGAAGACGATATGAAATATACCCTGGCGTACTACGCCTGGCAGCAATCCCCGAAAAATGACTGATCCCGATACCCCATGTTAACCATCAAAACCACTTTAAAACATCCATGATCATTGTTAACCTTCAAGATCATCCATTTATCCTCGTTAACCATGACGTCCATTATCCCTTGTTACCCATTTTGAAAAGCACCGTCTGATCCCATGCCCCCGGGGAGAGAACGGCCACCATCCGGACTTTTGTTAACCCCGGCTCGTCCATTGTTGTATGAACAGGGCTCCGGCAGGCACACGACCGCCTGCCGCCCCTGGAATACAATACCAGGGCCTTTTCCCCCGCAGAATTAAAACAAGATTAAAAAACTGTAAAAAAATACCTTAAAGTCTATAAAAATTGTAGGAAATTAGTATTTTTGATTCCATCATAAACAAGAACTGACCATGAGTTTAAGATTAGGCGATACAGCCCCTAACTTTAAGGCGAAAACCACCATTGGAGAAATAGACTTTTACGAATACCTTGGCGACAGCTGGGGCGTATTATTTTCTCACCCTGCCGATTTTACCCCTGTTTGTACGACTGAACTTGGCAAAACTGCCCTCCTGAACGGCGAATTTGCCAAACGTAACGTCAAAGTGCTGGCGCTCAGCGTAGATCCCCTGGATAAACACAAGAGCTGGATCGGCGATATTAATGAAACACAGGGCTGTGATGTGACTTTTCCCATCATTGCCGACGAAGATAAAACAGTAGCGAACCTCTACGGCATGATCCATCCGAATGCTTCGGAAACCTTTACCGTACGGTCGCTGTTCGTGATAGGCCCGGATAAGAAAGTGAAACTGACCATCACGTATCCCGCCTCCACCGGCCGCAACTTCCACGAAGTGCTGCGCGTGATAGACTCTCTCCAGCTTACGGCTAACTACAGCGTGGCCACACCGGCAGACTGGAAAGACGGTGAAGACGTGATCGTGGTGCCTGCGGTTAAAACGGAAGACATCCCGGCCAAGTTCCCGAAAGGTCATAAGATCATCAAACCTTATCTGAGAACAACACCGCAGCCAAATAAATAAATAGCTGCATTATCTTTGCGACGAAAAGAATCATTTGATATATACTGGATTGGTTCCAGCCTTCTGCCAACGAAGGAAAGATATTAAAGGAGCAGGACCGGCAACACCGCTGGTTGCAAGGGTTTTACTCCTGATCGTTTTTTTTAATGGTTGGTTTTTGATTTTACGAAACGGGGATTTTTCCCCGTTTTTTTATGCCCGTATGTGACCGGTCTCCCGCCTTTATGCGTAAATGCCTGACCCCGGGCAAATAAAAACGGGCCGCCCAAAGGCAGCCCGTTCAGAATTACATGTATTATTTCCGGGAGTTATTCAGATTTTAATCTCCTCCTGTGCTCGATCATCCCGTTAAAGCCTGCGCTTTCCACGGGTTCCATCCTCAGGTCGGAGGCGTTCACCACGTTGCCGTTCGCCGTGGCGATGCGGGCGTCTGAAAGCCTGCCGGTGGTGGAGCCGGTATTGATATAGTTGATCGCTTTGGCCAGGCTGCTTTCCAGCGGGTCGCCAAAGTCGCGGGTCACCAGGTCCTGCTCGGCCATGTCCGGCGTGAAGCCATCGAAATAATCGCCTTTGTTGAGGGCATTGGTGCTGGTGAACTGGGACATGTACACGGTGAATTTATCGATGCCGATGCCGAAGAAACCAACAGGTTTGCCATAGGATTTGCTGCCCACGGTTTTGACGTCGATATTGGCAGGGTAAGCGGCTAAGCTGTTGATAGTGAGTTCACTGGCGGAGGCGGTAGAACCGGTCATGATGAACACCACCTTGCGCACATTGTCCAGGGTACCTTTTTTTGCGAAGTAAAATACGTTGCCTGCCAGCGTGAAATCCACATCAGCATAGGTGAGCGGCTTGCCGTTGCTGTAGCGTTGCTGATAGTTGGCGTCCAGCAGGGGCAGCGATTTCAGGATGGGGGCTTTGCCTTCCTGGAGCAGGGTGTTGAACTGCTCCTTGTACATCACTTTGCCATTCATCGCGTTGGGAATGATGAGGTTAGCGAGGTATTCGAAAGTTTCAACATAACCGCCGCCATTGTAGCGGAGGTCTATCACCAGGTTGTTCACCCCGGCAGTGGCAAATTCTGCAAAAGCCTCATCCAGCGAATTATCCGCTACGCTGAGGCGGGAAAAGCGCATGAGGTTCAGGTAGCCGATCTTGTTGGTGCCGCTGCCCTGGATCACCTTATGGGCAGTCACCGGGTCGTTGGTATAAGTTTTCTTGGTAAGGTTTGCAGTGGCTTTGGTGCCGTTTGTTTTGGTGAACTCCAGGCTGAGGGTACTGCCATTGATGAGCGTGTTCAGCGAACCGGCGTCTGTAGGCGGGTTGCCGCCGTTCATTTTTGTGATCTCGCAGCCGCGGGTGAGGCCGGCTGCGTCGGCCGGGGAGCCTTTTTCCACGTAAGCTACGTACACGTATCTTTTACCCGGCGTCGGGTCGTTTGCAAAGGTGACGGGTATCGCCTGGAAGCCCATGTCGTTGCCACTGCCTTCCAGGTCCACCGCGCCTTTGATGCCCCTGGCCAGGTTGCCGCTTTCCACGAAGGAGAACTTGGAGCGGGAAGGATTGGGCACGTAATATTCGTATGGCTTCTGCGTGGCAGGATTTTCCTTTAACTGGCTGATCTTATACATTGCGTTCTTCAGGCTGGCCAGATCGTCCGAACCGGCGTATCCGCGGGGATTGAACGTGCTGTAATCAGGAATGGCGTCGTACCAGAGGTAGGTCTCTTTCGCGAAAAGATACAACGTATCAAGGCTTAGCTGCAGGCGTGTGCCGGTTGCAGGCGTAGTCGGCGGCGGCGTATCTGGCTCCGTATCCTTCGAATTCTTTTTACAGGCGGCTAAAGCGGCGGCGCACAGGAAAGCTGTGCCAATGATCCGGAGCTTAATCATAAATTGAAGCGATTTACTTGAAAATTACGTCAAATCCGTGATATCCTGTGCCAGGAACCGGCCAATGGTATAAATCAGCCGGTCAGACGCAGAGATTTAACATACTAACGGGAAAATCCTCAAATTAGTTGCCTTGGGGCTTCTTATGCTTACGCAATTGCTGCAACACGGCCTGCATATCTTTGGGCAGGGGCGCCTCGAGCTCAAAGACCTGTCCCTTTTCGTCCTGGAACCTGATCTTCCAGGCATGCAGGGCCAGCCTGCCCAGCAGCGGTTTTTCCTCTTCGGTGAACTTCCCCAGCCTGAATTTCTTCTTGATGCCGCTCAGCAGCACCGGCTGGTTGTTGCCATACAGCGGGTCCACCGCAATAGGATGCCCCAGGTGTTTCATGTGCACCCTGATCTGGTGGGTGCGCCCGGTATGGATGCGCAGCCGCACAAGACTGTACAGCCCGAAGGATTCCAGCACCTCGTAATCCGTAAGCGAGGGGCGGCCTTTGGCATTGGTCACCATTTTACCGCGTTGCACAGGATGTTCCATGATGGGGGCGTTGATGCTGCCGGATGGTTCCACGAATTCCCCGTTCACCAGCCCCAGGTAATACTTTTCTACATCGCGGCTTTCGAAAGCCTGTGAAAGGGCCTTGTGGGCCGTTTCGTTTTTCGCGAATATCACGATGCCGCTGGTATCGCGGTCCAGGCGGTGCACGGTGAAGATCTGCCCGTACTGTTTTTTGAGCAGGGCGGAAAGCGCCTCCAGCTCGTTATCATGACGGTCAGGGATGGTGAGCAGCCCCGAAGGTTTGTTCACCGCCACAAAATCGTCGTTTTCGAATATGATCAGCGGTTCCAGTCTCATGTATCTGATGGTCTTATTTCAAAAGCGGCCTTGCTGTTGATTGCAAGGCCGCTGCCGGTTATTTAAAGTGTTTGAGCAGGATCACTTCCTTTTCTGTCAGGAAGCGCCATTTGCCACGGTTCACGTTCTTTTTGGTGAGGCCGGCGTACATCACGCGGTCCAGCTTTTCCACCTTGTAGTCCAGGTGCTCGAAAATGCGGCGCACGATGCGGTTCTTGCCGCTGTGTATCTCGATGCCCACCTGTTTTTTATCCTTGGTGTCCACATAGCCGAGCGCGTCTACCAGTGCCAGGCCGTCTTCCAGCGTCACGCCTGCGATGATCTGGTCGAAATCCGCTTTGGTAAGCGGTTTGTCCAGCTCTACGTGGTAGATCTTTTTGATGTTGTGCTTCGGATGCGCCAGTTTTTGCGCCAGCTCGCCGTCGTTGGTGAGCAGCAGCAGGCCGGACGTATTGCGGTCCAGGCGGCCAACGGGGTAGAGCCTTTCTTCGTCTGCCGCGTCTTCCACGAGCTCCATCACGGTCTGGCGGCCTTCAGGATCGTCGGTGGTGGTGATGTAGCCTTTGGGTTTGTTGAGCAGTACGTAGATGAGGTTCTTCTGGATGTAAATGCGTTTGTCGTTGAGCGTTACCTGGTCTTTGGCGGTCACTTTGAAAGCAGGCTCCACGATCTTTTCGCCGTTCACGGTCACTTTGCCTTCCTTGATATAGTCCACGGCCTTACGGCGGCTGCAGATGCCGCAATGGGCGATGAACTTGTTCAGCGGCATTTCATTACCGGAAGTTTCTTCGGAAGCAGTTTCTTTTATGATGCGCTTGCGGGTGCTTTTTTCTTTCTTTTTGCCGTGTACTTCAGCTTTGCGGAGGCTTTTGCGGGGGCGGTCGCCGAAAGATCTCTCTTTCTTCGGGCGGTCTTCTCCGTCGCCGTCACGTTTTTTTGATTTGAATTCTTTGTCGCCAAAGCTGCGCTTGGGGCGGTCTTCGCCGTCTTCAAACTTTCTTTTGGGACGGTCTTCGCCATCGCCAAAACTTTTCCCTGGTTTGAATTCTTTGTCGCCGAAGCTGCGTTGGGGTTTATCGTCTCGGTCGACAAAGCTGCGACTGGGGCGGTTTTCGCCGTCTTCAAACTTTCTTTTGGGACGGTCTTCGCCATCGCCAAAACTTTTCCCTGGTTTGAATTCTTTGTCGCCGAAGCTGCGTTTGGGTTTATCGTCGCGGTCGCCAAAGCTGCGCCTGGGGCGGTTTTCGCTGTCTTCAAACTTTCTCTTGGGACGATCTTCGCCATCACCAAAACTTTTCCTTGGTTTGAATTCTTTATCGCCGAAGCTGCGTTTGGGTTTATCGTCTCGGTCGCCAAAGCTGCGCCTGGGACGGTTTTCACCGTCTTCAAACTTTCTTTTGGGACGGTCTTCGCCATCGCCAAAACTTTTCCCTGGTTTGAATTCTTTGTCGCCGAAGCTGCGTTTGGGTTTATCGTCGCGGTCGCCAAAGCTGCGCCTGGGGCGGTTTTCGCTGTCTTCAAACTTTCTCTTGGGACGATCTTCGCCATCACCAAAACTTTTCCTTGGTTTGAATTCTTTATCGCCGAAGCTGCGTTTGGGTTTATCGTCCCCGCTGCCGGAGCGGTTTTCCCGGAAGCCTTTGAAAGATCCTTTCTCATCGGACCTTCCGCGCGGGCTATCTTCTCCGTCCCTTTTGGGGCGGCGTTCTGATGAAGATTTGCCGGCCTGGTTTTCTTTGAAAGGTGTGAACCCTTTGCGGGGAGCGGGTTTGCTTTTTTTCATGCTGTATGTTTATGTTGCTGCATTCCTGCAGTAGATACTATATTTTTTAAACAGTTGCTTTATTCGCCAGCTGGCCGCAGGCAGCATCAATGTCTTTGCCGCGGCTCCTGCGCAGGCGGGCATTCACGCGGTGCTTTCCAAGGTATTCCATGAACGCTTCCGTCGCTTCAGGCGAAGGCTTCTGGAAACGGGCATGATCTATCGGGTTGTATTCGATGATATTCACGAGGTCTACCGGCACCTGGCGGTAGATCTTGATCAGCTCGTCAGCGTCCTTTTCGGAATCGTTGAAATCCTTGAACAGGATATATTCGAAAGATATTTCGTTTTGCGTGGCTTTGTAGAAATAATTCAGCGCATCCACCAATACTTTCAGGTTATTGGTTTCGTTGATCGGCATGATCTGGCTGCGTTTTTTGTCGTTGGCGGCGTGGAGGGACAGGGCCAGGTTGAATTTCACCTGGTCGTCGCCCAGCTGCTGGATCATTTTGGCCACGCCGGCGGTGGATACGGTGATCCTTTTCGGGCTCATGGCCAGGCCTTCGGGAGAGGTGATCTTTTCTATGGATTTCAGCACGTTACGGTAGTTGAGCAGGGGTTCGCCCATGCCCATGTAGACGATATTGGTGAGTTTTTTCCCGGACGATTCGAGGGCTTGTTTGTTGATGAGGGCCACTTCGTCGAAAATTTCGTCGAATTCGAGATTCCTTTTCCGGTCCATGAAGCCGGTGGCGCAGAATTTACAGCTGAGGCTGCAACCTACCTGGGAAGATACGCAGGCGGTCTGGCGGGTGCTGGTGGGGATCAGCACGCCTTCCACCAGGTGGCCGTCGTGCAGGCGGAAACGGCTTTTGATGGTGCCGTCTGTACTGTGCTGGGTGGTGTCGATTTTAATAGAGGGGAAGGAGAAATTCTCCTCCAGCGCGGCCCGCAGGGGCTTGCTGAGGTTGGTCATGCTCTCAAAATCCGGGGCCTGTTTCAGCCACAGCCATTCATAGACCTGTTTGGCCCTGAAAGGCTTCTCGCCCATCTGCTCAAATACTTCCTGGATCTGGGAAAGGCTCAGGTGCCTGATGTTCTGCTTCCTCGTCATCCCGCAAAGGTACGTCCATATTTCGGATTTGAGATTAGTAAGAAGGCCCGTAATACCGGATAGTTACCCTAAATTCGCAACTTTAACAATTGACGTTATGCAAACTGCTTATATAGTAGACGCCGTAAGGACCCCCATAGGCCGCTACGGTGGCAAGCTCAGCAGCATCCGGCCAGACGATATGCTGGCGCTGATGCTCAGGAACCTGTTAACACGCAATCCCTCGCTGGACCCCGCTGCCGTGGAGGATGTGATTGCCGGGGCCACCAACCAGGCCGGGGAAGATAACCGCGATGTGGCCCGTATGGCCGTTTTACTGGCCGGGCTGCCCGTTTCCGTGGCCGGCAATACCGTGAACCGCCTCTGCGCTTCCGGCCTCCAGGCCATCATGGACGCTTCCCGCGCTATCATGTGCAACGAAGGCGACGTATATATCGCCGGCGGCGTGGAAAGCATGACCCGCGCCCCGCTCGTAATGCCCAAGGCCGACGGGCCTTTCAGCCGCAAAACAGAGATATACGACTCCACCATCGGCTGGCGTTTCACCAACCAGAAGCTGGCGGACATTTATTATCCTTTTTCCATGGGCGAAACCGCCGAGAACGTGGCCCGCGAGTGGAAGATCAGCCGTGAGGACCAGGACCGGTTCGCCTACGAAAGCCAGTTAAAATACAAACAGGCGCTCCTGGCGGGCAAATGGGAAGAAGAGATCATTCCTGTGGAGATCACGCCCAATAAGGAAGAACAGGTAATTTTCAGCAAAGATGAGCATCCCCGGGAAACCTCCCTCGAAAAACTGGCCGGCCTACGCCCCGCCTTTGCCAAAGGCGGCTCCGTGACTGCGGGCAATTCCGCCGGCATCAACGACGGTGCTTCCGCCCTGCTGATCGTTTCCGAAAACGCGCTCAAACGCTTCAATCTGAAACCCATAGCTATGGTACGTTCCATGGCAGTGAGCGGGGTAGACCCCGCGATCATGGGCATCGGCCCGGTGCCTTCCACTGTAAAGGCGCTTAAAAGAGCGGATATTTCAGTGGCGGACCTGGATGTGATAGAATTGAACGAGGCTTTCGCATCCCAATCCCTGGCCTGCATCCGCGAGCTGGGGCTAAACCCTGAGAAGATCAACTTCAACGGCGGCTCCATTTCCATCGGCCACCCGCTGGGCTGCAGCGGCGCAAGGATCACCACGACGCTGATGCATGAAATGAAGCGGCAGCAGGCCGCGAAGTATGGATTGGCCACGATGTGCGTAGGCGTAGGGCAGGGGGCTGCGATTGTTTTCGAAAAAGTTTAAAATGGATTTGAGTAATAATTAAGGGATTCCCGCTATGGTTAAGGCCTTAGCAGGTTTTCTTTTATTTTGCCCAACTGGGGTTTGGGGATCGGGTAATGTATATTTTCATATTCTTTAACCAGAATAGACAACGTTTCCAATTCATCCCACTCTTGCGATCCTGGCAGCAAATCCATTTGCATAAGGCCGTAAACGCGCTCGAGTGAGCTATTGTATTGCTGCGTGTTTTCTATTTGGCGCTGCATAATCTGCTATTAAGTGATATGCAAGTATCGTAAATTCTTTAATTCGGGTCAAAAAGTTCCATCGCAATTCATCATTCCGTTTACACTTCTATCCCCCGAATCCCCGATCTTTGCGGCACTGAACCATGAAAAGATCAAACTATGCCCTCGGCTTTGCCATGGCCCTGATCGGCGCCATGATGTTTTCCGCCAAGGCCATCTACGTAAAGCTCGTTTACCGTACAGAAGCCATAGACGCCATTTCCATGCTTGCGCTGCGCATGATGTTTGCCGTCCCTTTTTACATTCTTACCGCCATTATCCTCTTCCGGCGAACGGACAACGTGAAGCTCACCGTCCGCCAATGGGGCTGGATCGCCGTGCTCGGTTTCCTGGGCTATTACGCCAGCAGCCTGCTGGATTTTATGGGCCTGGCTTACATTTCAGCCGGATTGGAAAGGCTGATCCTTTTCCTGTACCCTACTTTCGCTTTGCTGATCGGCGCTGTCGGCTTCGGGAAAAAGATCACGCGCACGCAGTGGCTGGCGCTGCTGATCGCCTATGGCGGCATGATCGTGGCTTTTGCAGGAGATGTACAGCAGCAATGGGATCCCGGCGTGGTTACAGGAAGCTTGCTGGTGCTGGGTTGCGCGGTTACTTACGCTTTTTATATCGTGGGCGGCGGGGAGATCATCCCGAAAGTCGGCTCCATGAAATTCACTTCCTATGCTCTCTGTTTCGCCGCCGTCGGCATATTCCTGCAATATTTCGTGAAGCACGGCACGGAGGTCCGGCATTTTTCTGGACATACTTACTGGCTGTGTTTCCAGATGGCCATCGTTTCCACCGTGATCCCCACTTTCCTGACGAGCGAGGGCATCCGCAAGATCGGCTCGGGCAATACGGCCATCATTACAAGCATCGGGCCAGTGGCTACGATCGTGCAGGCTTATATTTTCCTGGACGAACCCATCACCTGGCCCCAGCTGGCGGGTACGGCGCTGGTGCTGGCGGGCGTGCTGCTGATCGGGAAGAAGGGGAAAGAAAAAGGTGGGGAAATAAAAACGAGCGGTAAGCTTTAACTCTCACCGCCCGTTTATTGGCAAGCAAAAAAAGGGTACTCACAAACAAATCTGCTTCTCCGTCATCATCTTCCGGAGATTGATCAGGCCATATCTCATACGGCCCAATGCAGTATTGATGCTCACATTTGTGAGGTCGGCAATTTCTTTGAAACTCAGCTCGGCGTAATGACGCAGGATGATCACTTCCCGCTGCTCGCCTGGCAGCAGGTCCAGCATACGGCGCACGCTGTCGTGGCTCTGCCGGGTCATCATCTTTTCTTCAGCGCTGGGCTCTGAAAAGTTCAGCACATTGAAGATGTCCTTATCGTCGCCGGTTTTAATAACAGGCGTGCGTTTGATCTTACGGAAGTGGTCCACACAAAGGTTATGCGCTATACGCATGGCCCAGGGCAGGAATTTACCTTTCTCCGTATACCTTTCCGCACGGATGGTATCGATGATCTTGATGAAAGTATCCTGGAAGATATCTTCGGCAAGAAATGAATCTTTTACGAGCAATACGATAGATGTGAAAAGTTTGTCCTTATGGCGGTACACCAACTCTTCAAGGGCGGAAGAATGCCCCTTCTTGAACAGGTTGATGAGTTGTTCATCATTCAGTTTGTACATTACTTGCATATACGTCTACCAATAGCGGTTAGTAAATAGTACGGACATTACAGTCAGTAGGTTGTTAGTAGCGTAAAGTTTAAGCGATAATGTACAATTTTATATGTTATGAATGTTCAACCGGGACTAGGTATAAGATGTCGGTTATTGCAAATATAACGGAATGTTTGAATAAAACAACACCCCCCGGATAAATTTGCTATTAAAGATGTACGGCGGATCGGGCATTCCGGATTTCCGGGAAATTCCCCCCGGGATTTTGCCCGGCAGAAGCCTCCGAATCCTTAAATTTGTGATCCTATGTGCGCAAAAGTAAAATCCAAGGAAGTGACCGTTGAACGTGAACCAGTTAGCTCGCCTGACCATATCTTTATCAAAGGTGCCAGGGTGCATAATCTCAAGAATGTCAGCGTATCCATTCCCAGAAATAAACTCGTAGTAGTTACCGGCGTGAGCGGCTCCGGCAAGTCCAGCCTTACGATGGACACCCTCTATGCCGAAGGCCAGCGCCGCTACGCGGAAAGCCTCAGCTCCTACGCCCGCCAGTTCCTCATGCGGATGAACAAGCCGGATGTGGACTACATCAAAGGCATCTGCCCGGCCATCGCCATCGAGCAAAAGGTAATTACCCGTACTCCCCGCTCCACCGTGGGTTCCATGACCGAACTGTACGACTACCTGCGCCTGCTCTTCGCCCGCGCGGGCAGAACCTATTCCCCCGTTTCCGGCCAGCTCGTCAAAAAGCACGAAGTGGCCGATGTGGTGGACCATATCAGCCGCCTGCCCACCGGCAGCAAGGTGCAGATCCTCGTGCCTTTCCGCCAGCATGCCAACCGCAAGCCGCTGGAAGAGCTGAACATCCTGATGCAGAAAGGGTTTTCCCGCCTGTATAAAGACGGCAGCCTGGTGCGCATTGAAGAACTGCTGGAAGAAAAATCGCCCAGGATACCGGCTTCCACTTACGTACTGGTAGACCGTATCGTGGTAAAAGATTTTGAGGAAGATGATAAACACCGGATCGCGGACTCTATACAGACGGCCTTTTACGAAAGCGAAGGCGACTGCTTCCTGGAAGTGGACGGCAAAATGGACCAGGCTTTCAGCAACCGATTCGAGCTGGACGGCATCCAGTTTGAAGAACCCGTTCCCAACCTGTTCTCTTTCAACAACCCTTACGGCGCCTGCCCTACCTGCGAAGGTTTCGGCCAGGTGTTGGGCATAGATGCAGACCTGGTGATACCGGACAAGCGCCTCAGCATCTATGAAGGCGCCATTGCGCCCTGGCGGGGCGAGAAGATGGGAGAATACCGGGAAGCCCTGGTGAAAGCCGCCCGGAAGTTCAATTTCCCCATACACAAACCCGTTTCAGAGCTTACGGACGAGCAGGTAAAACTGCTGTGGACGGGCAATGAGCATTTTTACGGCCTGAACGAGTTCTTCAAAATGGTGGAGCAGAACCTGTACAAGGTGCAATACCGCGTGCTGCAGGCCCGCTACCGCGGCCGCACCACCTGCCCCACCTGCAACGGCGCCCGCCTGCGCAAAGAAGCGCTGTACGTGAAAGTAGGCGGTCACAACATTGCGGACCTCGTGGAAATGCCCGTGGAAAAGCTCCGCGTTTGGTTCGACGGGCTGGAGCTGGACGAATACCAGCAGCAGGTGGCCAAACGCATCCTCATTGAAGTGCATCATCGCCTCAAAACCTTGCTGGATGTAGGTTTGGGGTACCTCACCCTCAACCGTGTGGCCAATACCCTCAGTGGTGGCGAAAGCCAGCGCATCCAGCTGACCCGCACCCTGGGCAGCAACCTCACCAATTCCCTGTATATCCTGGACGAGCCGAGCATCGGCCTGCACGCCCGCGATACCCACCGCCTCATCCGCGTGCTGCACGAGCTGCGCGACCTGGGCAATACCGTGGTGGTAGTGGAGCACGATGAGCAACTGATGGAACAAGCGGATTATATCATAGACATGGGGCCGCTGGCCAGCCACCTGGGCGGCGAAGTGATCTTCGAAGGCACTTACCCCGAGATACTGAAAGACGGCAAAAGCCTCACCGGTAAATATCTCAGCGGCAACCTCCGCATCGAGCCGCCGGCGCACCTGCGCAAGTGGAAACGGTCTATACAGCTGGAAGGCTGCCGCCAGCACAACCTGAAGAACATTGACGTGCAATTCCCGCTGGGCGTGCTTTGCGTGGTAACCGGCGTATCCGGCTCGGGCAAGACCACCCTGGTGAAACAGATACTGTACCCCGCGCTCATGAAACTGAAAGGGGAATTTACCGACCGCGTGGGCGCTCACAGGGCCATGAAAGGGGATATGGACCACATCACGCAGATCGAGATGATAGACCAGAACCCCATCGGCAAAAGCTCCCGCTCCAACCCGGTGACTTATATCAAAGCCTACGACGAGATCCGCGACCTGTTCTCCAAACAGCCACTGTCAAAGATGCGCGGGTTCCAGCCCAAACATTTTTCGTTCAATGTGGACGGCGGGCGCTGCGATACCTGCAAGGGAGAAGGCGAGGTGATCGTGGAAATGCAGTTCCTGGCAGACGTGCACCTGACCTGCGAAACCTGCGGCGGTAAACGTTTTAAGGACGAAGTACTGGAAGTGCAGTACAAAGGCAAAAATATTTACGACATCCTGGAGCTGGGTGTAGACGAAGCGATCGAATTCTTCAAAGACGAAAAGGATGTGGTGGGCAAAATACGCCCGCTGAGCGACGTGGGCCTGGGTTACGTGAAGCTGGGCCAAAGCTCAGACACGCTTTCCGGCGGCGAGGCACAGCGTGTGAAGCTCGCGTCTTTCCTTGGCAAAGGCAAAGCCCAGGGGCACATCCTCTTCATTTTCGACGAACCTACCACCGGTCTTCACTTCCACGACATCCGCAAGCTGCTGGCGAGCTTTAACGCATTGATAGAGCAGGGGCACAGCGTGCTGGTGATAGAGCATAACCTGGACGTGATCCGCAGTGCAGACTGGGCGATAGACCTCGGGCCCGAAGGCGGTGAAGGCGGCGGCACCCTGCTGTACGCCGGGGTTCCGGAAGGGTTGAAGAAAGTGAAGACGAGTTATACGGGGAAGTTCCTTTGATCCGGATACATTTTTTTTCCGTGTCAGCTGAACGATTGCCTGAATTTCAAAGGAGAAAGGCTGGTTTTGGTTTTGAATAATTTGCTGAAAGATTGCGGATGTTCAAATCCTAATTCATAGGCGATCTCGCTTACCGAGAGACCCGTGGTGGATAGTTTTTCTTTTGCCTTTTCGATGAGCTTGTCGTGTATGTGCTGCTGCGTGCTTTTGCCTGTCAGCACTTTTAATAACCCGCTTAAATAGCCCGGCGATATGTTTAAAGACCGGGCGATGTATGTTACCGTAGGCAATCCTTTCCCGGACAGTTCGTTGTCGTTGAAATACCCGTCGATAATGGTTTCCAGGCGGCTGAGGATCGTGTGGTTGGTGATCTTCCTCGTGATGAACTGGCGCTGGTAGAACCGTTCCGAATAAGAGAGCAGCAATTCCAGCTGGGCGATGATAATGTTGTGGCTGTAGTTGTCGATATTCGTATGGTACTCCTGCCGGATATTCTGCAGGATGCCTGATATGATGGCTTCTTCTTTCTCCGATAAGAACAAAGCCTCGTTCACCGAATAATCGAAGAAATCATATTTTTTGATGGTATTGGCCAGGGATGTGTGCCAGAAAAAATCGGGATGGATGTATAACAGCCATCCCGTATGTATTATTTCGGCATCTTCCAGGAGTTCGATCCTTAAAACCTGGCCGGGCGCCATAAAGACGAGGATGCCTTCATCAAAATCATATTCCTGCTGGCCATATCTCATTTTTGCATTGGGAGTCCTTTTCAGCGCGATCACGTAAAAATCGAAAACCATGCCTGCCGGGTCGTCATTCCCCAGCACTCTCATCGCCTCAACATTGACCACGCTGATCAGCGGATGCTCGGGCATCGGGAGATTCCGGAAGCGGTGAAATTCGGAGATCGTTTTAAATCTTCTTGGCTGCGCGTGTCCCATGGTTACAATTTAATTATTCTGCCTGAAAGCAACGGCAAATTCCTTAGCGAAATCAGCCAGTTTTACTTTCCCCATTGCCGGTCTGTTACGGTAATAATCTTCAGCCAGCAGCCCGCTATGGAGGCCGGCGTACATTTCAACCAGGCCGGCGGCGATCCGCGGGTTTATGCCGGCGGTCACCAGGCCGTTCAACATCTGTTCGTCCGGGATGATGGACCATTTTAAATCAGGCTGCCCGATGGCTGCGCCAAGGATCCCGGCGGTTTCTTTACAGGAGCGCTCTTCGCTTGCTACGTAACGTATTTTCCTGCCTGCCGGCGGGGCGGTGAGTTCTTCATCAACCGCGGCGGCAATGTCAATGGGTGAAACCCAGGGAACTATATCTTCTTCGCCATAGTTCGCGGCGATAAAGCCCGCTGTCTTTATCATTTCCGCGTAACCGTATAAATTATAATAAAAAGAAGTGGGGCGCATATGCGTGATGTTTATCTCCTGCGGCAGCCCGTTCAGTATCTTTTCCACATGATGCGCGCCGATCAGGATGCCGTTGCCTTTTTCCAGGTGCGCGCCGATGGTGCTGAGATTCACCACCTGTTTTACGCCGGACTGCAGAACGGCACGGGCGTAATTTTCGCCGACCCCGCGGTAATAGGCCAGGAGGTCAAGGCTGTGGTCCGAGTAATTGTTCGGCGGCACCATCGTATAAACGGCGTCGGCGCCTGTAAATGCGTGTGCAACAAAGTCCGCATCCTGCAGTGAGCCGATGGCGGCTGCGGCGCCCATGGCTTCGATATTTTCCCGGTTCCCGGGTTTGCTGCTGATAACGGTCACCCGGTGGCCTTTTTGCACAAGTCCTGCCGTAAGCGGTTTGCTGATGTGCCCCAAAGAGCCTGTTACTACGATTTTCATATCCTTTGTATTTTGAAATACAAAGTTGCACCGCCGTACAGTGGCGGATGTAGCCGTATCTTATGATCTTGTAGCCAAAAACGGGCATTTGTTGCAATAAAAAAGGCAAACCGGTGCGGCTTGCCTTTTTACATATCGTTGAGCGGAGCGCTTTATCTCAGGCGGTCCAGGCTTTTAATGAGTTTTTCGTCTTTGTATATCCCGCGCGCAGCGAGGAACAGGCATACGATCATGACCACAGGCAAAAAGGCCGGCAGCAGGTAATTGGCGCGTACGATCATGGCGCCGGAAGACTGGAGGGCATTGGCTGTGTCCTGCACTTTGAAATAGATCAGCGCCAGGATGCCGATGGCCAGCAGGATATTCAGCACCGTGAGCCTGAACTGGAGCTTGCGCTTCTTGTACAGGAAAATAGTGACCAGGCTGAGGATGGTGCTGATCATCAGGACGGTAAATATCAGATAGCTGGAAGTGGCATTGAAGGTTTCCACGGCTGTGGTGGCGCCCCTGGTGATAGTGGCTTTCCAGAGGTCAAAACTGCCCATCGCGCCCCCGGCAATGGCTGCCAGCAGCAGGAACAGGCTTTGGATGCGTTGTATCATGATATTTGAGAATGTTTAACGCCGTAAAAGTAAATAATTATTGTGAACCTACACGAACGGAGTAGACCCCGTTCCTCCGATACTTCGTATATTGCACGCCCAATGACAATCTTATATGGCTAAGAAACTGAATAAGCAGGATGCACTCGATTATCACGCGATGGGCAGGCCTGGCAAGATAGAAGTTATACCTACCAAAGACACCAAAACCCAGTGGGACCTCTCCCTCGCCTATTCTCCCGGCGTGGCGGAGCCCTGTAAGGAAATAGCCGCAGACGTAGAAAACGTTTACAAATACACCGCCAAAGGCAATTTAGTAGCCGTGATCAGCAATGGCACGGCAGTGCTCGGCCTTGGCGACATCGGCCCGGAAGCCGGCAAACCCGTGATGGAAGGGAAAGGCGTGTTGTTCAAGATATTTGCGGACATCGATGTATTTGATATTGAACTGAATACGCGCGACGTGGATGAATTTGTGCGCGTGGTGAAAGCCATGGAGCCCACTTTCGGCGGCATCAACCTGGAAGACATCAAAAGCCCGGAATGTTTTGCCATCGAAGAAAGGCTGCGCAAAGAGCTGAAGATCCCCGTGATGCACGACGACCAGCACGGCACTGCCATCATTTCCAGCGCGGCATTGCTGAATGCGCTGGAGCTGGTGAAGAAAAAAATAGAAAAAGTGAAGTTCGTAGTGAATGGAGCAGGCGCCGCCGCCATGGCCTGTGTGCGGCTCTACGCCTCGCTGGGCGCCAAACCGGAGAACTTCATCATGTTCGATAAAGACGGCGTGCTGAACCGCCAGCGCACAGACCTGGATGAAATGAAGCTACAGTTCGCCACCACCTCCAAAGTGACTACCCTGGCCGAAGCGCTGAAAAATGCGGACGTGTTCGTGGGACTTTCGGTCGGCAACGTAGTAACGGCGGATATGGTGAAAAGCATGGCCAAGAACCCCATCGTGTTTGCCATGGCCAATCCTGACCCGGAGATCGCGTACGAAACGGCCATTAATTCCCGCAAAGACGTGATCATGGCCACCGGCCGTTCCGACTATCCCAACCAGGTGAACAATGTACTGGGCTTCCCCTACATCTTCCGCGGAGCGCTCGACGTGCGCGCCACGCAGATCAACGAGGCCATGAAACTGGCTGCTGTTCATGCTTTGGCGGACCTTGCCAAGTCTCCCGTACCCGATATCGTGAACCTTGCTTATAACGAACGCAACCTCGTGTTCGGTCCCAACTACATCATCCCCAAACCCCTGGACCCGCGCCTGCTCAGTACTGTAGCACCCGCCGTGGCCAAAGCCGCGATGGACAGCGGGGTGGCTCATGCGCCCATTACCGATTGGGAAGCATATAAAGTTGTGCTCAACAACCGCCTCGGCCTGGACAACCAGCTGTTCCGCGTGATTGGCTCCAAAGCCCGGAAAGATCCGCGCCGCGTGGTGTTTGCCGAAGCGGACAATATCAAGATACTCAAAGCCGCGCAGGTGGTGAATGATGAAAATATCGCGCACCCGATACTGCTGGGCAACGAAAAACGTATCCGGCAGCTGATGGCCGACAACAGCATTGAGATAGATGATGTAGTGATCATTGACCCGAAAAGCGAGGAAATGGCCGAAAAGCGCCACCACTTCGGGGAAC
The DNA here is from genome assembly GCF_039655965.1 of Chitinophaga sp. YIM B06452. Taxonomy (NCBI): domain Bacteria; kingdom Pseudomonadati; phylum Bacteroidota; class Chitinophagia; order Chitinophagales; family Chitinophagaceae; genus Chitinophaga; species Chitinophaga sp. YIM B06452. The sequence continues at coordinate 841,006 of NZ_JAWLKY010000001.1, read as the reverse complement.
TGTTCTTCCAAAAACGCCAGCGCAAAGGCATGAACCTTTACGAAGCGAAAAAGATCATGCGCGAACGCAACTACTTCGGCTGCATGATGGTGGAAACAGGAGAAGCGGACGCCCTCATTTCCGGTCTCACCCGCAAGTACCCGGATACCATCCGTCCCGCATTGCAGGTAATAGGCATGGAAGATGGCGCCAAACGCGTGGCCGGCATGTATATCATCAATACCAAACGCGGTCCGCTCTTTTTGGCGGACACAACCGTCAACCTCAATCCCACGGCGGAAGAGCTGGCAGACATCACTTTGCTGGTGGCTAAAGAAGTACGCCAGTTCAATATCACCCCGAGGATCGCCATGGTATCTTACTCCAACTTCGGCTCCAGCCAAACGCCCGAAGCGCAGATGATGAGCCAGGCCCGCGAGATCGTGAAGAAAAAAGACCCCACGCTCACCGTGGATGGCGAGATCCAGGCCGCCATGGCCTTCAACAAGGAAATATTAAAAGACAATTATCCTTTCTCGGAACTGATCGGCGAAGATGTGAACACTCTCATCTTCCCCAACCTCGCCGCCGGCAACGTGGCCTACAACCTGCTGCAGGAAGTGGCCGGCTTCGACGCCATAGGCCCCATCCTGCTGGGTATGAAAAAACCCGTGCACATCCTGCAGCTGGGCTCTACCGTAAGGCAGATCGTGAACGTGGTGCTGATCGCCGTAGTGGACGCACAAACGAAATGCTGCCGCGATGAGGTGAAGAACGGGAAGAAGAAATAAACAATTGCTGGAAATATAACGCGCAAACGGTACGGTATTCCCGTGCCGTTTGTTTTTTGTCTGTCTCCACCTGCACACGCACACCGGATAATTCGTAAATTTCGGGATGCAATCCATTTCCCGCAAGAAGATATTTTTCCCGCTGAACCCGGCTTTCAGGAACTACCTGAAGCTGTACGAGCGCGAAGTGAAGCTGCCGCTCAGCTACGAAGAGCTGAAATATTACGACTACGGCATCCCCGTGTACGACAAGCTGGGCAAAGACACGCTGTGGGAATCCGTGATGTACCCGCAAAGCATGGTTGGCCCCATACACGCCGGCCTCAAACGCATCTATTCCATCCTCAAGGCCGGCGGCGACCAGACGGCGGAAGAGCACCTGCACATCGAACGCATCGACTACTGCACGTTTGGCAACAGCCACCCCTTCCGTATCAAGATCGTGAACAACTACAACGAGGTGTACGATTATTTCTACATCAAAATAGCCGACGCCTCCCGCATTTACGGGCTGGAGCTGGAGCATATCCTCAGCCCTTACTGGATGAACTTCCTGGTAGACGGCAACACCCTGGTGGAAGAGCACATCGCCGGCGTGCCCGGCGACCAGTTCGCCAAAGATTACCTGGACCGCCCGGAATTCAATCCCAAACGCATCGCCAAGGAATTCGTGAAGTTCAACGAACGTTGCTTTGTGCGGCTGCTGGGCGATATGCGCTCCTATAATTTCATCTTTGACATCACGCCCGACTTCGACGATGTGCAGTTCCGCATCCGCGCCATCGATTTCGACCAGCAGTTCTACGAAGGCAAAAAAACGCTCTACATGCCCCAGTTCTTCAAAGAGAACCGCGTGTTCGTAGAGCTGGCCATGAAACACCTGAACGCCGAGGTGGTGAAACAATACCAGCAGGAAGAGCGCTCCCTCATTGCCCGCCGCATCAAAGTGCAGCGGCACCGCATCAAAGACCTGCGGGACGTGATCATGACCGATCGTGTATCCTTCCCCGGGAAAATAAAACAGCTGGGGGAAGAGCTGGCCCAGCATTACCACGACGCGGTTTTCGCCCGCTGTACCACCATGGGTGAAATTATCGAGCGGAGCCTTAAGCGGCTGCTGGTAAGCAGCCTGCGATAAATGATATTCAAATTGTTTTTCCCAGTATCTTTGACGAGTTATGGAGTTTAGATTTTTTTACCATTTCGGCAGGTACCTGCTGATGTTGAAAGGAATGTTCTCCCGCCCTGAGAACATGCGGATGTATTGGAAGGAATTCATGAAACAGTGTGTGGACATAGGGTTGGGCTCCCTCGGCATCGTGGTGATCATCTCCCTCTTTCTGGGCGCGGTAACCACCGTGCAAACAGCTTACCAGCTGGTAAGCGGCTTTATCCCCAAATCCACCATCGCGCAGGTAGTAAGGGATACGCTGATCCTTGAGCTGGCGCCCACCATGGTATGTATCGTGCTGGGCGGGGTGGTTGGTTCCAAAATAGCCTCCGAGCTGGGGAACATGCGCATCTCTGAGCAGATAGACGCCCAGGAGATCATGGGCATCAACACCAAAGCCTACCTCATCGGTCCCAAGATACTCGCGGCGATTATCACCATCCCCGCACTCGTGATCATTGCCGCCTTCCTCGGTATTTTCGGGGGCCTCGAAGCAGGCAAGATGAGCGGTATCATTTCCCATGAACAATTCATGCAGGGCCTCAGGCAATCGTTTGACGGGTACAACGTGTTCTTCGCCCTGAGTAAGGCATATACCTACTCCTTTATCATTTCCAGCATACCGGCCTATTACGGCTACAATGTAACCGGCGGCGCCCTGGAGATAGGCCGCGCCAGTACAACGGCCGTAGTAGTGAGCTGCGTGCTGATCCTGTTTGCTGACTACGCGCTGGCGGCACTGTTGCTTTAAACTATAATTACAAGACACGAACAGATGATAGAACTGAAAAACATCCGGAAGAGCTTTGGAGATAAGGAGATACTGAAAGATGTGTCCGCCAACATGGAGCCGGGTAAAACGAACCTGATCATCGGCGCCAGCGGCAGCGGTAAAACGGTGCTCATGAAATGCATGGTGGGATTGATAAAGGTGGACAGCGGTACCGTGCTGTACAACGGCGAAGACTTTACCGCGATGGACGACCATGAGAAAAAGCCCATCCGCCAGGCCATCGGCATGCTGTTCCAGGGTTCCGCCCTGTTTGACAGTATGACCGTGGAGCAGAACGTGATGTTTCCGCTGGACATGTTTTCGACCATGAGCTACAAAGAGCGCCGGAAAAGAATGCAGGAATGCCTGGACCGTGTGGAGCTGAAAGACGCCAACAAAAAATTCCCGGCCGAGATCTCCGGCGGGATGAAAAAGCGTGTAGGCATTGCCCGCGCTATCGTACTGAACCCTAAATACCTGTTCGTGGACGAGCCCAACTCCGGCCTCGACCCGCAAACATCCCTCATTATCGATAAGCTCATCAAGGACATTACCGTGGAATACAACATCACTACCGTAGTGAACACCCACGACATGAACACCGTGATGGAATCCGGCGACCATATCATTTACATGCACCAGGGCAAAAAACAATGGGAAGGCAGTAACGAAGACATCATTTTCAGCGACGACAAACTGCTGAACGACTTCATTTTCGCATCCGAGTTCTTCCAGGACATTAAGGAGATGCGGAAGATGGAGATGTTCCGCGACAAGAACTGGCGCGCCAAGCAGGCCGGCGGCGGTAACAAATAGTTAATATTCTTCAACTAAATGGCCTTTCCTTTTCTTTTTCGCCCTTATCCGTTATTTTTGCCCCACCTTAACGTAAAAAATTAATTAAATCAAGCGCGATGAGTGTTTTAGTAAATAAGCATAGTAAAGTGATTGTGCAGGGATTTACCGGAACAGAAGGTACTTTCCATGCCACACAAATGATTGAGTACGGCACCAACGTGGTAGGTGGCGTTACCCCCGGCAAAGGCGGCAGCAGCCACCTGGACCGCCCGGTATTCAACACCGTGGCGGACGCTGTAAAGGCAACGGGTGCGAATGTATCCATCATTTTCGTTCCGCCGGCATTTGCGGCAGACGCGATCATGGAAGCTGCCGATGCAGGCATTGCGCTGGTGGTTTGTATCACAGAAGGCATCCCGGTACAGGACATGGTGAAAGCCAAGAATTACCTGGTAAGTCATAAAACCCGCCTGATCGGCCCTAACTGTCCCGGCGTGATCACCGCGGAAGAAGCCAAAGTAGGCATCATGCCCGGCTTCATCTTCAAAAAAGGCCGCGTAGGCATCGTTTCTAAATCGGGCACCCTCACTTACGAAGCGGCAGACCAGGTGGTGAAAGCCGGCCTGGGTGTATCTACCGCTATCGGTATCGGTGGCGACCCGATCATTGGCACTCCTACTAAAGACGCGGTGGAACTGCTGATGAACGACCCCGAAACCGACGCTATCATCATGATCGGCGAGATCGGCGGCAGCATGGAAGCTGAAGCTGCTGAATGGATCAAGGCGAATCCCCGCAAACCTGTGGTAGGCTTCATTGCAGGCCAAACCGCTCCCGCTGGCCGCCGTATGGGCCACGCCGGTGCTATCATTGGCGGAGCAGACGATACTGCTGCTGCTAAAATGAAGATCATGCGCGCCTGCGGCGTTCATGTGGTGGACAGTCCCGCTGACATCGGAAAGAAAATGGCCGAAGTGCTGAAAGGCGTACCCGCCTGATTTGCATGAAGCTGTAAAATAGCTGAGCCCCGTTGCTGTTGAAGCGACGGGGCTTTTTTCTTACTGGTGGAATTGGGTATAATTGGGTAATATTATGGGTATGGCAGGAAATAAGGAGTTGAAAATTAGATAGTTCCGGTAGCGCCAACTTGTTAACGCACCAGCATTCTAAACATTACCTTTGCCCCGGTTTTATGCGAACGTACGATTACATATTGGTAGGCCAGGGTATTGCCGGCACCATGCTCGGCTGGTTCCTGCAGCAGGCAGGGCAGCAGGTGCTGGTATACGACGATGCCCGCCCCCACAGCGCTTCCCGCACCGCCGCGGGGATCATCAATCCTGTATCCGGGCGGAAATTTGAGACGGCATGGCTGTACGATACCATCTATCCCTTTGCGGAGCAGACGTACCGGGCCATGGAAGCCGCTTTGCAGGTCAGCTGTTTTCATGAAAGGGACATCTGGAACGTATGGCCCTCTGCGCAAATGCGCGATGCCTTTGCCGCCTGCCCTACGCCTTATTCACAACAGCCGCGGGAACTGCGGTATGCGGAGGAATTGCAGCAGCCTTTTGGCGCGGGGATCGTGAAGGGGGCGAACGTGCAGCTCAGCAGCCTGCTGCCCGCCTGGCGCAAAACAGCGGAGGTGCGCACAGAACGCTTTGATACCGAACAGTTGAGGCTGGAGGAAAACGGCGTGGAGTACCAGGACCTGCAGGCCAAAGCCGTTATTTTCTGCGAAGGCGTGGAAAGCCCGCAGAATCCGTGGTTTGGCAAGCTGAAATTCCTGCCCAACAAAGGCGAAGCGCTGATAGTGCGGCTGCCTTTCCGCACGGCGGACATCATCAAAAAAAGCATTACCCTCGTACCGCTGGAAGATGATATTTACTGGGCCGGCGCTACTTTCTCCTGGGATTATACAGATGCCCTGCCCACCGCTGCCGCCCGCGAAACGCTGGAAAACCACCTGAAACAATTGCTGAGCAAGGATTTCGATGTGATCGATCATATTGCGGCTATTCGCCCTTCCGGGCCGGACAGGCGGCCTATGGCGGGCCTGCACCCCCGTTTCCCGCAGGTGGGCATTTTTAACGGGATGGGCTCCAAAGGCTGTTCCCTCGCGCCCTGGACGGCTGATGCCTTTGTGAAAAACCTGCTTCAGAAAGCCCCGCTGCCGCCGGAAGTAGATATTAAACGGTATTTTAATGCACTGAGGTAGATTTTCCAGCATCCAGTTCTTATCTTTGACCTCCTTTATCAATAGAAAAGCATAGTATACAATGTACAGATCGCACACCTGTGGAGAATTGCGCATGGAGCATGTAGGCCAGCCGGTAACGCTGGCAGGATGGGTGCAAACCGTCCGCAAGTTTGGTAGTATTACATTCGTTGACCTGCGCGACCGCTACGGCATCACACAGCTGCTGCTCGGCGAATCGCTCAATGCCCAGCTGGACGCGCAGCCCCTCGGCCGCGAATTCGTGATCCAGGTGAAAGGCACCGTTACCGAACGTACCGCCAAGAATAACAATATTCCCACCGGCGATATCGAAATAACCGCCACGGAATTTACCGTGCTGAACGGTTCCAAAACGCCCCCCTTCACCATACAGGACGAAACGGACGGCGGCGACGAACTGCGCATGAAATACCGTTACCTGGACCTTCGCCGCAATATCGTAAAACAAAACCTCAGCCTCCGCTACCGGGTGAACCGCTCCGTGCGGAACTTCCTGGACAGCCGCGGGTTTATGGATATAGAAACGCCCGTGCTCATCAAAAGCACGCCCGAAGGCGCGCGCGACTTCGTAGTGCCCAGCCGCATGAACCCTAACCAGTTCTACGCCCTGCCGCAGTCCCCGCAAACGTTCAAACAACTGCTGATGGTGAGCGGCTACGACCGTTACTACCAGATCGTGAAATGCTTCCGCGATGAAGATCTCCGTGCGGACCGCCAGCCGGAGTTCACGCAGATCGACTGTGAAATGAGCTTCGTGGACCAGGAAGACATCCTGTCCAACTTCGAGGAAATGACCAAACATGTTTTCCGCGAGATCAAAGGCATAGAATTCCACGAGCCGTTCCCCCGCATGACCTGGGACGACGCCATGAAATATTACGGTAACGACAAGCCGGACATCCGTTTCGAAATGAAACTCGTAGACCTCGGTGAACCCGCCAGGGGCAATGGTTTTAAGGTGTTCGACGATGCAGAGCTGGTAGTCGGCATCAATGTTTCCGGTTGCAGCGAATATACCCGCAAGCAGCTGGATGAGCTGACTGAATGGGTGAAACGCCCGCAGATAGGCATGAACGGCCTTGTATATATCAAATACAACACAGACGGTTCGCTGAAAAGCTCTGTGGACAAGTTCTTCAACGAACGTGGTCTCCGTCTGTTCGCAGACCAGTGCCAGGCGCTGCCAGGCGACCTCATCCTGATACTGGCCGGTAAAGAAGAACGCACCCGCAAGGCCATGAGCGAGCTTCGCCTGGAAATGGGCGAGCGCCTGGGCCTCCGTGATAAAGACGTGTACAAACCGCTGTGGGTGATAGACTTCCCGCTGTTTGAATACGCGGAAGAAGATAACCGCTGGGTGGCCCGTCACCATCCCTTTACGGCTCCGAAGCCTGAGCATATCCACCTCATGGCTGATCCTTCGCAATATGGCCAGATCAAAGCCAACGCGTACGACATTGTGCTGAACGGCACCGAGATCGGCGGCGGCTCCATCCGTATCTTCCAGCGCGACCTCCAGGAGAAAATGTTTTCCGCCCTCGGCATGAGCAAAGAAGAGGCCGCGCATAAATTCGGGTTCCTGCTGGGCGCATTTGAGTACGGTGCGCCCCCGCATGGCGGCATCGCTTTCGGCTTCGACCGCTTTTGCTCCCTGCTGGGCGGCAGCGAAACCATCCGCGACTTCATCGCCTTCCCGAAAAACAACTCCGGCCGCGACGTTATGCTGGACGCACCCAGCGAGATCGACCAGGTGCAGCTGGATGAACTGAGTTTGAAATTAGGCCTGCCGGAATAAGCAGGTTAATGATAAAAAGCAAAAGACCGTCTAGGCTTAGCCTAGACGGTCTTTTGCTTTATTGCTAACTGTATTATGGGCATGAATACTGGCCTTCTGTACATTGGTCAGGCGTATAAACGTAGAAGAAGAATTTAGAGGGATCGACGCCGGCGCCATTATAAAAATCTTCAGTGGCATAATAGTCACTTGAGCCCCAGAAAGGCCTTACAACTGAAGTGGCAGCTTGTCCCCATGTGATATATAACCGGTCGTTCCACCCGGGTTGAAGCACTGCGGCACGGGAGTAAGTAGGTAGTGGAGATCCCCAGCCGTCGTCAGTATTGTCTGCCACGTTTGCATAAATGGCAATCACAAAATTGCCTTCTTCTGCCAGTTGGAAGGCTATCTCCGGGTCAGCGCCGGAATATCTCCTGAAGAATCTGCATTTCAGTTTTTCCAGTACCGCCATCAGCGCTACAGGATCTTCTGCTTCGATGCGGGGCATGAAAGTATTTATGTTTGTCAGATCATCCAAGGTATGGCCGATGGCGCTTGTTTCATAACCAATATTGCCTCCGCTGGCATACATCATTTGTTCACGTGTCCATAAGCACTGGCTGCCATATGGGGGGCACGTAGGGGCCGGTACTCCGCTGTATTGCGCGAGAAAGCCCCAGGCAGTAAAGAATTTATCATAATTCTTCACTTCAAACATCGGCGGATTGTCCCCCATAATACAGTGGGCAAGGCAATATTCGCCGGTCTCACTGGGCGTAAGACCGGCCGTGTCAAATACATTTGTCGAATAGTGATAGGTGGTGCCATCGACGGTAATCGACATTCCTCCTCCTGTCAGGTTAAGCGAAACCCGGCAGCAGGAATTGTCATTGGTAGTGGCTTTCTCCGACGCCAGGCTAACTTTTTCTGAGATCGCCGGCGTTTCCGCTTTCCGGCAGGCTGTGTGGCATAAAAGAAATAACAGGGCAGCAGACAGGCATTTAAGGGTACTTTGCATATAGGGGGGATTTGGTTTATTGCTAACGTGAAATATCCGGGTCGACCACTAAATATAATTAAAAGATATTAACTATTCAGACTAATATTTTATTCTCCTGAGCCCAACTTGAACGATAGATATAGGATAGATATAGGATAGATAAAGGATAGCACCAGGAGAGGGATGGGTAAAATAATATCAGAACAACCGGATATCCGGGATGATAGGCGTTACTTTCACCACTTTCACCAGGTTGCTGAAATCCGGGAACAGGGGGTTGAGCATGTAATTATATTCCTGCGGCAGCACGGCGGAGCGCACTTTGATGGCCAGGTAACGGAGGTCTTTCATCAGTGCGTCCCCTTCTTCCTTCAGTTCGATGTTTTCCGGCTCCATCCACTCTTCCGGCAGGCGCTCGTCAGGGAAGGCGTAAATGGGCGCTTTGTCGCTGATCTCTATCTCCATGATGAACATATCCGGCGGCATCTCTGAATCATCCACATGTACAAGCGTTTCCAGCATGGCCAGCGAACGGTTTTCGCTGGTGTACAGCGCAAAGGTGCCGGGATTGTTCCAGCGGCCGCCGAATTTGAAGGCGCCCGTGCCGGAGAGGTCCCGCGTTCTTTCTTCTTTTTGAACGATCCGGTAAACCAGCATATATCAGGAATAAACGCCTTCTTCCAAACGGCCAAGCACCTGGGTAACGAGCTTGATGCCTGTTGGGGTATTGAGCAGGTCGAAGGGTTTTTGATTGTTGAGCGCTTTGTTTTCCTTATTGAACCAGCGCGTTACCTTGCCCGCATCCTGGAAAATACCGAAGGCCATGGCATAGGTCGCTGCAATTTCATACATATGGCTGCTCACATAGTCTTCCAGCTTCTCGTCCTCTTTTTTGCGGATGAGGGTTTTGTAAGACATGTTCAGCAAAGGCGCCATCAGTGTCATGGGGATATCCAGGAACTGCGAGAAGTGGTCTACCGCGCTTTTGGGGATCCCGTCATGAAGGATCCTGAATACATCGATGGTGGAAGTGGGCGTTACTTTAATGAAACTAGCCGCTCCCAGCAGGTACCAGGTGAACTGGGACACAGAAAAGTTGCCCCTGGCGGTATAAGCCGCCGCTACCGGTGTATCTGCTTTACTGTGCCGTTTGATCACAATGGGTAATTTTACCCAAAGGTACATTACTTTTGTCCGGTTTCCAAATTATCCGTTTCCTTTCCCTTCTTCCTGAGAATCAGTCCGGTACCCGCGACCCTGCATTAAATTACAACTGATTAACATATCAATTACAGGATATGTATCCATATTGCTGTAATATTGCGGGGTGAATACGCCTTACCAGTGCAGATGGGTCCACTTAATTTACACGCATGTTCTTAAAAAAACGAAACCTGTTGCTCAGCGGTCTTATGGTTACCAGCCTGGCCGCTTCAGCGCAGAAAGTCCCCAAAAATTACATAAAAAAATTCTCGCCCGTTGCTGTTAACCTTATGAAAGAAACCGGCGTGCCCGCCAGTGTGATCCTGGGCGTCGCCATGCTGGAGTCCGGCAGCGGAACCAGCAGGAATGCCCGGCTGCTGAGGAACCATTTCGGGATAGTGGGTAAAAACAATCTCGCCAAACGCGGTGAAACCTATCGCAGCGTTTACCGTGAGTTCGAAACGGACACGGCCTCTTACCGTTCCTTCGTGAAACTGATCCTCAAAAGGAAATGGTACCCGGACATGAGAGGGAACGAAGACTATAATGCCTGGCTGGACAAGCTGATCCATTCCAAATATTCTTCCGCGGGAAATGTTTGGGTGAGCCGTGTGAGGTCCATGATCCGGAAGTATAAATTATATGAACTGGATGATGAATTAAAGCTGGCAAAACAATAGATTTGTATCCGATTTTTTAGCAGCAACGTATAACCGGCCCGGTTATACGCGCTGCTTTTTAATATGCCGACTTATGCCATCCGGAAACAAACATCCCTATCCTTTTATGATAGTGCTGGGCACCTTGCTCAGCCTGGCTGTGATCTCGCTTGTTAACAACACCCTTACATTCGGCAGTTATACCCTGCGGCCCCTGGACATACTGGCCGATCTTCGCAAGCCCGCTGCTGTTGCAGACACCATCATGATAGCGGCAGTGACTGATTCAACAGATACTGATTCCGCGCATGCGCATATACCCAAAGATTTTGCCACCTATACCGGCATCCTGGACTATGGCTTCAACGCCGGCAACCAGGGAGCGGGCATGCAATATTTCATGCAGGCTTTGAAGGAACTGAAAACCGGGCGCCGTAAAAAAGTGCGTATCGCCTATTTCGGGGACTCCATGATAGAAGGGGACCTGATCACGGCAGACCTGCGGGACAGCCTGCAGGCTTATTTCGGCGGGGAAGGAGTTGGTTTTGTGCCCGCCACATCCGTGGTTTCCAGCTTCCGTACTACCATTTCCCACAGCTTTTCACCCAACTGGACGGACTATCACTTCCGCAACAACCCGCCCGCGGGCACCGAGCTGGGGCCTTCCGGTCATGCTTTTGTGCCCGCGCCCGAGAGCTGGGTGCGCTACCAGCCTGTAAAGCGCCACCGGCTGGACCAGTTCGAGGAAGTGAGCCTGCTTTACGGCAGCGGCCGCCGCAACGTAGTGGTGAACAACAAAAGCCTGTCGCTGGACGGCAAGGGCAAGATCAACGCCTACTCGTTCATGACCGATTCCACGCAGAAATCCCTCACCCTCAAATTCCTCAACAACGATCCTTTCCTCTTTTACGGCGTATGCTTCGAAAGCACGAAAGGCATTTTCCTCGATAATTATTCCTTCCGCGGCATCAGCGGCATAGAGCTGGGCAAACTGAGCCGCAGCATGTGGGACCAGGTGCAGAACGTACGCCCGTACGATCTCATTGTGCTGCATTACGGCGCCAATGTGCTTTTCCTGCCGGAAAACACCCGGTTCGACTGGTACGAAAAGCCCATGGTGAAAGTGGTGGATTCGCTGCGCCGGTATTTCCCGCATACTTCCATTCTTATTGTTGGCACAGCGGATAAGGCTTACAAGAAAAAAGGCAAATACGTGACCGCTCCCGGCGTGAAGGCCCTCATGAAAGTGCAGCACAACTTTGCGGAAAGCCGCAGTGTTGCCTATTGGAACCTCTTTTCCGCCATGGGCGGCGAAGGCGCCATGACGCGCTGGGTAGACACGGCCATGGCCAACAAAGATTACACGCACTTCAATTTCCGCGGGGCTTCCAGGGTGGGCGCCCTGTTATATAAAGCGATCATGGATGAATATGAGCAGGCGGATATGTAAGAGCCTGGTGCTGGTCTGGTTATTCACAGGCATTTGCGCGGCAGCGTCCGCACAGCGCCTGCACCTGTACAACGATTCGAGCCTGTACAGCGTGTACCGTTTGCTGCAGGACAATGACAATGTGGTACCCATTTTGCACCTCGGCGATTCGCACGTGCAAGCGGGCTTTTTCCCGGATGCGGTGAAGGACCGGCTGCAAAATGAATTCGGCGATGCGGGCCAGGGCTGGGTGTTTCCCTACAACCTGGCCGGCACCAATGGCCCTGGCAATTATCGCTGGGGAAGTTTTTTGAAATGGAACAGCGACCGCATGGTGGACCGGAATGTAAGCCAGTGGGCGGGCCCGGGAGGCATTATGATCAGCAGGCAGCAAAGCTGGTCGGCGCTTACCTTCAGCGGCAAACCCCTAAAATGCCTGAAGCTCTGGTATGAAGGCGGCCAGGGCCTTCCCAAGGCCAACGCCGGGGAAAACCGCCCTGAAGCCGGGGAAGCCGTCGTGTATGAGCATGAACCGGGGATTGAGGCAAAAGAAGTGAGAGTCTGTATGGATTCGGTGACAGAGACCATCAGCCTCAATTTTCCTTCCATCAGCCGTTTGTACGGCGGGGTGGCGGAAAACGGGGAACCGGGGATCTTATATCACGCCATCGGCATAAACGGCGCGCAGTTCTCCCACTACAACCAGTTTGACGGGAGAACCACCATCGCGCAGATGAACATACTGAAGCCGGAACTGGTCATCATTTCCCTGGGTACCAACGAGGCTTTCGGCGCAGTGTCTGCAGCGCAGCTGCGGCAGGAGATCGGGCAAATGACCGGCAGGATGAAAGAGCGGAACCCGGAAGTACGTTTTCTCTTCACCACGCCCCCTTCAGGGATGATGAAGAAACGCCAGGTGCCTTATAAAAGAAAAGGCAAAAAACGCATTTACTACCGCGTAAGCTACGTAAAAGTATCCCAGGCCACCACCCTGCGCGACGCGATGATCATGCTGTGCAACGAGAACGGCTGGGCTTACTGGGACCTGTACGGCGCCATGAAGGCGGATGCGCGTTTTGCCCGTGCCTGGAGCGGCGACCGTGTGCATTTTAACGCCTACGGGTATGCGCTGCAGGGTCAGCTGCTGGCAGAAGCCATCCTGGCCTCTTACGAACAATGGAACAAACAAAACATCAAGCCATAACCCATGTCTTTTGAAAACCTGAAATCGCTGTTGCTCTACAACAAAGAGGGATTGATCCTCTTCAACAGTGCGTTCTTCCTCTATTTCTTCACCGCCTTCCTGTTTTGCTACCAGCTGGCGCGGAAGAACGAAAGGGCCAGGGTATGGGTGTTCACCTTGTTTTCCCTGTACTTCTTTTACAAGGCCTGCAACGAATACGTATTGCTGGTGATCCTCTCCGCCATCGTGGATTTCTACATCAGCAACCGCATCCATACCGAGCAGAAAGACCTGGTACGCAAGCGCCTGCTGTGGTTCAGCGTGGTGATCAACGTGGGCATGCTCTGTTATTTCAAGTACACGAACTTTTTCATACAGATCATCAACGACGTGACAGCGGGCAACATCAGCCCGGTGAACCTAATACTGCCCATCGGCATTTCCTTTTACACCTTCGAGAACCTGAGCTATACCGTGGATGTGTACCGCAGGGAGATCAAGCCGGTAGACAGGTTCATGGATTATCTCTTTTTCCTTTCCTTTTTCCCGAAACTGATGATGGGCCCCATTGTGAGGGCGGCGGACTTCATCCCGCAGATCAGGCAGCCTTACGTACTGGACAGGAAGGATGTGGGGAAAGGGATGTTCCTTATCATCAGCGGGCTGTTCAAAAAAGTGGTGCTCAGCGATTTTATCAACCAGAATTTTGTCCAGTATATTTTCGATGACCCGGGGCGGTACACGGGGCTGGAGTGCCTTTTCGGCGTATATGCCTATGCGCTGGTGATCTACTGCGACTTTTCCGGCTATTCCGATATGGCCATCGGCATTGCCCGCTGGGTGGGCTTTAAGTTGCCGCCGAATTTCAACAAGCCTTATCAAAGCAGTTCCATCACCGAATTCTGGCGCAGGTGGCATATTTCATTGTCGTCGTGGCTGAAAGACTACATCTATATCCTGCTGGGCGGCAACCGTAAAGGCACGGTCAGGCAATACATCAACCTGTTCCTCACCATGCTGATCGGTGGCTTCTGGCATGGCGCCAGCTGGAACTTCATTTTCTGGGGCGGCGTGCATGGCGGGGCGCTGGGGGTAGACAAGGTGTGGATACAATGGCAGAAAGCCCGCAGCTGGATGCGCAGTACGCCGCTGAGAGCGGGTTTGTGGAAGGCGGGCGGAGTGCTGTTCACTTTCCACCTGGTTTGTTTCTGCTGGATATTTTTCCGCATGGAGCATTTCAGCGGCGCCTGGACCATGCTGCACCAGGTTGCCTTTGAATTCCAGGGCCATCTGCTGCCGCAACTGCTGAATGCTTACCCACAGGTATTCACGCTTATGGCTATAGGGTATTTGCTTCACTTCCTGCCCAATGTGGCTGAAAAGAAATTGGAAGAAGGGCTGGAAATGATGCCTGTATGGGCTTCCGTGGCCATAATGGTGATGTTCATCTGGTTCCTGAACGAGGTGAAAACCCTGGAGCCGATGATCCCCATCTACCTGCAGTTTTAACCTTTTTCATACTGTGCGCATTTAAAATCTGAAGTATATGCAGATTATTTTACATGCGTGTGTACAAACCTGATAATAAGTGACTACCTTTGCGTCCTAACTTTTGTCTTTAAAGTAAAACTTATGCGTACTGTTACACTGAGGAGAGTCGTGATAACCGGGATGGGAGCTATCACACCGATCGGTAATGATGTGAACACGTTCTGGAATAACCTGAAAGCCGGAATGAGTGGCGCGGGCCCGATAACGAAGTTCGACACCACGGAATTCAAAACGAAATTTGCCTGTGAACTGAAGGGTCTGGATATAGAAGCGTTTATAGAAAAGAAGGAAGCCCGTAAAATGGACACTTTCACACAGTATGCCATGGTAGTGGCGCAGGAAGCGATCCAGAACAGCGGGGTGGACCTGGAGAAGATAGACCGCAGCAAATTCGGCGTGATCTGGGCATCCGGCAACGGCGGTATGCAAACTTTCGAAGACCAGATCGTGGAGTTCACCCAGGCCAACTTCGTACCGAAGTTCAGCCCGTTCTTCATCCCGCGGCTTATCTCAGACATTGCGGCCGGCCAGATCGCCATTAAATATGGCCTGATGGGTATCAACTATTGCACCGTTTCCGCCTGCGCTTCTTCCAACAGTGCGCTGGTAGACGCTTTCAACTATATCCGCCTGGGCAAGGCCAATATGATCATTGCCGGCGGTTCCGAAGGTCCGATCACCCGTGCGGGCATTGCAGGTTTTAACGCCCTCAAGGCGCTTTCCACCCGCAACGACGATGCAGTGCATGCATCCCGCCCCTTCGATAAAGACCGTGATGGTTTTGTAATGGGCGAAGGCGCGGGCGCCGTGATCCTGGAAGATTACGATCATGCCATTGCCCGCGGGGCCACGATCTACGGCGAAATGGTAGGCGGAGCCATGAGCTGCGACGCATATCACCTCACCGCTACCCATCCCGAAGGCGTGGGTGCGCAGCTGGGTATGAAAGAAGCGCTGGCAGACGCAGGCCTTTCCCTGACAGACGTAGATTATATCAATGCGCACGCTACTTCCACGCCGCTGGGCGACGTGAGCGAGCTGAAAGCGATCAAATCCCTCTTTGGCGAGCATGCATCCAAACTGAATATCAGCGCTACCAAATCCATGACGGGCCACCTGCTGGGCGCGGCCGGCGCTATCGAAGCCATTGCCTGCATCAAGGCGGTGCAGGAAGATATCGTGCCGCCTACCATCAACACCAGCGAGCTGGGAGAAGACATCCCCGAAGGGCTGAACCTCACGCTGGGCCAGGCGCAGAAGCGTACGATCAATGTTGCGCTGAGCAATACTTTCGGCTTCGGCGGGCATAATGCGATCGCAGCATTTGCGAAATACAAAGGCTAAAAAAATTCGTTTATACCGTACTGTAAGGGGTGGAATATCAAACTTCCACCCCTTTATATTTTTACATATTAGCAAATCAAATATCCCGGTTTTTGTGCCCGGTGAAAAGAAACATTCCTTAATTTTACGCCCGTTAACCTTAATATTGAAAAGATGAATTTTTTTGTTTGTTAGTGTACCCGCGTACTCACCGTATTTGATCAGCACCACTTTGCAGATGTTTGTGAATGCCTTACCTGGCGAGCGTTTGCGCGCATGTTCACAGGCGGTTTGTTATGTCTTTTACATGCAGCATCTGCAGTACGGATATGCGGCGGTATGCACAAAACCGATGTAAGATGATTCGTTTGTTAACCGGCTTTTGATAGCCCTTGTTAGTCCATTTTTTAATCTTTAAAACACACATGTAAAAATGAAACAATTGAAAAATTTTC
Organism: Chitinophaga sp. YIM B06452; assembly: GCF_039655965.1. Lineage (NCBI taxonomy): Bacteria > Pseudomonadati > Bacteroidota > Chitinophagia > Chitinophagales > Chitinophagaceae > Chitinophaga > Chitinophaga sp. YIM B06452. Next base: position 824,679 of record NZ_JAWLKY010000001.1, on the reverse strand, counting down.
TCCGGCTGACCGCAGCCGCCGTTGTTCTGTTAACCGTATCCTGTCAAACCCAGCATGAATTAGTAAAACCTATCCGGTACAATTTCCTGGAAAGCCTGGACCCGGATTCCGTGCTGATGCTCTGCCCTCCGCCTGCCGCGGAAAAGATCACCAGCAGGGCCTGGAATGGCAATGTGATCCGGTATGATCAATACCTGCCGCAGCAAACGCCGCAGGTCTATAACAGATAATCCTTTTAAACAGGGGCGGAAGAGTGGTCCTTCCGCTCCTGATATTATCCCTTTCCGCCATACGGCTGATTATCAGGAGAATAACAGGCTGTGGCTAGTTCGCAGCGGCACAACGTCCTTTTTATTTTTCATTCCCTGTACAAATACGTAGTTTAGTACTTTGAATTCGTGTTCGGGAACTATATGGCAAAGCAAAAGCAAAAAACTACAATACAACCCGCCCCGGCAGCGCAACAGGAGGAAATGATCGAAGTGTATGGCGCGCGGGAGCATAATCTTAAAAACCTGGATATCCGTATCCCGAAGAACAGCCTGGTGGTGATCACCGGCATCAGCGGGAGCGGCAAATCGTCCCTCGCATTCGATACCATCTATGCCGAAGGGCAGCGCAGGTACATGGAGAGTTTCTCCGCCTACGCCCGCCAGTTTATTGGCGATATGGAAAGGCCGGATGTGGACAAGATCATGGGCCTTTCGCCCGTTATCTCCATCGAGCAGAAAACGACCAACAAGAACCCGCGTTCCACCGTTGGCACCATCACCGAGATATACGACTTCCTCCGCCTTCTCTACGCCCGCGTGGGCGAAGCCTTCTCCTACAACACCGGCAAACGCATGACGCGCTTTTCCGAAGAAGAGATCATGGCGCACATCTTCGCCAATTTCCCTAAAAAGAAACTGGTGATACTCGCTCCCCTCGTGCGCGGCCGCAAAGGCCACTACCGCGAGCTGTTCGAGCAGGTGCGCAAGCAGGGTTTCGTGAAAGTAAGGGTAGACGGCGAAGTGCTGGACCTGAAGGAACGCATGCAGGTAGACCGCTACAAGATCCACGACATCGAGCTGGTGATAGACCGCATACAGGTGCAGGACGATGCGCGCACGCGGATCAGCCAGAGCGTGCAGAAAGCCCTCCAGATGGGCAAAGGGCTCATGTTCGTGATGGACCATGATACCAATAAGGTAAGCCAGTACAGCCGCCAGCTGATGTGTGAAGATACCGGGATATCATACGAAGAACCTTCGCCCAATACCTTTTCCTTCAACTCGCCCTACGGCGCCTGCCCGCGCTGCAAAGGCCTCGGCACTATTTACCAGATAGACATGGACGAAGTGCTGCCCGACCGCAGCAAATCCATCAGCGAAGGCGGCCTCGTGCCCCTCGGCGAAGCCAGGGATACTTTTACATTCAAACAGATACAGCAGCTCGCTAAAAAATATAAATTCTCCCTCACCGCGCCCATCGAAAAGATACCGGAAAACGCCATGAACGTGCTCCTGTTCGGCGATGAGAACGGAAAATTGGAGGTAGACATGGGCTTCGAAGAAAACGGCGCCGAAACTTACGCTACGGAATATGAAGGCGTAGTGAACATGGTGCGCCGCTATTTCAACGATACCTCTTCTGACGCAGTGCGCAACTGGGCGGAAGGGTTTATGAAACTCTCCACCTGCCCCGAATGCAACGGCGCGCGCCTGCGCAAGGAAAGCCTGATGTTCAAAGTAGACGGCCAGAACATTTCCGAGCTGGGTGAAATGAACCTCAGCAAACTCGCCGTTTGGTTCTCCGACATCGAAAAGCGCCTGGACAAAAAACAGAATGTGATCGCCAAAGATGTGCTGAAAGAGATCCGCGAGCGCCTCGGCTTTTTGCTGGACGTGGGCCTGACCTACCTCACGCTGAACCGCGCCACGCGCACGCTCAGCGGCGGGGAAAGCCAGCGCATCCGCCTGGCCACGCAGATCGGCTCCCAGCTGATGGGCATCACCTACATCCTGGACGAGCCCAGCATCGGGCTGCACCAGCGGGACAATATGCGCCTCATAGACGCGCTCCGCAACCTCAAGACCATGGGCAACACCGTGATCGTGGTGGAGCACGACAAGGATATCATGCTGCATGCGGACCATTTAATAGATATTGGTCCCGGCGCGGGCATACACGGCGGCAGCGTGGTGGCGCAGGGCCACCCTGATGAAATGCTGAAGCTGGACACGGCCACTGCCGGGTATCTCAACGGTATCCGCGAAATACCTGTGCCGGAAAAACGCCGCAAAGGCAACGGCAAGTTCCTGGAGCTGAAAGGCGCTACGGGCAACAACCTGAAGAACGTTACGCTAAAGCTGCCGCTGGGCGTGTTCACCTGTGTGACGGGCGTTTCAGGCAGCGGCAAATCCACCCTTATCAACGAAACCCTTTACCCGATCCTCTCCAAACATGCCTATGATTCCAAACTGGTGCCCATGCCCTACAAAAGCATCAAAGGCCTGGAGGAGATAGACAAGGTAATTGAAATAGACCAAAGCCCCATCGGCCGCACCCCGCGGAGCAACCCGGCCACTTACTGCGGTTTCTTTACAGAGATCCGCCAGTTATTTGCAGCCGTGCCCGAAGCCAAGATCAGGGGGTATAACGCCGGGCGTTTCTCCTTCAACGTGAAAGGCGGGCGCTGCGACGTTTGCGAAGGCGCCGGCGTAAGGGTGATAGAAATGAACTTCCTGCCGGATGTGTATGTACACTGCGAAAAATGCAACGGCCGCCGCTACAACCGCGAAACCCTTGAGATACGTTATAAAGGCAAGTCCATCAGCGACGTGCTGGACATGACCGTGGAAGAAGCCGTAGAGTTCTTCCAGCCTGTGCCTTATCTTTACCGCAAGATCAAGACCCTCCAGGATGTGGGCCTTGGTTACATCACGATCGGCCAGAGCGCCGTGACCCTTTCCGGCGGCGAAGCCCAGCGTGTGAAAGTGGCCACCGAACTGTCCAAAAAAGATACCGGCAAAACCATCTACATCCTCGACGAACCTACCACGGGCCTGCATTTCCAGGATATCCAGCTGCTGCTGAACGTGCTGAACAAACTCGTGGAACGCGGTAATACCGTGCTCGTGATAGAACATAACCTGGATGTGGTGAAAGTAGCGGATTACGTGGTGGACCTCGGGCCGGAAGGCGGGGAAGGCGGAGGCCAGATACTTTGCGCCGGCACGCCTGAAGAGGTGAGCAAATGCAAAGAATCCCATACCGCCGTATTTTTGAAAAAAGAACTCAGGAAATAGGCGGCCATGCCAACAAGTTGCATATGAAATATCTTTTGCTGATAGCATGTTTTATCACAGCGCTCACCGCCTGTGACGACGATACCAAGGTTTGCGACCTGGACACGCGTACCCAGGTGCGCGCCCGGTTCCGCTATCCCAACCCCAACAACAACAACATCGAAAAGGATACCGCTTTCCCGAAACTGACACTGTTTGCCCTCAATAAAGACAGCATCTACAAAAAGGCACCGAACCTCAGCGGCATGCAGTTCCAGCTGGACAGGCAGACAGACAGCAGCCGGTATTATTTCCAGACCGATTCAACCCGCATTGCAGATACCATCACCTTCCGCTATACGCGCCAGCCGCATTTTATTTCCGCCGGCTGCGGGGTTGTGATGTATTTTAATATCGACACGGTATTGTCCACCAACCACGTCATAAAGTCCATAGTGATCACCAGTAAGCAAGTAACGGAAGAAAATGAAAATACGCTCATACTCCATTTTTAGTTTGCTGCTGCTGTGCGCGGTAACTGCAGGAGCCCAGTCCAAAAAGGATTCGGTGAAGACCATCACGATGGAGGTGCCCGCCGGCCTGCGCGTAGGGGTGGACCTTACCCGTTTTGCCATCCCGTTCTTCCAGCCGTACCGCCGCGATGCCACCGTGGTGCTGGATGCGCGGTACAACGACCGCCTTTATTTTGCGGCAGACATTAGCTACGGGCTTACCGATCATTCAGATTCCAACTATACTTACAAAAGCAACGGCGTCGGCATCGCCATAGGCGTGAATTACAACCTGCTCAAAAAGCAGGTGCCGAAAGAGAACTTCATGCTGTATGGCGGCTTCAAATACGGTTTCGCCCTGTTCAGCTACGAAATGCCCGAATATAACGTGCACAGCAACTACTGGGGAAACTATACCAGCAGCGTGCCTACTACTACTAAAATGGGCCATTGGGTAGAACTGTCGCTGGGCGTAAAGGTGGAAGTGCTGAAGCACCTGTACCTGGGATGGAGCCTGCATGAGCGTATCCTGCTGAATAACTCGCTGGCGAAAAGCGATTTCGCGCCGCTGATGATCCCCGGTTACGGGAAAGGGTATAAGGGCAGCGCTTTTGATGTGCAATACACAATCTCTTACCTGTTCCCGCTGTGGAGGGTGAAGCAGCAGACGAGGCTCTGACCGGCCGTTCCTGGTGCGGGGTATAGACCTGTATCAGTTTTGTACCTCCCTGTATCACAAGTGATACAGACACGCCTTAAAGTAGCTTTATCCCCGGGCTTGATACGGGTTTGATACGAGGGAGATACGGGATTAGGCAGGGGGAAAACTACCAGGTACTTTGGTCGGCCCAGGCAGGTAGAATAACCATCTTCAGTATAAAAAGGAACCGGCCCGGAACATATGCTCCGGGCCGGTTTTATTATGTAAAGGCTTATCGCGCCTGTAGTGTGTACAGGCGTGGAAGGCCTCAGCTGTCAAATTCTTCAGGCATTTTTTCGTCGCCACCGGCGCTGCCACGGTCGTAACCACCACCGCTGCCTCCGCGGTCGTAACCGCCTCCGCCACCACGGTCATATCCACCTCCGCGATCATATCCGCCGCTGCCGCCACGGTCATACCCGCCACGGCCGCCACCGCGATCGTAGCCACCGCCGCCGCTTCCGCCACGGTCGTAACCACCACCGCCGCCTCCGCGGTCATATCCGCCACCGCCGCCGCGATCAAACCCGCCACGGCCTCCGCCGCCACCACGGTCGTAACCGCCTCCGCCTCCGCGATTGCCGCCAAAGCCGCCACCGCCACGGTTGCCGCCACCGCCAAATCCACCGCGGCCGCCTCCGCCACCACGGTTACCACCGCCAAAACCGCCACGTCCACCGCCGCCGCCAAAGCCGCCACGGGACTGCTTTTTCTCTACACCCCAAAGGTAGCCGTCGCGGAAACGGATGATGCCCCGGTTGTCCGCGCCATGTTTGCCCCAGGCAAAACCGCTGCCCACGGGTTTGTTGCGGAGGTCGCCGATCATGTAGTTGAAAGGCAGCTGCTTGGCGAACTCAGCCAGTTCCGCATCTTCGGAGTAACGGGCCTCGTCACGGGAGATCAGGCCGTCTTCACGGTTCCAGATGTCGTTTACCACGATCTCGTGCACCACGTCGATGCTGGATTTTTTGATCTCTTTACCATATTCATGCAGCTGTTGCAGGAATTCGGTGATGTTCTCGGACTGTTTCACGATCACGGCAGGATCGTTGCACACGTAAAAAACGTTGCCCCAGTTGCCGTCGCGGTCCACGTCCAGCACCCAGTAATTGCCGTAACCGTCTCCCGCGATCCGGATGGAATTGGGGATCATGTTATACAGGTCAAAGTCGCGGGTGCCGTCGAAGGTGATGGCGTCCAATCCGTAAAAAAGGAAACCGCTGCTGAACTGCAGCAGCTCCCTGATGTCTTCCGGTATATGTCTGGTGCGGAGTTGTTTGGCGATATTGTCAATTTCGGAGTCGGAAAGGCCCGGCATCAGTTCTACCGAGTATTCCTCTTTCTGATGCGTATGATACTTTTCGTGCAACATCGCATTCAGTTGTTCGAGTGGCGTCATGTGTTTGAATTATCTGTAATTATGTTAAGCTCTGATCATTTCGATGTGTGGAATCTGATCTTCCAGGTACATCTCACTGCTCTGTACGAACCCCAAAGATTCATAAAATTTCTGTAAATACAATTGCGCCCCAATCTTGATGGGGATTTTCCCCCAACGGGCTTCCACCGCCGCAATGGAAACTTCCATCAGTTGCCGCCCAAAACCCTTTCCCCTGGCGGATGGGGACGATATGACCCGCCCGATGGAGGCCATGTCGTATTTAATGCCGGGGGCAAACAATCTTGTGTAAGCCACCAGCCCCGTTTCGTTTATCCCCTGCAAATGAAGCGCCTGCTGGTCGTAATTGTCCAGGTCCAGGTAATTGCAACCCTGCTCCACTACAAATACTTCGGCGCGAAGCCTCAAAACCTGGTATAGTTCCTCGTTCGTAAGTTCGTTGAATGTTTTGACACTCCAGCTAATTCCCATGACGCGCGTAAACTTTAAGATAAAATTACAATCCCCGGGGTTTGTTTTATGAAAGAGAGTCCCGAAATTGGACCCTGGAAACCTTCCCGATCAGATGATGAACAGCAGCAAGCCTCCTTTCCTGTCCCTGGAACACATTACCGTGCGCAACCAGTCCAAAACCCTTTTTCCTGACCTGACCTGGCATCTCCGCTCCGGCGAGCACTGGGCTGTTACCGGGAAAAGCGGCTCAGGGAAGACCAGCCTTCTACATACAATTCTCGGCAAAAATAATGTGATCAACGGCAGTATTCGCCATTATTTTTACGATCATTACCGGGAAACCCATGAAATCAGCGACCCGTACTTCAATTATCGCCGCTTAATAGCCATGGTAGGGCATCACCACGATTTCAAAAATTTATCACATACCACGGATTTTTATTACCAGCAGCGTTTCAACAGCATGGACTCCTCCGACGCGCCCACGGTGAACGAATACCTGGACGGCCAGACCGGCGATCCGGCACTGGAACCCCTGCAAATCAGCCACCTGCGCGATAAAGAGCTGATCAAGCTCTCTAACGGCGAAACCCGCCGCGTGATGATAGCCCGGGCCCTGCTGCAAAAGCCGGAACTGCTGTTGCTGGACAATCCCTTCATTGGCCTTGACGTGCAGAGCCGTAAAGCCTTTCACGGGATCGTGGACCATGTGGCCGCTTCCGGGACCGCCGTGGTGCTGGTCACCTCCCCAATGGAGATCCCCGAAAGCATCACCCATGTGTTGGCCCTCGAAGACGGTCGTGTAGCCGGTACCTTTACCCGGGCAGAGTTCCTGGCCCAATACCGGCCCGAAGAACCCGCCAGGGCCATGGATATGGACCTTTCCCTGCTCCACCGGCTCACCGCCGGCGCCCAGCCCCGGGACTACGGTCATATCGTGCAAATGGAGGATATCCATGTAAAATACGGCGAAAACACCATTCTTGACGGTATTAACTGGACCATCCGCCCCAACGAAAAATGGGCGCTGCTGGGGCCTAACGGCTCCGGCAAAAGCACTTTGCTGAGCCTGATCAATGCAGATAACCCGCAATCCTACGCCAACCGCATCCGCCTGTTCGACCGGCCGAGAGGCAGCGGGGAGAGCATCTGGGACATCAAAAAGAAGATCGGCTTCGTGTCTCCCGAGCTGCACCAGTACTTCGATTCCAACGCTACCTGCGTACAGGTGGCCGGCTCCGGCTTCTACGACACCATCGGCTACATGCGCGCCTGCACCCCGGAACAGCTCGAAAAAGCCCTCGGCTGGATGGAGCTGCTGGAAATTAACGGGCACGCCACCACGCAGTTCAAACAAGTGCCCGAAAGCGTGCAGCGCCTCGTGCTGCTGGCCCGCGCGCTGGTGAAGAACCCGCCCCTCCTGGTGTTCGACGAGCCCTGCCAGGGGCTTGACATTCACCAGAAACTCCATTTCAAACATGTGATCGAATCCCTCTGCGAATACCTGCCGGTAACGATGATCTATGTAACGCACTACGAAGAAGAACTGCCTGCACCTGTGAACCATTTTTTACGTATCCGCAATGGGAAAATGATCTAATTTCCGATACCTTTATCTCGTCCATTAAAAACCTACACTATGCACCCGAACAATCGGCCCCTCGTACTTGCATGCCTGCTTCTCTGCGCCATGGCGGCTTTCATGGCAGGATGCAAAAGCAAAGCGAAAGAAGTGAACCCCGCTTTTGCGAAATACATCGCTGCATATACAACCGGCGTCATTTCCAAACAAAGCGCCATCCGCATCCAGCTGGCCGGAGAAGTGAATGTAACCCACGCACAGAATGAGCTGGTGGCAGACGACGTGTTCTCCTTTTCACCTTCCATTAAAGGCAAAGCCTACTGGGTAGACGCCACTACGCTGGAATTCAGGCCAGATCAGAACCTGGAGCCCGGCAAGACCTACGAGGCAAAGTTCAGGCTGGGCAAAGTGATGACAGTGCCGGCGGACCTGAAGGTGTTCGAGTTCGGTTTCCAGGTGATAAAGCCTTCCTTTGAAGTGGAGCTGATGGGCCTGAAAAGCGCCAATAACAGCAAAGACCGCATGAGTTTCTCCGGCGTGGTGTACACCGCGGATGTGGAAGATGCGCAGGCCGTGGAAAAGCTCATCGCCGTGCAATACGACGGTTCCAAAACGAATATCACCTGGCAGCACGATGTGGCCCAGCGCATGTATAAATTCACGGTGGGCAACATCGTCCGCAAAAGCACCGCCGCTAAAATGCACATCAGCTGGAACGGGCAAAGCATAGGCTCGGAGCTGAAAGACGACCGCGAGATAGAAGTGCCGGCCATCGGCGATTTCAAAGTACTGGATATAAAAGCGATATACGACCCGGAAGATTACGTACTGGTGCAGTTCAGCTGCCCGCTGAACGGCTCGCAGAGCCTTGAGGGCCTGATCGGCATCAGCGGCCAGAGCGACCTGCGGTATACGATAGACGGCAGCGAGGTGCGCGTATATGCACCTGCGAGGCTGGAAGGGAATTACACCGTGGTGGTGAACGAAGGCGTGATGAGCGCTTTTGAAGACCGGCTGGACAAGTCCTTCACCGCCAGCGTGAACTTCGAGAACCGCCTGCCTTCCGTGAGCATTCCCGGCAAAGGCGTGATCATGCCGCAAAGCGGAAAGCTCGTCATGCCGTTCGACGCAGTGGGCCTGAAAGCCGTGGATGTGGTGGTGCTGAAGATCTATGAGAACAATATCCCGCAATACCTGCAACGCAACAACCTCAACGGCGATGAAGAACTTCGCCGTGTAGGCAGCCCCGTAGTGCAGAAAACCATCCGGCTGGATACGGACAAATCCGTGAACCTCCACCGGCGTACCCGCTTCAGCCTGGACCTGGAGCAGCTGGTGAAGACCGAGCCCGGCGCGATCTACCGCGTAACCATCGGGTTCAGGAAGGAATATGCCCTGTATAGCTGTCCTGACAAAGCCGCTACCGAAGAGGAAGAGCGGGAAGACGAAGAAGATTATTACGGTGAAGCGATAGACGGTGATGATGCTTTCTGGCGCCGCTACGACAGTTATTATCCTTACGGTTATAACTGGGACGACCGCGAAAACGCCTGTACCAATTCCTATTACAACAAGTCCCGCTGGGCATCCCGCAATATTATTTCCTCCAACATCGGCCTCATTGCCAAACGCGGCAACGACAATACCATGCTGGTGGCGGTTACAGACATCCGCGATGCGAAGCCTATTTCCGGCGTGGAGCTGGAATTGCTGGACTACCAGCAGCAGGTGATCTTCAGCAGCCGCAGCGATGGCGACGGTTTCGCGAAGTTTGAGCTGAAACGCAAGCCTTACCTGCTGGTCGCTAAAAAAGACACCGAGCGCGGCTACCTGAAGCTGGACGACGGCAGCTCCCTGCCCCTCGGCCGTTTTGACGTGAAAGGCGAAGAAGTACAGCAGGGCATGAAAGGCTTCCTGTACGGCGAACGCGGCGTATGGCGGCCCGGAGATTCCCTCTTCCTCACGTTCATGCTGGAAGACAAAGAAGGGAAGCTGCCACCCAACCACCCCGTGATGCTTGAGCTGTACAACCCGAAAGGCCAGCTGTACAAGCGTTTGAACCAGCATGTTGCCCTCAACGGATTTTATAATTTCCATACCGTTACCGATGCCGATGCGCCTACCGGCAGCTGGCTGGCCAAAGTGAAAGTAGGCGGCGCCACTTTTACCAAAAATATCCGCATCGAAACCGTGAAACCCAACCGCCTGAAAGTGCGGCTGGACTTCGGGAACCAGGAATCGCTGGTGAAAGACGAAAGTCCGAGAGGCACGCTGACCGCCGCATGGCTGTTCGGCGCGCCCGCCCAGAGCCTCAAGGCAAAGGTAGATGTGTCGCTCACCTCATCCCGGACCGCTTTCCCGAAATTTGACGGGTATACTTTTGATGATCCTACCGAGCGTTTCAGCACAGAGAACAAGACCATTTTTGACGCCAGCCTCAACGAAGACGGCGTAGCGCCCGTTTCTGCGAACATCCCTGTTGGCGAACGTGCGCCCGGCGTGCTGAAGGCCAACTTTGAAGTGAAAGTGTTTGAACCCGGCGGGGATTTCAGCATCGATCATTTCTCCATGCCTTACCACGTGTTCGATTCCTACGTGGGTGTTGCCGCGCCTGAGGGCGACCGGCTCACCGGCATGCTGGTGACCGATAAAACGCACCAGGTGAGCATCGTGAACGTAAACGCCGCGGGCAAGCTGGTGGCCGGCAGCCGCAACGTGGAAGTGCAGCTGTACAAGATCCGCTGGCGCTGGTGGTGGGATGAAAGCGACAACGACTACAGCAATTTCACCGACGACAACTACAACCAGCTGCTGCAAACCCAGACCGTAACCCTGCAGAACGGCAAGGGCACCTGGCCGCTGCTGATCCGCCAGCCCGAATGGGGCCGTTACCTCATCCGTGTGAAAGACCTGGAAAGCGGGCACATCACGGGCCAGAGTGTGTATATCGACTGGCCGAACTATGCGGAGCGCCTCCAGAAGGAAAATCCCGCGGAAGCCGCCATGCTTGTGTTCACCTCCAATAAAACGAAATACAACGTAGGGGAAGACATTGTGCTCACCATCCCCAGCAGCGAAGGCGGCCGCGGGCTCATCAGCATCGAGTCCGGCAGCAAGGTGCTGAAAACCGACTGGATCGGCACTGAAAAAGGCCAGACCGTGTACCGCTTCAAGGCGGAGAAGAACATGTCGCCGAATATTTACGTGAACGTAAGCCTGCTGCAGCCGCATGCACAAACCGCCAACGACCTTCCCATCCGCATGTACGGCACTATTCCCATACTGGTGGAAGATCCCAATACCATCCTGAAACCTGTGGTCAGCCTGCCTGCCACGCTGCGGCCGGAAACCAACGCGTCTATTTCCGTGTCGGAATCCAGCGGCAAGGCCATGACCTACACCATCGCCATCGTAGACGAAGGTTTGCTGGACCTTACGCGTTTCAAAACGCCTGACCCTCACAGCGCATTTTATGCGCGGGAAGCGCTCGGCGTAAAGACCTGGGACCTGTTCGATTACGTGATCGGCGCCTGGGGTGCAGACCTGGAGCGCATCCTGAGCATCGGGGGCGACGAAGGGCTGAACAAGAACGCCAGCACTGCCAAAGCCAACCGCTTCAAACCCGTGGTGCAATTCATGGGCCCCTTCCACCTGGAAAAAGGCGGAAAGAAAACGCACAACTTCAAGCTGCCTCCTTACATCGGTTCCGTGAAAGCCATGGTGGTGGCCGGCCAGGAAGGAGCGTACGGCAACGCGGATAAAACCGCCGCTGTGAAAAAGCCGCTCATGCTGCTGGCTACCATGCCGAGGGTATTGGGCCCGGGCGAAACCATCCAGTTGCCTGTAACTGTGTTCGGCCTTGAGCCGCACGTACGCCAGGCCAATGTGACGCTTTCTTCCAACCCTTATTTTGAAGTGATCGGCGAAAGCACCAAACAGGTGAGCTTCCCGAAACCCGGCGAGCAGCTTGTTTATTTTGATGTGAAGATCAGGCCGCAGGTGGGTATCGGCAAGTTCAAGATCGTTGCCACCAGCGGTAAGGAAAGAGCAGAAGAGAACGTGGAGCTGGACGTGCGCAATCCCAACCCCTACCTCACCAATGTGATAGAACATACGCTGGAGCCCGGCGCCGCGTGGAATACGAACTTCATGCCGGTAGGCATGGCAGGCACCAACACCGGCGTGCTGGAAGTATCTACCATTCCCGCGCTGAACCTTGGCAAAAGGCTTGAATACCTGATCGGTTACCCGCATGGCTGCGTGGAGCAAACCACTTCCGCCGTGTTCCCGCAACTGGCGTTGGGCAACCTGATGGACCTTTCCCCCAGGCAGAAAGCAGAAGTAGACCGCAACATCAAAGCCGGCGTCAACCGCCTGAGAGGCTTCCAGCTTACGGACGGCGGACTGGGTTACTGGCCCGGCGCCAATGAATCAGACGAATGGGGCACCAACTATGCAGGCCATTTCATGCTCGAAGCACAGGCCGCAGGCTACGCGCTGCCTCCCGGCTTCCTGGACCAGTGGAAAAAATTCCAGCGCAACAAGGCGCAGAGCTGGTCGCCCAGCAGCTATACCTATTACGGCGGCGACCTGGTGCAGGCTTACCGCCTGTACCTGCTGGCCCTGGCCAAAACGCCCGAGCTGGGCGCCATGAACAGGCTGAAGGAATTCCAGCACCTGTCTGTCCCCGCCCGCTGGCGCCTGGCAGCCGCGTACAAAATGGCCGGCCAGACCGAAGCGGCCAACGCCCTCATCAAAGGGCTCAGTACTAACGTTGCCCCATACACGCAATTAAGCGGCACATTCGGCTCAGACCTCCGCGATAAAGCGATGATACTCGAAACGCTCACCCTCATGGGCCAGCGCAACGCTGCCAACGGCCTGCTGAAGCAGGTGGCGGCAGAGCTTGGCAAGGAGACCTGGTACAGTACGCAAACCACTGCCTACTCACTGATCGCCATCGCGAAATTCTGCGGGGTGAACAAAGGCGGCAGTAAAATGGCTTACAGTTATACGCTGAACGGGGTGGCCGGCAATGTGAACGCCAATTCATACCTGTCGCAGACGCCGCTTACTTTCAGGCCCGGCAGCGGCGCCGCGGCCTTGCAGAACAAGGGCCAGAACGTACTATACGTGCGCCTCATCCTGCGCGGGCAGCCGGAAGCAGGACAGAACCCATATGCGGAGAACAATCCCGACATCCTTGCCATGAACGTGCAATACAACACCCGCAGCGGCAAGCCGCTCAGTCCCGACCAGCTGAAGCAGGGAACAGACTTCGTGGCCACCGTTACCCTCCGCAACCCCGGCAAGCGCGGGATGTACGAGCAGATGGCGCTTACGCAGGTGTTCCCTTCAGGCTGGGAGATCATCAACACCCGCCTCATGGGCAACGACAGTACATTGGTTTCGTCGCCCTACACATACCGCGATATCAGGGACGATCGTGTGTATACTTATTTCAACCTGGAAGAAACAAAAACTGTGACCTACCAGGTGTTGCTGAACGCGGCATACCTTGGCCGGTATTACCTGCCGGCGGCATCCTGCGAAGCGATGTACGATAATACCATCCACGCATTTGCGCCGGGCAAATGGGTGGAAGTGACGAAATAACACGGAGCCGGCTTCCGGACAGATCATTCAAAGGCCGGCAGGGACAGGATAACATCCTTTTACCGCCGGCCTTTATTTTTTTGCAGGACTTATACTATGCAGCAACGGGTCAAACAGTGGATCATCAAAAGAAAATGGCGCCTGGCCATATTGGCCGGGCTGCTGCTGTGGTATTATTTCCTGCTGCCGGCAAAACTTTTCAAGGCGCCTACTTCTTTCGTGATAGAAGACATGGAAGGGGAACTGATGAACGCAGCCATCGCAAAGGATGGACAGTGGCGGTTCCCGGCAGACAGGCTGGTGCCGGAGAAATTTGAAAAATGCATTGTTGCCTACGAAGACAAACGTTTTTTCTATCACTGGGGAGTAGACCCGCTGGCCACGGGCCGCGCCATCAGGCAGAACCTGGGCGGCGGCAGGGTGGTGAGCGGGGCCAGCACCATCACGATGCAGGTGATCAGGCTGTACCGCAACAAGCCCCGCACCATGTGGCAGAAAGCCGTTGAAATGATACTGGCCACGCGGCTGGAGTTCCGGTATTCAAAAAAAGAAATACTTGGGCTATATGCGGGCAACGCTCCTTTCGGCGGGAATGTGGTAGGGCTGGAAGCCGCTTCCTGGCGTTATTACGGCCGCAAGCCCGACCAGCTTTCGTGGGCGGAGACTGCAACGCTGGCCGTGCTGCCCAACAGTCCCGCTTTGATACACCCCGGCCGCAACCGCCAGGCGCTGATGGAGAAACGGAATTCGCTGCTGCAAAAGCTCTGGCAGAGCGGAACGATAGACAGCAGTACCTGCGCGCTTTCCTGCATAGAACCTTTACCGGACAAACCGCACGCCCTCCCGCAATTCGCGCCGCATTTGCTGAACCGTTTCCGGCAGGATTACGCGCGCGAGAAACAGCAGGGCAGCACCCGCCTCAAAACCTCGCTGGACGGGGAGCTGCAGGGAAATGTGAACGATATACTCCTGCGCCATCACCAGCAGCTCCGCGCGAATGGCATCAATAACGCCGCCGCGCTGGTGCTGGATGTAGAAACCGGTCATGCTTTGGCCTACGTAGGCAATGTGTACAATCCCGCTAACCCCGAGCTGGAATCCTTTGTAGACATCATCCAGGCGCCGCGGAGCCCCGGCAGCACGCTGAAGCCGCTGCTGTACGCCGGCATGCTGCACGACGGCCTTATGCTGCCCCATACCCTGCTGCCCGACGTGCCTACACAGGTAGCAGGTTACACACCGCAGAACTTCGACCAGTCGTACGACGGCGGCGTGCCTGCTTCCCGCGCGCTGGCCCGTTCGCTTAATATTCCCGCCGTAAAACTGCTACAGCAATACCGCAGCGACCGTTTTCTATTGCTGCTGAAAAAACTCGGCATTACCACCATGAACAAACCCGCCGCACACTATGGTCTTTCCATGATACTCGGCGGCGGTGAGACCACGCTCTGGGAGCTGACCGGCGTGTATGCCAGCATGGCCCGCAGCATGCTGCATCTTGAGCAATACAAAGGCAAATACGATGCGGATGATTACCATGCGCCCGGTTACCGGCCTGATGAAACGCTTCCATCCAACAATTCCCTTTCCCCTTTCGGCGTGCTCGATGCAGGTGCTATCTGGTATACCTTCCAGGCGATGGAAGAAGTAATGCGGCCTGGCGAAGAATTCATCTGGCAGGCATTCGCCTCATCCAAAAGGATTGCCTGGAAAACGGGTACCAGCTTCGGTTTCCGGGATGGGTGGGCCATCGGCGTAACGCCTTCGCATGTAGTGGGCGTATGGGTGGGCAATGCAGACGGAGAAGGCAGGCCGGGACTCACCGGTGTGTCTGCCGCCGCACCTGTTATGTTTGATATCTTCAGGCTGTTGCCCGGGCAGTCTACGGTCAATGCCCCGGCGGATAAACTGCAGCCCGTGCTGGTATGCAGGCAAAGCGGCTACAGGGCCGGGGAGTATTGCACCGAAAGGGATACGCTGGCTGTGCCGTCCGCGGGGCTGCGTTCGCCCGCCTGCCCTTATCACCAGCTCATTCACCTGGATGCCACCGGCCGCTACCGCGTGACCGCGGATTGTGAAGCGCCGGACCTCATGCAGCATAAGCCCTGGTTTGTATTACCGCCCGCCATGGAACATTTTTACCGCACCACGCATGCCTACGAGCCGCTGCCGCCGTTCAAGCCGGGCTGCGACAAGCTGGAGCAGGGGAGGTCCATGGAACTGATCTACCCGCGGCCTTCCGCGCGGATATTTGTGCCAGTGGAAATAGATGGCGCTTTGGGAGAAACCGTGTTCAAAGCCACGCACCGCCAGCAATCGGCAAAGATCTTCTGGCACCTGGACCAGCATTTTGTGGGCGTTACGACAGATTTTCACCAGATATCGCTGCGGCCCGCGCCGGGCAAGCATACCATCACACTGGTGGATGAAGAAGGGGAGGAGGTCAGGCAGGGGTTTGAGATATTGGATAAAGCGAAAGCAAAATAAGGGCCTCAGTAGTTGTACTTTTCTTTCCACAGGGCCTTCAGGTATTTCCGCAATTCGTCTTCCCGCGCGTTTTTGCCGGGTTCGTAGAACTTGGTGCCGGCAATTTCTTCCGGCAGGTATTCCTGCGGCGCGAAGTTATTCGCGAAGTCGTGGGAGTATTTGTAATCTTTCCCGTAACCCTGCTGCTTCATGAGTTTAGTCGGCGCATTGCGGATGTGCAGCGGCACGGAAAGGTCGCCTGTTTGCCCCACCATGTTCTGCGCCATGCCGATCGCCATGTAGGAAGCGTTGCTTTTGGGAGAGGACGCGAGGTAAGTGGCGCATTGCGAGAGAATGATCCTCGCTTCGGGATGGCCGATCAGGTTCACCGCGGTGAACGTGCTGGTGGCCAGCAGCAGGGCATTCGGGTTGGCGTTGCCAATGTCTTCGCTGGCGAGTATTACCATGCGCCGCGCGATGAATTTCACATCTTCTCCCCCGGCCAGCATGCGTGCCAGCCAATACACGGCGCCGTTGGGGTCGCTGCCGCGGATGGATTTGATGAAGGCGGAAATGATATCATAGTGCTGCTCGCCTGCTTTGTCGTATATGGCTACCCGTTGCTGGGCTATCTCCATCACCTTTTCGTTCGTCAGCACAATAGGATGTTCGTCCTGCAACGTATCCACCACCAGCTCGAACAGGTTCAGCAGCTTGCGCGCATCGCCGCCGGCGATATTAAACAGGGCTTCCGTTTCTTCCAGCTCGATGGTCTTTTCCGCCAGCCATTCATCTTTCGCCATGGCCTGCCGCAACAGCTGTTGCAGCTCGGGTTCGCCCAGGGCTTTCAGCACATACACCTGGCAGCGCGAGAGCAAGGCCGCATTTACTTCGAAAGAAGGGTTTTCCGTCGTAGCGCCTATCAGCGTCACGATGCCTTTTTCCACCGCGCCCAGCAAGGCGTCCTGCTGGCCTTTGTTGAAACGGTGGATCTCGTCTATGAACAGCACGGAATGTTTATGCCGGGCAAGGTCTATCACCTCGCGGATGTCTTTCACGCCGGAAGAAATGGCGCTGAGCGTGTAGAACGGCACCTGCAGCGTATTGGCAATAATGTTGGCAATGGTGGTCTTGCCCACGCCGGGCGGCCCCCAGAGGATCATGGAAGGCACTTTGCCCGCCTGGATCGCTTTCCGGAGAATGCTGCCGCTGCCGGTAAGATGCTCCTGCCCTACAAGATCATCCAGTACCGCGGGTCTTAATCGTTCTGCCAGTGGTGCACGCATGGTGTGTTATGGATTATCCGGGTTGTTGATATCAAAGAATGAATCTTCTTCTGCAGGCTCCTGGTCTTTTCTCCAGCGGTTAAAGAAAATGCGGCTCAGCTCGCAATTGACCGCGATCGCAAGGGCATGGATGCTTCCAAGTACCAATACCGCTTTACGCACTGCGCTTGCAAGCTCTTCCACTGTAATTCCTTGCGTATTTTGTGCGTTGTTCACTTTCATCAACCTGATCATTTCTTCATCAGACAGCCTGCCGAGGCCGATCATTTGAATGGCGACAAGTATAGCGTAGATAAATGCAATAATACCGGTGATAAGAATGACGCGCGGAAGGCTGGGCGGAAGCGGTACTTCCGGGTTGCTGAGCGTCCGCTGTAATTGTGTGCATAAAATATTATGATACAATACCGAACCGAGGAAAAACATGGAGGTAATCACTTCCAGCGGCGAAGGCGCCACCAGCAGCGCCATCACTACAAACAACAGGAAAAATCCCGCCACTATGATGTTTCCCCAGGTGAGGAAACGGAACAACCCGAATAAGAACGACATAAGCCCTATGAATTTTAATCCCTGCAAACCTACGAATTTACCATTTATAACAAACGGGTGGCCGTAAGTGCCAAATCTTCAATAAATTTATCCGTCTAAACCTGATCTTATATGCATAAACTCCAAACCGCCGGCAAATGGATGGCGGCAGGCATGCTGGCCGCCATATGCTCAGCAGGCGCCAGCGCCCAATCCCAAAAGGTGCCGGCATTCGAGGTTTCTTCTTTGGACCGCAACATCCAGCCCTGCGCTGATTTTGACGGTTTTGCCAACGAAAACTGGAAGAAGGCCAATCCCATACCAGGCACCGAGAGCCGCTGGGGAGCATTCAATATCCTGGATAAGGAAAATAAGGAAGTGCGCCTGAGAAGCATCATCAGCGAGATCGCCAAACGCCAGGGCCTCGCAAAAGGCACGGAAGAGCAGCAGATTGCCGACTATTACGCCTCCTTCCTCGATACCGTTACCATCGAAAAAAGAGGGATCACTCCGCTCCGCCATTACATCGAAAAAATTGACGGCATCAAGACCCTGGCAGACTGGGCGCGCGTTTGCGGCGAGCTGCAGATCATCGGCGTAAGCACCTGGGCCGGTTTTGCAGTGGAAGCCGATGCGAAAGACAGCAAGGTGAACGCCGTGTATGGCGGGCAGGATGGGCTGAGCCTGGGAGAAAGGAGCTATTATGAAAGAGACGACGAGAGCACCAAAAATGTCCGCAGGGAATTTGAAGGCCACGTCAATAAAATGTTCAGCCTGGCCGGTTTCAAAGAACAGCATCCCGGGAAGACCATCCTGGACTTCGAAACAGCCGTTGCCAAGCTTCAACTGACCAACGTAGAGCTCCGCGACCCCGTGAAAACCTACAACAAAATAGGTTTCGCGCAGCTGCTGGAGCTGGCGCCCGAATTTGACTGGAAGGAATTTACCGCCCAGCAGGGTTTATATACAGACACTGTTGTGCTCCAGGACAAGCCCTACGTTACCAACGGCGCCAAACTGCTGAAAGCAACACCCATCAGCACGCTGAAAACATACACCAAATTTCAGCTGCTTTCCACGTTTGCAGGTTACCTGCCCAAACGTTTCGACGACGAGAATTTCCGCTTCTTCGCCACCGTTATGACCGGCCGCAAAGCGCAGCGCCCGCGGGCAGACAGGGCTATCCGCTCTACGGACGGCATCCTGGGCATGCCGCTGGGCAAGCTTTTCGCGAAGAAATATTTCCCCGAAGCCAGCAAACAAAAGGTGTCTGAGATGATCGAGAACGTGCGCACCGTGTATGGCGAGAGGATCGATAAGCTCGCCTGGATGAGCCCGGCCACCAAACAGATGGCGCATAAAAAACTCAAAGCCTTCACCTATAAGATCGGTTACCCCGATACATGGAAAGATTATTCCAGCATCGTGATCAAAAGGGATGAGCTGGTGGAGAACATCATCAGCGCGGCCCGTTACCGCAACGAAGAGCGCAATAAAAAAGTGGGCAAAGCCGTGGATAAATCAGAATGGCTGATGACGCCGCAGACCGTAAACGCTTACTACAACCCGCTCAACAACGAAGTGGTGTTCCCCGCGGGCATCCTCCAGCCGCCGTTCTTCAACGCCGATGCAGACGATGCGATCAACTACGGCGGCATCATTGCCGTGATCGGCCACGAATTCACCCACGGCTTCGACGACCAGGGTTCGCAATTCGACGCGGACGGCAACCTGCAGAACTGGTGGACGGAAGACGACCGCAAGAACTTCGATGCCCTTGCCAAAAAATATATCGATTATTTCGGCAGCCTGGAACCTTTGCCTGGCTTCAAAATCAACGGTGCGCTCACCATCGGCGAGAACATCGCGGACCTGGGCGGCCTGACGCTTGCCTATTACGCCCTGCAAAAAAGCCTGGAAGGCAAGCCGGAACCCGCGCAGATAGATGGTTTCAACTGGAAACAGCGTTTCTTCCTCGGCTGGGCGCAGGTATGGCACGCCAATACCACCGACGCCGCATTGCGCAACCAGATACAGACAGACCCGCACAGCCCGGCCCGCTACCGCATCAACGGCCCGCTGCCGCATCTCACTGAATTCAAAGACGCATGGCAATGCGCTGAAGACAGCAAAATGGTATTGCCCGCCACGCAGAGGGTCGTGATCTGGTAATACATTGCATATTTCACTGAAAAGGCCGCTCAGTACTTTCCTGGGCGGCTTTTTTTATGGACCGCTGAGTTGGCGTAAAAATATATGGATTTGAAAACCAGCGCCCTGTAATGGCTGTTACATGCCCGCATGCGGGGAAATGCGTACTTCTACCAATGATTTCAGGTAGTACTACGCTTTCATAAAACTTATGAATATCAGACCTTTGAGTCGGATTTAATCGGTCTTGCCGGAAGCGATACGAAGGTATCCCGAATGAAATTAAAAGAATTTCGCAACTGGCAGTCCACCGGCCTGTCCACCGTTGTGACCCCAATTCCATGGCGGCCGGTGCAGGTTCCCGTACAACCTGTGCCGGCACCAACGGCTTCCATGCTTACTTTCTCTTTTCGCCCGTTCTATACCCGGGCGTTGCGCTGAAGGCGCAAATAATATCAATAACCATCAATTAACTGTTAATTCCTTCCCCAGGGCTTTCTTATCCTTGTATAAAATTCCGGGGTTATGAAATTCCATGTTTGTTTTAAAGCAGTTGTCGCAGCTGCCGGCTTGTTGTCCACTCCCTCTTTTGCGCAGCAGCCAGACCAGCTTTGGGGGCAGCATGCCGAAGCGGGGAAGGGGGAAAAGACCCGGTGGTTCACCGAAGCCAAATTTGGCCTGTTCCTTCATTGGGGGCCTTATTCCCATTTTGCCGGCGACATCCGCGGCAAACGTTATTACGGTATTACAGAATGGATCATGAACCGCGACAAGACGCCCGCCGCAGAATATGCCCGGCTGGCTGCTGGTTTCAATCCTGCTGAATTTGATGCAGAAGAATGGGTGCGCATCGCGAAGGCTTCAGGCGTGAAATACATCGTGCTCACGGCCAAGCACCACGATGGCTTTGCCATGTGGGATTCCAAGGTTTCGGATTTTAATATCGTGGACGCCACACCCTATAAAAAAGATCCCATCAAAGCCCTGGCGGCCGCCTGCAAAAAAGAAGGCATCAGGCTGGGATTTTATTATTCCCAGTTCCAGGATTGGCATGAGCCTAATGGCGGCGGTAATGACTGGGATTTTGACCCTAAGGGAAAAGAATATGCAGCCTATTACCGCGGGAAGTCGCTGCCGCAGATCACCGAGCTGCTCAGCAATTACGGGGAGCTGGGCCTTATCTGGTTCGATACGCCGGGGAATATGAATAAAGAAGAATCCGCTGCTTTCCTCGAAAAGGTACACCAGCTGCAGCCCAATTGCCTGGTGAGCAGCCGTGTGGGCAATGGTTTGGGCGATTTTAAGGATTTCGGGGACGGGGAAGTGCCGGCCGGCGTCGTTAAAGGCGCCTGGGAGGCGATTTTCACGCACAACGACAGCTGGGGGTATTCCGCTTTCGACCAGAACTTCAAAACGCCGCAGGAGATCATCCGCTTGCTGGCGGAAGTAGCCTCCAAAGGCGGCAACCTGATGATGAACATCGGGCCGATGGGTAATGGCAAACTGCCTGCGCTGTCTGAAAAATATTTCCGTGCCACCGGCAGCTGGCTGAAACAAAACGGCGAAGCCATTTACGGCACAGGTTATTCCCCCATTGCGCCGCAGCCCTGGGGCGTAATGACGAGCAAGCCGGGAAAGCTGTACCTGCACGTGTTTCACCGCCCGCGCAACGGCAAGCTGCTGGTGCCTGATTTCACCGCCAAAGCTTCAAAAGCATACCTGCTTGCCGGAAAAAAGCCGCTCGCAGTGCGCCAGCAGGGGGCAGATGTGATGATAGATATCCCCATGGCGCTGCCTGATGAGCGAAACACCGTAGTGGTGCTGGAATACAGTGGCAGCTTGCAGGAGCAGGCCAATACACCGGTAATCGCCAGCATGCAGTACGAACAGCTTTCACTGCCGGCGCAAGGCGCGAAGCTTAACGGGAACGCTCAAACGAAATCGCTCACGCACAGCTATTATTTCGGCGATTGGAAACATGCCATGTGCATCGTGAACCAGCAGACCATGGCAGACAGTATCAGTTATAAACTGCGCTTCACCGAGCCCGGCGATTATAAAGTAGTGCTGCAATACGCCGCAGACGCGGCCAGTGAGCGCAGGGAAGGGCTGCTGGAGCTTGGCCCCGCCGGGAAACCGATGCAATCTTATCCTTTCCAGGTATTGTTTACCGGCAGGCATGATGTGCACAAACCACTGCTGTTTATAGACCAGGCCGTGGCCGTGATCACCGTGCCCGCGCCGGGTGAATGGAGGCTACGGGTGAGACCGGCGGAAGACGGGAAAGAGCTGTTCAGGCTGAAGCAGGTGCTGCTGGAGCCGTTGAAGTGAGATATTGAGAAGAAATTAAAAGGTCCGGCAGCAGCGCCGGACCTTTTTTATGAAAGATCACTTTTTCGAAGAAGAAGCCGGTTGCATCATGAACGTGAGCACGCCGAGGAAGATGTAGATCATGCCGGAGATATAAGCTTCCAGCTTCAGGTAGTAAGTGTTTGATCTCAGGTATTTGCCGAGGCGGCCTGCGGCCAGGGCGTAGAATCCGTCTGTCATGAATGCCAGCATGGTAAACAGCAGGCCGAAGAACAGCACCTGCCCGGTTACGTTGCCCTGTGCGGGTTTAATGAATTGCGGCAGGAAGGCGAAGAAGAACAGGGCGCATTTCGGGTTGAGCACATTTACCACCATGCCCTGCCAGAAAATAGCCGGCATGCTTTGTTGTACTGGCTTGTGGTTCTCCTTGGCGGCGGTTTTGGGGCCGAAGATCTTTTTGCAGCCCAGGTAAATGAGATAAGCCGCGCCTGCGTATTTCAGCAGGGCAAAGGCCATGGCAGAGGCCATCAGGATGGCGGAAACGCCGAGGGAAGCTGCAATGGCGTGCACCAGCGTACCGGCCTGTATGCCGCATACAGAGATGAGGCCGGCTTTGGTTCCCTGCTCGGTGCTGCGGGTGATGATATACAGCACTGCGGGCCCGGGAATGATGAGCAGGATGAGGGCCGCGGTAATGAAAGCGAGGATGGTGGAAGCGTCTGGCATATAGCGGGTTTTTGTATTTTAAATTTACCGTTTCTTTTTAACTGCTTTTGGAAAATTCCAAATAATTCCTATTTTTGCAGCCCCGCAAGGGGAACGGTGAGGTGCCTGAGAGGCCGAAAGGACCGGTTTGCTAAACCGGCGTACGGGTCAAACTGTACCGAGGGTTCGAATCCCTCCCTCACCGCTGAACTAACGTAGTTAATTTAACTATAAATGTTTGAAGGCTCGGGATGTAGCGTAGTCCGGTCATCGCGCCTGGTTTGGGACCAGGAGGTCGCAAGTTCGAATCTTGCCATCCCGACGGAAAAAAATTAAAGCCCTGCAATTGATCAATTGCAGGGCTTTCTGTTTATAACCAATGATGCGGGAAATACTTCAGAGGGAGTAACAACAGACAGGGCGATCCATAATCCGGCATAGGCAGAACGCAACTGAAATAAGTTTAAATTGTTATGCCAGTCCTTCCTTATTGCCCGGCAGCCAGTTTATTGATCTTTCTTTGTTTCCTGAATTGATAAACAGAACCTGCCACGAATAGTATCAAAATAACCAGGAGTGTATTTCCTATCACAGGATCGCTTATATCCTTCGCCAACGGATGCCCGGCCGGGATACGGGTAAATGTCTCATTGACCGTTGGAAGCATAGACAGGAAAAAGCTAAACGACAGGAAGAAATTTTCAAAATAACGGGCATTGATATTTCCTTTTCTCCGGGAATGAAGAAAATAGGCTGCTGTTACCAGGATAATGATAAGCAGGGAAAAAACATGTCCCGGGTTAAAACCGCCATGCCTGGATATTCCCAATGCAGTTGCTGAAGTGACCAGCGTACAATAAAAATAAATTTTACCGGAGAGTTGGCTTAAGTCAATTTTGCCATATCGTACAAATGCTACCAATGCGGCGATAATGGCAACAATGCCGATGGCCGTATGAAAAATTCCCAGGTTCGATAGTCCCATATTTTTTGGTTTAGATTATTCTGTCAAAATTGACAGCACAAAATTACCGGGCGGAAAGAGGGCGGATTTTGTCAATTAGCCCATTTTTTTGGCAATTTGGGTCAACGAAGCACTCAACGTATGGGACGACGAAGCTGTTATTGTCTGGCTTTTAAACGGTAATTGGTTGGGGTTACATTGTATTTATCATGAAAACTCCTGGTGAAATTTGCCAAATCGTTAAATCCACAATCAAAGGCAATATCCGTGACGCGGTTATCAGAAGCTAAAAGCAGTCCGGCAGCTTTTTCAAGCCTTTTGGTTTTAATATAATTGGCGGGAGAGTCGTTGTACAATCTTGTAAATTCCCTTTTAAACGAGGAGACGCTTAAATTGGTCTTACGTGCCAGCTCTTCGATACTAACCTGTGAAAACAGGTGCGCTTCTATTATTTGTTTGAATGTATAGGTAGCCGGTGAAAAAAGTTGTGATAATATCACCTGTATGGCTTCGGCATTACGTGTTTGCGATAGTAAAAGAATGATCTCTTTCAACTTTAAGATCAAAATATCGTCATTTACCAATGATGGGTTTTCAAAATAAAACAGGAGGCCTTCAATATATTTTTGTATCAGGAAGTCATTGTTTATTTTTTCACCTGACAGGTTGGATATTGTATTCCGTGGCCGTTGAAGCAACGGTGGAAGTTCTCTTGCATATACTTTCTTTAATATATCCGGGTGGAAAGTAAGTATTACAATTTCTCCATTACTGTTTGAATTTGAGTTGTGTATTTGCTTTCCTGAGTTGATGCAGTTTAGGAATAGTGAATAATTGGCGGGGATATTTATATGATCATCGTCAAACTGGTATTGCATTTCGCCTGCCAGCATGTATAAAAAGCAAGCCTGTTCCGAAACAGGGAAAGTATATTCGAAAGGCGGTTTTAATACCACCTTTTGGATGAATGATTTTCCAAACAGGTCAATTTTTTTATGGTCGATTACCATTTGTTGCTACAGGCTATACGCTTTAGAAGCCAATTTACTAAATACTCCAATAATTTTGGCGGCCTTACGGAAAAGTAAACCCTTCAGACCACGTGATCTGAAGGGTTTATTAGTTTAATTCAGCGCCGGGAATTTACAATGCAGTCCTTACCTCTTTCGAATTAAACGCTTCTGTGACCAGTGTCAGGTTTTGCTGGTCAATTCCTTCCGGGATTTCAATATCAACATATTTTTTCTCACCGGGTAACAATGAAAAGAAATTGTCTGAATAAAAAACCGGCATTACACTGCGCCCGCCGGGACGCTCCAGCCTTAACCGGGTGAAGAAAGAGAGCGCATCTGAAGGGTTGGCAACGGTTACTTTGACAAACATCTTTTTTCCCCTGACCTCTTTTTTAGCCAATATGTTTAGGTTTGCTTTTTTTAGTTGATTGATGTCTGCAAACCCCGATACAGCTGGGCCCGTCATGGTCCATGCACCTTTGTAACTATCTTTCGAACGCCAGTAAAATGCATCGTTGATCAACCGACCCTGTTCGTCTTTCAGTATTAACTTGATAAAATGCACCTGGGTGATATTCTCCGGGAAATCGATCTTGATGGCATCATTCACCACGCCATCTGCAGGGATGTTGATGCTGGTTGTTTTTTTCCATACGGGTTGCGCCTCCAGGTTGTAAACTGTGGCTTCTACGGTATAACCGGTAAATGATTGGCGGTAATCATTGTAAACCGAAACCGAATTCTTCAGGTAATCAAACTGCGGGTGAAGCGGGGCCAGGCCATTCTGCGAATAATAAAGGGCGGCAGTCGGTTCCAGGTACCAGTCGTATAGGCGGGAAGCGGTTTGCGGAAGCGGGCTGTTGTGGTACCAGAACAGGAAGCCGGAAGCCCAGCGGTCGCCATAACCGAATTTATTATAGTTCCAGACCTCCCATATGGCCCTGTAATTCAATGCGCCTACCAGCTGGGCTTTTTTTGCATATTCCTGTATGGAAGAAGATTCACCGAACTCATTTACTGCCTGCCGGTATTTGGTGTTCACCTGGTGAAAGCCGTTACCATCAAGGTAGGTCCACACAGAATCATTGATGGGCCACAGGTCATTTTCAGGCATCATGCGCTTTAACGATTCGTAGACCGGTGTGCAGGGTACCCCGTATTCCGGGTTAAAACCATCCACCCGGCTGCCGCGTTTCGATGCGGTATTTTCAAAATACTGCATGGGGTTTTCATATTTGTAAGGGCTGCCATCGTGGATACCGCAACATTCAGACTGTTCCTGGTAGCCATGCGTGCTGTCCAGGGAAAGGATGAGCTTACCTGTGCCCCGCATTTCCTTTGATTCATTGGCGCCAACGTAATAGGCTACCGATGCATGGTTGCGTATTCTTTTGACCGTGCTTTCCAGGTTTTTGAGGTACAATGCAGAGTCTGCCGGCATCCGGGTATCCCCGGTTACCCAAAACTCGTTCCAGACCAGCAAGCCGAAGCGGTCGCATAACTCGTAGAAATAGTCGGATTCGGCAATGCCGCCTGCCCAGAGCCGCAGCAGGTTGATGCCGGCCTGGCGCGTGTAGCGCAGCTCAGCATAGGTGCGCAGTTCGCTGTTGCGCAGCATAGCCTCGGGCACCCAGTTCGTGCCGCGGATAAACACAGGCTGGCCGTTCACCAGGAAGCGGCGCGATTTATCGGGCGTATTCCTGTCTGTGGCGATCGTACGCACACCGAATTGCGTACGCAGGTGGTGACTCTCTTTCTGCTGTACAACAACTCGCAGGTCAAGAGCATAGAGATGAGGCTCTCCCTTATTTACCGGCCACCATAACTTAGGACGCTGCAGGTCCAGCGTTTTAAATTCCAGTGTCTTTCTTTCATGGGGGGCTAATGAAAAAGGCGCTGAAAACTTAATGCCCGATTGGGCGATGCTGCCCGTAATGATACCCTGCTTTGGCTGAGCTGACGCATTCATAACTTCCACGGAAACGGCTGCCGTAGCCGATGTTGTGTCGGGCAGCGGCAGGATGGTCTTTACAAATGGATGCTCCAGGATCACATCGCCTGTGGCAAAAAGCTCAACGTCCCGCCAGATGCCGGTATTGCGGTCGCGGATGCCGTCAGGTGAGGTAAAGTCCCAACCCACGCTCATCAGCATGCTCACGTTTTTGCCGATCTCGCCGTCGCCGCCGTTGTGATTTTCGCCAACGGCGCCGGTCCGCTTTGCGCCAACCTTATCGTATGCGCCGGGAAAGTCCACCGGCTGCACGTCTACCGCCAGCACATTTTTACCATTCAAATTGGCCAGGCCTGTAATGTCGAAAGACTGATCGTTGAACATGCCTGCCATTTCGCCCAGCCTGGCGCCATTTAACCAGATGGCGCAACGGTAATTGATGCCATTGAACTTCAGCCAGATGCGTTTTCCTTTATACGCGGCAGGAATACGAAAATCAGTTCTGAACCAATAGTGGTAAAACTCGCGCCCAGCCTCGGCGATGTCCGGTATGAGGTTTCGCTTCTTGCGGTTGTTGTCGCCATAATAAGGATCGGGGTAAATTTTATTGGCTGCCAGGTTGGTTAATACGGTGCCGGGCACCTGTGCGGGAAGCCATGTTTTGCTGTCGTAATTAACCGATGATATGTCACGGCCATCACCGGCTTTGGCGGCTTGCTGCATTTGCCAGCGGATGGTTTTGCCGGAGCTTAGAAAGAGCGAAAGGTCCGCCGACGGCCGGCAAAGGTGAGCTGCCTGTTGACCGCCTGCATACAACGGCGTGAGTGCCAGGAAAGCCAGGCAAATAAGAACGTTCAGTTTCATAGTTAGAGAATTCGGCATAATGATAAAAAAATCCGCGGACCTTTAAAATGATCCGCGGACTTTGCTTTGATGTAGCATTTGATCAGTAACCGGTGTTTTGCGGGTATTTTTCGCCGGTTATGGTCCTGTCTATCTGGCTTTGAGGAATGGGTCTCAGTATATGTTTGTCCTTAATATTTACCCCTGCGTCCGGGTTGTGTAATCTTACCCGTTCCAGCAGCTTATTGGTCCTTACCAGGTCCAGCCAGCGGGTTTGTTCGCCGGCCAGCTCGCGTGCCCGCTCGTCCAGGATAAAGTCCAGCGTAACCTGGTCTGATGTAATATTCATGGCCGCGGCGTTCCCGGTTGGGAATGCTGCCCGCGTGCGTACAGCATTGATATAGGTAGCCGCACTGGCTTTATCGCCAAGATTAAAAGCCGCCTCCGCAGCCAGCAGGTAGGTTTCAGCCAGGCGGTAAACAATCACCGGCCTTACCGACGGATCGTTATTACTCGCTCTTTTGGTATCCTGGTATTTCAGCATGGTGGGAAATAACTGCAGGGTATAATTCCGTGGCGGCACGAGCAGGTAACGTATAGCGTTGATCTCGGCATTGCTGACGTCGTACCCCGGCATAAAAATAGCCGTATCGCCGAGCGCATATTTTGGAACGCCATTTACCTTGGGAATTTTCTCGGCAGAGTTAGACAACCATACCGACTGGAATGTTTTGTAATAACGGGTGTCGTTTGTTTTATCGGCAAAACAGGTGTCGCTCATCCAGCGGGTCAATTCCACGCGCGCAAACGGGCGGCCATAGGTCATGGAGCGAACCAGGCCCGGGAAGTTTTCATAACCCATTACATAGTGAAAATTCAGTTCGTTGCTGTTGTTGTTATAAGTAAGGTTGCTGGTATGCTGTACACTCCACAGTATCTCCTTGCTTCCTTCATTGCCTTCAGCATATACCGATGCAAAATCCGGTAATAGCCCCAGGCCTAAGCCGCCGCTGTTATCAATGAGGCCTTTCGCGGTGGTGTAGGCATTCTGGAAATCATCAGCTTGTTTGGCCGAAGAGTATGCCCTGGTGAGGTATACTTTTGCCAGCAGGTGCGATGCCGCCGCCGCGGTGGCCTTGCCGGGCAATACGCCGTTTTGCACAGGACTTGGCGGTAACGAGGCAATCGCATCTTTCAAATCCTGGATAATGAAGTTGTAAACATCGCTGATGGGCGCCCTGGAGGCGCTGGTGCTGGGTTCTGTGATAAAATGGGTGTTCAGTGTAACAGGGCCCCAGAAGCGGACCAATAAAAAATAGAAATTTGCCCGCAGGAATTTAGCCTCGGCAACTTTTTGCGCAACAGTGGCAGCATCAAGGCCGGTAACAACGGGCCCGTTGTCGATAATGCCGTTGCAGGTATTGATGAAGGTGTAGCACGCATTCCATACGCCCGATACCCAGCCGCTGTTGGCGTCGAAGCTGCTTGAATAGATATTAAAATCATTGTTGCCGCCGCCGCCGGATTTGAACTCGTCGGTGCCGGGCACGGTCATGGTCATAAAACTTTCGGTTCCCCATATGTTCCGGTTGCCGGCATATGCTGCATCCAGCCCGGACTGAAAACCCTGCGCGGTGTTAAAATATTGTGGAGTAAGCCCTGAATGCGGTTCTTCTATTAATTGTTTGTTACAGGCGGAACTTAAAAAAGTGATCGCCGCCAGTGCAACAGCTGTATATATGCTAGATCTCATGATGATAAAAATTAGAATGTAACATTTAAACCAAACAGTATCGATTTATTCGGCGGGGTATCTACACCCAGGGTACCTGCGGACTCGGGATCTATACCCCGGAACCGGTCGTGCAACGGAGAGAAAAAGATGAAGGCGTCATTGACACTGGTGTAAACCCGGAGAGACTGCATGCCGATCTTGCGGGCCATGCCAGTCGGCAGCGTGTAACCCAGGTTGATGGTCCTTATTTTAAGGTAAGTGGCGTCATAATAGCCAAGAAGATCGCCATAGGTGGGTACACCTACGTTGAAATTGGGTTTAGGATAGGTGTTTTCGTGATTAAAAGGCGTCCAGTAATTGACATCCAGGTTATTCATTTTCCCGTTCAACGCGTTTACATTGCTGCCGGGTTGAAGCCAATAAGCGATCTGTGTGCCGCCTACGCGGTAGCTAGCCACAACTGTCAGGTCAACGCCACGATAACTAAAGCGGTTGGTAAACCCGCCGAAGAACTTTGGCTGGCGCGAACCGACAACTGTACGGTCGTTTGAGTTGATCACGTTGTCACCATTCAGGTCTGCCACTTTGATGGTACCGATCACGGAGCCCGGTCCTACCAAGGTCAGGTTAAGCTTCCGGGCCAGGGCGGAATCCGATGAAGTATTTTGCCAGATGCCCAGTCTTACATAGTTATACAGTGCATTAATAGGCTCCCCGACAAACCGGTTGTTGCCAATGTCTTTCGTTACGCCGTTTTGCAGCGCGGTAATTTTATTGCGGTTGAAGGTGATGTTGAAATTGGTGGTCCAGCCAAAATCATTCCGGCCGGAAGCCTTGATATTAGTAGAGCCGATATTGATCTCCAGGCCTTTGTTTTCTGTTTTACCCACGTTGGCGAGGAACTGTGAGGTGTAACCTGTTGTAATAGGCAGGTTTTGTGGAAGTATAAGATCGTTGGTGCGCTGCTGGTAAACATCAACGGAACCGGTAATGCGGTCGTTCCACAGGCTGAAGTCCAGGGCAAGGTTCAGCGTGGCGGTATATTCCCAGCCCAGCGCCGGGTTGGGAACGTTATTGGGATAAGTGCCGGTAACATTCTTTGAACCGTAGTTGTAATTGATTGCCGCCATCCCGCCAAGCGTTTGGTAGGGGTTTACAGCAGCGTTCCCCACGGAGCCATAACCCGCGCGCAGTTTCAGGTTTGAAATTACAGGAACGTTTTTCATGAAATCCTCCTGCGTGATATTCCAGCCAACAGCTGCGGATGGAAAGAGATGGTATTTATTTCCCGGCGCCAGCGTAGAGGAACCGTCGGATCTCATGGTGAGGGTTAACAGGTATTTGCTTTTGTAGTCGTAATTGATACGGCCCATGAATGAAACGATGTTGAACTTCGAGTAACTGCCCGAACCATTGAGATTGGAGCCCAATGCCGGGTTGAAGTATTGAATGTAATCTGCCAGGATGTTGTTGTAGCTGAATGAAGTAGAGGCTTTATAATCTTCCTGGTAGCTGAACAGGCCGGTAGCCGTTAAATGATGATGCCGGGCGAATGTGTTTTCATATACCAGCATATTTTCCAGGGTATAGTCGTAATAATCATAGTTGGTGTTCCTGGCAGTGGAAGGGCCGCCCAGGTTCTGATAGGTGGCGCTGCCATAAAAGTCGCCGTAGGTTTCCGGGGTAATTTCCACGCCCCCGTTAAAACGGTATTTAAGATGCGGGGTAAGCTGAGCTTCAGCATAAGCCGTTGTAAAGGTGTTGTACCTGGAACGTTTCTGCACAACCGCGCCCTCCGCGAGGTTGGCCAGGGGGTTATAGGTTAAAGAGCCGCCGCCCGGGAACGGGATAAGGTTGCCCTTGTCGTCGTAGGGAACGGTAAGGGGGCTGGAAGTGAGGGCCTGGGTCACAGGGTTGATGCTTTCCCCATTGATCTTGCTGACGGTATTCAGCGAGCTGATCCCGACCCTGAACATCTTGCCCAGCTGCTGGTCGATACTTACTTTGACGGTATAACGCTTGAATGACTGACCCGGGAACAAACCGGTTTCATCATAATAACCAGCGGACACCGCGTATTTCGTGGTTTGCGTGCCACTGGATACGCCTACCTGGTGATTGGTCTTAAAGCCGTTCTTAAAGATCAGGTCCTGCCAGTCGGTAGCCGTCCCGTTTTGTATACCAGCCAACTCATTGGGCAGGAAAGTGATACCGTCTGTATAGAATTTCGGATCGTCTATCCCGCTGTAAGGATGAGGCGCGCCGATCACGTTCGGGTTGTTGGCGTTATAGTTGCCCCATTTTTTGTAGGTCTCGTAAGCCTTGGTGTCCATCACGTCATAGTGGCCAAGCGCGCTTACCACGCCGGCATAACCGCTGTAAGTGACTACAGGCGCGCCTGTTTTGCCCCGTTTGGTACTGATGAGTATTACGCCGTTTGCGCCCCGTGAACCATAAATAGCGGTGGCGGATGCGTCTTTTAATATTTGTACAGCCACTACATCGTCCTGGTTGAGGTCGTTGATGTAATTGCCATTGTAGGGTATGCCGTCCACAACATACAGCACATCGTTGGACGCGCCGAAAGAACGCTGTCCCCTGATAGAGATGGATGGCGTGGCGCCCGGATGGCTGTTGCCGCCGGCCTTTTGTATATCAAGGCCCGGTGCCTGGCTTTGCAGTGCGCTTACCAGGTTGCTGGCCGGTACGCTTTTTAGGGCTTCTTCGTTGATAGAAGCAATAGAACCGGTCACATCCGCTTTCTTTTGTGAGCCATATCCCACCACGATCACCTCGTTCAAAGCAGATGGCTTTTCAGCCAAAGCCACATTGATCACCGTTTGATCATTTACCGTTACTTCCTGGCTGATAAAGCCAACGGAGCGGAAGACCAGCACCGCGGATCTATCAGGTACCGAAATACTATACCTGCCATCGCCGTCTGCGATGGCGCCGGTGTTGCTGCCTTTGACAGTTACCGATGTGCCGGGAACGGGTGAGCCTTTGCTGTCATTTACCTGGCCGGTTATCTTAATGTCCGCTTTAGGAATGGCCGGTGTAGCAGGGTCCGGGGCTCTGCGGCTGATGACCACATTGTTTTGCGTGATCACGTATGTAACAGGCTGGTCTTTGAAACATTGATCCAGCACTGCTTTCAGCGATGCGTTGGTGACGGCTATGGAAACTTTCTTTGTATCCTCCAGCGTGCTGGGATTATATAAAAAGTTATAGCCGCTTTGCTGCCTTAATTGGGTAAATATTTCTTCGAGGGATGCGTTTTTGACCTTCAGGTGAATGGATTGAGCGTATGTTACCGCTCTAGCCTGCAAAACTGTTGCAAGCAGCAGAATGATGGTAAGTCTCATAACTAAGGAATTGTTTAAAGAGCACAGGACTCCCTCCTGCACATGTATGCATTAGAAATACCGCACAAATAAATGTTAGGTTTGATAAACTGATTGGCGAGTTAAATGAATCATTCCATGACAGGGCCGCCTGCGGCCTTAGCCGGATACGGCGCCATATCCGGGTACTGGCCAGGTAATAGCCATGCAGCGTAAAGATCTTTACGGCATAATTATTACCCTCCTCCCCTCAATTTTAAATTTTAAAGTTTTGGTTAATTCGATTGTATTTAACAGATCTTCCAGCTTTTCGTAACGGGACACCGTTCCGCCAAGACGTTGTTTTTTCACATCGCCTACGTAGCTGACCTCCACGTCGTACCAGCGGGCAATAGTTCTCATAACGCTCTCAATGCTTTCATTTTTAAAGAGGAAATAGCCATTTTTCCAGGCAATGGCGTCATTAGGATCCACCTCATTGACGTTGAACCCCTTGTTGGCTGCTAAAGTTGCCTGCTGGCCTGGTTTAAGCAGTATGTGGTTATTATTGGCAGATAACTTAACCGATCCTTTCAGTAAAGTGGTTTGTATCGTTGGTTCATCTGCATAGGCATTTACATTAAAGCTTGTTCCCAGCACTTCCACCTCAACGTCTTTCATTTTCACCTTGAATGGCTGCGAAGCATTCCCTGTTACTTCAAAATAAGCTTCCCCGGCAACCTCCACGAGCCTTTCCGGCCCCGTAAAGGCGGTCGGGTAACGCAGCGTGGAAGCCGCATTCAGCCACACCTGTGTGCCGTCAGGGAGCGTGATCCGGAACTGGCCGCCTCTTGGGGTGGTAAGCACATTATACTGAACAGAAGCAGTTGTACCCTGTGCATCATACTTTAGCTGGCCGCCCTGCTGATGGATAGCCGTCGAACCCTGTTGGATCACCTGGTTGCCGGTGCTGTCAAGGGGCACTTTGGTTCCATCCGATAAGGTCAGCACGGCTTTGTTGGAACCGGGCGCTGCATCGGCGATGAGTGTTGGTTCCGCCTGGTGTTTGACCGGCCGCTGCGACCATAAATATGCCCCGGCCATGATAGCGAGTATCGCGGCAGCCGCGGCCCACCGGTATCTCCGGGGCCTGATGGTATGAACCGGCCTCACTTCCTGGTCAAGACGCTGCTGGATCAGTTGCCTGATCCCTTCATCCGGCTCGCCTTCATAGGCCCGGGCCGCCAGCTCTTCGCAGATCGTTTCATCCAGTAACTGCACACACGCCGGGTCTTCCAGCGCAGTCGTCAGCCGCCGGCGTTCTTCCGGCGTGATCCTGTCGTCCAGGTATTTTTCCAATAGATCCTTGAATTCGTCGGTGTGCATATAGTATAAAGACGCAACAGCGTCAAAAGAGGGTCGGTCTGTTTAAAAAAATATTTGGAACAGCATCCGCAGCGCATGCCGTAAAAAGGTTCGCACTTGGGCCAGGGCCTTTACCATATGGCCTTTCACCGTTTCCCGGGAGATACCCAGCCGTGCCGCGATCTCCTCGTATTTAAGCCCTTCCTGCCGGCTCAGCTCAAAAATCACCCGGCGTTGCGGCGGCATCTGGTCTACCACCGCCTGCACCAGCTCCCGCAGCTGCTTGGCAGCCAGCTGCTCATCGGCAGGGGAACCGGATGCCGGCTGCAGCTGCTCGATATGGTCCGGGATCGGGCTCAATAACTTTTTCCTGAATTCACTGAGTATCCTGTTCTTGGCCATCGTGTACAAATAATGTTCCGGCCGCTCTATGCCCGGGAGGGAGTCCCGGTTCTTCCAGATTGCCAGGAATACTTCCTGTACCACGTCCTGGGCCTTATGGGAATCTTTCAGGTAAGCCATAGCCTGCCCATACAGGTTATTCCAATATTGATCCACCAGCCGGGTAAAGGCGTCATGATCGCCGTCAGCAACCAGTTGGAAAATATTGTTCTCTGTATGTAAGAAACTGTCAGACAATCTAATGCAAGCTTTGGCGGAGCTAAAAATAGATAAAAAATTTCTACCCCTGAAAATAGTGGAATAGGGGACCGGGATGGACCTTTTAGCGGGAGACTTCCGGCCGGGATTCATGATAAACCCGGAAATCTGCATCCCGGAAAACCAGTATTTTTCATAACATCTTCCCCTGAAATCGCCCGCACATGCGATCAGGCATTATCTTTGGAACTGCAGAGACCATGTAACCCAAAACATCCTGACTAAATAAACATCAGAAAATGAAAATGCGGCATTCTTTTATGTTATTGACGGCTTTCGTGTGTGTAGCCCTCACTTTCAACGCCTGTAAAAAAAGCGGTTCAGGCGATAATAAACCTACAGAACAGCCCAGTAAGATACCCGGCATGGGCGAGAATACCGGTACTCCCGAGGGAGAGCAATATGTACTGCCCGCCGGCATTACCCTTAGCGGTACTATCTATGGCGCTTATTGCGATACCACTTACAAAGTAGGCAGCGGCTACCTCGTAACGGTATGCGCAGGCCTGTTCAACAGCAAAACAAAAGACACGACTATTACACTCCCCGCCGGCCTTGTCATCCTTGCCACCAACGCGGCGGCAGACCAGCATGGCCTGTTGATCCAGGAAACGCAGGTAGTGTTGAAAGCGAGGAAGCTGACCCGCGTGGGCCTTGCTGCTTATTGCATCAATGCCTCCAAACACCCCAGTTCATCTGGCCTGACATATAAGCTGGGCCCGGTTTCGAGCAGTGAGTTGATGCGGGAGTTGATCGGCTTGCTGAGGAACAAAAAGTTAAGAAGGAATGAGTACCAGGATGAGGATGCATACCTTGAAGCCATAGGCGCTGCGCAGGGCCTGGTTTGGAGCATCACGGACGGTGAAGGCATGACCGATATGGTACGCCAGCTTACGCTGGACGAGATACCTAACAGATAGGTTTCTTCATAGACCAGTTATATCAACCCCGGGAGACCTCGTTCTTCCGGGGTTTTTTCGTTAACTTTCATATCATGAGACCGGTGATACACATTAAGCGGGCGTACGGGCCGCACCAGGAAGAGGATGGATACAGGGTGCTGGTAGACCGGCTCTGGCCGCGGGGCTTGAAGAAGGAAGATGCGGCGGTGGATGAATGGGCCAAAGACCTGGCGCCTTCCAATGAACTGCGGAAATGGTTCGGGCACGATCCGGCGCTGTGGGCGGAGTTTCAGCGGAAGTATAAAGCGGAATTAAAAAATAACCCGGCAGTTGGCAGCTTCGTCAACATGCATAAGAACAAGAAGAGGATCACGCTCATTTATTCGGCGAAAGATGAAAAGCATAACCAGGCCGTGGTTTTGCAGGAATATCTTTCCCATCTCTTCGAATAAAAAAGCAGGCGCCCGCCGGTAGTTACGGGGGCAGCCTGCTGCTGCTTGTTTTTGATAAAACCGCAATCGTTTCCGTCTATGAGAGCGGGGCATAATAGGTGCAATACCCGTTTTCCTCCACAGGGCCTTTGAACAGCGAGCAGCTGCCACAGTGCTCGTTTTCCCCGGGAGGCAGGTACAATTTGCAGTTACCGCATTTGCTGTCCGCAATAGGTGTTTCTTCTACATAGCCCAGTTTCTGCCGCTTTTCTTTTTCCTCAGCGCTAACGCCAGACAGGTCGCTGCAGGAAGCAGGCTGCTTGTTGCCGCCGCCGTCTTTCGCGGGCTTTTTGCCATTGCCGCAGCTGTTGATGAAAAGGGCGCTGCCCAGCAACACGCCGCCGAGGCCAAAGGCGTTCCTGATAAAATCTCTGCGCGTATTCATGTTCATTTATTTTATGGTGGTCACCAGGTTCTTCAATTCTGCAAGGGTTTGGCCGTTTACATTTTTTAGCTTCGGCCTGAAAGCTTTCAGCGCGGTTTTCTGCGCCGCCGAGCTGCCTTCCGATTTTTCCATTCCTCCCAGCAGGCCTTTGGCTGCAAAGGCCTGCCTGCTGCCGGTTTTCATGCTCTCATGCTCCAGCAGGCCGGTGTATTGGGCCAGCTGCGCAGCGTTGTGCCTGGCGCCGATAACGTAGGAAAGGTCATGTATGAAACCATTGCTGAGCCTGGTAGTGTCCCAGGCAATATTGCTTTTGAACAGCGCGGCCAGCATGGCGGGCGAGGAACCAGCTTCTGAACTGAGCACGGCCATCTGTATGTATTTGTTGTCGCCAAAACGCTCCAGCACCTGTACAAATGCATCGGTCACCTGGCCGTTGCTGAACTGGCCCAGGCTCAATGTAGCCTGCATGGCGAGTTTGGCGGGACTGTTCTTCACCAGTGCCAGCAATTCGGGCAGGCAGGCCGGGTAATTTTCGGCGAGCATGGCGGCGTGTTCCTGCACATTCACTGAGCTGTCTGCCAGCGCTTTTTTAACGATGGGAACATCCAGTGCATCCAGTGCTTCGAGGGTGTAGAGGGCATGCAGGCGCGCGCGGGGATCGGTGTTGCCGAGCATTTGTTTCAGCGCGGGGATCACGGACCTGTCCTGCCGCTCCACGAGCAGGCGGTGGGCCTGCTGCGCATACCATTGATTGGGATGGGCGAAAAGCTGCACCAGGCTGTCTGAAGAAGCCTTGCTAAGCTTGGGCGCTGCGCCTTTGTAAGCGCCTTCCGCCGGCATTACGCGGTAGATGCGGCCTTTGTCCGATCCTTCATAAAAATCCATATCTGCTTTCAGGTCGTCGGGGATGGAAACGGGTGTTTCGATATGCTGGCGGTAATAATCCAGCACATATAAATAACCATCCGGGCCGGTGGTGAAGTTTACGGGGCGGAACCAGGTATCCTTCGAAGAGATGAATTCCTGCTTCTCTTCCCCTGCCGGGCGTTTGGCGGTGAAATGCACGCTGTCTGCCGAGGCTACCAGTATGTCGCGGTGCACGAGGTTGCCGGCTACTTCGCCGGTGAAGATGTTGCCGTAGAATTTCCGCGGCAAAGCATCGCCGTTATAAAAAGTGCCGCCTGAAGCGCCGGTGAAATGTTCTCTTTCATATTCCACGCGTTTCAGTTTTTTCTCCTGGAACTCGGCATTCCTTCTTTTCGTTCTTTCAGCCCGCCAGTAAGGCGTGGCAGATTCCTGGAACATGATGGGGTCATGATCGGAAATATTGCGGATGGCGCGCGCGGAAGGCAGGTAGGCATGCCGGTGCGTATACCGCCAGGGCAGTATGATCTGCTGGATGTGAATGGAATTCTCGGTCACGAAACGGTTGCGGTAATCGTCTATCGCCTGGCCAAACTGGCCGGGACCGGTTTCCAGTTCAAACAGCCCGCGGTCCAGCCGGAACCGGAAGTCTGCGCCTTTTACGGAAAGCGGTTTGGCGTCGGGCTTATCGCGGAAAGTAACATTGCCGTCCTGCCCGCGGTTGTTGGCATATATCCAGTTGTCCACGCCGAAGCGGAGATTCGTGATCTGTGTTTCAGGATTGTCTTTGAAGAAGCCGCTGAACAATACTTCGCGCGTATCGGCCACGAAATCGCCGGTGGTATCTTTCATGTAGAGTATCTCGGGAGCGGCGGTAACGAGCAGCCCGCCTTTCCAGGGAAGGATGCTGGTGCCTTCGGAAAGTTTGCCTGCAAACACGATAGATGTATCGGCCCTGCCGTCGCCATTTGTATCGCGCAATACGCGGATGTGGCCCTTTTCCGTGCCGGGAGCGGGTTTGTCAGGATAGTCGGACATCACTACCACGTAGCAATTCCCGTCTTCGTCAAATTCCATGGATACCGGGTCAGTTACCAGCGGTTCTGCCGCGAACAGCTCAACTTTCAGCCCGTC
The DNA here is from genome assembly GCF_039655965.1 of Chitinophaga sp. YIM B06452. NCBI lineage: Bacteria > Pseudomonadati > Bacteroidota > Chitinophagia > Chitinophagales > Chitinophagaceae > Chitinophaga > Chitinophaga sp. YIM B06452. The sequence continues at coordinate 786,069 of NZ_JAWLKY010000001.1, read as the reverse complement.
GGTGATATGAAGGCTTTTCAGTGCTTCGTCTGGCGAAAGCGGGCCGGGATACTTCGGTTGTTTCCCGCAGCCGCCGGAAGTGAATAAAGCCACTGGCAAAAGCAGGCCCGTACATAGTTTTAGGACATTCCGCATAGTAGGTAGCATATTTAAACCTGATTGATAAAATAGCCCGGATGATTGTATTACAGGTTCCGGTAACGTACACAATATTGCATTTTATTTTGGATATTCTATAGCAGGATGAAGAAAAATATGAAGAACGGGGATACTTTTTCAGGTGTTTTCCGGTAACGTACACATTTATGTCTGATGGAATTTGAAAATACCGTCCGGGAGAAAAACAGGAAGGGAATACGGCTGCCCGGCGGGGACGATGTTAATTATTAAAACTCTATACAGTGGCTGTTATGGCTGTTATATCAGGCAAACGAAGCATCCTTTATTGCCCGGATGAGCTGCCCCGGGATATTCAGCATAACAACCGGGTAATTTTCCATGACTTCAAAAAAAAGTTGAACAAAAATTACCTGCCATTCGAAATAATGATTATTTTCGGGTACGTTACCGATCAACCAAAAAACATTTGAAAGAAGTCCGTCATTGCGAGGAGCAGCGGAGGACTTGTGCAGGAGCCGCGACGAAGCAATCTCCTCGTAGTATTGAAGCATTCCCCATTTCAGGAAGGAGATTGCTTCGTCGCCCCTCCCGCTTGAGCGCTGCAGCTCCTCGCAATGACGGGAGACGGGTATCACTGGTCAATATTAGTTTGTCTATAACATTATCAACGTATAAACATCATTCAATGGGTCATACTTCAAGAAGGAAGTTCCTCCGCCAAAGCTCCCTCGGAGCCGCCGGTTATTTATTAGGCTCCGGACTTGTAAACAGCTCATTCGCCGCAACCGCCGCTTCCCGTACCCCCGCCATCCTTGGCGGCCAGCCGCTCTTTAATGCCGCCAGCTGGGTGAAATGGCCGATGTGGATCCAGTCAGAAGACGAACAGACACTCATCGAAAGCATCCGGAGCGGCGTATGGTCCCGCGCAAAACTGGTAGACGAGTTTGAAAGCAAGTGGGCTGCCGCCATCGGCACCAAAAGATGCCTTACGGTAGTGAACGGCACCAATGCACTCATTACTGCCATCAACCGGCTGAACATCGGCGCGGGCGACGAAGTGATCACCACCCCGTATACCTTCATTGCTTCCGTACAGGCCATCCTGGCAAACAACGCCATGCCTGTGTTTGCAGACATAGACCCGGCCACCTACCAGGTAGACCCGGCCAAAATTGAAAGCAAGATCACCAAACGCACCAAAGCCATCCTGGTAGTGCACATCCTCGGCCTGCCCGCGGATATGGACCGCATTATGGCCATCGCGGCGAAACATAACCTGGTCGTGATAGAAGACGCCTGCCAGGCGCACCTGGCCGTGTACGACCATAAAACTGTAGGTTCCATCGGCAAAGCAGGCTGCTTCAGCTTCCAGAACTCCAAGAACCTGCCCATCGGCGAAGGCGGCGCCATCGTATCCAACGACGATAAATACATCGACGATTGTTTTGCCGCGCACAACCTCGGCTACGCCTACGGCACCTCCACCGGCGCCATTGCGGGCGACAGCTTTATGAGGGCATCCAAGATCAGGCTTACGGAATATGCGGCGGCTATCGGTCTTGCCCAGCTGAAACGCCTGGAAGCCCAAACCAACACCCGCCACGAAAATGCTGCTTACCTCAGCTCCATGCTGAAAGACGTTGAAGGCATAAAGCCCATCAAACTGTACGACAAAGTAACCCGCGGCGCATACCATCTTTACTCTTTCCGCTACGATCCGGCAGGCTTCAAAGGCATGAACCGCGCGAAGTTTATGGAAGCGCTGCGCAAAGAAGGCGTGCCCTGCTCCGGCGGTTACAAAGTGATGCATACGCAGGAATTCATGCGCGAAGCCTTCAGCTCCCGCGTGTACAAAAGTTTTTATTCGCAGAAGGAACTGAACTTCGAAACATACAAACAGCGCAATGATTGTCCGAAGAACGCAGCCCTCTGCAACGACGCCGTATGGATGACGCAGAACATACTGCTGGGCTCCAGGAAAGACATGGAAGGCATCGCGGAAGCCATCAGGAGCATTCAGAAAAATGCCGGCAAGATCTAAAAATATTACTTCGAATAACATCATACATGCAAGCAGATAAGCAAGAAGAGCAGACCGTTCTGGAGACTCATACACCACACACGGAAAAACTGGTAGCAAAGACATTTGATTCCGGCTTTGAGCTGGCCCACGATTCATACAACGCCATTACGGTGGCCAGCGACGGCAGGGTGTATTACGTACTGTCGTCAGACAAACACGATGTGGCCGGCCGGATGTATTCCTACGACCCGCGTACCGGCAGCATCAGGCTGCTGGGGGATCTTACGGAGATATGCGGGGAGAAGGGGAAAAATTTTATATCGCAGGGCAAGAGCCATGTGGAGTTCTTTGAAAGGCAAGGCAAGCTCTATTTTTCCACGCACGTGGGTTATTACGAGCTGATAGACGGCATGGACCGCCTGCCCGTGAATGCGCCGGAAGGTTACCAGCTGTACCGCGGCGGGCACATCCTGGCGTATGATATGAAGACGGGCGCTTTTGAAGACCTGGCCATACTGCCGGGCGGGGAAGGCGCCGTATCGATGACCATGGATGTGGAAAGAGGTAATGTCTTCTGTATTTCATGGCCGCTGGGCAACTTCATCGCCTACAACGTGGATACGCGTGAAATGAATGTATTTGGCGCCACAGCGGGCCGTGGCGAAGGCGGCACGCCTGGAAAAGATTTCCGTTCCCTCTGCCGTTCGCTTTTCGTGGACCCGCGCAACGGCACGGTATACTTCTCCACCGCGGCGGGCGACATCTACACGTATGCGCCTGGGCAGCGCCAGCTCAGCAAGCTGGAAGAAGTGAACCTGCGCATCGATTATTTCGGCAAATATTCGCCCGAACAGCCTGGCAGCATGGGCTACAACTGGCGGAAAATATGCTGGCACGAAGAAGATGAAGTGGCATACGGCGTTCACGGCAACTCCGGTTACCTTTTCAAATTCGACCCGGCGGCGCAAAAAATAGAACTGATAGAGCGCATCACGTCCAGCCTTTCGCGCAAAAGCGGGATGTTCGACCAGTTCAGCTACGGCTACCTTGGTTTCCAGCTGGGACCTGATAATGAAACGGTGTATTATCTCACCGGTGGCCCGATCTACATCAACGGCAAGCGCCTCGGCGGTTTGGACGCGATCGGCAAAGGAGCGGCGAAAGGATTGGAGAACCTGCACCTGGTCACCTACCACATCCCGTCAGGCACTTACAACGACCATGGCCCGATCTTTTACGAGAATGGCGACAGGCCTTTGTATGTGAATTCAATCGCAGTAGCGGCAGACGGCGCCGTGTACACGCTGGCACGGATAGACAGGAACGGCAGGACAGTTACAGACCTGATCCGCATTCCTGACCCGTTTGCGAAGAAGGGGTGAGTGGAATTAAAAGCTTGTATAAGGAACTGCGACGAAGCAGGGAAAGCTGTCATAGCCTACAAAGTCCGTCATTGCGAGGAGCAGCGCGGGTTTTGTGCAGGGGCGACGAAGCAATCTCCGAACACAGGGTATGTCAATCTAATGCAGGAGATTGCTTCGTCGCCCCCCGCTTTGGCTCTGCAGCTCCCCGCAATGACGATTTTCCCTGCTTCGTCATCCATGGTGTTGGCTTTGTAGGTTCTTGCAGTGATGGGCTTTGCCGGGCAACATAATTATAAAAGGAATAATCAAAACGGATGGCTCTAAAACTGAAGTACATACTCCTGGTGTTGCTGGTAAGCCTGCAGCAGAACCTTGCTGCAGGCCCCATCAAAGCGGGCGCCGGCAGGGTGGTGATCACGCCTGAACTGCCTTTTTACCTTACCGGCTACGCCGGAAGGGACTCGATGGCAGTGACCAAAGTGCACGACCTGTGGGCGAAAGCGCTGGTGATAGAAGAAAGTCCTTCTAACAGGATCGTGATCGTAACGGCGGATGTGCTGGGGCTGACGCCCGCGGTTTCAGAAGCCGCGGCGGAACAGCTGAAAAAGAAGTACGGCATTACGCGGTCGCAGATCATGTTCAATTCCTCGCATACCCACTCTGGCCCCATGATCTGGCCGGCGCTGAGTGTTATCGGGGACTACGACGCAGAAACGATCAGGAAATTCACCCAATATACGGTCACCCTGACGGATAAACTGGTAGCAGCAGTGGACATGGCGATGCAGAACCTGGAACCCATGCAGCTCAGTCATGGTACGGGCCAGGCAGGCTTTGCCATGAACCGCCGCTACAAGCCCGGGCCTGATGCTACAATCGGAAAAGAAAGAAGCAACCGCACCGATCACGACGTGCCGGTGCTGCTGGCAAAAGATGCAAAAGGCACGGTGAAAGCGGTACTGTTTGGCTACGCCTGCCACAACACCACGGTAACGGGTGCACACAATACTATCAACGGTGACTACGCAGGATATGCGCAGATCGAGCTGGAAAAGAAATATCCCGGCGCCACCGCGCTCTTTTTTATCGGCTGCGCCGGCGACCAGAACCCCACGCCGCGGGGAACGCTGGAATACGCGGAGCAGCACGGGAAAGAGCTGGCCGGTGCAGTAGAGAAAGTGATCGGTACAAAAACAGAGAACCTGGGCACGCCCTTGCGCAGTGCATTCGTGAGAACGGAGTTGCCTTACCAGCCGGTAACCGTGCAGGCATTCCAAAAAGAATTGCAGGAAGGAACGAAATACGAAAAACGCAGGGCGAAGCTCATTATGGAAGCGATGGACAAGGGCTGGGACCTTTCCGCCCACAGCTATCCCGTTCAGGCCATGCGCATCGGCAACAGGCTGACCATCCTTTCCCTGAGTGGCGAAGTGGTAGTAGACTATTCCCTGAACGCGAAAAAACAATATCCCGGCGAGCATCTTTTTGTGGCCGGTTATTGCAACCAGGTAGTATGCTACATCCCTACGGAAAGAATATTGGAAGAAGGAGGCTATGAGCCGGTTTCGAGCCAGATGTATTATGGAATGCCGGGCCCCTTCCAAAAGAATATAGAAGCGAAAGTGAACGCGGCCATCCGCACGGTGATGCAAAAGGTTGGACTATCAAAAAAATAACGCCACAATGCTACAACGACTTTTCATTTTCTCCTGCCTGCTCTGGTGCGCATCCTGCTCCAGCAGCAAGCTGCACACGCAAAATGCCGCCGCCGCTAAAACGCAGCTGCTGAAAAATACTTATGGCACTTACGGCGCGCCGCCCCGGCTGGCAGGCGGGCGGGTGAATATGGAACAGTTGCTGGCCGAGTTGAAAGAGCTGCATGTAACCACTTACCACTGGCTCATCTGGCAGAACGAAAATGATTGGGACGACCTGCAGGCTTTCCTGCCGGTAGCGCGCAAACATCATATCAAAGTATGGGTGACCGTGGTGCCACCCAGCGAATCGAAGCCCAGGGCCAAAATGAATTCCGAACCTTTCGGCAAGGATTACAAACGCTGGGCGCAGGAGTTCGCGCGCCTCAGCCTGAAAGAGCCGGCGCTGGTGGCCTGGAGCATAGACGATTTTGCGCACAACCTGGATACGTTCACACCATCGTACACGGATTCCTGCCTGCAGGGCGCCAAGGCGATCAACCCGCGCCTTTCATTCGTGCCCTGCTTATATTACCGGCAGATCACGCCGAAGTTTGCCGCTGCCTACGGCGCTATGCTGGACGGCCTGCTGTTCCCCTACCGGGCCGAATCTGCCGGCGGCAACCTGAAAGACCCTTCGATGGTGGAATCTGAAATAGCCACTATCCGTAAACTTTTTAAACCGGGCATGCCCGTATTTGTAGACATCTATGCCACGGCGCATTCCAGGCTGGGGCCCTCTACTCCCGAATATGTGAAGCAGGTGCTTGAATTCAGTAAACTATATGCGGACGGCGTGCTGATCTATTGTCACCAGGACCCCGTGAAGTCCGCGGAAAAATATAACGTCATCAAGGAAGGATTTGCCGGGCGCTGAGCGCAGTATCGTTTATATACAGACATGAGATCGCCTTATCCGTGATTTGCTGACCCGCAAAGATCACCAGGGAGGATTAGTTGAAAACCGAATGTAGAGCGTTTATTATTCCTGCTTATTCCATTGTCGTGTACGTACCCGTAGTAGGTCGAAATTTTATCAATCATAACTATTCTGCTATGGAACGCAAGTGTATTCATTTTTTTGCTGCACTTCTCCTTGCAATGTGCATTGCCCTAACGCTTCCGTTCACGTCTTACGCCCAGGCCCAGCCTGCGGTTACAGGGCTTGTGGTTGAAAAAGGCACCAACAGTGCAATGAAGGGAGTGACAGTGACTGTCAAAAACAGTACCCGGAAAACCTATACCGGAGACGATGGACGGTTTACCATCAACGCCGGCCCCGAGGATGTTCTTGTTTTTACCTTCATCAGCATGGAGCCGGTGGAAGTGAAAGTGGACGGGCGCTCCGTCGTAAACGTCACCATGCAGACCAAAGAATCTGCATTGGGTGAAGTGGTGGTGATCGGTTACAACACCGTCCGGAAAAAAGACCTGACCGGCGCAGTAGGGCAGGCCAATGTAAAAGACATGCAGAAAGCGCCGGTAGCCAGCTTTGCCGAAGCGCTGGCAGGCCGCGTGGCCGGCGTACAGGTGGCCAGTGCAGACGGGCAGCCCGGCGCAGGTGTGAACATCGTGATCCGCGGGCCCGGTTCGCTCACGCAGGACGTATCTCCGCTGTATGTGGTAGACGGCTTCCCCGTTGAAGACCTCGATCCCGCCACGCTGAATCCCGACGACATTGAATCGCTCACCATCCTGAAAGACGCGTCTTCCACCGCCATCTACGGCTCCCGCGCTGCCAACGGCGTGGTGCTGATACAAACGAAGCGCGGACGATCCGGCAAGGCTTCCATTTCCTTCGGCGTTTCCTCCGGCTTCCAGCTGGAAAGAAAAAAGATGGAACTGATGAGCCCGTATGAATACATCAAATACCAGCTGGAGCGCTTTCCCACCACCAGCGAAGGCTGGCGTTACCTCGCAGACGGCAAAACACTGGAAGATTATAAGAACGTAAAAGGAGAAGATTTCCAGGACTACGTTTTCACCAAAGGCCGCGTGAATATATACAACCTGGCGATCAGAGGCGGCAATGAACAGACGAAATACTCCGTGTCCGGCTCCCTCTTCGACCAGGAAGGGATCATCATCAATACCGGCCTGAAAAGATACACCGCGCGCATGTCGCTGGACCATACGGTGAGCAAACGCATCAAAGTAGGCTTCACGACAGGTTATTCAGACGTGACCACCTGGGGCCAGGCCATCAGCAGCACGCCTACCAGCAGCACTTCCAGCTACGTGATGTTCCGCACCTGGGCCTACCGCCCCATCGGCTTCCCGGATTCAGACATCAACCTCGTGGAAGAAGAAGCGGATGAATCCTCCATCACACCCAGCGATTTCCGCATCAATCCCGTACTGGATCTTGAAAACCAATACCAATACAACTACAACAAATTGTTTGAAGGGCTGGGTAACGTAAGCATCAACATCCTGGACGAACTGGTGCTGAAAGTGAGCGGCGGCATACGGAAGAACGATTTCAAATACGACAAGTTCTTCAATTCCAAAACCTCCAAAGGCAGCCCCAGCAATCCCAATAACGTAGACGGCATCAACGGCTCGGTGCTGCAAACGGAAACCAGCAGCTGGTCTAATGAAAATACATTGACCTATACCAACACTTTCCGCCAGAAACATACGCTCACTGCCTTGGGGCTTGTGAGCTTCCAACGGAATGATCTCGTATCTGAAGGGTATTCGTCGCGCCTGCTGCCCAATGAAAGCCTGGGCATTGCCGGCCTGAACGACGGTATTCCTTTTAATCCGGTTGCCAACCGCTCCTACAACACACGCAGTTCCTATGGCGGCAGGCTTGATTATAACTACGATTCCCGTTACATGGTCACGCTTACGTTCCGGGCAGACGGCTCTTCCAAGTTCGCGCCCGGCAACCGCTGGGGATATTTCCCCGGTGCCGCGCTGGCCTGGAATATGCACAACGAAAAATTCTTCAAAGGGCAGAAAGTGATCAGCACCTCCAAGCTCAGGGGCAGCTTTGGCGTAGTGGGCAATGACCGCGTGGGCGATTTCAGCTACATCTCCATGCTCACCACATCCACCAACGGTTATTCCTTCCAGAACGCCACGCCGCTGCTGTCTGTATATCAATCCAACCTCGGCAACCCGGAGCTCACCTGGGAGCGCACTACTTCCACAGACGTCGGGTATGAGCTGGGCCTTTTCAATAACCGGCTGGAATTCACGGCCGATGTGTACAAACGCACAACGGACGACCTGCTGCTGAATGCGCAACTGCCGCCCACCGTAGGTTTCAGCACTGCATTCAAGAACATCGGCAAGATCGAGAACAAAGGGCTGGAGCTGACGCTGAACGCGCATGTGCTGGAGTCGAAAGATTTCAGCTGGGAGAGCAGCATCAATATCACCTTCAACAAAAACAAGGTGCTGGCGCTCACTGAAGGCCAGCGATCGCTGGACAACTCCGTGGTGACCGATGTGAACTATAGCGATAACCTGTATACCTCCGAGATCGGGAAACCTTCCGGCATGATGGTGGGATATATCTGGGAAGGCAATTACCAGTATGCGGATTTTGACAGTCCCGCGCCGGGCGTGTATGTGCTGAAGCCGGAAGTGCCCGCCAACGGGAGGCCGCGTAACACCATCCAGCCGGGCGATATAAAGTACCGCGACATGAATGGCGACGGCAACGTGAATTCGGACGACAAAACGATCATCGGCCGCGGCCAGCCCATTCACACCGGTGGTTTCGTGAACAACCTGCGGTACAAGGGTTTCAGCCTGAACGTATTTTTACAATGGTCATACGGCGGCGACATCTACAACGCGAACCGCATCACCTTCGAAGGGAACCCGAACGGCCGCCGCAATATGAACCAGTTTGCCAGCTACATCAACCGCTGGTCGCCGGAAAACCAGACCAATGAACACTTCAGGGCGGGCGGTGAAGGCGTGATCGGCTACCATTCTTCCAAATACGTGGAAGACGGTTCCTACCTCCGCCTCAAAACCTTGTCGCTGGACTATTCGCTGCCCCAGGCCTGGCTGCGGAAAGTCTACATGACCAATCTGTCGCTGAACGTGGCGATGCAGAACCTTTTAACCTGGACGAAATACAAAGGGCTGGATCCGGAAGTTTCGACGCGCAACAACATCCTGACGCCGGGATACGATTATTCAGCTTATCCGCAGGCCAGGACCATCACCTTCGGTCTGAAAGCAAATTTCTAAACCGCTTAACATCTTCAGGTATGAACATCAGATACTTCATCATACTGGGTCTTATCATCCTCACATCCGCCTCCTGCAAGGACTTCCTGGATACCAAGCCGAAGGATGCGCTCTTCCCCGGCAATTATTATAAAACACCGCAGGAGCTCGACTATGCGCTTACTTCAGTATATCATACATTAGGCACGGACGGCCTGTATGGCAACAACGTGCTGTATCTTCTCGGCTGGTCGGCAGACGAGGGCTTTATGAACCGCACCACCATTGCCGTTGGCGCTTTCAGGCTGAACCATACTACCAGCGACCAGTACGTGACCACTTTCTGGCGCGAGTTGTACAACGGCATCAACCGGGCGAATAATTTACTGGAGAACGTAGACAACAACCAATCCATTGACGCGGCCAAACGGCGCACTGTGCGCGGCGAAGCGCTTTTCCTGCGGGCGTATTATTATTTCCTGCTGGTGCAGAACTTCGGCGGTGTGCCGCTGAAGCTGGAATCCAGCAAGTCCCCTACAGACGTACATAGCGAAAGGGCGACCGTAAAGCAGGTGTACGACCAGGTGATCAAAGACATGACCGAAGCGGAAGGGCTGGTGCAGGATATTTCCACGTTCGGCTTCGGCGGAAGGATATCCAAATCCGCCGTGCGCGGCATTTTGATGCGGGTGAACCTCTATATGGCCGGTTCCCCATTGAAAGAAACAGCCCGTTACCAGGAAGTGATCAACTGGGGAAAAAAGATCATGCAGGACGGCTTGGCCGCTCACGCCATGAATCCCAGCTTTTCCAGCATTTTCATCACCATGGCCGAAGAGAAATACGATATCAAAGAAAGTATCTGGGAAGCGGAGTTTGCCGGCAACGGAACAGACGTGTACGTGGAAACGGGCCGCAACGGCTGGATCAACGGCATTGCCACGCCCAATACCAACACCGGCCGGGCTGACGCTTACATGTATTACACCGCGAAGCTCTACAATAGCTATGAGCCCGGCGACCTCCGCAAATACTGGTGCATCCCGCATTTCAACTATGCGGGGCTGCCCGCGGCCAGCGGCACCAAATCGCTTATTTCAGAGATCACATCAGAAACTACCAAATACGGCCGCACACCCGGTAAATTCCGCAGGGAGTACGAAACCCTGATCCCGAAAATGCCCACCCGCTCGCCCATCAATGTGCCGCTGCTGCGGTATACGGACGTGCTGATGATGTACGCCGAAGCATTGAACGAAGTGCAGGGCCCGGTAGCCGAAGCCGTGAATATCGTGAATTCCGTGCGGCGCAGAAGCTGGTCCACAGGCATTAAGAGCTTCACTGTCACCAACGGCGGCAGCGGCTACACCACCGCTCCGGCTGTTACCATCTCCGGCAATGGCGGCGCTTCCGCCAAAGCGGTGATCGCCAACGGGGCTGTAACCGGTATTGTGCTGGAACGTGATCCCTCAGGCGTTACCTACTCGCTTGCCGGGAAATACACCGCTGCTCCCACCGTTACCATCACCGGCGACGGCACCGGCGCGCAGGCCACGGCCACCATATTCAAGCCGGAAGACGCCGATGTGAAACCCGCCTTCACCGCATCCAAAGAGGATTTCCGCAGGTTCATACAAGATGAGCGGATGCGCGAGTTCAATTTCGAGAACATGCGCCGGGCGGACCTGGTGCGCTGGGGAATTTATGAACAGGTGAACAGCGATATGGCGGCGATCATGAGCACGGATGTTCCCGGCTCCGCATTTATCAGTTATTATTCAAACATGACCGCTCCAAAGCACCTGCTGCTCCCCATTCCCAGCGCGGAAATGGTAACGAACAACAAAATGGTGCAGAACCCCGGTTGGTAAACATGAAAAAAAGTAATCCTATGCAGTACAAATTCATATGGCTGATAAGTCTTCCCCTCGCAATGGCCGCCTGTTCCGAAAAGCTGGGCGACCTGGAAGAACCCGTGCTGGAGGTATCGGTGGAGAAAACGAGCTTTAAAGTAGACGAGCCCGTCGTATTCACTTTCAGCGGCACGCAAACCGGCATTTCTTTTTATTCCGGCGAAGTGTTCAACGACTATGCTTTCAAAGACGGCCGCAAGGTGGATCTTGCAGGCCAGGGCGCCACGCTGGATTTCTTTTCGCAGCTGGCCGGCAACGGTACACAAACCGGGCAGCTGAGCGTATGGCTGTCTAACAACTACAACGGCGCCGGCGATCTTGCTGCCGTAAAAGCCGCCGCCTGGACGGATGTAACCGGGAGCTTCAAACTCGCTACCGCCGCTACCAACACGGCTTCCGGCAAGCTGGATGTCAGCGCCTGGGTTTCCAAGGACAAGCCGCTTTACATCGGTTTCAAATACATCACCAAACCGCAGGCTACCAACGGCCTGGCGCGCGTGTGGTGGATACAGAGCCTGGCCGTGAGAAGCAAAGCCGAACAGCTCGGCACAAAGGAACTGCTGCTGACAGACCAGGAGAACGCCGGTTTCAGGACCATCAACCAGTACCCGGCGGATGCGCCTTCCCTCACCACGATCACCGCTACCAGGATCTCGCTGGTGGGTAACAAATACAAGAACCCGCAGGATTCCATCTACAACCCTGCTTATTCCATCTACGATCCGAAGAACCCGATCTACGATCCGAAAAGCCCGACATACCAGCCCACCGCGAGAGTGCCCGTTTATGTGCCGTATGATCCTAACAGCCCGTATAACGATCCTGCAACGGAAACCTGGGTGATCTCCAAACCGGTCTATGAAGATAAGATAGACCTGGGGCCGGACAGGGCCGTGTCCATCAAAGGCATCAACACCGATGTGCTGGACAATTACACGCATACTTACAAAACGCCCGGCACTTACAAAGTTTATTTCGTGGCATCCAATCATAATATCGACGGGGTGAAAACGGTAGTGCGCCAGCTGGAGCTTACCATTACACCCTGATAAAAACATTACATGAACAGAAGGAATTTTGTACGGAACATGGCTACCTCCGCTTCGGGCCTGATACTCGGTGGTGGGTTGCTGCAAACGGCAGAGGCGCAGGCTGCGGCTGACAAAGGTGCTGAAGGCCGCATCAAACAAATGATGCAATACCGGAAGCTGGACGCGCACGTGCACCTTGGGCTTTCCAACGACCCGCCTGAGCTGAACGTGGATTTCGCGGAGCGGCTGGGCATCACCCGGATGTTCATCTCCAAACCCGTTACCCGCGGGCCCGGCGCGCCGGAAGACTTCAGGGCCTGCAACGACGTGATCCTGAAAGCGATGAAAAAATACCCGGAAAAGCTCACCGGCATGCTCACGCTGAACCCGCAGTACCCGAAAGAATCGCTCGAAGAGATAAAACGCTGCACCGGCGAAGGAATGACCGGCGTGAAAGTATATTACCAGGTGAAGATCAACGACCCGCTTTTTTATCCCATCATCGAAAAGGTGGCCGAGATGAAAATGATCATTCTCATGCATGCCGAAGCTGCGCTGGGCATTGGCGGCTACCGCATGAAGTATGACCAGAAGATCAAACCGATGACCTCGCGCCCGGAAGACTTCATAGAAGCGGCCGCGCGTTATCCCGAAGCAATGTTCCAGTACGCGCACACCGGCGGCGGGCCCGATTGGGAGTATGCCTGCAAGGCATTGCGCCACAGCCCGAATGTATACGTGGACGTATCCGGCAGCAACAACGAGAACAACATGGTGGAATTCGCCGTGAATACACTGGGTGTGGAAAGAGTGCTGTTCGGCTCAGACAATATGTATTATCAATCCGTTGGCAAGATCATGGACGCGCGGCTGACGGAAGAACAGAAACGGAAAATATTCTTTGACAACTACAAGGCGATACTGCAGAAAGGAGGCTACCATGTTGATTGATATCAATGCTTACACCGGCCACTGGCCCTTTAAACGGCTGCGCGGCAACAGCTGCGAAGGCATCCTGGAGCGGATGAAGGAATACGGCACAGACCTGTCTGTGATCACGAACCTGAACGGCGTTTTTTATAAGAACACCCAGTCGGCCAACGAAGAACTGTATGAAGAAATACGCTCCAAAAGGGCGTTCAGCGACCGTTTCCTGCCTTTCGGCATCATCAATCCCATTTATGCCGGCTGGAAGGATGACTTTAATACCTGCGTGAAGAACTTCGGCATGAAAGGCATCCGTGTATTTCCTAACTATCATGACTACACGATAGATGACCCTAACCTGCTGGACCTGGTGAAAATGGCTAGGGACAACAATGTGGCGGTAGCGCTCACCATGCGCATCGTAGACAGCCGGCAACGCTCCTGGATGGACCTTTCCACCGAATGGGCGCTGAAAGATTACCTGCCGCTGCTGCGCGCCGTGCCTGATGCAAAACTCATGCTGCTGAACCTGGGCACGCCCCTGGCCATGTCTGAAGAAGATGAAAGGACGATCCGGGAAGGCAATGTGCTGATAGATACTTCAGGCCGGTATATTTCCAACTTCGCCAGCTTCGTGAAGCGGTTCGGGAAGAACAAATTTGCATTCGGCACGCATTTCCCCGTGCTGGACTATTACACCGGGCTGCTGCGGATAGAATCGCTGCGGAAGGAAGAGGCGGACGACGCGGACAGGGAACTGTTCAGGCACGGGAATGCCAGCCGGTTCCTGGGGCTCTGAAGGCGGGATAATTTTTCATATTTTCGGGCCTGTAACCGCAAAATGCCATGAAATCATCCAATAATATAAAAAAGGATCAGCCGTTGTCAGGGATCAAAGAGATTGCGAGGAGGGCCAACGTATCGATCGCTACGGTAGACCGTGTGATCCATGACAGGCCGGGCCTTGCCCCGGGTACGAAGGAAAAGGTGCTGAAGATCATCAAGGAACTGAACTACCAGCCTAATATACACGCGCGCCGCCTGAGCCTGGCCAAGCAGTTCAGGATCGCGACGCTCATCCCGGTACGGTCTAAAGAGACCAGCTTCTGGGAAGGGCCGCTGAAAGGGATCGAGATGGCTGCGGCTGAGATCGGCCAGTATGGCGCAACGGTGGAGAAGTTCTTTTACGACCAGGAATCCGTCAGCTCATTCCAGCAACAGGCCAGCCTGCTGCTGAAATCGAAGCCGGACGGCCTGCTGTTTGCCCCGGCATTCATGGAAGAATCGGTTCTGTTTGTGCAGAAGTGCCAGAAGCAAGGCATTCCCTACGTGCTGATGGACTCCGACCTGCCCGGCGAAAACAGCCTGGCCTACATCGGTCCCAACCAGAACGCGAGCGGCAGCCTGGCAGCGCACCTGATCAGCTACCTGGTGGAGAAAGACGACAGCATCCTCATCGTGAATATTTCCAAAGAGCTGGACGACCAGCACCACCTGCTTAAAAAAGAAGAAGGCTTCAGGAATTATTTCAGGACGCACCGCTGGGACAACCAGATACTAAAGATCAACATCAATAAAACCGATCCGAAGTCCATCGAAAAAGGCCTGGCCGGCATGTTCAAAGAACATCCGAACATCCGCGTGGTGTTTGTGACCAATTCGAGAGTATCCAATGTGGCGGCCTTCGTGGAGAAGCTGGACAGGAAGGTGATATTGATGGGATATGATTTTGTGAATGAGAATATCGAGTTCATCGAAAAAGGCGTGATCGATTTCCTGATCTGCCAGAAGCCGCTGGAGCAGGCTTACAAGGGAGTGATGACGTTGTACCAGCACCTGGCGATCTCTTTCCCGGTGAAGAAAGTGACGTTCATGCCGATCGATATTATTACGCGGGAGAATTATAGTTTTTATAATTACTAGAGCGAGGCATTAGCAGGATAGACGACGCGGGAAAATTTCGTCATTGCGAGAGAGTTGTAGTTGATCAAACCCGTCATTGCGAGGAGCCGCAGAGCCAAAGCGGGGGCTCGACGAAGCAATCTTTTGTACTGGATTGATACACGCCTGCGTTTGGAGATTGCTTCGTCGCGCACCCGCGCACAATCCCTCACTGCTCCTCGCAATGACGGGCTTCGCGGCATGAGGCGATAAAGCGGAGATATCTTTTATATAGAAAAGCGGGGAAACCCCGCTCTTTTCAGCCGATAATCCGGTAACGTTACCGGTTGTGTGGAAGGTCAATTTTATTTAAGCTGTTTATTATGGCAGGTAAAGACATCGGTCGCCGCAACTTCATCAGTACGCTCGCGGCAGCATCCATAGCAGGGGCCGTAGCGCCCGCGTTGCAGGCATTTTCGGCCGTTCCGTCCAAACGGGCGGGATTGTTAGCCGCATTGGGCGGAGAGCCGGTAAGGCCCGCTTTTAAGCAATGGCCGAAGTGGCCGCATGTAGACGAGCGTATGATCGAAGAAGTGGTGAAGACGACCAAAAGCGGCATCTGGAGCAGAATACAATCACCCGTAAATGGGGCTGTAGCTACTTTTGAGAAGCAGTTTGCCGGGCTGATCGGCTCGGAATACTGTATAGGCACCGGTTCCGGCACGCAGGCGCTGGCCATTTGCGTGGAAGCGATGGGCATAGGGCCGGGCGATGAAGTGATCACTTCCCCGTATACGGATTTCGGCACCGTGTCTGCCATCCTCACCAGCCGCGCATTGCCCGTGCTGGCGGACCTGGATCCAGATTCCTACCAGCTGGACCCCGCAGACGTGGAGCGCAAGATCACGCCGCGCACAAAGGCCATCATGCCCGTGCATATCATGGGGCTGCCGGCGGATATGGACAAGATCATGGCCATCGCGGCGAAACACAAGCTGAAAGTGATAGAAGACGCCTGCCAGGGCGCACTCGCCAAATATCGCGGCAAGTCGCTGGGCACTATCGGCGACCTGGGCTGTTTCAGTTTCCAGGCCAGCAAATCCATCGCCTGTGGCGAAGGCGGTGCAGTGGTGGGAAACGATGAAGCATTGATGGACCAGTGTTTCACTGTTCACAATCACGGTACCAACCGCAAGGGTAAACATGTCACCATCGGGCCGAAGAACAGGATGAATGAATTTGAGGCCAGCATCCTGAACGGGCAGCTGCCTACGGCCACCGGCCGGTTTTTGCTCAGGAATAAAAATGCGGCTTACCTCAGCTCGAAGCTCAAAGGCTTTGCAGGCCTCGTTCCGCAGAAACAATACGAAGGCACGGAAAGCGGCGGCTATTACAACTACGCGATGTCGTACAAAAAAGAACACTTCAACAATGCCACCCGCCAGCAATTCCTGAAAGCCCTTGCTGCGGAAGGCATTGCGCTGAGCCCTTACATTCCCAACGGTCTGCACCGCGAAGCCTGGACAGACCATATTCTTGAGCTGGAGGAGTATAAGGACATGTTTCCCGCCGCAAGACTGAAAGCCTGGCGTGAAGCGGTTTCCAGCATGCCCGGTTGCGACCGTGTGTGCGCCGAAATGATCGTATTACCCGGCTCAGGCCCGCTCATAGCAGGCACAACTGATATGGACGATATCATCAATGCCATTATGAAAGTTTATGAGAACAGGGATAAGCTTGCTTCTTTGTGAAAATGAAACCGGTGAAGGAAGTTCACTGAAGCCGGTATTCTTTACAATGGGAAGCACGTCTTCGTCATTGCGAACGGAAAACCCGTCATTGCGAGGAGCAACAGGGCATCCTGTGCAACAGGAAGCGCGACGAAGCAATCTCCCAACATGGGGTGTGTCAATCAAATGCAGGAGATTGCTTCGTCGCCCCTCCCGCTTTGGCTCTGCTCCTTCTCGCAATGACGGATTCTTTTTGATCAATCATTATAAACATAACAGATGAAACGGATCATCAGCATAGCATTTATTCTTATCGCACCATATTTGCCATCCACTGCGGCTGCGGAAGACACCTTACGGATCAGCAGCTTCGACGTGGATGCCACGCCGTCGCCGGGAACATGGCTGGTGTATGACAAGATGGTCAACAGCTGGGACCAAAGCCTTCGTGCAAAAGGGATCGTGCTCACCGGCTCGGGAAAACCGATTGTGCTCTGCGTGATAGACTGGATCGGCATTGCGAACGAAGGCTACGATGAGTTCTGCAAAGCGCTGGCCGAAGCCGCCGGCACTACGCCGGACAGGGTGGCCCTTCATGCGCTGCACCAGCACGATGCGCCCGTGTGCGATTTTGGCGCGGAGCAATGGCTGAAGAAAGAAGGCATGGACGCGCTTGGATTTGAAGGTACTTTTTCCCGCGAAGTGATCCGCCGGCTGCGCGAATCCGTGGCCGCTTCGCTGAAACAACTGAAACCGGTAACGCATATCGGCCTTGGCCAGGCTGAAGTGTACAAAGTGGCATCCAACCGCCGCATCGTGGGTCCGCAGGGAAAAGTAATTGCTTCCCGCACTTCAGCTACCAAAGATCCCGCTGTGCGGAACCAGCCGGAAGGACTGATAGACCCTATGGTGCAGCTGGTCAGCTTCTGGAACAACGACAAGCCGCTGGCGGTGCTCAGCTATTACGCCACGCATCCGCAAAGCTATTACCGCACCGGCGTTGCCAATCCTGACATCCCCGGCGTGGCGCGCTTTTTCAGGCAACTGGCGGTGCCAGATGCGCTGCACCTGCATTTCAACGGGGCAGGCGGAAATATTACCGCGGGCAAATACAACGACGGCTCCCGTGAAAACCGCCTGGTACTGGCGGAGCGCCTGGCAGACGGCATGCAGCGTGCATGGAAACAAACCGTCAAAGAAAAAGTAAATATTTCCAATATACGCTGGACCACCGCGCCGGTGGCTTTACCGCCCAAGAAGAGCCTGGATACGCTGGGGCGATTGCTGCACCGGGAAACTTCCACTTTCATCGCCAACAATGTTTCAAAACTAGTTTGGCTGGAAAGAGTGAAGAAAGGCAGAACGATCAGCATCAGCAGCCTGCGCATTGGCACAGCGCGCATGGTGCACCTGCCCGGCGAATGTTTTATTGAATACCAGCTGGCCGCCAAAGCCATGCAGCCAGATATGTTCGTGACCGTGGCTGCTTATGGCGACTATGCGCCCGGGTACATCGGCACCGTCGCCGCTTACGAAGAAGGCGGCTATGAAACCGGCCAGGCCTCCGCGGTAACGCCGGAGGCAGAGAAGGTGCTGCTGGAGGCGATCAGGAAGGTGCTGGCGGAATAGTTGCGGCCTAGGCTGTGAAAAAATAAGATGCTACTTGTAGAATATAGTGAAGGCAGGCCCTGGCGTAAGTTTGAAGGGTGGGGCTGCGTGAGCTGCTTGTGCCGGGACAAAAAAGGCGTCATTGCGAGGAGCAGCGCGGGTTTTGTGCAGGAGGGGCGACGAAGCAATCTCCAAATATTGGAGTGGATCAATTCAGTGAAAGAGATTGCTTCGTCGCATCCCCGCTTGGGCTCAGCGGCTCCTCGCAATGACGAGCTTTTCGAGCTTAGTCCGTCCTTGGTTTTGGCACTTCGGCTTTCCGCAATAGCGATTCAGGCGCAATCGAAGAATATAAGAGACCATCAGACCGTATTGAAGAACCTTTTCAAAACAACCAAAAACTGAGTGTAATTCATCAAACGGCAGGCCCCGCTGCAATTGAACCGGTAACGTTACCGTATTTAGAAATGAGAGAAGACCTGCCCCGCATTGTCCGCTATTATTTACTGAAACCAAAATGAACTTTCTATGGCTGTCAACGTTCTGCTGAGAGCGGGATGCTATGCTCCCGTTGCCCGCTCCCGAATGTATTTTTCCTTTATAAGGAAGTCGGTGTTTTTCCTGTTCCTTTTACTAGCCGCCTGTGTGGCCCATGGTGCGGCAAAGCCGGACATCGTGGTGAAAGGCGCCGTTACCGGCGAAGGCGGCATCGCGCTGCCAGGTGTGAGCATTGTATTGAAAGATGGCGGCCGCAATGCCATCACCGATGAGAACGGCCGCTTCAGCATCAGCGTGCCGGACAATGGTGTGCTGGTATTCAGTTACACAGGTTACCAGCGGAAGGAAGTACCGGTAAACGGGGCGGCCACCTTAAACGTGAGCCTGCAACCCGAGGTGAAATCGCTGGAAGCCGTAGTGGTAACAGCTCTCGGCCTTGAACGGAAAAAAAGGACACTCACTTACAGCACGCAGGGCGTGAGCGCGAAAGAGCTTACCGAAGCCCGCGAACTGAACATGGTGAACGCCTTGCAGGGAAAGGTTGCCGGTCTCAATATCAACTCAGGTTCCAGCGGCGTAGGCTCCCAGGCCAGGGTAACATTGCGCGGCAACCGCTCCATCAGCGGGAACAGCCAGCCGCTTTACGTAATAGACGGGGTAGTGGTGCGCGCCAGCCCTTCAGATATTAACATGGACAACATCGCTTCGCTGAACGTGCTGAAAGGCGCAAACGCCGCTGCGCTTTATGGCAGCGCGGGGCAGAACGGCGTGATCGTGATCGAAACCAAAAGAGGGAAGTCCGGCATCAACGTCAGCATCAACTCCACCTACATGGCGGAGCGCGCTATTCTCAGCACGCCCTACCAATACGAATACGGGCAGGGCGTTTCAGGGAATTACCTGAAAACCTCGGAATCTTCCTGGGGCCCTAAGCTGGATGGCGCAATGGTAGACCACTGGAGCCTCGACCCCAGGGACGCCGGGAAAAAAAACGCTTTCCTGCCGGACAAGACCGCCCGAGACAATATCTTCCGCACCGGCCGCAACTTGGCCACCAACCTGTCTGTCAGCGCAGGCAGCGAAAAAGCCCGCACACTTTTTACCTACACGCATACCAACGGCGAAGGCATTCTGCCGGAAAATGAACTCTCGCGGCACAACGCTGCCCTGCGCATTACCAACCAGCTCACCAGCCGCCTTACGCTGGATGTGAAGCTGGATTACATGAGGCAAAAGATCAGCAACCGGCTAGATGAAGGCGAATCCAGCTTCAACCCGCTGCGGCAGGTGGCTACCATGCCGGCGAACATCCGCCATGAAGACGTTACCCGCTTCGAATACGTAGACCCCGTGCTGGGCACCATGAAACAGAACTACTGGAACCCCGGCACCGTAACCGGAGCAAACCCTTACTGGACGCTCTACCGCAACCTCCGCTACAATAAGGTGGACAGGCTCATGGGCCTCGCGTCGCTGAGCTACCAGTTCTCCGACAATTTCCGCGCCATGCTGCGCGGCTCTTTCGACAGGGAGAACACCGCGCTGGAAGAAAAATCCTATTACGGCACCTACCGCGATCCTTCCGGCCGTTACGCCGTGGGCAAAGGTTCCGCGATGCTGGTGAACGGCGACTTCCTGCTGAGCTATACACAGCAACTAAGCGCGGACCTGGCGCTCACAGCCAATGCCGGCGGTGAGATCAGGCATATAAAAGACGACGACCTGGGCGCCAATACCGGCACCGGGATGAGCATACCGAATTTCTTTGCATTATCTAACGTTGCGCTGGCGCCCGCGGCGGCATATACGCCGGGTGTGGCCATGGAAACGCAATCGCTGTATGCAAATGCGCAGCTGGGGTGGAAAGACGCCGTGTTCCTGGAATTAACGGGCAGGAACGACTGGAGTTCCACCCTGGCAGCGGATAACCGCTCCTATTTTTATCCTTCAGCGGGCATCAGCGCGCTCATTACCGAGCTGGCGCAGCTGCCTGCCGCATTCACTTACCTGAAGCTGCGCGGCTCCTGGGCGGAAGTGGGCAACGGCGCGTCTCCCGGGCTGCTGCAGCGCTATGCGGCCAGCGTGGCCGGCGGCAACCTCGGCTATCTTACGCTGAATACCACTTTGCCCAACAAAAACCTGAAACCGGAAATGACCCGTTCACTGGAAGCCGGCATCGAGCTGCGCATGTTCAACGACCGTATAGGCGTAGACGTTACAGCCTACCGCACCAACACCAACAACCAGATCTTCCTGCAGGCCCTGCCCGTGGGCAGCGGCGCGCTCAGCTACTATACAAACGGCGGCGATGTGGAGAACCGCGGCGTTGAAGTGATCCTGAATACCACACCGCTCAAGACCACGCATTTCTCCTGGGAGCTGAACGTCAATTTTGCGAGGAACAGGAACACCGTGAAAGAACTGTCCGACGAAATACCCACCCTCATTGTAGGCGGCGATACCTACATGCGCAACTTCGTGCTGGAAGAGGGCAAGCCTTTCGGGCAGATCTATGGGAAAGGGTTTGCGCGGGATAGCAAAGACCGTGTAATAATAGGCGCCAACGGCCTTCCGCAGACCACGCCGGGGAAGACCGTGCTGCTTGGCAACGTGAATCCGGACTGGACCGGCGGTGTTTCCAGCGCTTTCAGCTGGAAGAACTGGTCTGCCAGTTTCGTGATCAGCCACAAGCAGGGCGGCGACATTGCATCGTTCACCGACGCCATCCTTTACGGCGAAGGACTGGTGGAAGAAACCCTTCAGGGCCGCGATGGCGGGCTGATATTCGGGAAAAACATCCTGCAGCATATTCCCGCGGCGAGAGCAGATGGATCGGAGAACACCGTGGCGGTGAACGCTCAGCAGCTCTGGCAATTCCTGGGCGGCAGAACTGCGCCTGTGGGAGAAATGTTCGTACGTTCCGCCACCAATACGCGGCTGCGCGAATTCACGCTGGGATACAAGCTGCCTGAAAGGCTGTTCAGCAAAGGGCCGCTGGCTTCCGTGCAGGTGTCGCTGGTGGGCAGGAACCTCTTTTTCCTGTACCGCGAAGCAGACGGCCTGGACCCGGATTACACCCAGGGCACCGGCACCATTTCCGAAGGCTTTCAGTCATTTGCCCTGCCGGCATCCCGTTCATTCGGCGCAAACATCAAGATCAACTTTAAATAGATAAAGATGAAAAAGCATTTTATTCCCGTCATGGTGCTGGCCATATGCTCGCTTGTTGCGTGCACGAAGCGTTTCGACAAGCTGAACACGCCGGAGAACCTGCTTCCTGAAGATGACATCACGCCCGCGCTCATCGGCCAGGCCTTTGCCTTTTCGCAATACCATGGCTTATGCGCGGTGTACGTGGAAGTGGGGCAAACGCTGCATGCGGATATGTACGCGCAGTATTTCACCAGCGTGCCCGCGTCTTTCAGTACAGACCAGTTCATGCCCAACGGCTCGTGGGTGGACCTTTTCTGGAAGGACTTTTATACCAAAGCCGCCCCGCAGTTATTTCTCACCGAAAAGGTAACGAAGGAAAACAATCTCGCAGTGGCCAATGCTATCGCGAAGATCTGGCGGGTGGTGGTGTACAGCCGCATGACGGATTATTTCGGTCCCGTGATCTACTCTCATTTCGGGGAAGAAGCCAACAGCGTGCCTTTCGATTCACAGCAGGACATTTACAATGATTTCTTTAAAACGCTGGATGAAGCTGCTGCCGTCTTAAAACAAAATCCTTCTGCTAACGGCTTTGGCGCGCACGACCAGGTGTATGGCGGCAGCGCCGCGAAATGGCTGAAGCTCGCCAATTCCCTCCGGCTGCGCCTCGCCATGCGCATCGTATACGCAGATGCCGGGAAAGCCAAAACGGAAGCGGAAAAAGCGGTGGCGGACGGCGTGATACCGGCGAATGAGGACAATGCAGCCGTGATCTCCACCACCAACAGCGTGAACATTCTTTCGAGGATCACCTACCTGATAGACTTCCGCGCCAGCGCTACCATGATCAGCGCGCTCACCGGTTACAACGATCCGCGCATGCCGGATTATTTCTCTCCTTCCGTTACCGGCAACCAGTTCACCGGTCTCCGCAACGGCCTGCCCGCTTCCGAAAGAGGCAGCCAGCTGGCCAATGTAACGTCTTTCGTAGGCGCCAAGTGGCTGTCGCCCGACAGGAAGGGGACGCTCACGCCCAACCGTGTGCTGTGCGCGGCTGAAGTAGCTTTTCTCCGTGCGGAAGGCGCATTGCGGGGTTGGAACATGGGCGGCACGGCAAAAGACCTGTACAACCTCGGCATCAGCCTTTCCTTGTCTGAGCGCGTAGCCGCCTCACCCGCGCAGATCGCCGCATACCAGGGCAGCACGGCCACGCCCGCGCCGCTGGCGGATAAGTGGAACAGTCCTGCCATGAGCAACATCCCCATTCTTTACGACGAAGCGGGCAACTTCGAAAAAAAGCTCGAACAGATCATCACCCAGAAATGGATCGCCCTGTACCCTGACGGCTGGGAAGCCTGGGCGGAGCGCAGGAGGACCGGCTACCCGAGAGGTTACGCCATCATTGCATCCGAGAGCCCGGACCTTTCCCGGACGGAGCTGGTGCGGCGCGTAACATATGCGCCCGTGGAAATATCCACCAACAGGGCTGCTTACGATGCGGCCGTGGGCATGCTCGGCGGGCCGGATGAGAATTTCACGCGGCTCTGGTGGGATAAGAAGCCGCTGGCGGATTACCCCGTGCCGACGAACTAAAGCCCTGTTTTTTTGCAATGTGGCGGCGGATGCCTTATCTTGTCTGTCCATTGCAAAAAACAGTTAATCATATGCATAAAAAATTTCTTGTACTGGGCATGAGCTGCCTGGTAATGCTGGGCGCTGCGAATGCCGCGCCGGTTGCAGGCACGGAAGTGAATAACGTGAAAACCGCCGCCGACCCGAAAGACCTGATCGGCCGCTGGGACATTACCGTGGACGAGAACGGCAAGCCCGCTCCTTCCTGGCTGGAAGTGAAATTGTCCGGCTACCGCACGCTGGTGGGATATTTTGTAGGTACTTCCGGCAGTGCGCGCCCTGTGGCCAAAGTGAATTTCGATAACGGGAAATTCAGCTTCACCATTCCCCCGCAATGGGAAAGCGGCGAGCAGGATTTTGTGATCGAAGGGGAAGTGGCCGGCGGAGGCATCCAGGGAACCATCACCACCAGCGACGGAAAAAAATACAACTACAAAGGCGTGAAAGCGCCCTACCTGAAAAGGACTGCCGCGCCGGTATGGGGCAAGCCCATCAACCTGTTCAACGGTAAAGACCTTACCGGCTGGAAAATACTTCCGAACAACCAGTGGGAAGTGAAGAACGGCATCCTGACCAGTGCGAAATCAGGCGTGAACCTGGTGTCTGAGCAAACCTTTACCGACTTCAAACTGCATGTGGAATTCAAATACCAGAAAGGCAGCAACAGCGGCGTATATCTCAGGGGCCGCCATGAAGTGCAGATAGAAGACAGCCCGAAAGACGCGCATCCTTCCAGCGTATTATTCAGCGGCGTTTACGGCTTCATCGCTCCCAGCGTGATCAACGCGCTCGGGCCCGACAAATGGCAGAGCTACGACATCACACTGATCGGCAGGATGGTGACCATCGTGGTAAACGGTAAGACCGTTGTTTCCAACCAGGAGATCCCCGGCATCACCGGCGGCGCGCTGGACAGCAACGAAGGCGAACCGGGCCCCATTTACATCCAGGGCGACCACGGGCCGATAGAGTTCCGGAAGATCGTGATCACACCGGCGAAATAATTCGAAGAACAGGACAGCAAACGCTGTCCTGTTTTGTTTTTATAATGTTTGTATCACCTAGCTACTTTGCCCTGGCTGGATGTGACGGGGTTAAAATAAATTTTTATCAGATCAACTGAATTAGTGCCGCATTATCAAACCTTAAATTTAAGGAACTGACTATAAGAGGGATAAAAGAACAAATACACGATATCGGGTTCCTATTTATCATCATTAAACTATTTGACGATGAAACTCCTAAGATTTAATTTCTTGCTAATATTAGCTTTGACCACCACTTCTGTTACATTATTTGCTTATTCCGGAAAGAGAGCACTGACTGCCTGTTACGGTTCATTCTCCCTAAGAAATGCAGACGGGACTGCATTTTATACACCTGTGGGCAGTCCATTTTGTTCTTTTGTTCCAAGTCAGATAAGTGCGCAAAGTACATATTGGCTGGCTGTTGCTCCTTTGTCACAAACGATCAAGCAGGGATGTACATCTGATGATGAGGTTTTTTGTTGTATTGAATTTGATATTGATCCTTCAGCACCCGCAGGTGTGCCGACTATTACTGTTGGGACACAAACCGGAAAATTTAAAGTTATAAATATAAAGTGCAGACCCAGCGGCAATTAGTTTGCTGACTGGCTTTTTCGACACTATTTCAGATTTACAGCATGCCGGTAATTCTTCCCCAGCGGCAGCTGCTTCCCGTTCCTGAGATGGACGATATTGCCTTCCAGCGCGTGGATCATCTTACGGTTGAGGATATACGATTTGTGGATGCGAACGAAAGTGTCAGCCGGCAGTTCCGCTTCGTAGCTGCTGAGGGTGCGGGCGGTGAGAAGGTAAGAATTTTCCTGCCAGACCTTCACGTAATTGCCGAGGCTTTCCAGGTAGTAGATACTTTGAAGGTCCACGAATACGAGCTTTTTATCTGTTTTGACGGCCAGCTGCGCGGGGCTTTGCGGCGCGGGGGCTGAAGGAGCGGCGGGTTGCGTTTGATTGAATTGTGCGTACGCACGGTTTACCGCCTGGAGGAAACGATCGAAGCGGAAGGGTTTGAGCAGGTAATCGCATACAGCCAGGTCGAAGCCCTGGAGCGCATATTCTTCGTACGCGGAGGTGATGATCACCAGCGGGCGCTGTTGCAGTGTGCGCAGGAATTCAAGGCCGTTGAGCCGGGGCATGCGGATGTCCAGGAACAGCAGGTCTACAGGCTGGCGGTTGAGGAATTCCAGTGCTTCGGTGGCCCGGTAGCACTGGCCGGCCAGCTCCAGGAACGGCGCTTCTTCGATGTATTTGAGGATAACATCGTGGGCCAGCGGCTCGTCGTCTATGATCAGGCAGCGCATTTTCATGTCCAGTCCAGGTATAATTCAGCCTTAAATGTATGATTTTCCCGGCCTGTAACCACCCGGTGCTTGCCGGGGTACAGCAGTGCCAGGCGTTTGCGGAGGTTTTGCAGCCCGATCCCGCTGCTTCCTTCCAGGGGATTGGTTTCGGCAACGGGGTTTTCACAAATGAATGAAAGGCCTTTTTCGTCAGCCTCCAGTTGTATGCGCAGGAAAGCGTCCCCTTCCACCGCCTCTATGCCATGCTTGAAGGCATTTTCCACGAACACGACCAGCAGCAGCGGCGCAATAACAAGGTCCTCGCGGTTTATCTGCTGCCTGAACTCCAGGTGCAGCCGCTGTTTCAGGCGGATCTCCTGCAGGCGGATGTAGTCTTCCAGGTACCGCACATCCTCGCGCAGCGGCACGGTGGTTTCCTGTCCTTTGTAGATCACATACCGCATCAGGTCAGACAGCTGGAGGATCACATCCGGCGTTTGGTCGGACTTGTGCAGGCTGAGCGCGTAGAGGTTGTTGAGCGTGTTGAAGAAAAAATGCGGGTTGATCTGTTGCTTGAGCATATCCAGCTCCACCTGCGTTTTTTCTTTTTCCAGCAGCATGATGCGGTTATTCTGTGCATACCATTGCAATGCAAGGATCACGGGCAGGCTTACCACCAGCAGCGCCAGGAAGCTGTAAGCATTCTCATCCTTGAATGGATTAGCCGGGAAAATGCCGCCCAGCAAGTGGTTGAGCGGGAGCCAGGCGAGCAGCTGGCCGATGACAGGGTAAAAAACCGCGACAGTGGCCAGCCCGGCAAGGCAATAGATCACCATGCCCCGGTCTTTCAGCACGCGGGATACGAGGATGCGGCTGTTGAGCCAGAAGATGAAATACCCGCAGCCGTACATGAACATGAACTGCAACAGGATGGCCAGCCAGGCCCCGAAATGCGTGAACACTTTTTTTAAGCTGAACTCGAACCCCAGCAGCAATACCCCCATTTTATGATATTCCGGGTTGCCCATGCTGGAAACGGCCATGGTGGCGAATGTAACAGACAGCAGCGCCAGCGCCGCCAGGGCTCCCTTCTCGAAACTGATCTTCCACCAGCGTTTGCGGACCCGCTGCTGTCCCTGCCACCAGGCAATGGCAAACAGGAAAAGCTGCAAACACACGGAGAACACCGTGACCGTTACGTACATGTCTTCCTTTAAGCCGAACGGCTCTACGGAAATAAATAACGCAAGCGTAAGCGGCAGGCATACACAGAAACCAATGATCCATGCGGGGTTGTATTGCCGGGGTGTTAAGCGGTGCTTTACGGCGTTGAACAGCATGGCAGGCCATTGTGAAAGCAGCAGGGCCAGCAGCGCGGGCAGGTAATCGCTCCAGCCGCCGCTCGCACGGTCTGCATACACGGCGGCCATGAAACAAAGAAAGCCCAGTAGGATAAAAGTGTCGGTCTGCCTGCGGATCATGCGTAAAAGAAGGCACATTTTCCCTTCCTCCCAAAAGATAATGACGAAAGTATCCAAAACGGTGACGAAGGGAAGAAAGGCCCGTTGGTCACGGCATCCGTTGCTTTGGACCTGTTTAATTCCCGGTGCTGAAAGACGGGGCTACTTTCGCCGCATAAATCCTGGAAACTATGGAAAGACTGCACATCCGGAACCTTGATAAACAATATGCCCGCGGCGTGAAGGCGCTGAGCGGGGTCAGCCTCAGCATACCGAACGGGATGTTCGGGCTGCTGGGTCCCAACGGCGCGGGGAAGTCCACGCTTATGCGCACCATTGCCACCCTGCAGCAGCCGGATGGCGGCACGATCCGTTTTGATGATACGGACATCCTGGCCAACCCGCAGGCTATGCGCCGGCAGCTGGGTTACCTTCCGCAGGACTTTGGCGTGTACCCGAAAATATCCGCGCAGGACCTGCTGGAACATATGGCCGTGCTGAAAGGCCTGCTGCAGCCGCGTGCGCGGAAAGAGCAGGTGCAGGCGCTGTTGCAGCAAACCAATCTTTATCATGTCAGGAAACAGGCCGTGAGCACATTTTCCGGCGGCATGCGGCAGCGGTTCGGCATTGCGCAGGCTTTGCTGGGCAACCCGCAGCTGATCATAGCCGACGAGCCTACGGCGGGCCTGGACCCTGAAGAACGCAACCGCTTCCACGACCTGCTGAGCGAGATCGGCGAGCAGATCGTGGTGATCCTTTCCACGCATATCGTGGAAGATGTGCGGGACCTCTGCCCGCAAATGGCTGTGCTGGCCGGCGGGAAGATCATCCTGCAGGGAAGGCCTGCGGCGCTCACCGGTTTGCTGGAAGGGAAGGTCTGGAGAAAAACGATCCGGAAAGAAACATTGGCGGAATATTCTGCGGCATTCACGGTATTGTCTACCAGGCTGCTGGCGGGGCGCATGCAATTGCATGTATGGTCTGAACACTGCCCTGGCGAAGGATTTGAGCCGTACGAAGCAGGCCTCGAAGAAGTATATTTTTCAGCGTTAAAGGAAAAGGAGGCAGTGATATGTTAGCGCAACTCCTGCGGTTCGAATGCCGTTATCACCTGAAACAGCTGAGCTTCCTGGGCGCTGCGGCTATATTTTTCGTACTGGGCGCGTTGGCCGTGTTCGGGAATTTCGGCAGCGGCGTACATGTAAACGGGCCTTACGTGGTGACGATGCTGGTAAGCATCCTGTCGCTGTCCGCGATCTTTGCCAGCGTTGTGTTCTGCGCCAACGTGGTGCTGCGCGACACGGCGCACCGCACGGAACAGTTCATTTTTACGACGCCGCTCAGCAAGCCGGTTTATTTTATCAGCCGGTTCGCCGGTTTGCTGCTGGCCGTGTTTGCCTTGCTGTGCCTGGCTTTGCTGGGCCTGTGCCTGGGATGTTTTTTCGTGGGGCCTGCAAAGTTGTCGCCATTTAACTGGGCGTATTTCCTGCAACCCTTGCTGCTGTTTGGTTTGCCGAATATCCTGCTGGGCTGCGGGCTGGTATTTGCTGCCGCTTTGCTGACCCGGAGTACGAAAGCCGTGTATGTAGCGGGCGTGCTGTTGTATATGCTGTACATGCTGGGTTCCGTGCTGGGCAATTCCCCGATGATGGCGAACTCCGGCCCGGCGGGTTCCGCGCTTCCTGCTTTGCTCGATCCTTTCGGGCTGGCGGCGTTTTTCGGCGATACCCGCGGCTGGACGGACGCGCAGCGGAATACACAATTGTTCCCGGCGGAAGGCGTTTTCCTGCTGAACCGCATCCTATGGACCGGCGCGTCTATTCTCCTGCTTTTGGTGGCGTATAAATTATTTTCATTCCGGCCGCAGCTGTCGAAAGCTGGCAGCAGGAAACTTGTTGCTGAACCGGTTGTTGCAACGGCAGCGTACCGGCCTTTGCAGCCGGAGTATACGGGGTATGACCTGCGCACAAGCTGGGTGCAGTTTAAGCTGGAAGCGGCGGCGATGCTGAAGAATATACCGCTGGCGGCCATGCTGGCGCTGTGGGCATTGCTG
Source organism: Chitinophaga sp. YIM B06452 (assembly GCF_039655965.1). Classification (NCBI taxonomy): domain Bacteria; kingdom Pseudomonadati; phylum Bacteroidota; class Chitinophagia; order Chitinophagales; family Chitinophagaceae; genus Chitinophaga; species Chitinophaga sp. YIM B06452. The sequence continues at coordinate 756,465 of NZ_JAWLKY010000001.1, read as the reverse complement.
ATGGGCATTGAATTGAATGATGCGCTCTTCCAGGGAATGTTCGGGTCCTCGCTGTATCCCGTTACGGGCATTATCGTGGAGGAACTGGGAGCATTGAGGCCGGCGGTATTGCTGGTTATTTTTTGCGCGGCGGAACTGGTAAGACGGGAACGGGCCGCGAATATGCATGCGCTGTTATACGCCACACCGGTGAGGAACCTGCTGTTCCCACTGGTGCAGCTGGCCGTGCTGGCGGTGGTGATCGTGGTGCTGATCAGCCTGAACATACTGCTGGGATTGGGTTTGCAATGGAGTCATGGATATTTCAGGGCGGAGCTGCCGGTATATTTTTCCATGTATTATTACTGCGGGCTGCCTTTGCTGCTGTTCGGCGCGTTGGCGGTGTTCATCCAGACACTGATCCCGCACAAATACACCGGCATGCTGGCGGGCTTGCTGGCCGCGGGTTTGATCCTGTACAGCCGCAGACTGGGAGTAGAGAATTACCTGTTCCGCTACGCGGTGACGCCGGAGCTGGAATATTCATCCATGAACGGTGTGGGGCATTATGCGAAGGCATTCAACTGGTACATGTTGTATTGGGGAGCTTTTGCCATGATGCTGGTATTCCTTTCCGCCGCTCTCTGGAAAAGGACGCGCAGAACGGGAGAGCGTGTGGCGTTCCTTGCCATTCCCTGCCTGCTGGTGGCGCTGGCCGCGGGCGCTTTCATTTATTCCAAACAGGATGGCAGTTACGATGCTGTTCAATGGAAAGGCGAATATGAAAAACAATTTGCCCGGTATAAAAACATGCCGCAGCCGGATATAATTTCTGTGCGCACGGCAACAGATATTTATCCCGAAGAAGGCCGTTATTCAGTAAAAGGATCGTACCGCCTTGTCAATAAGACGGGCGCCACGATCACACAACTGCTGGCGGGCGCGCACCCGGAAGTGACCTCGCTGCAATTCAAAGGGGAAACACGGTCCGCGGGGCATAACCAATCCTGGATAAAGCTGCCAAAGCCCCTGCTGCCGGGGGATACCATGGCACTGGAATTCAGTACGGACGTGAACCGCGGCAGCTTCCTGCCTTTCAACAACGAGCATTCCATTGTGCCGGACGGGTCATACGTGGAGCTGGAAAAATATCTTCCCTGGTTCGGGTTCAACGCGGGGCTGGCGCTGGAAGATTCCACGGAACGGAAAAAACTGGGCCTGCCTGCCAGGTTGCAGATGGGTGCAGCCACCGTACCCGAGAAAATGGATTTCGAGACGGTCATCTCCGTTGCCGAAGGCCAGCAGGTGGTCACTACAGGCGCGTTACTGAAGGACTGGACCTCTAAAGGGCGGCATTATTTTCATTACAAGACCACACAACCGGTAACGCAGATGTTCGCCTTCAGCGCCGCGCGGTATACGCTGCTGCGGGAAACCTGGAAAGGCGTTGACCTGCGTGTGTATTACCAGTCCGGGGATAATACAAATGTGCCCTCGCTTATGCAGGCCATGAAAGACGCGCTGGATTACTGCAACGAACAGTTCAGCCCTTACCCGCTGCGGTACTGCACCGTGGCGCAGGTGCCGCAATACAGGGGGGCGGCTACCGCTTATCCCGGCGTGATATTCTCCGCGGAGCGCCTGAACTTCAAAGGCGATTTCCGCGACACGGGGAAAGTGAATTTCGCTTATGCCACCACCGCGCATGAAGTATCGCATCAATGGTGGGCCATGCAGCTGGTGCCTGCGGATACAGCAGGGTCCAAGTTCCTCACGGAATCGCTGGCAAAATATACGGAAGCTATGGTGCTGGAGCGGTCGCGGGGCAAAATGCAGCTGCGCAATTACCTGCTGGCAGACAACCGGTGGTATATGTACGTGCGCAGCTTTGCCGGCGAAGAGCTGCCGCTGGTGCAAACGGACGGATCGCCGCATGTGGCTTACCAGAAAGGCGGCCTGGCCATGTACCGCCTGAAAGAAACCCTCGGGGAACAACGCGTAAACGCCGCCCTGCGCCGCGCCCTGGCCACCAAAGCCAGCCGGGCGGAAGAGCTCGTGAAGGAACTATCGCTGAATGCCACGCCGGAAGAAATGCAGCTGATCCATACCTGCTTACAGGAAGCGGTCACCTATTCACTGGGTATCAGCATCGTAAGCTGCGAGCCGGTGAACGGGAAATATAAACTCGTGCTGAAAGTGAATACCCTGCGGAACGGCGGGCCGGCCAATGACCTGCTTCCCATCGGCATATTTGCCGCCTCAGCCCCGCTGGGCAAGCCCATTTATGAAAAGATGCACCGCTTCACCGGAAAGGCTTCCATACTCACCCTGCTGCTGGACCAAAAGCCTGCCGCGGCGGCCATAGACCCCTACGGGTATATTCCTGACGATAACCCGGGCGACAACGTTGCAGCCATTCCATGATTTGTGTATCTTGATAGCCAGAACATCCGAACCCATCATGAAAAATCTAAAAAAGGCTTTCCGCTTACTGGCATTGATCCTTATCCTGCAGGCGCAGGCAGTGCTGGCCGCTTCGGTAGACACCGTAAATACCTACAGCCAGGCCATGAAGAAAAACATCAAAGCTGTGGTGATAAAACCCGCAGGCTACGACGGCAGCAAAGCGTTACCCGTGGTGTATCTGCTGCATGGCTACAGCGGCAATTATACCGATTGGGTGACCAAAGTGAAAGCCGTGCAGGAACAGGCCGACCAGCTGAACATGCTGATCGTTTGCCCGGACGGCGGCTTCGGCAGCTGGTATTGGGACAGTCCCGCGGATCCTTCTTTCCAATATGAAACCTATGTGTCCAAAGAACTGGTGAGCTGGATAGATGAGCACTACAAAACCATCCCTAACCGGAAAGGCCGCGCCATTACCGGCCTGAGCATGGGCGGCCATGGCGCGCTGTACCTGGCCATCCGCCACCAGGATGTATACGGCGCCGCCGGCAGCATGAGCGGCGGGGTAGACATCAGGCCTTTTCCCAATAACTGGGACATGGCCGACCGCCTTGGCACATACGACAAAGAACCCGCGCGCTGGGAATCGCATACCGTCATCAACCAGCTGCACCTGCTGGCGCCGAACAGGCTTGCTTTGATGATAGACTGCGGTTACGATGATTTTTTTTACAAAGTGAACCTGAACCTGCATGAGCAGTTGCAATACCGGAACATCCCGCATGATTTCATCACGCGGCCCGGCGCGCATAACTGGCAATACTGGAGCAATGCCGTGTTGTACCAGTTGCTGTTCATGCATGAGTATTTCACAAAGTGATATATTTGTGATCCACGTTTAAAACAACCCGTATGAAGCCAGCTCTCTTAAAAGTGCCGACCCGGGAGATACATTCATTCAGCGCCCGCCGCGACATGCTGCCGAACATCAACAGCAGCTGGCATTACCACGAGGAGCTGGAGCTGATCTGGTTCCAGAAAGGCCAGGGCATGCAATTTGTAGGCGACGACATCCGGCCGTTTTCCAAAGGGGGCATCGTATTGGTAGGCTCCAACCTCCCGCATTTCTGGCGGTACGAGAGCGGGAGCGAAGAAGACAGCCAGGCGCCTTATTCCACCGTGATCCATTTTAAAGAGACCTGCCTCGGCGGCGGTTTCCTGGACATTCCCGAAGCAGCGGCTTTGCGCGGGGTGGTGCAGCGCGCCAGGCGCGGACTGCATGTGCCCGAGCATTCATCCGCCGCTATTGCAGCGGAAATAACCCAGATAATGGAAACGGACGGCATCGAGCGGATCATCGCCTTGCTCCGGTGCCTTGCGAAATTATCCGCCAACCCGGATGTAACCGAGCTGGCTTCCCCCGGCTTCAGCCCCGACCTGGACCCCAGGACGGGCAGCGACCGCATCAACCGCGTATTCGACCATATCTTCCGCAACTTCCGCGACACGCTGCCGCTGGCCGAAGTAGCAGGCATTGCCGCGATGAGCGAAAATTCCTTCTGCCGGTATTTCAAATCAAAAACGGGGAAAACGTACCTGCAATTCCTGAGCGAGGTAAGAGTGGGAGCTGCCTGTAAATTGCTGATGGAGAGCAGGCTTTCCATCAAGGAGATATGCTTTGACAGCGGGTTCAGCGATTATACTTCTTTCCACAGGATATTTAAAAAACATACGGGTAAAACGCCGCAGCAGTATTGCAGATCGGTGTTTGCGGAATGATGTCCGTCATTGCGATTGGAAAAACCCGTCATTGCGAGGAGCAACAGGGCATCCTGTGCGACAGAAAACGCGACGAAGCAATCTCCTAACATTGATGTATATCAATCCAGCATAAGAGATTGCTTCGTCGCGCCCCTGCTTTGGCTCTGCGGCTCCTCGCAATGACGGGCTTTTTTGCTTCGTTGTTCTACCCACTAGCCCCGCAGTTCCATGTAATATTTCATTGTTCCTGTATCAGTCATTTCGCATTACTGAGAATGATCCTGTATGCAGCTGCATGCTCTGCGGGGTACGCGGTTGCGGGCTGGATCACCAGCTGGCCCGGCTGCTGTTTCCAGCGGACCGTTTCGTTGCTGCCCAGTAAAGTAATGCCGGTAATATTGCCGCTGCCGGCAGCCAGTGCTTTCACTGAAATGGGCGCAGTGGGAATGCCGAGCGTGATCATATACAGCGTGTCTCCTTTCTTTGTGAAGCGGAGGTCTTTGGCAGTAAATGCTTCTTTCTGATCGGCGAAGGGGCCTTTGGCGGATTTGGTGGGGCCTTCCCCGGAAACCTTCCATGGGCGGGTACCGTAGATGCTTTCGCCGTTGATGGCCAGCCATTTGCCGGTTGCCTGCAGGATGGCGGTTTCCTGTTCGGTGATAGTGCCGTCCGGCCGCGGGCCGATATTGAGCAGGAGGTTGCCGTTCTTGCTGACGATATCTACGAGGTGGGTGATAATGTAATGTGGTGATTTAAAATCGTTGTCGATCGTGTATCCCCAGGATTTGTTGCCCAGCGCATCGTCTGTTTGCCAGGGCAGCTGGCGTATTTCATCCAGCTTGCCGCGTTCCAGGTCCAGCACGGCGGCTTTTGGTTTGAAGGAGATATCATTTTTGTAATTGATCACTACGCCCTTTTTCCATTCCAGGCCTTTGTTGTAATAATAGGCGGCGAAACTTTTGCGCCAGGGCTCCAGCGCTGGCTGCTCAATCCACCAGTCGAACCAGAAGAGCTGGGGCTGGTATTTTTCCACCAGTTCCGTGCAGCGCATCAGCCAGTCGTTCATAAATTCCGGGCTCATGGTTTCGGTTTCTTCATGGGCGGGGCCGTAGAAGTCTGCATATTTCGGGTCGTTCACATCGGAATTGAATTTCCTGCCGCCGTTCATGAACCACCAATGTTCGATGCGGTGCGATGATAGCCCGAAGATCAGTCCCTGCTTGCGGACAGCTGTGGCCAGCTCGCCGACGATATCCCTTTTGGGGCCCATTTCCACCGCATTCCATTTGGAAAGCGCCGTATTGTACATCGCGAAGCCGTCGTGGTGCTCAGCTACCGGTACGATGTATTTCGCGCCGGATTGTTTGAAGAGCTCAGCCCAGGCGTTGGCGTCGAACTTTTCCGCTTTGAACATAGGGATGAAGTCCTTGTAGCCGAACTTGTCCAGGGGCCCGTATTTTTCCACATGGTGTTTGTATTCGCGGGAGTCTTTGCGGTATACATTGCGGGGATACCATTCGTTGCCGAATGCAGGCACGGCGTAAACACCCCAGTGGATGAATATGCCGAATTTCGCATCGCGGAACCATTCAGGCGTGGAATATTGCTCCAGCGAAGGCCATGAGGGCTGGAAGCGTTCCTGCGCGGCAGCCATGGAGGTGCAGAACAGGAGGATAAAGAATAAACGCATAATCCGATGTTTAAACCATGAAGTTAATCCTATGTGTTTATGCGGTATTGGGAAATATTACCCAAAACAGCGGTGAAATTACCCTGTTGTGGTGGTTTCACGATGAGCTTGCCGGATATCATGGCGTATTTCGCCTGGTGATTGTCCCTAATCCCCCCGTATGATAGCGATGCAAATGCTGAACTTTAGCCACAAAAACATCCCATGGAACTTCATAACAAGACAGCTGTGATCTATGGCGGCGGCGGTGCATTGGGCAGCGCGGCCGCCGAGGCATTTGCCGCCGCGGGGGCCCGCGTGTACCTGGCCGGGCGTACGGAAGCAAAATTGAACGCAGTGGCGGAGCGGATCACCAAAGCCGGCGGTTTTGCCGCCACCGGTGTGGTAGATGTGCTGGATGCGGCCGCGGTGGATAAACATCTCTCAAGCGTCATGGAACGCGAGGGGAAGCTGGATATTTCTTTTAATGCGGTTGGCGTGTACCATGTGCAGGGCATCCCGCTGGCGGAGCTGTCTGCGGAAGATTTTGAGTTACCCGTTGTCACTTATGCGAGGGGGAATTTCATCACTTCCACGGCAGCGGCCCGCGTGATGATGCCTCAGCGTTCCGGCGTGCTGTTCACGCTCACAACACCGGGTTCTAAACTGTATACTTCCGTTTCCGGCGGCTTCAGCGTGTCTAATGCTACGGTGGAAGCCCTGAGCCTGCAGCTGGCCGGGGAGCTGGCGCCGCACGGCATACGGGTGATCTGCCTGCGGCCGGATGCGATCCCGGAAACCACTTCCTTAGGTTCGCATGCGAGAGAAGTGTTCGGTTTCAGGGCGAAGCTGATGGGGAAGACTTTGGATGAGCTGTTTTCTGAGAAACCGCCTTTAGGCAAGAACACTTCGCTGGAAGACGTAGGGAACGCCGCGGTATTTTTTGCGTCGGGGAAAGCCGGGGCGGTGACGGGTGTGGTGGTAAACCTGACTTGTGGCGGGGTAACGGGGTGAGGAAAAATGACCGGGAAATGATGATCGATACTTTTATGCAGGGCAGAATATTTTTTTGTAATAAAACGAGTGAATTCCACTCAAACTGATAGAACCCCTTCACCCTTTTTAATTAATTTCTTGTCTTTAATTTAGGCGGAACTTGTTGCAATCCATTGAGGACATGAAATCAAATTCGTAGTTAAAGGATTTTGAAAGAAATATCATGAACTAACCGTTTTAAATGATTTTTATTGAAAAGAACTAACCAGTTAAAAACGCCCTTCCTACAGGCGTAACAACCAGCCATGAAGGTTATTCAACCTTCAGCAGCGCAGAGCATACACCATCATCATCACAGGTTTAAATCAGAACCTTCCGGGTTCATCTTTCACAAACTTCTCTTTTATGTAAATCACACAAAAAACAATACCAGTCCCGACAAACAAAGAAAATTGTTTGAAAAGGGAAGGTTTTGCCTGAAATATTAGGCGGATGGCTACCTGTAGTTTAACACCAGGTAAAAGGGGATGCTATTCCCCGGCTGATCCCGGGTTTATTCATTATAAATATTAAAAATGTATGTTAACAAAAGTTAAGTTTCAAAACTACAAAGCATTCCGTGAGGGGAATATAGAAGTAAAACCGCTGACCATATTGCTGGGGGCGAACAGCGTGGGGAAAAGCAGCCTGTTGCAGCTTTTCCTGATGCTGCAGGAAACCGCGCTTGCCGAGAATTATAAATCGGCGCTGAAGCTGCACGGGCCATTTTTCAGCCTGGGCGAAGGCATTAACCTGTTCAGGAAAAAAGACAATAAGAACGCGCTTCACCTGGAATTCAATTTTAACGAATCTTCGATAGGCGATGTGCTGAACCGCGAAGGGGATAAGTTCCTGGACGAGCTGATGACCATTTGTTATTTCGTGATCGCGCGGCTGCCGGCTACCGACAGGCCCGGGAAAGAGAAGGAAAAGAGCACAAAGATGATCACGGAACTGCTGACCTGGAAGAGGGGCCAGATCACACGGGAGGCCATTGAAAACCTTGTGAAGAGAAGTTATGAGATCATATCCAGGAACAAAGCCATCGTTAAAGACATCGCTGCCACGGCATCTGACCTGCGGAATACCATCAGGAAGGCATTGCTTTCCGATAAGGATGAGCTGCTGAAGGCCTTTGATTTCTTTAAAAAGCTGCAGGGCATTGAAAATTCGGAGAAAGTGAGGATCGAGTACGATTTTAAATACAGCGAAAGCGTGCTGAAGATCAGGCGGTGCAAGCTGCATATCGGCAACGTCGAGATCGCCAATATTGATCTGGACGCGCCGGCGGATGATTTTATATCCAGCGACCTGATCGATTTCCGCGGCATCCATGAAAAACAGAAGGCCGAGCTGAAAAACAGCTTTAAAAGCGACAGGACCGTGTTTTCCTTCATTGAGAACACGGATATGCCGGATAAGATGAACTCCCTGCTGTGCGTGTCTTTCAGGAATATCGTGTCTGAAGTGTTCTCTTGCCTGCAGCAGTCTTTCAACTCCCAGCGCATCAACTACGTAAGCCCGCTGCGGGCGCATCCCAAGCGGTATTATTTCCTGGACAAGGCCAAGGTGAATAAGTTCCTGGATACGCTGGACGGGGAGGCGATCGCCGAGATCCTGAAAGACAACAGCAACCTAAAGGACAGTGTGAACAACTGGTTTAAACGCTTCAACCTGAAGATCAACGTAGGGCCTATTAAAGACGTGATCCACCAGATATGGGTCAACCAGAACTCCCTGGACCTGGACATCACGGACGTGGGTTTCGGCGTATCGCAGATATTGCCCGTGATCATACAGGGTTTTTTGTCCAAAGAAGGCAGCATCACCCTGATAGAGCAGCCGGAGATCCACCTGCACCCCAAGATGCAGGCAGACCTGGCGGACCTGTTCATCGACATTGCCATCCGGAAAAACGAGCGAAGCGCCGAAGGCCGGTTCCTCGTAATAGAAACGCACAGCGAGTACCTACTGAAGCGCCTGCGGAGAAGGATCTCCGAAGGCACGGTGCATGCCGGCCAGGTGGCGATCTACTACGTGGAGCAGGAGGCGGATTGTGAATGTACCACCATTAAGAAAATAGACATTGGAGAAAAGGGCGCTTTCGACTGGCCCAAGGATTTTTATACGGGCGATTTAGCGGCGGATGTGTTTGAATTTTTAAAGAACCAATAATTCAGAGTTAATGGCAGTTTATACGTTATCGATCGATTATATCGACAGGGTTAGCGAACCGGCGCATAAAAGTCACCTCCTGGGCGTCTTTTTCCAGTTTGCCAATCCTGAGAGTGAGCATAAGGCGGCAATGGACGATAAAAAGGTTTTGCTGAAACATTACCAAAAGCTTGCTGAAACCAACGAGGACCTGTTCCGGTGGCTGGACTATATGACGCGGAACGGCAGTTCATTCGAAATCGTCGAGGTGGATATCCCTGAAGACGCCAGCGAAGAGGAAATGTACTTAAGGGTAGCCTCGGCCACGCGCCATGCTCCGGCGGTAATTGTGGGCAGCCATCAATACTGGAAAAAGTACCCTTACCTGCCAGGTTACCGCATCATTTGCTTTTGCGGGACGGACGTGAAGGTGCTTGATAAGGATGAGGCCCGGCTGGAGCTTTCCAATAAAACAACTGTTCAGAACATTACAAACATTAATAATTCTCCCATGAAAAAGAATAATAATCCCTGGCCGTCGGGTAGCTTTTACCTGTTTACGGCCATTGTGCTACTGGCAAGTTTGGCTGCTGTATGGTATTTTTGCGGGTTCGTATTGCCGTTGGTTGTTGCAAGTTGTTTAGTGCTGTCGGCCGCTATCGCCGCGTTCCAGATGCGGAATGATGAGCGGTTTTCGGAGAAGTCGTTTCTTGAGCTGATGGCGTTGTCGTTTAAGCTGGCGGTGGTGAGGGTGAGGGATGGGGGGAAGAAGGAGTGAGGGAGAGTGGGGGCTGAGACTGTTGCAGGATGAATTTTGTTAAAAAGGGTTGCCATCTTTGTTTGCTTCATGCTGGGATAGTGAAGGGTTGTGTCTTTTAAGTTCGTCGAAAAAGGCCACAAAAGAACCTCTGTGAATATCTGTAAAGGAAAAAAAGGCGTGATCCGCCTACGGGTCGGTTAGTACATAAGCATAAATTCTAGCAGGTTGGTGGTTAACTGGGAGGCAAACAGACCTGTTTGATTGACTTCTTTTCGGTATGAGCGATAGACATTCAGGAATATGTAATGTCAGGTGAGATTAATTTTTGGTGTTCAAACTTCTAGAAAAGGCTGTTGGCTTAGACTGAACAGAAACAGCTTCACGTGGCATTGAATATGAGCAGAGATCATGTACTAGAACCACGTTTTACACACGTTGGCGACTAAGAGTTTTTGTATACAGTAACGTATTGAATAATATTTACCGGTCAACATGCAAAATTAAATAGATTCTAAAAAAGACATTCCCTTCACCTCTTTTAGAGGTTTATGCATCTTATAAATGAGAATAGAGTACAATTATATAAATTAAATTAGTATGTATGTTGCGGTATCTAAATATTTTAGTCCTCTACACGTTTGTTTTAGTAGTATTAATGGGATTTAGTTTTTCTCAAAAACAACCAAATTTCATATTAAAAGCGAAAATTAATGGAATTCCTGATGAAACAACTGTATGCCTGCTTCTAAATCAGGACACTGTCGGAATGACTAAGAGTAAAAATGGGGAGTTTGAATTTTCTGGAAATGTTAAAGGCGGAGCAGATTTTTACTTTTTTAATTTTATTGTAAATGGGAGGGAAAAATTTAGTAATGCGTTATGGCTAGAGAATAAAGAAATGATTGTGACAGGGGACATTGACAAATTAAACAATCTAAATCTTGAGGGGTCAAATTCTCAGAAAGAATATATGGAAGTTATGGGTATACCTTCAGAAAAGGGTGATACCTCTGTTATGCTTTACAAGGAGTTTGTCAAGAAACACCCTAATTCGCTTTATATTCCAAACCTCATTCTGAGAATGGTTCACACTTACAATGAAAAAGAACTGGAATTGGTATACAATAGTTTGTCCAACGCTTCAAAAGCAACTCGATATGGTGTACAATTAGGGCAAGAAGTTGAAAGAAGGCTGAAATATAAGGATTTTTATAAAAGTGGATTAGTTGGATCGGTGCTTCCTGATTTCCAGATTACGACATCAAATGGGAAAATAGAAACATTGCATAATATAACTTCTAGGAATAAATTCACACTGATAGATTTTTGGGCAAGCTGGTGCAGGCCTTGTAGGGCGGAAGTTCCTAGGTTAATAAATGTTTATAATGATTTTAATGCAAAAGGCTTTGGGATTGTGGGCATATCTATTGATAAAAGCCATTCTGCTTGGAAAAAAGCAATGCTCGAAGATAAAGCCCCCTGGATACAAACCATTGATAATTTAGTGGATGCCAGGTCAAATATCTTAAAAATGGATGCAATTCCAGGATACATATTAGTTGACAGTAAAAGTAAAGTAATTTCAGCAGATTATTTTAGCAGTGCTTTAATGATAAGGCCAGGCTTGAATGGTGGCAATTTAAGAGATAGCCTTAATCATGTGATTTCTATCTTATTAAAATAGCTTAATATTTTTCAATCAAATAAGTGCAGAATCATGCGAATGTTTGTAGTATTTGTAAATATTTTTTTGTTTTTTTTTCTCACACTAACCGCCCAGGTTAAATATACAAGTGCCGCCCAAAAAGGGAGCAATCTCCCGGATATTACTATTACAAATATGGTAAACCATACGACATCATCATTGAAATTGTCAGATTTACGAGGTAAGATAGTAGTGCTTGATTTCTGGAGCAGAGGGTGCGGTAGCTGCATTGCATCATTTCCTAAAGTTGAATATTTTAATACAATTTATAGAGACAAAGTCTTCATTTTGCCAGTTACAATGGACTCATATGAGGTATTTCAAAAGCTCAAAGTCAAATCTCAAATTATAAAGGAATCATCCCTTCCGTTTGCCCTAGGTGACAAAGTACTACACAAAATGTATCCTCATCAGTTTGTTCCTTATTGTGTCTGGTTTAATGAAAAGGGTCAATTTATCGCGACGTCAAACACAATATCTCAAGGCATGATAGATTCAGTCCTGGCCTCTGGAGAATTAGAATCAACTTCAGTTGCGATGAAAGTAGATGTCGATGACGAAAGTTTTAGTATTATTAAAACTCGGTTAAATTCTCATATTTGGAATGGGAGAGAATATTTCTCAAAAATTAGAAAACTGGGCAACACAGAAGAGGAGCGGACCAAAGGGTTATATCATCCTCTCAAAGATTCTGTAACAGGGAAACAAATAGGGATTTCGCTTAATGGTCTAAGTATACTTGAGTTTATTGCGTATTCATATGGAGTCAAAACTTCAAATGTCGTGCTGGAATCTAATGCTTTATCATACTTAAAGCCACCAAAGGATCCAGATGAATTTGAAATATGGAGAGATAATAATGTTTATTCTATTGATTATATTGTTAACCCAGAAAATTATGCTGAATATCAACAGTATTTTAATGAGTTCAGAAAGCAGGATATCCAGCAAGAACTGGGCATTGTTGGGGAATTAAGGGAAGTAATAAGGCCATGCTATATTCTGAGAAGGAAAGATACAGCTGACGCTATTCCTATTATGACTAAATCCGCAGAACAGTTGCCAACAATAGAAGTTACGAGCAATGGTATTTTTCTTAGTAGCTCAACTATGAAAGCATTCGTGATTGTACTTTCCAGAGCATTAAACAGAAATGCAACAAGAGATTTTCTGGTGATCGATGAGACAAATATTTCTTACAAAATGGACTTTTATCTCAAAGTAAAAAATTTGAATGACGATAAGGAGTTGGGTAGAGAGCTTTCTCGATTTGGATTTGACTTAAAATTAGAAGACAGGTCAATTAGATCTCTCGTGCTAAGAGAACAAAAGTAAGTAATGCCTTAAAAAAAACGTGTGCTTTTTCTTGTTAAGCCGTTTTCTTAATCAACTGTAGACTTTTTTAAAGTATTGTCACACAGTAGTATGCAGTATTATCTTTATAAAGGTCAGAGTTCTTATTGTTACAGATTCTTATATCATGCATACATTCAAACCCTCATTCTCAATAATAGTGGAAAGTATAAGCGCCTATATTTCAATTGATAGCAATGCTAAAAACTTTTATTTACCGAAGTGACCAAATGTTAGGTTAAGTGAATTAATGAACAGTTCAGGGCTTTCCTATCGTCCTTATCATGGTCCTCAAACATGTAAAAATATAAATTTTGTCGTTAACAACCCGTCGTATGATTTTCAGTGGCTGTGCTCTTATTTTCCACTAGCTTGGCCGATTGAAGATGAATGTAACCCAGAATTGCCCTATTATTGTTGTATTATATTTGAACTAGCCCCCAGAGCCCATCTAATATCCCATCATTTATAATTGACGGCCTATCTGGTAAATTCAGAGTACATGAAATTCGATGTAAAGAAATTTGATATTCTACTCATTACACCATTAACTCGTTTTTTACGGTTGAAAATGCATGATGGCATTTCCCTGACCTTGCAGTAGGGTTTCATTTGCAGGCGGAGGATGTATTTCCACATTTTCAACAGTGGAAGATCACGGAAAAAGCGGCATATTCAGCGGATCCTGCCCACGGCGGATGGTAACCGGCAGCCGGGTAGCGATGGGTGTGGGTGAAAAGCGGCCGTCGTGATGATCGAACAGTTGCGTATAACAAACCACCGTGCCGGAGCTTACGCCGGCCAGCAATCTTCTTATATTCCGGCCCACATACGCCTGCGTGTTGGAGTGGTCAAACAGGTTGGCAGAGGCCGCGTGCCGCGATTCCATCCCATAGCGGATGCCGCCGACTTCCAGTTCCCAACGGAATACCATGCCGCTGGAATGCAGGCGGTTCAGTTCCAGCCCGGGTACGCCTTCGATACTGAACAAAGGTTCCTGTTCGTTGCCCGTTTCCGTGTAAATATATGTGCCGCCCCTGGCCGTGATATGCAGGTTATCTCCACGGTAATCTGCTGCGCGGGCTTGCATATCCGCTGCCGGCATGATGGCGAGGAAGTGCACAAAACAGGCATAGCTGTCTGCATTATTGAGGCGGATGGCGGGGTTATCGCCCGCCGTGCCTGAATCTTCGTGCCAGGCATTGGGAGCGGTGGAAGGACGGCCTGTTTCAGCGCATCCCGCGCCAAAATAACCGGTATCGCTTAAACCGAGGTAATAATGCGCCAGCTCGTGAATGATAGTACCGGAGCGTTTTTCAGGGGTTGCATCATTGAATGCCGGGAAACACAGCATGATGTTGCCGACAGACTGCCGTGTGGCGCCGGAGCCCGTGTGGCTGGCATACCCGACCCTGGCCACGCCGCTGGGACTGGTACATCCGGAGAAATCCGCATCGCCGCTGCGGGTGCATTCGTAGGTGGCGCCGCGCACCCGGTCCCTGAGTGTGACCAGGTTGCCGCGCACCAATGCGCGCGTGGCATCGCTGCTGTCCCTGAATGCGAGAAAGAGCGCATTGTTTACGCTGGGCGGCAGCGGCACAGTATCCATGATGGCGAGGGCGCTTACGATATTGTTGAAAGCTGCATCCACCGCGGTATTCACGACGCCGCGTTCTGTATCCAGGCAATCCTGCTGGGTAGCGCGTTGTATCACGGGCGCTGCTGCAGGCGCAAAAAAATTGCCCGATGCCTGTGGCGGGAAAAATCCGGAAGCTTTGGCTGCAGGTGTGGCAGTTTGGGGTAGGGCCTGTTGCATGAAGGCTGGGGTTAAATTCTATATGAATTTACTGAATTCCGGGCATAAAAAAGCCCGGCTGGAAAACCGGGCGCGTAATACTACAAATGGAAATTTTACAACTTTCAACAAAGTAAAATAAAATTTCTGAAAATAAAACAATCAATATGAGAGAGTTACAATCAGTGCGTGTTTCAGCGGCAATGCAGCGCCCCGTCTTTCCAGTAGAAATGCACGTCCCCAGTGAGATTCACCTGGTCTATGAACACCTGGAGCGGCTCGTTGCGGTTGAGCTGGCCCCATAAATTTTCTTTGGCAACGGCGGGATTATCGATAATAAGGGGGGTATCGAACCATCTTTCGAGCATTACCGCCACCGAGGCGATGCTGGCTTTTTCGAAATAATGGATGCCCTGGCGCCATCCGAGGGTGCGGCGGGCGTCGAAGGTTTCCACTTTGATGGGTTCGCCTGCGTTCACGATCGCTTCGTGGCCGGGGCGCAGCTCTATCCGGTCTATGCCGGACTGAATGGCGACCTTACCGGTTACGAGGGAAGTGGTGACCTTATTTTCCGTGTAGGCGTTTACGTTAAACTCCGTACCGAGCACCTGCACGCTGCCTTGCGGCGTGTGCACGGTGAAGGGGCTTTCCGCGCTGGCGGATACCTGAAAGAAGGCTTCGCCGTCTTCGAGGTATACTTCGCGTACGTTCTTTTCATAAGAAAAGCGGAAGCGGAGGCGGCTTTTGCTGTTGAGCCAAACGCGGCTGCCGTCGGCCAGTTTCACCTGGTAGTCCAGCTTGGCGGGCACGTTGAGGATGCTCCAGCCCTGGTCTGCTTTTTTATCGGAGCCGAGTTCCAGCACGCGGTTATTGTTCTGGAAGGCGGTGTGCTGCTGCAGGCCGGAGTCTTTCAGGGCGATGACCTTTCCATCTTCGAGGGTGATAGAGGCGCTGCCGCTAACTTGTTGGTGTGCGAGCGGGGCAGTTTGTTCCGGCTGGCGGTTGAGGAATATGATGGCGCCTGCTGCGATGGCTGCCGCGGCTGCGGTGGCGGTGGCGATGCGGCGGATGATCGTCTTTTTGCGGTTGCTGCGCAGGGTTTGGGCGCGGGCGTATACATCGGCGAGGCCGGCCTGGCGGTCGAAGGACTGGATGAATTCTTCCAGTTCTTCGCGGGGGATGTTGCTAAGTTCCTGCCGTAGCTGTACGGCTTCGGGGTTGGAAGCGAGGATGTTTTCCAGTTCCTGTTTTTCCTCCGTGGTGAGGCGGTTGAGTATTTCCCGTATCAGCAGTAGTCGTATATGGATATTATCTTCCATGAATGAATTAATAAGTCTTATTATAAGATGCAATCATCACTTGAAAGGGTGAACTTTTGCGTAAAAATAGATCGTTGGCAAGGAAAAAAATGTTACATTCAGTACGCGAAGGTACGGTTTCCGGGCCCAAAACAAGGATAGCATTATTAACCAAAAAGGGTGAACGAAAAACCGTCTTTTTTGCCCATTTCTACAAATTTCTCTTAACTTTTGAATAAGAATCAAAACAACAGTTATTATCGTACAACCCAATACAGGCCTACACTTCCCCGAATTAACAATTTCCCTCTGTTAACAAATCCATAACGTAAATTTGTTTTTGTATTAACTAATTTTCGGTCCATAATCAACTAGCTTTTTGAACTATCGGACAAGTATGAATATCTCGTTTTTCTCCCTTTTGGCTGACACAGAAATCTGCTTATTCCTGAAATAGACATGAAAGTATTCTGAACTAAGACTCTTAATAAAACCTGCGAAAAGTGGAGGAAAAATTTCTCATCACAAAATTGCAAGAAGGCGACAAGGAGGCTTTCAACGAGGCTTACAACAAGTACTCGCAGGAGATGCTGGCATTGGCCTATACCTTTCTGAGGGATAAGGATGATGCGGCGGATACCGTGCAGGAATGTTTTGCTTTGTTGCTGAACAAGCCGAAGTTGTGGAAGACCATTTCTGATATGCGCTGGTACCTGATGAAGATGGTGCAGAACCAATGCCTGGGCCAGATCAGGAAGCGGGCGTCCCATTCTGAGAAGGAAGAGGTTTTCCAGTACTACAACCGGTCGGCCTCGGCGGACATTACGATGCCGGAGGCCCTGGCATCTTTCAAGCAGCAGGAAGAGGAGGAGCGGATGGAATATCTGCTGGGTTTCCTGACGAATCAGCGAAAAACGGCCTTGCAGCTGGTATACCAGGAAGACATGACATACCAGGAGGCAGCGGCTAAAATGGGGATCAGCAAACAAAGTGTGAAGACGCATCTGCGTTACGCCAAACAGATCCTGAAATCGAAGCTGGGCTTAATGATCAACCTCATAGCGCTTTCTTTTCTTATAAGCTAGGCGTTTACACCAAAGTCAATCTTACCGTGATTCTGTAGATATTCCCGGCCGGGAATATCGCATGCATCCATCTATCATCAAAGAAAATTTTTACATCCGTGTTTTCCCGGGTGGGGCTCCTTATTGCCTGAATTTTAACTGTGTGTCCATTTTTTTAATTTTCTCATGGGAATGTTCAGTCCTGATAATTCTCATGGGCGCTTCAAAACCAACAAACGTATATGCAAAAGGTCTACTCTCTACTGCGGAAAAACGTAAAATGGCGGGCTGTTTCCCTGATTTTTATGGCGGTTCAATCGAATGCATTCGCCGCGGCGCAAGACAGTTCCAACGTATCCCTAAACTTTACCAATCAGCCGATTGAAAACGTATTTATTGCCCTGGAGAAACAAACAGGCTACACCGTATTTTTTTCCGGCAGCACCCTCGACGGCAATACCCCCATCACCGTAAAAGTAAGCCAGGTAACGCTCTCCAACGCCCTGGCCGCCGTGCTCCGCGGTAAAAACATCACCTGGACCATCAAACACAAAGGCATCGTACTTTCGAAAAAGCCCGTTGCAGCAGAAGCGCCTGCAGAGCCGGTGAACGCGGTTTTGGATACCGTTCCAATGATCAACGTTTCCGGCGTGGTAGTAGACGCCAAGGGCAACCCCATTCCTGCAGCCACTGTTTCCCTCAAAGGCTATCCCCGGGGCCAGGGGACCGATAATATGGGCCGTTTTAGCTTTACGCGCGTGCCCGGGAACGGGACGCTTGTGTTCTCTTCGCTGGGTTATGACCCAAAGCAGGTGAGGATTGCGGGGAGAGGGGAGATTAGGGTGGCGTTGGATTCGGCGATTAGGGATATACAAGGGGTGGAAGTGGTATCTACGGGATATCAGTCGATACCCAAGGAAAGAGCTACTGGAAGTTTTGTACAGTTAGATAATAAGCTATTGAGCAGGACCCCTTCGACAAATATTTTAGATAGGATAGGGTATGTTACAAATAGTTTAAGGTATGATCCTAACGGTATTGCAGGGACGAAATATGTAATCCGGGGATTTAGTACTATTAATGCTAACAGACAGCCATTGATCGTAATAGACGGGTTTCCCTATGAGGAAATGCCGGTTGCAAACATTATAGAGAGATTAAACCCCAACGATGTGGAATCGATAACTATCCTTAGGGATGCGGCCGCTGCATCAATATGGGGAGCCCGATCTGGAAACGGAGTAATTGTGATTACAACAAAAAAGGGAAACTTCAATTCTAAGACTGAAATCAATTTTACGAGTAACCTAACCCTCATGGGAAAGCCCAAAATTTCAGAAATTCCGATCATGTCTTCTAAGGACGCCATAGGTTTCGAGAAAAACTTGTTTAATTCAGGGTATTACGATGCTTACGATGATCTTTATCCCGCCTATAATTTATTTCCAATTATATCACCGGCTATGGAGCTTTTATATTCCAGACGGCGAAGCGAAATAACAGACGTGCAGTTAGAAAATGGTCTTGAGAAATTATCAAACCATAATGTAAACGATGATATCGATAAATATTTCCTTAGAAATCCCATTAGCCAACAATATAATTTGAGTATTAAAGGTGGAAGTGATAAATCCAATTATTATACTTCTTTTGGATATGACAATAACCTTGGAGCAGATGTGGGAAACAAATCTAGCCGATATACTTTAAATTTTACGAGCATAATCAAACTAAACAAAATAATTGAATTAAATTATTTTATTGATTACTCATTAAATACGTTTAAAAACAATAGAATAGGGTATTCGCAACTTGTACCTTATCTTGGTAATAATATTTATAACTATGTTGCTCCATATACAATGCTTGCGGATGAATCTGGCCAACCGTTACATATCCCGAATTCTTCAGATGGCGGTTATAGGAAGCCATATCTGGATACGGTGTCTGCAGTAGGTTTGTTAGATTGGCATTACAAACCAATCGAGGAAAAAGACTTTGGAAGTATCACATCAAAGGTGTCCACGACAAGAATTGGAGGAAATGTTCGGTTTAATATTTTACAAGGCCTCTCTCTGGATGTAAAGGGACAGTATTTCCGGTCAAACAATGTAGATGAAAACTATGCAAGTGGAATGGCCTATTCCAATAGGAATATGGTAAACAAGTTTATGTACTATGATGCAGGAGGGGGTATACAATACCCGTTCCCGTTAGGTGGAACCTTAACTACACTGAGTGGCAATCAAAGATCCTGGAATGCAAGAGGGCAATTGAATTATAACAAATCATGGTCTCGCGGAACTGTTACTGCGATATTAGGCACAGAGGCAAGCGAAACCAAATATAATTCCAGTACATCAAGCTTGTATGGGTATAATAAAGAAACTTTAACCTTTATGAGCAATATGGATTTCAAGAACTACTATACAACTCGGCCCGGAGGAGGACAAGAATTGTTGTATCCAATCCAAGGAACAAATGGTACCATAAGGAGATATAGAAGTTATTTTGGGAATGCCTCTTATGCGTATGACAAAAGATATACAGTTTCTGCAAGCGGAAGAATCGATGAAGCTAACGTATTGGGTGTAAAGGCGAATCTGAGAAAAGTGCCATTATGGTCTGTGGGAGGCGCTTGGAACATAACCAATGAGAACTTCTTTCATGTCGAAAAAATAAATCACTTAAATCTAAGGCTTACATATGGCTGGAATGGTAATATCAATAACAATGTATCTCAGTTGGCTACGATTATTTATTCCCCATCGTTTAATTTATATAGCCCATTGCCATTTGCCAGCATATCTACTCCACCCAATCCAAATATAACGTGGGAAAAAGTAAAGACATGGAATGCGGCGTTGGATTTTAAATCCTTTAACAATAGACTCTCAGGTACCATAGAATTTTATAGGAAAAACGGCGTGGATTTAATCGGGCCAATACAAAGTGAAGCCACAAAGGGAATACCAACTTTTTACTATGGTAATTATGCTGGAATCCGGTCAACTGGGTTTGATATCCAACTGGATGGTCATGTTGTAAGGAGGAAAAATGTCGGCTGGAATATTATCACAAATTTTAGTTTTAATAAAGAGAAAGTTACAGATTATAAATATCTGGTAGCTGACGCAGAGCAAAATTCTGATAATTATTTGGGATCTAGTGTTGTGTTTAAAGGGAAGCCGTTATACCAGTTGTATGCGTATAAATGGGGAGGTCTTGATCCCAAGACTGGAGATCCGCGCGGAATTATTGCTGATACCATTGCCCCATATGATATTGCGGCGAGCAACAAGAATACAAAGCCAGAGGACTTAGTGCATTTTGGTTCAATATTTCCAAGGATAACTGGGAATATTTTAAATAGTATCCAGATACACAGATTTACAGTATCCTTTAATATTACCTATAAACTCAAATATTATTTTAGCCGAAAATCTATGAATTATACAAATCTTATTACCTATTGGGTTGGACATTCCGATTATAGTGAAAGGTGGAAAAAAAGCGGTGATGAAATCGGAACCAATGTTCCCTCTGAAGTTTTAGCTCCAAATCCTGTGCGAGATTATTTTTATTCAAAATCTAGTGTCTTGGTTGAAAAAGGGGATCACATAAGGCTTCAGGATTTTAAAGTAGATTATAGCATACCAACGCGTGGAACATCGGTAATATCGGGTATAAATATAAGCCTTCTTGCTTCTAATGTCGGTATTTTATGGCGGGCTAATAAATTTGGACTAGATCCAGATAGCCCTGAAATGCCTCTGCCGAGATCTTTTACAATGGGAGTGACTGCGAGATTTTAATTTTAAATGTAAATTATGAAAACGACATACTGTATTATAAATACAATTGCTATTGCTATTCTTTCGTTTTTTTTTGTCGGTTGTGGTAAGGAATGGATGGAAGTGAAAGTAGATCAGTCGCAGGCTGTAGCCACAACTTTTGAAGATTATAGAGCGATACTGGATAATGAAATATTCATGTATTCACCTTCTTTGACTGAAGTGGCAGCTGATTATCACCTTATTGCAGAAACTAATTGGCAAAGGGTTAAAAATTCAGCACAAGGTAATGCATATACATGGAGTGAAAATGTTCCCTATAAAAATCTGACTGATTGGGACATACCATATTCTTGTATTCTTCACGCCAATTTAGTATTAGATGGGATTGAGCGTTTATATGGGAAAGGGAATGACCTTAAAGTAAATCAGCTTAAAGGAGAAGCGTTGTTTCAAAGGGGGAAATTTCATTATTATATAGCCATGACGTTTGCCCCCCCATTTACCAAGTCTTCTTCAAATCAAACTCTCGGGATTCCGCTAAAATTAAAAAGTGATATAGAGAACCCCACAATAAGATCGAGTGCGAAAGAGACCTATGATCAACTAATATCTGATATTAAAATCTCGGAAAACCTATTGCCGGATCAGAGTAATTATATTACCCGCCCGACCAAGATTGCGGCAGTCGGAATGCTGTCCCGAATATATATGGCTATGGAAGAGTACGACAGCGCATTTCTTTATGCTGATAGATATCTTAAAATAAATAATGAATTGATTGATTATAATGATATACCACCTGCTCAACTTTTTGTTGGAACCAATAAAGAAATAGGATATTTTAGCCTCCTGCTTGGCGCTTCAAGTATAACAACATACCTCCTCCCGGCATCATTTTACTCTGAGTTCGATGTGAATGATTTGAGAAAGCAGGTGTTTTTCAGAGAGGGTGCTGGACAGTACATCTTTAAAGGTAGCTACAGCAATACCACTACTGATAAATTCTCTGGCATTGCAACCGATGAAATGATACTAAATAGGTCTGAATGCTACGCGAGAAAAAATGATATTAATGCAGCGATGAATGACTTGAATAGTCTGATTCGAACCCGCTATCTAAAGATAAATGGAACGAGCACATTCGTTGACTATGTAGCCAGCAATCAAACAGACGCATTGAAAATTATTCTGAAAGAACGGAAGAAGCAGCTTTTGCTTAGAAATGTAAGATGGTCTGATTTGCGCCGCTTGAATAGAGATTCTAGGTTTGCAGAATCAATAATAAGGTCTATTGGTGGCAATACATACATCCTTGAGCCCAATAGTTACAAGTATACCTTTCCTATTCCAGTTGAAATCATCACGCAATCAGGAATAGAACAAAATGGGGGATGGAAGAATTGATTTTTTCAGGCTGGATTGGATGCCCGTAAATCGTGATGGTTATCGACAACGTATATTTGCAATTTTATATTTCCCTGAAACAGCTCCGTTGGGGGAAGTATTTGGTACTGTTTTTGGAGTAGAGGAATCCCATTCAAATTCAACACAACAGTAGATTGTACCTGGATAACTACGTGCCTTTTTAATATTGGATCCGGTTACGGGATTTTTGCTCAAGTAGTGGGTTTGGTTATTCGATATGTCTGAAATAACATCCTGGCAAACGTCGTTAATAGTTGGTGTATAGTATGATGTGCCGGCAGCATTCTGGAGCAAGACTTCTTCGAAGCATGCTGTATATGAACGAGAATCAATTTTATCGGCTTTAGATACAAGAGTGACACCTAAAGTGATAAATGCGGCAACCGATGCCGAGCGGATTTTTAGTTTGACCATTTTGACGTTATTGAGTTTGTTTGATTGTGTTGTGCTTTGGAGTGGGATAAATATTCTTAGTGGTCATAACTTTATAGTTAAGTTTTTTGCATTGAAATCGACAGAGACTAATAAAGTTCAAGTGCTTTTATTTTGAATCGTTAGAAGACCTTGCAGTATACATTTTCTATCTTGTCCTTTCCTAAAGCTGTTCCATTTGGAGTTGTATCGGGAACTGCTGAAGGAGCTGTTGGGGCAATTTCTAGAATAATTATTAGTTATGTTTGTTGGCTTTATAGTGAACAAGAGACTTTACTCTCAAAATTAAAAATGCAATGCATCTAATGACAAGATGCATTGCATTTCCATTTTGCTGCTTACTGAAGTTTGCAGCGAATGTCTACTATTTTGTATTT
Organism: Chitinophaga sp. YIM B06452; assembly: GCF_039655965.1. Lineage (NCBI taxonomy): Bacteria > Pseudomonadati > Bacteroidota > Chitinophagia > Chitinophagales > Chitinophagaceae > Chitinophaga > Chitinophaga sp. YIM B06452. The sequence goes on along the minus strand of NZ_JAWLKY010000001.1, from coordinate 733,455 downwards.
TCCAGACGCAGCTCCATTCGGAGTTGTATTCGGAACCGTTGAAGGAGCTGTCGGATCAACATCAAAGTCGATGCAGCAGTAAACGGGCCTTACAGGAATGCAGCCAGTTTTAATGTTAGTGCCTGTTGCGGGGTTGGCGCTCAGATACAGAGTATTGAGGGTATTTATGTCGGTAACAACATCGGCACAAACATCACCTGCAGTCGGTGAATAGAACTGAGTGCCGGCAGCATTCTGCAGTGATACTTGTTCAAAGCATACAGTAAGAACGCGAGAACCAATTTGACCAGCTTTAGAAGCAAGAGTGATTCCTACAGCTGCAATCGCAATAAGTAATGCGAAGCTGAATTTTAAGTTGCGCATTTTTTTTGTTTTTAATTGTTAACTAATAATGGTTACTGGTGCCCAACGGCCAATCGGGCTATATTGTTGATCAACAAATACTTGGAAGTTTTAAATGTAGAATTCAATAAGATCTTCGTTTTAATGGCTGTTCACTGCCTTTCTTTTTCTATAGAGTATTATGGCGGAAACGGAAATTATGGTCAATAGTATATTCATAACAAGATGCTGTGTCCAGTTGAGAGAGCTAATTACGCCACCACAGCTACATGGCAGCGTCGGTAGATAGATCATTAGATATGAGACATAGAATGTAAAGAATGACATCAACACGAATGAAAGATAGAAACCTAGTAATCTTGTTCTTTTGAATACCAGTAATATAGCTAAGCACAATTCAAGGACCGGTCCGCCAAAAGTTGCCAGCTTAGGCATTCCCTTGAAGATGGGATTTGTCATCATTTGAAGGGACACACTACGCCAATCGATTAATTTACTTATTCCTGTATAAATCCATAGAATTATAAAGATTGCAGTTACTGCTTCTAGGTAGATAAAAACGTACTTACTATTACTATTGGGGACTAGGTTTCTTTTTAAGATGGCTTTCATGTTTCCTGTGTTTAATGGCTTTGAATTTCGTCAGGGCTAATACATCAACGAAATTATAATCACATACTGAATTATGACAGCAGCCCGAATAATATTCTGACTTTTTTGATCCAAATGAAGGGAAACCGTGAATATGTTGAGGCAATACAGGACGGTCTCAATAGTAATCTCGTGTATTCCTGAGTTTTAGGCCAGCATAAAGAGCTGTTTGTGAAGAAGTTGTCATAAGAAATGTATGACGTACTGCTGTTATAGTATCAGTATTCCGGCATAATTTATGATCCCGGAAAGTTAAAAGGAACGCTATGAAAAACGCAATGCTTTTCCTGCTCGGGATTTTAACGGTTACGCTCAGCAGCTGTGAACTGGTGGAAGGGATCTTCAAAGCCGGGGTATGGACCGGCCTGCTGCTGGTGGCAGTGGTGCTGGGCCTCATTATCTGGCTCATATCCCGCGGCAGGAAAGGCTAACCCTGTTGCGTGATCTCCTTGAATGAACGGCCAAATTCCTGGCCATAACTTTCTTTGTATTCTTTCGCGAATTTCTGGTAGGCTTCCTGTGCAATGCCGTGCCGCCCGAGCAGGATAAGGCTCCGACAGCGGTAGGCCAGCGCTTCTTCGTTCAGCGCGTCGAACAGGAAGATGGCATGCGTGAGGCGCAGCACCAGCTCTGCTTCTGCGGGCAGGTCTGCGGTGGAGATATATTGCAGGAACAGGTCTATCACCTGCCCTGAAATGTCTGACTTGATATCGTCCAGCCACTCGTATTGCATGGCTTTCAGGAAAGCGCCCCTGCTCACAATAGCCAGCAGCTCCTGGATGTAAGGGCGCGAAGCGGCGTTCTTCTGCATGCAAAGCTGCGCGAACCGCGCGTAATCTACCTGCACGGATTGGTTGAGCACTTCCAGCTTCCACTTGCCCGATTCTTTCCCGATATGCCATTCCCCGGCTCTTTCCAGGACGGCCTTCAGCTTCACGATGTTCACGGAGTAATTGTTGCGCGCGTCTTTCTGCGGCTTGTCGCTCCAGAGGATGTCGAACAGCTGCTCGGAAGAAATGCCCTTGCCGTCTTTGTAAGTATGGATCAGCACCAGCAGGAAAAGTTCTTTCAGCAGTGGTGTGAAAAGTTTCGTGATATCATTCCCTTCTTTGTCGAACGCTTCAAACTGCCCGAAAAGGAATACGGCCGAACGCTCAGGTTGCTGCACTGGCGTAGCTTCCACGGGCGGGATGTGCTCAACTGTTTTCACGGCCTGCGCAGCCTGCTGTTTCTGCCGCCTGCGGCGGGAAAGCGCAAGCAGGATAAAAAGCAGTATAGTGATGCCGGGCAGTGTGAACCACCAGGGAGCGATGTAAGTTTTGCGCGGCGCAGGCGAGGGAATGAGCGCATTGGGCGGGAAGTCCAGCGTGTGGACCTTCACCTGGCAGGTGTTCTCTTTCGAATTGTAAAGGGTTACGGCCACCAGCTTTTTGCTCACGGGGCAATAATACAGGTCCGCAAACGAACGGATGTCGTAAAACGAATAGGGAATGGAATCCCCCATCAGCTGGTACCCCGGCGATGCCAGCGAACCTTTGATCAGCTGCAGCGAAGAATTGAATTTATCGGTAGGGTAGATGAGCGTGTAATATTCGCGGGTGGCGGTATCTATCACCAGGCTGTTCGCAAAGCAGAACTGCCGCGCCGGCTCGGGGAAGCGCCATATGGTGCGGAAGCTGCGGTCGCGGATACTGTAGGCGTTCAGCTCGTAATTATATTTCGGGTTCACGGACTGGTCGCCGGTATTGCTGCCGTAACCGCCGAGGATGAACGCGGTATCTCCCGCGGCATTGAGCCCCAGTGCGGCCAGGTAGCGCGGCATGAAGTGCTCGCCTTTCACTGGCAGCGTTTCCCAGGTACCGGTGGGAAAATGATAACGTTGCACGAGGTTCTTGTAGCGTAGCTGCCCGTAACCGCCGAGTATATATAAAGAAGTGTCCGGCTGGCTCACGAATTTGTTGGCCTGCCAGTACTCGGTCAATTCTGTATGCGTAAAGGTATTGTCCCAGCGCCGTGCCAGCGTGTCGTAGGTGCGCACTTTCTTTTCGTCGATCAGCACGTTGTAGATCCGCTGCCGTACGGGGTCGTAGATGGACTGGTTGCCGTCCGGCAGCAGCGTATGCCCCTGGGCCAGCGGCTCGCCCCTGAGCTGCATATCCCTGAACGTGAGCCGGAAAGTGGAATCGGCGGTAATAATATATAGTACTTCTTTCTGCTGGTCAAACGCGATGCTGGGTGTGCCCGCCAATTCGATGGTGCGGGCAAGTGCCCAGTTCTGGTGCCGGGGTTTGAGCCATACGGGGTTGCGCACGGCCGCAGTGTCTTTGCTTTCGGTATCGTCTGCCGCAGCGCCCAGGCTTTCGGAAAGGGGGAAAAAATGTTTCAGCTTCCCGTCCTCCGTAATGCGCACGTCTTTGATGTTCATGGGAGGCAGGTCCAGCGTTTGATGCCCTTCGAAATTGGTGGCGCCGAAATAGATGCGTGCACAGGTATTGTCTGGGAGGGCGAGCTTACCCCGGCAAACGGGCTTGTCGCGAAGATAGAACACGGCTTCGCCGGCCTTTGCATCAAATCTTATCCTGATTGGGTTCCAGCCACGATAAAGCTGCAGGGTGTCTATCCTGAATTCTCCCGTCACCTTTTCGCCGATCACGCAGTGAAACACGCCCAGCCGCTGGTTATATACAAGGTCTATATTCTGATGGCCGGTAGTGATCACCCGCACCACGTACCCGAAGTAAGTTTCCATGTTGGGCCTGAACTCCAGGTCGAAACTGAGGTCTGTTTGCCCGCGCAGGCACACGGGCGCCCCCGGGGTCAGGTGAAGGGATGTCCTTTTCTCCGGTACTACTTCATGACTGGAAAACCCAAGTCCGTGCGATTGTCCGAATATAATATGACTGTAAACAAGGGCCCAGCAGATACAAAATATATATTTCCCCATCGGAGACCTAAAATGCATTTGATAATAATAACCTGTCCGTTTTGGATGATATGATCCGTTCTTTCATTCGTGAAATGCGATTTTTAAGATAAGCATATTTTAGAAAGTTTCGATACAAATCTCCGCAATTCTTTTCTCATGCACATTGATAATCAATCAATTTTGCCATAATTAAAAATTAATTCGGCTATTAACGCTTTCATTAACCGGTTTATTAATGCCCGCCGGGTTACTTGCATCCATAAATCTCGGACATTCACGAATACCACGTTTTCAACCAGATTCTGCATTCCTATTCTACTCCATGAAAAAAATCGTTATGAAGAAAATCTATCACTTTTTGGTGCTGTGTTGCCTGCTCCCGCTATTGACGGCAGCCCAGCAGAAAACCATCACGGGAAAGGTTACCGATGACCGGGACGGCGCAGCCCTCCCCGGGGTAACGGTCTTCACCGTAGACGCCGCCGGCAAAAGAACGGGCGCCACCACCAACGTTAAAGGCGAATATTCGCTGAACGTACCCGCCGGGGCCGCCACCATCACATTCACTTATGTGGGCATGACCACCGCCGTTGAACAGATAAACGGCAGAAGTACGATAAACGTACGATTGACACCTAATGATGAACAGCTGTCTGGCGTAGTGGTGGTAGGTTACGGCACCAAACGCAAAGAAACGCTGACCGGGGCCGTGAGCAATATCACCAACAAAGAGATCCAGACGGTGGCCAACATCAGCATTGCGCAGAAGCTGCAAGGCAAAGTGGCCGGCCTGCAGATCAGGCAGCTCGGCGGCGAGCCCGGCACATTCGACAACAGCATCAACATCAGGGGCTTCGGCACGCCGCTGTTCGTGATCGACGGGATCGTGCGTGACGGGGCCGGCGAATTCCAGCGCCTCAATGCGGACGACATCGAAAGCATTTCCTTCCTCAAAGACGCGACCGCCGCAATCTATGGTCTGCGTGCGGCCAACGGCGTAGTGATCGTGACCACCAAAAAAGGTTCCAAAGGAAAGGCTTCCTTCAGCTACAACGGCATGGTAGGCTTCCAGAAACCAACGGACGTGCCGCGGATGGCCTCCGCCAGCGAGTGGATGCAGATGAGGAACGACGCAGACGTATTGGGAGGTAAAGGCACGCCCTACCTCACCAAAGACGAACTGCAGAAATGGATCGACGGCGCGCCGGGATATGAAAGCACCGACTGGTACAGCGAAACCATGAAGAACCACGCCATGCAACAGCAGCACAACCTGTCTGCCACCGGCGGCAACGATAAAACGCAGTACTTCGTGAGCTTCGCCTATGCCAACGAGGCGGGCCTGCTGAAGACCAACGATATGGGGTACGACCGTTTCAACCTTCGCACCAACCTCACCACCGAGCTGCACAAGAACCTGAAGCTGGAAGTGCTGATCGGCGGCCGCTGGGATAAAAGGGAAACGCCGGGCGAGAACTTTTTCAACATCTTCAAAGGCACCCGCGTAACGCTGCCCACGGAAAAGCCTTATGCCAACAACAACCCGGAGTATCCCTTCAACGTAAGTCCTTCCACGCAGAACCCCGTGGTACTGTCTGACCGGGATATTACCGGCTACAATGAATCCGTGACAAAAAATATCCAGTCCACCATCGCGCTGAACTACACCGTGCCTTTCGTGCAGGGCCTGAGCCTGCGCGGCGTGGCCGGTTACGACCTGAACGTGTATACGAACAAGGACGTGAGCAAACCCTACAAGCTCTATAATTATGTGAACGGCGTATACGTGCCGGCCCCGCAACGAGTGGGCGCCGCAACGATCTCCAACAACTACAGCAATGGCGCCCGGCTCACCATGCAGGGCCAGGTCAACTACCAGCGCCAGTTTGCAGGCGCGCACAACGTAGCCGCCACCCTCGTAATGGAAACGCAGCAGTGGTGGGGCCGCGACGCATGGCTCAGGAGAACGTACGAGTTCTATACCATGGACCAGATAGACAGGGCCAGCAACGCCAAAATGGAAAACTCCGGCAACGAGAACCGCACGGCCAGCATCGGCTACCTGGGCCGCGTCAGCTACGACTATAAATCCAAGTACCTGGTAGATTTTGCATTCAGGGAAGACGGCTCATACGCCTACCATCCGTCTAACCGCTGGGACTTTTACCCCGTGATCTCCGCGGGCTGGAGGCTATCGGAAGAACCTTTCATGAAAGAGAAAGTACCGGTGATCTCCAACCTCAAGTTCGACGCATCTTACGGCATTCTCGGCCAGGACGCCGCGGCGCCGTTCCAGTATATCGTCGGCTATAATCTTTCCGGTGGAGGGCAGTATGAGTTCACCAACGGCGCCCTCACCACCGGCGCGGCATCGCCCAACATCGTGAACGAACAGCTCACCTGGACCCGCTCCAAAACACTGAACATCGGCATGGACCTGGGATTGTGGCGCAATAAGCTGACCCTCGAAGTAGACGTGTACCGCCGTGACATGGAAGGCATCCCCGCCTTCCGCAACCTGACGCTGCCCAATACCTTCGGCGCATCACTGCCGCAGGAGAACCTGAACTCCGCGAGGATCAAAGGGATCGAGTTTACCCTCGGCCACAACAACGACATCGGCGATTTCCACTACGGCATTTCCGGCAACTTCAACTTCTTCCGCAGCATGAACCTGTACGTGGAAAGAGGCAAAGACCTGAACAGCTGGGAACGCTGGAGGAACGCGAACGATTACCGCAACAACGACTGGGTATGGTCTTACATCAGCGACGGCCAGTTCCAGAGCCTTGAAGAAGTGTATGCCCACGCGCTGCAAAACGGCGACCAGGGCAACCGCCGCGAGCTGCCCGGCGACTACCGCATCCTGGACGCCAACAACGACGGCGTGATCAACGACCTGGACATGGTAGCGCAGTACTTCGGCGCCAACGGCAACAACAACGACCTCAACCCCGCAGGCAAAGCGCCCCGCATCAACTACGGCCTCAACCTGAACGCGTCATGGAAAGGATTTGACCTGAACCTGCTGTTCCAGGGCGCTGCCATGTACACTGTAAGGTTCCAGGAAGTATACGCTGAAGTAATGGCCTTCAGGGGCAATACGCCGGCTTACTTCTTCGACCGCTGGCACAAAGCGGATCCCTACGATCCCAACAGCGAATGGATACCTGGCAAATGGCCCGCTTCCCGCTTCAACTTCGACGTGGGCAGGATGTATACCGAAACAGATACCTGGAGGAAAGACGCTTCTTACCTCAGGCTGAAGAGCGCGGAACTGGGCTACACCATTGCCCCGAAACTGTACAACCGTTCCGGCATCAGCAAGATACGCGTGTATGCGAACGGCTTCAACCTCTTCACCATTGCAGACAGCTTCGTGAAACCCTTCGATCCTGAAAGGCTGGAAGGCTTGTTCAACGCAGGTTTCAACTATCCGCTGATGCGCGCTTTCAACTTTGGTGTTAACGTTAATTTCTAAGACAATGAAAAAGTTATTCGTAATATTCTTAACGGGCATACTGTTCAGCTGCCAGGGCATCCTGGACATAGAGCCCACCAATAAGATCCCGGCGGATGTATTGTTCGGCGATCCCGAAGGCGTGAAGATCTACATGGCCAACCTTTATTACCAGCTGCCGATCGAAGACTTCGCGTATTTCAGGGCAGGGTTCAACCAGAACGGCGGCGACCCCAACAACGGAGGCTTCAGTGCGGCCATGATGACCGAAGAAGCCATGCACACCGAGTTCGGCGATTTCCTGGGCGACGGCGATTTCCATTGGTGGGACCAGGGTTACAAGCTCATCCGCGATGTGAACCTGCTGATAGACGCGATCCCCACGCTGGACATCCTGCAGGAAGAAAAGAACGCGCTCACCGGCGAGAGCAATTTCATCAAGGCGTTTGCCTATTTCGGGCTGGCCAAACGCTACGGCGGCGTGCCGCTGATAAAGGCCACGCAAAAATATGAAGGCAATGCGGAAACGCTGAAAGTGCCGCGCAGCACGGAAAAAGAAACCTGGGATTATGTCATGGAGCTGTGCGATGTGGCCGCTGCCAACCTGGGCACTGCCAAGGGCCGCAGGGCGAACAAATACACCGCGCTGGCGCTGAAGTCCCGCGCGGCGCTGCATGCGGCTTCCATCGCGAAGTTCGGCTCCCGCGCCCCGCTGAGCGGCGATGCGGTAACGCAGAAGCTCGTAGGGATGGAGGCATCCGCTGCCGCAGGGTATTACACTGCCTGCATCCAGGCCTGCCAGGCGATCATGACTAGCGGCGCGTATTCTTTGTTCCGCCCCAATCCGGCCACCCCGGCGGAAGCAGCGGAAAATTACCGCCTGCTGTTCCAGAACCCGAACGATGCGCAGGATGAAGTAATCCTTATCAAAGGTTATAACCTGCCCGGCGCCAACCTCGGCCATAACTACGACATCTGGTACCAGCCCGCGCAGGTAGCCAACGGGTGGCCGCACCCCGGCAGGATGAATCCTACGCTGGAAATGGTGGACCTCTATGAAAGCTACGCCAATCCCGGCCAGAGCGCTCCCGTGGTGACCACCGTTGACGGGAACATAAATGACTATGGCGGGTATAATCCTGCCAAAGCATACCTGCAATTCAATACGCCGAACGAAATATTCAAAGACAAAGACGCCCGCCTGTGGGGCACGGCCATCCTGCCCGGCACCAGCTGGAAAGGCACCAACATCGTGATCCAGGCCGGTTACGTGAAGCCTGACGGCCAGGCGGTGATCCGCATCAAAGACCAGATCACCATCGGCGGCAACACCTATTACACTTACGGTGCGCCCAGCACCACGATGTATTCGGGTTTTGATACCTATGGCGGCAACAATACCCGCACCGGTTTTTCTTTCAGGAAATTCATGAACCAGAACAACCCGATCGTGCCCGGCTGGAACCAAAGCACCACAGATTGGGCGGAATTCAGGTATGCCGAAGTGCTGCTGAACTTCGCGGAAGCAGTCGCAGAAAGCGGTGCCGGTGATGCAACAGCTGCGGCCAAAGCCCTGAACGACATCCGCCGCCGCGCGGGCCATACCGTGAACATCCCGCTCACCGCAGACAACGTGCAACGTGAAAGGAGAGTGGAACTGGCTTATGAAAACAAACGGTTCTGGGACCTGATCCGCCGCAGGGAATATCATACCGTGTTCAACAACCGGTTCATGCACACGCTGCTGCCCCTGCAGGATCTGCGGGCGCTGCCGGCCACCAAATACATTTTCGTAAGGGTGCAGGTGCCGAATGCCAATCCCCGCACATTCGAGCCCAAGTCCTACTACCGTTACATACCCGGCATCGGTTCCAACGGCCTGGTACAGAACCCGCAGTATTAATACAGAAAAATTCAACCATGAAAACGTTACGATATATACTCCTGGCCGGTGTGATCATGCTTGCTGCCGCCTGTGAAAAAGACAACTTCGACGGTCCCACCGCAGGCCTCTCCGGCAGGATCATCGATGCGGATACCAAACAGCTCGTGGAGCAGGACATTATCCGCGGCACCACCATCGAGATCACCGAACATGGATATGATCCCGTAAAACCGCAGGTGCTGGTCGTGAAGACCGACGGCACCTATGAGAACAGCATGCTGTTCGAGAACACTTACACCGTAAAACCGATGCGCGGCAACTTCGTGGACGTGGCGGCGCAGGAGATCCAGATCAAAGGCAAGACCGTCCTGGATTTCACGGTAACGCCTTACCTGCGTGTGCAGAACCTGAAAGTGGAAAAAGTGGGCAACCTCGTGGTGGCTACTTTCAACCTGCAGCAGAACGTAGTGGGCAACGTGGTGAAGATCGGCATCTATGCAGACAAGGACCAGCGCGTGGGCGAACCGATGCGCCTCGGCCATAAAGAACAGGAGATCAACGCGCCGGCGGACCCCGCCACCACCTACCGCCTCGAATACAATCCTGACGAGTTCAAAAACCAGATGCCGCTTGGTAAAGAATACTGGTTCCGCGTAGGGGCGCTGATCTCCGTTGGTGAAGCAAAATTCAATTACGCAGCTCCTGTTAAACTGGCGATATGATGATGAAGAAACTAAAGGTGATCTTACTTACGGCGTTGCTGGCGGCTGGCATCAGCTGCTCCAAGAAGAGCACGGGGGGCAATCCCCCGGCTCCGCCGCCACCGCCGCCGGCCGAAGCGGTGTATGATGAAACAGGATGTCTTTACACAAGCTACAATGGCCTCGTGATGGCCGGCTACCAGGGCTGGTTTGCCGCCGAAGGCGATGCTTCCGAAAGAGGCTGGTACCACTACCGCAACGGCAGTTGCGGCGGCTTTATGCCGGGTTGCGCTTCTGTAGACTTCTGGCCGGATATGACGGAATACACGAAAAAATATCCTTCGCCCTTTTCCTTTGCAGATGGCAGCAATGCGCCGTTGTATAGTCCGTATGATGAAGAGACCGTTGACCTGCATTTCAAATGGATGAAGGATTACGGGATAGACGGCGTGTTCATGCAGCGGTTCGTGATGGAGATCAAGAACGAGAACGTAAAAGGCAAGCGCCACTTCAACAAAGTGCTGGAGAACGCGTTGAAAGCCGCCAAAAAATACTCCCGCGCCATCTGCGTAATGTACGACCTCAGCGGTTGCTCGTCCGCTGATGTGGCGTACCTGGAGCAGGATTGGGAGGAATTGCAGCGCGTCTTTTCCCTCTTCGACAACAAGACGCATCCCACCTACCTGCGCCATAACAAAAAACCTTTGGTGGTGATCTGGGGCGTGGGTTTCAACGACAACCGCAAGTACTCCATCGCCGATGCAGACCAGTTGGTGACGAAGCTGAAAGGCCCGGCCAAAAAGGTTTCCGTAATGCTGGGCGTGCCTTACTACTGGCGCGATATGCGCAACGACACGGAGAATTCGCCGCTGCTGCATGCCCTTATCAAAAAGTGCGACATCATCATGCCCTGGGCCGTAGGCCGCTACAGCAGCAATAACTACGCTAATGTGGCAGGCGCTGAGCTGGCGGCGGATATCCAGTGGTGCAGCAACAACAAGGTGGATTACGTTCCGCTGGCCTTTCCCGGCTTCAGCTGGGGGAACCTGAAGAATGATCCAACCGTGTATAATTCCATCCCGCGGCTGAAAGGGGAATTCCTTTGGAAGCAGGTGGCCGGCGCGAAAATGTCAGGCGCCAAATCGCTTTACCTCGCTATGTTCGACGAAATAGACGAAGGCACCGCGCTCTACAAATGCGCCCGCCAGAACGAGCTGCCGCTCAACGGCGGCAAACAGTTCGTGGGAATTGAAAACGACCTGTCCAGCGATCATTATCTCTGGCTGGCGGGCCAGGCAGGCAAATGGTTTCATGGGGAAGCAGGCTACAGCGCCACGCTCCCTGTACGGTAAGTTTTAAAATCAACAGCATGAATAAAGGGCTCATCGTTTTATTATTATTGATCAGCATACAGGTTATTGCACAACGTAAGCACAGCAAACAAACCAGCTATCCTGCTTACAAGGGCCTCATTATGGCTGGTTACCAGGGATGGTTCAGGGCGGAGGGCGATGGCTCCAACGCCCGCCGCTTCGCTTACGGCAACGAAGAGCGCAGCGGTATTGATATGTGGCCTGATGTGTCCGAATACGCCAGGACCTACGCCACGCCCTGGAAGCTGGCCAATGGGGAAAATGCGAAGTTCTTCAGCTCCTACGACAAAAGTACCGTAGACCTGCATTTCAAATGGATGGAAGAATACAACCTGGACGGCGTTTTCATGCAACGTTTCTTCGGCAACGCCCGTGGAAGGGATTCCGTTTCTTCCGTGATCCTCAGGAACGCATTTGCCGCCGCGTCAAAGCACAACCGCGCTATCGCGGTGATGTACGACCTCTCGGGCCTGCGCGCGAACGGCGAAGATTGTTCAGCGCTGATCGGGGATTGGAAGTATTTGGTAGACCAGCTGAAAGTAACGGACCAGCCTGGTAAGAAGACCTACCTGCATCACAACGGCAAACCGGTAGTGGCCATCTGGGGCATCGGTTTCCCGGACAGGCCGTACAACATCCGGAACATCGGGCTGGAAAGGCTGATCGATTTCCTGAAGAACGATCCCGTGTACGGCGGCTGCGCCGTGATGCTGGGCGTACCTGCCGCCTGGCGCACGCTGAATGCGGATTGCCTCAACGATCCCTACCTGCATACGCTTATCCGGCAATCAGATATTGTGATGCCCTGGGCTGTGCAGCGCTATTCGCCACTACTGCACAACGATATGGACCGCTTCAGGGACAATACCGTGGATGATATCAACTGGTGCAGGGAGAACAAAGTGGCGTACGTGCCCTGTGTGTATCCCGGTTTCAGCTGGCACAACCTCAGCCGCTACGAATTCCCGGACGATGTGAAGCCCGTAGGTTCCATTCCCCGGCAGGGCGGAAGGTTCTACTGGCAGATGCTTTCCACTGCGCTCAACGCAGGCGCCACCATGCTCTACGTAGCCATGTTCGACGAAGTGAACGAAGCCACCGCCATCTTCAAAGGCAGCGACAACCCGCCCCTGAGCAAGGTCACTTCCTTCATTACGATGGACGGCAAGCCTTCCGATCATTATCTCTGGCTCACGGGCCAGGCTGCGCGCATGCTGCGGCACGAGATTTCGCTGACCTTCAAAATGCCGGAAAGAAAATAATAATACCTGCCATCCCGGCTTAGCCGGGACGGCCTTGACTTCCATTACCGCTAACAGGTCCGGCTGAAAAGCACGGGCCTGTTTTTGTATCATCCCGAATGCCGTAACTTAGCTGAACGTAAAAACCTTGACTATGCCGGTAAACGAAAAGCTGCTCGCCCGTGTAAGGGAACTGATCGCCGCCGCTGAAAAAAATGTGGAGGAAAAGAAGATGTTCGGCGGCATTTGTTTTATGGTGAATGATAAAATGTGCGTGGGCGTCCGTGCAGACAGCATCATGGTACGCGTAGACCCTGAGCTGGCCGAAACCCTTGTTGAAAAAGAAGGCGCCGAGCTGATGGTGCACAACGGGCGGGTGATGAAAGGATACATTTTCGTGGATGAAACCGCGCTGGACACCAAAAAAGAACTCGGCTTCTGGGTAGGCCGGGCGCTGGATTTCAATAAGTTTGCGAAATCATCGAAGAAGAAATAAGGAACGCATCTCCCTCAATAGAAAGCTCTTTCCCGCCGAATAGGTATAATTTTTGTTCTCCCTGGCCAGCGCTATGATACCTTGGCTGGCAAAATCGGGCCTTTATGGCTATACAAACCGCGACGGGTCGCTCCTGATCCCGCCGCAATATTCCCATGCGCGGCCTTTCCGGGGCGGTTTTGCCGTGATAGCGCAGGAAGGCGGCTTTGGCATCATCAATGCGGAAGGAGTGCCTGTGATCGCCCCGGAGCACCCTTTCATCCATCTCACGGCGCCGCGCCCTTTTTCGCTCGCTTTTATCAAAAAAGAATACAATGCCTGGTGGCGTTTGCCGCGCTGGCGAATACTGCCTGAATTCAACCTCCTCAGCACCCGCCACAACGGCCCGCTGCTCGTTACCAAAGTGCCCAGGGCGCAATGGGAAGTGCTGGCCATGCCGGATATGAAAAAGATCCAGCAGTTCAATTGCACGGACGACCTCAATGCCTGGGGAAACCGCTACTGGCGCAAGGACTGGGAGCCCGCCCGCAAAATGCCCGGCGAAGCCCGGCTGCTCACATCCGGCGAGCACCTGCTGCTGCGGCAGGAGCTGTACAATGCGGAAGGAGAACATTGCTCAGGGCAGATCTTCGGGCAGCTGGAAGACGGCACCTTCCTCCAATACCGCAAAGGCTGGTACCGCCGCGTGAACGAAGCCGGCAAACCGATGGACGCCGTGCGGTATTACAAAAAGAATCACCTTACTTTCGGCGGGAAGACGATCCCGCAGCAGGAAGCGCCCTACCAACGCATTGCCGCGCCTGTTTTCCAGTCCACCGCCGGCGAGGTGTTCCTCTTCCCTGATTTTTCAAAACCTTTCCCCGCTTCCATTGAGCCTTACCCGCAGGTGGGCGAAGTGCAATATGTGGCCATGATCGGCGCAATGCGGGATGCGGAACATTTTTTCGTGCTGGCCACCACCGGCAAAAGCAAAGAGCGCCGCCTGCTGGTGCTGCATAAGAGCGGCAAATGGAACAAACTCATAGAGCCGCGGGCCGGCTTTCATTCCATGCTGCGCAATGGTTCACTGCTGTTCACCCATGGCACCGCCAAAGGTGTGATGGACACCAGCCTGGAATTCCACCTCTTCCCCCTCCAATACCCCGAAGCCCTCAGCGAAACCCTCTACGCCGGGAAAGACAACAAGAGCGGCAGGTATGGCGTTTTTGATATCATGGAGCAGGATTGGAAAGTGCCACCCGCATACAGTTACATCGGGCCCTGCCTGGCGGAGGATATTGCGCCCTATTGCAAGGATAACCTGTACGGCCTGATGAACATAAGCACCGGCGCGCATATTACGCCGCCCCTGTACGACAGCATCGGTGAACACGGCGCGGTAATGCAGAAAAATCAGCTTTTTTATATCGATCTTTATACGGGCCGGGAATACCGGGAGTAAACCCATCTTATACCCATGCGAACTTCTCGAACATTCAGGCGCACCGCCTGGACCCTGGCGGTCCTTTTCCTGCTGGTGAATGCATTTGCCTGTTTTCATGCCTATAAATTCACGCATTTCACCACCGCCAACGTGCCGCGCACCAATCCCGGCAGGCTGGGCTTTGCCGGCAGGCTGAAGGTGGTGGTGGCCGGGGTAGACAATCCCCGCCCGGTGAACCGCAACAAACCCGGCCGCGCTTATGAAACCATCAGCCTGCAAAGCTACGAGCGCCTGGAAGCCTGGATGATCAGGGCGCCGCAGGCAAAAGGCACCGTGGCGCTGTTTCACGGCTATGGCGCCGCGAAATCGCGCATGCTGGAAAGGGCGGAAATATTGCTGGGGCTGGGTTACAATACTTTGTTGGTGGATTTCCAGGGCTCCGGCGGCTCCGGTGGCAATGCCACCACCATCGGTTACAAAGAAGCCCGGGATGTGAAGGCGGCATACGATTACCTGGCCGCCCGCGGGGAGCAGGATATCTACCTGCTGGGTACCTCACTGGGCGCCGCCGCGATCCTCAAAGCCCTGCAGGATTACCCGGTGAAACCTAAAGGCGTGATCCTGGAAGCGCCCTTCAGCACATTGTACGAAGCAGCCTGCGCAAGGTTCCGGGCCATCGGCGCGCCGTCGTTCCCGATGGCGGGCATGGTCGTGTTCTGGGGCGGCATTATCAACGGCTTCTGGGGCTTCAGCCATCAGCCTGTAGAATACGCCAGGACTGTGCATGTGCCGGTTTTAATGGTGTATGGGGAAAAAGACGGACGGGTGGCGCGGAAGGAGATAGACGATATATACAATAACCTGCCCGGCCCTAAAAAGCTCGTCACCTTCCCGGAGGCGGGGCACGTTAATTACCTCTCAGGCTACAGCCGGGAATGGACTGCGGCCGTCGCGGAATTTATAAAGGCACAATAAAAGCCAGTGCTTCCGGCGCTGGCTTTTGAAACAAATGTCTCAAGTCTAATTTGGGGAACGGATTCTGTCAGATCTCTTATCTTAGCTAAATTGGAGAATAAGATATAAGTTTTTGTCTTTCAGCGAAATAATGAACATTACCAGTTAAATCGAAAGTTGGGTCTTAACCAATTTTTCCGGGCGTTCCGGCTTTCAGCCTGCCTTGCGCCCTACTTTCCAAAGTTGAAGTTTCTTCCCCATACGGCATTGTATATTCTGCGCGGAAAATTGTACGAACTGAAAAAAAACAGCAGTGAGGGTGAAATTTATGGGTCTATCACTTATTCAGAATCTTTTTGGTTACAAATTCATTGAAAAAGAAATCCCGGTAAATATTACCAATAGGTATTTCGTTATTTTCAATATATACTGTATTGTTATCTAAGGAATCTATCTTATTTACATTGATAATGTACGATTTGCTGACCCTGACAAAAAAAGATTTTGGAAGCAAATCATGAATAGTTTTAATATTCATAAGCGTAACCAGTTTCTGACCTTCTGTGTAAATAATAACATAATCCTTTAACCCTTCAATATAAGTTATATCACTAAAATGTACCTTAAACATCCTCCGGTCTGCCCTTATAAAAATATAATCTTCGGTTATGTTTTCTATATTACTTTTTGTATGATCAGTACGGAATAATTTAGCGTACGTCTGCGCTTTTTCAACCGCTTTTTGAAAGCGCTCCAATTTTACAGGTTTGATCAGGTAGTCAATAGCGTCGACTTCATAACTTTCAGAAGCAAATTCATGAAAAGCGGTAGTAAATATCACCAGCGTTTTTTTAGAAATAGTCCTGGCAAATTCAATTCCGTTCACTCCAGGCATTTGGATATCAAGAAACACCAGGTCAACAGCATTCTTTTCCAGGAATTTTTGTGTATCACCCGCTCCACTGAATGACGCGATAGATGTTATATTTTCTGTCTGATCCACCAGTTTTTGTATGGCTCTTCTTGCCAAGGGCTCATCATCTACTATTATGCAGTTCATTTTATAATTTTAAGGTCAATGAAACGCAGTATGTTTCCATACTGTCTTCTATTTTTAGATCGTGTGAAGAGGGAAGCAGGAGTTCCAACCTTCTTTTAATATTGGCCAAACCCAATCCCCCGGATTTATTAACTGATCTTACGCCGGGTTTTGAGTTTATGCACTTGAAAAAGATCTCAGTATGCCGTACCTCAAAAAAGACGTTCACGTAAGACATTTTCGCTGAATCGTTATTATGTTTTACCGCATTCTCGACAAAAGAAATAAATAATAAGGGAGGAACCTGGACACCACCTGGTTCACCTTCTTTGGATATCGAAAAACTAAAATTATCCCGCCTGACCTTTTCCAGGTTTAAAAAATCTTCTAAAAAATGGATTTCTGAAGTTAACAGGACCGTATCTCTTGAGCTGTCATAAAGCTGGTACCGGAGCAGGTCGCTTAGTTTCATCAAAACCTGCGAAGCTTTTTTGGGATCATCTTCAATTAAAACATTAGCATTATTAAGCATGTTAAAAAGGAAATGCGGATTGATCTGATTCTTGAGCTGTTCCAGTTCAGTATTGGTTTTTGAAAGTTCCAGATCATGGATCAGTTGCATATCCGATATCCACTGTTGGAATAACTTAACCGCTGCCGATGCAATGATAAGCATCATGACCAGGAAAGAAAAGGTCAAAAAGTTGATATTGTCATCCTCGTTCGGAAGCAGATCAGGTTTAGAATAAGAAGAAAAAACTTCATGAGTGTAAAACGAAAGGATCATTGCTGAAAGCACAAAAAGGCCATAGCTTAAGTATTTCTTTCTAAACAGGAACTTAGGCACAAAAAAATACATGTTACTGTAGGCCAGTAAAACTATCTGGGAAAAAATAATCAGCCGGTTGTAGGTTTCGAAAGGTTCTATGTAGTCCGGTGGACTGTAATACAAAACAATAATGCAAAATGTGATCAATAACAAATGGCGTTGCAACCGGTACTTTTCTGAAATGATCAGCTGAAGCATCCAATTGGCATCCATATTTCTTTTGTGTAAGGTCTTAATCATAAGCCTGTTTCAGGTTTCGGGCACATGCATCAATAACGGGGAAACTACATCTTTTTATATAAAAGCGTATTATTTACCTTCCAAAATAAGATTTAAAGATAATATCACGGCAGAATGTGCAACATGTTTTACTACATCTAAAGGCTGCTTTAGTATATAAAGTAAGCCGTTTTGTATATATAAAATATGAGCGTTCAACAATGATATACTTTCGCCGGGAACTGTGGCATTTATCTCTAAACTTTAATAAATGAAAGGCAGAATTTTGGCCTTGCTGATCCTCCTTTTTTCGTATATGTTCCAGGCATATTCGCAGGAAAAAATTACTCTTAGCGGCATAGTAGCCAACAGGTCCGATACTGGAACACTGTTTGGCCATAATATTTCCATTCCTGAATTTAAAGTGGGCATTAACGATCCGGCTGACTCAACAAAAAGCGCGGGAAACTTTCAATTCAAATACAATTCGCTTATAATTCCAACCGTTTTAATTGGGTATGGAGTTGCCGGTCTTATTAACCCGACCTTAAAAGATATCAATACTTCTACGAAGAATGAATTTAGAGATCATGATGACAGGAAAGTTAATTTAGACGATTTTTCTCAATACAGTCCGTTTTTATCGGTATATGCCTTAAATGCCTTTGGTATACACGGAAGAAGTAATTTTAAAGACAGGACCATTGTTTTGGCAACGGCATATCTCATAATGGGCAGCTCAGTAGGTATCATAAAAAAAACTTCAAAAGTTACCAGGCCGGATGGCTCAGGTACAAACTCGTTTCCTTCAGGACATACCGCTACGGCCTTTATGGGCGCCGAGTTTTTATACCAGGAGTATAAACACGTATCTGTTTGGTATGGCATTGGCGGCTACGTGGTCGCGGCCGGCACAGGTTTTTTTCGAATGTCCAACGAAAAACATTGGCTTACTGATGTTGCTGCAGGTGCGGGAATCGGAATTTTAAGTACTAAAATTGCCTACTGGATCCATCCCTTTATTAAGAAAACGATTTTTAAGGACAAGGATAAATTAAATGGAACCGTTATGCCTTATTATAATGGACGGCAATATGGATTGGGATTCTCAATGACATTTTGAAAGGAAGAAATTACGCACGATAATGGCCGCAATTATGCGAGCCTGTAGTGGCAGAAGGAAATAATCTCCCATTTATTTGTGTTTCTCCCGGTATTCCTCCGGGGTGAGGCCGTGTTTCCCACGGATGAGGCGCACCAGGTGCGAGGCGTCTGTCAGGTTGGTGTGGGCGGCGATCTCCCATACCAGCTCGTTGGTGTTGAGCAGCCGGTACTCCGCTTCTTCCAGCCTAACATGGGTAATGTACTGGCGCACGTTTTTGCCGTATACTGCTTTGAAATGCTTGTTCAGCGCGTCTTTATGCGTGCCGGCATGTTTGGCAACGACCGTGGTGCTGAGGTCTTCCCCGAGATTGCATTGTATGTAATCGCAGGCGTCCAGCACGGTTTTGGGTATTTCGTGGCGGCCCATCAGCAGGTTGAAGTAGTGGGCGGTGAGCAGCATCACCTGCCCGTGAAGATATGGCTCGAACATGGCCGGGGCCTGCCGGTACGCGCCCATGGCCTGGATGATGTCGCGCGCGGTGTTACCCAGGGGAATAAGGTTTTTTTGCTCGCCTTCCTGCTCGCCTCTTAATTGTTTCTCCACCAAAGGTTTATACGCCTCGTATTTATTCCCGAAATATTGCATGAACGAGGGCGAAAATGAAATATACACCGCGGTATAATGTGCCGGGGCAAATTCCGCGCGGTTAAACGCCATGGGGGGCACATAATAAAAAGCGAATTTCTTCTCGGGCAGCATCAGCTTTTCAGCGGAGCCCTGCAGCTCGCAGGGTATATTGCCATCCAGCCCGGTATACAGCGCCAGCAGCGGGTCTTTGGTGATGGGATAGAGGTAGATATGCTCTTTGATGTCGAAATTGAGCCAGCCGACTATCCAGTCATTGCTGTGCAGCTCCTGCTTGAAGAACGCGCCGAAAGGCCCTTCCGTGATGTGCACTACGGTGCCGGGTATACGATATTTGCTATAGTGATCGGGGAGCTGGTCGGAAACGGTGATGCGTTGCTTCATGAGGTCGGGCACCTCGAAGTTCATAATAGCGGGACGGTCCACTGCTTGCATAGGATGAAGGAATTTGGCTGAAAAACTGGTACCGTAATATTACGGTATTTTCCGGAAAGCCGAACGCTCAGAGCAGGTATTGTCCGTCCAGTGGTTCAAGCGGCGAAGGCAGGGGCTCGTGGCCCAGCATTTCCAGCAGGTTACGTTCTATGGTGCGGCAAATAGTGTCCAGCGGGAGGGAGGTGGGCTGCTTCTCGAAAGGGTTCATGATGCTCACGCCATTCATGTGGGTAACGTGGAAAATGAAGCCCACAGCCCAGCCGAAAATAACGGACCAGTAGCCGATGGATTCGGCAAGCATCAACGTATTGAGTATCACGTAGAACCAGATGAACACCCGCGTAAAGAACAGGTAGCTGGGCGGGAATACGGTGGATTTTATCCGCTCGCATTTGCCCATGTTGTCGCAGTGCTTCACCACCAGGTCGTTCATTTCCCGGAAGCAGAACCCGTCTATAGCGCCGGACCCGCGCAGCTGCTGGAGGTCTGCGGCCTGTATGTTGAGGATGCTGTTGGGCACATTGGTGCTGTTCCTCACCTGGTCCGCTTCGTCTTTGCTGAGATACCCTTCATGATAAGGATCGCCGTCCTTACGGAGTGAGGTATTGAGCGCGTAAAGGAAAGCGAGGTGCCGGAAGATCATGCGCCGGGCGATGTGCCGCGCTTCGCCGCTCACGGAGGTATCCACGAAGTGCAGCAGGTTGCGCGCCCAGCTGCGGGAATCGTTCACCAGCGCGCCCCATATCTTCCGGCCTTCCCACCAGCGGTCGTAAGCCTGGTTGTTGTTGAAGCCGATGAAAAAAGCGAGGGCGGTACCAAGCACGGCGCTCATGGTAACGGGGATGGAAACATGCTGTTTGAGCCAGTAGGTGTCTGCCGCATAGGCAAGTGAGCAAACCAGGATGATCATCAGGTCCAGCCGCCAGGTGAGGCGGAATACCTGTATAAGCGAGAGCTTGTCGCGCAGGAGCATAAGCGGGGGTTTATGTTCAGTATCCGGTAATGTAGCTTTAAGTTACAGATTCCTTGCGGGCTGAGCAAAAGAAGTGGCAGAACGCTTTGCCCGGCAGGGGCGTTCAGCAGGAATTGCCTATCTTGTAAAAACGGAAAACAGTTATTATGCTGCGGAATTTATTTGACCATATCCGGAAATTCGTGCCGCTGTCCCAAGAAGAGGAACAGGTGCTGGCCGGGTATATTGAAATAAAGGATTTAAAGAAAAAAGGTTTCCTGCTGAAGGAAGGGCAGGTATGCCTGGGCAATTATTTTATCCTGGGCGGCTGCTGCCGGGCTTATTTCGAAACGGAGCGCGACGGGGAACAGATCTATCATTTCGCGATTGAGAACTGGTGGATCACGGATTATATGAGCCTGGAATCGCGCATGCCTTCCACCAGCAATATACAGGTGCTGGAAAATACCACGTATGCCGTGCTCTACCGCGATGTGCAGGATGAGTTGTTTGCCGCCGTGCCGCAGCTGGAAAGATATTTCCGCATTATTTTACAGAAAGCCCTCAACGCCGCGCAGCTGCGCATCAAATACATTTTTACACAAACCGCCGAAGAACGCTATCATCACTTCTCCGGGCTGTTCCCGGACTTCGTGCAGCGGGTGCCGCAATACATGCTGGCTTCTTACCTGGGCGTTACCCCCGAGTTCATCAGTAAAATAAGAGCAAAAAAAAGGGTATGATTTCTTGAACTGGTTCAAGATTTTGAGGCCTGTTTCCGCCGGACATTTGTGTTATCAAAAAAGAAACACCATGTCAGAAAGAATCAAGATCCAGAAAGCAGCCCCTGCTGCGTACAAAGCCATGCTGGCCTTTGAAAGTTATCTCGAAACCACCCGCATCAGCCCGCTGCACCAGGAAATGATCCGCATCCGCGCTTCGCAGATCAATGGCTGTGCGTATTGTATAGACAAACATTCGAGAGACGCCCGTAAACAAGGTGAAACCGAGCAGCGCATCTATGCCCTCACCGCCTGGCGCGATACGCCCTTTTTCACGGAAGAGGAACAAGCCATCCTGGCCATTACTGAAGAAGTGACACTCATGCACAAAGGCCTGTCAGACGCTACCTACGCCAAAGCCGCCGCATTGTTCGACGACGAATACCTGGCGCAGGTCATCATGGCGGCGATCATCATCAACGCCTGGAACAGGATCGGCGTATCCACGCATATGCAGCCCGCGAAAGTGTAGAACAGCCGTAAAAAAGGGCCGGAAATTTGGAGGAATTTGCCTTATCTTTCTGTAAACCCTTTTTATATGGACCAGCGTATCATTAACCTCTTTGATGAGTATACTCATAAGCCGCTCACCCGCGATGTGTTCCTGAAACGCCTTGTACAGATCACCGGCACCATGGCTGCGGCTATGACCATCCTTCCGCTCCTGGAATTCAATTACGCCAAAGCCGCGGAAGCCCCGCTGGATCCCGGTTTGAAAGAAGAAGAAGTGACCTGGCCCGGAGATAATGTGACCATGAAAGGTTACCTCGTGCGCCCGGAAGAAGACCGCAAGCGCGGCGGCGTAGTGGTGATACACGAAAACCGCGGGCTTACGCCGCATATCAGGGATGTAACGCGGAGGGCCGCGAAAGCCGGGTATATTGCGCTGGGCGTGGATGCGCTGTCGGTATTCGGCGGCACGCCCGCTAATGAGGACGAAGGCCGTACGCTCATCGGTAAACTGGATAAGGTACAAAACCTGAATAACTACCTGAAAGGCCTTGCCTACCTGCGCAGCCGGCCAGACAGCAACGGAAAAACAGGATGCGTAGGCTTTTGCTGGGGCGGCTCCATGGCAAACCAGCTGGCGGTAAACGATCCGCAGCTGAACGCTGCCGTAGCCTTTTACGGCGGCCAGCCGGACGCCGCAGATGTGTCGAAAATAAAAGCGCGCGTGCAATTGCACTACGCCAGCCTCGACGAGCGCATCAATGCAGGTATTCCCGCCTACGAAGCGGCGCTGAAAGCAGCCGGCGTGAATTACCAGCTGTTCATGTACGAAGGCATGCAGCACGCTTTCCACAACGATACATCTGCCGCGCGTTATAATGCGGAAGCCGCGAAGCTCGCGTGGAACAGGACGCTGGAGCTGTTTAAGGAAACTTTGGGATAAATTGATTTCAGGCTGCCGGGGCGTGCATCCGCCGGTACCATCCCCGCGTGATCAGCACGATGGGCAATCCTACGCAAAGCATATGCACCACCCATCCTACAACCGCGCCCTGGAGGTTAAATTTCGCCTGCGGCACCTGCGTGAGGGGAACGATCACCAGGCTCATCATCACCCAGACAAACAGCCCGTAGAGGCAGCCAATGAGCCATTTATTGCCTTGCAGGAACCGCAGCCTGGGATAAGCGAAAAAGAACAGCGCACCCCAGCCGAGCGCTACGAGGAAATGCAGGAATACCCCGAGCAGGATCACTGCCGGTCCCCCGCTGAAAGCGGGCATGCCCATGAGGGCGCTGGAAATGTATTTGAAAACCCTGCCCGGCGGAACGCCGTTCCTGGCATAAGCGGTGATAACCGCGGCTGCGCCGTCCAGCAGCCAAACAGTACATCCAATCATCAGTACGGCGCTGAAAGGTTGCGCCGTACGCCCGTGAGTTGATACCATAGCGAGCAATTATGTCATGAAAAGATTTAGATTTTGGTCGATGATTGGATGACACATACAATTTAACATATTCCCCCTGATTATAAATAGCACTTTTGTTTGTGTTAATAATTAATTATTTATAAAATATATATACCCCACTTTCCCAATAGACTTATCTGAAAATTAATATTTTCTTGAAAAATTAATTTTTCGGTGGTAATTTCAGGGTATGAAAGCGCAGAATCTCATACAGGATACGCAGACCGCCTCCGCCATGATGCACCCCTTGCGCATGCGCATCCTGGAACAGCTCCGCGAGCCCAATTCGGCCGCCGGCCTCGCACGCGCGCTGGATATGCCCCGGCAGCAGCTGAACTATCATCTCCGTGAGCTGGAAAAGAATGAACTGGTGGAACTGGTGGAAGAAAGAAAAAAAGGCAACTGCACGGAAAGGATCGTACGCGCCACCTCGCGTTCGTACATGGTACTGCTGAACACCGCTATGGCGGAAGAAGATGAGGTGACGGATAAATTTTCTTCTGCTTACCTGCTCCAGTCCGCCGGCCGCATGATCCGGGACGTGGCAACGATGCAGACCGGCGCGCACAAAGCCAGGAAAAAACTGGCCACGTTCACGCTCGAAACGGAAGTTCGTTTCGAAGATCCTGCCGCCTTGCAGGCTTTTACGGACGAAGTGGCCCAAACCATCGCGCGGCTTGCGATAAAATACCACAAGCCCGGCAATGCACAGGCAAGGTCTTACCAGTTTCACCTGTTCTCTCATCCCACCATCAAAAAACAGGACCATGAAAAAAGAAACAAAGGCTGACAGGGTGATAGACATTACCCGCAGCATCAATTCCCCGGTGAAAGCCGTCTGGAAAGCCCTCACGGATGCAAAGGAGCTGGAACGCTGGTTCCCGCTGGAAGCCGGTGTGACGGAAGGTGAAGTACGGTTGTCGTGGGGCGGCGATGTGCACTGGCACATGGAAATAGAGGAAGTGAGGGAAGAGGAATACCTGCGCCTGGGCTACGGCGAAGCGCATCACCGCATTGTATCCGCAGTGCCGCGGCGCCTGGCGGTTGAATTTTTCCTGCATGAAAAAGACGGCGTTACCACGCTGCGCATTGTTCACAATGGTTTTGGCGGAGACGAAAGCTGGGATGAAATGTACGACGGCGTACGCCGCGGCTGGGGCACTGAATCCCTCGCGCTGAAACATTACCTGGAGAATCACGCTGGTAAAGACAGGGTGGTGGCGCTGGCCAGCATTCAATCGCAGCAGTCTTACCAGGAATTATGGAACAACCTCATTGGCAGCGGCCTGCGGGTCAATGGGAATCATTATGCGCTCGATACGCCGCTGGGCGAAACTTACGAAGGCCGCCTCTTATTCTACAACCAGCCGCAAGACCTCCTGGGCACGATGCAAAACTTTCACAACGCATTGTTCCGCCTTTCCATCGAACGTTTTTCACCGGGCGGCGATGTGTTCATCTGGGTATGGATCGCCGCGTACGGCGTGCCGGGAAAGGACGTGAAGGAACTGGAGAAACGCTGGCAGGAAAAATTAAATCACATCTATCATGGCTGATATTGAACATATCCAATACGTACGCAAACCGATCGAAGCGGTGTACGATGCGCTCAGCACGGAAGAAGGCCTCGGCGCCATATGGACGGAAAAGCTGGTGGTAAAGCCTGAAACAGGTTTCATCAACGAATTCGACTTTTCCGACAACTACGATACAAAATTCAGGAACACCGAACTCACGCCGCCCACGCGCATCCTGTGGGAATGCGTGCAGTCAGACCCGGAATGGATCGGTACCAAGGTGTCGTTCGACCTGGAAACAAGAAAAGACGTGACGGCGGTAATGCTGCGTCACACGGGATGGCGCGAGGTGACGGAGTTCTATCGTTTTTGCAATTACAACTGGGCGCAGTTCCTCTACAGCCTGAAGTTATACCTTGAAACCGGCAAGGGCCAGCCTTACCAGCAGCGTCATTTCTGATAACGGCGTATGATGCGCATGATCTTTTCGAACAGCTCCGTGTTTTCATACACTCCCCTGAAATCCATGGAGTGAGGGCCGTAGGCAAATACAGGCACCATGATGGCCGTATGGTCTGAGGTGCTGAACTGCCCGTCCACATACCCTTTTTTAATATCCCCGTCCAGCAGGCTGAGGCCGCCTGTTTCATGATCCGCCGTAACGATCACGAGTGTTTCGCCGTTGCTGTCCGCAAAGCGGAGCGCTTCGCCGATGGCCTGGTCGAAGTCGAGCATTTCGGTGGTGAGGTAAGGAACGGAATTGAGGTGGCCGCCGTGGTCTATCTGTGCGCCTTCTTCCATGAGGAAGAAACCTTTTTTGTTACCAGACAACGTTTGTGTGGCTTTGCGGAATGCGCGCACAAGAAAATCGCCGCGCCCTTTCTGGATGCTGAGGCCCGCACTGTCTGCCAGTACCAGGAACCTGCTGCTGCGGATGGTGTCCAGCGCGGAGAGGCTGGTAGAGAGGCTGTAGCCTTTCTGTTCCAGTTGTTCGCGGATGGGCAGGAAATGTTTACCGCCGGAACCGATGAGGATGCTGACGGGGCTTTGCAGGAAATCTTTCGCGATGGCGGCGTTCATGCTGCGTTCGCTGTTATGGCCGTAGAATGCGCCGGGCGTTGCGTCGGTGATGTCGCCGCAGCTGATGAGCGCGCTCTGCATGCCAAGAGGCGCAATGAGGTCTGGAATAGCCGGTAGCGGCGCGCTTACTGCGTCTACACCTACCGCGCGGTTGTGCGTTTTTTTACCGGAAGCCATCGCGGTGCCGCCTGCGGCTGAATCGGTGATGTAGTTGTTGAAGGAGGCGGTCTTTGAAAAGCCGATATTTAGCAGCTTAAATAGATTCAATTCGCCGAAGTTGGCGGTATATCCCGCATAGATCTGCGCCAGGCCCATGCCGTCGCCGATCAGCAGTATCACATTTTTTACTTTGGAAGTTTTGTCGTTGTTCCGGTAAGAAGGTGTGTAAACCTCATGCGGCGCCTGTGCCTGGTACTGCGCCTGCACACGCTTGCGCAGGTAATCGGCGAGACCTTCCACTTTGTCTGTATTGATATAATCCACGCCGAGGTTGATCATGGTCTTCCAGGCGTTCACCTCATCGGGCGTGGCCCAGAAGCGGAACTTCTTTTGCATGCCGTGCATTTTCTTCAGCACGTTCTGCACTTTCTCAAGGTCTTCCCGCACAAGGTAACCTTTACCGTTCCATCGGGTGTAGCTGTGGAAGTTGTCGCTGAAGAGCGGGATGCGCTGCAGTTGTTCAGTGGTATAGGTTTGAGACGGCACGCCGTCGAAGAGGATGTAGGGGGGATAATTGCTCCACAGTTCCGGCGCGGGCCGGTTGCCGCTGATCACGATCTGCAGTTTGGGGCTCGAAGTGATCTCAGGGTATTTTTCCAGCTGTTGGATCAGCGCCTGCATGGTGGGCACGCCGGCTGTTTTGAAATCTATCAGCAGCTGCAGGCTTTGTTTCGATTCACCGAAGATGCCTCTCTGCTCTTTTATCCTGGCGCGGATGGGCTCCAGGTACAAGGCCCGCAGTGTTCTGTTGCTGGTGATCTCGGCTGAAGTATGCGCTACGAACAGTTCGCCGTCTTTCTCGAACACGTCCGCTTCGATGGAGCCGAAGTTGCGTGCAAAGGCGGCTTCGAAGGGGGCGGGCTGAAGGTAGTCGTTGTGCGAGTGCGCATTGGCCGCAGTGTATTGCGCCTGCGCGGGGGCGGCAAGGCAGCAGAGCCACAGGAGGTGTTGCAGTAAAGTTTTCATCATGGGCTAAAATAGCGAACTCCCGGAACAACGGGAGTAGGGAGCGGATATATTTTCGTTAACAAATGGACGTATGTTGCGGGATGGGTTGTTAACAAAAAAAAGATACCGGGCTGCAGGAGCCCGGTACCGGAAATATTTTTGCAGGTTGCGGTTAGGTTACATAGCAGCGAGTTGCACTTTTTGTTGCAATTCGATCACGCTGTCGCGGAAACTGTTGTCAGTATCCATAAGGTCTTTTACGGTCTGGCAGGAGTGGATCACGGTGGTGTGGTCCCTGCCGCCGAAGTGTTCGCCGATGGTCTTGAGCGAGTTCTTGGTAAAGCTCTTGGCCAGGTACATGGTGATCTGGCGGGCCTGTACGATCTCGCGTTTGCGTGTTTTCTGCAACAGCTTGTCGTATGCCACGTCAAAATATTCGCAGACCATTTTCTGGATGCTTTCGATGGTGATCTCTTTGGAAGAGGTTTTTACGAAAGACTTCAGCACGCGCTTGGCCAGCTCGAGGTCAATTTCTTTGCGGTTGAGGGATGATTGCGCCAGCAGGGAAATGAGCGCGCCTTCCAGCTCGCGTACGTTGCTCTGGATGTTGTAGGCTACGTATTTCACTACTTCTTTGGGCATTTCAAGACCGTCGTTGCGCATTTTCATTTCCAGGATCTCCATGCGGGTCTCGAAGTCGGGCAGGCCGACGTCTGCGCTGAGGCCCCAGCGGAAGCGGCTCAGCAGCCTTTCCTGCACGCCGTCCAGGTCTTTGGGCGGTTTGTCTGAGGTGAGGATCAGTTGTTTGCCGCTCTGGTGAAGGTGGTTGAAGATGGCGAAGAAGGCATCCTGCGACTTTTCGGCGCGGGCGAAGAACTGTATATCGTCTACGATCAGCACGTCTATCAGCTGGTAGAAGTGGATGAAGTCGTTGATGATATTATTCTTGGAGTGGTCTATGAACTGGTTGATGAACTTTTCGGCGCTCACGTACAGCACGGCCTTGTTGGGGGCCTGCCTTTTCACTTCATTGCCGATGGCCTGTGCCAGGTGCGTTTTGCCGAGGCCTACGCTGCCGTAGATCACGAGGGGGTTGAAGGAAGTGCCGCCTGGTTTGTCGGACACGGTTTTGCCGGCCCTGCGCGCCACACGGTTACAATCGCCTTCTATAAAGGATTCAAAGGTGTAATTGTGATTCAGCTGTGAATCGATCTGCACGCGTTTGATGCCCGGGATCACAAACGGGTTCTTCACCGGGTTTTGTATCGTTAACGGGAAATCAACTTCACTGTCCTTCTGGGGTTTGGTGAACTGCGTCGGCATATTCACGGTCTTAGGGTGTTGATGTGGAGTGCCGTTCTCAACTACTATCCGATATTCCAGCCGTGCTTCTTTTCCTAACTCCCGCTTGATGGTTTTTCCAAGAAGGCCTACGTAATGTTCTTCCAGGTACTCATAGAAAAACTGGCTGGGCACCTGGATGGTTAAAACATTGTTCTCAAGCTTTACGGGTTTTATCGGTTCAAACCATGTTTTAAATGGCTGCCATTCCACAATATCCCTGATTATATTCAGACACCTTTCCCAAACTTGTTCGCAAGTTTTATTCATTTAGTAAAAAATAATTAGTCGTGTTTATAATTTGGGTGTTCTCGAATACAAATTCTTCAATGCGGGCAGTTGAAGAACTTTTTTGACAGGACGACGAATATCTGTAGAAAATGTTGAAAAAAAAAATTTATCTGGCCTTGTTTTATTTCCAACAATTACAGAATGTTCAGACCCTGTTTATTCAAGTTTTATCGGCTAAAACACCCGTTTAGCCTGCAATTCCATTACAATGAAAAGTGTTAAACCGTACAAGCATGATTAACAAGTAATTTGTGAAACTGTTTACTTGTTTACATAGAATGCCCGGCATATCTGGTAAAATACCATTGCCATGTCGCCTATCATTTCGTAAACCCGGGGGATACTCAGTTGGCTGTAGCGCTCTTCACTTTTTTAGGTAACTGCTTTCTCGTTATTCTCAAATTCCGTGCAAATTTATGATATGGTTCGCAATAATTGCGAATAACTTGTGCAAAAGTAATTAAGCTGCACTGTACTGAAAAACTTATCTTTGGCGGAATTGAAATTTTAAATTTGTTATTATGAGTTTTGAAATTACCGGAAAGCTGGTAGTGAAGTACAATACGGTTCAGCGCAGCGAATCGTTCAAGACCCGGGAATTTGTGATCGAGAAGTCTGATGATATCAACGGCCGTGTGATCACAAATTATATCAAGTTTCAGTCTGTGCAGGATCGTACCAGCATTGTGGACCGTCACAATGAAGGGGAAATGGTTAAAGTTTATTTTAATATAAAAGGCACGCGTTGGGAAAAAGATGGTAAAGTGAATTACATCACCAATCTCGACGCATGGCGTATGGAAAGCATGATGCAGGCACAGCCCGGTGCAGACCGCCAGCCCGATTACAACACCTCACAGGAAGCCCCCTTCTCACAAGGCGGCGGCAACAGTGGGGACGATCTTCCCTTCTAATCATTGGTCAATCTTATTGAATAGCGCGAAGGCCCCCGCAAAGGGGCCTTTTGCCGTTTATACCGTATCTTCGCAGCCAGTTTTAGGATAAATACCTAACCGCGCATGATACAACAGATCTCCCTCAAGCTGCCTCCGCAGGAGGCCGGCCAGCACAAGGCCATCACCAGGCACGCCGCCGCTTCGCTCGGCGTGAAACCTGCGGACATCACCGGCTTCAATCTCCTCAAACGCTCCATAGACGCCCGCTCGCGACAGGTATATTTCGTGCTCACGCTCGAAGTGTTCGTGAAAGAGCCCTTCCGGCAAAGAACATCCCCGGGCTTTCATTACGATCCCGTAAAGCCGGAAGCAGAACGCGTGATCGTAATAGGAGCAGGGCCTGCTGGCCTGTTCGCCGCACTAAGGCTCATAGAGCTCGGCCTGAAACCTATCGTGCTGGAAAGAGGGAAAGATGTGCGCGCCCGCCGCAGGGACCTGGCAGCCCTCAACAAAACCGGCATCGTAAACCCCGAATCGAACTACTGCTTCGGCGAAGGCGGCGCCGGCACTTATTCAGACGGCAAGCTGTATACCCGCTCCAATAAAAGAGGCAATATCAACCGCATCCTGCATATCTTCCAGCAGTTCGGGGCAGATGAGAATATCCTCACCGATGCGCATCCTCACATCGGCACCAACAAGCTCCCGCATATCATTACCGCCATGCGGGAACAGGTCATCCAAAGCGGCGGCGAAGTGATCTTTGAACAGAAGGTGACGGACTTCCTTATACATGATGGCCGCATCACCGGCGTAAAGACCGCCGGCGGCGAAACCTGGGACGCAAAGCATGTCATTCTCGCCACCGGCCACTCCGCCCGCGACATTTTCCATCTCCTGCGCGATAAACATATATTAATAGAAGCAAAGCCCTTCGCATTAGGCGTGCGCGTGGAACATCCGCAATCGCTCATAGACAGCGCCCAGTATCATTGCAGCCTCCGCGGCGATTACCTTCCGCCCGCCAGCTACAGCCTGGTGGAACAGGTGGAAGGCCGCGGCGTGTTCTCCTTCTGCATGTGCCCCGGCGGTATCATCGCCCCGGCCGCCACATCGCCGGGCGAACTGGTGGTGAACGGGTGGAGCCCTTCTAAACGCAACAACCCTTACGCGAACTCAGGTATGGTTGTAACGGTAGATGAAGGGGACTTTGCGCCATTTGCGAAGCAGGGCAGTCTCGCCGCCATGTACTACCAGCAATCCGTAGAAAAAGAAGCCTACGAAGCAGGCGGCGGCTGTTTTGTAGCTCCGGCCCAGCGCATGACAGACTTTGTAAAAGGAAAAGTATCCGCCACGTTGCCCGATTGCTCTTACATTCCCGGTGTGAACAGCGTGAACCTCCGCGAAGTGTTACCCGCCGCCGTGCATACCCGCCTTGGTGAAGCTTTTAAAGCCTTCGGTAAAAAGATAAGGGGATATTATACAGACGATGCCATTCTCGTGGCAACGGAATCACGCACCTCCTCGCCCGTGCGCATCCCGCGGGAAGACGCCACGCTCATGCATCCGCAGGTGAAAGGCCTTTATCCCTGCGGCGAAGGGGCCGGTTACGCAGGCGGCATCGTGTCTGCCGCAATGGACGGTGAACGCGTGGCGGAGGCCATCGCGGGCGTTCGTATGTAGCAAAGGCCGGTTCGTGTATTATTATGAAAATTCCTTATGAATTCCTTGGCCCCGTTCGGGAGAACCTGTAATTTAACATCGTCAATCAAAGTTATGAACGTACTGGACCTGCAACATCTCAAGAAGCACTATGCCACCCACAAAGCGGTGGACGATATCAGTTTCTCCATCCCGAAAGGCAGCATCTTCGGCCTGCTGGGACCGAACGGCGCGGGCAAGACCACGCTGCTGCGGATGATCACCGGCATCTTTTATCCTGACGCCGGGGAGATATTGTTTGACGGCAAACGCTTCGACCCCCACCATGATATTCAATATATCGGCTACATGCCCGAAGAGCGCGGCCTTTACAAGAAAATGAAAGTAGGCGAGCAGGCCCTCTACCTCGCCCAGCTGAAAGGCCTGAGCAAAAAGGAAGCGCTGGACAAGATCGATTACTGGTTCAATAAATTTGAGATCACTTCCTGGTCCAACAAAAAGATCGAAGAGCTGAGCAAAGGCATGCAGCAAAAGGTGCAGTTCATTTCCACCATCATGCATCACCCCAAGCTGCTGATCCTCGACGAGCCTTTCTCCGGTCTGGACCCGATCAACTCGCAACTGATACAGGATGAGATATTTGAAATGGCAAAGAACGGCACCACCATTATATTTTCCACCCACCGCATGGAACAGGTGGAAGAGATCTGCGACCACATTGTGCTGGTGAA
Source organism: Chitinophaga sp. YIM B06452 (assembly GCF_039655965.1). NCBI lineage: Bacteria > Pseudomonadati > Bacteroidota > Chitinophagia > Chitinophagales > Chitinophagaceae > Chitinophaga > Chitinophaga sp. YIM B06452. Next base: position 701,396 of record NZ_JAWLKY010000001.1, on the reverse strand, counting down.
CAAAGGCCGCAAAATACTGGACGGGCCGGTAAAACAGATCAAACAGGACTTCAAGCAGCACCTGTTCCGCATCGGGCTGGACACACAGCCCAACCCCGCGCAGATGGCCACCCATCATTTCACCATCATCCAGAACCACGACAAGGCTTATACCGTTAAGCTGAACGAATTCAGCCAGACGAATGACATACTATCCCACTTCATTCACCATGGCATCCAGGTGAACTTTTTCAAGGAAATATTGCCCACTATCAACGAGGTGTTCATCTCCCAGGTGAAGATGACGGATATGGCGAATTAAATGCCTATGAAATTTTTATACTTAATAAGTGCGCTGGCCCTGCTGGCTTGTAATAATGCCGGGCGGCAAGCAATAAAAAATAGTGCAGCGGCAACAACGGCAGATTCAACGGTCCTTCTGTCGAAACGCCCTGCAGGGAAGATATTGGAGCTGTATGAAAACCTGTCTTTCGATACAGATACATTGAATCTTGGCAGTGTAGAACGTGGGGAAGGCGGCGGCATCATTGGTAAATACAAAGGCCGTTGGCTGGATTCAGCACACAGCAGCCTGTTGCCAGTGAGATTAACGCAGGGATTTCACCCGGCGGCAGAAGACCATTTCATGGGTTATTACGCCTGCTATAAATTCCGGATCAACGAACGGCTGACAGGGCTGCTCACAAGAACGCCCGGTGAATATGACATTTCAGTGCTGAGCCTTTTATATTATGATCATGAAGCAGATTCGATAGGTTATGCTTTCGACCTGGTGCACGATTGGGGAGACGCGGGTGATGCGGTGAGTTACAATACCTGGCTGATCCGTAACAGCATTTCCGTTGATGCCTGGATGGCGGTCAATTCTATTTGGGGAGAAGTGGAAGACAGTGCGTATAATTCCAGCACGAACTATTACAGGACTGACCTGGCAACCCGTGCACTGGATACATCCAATAAGAACAAGCCCGAATGGGCTGCAACATTCAAGTACCTGATCGGGGAAAAGGAATACGAAGTGCCCGATTCTGTATACGTCAACAAGCATTCATATAGCCAATAATCCTGCAACCATGAACAAGATCTGGATCATCATCAAGAGAGAATACCTGACACGTGTAAAGAAGAAGTCGTTCATAGTGACCACCCTGCTGCTGCCGCTGTTGTTTGTGGGCATGCTGGTGGTGCCTATACTGATCGCGGACGGCACCGATAATGAGAACGTGGCCGTAGTGGATGAGAGCAAGATATTCACCGGCAAGATCGCGGATGAAGATAACCTGCATTACAAATTTGTTGATGCCAACATCGATTCCCTTAAAAAGAGCTATTCAGAGCTCGGCTATACCGGGGTGCTGCATATCCCGCAGATGGACGTGAACCGCCCGCCCAGCATCATTTTCTACAGCAAGGGCCAGATGAATATCATGCTGAAATCCAAAATGGAGAAGAAGCTGGAAAATGTGCTGGAAGACAAACGCATGGAGCAGGCCGGCATCGATAAATCGAAGCTGGAAAGCATCCGCGCCGATGTGGACATCGTGAACCTGGCCGGCCGGGAAGAAAAGAAAGGCAGCGCAGGCCGCGCTTATATTATTGGCTACGCTTCCGGTTTCCTGATCTACATTATCCTGCTGGTGTTTGGCACCGTGGTTATGCGTGGGGTAATGGAGGAAAAGATGAACCGCATTGCCGAAGTAATGATCTCCAGCGTGAAGCCTTTCCAGCTGATGATGGGCAAGATCATCGGGATCGCTTTTGTGGGGCTTACCCAGTTCCTCATATGGATCGTACTGATAGTGGGGCTGTATTTTCTCATCATCTTGGCATGGGGCCCTGAAATGGCCAGCAGCGCGATGAGCAACGGCATGACGGGCAGCCCGTCGTATACTGCCAGCGAGCAGATGGCGTTGCAGGTGCAGGAAGCGTTGCAGGGTGTGAACTGGACCTTCCTGATCATGATATTCCTGTTCTACTTCCTGGGTGGTTACCTGTTCTACGCGGCATTGTTCGCCGCGGTGGGCAGCCTGGTGAATGAAGACCCGAACGATGCGCAGTCGCTCACTTTCCCGATCACCCTGCCGGTCATCTTTTCCATATTCATCATGATCGCTTCGGTAAGCAAACCCAACAGCAGCCTGGCGGTTTGGGGAAGCATCATCCCTTTCTCGTCGCCCATCGTGATGATGGCGAGGATACCTTACGGCGTGCCGGGCACGGTGCCTTACTGGCAGCTGGGATTGTCTATGCTGCTGCTGATCGGCGGGTTCATCGGCACTACCTGGGTGGCGGCGAAGATCTACCGCACGGGTATTTTATTGTATGGTAAAAAGGTAACACTGAAAGAAGTGGCGAAATGGGTGGTGCGGAAGAACTAAATATTCTTTAATCAAAAGGAAAGCCCGTCATTGCGAGGAGCCGCTGAGCCAAAGCGGGAGGGGCGACGAAGCAATCTCCTGCATTGAATTGATACACCCCATATTTGGAGATTGCTTCGTCGCGCTTCCTGCCGCAGAGCATACCCTGCAGCTCCTGGCAATGACGGGCTTTTCATGCAATGACGATCCTTTATTAACAGATTCGCTGCCCGTTCGTCAAACCGCCCAGCCGGCGCCCGGTTTCCAGGAATTCGTCCCAGATCTCCCGCAATACGTCTGCCGCAGGTTTGATATCGCTGATGAGCGCGCTCACCTGGCCGATCTCCAGCTCTCCCTCCGCCAGGTCTCCTTCAAACATCCCGCGCTTGGAACGGCCGCGGCCCAGGAGGATATTCAGTTCTTCACGGCTCGCCCCTGCCTGCTCGGCTTTCTGTACGGCTTCGAAGAAAGCGTTGCGCAGCAGCCGCACGGGCGTAAGCTGTTTAAGCGACAGCATGGTATCGCCTTCGCCGGCCTTTACCACTGCGTCTTTAAACGATGGGTGCGACGATGCTTCGGGCGTGGCCACAAAACGGCTGCCTACCTGCACGCCTGAGGCGCCCAGTGCGAAAGCCGCCGCCATGGCCCTTCCTGAGCCAATGCCGCCTGCGGCTATCACGGGTATCTTTACAGCGTCTGCCACGGCGGGGATCAACACCATGGTGGTGGTTTCTTCGCGGCCGTTGTGGCCGCCTGCTTCAAAACCTTCGGCCACCACGGCATCCACGCCGGCGTCCTGGCTTTTTACGGCAAACTTCGAGCTGGATACAACGTGCACTACGGTGATCCCTTTTTCTTTCAGCACGGGCGTCCAGGTTTTGGGATTGCCGGCGGAAGTGAATACCACTTTCACGCCTTCTGTGATAATGATGTCTATATGCTTTTCAATGTCAGGGTAGAGGAGCGGCACGTTTACGCCAAAAGTGTGGCTGGTAGCCTGTTTGCACTTGCGGATATGTTCGCGCAGCTGGTCAGGGTACATGCTGCCGGAGCCGATGAGGCCCAGCCCGCCGGCATTGCTCACGGCGCTGGCTAAACGCCAGCCGCTGGCCCATATCATGCCTGCCTGGATGATGGGATAATCTATGCTGAATAGCTCTGTAACGGGATTACTGAATGCCGCCATGTGTTGATGATTGGTTACAGGGAGGCAATTTAACGATAAAAGCGTTAGCCCAGGTCGATCTCCGTATTGTCCCCGATGTTCAGGCTCTGGCTGAGCCCGCGGATATTGGCGTCGCTGCCGATGAGGGACGATTTGAGCACTACTTCATAAAGATTGCTGAACGAGCCGATGATGGAGTCTTTCACGATGGAATAACTGATCACGGTATTATCGCCGATGGCCACGTTCGGCCCGATGATGCTGTTCTTGATATTGCAACCTTCGCCGATGCTTACGGGGGGAATGATGATGGTATTTTCGTAGGGCAGCACCGGGTTGGTGGCCAGCTTGTATTTCTTCAGCAGGATGGCGTTGGTTTCCAGCAGGGTCTCTTTCCGCCCGCAGTCAAACCAGTTGTTCACCTTGAAGGCATTGAACTGTACGCCATGGCGGATCATGCATTCCAGCGCGTCGGTGAGCTGGAACTCGTCGTGCGAGCGCACCTGCTGTTTGATATTGTCTTCCAGGCACTGGTACAGCTGTTCGGTTTCCCTGATCTTGTACATGCCCACCAGCGCCATGTTCGACTTCGGTATCTGGGGTTTCTCCACCACGCGCGTGATCTTGTTCTGATCGTTGATCTCCGCCACGCCGAAATTGCGCGGATCGTCCACCCTCTTCACACCCAGCACGGAATGCGGCGAGCTGATCACTTCCTGGAAATCCCCTTCCACGATGGTATCACCCAGCACGATGAGCACTTCGTCGCTGCCCACTACGTCGCGCGTGAGCAGGATGGCGTGGCCCGTGCCCTCGCGTGAGTTCTGCTGCACGAAATGCGTGGTCAGGTCAGGATATTTTTTTTCAACGTAATGCTGGATCTTCTCGCCAAGATAACCCACCACGAACACGAATTCGCGGATGCCTGCCTCCACCAGCTGATCCACGATAATGCTCAGGATCGTTCTGCCGGCGAGTGGAATCAAAGCCTTAGGTTGTGTATATGTATGTGGGCGCAGTTTGGTGCCTGCGCCGGCTACTGGAATTATTGCCTTCATGTACAGGATTTGGAGTGTTTGGTTCACTGCTTACGATAAACCGTTCTCACTGCGTAATCGCGGGCAAATTACGGAATCAATCCTTAAAAATGAATTAGGATTTATCATTATCGGATTAATATTAGGATTAACATTTATATTACCAGGGACTTCTTTTCATCAATTCCAAGTTTATAATTACCCGGAAGAAGATTAATTTTGCGTCTTAAAATTTTCCTTCACCATGCAAAGAGACCAGCAGATATTTGATATCATTGGCCAGGAACTGGAAAGACAGCGCCATGGCATTGAGCTGATAGCTTCGGAGAACTTTACGAGCCTCCAGGTTATGCAGGCCATGGGCAATGTAATGACCAATAAATACGCAGAGGGTTACCCCGGGCGCCGCTACTATGGCGGTTGCGAAGTGGTAGACCTGAGCGAGCAGCTGGCTATCGACCGCGCGAAGCAGATCTTCGGCGCAGAATATGCCAACGTTCAGCCGCACTCCGGCGCACAGGCCAATGCTGCCGTATTACTGGCCATCCTCCAGCCCGGCGATAAGATACTGGGCCTGGACCTCAGCATGGGCGGGCACCTTACTCATGGTTCCGCTGTTAACTTCTCCGGTAAACTTTACCAGCCGTTCTTTTATGGCGTGAATAAAGAGACCGGCCTGGTTGAATACGATAAAATGGAGGAAGTAGCGCTCCAGGAAAAGCCGAAAGTGATCATCTGCGGAGCTTCCGCTTACAGCCGCGACTGGGACTACAAACGCATCCGCGAGATCGCCGATAAAGTAGGCGCTTTCGTAATGGCGGATATTGCGCATCCTGCCGGTCTTATCGCCAAAGGACTGCTCAATTCGCCTTTCGCGCATTGCCATTTCGTAACCACCACCACGCATAAAACGCTCCGCGGTCCCCGCGGCGGTATGATCCTGATGGGTAAAGATTTTGAGAACCCCTTCGGCCTCAAAACCCCCAAAGGAGAAGTGCGCATGATGAGCAACCTGCTGGATATGGCCGTATTCCCCGGCATCCAGGGTGGTCCGCTCGAACATGTGATCGCTGCCAAAGCAGTATCCTTTTTCGAGATACTGACGGATGACTACGACCAGTACGCCCGCCAGGTGATCCGCAACGCGCAGGCCATGGCCCGTGCGTACGTGGAGAAAGGCTACCAGATCATTTCCGGCGGTACAGACAACCACCTGATGCTGATAGACCTGCGCAACAAGAACATCAGTGGTAAAAAAGCCGAGCAGATACTCGTGAAAGCGGATATCACCGTGAACAAGAACATGGTTCCCTACGACGATAAATCTCCTTTCATCACCTCCGGTATCCGTGTAGGCGTGCCCGCTATCACTACCCGCGGCCTGAAGGAAGAGCATATGCCGCAGATCGTTGAATGGATGGACAAACTGATCCTCGATTCGGACAACGAAGACCTGATCGCGAAAGTGCGCGGCGAAGTGAATGAATTCATGAAACAATTCCCGCTCTACCCTGAGCTGAAATAACACGTCTTTAAGAGGTTTGTAAAGAAAGAGGCCGTCCCATCCGGGGCGGCCTTCTTTTTATTGTACGCTGAATATTATTTCGAAACACTGATCTCCACCGGCTGCTGGTTTCTGAACACCGTGGCTTTCAGTTGCTGGCGCCATGCATTGGATTGGTAGATGCTGAGGAAATCTTTGACATTGCCCACCTTTTCGCCCTCCAGCATCAGCAGCACATCTCCTGTGCGGAAGCCCATCTTCTCTGCTTCGCTGCCCGCGGGCACGGTTACGAAGTAAGCGCCGTTTTCGTCGGGCAGGCCGGTGGCGGAGCGTTCGCCCAACCCTTCAATATTCTTGACAGTTGCGCCTTTCCAGCTGATGCTCGCCTGCGGGCCTGATTGCCGGGAAAATAAAGTTGCAGGCAAAGGCACCCGCGCGGCCTTAGCCCTCAGCCTTTTGATACGTACGCCGAACCGGTCCATCGGGAAATTGCGGAAACCTGCTTTCAGCGCACGGCTGCCGGGCTTTACGCGGTAATCGCCCGCCGAAAAATCGATGAACTGCGGGTCGCCGTATAAGGAATGGCGGTCTGTGCCATTCGCCTGCGCTGCTTTTAACGAATTGGCATCAGGGAAGAAATTGGAATCCACTTTCTCGCCCCATTGCTTGATCTGTATAGGTTTGTAGGCGGTGGTAACGATGTTGCGGCGGAATGCGTCGCCGCTGTTGAGGAACCATACATGCGGGTGGAAGGAATTATTCAGCAGGATGTTGTTTTCCACGGTGCGGAAAAATCCTTCGCGCAGTTTGAGGCCGCCGTTGAGGCATACATTGTTGTAGATGCGGTAATTGCTGGAGCCATCGTCCAGGTCTATATCCCAGCCATGATCGCAGCGGAAGCGGTTGTTGCGGATCACGGTCTTGGTAGCCGCATCCAGCAGCACCATGCTGATGTTGGCGGTGGTGGCGCTGTCCATCACACGGCGGTCGGGGTGCCAGAAGCGGTCGCGGCCCCAGGAGTTGAATGCGCCATGGTCGCCGGTTTCGAGCACGGTGTTGTACACGTCGTTGTGCTCAATGATATGCCCGCCCCAGGTGCCTTCACTGATATTGATGCCCGCCCGCGGCAGGTCGTGAATGGTGTTGTAAGCGATATTGATGTGCGAGGCCATGGAGATCTGCACACCGGCGGATTGTTTTTCCGTTTCGCCGGTGTATTGTATGAGGTTGTCCGTAGCCTTGCATTGTTTCGGGTAATCGTTGCCCTTCGGGCCTTTCGTGAGATCCATCTGCGTGTAGGGAACGGCCTCGTTGTATTCAAACGCGGGAGAGCGCACCGCAGCAGGATTGCCCACGAAAGCGATGCCGCTGGCGCCGGCTTTATAAATATGACAGCTGTCTATGCTCACGTAACGGTTGTAGTTATTCACGAACACGGCGTTGCCGCCCACTTCGTTAAAAAAACAATTGCTCACATAGCAGTACTCCGCGCCTTCCACCAGCAGCGCCCCGCCACGGTAGATGGTCCAGTCGCTGCGCAGCAGCGGTTCTTTGGTGAGCATGAAGGTCCTGGCGTTGCCGGTGAACTGGAGATTGTTAAGTATCACCTGTCTTACCGGTTCCTTTTCTGAACCTTTTATTACGATCAGTTCTGTGAGCGATGCATACGCAATATCAGCGGCGGGTTGCTGCCCGGATTGCGGTTTATAATAAAGCGTATGCTGCGCTGCGTCGAAGAACCACTCCTGCGGCGCGTCCAGCTCTTCCCGGATGTTTTCTACGAAGCGGTGCTGCGCATGCAAACCCATCTGCCGGTTGTTCTGCCAGCCGCCTTCCAGTATGACATTGCCGGCTGCGTCCACGCCGGTGATGCGGTAGTGGTAACCGCCCCATTCAGCGCGGTGCAGGGCATGTACAATGCCGCCTTCGGGGTGTTTCCAGTTTTTAATCCTTTCGGGAGCCAGCGCATCCGCGGAAGTGCCGTGGTAGAACCTTGCAGCGGAATCGTAATTGGGATAACGCGCCAGTATCTGTGTTTGCCCGTTCATATACAGCCGGTCCATCGCGGTAACAGAACCGGGTATGGAAGCGGAAAAGATACCGACATCCTGCGCTTCCCATTTCACTTTTAATGGCCGCGCGCCGCTGATCACGGCGTTTTCGCCCGGGTAGCCCATGATGAAAAGTACGCTGTTCATGCTGCTGTTATCTTCCGGCGTCAGCACCAGCGCACTGTCTAAATAATAAGTACCTCCCCGCAGGGTCACCTGGATATTCCGCCCGGGATGCTGCGCGCGGACCTGCCGCCAGAGCTGCTGCGCACGGTGAAGCGTGGCCAGGGGCCGTTCTTTGGTGCCGGGATTAGCGTCTTTCCCGTCAGGAGACAGATAGATCCTTTGCGTTTGCCCCAGCGAAGGAAGCGCCAGCGCCATACAAGCGGTGAGTAGCCATTTGAACATATAGAACCGTTAAAACCACAAGTTAATCCCATATTTCCGGGCAGGGTAATAGTAAATGATCAAATTCTTGCAGAAAAATTTGGAGAATAAAGAAATTGCCGTACATTTACAGTGTACTAGTTTAGTAGTACACTAATTTTAACCTATAACTACGATATATGGTATCCCTTCAACACCTCCATTTTTCCTACAAAAAAACCGTTCCCATTCTCCGGGATGTGAACCTGGAGTTGGCTCCCGGCCGCATTTACGGCTTGCTGGGAAAGAACGGCGCGGGCAAAAGCAGCCTGATGTACAACATCTGCGGCCTGCTGTTTCCCGCTTCCGGCAGCTGCTCCGTGCTGGGGCACACGCCACCGCGCCGCGAGCCCGCCTTTTTGCAACAGGTATACCTGCTGCCGGAAGATTTTGAGTTGCCGGACATGGACATCCCGCATTACCTGCGGCTGTATGCGCCTTTTTATCCCGCTTTCAGCCCTTCGGCCTTTGAAGAATATTTAAAGGCATTCGGGATAGGAACGGACGAGCATCTCCGTGCGCTCAGCCATGGCCAGCAAAAGCAAGTGCTCATCAGTTTTGCGCTGGCCACCAACGCGCGGCTGATATTGATGGACGAGCCTACCAACGGGCTGGACATTCCTTCGAAGCGCCAGTTCCGTAAAGTGATTGCCGGCAGCCTGCAGGAAGGACAGTGTATCGTCATCAGCACGCACCAGGTAAAAGACCTGGACAGCCTGATCGATGAAGTACTGATCCTGGAAGACCACCGCGTAATCCTTCAGCAGCCTGTTTCCAGCATCACTGAAAAGCTCAGCTTCAGGCAGGTGATGAGCCTCGAAGAAACGGAAGCGCCCATCTACAGCGAAGGCGGGCTGAAAGGCTATGCCGTGGTGGCGGTAAACCGCAGGGCGGAGCAAAGCCGTATGGATATGGAAATGTTCTTCAACGCGGTGATGGCTGAGAAAGAAAAGATACTTCCCTTGTTTAACCATTAAAACCTGTTAAGATGAAATTCTCCTTCCACCGTTTCATACTTTTATTAAAGCTGCAGTTTGCGGTGAACCGCAGGTTTTACCTGCTGGGATCGGCCGCTGTAGCGGGGTTGCTGTTCATATACATGTTCTTCCGTGCCGCCAATGGCGACTTTGGCTTCGAGTTCGCTGCGCAGGAAGAAAGTTATGATTTCACCCTGCTCTTTTCGTGCATTACATTCGGCACCCTGGTATTCCGGCAGTTCGGCAGCAGGCACGGCAGGATACAGGCGCTTATGCTGCCGGTATCTGCCCTGGAAAGGCTGGCAGTGGCCTTCCTGCTCGTGTTTATCCTCTTTCCCCTCGCCATCACGTTCATTTACATGTTATGCAACGCGCTGGTGAACCAGGTGGATATACATGTGCTGGGCCATCCGAACGAGCTGTATTTCTTTAATGGTGAGGTAGAGATACAGGCGGTGACGATATTATTCCTGTTGCTGCCGGTAGTATTCCTCTGCGCGATATGGTTCAGGAAGCTCACGTTTGTGAAAACCCTGGTGATGCTGTGTGTGCCTATACTCGTGTTTTCTTTTTTCAACAGCATGCTTGGCAAAATGATGATCAGCAGCACGCAGCCCGCAAACCATGAAGGTACGCGGTTCATTTACTGGGCGGCCACGCCGCTCAGGTATCTCACCATTACCAACGGCACGGAGGGCCAGCAGGGCGGATTCCGGACGTATAACCTCGTGCTGCCGCCAGACCAGCAGTGGATATTCACACTGTTCCTTTGCCTTATTCCCGTCGTGTTCATATACCTGGCTTATCTCAAACTGCGCGAGCAGGAACTGTAACGCCTCAATTATTTTTATGGAATTCAATCAAACACAGCCCATATATCTCCAGATCGCCGATTATGTATGCGACCAGGTGCAACTCCAGCACTGGCCGCCCGAAGGCAAGGTGCCTTCCGTTCGCGAGCTGGCCGTTACGCTGGAAGTAAATCCCAACACCGTCATGCGGTCTTACGAATATCTCCAGCAGCAGGGCATCATCTACACGCGCCGCGGCCTTGGTTATTTCGTGGGCGAAGACGCGGTGAAAAAGATACTTGCCGTGCGCAGAGAACAGTTCCTGCAGGAAGAGCTGCCGCTGTTCTTCCGGAAAATGTACCTGCTGGGCGTTGAGCTGGACGAGCTGAAGGCCCGGTATGAAAAGTTCAAACAGCGCCAGCTGAAGGCGCAATAAATCGCATCAAACATGAAAAAGAGCAACAAGATATTCGCCGGTTTCCTCGTGGTGCTTACGGGCATGATCATCCTGTTCAACCTGCTGCTGAAAGTGCAGTACGCCAAAGGGAACTTTAACAGGAGAATAGTAGCGTCAGAAAATATAACCCGGCCGCTGAAACCCTTCCGCCACCTGGTGTTCAACGGGAAACTGGTGAACGGTTTCCAGGACGCCCGTTATATACAGGAACAGCGCAACATCTCATTGGAGGTCGGCCCTCGTTTCCTGCCGCAGGTAATCATGAACGCAAAGCTTGACAGATACCTGAAAGAATCTTACCGGGGCGACACGCTTTTTCTTAGATATGAAATAGACCTGGTGCGCGACAGGAACGATCTGAATTATGATGACCATTCGCTGAAAGTATATGCGCCCGCGTTAGCTTCCCTCACAGTGCTGGACGGGATGGCAGACATCCCTGACATGTCGCAGGAGGAACCTTTTAAAGTGGTGGCGGAAAATACGCGGTATGTAACGTTCATCAGAATGAAACTGCCGGAACTGTCTGTTTACTGCAGGAACAGCTATGTGAACCTCTCGCCCTACCAGGAAGTAGATTCGTTGTGGTACGAAATGAAAGGCCTCTCGTCGTTTTATTTTAACACGCCGCACCGGTTCGGCAAGATCGTACAGGGGAGCGTGGATTCAATGGCGCGCGTGAGCATTGCCGGAAGCCCGGCCATTATGCAGGCTTATTTGAACAAGCAATAATTCTAGTCTCAGAAAGTGGAAAGAATGAAAACGGTCCCGGTATTTACCGGGACCGTTTCAGTTATTTGAATTGCGTGGCAAGCCAGGCCATAGTGCCGGCGCCTATTTCAAGGCTCCGCTCGTCTACGTCAAAGAGCGGCGTGTGCACGCCGGCGGTGATGCCTTTTGCTTTGTTGCCGGTGCCCAGCCTGAAGAAGCAGGCAGGTATCACCTGCGAGTAAAATGCAAAATCCTCGGCGCCCATGCGCATTTCGGTATCGCCCACGTTTTCGGCGCCCATGTATTCTTCCGCCAGCTTGCGCGCAGTGGCGGTCACGGTTTCATTGTTGTAGAGCGTGGGGTAACCGACAAGAATATCGATGTCGATCTCCGCGCCCATGGCATGAACCAGTTCTGTGGCCTGCTTGCGGATCAGCTCGTGGGCCTTGAAGCGCCAGGTTTCGTCCATTGCACGGAAAGTGCCCATCAGCTTCACTTCGCTGGGTATCACGTTGGTGGTGAAGCCGCCGTTGAAAGCGCAGATAGATAATACGGAAGGGGAGAACGGGTCGTTGTTGCGGCTGATGATCTGCTGCAGGCTCACCACCAGGTTGGAGGCGATGAGAATGGTATCTGCCGTGAGATGCGGGGCAGCGGCATGGCCGCCTTTGCTTTTTACGGTGATGTAGATCTCATCCGCACTGGCCATGTATTTGCCGGCATGGAAGCCCAGCAGGCCTGTTTCCAGGGCAGGCAGTACGTGAAGGCCCAGGATGGCCTGCGGCTTGGGATTTTCCAGTGCGCCGTCCTGTATCATCAGGCTGGCGCCGCCGGGGTGTTTTTCTTCCCCGGGCTGGAATAATATTTTAACGGTGCCTTCAAATTCATCGCGCACCTGCTGCAATATGCGGGCTGCGCCCAGCGCCACGGTGGTGTGCACATCGTGGCCGCAGGCATGCATTACGCCATGGTGCTGTGATTTGTAAGGAACGTTGTTGGCTTCTTCTATGGGCAGGGCGTCTATGTCTCCCCGCAGGGCGATCACTTTGCTGGAAGGGTTCTTTCCTTCAATAAGGGCTACAATACCGGTGCCCGCCACGCCTGCGCGGTAGGCAATGCCGTATTCGTCCAGCTTTTGCTGTATGAACTTAGCGGTTTCATATTCCTGGAAAGAAAGTTCCGGGTGGGAGTGGAGATGTCTTCTGCATGAAATAAGGTCCGGTGCGTATTCACTGGCCAGGGACTTGATCCGGTTCTTCATTCTTGTTCTTTTTCCGGTGACACGTTGATGATGGTGGGTACCACAAATACGCCGCCGCTAAACAGGTTCGAGAGTTTGTTGCGCAGGTCGGTGGCTTCGTCTCTTGTTCTGAAATCGCCGATGCGCACTTTGAAATAGGGTGCTTCAAAATCCACGTAGCTCCGGTAATCGGGGTAAAGCTGCATCACTTTGGCCTTGGCGTCAAGCGCTTCGTTGCGTTTGTTGGTGGTGAGCACCTGTACGCGGAAGCCGGGCTGGTTGCGGATAGCCAGGTTGTTGATGTAGATCTGTTTCCTGATGAGGATGTCTACCCGGCTGTCTTTTATGACCTTCACGCCTCCCTGTTGGGTAGCGCCGTCCTGCGCGTGCAGGGCAGCGGCGGAGAACAAAAAAAGAATTAAACAGCCTGTTCTTAACATCATATAATAAATCGTTTGATTGCAGAAATTGAAGGCAGTTTTTCCATTATTGCATGGCTGCCGCCTGTTTCATGATCTCCACGCTTGCGCTTGCTCCTATCCTGGTCGCCCCGGCGTTGATCAGTTCCTGGGCAAAAGCAAATGTACGAATCCCGCCGGAAGCCTTGATCTGAATGTTGGAAGGCAGGTGTTTGCGCATCAGGGCCACTGCTTCAACGGTTGCGCCTTTTTCGGCGTAGCCGGTGGAGGTCTTCACAAAATCCACCCCGTACCGGGCATACAGTTCGCAGCACTTCACGATCTCATCCTCCAATAATATGCCACTTTCGATGATCACCTTCAGCGTGCGCTGTTTATTACGGATAATGGGCATAATGGTGGCGATCTCCTTCTCCAGGTAGCCCCAGTCGCCCCCGCGGATGGCAATGAGGTTGGCCACCATATCCAGCTCATCCGCCTCATCTATGATGGCCAGCACGCTTTCGGCCACCTTGGCTTCGATAGCGCTGTAACCGAATGGGAAACCCGTAACGGTGGCCACTTTGGTAGTAGCGCCGCCGGTGAAGGTCTTGGCCAGCTTTACAAAAGGAGGAGGCACGCAAACGGCCGCAAAGTCGTATTCCACGGCCTGTATGCAGAGGTTTTTGATATCCTCCACGGTGGTAACGGGTTTCAATACCGTATGGTCAATATACCGGTTGATCTTCATGGCAGGCGGTTTATCCCGAATTGATAACGGAGTTACGCAGGCGGGCCCGGGTAACTCCGTTAAGATGAATGGGTGTATAATGTTATTTACAGGTCTTTCCCGTGACAGTTCTTGAATTTCTTGCCGCTTCCGCAGGGGCAGGGATCATTCCTGCCTACTTTGGGGCCTACGCGCACCGGCTCGGGTTTGTGTTCTTCCGCGGCGGGAGCGTATTCTTCCCTGCGTGCAGCGCCTGCGCCATTGCCGTTTTCCTCGAATTCCTGGTGAGTGGCGCGCATGCGGCTCATGTCTGTTTTTTCCTCACGGCCTTCGGTGATCTCTGCGGATTCGCCCTGCTGGCCCGGGATGCCGCACTTGCAGAGGAATGATACGATCTCCTTGCTGGTGTCTGCGCTCATTTGCTTGAACAGCTCGAATGCCTCGAATTTATAGATCAGCAAAGGATCTTTCTGTTCGTACACGGCGCTTTGTACGGATTGTTTCAGGTCGTCCATCGCGCGGAGGTGTTCTTTCCAGGCTTCATCTATCAATGCCAGGGTAATGCTGCGTTCCAGCGCGGCGATGGTTTCCTTGCCGCCGGTTTCCACCACTTTTTTCAGCGGCGCCAGCACGTTGATGCCTTTTTTGCCGTCTGTGAAAGGAATGGAAATATTTTCGATATGCTGGCCCTGCTCTTCGTAGATCTTTTTGATCACGGGGAAGGTGCCACCGGTCACTTCCGCGGTTCTGCGGTGATAATTGTGAACGGCTTCGGCATAGAGTTTTTCAGCGATCTCCTGTACGTTGCCTTTTTGCAGCTCATCTGCGCTGATGGAAGTATCTACGGCGAAGTTCATGATCACTTCCAGCTTGAAGGCTTCATAGTCGCCGGATTCGCGGTAAGTGCTCACGAGCGATTCCGCTACTTCGTAGAAGGAATTGTCGATGTCTATCGCGAGGCGTTCGCCAAACAGGGCGTGGTTGCGTTTGGAGTAGATCACGGTGCGCTGCTTGTTCATCACGTCATCGTATTCCAGCAGGCGTTTGCGGATGCCGAAGTTGTTCTCTTCCACTTTTTTCTGCGCCCTTTCGATGGAGCGGGTGATCATGCTGTGCTGGATCACTTCGCCTTCTTTGTAACCCATGCGGTCCATAAGGGAAGCGATACGCTCGGAGCCGAACATGCGCATCAGGTCGTCTTCGAGGGATACGAAGAACTGGGAGGTGCCGGGGTCGCCCTGGCGGCCGGCACGGCCGCGCAGCTGGCGGTCTACACGGCGGCTCTCGTGGCGTTCGGTGCCGATGATAGCCAAACCGCCGGCTTCTTTCACGCCGGGCCCCAGCTTGATGTCCGTACCGCGGCCTGCCATGTTGGTGGCGATGGTCACGGCACCGGGCAAGCCTGCTTCGGCTACGATCTGCGCTTCACGGGCGTGCTGTTTGGCGTTCAGTACGTTGTGCGGTACTTTTTCGAAGGTCAGCATTTTGCCCAGCAGCTCGGATACCTCTACGGAAGTGGTACCTACCAGCACGGGCCGGCCGGCCGCTTTCAGGCCTTTGATCTCTTCGATCACGGCCTTGTATTTATCGCGTTTGGTTTTGTAAACCAGGTCTTCTGCGTCTTTACGTACAATAGGAAGGTTGGTGGGGATGGTCACCACGTCCAGCTTGTAGATCTCCCAGAACTCGCCGGCTTCGGTGGTGGCCGTACCGGTCATGCCCGCCAGCTTATGGTACATCCTGAAGTAGTTCTGCAGGGTGATGGTGGCGAATGTTTGGGTGGCGGCTTCCACTTTCACGTTTTCCTTGGCTTCGATGGCCTGGTGCAGGCCGTCTGAATAGCGGCGGCCTTCGAGGATACGGCCGGTCTGTTCATCCACGATCTTTACCTTGCCGTCCATTACCACGTATTCCACGTCTTTATCGAAGAGGGTGTAGGCTTTGAGCAGCTGCTGTACGGAGTGGATGCGTTCTGATTTAATGGCAAAGTCCTGCAGCAGCTGGTCTTTGCGCAGCAGCCTTTCTTCCGCGGGAAGGTCGAGCTTTTCAAGCTCTGCTATTTCGGAACCTACGTCGGGCATGAGGAAGAAGTTGGGATCTTCGCCTGCGCCGGTGATGAGGGCAATGCCCTTTTCGGTAAGGTCTACGCTGTTATTTTTTTCTTCGATGTGGAAGTAAAGCCCTTCGTCCACTTTCGGCATTTCGCGCTGCTGGTCGGCGATGTAATAGTTCTCTGCTTTCTGTTGCAGTACTTTAATGCCGGGCTCGCTGAGGTATTTGATAAGGGCGCTGTTCTTGGGCAGGCCGCGGTAAGCGCGCATCAGGGCCAGGCCGCCGGATTTCGGGTCGTCCTTTCCTTCTGCAATGAGTTTTTTGGCTTCGATGAGGCTGGCGTTCACTACTTTTTTCTGTTCTTCCACCAGGCGCTGGATGCGGGGCTTCAGGGCATGGAATTCCTGCTCGTCTCCGCGCGGGATGGGACCGGAAATAATGAGCGGCGTACGCGCATCGTCGATCAGCACGCTGTCCACCTCATCCACCATGGCAAAATGGTGTTTGCGCTGCACCATTTCTTCGGGGCTGTGCACCATGTTGTCGCGCAGGTAATCGAAACCGAATTCGTTATTGGTACCGTAGGTAATGTCTGCTTTATAGGCCTCGCGGCGCTCGAAGGAGTTGGGCTGGTGCTTGTCGATGCAATCCACGGTGATGCCGAGGAATTCGAACAGGGGGCCGTTCCATTCACTATCACGGCGGGCGAGGTAATCGTTCACCGTCACGATGTGCACGCCTTCGCCGGCAAGGGCGTTCAGGTAGGCGGGCAGGGTGGATACGAGGGTTTTACCTTCACCGGTGGCCATTTCGGAGATCTTGCCCTGGTGCAGCACGGTACCGCCGATGAGCTGTACATCATAATGCACCATGTTCCAGGTTACTTCGGTGCCCCCGGCGGTCCAGGTATTTTTCCAGGTCACTTTGTCACCTTCAATGGTGATATAGTCCTTTTTTACGGCCAGTTGGCGGTCCAGGTCAGTGGCTTTGGCAGTGATACTGCTGTTTTCCTTCAGCCTGCGCGCCGTTTCCTTCACCACGGCAAATGCCTCGGGGAGGATGGCCTGCAATATCTCTTCTATTTTTTTATCCCGCTCCTTGATCAGCTTGTCGATCTCGCGGTAGGTAAGGTCTTTGCTGTTAACGTCTTCTTCGGCTTCAGCGCTTGCTTTTTTGTCGGCAATCTCCTTGTCTGTGTCAGCCAGGTGGGCTTTGATGCGGCCGCGGAAGTCCTGCGTTTTTTGCCGCAGTTCGTCGATGGTAAGGGATGACAGTTTTTCGAACTCCTCGTTAATCTGCTTCACGATAGGGAGGATGAGCTTGATGTCGCGCTCAGACTTGTTTCCTCCGAAAAGCTTTGTTAAAAAACCTAGCATGTTAAAATTTTCGATTTCAAAAGATAAAATAACCTCGTGGCGGGAGAAATACAGTCAAATATTAAGCCCGGCCACGGGGTTGTGCCAAGGTGGCAGGAATTAGGTCCCTGTTTTCCGAGGCTCGTAAAATTAGGAATTTTTAGGGGATGCACGAGGGAAATGCGGGAATAACTTTGATTTTCCGGGAAATAATGCCAGCCTGTCATTATACCGCGGCGGAAAAAATAATTGTCTATTGAACACGAATTGTATATTGCATTTTAATAAATCGCCGGCTGTTCATCAAGAAAAGATGAAAATATGGAAATACTTTTTATAAATTTAAAGGTTTTAAATCCGCTATTGAATTTTTTATAAAATCACGTCTATGAAGCAGATACAGCCAACAAAGCTTTTTTACACCAGCTGTCTTTCATTAATTGTAACCGCTATGACCTTCGCCATCCGCGCAAGGATCATGTCTTTATGGGGATCGGACTTTACGCTCAGCAACGAACAGGTAGGCATTATTGCCGGCACCGCTTTCTGGGGCTTCACCCTGGCCCAGATCGTTGGCGGCCCGCTTGTGGACGTTGTGGGCATGAAAAAGATCCTGTATGTAGCCTTCTTCGGTCACATTGCCGGGGTGGTGCTCACCATCTTCTCCATGAGCTTCTGGCCGCTGTTCCTCGGCACCCTGCTGATCGGTATTGCCAACGGCAGCATAGAAGCAGCCTGTAACCCCCTGGTAGCCACCATTTACTCCGGCGAAAAAACCAAGATGCTGAACCGTTTTCACATGTGGTTCCCCGGCGGTAACGTGATCGGCGGCCTGATCGCCTACCTGATGATAGACCAGCTGCAGCTGAGCTGGCAGTGGCTCATGGGCATCCTCCTGGTTCCCATCGCGCTGTACGGGTTCCTCTTTTCTTCGGCTAAATTCCCTGAAACAGAAAGGGTAAGCGCCGGCGTTTCTTACAGCGATATGCTGAAAGCCTGCATAGGCCCTCTTTTCATATTCATGGTACTCTGCATGTTCCTCACCGCGGCCACCGAATTGGGCACCGGCCAGTGGATCGAAACACTGCTGGGCCAGGTAGGCGTTTCAGCCATCCTGATATTTGTATTTATTAACGGTATTATGGCCATCGGCCGCCTTTTTGCAGGTCCTGTAGTGCATAAGCTGAACCCTGCGGGCATGTTGCTGCTCTCCGCCATTTTCACGACCATCGGCCTGTACTGGCTGAGCAATGCCACCGGTTATGTAACTTTCGCGGCCGCATTTGTATTTGCCATCGGCACCTGTTACTTCTGGCCCACCATGCTGGGTTTTGTATCCGAATACATTCCCAAGACCGGCGCCATCGGCCTCAACATCATGGGCGGCGCAGGTATGCTGAGCGTAGCCGTGATCCTGCCTTTCATGGGCAACTGGTTCGACAACAATAAAGCCAAAGCCCTCCAGGCCGGTGCGGATGCCGCCACTGCAAACCTGGTTGCGGGAAGGGAAACGCTTACCACCGTGATGATCATGCCGATCATCCTCATCGTGGCATTTGCCGTCCTCTACTTCGCCTACAGGAATAAAAGCAAGGTGAACCTGAGTGCAGAAGCACAAACCGCATAATCCAAGTAATCATATCGAAATTAAAATATAGTATGGACAGGAAACTTAGAATGGGAATGATCGGCGGTGGAAAAGACGCCTTCATTGGCGCCATCCACCGTATTGCCGCCAATATGGACGGCCTGATCGAACTGAAAGCAGGGGCTTTGAGCATCAACCCCGAGATCGCACAGGATTCCGGACGCTCGCTGTTCCTGGAGAGCGACCGCATTTATACCGACTTCAAAACCATGCTGGAAAATGAAGCCGGCATGCCTGCAGACAAAAGGCTGGACTTCATCACCATCGTGACGCCCAACTTCGCGCACTTTGAACCCGCCATGATGGCGCTGGACAAAGGTTTCCACGTAGTGATCGAAAAGCCGATCACCTTTACGCTGGACGAAGCCAAACAACTGAAAGCAAAAGTAGAGCAGACCGGTCTTACCCTGCTGCTCACACATACCTACACCGGTTACCCCATGGTAAAGCAGGCCCGCCAGATGGTAAAGAACGGCGTGCTCGGCAAGATCCGCAAGGTATGGGTGGAATACCCGCAGGGCTGGCTCAGCAAACTCAGCGAGCGTGAAGGCAATGCCCAGGCAGCCTGGCGCACAGACCCGAAGCGTTCCGGTAAGAGCGGCTGTATGGGCGACATTGGCACACATGCCGCCAACCTCGCCGAATACATCACCGGCCAGCAGATAGACAAGCTCTGCGCAGACCTGAACGTGATGGTGGAAGGCCGTATGCTGGACGACGACGGCGCGGTGCTGCTGCGTTTCAACGAAGGCGCCGCAGGCGTGCTGATGGCGTCGCAGGTGGCTGCGGGCGAAGAGAATGCGCTCAAGATCCGCGTCTACGGCGAAAAGGGCGGTCTTGAATGGGCACAGCAGGAGCCCAACACCCTGCTGGTGAAATGGCTGGACAAACCCACGGAGATCCTCCGCGCGGGCGCCGGCAATCCGCACCTGAGCAGCTATGCCACGCACAACTGCCGTACCCCGGGCGGCCACCCTGAAGGTTACCTGGAAGCGTTCGGCAACCTGTACCGCAATTTTGCGCAGACCTTAACAGCTAAGATAGAGGGCACGACGCCGGCTCCCGAATCGCTGGACTTCCCGTCCGTGAACGAGGGCATCCGCGGCATGGCGTTCATCGATATGGTGGTGAAATCTTCCGCCAGTACCGAAAAATGGACGAAATTCGAGATTTAACTGGCCGTTTTGTGCGAATTGACGGATATTGGATTTCTTTAAAAACAGTTACAGATGAAAAAGCACGTCATTGCGAGGAGCAGCGCGGCCAAAGCGGGAGGGGCGACGAAGCAATCTCTTTCACTGAGTTTGATACACTCAATATTTGGAGATTGCTTCGTCGCGCTCCCGCGCACCCCCTGCTGCTCCTCGCAATGACGCGAACGGAGATGCGTTGGTGTAAGTAAGCAGATAACAAAAAATAACTTGAACGGATGAAAACAATCAAAGGGCCCGGTATTTTCCTGGCGCAGTTCCTGGACGATAAAGCCCCTTTCAATACCCTGGAGAGCATCTGTAAATGGGCGAAAGACCTGGGCTTTGTTGGCGTGCAGATCCCTACCTGGGACGCGCGGGTGATAGACCTGAAAAAGGCCGCCGAGAGCAAGACCTATGCGGATGAGATCAAAGGCATCGTGAACAGCGCGGGGCTGGAGATCACCGAGCTGAGCACGCACCTGCAGGGCCAGCTGGTGGCCGTTAACGCCGCTTTCGGCGAGCTATTCGACGGCTTTGCTCCCAAGGAAGTGCGCGGAAACAACAAGGCCCGCACCGAATGGGCCGTGCAGCAACTGATGTACGCCGCCAAAGCCAGCCGCAACCTTGGCCTGAACGCTCACGCTACCTTCAGCGGCGCGCTGATGTGGCATACCTTTTACGCCTGGCCGCAACGCCCGGCGGGACTGGTGGAAGCAGGTTTCAAAGAACTCGCTTCCCGCTGGCTGCCTATCCTGAACGAGATGGACGCCAATGGCGTGGACCTTTGCTACGAGATACACCCGGGCGAAGACCTGCACGACGGCGCCAGCTACGAACGTTTCCTGGAAGCTGCCGGAAATCATGCCCGGGCCTGCCTGCTGTATGATCCCAGTCATTTTGTTTTGCAATGTCTTGACTATCTTGCCTACATCGATATCTACCACGAAAGGATCAAAATGTTCCATGTGAAAGATGCCGAATTCAATCCCACCGGGCGCTCCGGCGTTTACGGCGGCTACCAGGGCTGGGTGGAAAGGCCCGGCAGGTTCCGCTCCCTTGGCGACGGGCAGGTGGATTTCAAGGCCGTGTTCAGCAAGCTGACGCAATACGATTATGCCGGCTGGGCCGTTCTTGAATGGGAATGCGCGCTCAAGCACCCTGAAGACGGTGCAAGGGAAGGCGCTCCTTTCATCAAAGACCATATCATCCGCGTTACCGAAAAAGCGTTCGACGATTTCGCGGGAACCGGCGCAGACGATGACCTGAACAGAAGGATACTCGGTATCTGAAGTCCGGGCGCAGCGCGTCTTTTGACCTAAAACGATTTTTCTCAATTATAAAAACTCGGTTAACGATGAAAAAAACAATGTGGATGCCGGTATGCATGAGCGCGGTACTCCTTATGGCTGCATGCGGCGGCGGTGGAGAAAAGAAAGAAGAAGGAAGCTCAACATCTTCAACAGAAACGACCGCACCTGCGGCAGACAACTCGATGGTAGCGGACGTTAAAGGCAAAGGTAAAGAACTGATGGCCGCACAGGACTGCGCAACCTGCCACAAAGAAACTGAAAAAGTGATCGGCCCTTCTTTCAAAGAAGTAGCGGCCAAATATCCTAACACGCCGGAGAATGTTTCCACGCTGGCAGACAAGATCATCAAAGGCGGTTCAGGCAACTGGGGCGAAGTGCCCATGGCGCCGCACGCCGCGATCTCCAAATCCGACGCGGAAGAAATGGTGAAGTACATTCTCACCGTGAAATAAATTCATCCTTTAAACAACCTTTTTTTTATGAAACGTTTATTCACTTCCACGTTGCTGCTGGGCCTGCTTGCGGGCGCCACGGCTACATACGCACAGGGACCTTCCCTCACTGCCAAAGAAAAAAAAGCAGGATGGAAACTCCTGTTCGACGGTAAGACCACCGCAGGATGGCGCGGCTACCTGAAGCAGGAAGTACCCGGCGCATGGAAAGTAGAAGACGGCGCGCTCTTCCTGGACACCGATGCCAAGAAAGCGGGCGCTTCCGGCGGCGACCTCATTACAGACGGTGAATACGAAAACTATGAACTGGAACTGCAATGGAAGATCTCCGAAGGCGGCAACAGCGGCATCATCTTCGGTGTGCATGAAGACCCGAAGTTCAGGGCCACCTACGCCACCGGTCCTGAAATGCAGGTGCTCGACGACGCCAAACATGCCGACGGAAAGATCCACAAACACAACTCCGGCGACCTGTACGACCTGATCGCGGCGCCTTCCAAATACGCTAAACCCGTAGGAGAGTGGAATACCGCCAAGATCATCAAAAAAGACGGAAAGCTCACCCTCATCTTCAACGGCCACAAAACCGCTGAAACGACCATGGGCACCGAAGAGTGGAAAACGCTCGTAGGCGCAAGCAAGTTCAAGACCTGGGAAGGCTTCGGCGCTTATCCCAAAGGGCACATTGCGCTGCAGGACCATGGCGATAAAGTATGGTACCGGAATATCAAGATCAGAGAACTGTAGTAACAGCACCTATGCTCAGCAAAAAATACATCCTGCTCCTGCTCGTAGTACTCGTGGCCGGCTCTTCCTTCAAAAAGGCAAAGCCCAGGCTGCTGGTGTTCTGCAAAACAGCGGGCTTCCGCCACGACTGCATCCCGGTGGCCAAACTGGCCATGATAGACCTTGGCGCGAAGAACGGGTTTGACGTGGATACCACCGAAGACGCGTCGCTTTTTACAGCGGACAACCTGAAACGCTACAAAGCCGTGATGTTCCTGAACACCACCGGCAATGTGCTCAACGCGGAGCAGCAAACCGCGATGGAATCGTACATCAAAAAAGGCGGCGGTTACATTGGCGTGCATGCCGCTACAGACACGGAATACGACTGGCCATGGTACAACCAGCTGGTGGGCGCTTATTTCTTAAGCCATCCCCATCAGCAAACCGCTACCCTGCAGGTAGTAGACCGTTCGCACGTTTCCACCAAACACCTGGATGCAAACTGGGTGAGAAAAGACGAGTGGTATAATTTCAAAAGCATCGTACCGGGGCTGCATGTGCTGATCAGGATCGATGAAAGCTCTTACGAGGGCGGGAAGAACGGGAATGATCATCCCATGAGCTGGTACCGGGAATTCGATGGCGGCCGGACCTTTTACACGGAACTGGGCCATACGAAAGAATCTTACAAGGAAGAAGCATTCCTGAAACATGTGCTCGGAGGGATTCAATATGTAACCCGCATAAAGAAATGACCGCAGGGCCATGCAACATATCAGCAGGTAGAGACGCAAAATTTTGCGTCTCTACCTGCTTTAGCACAACCACGTTTCCAATACAAACATGTATTACTCAATGAAAAATTCTTTATTACTGCTGGCCCTGGTTGTTATGGGCCTTGGCATCGCAAGCTGCTCCAAATCCAGGCCCGGCAAGCCAAAAGTGCTGGTGTTCTCCAAAACCGAAGGATTCCGCCATGCCTCTATACCTGCCGGCATCAAAGCTATTCAGCAACTGGGCGCCGATAACGGTTTTGATGTAGACACCACCGAGAACGCCGCGTTCTTCACCGAAGATTCCCTGGCACAATACGCTGCTATTATCTTCCTGAACACCACCGGTGATGTGCTCGACAACCGCCAGGAAGCGGACTTTGAACGCTACATCCAGGCAGGTGGCGGCTTTGTGGGCATTCACGCAGCCACCGATACCGAATACGGATGGCCCTGGTACGGCAAGCTCGTGGGCGCTTACTTCAACGACCATCCTGCCGGTACCGCGAAAGCCAAACTGACGGTAACGGACAAGAACCACCCTTCCACCGCTGAGATCCCCGAAACATGGGAGCATACCGATGAATGGTACAACTTCAAGAACGTGAACAAAGACACGAAAGTGCTGATGAAAGTGGATGAGAAGACCTACAAAGGCGGCACCATGGGAGACGACCACCGCATCAGCTGGTATCATGAATACGACGGCGGCCGTGCCTGGTATACCGAGCTGGGCCACACCGAAGAATCTTACACCGAACCTACTTACCTCAAACATATTCTCGGCGGTATCCAATACGCCATTGGCAAGAACCGTGTGCTGGATTACGCTGCTGCAAAAACACAGCGTGTGCCGGACGAAGACCGCTTTACCAAACAAATGCTCACCAGCGGCGAATTTTTTGAGCCGACCGAAATGGCCATCCTGCCCAATCTCGATGTGCTCGTAGCACAGCGCCGCGGCGAGATACTGCTGTACAGCGAATCGCGGAAGAACCTCACGCAGGTGGGCTTCCTGAACGTATATCACAAAACCGACGTGAAAGGCGTGAACGCTGAAGAAGGTTTGCTCGGCCTCGCAACAGACCCCAACTTTGCGAAGAACAATTACATCTACCTGTTTTATTCCCCCGCCGATACTTCCGTGAACAGGCTGAGCCGCTTTACGTTCAAAGACAATAAAGTCATCCCTGAAAGCGAAAAGATCATCCTGCAGTTCTATTCACAACGCCAGATATGCTGCCACACCGGCGGTTCCATCGCTTTCGGCGGAGACGGCCTGCTGTATCTCTCCACCGGCGACAATACCACGCCCTTCGACGAGCCCGGCCAACCCTACACCAGCAAGGGTTTTGGCCCGCTGGACGACCGCCCGGGGCACCTGCAGTATGACGGGCGGAGAACCTCTTCCAACACCAACGACCTCCGTGGTAAGATCATCCGCATCCGCGTGAAGGAAGACGCCACTTACGAAATTCCCGAGGGCAACCTCTTTAAGGCTACCGATAAAACGAAAGCGGAGATCTATGCCATGGGTACCCGTAACCCTTACCGCATCTCAGTAGACCGTAAGACCAATTACGTTTACTGGGGCGACGTAGGCCCGGATGCCTCCAACAATGACTCACTGCGCGGTCCCAAGGGATACGACGAGGTCAACCAGGCTAAAAAAGCAGGTTATTTCGGTTACCCGCTGTTCATCGCGAACAACCAACCTTACCGTGCTTTCGATTATGAGACCGGCGTTTCCGGTCCCGCATTCGACCCTGCCAAACCGATCAACAACTCGCGCAACAATACCGGCTTAACCGAGCTGCCACCGGCTACTTCCGCGTTCATCTGGTATCCTTACGGGAAGTCTGAAGAATTCCCGCTGACAGGCGCAGGCGGCCGTAACGCAGAAGCAGGCCCTGTGTATTACAGCGAGTTCTATCCCGCTGAAACACGTTTCCCGGATTATTACAACGGCAAACTCTTCATCTACGACTGGATCCGCGGCTGGATCATGGCCGTGACCATGGATAAGGACGGCAACTACCAGAAGATGGAGCGCTTCATGCCTTCCACTAAGTTCAATGCCCCGATCGATATGGAAATGGGTCCTGACGGCAGGTTGTACGTGCTCGAATATGGCAACGGCTGGTTCAGCAAAAATGCGGACGCCGGTCTTTCCCGCATCGATTACAACGGCGGCAACCGCGCGCCGAAAGCCACGCTGAAAGTGGATAAGCTCACTGGCGCATTACCTTTCAAAGTGAAACTGGAAGCGGAAGACGCGGTAGACCCCGACGGCGATGCCATCACTTTCCTCTGGAACTTCGGCAACGGCAACAAGCTTGAAACGAAAGAGCCTTTTGCTGAATATACTTTCGCCACCGCCGGTGAATACCCCGTGTTCGTGGACGTTACAGACAGCAAGGGCGCCACTTCCCGCACCAAGATGATAAATGTATACGCCGGCAACGAAACGCCCGAAGTGAAAGTGAATATCCTGGGCAACCAGCAATTCTATTTCCCCGGCAAACAAGTGCGTTACAGCGTAAGCGTAACGGATAAAGAAGACGGCAGCACCGCCGCCGGTACGCTGGATGTTGCCAACCTTTACGTGAAAGGCGTGTACATGGAAGGGAGGGATAAAGCCGCCATGAGCCAGGGCCACCAGGTTATTTCAGGCGCTATCGCAGGGAAGAACATCATGGAATCTTCCGACTGCAAAACCTGTCACAAACCCAATGAGAAGTCCATCGGCCCGAGCTTTATCCAGGTGGCTGAAAAATATAAAGCCGATCCCAAATCGCCCGAATACCTTGCTGAGAAGATCATCAAAGGTGGTGGCGGCGTTTGGGGTGAAACGGCTATGAGCGCGCACCCGAATATTTCGAATGCGGAAGCCAAACAGATCGTGGAATACATCTTCTCCCTGGCCGGGGGCGCCAAACAGGAGCCCAGCCTGCCGGTTTCCGGCACTGTGGACCCCACAATGGGCGGCGAGCTGAAAGACAGGGGCGTGTTTTACCTGATGGCTTCCTATACGGACAAAGGTGGTAAAGGTATCCGTCCGATTACCGGCGTAGCCAATGCCGAGCTCCGCAACCCGCGGTTCCAGGCGGGCAGCTACGTAAAATCCGACGCTGCGGCCACTGTCGAGATCAACGGTAAAAAACTGCTGATCCCCACGGCCAATTCCTGGACCGGTTACCGCGAAATGGACCTGACGGACGTAACCGGGCTGGAGCTGAGCTACTTTGTGCAGGAAGCGCCGCAATACGGCTATACCGTTTCCGCGCACCTGGACAGCCAGGGCGGCCAGCAGCTGGGCTCTGCCGTGAACATCGGGGCGGGCGCGGCTTCCGGCAAGCCTAACACGGCTACCATTTCCTTCCCGGCCGTTACAGACGGGAAGAAACATGCGCTTTACCTGGTGTTCAAAGCGGCAGACCCCGCTGAGAAAGCACCGGTAGGCGTGGATGTGGTAAGGCTTTTGGCTAAATAACACCTTGCAGGCGATAATTTGTCAAAAAAAGGGCAGGACGATCGTCCTGCCTTTTTTTCCTTATTGTTGTAGAAATCAATTTTATGGAAGTCATAAACTAGAATGAGTTCAGGCGATCCCTAAAGACGCACCTTGCTAAAGTCGCAGACAATCATGACACGCTGGTTGTGGCATGCGAAAATGGGAAGGGCTTGGTAATCATATCGTTATTAGAATGGAATTCGATCCAGGAAACATTGTACCTTATGAAATCAGAAAAGACTGGACCCGGTTAAGCGAAGCCCTTAAGCGGCGCTAATTCATCCGCGTCTAATCACAAAAAAAGCCACCCTTGATAAGAATGGCTCTTTGAGAATAAATCATTTATATCACCCGATCTTCATCATTTTCTTCCGCATTTTTTTCGCGCGTTTCTGGCTGGTGCTGACGAAATTCACCAGCAGTACGATAATGATAATGAACAGGCCGAAAAACTCCCTTGTGTCCTCGATCCAGGGCTGGGAGGCTTTCATGGTGCCGGCGATGTTCTCGGCATTGTGCTCGGTCATCCAGCTGAGCACGCCGTCTTTTGTAAAGAACAGGTATACGGCATAGCCCAGGGCGGCCACGATGCCGAAAAGGTACCAGCCCTTGTAATAGTTGCCCGCTGCGGCCAGGGCGCAGAAAATAGCCCCGTAGAGGTAGATCGGCATCCAGATGTAAGGGTCCGGATCGTTCCACTGCAAAGCGGCAAATAATACGAACAGCACAGCAAAAACTACATTGAATATCTTCATGATGTAAAAAGTGAAATAATATGAGCTAAATTGATTAAACTTACGGAAAATCCGCCATTTCAGCATCACATTGCCGGGTTTAAAAAAAAAGTGGCTAAGATGTTTGTGGTTGTTAAATAAATGTTATAATTTTAGAACACAAGAAACAACAAAATTGTATTGAACCTTTGCATGAATAAAAATCTACGCTGACTCGTCCTACATAATTGTTTGTCTTTATAAATTCCACTTTGAATCAGGCACTTTTATCCAGGAAGTGCCGTTAATATAGACAGCCAGCTTGATTTTCCTCTTCTGCAAAATCGTTTTTCCAAAGGGAATGTTAAAATTTTGACACTTTGGGGTGAGCGCCGAACGATTTTTAATTCTTATATTGCAGTAGAAAGCACCGGTAACCCGGCACGGCTTTTGAATAGATAACCCTGAAAACGACATTGGGGACCGCATCCCCTGAAGAATATCCTGGTTACTAATCAGGTTTTAGAATGGCGGAAGGAGAGGCACTAGTTGCCTCTCTTTTATTTTTACAAGGCTGTTGAAGCGCCCGCCCGGCCCCGTTTCTCCTTACTGCTTAAAAATTATCCCCCTTCGTCTAAGCCTGAAAATGATTATTTTAGCCCCATGGGATACGCATTTAACAGGGAATCAGTTTCGGGAACGCTATACCAGATACTCTCCGCCAATACACAGGAAAAAGGCCAACAGTGGATCACAGATAAACTGCGCGCCTGGCAGGAACAACACTCCATGCAGGCATTTAATCTCGCATTTACGGCCGCGCCACGTTTTCTCGGCCGTGATACTATTAATGTAACCGCCGGACAGGCCGCGGCATTGCAGCCCTTTCAGCTGGAAGATTATACAACCGACCGCCTGTTCAGGGTTTGGTGGCTGATGCAGCTGCCGCCCACGGATCAGAAAACATACACGCAGGCGGTAGAAAATCTTTTTCATGCAGCTGAAATGAATGAGCTGGTTGCTCTTTACGGCGCATTGCCTCTACTGGCGTTTCCAGATGCCTGGAAGATGCGCACCGCGGAAGGTATCCGCTCCAACATAGGTGTTGTGCTGGAAGCGATTATGCTGCGAAATCCTTATCCAGCGCAGTATTTAGACGAACCTGCCTGGAACCAGCTGGTCATGAAAGCGTTCTTCACCGACAAGCCTGTGCAGCATATCGTAGGAATAGACGAACGCGCCAATCCCGCGCTCGCCCGCATCCTGACGGACTTCGCGCACGAACGATGGGCCGCCGGGAGGACCGTGCACCCGCTCATCTGGCGCATCGTAGCGCCGTTCATCCATGCCGGCAATTTTGAAGACGTTGAAAGGATCTGGTTCTCCGAACAACACGCTGAAAGGGAAGCAGCTGCGCTCGCCTGCGCTGCATCTGCATATCAGCCCGCGAAGGACCTGCTGGAAACAAGAAAGGAAATGAAAACGGATATAAGCTCCGGAAAGCTTACCTGGAACACGGTTGCCAGTCGTGTAAATGACTAGTTTATGTTATTGGACAGCCTGCCCATTATTATTAATTTAAACCCGATCGTAATTTATAATTCTTATGTGTTGTAGTGCTCAGCTGACGGAAAAAGATCTCGTACCCCAATCGCTCAACCCGGCTTACCTGGAGGCCATCAAAGGCATGCGTTTTTTTGACCCGCATGTACACATGACCTCCCGTACCACGGACGATTACCAGGCCATGGCAGACGCCGGAGTGGCAGCCATCATAGAACCTGCTTTCTGGCTTGGCCAGCCCCGCACCGGCGTGGATACCTTCAGGGATTATTACAGCAGCCTTGTAGGCTGGGAAAGGTTCCGCTCCTCGCAATTCGGTATCAAACATTATTGCACCATCGGCCTGAACTCGAAAGAAGCGAACAACGAAGCGCTTAGCGAACAGGTGATGGAAATATTGCCGCTCTTCATTTATAAAGAAGGCGTGGTAGGCGTTGGTGAAATAGGCTTCGACGACCAGACAGCGCTGGAAGAAAAATATTACCGCGCGCAGTTGCTGCTGGCCAAAGAAGCCGGTCTGCCCGTGCAGATACACACCCCGCACCGCGATAAAAAACAAGGCACACAACGAAGCATGGACATTGCCATCGAAATGGGACTCGACCCCTATATGGTGATCGTGGACCACAACAATGAAGAGACCGTGAAAGAAGTGCTGGACCGCGGTTTCTGGGCAGCGTTCACCATTTATCCTTTTACCAAAATGGGGAACGAACGTATGGTGGAAGTGGTGAAACAATACGGCACGGAGCGCATCATGGTAAACTCCGCTGCAGACTGGGGCATCAGCGATCCGCTGGCAGTGCCCAAAACGGCTGCGCTCATGCTGGAGCGTGGCATCTCAAAAGCGGATGTGGAATTGGTCACCTATCGCAACGCCATCACCGCGTTTGCACAAAGCGGCCAGATCAACGAAGCGGATTTTGAACAACCCGGGGAAATTGATCAAAGCCTGAAATATAATGGGAGCACGGTTTTGCGCGGAGGGCAACAACCCAGGCCGAATAAACAATCCACCATTATCCGGTAACAATTTTATCCATTGCTTTATTGTATTGAAAACCTGACAAACAAGTGAACTATATCCTCAGCAAACTGCTTGGCTACTTGCGACTGATGCGGCCCGCCAATATACTGACGGCCATTACCGATATTTTGGCCGGCATTGCAATCTCCGGTTTTCTCGCGCATGGCCTCACAGACGTTCAGTCAGTTTTGCAGGTTACCTGTCTTGCCATAGCCACTATCGGCCTTTACGGCGGGGGCGTGGTGTTCAACGATATTTTCGATGCTTCGCTGGACCGTATAGAACGGCCCGAACGGCCTATTCCCTCCGGCGTTATTTCAAAAACGGAAGCGGTGGTGCTGGGCGTATACCTGCTGCTGCTCGGCGTACTGGCCGCTTTCACGGTAGGCGAGATCTCCGGGTTCATTGCCATCGGCATTGCGGTGGCGGCGCTCGTGTATGATAAATGGGGTAAACATCATAAAGTGCTCGGCCCTTTTAACATGGGCCTGTGCAGGGGATTGAACCTCCTGCTGGGCATCAGCGTCATTCCCGCATCGCTGCCGCAATACGGCTGGCTGGCTATAGTGCCGGTGCTCTACATCGCATCCATCACCATGATCTCCCGCGACGAAGTGCATGGCGGAAAAAAACGTACGCTCAGGTTGGCCGCCGCCGGCTATGCTA
Organism: Chitinophaga sp. YIM B06452; assembly: GCF_039655965.1. NCBI lineage: Bacteria > Pseudomonadati > Bacteroidota > Chitinophagia > Chitinophagales > Chitinophagaceae > Chitinophaga > Chitinophaga sp. YIM B06452. The sequence continues at coordinate 670,557 of NZ_JAWLKY010000001.1, read as the reverse complement.
TTGTATGCGCTATCATTTTCTGGCAGGGCCTGATGAAAGGTGAAGCGCTGATGGTGGGAATTTACCTGCTCGTTTTATTATATCTCATCCTCACCCCATTGCTGAAGGCCATGAAAGAGCCGACAGGGCCCAATATCGGGAAGGCCGTGAAAGGGGGCATCATCGGCCTTATTGCCATGAATGCCGCATGGGTAGCCGCGTTTGCGGTGTTTCCCTATCCCCTGGTTGTGCTGGCCTTCCTGCCGCTGTCTATCCTGCTTTCCAGGGCCTTCGCCGTTACCTGAACTGTTCTGACTAAAGTACCTGCCTGCTGTAAAAAATAACAGCCGGTAACATCCTTTTTTGTACATTTAACCGTTTAAAAATTGCCCGGCAAACGGGGCGGAGCTTAGCTATGTCGTACATTCAACAATCCTTCAGCGTTCAGTTCGAATACAAGGTTTTTTTTACAGAACATTTATTTGACCCATCCAACCCGGTATTTTCCGGTTTCCTGGATTCCCGTGCGGAAAAAGACATACGCAAGAAATTGCTTTTTATCGTGGACGATGGCGTGACCAAACATCACGATACACTCCAGGAACAGATCACCGCGTATTGCAGCGGCCTGGATAATTACGAACTGGTGCAGGACATCATCGTGGTGCCCGGCGGTGAGGCTTCCAAGAACGATCTGCAGTTATTTTACTGGCTCGTGAACGAGATCGACCAGCATGCGATAGACCGGCACTCCTACGTGGTGGCTATCGGCGGCGGCTCCGTGCTGGATCTTGTTGGTTACGTAGCCGCGGTAAGTCACCGCGGCATCAAGCATATTCGTATACCCACTACCGTATTATCGCAGAATGATTCCGGCGTGGGCGTGAAGAACGGCATCAACTACCACGGCAAAAAGAACTTCCTGGGCACCTTCGCGCCGCCCGCAGCCGTGTTCAACGACGCGCATTATCTCACCACGCTCGACGAACGCGACTGGCGCTCCGGCATGATAGAGGCGGTGAAAGTGGCGCTGATCAAGGATGCGGCCTTCTTTGAATGGATGGAGGCGCATGCGGAAGAACTCTCGGTAGGTGAATCCAAAAGTCTACAATATCTCATCCGCCGCTGCGCGGAACTGCATATACAACACATCGGCGGCGCCGGCGATCCTTTCGAAAGCGGCTCTTCGCGCCCGCTGGACTTCGGCCACTGGAGCGCGCATAAGCTGGAGCAGCTCACCGATTTTGAACTGCGCCACGGCGAAGCCGTATCTATCGGCATCGCGATGGATAGTGTATACTCCTGGCTCACGGGCCTGCTGGATGCAGATTCCCTTGAAAGGATCATCCAGCTGCTGAAAAAGCTGCGCCTGCCCCTGTACCACCCGCTGCTGGAAATCGAAGACGATGCTTCTCCCATCATGGCGGGATTGGAAGAATTCCGGGAACACCTTGGCGGAAGGCTTACCATCGCCCTGCTTGAAGGCGTTGGCAAAGGAAAGGAAGTGCATTCCATAGATAATGCCACGCTGCGCAAAGCGGTAAACATGCTGCGCGACAAATGGTGACGCGGCTTTGATTGATCAGACCAGCATAAGACTTTAAAACATGCATACGCCATCAGGCCACCTGACTTATTGCACCAACATCCACCCGGGCGAAAGCTGGAGCGAACATTTCGCGCAGCTGCAACAGTTCATACCTGCCGTAAAATCGCAGGTAAGTCCCGATAAGCCTTTCGGCATCGGCCTGCGGCTGAGCAACCTGGCCAGCCTGGAATTGTCGAAAGAAGCGCCTTTAAATGCCTTCCGTGAATGGTTGCGGGAAAATGATTGTTACGTGTTTACCATGAACGGTTTTCCATACGGCGGTTTTCACAGGGAACGCGTAAAAGACCAGGTGCATACGCCGGACTGGGCTACCGCGGAACGCGTGGCCTATACCATCCGCCTTTTCCGCATCCTGGCGGCGCTGCTGCCCGAAGGCATGGAAGGCGGCGTGTCTACCTCCCCGCTGTCTTACCGCATCTGGCACCGCTGCGGCGAAGAACATAAATCCGTGATGGAAAGCGCCACGCTCAACATGCTGCTGGTCGTGGAGCAGCTGATCAGCATCCACAAAAGCGGCGGCCCGCTGCTGCATTTAGACGTAGAGCCCGAGCCCGACGGCATGCTGGAAAATTCCAAAGAATATCTTGACTGGTATTTCCAGCACCTGCTGCCCGCGGGCGTGATGATGTTCACCGATAAGTTCGGCATGACCGAAGAAGAAGCCACGCTTGCCATCAAGAACCATGTGCAGCTGTGCTACGACGTTTGCCACTTTGCGGTGAGTTACGAGGACCCGAAAGTGGTGCTGGAACGCCTGCACTTCTTTGGCCTGAAAGTTGGTAAGATACAGATAAGCGCTGCGCTGAAAGGCCTTTTCCCCAAAGAGGGGAGAGAGCCGGTTATCAATGCGTTTGCGGCTTTTGACGAAAAGATATACCTGCACCAGGTGATCGCGCGGATGAGCAACGATCAGAAAGTGCACTACCCTGATATGCCCGAAGCGCTTGCAGATGCAGGCAGGGCAGACCTCGAGGAATGGCGCGCGCATTTCCATGTGCCGGTATTTGTCCAGGATTTTGGCGTGCTTACCTCCACCCGCGACGACATCAGCCGCGTGCTGGCATTGCAGGCAGCCAAACCGTTTACCCAACACCTTGAAGTAGAAACCTATACCTGGGAAGTGCTCCCCCCGGGGTTAAAACAGGAAATGGGCGGATCTATCGCCCGGGAAATGAAATGGGTGTTGCAACAGTTGGAATTATCCTGACAGGGCCCTAGTTTTGGGGCCGAATTGTAACGCGAAGAAGATAGAAACTATGAAAAAGACCGTGGTAATAGATGTAGTAGGATTGTCTGCTGCGCTGATCGGCGAACACACGCCATTCCTGGCAGCTTACGCTAAAAAGCACCACACATCTGCTATTGCGCCAATGCTGCCCGCCGTTACCACTGCCGTGCAATCCACTTACCTCACCGGCCAGTGGCCCAGCGAACATGGAATTGTAGGCAATGGTTGGTACGACCACACAGATTCCGAGATCAAATTCTGGAAACAATCCAACAAGCTCGTTTACGGCGAAAAGGTCTGGGAGCGCGCACGCCAGCTGCATCCCGGTTTCACCTGTTCAAAAATGTTCTGGTGGTACAATATGTATTCCAGTGCAGACTTCTCCGTTACACCGCGCCCGCAGTACCTTTCAGATGGCAGGAAGATGCCTGACTGCTATTCTCACCCTGCTTCGCTCCGCGACCGTTTGCAGCAGGAGCTGGGCCAGTTCCCGCTCTTCCAGTTCTGGGGCCCCGGCGCCAATATCAAAAGCACACAATGGATCGCCGATGCGTCTATTCTTACAGACAAATGGCATGATCCCAATCTCACGCTCATTTATCTTCCCCACCTCGACTACTGCCTGCAGAAATTCGGCCATGACTATACGAAAATAGCGCCCGAGCTGAATGCGGTCGATAAGGTAGTGCGGCAACTGGTGGAATACTATGAGCAGCGGCAAAGCGAGATCATCATATTATCCGAATACGGCATCACGAACGTGAGCAAACCCATTCATATCAACAGGCTGCTGCGTGAAAAAGGGCTGATCAGCGTAAGGGTCGAAAGAGGCCTTGAACTGCTGGACCCTGGCGCTTCCCGGGCGTTTGCCGTGGCAGATCACCAGGTGGCGCATGTTTACATCAACGATCCCTGTTGCGCGAAGCAGGTGCGCGAGCTGCTGGAAAACATTCCCGGCGTGGAAATGGTGCTGGACCGGGAAGGCAAGCATGACCATCATCTGCATCACGAGCGCAGCGGCGATTTTGTACTGGTGGCCGATGCGCAAAGCTGGTTCACCTATTACTACTGGGAAGACGACGCCAAAGCGCCGGATTTCGCGCGTATTGTGGATATTCACCGCAAACCGGGTTACGATCCAGTGGAAATGTTCCTCAACCCCGCTGATCCTTTCGTGAAAATGAAAGTGATCGGTAAAGTGCTGAAGAAAAAACTCGGCTTCCGCTACCTGATGGACGTGATCCCCCTGGATGCCACGCTGATAAAGGGCTCCCACGGAAGGCTCGCCGAAGATGCGAAGGACCATCCCGTGCTGATCACCACGCAGGCCGTAAAAGAAAACGTGCTCGCGGTGGATGTGCATGATATTATCCTGCAGCATATCGGGCTGGAAGGGTAAGTTCTGATGAGATCATTTCGAATGACCATAAATTAACCGGCTCAAGTTTGCCCCAAAAATGAGCCGGTCAGCAAATTTAATCGGCTCATATCTAAATAAAACAGAATTGGTTAGGCCCTTTTAACCTGTGCATCCGCCCAAAAATTCAATAATTCATTTTCCCGCTCATCTATTTTTTCACAATATTTTCCTATTCTTCCTTACATTTAATTGCAACCGATTGCTATCAAAAGGGACAAGGGTTTCCCAACCCTGTCCGCCACGTTAACGCAGGCACGGTAAGCAAGGCTAAATCAAACTATATTATGAAAAGGAGAGACTTTCTGAAGACCGGCGCCATGGCCGGCGTAGGGGCAGGGATCACCGTCCTGAACTTCCCTGTATTTGGCAAGAACGCACCCAGCAACAAGCTGGTGATAGGCATGATGGGTGTGAACTCCCGCGGCAGCTGGCTGGCTAAAGTGGCTTCCAAGCTGCCCAATGCCGAGATCGGCTTTATTTGCGATGTGGACGACAAAGCCGCTGAAAAAGGCCTGAAAGCCGTCAGCCAGCAGTCCCGCAAGCCGGAAGTGCTGAGAGATGTACGCAAAATGCTGGAAAGGAAAGACCTGGACGCGGTGATGATCGCCGCGCCGGACCACTGGCACGCGCCCGCCGCCATCATGGCCTGCGCCGCCGGGAAACACGTGTACGTTGAAAAACCCGTAGGCCACAATCCCCGCGAAGGCGAGCTGGTGGTGGAAGCCGCGGCGAAATATAAACGCACGGTGCAAATGGGCAACCAGCGCCGTTCCTGGCCTAATATGCAGCAGGCTTATAAAGAGATACAGGAAGATAAGATACTCGGCCGCGTGTACTTCGCCAGGGGCTGGTATGTGAACGACCGCAAGCCGATAGGCGTAGGCAAAAAAGTGCCCGTACCGTCGAACCTTGACTGGGAGCTTTGGCAGGGCCCTGCGCCACGCCGTGATTTTATAGATAACGTGGTGCATTACGACTGGCACTGGCGTTGGCTTTGGGGCACCGGCGAGGCCTGCAACAACGGCACCCACGAGGTGGATTGCATGCGCTGGTTTATGGGTGTGGATTATCCCACCAAAGTGACCTCCGCGGGCGGCCGCCTGGCTTATTCCGGCGATGACTGGGAAACGCCCGATACGCAAACCATTACTTTCGAGTTCGAAGGCAACCGCTCCATTGTTTGGGAAGGCCGCAGTTCACATCCTTTCAAGCTGGAAGGCACCGGCCGCGGGTTCACCATCTTCGGCGAAAAAGGCTCCCTTTACTGCGACGGCGGCGACAACTACAAGATCTTTGACCTGAAAGGCAACGTCGTAAAAGAAGTAAAAGAAAACAAGACCGAGAACCGCGATGCGACCAACGTGGTAAGTCCCGCAGGGGAATTCCTGGACGCAGTGCACATCAGCAACTGGATGGAAGCCATCCGCGGCAACGCAAAGCTGAACTATGGCGTGGGAGAAGGCGCCAAAAGCGTGCTGCTCTGCCACCTGGGCAATATCTCCCAGCGCAGCGGCTCCATTCTCACTATCGATCCTGCCAACGGTCATATTCTGCATAACAAGGAAGCAGCTCAGCTTTGGGGACGGTCCTACCAAAAGGGCTGGGAACCTAAAGTCTAACGAAAAAGGGCCGTTAAACACGGCCCTTTTCATTTTGTATTATTTAATTATTAAATTGGCTCCCGCGGGCATAACCGCTCAACCAAAAGCTGAATATTTGCCTCCGCGGAAACCAACACCCGCGTTTAGGTCACCAGTTTAAACATAGGAATCAGCATGTCTTCCAGGGAGTCAGAAGAAATATTATTAGTGGATGCACTAAGGGAGGATAACGTTGCGGCATTTGACGCCCTCTACCGCCTGTATTTCCCTTCTGTTTACGCCAACATTCTCCGCCTGGTGCGGGAACCTGTTGCTGCGCAGGATATTGTGCAGGAAGTGTTCATCCGCTTCTGGGAAAAACGGCATACGCTGAAAGCCGGCACTGCCCCGGGCAACTGGCTGTTCGTGGTGAGCTACAACCGTTCTGTGAACCACCTGCGCGCCGCGCTGCGCCAAAGGCTGCAGATGGAAGGCTTTGCAGAGCAGTCTGATATATATGCCGCCGAAGAATGGAACCACACCAGCCTGCAGCTGGAAGTGTTGGAAAAAGCAATAGAACAATTGCCGCCGCAACGTAAAAAAGTATTCCTGCTTTGCAAGATGCAGGGCAAAACCTATGCAGAAGCCGCTACAGAGCTCCAGATATCCCACAATACTGTAAAAGAGCACATCACCAAAGCAAGCCGGTTTATCCACGATTATATCCGCCTGCAGCCCGAATGGCAGACGCTCGCCGTGGCAGCGCCTTTGACCCTTGCCTATTTCTCCTGAAAAAAATATTTCACCCCAACCCCCCTTTTTACATCACCCGGTGTATTTATTACAAAAGGTACCTGATTGAAGCAACCTGAACAATATCTTGCCGAACTGCTGGCAAAACAGGAATGGACGGATGAAGAATGCCGCTGGCTGCTTCATTACCTGGAACATACGCCTGGCACGGAGCTGAAAGAAATGCTGCTGGCGCAGTTCCATGAAAGGAATATTCCCGTGCCTGACCTTTCCGTGCGGGAAAATATTCTCAGCCGCATTCATGCGCAGATGCAGCCTGCCCAGCCAACGAAAATAACGCCCATGCGCCGTTTCCCCTGGCGCGCGGCTGCCGTGGTTGCAGGTATCATCATCCTCGCAGGCGGCATCGCCCGCTTCAGTTTCCGGCAGCAGGATGAAAAGAAGATTCCGAAAGTTGCGGCAACGGCCAGTCTTCACGAAGGCGACATTGCGCCGGGCAGCAACAAAGCGCGCCTGGTATTGGGCAATGGCAGATCGGTACTGCTCGATCAAACGGCTGACGGCGCTGTTGCCAACAACGCAAGCATCCGCAAGCAGGATGCATCGCTGATCTACGACGAAGCCAATAACACGGGCCTAAGCTGGAACACGCTGATCACACCCCGGGGCGGGCAATACCGCGTACAATTGTCGGACGGTACTAAGATATGGCTGAATGCCGCCAGCAGCCTGGAATACCCGGTTGCCTTCAACGGCGGGGAAAGGGAAGTGAAACTTTCAGGGGAAGCTTATTTTGAAGTGGCCGCCGATGCTTTCAAGCCTTTTTATGTGACCATGAACGGCATGAAAGTACAGGTGCTTGGTACCAGCTTCAACATCAAAGCGTATCATGATGAGCGGGAATTTACTACCACGCTTACGTCCGGCGCAGTGCGGGTAATATCTTCCGGCAAACAGGTGACCCTGAAGCCGGGCCAGCAGAGCACTTTCACGCCCGTATCCAATGCGCTGGCGATGGAAGACGGCGATCCGGAAGGGGCCACAGCCTGGAAGAACGGCATCATCAATTTCCGCAACGACGAGCTCTCGGCCGTGATGCGCGAGATCGGCCGATGGTACGATGTGGATGTGGTGTATGACAATAAGGTAACCGGGAAAGTTCATGTAACAGGCGCCATGCGCAAACAGGAATACCTGTCGCAGGCGTTGAAAATACTCGAGCTGACAGCCAATGTACACTTTACGGTAGAGGGAAGGACCGTTAAAGTCAGTCAATAATAAACGCTTTACACGATCATCTGAACCGGCAGGTTACTGCCTGTAAAGCCGGTGTATTGCCCTATAGAATTTATGGAACTTAAAAACATACCCATGTTGAACTACAGAAACAAGGCGCTCCTTGCACTGAAACACCTGCTGCTGACCGTGCTGCTGGCAGGGCTGCATTTCACGGCCCTCGCCAGGGTACAGGATGTGCCGCTGAATGTGACCGTGAGCAATGCAAAACTGGAAGCGGTGTTTAAGATCATCCGCCAGCAAAGCGATTACCTGTTCATTTTCCGGGACGAGAATATGGCCCGCGTAAAGGCCAGCATTACCCTGCAGCTGCGCAACGCCACCATCCGGGAAGTGATGGACCGTTGCCTGGAAGGCCTTCCGCTTACCTATCGCATTGTAGACAAAACGGTGATACTGATGAGGCCGGAAGACAAAACAGAGCAGCAAGTGAAAGCCATCACCGTCTCCGGCGTGGTGCTGGATAACGAGAACAGGGAAGCTCTTCCCGGCGTGTCTGTTTCCGTGAAAGGCGCTGCAGGCGGTACTGTTACCGATGCCAACGGCCGTTTCCAGCTGAGTAATGTGAGCGAACAGGCGGTGCTGGTGTTTTCCTACATCGGCTTCACCACGCAGACTGTAGCTGTAAAAGACGACAAAAGCCTCACAATATTGCTGCAGCGCGAAAGCCGCAACATGCAGCAGGTAGTGGTGGTAGGCTACGGTACACAAAAGAAGACCGAGCTTACCGGTTCCATCAGCACCTTCAAGCCCGACGACCTGAACGCACGGCCTGTATTGGGGCCGGACCAGATGTTGCAGGGCCGCATGCCGGGCGTGAACATCTCCTCATCCACCGGTATGCCCGGCAGTGCGGTGCGTGTAAGCGTTCGTGGTACCGGCTCGCTCAGCGCGAACAACGAACCGCTGTACGTGATAGACGGTGTGCCCATCATCCCGCACAACGCGGCGATCTTCAATTTCGGTGGCGAAATGAACCCGCTGGCGCAGCTGAACCCGGCAGACATCGCTTCCATTGAAGTGCTGAAAGACGCATCTTCCGCCGCTATTTACGGCTCCCGTGCCACCAACGGCGTCGTGATCATCACCACCAAAAGCGGCCGCAAAGGCGCGGGCCAGCTGGCTGTAAACGCATGGGCCGGCATGCAGGAAGTGCCTAATCTTCGTAAAGTAAAAATGGCCGATTCCAAACTGTACCTTGAAGTGGCCAACGAAGCGATCGATAATTACAACCGGCAATATGGTTATGAACCCGGCAACAGCAAGTTCATCCCTCAGGTAGATAATCCTTATCCCGGCCTGCCCGAAACAGACTGGATGAAGCTCGTGCTGCGCACAGCATGGTCGCAGAACCTGGATATCTCCGCATCAGGCGGCAACGAGAAGACCACCTACTACATTTCCGGCGGCGTACTGAACCAGCAAGGCACCGTGATCTACAACGACCTGAAAAAATACACCGGCCGCATCAACCTCGTATCCGAACCGCTCAGCTGGTTGAAAACCGGCGTGAACCTGAGTTTCAGCTATTCGGACAACAACCGGGTGCCCGGCTCCAACCTCGGGTCTTCCGTAATGAGCAGGAGCCTTCCGCACCGTCCCTTCGACCGGCCTTACAAACCGGATGGCAGCTATTACGTGGGCGGCACGCCCGATCTCGTGTATCACAATCCCCTTCAAATATTAAAAGAAGAAGTAGCCTCGCTGAAGAGCTACCGCATGCTGGGCAACGCTTTCGCGGAGATACGCTTTTCTCCCTCACTGGCCTATAAAACTTCCTTCGGCACAGACCTCGGGCTGACGCACGATTACGTGTACTACAACCAGGCGCATCCCTACGGCACCGGCAATGGCAGGCTGATAGACGAGCGCAGGTGGATGACGAACATCCTGGTGGAAAATACGCTTACGTACAACAAACAATTCGGCGAAGTGAAGCTGGACCTGTTGGGCGGGCATTCCTTCCAGCGCGTGATGACCTCCACCAGCGGTATAGACGGCAACGGTTTCCCCGCGCCTTCATTCGATGTGCTGGCAGCGGCTTCCGTGATCACGAATGCAAACACTAACCTCTACGGCAACGCCATGGAATCCTATTTCGGCCGTGCGAACGTGGCCTGGAAAGAAAAATACCTGTTGGGCGCTTCTATCCGTACAGACGGCTCTTCCCGCTTTTCGCCGGATAACCGGTACGGGTATTTCCCGTCTGTGTCCGCAGGCTGGCAGGTTTCTAAAGAACCTTTCTGGACCTTCAGCGGCTCAGACCTTAAAGTGCGCGCCAGCTACGGATCTACCGGCAACCAGGAAGGCGTAAGCAATTATGCCTACCAATCCCTCACCGGCGGCGGTTATAACTACGACGGCAAGAGCGGCATTGGCATTACCGGTTTCGGCAACAATGATCTTACCTGGGAAAAAGCCAACCAGTTCGACGCCGGTGTCGATCTCTCGCTGATGAAAAACAGGTTGAACCTGACGGTGGATTACTTCGTGAAGAACACGACCAACCTGCTGTACAACATGCCCATGTACGCCACATCCGGCTTCACCAGCCTCACCAGCAATATCGGCTCTATGCGTAATAACGGGCTTGAAGTGGCGCTGGGCACCGATTTCCAGTTCGGTGAGTTACAGTGGAGGTCCGATTTCAATATTTCGTTTATCCGAAACCGTATCACCTCGCTCATCGGCAATAGCGACGTGCTGTCCATCGGCAGCAACAGGGCATTGCAGGTAGGTTACGACATCGGCAGCATATGGGTGTATAAAATGATCGGTATTTTCCAGGACGACAAGGACGTACCCGAGCCGCTGAAAGCTATTGGCGTGAGGGCCGGGGACGTGCATTACGAAGATGTGAACGGCGACGGTAATATCGATATCAACGACCGCCAGATCGTGGGCAGCTCCAATCCTGATTATTTCGGCGGCTGGAACAACACATTCCGCTGGCGCAACTTCGACCTCACCGTTTTCTTCAATTATTCTGTAGGCCAGCAAGTGTACGCTTCTTCCCGCGTTACGATCGAAAGGCTGGGGCAGAACGCGGTGAACAATGTGGCCAGGGTGGCGGAAGACAGGTGGACAGGGCCCGGCACCAGCAATACCACACCGCGCGCGATATACAACCTGGCTTACAATCTCTACAATTCATCCCGCTGGATGGAAGACGGTTCTTTCCTGCGCCTGCGCACGGTGTCGCTGGGGTATGAATTGCCAAGGTCATTGCTGCAACGTGCGCACATCAAGCGTTTGCGCGTGTATGCCCAGGCGGATAACCTCTGGCTCTGGACCAAATACTCCGGCCTCGACCCGGAAGTGTCTTCCAACCTCGATCCCCGTTTTATCGGCGAAGACAATCTTGTATTGCCGCAGCCGCGCGGCTTCAACCTCGGTATAAACCTGAATTTCTAACCGATGCAAAATATTGTTATGAAACGAAGCATGAGAAAAAATATACGGATGAAACGAACCCTGATGCTCTTCATACTGGCCGCAAGTGTTTCGCTGTCTTCCTGCAGCAAAATGCTGGATGTGAAATCGCATTCCGCCGTGGCCACCAACACCTTGTCTGAAGCCGACGTGGAAGCTTTCCTGACCGGGATCTACAACCGCATGCAAAATGCCCCGGGCGCTGAATCTTACATTTCCTTCGACATTACCGGCGGCAACCTGATCAACGCAGGCGCTACCAGCGACGGAGGGCTGAATACCTTTATCACCAACGTGCTGCGGCCGGAAAACGGCCTGATGTCTGCCGCCTGGAACGGTTATTATTCCGCGCTTTTCCAGGTGAACAACCTGCTGGAAACGCTGAACAACATGCCCGATACGGAAAGGAAAAGAGAAATAGCCGGTATCGCGCATTTCTTCCGCGGCTATCTCTACTACAACCTTGCCACCCGCTGGGGCGGCGTACCGGTGCTGCGCAAGAACACCACCGCCAAAGTAAAACGCAACACCGAAGCGGAAACCTGGGCATTCATCGAAGAAGAGCTGGAACAGGCAATAGCGCAGGCGCCCGCCTATGCGACCGGTCAATATTACCAGGTATCCAACATCGCGGCGAAAGCCCTGATGGCCAGGGTAAAGCTGGCGCAGAACAAAATGCCGGAAGCAGGCCGGCTGGCGGAAGAAGTGATTGGAAGCGGCCTCTTCGCCCTCGACGCTTTCGAAAAAATATTCCGCGCCACGCAAAACACTGAAGAGATTTTTTCCTTCAAGAACCTCACTATTGAATCATCCATCCGCGTGAGCACGCTTTTTTACACCTATGCCCACACCGTGAAAGGCAGCTACGTATACCGGCCCACGCAGGAAGTGATGGACATGTTCACCGCAGGGGACAAGCGCACGGCCATGTCTGTCGAAACATTCCAGGGGCTGCGCGTGATCAACAAATACCCCAGCGGGCAATCCGGTACAGACCCGATCGTGGTGGTGCGCCTGGCGGAGATGTACCTCATCAGCGCCGAAGCGCATGGCCGCAGCGGCGGGTTGGACAGGCTGAACGAACTGCGTGCGTTCCGTGGTCTCGATCCCATACAACCCGCTACGGATGAGGCTTATATAGATGCCGTACTGCTGGAGAGAAGAAAGGAATTTCTCGGCGAAGGTTTCCGCTGGTACGATCTCGTGCGGCTGGGCCGCGCCGTGCAAGACCTCGGCATTGCGGAACGCGAAGTGAAATTCCCCATACCGATGAACGAACTGGCGCTGAACAATCTGCTCGAACAAAACAAAAATTATTAATTACTGAATTCAGTTCTTATGTTGAATAAATTGAAACTCATTCCCGTTCTGCTGTTGTTCGCAGCTATCAGCGTGAGCTGCGAGAAAGACAGCGTGGCCCAGGCCCCGGTGACCATCGAAAGCCCGCTCACCAAAAAGATCGTGGACAGTGCGGGCGTGGTGGCGCAGGTATTTTCCGACACGCTTTTCGAAGTAAGTCCCGGTATCGTGGAAACAGACATCCATTACCTGAGCACCGAAGGTTATTCCATGCGCGTATTCATCCTGGAAGTGGACACGAAACATCCCGGCCTGAAACTCAAAGCCGGTACGCCTTACAATGCTACGGCCTACGCAATGCAAACGGTGCCCGATATCGCGAAGTACACACAAACAGCCAGCTCGAAAGTAATGGCTGCCGTGAACGCGGATTTCTTCAACACCTCTACAGGCGAACCCCGCGGCATATTCGTAAAAGACGGTAAAGTGATCAAAACCACCTGGGCCAATGCCCGCAGCGCCACTTTTATGGCCGTGCTCAAGAACGGCGAAGTGTTCCTTGGCGACCGCAACGACTTCACCGCAAAGCAGGACGAGCTGCAGGATGCATTGGGAGGCGGGCAGTTGCTGGTAAAAGACAACCAGGTATTGTCACAGACAGACATCACCGTTGAACCGCGCACCGGTATTGGCATGAACGCTTCCGGCAAGCTGTACTTCATTGTGGTGGACGGGCGCAGCTTCTATTATTCCAACGGCATCACCATCACCAAGCTGGGCCAGATGCTGAAAGCCTGCGGTTCCATCATCGCGATCAACGTAGACGGCGGCGGTTCCAGTACTTTTATGATCAAACATCCGCTGGCAGACGTATGGCAGGTGCGCAACCGCCCCAGCGACGGCACCAACAGGGCCGTGGGTAACGCCTGGATGGTCATGCAACAATAATCCTCAACGCAACAGAACTATATCATGAAACAAATTATAACGGGATGTTTATTGCTGGCGTTATGCATGGGCATTGGCTGCAATAAGGACGATGATAAACAGGCGCCTTCTTCCCCGGTGATCACCGCCATCTGGCCATCCTCAGGCACGGCGGGTATTATCGTAACGCTGAAAGGAAAGAATTTCAGTTATGTGCGCGGGGAAAATAAAGTGCAGTTCAACGGCTCGGATGCTGTCGTGATAGAAGCTTCCGCCGGCCAGCTCCAGGTGGTAAGCCCGGCTTCCGGCGCTACCGGTCCCGTTTCCGTGACTGTGGGCGGCAATAAGGTTGAAGGCCCCGTGTATGCTTATGTTCCGGCGATGGAAGAGTATATCGTTGAAACTTTTTCCGGCAGCACTACTCCCGGCGCAACAAACGGCCCTATCGCCACCGCGCTTTTCCGTAATCCTGAAGGGGTGGCCGTGGATGTGAACGGCCGCCTGATCGTAACAGACAGGGGCAACAACCTTATCCGCCTCATGACCGCCGGCCAGGTATCTCTGGTGGCGGGTAATACAGCCGGCGGGTATATGGAAGGCACGGGCGCCGCAGCGCGCTTCAAACTGCCCTGGAAAGCTACAACGGATGCGGCGGGGAATATTTATGTGGCAGACAGGGATAACCATGCCATCCGCAAGATCACGCCGCAGGGTGAAGTAAGCACGCTCGCAGGCGGCAATGGAGCTGGTTATGCAGACGGGCAGGGCGCTGCCGCGAAATTCAACCAGCCGCTGGATGTGGCGGCAGATGGCGCGGGCAATGTGTATGTGGCGGATAACCTGAACCACCGTATCCGTAAAATAGCTGCGGATGGTACTGTTACAACTCTCGCCGGTAGCGGCACTGCAGGTTTTGCCGATGGTACGGGCGCCGCGGCGCAATTCAAAAATCCCAGCGGCCTGGATGTGGATAAAGATGGGAATATTATCGTGGCAGACAGGCTGAACCACCGCATCCGCAAAGTAACGCCTGCCGGCGCGGTAACCGTCATTGCGGGAGACGGTACCACCGGCTACCGCGACGGCGATGCGGCAGACTCACGCTTTGCAGACCCATACGGTATTTCAGGCGACAAGAACGGGAACATCCTTATCGCCGATCTGAACAACAATAAAATACGCAGGATCAGTACAGCAGGTATGGTGAGTACCGTAGCCGGCACCGTGAAAGGATATGCGGATGGCCCCGGGGCGGCGGCCCAGTTGAACGGGCCTACAGATGTATGCGTGGATGGAGAAGGGACGATCTATGTGGCGGACCTTACCAACCATTGTATCAGGAAGATCACACTGATGAAATAAACAAAAGAAAGAGGGGCCGCGGCCTCTCTTTCTTTTGTTATAACTGTCCCAATTTTTCCTGCACTTTCTTCGGCAGCTTGCTTCTCACCAGGGTATAAGATTCTTCCAGCAGCTGCGCCAGTTCATCTTTTTTTAATGCAGAAGGCTTGCGTACGGCCACCCACAGGTGTTTTGCCATATAGGGCGCCGGGATGATGCCGTCCCGCTCCGTCAGCGTTTCAAAATTTTCCTCCGAGCATTTGAAGGAGAAGTTATGCGGCGCCTCTATGCCTACTACGCAGAACATTTTCGGGCCCACGCAAAAACAAAGGTCTGCGCCCCATTTAATGTCTTCCGTAACGCCCGGGAACCGGCTGCATATGCTGCGGAGTTTGTCGATCATACTAATGATTTACTTATAAAATTAGTGAGAATACCATAAAAAAAGACATCCCGAAGAGTCGGGATGTCGATTGAAAAACAGTGAACAATGAAATAGTCGCTGACTACTTCAAAATCTTTATTTTGATGCTGCGGTAGCTCACGGCGTCGCCATGGTCCTGCAGCAGGATATGTCCTTTTTCAGCCATGCCGAAATTGGGATACTTCTCGTATTTGCTGCGCGCCACGAGGGCTTTAAAGATATTGTCGCCGCGCACGTAGCTCACTACTTTATGCCCGTTCATCCAGTGCTCCACACGGTTGTCAGGGTATACTACAATACGGCCATGGTTCCATTCGCCCACTTTCTTGTGAGAAGCGTACAATTTGTAGGCCGGAATGAGGTCGTACAGTGAACCGATCTTACGGTTGCCGGCTGCGCCCAGCTTGGCGTCCGGATGTTTCTCATCGTCCAGCACCTGGAATTCCAGGCCAATGGCGGAGCCTTTGTTGCCTTCGGATTCGGTCACGAAATATTTCACGCCGCTGTTGGCGCCTTCGGTCAGCCTGAAATCAAATTCCAGGTCAAAGGCGGAAAACTCTTCATCCGTTACAATATCGCCGCCATTGGTGCTTTCGCCGCCGGTGGAGGGTTCTACGTTGAGGGTGCCGTCGCTGATGTTCCAGCCTTTTTCAGGGAAGGCTTGTTTGTAAGCCCCGCGCCAGCCTTTGGTAGTGCTGCCGTCCCAGAGGAGGCGGATGCCCTGGCGTTTTTCCTGTTCAGACAGGGTGTTGGGAATGTTGTTTACCACGTACACCGTATCGTAAGGAGAATATTGCGAAGGCGCCGGGTTTTCGATGATGCGGATGTTCCTCCAGCGGATATTCTTGCCGGCGTCTTCCTGTTTTTTACCGATGCCGTGCACCTGCAGGGCAATGAAGCCTGAAGGCAGCTCTGCGTCTATCACATGGGCTGCAGCTTTGCCGTTGATATAAGTGCGGATCTCGGTGCCGCGGCATTCGATGCGGTATTTGTTCCAGGTATTAGGTTTGTAAGCGTTCTGCGCACCCGGATTCAGGTCAAGCGGGTAGAGCCAGCCGCGGCGGCCTTCCTCGTACACGCCGCCGCTCCAGCGGCGGGGAGAAGGGTCTACTTCCATCTGGTAGCCATATACACGGCCGTTCTGGTACTCGGGATTGCTTTGGCTGCGGAACTGGATGCCGGAATTGAAATCCTTGTCCAGCTTATATTCTACTTCAAAAATAAAATCCCCGTAATTTTTTTCGGTTGCCAGGAAAGAGTTGGGTTCAGACAAAACAGTGGTGCCCACGATCTCGCCGTTCTTAACTGAATAGATAGCTTTCCCGTTCAGCTGTTTCCAGCCTTTCAGGTCTTTGCCGTTGAAGAGGTTCTGCCATTTGCCGCCCTGAGCGGAAGCGGCAGTAAGCCAGAGCAGGCCGCATCCGAGAAGGATATACTTTTTCATGGAAATAGATTTGTGTACCAGTAAAGCCGCTGTTTGCAATCCGGGCTTTGCACCTGCTGCTTTTCAGTTTTGTTTTTAGTTGACCGATGGTAAAACGCCCTGCCCGGGCGGCGCTGCACTAAGCGTTATGCACCAGTAAGATGCGCTCAGGCGGCCAACAAGATAGAAAAATATCATCAATATTTGCAACCGATTGCAAGAAAAATATTCCCTGGCTAAACCTGTTTAAATAATACAGGTTTTTGCCATTTTAGCATAGGCCGATTCCAAGATAATACGATTATTCTATTCATCCAAGGCCCTTTACAGCTGTTTAGCATGGGAACCTGACCAGAATCAGGAGAAAATATCCCGGAGGCTATTCCGGAATATCACTCCTTTACTTACCTTTGCAGCCAAAAATAGGGGGGATAACACCTCTTTATATAAATCTTTTAATATATATGTCTGGACAGCTTAAAGAAGTTCGTAACCGTATTAAATCCATCCAGTCCACCCAGCAGATCACCAAGGCCATGAAAATGGTAAGTGCTGCCAAGCTGCGCCGTGCCCAGGATGCCATTGTACAAATGCGCCCGTATGCTGAGAAGTTGCAGGAAATGCTGCAAAACATCGTGAGCAATACCGAGGGTGATTTTGACATGGCGCTGGCTGCCAACCGCCAGGTGGAGAAGGTGCTGATCGTGGCGATCACCTCCGATCGCGGTTTGTGCGGTGCTTATAACTCCAACATCATCAAGCTGGCCAAACAGACCATCCGCGAAAAGTACGCCGAGCAGTTCGCCAAAGGCAATGTGGAAATCCTTCCCATCGGTAAAAAAGCTTTCGAGCATTTTTCCAAGAACGGCTATAAGGTAAACGACAGCTATTGGAGCCTGTTCACCCAGCTCACTTTTGAGAACGTGAAAGCTGCGGCTTCCGTAGCCATGGAAGGTTTCATCAAAGGCGAATACGACGCGGTGGAGATCATCTACAGTGAGTTCAAGAACGCCGCTACCCAGCGTTTCAAGGCAGAACAGTTCCTGCCTATCGCGAAGGTGGAAAATAAAGACGGGAAAGGCCAGAAAGCCGACTTCATATTCGAGCCTGAGAAAGCTACCCTGGTGGCCGAACTGATGCCGAAAATATTGAACACACAGTTCTTCAAAGCAGTGCTGGACGCGCATGCTTCAGAGCACGGCGCCCGCATGACCGCGATGGACAAGGCGACAGACAATGCCGGCGAACTGCTGCGCAACCTGAAGATCGAATACAACCGCGCCCGCCAGGCAGCGATCACCACGGAACTGACCGAGATCGTGAGCGGCGCCGCGGCCCTGATGGGTTGATCTTATTCACAAATAATCAACAGCACATTTTTTATATTTCTGAAAGAATGTCAAAGGTCTTATTTTCGGCCTTTGACATTTTTGTTTCAAACCACCGTCCATGGAAATTTCCCAGCTCATACCGCATGTAGAAGCACTGATCTTTGCCGCAGACCGGCCCCTGCCGGTGACGGACATCCTGGAGCTGCTCAACAACGCCCTGGCCTTCCTGGAAGACCGGGCCACGCAGGAACAGGTGGAAGCTGCCATTGAAGCCATCCAGGAGAAGTATAATTCAGAATTTTACGCTTTCAGCGTTCGCGAAAGCGGCGGCGGGTACCAGTTCCTGACCAAAAAGGATTATTACCAGACCGTGGCGCAGCTGAATGGCGAGAAGTTCCTGAAAAGGCTCTCTACCGCCGCGCTGGAAACCCTGGCCATCATTGCTTACAAACAACCGATCTCCAAAGGGGAGATAGAACATATCCGCGGCGTGAGCACGGATTATTCCATCACCAAGCTGCTGGAAAAAGAGCTGATCGTGATCTCCGGGCGCAGCGAGGAGCTGCCCGGTAAGCCGCTGCTGTATTCCACTTCCAAAGCTTTTATGGACTATTTCGGGCTCAATTCTCCGAAAGACCTGCCTAAGCTGAAGGAAGTGTTCGAAGAGGATTTTGTGCCGCCCACGCAGCTGTCGCTGGAAGGTGATACGGAAGCGCTGCGGGTGGATGAAGAAATTACCGACGAAGAAGGCCACCTGGTGATCTCGGAAAACGGAGAGTTGACGGAAACCACCACCATCATGATGGACGACGAACCGACCGAAGAGCATATCGCTGATGTGCCCGGTGAAACGGAAGAAGGAACGCCCGGTGTGGTTTCTTCTTTGGAAGAAACGGCAGAAGAGGTTGTGGAAGAAGAGGCGCAGGACGAGGAAAGTCTGGACGCAGAAACAGAACAGGTTGCTGATGAGGAGAATGAAGAAGCTGAAGAGGCAGCAGCAGAAGTTTCAGCTGAAGAAGATATAGCAGCAGAAAAGGAAGGCGAAGGAGATGCAGCGGAAGAGGAAGATGATGAAGAGAATGAAGGCGAAGAGGATGAGGAGGAAGACGATGAGGATGAAGAGGACGAAGAAGAAGACGATGACGAGGAAGAAGACGATGAGGATGAAGATGAAGAGGATGATGAAGATGGCGAAGAAGAGGAAGATGAAGACGGGGATAATGAAAATGAAGAAGGAGACGAGGATGAAGAAAATGACGAAAACAAAAGATAACATAATCTTAAAAAAGCCGGGAAACAACGCCCGGCTTTTTTCTTGCCATATTTCCCATTATTTCTTCATCAATTACAATAATTCATATTCATCTTTCAATATCAATTTTCCGTAAATTCCATATCCTAAAACTTTTCAAAAATGATCACGAAAAAAAGCGACGGCACCGCCGGGATAGAATGGGAAACCCTGCAAGGCCTGCAGGAAACAGATTACCAAACCATGTTGAAAGTACTGGCTTCAGCCGCCCAGGGTGAAGACGAAGATGAAGAAGAGGATGAAGACGACGAGGACGATGAATTGGAAGAATATGAAGAAGACGAATACGACGATGACGACATCGAGAAAGAAGATGATCTCGAAGAAGAGATTGAAGATGCGGACGACCGGCTGAATGATGAGGAAGACGAAGATGAATAACCGGTTCCGGTCAATTATCTAAGATCAAATTTGCATAAATGGCCAGGATTGTCTTTTTTACCGGTATGCTCGTTGCTGTCATTGGTTGTGTAAGTATGGGTAAGGCAGACAGGGTTTATCCAACAGCACATTTCAAAATCCATTATACGCCCCTCGATGACCGGAATATCAAAGAAATTGCAGACAGCCTTGAAGCCGGTTATCCAAAAATAACGGCAGATCTTCAACCGGGTAACGTTCCTGTTGTAGACGTTTATTTCTATGAAAACATTGCCGCACTAACCAAGGTGTTCCCGGATTTTCCCGAATGGGCGGTTGGGCAGGCCATCAATGCGTCGGAAATACACATGATCTCGCCCAACGATCCCAGGCAGGACTATCATACGATGATCAGGAACACGAAACATGAGTTTGTGCATTGTGTTTCACTGAATATCAACAGCACCATCGGTAATAACCCGCGATGGCTTTGGGAAGCTGTTGCTATTTATGAGGCCAACTTTCCCTGGGACCCGCGCATGCTTCCTTATTTGGTAGATCAGGCCCCGCCTTCTCTTAAAGAGCTAAACGAATTTTCCAGCCCGAGAATTTATGAAGTGGGCTATTTTATCGCGCAGTTTATAGCTGAAACCCATGGAACCATTGCTTTGAGATCCCTTATCCGGAATAATGGAAACCTCAAAGATACCCTGAAGCTGACGGATGATGAATTCACCAGGCAATGGTTTGCATTCGTTAAAAAGAAACATGGAATATAGCCTGCTTTTCATTCTTCCACCCGGTTGGCCGTTCCTCTGCGCCCATGCTGATCGATCGTAAGCTTAACCCCTCTTCCCGTTGCATCTGTTAGGAAACATGTTTCAAAATCCATGTCTTCCCTCAAAAAGAAGCATGAAGGGCTTGTTGCGCAAAGTACAGAACGGGGGCCTCTTTCAGGGTAAGCTACCAGGTTCCCGTCTTCGAGAACGATGTGGATCCTGAGGTCCTTTTCTGCCAGCAGGTAAGTGCCGGTGTATTTCTTCAGCGCAGCCGTATCCAGCTTAATGACCGTTCTGGTGGCCGGCAACTGGTAAGGCATGTCGTATAGAACAGCGATCAGCTTTTCCGTCAGGGTATGCAGCGCCTGGGTTTCAGTATTGCTCAGCAGAACGATGCAGATATCATCTGCCGGTATCCGGATGAAGTTGGTCCTGAACCCCTGCATGCCGCCACTGTGGCCCACGGTGTATTTCCCGCAGATGCTGTCGATGTCCCAGCCGTAACCATAGCTGTTCCGCCTGGAAGTGCTTATTTCCTGCCAGCCTGCCGGGCTCACGATGGCGTAGCGCATCAATCCCTGGTGCCATTTGAACAGGTCGCCCGCAGTGGTATAAATAGAACCGGCGGCAAAGGAAACTGTGGAATCTGTGCTGGATACAGGTTGCGTATACGCGCCGGTTGAGTCTTCATGGTAGCCGCTGGCTTTGCCGGCATCCTGCAGGTGCGCGAAGTCGAACCCGCTGTGCTGCATTTGCAGCGGGTTAAAAATGTATTTCCTGATGGCTGCTTCGTAGCTCAGTCCCGTCACTTTCTGGATAATGTAACCCAGCAGCATGTAACCGGAGTTGCTGTAATTCCAGCCCGTGCCCGGCGGAAAATCCAGCGGTATGTCCCGGAAGAGGGCCAGTATCTCCGCTTCTGTGGCCGGTTGGGTAGACCTGGTTTGCATGAATTCGCCGTTGTTCGTGTAGTTGAAAATGCCGGAAGTATGCGAAAGCAAATGCGCGACCGTAATGCTGTCGCCTTTGGGGTAACCAGGGTAATACCGGCTGAGCTTGTCCTGCAGGGAAAGTTTTTGCATCTCTGCGAGTTTCATCACCAATGTGGCGGTAAAGGTTTTGGTGATGGAAGCGGCGTGGTAGATACTGTTTTCGTCATGGGGAATTTTTTTTTCAATATTCCGCCATCCGTATCCCTTTTGCAGGATGACCTTGCCGTGTAGCGCTACCAGCGCAGTACCGCTGAATTGGTTGCGTTTGAAATACGCGCTGAGCAGGGTATCCGCTTTTGCCTGAATGAGGGCCTCGGCCTTTGTCAGGCTGTCTGCGGCGGTGCTGTACCGCTTGCTTTTGAAATATGCGCTGAGGAGGGCGTCCGCTCTGTCCGGCAGTTGTGTGTCACTATCCGTTATGGTTGCCAGTGAGGACCGTGAATACGCAATATCACCGTCCGCACCGGACTGGCAGAAGGCAGGAACGCCGTAAAGGGCCATAAGAACGCCAAATAGAGCTTGTCTGAGCATAGCCGGGATTTTTATTCTACTGCCAAATTGCGGATAATCCGGCGGCGGATAGCGGCTAATGTGACGAATACCCTGTAATATGGGACCAATCATGGCCGGCTTTCATTTCATCCCCCTGGAACGGCATTTCATCGCCGCTCCAGGTGCTTCATCGATTTGAATATACCTTCCAGGCCGGGTATTTTACATTTGAGGCCAGATACCCCGGATATGAAAATACTCATCAACGAAACGGAAGCCGCTGCTGCTTTACAGCTGAAAGATATTATCGAGACCTTTGACTATGAAGTGGAGATCCTCCGGATGTCTGCCCAGGTCGGCAGCCTGCTGAGCAGCTTCAGCATGCCTGCGCTCCCTCAGCGCTACCTCGTCAAAAGCGGCACCCGCCTCATTTCCCTGCCTGTGAGCGACATCGCGTATTTCTATGTGCGCGACCGTATGTCGTGCATCCGCACGCATGGCAATACCGATCACCTCCTGGAAAAAAGCCTGGATGAAATTTCGTCTGAACTGGGCGGGGCAGACTTCTTCCGCCTCAACCGCCAATGCATCGCGCATTACCGCAGTATCGTGAAAGTACAGGCCTGGTTCAACGGGAAACTGAAAGTGCAGCTGAAGCCCGCGCTGGAAGAAGACATCATTGTAAGCCGTCTTCGCGCGCCGGAATTCAGGAAGTGGCTGGGGGAATGATCAGCTCATGCTTTCGATCACGGTGGCGAAAATATTGCTCAGCACTTTGTCTGCCTTGCCGGCCACTGCAATGATCTCCGCGAGGGATACGGGTTCCAGGTGATCCGGGTCGCATTCGTCCGTTACCACCGATACCGCGGCGCAGGGCAGGCCTGCCTGGTTGGCCACGATCACTTCGGGCACGGTGCTCATGCCTACAAGGTCTGCGCCGATCATGCGAAGGAAGCGGTATTCCGCGCGGGTTTCCAGGTTCGGGCCCATCACGGCGGCGTACACGCCTTCGTGCAGTGGCTTGTTGTGCTGTATAGCGGCGGCTTTCAGCTTGTCTCCCAGCGAGGGGTTGTAAGGCCTGCTCATGTCGGGGAACCTCGGGCCGAAAGCGGCGTCGTGCGGGCCGCGCAGCGGGTTTTCCGGTTGAAGGTTGATATGATCGTTCAGCAGCACCAGGTCTCCTTTTTTATACGCCGCATTCATGCCGCCCGCAGCATTGCTGAGCAGCAACTGCTGCACGCCCATGGCTTTCATGATGCGAATGGGAAAGGTGATCTGCTGCATGGTGTATCCTTCGTAATAATGAAAACGGCCCTGCATGGCGATCACGGGCGTTTTGCCGATGAAGCCGTAGATGAGGTGCCCTTTGTGCGTTTCCACGGTAGACTCGGGGAAGTGCGGGATTGTGCCGTAAGGAATGCTCTTTTGAACATTGATGTGGTGAATAAGCTCACCCAGCCCGGTGCCCAGCACAATGCCGGCAACGGCGTCGCCAAAGCCCTGCTGGCGAAGGTATGCGGTGGTTTCTGAAAGCTGTTGCTGTAAAGTCATGTTGCAAAATAAACGAAATAAAAAAAGGAAAGAGAAGACTCTTTCCTTTTCACGGTCATTTGATCTCTTTGATCTTTATATTCTTCCAGTGCACTTTGATGCCGCCGCCGGAGTGTATCTGCAGGGCGATCTGGCCTTCTTTTGCGCCGATCTTCTCATCGTCGAGTGTGATCATTTCCACGCCGTTCAGGTAGGTGGTCACGTTATTGCCTTTCACTACTATTTTCATCGTGTTCCATTCGCCCATCTTCAGGTTCTTGTCCTTATCCGCAGTGGGTTTAATAAGCCAGCCACGGCCGTATGATTCATAGATGCCGCCGGTGTTGCTGCCCGGGGGCGCAACTTCCGCCTGCCAGCCGGATATCTTGGTGCCTTCCAGGGAAGAGTGGAAAAAGACGCCGCTGTTGCCGTTGGCTTCCTGCTTAAAATCGACGGTGAGCTCAAAATCCTTGAATGTCTTGTCGGTGGCGAGATAGCCGTATTCTTTATCAGGACCGCTTTCGCATACCAGTTCACCCTTTTCTACATACCATTTCTCCGTGCCATGGATCTTCCAGCCGTCGAGGTTTTTGCCGTTGAATAATTTCTGCTGCTTTTGCGCGAAGGCGGTGCTTACGGAGAGTAGCCCGAACACGGCCAGCGTCAGCCATCTTTTTTTCATCTTATCATAGTTTTGTGGACGGGTAAGATAGGGAAAAACGGGCATAAAAAAGAACGCCGTCCTGGCTAAACCGGGACGGCGTTCCTGCGTGTGAAAGGATATTATCTTGCAACGTTCACCGCCCTGCGTTCACGGATCACCGTTACTTTGATCTGGCCGGGGTATTGCATATCGTTCTGTATTTTATTCGCGATCTCGAAGCTGAGGCGGTCTGCATCGTTATCTGTCACTTTTTCGCTTTCAACGATCACGCGCAGCTCGCGGCCGGCCTGGATGGCGTATGCTTTTTCCACGCCGTCGTAACCCATGGCAAGGTTTTCCAGGTCTTTGATCCTTTGCAGGTAGCTCTGCATGATCTCACGGCGTGCGCCGGGGCGGGCGCCGCTGATGGCGTCGCAGGCCTGCACGATGGGGGAGATCACGTAGGCCATTTCCATTTCATCGTGGTGCGCGCCGATGGCGTTCACGATGGCAGGATGTTCGCCGTATTTTTCAGCCAGTTTGGCGCCAAGGAGGGCGTGGCTCAGTTCAGATTCTTCGTCGGGCACTTTACCAATGTCGTGCAGCAGGCCGGCGCGTTTGGCGAGCTTCGGGTTGAGTCCCAGCTCGGCGGCCATCACGGCGCAGAGGTTAGCGGTCTCTTTGGAGTGCATCAGCAGGTTCTGGCCGTAAGAGGAGCGGAAGCGCATTTTACCGACCATGCGCACCAGCTCTTTGTGCAGGCCGTGGATGCCCAGTTCTATCACCGTACGTTCGCCGATCTCCATAACCTGTTCTTCCAGCTGGCGTTTGGTCTTTTCCACCACTTCCTCGATGCGGGCGGGGTGAATACGGCCGTCCTGCACGAGGCGCTGGAGGCTGAGGCGCGCAATTTCGCGGCGCAACGGGTCGAAGGAGGAAAGCACGATGGCTTCCGGGGTATCGTCCACGATCAGGTCTACGCCGGTAGCCGCTTCGATGGCGCGGATGTTGCGGCCTTCGCGGCCGATGATCTGGCCTTTGATCTCATCGCTTTCCAGGTTGAACACGGTGATGGCGTTCTCGATGGTCTGCTCGGCGGCAGTGCGCTGGATGGATTGTATGATGATCTTTTTGGCTTCTTTGTTGGCCTTGGTCTTGGCTTCTTCGATGATCTCCTGGATGTGGCTGAGGGCCTGGGTGCGGGCTTCTTCCTTGAGGCTTTCGATCAACTGGTGGCGCGCTTCTTCAGCAGTGAGGGCAGCCACTTTTTCCAGGCGGCGGATGTGCTCTTCCTGGTGTTTTTCCAGTTCTGAACGTTTGATGTTCACGAGTTCTATCTGGCGGGCGAGGTTTTCCTTGATGGCTTCATTTTCGGCAACCTGCTTTTGTATGTTCTCGTTTTTCTGGTTCAGGGATTGTTCTTTCTGTTTGATGCGGTTTTCAGACTCGGAGATCTTCTGGTTGCGCTGCAACACCTCTTTCTCATGTTCAGACTTCATCTGGAGGTATTTCTCCTTGGCTTCCAGCAGCCTGTCCTTCTTTAAGTTCTCTGCGCTCAGCTGGCCTTCAGCGATGATTCTTTTGGCCTGTTCTTCTGCTTCCTGGATCTTTATTTTGGTGTTTTTAGCGAATATCAGTTTTCCGAGTATTATACCTACCGCCAGGGCGACCGCCGCGGCGACTATAATCGTTATTTCAGTCATATCTCAATATTTAAATAGTATTTATAATTACGTCCCTGGCCCGTTTCCAGCGAAAGGGCTAAAGCCGACCCGCGAAAATAACAAAAAAATAGCAGCAAAGCACAGGGGAGCTTGTGATAATGAATAATTTATGGATGCTAAACGTTGCAGTGCCGGGCTATTTAAGCTGCTCATCCAGCAGATTGTCAAGGTGTTGCAGCTTTTCCCGGAGGAAAGGGGCTACCCCGGCCTGGGCTTTTCCGCCGCTGGTGGCTGGGTGGGTGGCATACATGATCAGGGCCATGGCGATATAATCCTGGATATCTTTCCCGGCATAGGCGGCTTTGAACTCGATGATCTTTTCATTCACTTCTTTCATGACTCTCCGCACATCTTCTTCTTCTTCCGTGCGGATCTTTATCCTGTAGGTGCGGTCTGCAACAACAATATTGACGGGTATTAGAGGTTCCATTATATGTTGGGTTGGTGTACGCTGCAAATGTAACAAAAGCGCGGGCTTCGGGAAGTGGAAAAATAATTGCTGGGTTTTTTCACAATAGTGTGAATATTATCTTTATAATTGATAAAAATATACGAATTCGTGAATTTCCTGATCTCATTTTGAGAGTAATACAATCAATCCGAAAAAATTCACGGAGGCGGGTATACAAATGTCAATTAAAAACTTATCTTCGCTATGAACTCAAAGCCAGACAAGGCTAAATCGGGCGCCGGCAAAAAAGCCGCCGCCGCCCGCAAGCCGGTAACAGACGGGCACGACATGCTGGTATCTTACGAATCGATCGTAAAAATGCAAAAGGTATTATTTACAAAGAAGATCGAAGTTGTGAAATCCGGTGTGACCAAGGAGCAGCTGACCCGCCTCAAAGAGATATTCGAGTTGGATTACGATACACTGAGTGCCCTGCTGGTCGTAACTAACCGTTCCCTTCACCTTAAAAAGGGGAAGGATATCCTGAACCGGAACATCAGCGACCGCATCATTGCGATTGCCGATGTGTTCAGCCTGGGCTATAACGTGTTCAACAGCAGGGAATTATTCCACCGCTGGCTGCGCCAGCCCTCCCGCGACCTTGGCGGGGTGGTGCCCCTCGCCATGCTCGATACCATTACCGGTATGGAAGAGGTGAAGCAGCAGCTGATGCGCATGGAAATGCACTCGTAGAAATTTTTACTTATGAAGTTGTATAGAATGGTAAAAAAAGACCGCTGCCGGGATATGAGCGCAAGCGGTAAGGCAGACCGTTGGAATTACGCGACGGATCCCTGCCTGCATGCCAAGGATCACCCTGCGATGTGCCTGGTGGAAAGCGACCTGGTGACAGGGCTGTTCACCGTGCCTGACGGGTATGTGATCGTTGAATATGAAGTGCCGGACAGCATCCGGTATATCAGGGAAGAGCAGCTGCCAGTAGGCTGGGACCAGTTTCCTTTCGGCTTCGAAACCCGGGAGTTTGGCTCGGCGCTGTTGCAGCAGGCGGAAAAACTGGTACTGGCCTTTCCTTCACCCGAAATGAACCGCCAGTGGAATTACCTGGTCAACCTGCGGCATCCGCTGGCAAAAGAGATCAGGATCATAGACGATTATCCCCCGAACCGTAAACAGCCCCCGGCAGGAATTTGAGTAGGTTAAACACATGTATGTCCCATGCCAGATAACACCAAAACAAATGCATTTCCGGCTACAGGAAATGAGCATCAATAACAATAATAATCGGTATATCCTGCCGACAGCAGAGAGGCGGCGGCATTGGCCGGCAACCGGAAAATCAGGAATTGAGTAACGCAATACAGCGGTCGATCTCCCTTATATAATCGTTGATCTTACCACGTACCTCCTTCCGGAACGCGTCTTCCTCTTCGGAAAGCCCGTTGCCCTGCGTGATAGTGGCTATTTTGGCAAGTTTCAGCTTCTCATCTAAAGCCTCGATGGTTTGCTGGTGCTGCAACAGCTCATCCTGCTGCTGCTGCACCTGCTCGCGCAGCAGGGCATTGTCTGCCTGCGACTGCTGCAGCTTCCTGAACAGCTGTTGCAGCTTGTCCTCGATGCTTTGTATATACTGTTCGATCTCCATTTATTTGCGGATCTCCGCCTGCAATTGTGATTCGAAGGCTTTTACGAGCTTGTTAATCAGTGCATCCGTTTCCTGGTCTGTCAGCGTTTTCTGCTTGTCCTGGAAGGTGAAGCTCACAGCGTAAGACTTCTTGCCGGCGCCCAGCTTCTCACTTTCAAAAACGTCGAACAGGTTGATATGTTGCAGGAGGGATGTTTTCACGGAACGGGCCGCTGTTTCCACCGCGGCGAAAGTAACGTTTTTGTCCAGCACCAGCGCCAGGTCCCTGCGCACGGCCGGGAAGCGGGGGATCTCTTCGTAGAAGGAATCCTTTGTCTGCAGCTGTTTCAGTATCTCTTCCCAATAAAAATCCGCATACCAAACGGCTTGTTTGATATCGAATTCCTTCAGTTTTTTCGCTTCCACGCCGCCGGCAACGGCTACGGTTTTGCCGTTCACGCTTATTTCAAATGCGGGCTGAAGGCCGTGTATACTAGTGGCGGTCATCTGCGCGGCAGGCAGGGCCAGCTGCTGCAGGATGTTGCCGATGAAGCTTTTCAGGTAATAGAAATCCACCGGCTGGCTCTTATGCATCCAGTTCTCCGGCAGCTTCTGGCCAGTGAGGTACAGGCTGAGATGAGCCGTTTCGGGGTATTGCCCTACTTCTTCTTTCCGGTAGGTTTTCCCGAATTCGAAGAACAGCAGGTCTTCGTTGCGGCGGTTCAGATTGTAGGCAATGCGTTCCAGGCCGGTTTCCAGCATGGAAGGGCGCATTACGTCCAGGTCGGAAGTGAGGCTGTTCAGCATTTTCACCAGGGTATCTTCATCCAGGTGCTTGTAGTACTGGCTGTTGGTGATAGAGTTGGTGAAGATCTCGGAAAAGCCGTTGGAGGCAAGGTAATCCGCCACTTTTTCCTTCACGCGCTCTTTGTCTGGCTGGGCCTGGCGGCTGGGCACCATGCGCACGAACTCAGGGATGGGAATGTTGTCCAGCCCGTCTATCCGCATGATCTCTTCCACGATGTCCGCCGGGATATTGATATCCGGTTTGTGCAGCGGCGGTGTGGCGCGCAGTTCCGTATCGTTTTCGGAATGCACGGTGAAGCCAAGGCTGCAGAGGATGTTCTTCACTTTCTCAGGGGCGTAGGTATGGCCGCTGAGTTTATTGATATAGGCGTAAGTGATGTCTATGTGTTTGGGCGCCGCGGGCGACGGATAGGCGTCTATGATCTCTGAAGCGGGCGCGCCATGCGCCAGTTCGTTGATGAGGGCAACAGCCCTTTCGAGGGCGAAAGGAGCGAGCGTAATGTCCAGCCCTTTTTCGAAACGTACGGCAGCGTCTGTACGGAGGCCGTGGCGCACGGAAGTTTTGCGGATGCCGGTGGCGCTGAAGTAGGCGCTTTCCAGGAAAATATTGGTGGTTTCAGCTTTAACGCCGGAATTGAGGCCGCCGAAGACGCCTGCGATACACATCGGGTTGTTCTCCCCGTCGCAGATCATGAGGTCGCCCGCGTCCAGCTTGCGTTCTTTACCATCCAGGGAAAGGAAGAGCGTGCCGGCGGGCAGGTTCTGTATGATCACTTTGTTGCCTTTCACCTGGTCCGCATCAAATGCATGCAGGGGCTGGCCGGTTTCGTGCAGCACGTAGTTGGTGATGTCTACGATATTGTTAATGGGCCTTACGCCGATGGCCTGCAAGCGGTGCTGCATCCAGGCGGGGGATGGGCCTACTTTCACGCCGGTGATGCTCTGGCCGCAATAACGCGGGCAGGCTTCGGTATTTTTCACTTCCACGCCGATATTCAGCGGCTGTGCGGCTTTGGTGGCGGCGTGTATGCCTGGTTTGCGAACCTGGTATACGGAGGTATTTTCGTTATTGTTCAGCCAGGCGCAAACGTCGCGGGCTACGCCCATATGGCTCATAGCGTCCATGTGGTTGGGGGTGAGGCCGATCTCGTATACCCAGTCCTGCACGGGCTTGAACAGCTCGCGGGCGGTGGTGCCGGGTTGGAGGGACGGGTCCAGCACGAGGATGCCTTCGTGGCTGGCGCCAAGGCCTATTTCGTCTTCCGCGCAGATCATGCCGAAGCTTTCTTCGCCGCGGATCTTGGCTTTTTTCATGGTCAGGGGCTCGCCGGAAGAGGGGTAAATAGTAACGCCGATGGGGGCTACGACTACTTTCTGGCCGGCGGCTACGTTGGGGGCGCCGCATACGATAGACAGCGGTTCGCCATTGCCGATATTCACTTTGGTTAAACGGAGCTTGTCTGCATTGGGGTGTTGTTCCACGCTCAATACTTCGCCGATCACGAGTCCTTCCAGGCTGCCTTTCACGCTTTCGAACCGCTCGAGGCTTTCCACTTCAAGGCCGATGGCCGTTAAGATCACAGAAAGTTCCTCCGGGGTGGGTTTCACCGGTAAATAATCACACAGCCAGTTGTACGAAATAGTCATTGTATGCTCCTTGTATTATCCTGCCCGATACCGTGGTATCGATTTAATTTTGTGAAAATCAATTATTTCAATCACTTTTGCACGCTTCGTACAGCCATGATTGTGCCGCGTAAAGTTAACAACTTCTGCTGTACGGAAACGGGGAATTTTCCCAAAGAAAATGTGGAAAATCTTTTTGCACAAAAAATGTGAATAATCGGACCTTTGCTATGGATTTTCCGCCATTTTGGTGGATAACCCTGTGCGAAACGGTGGATAACCGGGTGGAGTCTGTGCTTTTAGCGGTGGATTGCCGACGAATAAATATAGTTCCGGGGGAAGAAGGTTTTATCGGAAAAATGCCTTTACCTTAGTTTCCCTGGCTGAAAAAATTTACAATTTGTTAAAGAAAGCGAAAGATTCAACGTGCCCAAAATGTTGTAAACAAATGAGCCAAAACCATCCGGTAACCATTTTTTTAACCTTATTAACGCCTAAAATATAAATGGATCTCAATCTGAAGAAAGACCGTAATACCCGCAGGAAGCCGGGTGTAGACATATCTACAATGGTTTACGGCAAAATCCCCCCTCAGGCGAAAGAATTGGAAGAAGCAGTGCTGGGTGCCCTTATGCTTGAAAAAGGGGCGTTTGATGTTGTGATCGAGATCCTGAAATCTGAATGTTTTTATGTAGATGCCCACCAGAAGATCTTTGCAGCCATGCAGCGCCTGGCCGCAAAATCGATGCCGGTGGATATCCTCACCGTGGTGGAAGAGCTGAAGGCCTCCGCCGAGCTCGACCTGGTGGGAGGCCCCTTCGCCGTTACCCGCCTCACCAATATGGTGGTTTCCTCCGCCAATATCGAAGCGCACGCCCGTATCGTATTGCAGAAATTCATCCAGCGTGAGCTGATCCGCATTTCCGGGGAGATCATCAGCGAAGCGTATGAAGATACCGCCGACGTGTTCGACCTGCTGGACGCCGCGGAATCCAAGCTGTTTGAAGTTACCAATAACCACCTCCGCAAGAACTACGATTCCATCGACCGCGTACTGGTGAATACCATTAAGCGTATCGAGGACCTTCGCAACAAAGGCGACGATATCACCGGCGTACCGTCCGGCTTCCCGTCGCTGGACAAGATCACTTACGGCTGGCAACCCTCCGACCTGATCATCCTGGCGGCCCGCCCTGCGGTGGGTAAAACGGCCTTTGCGCTGAACCTGGCCAGGAACGCGGCCCTTCACCCGAAATTCCCGAAAGGCGCGGCTGTGTTCAGCCTTGAGATGTCCAGCGGGCAGATCGTTCAGCGTATCCTTTCCGCCGAATCCGAGATCCACCTCGAGAAGATCACCAGGGGTAAGCTTGAAGAGCATGAAATGCGCAAGCTGATGACCCACGGTATCGAACGCCTGGCCAAAGCGCCCATATTCATAGACGATACACCCGGCCTCAACATCTTTGAGCTGCGCGCCAAATGCCGCAGGCTGGTGCACAACCATGGGGTAGGCATCATCATCATCGACTACCTCCAGCTGATGAGCGGTGCGGCAGACGGGCGCAATACCAACCGCGAGCAGGAGATCAGCAAGATCTCCCGCGACCTGAAAGGCCTGGCCAAGGAGCTGCATGTGCCGGTACTGGCGCTTTCACAGCTGAGCCGTGATGTGGAGAAAAGGAAGGACGGCAACAAGATGCCCCAGCTGAGCGACCTTCGCGAATCCGGCGCCATCGAGCAGGATGCGGACATGGTAATGTTCATTTACCGCCCTGAGTACTACGACATCACGACCAACGAGCACGGCGAATCCAATAAAGGTGAAACCCACGTGCGTATCGCCAAACACCGTAACGGCCAGCTGGATACCGTGAAACTCCGCGCTGTGCTGCAGTTCCAGCGTTTTGAAGACGATGGTTTCGTGGACGGGCCACCGGCGCCGGCAGGCGGCGGTTCCTTCGCGGGCATGAAAGGCCACCCCGGCAGCGGCGGTTACGATGAAGCCAAGATCTTCATCCAGAAAGGATCGAAGATGAACGACATGGATTTTGAAGACGACGCATTCGGGGATGCCCCGTTCTAAACGGGAAACATCTTTAACAGATACTAAAAAGCCGGTCCGTTCTGAAAAGAAACCGGCTTTTTTAATGGATCATACACCATGAAACGCATATACACCAAATACAAAACGCATTACACCCACAATTTCCACCTCGCCTACCCGGTAGTGATCTCGCAACTGGGCCACACCCTCGTAGGCCTGAGCGACAGCATCATCATCGGCCATACCGGGAAGGTGCCGCTGGCGGCGGTTTCCCTGGGCGTGAGCCTGTTCTCCATCTTTATGGTCACCGGCATCGGCATGTCATACGGCCTTACGCCGCTCATCGCGCAGGAAAACGGGCGCAACAACCGCGGCTACTGCGGGCATTTGCTGGCGCATAGTTTTATCATCAACATGATCACGGGCCTGGTGCTGACCGGCGGCATACTGCTGGTGGGCAACAACCTGGAGCGGATGAAACAACCCGCAGATGTAGCCGCGCAGGCGGAGATATTCCTGCGGTACCTTGCCGCGTCTTACATCCCGCTGATGGTGTTCCTCACGTTCAAACAATTTGCGGAGGGACTGGGCTTTACGCGCCAGGCGATGAACATCAGCATTATCGGCAACCTGCTGAATATCCTGCTGGGCATTGTGCTGGTATACGGCCTGCTCGGCATGCCGCGTATAGGCATTGCGGGCGTGGGGATCGCTACTTTTACAGACCGGCTGCTGATGGGTATTACCATGGCCTGGTATGTGCTCAAAAGCCCGCGTTTTAAAGAGTACCTGTCCACGTTCCATTTCAGGGCTATCAGCGCCGCTTCGCTGAAGAAGATCGCGGGGCTGGGCATGCCGGTGGCATTGCAGTATATTTTTGAGGTGAGTGCTTTCAGCGGCGCTGTGATCATGGCGGGATGGATCGGTTCCGCACAGCAGGCGGCCCACCAGATCGCGATCAGCCTGGCTTCTATGACCTATATGATGGCCAGCGGCATATCCGCGGCTGCCGGCATCCGTAGTGGCAACAACCTGGGCGCGCAGAATTTCAAAGACCTGCGGCATTCCGCCATTGCCAGCTATCATATGGTGCTGGTACTGATGGGCATGGCCGCGCTGGTGTTCGTTTTGGGCAACCGCATCCTGCCGGCCATGTATATACAAGATCCGGCGGTGATCCACATCGCGTCGGGCTTGCTGCTTATCGCGGCATTCTTCCAGCTGTTCGACGGCACGCAGGTAGTAGGCCTTGGCGTGCTGCGCGGGCTGGGCGATGTGAAGCTGCCCACGGTGATCACCATGCTGGCATACTGGGTGCTGGGACTGCCGGTGGGTTACCTGCTGGGCTTCACGTTCGGCTTCGGCGTGTATGGCATCTGGTGGGGGCTCTCGCTGGGATTGCTGATCGCTTCCGTTTTATTGTTCTTCCGCTTCCAGGCCATCACCCGCGGTTTGGAACGGACTGCCGGAAAAATATAATTTTACAGGATGGAGTTACCCGTATTTTATGCAAAGGAACTGATACCAGGCGCCGCATCGTTCACGATGGACGAGCCCACGAGTAAATATTGCATCCAGGTGCTGCGGCGGCAGAAAGGGGATAAGGTGTTGCTGGCAGACGGCAAAGGCCACCGCTACGAAGCGGAGATCACAGACGATCACCGCAAAAAATGCGTAACTGCCATCACGAACGTGGAAAGCATGCCGCACCCCGAACCGGGGATCCGTATAGCCATTGCCTTTACAAAAAATGCGGCGCGCATGGAATGGTTCCTCGAAAAAGCGGTGGAGATCGGCGTGCAGGGTATTATCCCGCTGGTAACGCTTCGTACGGAAAAGGAAAAGCTGAAGGCGGAAAGGCTGGAAAACATCCTCGTGTCTGCGATGCTGCAATCGCGCCAATGGTTCCTGCCGGAACTGTCGGAACCCACCCCGCTGGAATCGCTGATGAGCACTACAGGACAGCGTTTCATTGCCCATTGCCTGCCCGGCGATAAGCCGCACCTGCTCGCTGCGATGCAGCCCGGGAAAGATACTATTTTACTGGTCGGCCCGGAAGGGGATTTTGTCCCGCAGGAAGTGGACCTGGCTTTGCAATATGGTTTCACACCCGTGAGCCTGGGCAATACCCGCCTGCGTACGGAAACGGCGGGGATGGTGGGATGCGCGCTGATGGCGGCGGTGAATGCGGCGAAGTAGAAAAGCGTGGTTTCTCTGGCTGATGCTATTTTACCCTACGTCAAGTCCGGACCAAGTCCACGTCATGTCCACCTTTTATTCGGGTATTCCTCGCCAGCCACTTGGGTTTCCGGCGATGATGCCTGTATCTTGTTTCGATGGTAATATAATGTCAGTATAGTGCAAAAAAAGAAGGGGCTGCATTCCGCAACCCCTTTTTCGTTATTTCAAATCTTTTTCTTTCGGATTCACCGGCCCATGCAGCTTTACCGGATCGGATTTTCTCCGCATCCTCATATTCAGCAGCTCTACAGCGAAAGAGAACGCCATGGCGAAATACACGTAGTTCTTCAGGTGAAGGTTGTGCGCCGCTTCGGCATTCCAGCCTTCAATGATCAGGATGCCGCCTACCATGATGAGGAAGGAAAGCGCCAGCATTTTGAGCGTGGGATGTTTGTGAATGAAATTGCTGATGCGCGGCGCGAAGGTGAACATGATGAACATGGCAATGATAACCGCCACGATCATGATCTCTACGTGCTTGGCCAGCCCTACCGCTGTGATGATGCTGTCGAAGGAGAATACCATATCGATGATGATGATCTGCCCTACCACATTTAACAGCGTAGCGCCGCCTTTCGCGCCCACCTTGGGCGTTTCGTCGTCTTCGCCTTCCAGCTTATGGTGAATTTCGAGGGTGGTCTTTATGAGCAGGAACAGGCCGCCCGCCAGCATGATGAGGTCGCGGAGGGAAATGCCTTTGCCGAAGATGAAGAACAGCGGGTCTACGGCTCTTACGATATAACCGATGAACAGCAGCAGGATGATGCGCACGGCGATGCCGGTGAACATCCAGATGCGCCTTGCCTGTAATCTTTTGGCTTCCGGCAGGCGGTTCATTACGATGGAAACGAAAATAACATTGTCTATACCCAGCACCACTTCCATAACGGTGAGGGTCAGCAGGCTGATAAGAGAATCTAAGGTCAGTAATTCTTCCATGATCTATGATTGTAATGATAATCCCTGGCAGATCTTTTTAACGATGGTGGGGCCTTCGTAGATGAAACCGGTGTATACCTGCACGAGGGAGGCGCCGGCATCCAGTTTTTCCTGTGCGTCGGCAGTGGTGAAAATGCCGCCTACGGCGATGATGGGTATGTTGCCGCCGGAACCTTTATGAATGTAGCGGATCACCTCGGTGGCCCTGCTTTTCACCGGCAGCCCGCTTAGCCCGCCCATGCCGATCTTTTCCAGTTCGGCGGCCGGGGTGGAAAGGCCTTCGCGGCTGATAGTGGTATTGGTGGCCACAATGCCCGCCAGACCTGTGTCCTGCACGATCTCGATGATATCGTCCAGCTGTTCGTTGGTAAGGTCAGGGGCGATCTTCAGCAGGATGGGCTTGGGTT
The DNA here is from genome assembly GCF_039655965.1 of Chitinophaga sp. YIM B06452. Lineage (NCBI taxonomy): Bacteria > Pseudomonadati > Bacteroidota > Chitinophagia > Chitinophagales > Chitinophagaceae > Chitinophaga > Chitinophaga sp. YIM B06452. The sequence goes on along the minus strand of NZ_JAWLKY010000001.1, from coordinate 634,586 downwards.
TGCTTTTTTGTGAATTGAGGGTTTGCAGGTGATGGAGCAATTGCTTGAGCGGCTCTTTCTCCTGCAGGGCGCGAAGGCCGGGGGTATTGGGCGAACTGACGTTCACCACGAAATAATCCACCCCGTCGAACAGGGCGTGGAAACATTTTTCGTAATCGCTCACCGCGTCTTCGTTGGGCGTGAGTTTATTCTTCCCGATGTTGCCGCCTACGATGATGTTCGACCGTCTTTTCTGCAGCCTTTTGGCGGCAGCTCTTACGCCTTCATTATTGAAACCCATGCGGTTGATGAGAGCCTGGTCTTCCGGCAGGCGGAACAGCCGTGGCTGGTCGTTGCCCGGTTGCGGCAGGGGAGTAACGGTGCCGATCTCCACGAAACCGAAGCCGAGATGGGCCAGCTCGTCGATATAGCGCGCGTCTTTGTCGAAACCTGCTGCCAGGCCTACGGGATTGGAGAAAGTAAGGCCCCAGAGTTTCCTTTCCAGGCCGTTGGTTTTCGGCTGGCAGAAAGCGTCCAGCACGTTGCGGCCGAAAGGAAGGGCGTTCACGACTTTTAATCCCCGCATCACGCTGTGGTGAATGCTTTCGGGGGGGAAGCGGAAAAGTATTTTCTTAATGAAACCGTACATGTACGCGCAAAGATATAAAAAGTCCGTCATTGCGAGGAGCAATAGGGAATACTGTGCAGCAGGAAATGCGACGAAGCAATCTCAAATATTGGAGTGGATCAATCCAGTGAAGGAGATTGCTTCGTCGCGCCCCCGCTTTGGCTTTGCAGCTCCTCGCAATGACGCAAGGGGTGCTAATCATTTAACCCTTTTCCGCCGAGGATCTGCTGCATGTATTTTTCGATCCGTGATATCCTGGTTTTGGATTGTTTGGGCGCGGAAAAATAAAGAAGGTAGCCCCGCTGCCGCCCCGGCGTCAACGCATTGAAAGCGGCTTTAAAGGCGGGCATTTCGTCCATTTTCTGTTGCAGTTCTTCGGGGATGGTAAATTCTTCCACCTTTTTGGACGGTATTTTCAACCCGGCCCTTTCCACTTCAATGGCTTCGTAGATGTAGGCCTTCAGCACGGGTGCCATGGCGGTTACCTCGCGCACGCTGGTGAATTTGATGATGCGCGAGGTGTTGGAATTTTCAGTCTGCTGGATCAGCACGCCATCAGGGTCCTGCAGCAGCGCGCCTTTGAAGAAGCCCAGCACGCAGCTGTCCTTTAATTCGCCCATTATCACGATGTTCGCGCCCTGGAACGAATAACAGGGTTGCCACCACTTGAAATCCTCGGTCAGCCCGCAGTCAAGAATGATCTTCCGGAGCACCGCGAGCTCTTTCCCCCATTTTTTTGCGTTGCTGATAAATGAGTCAACCTTCGGGTTCATGTTGTTCGTGTTTGAATATGCTATAATCCGCTTAATCGTCCAATCCTTTCCCACTGAGGATCTGTGGCATATATTTCTCCACTCTCGACTCCCGGGTCTTGGATAGTTTGGGTGCGGAAAAATAGAAAAGATAGGCTCTTTGCCGCCCGGGCGTTAATGCTTCAAATGCCTTTTTCAAAGCAGGTTGTTTGTCCAGTTTTTGTTGAAATTCTTCAGGGACTTTAAAATCTGCCGTCTTTTTTAAAGGTACTTTCATGCCGGCCCTTTCCACTTCAATGGCTTCATAGATGTACCTTTTCACCACCGGCGCCAGTTTTTTAACTTCGCTGATATTGGTGAACCGGATCTGGCGTGCGCCCTGCACATTCTCCGTCTGCTGGATCAGGATACCTTCAGGGTCCACCAGCAGGGAGCCTTTGAAGAACAAATACGCGCAGTATTCTTTAAACTCATGTATCAGCACTACGTTGCTGCCATTATCCGTATAACAGGGGCAGCCCCACTTCAGTTCTTCGGTCAGTCCACAGCTGAGCGCGATCTCTCTCATTTTCTCCATCTCTTTTTCCCACTTCTCGGATTTGCTGAAATAAAAATCAACTTTGGGATTCATGTTATTCATGTTACTCAGTTTTATTGATTAACAGAAACGGTTTTTCTATCCGCAGGCCTGAAGTACCATGATAGCACAGTCAGGACCAATAACAATAACGGCGGGGCTACGTCGCCGAAAGAATTGCCGGTTGCGATATGTGAAATGATTGCGCCGGACATGGCAAAGAAAAAGCCCGCATACGCCCACTCTTTCAGTAAAGCAAATTTAGGGATTAGTACCGCTATAACGCCCAGGATTTTCCATATACCCAGTATCGTTAGGAAATACAGCGGGTAACCTAATTTGTTGGTCACCACTTCCACTTCCTCTTTTACCTGCAGCAGCTGTACCAGCCCGGTGGATACCATGCCCAGGGCAAGCCAGATAGTAGCGATCCAGTAGATGATCTTATTTCTTTTTGTCGCAGTCATAACGGTTTATTTTAGTTTGCTTACAATTTTTTCCAGTTCATTATGCGCCCAGTTGACGCCTTGTTTAAACGGCAGCTTCAGGTTCTCGTCCCTCAGCGCATTGGAGCGGTATACTACGTGCATGTTGAGCCTGCTCGTGTCTTCAGTGAGTTTTTCAAATTCCAGGAACTCCAGCGTCGCGCCGTAAGGCGCATTCATCATTTCAAAAGTACGGGTGATCTTTTCGTTTGGGGTGAATTCATGAATGGCGCCATTTATCACGAGCACCACATTGCCATTTTGGTCTTTGGTCTCAAAATGGTAGCCACCGTACTTTTTGTTTTCCAGCTTCAGCACCATAGTGCCCATCCATTGTTCCAGCAGCTCAGGCTCGGTATATGCCCTGAACAATAATTCCAGGGGCAGGTCGAATTCCCTCGTGATGAAGAGGTCCTGCCTGCCTTCCTCGGCTTTGACTTTGGTTTTCAGTTCCATAACAGTTTATTTTTTGGGTTTGTAGGTTTTCATGATCGCTTCCAGTTTGTTGAACCGGTCGTCCCACATCTTGCGAAACGGCTCAAGAAAGTCCGCTATCTCTTTCATTTTCCTGGGATTTAAATGATAATAGATCTCCCGGCCATTTTGTTCCTGCCGGAGCAATTCGCATTCAGTGAGTATTTGCAGGTGCTTCGAAACGGTCGGTCTGGCGGTGTCGAAGTTCGAAGCTATTGCGCCTGCCGTCATGGACTGCGAGGCCACCAACAGCAAAATAGCCCTCCTCGTCGGGTCTGCTATGGCTTGGAAAACATCTCTTCTCAGGTTCATCGTGTAGCTATTTGACTACAAATATATGTGTAGTTATTTAACTACACAAATTTTTTTAAACCGGCAAGCGGGCGTCTTATTTTAACATTCCCTATTTGGTTAATCAGCCGTGGCCGCCTAATTTTGCCCGGATTATAATATGTTGGACCTCCAGGCATTTGAACGGCTCTTCCGGGAGCATCATGCGCATTGCCTTGCCTTCGCCATTCATTATACGGGCGACCCGTATGAGGCGGAAGAAGTAGTGCAGCTTGTTTTCTCCCAGCTTTGGGAGAAGCGGGAAAGCATTATGATCAACGGGTCTGAGCGTTCCTATCTTTTTACGGCCATCCGCAACACTGCCATCAGTCAATGGCGCAAGCAGAATGTGAGGGCGGAGAAGGAGCTGTCGTTTGGCCGCATGCAGGATGATATCGTTCACCTGTCTGTGCAGGCGCGGGAGCTGGAGCAGAAGCTGCAGCTGGCGCTGGAAAAGTTGCCCGAGCGTTGCCGCGAGGTTTTTTTGCTCAGCCGGAAGGAGCAGCTGAAATATGCGGAGATCGCGACGGTCATGAATATTTCCGTTAAAACCGTTGAAAATCAAATGGGTAAGGCGCTCAAGATCCTCCACCAGGAGCTGAGGGAGTACCTGAACCTGTTTTTTTGATAAGAATAGGGGGAAAGCGCCTTTGTGTGCGTCTTTTACGTAACTGATAACTTTACAACTGTTCATGAGCAATTTGCAACCTGATGAGGCTTTATACTCCTTGCTGTGCAAGTACCTGCTGGACGAGGCTGACGCAGCCGAGCGCCAATGGGTAGATGCCTGGCGGAGCGAGGCGCCGGCCAACGAGGAAGCGCTTGCTGCCATCCGCAGGATGCTGGAAGTGCCGCTCCCCGTGGCCGCGTACCCCGGCCTCAGTACGGATGCAAGCTGGGAAAGGCTCAGGGCGGGTATTGCCGGGAAAGTTGAAGAGGCGAAACGGCCTGCTACGGTAATACCTATACGCGGCAGTTACCGCTGGCTGGGCATCGCCGCCGCTGTGTTAGTGCTGGCGCTTGGTGTTACCTGGGTGTTGCTGCCTTCAGGAGGGCGGGAAGAACAGGTGTTTGCCGGCGGGCAGCATGCCGCGTTGCCTGATGGCAGTAGAGTGCAATTGTACCCCGGCGCGGAAATGAAAATGGAAAGCGGTTTCGGGAAAAACGAACGCCGGGTGGCATTTACAGGCAAAGGGGAATTCAATATCAGCCCCAACCCCCACGCCCCGTTCGTCATTCTCCTGGGCCGCACTGAAATAAAAGTGCTCGGCACCCGTTTTACCGTAGATTATAAAGCCGGAAACCTGGTGATACATGTTTCCAGCGGGAAGATACAGGTAAACGACCCGGACCGCCGCGAGAGCGTGGTGCTCACTGAAGGAATGCTGCTGCGGCGCAATGAAACGAAAGAACCGTTTACCGTTGCGGCGCACATACCAGACCTGGAAATGAAACGCCTCGTATTCAGGGATGTGCCGCTGGAAGATGTGATACGATCCATAGAAGCGATGTATAACGTGCAGGTGGAAGTGAAAGATACATCACTCCTGCGCCAGGCCATCACTTCCAATTTTGAAAATGAGACCATCGATAACGTGATGGCGGCCATTGCTTTTATTACCAATACCTCCGCAGAGAAAACCGGAGCGCAGCAGTTTACCCTGCAACCATAATAACCTGACCTTTGTAACTGTTAATTTGTTTTAGAATGATGAGGAAAGTTCTGCTGGGTATGCTTTTAACCTGGTTGCCCCTCCAGGTTTTTGCATGGAACTGGCGAACGCGGATTTCCCTTTCGCTGAACGATCAGCCGCTCTCCGCCATTTGTGAAAGAATCGAAAAAACTTACGGCATACACTTCTCCTACAGTTCAGATGTGGTGAAAATGAGCCGCAGGATAGATATCAACGTTCATGAAATGCCGCTCCGCCGCGTGCTGGAACTAATGTTCTCCGAGAACGGCATCGAATTCAGGCGTATCGGCGACCAACTGGTGCTCACCGCCAGCAAGGCCACCACCCGCACGATCAGCGGGTATGTTGAAGATGCGCATACCGGCGAAAAACTCATCGGCGCCACCGTTTATTCGCCCACCCTCCGCGTAGGCACCACCACCAACCAGTTCGGGTTTTACAGTCTTACCACCGCCCGGGACACGCTCAGCCTGCTGGTTTCCTACACCGGCTACACGCCCGCGCAAATACCGATGAAAGATAAAGAGAACAGGCAATTGCACGTAAAGCTAGGCCCCAGCAATACTTTACAGGAAGTGGAAGTAACGGAAACGCTTCCGCGCCTGCAGGAGCAAACGCAGATGAGTAAAGTGAACCTGTCTGTGTCGCAGGTGAAAACCATGCCGCGTATGCTCGGTGAAGCAGACGTGCTGCGCACCATACAGGCCATGCCCGGCGTAAGCGGCGGCATGGAAGGTTCCAGCGGCATCCATGTGCGCGGCGGCAGTCCCGACCAGAACCTGATACTGCTGGATGGTACGCCGGTATACAATTCCACGCACCTCTTCGGCGTGTTCTCCGTTTTTAATCCCGATATCATCAAAAACGTGGACCTCTACAAAGGTGCATTCCCGGCGCGTTACGGCGGAAGGCTTTCTTCCGTGGTGGATATTTCCATGAAGGATGGGGATATGTATAAATACCACGGCGAAGTGTCTCTCGGGCTGCTCGCGTCGAAGCTCATGGTGGAAGGGCCGATCTTTAAAGGGAAAACGTCCTTCATCGCCACCGGCCGCCGCACGTATGCGGACCTCCTCCTGCAGGACCTTACGAAGGAGCGGCTGAACCTTGGCAAGGACGGCGACTTCTTTGCTTATTTCTATGACGCCAATATCAAGATCAATCACATCTTTTCGCCGAAAGACCGCCTGTACCTCAGCGCCTATGGCGGGCAGGATAATATGAGCCTCAAGCGCGACATCGTGTTCGATTCCATTAACAACACACCCAAGAGATACCACGAAGAAATGCGCTTCCGGCTGGGCTGGGGCAACCAGGCTTATGCCCTCCGCTGGAACCACATCTTCAACCCGCAACTTTTTTCCAACGTCACGCTCAACTATTCGCAGTTCTATTTCGTCACCGATTACCGTTACAAACACATGGCGCTTGATACGCCGGCTCTCAGGGAGTCTGATAATATGTCCGGGCGCTACATATCCAAAGTGCAGGATGCCGGCGCCAAGATCGATTTCGACTACCGGCCCAGCCCCAAGCATGCTGTAAAATACGGCGCACAGGCTACCTGGCACATCTTCCAGCCGGGCATTACGCGGTTCAACAACGTTTCCGACGACCAGGAGCTGACGGACACTGCGTATAACGATCAGACGAACGCAGGCGTGGAGTTGTCCCTATACGCGGAAGACGACTGGAAGATCCGCGATTCCGTGCATATGAACCTCGGCGTGCATACCTCCGGTTTCCTGGTGAACAACCGTTTTTACCTCTCCGTGCAGCCGCGGCTGGGCTTCCGTTACATTTTGCCGAGAAGATGGGCCCTGAAGCTGTCGTACACGATGATGACGCAATACATCCACCTGCTTTCCAATAACGCCACCTTCCTGCCTACTGACCTCTGGGTGGCCGCGACAGACAAAGTGCCGCCGATGTATTCCAAGCAGGTGGCGGCCGGGCTGGCCAAAACCACCAATGAAGGTAAATACGAAATTTCCGTGGAAGGCTACTACAAATCCATGGAGAATGTAATAGAATACGTGGAGAATCTGGAGAACTTTAATTCCGCCACCAGCAGCTGGGAAGACCAGGTGATCATTGGCCGGGGCTGGAGCTATGGCGGCGAATTGTTCCTGCAAAAGAAGCAGGGAAATTTCCGTGGCTGGGTGGCTTACACGCTGGCATGGTCGCAACGCTCATTCCCGAATGTGAACAACGGCGCCATTTTTCCTTACAAATATGACCGCAGGCACGAGCTGGAAGTGGTGCTCACACAGCGTTTGGGGAAACGATGGGAGTTGTCCGGCCAGTGGCAGTATTCCACCGGCATGCCTTTGACCTTGCCCAAGGCTAGTTACGAGCAGATCACTGATCCTTCGCCGCACCTGCCGCCTACTACCACTGATCCCGGGCAGGTAGACCTTGTGCAGGACCGCAACACGCTGCGCATGCAGGAGGTTCACCGGCTGGATATCGGGGCCACGCATACCAAAGCGCGGAAGCGCGTGACGTACATCCTGAACATCAGCCTGTACAACGTGTACAACCAGAAAAATCCGTTCTTTTATTATTATAAACGCAATGAGGAAACACAAAAGCGGGAACTGACCTTGTTGAGCATCCTGCCGGTTCTGCCCAGTGTTTCCTACGCAATCAGGTTTTAATTATGAAAGCAATCAAATGGTATTTAGTATTGTGCGTTCTGTTCACCGCCTGCGAAAAAAAAGTGGAGATGGACGTGCCTTATGACGGCGATAAACTGGTCGTGAACAGTTTTATCCAGCCTGACAGTGTGGTGTACCTGCGCATTACCCGCTCCCAGCCGCCTGGCAGCAGCATCTTCCCGGAAGTGCCCGGCGCCGCGGTAGAGCTGAAAGCAGGCAGTGAAGTGCTGCCTTTGCGATGGGACGTCATCAACGGGAAAGGTTATTTCGTTTCCACGAAGCCGGCCAAACCCGGTGTGGAATATAATATCAGCGTATCCGCATCCGGGCTGGACACGGTCACGGCGAAGGATACGCTCCCGCGCAAACCCTTGCTGGCAGAGCCTTTCGCGCAGGGCGGCGGCAACCGCATTAAGTTCGTATTGAAAGACTTGCCGGGGGCGGATTTCTACCGCTTCCGCCTCTTCAAAGGCACGAAGACCAGCAGCGGCGAAATAATTCCCGGCGAGCGCCGCCTCTACCGTTTCGATCCTTCCTACAACAACAGCTTCACAGACATGGTCACTCAAAATTACCTGGAATCCACCCTTATCCCCGACGAGCGGTTCGACGGGCGGGAGATCACCATCGTGATGCAAACGAAGGACGTGAATGTGAAAAATGAAATATTGCTGCTGGAAGTGACCGGCCTTACCCGCAGCAGCTGGCTGTATCTCAAAACCCTGGAGCTGCAAACCGCCAACCAGGGCAACCTGCTGGTAGACCCGAGCACGGTGTATACCAATGTGGTAAAGGGTTACGGCATACTCGGCGGCGTGAATGCCGCGCGTTTGACGGTGGAAGTCAAATAAGGATCAAATTCCGTAAATTTGATTAACACCAAAAAAAGGATTAGCCATGCAAGACGCATATATCGTAGCAGGATTCAGGACAGCGGTCACGAAGTCCAAGAGAGGAGGTTTCCGTTTTTACCGGCCGGACGACCTGGCGGTGGATGTGATCACCGGGTTGCTGCAGTCCGTTCCGCAGCTGGACCCGAAGAGGGTGGACGACCTGATCGTGGGCAACGCGGTTCCTGAAGCAGAACAGGGGCTCCAGATAGGCAGGATGATCTCCGTAAGGGCTTTGGGCATAGAAGTGCCGGGCATGACGGTGAACCGTTACTGCGCTTCCGGTCTCGAAACCATCGCGATCGCCACGGCCAAGATCAGGAGCGGGCAGGCGGAATGCATCATCGCAGGCGGCACCGAAAGCATGAGCCTCGTGCCCACGGCAGGCTGGAAAACAGTGCCGGCCTACAGCGTGGCCACCACCAATCCGGATTATTACCTCAGCATGGGCCTCACGGCCGAAGCCGTGGCCAAAGAATTCAACGTGAGCCGTGAAGACCAGGACGAGTTTTCACTGAACTCCCACCTGAAAGCCATTAACGCCATCAAGAACGGGTATTTCAAGCCCGGCATACTTCCCATCAGCGTCGAAGATGTATACCTCAACGAAAAAGGGAAAAAACAAACCCGCAATTTCACCGTAGACACCGACGAAGGCCCCCGTGCAGACACTTCCCTGGAAGCGCTGGCCAAGCTGAAACCCGTGTTTGCGGCGGGAGGCTCCGTAACAGCGGGCAATTCCTCCCAAACCAGCGACGGTGCTGCTTTTGTGATCGTAATGAGTGAAAAGATGGTGAAAGAACTGGGCCTTAAACCCCAGGCCCGCCTCGTAGCCTGCGCTTCAGCCGGCGTGCATCCGCGCATCATGGGCATCGGGCCGGTGGCGGCCATTCCCAAGGTATTGCAGCAGGCAGGGAAAACCCTGCAGGACATAGACCTCGTGGAACTGAACGAAGCCTTTGCTTCCCAGTCCATTGCCGTGATCCGCGAGCTGGGCCTGAACCCCGACATCGTGAACATCAACGGCGGCGCCATTGCTTTGGGCCATCCACTCGGCTGCACCGGCGCCAAACTCACCATCCAGGTGATGCACGAAATGCAGCGGCTGAAGAAAAAATACAGCATCGTATCCGCCTGCGTAGGCGGCGGCCAGGGCATTGCGGGGATCATTGAGAATTTGGCGTAAACGATATACCATACACGGAATCAATATGAAAGCCTGGCACAGCATTCCTGCGCCAGGCTTTTTTCATGAAGTTTTACCTGCTAAAAATATTTAAGATGTTATTTCATATAAAATAATATGATTGAATTAAAGTTTTTGCTAATTTGGTACCGGAAAACCGCTATTGCTGACTATCCCCTGTATAGCATTTGAACAGCCGAACAATAGAGCAACAGCCAAAACCATTTCTTTGAATCGTCAATAACCGTATCCCAGATGGACCGTAGAGACTTCTTAACACTAGCCCCTTCCCGCAAAAAAACGGTGAAAGTAAACGTTTCCAGGACCTTTTCAGGGCTGAGCCCTTATACAGGCCAATGGGGAAGAGCGCAGGTGGTGCATTTGCTGAAGCGCTGCATGTTTGGCGCTACGCCCGCGGATGTGAAACACTTTGAGGCTATGACGCTCGACCAGGCCGTGGACGCGCTGTTGCAGCCCAATGTGAATACGCCCGCGCCCCCGGTGAATAATTACGGCACAGATACCACCGGCGTTGCGCCAGGCGCAACCTGGGTAAACGCTCCCGATGGAGACGAAGACCTGAACAACGACCGGCGGGCTTCCTATAAAGCCTGGTGGACGGGCGTAATGCTCAACCAGGAAAGGACCATGCACGAAAAGCTCGTGCTCTTCTGGCATAATCACTTTGCTACCGAAACGCAAACCATCGGCGATGCGCGTTTTATGTACAAGCACAACGTGATGCTGCGCAATAATGCGCTGGGCAACTTCAAAACACTCACCAAAGCCGTGACGCTGGACCCGGGAATGCTGGTGTATCTCAACGGTTACCTGAACGAAAAAACAGCGGCGGACGAAAACTATGCACGCGAACTGCTGGAGCTGTTCACCTGCGGCAAAGGCCCCGATTCCCAATACCAGGAAGAAGACGTAAGGGCCGCCGCGCATGTGCTCACCGGCTATAAAGTAGACAAAGTGAATATCACTTCCTACTTCGACCCCACCAAACACGACATCACCAATAAACAGTTCTCCTCCTGGTTCTCCAACAAAGTGATCACCGGCAAGACCGGCGAAATGGGCACCACCGAGCTGGACGATATGCTGGCCATCATTTTCCAGCAGCATGAAGTGGCTAAATTCATCTGCCGCAAATTCTACCAGTTCTTCATCTACTATGAAATAGACCAGAACGCGGAAGAGAACGTGATCACGCCGCTGGCAGACATTTTCCGCGCCGGCAATTACGAAATAAAACCGCTGCTCAGCGCGCTGCTCAAGAGCGAGCACTTCTACGACCCGCTGAACATGAGCTGCCTGATCAAAAGCCCGGTGGACTTTACCGTGGGTCTTTGCCGTGAATTCGGCGTACAGTTTGCGCCCGCGGCGAACTATGCACAGGCATACCCGCAATGGAGAGCTTTGCAGAACGCGGCAGCCCAGCAGCAGCAGAACATTGGCGACCCGCCCGGCGTGTCAGGATGGGACGCTTATTACCTTGCCCCGCAATTCCATGAGCTGTGGATCAATACGGATACACTGCCGAAACGCACGTCCATGGCGGACAGGCTGATCACCACCGGCTATTCTTCCGGCGGCGCTACTTTGCAGATAGACCCGCTGATCTTCACCGATCAGCTGCCCGACCCTGCGGACCCCGTTGCATTGATCAACGACGCGCTCAGCATCCTGTACCGGATGGGGATCTCAGACGCTATGAAAACATACCTGAAAAATAATATCCTGCTGAAAGGCCAGGAACAGGATTACTATTGGACAACTGCATGGAATGCATACAAAGCCGCACCCGCAGACCCCATGGCGCGCGGGCTGGTGATGAGCATGCTGAAAGACCTTTACCATTCCATCATGAACCTGTCTGAATATCATTTAGCCTGATCAATATTGAAAACCTATTATGAAACGTAGAGACTTCCTCAAATATACCGCGCCGGCCGCTATACTGCCGTCTTTCATCAACGGCTTTGCCGTAAAGGCTTTCGGCGCTTCGCCTTTGCTGGCCGCGCTGGAATCTACCGCTACAGACAATGATCACGTGCTCGTGATGATCCAGCTGAACGGCGGCAACGACGGGCTGAACATGGTAATTCCCCTGGACCAATACGATAAATACCAGGCTGCGCGTACCAACATCGCCATTCCTTCAGGCAGCGTGCTGAAGCTCGCCGGGCAGACCAAGACCGGCCTGCACCCCGCCATGACGGGCCTGCGCGACATGTACGACGATGGCCACGTGAGCATCATTCACAGCGTGGGTTATCCTTCTCCCAACTTCTCGCACTTCCGTGCAACAGATATCTGGCTCACCGGTTCAGACGCCAACACCATCCTGGACACGGGCTGGGGCGGGCGTTACCTCGATACCGAATATCCCGGTTTCCCCGACGCCTATCCCAACGCTGAAATGCCCGACCCGTTGGCCATTCAGATCGGTTCCATCGTTTCTCCCTCTTTCGTGGGCAGCGGCGGCAATATGGGCATGGCCGTTACCAGTGCAACAGATTTTTACGACCTGATTGAAGGGCGTGAACAGGATGTGCCCAATACCCGCGCGGGAAAAGAGCTAAAGTATATCCGCCTCATACAGAAACAGACCAACCGCTTCGCGGACGCCATTAAAGCGGCGGCCTCGAAAGTGACCAACCAGCGCACTTACCCGGCCAACAACTACCTCGGCGAACAGCTGAAAATAGTAGCGCGCCTCGTGGGCGGCGGCCTCAAAACAAGGCTGTACATGGTGAGCATCGGCGGTTTTGATACCCACGCCAACCAGACCAACAGCGGCGATACCACCACCGGCGGCCACGCAAGACTGCTCCAGAATATTTCCGAAGCAGTAAGAACATTCACCGAAGACCTGCGCGATATGAAAAAATCGCAGCGCGTGGTGGGCATGACCTTCTCCGAATTCGGCCGCCGCATCAAATCCAACGGCAGCATGGGTACAGACCATGGCGCTGCCGCTCCCATGATCATCTTCGGCGATTATGTGAACCAGCAGGTGCTGGGCAATACGCCTGAAATACCTGATGCCTCAAAGCCCATCGATAACGTACCCATGCAGTACGACTTCCGTTCCGTATATGCGTCGCTGTTAGAACAATGGTTCTGCGTAAAACCGGCGGACCTGAACAAGATCATGCTGAACAACTACCAGAGCCTGCCGATCATCAACGGCCTGGCCTGCAGCGTGGTGACCAACGTGCCCGGCGTGAACGACGACGATGTGCTGGTGACCAACTATCCCAATCCTTTCCAGCGTAAAACGGTCATTTCCTACAAATCCCGCGGAGGGCATACGATGCTCCAGGTATTCGATACCATGGGCCGCCTGATGGCCACACTGGCAGACAGGGTGCATGTAGCCGGCAACTATACGATCGATTACGAAACCGATCTGCCTTCAGGCATCTATTACATCCGTTTGCAGAACGGCGCAACGCAGCAGGTGCGTACCATGCTGAAGGTGCGCTAAGCCGCAGCCGTTACCGCTGGTGTATTCTGCCGTGCAACGCTGTTGCATTCGTCCTCTTTTTCTTATCTTTGCTGGCATAACCGGTAAAGTGAGAAAGCTGATCCATTCCATAGGAGCTATTATTCTGCTGGGCGTGTTCTGTTTATACATTACGCCCAGGGATTATGTGCACCATTTTACCGGCCACGAGGATACAGTGGACGAGGTGGTGATCTGTAAAGCCGCCTACGAAAGCGGCCCGGTACTGTCTTCCGAGCACCGCCACTGCGAATGGCTGACCTGGACGGTAGATGTATATCTTCCCGCGCATACCGTTCATCTTCCCGCTGCTGCAATTTCCTATGCGAACCCCGTTGAGGGCTTGCCTGCTTATATCTTTTCCTGTCCCGCTTATTTCTTTTCCCTTCGCGCACCGCCGCAGGTAGCATAGCGGACCTCCCCTTTTTGATTATTTATTTTCGGCGGCTGCGGAAGCATGTTGCCGGTGACGTATTGATTCATACAAGATGATAAGGAAAATCGCGCTGATGGGCGTTGCACTGCTGTTATTGGCAGGCACGGCCGGCGCACAATGTACCATCCGCCTGAGCGGAACGGTAACGGACAGCCAGACCAAACAGGCGCTTGCAGGCGCCACCATCATAGTGAAGGAAAATGGCCTTTCCGTGAAGAGCACAGACAATGGAGCGTATGTCATAGACGGGCTTTGCCCCGGTTTTTATACCCTGCGCATCAGCCACATCGGCTGCCTGCCCGTTGAAATGGGCTGGCAGGTGAGCGGGGACGAGCGGCGGAATATTTCCCTGCCGCACAGCATTACCCAGTTGCAGGAAGTAGCCGTTACCGGCCATGCCGCCAAAGAAGTGACCACCGCGCCGGTAGAATCGCTGAGCGGGCATGCGCTGGATCAAACGCGCGGTCTTACCCTCGGCGAAGCGCTGAAGAAAGTGAACGGCGTTACGTCCATGACCACCGGGCCGAACGTTTCCAAACCCGTGATCAACGGCCTGCACAGCAACCGCGTGCTCATCCTCAACAACGGCATCCGGCAGGAAGGCCAGCAGTGGGGCTCAGAGCATGCGCCGGAAGTAGATCCTTTTCTCGCCAATAAAATGGTGGTGATCAAAGGCGCCAGCGCGCTGCGTTACGGCGGAGACGCCATTGGCGGCGTGGTGCTGGTAGAACCGAAAGCATTGCCCGTAACTCCCGGGCTGGCAGGGGAAGTGAACATGGCGGGGTTTTCCAACAACCGCCTGGGCGCGCTCTCCGCGATCATTGAGCAACAGGTGCCCGCCGTGCCCGGCCTCAGCTGGCGCCTGCAGGGAACCCTGCGCAAAGGCGGCAACACGCGCACGCCGGATTACTGGCTGGATAACACCGGCGTGGAAGAATTCAATTTCTCCGCTGCGGCAGGCTGGAAAAAACCGAAGTACGGCGTGGAATTGTTCTACAGCCAGTTCAATACCAACCTCGGCGTATTCGAAGGCTCGCATATCGGCAACCGTACAGACCTGGAGCAATTGATCAAAGAGCAGAAACCACGGCCGGAATTCACGGAAGGTTTCAGCTACGATATCGAAAGGCCGTACCAGCACGTGGAGCACGAGCTGTTCAAGGTAAAAGGTTACGTGAATACAGGAAAAGCAGGCAAGCTGAACCTGACATTCGCGCGCCAGTTCAACTACCGCGACGAGCTGGACCGCAATTCCGCACTCTCAGTGAACCAGATGAACCTGAACCTCACCACCTGGACGGGCGACCTGGTTTGGGACCACAACAGCTGGAAAGGACTGCGCGGCACCGTGGGCGTATCGTACATGTACCAGGAGAACAGCTACAAACGCAGGCTGTTCATCCCGAACTACGAAAGCCTGCAATACGGCGTGTTCTGGACGGAGAAGTGGGAAAGCAATGATTCGAAATGGCTGCTGGAAGGAGGGTTCCGTTACGACTATAAAGAATACTTCAACCTGCGGGACAATACGGGGGATATCAATTTTCCCGAGCAGCAGTATTCCAGCTTTTCAGCCTCATTGGGCACGCAATACCGCATAACGGACCATTTCCATGTTTCCGTGAACGCAGCGCGCGCCTGGCGCCCCGCAGCCGTGAATGAGCTGTATGCTTCCGGGCTTCACCATGGCGCCGCCGTTATTGAACAGGGCGATCCGTTCATGGGAGGAGAGACCGCTTCCAAGTTCAACGCCGCTTTCCACTACGATATATCCGACAAGCTGGAAGCAGATGTGAATTTCTATTACAACCACATTCAGAACTTCATTTACCTGCAACCGACGGACAGCATCGTGGTGACCATCCGCGGCGCTTTCCCGTTCACTTACTACCGCCAGTCGGACGTGAACATGAAAGGCATGGACGCGCAGCTGCGCTGGCAGTTCCTCCCTAAATGGCAGCTGACCACCAAAGCCTCGCTGCTGCGGGCTTACAATGAATCGGAACACGACTGGCTCATCAACATGCCGTCTGACCGGTTTGAGCATGAACTCAGCTTTTTCCCCGGCAACACCGCCCGGATGAAGGACAACTACATTTCCATCAACCTCAGCAATGTGCTGAAACAAACGCGCATCCCTGCCAGCCTGACGAACAAGAACGATCCGCGCGGGCAGGACCTGATGCCGCCGCCCCATGCCTACAACCTGGTAGGGCTGGAAGCCGGCAGCACGCTGCAACTGGGCAGGCAGCCGCTTTCTGTGATCCTGGGCGCCACCAATATTTTTAATACGCGTTACCGCGATTACCTGAATTTCTTCCGCTACTTCGCGGACGAACCGGGAACCAATGTTTACCTGAAACTCAAACTGCCGCTGCAATTCGGCAAAAAAGCATCCTGACAATTTCTTAAAACGAACAACACATGAAGAAGAATATCGCATTATTTGCCGCTGCCGCTACACTGTTATTTGCCGCCTGCAAAAAAGAAAAGAACGAAACGCCGACCGAGAACGAAAATGAAGAGATCACCACGGTGAAGCTCACTTTTACCAATAAGGCCGTACCTGCTGAAAAAGTGATCGCTACCTGGAAAGACCTGGATGGTTCCGGCGGGACCGCGCCGGTGATAGACAAGATCAACCTGAAAGCCAACACAACTTATACGCTGGCCACAGAGGTGCTGGATGAAACCAAAAATCCGCCGGACAATGTGACCGAAGAAATTGAAGAAGAAGCAGACGAGCACCGTTTGTTCCACCTGTTTTTCGTGAATGCCAATGCGCCTGTTACCGATTCGGTAAACACGGCAGCCACCGTTATCCCGCTGGATAAAGACGCGAACAACCTGCCCATCGGGCTGGAAGTTTCCGTGGCTACCAAAGCCGCATTCACCGGGTTCCTGCGTATGGTGGTAAGGCACCAGCCCGGTACCAAGAACGGTACTTATGGCCCGGGCAGCACTGACGCCAGCGCGGAATTCCCGATAGAGATCAAATAACGGAAACCGGAAGTAATACAAAGTGGAAGAGAGCGCCTTTATGGGCGCTCTCTTTTGTTTTAATGGATGATGGCCCTGTTGATCAATGGTCTTCCACCTGCAACCCTGACTGGTCGCCTACTACCAGCAGCTTGTAGGGTTTGCCGCCTACGTTCAGGCTGCCTGTTTCTTTCAGGTTGCCGGCGTGGAACATCTTCACTGCGCCGTTTGCAGGGTCGGTGATGTATACGATCTTTTTCGAAACGGCAAAGGACGGAATGCTTTCTGCCGCTGTGCCATCTGCAATGGCGGCAGTCACTTTCCCTTCTGTCTTTAATTGCGCGGTCACTGCATCGAATACTTTGATGTTGCCGTTCTTCAGCAGCACGTACAGGAATTTCCCATCCGTGTCCAGCACATACTGCACGATGTTTTGATTGTCGTTCTTCAGCACCGGCGTGATCTGCGAATTGGCCGGGTCGATCTTGTAAAGGCCGAGCGCGGCGGTGTAGCCGAAGAAATGCGGCAGGCCTTTCCTGCCCAGCACGGTGCCGAGCCAATTGGTACCAAAGTCAGCAGGATAATTGATCAAAGACTGAGTGCCATTTTGCTGGACGATGAGAATACCGTCCTGGCTGCCGAAGGCCGCCAGCTTGCCGTTCCCGGCGTCGCCGTGAATGCCTTTGGTCACGATCTTCGCCTCATGCAGCGTTGCGCCGAAGCGGTCGATGATCTTTACTTTTTCCGGCAGGGTGCCGCTGGCGGAGCCGTCTTTTTGCGTCACGGCAATGGTGTGGTCGTCGTAGATCACCATAGCGCCGTGATGTGGCGCTGCTACGGGAAGTACGCGGCCTTCGCCGTCTTCCAGGTCGCTGTCTTTGAACAGGCTGAGGCTGCCCGCGCCGTCGTTGAAGATGGCGTTCAGCCCTTCATGCGCAAAGAAGTGCGTGGGGCCTGCCTGGGTGAATTGCACGGGCGACATTTCCTGCGGATGAACATGCAGGTGCCCGCCATGCGCTTCGATGCCGGTATTAAGAAATTCCACGAGGTTGGCCGCACGGCTGATAACGGCCGCAAACTGGCCTGTGCTGGTGGCGTAAAGCGTGGGTTTGGCGGAGTGCACGGGGTAGACGGCCGTTTTCTTTGAAACCGGCTCCAGTACAGTGATCTGCGCTTTCTCCGCATCAGATACCACCAGCCGCAGGTATTCCGCTTCCGGCTTTTCAGGTTCCGCAGGGTGGTCGTTTTTCTTACAGGCCGCCAGCAATAGTAAAGCAAGCGTTACGGGTGTCAGGATTCTTTTCATTGATGGTGTTTTAATAAGTGCAACAAAGTTGCAAATCTAATTAAATGCATCGTTGTTGCAAATAGTAAAAAGCTGTATTTTACATGAAGAAGAAATATGTCAACGCGACTTACCATGCATTTTCGCAAATATGCATGTGCTTACCGTTTATAACTGTATCTGATGTGCGCCAAAACCCCGCTGCTGCCGTTCGTACAAAAAAGCCGCAAAAGAGTGGAGTGGAAAGGATATATTTGTTAGTTGATGAAACTATTAACCGGGAAGCCGGTTTCGAACATATTAAACGGACTAAAGATGATCTGACATACTGCTCAGATTTTGGATGAAAAGCAAAAAGGGCCGTTTTCACGGCCCTTCCTGAATCAATATCTTTAGTATACCATTTAATGTGAATGCCCTGCCGGGTGCGGACGGGAGTGTTCACCATGCTTATGATCTGCATCCGGCAGGCCGGCTGTATCTTCGTCGTAATACACGAAGAAGTACAGGTAAATAACACGGGAAATACGCATCAGCCAGGGCTGTGCGACTATGAGGATAACCCCGTTCACGCCTAACCACCAGAAAATACTGTTGTCCCAGAAGGACATGCCGAATATCAGCCAGTACCAGATCAGGTTGAAGACGGACAGTGCCACGCCCAGCGCATAACTTACGTAGCCGGTGCCGAACCAGAAACCTGTTTCCAGCTCAAATTTCTGATCGCATACGGGGCAATGCTCGTGCATGTCCAGTATCCTGGAAAGCCGCCAGTGGAAAGGGTTCTTTGTGCGGAACATATCTCCCCTCCGGCAATGCGGGCATTTCATTTTGAGCATGCTCAGGAAATAATTCGGTCTTTTCTTCATGGTGCGGCAAAGTTACGTTTTTTTAACGGCGCAGGGCAATGATAACTATCATTGCCCTGCTTATAAAGTTTATTATGAAACCCGGTTTATGCCACGGGTTGTGCGCTTTCGGAGCTTTTCCTTTCCCCGATCTGCTGGCGCCACATGGCGTAATACAGCCCTTTTTCATCCAGCAGGGAGTAGTGGGTACCGGTTTCCACGATACGGCCTTTTTCGAGCACGTAAATGCGGTCTGCATGCATGATGGTACTCAGCCTGTGAGCGATCATCACGGTAATATGTTCTTTGCTGGAGGTCACCTGGCGCACGGTTTGGGTGATCTCTTCTTCGGTGATGGAATCCAGCGCGGAAGTGGCTTCGTCGAACACCAGCAGGCGCGGCTGGCGCAGCAGTGCGCGGGCAATGGACAAACGTTGTTTCTCACCGCCGGAGATCTTGATGCCGCCTTCGCCGATCACGGTGTCTATGCCTTTCTCCGCCCGGGCCAGCAGGCTGTAGGCGGATGCGCGTTGCAGGGCGCTCATCATTTCTTCTTCCGTGGCCCTGGGGTTTACGAAAGCAAGGTTCTCGCGGATGGTGCCGGAAAACAGCTGCGTGTCCTGCGTTACAAACCCGATCTGGTGCCGCAGCTCCTCGATGTCTATGCTCGAACTGTTGAGCCCGTTGTAGAGGATGTCGCCTTCGCCGGGTTTGTACAAGCCAACCAAAAGCTTTACCAGCGTGGTCTTCCCGCTTCCTGAAGGACCAACGAACGCGATGGTCTCGCCTGTTTTTACGGAGAAGTTGATATCGTCCAGTGCTTTGTTGAGCGCGGTAAGGTGTTTGAATCCTACCTGGTTGAATGTCAGTTCGCGGATATTGGAGAGCTTGGGCGGGTTCTCGGGCGTTGCTTCTACCGGCGTTTGCAGTATCCGCTCGAAATTGCCGAGGGAAACCTGTGCTTCGCGGTAGGCGAGGATGATGTTGCCCAATTCCTGCAATGGTCCGAAGAGGAAGAAGGAGTACAGCTGCAGGGTGAAGAGCTGGCCGATGGTGGCCACATCCCCGTACACCAGCCACAGCAGCAGGAACAGGATGCTGGAACGCAGCAGGTTCACGAAAGTGCCCTGTACGAACGCGATGCTGCGCACGCTGCGCACCTTCTTCAGTTCCAGCAGCAATATTTTCATGGTGTTCGCATTCAGGCGGCGGATCTCCTGGTGGGTAAGCCCCAGGCTCTTCACCAGCTCGATGTTCCGCAGGCTCTCCGTGGTGGCGCCTGCCAGCACGGTGGTCTCTTTCACGATGCTCTTCTGGATGGTCTTGATCTTTTTACTGAGCACATTCATCAGCCAGCCCAGTATCACGCTGCCGCCGAAGTACACGAAAACCAGGCTCCAATGCACCCTGTAGGCGAATGCCATCACCACCACCACGCCAATGAAGGTGGTGAAAAGGATGTTGATGAAAGCGGAAATGAATTTTTCACTGTCCAGCCGCACCTTCTGCAGCACGGCCAGGGTTTCGCCGGAGCGCTGGTCCTCAAATTCCTGGTAAGGCAGCCGCATGGAATGGCGCAGGCCATCGGTATACATCTGCGCGCCCAGCTTTTGAGTAATGGCGCTCACGAAATAATCCTGGAAAGCTTTCGCAATGCGGCTGACCATGGCCACGCCGATGGAAGCCAGCAACAACAGCAGCACGCCTGTGATATATTGGTTCTCGCTGCGGAAGATCACAGGGCCTTTGCCTTCTGCATGAAGGGTGGCCGGGTGTGATGCGAATTTGTCCACGATCATCCCGAATATCCAGGGGTCCATGAGGGAAAACACCTGGTTGACAGCCGCCAGCAGCAATGCCAGCGCGATGAGCCATTTATAGTTCTGAAGATATTTAAGCAACAATTTCATGGGGCAAAGTTACTGGAAAAAGGGGCTGTATTGATGTTGGAACATTAATTTTAAACTGTACTTATCACGGTATTTACCCTAAAAATTGCGTAATTTAATAGTATAAGCCGGAAGGTTATCCACCAGCATGTTCTGAGCCTTAAAACTGATACTATTCCCCGAACGGCATACGCAAGAACCCGGCGTACATCACTGCTAAAACTCCTGCCGTATGAAAATGTATGATGAAAAACACATTAAAAATGTCGTGCTCATTGGCGCTGCCAAGAGCGGCAAAACCACGCTGGCCGAGGACATGCTGTTCGAGGCCGGCATCATCAGTAAACGCGGTTCCGTGGAGGAGCGGAACACGGTATCGGATTACCATGAAGTGGAGCACGAAAGGGGCAATTCCGTATACGCCACTACGTTGCACACGGAATGGCGCGATTACAAGATCAATATCATCGACACCCCGGGGCTGGAAGATTTTGCCGGGGAAGTGATATCGTCCGTACGCGTATGCGATACCGCGGTATTGCTGCTGCATGCCTACAATGGCGTGGAAGTAGGCACAGAGCTGATCTGGGACTATGTGGACCGTTACAACAGGCCCACCATCCTCGCGGTTAACCACCTTGACCATGAAAATGCCAACTATAACCAGGTGCTGGAACAGGCCAGGGGGTTTTTAGGCCATGCTGTGACCATTATGCAGTACCCTGTGAACCAGGGCCCCGGTTTCAATGCCATTATCGACCTGCTGAAAATGACCATGTACCGCTTCCCCGCGGGAGGCGGCAAACCTGAAAAACTCCCCATCCCGGAGGAGGAGCGTGAGCAGGCTGACAACCTGCACAACGCCCTCGTGGAAAAAGCCGCGGAGAACGATGATGCCCTGATGGAGCTGTTCTTCGAAAAAGGCAGCCTGGATGAAGACGAACTGCGCCAGGGCATCAAGATCGGGATGATGAAGCACCAGGTATTCCCCGTTTTCTGCCTCTGCGCCAGGAACAACATGGGCAGCGGCCGCCTGATGGGCTTTATCGACAATGTGGCGCCTTCTGCCGTGGAAATGCCGCCCGAGCTTTCTGAAGACGGAAAGGAAGTGCCCTGCGCCCCCGCCGGCCCCACCTGCCTGTTCGTATTCAAAACCTTGCTGGAACCGCATATCGGGAAACTCTCCTTTTTCAAGGTCATGAGCGGCGAAGTAAAAACAGGGCAGGAGCTGTACAATGAAAAGGGCAGCACCACGGAAAGGCTCAACCAGCTGTTCATCACAGACGGTAAGAACCGCCAGCCGGTAGACCGCCTGCGCTCCGGCGACATCGGCTGCACTCTCAAACTGAAAAATACTTTCACCAATCATACACTCAACGAAAAGAATTTCACCGCACAGATCGAGCCTATTCACTTTCCTCCGCCGAAAGTGCGGGTGGCCATTGTGGCGAAAAACAAAGGGGATGATGAAAAGCTCGGCGAAGTGCTCGCGGAGATACATACGGAAGACCCTACGCTGGAAATAGAATACAACCGCGAGCTGAAGCAGGTGATCCTCCACGGCCAGGGCGAGCTGCACCTGGCAGTGACCAAATGGCGGCTGGAAAACATCTACAACATGCAGGTGGAATATCTTCCCGCGCGCATTCCTTACCGCGAAACCATCCAGAAGCCGGCCCTGGCCAGCTACCGGCATAAAAAACAATCCGGCGGCGCGGGGCAGTTCGGCGAGGTGTATATGAAAATTGAACCCTACTACGATGGCATGCCCGTGAGCAAAGAATGGCCCGTGCGCGATACGGAAGAGATCGCGCTGAACTGGGGCGGCAAGCTGGTGTTCAACAACTGTATCGTGGGCGGCGCGATAGACGCGCGTTTCCTGCCTTCCATCCTCAAAGGCGTGATGGAAAAAATGCAGGAAGGCCCGCTCACCGGCTCTTACGTGCGCGACGTACGCGTAAGCGTGTACGACGGCAAAATGCATCCAGTAGACAGCAACGATATTTCCTTTAAAATAGCCGGCATGATGGCTTTCCGCGAAGCCTTCCACCAGGCAGCCCCGCAGCTGCTGGAGCCGGTCTACGACCTGGAAGCCACCGCCCCCGACGTTATGATGGGCGACATCATGAGCGAGCTGCAGACCCACCGCAGTGTGATCACGGGTATGGACAGCGGTTCTTCCAGCCAGGTGATAAAAGCCCGGACGCCGCAGGCCGAGCTGGACAAGCTCTATGCCGCGCTCCGCAACGTTACCCAGGGCAAAGCGAAAGTTAAAGCGGTGTTCGCCGAATACGCGCCTGTTCCTGCCGATGTGCAGAAGAAGCTGAGCGAGGATTACAAGAAAGTGGAGCAGACGAACGGCACGCATTAAAACTGCCGCCCCCAGCTCTCCCTGTCCAGCGTTCTGTACTGGATGGCCTCGGCGATATGATGCGGCGTGATCGCTGCCGAATCTTCCAGGTCTGCAATGGTGCGGCTCACTTTAATGATCCGTTCGTACGCACGGGCGGACAGCTGCAATTTTTTCATGGCCTGCGAAAGCAGTTCCCTCGCCTCGGGCGGCAGGCGGCAATAATGATGTAACTGTTTTGCGTTCATCTGCGCGTTGGAATACGTGGAAACAGCGGCTCCTGGAGAGCTTGTTGCGCCGGAACCGGCGGAAGCCGGGAGAAAGGGTTTATTAAGTTCCCGGAAACGCAGGGCCTGCCTGTTGCGCGCAGCGATCACCCGTTTACGTACCTCTTCGCTTGTTTCCGCCTGTACCGTACTTGCCAGCGACGACGGGTTTACCGGTGTCACTTCCACATGCAGGTCTATGCGGTCCAGCAGCGGGCCGGAGATGCGGTTCAGGTATTTCTGTACCATGCCCGGCATGCAGGTGCAGCTTTTCTGCGGGTGGTTGAAATAGCCGCAGGGACAGGGATTCATGGCGGCTACCAGCATGAAAGTGGCAGGAAAATCTGCTGAGTTGCGCGCGCGGGAAATGGTGACCTTCCGTTCTTCCATCGGCTGGCGCAGTACTTCCAGTACTGAGCGTTTATATTCCGGCAATTCGTCGAGGAACAAAACGCCATTTTGCGCAAGCGATATTTCACCCGGCTGCGGAATGCTGCCGCCGCCTACCATGGCCATATCGCTCATGGTATGGTGGGGCGAACGGAAAGGGCGCATGGTGATAATGCCGGTCGCTTCACCCAGCTTGCCTGCTACAGAATGGATGCGGGTGGTTTCCAATGCTTCTTCAAGGCTCAGCGGCGGCAATATGGTAGGCAGCCTTTTCGCCAGCATCGTTTTGCCCGCTCCCGGCGGCCCTATCAGGATGATATTATGCCCGCCCGCCGCCGCTATTTCCATGGCGCGCTTCACCGTACCCTGCCCTTTGATCTCTGCAAAATCCACCTCGGAAGAAAAGTCCGCGCAATAAGGCTGCGGAATTTCAGGCGGTCTTTCTGCTCCCTGCAAAAAGGCCAGCACTTCGCTGATATGCGGCATGCCGAATACTTCCAAACTTTCCACCACCGCTGCTTCCCGCGCGTTCTGCATAGGCAGGATGATGCCGCTGAAACCTTCTTTTTTCGCCTGCATGGCCATCGGCAGCACGCCGCGGATAGGCCGCAGCGCCCCGTCCAGCGAAAGCTCGCCCATGATGATGTATGTATGCGGGGAACGGGTGAAAGCAACCTGATTCGATGCGGCAATGATGCCCAGGGCAATAGGCAGGTCGTAAGCGGAGCCCGCCTTGCGGATGCCTGCCGGCGCCATGTTTACCACGGTGCGCATGCGCGGCATTTTATAACCGATGTTCTTGATCACCGTTTCGATGCGGAACTCGCTTTCCTTAACGGCATTGTCGGGCAGCCCGACCAGGCAGAAACGTATGCCCGGGGCTACGTTCACTTCTATCGTAATGGTAATGGCTTCCACGCCGTGAATGGCGCTGCCGAAGATCTTGACGAGCATGGGACAAACAATGGTTGTTACCTTCCGAAGATAACGAATTTCTTATTTCATGTTCGCCAGCAGCTCAATAACTTTTTCTTTCCGCAAAATAAGGTACCCGATCTTTTCTTTCGCAATGCCGTCTTTCAGCTCGTAAGTGAAATGCAGGTTGTCGTCTATCACTTCCGACTGGAAATATTTAAAAATGATCTGGTCTTCGCCGCGCAGCTCTTCCGCGATCTCGTACAGGTGCGTGGAAAGGATGTACAGGCAGCGGTGATTGTTCAGCAGCCCGCGGATCACGGCCAGGGAACAGTTCTTCGCGTCTTCAACGTTCGTGCCTTTGAACATTTCATCGATCAGTATCAGCCAGTTCTTGCCGTCGCTGATCTTGATGATGGTGTTCTTGATGCGCTGCACTTCGTTGTAGAAATAACTTTCCCCTTTGAAGATGTTATCCTTCACGTCGATATTGCTGAGGATGCCGTGGAAGAAGCTCAGTCGCATGTTCTCCGCGGGCACGCCCATGCCCAGGTGCGCCAGGAACACGGCAATGCCCACCGCCCTGATGAAGGTGGTCTTGCCCGCCATGTTGGCGCCTGTGAGGAAAATAAAATGCCGGTGCGGGTCCATCGCCACGTCGTAGGCAACGGGCTGCGGCAATATCATGTGGTACAGTTGCCTGATCTCGATATGAGGTTTGCCTTCTTCTGAGAACACGGGGAAGTTGAGCTTAAAATGACGGATAGCCATGGCCATGCTGTGATACGCGTCCAGCCGGGTATACAGCTCGGTCAGCTCCCAGAGCACTTTTTTATGTCTCTTGCGGATGAGCTTGTCGTAGCGCAGTATCTGCACGAAATTCAGCGTTCCCCGTTCATGCATGGCGGTGATGTCGTGAAACTCGCGCTGGTTGATGAGGATGCGCGCCCTTTCCAGCAGCAGGCGCAGGTTGGCCGGTGCTTCGGTGGCCTGGAAGGTTTCCGTCAGGAACCTGAAACCATTGATGAGGTTCAGCAGCTGGTCGAACGAAAATTTAATGAACCCGAAATCGGGCGCGTAAATGGTTTTGGTGATGAGCGCGTTGACATACAGGAGCGGGCCTTCGGAGGTGGAGATGGGTTCTATCTCGGCATTGAGATAGTTTTCCACGACCACGATGGTGCCGTTGGTGATCATCGGCGGCCAGGCGTCTTCTTTTTCCAGCAGGAACTGCAGCATTTGCTGGCGGTTGCGGATGGCCTCGGTGTCTTTGAGCGGGTTGCTGAAAAGCGTGCGCAGGTATTCCCTTCCGCCCGAGGTAGTGGTAAAATCCAGCTTATGGAACAGGGAATATTCGTCTTCCCGGTTAAAGATCGACAGGTCGAGGTAGGTTGTTTTATCCAGCTCCATGCGCAGAATTTTTGGTGAATTTACAGTGAAACATGTTAACGTGGAAGATGCAGGCCCGTGAATTTTCCATAAATGACACGGGCCGGAAACGCATGGTTCCCGGCCCGTTATGCTCATTGGCAGCAGCTTATGCGTTGAATAACAACCGTTGCCCCAGCTGGTTTTCGTTGAACGTACCGTTTTCGTATGCCAGGTGGCCATTCACAAAGGTATGGGTAACGGCCGCCGGGAAGGTATGTCCCTCAAACGGGCTCCAGCCGCAATGGTAGTGGATATTGGATTTGCTGACAGTCGTTTGTGCATTGAGGTCCACGATCACACAGTCTGCAAAATAACCCTCGCGCAGGTATCCTCTTTCGCGCACGCGGAAACAATCTGCCGGGGCGTGGCTCATTTTCTGCACCATTTTTTCGATGGAGAAACGCCCTGCCTTTACCTGCTCGAGCATCATGAGCAGGCTGTGCTGCACCAGCGGCACGCCGGAAGGCGCCTGCAGGTAGGCCTGTTGCTTTTCGTCCCAGGTATGGGGCGCGTGATCGGTGGCAATGATATCCAGCTTATCGTCCAGCAGGCCCTGCCAGAGCGCTTCGCGGTGGTGCGGCGCTTTAATGGCGGGATTGCATTTGATGAGGTTGCCGTATTTCGTATAGTCGTTGGCGGTAAACCAGAGGTGATGCACGCACACTTCGGCGGTGATCCTTTTTTCTTTCAGCGGCAGCAGGTTGCTGAACAGCTGTAATTCCTTTTCGGTGGAAATATGCAGGATGTGCAGGCGGGAATTATGTTTCATGGCAAACTGCACGGCCACGAGCGAGGACTCGAAGCAGGCCTCTTCGTTGCGGATCAGCGGGTGGTCTGCCGCGGAAAGGTTGTCGCCTTTTTCCTGCTTGTATTTCTCCATGTTGGCGCGGATGATCTTTTCATCTTCGCAATGGGTAGCGATCAGCAGTTCTATTTCGGAGAAGATCTTTTCGAGGGTAAGGAAATTGTCTACCAGCATATTGCCGGTGGATGAGCCCATGAATATCTTCACGCCGGCTACGCGGTCTTTCTTCGCATTGGTCTTCAGCACTTCTTCCGCATTGTCGTTGGCCACGCCCATAAAAAAGGAGTAGTTGGCCAGCGAGGTACGGGCGCCGATGTCGTATTTTTCTTCTAATCTTTCCTGTGTAACGGCTTCAGGCTTGGTATTGGGCATTTCCATGAAGCTGGTGGTGCCGCCGGCCACGGCTGCGCGGGCTTCTGAGCGGATGGTGGCCTTGTGGGTGAGGCCGGGCTCGCGGAAGTGCACCTGGTCGTCTATCACGCCGGGCAGCAGGTGCTTGCCGGTGCCGTTTATCTCTTTGCCTGTTTCACTGATCTGCGGGGCGATCTTTTCGATACGGCCGTTGCGCAGCAGCACGTCCTGCACGCTGGTAACGCCTTCATTTACTACGGATATATTTTTGATGATGACATTTTGCATGCCGCAAAGGTAAAACTTTACCCCTGAAGATGGATGGAAAACACGATCATGCGGGAATTGAGCTGGTCGATCACGTTGGAATAACGGAGGTTGGGGTCCCGCACGTGCACATCGTTCAAACCGTTGCTGATCTTGAATTCCGGGGTGAAGATGAAGGAAGGGAAATAAAATTCGAACCCCGCGCCAAGTTCATAACCATAAGTGGTCTTGTTGATCTTCACGAGATCTTCCGCCAGGCGCACGCTTTTGTTGGACGCGAGGTCGTGGTCCAGCTTCATGCCGGCGATAGTGTATACGCGCATGTTGCCGATGCGGTCCGATTTGAATTTTATTTGCAGGGGAAAACTCACCACGATGGATTCCACTTTCTTTTCGGTGGCGCGGTCCGGGTAGTTTTCGCGGAAATAGAGGTTCTTATTGGCGAAAAAGAGCTGCGGGTTGAAGCGGAGGTCGAACCGGTTGCTGAGGCGGAGATTGGCCAGCAGGCCGAGGTTGAAGCCGACGGTCTTCAGCGGTTCTGCCACCATGATGGAATCCTGGTGGAGGAAGAGGTCTGAATGCGAGAGCCTGAAATAGGACTGGTTCGCGGCCAGGGTGATGCCGAAGTAGTAGGGCTTGCGGTCATGTTCCTCCATGTTCATTTGCGCGCTGGCAGAGAGTGATATGGTACTTAAAAGGAGTAACAATGCCCCCGTTAGCGGGT
The DNA here is from genome assembly GCF_039655965.1 of Chitinophaga sp. YIM B06452. Classification (NCBI taxonomy): domain Bacteria; kingdom Pseudomonadati; phylum Bacteroidota; class Chitinophagia; order Chitinophagales; family Chitinophagaceae; genus Chitinophaga; species Chitinophaga sp. YIM B06452. The sequence goes on along the minus strand of NZ_JAWLKY010000001.1, from coordinate 606,481 downwards.
AGCGCAATAAATTGAACATATTCCGAAGGTTAGCGTTTTGCATGTAACAGCCTGGAACCCAACTTTGTGTAAAATATCGCACATCGCCTGGCCTTGCGGGAAAGCCTTCACAGAGTCGGGCAAATAGCTGTATGCTGCTTTGTTCCGGGCTATCCATTTCCCGATCAAGGGCGTAATGTAGCGAAAATAAAAATTATACAACTGTTTCACGGGCGTTTTGGTGGGATTGGAAAACTCCAGTATCACCGCTTTCCCGCCGGGTTTGAGCACCCTGCACATTTCCGCCAGCCCCTTTTCAAGGTTCTCAAAATTCCGGACGCCGAAGGCCGCCGTTATGGCATCAAACGTTGCATCGGGGAAACTTATTGTTTCGCTGTCGCCCTGCTGGAGGGTAATAACGCTGTCCAGCCCGGCTTTAGTGACCTTTTCGCGGCCCAGGGCCAGCATTCCTTCAGAAATATCTATGCCGATGATCTTTTCGGGCTGCAGCATGCGCTGGGCCATAATGGCCACGTCGCCGGTGCCTGTGGCCACGTCCAGCATGGTTTTGGGCTGAAGGGGCTGCAGCAGCCTGAGGGCTTTTTTGCGCCACTGAACGTCTATGCCCATGCTCATGAAATGGTTCAGGAAGTCGTACCTGCCTGCAATATCATCGAACATGTGGGCTATCTGCTCCTTCTTGCTTAATTTTGACCCTTCAAAAGGAACCACTTTCTGTACATCATTGCTCGCCATAGTGGGGCAAAGGTAACAGAAGGGCCGCAAAATGGGAAAATTATGGTGATCAAATCTGCTGAATACCTGATCAGTAATGTGGACTGGCAAAAGTGCCCTCCGCCGGATATGCCGGAATACGCTTTCATCGGCCGTTCCAACGTGGGCAAAAGCAGCCTGATCAATATGCTGGCCAACCAGCATAACCTGGCAAAAACCTCCGGCACACCGGGTAAAACGCAGCTGATCAATCATTTCCTGATCAATAAAGACTGGTACATCGTGGACCTGCCAGGGTATGGCTTTGCGAAGGTTTCCCAGAGCCAGCGCCGCAGCTGGGAGCAGATGATCGAAAATTATTTGAGGAAACGGCCCAACCTGGTGAATGTGTTTGTGCTGATAGACAGCCGGCTGACCCCGCAGAAGATCGATATAGAGTTCATTAACCAGCTCGGGGAGTGGCAGGTGCCGTTCCAGCTGGTTTTTACAAAGGCAGACAAGAACACGCAGCTGGAAACCAGCCGTAATGTGAAGGCTTTTTTGAACAAACTCCGCGAAACCTGGCAGTTCCTGCCGGCGAATTACGTCACATCCACCGTCAAGAAAACAGGCCGGGACAAGATCCTGGAGTTTATCGACGAAATGAACGGGCGCTTTCAGCGCATCGCTTAATTCACGATCTTGTTGGCGCAGGAGCTGCTGGCAAATGCTTCAGGCTTGGCCTTGAAGGCAAACCCCATCCCGAGGATGTAGCCCATGGCTTCCCGGAGGGCCAGGTTGCTTTTGAACTGGGGATTGGTGTTGATGTCTGCATGCACTTCCATGTCCACATCGTACTCGGTGAACAGGTCGCATAATTCATACGCGATCTCGATGCTTTTTGCGACTTCCACCAGCATTCTTTCTTTGATGGAATAAACGTCCCGCGTTTTTTCGTTGTGGATGAACATGAACCCGCCGTGGCCTTCACGCAGGAACACGATAACGGTGGCAAATTCCGTTTCAAGCCCTTTTACCTGTGAGTCTGTGCCGATGCAGACCTTTAAGCGGTGGCCAAGGCCGGTTTCCCGGACGATGGCGTGCCGCACTTCCTCCTTAATGGGCAACTGAATAGGTTCGCCGTTGAATCTTCTCCATTTCATGGGTTGTAAGTTTAGAACGGTAAAGCGTATACGAATGCCTGTCTGTTGGGTCTTTGGCCGGAGGGGTTAACAGGATGTATGAAGTATTGTCCGAATATACGACTTTTTACTGCAGTGAGTGTTACCGCAATATGAAGGGTGGAGGATTGGGGAAATTGTGTGGATTAGTACTGGCCGGTGCTCAGCATCACCAGCGTGCAGGCGGGCTGTGCCTTGATGCCGTTGGCTTCAGCGAGCTGGATGAGTTCGGGGTTTTCCGTGCCGGGGTTAAAAATGATCCGTTTGGGTTTCAGGCTGAGGATGTAATCGTAGTATTCCTGCTGCCGGAGCGGGTTCAGGTATAACGTGACCGTATCAACGCCTTCTGCCTGCGGATGCGCTGCCGTGATGGGCGTATCGCCGATGTTGCCGTCCCGCTGGCCGATGGCGAGCACCGGGTGGCCGTGCGCCCTCAGCCGGGTAACGGCCAGGTAGCTGTAGCGGTCCGGGTGGGGCGAAGCGCCGAGAACAACGGTCAGTTTAGGTGTATCTGCCATGGGTCCAAAGTTAATGATTCCATGCAGAACGGCTCAAAAGTTATACCACGATGGAATGCATGACATTGTTGCATTTCAGAACAAATGATACGCCTTCCGGGGCAATTGTCCCACGATCTGTTGCATGGCTTCGCGCAAATGCGGGTATTTGAAGGTGAACCCGGCCTGTGTGATACGCGTGGGCAGCACCCAGCGGCTTTTGAGCAGCAATTCCGTTTCCGTGCCTATCAGCGCGGCGCCGATGCTCAGCATCCACGCCGGGGCGGGAAGGCCGAAGAGATGGCCCGCGGTTTTGCGCAGGGTGGCCATGAATTCGGTGTTGCTTACGGGATTGGGGGCGGAACAGTTATACGTGCCTTCGCATTCCGGGTGGTGGCAGAGCCATTCCATCATCCGCGCCACGTCGGTGACGTGCACCCAGCTGTAACGCTGCCTGCCATTGCCCTGGCGGCCGCCCAGCCCGAATTTCACGAGGTTGAGGTAAGGTTCCATCACCCCGCCTTTCCCCAGCGTCACCGCGATGCGCAGGATCACTTTGCGGGTGTGCGGAAGCGCGATATCGTTGAAAGCCTGTTCCCATTTCTTACAAACCTGCACGGAAAAATCATTTTCGATCTCGCCGGTGAATTCATCCATCGGCCGGTCTTCCGCATGGCGGTAGATGGTAGCAGAACCGGCGTTGATCCAGAGCGCGGGCGGCTGTTTCAGCCCTTTGATAGCCTCGCCCAGCGCGGTGGTGCTGGCGGTGCGGCTGTCGAATATCGCGGCTTTATTGGCTTCGGTGTAACGGCAGTTCACACTTTTGCCGGAGAGGTTCACCAGCAGGTCCGCCCCTTCAAGCGCTTCCGTCCAGGGGCCGGTATGGCGGCCGTCCCATTGCACATAGGTAACGTTGGGCCGGGCATGCCCGTTCAACCCGCTCCCGCGGGTGAGTACCACGATATCGTTGCTGCCGCCGAAATATTCAATGAGCCCGGCGCCGATAAACCCGGAGCCTCCTGCTATCACGATCTTTTTATTTTTCATACAAGGGATGTTTTAGAACTTTCAGAAAAAAATGAAACATTATAATATAAAAATGATGAAGGCTGCCCGGGAAGCATATCTTAGCGGATCACCTTCAGCAGGGTGCTGTAAAACCAGTGTTCTTCGGATTTGATGAAGGCGTTGAGCGCGGCATCGGTCTGGTGCGCGAATTTCTGGATGTTCTGGATGGTTTCCCGGAAAGCCTTTACGTGTTTGTCTTTCTGGTCGCCTTCCACTTTGTTGAGCTGGAGCAATACTTTGAGGATAGGGTCCAGCTCGCGTTTTTTCCTTTCGCGGGCGATGGCGGTGCCCGCTTTCCAGATATCTTTCTCTGCGATAAAAAATTCTTTTCTTTCGCCGGGCACGAGCACTTTTTCCACGATGCCCCAGTTCATCAGCTCGCGTACGTTCATGTTGGCATTGCCGCGGGAGATGTCCAGCGCTTCCATGATCTCTTCAGCGCTCATAGGTTCGGGAGCGATGAGGAGGAGGGCATGGATCTGCGCCATGGTGCGGTTAACGCCCCATTGCGCGCCCAGCAGGCCCCATGCCTGGATGAACTGTGCTTTGGCTTCTGGCAATTTCATATCTCAAAGCTATAGAATGTTTTTGAACTTTCAAAAGTTATTGAAAATTATTTTAGGAGAGAATGGAGAAAGACGTGCATATAAGCCGGGGCTTTAGTAGGGCTTTAGTAAGGCTTTAGTAGGGATACCATAATGGAACCGTAGTAAATCGATTTAGAGAAATTTATATGTGATGATAAGCCTCATGCTTCCGAGTGCAACCCGATCCGGTTGCCTTCGCTGTCTGTAAATACAGCCTGGTAACCCATTTCCTGCTCGTTGGAGATAGGCGCTTTTTCATGCACGATGCGCCCGCCAGCGCCGGGTACGCGTTCCAGCACCTCCGAGAGGTCCGGCCCGCAATAAAAATAGACTACGCAGCCACGCTGGCTTGGCACCGCATCAGGCCCTTCCACGATCGCCCCGCCCACGCCGCCGTGCTGTTCGCCACAGGGGAACAATCCCATACGGTTGCCCCGCACCCGGGCTTCCTGCAGCTCGAAATTAAATACGGTGTTGTAAAATTTTCTGGCCCGATCAAAATTGCTGACTGGTATTTCAAACCATTTGAGGGCATTTTTGGGAACCGGCATTGCGTATTATTTGGGGGAATGGATATCAATTTAATAAAATATGGCGAGATTTTTAGATTTTTTTCAAACAAACTGAACGAAAAAGACAGTGGAAAATCTTATGCAGCCCGGAATGATGGTATTTTAACGGGAACGGATGTACGGAGATGCGGTCGGGAGAAAATAAAAAGGCCGTCCCGGTAGCGGAACGGCCTTTGATATACTGCAATATTGTTATACGAACATGGTAACCGGGTTCTCCAGGTAGCCTTTCAGCGTTACGAGGAAGCGGGAGCCCACTGCGCCGTCTACCGTACGGTGGTCGCAGCTCATGGTCACTTTCATGACGTTGGTGGCTTTGAACTGGCCGTTTTCCACGATCACTGTTTCCTTGATGGCGCCTACCGCGAGGATGGCGGAATCAGGCGGGTTGATGATGGCGGTGAACTGCTCGATGCCCATCATACCCAGGTTGGATACGGTGAAGGTATTGCCGGTGTAGTCTTGCGGCTGTAATTTCTTGTTCTTCGCTTTATCGTTCAGCACTTTGGTTTCGGCCGCGATCTGGGAGAAGCTCTTCTGGTCTGCAAAGCGGATCACAGGAACGATCAGCCCTTCGTCTACCGCCACGGCGGAGCCGATGTGGATGTGCTGGTGATGGCGGATGGTGTCTCCCAGCCAGCTGCTGTTCACGTCAGGGTGCTGGCGCAGCGCCATGGCGCAGGCTTTGATCACCATGTCGTTGAAGGAAACCTTGGCGGGAGATACTTTATTGATGGCTTCGCGGGCTTCGATCGCCTTGTCCATGTTGATCTCCATGGTAAGGTAGAAGTGCGGAGCGGAGAACTTGCTTTCACCGAGGCGGCGCGCGATGGCTTTGCGCATCTGCGATACGGGGGTATCGGTATGGCCTTCCTGGCCTGCGGGCGCAAATGCGGCCACTTTCGGGGCAGGAGCGCCGGCAGCGGCTGCGGGAGCTGCGGCAGGGGCGGCTTTGGAAGGCACGAAGCTGTCCACATCTTTTTTCACGATACGGCCGCCATCGCCGGTGCCGGGCACCTGGCTGATGTCGATGCCTTTTTCTTCAGCGAGCTTTTTAGCGAGGGGAGAGGCTTTCACCCTTCCGTCGCCGGAGGCGGCTGCGGCAGGCGCTGCTTCCGCTGCGGGAGCGGATGCGGCAGGAGCGGCTGAACCACCGGTTGCAGCAGCCTGGGGAGCTGCGGCGCCGCCGGATGTTTCGGCTGCCAGTATGGGTTCTACGTTGGTGCCTTTTTTACCTACGATCGCTATGATGCCGTTCACCTTGGCCACCTGGCCTTCGGGAACGCCCACATACAGCAGGGTACCGTCTGCATAACCGATCACTTCCATGGTCGCCTTGTCGGTTTCCACTTCGGCCAGCACGTCGTCTGACTTCACGGTATCGCCTACTTTTTTATTCCAGGTTACGATCTTTCCTTCGGTCATGGTGTCGCTGAGCAGCGGCATGCGGATCACGGTAGCGTCTTTCAGGGCTGCGTCCAGCGCGCCTTTGTCTACCTGTGCTGCAGCGGGAGCAGCGGCAGGAGCGGCTTCCGCTTTCGGGGCGGGGGCGGCTGCGTCTGCTTTGGGAGCGGCGGCCTGGGCGCCTCCGTTGCCTTCCAGCAGAGGTTTGTAATCTTCGCCGGGTTTACCCACAATGGCTATGATCTCATTTACCTTGGCGGCCTTTCCTTTCTCCACACCAATATATAACAACGTGCCGTCCGCATATCCCATTACCTCCATGGTGGCCTTGTCGGTCTCCACTTCGGCAATTATATCGTCGGACTTTACGGTATCGCCTACCTTCTTATGCCATTCCGCAATCACCCCTTCTGTCATCGTATCACTTAAAAGGGGCATTCTGATAACTTCTGCCATAGTGTTTCTTCGAAATTTTGCCCAAACCTACATGTTTTTGCGCAAAAACGCAATGCATGCGGGGGGCGGGTGTTTAAAAAATAACCATTCCCCGGACCGGGTAACGGTTTAGAAATCAAGTTCCATGTTCAATCTGTCTTTCAATTCTTTCACGAGCGGGTATTTCTCTACCATGCGCGCGTATTGTTCCCGGCTCGAAAGCGGCGCGGGGCCGGTATCTGCCTTTTCCTGCTGGCTTTCGTCCAGCTGAAGGGTCAGAATGAGGGCGTTGTTGCGGAATTTCTGCTTGAAGAACTCGGATATTTCCAGCTTTTCTTCTTCCATGAACCGGTATTGCACAATATTGCGGCTCACGATGCAGATCTCTTCAGGCCCCAGCATGGCGGTTTGGGCCAGTTGGAGATTGCTCACCACGGTCATTTTGTTGGCCTGCCTGAACCGGTCGATAAACTCGTCCCAGTACACGGCGATGGCGCCGGCGGTAAGGGGCACGGAGCTGGACGTTACGTTGGAAACCTGCTGCTGTTTGGCTGCCATGGCTTCTTTCATGGCTGCCAGGCCGGTCAGCTTGGGTTTGGCAGCGCCATTCCCTGCTGCGGGAGCGGGTTGGGAAGGCGGTGGAGCGGTATACGCCGGTTGCTGAACGGGCGCTGCCGGCTTTTCCTGCGGCGGCGTGTAGGCCGGGGCCGTTTTTTCAGGCGCGGCATAGGCCGCCGGGGCGGCTGCGCCCTTTTCCACTTCTATGGTGAGCCTGGGCTCCTGCGGTGTGATTGTTTTACTGGTAGCGGGTTTGCCGTAGATCGGCTGGGGCAGCGGGGCCCTCAGGCGCTGGGGAGCTCCTTCAGGAATCAGGTTTTTTTTTACCACTTCGCCTGTCTGGTCGTTGCTCACAAGGGTTACCGCCTGCTGGAGGTAACACAGCCTGATCAGCGCCATTTCCACATGCAGCCTTTTGTTGCGGGCCATCCTGTAGCCGATCTCGGTCTCATTCAGCAAATGCAGCGCCGTAACGAGGTAAGCGGAACTCACCCGGCCGCTCATTTGTTTGTAGCGCTCTTTCAGGTTGGCGCTCACTTCCATGAGGTGCAGCACTTTATCGTCTTTGCAAACGAGCAGGTTGCGAAGGAATTCCGCCCATCCGCCCAGGAAGTTGTCTCCCTCGAAACCTTTTTGCAGCACTTCGTCGAAGATCAGCAGGGCGCCGGCGATATCCTGCGCCAGCACAGATTCCATGACCCTGAAGAAATAATCGTAGTCGAGGATATTGAGATGTTCGAGGGTGTTCTGATAGGTCAGTTTGCCGCCGGTGAAGCTCACGATCTTGTCCAGCGTGCTGAGGGAGTCCCTCATGCAGCCGTCGGTCTTCTGGGCTATCAGGTGAAGGGCGTCGCCTTCGGCGGTCATATGTTCCTTGGTAACGATCTCCTGGAGATGGTCCACCGTGTCCTGTATGGTAATGCGCTTGAAATCGAAGATCTGGCAGCGGCTGAGGATGGTGGGGAGGATCTTGTGCTTTTCCGTGGTGGCGAGGATGAAGATCGCGTAGGATGGCGGTTCTTCCAGCGTTTTCAGGAAAGCGTTGAAGGCCGATGAGCTGAGCATGTGCACCTCATCGATGATGTATATCTTGTACTTACCGGCCTGGGGGGCAAAGCGCACCTGGTCTACCAGCGTCCGGATATCGTCTACGGAGTTGTTGGAAGCCGCGTCCAGCTCGTGGATGTTGAAGGAGCTGCCTTCGTTGAAGGTGCGGCAGGAATTGCACTCGTTGCAGGCTTCGCCATCGGGCTGGAGGTTCTCGCAGTTGATGGTTTTGGCCAGGATGCGCGCACAGGTGGTCTTACCCACGCCGCGCGGCCCGCAAAACAGGAAGGCATGGGCCAGCTGGTTGTTGCGGATGGCATTTTTGAGTGTAGTAGTGATATGGGCTTGCCCAACTACCGTGGAGAAGTTCTGCGGACGGTATTTACGGGCGGATACTATAAAATTTTCCATGATGGGACTCGCTCCTTTCCAAAAGCCGAAAGTAACGCAAAAATCAAAAAGTAAAAAGGGAAAAAGCTCGAACCGGCCACCATGGCTGTTCCTGCTATTTCAGGATCGGGTGGCGCTTAAATTCCTTCGTGCGGTCGAACAGGTAACGGAAAGTAACCAGCCTGCGGCTCGGGTAAGCGCCCAGGCTCTGGCCGATGTTCATCATCTTCGGGTTAAAATCCCCGATCCACTGCATTTCATAATCATCATACAGGTTTTGCGCCTGGATCACCTTGGTGCCGCCTTCCACGATGATATATGCATCCACCCCTTTCGCCTGGAACTCGGGCACCACGCCAAACACGATGCCGGTGAACTTGCGGCAGGCGCCGATCATTTTCAGCCAGAGGAACTGCAGCTTCTGCAGCAGGCCGAATTTGCCGTGCATATGTTTGAAGTACTGGTTCAGCTCAGGCAGGTTGATCCAGATGGCGATCGGGTCTTCCTTGTAATAGGCGAACCATACGATCTTCTCATCCAGCACCGGTTTCATTTTTTTGAACAGCGTCATGGTCTGCTCTTTGGTGATCTCCTTTCCCCCGCCATGCTGCGCCCATGCTTTGTTGTACACGGTAGTGAAATCCTGCGCGAATTTTTCGAGCTGGTTCTTTTTGATGTGGCGCGCGGAATAGTTCGGGTCCTTCGCCAGTGCCGCATGGCGCTCGTAGAACTTGTCCTGTATCCGGTCTTTCACATTCAGCGCGAAGCATACCTGGTTGAAGAATGTTTCAAAACCGTAATTCCTGAAGAGCGTTTCATAATAAGGCGGGTTGTAGTTCATGCCATACGGCGGGTTCACATATCCTTCCACCTGCAGCCCCCACCAGCGGTCGCGGTCGCCGAAGTTGATCGGCCCGTCCATTGCTCCCATGCCTCTTTCCTGCAGCCATTGTTTGGCGGTGTCGAACAGCAGGTTGGCCGCGGCCTGGTCGTTGATGCAATCAAAAAAACCGATGCCGCCCGTGGGCTGCTCGTCGCCCATGGTCCTGTATTTCTTATTTACGAATGCCGCGATGCGGCCAATGAGTTTGCCTGATGCATCTTTCATCACCCACCGCACGCATTCGCCGGAACGGAATGTTTTATTTCTTTCCGGGCTGAATACATCTTCTATATCCTTGTCCAGCGGCTGTATCCAGCCTTCATGGTGTTTGTTCAGTATCACATGTACGTCCAGGAATTCCCGGGCTGTTCTTGCGTCGTTTACGACAAATAATTTCATCAGGGACATTTGGGCAAAAATAAAAGTAATTGCGAGACCGTTATCAGGGAAATGCAAATTGTTGGGTTTGAGTGCAAAAAGAGAGCTTATCCCTTTAAATCAATGTTTATAATGAAAATCCCGGTACTGGTCACAATTAACGTTTCCTTTAGTATTCAGCTTATAATTTTATGGAATCGTTGAACCCGTGCATCTTGACAAGAAACCATGCTGTGCAGAGAGCCATTGCGTTATGATAGATAGATCAGTAGCTATTTCACCCTTGTATATACCACACACTATTAACCTATGTTTAAGAAAAAATGGTGGCTCATTGCCGCGTTACTCCTCGTTTGTACGATCATTGCCTATTTCGTTTTCGGCAAGAAGGCAGCCGGCCCCAGTGCTGTGGCCAAAGTGAAGAAAGAGCACTTCCGCGACGTAGTGGTCAGTCCCGGCGAACTGATGGCCGAAAACACCGTGTACATCCAGGCTCCGCCTCTCCAGACGCACCAGATCTATGAAGAGATCAAGATACAGGATATGGTGACGGAAGGTATCACTGTAAAGGAAGGGGATTATATTGCCACGCTGGACCCCGCCGTGGTGAACAAAAAGATCGGCGACGTGCAGCTGGAGCTGGACCGTTCCATCACTACCCTTTCCCAGACCGCGTTGGATACTACGCTCCAGATGCGCGAATCGCGGGACAATATCACCAATCTCCGCTTCCAGATGGAACAGAAAAAGATCGCGCTGGAGCTGAGCAAATTTGAACCGCCCGCCACCATCCGCCAGGCAGAGCTGGACCTGGAGAAGGCAGACCGCGACCTGAAGCAGCTCGGTGAAAAGTATAAGATCCAGCAAAGGCAGGCCACCGCCAAAATGGAACAGGCCGCCCGCGAAGTGAAGCGCAAGCAGGAACAGCTGGCCGCGCTGGAAGACCTCCGCGACAAATTCCGCATCACCGCGCCCAAAAAAGGCCTGCTGGTATACATCCCCGACTATTCCACCGGCGGCAAAAAGAAAGCCGGCTCCGCCATCCGCTCCTGGGACCCGCGCATCTGCATGCTGCCGGACCTCAGCACCATGCTGTCCAAAACCTATATCAACGAAGTGGACATCAGCAAGATCAAAAAAGAACAAAAAGTATCCATGGGGCTCGACGCTTTCCCTGAAGTGAAGCTCACCGGCATCGTCACGTCCGTGGCCAATATCGGCGAAAACCGCCCCGGCTCCAACGCCAAGGTGTTTGAAGTGCTCATCAAGCTGGATAAGGTCGATTCCATCCTCAAGCCCGGCATGACCACTTCCAACAACATCCTGATCAACCAGATCCCCGATAAGCTCACCATACCGCTCGAATCCGTGTTCAGCGAAAAATCAAAAAGCTTCGTATACCTCCGCAGGGGCAATGGCATAGAGAAGCACGAAGTGAAGCTGGGCAAGAGCAACGACGAAGTAGTGATCGTCGAAAAAGGCCTGGAGGCCGGCGATGAAGTGTATATGTCCGAGCCCGAATCCGCCAAACATCACAGCCTTGTCGTTTTAAAATAACCTCATAAAACAAACTTTATGCGAAAATTATGGGGTGCCCGTAACATGAACAATCTCGGCATCGCGCTGGATTCGCTCGTGGCGAACCGGCTGCGTTCCTTCCTGACCGCGCTGGGCATTATTTTCGGCGTGGGCGCGGTAATTGCCATGCTGGCCATCGGTAAAGGCGCGAAAGAAGAGATCATGAACCAGATGAAGCTGGTGGGCGTGAACAACATCGTGATCAAACCGGTAACGGAGGATAAAAAAGAGGAAGATGAAAAAGAGCAGAAAGCCGCCGCAGGCCAGGAAAAGGAAAAACAGAAATTCTCCAAAGGGCTCAGCCTCGAAGACGCGCACAGCATCCGGCGCATGGTGCCTACGGTAGATGCGATCAGTCCTGAGATGATCCTGGACCAGGACATGATCTACAACGGCAAAAGCAAAAAACTTAAAATGGTAGGCGTGGAGCCGGCTTTCTTTGAATTGAACAACATCGGCCTATCAGAAGGCAAGATGTTCAACCAGGAGCAGCTGCGGGGCGGCGAAGGCGTTTGCATCATTGGCGCGGGCGTGAAAAGGAAATTCTTTTTGTCTGAAGACCCGATCGGCAAAACCATCAAATGCGGCCAGCAATGGCTGAAAGTAGTAGGCGTAACCGATGAAAAACTCATCAGTAGCGCCACCAAAGAGAACCTTGGCATCAGGGATTACAACATGGACTTGTACGTGCCCATTCAAACCACGCTCACCCGTTACCGCAATCCCGCCATCCGCATCCAGGAGCAGCAGGGCTGGTTCGACGAAGGCGAGCGCGTGAATATCCCCGACGTGCCGGTGCACCAGCTGGACCAGCTGATCGTGAAAGTATCGCAGCCCGAGCAGCTTACTGAATCCGCCGGTATCATCAGCCGCATGCTCAAGCGCCGGCATTCGGACGTGATGGACTTTGAAGTATCCATTCCCGAACAGCTTCTTCAGCAGCAGCAGAAAACGAAAGACGTTTTTAATATCGTACTGAGCGCCATCGCGGGTATTTCGCTGCTGGTGGGTGGTATCGGTATTATGAACATCATGCTGGCCAGCGTGCTGGAACGCACGAAGGAGATCGGCATACGCATGGCGCTGGGCGCGCAGAAGCGCGACATCGTGATGCAGTTCCTTTTCGAAGCCGTGCTCATCAGCCTTAGCGGCGGCATCATCGGCATAATCCTCGGGGTGGCCGGCGCTTATACGGTAGACAAAGTGGCGGATATCCGGACCATCATTTCCGCGCTTTCCATCCTGTTATCCTTTGTGCTGGCTTCCTCCGTAGGCCTCATCTTCGGCATTTCCCCCGCGCGCAAAGCGGCAAACCAGAACCCAATTGAATGTTTACGCCATGCTTAAAATCAGATTTATAATAACCTGCCTGCTGTGCAGCTTTACCATTTGCCAGGCGCAGCAGAGCCTTGTGTTGCAGGACGTGGTAGCCCTTGCCCAGCGTAATTCTCCCAGCTATTACCGCGCGCAGAGCCGCGCGCTGAACTCGCTGTATGCTTACCGGTATTTCAGGGCAGGACAATTGCCGCAGCTGGTGCTGGGCCTCAACAACAGCAGCTCTCCCTTTGGTGAGACCGTAGAGATATTGCAGCCTGACGGCAAAGTGGAATACGTACGCCGCTCCACCTCCAACACCGCCATCAACCTCGGCCTTCGCCAGAACGTACCATGGACGGGCGGTACCTTTTCCGTGCAATCCAACCTGAACCGCTTCGACGAGTTCTCTGCCACGAATACGACCAATTACCTGGCCACGCCCTTTTCCATCAACTACAACCAGCCCAGCATCGTGTACAACCCCTTCTACTGGGAGCGCAAGCTGTCGCCCATCATCTACGACGAAAGCAAACGCCAGTACATAGAAGACCTGGAAACCGCCGCGCTCGACGGCGCGTCTATGTTCTTCGAAGCGCTGGCCGCGCAGACGCAGGAAAAGATCTACCAGCTGAACGTGGCCAACCAGGACACGCTGTATAAAATTTCCAAAGGCCGCTTCGACCTCGGCAAGATCGCGGAGAACGAGCTGCTGCAGATAGAGCTGAGCCTGCTGAACGCCCGCAATACGCTCGAACAGTCTACCCTGCAAAAAGAAATGGCCTACCAGGAACTGAAACGTTTCCTGAACATGCCTAAGGACGCAGTGATAGAGCTTGCAGCACCTGAAACCGTACCGCTGTTCAACGTACCGCTGGACAAAGCCGTGGCCGAAGCCGCCAACAACCGCCAGTCTGTGCTCGAATTCAGGCGCAGGCGGCTGGAAGCCAGCCAGGACGTTGCCGAAGCCCGCGCGTATAGCGGTTATGAGTTCAACCTGCGGGCGCAGCTGGGGCAGACCAATAACGGGCAGACGCTGGGGAAGGTGTACTCCGGCGGAGAGATACAGCAGAACTTTTCCGTAGGCATCGGCATCCCGCTGATGGACTGGGGAAGGGCGCGCTACAGGGTGCGCCAGGCCAAGGCCAACCGCGACCTCATCGAGATAGATGTGCAGCAGGCGGAGCGGCAGTTTGAGCAGGAAGTATACCTGCAAACGCAGCAGTTCAACATCCAGAAGAACCTGCTGGCCAGCGCCGCCAAGGCAGACACCATTGCCCGCCTGCGTTACGAGATCACCAAGGCCAGGTATATGATCGGCAAGATCAGCATTACAGACCTCAACCTGGCGCAAAGCGAGAAGGACCAGGCCTCCCAGGGATATGTGTTTGCCCTGCGGAACTTCTGGAGAGCCTATTACACGGTGCGCAAGCTCACGCTGTACGACTTCGAGAAAAATGAAAAGATTCGCTACGAATTCAAAGAGAAATAAATTTGTACTGGGTATGGTGCCGGGTTTCGCAGGAAATCCGGCATTATTTTTTCTGTAACAGCCGTATGAGTCAAAGATGGATCGTATTGGCCGTTATGCTTTTCGTGATCGTGGTGCTGGCAGTGAAGTCGTGCCGCGACCAGCGCAGGGCGAAAGAACTGCTGCATGTGAACGAGCAGCTGCTGCGCGAGAACCGCGACCTGAAGAACAGCCTGACCCTGAGCAACCGCACGGCGGAGCAGATAGCCGGCCGCAAGGATATGCAGGCACAGGCGCAGGCAACGTTCGTAGACCGCAGGGAATATTTCCGCAAGAACTGGAAACAGTATATTTCACTGAACACGGGGGATTATAAAACCGGCTTCCTGGGCGGCATCCGCAACCTGCAGATCACCCTGCGCAACCAGACCGAATACCCGCTGGACAATGCTGTGGTGATGGTGCAATACCTGCGCGGGAACGGCGATGTGTTCAAGAGTGAGCCTTACACCATCCACAATATTGCCGCGAAAGGCGCGCAAACGATCCAGGCTTCCAACAGCAGGAAAGGCACGAAAGTCAATATCCGCCTGATGAGCGTAACCAGCCAGGCGATGAACTTCTGCTGGAGCCATGATAAAAAAGCGGCGCCCGGCGATCCTGATCCTTATGCCTGCGTGCCGGCGGCGAAGCCGCTTCCGCAATGACATAAAAATACCGGGCGATCGCAGGGAAAGCCCGGTACGGTTGTATATAAAAGCATCAGTCAGGTCTATCCTCTCTTTGTTTTCAGGTCCACCCTTCCCAGTTCAGACCCATCATCTTTCAGCATCACGAGGTTCAGGTCCTTTTCGGTGGCCTTGACTTTGATGAGTGTACGGTTGCCGTCTTTCGGCCCTCCGCCTATCACGATCGGGTAGGAGTGCTGGCCCGCAACAGGCTGGTGAATGCCGGGGCGGTGCGTATGCCCTGCAACGAACAGGTCTATTTTCGCCTGCTCGAAGATGGGCGCGAAATGTTTGCGGCATTCCATGGTGCCGTGCCAGTCGCCGGAATAATAATGCGGGATGTGCATCATCACCACCCGGAATTTCGCCTTTTTAAAAGCGGGGGACAGTACGATCTGTTTCAGGTCTTCCGCCTGCTGGCGCCGGTATTCATCGAAGTTCACGATACCTGCATATACCGGGTGTTCGTCTTCTTTGTCTTCCCCCGTATCCAGCACGGTAAAATGCACCGGTCCCCATTGTTTGGAGAAAACATATGGCCCGTCGAAGTAGTTGCCCAGCTCACGGCGGAACTTGCCGCGGGTTTCGTGGTTGCCGCGGGTGAAAATGAAGGGCTTTTCCGAAGCAAAGCTTTTGCCCAGGGGCGCGAGCAGGTGATCGATGATCTGCTGTTCATCTTCCTGGTAGTCGAACATATCGCCGTTCAGGAACACAAAGTCGTATGGGTCTTTGTTCATCGCCATGAGGTGTGGGAAGCTGTCTGCCCCGCGGTCGTGTATATCATTGAAGACCAGCCAGCTAACTTCTTTCGGGTTTTTGCCCGGGGTGGTGAAGCTGAAGGTTTCGGAACTGATGGTTTCGCCGTAGGTGAGCTTGTAGGGCCTGAATTCCACGATCTCTTTCGAGAGCACTTTGTAATGATAGGTAGTGCCGGGCTTCAGGTTGGCGAGGCGCACGCGGTGCAGCCTGTCGTACGAATCCACGATACCGGCTTGCACATTATGCGCGGTTTTGCCCAGGGCGCTGGTTTCCCCGTATTCCACCCAACTGTAGGTGGGCTTATTGCTCATCCACATTACGGTGATGCCTGTTGGTTCAGGATTTTGAAGATAAGGAGGGCAGAGGAAGGCGTGCTCGCCAGCCAGTACGGTTGAAACGGGTATGGCTTCTGCTGTGGCGGCCGCTGCGCGGGTTACGGGTGTAAGGCCGATGGCGCCCAGGATGCCTGCTTTGGTGATGTTGCCGAGGAAGTCCCGGCGGTCTAATGAGGGCTTATCTTTTTCCATATAAAGAGTAATTGAACGATAAAAATAGCAGGCAGTGGCCGTAAATCATATCTTATTGCTAAAACTTAATATATTTGTAATCCTGGCGGGGAAAACCTGACGAAAATCACCCCAAATCAAATTCCCGGAATTTTGGGTTTTCTGGCTTCAATTGTTACCTTTGCGCGAAATTTTGCATCAGCACATTTACTTGCATTCTATAAACTTCTAAGAAATATGCCTAACACAGGTAAGATCAAACAAATCATCGGTCCCGTTGTGGACGTGCATTTTGAAGGAAAATTGCCGGAAATTTACAACTCCCTCGTTCTGACCCGTGAAAACGGCCAGAAAGTGGTGCTGGAAGTTCAGCAGCACCTTGGGGAAGACAGCGTTCGTACTGTAGCCATGGATTCCACTGACGGCCTGGTACGCGGTATGGAAGTTGTCGATAACGAGGCTCCCATCAAAATGCCTACCGGTGAGGCTATCAAAGGCCGTTTGTTCAACGTGGTAGGTGAAGCTATTGACGGTCTGGGCCAGCTGGACACCACCAATGGCGCTCCCATCCACCGCCAGCCCCCCCGTTTCGAAGACCTCGCTACCGATACCGAAGTGCTTTTCACCGGTATCAAAGTGATCGACCTGATCGAACCTTATGCAAAAGGCGGTAAGATCGGCCTGTTCGGCGGTGCGGGTGTAGGTAAAACCGTACTGATCCAGGAACTGATCAACAATATCGCAAAAGGCCACGCCGGCCTGTCCGTATTTGCGGGCGTAGGCGAGCGTACCCGTGAAGGGAATGACCTGATGCGCGAAATGATCGAAGCGAACATCGTTCGTTACGGCGATAAATTCAAAGAATCCATGGAGCATGGCGGCTGGGACCTGGCTGCTGTGGACAAGGAAGAACTGAAAGGTTCACAGGCCACCTTCGTGTTCGGCCAGATGAACGAGCCTCCCGGAGCCCGTGCCCGTGTAGCCCTTTCCGGTCTGACCATGGCGGAATACTTCCGTGACGGCGACGGCACTGCAGGCAGCGGCCGCGACATCCTGTTCTTCGTAGACAACATCTTCCGTTTCACCCAGGCCGGTTCCGAAGTATCCGCGCTGCTTGGCCGTATGCCTTCAGCGGTAGGTTACCAGCCCACCCTGGCCACTGAAATGGGCCTGATGCAGGAACGTATCACTTCCACCAAGAACGGTTCCATCACCTCCGTACAGGCGGTGTATGTACCTGCGGATGACCTGACCGACCCGGCTCCTGCAACCACCTTCTCCCACCTTGACGCTACTACCGTACTGTCCCGTAAGATCGCGGACAAGGGTATCTATCCCGCTGTGGATCCGCTGGATTCCACCAGCCGTATCCTTACCCCGGCTGTAGTAGGCGAATCTCACTACAACACCGCACAGCGTGTGAAAATGATCCTCCAGCGCTATAAAGAGCTGCAGGACATTATCGCCATCCTTGGTATGGACGAGCTGAGCGACGAAGATAAACTTACCGTATCCCGCGCCCGCCGCGTGGAGCGTTTCCTGAGCCAGCCCTTCCACGTGGCAGAGCAGTTCACCGGCCTGAAAGGCGTACTGGTTCCCATCGAGGAAACCATCCGTGGTTTTAATATGATCATGGACGGCGAGGTGGACGAGTATCCTGAAGCAGCTTTCAACCTCGTAGGTACCATCGACGATGCTATCGAGAAAGGCAAGAAGCTGATGTCTGCCGCTAAATAAGGCTCTTCAAAACAAAACCGATTAACATGTTATTGGAAATATTGACACCGGAAAGAAAGCTGTATACAGGGGAAGTATACGGCGTGCAGCTGCCGGGCACAGACGGTTCCTTCGAAGTGCTGGACCGCCATGCCCCGCTGATAGCCGCCCTGGGTAAAGGCAAAATGAAGGTGCTGAAAGATAAGAGCCATTCGGAGCAGTACACTATCGAAGGTGGCTTCGTGGAGGTGCTGAACAACAAGGCGACGGTGCTGGTAGAAGGCGCCACCGCGCTGTAAGCTCACCGCAAGGCAATTTTTTACGACCGTCCTGGCTTAGCCGGGACGGTTTTTTTATGCGGGTATAACGGTAGCCGTTAATTTAGGGAAGGATCGATCGGGAAATTGGCCATCATGGCGAAGTTGTGGCCCATGTTCTGGAGGCTTTGCTTCCAGATCTCCTGCTCGTCGCGGGAGAACAGTAAAGGCGGGTTGATGCGGCTCAGTATCCAGCTTTTTTCGCTCAGCTCACCCTCCAGCTGGCCGCTGCTCCAGCCGGAGTAACCGATGAAGAATTTGATCTTCTGCAGGTCCAGCGCACCGGTGTTCAACAATTCCACAACCGTGGCGAAATCTCCACCCCAGTAGATGCCGGGAAACACTTCAAATCCCCCTTCGATCAGGTCGGGCACCTGGTGAATAAAATGAATGGTATCCATTTGTACGGGGCCGCCAAAATAAACGGGGATATTCGGGGTCAGCACTGCGGGGATCAACTCGTCGAGCCGCTGGTCGAACTGCCGGTTTACCACAAAACCAAAGCTGCCTTCCTCCTGGTGTTCACACAGCAGTACTACGGTGCGGGCGAAATTCGGGTCTTTCAGAAATGGGTCCGCGATCAGCAATATTCCAGGCGCAAGTGTATCCATGTCATTACCTTTTTATCCTGAGCTCTATCCAAATTTAACCAACAAAAGCCAAACCAGGCGTTATTTTTTTCCTATTAAACCGGGGAAAACCAGGAGAATGTGAAACAGGGTAAAAATAAAAAAGGGACCTAGAAAGATCCCTTACCATTTTATCAACCAAAATCTAAATCGCTTATGGAACGAATCCACGTCGATGTATGTAGAAAGTTTATTCGCTTTTTGTATGTTACCAGTATCAAATTTGGTACCAGATAACAATGCAAAGATAAGGGGACTGCCAATAATTACAGCATAAATTCTGCGTTAAAATTACGTTAAAGTGATATTTTTTATCATACATCCCTACAGATGTGGCTTTTCACGGTTTAATTTTGTATCATAGTTGCTATAGCAAATAGTTTCCCCCGCCGGGAAATTCGGTATATTTAGCGTTTTATAGGTCCGTAACATGCTGCCACTAAAGAAGATATTTCCTGTCATAATCGCACTGATCACCTTATCCCTCCTGGGAATCATTTACATCCAGTACAGCTGGATCCTGAATGCCGCCCATATCAAAAAGGAAGAAAAGGAACAAAAAATGGTGGACGCCGTAGAGGCCGTCCGCAATGAGCTGATGAACCGCTCCATCGCGCCTATCGCCCGCATCAAGATAGACCGCTTCAAGCAGGACGGCGCTTCCAACCGCCTTACGCTGGAACCCATTACAGACGGCATTATCAAGCCGACCATTCCCGTAAGCGCGCAGTTTGAAAGCACCGAGGTATCGGGCCTCCTCAGGAAGGCCATGAAAGAGCGCAAGCTCGATACCGTGTTCGAATTCGGCATCGTGAGCAACGCGCTCATCCAGATGTATTCCACCAGTTTCATTGAGCGGCTGAACAAACGCGAGACCGATTCGGCCCTGTACCAGGAGATCATCGTGCCGCTCGCGGAAAACATCAACTCGCCCACCTTCGAAGTGCTGCACGTATTTGTGCCGCAGAGCAGCCTGACCGTCTTCAAATCCCTCGGCTGGATGATCTTTGGCGGCATCCTGTTCACCGCCATTATCGTGACCGCTTTTGCGCTCACCATCCGCACCATGCTGGGACAGAAAAAATTGTCCGAGATCAAAAGCGACTTCATCAACAATATGACCCATGAGCTGAAAACGCCGCTGGCCACGATATCTCTCGCCATAGACGCCATCGGCAACGAGCGCGTGATGGACAATAAAGACAAGATCCGTTACTTCTCAGGCATCATCAAGGAAGAGAACAAACGCATGAACAAGCAGGTGGAATCCATCCTGAATTCCGCGCTCATGGAAAAGGAAGAGCTGACGCTCAACCTGCAGCCGATAGACGTTCACCAGCTGATCAACAGCACCGTGGAGAACCTGCAGTTGCAGCTGGACGGGAAGAACGGCAAGGTAGACCTGCAGCTGAACGCCATCCAGCCCATCATCAAAGCAGACGAAGTGCATTTCTCCAACCTCATCTTCAACCTGCTCGACAATGCGATCAAATATTCGAAAGATAACCTGGAAGTGCGTATCACGACTGCCAATACACGTAAATTCCTTGTGATCTCCATTGCAGACAACGGCATTGGCATGAGCCGCGATACCGTATCGCGCATATTCGAAAAATTCTACCGCGCGCATACCGGCAACGTGCACAACGTAAAAGGCTTCGGGCTGGGGCTTACCTATGTGAAAGCCATTGTGGACGCGCATAAGGGCCGCATCAAGGTGGAAAGTATTTTAGGGAAGGGAAGCCGCTTCACGATGGAGTTTCCGCAGGAGTAGGCTATCTTTGCACCGAGTAATAGTAAGCAGAATGTTGTCAGAAAAAGAACTGGAAAGATACAAGCACCCGATAGCGGTGCCCGGCATGGGAGTAGGCCTGCAGGAAAAACTGAAGCAGAGCCGGATACTGGTGATAGGCGCAGGCGGCCTCGGCAGCCCGGTGATACAATACCTCAGCGCGGCAGGCGTGGGCGTGATAGGCATAGCGGATTACGGCGTGATACTCGAAGAAGACCTCCACCGCCAGCCGCTTTACAATATGCAGGACCTGCGCAAACACAAAGCTAAAATGGCCGCCAGCAGGCTGTTTTCGCTCAATCCCTGGAACAAGCATTACCCTTTTCTCATACAAATAAGGCCGGACAATGCAAAGCAGGTGTTCAGCGGCTTCGACCTGGTGGTGGACTGCTCGCAGCACCGCGCCACGCACCTCGTGGTGAACGACGCCTGCATTTTGCTGGACAAACCTTTCGTGACCGGAGAAGTGCATAACTGGACAGCCTGGTGGGGCGGCTTCAACATGAAGCCTGACAACAATCCCACGCTGGCTTCTTACCGCTGCAACGAATACCTGCTGGATGAATTCCGCAATTTCGACGCAGGGGCCATGGGCGCCACGCATGGCGCTACCGCGCTGCTGATGGTAAACGAGATCATCAAATACCTGGCAGATGTGCCGGGCCTCGCCGGTAAGCTGCACACGTTCAACTACCTGCACCAGCAGTTCACCGTGGCCGACCTGGCATCCGACCCCGCAAAGATCGCGGCCGTGAAAGAAACAGGCCTGCTGACGCCGGAAGAATATGGGCTGGAAGTAGTGCCCGACGTGGAAGACTAAACCAATTAAAGTATACGGATATGCTGATGGACCTCAGGAAAAATCTGAAAAAAATAGCCCTCTGGGCCATCGGCATATACCTGGGAGCGGGGCTGGTACTGTATTTCGTGCAGGACAAGCTGATCTTCCACCCGGAAGTGCTGCCGGCCAATTACCAGTATAAATTCGATATTCCTTTCCAGGAACTGCTCATTCCCGTCAATAAAAAAGTGAAGCTGAGCGCCGTGCTCTTCAAAGCCGAACGCCCGCGGGGCATGGTGCTGTATTTTCACGGCAATTCGCATAACATCAACCGTTACGCCCAATACATGCCCGAATTCACCCGCAACGGCTACGACGTGCTGATCATGGATTACCGCGAATTCGGGAAAAGCACCGGCCGGTTAACTGAAGCCGCCATGTATGAAGACGCCCTGCTGATGTACAAAGTGGCCCGCAGCCGTTTTGCGCCCTGGCAGATCGTTATTTACGGGAAGTCGCTGGGGACGGGCATTGCAGCCCAGCTGGCCGCCATCCGCGATTGCCGCAGGCTGATACTGGAAACGCCCTATTACAGCCTGCAGGACGTTGCCGCATCGTCCATCCCGATCTATCCCCACAGCATTTTGCTCGATTTCAAGCTGCCGGCCAACGAATACCTGCCGAAAGTAACGGCGCCGGTAGCGGCTTTTCACGGCACGAAAGATGAAACAGTTCCTTATGCGTCGGGGAAAAAGCTGGCGGATGAATGTTTTAAACCGGGAGATACCCTGTTTACGATCAAGGGCGGCAAGCACAATAACCTGCACGAATACCCGCTGTTCCAGGCCAAGCTGGATTCTTTGCTGAAGCTGTAGGGCGGGTCAACCCCGGACGGGGCCTGGCCCCTGTCAATAATTTATACTTTTATTTCCTTGAGGCTCACACCTTTATCACTCACCTTCAATTCATGCGGGATGCCGAGTTTCAGCGCGTAATTCGCTTCCTGGTGGCCCACCGGGAAGTTGTAGCACACCGGGTAATCGTATTCCTGCACCATATTCCGGATGATCTCGAATTCCGTTTGCCCGAAAGGCGTTTCTGTTTCCCTTTCTTCCGTGAAAGAGCCCACCACCAGCCCGGCCAGCTTGCTGAGCCAGCCCGCGCGTTTGAGGTTGTACATCATCCGGTCCACGTTATAGCGGTATTCGCCCACGTCTTCCAGCACCAGTATTTTCCCTTTGGTATCAGGCTGCGAAACAGAGCCTGACAAATTGGTGAGCAGCGTGAGATTGCCGCCTACAAGTTTGCCGCTTGCCTTGCCGTTGCGGTTCATGGCGTGTGGCTGCGTTTCGTATTTGCTGCGTTTGCCCAGCAGCGCGTCGCGCAGGCTGCCCACGTAGGCGTTATCTTTCGTGGAAAGGGAAATGCCGCTGCACATGAGGGAATGGATGGTCGGGATCTTATAACGTTCCTGTATATGGGTGTGAAGCGTGGTGATGTCGCTGTAGCCGCAGAGCCATTTGGGATCTTTACGGAAGCGGGAGAAATTGATCCGGTCCAGGATAGACACCATGCCGTAGCCCCCGCGGCCGAACACGATAGCTTTGATGCCGGGATCGTCTATCATGTCCTGCAATTCCTCCAGCCTCAGCTCGTCCGGCGCGGAAAAATTATGAAAACTGGTGCCTACGGTGATGCCCAGGTGTACGCGGAAGCCCCAGGACTCTATTACACTGGCGGCGAATTCGGCGGCTTGAAGCTCCATTTTGCTGCTGGGACACATGATCCCTATCAGGTCGCCTTTTTTTAGATAGGGCGGAATTTTGATCATTCTAAAGTCTTTAGTTTACCTTTGCTGATTAAATGAGGAAGAAGGAATCTTATCCCATTCAACGGCCAAAGTAGTCGTTATTGGGTTAACTGCAAATCCATTTCCCTATTTTTCTGAATAATTTACATTTTTTTCAACGGAGGAAGCATCAATGAAACAATTTAACAGATACCTCGTTACGGCAGCCCTTCCCTACGCCAACGGCCCGGTCCACATCGGGCACCTGGCCGGCTGTTACCTGCCGTCTGACATCTACGTACGGTATCTCAGGGCCAGGAAAGCGGACGTGAAATTTGTCTGCGGTACGGATGAACACGGCGTTCCCATCACCATCAAGGCCATGCAGGAAAACGTGACCCCGCAGGACATCGTGGACAAATACCACGCGATCATCAAAGAATCTTTTGCCTCCATGGGCATCTCTTTCGATATTTTCTCCCGTACCTCCAACCAGGTGCATCACCAGACGGCGGCGGATTTCTTTAAAAAGATGTACGACGACGGTCTTTTCGAAGAGAAGGAATCCGAACAATATTTCGACGAGGTGAAACAGGTGTTCCTGGCAGACCGTTACATCATCGGCACCTGCCCGAACTGCGGTAACGACAAAGCCTACGGCGACCAGTGCGAGCGCTGCGGCAGTTCCCTCAGCCCTGACGACCTGATCAACCCCCGTTCCGCCCTCAGCGACGCCGTGCCGGTGAAAAAGAAAACGAAGCACTGGTACATGCCGCTCCAAAACTATGAACCCTGGCTGAAACAATACGTCATCGAAGATCATAAGGAATGGAAGGCTAACGTGTACGGGCAATGCAAAAGCTGGCTGGACAACGGGCTGCAGTCCCGCGCCATGACGCGCGACAGCAACTGGGGCATCAAAGTGCCGCTGCCTGATGCTGAAGGCAAAGTGCTGTACGTTTGGTTCGATGCGCCCATCGGGTATATTTCCGCCACCAAAGAGCTGACGGAGAACTGGGCCGATTACTGGTGCAAAGAAGATACACGGCTGATCCATTTCATCGGGAAAGACAACATCGTGTTCCACTGCATTATTTTCCCGGCCATGCTCAAGGCGCACGGCGGGTTTGTGGTGCCAGACAATGTGCCGGCCAACGAATTCCTCAACATCGAAGGGGAGAAGGTGAGCACTTCGCGCAACTGGGCCGTGTGGGTGCATGATTACATCAAAGATTTCCCGGACCAGCAGGACGTGCTGCGGTATGTGCTCTGCTCCACCGCGCCCGAGACCAAAGACAATGATTTTACCTGGAAAGATTTCCAGGACCGCAATAACAACGAGCTGGTGGCGAACCTCGGCAACTTCGTGAACCGCACGATGGTGCTGATGCACAAGCTCTGCGGCGGCAAGGTGCCCCCGATGCACGCAGCCGTGAAAGATGCGTCGGACGATGGCATCTTTACCATGCTGCAGGACGCGAAGATGAAGATCTCCGAATCGCTCGAAACCTACCGCTTCCGCGATGCGCTGAACGAAGTGATGAACGTGGCGCGCGAAGGCAACCGCTACCTCCAGGAAAAACATCCCTGGATACTGGCCAAAACGCCCGAACTGCAAGCGCAGAACCAGCAGCAGATAGACAACTGCCTGCACGTATGCCTACAGCTTACGGCCAATCTTGCCGTGTTCATCAACCCTTTCCTGCCATTCACCGCGCAGAAGATCTGTCATATGCTGAAAGTGGTGGACCGTATGCTGGAATGGGAAAACGCCGGCAGCATGAAGCTCGTGAGCGTCGGGTATTCCCTGCGCGCCCCTGAACTGCTGTTCAAAAAGATCGAAGACGAGCAGGTAACAGCGCAGGTAGAGAAGCTGCATGCAGGCTTGAAACAATCAGCAGCTGCACAGCAGTCTGCAACCGCAGCAGCACCGGCGAAAGAAGCGGCGCCTGCCAAAGCAGAAATACAATACGACGATTTCGCGAAGCTGGAACTGAAGGTCGGCACCATTACCCATGCAGAAAAAGTAGCCAAGGCAGACAAGCTGCTGAAGCTCACGATAGACCTCGGCACGGAACAGCGCACCGTTGTATCCGGCATTGCTTTGCATTACGCGCCTGAAGCCATCATTGGCAAACAGGTGACGCTGGTGGCCAACCTTGCGCCGCGCAAAATGAAAGGCATTGAAAGCCAGGGCATGATACTGATGGCCGAAGATAAAGATGGCAAACTGGTGTTCGTAAACCCTGACCAGGCCGTAGCGCCCGGCAGCGGGGTGAGCTGATCACGAAAACATAACATACAAAGGCCCCGGCATATCGCCGGGGCCTTTTTTCTTTGCGCTGCGCCGTTCAAACAAGAAAAATGCTAAATTCATTATTCTAAAGCGGAAATAATATGCAAAGAAGGATCAACAAAGTTGCAGTGCTGGGTTCCGGCGTAATGGGCTCCAGGATAGCCTGTCATTTTGCAGGCGTAGGCGTAAAGGTGCTGTTGCTGGACATGGTGCCCAAAGAACCCAATGATGCGGAAAAGGCCAAAGGATTAACGACAGAGCATCCCGCTGTGAGGAACAGGATCGTGAACGAAGCCCTGCAGGCCGCCGTTAAATCCAATCCCTCGCCCCTCTACACGAAAGAAGCAGCCAGGCATATCAAAACAGGCAACTTCACCGACGATATGAAATCCATTGCCGATTGCGACTGGGTGATAGAAGTAGTGGTGGAGAACCTGGACATCAAAAAGAAAATATTTGAGCAGGTGGAGCAGTTCCGCAAACCCGGCACGCTCATCACTTCCAATACATCCGGCATCCCCATCCACCTGATGGCGGAAGGCCGCAGCGAAGATTTCAAAAAGCATTTCCTGGGCACGCACTTCTTCAACCCGCCGCGTTACCTGCGGCTGCTGGAGATCATTCCCACGCCCCATACTGATCCCGCAGTGACGGAGTTCCTCATGCATTACGGTGATCTTTATCTCGGTAAGACCACTGTGCTTTGCAAGGACACGCCGGCTTTCATTGCCAACCGCGTGGGCGTGTTCTCCATCATGGCCATTTTCCACATCATGCAGGAAATGGGTTTGGGGATAGATGAAGTGGATGCACTGACCGGACCCGTGATCGGCCGCCCGAAATCCGCTACCTTCCGCACGGCGGACGTGGTGGGGATAGACACGCTGGTGAAAGTGGCGAAAGGCGTTGCGGATAATTGTCCCAACGACGAAGCGCGCGACATTATGCAGATACCGCCTTTCCTGCAAAAAGTGGTGGAGAACAACTGGCTGGGCGATAAGACCGGGCAGGGCTTTTATAAAAAGACCAAAGGCGAAGGCGGGAAAGAAATACTCACCCTCGACCTGAAGACCATGGAATACGGTCCGAAAGTGAAAACGAAATTCGCCGGCATCGAAGCCGCCAAACCCGTGGAAGACCTGAAGCAGCGCATTAAAATGCTGGCTGCATCTCCGGACAAAGCAGGGCAGTTCTACCAGGCATTTCATGCAAGGCTGTTTTCGTATATCTCTCACCGTATCCCCGAAATTGCGGATGACCTCTACAAGGTGGACGATGCGATGAAAGCAGGTTTCGGCTGGGAGATCGGCGCATTCGAGACCTGGGACCTGCTGGGCGTGGAAGCCGGTATCAAAACAATTACGGATAAAGGCCTTACCGTTGCGCCCTGGGTGAATGATATGCTGGCTGCGGGCGTGAAGAATTTTTACAAGATCGAGAACGGCAAAAAATATTACTACGACCTCGCTTCGAAGGGCTACAAAGCTGTGCCGGGCGAAGATGCGTTCATCATCCTGGAGAACCACTCCGGCAACATCATCTGGAAGAACAGCGCCTGCAACCTGTACGACCTGGGCGACGGCATCGTGTCGCTCGAATGGAAGACGAAGATGAACACTATCGGCGGCGAGGTGCTGGAAGGCGTGCATAAGGCGATAGACCGCGCGGAGAAAGACTTCCGCGGCCTCATACTCGCCAACGACGCTGCGAACTTTTCAGCCGGCGCCAACGTGGGCATGATCTTCATGCTGGCGGCCGAGCAGGAATACGACGAGCTGGATATGGCCGTGCGCCTGTTCCAGAAAACCACTATGCGTCTCCGTTATTCCTCCATCCCGGTGGTAGTGGCGCCGCACGGGCTTACCCTTGGTGGCGGCTGTGAAATGAGCCTGCATGCAGACCATGTGCAGGCGGCTGCCGAAACGTATATTGGCCTCGTGGAACTGGGCGTGGGCCTGATACCCGGCGGCGGCGGCACCAAGGAGCTGACGCTGCGCGCCTCGGACCAGTACCGCGAAGGGCAGATCGAAAACCCGGTGCTGCAGGAACGGTATCTTACCATCGCGCAGGCCAAAGTGGCGACTTCGGCCCAGGAAGCTTTTGAGCTGGGACTGCTGCGCGAAGGCACCGACGCCATCAGCCTGAACCAGAGCCGCGTGATCGCCGACGCTAAAGAGAAAGCCATAGAGCTGGCCAATGCCGGTTATGTGAAACCCATTGAGCGCACAGATATCCGCGTGCTGGGCCGTTCGGCCCTCGGCGCGATCCTCACCGGCATCAACGCCACGCACTTCGGCAACTACATTTCCGAACACGACGCGAAGATCGCCCGCAAGCTGGCCTACGTCATGTGCGGCGGCGACCTTTCAGAACCTACGCTGGTGAGCGAACAATACCTGCTGGACCTCGAAAGGGAAGCCTTCCTGAGCCTCAGCGGCGAAAGAAAAACGCTCGAAAGGCTGCAAAGCGTGCTGAAAACCGGGAAGCCCGTGCGTAATTAGTTATATATTACATTTGAATTAATATAACCGACTTTGGAAACTAAGCAAATCCTGTCCCTTCACCAGGTATCCAAGCACTACGGGTCTATCCGGGCGCTCAACGGCGTTTCCTTCCATGTTCCGGAAGGCAGTGTATTCGGGGTACTGGGGCCTAACGGCAGCGGCAAAACGACCCTTCTCGGCATTATCATGGACGTTCTGAAAGCCAACGCCGGAACGTACAGCTGGTTCGGCCTGCCGCCGCATCACGACCAGCGCAAGCGGATAGGCTCCCTGCTGGAAACGCCGAACTTCTACCATTACTATTCCGCCGTCCGCAACCTGGAGATCAGCGCAGCTATCAAAGGCCGTGGTGCGGATGATATTGAGCGCGTGCTGCGTCTTGCGGGGCTGTGGGAGCGGAAGGATTCGAAGTTCAGCACCTTTTCCCTCGGTATGAAACAACGGCTGGCCATTGCCGGCGCCCTGCTGGGCAGGCCGGAAGTATTGCTGCTGGACGAGCCTACCAACGGGCTGGACCCCGCGGGCATCGCGGAGATCAGGGAACTGATCCGCAACCTCGGCAGTGAAGGCACCACTGTGATCATGGCCAGCCACCTGCTGGACGAAGTGGAGAAAGTGTGCACCCATGTGGCCATCCTCAAAAAGGGCGACCTGGTGGCCTCCGGTCATGTGGATGAAGTGCTGGCCAACGAGGATATGATAGAGCTAAGCGCTTCCAACCTTGAACGGCTGGAACATGTGCTGAACGCCATGCCCGGGCTGAAAAGCCTCCGCAGGCACAACGGCAGCATACAGGTGATATTCGGGGACGGGCAAACCGCCGAACAGCTGAACCGTTCCTGCTTCGAACAGGGCATCACGCTCAGCTACCTGGCCGTAAAACGCAAGAGCCTCGAAGCAAGGTTCATCGAGCTTACCAATTGACACCACTTTAACCTGACCGCAGAAAAATGATACAACTTCTCAAAATAGAATGGCTCAAAGTAAGAGCGTACCGCACCTTCTGGATATTGACCGGATTGTTCCTGCTGGCTGTGCCGCTGCTTACCTGGGCGTTTGAAAGCATACTGAACTCCACAAACGAAATGGTAGCGCGGTTCCTGAACGCCTTCACGTTCCCGAAAGTATGGGATACCACCGCGTGGATCGGAAGCCTGGCGACCCCGGTGATCGGCATTATGCTGATCATTTTCCTCACCAATGAAAACAATTTCCGCACCGTTCGCCAGAATATCATAGACGGCTGGAGCAGGAACCAATACATTAACGCCAAATTCGGGGTGCTGATTTCCGGATCGCTTTTCATTACCCTCGTAATTGCAGTTACAGCGCTCGTTTTTGGATTGAAGAACGGCGGCGGGGATGTGACCGATGGCAGTATTTTCATCTGGTACACTTTTACGCAAAGCCTCGCATACCTGTCCATGGCGTTCTTTCTCGGCGTATTCATGAAAAGGGCCGGCATCGCTATCGGCATCTATATCATGTATGTATACGTAGGGGAGTTCGCCATTGCCGGCCTGCTCGATTTTAAAGTGAAGTATCACCTCGGCGGGTTTTTACCGCTTGAATGTACGGACAGGCTCGTTCCCGGGATGTTCGACAGGCTCCGCGACCTGATGCGCAAAGGCGGACCGGGCCCGTCCAAAACCGAGTATACGCTGATCGCCTGGGCTTATATTGCTCTTTTCACATACTTCTCCTGGTATAAAATGAAGAAGGTTGATCTATAATTAACCCTATTTTATAAATCCCAGCATGTAAATTTGTTGGCAAAAGTAAGATCGTGAAGAAGGAAAACCTGATACTGGTAACGAACGACGACGGCATTACCGCCCCCGGCATACGCAATCTCATCGAAGCCGTGAGGCCCCTGGGAAAAGTGGTGGTGGTAGCGCCTGACAGCCCGCAATCCGGTAAAGGGCACGCCATCACGCTGGGTTTTCCCTTACGGCTAAACCAGGTGGACATCTTTGAAGGCATAGAAGCATGGACCTGCTCCGGCACACCGGTAGACTGTGTGAAGCTCGCGCGGGACAAGATACTGGACCGTACGCCTGACATCTGCGTAAGCGGTATCAACCATGGGGCCAACCATTCTATCAACATTATTTATTCCGGCACCATGTCTGCCGCCATGGAAGCGGCCATTGAAGGCATCCCTTCCGTGGGCTTCTCCTTTCTCAACTATGCTTACGATGCGGATTTCAGCATTCCCCGGCAGGTAGCGCATGAGATCGCTAAAAAGATGCTGGAAACGCCGTTGCCGCCGCATTCGCTGTTCAATGTAAACATCCCCGACGTGCCGGCCGGTGATTACAAAGGCGTACGTATTGCGCGGCAGGCCAATGCCAAATGGAAAGAAGAATTCGACGAGCGGAGAGACCCGCACGGCAAAAAATATTACTGGCTCACCGGTGAGTTCTCGAACAAGGATTTCGGGAACGATACAGACGTGTGGGCCCTCGAAAACGGCTATACATCCCTTGTGCCTGTACAGTTCGACCTGACGGATTACCGCCTGAAGGGAAGACTGGAAACCGAATGGCAATTCCAATAATCCTATGACCATGTTGAATCAAGACAAATTATCACTCGGCATACTGCTCGGCCTTCTTACCCCGCTGGCCGCCTTCCTGCTGTATTGGCTGCTGGCCGTGTATATGCCGAAAGACGTGAACCTGGCGGACTTCCTGATCTACCTCAAAAACGCCCGCCAGCAGGTACCCAAGGTGATCAGCATCTGCCTGCTCGCCAACGGCATCGTTTTTTACCTCTACACCCGCAAACGGCTCGACCTCACCGCCCGCGGCATTTTCCTGATCACATTGTTGTACGCAATCGTTATCTTGCTGCTCAAAATTATCTGATCAGTTCCGTGAAATTCGTTTTGGGATGAAGTACTATTTAATTGCCGGGGAAGCCTCCGGCGACTTGCATGGCAGTAACCTGGTCAAACAGCTCAGGCAGCAGGATCCGCAGGCTGAGATCCGCTGCTGGGGCGGCGACCTCATGGAGCAGGCCGGTGCTACTGTTGTGAAACATTACAAAGAACTTGCGTTCATGGGTTTCGTGGAAGTAGTGATGAACCTGCGCACCATCTTCAAAAATCTCGACTTCTGCAAAAAAGACATTGAAGCCTGGAAGCCCGACGTGCTGGTACTGATAGATTACCCGGGCTTTAACCTGCGCATTGCCGAATGGGCCAAGCAGCAGGGCCTGAAAGTCGTGTACTACATCAGTCCGCAGGTATGGGCCTGGAAAGAAGGCCGCGTGAAGAAGATCAGGGAGACGGTGGACAAAATGCTCGTGATCCTTCCTTTCGAAAAGGATTTTTATAAGAAATGGAATTTTGAAGTTGAATACGTTGGCCACCCGCTCATCGAAGCGGTGAAAGCCGCCAAGGAAGCGCCCGCCCTGCCGCCGTTCTCCACCAAGCCCATCATTGCCCTGCTGCCCGGCAGCCGCAAGCAGGAAGTGGAAAAGAAGCTGCCCGTGATGCTTTCCATGGCGAGGTATTTCCCCGAATACCAGTTCATTATGGCCCAGGCCCCCAGCCTGGACGATAGTTTCATCAAAGGATTTACCGGCGCATATCCCAACGTGTCCGTCGTGAAAGGACAAACCTACGCGCTGCTGTTGCAGGCCACGGCTGCGCTGGTCACTTCCGGCACAGCCACCCTCGAAACCGCCTTGTTCGGCGTGCCTGAAGTAGTGTGCTACAAAGGCAGCCCCGTGTCTTACTTCTTCGCCAAACGGCTGATCAAAGTAAAATACATTTCGCTGGTGAACCTCATTATGGATAAACCTGTAGTGAAGGAACTGATCCAGGACGAGCTCACAGAAGAAAATCTCCTCAAAGAACTGACCCTTATTTTAAAAGATACGGCCCGCCATGAGCAGATGAAAGCCGACTACGCCATGCTGTGGACGCTGCTGGGCGACGGCACCGCCTCCCGCAAAGCGGCGGAAGCGATCGTGGCCATGGTGAAGTAAGCAGCACTACAAATAATGCCTGATCACTTTGATCAGCATTACGATGATCGCGATGAGGAACACGATGATGGAGATCCGGTTCATGCCGTGCATCAGCTTCGTATTGGTGTTCAGCGGTTCTGATTTGTCGCGCTTTTTGATGTAGAGATATTGCAGTATTTGGCGCCAGATGCTTTTCATGCCCCAAATATCCGCAATGTTTCCATTTTGTCAATAACCGTTATTTTTACCCCGCTTTAACTGCACGTTACAGATATGAGGAAAATATTATTGGCGCTGTGCCTGGCCCTTTCCCTGCCGGTATTTGCACAGACGCGTTTTGCATTGAACAGTGAATGGCAATTCAGGAGAACAGACGAGAACATCTGGCGGAAAGCCACCGTGCCGGGTACCGTGCACACAGACCTGCTGGTGCACCGGCTCATCCCTGACCCTTTTGCCGGGGCCAATGAAAAAGGGTTGCAATGGATCGATAAAAAAGACTGGGAATACCGCACCACCTTTGCCGTGCCGGCCAAAGTACTGGAGCAGGATGGCATCGCGCTGGACTTTACCGGCCTGGATACCTATGCGGACGTTTACCTGAACGGCCAGCTGATCCTCGAAGCGAAGAACATGTTCGTGGGTAAACAGGTGAACATCAAAAAATATGTGAAAGCCGGCGCCAACCAGCTGCGCATCTACTTTCACAGTCCTATTGCGCATGATATGCCCAAATTCATGAACGACAGGCTGGTATACCCCGCGGGCAATGATGCAGACGATATCCCGCTGAGCGTGCATGCCCGCAAAGCGCCCTACCACTATGGCTGGGACTGGGGCCCGCGGTACGTGACCAGCGGCATCTGGCGGCCTGTGTATCTCGTGAGCTGGAATGAAATGCAGCTGCAGGATGTATGGATACAGCAAAAAAAGCTCACCGATGCAACTGCCGAACTGGTAGCCCATGTAAAGCTCAATGCCGTGAAAGAAGGCGCTTACCGGGTGGTCGTACAAAGCGGCGACGGCTCTTTCAAAACAGTATCTTTTGCCCGGCAGTGGGCTGACGGCAACCAGGAGATGGACATCCCGTTCACTATTCCCAAACCGCAACGCTGGTGGCCGAACGGGCTGGGCGCGCAACGGCTATATCCCCTGACAGTGGCCATAGTCAAAGGACAGGATACCTTGCAGAAAATGCAGCGCAGGATAGGACTGAGAACTATAGAAGTGATCAATGAGGCAGACAACATGGGCACCAGTTTTTACCTGAAAGTGAATGGCCGTCCCGTGTTCATGAAAGGCGCCAACTACATTCCCTCCGATAATTTCCTGCCCCGCGTGAGCCCGCAGCAGTATGAGAAAATGTTTGCGGACATGCAGTCTTCCCACTTCAATATGATCCGCGTATGGGGCGGCGGCATTTATGAGAACGACCAGTTCTACGACCTTGCAGACGAAAAAGGCATCCTCGTATGGCAGGACTTTATGTTCGCCTGCACGCTCTATCCTTCAGATAAAAACTTTTTGGAACAGGTAAAAGAAGAAACCGCTTACAACATCGCGCGGTTGCGCAATCACCCTTCCCTGGCACTCTGGTGCGGCAACAACGAAATCGCCGTGGCCATTAAGAACTGGGGCTGGAAAGATGGTTACGCATATTCCGATGAACAGTGGCAGAAAATGCTCAAAGGATACGACACGCTTTTCCTGGACATACTCCGGAAAGAAGTGCAGCAGCATGATCCGGGGCGTTTTTATTTTCCTTCTTCCCCCATCAGCAACTGGGGCAAAGCGGAAGACTTCCGTCACGGCGACAACCACTACTGGGGCGTATGGCACGGCATGGAATGGTTCGAAGCCTTTGCCACGCACATCCCGCGTTTCATGAGCGAATACGGTTTCCAGTCCTTCCCCGAGCTGAACACCGTGCGCACCTATGCAGACAGCAGCCAGTGGGACATCAATTCATTCGTGATGCAGGCCCATCAAAAGAGCGCCACCCGGGGCAATGCGGCCATCAAAACGTACATGGACCATTATTACAAACAACCCCGCAACTTCCCCGCTCTGAGCCAGGTGCTGCAGGCAGAAGGCATGAAAACAGGCATGGAAGCGCATCGCAGGGCTATGCCTTTCTGCATGGGCACCCTCTACTGGCAGTTCAACGACTGCTGGCCCGGCGCATCCTGGAGCGGCATCGATTATTTCGGCCGCTGGAAAGCCATGCAGTATTTCGTGAAAAAGGCCTACGAGCCGCTGCTGGTAAGCAATGCACTGGAGAAAGGTGAAATAAAGACCTACGTGGTGAACGACCGCCTGGAAGATGAAAATCTCCTGCTGGTGCTGCAGCTGATGGATATGGAAGGCAAAGTATTGTCTGAAAAAAAGCTGGCCGTGAAAACAAAGGCCAATACCAGCGAAGCAGTGCACAGCACCGGGAAAGAAGCGCTGCTCAATGGCGCTGACGCAGGCAGGGTAATATTGTACACCAAACTGTTAAAGAACAACCAGCCTGTGTCTGAGAATGTGTTTTACTTTGCTGAAACCCGGAACCTGCAATTGCCCGATCCGGTGGTAACCACGCATGTTACAGTGAACGAAGGAAAGATCTCCGTAAAAGTGAGTACTGATAAGCTCGCGAAGAACGTCTGCCTGCTGCTCGAAGACGATAAAGGCGTTTCGCATTTCTCGGACAACTATTTTGATCTGCTCCCGGGCGCTACAAGGACGCTGCAGCTGGACACAAAAATGTCCGCCGCCGAAGTAAGCAAACAATTACGCGTGCTGCATATTGCAAACGCGTGTGAGAAATAAACAGTGAAACAACACCATGAAAAAGATCATTTTGGCAGCCTGCCTGCTGGCCGCGCTGGGCGCAGAGGCGCAGAACGAGCCATACGTAAAGGAAACAGACCCGCTGGTACTGCAGAAGCTGGATGAGTGGCAGGACTGGAAGTTCGGGTTGATGATGCACTGGGGCACCTATTCCCAGTGGGGTATCGTGGAATCGTGGAGTCTTTGCCCTGAAGACGAAGGCTGGACGCAGCGCAAGCCCGCCGGTATTCCTTATTATGAATACGTGCAGAAATACGAAGCCCTGGCCAATACCTTCAACCCGCAGCAGTTTGATCCCGCCAAATGGGCCGCTGCCGCAAAAAAGGCCGGTATGAAATACATGGTGTTCACCACCAAGCACCACGATGGTTTCAATATGTTCGACACCAAACAATCGCAATACAAGATCACCGCGCCCAACGTGCCTTTCAGCAAGGACCCGCGGGCGGATGTGACCAAAGAAACTTTCAACGCTTTCCGCAAAGAAGGCATCCACATCGGCGCCTATTTTTCCAAGCCCGACTGGAATGTGGATTCTTACTGGTGGCCTTATTTCCCGCCGAAAGACCGCAACCCGAGCTACGAGATCGCGAAATATCCCGGGCGCTGGAAATCGTTCCAGACCTTCACTTACAAGCAGATCGAGGAACTGATGACCGGCTATGGGAAAGTGGACATCCTCTGGCTGGACGGCGGCTGGGTGCGCCCGCTGAGCATGCAGACCAAAGAATCGCTGAGCTGGAGCAAAACGCCCCCGCAGGACCAGGACATCAACATGCCCGGCATCACGGCCATGGCCCGCAAACACCAGCCCGGCCTGATCGTGGTGGACCGCAGCGTGCACGGCCCGTTCGAGAACTACCGTACGCCTGAACAATCCATCCCCGACAAACCGCTGGATTACCCCTGGGAAACCTGCATGACCATGGGCGGCTCCTGGAGCTACGTGCCCGACGACCGCTACAAATCCGTGAACACGCTCATCCATAACCTGGTAGACATCGTCGCCAAAGGCGGCAACTACCTGCTGAATATCGGCCCCGGCCCTGACGGCACCTGGCACGACGAAGCCTACCGCAAGCTGGACAGCATCGGCACCTGGATGAACACCAACGGCGAAGCCATCTACGGCACCCGTTACATCGCTCCTTACAAAGACGGGAAAGTATGCTTCACCCAGAAAAAAGACGGCAGCGCCGTATATGCGATCTGCTTGCTGGAAAACGGGGAGCAATTACCTTCCGTAATAAAATTCACCGGCATTTCGCCAAAAAAGGGCGCTAAGATGGAATTGCTGGGCTATAAAGGGAAGCTGAGCTGGAAACAGGAAGACGGCGCTGTGGAGATACGTTTACCTGCGGCAGCGCAGAAACGGGGCTGGGCGCATGCTGTGGCGGTGAGGATACAATAAACTTTGTGGAATATTATTTTTATAGCGAAGGCCGTTCTGCAAGGAGCGGCTTTTTTTGCTGCCTTAAAACGCTTTTACCAAAAACACCGTTAGTGCGATGGCAATAACTGTCAGCAGCCAATTGGGGAATGAATCGTCGTACAGGATATTCCGGAAAGGTTTTTTGCCGCGAAGCAGCACCCAGCGTATCATTGCGCCGGGATATTCAAAAAGAAACAGGACTATTGATTCAATGATGATATTCCAAATTGTTTCCATTGCGTAAGCTTAGATTACCAACAGTTACCCATCCAAGCACCTGCAATTCTTTTTCAATTCCTTGCCCAAATTTATCTGCTGCAATGCAAAAAGATGCTATTGCTTCTTCAATGGCTTTATCTGCATCATTTTCGTCTTTGGCAATTGTATTGATGCCAAGTAAAGGAAGCTCAACAAGCAAATTGCCATGAACCGTAAGCCTGTTCCATACCGGCATTAGGACCGAAATAGCTAACTTCCCGCCATTCCTGGTAATTTTGATATTTGCTTCGGTAATCATTTTTTATTGTTTATGTATCGCGATAAAGATATCGGTTTTTGTAAAGCAAAAGTTTTTTGAGGCTGATTGTTTTTCACTCATTAACATTCCATAAAAAAGGGCGCCCTTCAAAGCGCCCTTCAAATTTTTTCGATATAAAAAATCATCTCCCCGCATCTTTCACCCACTGCCCGAAGTTGAGGGCAACGCCCATGGTGAAGGACACTGGCTGGAAGTATTCGTTCACCTCGTAACCGCTGTAGGTTTCATCGTTCATCGGCACGGAGAACATCAGCTGGCCGAACCATTTCACATAGCGGTAGCCCACTTTCACGGTGAAGGCCGGTTCAAAGAAAGGCACTACTTTATCGCCGAGGCTCATGAAATTGAGGCGGCGGTTCTCGTCATTTTCAAAAACATTTGCGCCCATGGATTGACCGTAGAATTTCACCAGTGAAAAGCGTGTGGCGAAAGAGGCTTCCACTACTTTATGGCTCAGGCCGAAGGCGGGCTGCACAAAAAATTTATTGAACTGGGTGCGCAGTGTATAACCCGCTGTGGATGTGCCTGAAGGAGCGGAGTTGAAATTGCCGTCGAGGGTTTTGAAGGCGCCGTTGCCATAGCCTGCGTATACGTCAAATACTGCGCGCTTTTTGGTGTCTATGGGTTTGAAGAAACCTACGGCGCCTTCGATCACGCCGCCGCGGGTGTTCTTGTCCACGAACAGGTCGTCGTTGTCGCTGTCATTGTCTTCGTCGAAGAAGAGGGCGCGGTTTACGTACTGGCCGTTTACCATCACGCCGATGTTATCAGTAATGGCGTAGGCGACCTGCCAGTTGGACAGGGAGAGATTGGCTTTGAATTCGTTTTTTTCTTTCAGCAGGGGAGCGTTTACCTGGTTGGGCACGTAGATGTCGCGGCTGCAGGAGGCGAGGCTCAATACGGCCATTACCGGTAAAAGAATGCGGATGATTTTTTTCATAAAGTTGTTGTAGGTTTTAAATAAGAACTATCGCTGAGACGATTCCCGTGGAATAAGCTCTACTTCAAATACATAATTCCGGGTGATCTTGATTTTATCTTCTTTGTTGATCAGCTGCACCAGCGTTTCCACCGCCTTTTCGCCCATGCGGTAGCCGGATTGTTCGATGGTAGTGAGCGAAGGGCTGATGATGCGGCTGGACAGGTCGTTGGAATACCCCACCACTTTCACCTGTTCCGGCACCTGGATGCCCTTGCGGCGCGCTTCCTGTATAAAAGCGACGGCGGAACTGTCGTTGGCGGCAAACAGCCCGTCTGGCAGGTTGTCTAACGCGAAAATCTGCCGCGCGGCTTCGGCGCCGGCGTCGAGGGTGAGGTTGTGCACGTAGATCAGGGAATCGTCGTAAGGGATCTTGTGTTTGGCTAAGGCTGCTTTGTAGCCTGCGAGGCGCTGCTGGTACAGGTTACAGGTAAGCTGGCCGGAGAAATGGGCAATGCGTTTGCAGCCCTGTTTGATCAGGTGTTCCGTGGCCAGGAATCCGCCTTTGAAATCGTCTCCCGTGATGGAATAACCCGGGAAATCGATCGGCACGCGGTCGTAGAACACGAGCGGGATATTGTTGCGTATGAATGGAGAAAAATGATCGAAGTTGGTGGTGAACATGGACGCTACGGCCAGCAGCCCGTCTACCCTGAGTGAAAAGAAGGTGTGCACCAGTTCTTTTTCCATGGCCACCGTTTCGTCTGACTGGCCGATCACGATGCTGAAACCGTATTTGTGGGCTTCGTGCTGGATGCCGCTGATGGCGGTGCTCTGGAAGTACATGCTGGTTCTGGGTACGATAAGGCCCAGGATGTTGGAACGTTTTTTCCGGAGGCTGGAGGCGATCCAGTTAGGCACGTATCCCATTTCGGCGGCAGTGTCCTGCACCTTTAAGCGGGTTTCCTCGTTGATCAGCGGATTATTCTGCAGTGCGCGGCTGACGGTGGATGCACTGAGCCCTAATGCCTGTGCGATGTCGTAGATCGTTATCTTATTGGTGTTATGACGTTCTTTCACGTTGAGGCATGTAGATTTAGGGCGATATTAAGAAAATTTATTGATGTGTGTATTTTTGCACCCCATGAAGCATCGCATTAAACGGACTTACAGGATAGCGCGGTATGTAATATACCGCGAAACATTGGTAGATAAAAGGGATATGGCCTGGTCGTTCCTCGGGGCTTTCCTGGGCGTGGGCCTGATCGGCGCGCTCAATCATTTTTACCTGCCCGCGCGGGACAATCTCTTCGTGCTGGGCTCTTTCGGCGCATCCGCCGTGCTTATTTACGGGCACACCCAAAGCCCGCTGGCCCAGCCCCGCAATGTGATCGGCGGGCATGTGCTGAGCGCCATCACCGGGGTTACCATGTGCATGCTGATCTCCGCTCCTGAATGGGAATGGCTGGCCGGCGCGCTGGCCGTGGCCTGTTCCATCGTTGTTATGCAGCTCACCAAAACGGTACACCCGCCCGGCGGCGCCACGGCTTTGCTGGCGGTTGCCGGCAGCCAGAAGATCAGGGCGCTGGGGTACCTGTATGTGCTGAGCCCCGTGGCTACCGGCGTTTTTATGCTGCTGCTGGTGGCTTTTATCGTAAATAACATCCCCGGCAACCGCAATTATCCCGCCCGCGGGAAGTGGTGGTAGCGCTGCGCAAATACAATAAATGAACGGCTGATATCTTTAAGTACGCTGTACTTTTATTGGTATAGGGTTGTGATTTGCTTTTAAAACAAGACCGCCCCGGCATTTGCAGCCGGGGCGGTCTTGTTTTATGCAGCTATTGCATTGATTATTTAGGATCCAGTGCAGTGGCAATGCGTTCTGCCAGATCCTGCAGGTGGTAACGGCTCATGGCGTCCGGGGCGGCTGCAGCTGCGCTGCGCACTTCGGAGCGGAGAGCGGTGAGCTGCGCGCGGGCGAGGCTCGAAACATCCGTACGGGTCGGGTTGGGAACCATGGAAGCGAACTGGGCAGGCACGCCGGACATATCCGGTTTGCTCAGCAGGCCGGCAAGGCTGTTCACATACGCTTTCTGGAGGTTCCTCCTGTAGATGTCGATCTGTTTGCCGGGCAGTTCTGAGAAAATGCCTTTTTTCAGGTCGCCCAGGAATTCGGAAGCTTTGTAGGTATCAGATTCCATGGCTTCCGCGTTCAGCAGCTTGTTGATGGTGGCTGCGCTCAGCAAACGGCCCAGCACTGCTTCCTGGCGGGCCAGGATCAGGCCGGGGGCATCGGCTTTTACCCTCGCCAGGATGTCTTTATTGATCAGCCAGGTAGGCGTGGTAAACAGCTGTGCCTGGAGAAAAGCTACTGCTTCCTTCTGGGTGGCCTTCGGTACGTTTTCGTAGATGGCGCCGTTCTGTTCAACAGTTTTGGGCGTTTCGTAGATACCGCCTACGTTTTTGGCCACGTGGCCCATGTAGCGGGTATATTGGCCGAGCACTTCGCCGTACAGCTCGCTCAGGGTGGCGTAACCTTCATTCTCGGTGCGCGTCCAGGCCATGAGGTTGGGCACGATGCGCTGCAGGTTCTTAATGCCGTAACCGCTGGCTTTCATCGCGTTGTCGCCAAGGTCTTCATTCTGGCTGCGCGGATCGTCGGGGTTGGTTTCAGTGCCGAACCAGTATTTTTTATCCTGCATTTTGCTGATCACCCATTTGTTGAGGGTGCTTTTCTCAGAATCTTCGTCGGTGCCGGGGATGGCTTTGTAGCCCCATTCAATGGCCCATTTGTCGTAATGGTTGATGCGGGGGTACAGGTCTGCGCCGGAAATGCCGTCGCCGGGCTGGGCTACGTAGTTAAAACGGGCGTAGTCCATGATGGAAGCGGCATGGCCGTTCTCTTTCACCCAGTTCTTGTCGCGCAGCTTTTCAACCGGGTAAGCGGAGCTGGAGCCGAAGTTGTGGCGCAGGCCGAGGGTGTGGCCTACTTCGTGGGAAGATACGAAGCGGATCAGTTCGCCCATCAGCTCATCGTCGTAGACCATTTTTCGGGCGCGTTCGTCGTTGGGCGCCGCCTGGATGAAGTACCAGTTGCGCAGGAGGCGCATTACGTTGTGGTACCAGTTGATGTGGCTTTCCAGGATCTCGCCGGAGCGGGGATCGTGTACGTGCGGGCCGGAGGCGTTGGGCACATCGGAAGGTTTGTATACGATAGCGGAATAGCGGGCGTCTTCCAGGCTCCAGGTGGAGTCTTCGTCTTTGGTAGGCGCCATTTTCGCTAGAATGGCATTTTTAAAGCCGGCCTGCTCGAAAGCTCCCTGCCAGTCGTTCACACCCTGGATGAGGTATTTACGCCATTTGGCCGGGGTAGCGGGATCGATATAGAATATGATGGGTTTTTTAGGTTCCACCAGTTCGCCCTTTTTCCATTTCTCCACGTCTTCAGCTTTGGGCTCCAGGCGCCAGCGGGTGATCATGGTGAGCCTTTTAACACCCTGCGGGTCCGCATCGAAGTCGGTAAGACTGGTCGCGAAATAACCTACGCGGGGATCGAAATAGCGGGGCTGCATGGGCTTTTCAGGCAGCAGTACCATGGAGCTGTTCAGCTCGATGGTGGCAAAGCCGCCGCCGGTGGGAGGCATGCCGGGCATGGGAGAAGAGCCGCTTTTGGTGTAGGTCTTAACGGTCTTTATTTCCACGTTGCCGGGGTAGGAGCGTACATCCTGGATGTATGATTTATCCGGCTGGGGAGCGCCCAGCTTGAGCATGCCTTTCAGGCTGCCGTCGAAGAACAGGATGTCGTTATCGCCGTTGATATAATCGGTGAAGTCCAGCACGGAGCCGTTGTTGTCTTTCGAAAGCGCTTTAACGTCGAAAGAAGCGACAATGGGCTGGATGTTGGAGTTCAGCACGGAAACGTACATGGGCTGGGTGGAGTCTTTGGAACGCTCTGCGAAGGAGATGTTCTTCAGGAAGATGCGGTTGTTGGGCCCTTTTTCGAAGCGGATCACGTTTTCGTTGATCTGGTCGCCGCCGAATCCGAACATACCTACGCGCATGCCGGCAGCTGCTTTGGACATACGGTTTACCACGAGGATGTCGCGGCCGAGGAGGTTGTCAGGGATCTCCACGAAGAACTTATCGTCCTGCTTGTAGATGTTGAACATGCCTGAATCTGCCTTGGCTTTGGGAGTGATAAATTCCGCGAATTTTTTGGGCGCCGGTTTGGGCGGCCCGCCTGCGGGCGGTCCCTGAGGTTTGGTTGAATCTTTGGGTGCTGTGGCGGCTGGTTTAGATTGGTCGTCTTTTTTCTTTCTCTGTGCCCCGGCAGCATAGGGAGTGAACATGCAGGCAGCGCACATGAGACCTGCGACTGCTGCAGTTAATTTGCTCGGTAAATACATTGGTTGTTGTTGGTTTTATTGATTTGTAAGGAATTAATATGAATAAATAAGTATGGGCAAAGAAAGGGATAAGTGTTAAATTAACAGATAAAAATCCATAAATGTGCAAAAGCAGGTAGGAACGGAAAGAAAAAGCCGTAAATTGCCGTTACGGATGTGAGAACACTAATTACCATGCCAACGACTGAAACTCCACGCTAGTGAAGGTAGCCCGCCGTTAAGCAATGAATTAAATTTTTGTTGGATCATTTGAAAATTTTCTTAAATTGTGCGTCCAACTTTGAAAAAAATCAATCGATTCCCTTGCAGTGGGGGCTGGGTTGGATGAGGACGGTACGAGTTATATTATTTGTTTTACTTATTTAAGTGTTTGCTCAATAAATGTGAA
The DNA here is from genome assembly GCF_039655965.1 of Chitinophaga sp. YIM B06452. Classification (NCBI taxonomy): domain Bacteria; kingdom Pseudomonadati; phylum Bacteroidota; class Chitinophagia; order Chitinophagales; family Chitinophagaceae; genus Chitinophaga; species Chitinophaga sp. YIM B06452. Next base: position 564,109 of record NZ_JAWLKY010000001.1, on the reverse strand, counting down.
AGGTGGAAATGCTCTGTTTACGGGGCTTTGAGGGGTATGGTTAAATTTCTTGGGTGACACTTGTTTTTTTGAGGAAGGCTTATAACTTTGCGAATCACTGATTATAAGCCGGTTATTTTTGTGAGTTTGAGAAAAAATGCGATCTAAATCTTAATTACTAACAAACAAACAGTTTAATTTTTAACACTAAAATTCAATCAACATGGCTGAGACTAAAACAACTGTGACTGCAGCTGCTGCCAAAACATCCTCTCATCAGGCCAAGAAGTCTTCCAACTTATTTGCGATCCTGGCTGTGCCCATTTGTATTGTCATCGGGTACGTTTTTTATGCTTTCGTATTAGGAAATCCCGCGAATTTCCAAGGCGGCAATCCTGAGAATCACCCGGTTGAAGCAGGTATCGGCAAATGGTTTGGTACTGTACACAAAGGCGGTGCTATCGTGCCTATCCTGATCTCAACCCTGTTGATCTGCCTCACTTTCGTTATTGAGCGCTTCCTGTACCTGGCAAAAGCCAAAGGCAAGTTCAGCGGTTCTGAGCTGGTACGTAAAGTGCAGTATCACCTGGCCAACAAAAATGTTGACGCAGCCCTGGCTGAGTGCGACAAACAGAAAGGTTCCGTAGGTAACGTACTGAAAGCCGGTCTGAAAAAGTACAAGGAAATGATCACCAATACTGAGCTGGATACAGATCAGAAGATCCTGACCATTAAGAACGAGATCGAAGAAACCACTGCGCTGGAACTGCCGATGATGGAAAAGAACCTGGTGTTCCTGTCTACCATCGCTTCCGTAGCTACCCTGCTTGGTCTGTTCGGTACGGTACTCGGGATGATCAAGGCGTTCTCCGCGATGTCTTCCAGCGGTGCACCTGACTCTGCCGCCCTGGCGCTTGGTATCTCTGAGGCCTTGATTAACACGGCTTTAGGTATCGGTACATCCGCTGTAGCGATCATCATGTATAACTACTTCACTACCAATATCGATAGCATCACTTACGCTATTGACGAATCTGGCTTTACTTTGACACAATCTTTCGCAGCCAACCACAAATAATTTCGTAAATTATAGTGTGGAATCTGCGGGGAATTGAATCTAATTAAGTGAACCAAATAAAAGGAGTAAGATGCCAAAGGTAAAAATGCCCAGGAAAAGCACCCTCATCGACATGACTGCGATGTGTGACGTAGCGTTCCTGCTGCTGACCTTCTTCATGCTGGCAACCAAGTTCAAACCGGACGAGCCGGTGGCGGTGGTTACTCCCTCCTCTATCAACACGCAATTACTGCCGGATTCCGACGTGATTTTGCTGACGGTAGACAAGGACGGGAGAGTGTTCTTCAGCATGGACGGTCAGCCGAAAAGAAAACAACTCATCGAGGATCTGAATACCAACTTCAAGCTGAACCTTACCCCTGCACAGATCAGGAATTTCCAGGTGGGTTCCAGCGTTGGTACGGACTTCAAAAATCTGGGCCGGGTTCTTTCCATGAGCGCAGATGAGCGTAAGAACTCCAAAGCTGAAACAGGCATCCCGATGGACTCAACCAACAATGAGCTCGCCATCTGGATCGAATATGCCCGTTCCGCCCAGGGGAACAATAACAAGCTGAAATATTGCATCAAGGCAGACAATGAAACGCCTTACCCCGTGATCAAACGGGTGCTGGATACCTTCAAAGAGAAGAAGATCCAGAAGCTGAACCTGGTGACCAACCTGGAAGCCAAGCCGGCGGGCTCTGCTGCTGCAATATATGAAGAGCAGCATCAGTAAAAATGATGCCCTGAGCAGTAAACAACATTAACAGACCAAAAAAAATTTGCTACCATGGCTGAAATGGATACCAGTAGTAAGGGCGGTGGCGGTAAACACGGTGGAACCAAGTCGAAAAAACTTTCTACCCGTGTGGACATGACTCCGATGGTGGATCTCGGGTTTCTCCTGATCACCTTCTTCATGTTGACCACCACCATGTCCAAGCCCAAAACGATGGATCTGATCATGCCCAAGGATACTGAGAAGCAGGAAGAGCAGAACAAGGTGAAAGAAAGCACCGCTCTCACGATCCTCCTTGGCAAGAAGAACCAGGTTTACTACTACGAGGGATTGGCGCAAGACCCCAATGCCTCCAGCAACCCGGACTTCTTTAAAGCAACTACGTTTGCCAACACCGGCGGCATCCGCGACGTGATCATCAAGAAGCGCGATGAAGTGGCCAGGCTGCGTAACTTTAAAGGCGAACCCGAAGACGTAGTGGTGATCATCAAAGCAGATGACGGCGCCACCTACCAGAACTTTGTGGATTTATTGGATGAAATGGCTATCAATCGTATCCAGCGTTATGCTACGGTGGATATCAGCGACCAGGACAAGCAATGGATCAAGTCTACTGAAGCCAGCAACGGCATCCAGTAGGTTTATGGAAAAAACTAATTTTTTGCATCCATCAATAAACATGTAACAATGGATTCAGCTAAAATCCTTAAGTCCGACTTTCTTGACATCCTGTTTGAAGACAGGAACAAGAACTACGGCGCTTATGAACTTCGCAAGAAGTACGACCAGCGCGTGCGGAACTCCATTCTGGGTACAGCTGCATTGGCCTTGTTGATCGTCGGTAGCTACCTGATTTATCTGAATCTGAAAGGTAGTGAAGCAGACAAGAACACCAAGCCTGTAATCGAGGATATCAAACTGGAGGACGTGAAGTTGCCGGATGATCCGAAAACTCCGCCCCCTCCGCCTCCGCCGCCCGCACCACCCCCGCCCGTGAAGCCTTCCGTGCAGTTCACGCCGCCGGTGATCAAAAAAGATGAAGAAGTAAAAGCCGAAGAAGAGCTGGTAAAACTCGACGAGATCAAGGATAAAGCCGTATCTACCAAAACGGTAGAAGGCGATCCCAACGGTATCGATCCGGGTCTGATCAACGATTCCAAAGGTACCGGCGTTGTAGACGCTCCGCCCCCTCCTCCGAAGGAAGAGATCTTCACATTCGTGGAGCAACCTCCTACCTTCCCCGGTGGCGACGATGCGCTCAACAAGTTCCTGAGCAATAACATCCGTTATCCGCACCTGGCAACTGAAAACGGTATCTCCGGTACAGTATTCGTATCCTTCGTTGTTGACTCTGAAGGTAACATCAAGGACGTGAAGACAGTAGGCGCACCCAAAGGCGGCGGTCTTGAAGAAGAAGCCATCCGCGTGGTGAAGAAAATGCCGAAATGGAAACCAGGTAAACAGAACGGACGCCAGGTATCTGTGCAGTTCAACCTGCCGATCCGCTTTACCCTCCAGGAGTAGTATTTAGTCTCAAGCTAGTATGAAATATAAGTTCCCCCGGCGTTCAGCCGGGGGAATTTTTTTTTAATTAATTTCGGCGTATGATAGGAAAGTTAGGTGGTCATGACGATACCATTGTTGCCATCGCTACAGCCCCCGGGGTAGGCGCCATAGCTGTGATAAGGCTCAGCGGCGCAGCAGCCATCACCATTACGGACAAACTGTTTCCCTCCCGGGACCTTACGGCCCAGCCCAGCCATACCCTGCATTTCGGGGGGCTGCACTTCCAGGGCCGGGTGATAGACGAAGTGGTGGTAAGCCTTTACCGCGCGCCACGTTCCTATACCGGCGAAGAGGTCGTGGAAATATCCTGTCATGGTTCGCCCTACATCCAGCAGCAGATCGTGGAAGCCTGCATCGCCTCCGGCGCCCGCCTGGCCCGGCCCGGCGAGTTTACCCAGCGCGCTTTCCTCAACGGCAAGCTGGACCTCACACAGGCCGAATCCGTTGCCGACCTCATTGCCAGCAACACCGCCGCCAGCCACCAAACCGCTCTGCAGCAAATGCGCGGTGGCTTTTCCCGCGAGCTGCAGGCGCTGCGCGAACAGCTTATCAAATTCTCCGCCCTCATAGAGCTGGAGCTCGACTTCAGCCAGGAAGACGTGGAGTTTGCAGACCGCACCGCCCTGTACGCCCTGGTGAACGAGGCGCTTACAGAAGTGGAAAAGCTGGTCACCTCCTTCAAAGTCGGCAACGTCATCAAAAACGGCGTGAACACCGCGATCATCGGCCGCCCCAACGCCGGTAAATCCACGCTGCTCAATACGCTCCTCAACGAAAACAGGGCCATCGTCAGCGATATCGCCGGCACCACGCGGGACACCATCGAGGAAGTGCTCAACATCGGCGGCATCCTCTTCCGCCTGATAGATACCGCCGGCATCCGCGAAAGCACAGACACCATCGAAAGCATCGGCGTGCAGAAGTCCCTGGAAAAAATGCGCGAAGCCGGCATCGTGATCTACCTGTTCGACGTAGCCGAACTCTCCGTAGATGATGTACTCGCCCAGGTACATGCCTTCGACAATGAGGGAATTTCTTACCTGTTAGTCGGAAACAAAACAGATGTGCTTGGCGCCGAAGAAGCCCGGGCAAAATTCGCGATGATACCCGGCATCATTTTCATCTCCGCCCGTGACCATGCACAGATCGGCGCGCTCAAAGACCAACTCGTATACCAGGTGATGGGCGGCGCCGTGAACACGGAAAACACGATCATCACCAACGTGCGCCACTATTCAGCATTACAGGAAGTGCTGAGTTCTTTGAAAGATGTGAAAGGAGGGATGGACGCCGGTTTGCCGGGGGATCTGCTGGCGCTGGATATACGGAGGTGTTTGCACTACCTGGCTGATATTGCGGGTGAGGTGACGAACGAGGATAGGTTGGATTTTATTTTTTCGAAGTTTTGTATCGGCAAATAACCACCTCCCCGCTAATAAATTTTTTCAATATGCAACAATGGCACAATAAGCTAGACCCAGTATTGAAAGACTTTATTCAAGCTATTTTAATTCTTGACAGCGCTGATCCTCCCGGGCCTGAAGATCTGCCCATATTTACCAACGGCATGCCGGCCTTATTGTGTACATCCCAAAACAACGAAAACCGCTTGTCGCTGTACGGAACGACCGTTCCAACGGAAAGATGGGCCGAATGGCGGAATGCTACTCTCATCGCTTTTTTCTTCAAGCCATTTGCCATGGGGCCTGTTTTTAAGTTATCCGCCCGGCAACTTAAGAATGAAGCAGTCGGGCTGAATCGCTGGAATGCACAAAAGGCAATGGCATTGACCATTCAATTGGCCTATGCCCGGTCAACAGCCGAAAAAATGGAGTTGCTGCAGCAATTTATTCTTTCACAGGTTGCAGCCAATCAACGGGAGTGCGCTATCATCCGGTATGCTACCGACAAAATACTGGAGAACCCGGAAGCTGATGTGTTGGCCCATATGCTGCACGAACTCAATCTCACGGAAAGAACATTTCAGCGGATATTTAAAAAGTATGTGGGTATAACAGCCAGCGAATACCGGCGGATTTGCCAGTTCCAGCTGGCTTTTTACCAGTTAAAGTCGCGGCAGTTCGATAAATTGACCGATGTGGCCTATGCCAACGGATATTTTGATCAGAGCCATTATATTCGTTCTTTTAAGGAATTTACAGCAACCACTCCCAATGATTACTTACAATTTGGACTGAAGAAAAAATAATGTCGGTTTTGTACAAGGCCATGTTTTGTGGCTGATGCATCTTTACATAAAAAATATAATGTATGAAAGAGCTGATCACACCATGCTTGTGGTTCGATAACCAGGCAAAAGAAGCCGCATCCTTGTATAGCAAATTATTTCCGGGTACGAAAGTCGTAGCGCAGTCACCTGTCGTCACCGAAATAGAGATAGCCGGGCAGCACATTACTTTATTGGATGGCGGGCCGATGTACAGGCCCAATCCGTCCATATCATTGTATTACATCTGCGAAACAGAAGAAGAATTGAAAAATGTCTGGGAAGGATTATCCGACGGCGGCTTTATACTGATGCCTTTGGATAAATATCCCTGGAGTGAAAAATACGGCTGGGTGAGCGACCGGTTTGGCATTTCATGGCAGGTTACCCTGGGAGCGATAGCAGCGGTGGGGCAAAAGATCACGCCCTTTTTTATGTTCGTTGGAGATCAATATGGCCGTGCGGAAGAGGCCGTCCGGCACTATACCTCCATATTTAAAAACTCAGGAACAGATGGAATACTCCGCTACTCAGAAAACGAACAACCCGATATAGCGGGAAAAGTAAAGCATGCAATGATAACCCTCGGCGGTCAGAAGTTCATGCTGATGGAAAGTGCACATGCTCATAAATTTGCTTTTAACGAAGGCGTTTCCCTGGCGATCCATTGCAACACGCAGGAAGAAATAGATTATTACTGGGAAAAATTAACGGAAAGCGGCATGGAAAGCAGGTGTGGCTGGTTAAAAGATAAATTCGGGGTTTCCTGGCAGGTAATACCTACTATTCTCGGGAAATTAATGACCGACCCCAACAAGGCCGGTAAAGCAGCGCAGGCGTTTATGCAGATGCGGAAGTTTGATATCGAAAAGATCGTACAGGCAACGCTTGAATAAATTTTCAGAACCAGGGCTATGCATCAACCGGTTACCGGGCAATCAATTTACACAACCGGGGATAAATAAAGCATTCCATCCGGAATGCTTTATTTATCTGCGTTATTGTTCGATAAGATACCTGGCCTTGAACTCTTCAGCGAATTGTTCCAGCTTAACCCGGCCGGTTACTCTGGCCCCGGCCGCAAAGAAATCTTCGGTGACAATGCCTGCCCTGATACCTTGCCCCAGTTCCGTTAAAAGGTCCGCTAATTCCGGCGGCAGGCCGGCAGACAGCATACCCTGTTTTAACTGATCGTCGGGGAAATTCATCCAGGGAAGCTCCGGCTTGCCGATTGCCTGGCCCAGTACAGCTGCAATTTCGTTTCCTGTGGTGATTTCACTAACGATGTATTTTACCTCAACTCCATTGCCTTTGCTCTGCAATTCCACGGCAAGGGCGGATGCGATATCTTCGGGATGAGCCAACGGCAGTTTATCATCTCCGCTATAATTATTACCCATGATATTCATGTTCCTGATCATAGGAATATCCCTGAAGAAATTATAGTAAAAGAAACCCGCTCTCAGCAAAGTAACGTCTACGCCGGACAATTGCCGGAATGTGTTCTCCACCCGGTGTGCTCCTTTAACAGGACCGGTGCCTTCAGGCGCATGTGCACCGACGCTGCTCAACATCACTACACGCTGCACACCGGCTGCCCTGATCGCATGAGCATATGCCTGCCCGGCCCCGGCTATATTTTCAACAATATGCTGAGCGCCCATCGCCGGAGGGGTCATGGCATAAACGGCATTGGCGCCTTCAAAGGCCTGGGTCAGGAAACCGGCATCACTTACCGAACCTACGGCAGGCGCGGCTCCTAATGCTTCAATAGCACCCCGCCTGCCAGGATTGCTGGTAATAACGGTTACTTCATGCCCTGCCTTGATCAGCATCCTGATTAATGGTTTGCTCACATTTCCGAGTGAGCCTGCTGTTGTGATTTTCATCTTTGGTAATTTAAAATTTGAATGGTAGTAGCGCTGTCTTTTTTATAATACCGGGTAGTCCGTATAACCGGCCGGACCCGGGGTATAGAGCGTATTGTAATCGGGTTGATTTAAAGCGGAGTCTGCCGCAATACGATGGTGCAGGTCCGGATTGGCAAGGAAGGCACGGCCAAAGGCAACGAGGTCGGCAAAGCCGGCATCTAGGGCTATGGCAGCCGTTTCAGGCGTAAGACCGTTGCAAAGGATGATGGTGCCTTTAAATCCTGTCCGTATGGCGTTTAAAGTTTTTTGAGGAATAGCGGCAGATACACCGATGTGCAGGTAGGCAATCCCGATCTTTTCCATTTCCGCAGCCAGCAGCGCGTATGTTTCATGTACTTCCTGTTCATCATAGGGGAGCAGGTCGCCCAGCGTAGAAAAGGGCGAAAACCGTACCCCTACCTTATCCGCTCCGATTGCGGCGGCCATTTCCTGCATCGTCCTGATGGCAAACAGGGCCCTGTTGGCGGTGCTTCCGCCCCAGCGGTCCCGGCGGTTATTGACATGCGGGTTCAGGAATTGTTCTACCAGGTACCCGTTGGCGCCATGCAGTTCTACTCCGTCGAAACCCGCTTCTATGGCATTGCGGGCGGCATTCACATGCTCGTCTATTACCATTTCCACTTCTTCATCCGTTAACGCGTCAGGCGCAGGGTATGGTTGGTTGCCCGCTGTATCCGTCCATATCTCACCGGCCGCTTTGATGGCCGAAGCACCGACCAGGCGGGCGCCGGGAGGAAGGTTGCCGGGATGACCGATACGCCCGGTATGCATGAGCTGTACGAAGATCTTACTGCCTCCTGCATGAACGGCATCAGTAACGGTTTTCCAGGCGCTTGTCTGTTCTTTGGAAAAGATGCCGGGTATCCTCGAATAGCCCAATGCATTGGGGGATGGCGCGGTACCCTCGGTGATGATAAGGCCGGCTCCGGTTCTTTGCGCGTAATAAGCCGCCATCAATTCGTTCGGCAGGTTCCTGGTAGCCCGGCTCCTGGTCATGGGCGCCATGACCAGGTGGTTTTTCAATTGTAAAGAGCCTTTCGTGTAAGGTGTTAGTAACGTATTCATGTTGTTATCGTTTGATGACAACACAAAATTGCGCGATCGCGAAAGGGTAAAATAACCGTTTAGGGTTGAAAAATAGTCTTATCCGCCGCTGGCGTATTTTTTCGGCTTGGTACCGTGATACTTCTCGAAGAGGCGCCCAAAGTGGCTGAGATTAGCAAAGCCAAGCTGGTAGCCTATTTCCGAAACAGATAAACCGCCATGTTTGAGGAGAAAGGCGGCTTCTTCCATCCTGGCCTGCTGATAGTAGTTATAGATCGTGTCGCCGAATATTTGTTTGAACAGGTCTTTCATCTTTGTCTGCCCCAACCCGGCCATCTTCGCGAGCTTCGGCAAACTGGGGGGCAAAGAAAGATCTGCAAGGATTGCTGTCCGGATCATGAATAGCTTTTCTACATCGTCTTTATGAACAGGGCTATGGCGTTGAGCTTCCCGCTTTTGCAGTTTCTCGAATACGAGGTAAAGCAGTTCCTGCACCTTGATCCTGTAATAAAAACTACCCAGTTCGTTGTCTTCACGGGCATCGGTCACCTGCTTCAGGAGCTTATGTATCTCAACGCTCATGCTTTCATAAAACAGGAACCCGGTTTCTGCATTTAATATGGTTTGCAGAACACTGTTGGGATTTTTAATGGCCAACAGGTCTTTTAAGGCATCTTTCCTGATCCCTACTACAATGAAGTATATATCTGTGTTGGCCGGGAAACTGATCTTCGAATTAAGATCTGTTGACGCGATCTGTATGGCAAACGCGCTGCTCCGGGAAAGAAGATCGGGTTTTTGCCCGGTATCCACGCTGGCTGCGGCTTCATTACCGTGAAATATCACGCTTACAAGATTATCGGGTGTATTGGTTCCTACCCTGTTCAGGATCAGATCCTCATTGAGCTTGTACCGGTGGACTATGAGCTTCATTTCTGCCGACAAGGCTATCCTCCTGATATTGCCAGTGCCCATGGCAGGCGGAATGATCAACCGGTCATCCTCCAGGGGGATGTTGAACTTTTTTGCAAAGCTCGTCATGAAATCGAACCCGGGGGTTGGTACAAATTCAAAAAACATACATAAATATAAAAAACACCCTGGGGATTTAACACGCTTGTACTACAACGGACGCCCGGGTTTTTACTTTTTACCGGCAGAATTCCATTTCTTTATATTATCTTAAAGCTCAACCTTACCGGGCACAACACCAATTGACCATTTAACAGGAACGAAACTGTTAAATGTTTTTTTGTTGTCAGTAAAATAATTGTTAAAATGACATTAATTGCCGGATTCCACGCCGGCTGCCCCTTATATAGCATAACAACAAAAAATCAATTCAACAATGAAACGCCTTATTTACCTGATTGCTTTCCCGTTCATGTATTGTTTTACTGCCAGCTCCCAACCGGCGGTCAAACATGCCCCGCGCGGCTTCGACTCCCTGCATGCGGACATCCCACGCGGTAAAATTGATACCATCGAATATTGGTCCGGCACAGTAGGTACAAAACGAAAGGCCGTGGTGTATACGCCTCCCGGTTTCGGAAGAAAAACAAAATACCCGGTGCTATACCTCCTGCACGGCATCGGCGGCGATGAAAAGGAATGGCTGAATGGCGGCAACCCGCAGGTGATACTGGACAACCTGTATGCCGAAGGGAAGGTTAACCCCATGATCGTAGTGATGCCCAACGGCAGGGCCATGAAAAATGACCGGGCAACAGGCGATATAATGCACCCGGAAAAAGTGCAGGCATTTGCAACTTTTGAACAGGACCTGCTGAAGGACCTGATCCCTTATATTGAAAAGTCATACCCCGTGATAACGGACCGGGAGCACCGCGCCATTGCAGGCCTTTCTATGGGCGGGGGGCAGTCGCTCAATTTTGGACTGGGCAACCTGGATAAATTTGCCTGGGTAGGAGGGTTTTCCTCCGCACCCAACACCAAAACGCCGGAGCTGCTGGTACCCGACCCCGCTATTGCCAAAAAGCAGTTGAAATTGCTTTGGATATCCTGCGGTGACAACGATCGCCTGATCGGTTTCAGCAGGCGTACCCATGATTATCTCCGCGAAAAGGGCGTTCCGCATATCTATTACATAGAGCCAGGTGTGCATGATTTCAAGGTGTGGAAGAACGGTTTATATATGTTTTCCCAGTTTTTATTTAAACCCGTTGATACTACAAGATTTTCTTATTATACCCTGAGCCCCGATACCCTTGGCGGGCCGCCTGCTTCCGTCGCCCCGCGCCTGAAAGCGCCGCAGGGCACTGGTGACAGGGGATTAAAAGATTATTACCGGGAATACTTCCCGGTAGGCGTGGCGGTATCACCCCGCGCATTAAAAAGTGATGAGGCTTCATTGATCACACAACATTTCAACAGCCTGACGCCCGAAAACGCCATGAAAATGGGCGTGATCCACCCGCAGGAGCATGTGTACAATTTCAGCGGGGCGGACTCCATTGTGGCCTTTGCATCGCGGAACAACATGAAAGTTCGCGGCCATACGCTTTGCTGGCACAACCAGGCGCCATCATGGATGTTCAGGGATGAAAAAGGGGATACCGTATCAAGGGAAGTCCTGATGCAACGTTTGAAAGAGCATATTACCTCTGTGGTAACAAGGTATAAAGGAAAAGTGTACGCCTGGGATGTGGTCAATGAAGTGATCAGCGACAGGAACGATGAATTTTACCGCAATTCAGCCTGGCTGCGTATCTGTGGGCCGGAGTTCATTGAAAAGGCATTTCACTGGGCCCATGAAGCTGATCCGGATGCCGTGCTCTTTTATAATGATTACAACGAGATCAGTCCTGTTAAAAGAGCAAAGATCATACGCATGATCAGCGGGCTGAAAGCAAGGGGAGTGCCTGTTCATGCCGTGGGGCTACAGGCGCATTGGGCTATCAATGAGCCTTCAGCTTTGCAGTTGGAAGAAACGTTGCGTGATTTTGCTTCGCTAAATATTCCATTGCAGCTTACTGAACTGGATATTTCAGTTTATCCCAGGGAACATGAGGCCAGGGCACGCGGGGCTCAGGATGCTGATACGGCATTTTCTGAAACAAGGGAACACCTGCAGGCGGAACAATATAAAATGTGCTTTGCAATATTCAGGAAGTATAAGCATGTTATATCAGGAATAACTTTCTGGAATATATCAGACAGGCATAGCTGGCTGGATAATTTCCCGGTACGGGGAAGAAAGGACCATCCTCTCCTGTTCGACGCAAACCTGCGCCCTAAAAAGGCCTTCATGGAAGTTACCGGGTTTTAAGGCGTGATATGATATTGTTATATCGCCCATCCTGAAAGAATATATTCTTTCAGGTGAAGACGAAGCTTCTTAATGGATTTGGTAAGGTGATATTGTGTGGCCTTTTGGGAAAGATTAAGGCGCTGCGAGATTTCGGGGATGGAGTAACCTTCAAGCCTGCTTAACCTGAATACACTTTTGGATTTTTCCGGCAAACGCTGCATGGCATTTTCAATGGCTTCCATTAATTCGTTCAGCGCTACATCATTTCCCGTAAGGTCATCCTGTTCCGGGACAAACCTTTTGTAATAGTCCCAGTGTTTCTTACGGACCATTTGCGATTCAATATAATTCAACACCCTGTTTTTTATGGCTGTATACAGGTAAGAGGTGAAATGGTTGATTGAAAGTGTTGAACGCTTGTCCCAAAGAGAAATAAAGAGGTCCTGTACAATTTCCTGCGTTGCCTCCTCTGAGCGTACCCTGGCGTAGGTCATGGCATGGGCCATCTTCCAGTATCGTTTGAATAATTCGGTAAAAGCATGCTCATTGCTTTGCCGGATGGCAAGCAAAAGTTCACTGTCTGTATAACCTGCGAAATGCAATCTGCCGGTAATTAAGTGTTAGGTAGACAAATATAAATTATCTGCCCATAAAAGTCAAGCCAGGGTTTAACAGTGATTTAATAAAAAAAATGGCCGGCATTTTAGACAAATCTCCCGCTGAACTGTCTCACTTATAAAGGCTGTATCATTTTTGATAAAAAGGGTCAACCTGGTTGATTACATGGAACAAAAGGATTTCTATGAGATATTGAGGAAATATCGGTTGGGACAGGCTTCTCCGGAAGAGGAAAAGATGATTGACGACTGGTATGAGGCTATGGGGAAACAGCCAGGCGAAACAACGGACATGCCGGACGAAGAAAAAGAGCGCAGGTATTGGGAAAACATTTCCGTACATGTAAACCGGTCCGGATCCCGCGGGGAAAGGCATTTACCGCGTTATGCGATAGTTGTGGCCGCATCGGTGTGCATTGCTATCGTTGCTCTTTTTTACCTGTACACCAGGGAATCCGCGCAAAGAACGCTGGCTGTGGGGAAAGACCAGGTTGTGGAAGCCGGGAAAATAATAAGAAGTACCGGTGACAGTATGGACCAATTCACATTGCCCGATGGAAGCAGGGTTACGCTGTCGCCGCATAGCAGTATCAGGTTCCCGGAACATTTTAATTTGCCGGCCAGGGAGATATACCTCGAGGGAGAGGGATTCTTTGAAGTAGTACCGGATGAAAAAAGCCCCTTCCTGGTGCATGCCAATGACATGACGACGAAGGTCCTTGGCACCAGCTTTAAAGTAAGGGCTTTCCAGGGAGACAATAAAGTGACGGTAGCGGTAAGAACCGGCCGCGTATCCGTTTTCAGGAGCCATGTATCTCATAATGAAAAGGCGGTTATTTTGACGGCGAATCAGCAGGTGGTATATGACAGGAAGGAGGAGAAACTCTACAGGCAGCTGGTTGAAGCCCCCCAGCCTTTGTTGCCACCGGCAGAGATTGACCGGATGCACTTTGAAGAGGCGCCGCTGAATGATATATTCCACGCACTTGAGAAAATCTACGGAGTTGATATCGTATTCGACGAAACCATTTTTTCTTCCTGCACACTGACGACATCCATCTCGGGCAATGACCTTTACAGGCGGCTGGATATTATCTGCAGCGCCATCGGGGCTACATATACGCTCGAGGAAAACAGGATCATCGTCAGGGGTAAGGGATGCGATTGATGGAGCGTCATTGCCAGGCAACTAAAAAATAACCGCGTTATGAATAATTCCACCTAAAACATTTCCACAAAATGAAAACCGGTGATGCGCTCACATCACCGGCCCTGTTGTCTTGACTCCCCGGTGGACCGGGGAGACCAAATCGTTTTTGCTGTTTTACAAACAAAAAACTGATCAAATGTATGAATAATACCAGATTCATTCAAGAGGTATGCTATGCCATTATGAAAGCCACAATCACACAATTACTGATGACGGTCCTGTTAACCTCCCTGGTTTCCGCGGCTCCCCTGATCACAGAGGGCCAGGGAATACTGGACAGGAAGGTTACGCTGGATGTGAACGAAAAGGAGGTCAAAACAGTTTTATCCGAGATCGGGAAACAGACCTCAGTTGTATTCACTTATAATCCCAGGCTGATCCGGTCATTCAGGAAGATCTCGCTTAAACTGGACGGCGCGCCTTTAGGAGATGTTCTTCGCCGGTTGTTTGACTCCAGTATTGCCGTGGTGGTACTGGAAGAGCTGGAGGAGATCGTGTTGAAGCCTAAACCGGCGGCTGATCCTGATCTCAACGTACTCCTGCGGTTATCCGTTACCGGGAAGGTGACCGGTGAATCAGATGAGCCATTGCCCGGCGTCAGCATACTTGAAAAAGGCACCACTAATGGTACGATAACTGATCCCAAGGGGTTGTTTAAAATTAATGTCGCTGGTAAGGATGCGGTACTGGTATTTACTTTTGTGGGGTATATCTCCCAGGAAGTGCGCGTAGGAGAGCAGGCTGGCATCAACGTTGCGCTGAAGCCGGATATTCAATCACTGGGAGAAACTGTTGTGGTTGGCTATGGTTCCCAGAAGAAAGCGACCTTAACGGGTTCGGTTTCGCAGGTATCAGGCGGTGAGATCGTCAAAAGCCCCTCTCCCAATGTAAGCGCTTCTTTGCAGGGCCGGCTTCCCGGCCTGATCGCCAATCAACGCAACGGGCAGCCCGGGAGAGACGATCCTAATATTGTGATACGTGGTACAGGAACCGTTCCGCAGTCAGGGAATACCGACGTCTTTAATGCGTTGCTCAGTGCGAATGCACCATTAATAGTGATCGATGGCGTTCCCCGCGATCAGCTTAGCCGTCTGAATCCGGAGGACATAGAAAGCATTTCGGTGCTCAAAGATGCTTCCGCTGCCATTTATGGGGCCCGCGCTGCCAATGGCGTTATTCTTGTTACCACCAGGAGCGGTTCCAAAGGGAAAGCAGACTTTACATTCACTTATAAATATGCCCTCGCTCAGCCTACAAAGATCCCTGACGTGCTGGATGCTGCAACCTTTGCGGAGGTTTATAACGAAGGCGTTTTTTACCGTTCCGGACGCAACCCCAACTATATACCCCAGTACTCTGCTGAGGCTATTCAAAAATACCGTAACGGATCCGATCCCATATTGTATCCCAATACAGATTGGGTGAAAGAGGTGCTGAAGCCACATTCATATCAGCATAACCTGAATCTTTTGGTAAACGGAGGCACAAACAATGTGCGTTATCTCATCTCTTTTGGCGCACTGGAACAAAATGGAAGTTTCAGGGCGGATCCTACTTTTTACAGGCAATACAATGCCCGTATAAAAATGGATGTAGACCTGGCCGAGAACTTTACCATAGGGGCAAATGTATACGCCATCCTGAATAAGAGGACTTATTCGCCTGTTATAACCAACGACAATTTTGTGAATATCCTGCAGGCTAACCCCACCCTCGTTGCCCGTTATCCCAATGGCCTGCTCGGTCCGGGAAGGCTTGGTCAAAGTCCCCTGCTCATGGATCAGCGCGGCTACGATAAAACCGATGATAACCCGCTTTATACTACCTTCACGGCAAGTTACAAAGTGCCTTTTATCCCGGGTCTCAGGCTGGACGCTTCCTTCAATTATGATCTGAGGAACTCCTACACAAAGATCTGGGAAACGCCCTATTTCTTTTATGAGTACAACCCCAATACAGGTAATTATGACAAAAACCAGGTGCCCCCATTAACTGCTTCTTTACGGGATCGTTCCGAAAAATGGACGACCATGCTTTATAACCTCAGGGTTACCTATGACAAGACCTTTCCGGGTGGCCACCATATAGGAGTGATGGCAGGTGGGGAACAGCAGCAGACCTCGTACAATTTTGTAGAGGCTTACAGGAAAAATTACCTGAGCGCTACGATCCCCCAGATCAACCAGGGATCTGCATCGGCCGTTGACAAGGATAATGCCGGCTCTGCCGGGAAGGGCGCTTATAATAACTACTTTGGGCGTTTGAACTATGATTTCAGATCAAAATACCTGCTGGAGTTTGTCTTCCGGTACGACGGTTCCCAAATATTTCCCCGGGGCAGGCGCTATGGATTCTTTCCCGGGATATCCGGTGGCTGGCGTTTATCAGAAGAGAAATTTATGCAAGACGCCTTCCCTTTTGTGAACCAGTTGAAAATCCGCGCCTCCTACGGTGAACTGGGTAATGACAGGATCCGGGCATTCCAGTTTTTACAGACTTTTTCCAACACGAGTTATGTATTTGGTACCACAACCGCACCGGGGCTGACTTCCGGCGTATTGGCCAACCCCGACGTTACGTGGGAACGGGCTAAAAAAACGGACATCGGTTTGGAAGGCCAGCTCTGGAAAGGAAAGTTTGGTTTTGACTTCACCTGGTGGATGCAAAAAAGACGGGACATTCTCGCACAGCGGTCTTTATCCATCCCGGCCACATTCGGATTTCCGGGACTTCCGGATATCAATTTCGGGAAAGTCAACAGCTACGGTTTCGAGTTAATACTGAGTCATAAAAATAACATCGGCCAGCTCTCTTACAATCTTAGCGGCAACGTAGCTTACCAGCGCAGCAAAGTTATTGACCTGGACGAGGTACCGCCTGCGGAGGAATATCAAAAGATCACAGGCAAGCCGGTGCTTACCGATCTGTATTACAAAGCAGATGGGATCTTTCATACACAGGAAGAATTGGACAAATACCCGCATGACCCTAATACCCAGGTCGGCGATATCAGGATTGCAGATCTTAACGGCGATGGCGTAATAAATGATAATGACCGGTATAGGCTGGATTATAATGCTATCCCAAGGTATGTGTTTGGCTTGAACACAAACTTTCAATACAAGGGTTTTGACCTGAATATATTCTTCCAGGGACAGACGGGGGCATATAATTATGATGGGACAGTGACTGCGCTTGGCGGGCAGGATTTTGCCAATTCTTCCGTATGGAGGGCTACTGACCGGTGGACGGTAAGTAACCCCGGCGGAAGCAGGCCGAGAGCAGACGCATACCAACGGGGAAACACCACCTTTTATCTCTTTGACGCAACTTTTGTAAGGCTGAAAACTGCTGAGCTGGGTTATAGTATTCCCGGGAGTATGCTGTCCCGGACAAGATTTATTAAAAGCCTTCGTATTTCCATCAGCGCATTCAACCTGGCCACCTGGTCGAAAGATGTTAAATGGGCCGATCCTGAATTCAATGGAGGTTATCTCAACTATCCCCAGCAACGTATCATCAGTTTCGGGGCCAGTGTTAAATTTTAAAGACAGTTATATGAAAAAAATATCAGGAATATTATTACTGTTAACGGTCATCGCTTCTTCGTGCAGGAGGGACATTTTGGATATTGATCCGCAGGACAGGACAGCTGAAACTGCGGTTTGGATTGATGAAAACCTGATCAAGGCTTATCACAACGAATTGTATAATTCCCTTCCACATGGATTTTATATTCATATGTATTCAAAATATACAGATGAGGCTTACAACAGCGCTCCCTGCTGTGGCGCCGACCTTTTTAAATTAAATACCTATAATCCCGATAACATTGGGCAGGCGGCCAGCGGAGATTTTTGGGGTGGATATATTTACTATTGGAACCAGGCTTATCAATATGTCAGGAAAATAAATGTATTCCTGGAGAAGATGGCGGCACCGGATGCTTTGCCATTCAATGATAAACCGCGGCTTATAGCAGAGGCCAAATTTCTGAGGGCCTTTATATATTTTAATCTTATTGAAAGATATGGAGGCGTACCTATTGTTACAAAAGCTTATGGGTTGAGTGATGTGGGTTCGGTAAGTTTTAAAAGAAACACCTTCGATGAATGTGTTGCATTTATTGAAAAGGATATTACCGAAGCTATACCTGACCTGCCGGCAAAGTATGCCTCCAACAATGAAAACTACGGACGGGCTACAAAAGACGCCTCTTACGCCCTGGTTTCGAGGTTGTTCCTGTATGCAGCCTCACCGTTATTTAATCCTGCCAACGATCAGCAAAAATGGCAGAAAGCGGCTGCGGCTGCGGCGGTGTTCACCGAAAATGATGACAGAGGATATACCCTTTACCCGGATTACCAGCGGCTGTTTAACCAACCCAGCGGGGCGTCGCAAAACGAGTACATATTTACCAGGAACTTTACCACGGTTAACGGCCACCAGGCCCCCGCACATAATCTCGGCAGGCGCTACGGCGCTTATGGAGGATGGTGGGCAAGTAACGGCCCTTCGCAAAACCTCGTTGACGATTATGATATGATCAATGGAGAGCCTGCGTTCAAATGGACGGGAAATACCCAAAGCGTTAACCCCGGTTCAGGCTATGACGCCAGCCGCCCCTACCGCAATCGTGATCCCCGTTTTGAGGCGACCATCATTCACGATTCTACCGTTTTTCACGGAGATAGGTTTGAAATGTGGGTTTCAGCCAATACAGACGCCTACGGATATGATTCCTGGAAACAAAGCAGCGACAACCCCCGTACCAGCTATCAGCTCAAAAAATTCATGCCCGAAGATCAACCCATCAGTTTCCAGGTCACTTATACCATACCCTGGCCTTTTTTCCGCCTGGCTGAAATTTATTTGAACTATGCTGAAGCAAAATTTGAATTGGGGGACGAGGCAACATGCCGCGAATATATCTCCAAAGTAAGGGCGAGGGCGGGAATGCCGCCCATACCTGATGCGGTAACAGGAGAGGCGCTCAGGCAAAGACTTTATAATGAAAGAAGAATAGAACTTGCATTTGAAGCCCACAGGTTTTTTGATATCAGGAGATGGAAAATTGCTAATATTATAGAGAACAGGCCGATACGCGGCATGGATATTATTAAGAACCTTTCAACAGGTGCTACTACATATAGTCCTGTGCAACTGCTGACAAAAAATCCTTACCAGGAAAAGATGAACCTTCTTCCTGTGGAAACAGCTGAAATAAGGAGAAATAAAGAACTGGAGCAAACCAAAGGCTGGTGATAACCAGCATGTGGAAGTTAAAACATTTAAATCGGGAAAAGATGAGAACAAGGCGGTTTCTATCCGTGTCATTATTTTTTGTGATATCCACCTGGAGGTATTGTTTTGCGCAGTCGGATAATATTTTATGGTACAACCGGCCGGCGGAACATTTTGAAGAGGCGCTGGTTTTGGGAAATGGAAAGACCGGCGCTACCGTTTTTGGCGGTTTCCGTTCAGACCGTATTTTTTTAAATGATGCCACCTTGTGGAGCGGGGGACCGGTTGATACAACTGCCAGCCCGGATGTATCACACCTGGTTCAGCAGGTAAGAGAGGCCCTGGCCAGGGAAGATTATAAAACAGCAGAGCAGATAAACAGGAAAATTGAGGGGAAATTTTCCGAATCCTTTGCTCCCCTGGGCACCCTGTACATTGAGCAGGAACAGGAAGGGAACGCTGCTGATTATTACAGGGAATTGGATATCAGCAAAGCCATTGCGAAAGTGCGATACAAGCTGGATGGGGTGACTTATACCCGTGAGTACTTTGTTTCCAACCCTGATAAGATAATGATCATTAAGTTATCTGCCAGTAAGCCGGGAGCTTTGAACTTTCGCGTAAGATTCACCAGTTTGTTAAAATATGCCACTTCGGCAAAAGGAGATATACTCCAGGCCCATGGATATGCCCCGTATCATGCATATCCCAATTATATGGGGAGGGTTACGGAGCCAATAAGATTTGATGAGGCCAAAGGAACCCGCTTCTCAACCGGTATAAGGGTCAAAAATAAAGGAGGCCGGGTGTCCGTTTCGGATACATCCATCAGCGTAAGCAAGGCTAAAGAGGCCGTTTTGTATATATCTATGGCCACCAGTTTCAACGGATTTGAGAAAGATCCTGTAAAGAATGGCCTGGATAGTAAAAAGCTTGCGGATGACCAGCTAAACACCGCCTGCCAAAAAACATACGAAGTAATTAAAGACCGGCACCTGGAGGATTTTCAGCGGTTTTTCCACCGCGTGAAGCTGGAATTAAATGGAAGCGCCACACCCAATCTGCCCACGGATGAGCGGTTGAAAAGATATGCGGAGGGAGCCACCGACAACAGCCTGGAGGCGCTTTATTTTCAATATGGCCGCTACCTGCTTATTTCCTGTTCCAGGACCGAAGGGGTACCCGCGAACCTGCAGGGAATTTGGAATCCATATATCCGCCCGCCGTGGAGTTGCAATTACACCATGAACATCAACGCGGAAGAAAACTATTGGCTGGCGGAATGTGCCAATCTTCCGGAGATGCACAAGCCTTTCCTCACTTTTTTGGAACGCCTTGCCGTGACGGGTAAACATACAGCAAAAGCATATTATGGCGTAGACAAAGGGTGGGCTGCAGGTCATAATTCTGATATTTGGGCAACGAGCAATCCCGTAGGGGATTACGGGAAGCTCTCACCCCGGTCGCCTTGCTGGAATATGGGAGGTGCATGGGCGGTAACCCATTTGTGGGAGCATTATTTGTTTTCGGGAGACAGGAAGTTCCTGGAGGAGAAAGCTTACCCTTTGATGAAAGGAGCGGCTGAATTTTGCCTTGCATGGATGGTACGGGATAAAGACGGCTACCTGATTACCTCTCCGTCAACTTCCCCGGAGGCGCATTACGTGAATGCAGATGGATTCAGGGGCGCTACGTTTTACGGAGGCTCAGCGGATATAGCGATGATCAGGGAATGCCTCGACCAGACAATAAAAGCATCAGCGCTGCTGAATGTCGATGCCGGCTTCCGGGATAGTATGAAAACGTCATTGAAGCAGTTACTCCCCTATAGAATTGGTAAAAAAGGGAATTTGCAGGAGTGGTATTATGATTGGGATGACGAGGAGCCGCAGCATCGTCATCAGTCTCATTTGTACGGATTATATCCTGGCCATCAGATCACACCCGGAAAAACGCCGGAGTTGGCCCAGGCAGCCAGGAGAACCCTGGAAATAAAAGGAGACCAGACCACAGGCTGGTCTAAAGGATGGCGTATCAATCTTTGGGCCCGGCTGAAAGACGGAAACCGGACATACAAGATGTACAGGGAGTTATTGACATATGTGGAACCGGACGGCGCTAAACGGACTAATTATAGCGGCGGCGGAGGAACCTACCCGAATTTACTGGATGCTCACCCACCTTTTCAGATTGACGGGAACTTTGGCGGTGCCGCAGGCGTGGTTGAAATGCTGGTGCAGTCAGATGATGAAGGCGTCTACCTGTTGCCCGCATTGCCTGACGCATGGCGTTCCGGCACGGTTACCGGCATTTGTACAAGGGGAGGTTTCGAGATTTCAATGAAATGGGAAAGCGGGGCGCTGGTCAGTGTGGATGTTTTGCCGAAAGTTGGCGGCAAATGCAGTTTGCATTATAAGGACAGGTCGGCGGAGTTTGAAACTGAGAAAGGCCGCAAATTGTCCTTAGATGGAGATTTGAAGTGGAGGAAATGAGCAAAGCCACCATCTCTCATATCACCGCCGGATCATTGACAACAAATATCACCTGTCTTCATACCCGAACTCTTCGTCTTCAGACAGCTCGCGGCCTGTATAGCGGCCGTATCTTAAAATAACATATACCATCCAGGAAAGCACAAAGGGAGAAAACAGGAACATGCCGACTGCCAGTCCCTGCAAGTGTTGTACCTGGAGAAAAATGCAGTATATCAACAGGTAAGCAGTGGTGAAGATGATAGAGAAAGATGCGTTCGTAAGCATAAGATGAAGTTTTACCGTTTCAAACAGGCATCCTGGCCAGCGCAAGGCCCGTTAGTTCCTTTGTTATCGGGCCTTTCCGCTGGATAAAAACTTTCAGCTTTGTCCCGATGCCATTCAATAAACTATGGATCGCCATGGCCTTTTGGTGAAGACCGGATGTATTGGTTTCAACATTTTGTCCGGGTGTTCTCAGGTAGTCCATCAGTCCGAGGGCGCGGAGGAAATAGCCCTGTTCAGTAAACCCGCAGCATTCCAGCCCGTTTTTCAGGCCCCAGTGCTCCAGCGCGGAGAAGTTCACATGCGCTGTGATATCCTGCTCGCCGATGTAGTGGTAAGGATCGGCATTTGCCTGGTGCGCATGATAACACATCAGCGTGCCGCTACGCCTGTATTCGCGGTATAGTTCGGAGGAAGGATAGCCGTAATCGATCGTCAGTACGAATCCCTTTTTTAATGCCTGTGCAATTTCCCTGATCCAGTCTATTGCCTGCAAATTGACCTCTGTGCGGAAGCCCTTGGGTAAAGTTACATTTAACTGCCTGAAATAATCCTTCAGCTCTTCCGGTGCGGGGCGCAGCGATTCGAAAAAACCGTTCTGATAACCTACAAACACTTCCATCAGCTCGTCTTCCATTACTACTTCATGTACCGCAAAGTTGTCCAGCAACTCATTAGACAAGACGCAACCCGTAAAGTTGCCAATATCAGTGATGGAATCATGCCAGCTTACTTTTTCAGACAGGTGCTCTTTTTCCTTTCCGCGCATAGCGGGACTTTTTTCCACAATGCAGTACCGCAGCCGGTTGTAGAATGGCCGGTTGTTTTTAAGGTAGTCGAGCAGATCGTGGCAGAGAGCGCCGGTTCCCGCTCCATATTCAACAATGGTAAATGCTTCCCGGCCTGTCGAGTTCCACATCTCCTCAAGCTGCCGCCCGATCATGGCGCCAAAAACAGCACTCAGGCTGGTGCTGGTATAATAATCGCCCTTTTCGCCAATTTTATTACGCTCAGAGGTGTAATATCCAAGTTGCGGGTAATATAAAGCCATTTCCATGAAATCGTGGAAGCTGATCGGTCCATTCTCGCTGATCCTTTCTTTTATGATCCCGGAAAGCTGCATGTTGCTGATCTTGCTGGTATACCTGCACAAAAACTATGCGAGAAGGGCTTCAATGCCTTATCCGTTGAAAGATCTACACGCTTGAAAAGGGAAACTGCTTTATATTATTGCTGATATGTTATATGAAGATGTGACGCGCCGGCAAATAAAAGAAACTCATTTCGATAACCGCTTCAACACCGAAGAAAATAAGCCACCAGGTTTCCATTCCTGTTTCCTCCTCAACGCCTCCTCATTTCCCGGGGACATTTCCAGCACAGTGTCCACCGTTCCGATTGCAGCCTGCCGGTCGCCGGTGGCCATGCAGGCGTCAGCGTACTGGAGTACGGTGGCAAAGCAGGCTTCGTCCCACTTCCAGCCATTGTTGTTATAGCAGTCAATGGCCTGCAGGGCGTATGTTTTGCATTCTTCCCACTGTTGCTGCATGTAACAACATTTTGCGAGGAACATGTTGGCATCGCATATGCTCGGCTGCATGTTTTCATCTGACGGATCGAGCCTGTCCAGTAAATTAATAAGGTCTTCTTTGGCTTCCGGGTATTTTTCCATATTCATGTAAGAAACGCCGCGCATGTAGTACACCTTCAGGCTGGATTCCGGTTTAATGGCCTCACCTTTAACAGACAGGTAATTATTGGCGCAGGCAATGCACTGGCGGTAATCCTTTAACTGGTAATAGTTTTGCATCAGCATGAACCATGCGGAATTATCATCCGGGTGTTTCTCCAGCTGTTCCTGCCAGGCTTTGATGGCATCTTCAATACTTACGTTGCTCAGCAGATCCTGGCGTACATTCTGGACAGTGATGTACCGTTCGCTCAGTATAAATAACTCTTCTTCGGAAAGTTCGCTGCCATGGTCCCTGATAAAATTATTATATTCTTCTTCGGTGCGCTCCAGCAAGGTTTTCGCTTCATCAGCCCGGCCCAGGGCGAAGGTAGCCGTCAGTATGTCCCCTTTTAATTCGATATAGCTGGCAAAATCCAGATAGTTGCGGCCGTCTTCCAGGGCCTGGTTAAACGCGGTAATGGCTTCTTCATATTTTTCCAGCTGCAAAAGGGCTGCTCCCAGGTTGCTCGATTGTTCCCAGAAAGGAGAAATGGAATAACCCAGTGTGTGCACTTCAACGGCCTGCCCGTATTCCTGTTCTTCCCGCAGCGCTATGCCGTAATTGTTGCAGCACATGGCAAAGATGTGGCCCTCGTTGAACCCGGCTTTTCCTTTGTTGTTATAGAAATAATCATAAAAACCTTCATAGGATTTCCGGTAGAACCCGATCCTGATCTTTAACAGTTCCGGCGAATCAAACGTTCCGGTCATCAGCTTTTCAAATTCAGCGAAAACTACACCGGCGTTGTAATAATCAGAAGGAAGACTATCAGGCCATTTTTTTATTGCGGGTAATTCCCCGTTCACGTAATAGGCGGATTCGATGAAACGCTGCAGGCCGAAGGCGGTGCCTCCCAGTTCCACGCTTTTTGACAGATAGGGAAGCGCGGCTTCGTAGCTGCGGGCGTCGTATAAGGCGGACCCTGCATAATGATAAGCAATGTGCCAGTCAGGGTAGATCTTAATATATTGCTGCGCGAAGTTCAGTTTTTCTGTTGTGTCTATATCCTCTGCTTCAGCGAATATCCGCTGCCCGATAAACAGGGCCTGGATCACCGGCCGGTGGATGACGCCCTGCTGGTTGAGCCCGTTCAGCCTGTGATAGAGGGCCAGCCGTTCTTCCTCATCCTGGGTATCCGCAAAGAATGCCAGCACTGCGGCTTCCCCGCCGGTATCATAATCCCCGTTGTCAAGGGCAACGTCTGAAATACGGAGATAGACCCTGAAATCTGCATGGCGATGTTGGAGCACCCGCCTGAATGCTTCCAGTGCTTTGGCATGATCGCCGTATCCTTCCAGGCAAACCTTTCCTATCCTGAAATAGATGTCGCCCAGCCCCTCGTCCAACGCGGGCAGGTTGTTCCTGTATATTTCCCTGTTCAGTTCTGCTAACGACGCCAGGTCTTCCAGGGCGAGCGCAAATTCCCCGGTCATGCAATAAGCCTGCTGCCGGTAACCGATAGCACGCGCCTGCACTTCCGGGTCCGGGGATGCCGCGAGCCGGGTGCAATAGCCGATGGCGGCCGGCACATCGGATCGTGTAACGAAAATATTGATGTACGCCGCAAAGGTCAGCGCTTCTTCATTTGACGGAGATAGTTTAAGTACTTCGCCGAAACAGTTGCCGGCGGCGGTAAAACCATCTGTGTCACCAGGCCCGGCCCCGCTCAGGGCTTCCTGGTACAGGCACCGGCCTTTTAATAATAAAGCGTCTATATCCTGTGGGTTAAAAAGCAGCAAGAGGTTTGTTTCTTCAAGGCATCCACGATAATTTCCCTGGTCGTAAAGCGACTGCAATTGTTCTAAGTTCAGCATGGTGTCGGGTCCGTTTAATAATTTTCTTTCATGTCATTGCCAGATTCCGGCGTTTCCGTTAGCCGGATGTCATGGTCCTGGGCGTATTGAATGACAATGTTATACAATTTCGTTTGTTTTTTCAAAATGGGCATATTCAGAATAGCGGGGCCCCAAAGCGTGAGAATAACACGCTACCGGATCAAACATTCGTTCATTATCCGGCATCTCCCCGTTTTAGCGTAAGCACAGTGATCTCGGGCCATATGCCCACTCTTCCCTTTAACCCGTGATAGCCGAAGCCTCTGTTCACATAAAGGTACTTTCCGCTCTGTTGATATAATCCTGCCCATTGTTTGTAGACGTATTTTACAGGGCTCCATTTAAACCCGAAAAGTTCAATGCCAAACTGCATTCCATGTGTATGGCCGGCCAGAGTGAGATGAACATGCTGATCGTGGTCTACTGTCACCTCATCCCAATGGGAAGGGTCATGCGACATCAATATTTTGAACGCGTCATCCGGTACACCCATAGTTGCCCTTTTCAGATCGCCGTATTTGTGAAAGCCGCCTTTGCCCCAGTTCTCCACACCAATAAGCGCAATGCTCTGCCCTTGTTTGCTGATCGTTACTGATTCGTTCAATAATAGCCTGAATCCGATCTCCGCATGGATTTCTTTCAGTTGGTTAAGATTGGCCGCCTTGGCTATTTCACTTTCCCACCTGATATAGTCTCCATAATCATGGTTCCCTAAAACCGAGTATTTCCCATATGGCGCTTTGAGCTTTTCGAATAAAGGTATCCAGGGCATCATTTCCGAGGCCATGTTGTTCACAAGATCACCCGTAAATAGCAACAGGTCGCTGTTTTGCGCATCTGCCATATCAAGACCTTTTTGTACGCCTTTCACATCGCTGAGGCTGCCGGAATGCACATCGGATAACTGAGTGATCGTGAAGCCGTCAAATGCTTCGGGCAGGTCCGGGAAGTATAACGTTTCTCTTTTTACTTTATAAAAGTGCCTGCCGCGGGTTAAGCCGAACAGGATGATCAGGAAAAATATCCCGGCGAGTACAGCCGCTGCTTCACTTACATAAAAACTTCTCGGAGGGAACCCCTCAAAAAGGCGTACTATATCTTCCGCCAGCAAAACCAGTGAAGAAAATACTTTGGGAATGAACATCAGCAACATGGCTGACATCAGTATTGCAATAAAACGTTGTGCATTACTGCCCGTTATGCGAACAAATACAATGAACAGGATACCCGCAAGCAACGAAACGTCAATCAACCAGTAAGCTGAATGGATCAGCGGGTTCCCGGTAAGGGTAGCGACCGCCTGGTAGAAGTAAATATCGCTCACCACGAAGAGCAATAACATCAGTAAAAGCCGTCTTGCCATAAAACGAGTACTTTTATGTAGATGACGAACAACAGCCGGGAATATTTTATAATTGTGTGATTTTAAGGTATAGCCTGGTTATTCTGTACCGTGGAGTAAAGGGTTTTTCATTGCTGTTGCAGTTTAATTCTCTACCGCCACACTTTTCCCGGACCGCAGCGTTTCGAGGTTCTGTTGGTAAAGCGCGATTTCTTTTTCATTTCTCTGCTGTGCGCGGGCAATACGGAGTGCTGTTTCCTGGCTGGTTATGGCATTCTTTTGCTGACCGGTTTTAGAAAGGAGGTTTGCTAACGTCTGGTGGAAGGATGGTTCATCGTTGATTAACAGGATGGATTTGCGGCTCCAGTCAATCCCTTGCTGAAGGCCCTGTGGCGAGGAGATGCGCTCGTAATAAAATCTTGCAGCCAGGTCCAGCGTTTTAGCCGCTTCCTTCGTAAAACGGCGGCTAAAATAGAGTTTCTGCTGCTCAAAATCTTTTTCGGTAGTGCTGTCCTGTTTCCCCGAAAGGTAACCTGACATAAAATTATCAAACGACTGCTGGTTTTTCTGTGCAATTACACTGCTGTCTAAATACAAACTGTTGTTCAGGAATTCCCCGGAAGTTTGTAAAAGGCCGGCAGTGTCGCGGGCAGTTTTATAGAATTGCAGCTGGAAGGCAAAAAAGGTATAGGGGTACATGAGGCCCGGGTTCCTGATCTTACGTGAGTTTTCCCGGATAATATTCAGCAACGACGTATCCCGCTGCGAAATGGCTTCAGTCATCGACTGGATAGTCGCATTACACAGGATGGTACCGAGTTTATCCTGCATATTTCCGGTAGGGATATCGGTATGCAGTGATCTGTCCTGCTCCAGTGCTTCAATGGCTTGTGGCTGATGGTCTGCAATTACTGAAAAAGCTTTTGAATCCGCCGTCGTCAGGTTTTTCAGGATAAATCCTATTTCTTTGACGTCCTCCAGTTTTTTCTCCGGCAGCATAGCAATATATTCATCAAGCAGGATCCGTTGCGTTTTGCCCAAAGCCAATGAACCTAGTTTATTAATATAAGATCTCATAAAGCCCGGGTCCCGGTTGCCTTTTTCGTATTGCTGCTGAAGGGACTGTACCGTTTCAGTTTCTTTCGCCATTTTCTCCGCCTTGTCCGCTACTTTCAGGAAATCCGCCGGCGGGTGGTAACCGACGGCTTTATGAAGCAAAACCCCGTCTTCGTTGATGAAAAGATAAGTCGGGTATGCGCTTACTTCGTACTTTTTTTTGAGGCCGATGCCTTCTCCTTTTTCGGCGTCCGCTTTGTAGCAGATAAAGGATTGGTTGTATTTCCCACCTATTTCGGGCAAGGGAAAAACTTCTTTATCCATTTTTTTGCAGGGCGGGCACCAGGTAGTATAAATATCCACCATGACAGGTTTTCCCGTTCTCCTGGCTTCTTCCAATACATCCTTCCAACTGCTGCTTAAAAACGCGATACCCCCGGCTTTATCTTGAGCGGAACCGCGGTAGGTTGTAAACTGGAAGATGATAGCCAGGACCAATACCCATATAAAATATATGCGGAAATTCATGGAGACCGTTTTATTAAAAATAAGCTATTTGCAGCATTTTTCACTCACAATTGCTGCAGGTTCCCCTGCCGGGGATTTCTTTGATGCCGGAATATTGCAGGTATGAAAACAGAGTATTATTTTCAAGTCCATAGCAGGCGGTTCGGGCCTGAGCCTGCTTTTTAAAGGTGATCACAGTTAAAAACAGGAATGCGGTAAGGAAACTATAATAGCTTAATGAAACGGCATGGACCAATTTTTATTTGAACGGGGTTCCGGGGAATTAAGTTTGTTTCCTCATATCGTGGAAATTGGTTTAAGGAAAAATACATCCATCCAGTTGAATTCCTTCCCGAAATCCGCGGCAAGGCATATGTGTGTGTATTATGTCATTGACGGAAAATTCGAATGGAATGTGGGCGGCCGGAATACGGTGATATTTCCCACAGATGCGGTGTATGTGCTTCCCGGCGAAGAGATCGGCGGGGCAAACGGTTTCCTGGATATCGGTACATTCGCATGGATACAAATAGAGGTTGAACAAAAGGACCACGGCAGGATAGCGCCCGGGAACTGGAGCTCCCTGTCGGACGGCGAAGTGCAGGCAATGGGAACCATCCTGTCAATAAACAAGGTTGGGCACCTGCCTGTTATAACAGAAACCGGGCGTATATTTCAAAGCCTGCGGCTGGAGTTCCTCCACCAGGAAATCGGTTATTATACGCGGGTAAATCATCTCCTGGATGAGCTGCTGATTCTGCTGACCCGGCAACTGACACGGCAAAACAGCCAGGGAAGGGATTTTCCGAAGAAATTTTTGCAGCTGGAGCAGCTATTAAGGAAAGATCTTTCACATCAATGGACGGTAGAAGAAATGGCGGCCAGCGTGGGAATGGGTACAACCCTTTTTAACGAGAGGGTAAAAAGTTACTCCGGTTTCTCGCCACTTGCATACCTGATCAATATCAGGATATCGGAGGCGATAAAGCTGCTGAGAAACCCCGGTCTGAGCATTACGGATATTGCATTGGATACAGGTTTCTATTCTTCGCAACATTTTTCGACCACTTTCAGGAAACTCACAGGATATACACCGAGGGAGTTTCGCAAAAAGAATACATCGGACGAGTAAAAAAAAATATTATGGAATGCATCATCAGCATAGAGTTGGGCACTAACGCAGTGAGAGTATACGCATTTGACGTTTCAGGGAGAATAATCGGGTCCAGCAAGGGAGCATATCCCACTTTCCACCCCTACCCGGATTATAGCGAACAGGATCCGGAGCAGATATTCATCACGATGTTATACGTGCTGAAGAATTTTCTGAGCGAAAAGGTGCATCCTTATAAATACCGGGTGGTGTCGGTTTGCTTCAGCGCTTCCATGCATAGCCTGCTTGTTACAGATAAAAAGGGAGTTCCCCTCAGTAATGTCATTACCTGGGCGGATAACCGGAGCAAAGAAGAGGCCCGGCAGCTGCGCGGCTCAGAGGTTGCCGGTGCAGTTTACGAAACGACAGGCACGCCCATCCATCCGATGTCGCCGCTGGTAAAGATCGCCTGGTTCAGGAATAATGAGCCGGAGATATTCAAAAAAGCAGCCAAATTCCTTTCCATCAAAAGTTATATTATTCATCAGCTGACCGGCGAGCTTGTCACCGATCTGAGCCTTGCTTCCGCAACCGGTCTGCTGAATATTCATTCCCGGCAATGGGAGCCGGTGGCGCTGGACTATGCGGGAATCTCCCAGGGGCAGCTTCCCGGGCTGGTACCTATTTTCTATTCGGAATGTAAGCTAAAGAGCCAGTACCAGATATCGCTTGGCCTTGGAGCAGATACTAAAATTATCGCAGGCTCCAGCGATGGATGCTTCGCAACGCTCGGAGCCGGGGTGATGAACGGGAATATGGCTACGATCACCATCGAAGACAGCAGCGCCATGCGTGTGATCGGGACCGAGGTGTTGAAAGACGACTCAGGGCGGCTGTTCAATTACATCCTGGACGATAAATATTATGTATCAGGCGGCCCTTCCAATAATGGCGGCATTGCTTTCGAGTGGTTTGCCAGCCAGTTCGGTGAATTGGAGAACGGGTATGATACGGAATCGTCTGTAAGAAACCTGTTCCAGCAGGCCGAAAGGGTAACCGCCGGCGCCGAAGGCCTGATCTTTCTTCCATACCTGCTTGGCGAACGCGCGCCCATCTGGAATGCGAATGCCCGCGGGGTCTATTTTGGCGTAAATATCAACCACGAGCGCAAACACTTTATCCGGGCTACTGCGGAAGGCATTTTATATGAAATGTACAGTATCGCCCGGATGCTGATGGAACATCGTACGATAAAAATGGTATCCGTAAATGGCAGCTTCGGAACGATTCCCCTGGTCACTCAAATGCTGGCAGACGTGTTTAACAAACCGATGAGCGTTTCCCCCAATGCAAGTGCAGTGAGTACAGGCGCATTTTTACTGAGCGCCACGAAGCTGGGCATTTATAAGGACCTTGAAGAGGCTGCGCTGTCTGTGCATCTTCCAGACCCTTTTGTTCCCGACACTGCTAACCACGATCTATACCGGAAATACTTTCCTTTATTTGAACAGCTGACGTCCACACTCGGCGGCGCATTCGATCTCCTTTCGAATATCTGAGGCATTTTTACAAAAACGAACACCGTTGATATTTGTACTTTTTATCGGACGGAATTCCATTTCTTTACAATGTTAAATAAACTCAGCCATGCAGGGTTAAACATGCATATGAGGTTTCCGGCATGACAGATACCAATATCTAATCTGATGACCGCTTGACAGGAGCGCTGTCCAGCGGGTGTTTTGTCGCCCGTTAAATAAGTGTCATGCTG
Organism: Chitinophaga sp. YIM B06452; assembly: GCF_039655965.1. Lineage (NCBI taxonomy): Bacteria > Pseudomonadati > Bacteroidota > Chitinophagia > Chitinophagales > Chitinophagaceae > Chitinophaga > Chitinophaga sp. YIM B06452. The sequence continues at coordinate 533,128 of NZ_JAWLKY010000001.1, read as the reverse complement.
ACATTATATGCCATTGGAGCAACCTGGCTGTTGCATTGTAAACCACGTTAACGTTATGAAGAAACTACAACAGTGAACCTGATCCGCCCGGCTTTTCCCCGGGGAGCAGCGCGATAGTATGGATGCCCTCTTATGAAATCAGTGCATGTAAAAACGTGCATGCAGGTCCTTGTATTCCATAAACTGATATAAACCACGATTATGAAATTTTCAGGTACGCATAATTTGCCAAAAGCGTCGACCTTCTTTACATCCCCATTGGGGAGAATGATGCTTACTTTTCTGTTTATCCTGTTTACGGTCTCATTTGCCCGGGCTCAAAGCATCACTGTCAGCGGCCGTATTACCGGCGATGACGGACAGGGGATCCCCGGCGTCAGCGTCCGGGTAAAAGGCACCACAACGGGCGTGCTCACGAACAATGAAGGGTTCTTCCGGCTTACTGCTCCTGCCACGGGCACGCTGGTAATTTCTTCCGTGGGGTTTTTATCCCGGGAAATGTCCATAAACCGGCAAACCACTGTTAATGCGACCTTGCAGAGTTCAGTCAGCGACCTGGAGCAGGTAGTAGTGATAGGATACGGCACTGCAAAAAAGAAGGACGTGACCGGGGCCACGGTTTCTGTTAAAGGAGAAACGCTGAGGGAAATAGGAGCGCCAAACGTATATAATCAATTACAGGGGAGGGCCGCCGGAATTGATATTGTAAACAATGGCTCCAGCATAGGCACCGGCGGGGAGATCAGGATCAGGGGCAACCGTTCCCTTGCATCGGGTTCAGCTGCCAATAACGCGCAGAACGGCCCTTTGCTGGTGGTAGACGGCATACCGCTTTCAGGCGGCAGCATCAACGACATCAATCCCAATGATATCGCCAGTATCGATGTGCTGAAAGATGCATCGGCCACCGCCATATATGGCTCCCGCGGCGCGGGCGGCGTGATCATTATCACTACAAAAAGAGGCAGGCAGGGTAAGCCCGTTACGAGCTATGACGGGTACATTGGAATGTCGCAGGCAATGGATACCTACGACCTTTTTAACGGGCAGGAATATGCCGCATTCAAGGACGCTGCAAAACAGGGCCAGCCGAATCCTGCCAACCCCCATCCCAATGCGCTTACGCCGGTTGAAAAGGAAAACCTGGCCAATGGCGTCAGTACAGACTGGCAAAAGCTTTTACTGAAAACAGCGATGCGGACCGACCATAACCTCAGTGTTTCCGGCGGTAACGAAGCAACTTTGTACAGCTTTGGATTCGGCGTTTTCCGTGAAACGGGCATCATACCGGACCAGCGTTTTGACCGCGCTTCAATTCATATCGCCCTCGATCACAAAGTAAGCAAACGTATAAAAGTAGGGCTCACCACCACGAATATAATGAGCTGGGCCAACCGGGTCAATACCAACGCCTTCGGATCGGCCACCAGGCTAAGCCCGCTGTATCGCCCCTATAATGATGACGGCAGCATCAACTTCCAGCCCGCCAGCCAGCAATCCAATGACGCCAACCAGATCAGCCCGCTTACTTCCATCGGCAACGATGACAAGATCAAAGCGCGTACACGCCGGTTCAGAACACTAACGAATGTGTATGGCGAGCTTGAGATCACCGAAGGGCTGAAACTAAGGACCAGCCTGGCGCTTGACTGGATTCAAACGATGAACAATAACTATACAGGCCCGGGAACCGTCTTTAACACCAATCTTACCACGGCCGGCGCCACCCTCAACCAGTCCAACGATGAAACATGGAGCTATACTATAAACAACTCGCTTACTTATGAAAAGACGTTCGCGGAAAAACACAAAGTACAGGCGACCGCTTTGCATGAAGTGGTGAAGAATTTTAACCAGAGCCAGCAGTTCAACGGGCAGGGCGTACCGGCGGACTACATCCAGGATTACAATTTCCAATTGGCGAATTCACTGACGGCCAATCCATCAGGCTACAGCGAGCGCGGGCTGTTATCTTATATGGGGCGGGTGTTTTATGCTTATGACGACCGGTATATGCTGACGGCCACGATCAGGACAGACGGCGCTTCCGTGCTGGCTCCCGGCAACCAGTGGTTTACCTACCCGGCGCTGTCTGCGGGATGGAACCTGGGCGAAGAAAAATTCATGCGTAATATCAACTGGATAGACAACCTGAAACTAAGGGTCGGCTGGGGAGTGAGCTCCAACCAGACCATTGCGCCCTATACAACTATCGGGAGCCTTTCTTCCAATTTCTATAACTATGGTCCCGGCACTTCTCCCAACGTGAATTATATGTCCGGCTACCTGATCAACACGCTGCCGAATCCCGGGCTTACCTGGGAATCTACCAGGGGGTACAACATCGGGCTGGACTTTGGATTCTTTGGTAACCGTTTGAGCGGGGCCATTGAATATTATAATGTCAATACCAGGGATATCCTGCTTAGCAAGGAGCTTCCGCGAAGCAGGGGAGCTAACTCCGTACTCGTCAACCAGGGCAAAACTGCCGGTCATGGCATCGAAGTAACGCTCAGCAGCCTGAATATAAAAAGCCCTGGCGGATTTGCCTGGAACACCGACCTGAATTTTTCCATGGCCAGGGAAAAGATCGTCGCCCTTCAGCCCGGGTTGAAGCAGGATATTGGCAATGGCTGGTACGTAGGGCAGCCGCTGACGGTAATTTATGACGTGAAGAAGACCGGAATATGGCAGCATGGTGAAAAGGGAGAAGCCAACAGGTATGGGGCCGAACCGGGAGATATCAAAATAGAGGATGTTGATGGCAACGGGACCATAGGCGCTGAAGACCGCCAGGTGATCGGCAATTTCCAGCCGGACTTTGTATTTGGATTCAATAACCGTTTCGCCTATAAGAATTTTGATCTGAATATCGTGACGTTCGGGCGTATCGGGCAAACGGTGGTGGTAACCTACCTGACCGCCGACGGCGGCGCGGCCGGTCATCCTTTCTTTATGAACAGCCGTGTGAATCAATATAAAGTGGATTACTGGACGCCGGACAATCCCACCAATGAATTCCCGCAGCCTGACGCAAGCCGGGATGCCTTGCAGTATACATCCACCTTGTCATACCGCGACGGTTCTTTTATCAAAATAAGATCCATTAACCTGGGATATAACTTCCCGTCCGGGCTCACAAACAGGATGGGCCTCAGCTCGCTGCGTGTATACCTGTCCGCCCAGAACCCGTTCATTCTCTGGGCGCCTCTTGTGCGTGACGGGCTTGGTATCGATCCGGAAGGAAATGGCAACGGCAATGCCGTTGGATCTACGGCAGGAGGAACCCCTGTTGTGGCAAGGGCCATCACCGTGGGAATGGGCGTGCCTCCTACCCGCCAGTATATGATTGGCGTTAACGTTAAATTTTAATCCTCAAACTTTACCCGATATGAAACTACATATAAAGATAGTACAGCTGCTGACAGTTGTATTACTGGCAGCCGGAGCGGGTTGCATGAAAGTGCTGGAAGAGCAGCCCCGCGCGACCATCGATCCTGAATATTTCAAAACGGCTGAGGGCTTAGAGGGAGGAATTGCCGGCATATACTCGTCCTTCCGCGGTCACTGGGGCACACAGATATTTACACAGCTTTTTAATGGCGGTACAGACGAGATGATCAGGGGCGGTGCGGCGGACGTGCAGCATAACTTCACCTATTCGTCCCTGATGAAAAGCAATACCAATGACTACGCCGGCTTTTGGAATTCCATGTATATCAACATCAACACGGCAAACGGCATTCTTCAATTTGGGCCCGGCGCCCAAATGGATGAAGGTAAAAAGGCGCAACTGCTGGCCCAGGCCAAATTTCTCCGGGCGTTTTGTTATTTCTACCTGGTAACAACTTATGGCGACGTCCCTTTGCATCTTACATTCAACACTGCCGTGGAGGCCGCAGATGCCCGGTCGCCAATCGTGGAAGTATACGATGCGATCATAAAGGACCTGCAGGATGCTGCCGCCGTATTGCCCAACCAGCCTGCAGCCGGCTTAGGCAAACCTGCATATAAAGCAACGGCCCTTTACCTGCTGGCGAAGACCTATTTGTGGCGTGGATGGTCTTCCGCGGCCACCGCAGGCGACTTCACCAACGCCTTTAATACGGCCAAAAGCATTATCGACAATAAAGGCACTTACGGCCTGGACCTTTGGCCCATTTTTGCCCAGGGCTTCCTGGAAGGAAATGAATATGGACGCGAGACCATCATGGTTGTGGACCACACAAAAGACCTGAAATTCGGGGAGAATTCCCAAACCGGCACAGGCGCTTCCAACCTGAAGGAAAACAAATCCAACTTCTTTTTCCGGCCGAATTATCCCACCGTAAATGCCAATTATCCCGCCGCCGGAGGCGCTTATGTTTGTGTGAGGGATGTTCAGAATGGCCGCCCCTGGCAAAGGATAAGGCCGAATATGCGGTACCTGCTGGATGTGGCTTTTGCCAACAGGGCTACCGATTCCCGCTATGACGGCACCTTCCAGACGATCTGGCTCTCCAACAGCGTTCCCGGTTCCGTAAAGGGCACCGCGGGCGCGGCCACGCCGAGAGGCACGCTCATCAATGGCGTGGATACGGCTATCTGGATGGCGGACAGGGTGGTGACGCCAGCCGAAAGGGCCGCTTTCAAAGGAATTATCTTTGAGCCGGAACACCTTTCCGGCGCCACCGTACCTTATACCAGCCTGCTTTTTCCCTCTTTGCGCAAATGGGACGATTCCACAAGAGCCGATATGAACGATTATTCCGACAGGCCGTATATCCTGTTCCGGTTTTCGGAAGTATACCTGATCGCCGCAGAAGCCGCGCTGAAAGGAGGCGGAACGTTACAACAGGCCGCCGATATGTTGAATGTACTGAGAATAAGGGCCGCGCTGAAACCCGGGCAAACACCCGGTGAATATGCCGCCGCAGTGGCCGCACAAACAATTACGCCCGCGCAGGTGACGCTGGACTTTATTCTCGACGAGCGTACCAGGGAACTGTATGGCGAATCCTGCAGGTGGTACGATCTCTCCCGTACGAAGACGCTTGTAGACAGGATTAAGAAGTACAATACGGAGGCAGCCGCCGGCGTCGCGCCGGGGCATATGCTGAGGCCCATTCCCCAGCAGCAGATAGACCTGGTGACCGAAGGCCCCGCATTTCCACAGAATCCCTGGTACGGCAACTGATCAGAAATTATTATCTTATGGTGATGAATGGAAAAACGAGAAGTTTTGACTGGTTTGGGAAGAATGATAAAATGGGGTTTGTTCACCGGTCATGGTTGCGTAACCAGGGCTACCCGGATGATTACTTCAGGGGAAAGCCTGTGATCGGTATTTGCAACACCTGGAGCGAGCTGACGCCCTGTAACGGGCACCTGCGCGATTTCGCGGAGGTCGTAAAGCGCGGGGTGATCGAAGCGGGAGGTTTTCCCCTTGAATTCCCCGTAACATCGCTGGGTGAAACGATCATGCGCCCGACTACCATGCTTTTCCGGAACCTGGCCAGCATGGACACGGAAGAAAGCATACGCGCCAATCCACTGGACGGTGTTGTGCTGTTGACCGGCTGCGACAAAACCACGCCTTCAACAATCATGGGAGCATGCAGCGTAGACCTTCCCACCCTGGTAGTTCCCGGCGGCCCGATGCTTAACGGGCGGTTCAGGGGGGAATGCATCGGAAGCGGCTCCTTTAACTGGATGGTAAAAGAGAAAATACTATCTGAAAATTATACCGAAGCTGATATACTGGAGGCTGAGATAGGCGCGGCCCGCAGCCAGGGGCATTGCATGACGATGGGCACTGCCTCAACGATGGCCTGCATGGCGGAAGCGCTGGGGTTGACGCTTCCCGGCGCCGCAGCTATACCCGCCGTTGACTCCCGTAAGAAAGTACTTGCACAGCTTTCCGGCAGGCGGATCGTAGAGATGGTCAGAGAAGATCTCAGGTTATCAGCTATCCTTACCAGGGAAGCCTTTGAAAATGCCATCGTTGTGAACTCGGCTATCGGCGGCTCTACTAATTTCGTTATTCACCTGCTGGCGATCGCCGGGCGCATTGGCGTCAACCTCACGCTGGACGATTTTGACCGGATCGGCAGCAACATACCGATGTTGGTCAATCTTAAACCATCCGGCGATTATTTAATGGAGGATTTTTACTATGCGGGCGGACTGCCTGTAGTGATCCGGGAATTGAAGCGGTTTCTTCACAACGATGCAATTACCGTTAATGGAAAAAAAATCGGTGAGAACAATAGCCAGTCCCTTTGTTACAACCAGGAAGTTATCAGTACGGCTGACAAGCCATTTAAAGAAAATGCGGGAATCGCCGTGCTGAGAGGGAATTTATGTGTCGACGGAGCAATTATAAAGCCATCGGCGGCAACGGAGCCCCTGATGAAACACCGTGGGCGGGCTGTTGTGTTCGAAACGATCGAAGACTATCATGCCCGCATTGATGATGAGCAATTGGATATCGATGAGCACTGTATAATTGTGCTGAAAGGGGCCGGCCCTGTCGGCTACCCCGGTATGCCGGAGGTGGGGAACGTAGACCTGCCGGGGAAGCTTTTGAAAAAAGGGGTGAGAGATATGATCCGGATATCAGATGGCAGGATGAGCGGCACAGCAGGAGGAACGGTGATCCTGCATGTGTCGCCGGAATCATCGGTGGGTGGGCTGCTCGCATTGGTAAAAGACGGGGATATGATTGAACTGGACGTCGGAAACCGCAGGCTGCACCTGGATATATCTGCCGAAGAAGAGGCCAGGCGGCGCGCCCTTTGGAGAGCGCCCGAACCAATGGCAGACAGGGGCTATGTAAAATTTTACATCGATTATGTACAGCAGGCGCATCTGGGTGCTGACCTTAGTATCCTCCGGGGAGGATCCGGCAGCAAGGTCACCAGGGATCTGCACTGAATGCCGGCAGCCACTGATACCGGCGGCTCGAAGCAGCCGTAATAAGGCACGGTATGGGGTAACACGGAACAGGCGTGAACATCTTCACGCCTGTTCCTTTTAAGCATTAGCGGCTGATCATTCCGCGATCCAGGCGAGGTTGAATTTATGGAAATAGATACTGCGGTGGCTGTTGTCGCTGTCTGATGTATTTTCATTGAATTCGATCAGCGCGCCGATCAGGTTGTCTGCCGTTTTTACCAGGCTGCTATAGCCTCCCAGCTTTGCATTTCCCGTACCATTCTGCGGAATGGCTTTGCTATCGGGCCAGGTAATGCCTTCATCATAGGATACCCTTATTCTCATCGCCGTTCTCGTGGTTTGGCTTGCGGAATTCATGAAAAGGATCCTGCTGGGGGAATCGGTATACCTTAAGATGGACCCTTCGCAATGCGGGTCCGGTAAAGCGGTAACTTTTTCAAAATCATCCCAGCCAGTGCCGATGCCGCCAACGGATTTATAACGGTAGAGTTCGGTAGAACCCACGCCGCGGTCGTTCCGCATCAGTACGCCGCTCAGCCGCTCTACGATCGTGCCTTCGGATGTGCCGCCCGGTATTGGGTTATATTCCCATGTGTTTCCATTATCATCGCTATAAATATTACGGTTGATGGCCGGGATGATCAGCCGGCCGGAAGTGCTGCCAAACCTTTTTTGTATCCCGATCCCCGGGCCAACCGCATCCCATACCATATTGGCGGGTTTAACGATGCTGGTGATGTCCACAGGATTAGACCAGTCAGTCCCATCCTGGTCGTAAGTGCTGTAACAAACAAAGGTTTTTCGCTGACCAGGCTGGGTGATCTTGGTCGTTCCGTTCTCACCGGTCTGACTCAAACCCGCGGCATTATACGACATGAAGAGCCATATCTTTCCGTCGCTTTGGTTAACAACCGCGGTAGGATTGCCCCAGGTGCCGTCGCTGCTTTTTACCAGTATCTCCGGCCCCCAGCCAGTGCCATTGGTTTCGGACCTTCTGCAGATCAGGTTGATGTTCCCATAATCCCGGTTGTTGTTTACCCGGCCTTCGCAAAAAGCGATCAACGTCCCTTTTTTTGTCCGGATGATCGATGGGATGCGATAGGAGTGATAAACGCCGCTGCCGCCGTCAAATAATTTTATCGGTTCATTAAAGGCAAATGTTGTGAAATCGCCTGCAGCTAATGACAGAGATTCCTTCGGCGCAGGCGCGGCGTCTTGCGGTACACTGCTTTTTTTGCAGGCTGCCGCGGTTAGTACAATAAATGAAAGCACCAGTGCGATCTGATTGCACAGATCTGTTTTCGTTCTGTGGAAATTGTTTTTTGTCATATCGGTTAGGGTTTAATTTATTTTTTATTTGTCCTTACCGTTTTCAAGGCCGTTTCTTTCAGGAACGCTGCAAATTCATCGGGTACCGGCTGGGGTTTAAATTTTAGTTGGGTCGGATCGCCTTCAAACAAACGGGTATACCACACCAGCCCTGCCAGGTAGCATCCTGCTTCATTTGCGTGATTGGGGTCAAACTTTAATTTTTTGTGTGGTCCCCAGCTATAGCCTGCATTGATGGAGTTTTCTTCTGATGGCAGGGCGGGATACATTGGATGGGCGTAATCAAATGCGGTATCTTTTTTAAACCCCCATTTTTTGTCCGTCGCAACCTGGTAAAACGCATCGCCGGACGGGATGATGGGCAAATTGCCAAGGCTCTTTGCCATGAGGTGATAGGCAGCTCTTGATCTTTCCCACATCTCTTTGTTATTTCCAGCTCTCTTTTCCCCGTCTATCTTCCCCCAATTCACTGCGTCTGCCCGGTATGCCCATGTTTGATGGACATATACCCGGGCATTGGGCTGGTAGCTCTTAACCAGGTCGTAAATGTTCTTTGCATAAGGCTGGTATGTTGCTTCATCGCCAGACAGCAGGGAGTATTGCTGCATGGTAACTATATCCCATTTTTGTGATGATAGCAGTTGCCTTAGAGATTTACCTTTATAAGCTTTGCCCCTGCCGGTATCTGCGTTATTGACCAGGACCGAGTCCCAATGCCGTTTCAAAGAGCAGCCGCCCATTTCTGCCCTGCCCAGAACAAGGTCTATATTTACTTCTTCGGCTATCTGGGGCAGGTAACGGGAGGCATTCTGTGAAAAGCTGTTGCCGATCATCAGTATCCTTAATGTCTTGCCGGTGTGCTGTTTGCGAACCGCAGGCGGTACAGGCAGTTCCTTCCCGGAAAGCAGGAAGAGCTTGCCTCTCGGTACGGCGGATCTGCCGAGATGGCCGCCATCGCCCCCGGTGAATATATCCAGGTATCCGTCACCATCCCAATCAGACAAAGCGATGCCGCCATTATGAAAAGAGAGCAGGTTTGACAATTTCACGGGCTTTTCAAACTGCATCGGTTTGCCTGATGCCCTGTAATAAAAGATCCCGCCGCGTTTACGGTCAAAGGCATGGTATACAAGAAGGTCGGGATTACCGTCGAGGTCCCAGTCGGTCATTGTAAATGAACAGCGTCCATGGCCGATATCGAGAATGCGGGTTTTGATCTGAAGGGGTTTTCCATCGTGTCCAAGAAATGCCTGCGGCTGCCCCAGTTCATCTGTTCCTTTGCCCGGCCAGCATTTAAGTATATTCTGGTCATCCAGTGCAACCAGGTCGGGATGCGTGTCTGCATTGAGGTCCAGGACTGCGGGCTGCACCCGTTGGCCGGCTGCCAGTGGTTTTCCTTCCACTTTAAACACTGCCGGCTTTTCGAATCGAAGCTCTCCTTTGATCACGCGCCCTTTCAGGAACAGCTGTCTTAGTCCCATAGAACCCGTCAACATATCCCGGGTGCCGTCTCCGTCCCAATCTGCAAGCCTGGGAAGCACGCGTTCCATATACCATTCCATGGGCCCCCATACTGAACCAAGCCCGTAGTCGATGCTATAATATTCCAGCTTGTTTCCGTCTGTAAATTTCAAAGGTGCGGGCACCTTCCAAACAGGTTTTGCATTGCTGCCCTTATTGATGATCACTTTCGGCGCAGCCGGTTCAGAGCCGACAACCAGGTCTGTGTCGCCATCGCCATCCCAGTCGATAGGTTCTATCGTTCCAATGCCTTGCGGCATCACCGGGGTATTTTTATCGCTGGCCATCATTAATGGCCCTTGTTCTGCCCAGCCGCCATTCTTTGGTTTAAACCGGAGTATATTATCCACGCAGCCGAAATAGGTGCTTGCAAGCAGCTCCTGCCGGCCATCTCCATCTAAATCCGCAAAGCGAGGGTGGATCGCCAGGATGCTGGATATAGGTTCTTTATGCCCGTCAGTAAGCAGCCCGGCAGCAGTGAACCGGGGCTGTGTTTTTGTTCCCACATTCCGGAAATATAGCAGGCCGGGTTTGTGCTGACCTGCTACCAGGTCCGTCAATCCATCGTTATTCACATCAAACGCAATGGGGTAGGGAAAACCAAATGCTGAAACCGGCGAACCACCGGCCTCAATAAGAAGCGGCCTGTCAAAGATCAGGCTGTCGGCAGACGATCGGTTATACATAATATAGAAACGGCTGGCATAAGGATTCCACGATTCCTGCGGGTTGTTATAACCGGCGGCAAAATTCAGCGAAGGCTGGGCTACCTGTGGGTGTGAGCTGCCAACAATGAGATCTTCTTTGCCGTCGCCGTCCAGGTCGGCCACATCTATTGCGGGGCTAACCCAGCAGTCCAGGAAGTCCTGGATAGGCTTTCCATCCGGGTTAAACGCCTGCATCACTTTCCACGTTGTTTTGCCTTGCTGCCGCTGGGGAATGAACATATGAAGCGCAAGTTGTTTTTTACCTGTGTTACTGACCTGGTTGTGGCGCTCAAAAGCAATAAAAGACGGCAGGCCCTGCTGGGCTTTTACGCCCGAATGCCTGACCAGGGAAAAAAATCTGCCAACACGGGCATCTTTCAGCACAAACTGGTTGTGTATAAATACATTGTTAAACCTCGGTTTCTTTTTGCTGCCGATGTTTTCTATCAGTTTGACAGAACCGCCGCTGGTGGTCATCATGTCGTTATCGCCATCACCATCCCAATCCATAAAGAGAAAATCAGACGCGCCTATTACCGATGCGGCCAGGGGCACGTCTTCATTGTGCCCGAACACAAATGGTTTGGGGGCTGCTTCCTGGGCCTGCAGATCCAAAGCTGCGGCGGTTAATATAACTGTAAGAATAAATTTCATGTTAACGGTCATTGTTCTATAGTAACCCATACTTCCTTAATTACTTCTTTTTGTACGTCCCTGTCGGCATTCAGCGCTATAAAGGTCGCTTTATGCGTGCCGGGGGCTGAGTAGCGCCAGGCGAAAGTTCCAGGTGTGCCGCCGGAAATGGACTTCACATTCACCGCGTTCTTTTTATGCCCGAAGCTCTGGAACACCTGGAATCCCCGGCTGATCACCCAATCGTCGTCAGCCTCGGTGTTGATGGCATTTGCGGTATGGATCAGCCTGTGAGAGGCAGCTGTTCCTGTGTTGATGGTCCATTTATTGTCTGCCCCCTGGAACTCAACCACCTGGAATAATCCCTTTTCGATGGACGGGGCAATTTCAAAATCCAGGTTCCCGGGAACTTTGTTGATCAACAACATGCGGCCCATATTCCAGTACCGTTGAGCAGTACCGGCTGCATTTTCCGAAACGTACCTGAAAGCCAGGTACATCGGTCTGCCCTTCACTTTCAGGTCATCCAGGTTTATTTCTCCTGACACAACATCGGCATTGGATGCGGTATTGGCCGGAAGCACCGCCCTGCCGGTGATGTCTGTCCATTTGGCGGCCTTTACCGCCTGTTCAGTGTATTCCCCGTTGAAATCAGTGGAGATCAACACAGCGATATTTCTTGGTAATGTAGCACCCGCCCGGGTCTGGCTATTGAATTGCAGGGTCAGCGTACCTTCGTCGGAGGAAAAAAGGTCGCGTTTATCGTACTCACTTCCCGGCTCGCCGGAATAGAAGGTAATGTTGTCGGGATTTCCCGACAGTTTGAACTGAACGCTGTCACTGAGTTTGTATGTCACTTTTTCGACGGATACCGCGAAATCATTTGGTGCCTGTATCTCTTTCTCCGAACAGGCTGCAAGCAATAAGCCGGAAGCGGATAATATCAATATTGTTTTTTTCATAACCTCATCATTAAATTTCATAGATGAATATTCCATCAATAACCCGGGTTCTGTTTGGCCTGATCATTATATAATAATTCCTTTTGCGGAATAGCTAACATGTAATCTTTGACCGAGATATTGTTTGCGGGGTTGGTATAGTGGGTCACCGTTACATTCGAAGGCGCAAACGGCGTTTTGGCTGCGGGCACAACCGGCGTGCCATCCGGCTTCAGGTCGCTGCTGCCGGCTATGACCTCAACGCCCATTTGTTTAATGGTCGACTGCAGGATTCCCCAGCGTTTCAGATCCTGCTTCCGTAAAAATTCGCCATTCAGTTCCATCAGGCGTTCATCCTGGATGGCCTTTAAAAAAGCTTCTTTTCCCGCGGTTTGCGCGGCACTCAGCTCGCCGTCGCCGTTTAAGATCACGCTTGCGGATGCCCCGCCGGCGCCATCAATTGTTACGGCTGTATTGGCCGGGTATCCTTTACCGGGGTTCGTCACTTTGATGCCGGTCACTCTCCCTCCCGAAATTACAGCAAGCGCTGTCGCTCCCGTGCCGCCGGCGCCTGTGATCGTCACTTCGGGCGCCGTGGTATACCCCGTTCCCTGGTTTGTTATGGCTATCCCGGTTATTATCCTGCCTCCATTAAGCTTTCCGTAGGCCCTGCCCCGCACCTGGTTCACCAGGCCGATGGCTTCAGGCGTTGGGTGGCCGTTCAGTTCATTTTCTGCTTCGGCCAGCATCAGCAGCACGTCTGCATAACGGACGACAGGGTAGTTGGTCGGGCTTTGTGTCGCGACGCGCGGTTCATTTTCCTCGCTCCGTCTCCATTTCCCGGGGTAACGCGTGTAATACAGGTTATATGCCACGGCATTCTGTGCAGGCGGTGAGGTGGCGTCTCCCCCGGAATATTTGAAAGACGCAACACACCAATCCCTCCGCTGATCGGGCGAAGCATCCGAGGCCGCATTAGTTGCGGTGGTAAAGGCAAAAGATTCATAGGTGCGGTATAAGCGCGGGTAAACAAAGAGCCTGCCGTCATTTTTACCGGCAACATCGCTGGTGGTTGGTATGCCAACGCGTACCTGGCCGGGAGAGCTTTGTTCAGGCGTAACAGCGTTCACCTGGAAGCCGACTTCCCATATACTTTCTTTATAGGTGGCATCGTACAGGTCTTTACATTGCAGCTTGAACACCTGTGTGTAATCGGGATTCAATTGATGTAACCCTGAATTGATGACTTCCCTGGCCCATTTTGCAGCATCTGCGTACCGCCTGCTATCGTTTACCGGCGCTCCGGCTGCGTACAGGCAAACCCTCGCCAGTACTGCCTGAACGGCCGTCTGCGTCACTCTTTCCGTATAATCGAATGCTGTCGCTTTTTGATCATTGAGCAGTTCTTCAGCGGCGGTCATTTCATCGATCACCCAATCATACACAGCTTTTGAAGCGGTAAAGGACATATTGGTTTCTCCCGGGGATTGGGTAGGCTTGATCCTTAAGGGTACATCCCCGTACCATTGCGTAAGCAGGAAATAATAATAGGCCCTTAAAAATTTTGTTTCTCCTTCGATATGCCTTTTTTCTTCTTCCGTGATCTTTGCTGGTGTGTTCAAATTAGCCAGCACCACATTCGCCCGGTCGATCCCGGTGTAAAGTGTGGCCCACAGGCTTGCCACCTGCGCATCGGCCGAGGTGGCATTATACCAGGGTATCTTCGGTACATTGCCGGAAGTGGCATAGACCAGTTCGTCGGTTGTGGCCGTTATCAAATGCTGGTAGTTGTCTCCATACAGCGCGTTGTTTTTAAGTATGCTGTATACTCCTGTCAGCGCAGCTTTCAGGTTTTCCTTGCTGGAGAAGAACTCGCCGGGGCTTATAAAATCTGCCGGTTTCGTTTCCAGAAGCTTTTTGCAGGATTGGAGCGGTATAACCGATGCGGCAGTAAATATTGTCAGGATGAGGAATCTTTTTTTCATATCAGTATGCTTTTGTTCACCCTTACAGTGAGATATTTAAACCAAAAACAATTGTTTGAGCGATGGGATAGGCAGAAAAATCAAGGCCGGGGGACAAGCCGAACCCTTTTGTAGAAACCTCCGGATCCGGTCCGGAATAACTGGTCCAGGTATAAAGATTTTGCGCGGAAATATATACCCTGGCGGATTCCAGGCCTTTGATAAAGTTTTTCCTGAAATTATATCCCAGTGATATGGTTTTTAGCCGGAGGAAGGAAGCATCTTCGATATAGCGGGAGGACAGCACCCCGGAAATACCACTAGACCCGCTCCTGGGGATAGTTGTGTGCTGGTTGTCGGGAGTCCAGCGGTTGACATAGGTTGCTTTAACGTTCCTGCCCAGGATGGCCCCGTTCAGCCCTTCCATAAAAATGTTATTCGCATTCAATACTTCATTTCCGTATGACCATTGAAAGAACACGTTCAGGTCGAAATTCCTGTACGTAAAATTATTATTGAAGCCGCCTGTGTGTTTGGGATAAGGATTCCCGATGAGGGTTTGGTCTGCGTCATCCACGATGCCGTCGTTGTTCAGGTCTTTATATTTGGCATCCCCGGGCTGCCTTGCGTTTGTACCTAAAAGGCCGGCCGTTGCGGGCAGTTCATTTTTTAATTCATAACCCCCGGGTATCTTGTTAAAATCATCATACTGGTATACCCCGTCGTACACAAATCCGTAGTAATGTACCATCTGGTTGCCTACCCGGCTGATCCAGGCGGGGCTTGGGAAATTGGTGGAGAATTCGGGGATAGGGGTCATCCTCAGGTCTTCGCCTGCACTCAGTGCAACTAACCTGTTTTGATTGAAAGAGATATTGAAATTGGAATTCCAGTTAAAGTTCCTCGTCGTAATGTTCCTGGAATTCAAAGTGAATTCAAATCCCCTGTTCCGGGTTTCACCGATGTTGACGGTTGCCGAGCCATAACCGGTGCTTGAGGCGATCTGGGAATTCAGCAACAGGTCGTAGGTATGCTTGTGGTAATAATCCATTTCCAGTTCCAGCCTGCTTCTTAAAAAGCCCAGTTCTATCCCTGCATCAAACTGCCTCGTGCTTTCCCATTTTAAATTTTCATTTCCCAAACGGCCCTGGTAGTAGGCAGGCAACGAGGAGGCTGACCCGAAGGGATAGTAGGTACCCAGTATAATATTCGGCAGGTAACCAAAGTCAGACACCCTGTTGTTGCCGGTTACGCCAAAACTGGTCCTTAATTTGGCATTTGAGATAAATGAAATGCTTTTCATGAACGGCTCGTCGCTCAGCCTCCATGCAAAGGCCCCGGAAGGAAAATAACCCCATTTGCTGTCTGCCGGGAACTTCGACGATCCGTCTGCCCTGAACGTTGCAGTGAACAGGTATTTTTGAAACAGGCTGTAATTGACCCTGCTGGTGAAGGAGACCAGCCCCCAGCTGGTACTGGAGGACTCTTTATCAAATATAACACCTTCATCCAGGCCGTTTATGTGCAATGCTTCGTTCGGTATGAGATTGGCCCTGTAGCCGAACCTGTTTTCTTTCCTGCTTTGAACGGACACCACACCAACGGCGGTTAACTGGTGATTTTTGTTGAACTTCCCGGTATAGGTCAGGCTGTTCTCATTCGACAGGTTGACAATATCTTCCTGCCACAAGCCCCCGTTAACGCCGTTCGTTCTGCCAACGCCGGTCAGCGGGCTGCCGCTTCTTGTATTCGAATTGTTGAACAGCTCAGATCTTGTTGCAGACAGGTCTGCGCTGCCTGTAAACCGCAGCTTGAGGCTTTTCGACAGGTCGTATTCCAGGTAACCATTTATAGTGATGTTCCTTGTTTTATCAACATCGTATTCATTTTGTGCGGATTTCAGCGGGTTGAACAGGAATGTTTCCGCCGCGGGGTCTACGCCTTCATCCTCCAGGTCTGTATCGCGGCCGGAAATTGGCCGGTATGTCCAGAGGTTATAGAATAAGTTCTGCACATTGGAATTGCCCGAACCCACAGCTTTCGAGGTCTGCTCCCTCGGCTTTATGCCGCGAACTTTTGAATCCGCAAAGTTTACATTGAGGCCGACCTTAAATTTACTACCCACCAGCTGGTCTATGTTGAACCGTCCCTGTAAACGGTCAAAACCGCTGCGCATCACCACGCCATCCTGGTCCAGGTAGGACAGGGATAAAGCGTATTTCGTTTTGACGGTGCCGCCGCTTACGCCCAGGCTGTGGTTTTGGAAAGAGCCTGTGCCCACGATCCTGTCAAACCAATCGATGCCTTTTACATCCCTGAAATCCTCGATCGTAAGGTCCGGGGTTGCGGGATCACTGTCTTTGAAATATAACGCTGCCGCTCTCTGCGGGTCGATCTCCTGTTGCAGTTTAATAAAGTCATAAGGGGCTAATACATCGAGGTTGGCCCTATCCGCATTGGAATAGCCGGCGCTGCCGGTGTAAGTTACGCGGGCGTCTCCCGTTTTACCTTTTTTGGTCGTGATCATCACCACGCCATTGGCGCCCCTGGCTCCATAGATGGCTGTCGCCGATGCGTCTTTCAGGATATCGATAGATTCAATTTCTGCTATGTTCAGCGAATTGCTGTTGAAGTCCTCCATGGGAAAGCCATCTATAACATAGAGCGGAGCGTTGCTGCCTGTTAAAGAGTTATTGCCCCGGATCACGATATTCAGGCCTTCCCCGGGCTGCCCGTCGATAGAGGACACCTGCACACCCGCAACGCGCCCTGCCAGGGCCTGCTGGAATGAGGCAACCGGCGCCTTGCTCAAATCAGACAGGTTTACCGACGCAACAGAACCAGTAAGATCTTTTTTCGCGACAGCTCCATAGCCTACGATCACTACCTCGTTCATCGACGAGGATTCCTGCTCCAGGGCAACATCGATCTTAGTGCGTCCGTTAACATTGACTTCCCTGGTTTTGTATCCAACATAGGAAATGACCAGTATGGCAGCAGGAGAGGAAACGGTGATCCGGAAGTTGCCGCTGGTATCAGATCTGACGGCGTTACTCCTGCCTTTTTCAAGAATGCTTGCGTAGGGAAGTTTTTCCGCATTTGCTGAAGTGATGCTGCCGGAAACGATCAGTTTTTTCTCTTGAGCATGCAGAAACAGGTTTTCTCCGAAGGGGTATAGGATGAGAAACCCTGTAAGCAAAATAGCAATGCTTATTTTCATATACTGTGGAGTTTATTTTAATAGTGGTTGATCGGTGCTGTATCAGTCTAATTGTAAATATGTCCTACATATAGGACAAATAGAATTATATTTTTCCTATTTTCCTAATTTTTCGGGGAAAATTATTCGGCATCCGAAGGTAGCCTGCCGGTTTAAAGGAGCTGTAATGCGGTAACAGGCTGATATTTAAATGGCCAAAAGCTGGCCGTACAGGCCGGGATGTAAATGATCAGAAAGAGGTAGTTGTATTTGTAAAAAGGGTGTTTATGTGCCAGCTTACTGATGAATGACGGTTATGTACTACAAATGTAAAATGCTTTATGCATCTTCAAACAGCGTACAATGATTGTTCCATTTTAAGAAACGAAAAGAAGGGAGGGCTGGCAGGACAGTTGAAATTTAATAACTTGCGCTTCTGCGCCGGGAATAACTTATTTTCGTTATCTGCTCAGAAAAATTCGCTTTTATTGAATTTAGTCCTGTAAACTTCATTGTCAACTAACAGTCCATACAACGAAAAAGAGCTGCTTTTCCGTTTGGAAGCCGGCGACAAGGCTGCTTTTGACTCACTCTACTACCATTTTGAACCAAGGTTAAGATTGTTCCTTCATCCCTTTGCTGATGCGGATATGGTGGACGCCGTTATCCAGGACGTATTTGTAAAGCTGTGGCTGAAACGGGAAGAGCTTTCCGGCATTGCGGCGCTGGAATTTTACCTGCAAAGGATGGCTAAGAACCGCCTGCTGGATATCCTGAAGCTGCGCGATATCCGGGACCGCCATAAAAAAAGCTATGCCATACTGCAGGCAGATTCAACGAACGATACGAAGGAACAATTACAGTTAAAGGAATATCTCGCCATTGCACGGGAAGGCATGGATAAAATGCCCCTGCGGCGGCGTATCATCTTTTCCATGAACGTGCTGGACGGCTTTTCCATCGACGAGATCGCCGCGCAACTACAGGTTTCCCGCGATGTGGTGAAAAAACAATTACAGAAGGCCAAAGCATTCCTGAAGGAATATATATCGAAACACGGCGACCTCCCGGGAGCGATTTGCCTCGCTATCCTGGTTTTCCGGGGGTGATAATTTTTTTTACTTACCCGTCCCCTTCTTTTCCCGGCGTTCGTCTTATATATTGACGGATATGATCGACAAGCAGACTATATTAACCAAATACGCCCGTAACGAGGTGAATGCCGGGGAGCATGCAGCTTTCCGGGAGTGGCTGAAAACACGCTCCGCCGAAGAAATGGAAGCCCTCATGGAGGAATACGGGGAAATAGTTGCCCGCCTGGGCGCTCCGCAAACGCCCGCCAGTCCTGCATTGCTGGCTGCTATCCATCATGAGATAAACACAGCTGCCACCGAAACGCCTGTTAGGCCGGTGATCATCCGCAAATGGGGCTGGGCTGCTGCCGTAGCTTTATTGCTGGCTGGCGGAACCTATCTCTGGAGCACCTACCGGCCCGAAACCGCACAACCGCCGTTGGCGGCCAATTCAACAGATATCAAGCCCGGCACGAACGGTGCGGTCCTTACCCTGTCCGACGGCTCGCAGGTGTCGCTGGACAGCGCCCATGCCGGCACGATCACTTTACAGGGCGGCACCGTGGCGAAAGTATCCGGCAACAAGCTCGTTTATGAAAATAACGGGAAAACGTCTACATATAATACCATGAGCACCTCCAACGGGCGGCAGTTCCAGCTGGAATTGCCGGATGGTACAAGTGTATGGCTGAACTCGGCCAGTTCCATTCATTACCCTACAGCTTTTTCCGGGACAGTACGCGAGGTGGACATAACAGGTGAAGCCTACTTTGAAGTAGCCAGCGATGCCAGCCGGCCTTTCCGGGTAAACGTGAACAATAAGGCCGAAGTGGAAGTATTGGGAACTAATTTTAATGTGAATGCTTACGATAATGAATCAACCATCAACACCACGCTGTTGCAGGGAGCTGTCCGCGTTTTACAACGCGGGCACCAGGGCGTGGTTTTAAGACCGGGCCAGCAGGCGCAAAGTACGGGGGCCGGCGAAATAAAGGTAATAGCGGACGCCAACACAGAGAAAGCCATTGCCTGGAAAGACGGCCTGTTCAACTTCAATGGAGCGAAGCTGGACGAGGTTGTCCGGCAACTGGAACGCTGGTACGATATCCGGGTTATTTATGAAAAGGACGTACCCGATATCGAGCTGGCGGGGAAAATGACCCGGGGAGTAAGTCTCCAGGGTCTCCTTGTCGTGCTGGAAGAATTGGGCGTGCATTGTAAACTGGAAGGACGGACGCTGACCATACTCTCAGCAGATCAACCATAAAAATACCGCGGCCAACAGGGCATCAAACAAAATTAAACAGGATAGACATGAGGTAAAAAACCGCCACGGCGGCAACCGTGACGGCTAAAATTCAGTTGATTCAAAACGGTTTCCAGACCAATTTTTAACAACCAAATCGTTGCAATTTATGCAAAAAAACTATTTGTTCCGTGCAAAGCGGAGCTGTAGCCCGCCTGTCTGTAGAGGCCGGCTTTTCAACCAAATCTGCTTTGGCGGACTCTGTGAGTTCTTTGAAGAAAACAAAGGACTCCGAACCAAAACGTGGAAGGTCATGCGATTAACAGTTCTCTTACTTACGGCGGCTTTTTTATCCGTCCATGCAACCGGGGTAGCGCAGCATCTTACCATCTCCGGCAAGAAACTTACCCTGAAGAAAGTTTTCACTGCGATCGAAAACCAGACGGGGTATGTTGTGCTGGCCAACAAAGAACTGTTCTCTGAGGATAAGAGCTTTTCCCTGTCAGTTAACGATATGCCGCTGGCAGATTTCCTGGATAAACTCTCGAAAGACCGGTCGCTGAAATATATCATACAGGATAAAACGATCGTGATGTCGCGCAAAGCGGTCCCCCCTCCAGGCGTAACGCCCAGTATTACTGAAGCTCCCGCGGCGCTTTCACTTTCAGGGCAACTGCTGGACGCCGCCAGCAGCGAGCCTGTTATCGGGGTTACCATCCGCGTAAAAAATACTTCGAAAGGCACCACCTCGGATGCATCCGGGCGCTTCCAGCTCGCGGAGCTGCCTGAGAATGCGGTGCTGATCATATCATCGGTGGGTTATAATGCGGTGGAGATCCCTGTTCAAAAGCTGGTATCCCTTGAAGCGAATAAACCGGTAATCATAAATGATGTAAGGATACTGAAGCCGGATGCGGGCAGTATTATTTTATACCTGTCCAGGAGCACGAACAAACTCGATGAAAGCGTTGTTGTAGCGTACGGTACCACCACGCAGCGTTTTAACACGGGCAGCGTTGCAAGCGTAAAAGCGGAAGACATCGAAAGACAACCCGTCACCAATGTACTGGAAGCATTACAGGGAAACGTGCCGGGGCTCTTCATCACACGTTCCAATGGCAGCGTGGGAAGCCAGATGAGTATTTCCATCCGCCAGCAACAATCAATTTCCAATGGCACCGACGAAAAGAATATGCCGCTGTTCGTCATCGACGGCGTGCCCTTCGTGGAAACGCCCTTTGCCAGCGCAGGAGCTTCCGGGAACATTGACCCGATGAACTCCATCAACCCCGCGGATATTGCCAGCATCTCGATATTGAAAGATGCCGATGCGACCGCCATCTATGGATCAAGAGGCGCCAACGGCGTTATCCTGGTCACCACCAAAAAAGGCAGCGCCTCAAAACCGCATTTCGACCTGTCTGTTTATACCGGCGGCGGGAAAGTAACCCGCCAGATGCCGATGCTGGATCTTTCCGAATACCTGGCCATGCGCAGGGCCGCCTTCGCCAATGATAATGTGACGCCCGGTTTTTCCAACGCGCCGGATCTTACAGTTTGGGATACGACGAAATCAAGAGATTTCCAGGAAGACTATATCGGCGGCACCGCCCGCCAAACCGAGGTTACAGGCGCATTTTCAGGTGGAAGCGAATATTTGCGTTACCGCTTCTCGAACACCTTCAGGCGTGAATCCACCGTATTCCCCGGCGACTGGGGCTACAAACGTTATTCGTCTCACCTGAGCATAGACAATACCTCCCATAATGGTAAATTCTCGCTGGGAGTTTCAGCCATGTACACGAAGGAATCCAACAACCAGGCGTCCAGCGACCTGACCCGCTACGTGTACATCCTTCCGCCCAACTATCCTGTTTATAACCAGAACGGCAGCCTTAACTGGACGGGTGGATTCGTCAATCCTGAATCTTACCTGCTGCAATCTGCCAGTTTTAAGTCAGACAACCTGCTGGCGAATGCCAATTTGCGATACACTATTTTGCCCGGCCTGGATGCAAAGATCAGCCTGGGATACAACAAAATAGCGCAGACGAACGAAACGCGCATGCCGAAAACATCGCTCGATCCCAGCAGCGGTTCAGGGGAATCCGTTGCTACCTATAGATCCAATTATATTGAAAGTTATATCATAGAGCCGCAACTGACCTACAACAGGACGCTGGGTGATGGCCGGTTGAGCATGCTGGTTGGTGGTACCTGGCAGCAATCCAGTTTTGCGGAACCTTATTTCGTAAGGGCCTCCGGCTTTTCCAACGACAGGCTGATGAGCTCCTGGACAGCGGCTTCCAACATCACCTACAAAAGCAGCAGCTTTAGGGAATACAAATATGTTTCCGGGTTCGGAAGGATCAACTACGTAATGAAAGACCGTTATCTTTTCAACCTCACCGGCCGCAGGGACGGGTCTTCCCGTTTCGGGCCCAACCGGCAGTTCGGTAATTTCGGCTCCGTTGGCGCAGGCTGGATATTCAGCAACGAACAGTGGATCGAAACAGCGCTCCCCTGGCTGAGCTACGGCAAGCTCAGGGCCAGTTATGGAACGACAGGCAACGACCAGATCCAGGATTACGGATACCTGGCAACCTATGGTACGCTCTTTTACCAGTATGGCAGCGCAGGAATTTACCCCTTGCGGAGCGCTAACCCTGATTATGGCTGGGAGTCCAACCGCAAACTGGATATCGGCCTGGAAACGGGGTTCCTGGATGACCAGGTCTTTCTCTCTGCTTCCTGGTTCTCCAGCCGTACAGACAACCAGCTGGTGACGGCTCCGTTGTCTTCCCAGTCGGGGTTTAGTTCCTTCACCGGCAATATGCCGGCATTGCTGCAAAGCTCGGGATGGGAACTGGATCTGAAAACAAAGAATATCAGCCGTAAACGTTTTTCCTGGAATAGTTCCTTCAACATTACGATACCGCGCAACAAGCTCATTTCCTTCCCGGGTTTAAAGCAAACGATATATGCCTATGTATTTATGGAAGGACGGCCTATCAAGAATCTTAGCGGCTACCGTTATACCGGCCTGAAAGACGGCATCGCTACCATTGCGGACCTTAATCATGACGGGAAGTTCACGCAGGGATTGCTGGAGACGGCCAACGGGGATTACCAGATCATATCCCCCAGCACCCCGGATTTTTATGGAGGGTTCAGCAACTCGCTGAGGCTGGGCAGGTTCCAGCTGGACGTGCTGTTGCAGTTCGTGAAACAGCTCAAATCCTCCGTCCGCTCATCAGTGGGCATGCAGCCGGGAGGATTGTCCAACCAGGATGACCGGATCATTTCCGATGGCTTCAAACCGTCTGTTCTTTCCGGCAGCACTGCTGCCTATGCCTATAAAAATTATTACCTGTTGTCTGACGGCAACTATTCAGACGCCAGCTTTATCAGGCTTAAGAATGTGAGCCTGTCTTACGAATTGCCCTCCTCCTGGACAGAATCCATCAAACTGAGGTCTGCCGGGGCATTTATCAGGGCGCAGAACCTGTTTACCATTACCAGTTACCTGGGATTTGATCCTGAGACCGGCGGGGCGGTATTGCCGCCGTTAAGGCAGATCACAGCAGGTATTCATTGTTCACTTTAAACAATAAGGAAATGAAACGACCACTTTTTTTATATACCTGTATCGTATTATTGGCCGGAGCGGTTATGAGCAGCTGCAAGAAACTGATAGAGATCGGCCCGCCCGGCGACCAGCTGGCTTCCAACAGCGTGTTCCTTGATTCCGCTACGGCAGAAGCGGCCCTGGTAGGGCTATACGCCAGTGTGGCGAATCCTAATCCCGGCAGTGATATGGGCACTTCCATTACGATGTTCAACGGCATGTCCGCGGATGAGGCTTATGCATATTCCATGAATTATTATGATGATTTTACCAATAATTCTTTAACACCGTTGATCTATTATGTAGAAGCGTTATGGGGCACGATCTATAAAAATATCTACATCGCCAATTCTGTTGTGGAGGGCATGGCGCAATCCCCGCTGTCCGAAGCATACAGGCAAAGAACTACCGGGGAAGCGAAATTCCTCCGCGCATTATGTTATTTCTACCTGGTGAATGAATATGGCGCTGTGCCGTTGGTCATGTCTACCGACGTACATACCACTACCCGTCAGCCCCGCGATGGCGAGGATGTGGTGTATGATCAGATAGAAAAGGATCTTACAGATGCGCTGGAAGTGCTTCCTGCTGCATTGGACCTTTACGGGGGGCGGCGGATACGCGCCACCACCTGGGCTGCCAGGGCATTGCTGGCCAGGGTGTACCTGTACAGGAAGAAATGGCAGCTGGCTGAAAGTATGGCTACTGCAGTTATTAATAACCCGGGTTTGTTCAGGATGAACGATTCCCTTAACCGGGTGTTCCTGGCCAATAACGAAGAAGGCATTCTCCAGTTTGTGAATGGCATTTCCAGTTCATGGATTGCCAACAATTTTGTTCCTTCCGCCACGAATGTTACCCCAAAGTTCGTACTGGAAGAAGGCCTTTTTGCCGATTTTGAACCGGGAGACAAACGGAAAACCAACTGGGTCGGTTACAAAAGTTACGGTGGGATAGACTATCCTTATCCCGCCAAATACAAGTACATGGCGGGAGTTGGTCCCGTTGAATATAACCAGGTATTGCGCCTGGCAGAACAATTCCTGATCCGCGCCGAAGCCCGGACACAACAGGCTAATTATACACAGGCCGCTGCAGATATCAACAGCGTCAGGCTAAGGGCCGGATTGCCAAACACCGATGCCTCCGATAAGGCTACGCTGATGGCCGCCATTGAACATGAGCGCCGCATCGAGTTTTTCTGTGAATGGGGGCAACGCTGGTTGGATCTGAAAAGATTACCGGGAACCGCTAATCCTTCCATATCGCGGGCCGATGAAGTATTGTCCGCGCTTAAAGGAAGTCAATGGCAGTCAACGGATGTACTCTATCCCGTTCCGCAAACTGCCATCAATTCCAATTCAAACCTGGGCCAGAACAAGGGATATTTTTAGCGCTAAACAGAAACCAGACATATTATGCGTTTTCAATTATTATTCAGGCAATGGCTGCCTGCTGTACTCCTCATGACAGGAAACGCCGCAGCAAAGGCGCAGCACGGTCGCGAAAAGCCTTTCACACTGACGGGAAAGGTAAACTCCCCGGAATACCCGGCCAGGTTATATCTTCAATATGAGTTGAATGATAAGGAAGTGGCAAATGATTCCATCCTGTTGCAGAAGGACGGGCGGTTTATATTCAGGGGCAAGCTCAGCAGGCCTGTGCAGGCCAGGGTATATATGAAGCCCGGCGGTAAATATATTGCCAGGCGTTTTTACCTGCAACCCGGGAAAGTAGAGATCAATGCCAGCGGTTCCCTGGATTCGGCGGCTGTAACAGGCAGCCCCAATACCATTATCCTGGATGAGTTTTATCAACATGGAGAAAAATACGCGGGCACATTTTCCTCGCTGAATGCAAGGGCATATTACAACCGCGGCATGAAAGACTCCGTGAAGCTGATCGATGCGGAGCAAGCCGCGACCAGGAAAAAGTTCAACGAAGAAGTAGCCGGCATCATCAGGCGGTACCCCGATGCGCATGCTTCCTGGGACATGGTGTACAGCTACCGCATAGCGCTGGATCCGGAAACGGTCACGCCATTATTCGAGGCGCTCAGCCCGGGATTTAAAAATTCGGACCAGGGGAAAGCTTTGGCGAAACAGATTGACAATGTCAGGAAAATAATGGTGGGATCACCTGCCCCGGACTTTTCACAATCAGATGTGGAAGGGAATTCCATCAGGCTGTCTTCCTTCCGTGGCCGGTATGTGCTGGTTGACTTCTGGGCCAGCTGGTGCGGAATCTGCCGCGCTGAAAACCCCAACGTATTGAGAGCTTACAATGCGTATAAAGACAGGGGCTTTACCGTACTGGGCGTATCGCTCGACGATTCCCTGCATCGCGCACAATGGATACAGGCGATCAGGGAGGATAATATGCCCTGGCAGCAGGTGTCTGACCTGAAAGGGAGAAATAACGAATCTGCGGTACTGTACGGCATCAAAGGAATTCCCCAGAATGTACTCATTGGGCCGGATGGCAGGATCATCGCGAAGAACAAACGCAACAGGGAACTGATGAATACGCTGATTGCGATCTTCGACAAGGGTTATAATATGCGCCTGTACGGGGATATAAAAGGAACCGGGGAAGGCACAATCATTTTTCGTTATTACAAAGACGGTGCGTATCAAACCGATACCGTATCTCTTCACAACAACAAATTTAACTGGCTGGCAGAGATGCAGGAGCCGCAGCGCGTGAATGCTACTATCCTGCCCGGTCGCAGGCAGCTCAGTTTCTTTTCTGATATCGGCTACCTGCAATTAACAGCGAATGTCGATTCATTACAGCGTTTTAAGCTGGAAGGCTCCGACCTGCAGTACGAGGCTGAACGTTTTGATGCTGCTATGCGGGAACTCAGCCCCAGGCATAAGGAATTGCTGCAACAACTCACCGATGCCCCAATGGGAAAGAGGCCTAAGATAGGAGAGCAACTGCTTGAACTGTCAAGGAACAAATACACGGAAAATGTTAAGAAGTACGTCGCGGAGCGTCCCAACAGCCTGTTTTCATTGCAGCTGGTGAAAGATATGGCGGAAGATATCTCCGGCCCTAAGTACAACATTGTCTACCCACTGTTTAGCTCCCTCCCGGAAATAATACGCGGAACGCCATCCGGAAGAAGGATCGCCGGGATGCTGCCAATGATGAAAAGAAGCGCCGAAGGGGAAGAGATTGCAAATTTATCTCAATCCGATACCAGCGGAAGGAAAATTTCTCTTTCAGACTTCAGGGGAAAATATGTGCTGGTTGATTTCTGGGCCAGCTGGTGCGGGCCTTGCCGCGCCGAGAATCCCAATTTGCTGAAAGCATATGATACTTACGGACCCAAAGGTTTTACCGTGATCGGCGTCTCCCTCGACACGGATGAAAAGAAATGGAAGAAAGCCATCATTGAAGACCGGCTGCCCTGGGCGCAGGTGTCTGATCTGAAAGGCCGGGAGAACGAGATCGCGCAATATTACAATGTGCGCGGTATTCCATGGAATATCCTGGTGGGGCCCGATGGCAGGATCGTTGCAAAGGACCTGAGAGGTTTTGCCTTGCAGGAAAAGCTGGCGGAGCTGATAAGATAATTTTTACCACATAACTCAAACGGCTGGCGTATGCTTTTGTAGCGTACGCCGGTTCTTTTAGCATTCCTTTAAGGCCTGGTTGCCTGCAGGGTGTTTTATGCTGCGCGGAGGTGAAAGATCAGGTAAGCCCGGATGTGATGTGCGTTCCGCCGGCGCGGAAGTTTTTTGAAGCTGACAGCAAAACAGTCTGGCTTTCCCGGTCAAATATTTCTTCCCCCACTCCTCCAGATTTGCACGAAAATCACCGTGCACATCCGATGTTTACTGGCCGCGTTCTTTTGCATTACTTCAGTTTTCGCGCAGGGCCCCAGGGCGCCTTTCTCGCCATGGTTATTCCCCGGAGCGGAATGGCAACCGTCGCCGGGGCTGAAGCTTATTGGGCAATACGGCTACAATCCACAACTTAACATGCATGCCGTATACCTGCAGGCGTATATCAAAACAGGAAACCACATCAGTTTTAACCCCGCTTACCTGTACCTTGGCCGCGACAACCCGTCTTTGCTGCAGGAGCATACATTCCTTCACGGCATTATCTTTTCTTTTCCGGCCGGAAAACTCCTGATCGACGACCGGAATGTTCTCTGGAACCGCTTCAGGGGCCATTCCGGGGATATTCATTATTACCGCAACCGGCTTCGCCTCTTCCTCCCCCTGCGTTACCATTCCATCAAACCTTACGTCTTCGGCGAGGCTTTTTATTTCTTCAACCGCGGCCGATGGAGCAGGAAGAGGATAGCGGGAGGGGTGGCCGGAGATGTCTCTGAAAGGTTCAGCATCGACATTACGTATATCCACGAGCGTGACTACTATAACGGCGCCACACATATAGTATTTATCATGGGTACCTGGCAATTCCCGGCTTTGAACGGCAAGATCAAATGAATAGAACGCGACGGTAAAATGAAAAAGGGGCAGGAGCCGCAACTTTGCTTTATCAACAACATCCTTAAAATCTATTACAATGGAAATCTCTCTGCAACAGGCGCAGCAGGCGCTCCAAATGGCAATAATGCAAGCAGACCAGCTGAAAGTGCCGGTGAACATTGTCGTGCTCGATACCGCGGGCTTTCTCAAATCCTTTATCCGGATGGATAATGCGCTCGTTGGTTCCATCGATATCGCGTTGCAAAAGGCCAAAACCGCCATGTTATTCAGGATGAGTTCCGAAGCTGTTGGCGATTTCCTGAAGCCCACAGCCGGCGCTTACGGCCTTGAAAACACCAACGGCGGCCTGTTGGGCTTTGCGGGCGGCTTGCCCATTCTGCAGGACGATATGATCATCGGGTATATCGGTGTGTCTGGCGGTGCCATCAGGCAGGACGCAGCCATCGCGGCGGCAGGGAGCGAACTGTAGCCGCAACAAACCGTACATTTTTTATCATCTCAAAACATCCATTTATGACAGACAAAAAAAAGATCCTCATTACCGGCGCTGGATCCGGTTTTGGAGAAGGGACGGCCATCGGGCTGGCAAAGCTTGGCCACGAAGTGATCGCCGGTGTTCAGATATCACCCCAGGTTACTGCCTTGCGTAAAAAGGTGGAAGAACTCGGGCTTGAGAAAAACCTGAGGGTAGAACGCCTGGATATTCTCGACCACTACGACGTAGCCTATGCGCTCACCTGGGACGTTGACATTCTTTTCAGCAACGCAGGTATCGGGGAAGCGGGGCCTGTGTTCGAGATCCCCGTCGACCTGGTGCGCCGCAACTTCGAAACGAACGTATTTGCCCCGCTCAGCCTGGCACAGCAGTTCGCGGCAAAATGGATCAGGGCGGAAAAGAAAGGGAAGATCGTATTCACTTCCTCCATGGGCGGCCTGTTCACACCTGACGGTTACGGCATTTACGTTTCCACCAAACACGCGCTGGAAGCGGTGGCAGAAGCAATGTCGGCTGAGCTGAAAAAGTACAACATCCAGGTACAAACGATCAACCCCGGAGCCTACCTGACCGGCTACAACGAAACGATGGCAGACAACCCCTTCCGCTGGCTGGACGACAGTAAGAACTTCACCAAACGCGCCGAAATGAAGGCCACCTTCGATTCCCTGCTCGGAACGCCGCAAGGCAGGCTGGATCCCGAAGAAATGATCAGCGCGATGATACAGATCGTTCCGTCGGACAAAGGAAAATTCAGGAACGTGGTTCCCAAATTTGTAGAAGACATGCTGAAGGAACATCAGCTGAAAGCCTGGGATGTGACCATTTAGCACGGAAATATATAAGCATGCTTCATTATTCCCGGCAGCTGCGGATAGCGTGGTGATCAGCAGGAAGTGGCTGGCCGGGAATCTTTTTTTCACACTGCTTAATGTTTTCCCATGAAAAATTTTTCTCCATTCAGTATAAATGCCCGGAAAGGGTTATGCATTCTACTGATTATGACGGCCGGCTTCCTGCGGGCCAAATCTCAAACGAATACCATGGATAAGAACAAAACGCTCATCCGTAACGGATTTGAGCAATGGTCCAAAGGCACCGGCAGCTTTTTTGACTTGCTGGCCGATGATGTTGTGTGGACAATCTCCGGGAAAAGTCCCATCGCCAAAACTTACACCAGCCGGGAGCAATTCCTGCGCGAAGCCATCGATCCGCTTAACCGGAAGTTGTCAAAAAGGATCGTGCCGGAACTTAAAATGCTGTACGCCGAAAAGGATATGGTGATCGCGTTGTGGGATGGTAAAGCGACCGGTACCGACGGTTCCGTTTACAACAATACCTACGCCTGGTTCATGAAAGTGAAGGACGGCAGGATCGTAAACGTACTGGCCTTTTTCGATAGTATTACACTGGCCGAACTATGGGAGAGGATACCTGATCCCGGAATTCAGCCCGAATAAACAGTACCCGGTCAAACTGAGGTCCGCTTATCTCGAATACGAACAATGCTGCGGGTTAAACGGGAACCATCCGACGCAACACTTCGTAATTAGCATGAACCAGGGCCTGATGCCCCGGCCTTTCCATCCGATGTTTTTACCGGAATATTCTTCCCGGAAGCGCGGCCGCCCGGCGGTCGTGCTTTTCCCCAAATCATGAAGTGCGCCCCGAAATACCGGGAATAAAAAAATGCCCGTTCACGAACTAACGGGAAATGTTTATTCGTAACATGTGTATAAAGCTGATTCTTATATAACAATGTGCATGGCATGCCCTTTGAAAAACTGCTCCTGAAACCGGTGCTCCCATCCGTTCCGCACCGCTTCAATATTGGCTGTTAAAAAAACATGAGATCATGCAACTATGTAACATTTCACGGGCTGAGAACAAAGGGGATACAGGTACCCCGGGCGCTACAGGCATTTATTATTTCGACGGGCAGCTGGCAAACGAAGGGTGCCTTTGCCCGGAGGACAACACGCTTTTATTTATCAGCGAAGGGGAGTTTATTTTTCAATACGGGGAATCCACTTTCGAAGCACGGGCTCTGCAGGCCGTTTTCCTGCGGAAGCAAATACTCGTACGGTATCATTCTGTTTCCGCTTCCCTGGGGGGCACCGGGGCCGGTTTTTTATTGTTTGTGTTGAAAAAGTCCATCGTGCAGGAGTTTATCAGGTCCGCACACCTGCAACCCGTTTGCCATGCGCCTTCGGCAATGCTGATGGTGCATCGGCCCGGGCAGCGCCTGCTGGCTTGCCTGCATTCGGTAAAGGCATACTTTACAGACGGGGCCGGCATTACCGGGCATCTCGCTAAGATCAAATTACTGGAAGTGCTGTTTTGCCTCGCGGGCTGCCGCCAGGAGCAGCCTGTGCTGGAACTGGCGCTCGATCTTCGCGAGCGTTTCCGTGGCGACATCAACAGCGTCGTGGAAGAGCACCTGATGAATACTCATTCGCTCAGCCAGCTGGCCCGCTTGTCCGGCAGAAGCCTATCCAGCTTCAGACGCGATTTCCAGGCCATTTACAACATGCCGCCTTCGAGGTGGATACGGCTCAGGCGGCTGGAAAAGGCCTGCGAGCTGCTTGCCGGAACGCAAATGACGATCACCCACATCTGCTATACGTTAGGGTTTGAGAACATCGCACATTTTTCCAGGATATTCAAAGCAAGGTTCGGCATTCCGCCATCGTTGGTGCGGAACAACGCGCTGTTTCAGCAATTGCAGCATGGCAGGCTGGCGGGGGACGGGGCTCATTCCTTATTGGTGTAGTCGTGTTTCCTGATACCCAGTCTTTTCATTTTGGATTCCAGCGTAGACGGGGCAAGGTCCAGTAATTCCGCTGCCCCGCTTT
This sequence comes from Chitinophaga sp. YIM B06452, assembly GCF_039655965.1. Taxonomy (NCBI): domain Bacteria; kingdom Pseudomonadati; phylum Bacteroidota; class Chitinophagia; order Chitinophagales; family Chitinophagaceae; genus Chitinophaga; species Chitinophaga sp. YIM B06452. Next base: position 502,131 of record NZ_JAWLKY010000001.1, on the reverse strand, counting down.
TTCCGCTGATCTTCCCCTTACATTTCCTGAGCGTATAAAGGATGTATTCGCGTTCGTACGACTGCCAGGTTTTGACATCCTGGTTTTCTGCAAAAGGCGCCTGCCCCGGCATTGCATGTGCCCGTTCGCCGAAATACACGGAAGCATCCGGCAGGTCGGGCCCGAGCAAAACCATCCTCCTTACGGCGTTTTCCAGCTCGCGGATATTGCCCGGCCAGTGGTAATCCTGCAGTTTGCCGCACAACCCGGGTGGGAGTGAGAACGGCGCGCGCCCTTCCTGGTTGCAGAACAATTCAATAAAATGCCGGGCGAGCAGGAGGATATCGTCTTTTCGCTGGCGTAGCGGTGGGATGTGTATCGGGAATACGTTCAGTCGGTAATACAGGTCAAGCCTGAATCTCCCTGCCGCTACTTCTTTCTCCAGGTCGCGGTTGGTAGCTGCCACGATGCGTACGTCTACCTTCATGACCTGTTTGCCACCGATGCGTTCTATCTCTTTTTCCTGCAGGGCGCGCAGCAGCTTCACCTGTACGCTTACCGGAAGCTCGCCGATCTCATCAAGGAAAAGCGTGCCTTTTTCAGCCTGTTCGAATTTCCCGGTGACGCGGCTTACGGCGTCCGTGAAGGCGCCTTTTTCATGGCCGAAAAGGATGGATTCGATCAAAGTAATGGGCAATGCGGCACAGTTCACTTTTACGAACGGATGGGCTTTTCTTGGTGACATCTCATGCAGCGCCTGTGCGATCCTTTCCTTGCCGGTGCCGCTTTCACCGAGTATCAGCACTGAAGTGGCGGAAGGCGAAACGATCCGCACATGTTCCATCACCTGCAGCAGCGAAGGGTTTTTCCCAATGATGCCGGCGGGGGGATTGGATGCATTGCCATCCGGCCGGGCGGAATGCCCCGAAGCGGGTTGCTTGCGCATCATGGCTTCCAACCCGTACTCATATTGGTATATCGCGATCTCCAGCATCACCAGTACGTCCCTTTCACGGAAAGGTTTCAGGAGAAAACCGTAAGGCGCCGTTTTTTTGGCGGCATCGAGCGTGGAGGGATCTGAATTTGCGGAAACATACAAAAAGGGAATCTGTTTCCGCCGGAGCGCCATGGCGAGATCGATGCCTGTTTGCGGGCCTTTGAGAAAAATATCGATCAGCACGAAGTCCGGCTGCTCTTCGGAAACGATGGCCAGCGCAGCGTCTACGGAACGGGCCGTGCCGCAAACCGCATACCCCGCCTTCACCAGGATGCGTTCGAGATTTTTGGCTTCAATAAATTCGTCTTCAACGATTAGTAATTTCTTCATCCTGTTGCTTTAACTGTTCTTATTGTGTAGCGCCTTGCTGTCAGTACCGCCGGCAAAAGGAATGACAATACAACGCAGCAGAAAATGCTTCGGCATACAGTTGCTTTTAAAGCGTATAAAGGAGCAGCCCGGTATAATACGGATATGTTTCCCGCATGTTGCCCGAGGACCCTTGAAATATGAAGTAACGGAATATTTAATGTCTATATATGCTATCTCCCGACGCTGAACAATAAAGACTGGTGCCTGTTACAAAAATAAATAAAAAACTGATGTTTAAACATATATTTGCGGGGAGACCGCCAATGCGCTGCCGCTTGCCATGGTACTGGTCTCCGGGCTGCCTCACGATGAAAATTACCGGCATCCGGATCCTTCCCTGAGCCTTCCTTTATGCGAAAGAAATTGTTACTCTTTGGGTATGTAGAAAAAAATGTATGATCATGAAGTTGAATGTCAGAATAGTCGTCCTGCTGGTTTTGCTGCCTGGCATACAGCGGAATGCAGCGCGGGGGCAAATCATTGCAGGCCCTGAGCCCTTATGGGCGGCTGTTGAAAGAAGCAGGCCGGATACCAGCCGGGTGAACCTGTTCCTGAAGTTGAGCCGGTTTTATGGGAATATCAGGAATGATCTCGACAGTGCATTGATCGCAGCCGAAAAAGCACTCCGGCTCAGCGAGGAGCTGAGATTACCTGAACACATAAACGCAGCGCTCCGGCTGAAGGTAGGGATACTGCTTTGGAAAAATAAGACAACTGAAGCAATGGCCGGCATCGACTGGCTCACCGCGTATGCCCGGAAACGGGGAGATGCACTTGCGGAAGCGGAAACTTACATGTATATCGCCAGGAAGATCTCCAATAAGGATACCGGGAATTACCCGATGAAAATTTCCTTTTTTGAAAAAGCAAGATCTGTTTACCGGAGGCTTAACCAGTTTGACGAGGAAATGGAAGCGCGAAACTATATTACAAGAGCGCACGTAGACCAGGGGAAGCTGGACCTGGCCGAAAAGGAATACCTGGAACAGCTGGCCGATGCCAGGGCCAGGGGCAAAAGGGAGTACAAGCTTATATTCCTCGGGCTGAGCGAGATAGCCCAGGCCAAGGCCGACCCCGGCAAACAGCTTTATTATCATCTTGAAATATTAAAGCTTTGTGAAGCCGGTACGAATACGATCTCAAATAATCAGTGGAAGAATCATATTTACATAACCCTGTCTAAGGTCTATAAAAAGCTGGAACGCTATAGCGAAAGTGAGAACATGTCGGCGAAGGGGATGAAGCTTTCGATGGAACTCCAGGACTCGGAAATGTTCTATCATCATGTGAGGCAGCTGGGATCAATCCTCTTTCCCCAACAAAAGTACCGGGAGGCGCTGGCAGTTTTCCTGAAGTCCGCCAGGGACTTTCCACCGGTTAATAATTTGCAGCACAGAACAATTAATCTTCTTATCGGGAACTGTTACCTCGAGTTGAACCAGGTTGATAAGGCAGAGCCTTACTTCCTGGCGGTGGATAGATACTCCCGTAATATGTCGAGTGAAATTGTTGATAACGTGGAGCTGGAGCTGACCAGGGGAGGGCATTATATCGATATGGCGCGATATTATTGTGTGGTTGGGAAATATGACCGGGCGAGGGAATTTTTGTCAAAGTTCGATCAAATAAAAAAGGATTGGAATTTTACGAACTACAGGATGGTCGCGATGAGTTTACAGATCAGGATCGATACGGCGTCGGGCGATTTCCGGTCGGCATTCCGCCATTTGTCGGAGTTCAAGGTGATGAATGATTCCATCAATAGCAGCGCCAGCCGCCAGGCCATGGCCAACCTGATGGTTAAGTATGAGACGGAGAAAAAAGACCAGGATCTTATTTTACGGCAGCAGCACATAGACCTGCTGACGAAACAGCGGGAGATACAGGAAGGCAGGCTGCTGCAGGCCGGGCTTCAGATACAGATAGAGAAGCAGGAAAGGTTGCGGCAGCAGGAGATCAACATCCTCAACGCCGAAAAAAGAGAGCAGGATTTTAAGATCGTGCAATACGCGGCGGAACAGAAGGACGACCGGATCAACCTGCTGAGCAAACAATCCCAGATACAGGAGGCCCGTTTGGAAAAAGCGGGAATACTGAGGAATATGACTATCGCAGGTCTTGTATCGACGCTGGTGATCATTGGGTTGCTGTATAACAGTTACCGGTTAAAGAAAATAAATAATAACCAGCTGACCGTTCAAAAGAATGAAATCGACCTGAAAAACCGGAGCCTGCAAAAATTGGTGGAGGAAAAGGAATGGTTGCTGAAGGAGCTGCATCACAGGGTGAAGAACAATCTCCAGATCGTGATGAGCCTGCTGAACATCCAGGGTTATTACCTGGAGGATTCATCGGCTCTTCATGCCATCCGTGATACGCAGCACCGGATCCATTCCATTTCTCTTATCCATAAGAAATTGTACCTGGGTGAAAATGTAGGGCTGATCAGCATGCCCGGGTATATTTTTGACCTTGTGAACGATCTGAAAGAAAGTTTTGCCACCGGCCAGCGGATCCAGTTCGGGGTGCATATCGGCAATATCCTGCTCGATGCTTCCCTGGCGGTTCCCCTGGGATTGATCTTGAATGAGGCGGTAACCAATTGCATAAAATATGCTTTCCCTTCAGATATGGCAGGGATCATTACTATCAAGCTGGAACAGACCAACCCTGATAAGCTCACTGTTACTATTGCCGACAATGGCGTCGGGCTGCCTGCGGATTTTAATGATAGCGATCGCAGTTCATTGGGAATGAGTATGATCAGGGGCCTGAGCGGCGATCTTGACGGCATATGCAGGATCGAAAGCGCCGGCGGTACTTCCGTCAGCGTTGAGTTTCCGTATCATACGGCGCTCCTGCGGAAGGGGGAAGTGGATCTCATGGAAAAGGCGTAATGGTGTCTTAAAAAGATAAAGGCCGGACGATGCCGGCCTTTATCTTTTTAAGACAATAACATTCCATTAATTCCAATCGTCTTTCACCCCATTTTTCACATTCAGATTATAGTCTTTCTCTGAAGAGGGGATGGGAAGCAGTACATGCCTGGGCAATAATGTCTCTGTCATCCCTTCCGCTTTTCTTTCGCTGTTCACCGTTTGAACGTATTTGCCCCACCTGATCAGGTCGAAGTAGCGGGATTGCTCGCCGGTAAGTTCCAATCTTCTTTCCAGTTCTATTTTTGCCATGGCGGCATTTTTATCTCCAAGGCTGGCATATAGCGGGGCGCCGGCCCTTGCGCGTACTTTGTTGATGAGGTCGAGCGGGGCGGTGCCGGTATTTCCCTGCTGGATATAAGCCTCGGCCAGCATCAGCAGCACGTCTGCATAGCGGATGATCTGACCGTTTACGCCGGTCATAAAGGGCACCGGGCCTGCGAAGGCAAAGTTCAAACCATATTTCCGCAGCTGGTAGCCTTTGGTGTTGAAAGGAAAAGCGGCGGGTGTGGCGGTTTTCTCTGCGTATTGTGTCGCGCCGGCGCTTGCGGCGTCGCCGTAGAACGTAACTTTTCCCCTCGGGTCTTTATACAAAGTGTCCATGCCCGACCAGCTGTATTTAAAGGCGTTCGCCGTGGCGGTGGTCAATGCGGTGTTGTTCCAGCCCAGGAAATCATATTCTTCCGCGCGGATGCTCATGCTCACTTTCCCTGCTGATTCCGCGCCGCCGAAAACGTGCGACCAGCCATTGCCGGCTGCGTAATCATTGGGGTTCCACGTCCGGTTCATTACCTGGAAGATGGTTTCTTTATTGGCTGCATGGGCGGCCACGTCATCAAAAAGATTATCCCATTCGGCCATCGGCAGGAGATCATAGGTATAGGGCGCTTTTGTAAGCAGGTCCAGGGTGCTTTGTGCGTCAGCCCATTTTTTCTGGTACAGGTAAATTTTTCCGAGCAAAGCCACAGCCGCTCCTTTGGTGGCACGCCCGAGGTCTTTGTCTGCATACGTTACCGGCAATACGGCGATGGCGTCTTTGAGGTCGCTTTCTGCCGCCGCCCACAACGCTGCAACCGGGGCGCGGGCGGGAAATTCGTCCTGGTAGCTTGCCATGCCCTGCCTCAACGGAGCGTCGCCCCAGAGCATCGCGATGTGATAACGTGCGTAAGACCGCAGGAATTTGGCTTCCGCGATGTTCCTGGTCAATACCGCTTTGGTGGCTGAATCGGTTGCTGCCGCCAACACTATGGCCCCCCTGTCTTCAACGAGATTGGCGCGGGCTATCATGCGGTACAACCCTGCCCACAACAGCGATATTTCGGTATGGGTTGAATTGTGCGCCCAGTTGGCCAGCTGCAGGTAGCTGCCCAGCAGGTTGGGGCCCTGTTTTACGTCAAACCCCAGGAAGTCGAAATTGTAATAGTATTCGCGCGGCCACATGCCTGTATTGTTCAGGACAACGTAAACCGCGTTGGTGGCCTGTTGTATGGAGGAAGGAGTCGTAAAGTATTCCGTATAGTTATACTGGGATTGATTTTCTACAACCAGCAGGTCTTTGTTGCAGGAAAGGGCAGACATGCCTATGATACCCAGTAATAATGCATTGATCTTTTTCATCGTCTCTTGTTTTTAAAAATCAGTTAAACCCTATTTGAACACCGAATAAGAACGTGCGCGGCTGCGGCATGGCAACGCCCGCATCGATCCCCCGGCTCAGAATGTCCGCCGAGTTGCCGTCCGGGTTGGACACTTCAGGATCATAGCCTTTGTATTTGGTGATGGTGAGCAGGTTTTGCGCGGCCACATACGCCCTGATGTTGCTGAATGTTTTACTGATGATGCTGTTCGATTTTCCTAACGGAAGGGTATAGCCAATGGTGAAGTTCCTGAGCCTCAGGTAATCGCCGTTTTCAACATACCAGTCAGACGGCACCAGGTTGAGGTTGCCGTTCTGGCCCGCCCTGGGGTTCACGCTCACGTCGCCTTCCTGTTTCCACCTGTCCAGCAGCTCTGTGGAAGCATTGTGCATGGAAGATTGTAACGCAGAAAGGAAGATCTTGGAGGACCGGAACAGTTTCACGCCGCCGGTGCCGCTCCATACCATGTTCATGTCAAAGCCCGCATAGTTCATTCCCATGTTAAGACCGTAGATGAATTTGGGAATGGAAGACCCGAGCATCACTTTATCCTGTTCGGATATGAAGCCGTCGCCATTAACATCCCTGAATTTAAAATCACCGGGTTTGGTGTTCTTGTCGTAATACACGCCGCCGGGCGCTTTGGCGTTGAGGGCTGTGAGTTCCGCGGTGGTAGAAATTACGCCTTCTACCTGGTAGCCGTAGAATGATGCGATCGGGTCTCCCACTCGGGTTAGGGTAGTGGTGCCCAAAGCCGCATACTCAGTAGGCCAGTATCCGCCGGCTTTGATGATCTGGTCCGGCAAACCTTCGCCGAGGCGGATCTTCTCAACCCTGTTCTTGTTGTAGCTGCCGTTGGCGCTGATGTTGAATTCAAAGCCTTTGGCGATCGTGCCGCTGTAGCTGATCAGGGCTTCAAAGCCTGTATTGGTCACATCCCCTGCGTTGTAATACATTTTGGCCTGCGCATTATTTTCCGTCCAGCCGCTGTTGGGGAACATTACCTGTGTGAGCAGGTTTTTGCTGTGCTTTTTGTACCAGTCGAAACTCATGGTCAGCTTGTTGTCCAGGAAGCCGAGCTCGAGGCCGATGTCTGTCTGGTCTGTGGTTTCCCAAACCACGGGCAGCACAGAGTTCCGGATGGTGGCCGCAGCGCCGTTGGCATGGTCTTCAGTGATGCCGAAAGGATAGCTCAGGCTTCCCGTGGGGTTCGCGCCGTTCCATACAGTAACGATCGAGGCGGTTTGCGGCACGGCGTTGTTGCCGGTGCGGCCCCAGCTGGCTTTCAGCATACCGTTAGACAGTGCGGGCAACATCTTCAGGAATGATTCTTCCGAAAAGCGCCACCCGAGCTGCGCTGCGGGGAATGTGGCCCAGTTCCTTTCAGGGTCGAGGTTGGAAGCGCCGTCCCTTCTCAGGCTTCCTGTTATAATGTACCGTTCGTCGTACACATAGCTGATCCTCCCGAAATAAGAAAGCAATGCAGAGCCGATGGGGTAGGTAGAAGCGTCAATGGTTTTATTGGGTGCTACATACACATTTGGAATAGAATCATGCAGGTAACCTGAACCCTTAACGGTTTCAGAAGTTCCGCGGCCTTCGTTGATATAACTGTTGCCCGCGGTAACGGACAGGCTGTGCACGGTGTTGAAGATCTTGTTGTAGCTGAAATAGTTCTCTATCGTATATTTCCCGCCTTCAGACACGGACGCATAGCCTTCCCGGCTGATGTCTATGTTGTTGGCCGACTTATACGCTTTCTGGTAATATTCACTCCGGCTGTTGCCCAACTGGGCATTGAACTGTGAGCGGAATTTCAAGCCGGGGATCAATCGTATTTCAGCATACAGCTGCGGGATAAAAAGGATGTTCTTCGATTTCGCAGAGCGCGTCTCCCAGGCTGCCCTGGGGTTGCCGATGCCGGTATAATCGGCGCCGTTGCTCATGGCTGAATAGCCGCCGAAAATGCCGGGGTCATAAATATCCTGGTAATTGGGCATGTACAGGTAATCGCGCATGGGAACGGTGTAGCCTGAAGACCAGTCGTTCTTTACCAGGAAACTTTCGCCGAAGGAAAACCGCCCTGCCGTTTGGGTGAGCGAGAGGCGGTTGGTCCATCTTTTCAGTTCCACGCTGCCGGTGATCGCTTCCTGGTCTGCCAGGCCGGAGAAGAAATGATAGGTCGATCTCTCGGAACCGCCGCTGATCGTGATATTCACGTCATAACTGTTCGCATTGTGGAATATCAGGTCGTTCCACACGGTGTTGTCTACTTTGTATTTGTCCGCATCCGGGCCGGTGAATTTCCCGGGCAGTACGCCATTTTTCTGTACGGCCGCCCAATCCTTCAACAGGTCGAAATACTGGGAGGCGTTCATCATATCCATATTTTTCCAGGCATTGGATATGCCGTATTGTGCGTTGACTGTAACATGGGGCTGCCCCGCGCGTCCTTTTTTGGTGGTAATGATCACTACGCCGTTGGCGCCGTTAGAGCCATAAATGGCGGTGCTGCCGGCGTCTTTCAGAATGGTGATGTCTTCAATATCCTGGGGCGGTATGGTGGCAAACACATCTCTCGTGGATTGTATGCCGTCGATCACATATAATGGGTCTACCCGTGTGAATGAGCCTGTACCGCGGATGATGATCTGCGGAGCTGCCCCGGGAGAGCCGCTGCCCTGTAATACCTGCACGCCGGCTGCTTTCCCGATAACAAGGGAAGCCGCATTGGTGGCAGTATTGGCGCCGGCGCTCTTGGGGTTGATGGTGGCCACCGAGCCGGCCAGCTCTTTTCTTCTGGCAGTTCCATAGCCGATGATCACCACGTCATTAAGATTGGTAGATGCTGATGAAAGCTGCACGTTGATCACAGACTGGTTTCCCACGTTTATTTCACGCGTAGCGAAACCGGTATAGGAAAATACCAGCACCTGGTTATTGCCGGTGGTAATGGAATAACTCCCCGACGCATCGGTGGTCGTGCCGCCGTTCTGGCCTTTAATGCCGATGCTGGCGTTCACCAGCGGCTCGCCGTCTGTGGTGGTGACCTTCCCGGTCACCGTTTTTGTTTGTGCAAGAAGGTGTAATGGCAGGCTGGTTAGAAAAAGGAAAAACATCCACCTGGTAATTCTTGAATTCTTCATGACTTGATGTTTAGTTGTTAGAATGTATGTGCGGTATCTGGTGAAATTTGGTTGATGTGCTGTGGTATAGTTTCCGGTCCGGTAACAAGAAAAAGTAAAGAGAACGCCCTTTACATCGGGCGTTCTCTTCGTTGAAAAAAGGTGTTATTGTTTCACAACTTTCATCGTTTTGTTTTGATGGCCCTGCCTGATATTGATGTAATAAACCCCTGCTTTCAGGTTTTGCCCAACCTGGTATCTTGCACCACTGTTTATTTTTTCAGAATGGATGACAGTGCCGGCATTGTCAACAATGATAAGGATCGCAGGCGCTTTTGAAGGCGAAAGCATTCTTACATTGAAGCCGGTGGCGGAAGGATTGGGATATACTTCTGTTGCAAAGTCTAATGCATCGCTATCGTTTGCTTTGACGATGCCGGGCTGTGCAATCCTGCTTTGTCCCCCAACGAGGTTTTGCTGCGATTCAGCCGGCGGAATGCTCCGCACTTCTATTCCCGCGATAGAACCGCTGTAGGGATCATACATTCCTGTTTTCGGATAGAAGGTTACGGTAATCAAACCTGCGCTGTTGGCCCTTGCCCTGATGATGCGTACAACGGCGGTATTCAGCTTGTTGCCCGCGGCCTGGTAGATGTTGAAGTCTGTAAGACTGTCCAGGCCGTTGGTGGCCTTGATGGTGAATATCCGCTTGTTTTTTTCCGTATCCTGGTGCTCAACGAAGTGCATGCGGATGGCATACACACTGTCGGGAGTGAGCCCGCGCAGGTAATAACGCATCTGGGTGATATTGCTTTTGAATACACGTACATATTCATACACCTGCGGGGGAGCCGGATCTTCCACGTAAGAAAGGTCCACAGGCGCATTCACTTTCATGACCCAGGTGTAGCCTGCATGCCAGAGCTTATCGGTACCGGTAGGCCCTTCGGGAACATATTGCGCGAAGGTGGTGTTGGCGTACGGGCCGGGAGGATTCAACGTGGTGCCTGCGTTGATGCCGTACAGCGCTGATTTGTTCGTTTTCAGTACTTCTATGCAATAATCATCCAGCCATACAGTGCCAAATCCTTCTTTAGCCACCCAGTAAGTGAGCCCCGTTGCATTGTCCGGCACGGTGATGGTATCTCTTACCTGTGCCCAGTTGTCGCGGTAAGCGGCCACGGTAGACAGCACCTTTTGATAGTTGGCGTTGCCTGCAGGGGCGCCCAGGCTGTCTATAAACCCAACGCCATACCCTGACCACCAGGGATAGCCATTGGCGTCTTTTTCCACCTTCACCCATTTGGTGAATACAATGATGCTGCCCCCTCTTACGGGTATGGAACCCTGGATGTTCATACCGGTCTTCACAGTGGTAAAGCCCATGGTTACCGCTTTATCGCCGGAGTGGCCTTTGCCCACGACTGTATATACAGCGCCGACGAACGGCTGGTCACTTTTAAAAGTGACCCAGTTGATCAGGTCGCTTTCGAAGCCGTAATTGGGTATACCGCCACAGGAGTCAAACGGCACGACCGTTACGGGTAATGTAGCTGAAACGCCCGATCCGTCCTGGCTGTTGGCAGTGATGGTTGCTGTGCCCTGCTTGATAGCAGTGATGATCCCCGCGGTGTCTACGGTGGCGATCGTAGCGTCGGAGCTGCTCCAGGTAACTTTTTTGATGGTAGTGTTTGCCGGCGAGAAGGTGTATCCCATCAACAGCGTGTCTCCCGCCCCGATGATGGCGGTAGATGGATTCAGTGTGAGCCCGGTAGCCAGTACATTGGTCACATGCACGTTGGCCTGTGCAAAAATGGCCGGGTTTTCGGCGGAAGCAGCTTTTATGATCACATCGCCTTCTTTGATGCCGGTGATGGTGCCGTTGCCGCTTACTTTGGCCAGCAGGGTGTCTGAAGACGTCCATACCACCAGTTTATTGCTGGCGTTCGCGGGCGTGATGGTGGTGGTCAGCTGCTGGGTCAATCCTACAAATACAGTGGCCGATGAAGCGCTCAGCGTTAAGGACTGAACGGGCACATATATCACGTTGTAGGTCTTGGTAGCCGTAAAGCCGCTCTCGGCGGAGGTTGCGGTGATGGTAACCGTTCCGGCGGATCTCCCCGTTACCACGCCGTTCAGGTCCACGGTGGCGATGGCCGGGTTGGAGGAAAGGTACGACACGTTGCGGTTGGTGGCGTTCAGCGGCGTGGTGGTAAGCTTCAGGGTGTCTGTATAGCTTACATAGAGGTTGCTGCTGTCCGACTGGATGTTGATCCCCTGCAGCGAAATGATACGCGCCTCGAGGGCAGATATGGAAGCGCTGTAGAGATCGCCGGTTTTGGGATAGAACCATATCTCGATAACGCCGGCGCTGTTCGATTTCGCCTGGAGGGTGCGTGTTACAACGGTGTTCAGCTTATTGCCCGCCGCCTGGTAAACGTTGAAGTTGATCAGGCTGTCGCCGTTGCTGGCCTTCACACTAAAAATGCGGTTGTTCTTGTCTGCATCGCTGGGCTCTATGAAATGCAGGCGTACGGAGTAGTTGGCGCTGGGGATCAGGTTGCGCAGATAGTAACGCATCGGCGTAACGTTATTCCTGGAAATGCGCATGTATTCATATACCTGGCGGGGCGCAGGCTCCGTTACCTGGCTCAGGTCCACCGTTGCAGTGATGCGGGAGCTGCCGGTATACCCCGCGTGCCAGAGCCCGCCGGTGCCGCCTACCCCTTCGGGTACATACTGGCCAATGTTGATACTCTGATACGGTGTTGCAGGGTTTCCCGTAGTGCCTGCATTGATAGCTGTTACGATGTTGTTGACGATCAGCTGCACGGTTTTGCTGAATCCGCCGTCTGCTGCGGTAATAGTGAGGGTCGTGGTATCCAGCTTCAGGCCCGTGATCACGCCGTTGGCGTCCACGTTCGCAACAGTGCCGTCTGCTACGGTCCAGGTGAGGGTTTTGTTGGTGGTGTTGGCGGGCAGAACGGAGAAGCTGAGTTGCCTGGGTGTATTCATCGTGCCGTAGACGACGCTGTCTATCATTATGCCGGTGGAAATGGTCGGGGGAATGACGACAATAGGATGCGTATCCGTTTTCCCTCCATCGACCGATGTAACGGTAATAGTAACATTGCCCGCATTGATGCCGCTCACTTTCCCGAACTGGTCCACCTTGGCGACCGTGGTATCGGAAGAGCTCCAGGTAACGGCGGGGTTAGTGGGATAGGTGGGTGTCAGCTTAACGTTCAGTTTGTTGGTATATCCTTTCACCAGCGTGTCTGATGCAGGGTTGATGATCTCGACGGATTGCACAGGCCCTGCTACCGGTGAGCCGAAAAAGATGCCATTGCCGTGAGCGGAAATAAACATCCTCCCTTTGTTGTCTGCCGTTATATTCGGCGCCACGCCCGGCAGCCTGTCTAAAATGGTTGTCCAGGTGCGGCCGGTATCGTCTGAGCGGAATGCGCCATAGTGAATGCCATTGATAGGAATGGCCTGGCTGGTCACATACAGTACCAGGTGCGCATTGGCCGTGGTGTCAGACATCGCGGCGGCTACCCATTTCGGCTTAAAGCTTTCCCCGCCCACCTTGACGAATGTTCTGCCGGTATCCGTGGTATGGTAGAGGGCGCTGAATTGAGGATATGCTTCATTGTGATAAGCGATCCACACATCGCCCGTTTTCCCGGGCGTTACCTCGATGTTGGAGGTGGTGGCATAAGCCGAGCCGGTAGACGGATTGTTGCCCGCGTTGGCCTGAAGGCCTTCGGCGTCTCTTTTAACGAAAGACTTCCCGCCATCGGAACTTACATAGAACGAGCCGCGGTCCCAGATATAGAAATAGTCGCCGTTCACTTTATCCGCTGCCAGGTGGTTTTGCCCGGGGTAGAGCATCCACTGCGGGCCGGCGGGTAAGATGCCGGGGGAAACGCCGGTGGATTTTGTCCAGTTGGCACCCAGGTCTTCAGACCAGTACAGGTTGCCGGGACTGTTGCCGTCCATCTGCGTCAGCCAGAGAATATTCCTCCGGTTAGCGGACACGGCTATACGCCCGCGTACGCCGGGTGATTTTGGGAAAAGGGTGTAGCTGTCGCCGCCATTGGTGGAATAACCCGCACGCGACGCACTGAGATCGGTAGTCGCCGGACCGTCGCAGCCGACACGCACAACAAACTCCGGGTCGGTATACTGGAAAGCTACGCCCGTCATGTTAAAGGCAGAGAAGATGCCGGTGAACAGTGCAGTATTGTTAACAGCGCCGTAGTTCAACGGCTCCGTAAGCGAACGGTGGTGGGCTCCGCCAACATCCGCGGTAGCAGAGAACAGTTGGTTCTTGCCGCTGGGAGGAGCCACCAGTGGGCCTGTAACCATGATCTCTTCCAGACCTACCACGCGGATCTTCCAGTTGGTGGTGGGGGCCGCAAAGACGTCATCCGTGGAAAGTATGTCCAGCAGATCGTTGATCCACACTTTATTCGGGTAAAAGGGATCCCAGGTATATGCGATAGGATTATGCCCGGGAGCGTTAAACGGCAGGCCGTCGTTCTTCGAATGGGGCGCTTCCGTATTATCACGGCTGATCTGTCCCGGCGAGTATGAACCTGGCGCGCCGCCCTGCTTTGAAACAAAATAAGGGTCCTTTTGCCAGGTGCCACGCGTGCCTACAACGATGTAATTTGAATTGAAAGGGCTCACGGCAACTTTGGAGAAGAACCTGTCGGGTTTATTCGGATCGGGGTCCGGCTCTAAAGTTACGGGAGAAATGTTCTGCCAGCCGCCGTTCTTATACTTGTAAACGCCTTTTGGCAAATTCTCGGCCCCGGCAGATACGTACATCGTTCCATCCGTGTGGATAGTAGCACGGTAGGGATGCGCAGGACTATTGCTCATCAGTGCGAAAGTAAGCCCGCCGTCTTCAGATGCAAATACGCCTGTGCTCCGGCCGATATAGATCCGTTTGGTAACATTCTGCCCGTTGATGGAAACGGTGCCGGAACTTTGGTCGAAAAGAATAAAAGAGCAATAACCCGGCGTGGTGATATTGCTTACCTGCGTCCAGCTGGTACCGGCATTTTCCGATTTCAGAGCGCCCTGTGAGTCTGTTACGACCCATACATGGTTGCTGTTGGAGGGATCTACCTGTATGCGGTCGCCAAATACCTGTGTGCTGTTGGGTTGTACGTTGATGGGAACTTGCAGGTCCGTCCAGGTATCGCCCCGGTTGGTACTTTTCAGGATGGTGCCCATCTGGCCGTTGCCCTTGCCGGGCCCGCTCCCGGGGCCGTTTTGCACGGTGGCATAAAGAATGTTGCCGGTGGCATCATTAGGGTCTACACCAATGCTGCCGCAACGCTGGTTAAATTCCCAGTTCCAGTAGTTCACAGGTATTTTTTCAAACAGCATTAAATGCTCCCATTTTTGCAGGTCCTTGTTCCATCGGTAAGGAGTGCCTACATCGGTGGTGATGAAATAGAGGTCGGGTACCTTGGGGTGCGCCACAAACGAAGGAAGGGCGCCGGATCCGCCTATCCTGACCTGGTTCCAGGTGTACGTTTGCGCATATACGCTCCAGGAAACCGTCAGGAATAGGATTAGGAGTAACGCGGAGTAGCTAATCTTTTTCATGGGTGGAATATTTGGTTGCAATTAGGTGATAACCAAAAATATCCCCATGTATAGTGATATGACAGTATTTTTTTAGCTAAATCGCGTAATTTTTGTCCCGGGTCATTTGTCCTGGGGCGCAGGCTGCATCACTGCTTTGTTTTTCTTGATGATGCGTTTCAGCCTTTCCACTGATGCAACGGAACGATACTTATCCGCAGGCGTGTGCATGCAATAGTCCAGCAAACGTTCCACCGTAGTAGTAGCTACCCTCAGTAGGGTATCCGATGATCCGTAGTAGATGAATATTTTCCCGTCGTCATCTTTGATCCAGCCATTCGAGAAAAGCACATTCGATACATCGCCCGTCCTTTCATCGCCTTCCGGGGCCATTACATATCCCGCCGGTTTGCAGATCATCTTTTGCGGTTCGTGCAGGTCCGTCATAAAACAATACAGCACATAACGCAGGCCTGCGGCGGTATTACGCACACCGTGCGCCAGGTGCAGCCAGCCATAAGCGGTTTTGATCGGGGCAGGGCCCAGGCCGTTCTTTGCTTCGCTGATAGTGTGGTAAACGCGTTTGTCGATCAGCTCTTCTTTATCGATGCGGGCGTTCGTGATATCGTCGCAGCAGGCAAAGGCAATGCCGCCGCCTTCCCCGGCTTCAATAAAACTATCCTGCGGCCGCGTGTAGAACGCATATTTGCCGTTCACGAACTCGGAATGGATCACTACGTTCCGCTGCTGGGATGAAGTTGTTACCAGGTTGGGCAGCCTCTCCCAGGTGTGAAGGTCTTTTGTGCGCACAATGCCGCAGGAAGCGATCGCCGAGCTTTGATCGGCTTCGCAGGCAGTCTCATCCCTCCGTTCGGAACAGAATGTGCCATAGATCCATCCGTCTTCGTGGCGGGTGAGCCGCATGTCGTAGACGTTCGTTTCCGCGGGATCTATATCCGGAATATCCATGGGGTAATCCCAGAATGTGAAATTATCGATGCCGTTCCTGCTTTCAGCAATGGCAAAGAACGATTTCCGGTCCGTGCCTTCTACTCTTACCGCAACGAGATATTTATCCTGGTGCCTGATGGCGCCGGCATTGAATACGCTGTTGATGCCGAAGCGTTCCAGCAATAATGGGTTTTCGTTTATATCCAGGTCGTACCGCCAGAAAACAGGCGTATGTCCCGGTGTCAGCACCGGGTTCTTATACCGCTGGATAACGCCGTTCGAGATTTCAACCGCTTCGTTGGTTTTTTGGATCAGCGCCTTGTATTGACGTTCCAGCAGTTCTTTTCTTTCCGTAAAGTGGCCTTGCATTTGAGAGTTCGGTTTTTTGTATCAGTTTAATTTTCCAGTTTGTCCCACCAGGTTTTTTTGAGAATGAAACCCAGCACCAGCAATAACACCAGCGTGGCGAGCAGTTCCATATTCATGCCCAGCACCAGGTACATCGGGAGGATGGTAAGGCATGTCTGCGCGATGGTGCCGATGCCTACGTTGAACATATCCCTTTTAAATTCCCCGTTGGGCCTGAAGGATGGGTCTTCTTTCCGGGCCTGTTCTTTTACCGGTCCCCACCATCCCCATGGCCTTACGCTGCAGTAAAATTTTACCAGTACAGGCATCTCCGTGGGCGGCGCCGAATAAGTGCCGATCAGGCAGCCGGCGAGCGAGATCAGGAAAAGCACCGGGAACCAGTAGAGGTATTCAACGCCGGTGAATAACCTGGACATGATCAGCGCGCCGCATATGCCTGCTGCCATTCCATAATAAAAACCCTTTGCATTGAACCGCCACCAGTACCACTTCAGGATGTTGGCGGCCGTATAGCCGCCCCACAGGCCGGATACGATCCATTGCAGCATGCTGTTCACATCCCTGGCAAAGAACCCGATCAGGATGCCGGTGGCTACTACCAGCAAGCCGGCCAGGTAATTGACGTGCGCCAGTTTTTTGGTGGCAGGCGCGGGATTGATGTATTTCAGGTAAATATCGTTGACGATGTAGGCCTGCGCTGCATTCAGCGTGCCTGAGAACGTTCCCATAAAAGCACCCAGCAGCGCGGTCAGCACAATGCCCAGCAATCCTGCCGGCACAAAATGGTTGATAACGCCGGGCAGCACCCGCTCAAAATCCACGTTCCCGGCCCCGTCGCTTAAAGGCAGGCTCTTGAAGTATATGAGGCCCAACACGGCGATGCCCATCACCATCAGGTATCTTACGGGAAATAACACCACCGACACGAATCCCGCCATCTTAGCGGCTTCCACCGGGTTTTTGGCGGAAAGTGTTTTCTGCATATCGTAGTTCGGCGCAAACCCGGCCATGGAATTCAACACGCCTTTGAATAACATCATCATAAAAAAGAGGCCGAAAACCGAGAACCCGTCTTCTGCTATTTTTTTATCGGCGGCAGGTAAGATCGCCTGCCAGTCAAGCTCCAGGTTCCAGCCGAAGAACGGGTCCTTCCATCCCCCGGGAACCGGCAGGGGATTATGTTCCAGGTGCTGCATGGCAATGATGCCGATGCCGATGCAGCCGATCACCATCACCACATATTTGATCACATCGCCCAGCACGATGCTGTGCATACCGCCGATCACGGTGTAGAATACGGCGAACAGCGTGAAAATGATGCCGTAAACGTGGCCAACGAATTGCGGCGGCACGGTAACAGGAACATAAGGCTGCACCAGTTGCCAGGGAACAAATATTTCAATGAACTTCCCGAGCCCGATAAAACCGTAAGCCATAAATCCCAGGCAGCCGATAATGGCGAATACCACGATAATGGCATGCGAACTTTTTGTGCCGGGACCGGTGCTCCCAAACCTTGATGCCAACCATTCCGCGCCGGTAGTGGCATTGGAGCGGCGCAGCCATTTTGAGAGATAGACAGCGTTAAAAACCTGGTTGAAAACAGGCCAGAGCCAGGGTATCCAGATACTTTTCAGGCCGTATACCATGCATAAGGCCACCAGCCACATAGTGCCGCTGATATCGAACATATCGGAAGCATTGCTTAACCCCAGCATATACCATGGTATGGTTTTGCCGCCTAACAGGTAGTTTTCCTTACTTTGGCGCGCTTTTTTTCGCAAAAACCAGCCAATTAATATGATACTTATCAAGTAGCATACAACAATGGAAACATCTAAGATGCTTAATTTCATAAGGTTAGCGATGAATGGGTATTGACAAAAATAATTTTATGGGTCCCGGCTTTCTAATACTTTTTTAGCTACACCCAATATTTTTTATATTGTGTTACAGACCGTGCAGTGGAATTTTTTTAACTTGTATGTAGCCTCTCCCTATAATACTTTCCACGATGAAGAAACAAATAACTAAGGAAATCGTCCCGCTTACGCCTTATGATTGTTACACCGTGTTCAGAAGAGTGAAATCGGATTTTGATTTTCCCCTTCATTTTCATGAGGAATATGAACTGAATTTCATTTACAACGCGGCCGGCGCGCAAAGAGTGATAGGTGATCATATGGAAGAGATCGGGCAGTGGGAACTGGTGCTGGTGGGCCCCAACCTTCAGCATGCATGGTTCACGCACAATTGTACTGGCAAACGTATCCAGGAGATCACGGTTCAGTTCCATAAAGACCTGTTTGATGACAACTTCATGCGGCGCAACCAGTTTTCGATGATCAAGAACCTGCTGGACAGGTCGGCACGGGGCATTTTGTTTTCACAGGATACCGCTATGAATTTATACAAAAGAATCGAAAGCCTGATATCGCTGACGGGATTTGATTCGATGCTGGAGCTTTTGTCTATCCTGAACGACCTGTCGCTTTCCCGCAATATGCGCGTGCTTTCCGCCACGGCCTTCAGCAATACCCTGCAGCCTTATACCTTTCACAGCCGGCGGATCGAAAAGGCGATCAATTTTATGAAGGAGAATTTCCGCAACCCGATAAGGCTCTCGGATGTGTCGAAAGCAGCCAGCATGTCTGAAGTGGCCTTCAGCCGGTTCTTCAAACAAAAGACCGGTTCTAATTTTATTGACAGCCTTACAGACATCCGGATAGGCCATGCATGCAGGATGCTGATCGATACCACGCATTCCATCACGGAAATAGCCTACGGTTGCGGCTTCAACAATATTTCCAATTTCAACAGGATCTTCAGGAAGAAGAAAGGTTATACCCCGAAAGAATTCCGTTCCCAATATTTGGAGAATGGCGTTAGTGCGTTTTTTTAGAAGACTGCTTACCTGCACTTTTTTAAGGGTGATTTTGAGGGTATTTCACTAAATTACATAACACTCCAATCAATAAACCTCAAAAACACACCTCTTATGACTCCAAAATCAGCAGCTGAGCTGGTGAAAGAAGCCAAACAGCAGATCGAAAATCTTACGCCTGAACAGGTAAAGGACGAATTGTCCAAAGGCAATGCCACGCTGATCGACATCCGTGAAAGTGAAGAGCTGAAGGAAAACGGCATGATCCCCGGCGCTGTGCATGCCCCGCGGGGAATGCTAGAATTTTATGCGGACGCTTCCCTGCCTTATCACAAACCTGAGTTCGACAAAGAAAAGCGGATCATCCTGCATTGCGCTTCCGGCGGCCGTTCCGCGCTGGCCGCGCAAACGCTGAAACAAATGGGCTATGACAATGTAGCGCACCTCGACGGCGGTATCAAAGCCTGGAAAGAAGCGTCGCTGCCTGTTGAATAAGTAATGGTGTTTTGGGAACATTCCCGTAAAAAGGGAAGGTTCCCAAAATATTTATTGACACGGGTAAGGACCATCTGCAAGCCCGCGCGATAAATTTGAGCATGGGCTATAAATTCCACCTTATTGCGCACCTGCTGGTGCTGCAGATCTCCGTACTGAAAGTTTTTTCTCAGCATACGCTCCGCTTACAGGACCCCTCCCGCAAAATATCCGTGCAACTGGCTGTAGATAAAGGCCGGTTAACCTGGTCTGTAGCAGCCGGCAGCAAAATGCTCATCAGCCCGTCTGCCGCGGGAATCGCTTTGCAGGACATTGAGCTGGGGCGCGACGTCAGGAGTATTTCCATTTCCCGGCAATCTGCTGCCGGCAACAGCCGCCTCTGTGAGGTGACCGTGAAGGGCGCGCAGTATACGTTCGGCATGGAGTTCCGCCTCTTCAGCGAGGGCTGCGCCTTCCGGTACAGGCTGCCCGGTGAAGGCACAAAAAAGATCAGGAAAGAATTCACTTCATTTGCCATCCCTGCATCCTCCCGCGTTTGGTTCTTTGAGCGCAACAGCGCCTGGAAATTAAAGTCATACGCAGGATGGTGGACCCATACTTCCATAGACAGCCTGCCCGTCATTTCCTCATCCGGCCCGGTGCAGGGTAAGCCGCTGGTAATGCAGCTGCCGGACAAAAGTTATGTCGTTATCACAGAGGCTGCATTATACAACTACAGCGGCATGCGGCTGGAAGCAACCGGCAACCGAACGGTTCAGGTCAATTTCACAGAAGGGGATGAGGGCTTCGAAGTGCAGGGTGGCCAGTTCACACCCTGGCGTGTAGTGATGTACGCCGGCGACCTGAACAGCCTGGTGAACAATCGTATGATAACAGCATTGAACCCGCGCCCTGATAGATCCCTTTACAACGATGTTTCTTACATCCAACCGGGAAAGGCCGTCTGGAGCTGGATCACAAGAAAAGAGAACTACATGCAGCCGGAGGAGGAAAAACGTTTCATCGATGCCGCCGCTGCGCTGAAATTCAACTATACCCTGCTGGATGAAGGCTGGGAAACCGTTTGGCCGGACAAATGGAAGCAGCTGAAAGAGATCTGCGAATACGCCGCGGAAAGGCAGGTAAAGGTTTGGGTGTGGCGGGATTCCAAATGGCTGCGCGAACCAAACCAACGCGATGCTTTCCTGGACAGCCTGGCGCTTTGCGGCGTTGCCGGCGTTAAAACGGATTTCATGAACAGCGAAGCGAAAGCCCTGGTGGATTTCGAGATCGGTTTTCTCAAAGCCACCGCCGCCCGCAGGCTGATGGTGAATTTCCATGGATGCCACGCCCCGACAGGTGAAAGCGTCACCTACCCCAATGAAATGACAAGAGAAGGCATACGGGGACTGGAGCTGAATAACATGAACGAGCCGATACCGGCCTGGCACAATGCCGCGCTTCCGTTCACCCGTTTTCTTTGCGGGCATGGAGATTATACTCCCGGCTTCTTTTCCAACAAAGGTCCCACCACTTATACGCACCAGCTGGCTTTGATGTACCTGTTCAATTCCCCGTTCCAATGCATGGCTGAAAACCCCGTTACGATCGTGAATGACCCGCTGTATGCGCCGGTCATCCCTTTATTGCAAACCCTGCCGGTCACCTGGGATGAAACGCGCGTGCTGGAAGGCAGTGAGATTGGGCAGCTGGCGGCGCTGGCAAAAAGAAAAGGCAATGAGTGGTATGTGGCCGTCATCAACGGAACGGAGCAGCCGCAGGAGTTCATTTTACGCCCCGCTTTCCTCGGGAAGGGAAAATATCAAGCCCTTATAGTCCGCGATGGTGAAGGTTTTGAGCTGCAGGAAAAGAATATAAAACGTTCGGATACGATGAAATTTACCATCCCGGCAACAGGCGGGATGGTGATACGGATGACAAAGTAAATGCCTTACCGTGCCCAGCTATCCACTTCAAGTATGGCAGCTGCAAAATCCTTCGGCGCCTCCTGCGGCAGGTTGTGCCCGATGCCCCCGGTGATAACCTTGTGTTTGTATTTGCCTGTGTATTTCTTTGCATAGGCGCTGGCATCAGGATGCGGCGCACCATTCGCATCGCCTTCCAGGGTAATTGTTGGAACAGTGATCACCGGGCCTCCGGCAAGCCGGTCTTCAAACTTGTCGTATTCCGCCTCGCCCGGGGCCAAGCCAAGCCGCCAGCGGTAGTTGTGTATCACAACACTTACATGATCCGGGTTGTTCAGGGAAGCCGCACTGCGATTGAATACCGTATCACCGAAATCCCATTTTGGCGAAGCGGTCTGCCAGATAAGCCGGGCAAACTCCGAACGGTATTTTTCATAACCTGCCTTACCGCGTTCCGTAGCAAAATAATATTGATACCACCATTGCAGTTCCGCTTCGGGCATCAATGGAACGTTGCCGGTATTCCTGTTGGCGACCAGGTATCCGCTTACAGATACCAGGCCTTTCAGGCGTTCGGGCCAGAGCGCCGCAATGATGTTGGCCGTGCGCGCTCCCCAATCGCATCCGCCGATCGTTGCTTTTTCTATTTTGAGCGCATCCATCAGGTGAATGATATCGAGCGCAAGCGCTGACTGCTGGCCATTCCGGAAGGTGCTATCAGAAAGGAACTGCGTGGTGCCGTAACCGCGTACGAAAGGTATGATCACGCGGTGCCCTGCCGCAGCAAGCAAAGGGGCCACATCGGCATAAGTGTAGATGTCGTAAGGCCAGCCATGCAGCAGGATCACTACAGGCCCGTCTGATGGCCCGGCTTCGGCATAGCCGACATTCAGCAAACCGGCATTGACCTGTTTTACCGGCCCTAATGTCGTATACCCGTTATATGCAGCCCTGGCATGTTTCGAAGGATCTGTGTGACGAGATACTGCGTTTGTAAATCCCGTCAGTGCAAGCTCGGCAACAGCGCCCAGCGAGATTGCTGCGGCGCCTAAAAAACGGCGGCGGTTGTAATCGGTGCTTTTCATTATCAAAAAGTTAAAAGTTTTTCAAATCACTATGTAAAAGTACCCCATGCAACAGCCATCTAAAACAACGAACCGGGCGGAGTGGACCAGGTAACCCCTGAAGCGGCCATTTTTGACCGGGAAATCATCCGTCTTCAAAAAACGGCAACCTTCACACCATAAGATTGTCCATTTTTATAGCTTTTTTATCCATTTTATTAAACAACTCCCCATTATAAATTTATACCCATTGAACGCAGGCAGTAATCGCAGGCTGAGCGCACATGTACTGTTTCGTGTGCTGTATGGATAAGCTGTATTCTCATTTGTATTATTTATCCGGTTTTACATTCCACCATCCCTGAAGGGAATCACCATAACTATGTTCCACCGTTTCTTCAATCCACGCATATACCTCACCGTTAAACTGAAAAACAATGGTCTTTCTTTTGCATGGCAGCATTCCCACACGCCGTTTCTTTAAGCGCGCTGCCGGGTTGCTGTTATTCCTCTTCGCCGTTTCCGCCGGCGCCGCAGCCGCGGATCCCGTAACTGTTAAGGGTAAAGTCACCGATGAAAAAGGGCAGCCGTTGCCGGGCGTTACCATTGTGGTAAAAGGCACTGCCCTCGGCGCCGTTACCAATGCCGAAGGCGTGTACCAGCTGAAAGTGCCGGATGGCGCGAATGTGCTGCTCTTTAAGTTCATCGGCATGCAGGAGCAGGAGGTCAGCATCAACAAAAGAACAGTGATCGATGTGATGATGTCTTCTTCCGCGCAGAACCTGGAAGCAGCCATCGTGGTAGGCTATGGTACCCAAAAGAAGGCCAACCTGACCGGCGCTGTATCTACCATCGGCTCTAAGGCACTGGAAGCAAGGCCGGTATCTAATGTCGCGCAGGCGCTGCAAGGCTTGTCGCCCGGGTTGAATATCACGCAAAGCGGTGCGCTGGCGGGCAGTATGGAGAACCGTCCATCGATCAATATCCGTGGAGTGGGCACCATCGGGCAGGGATCCAGCGCGGCGCCGCTGGTGCTGATAGACGGGATGGAAGGCGATATCAATGCCATCAGCCCGCAGGATATCGATAACATCTCTGTATTGAAAGATGCGGCGGCTTCCTCCATCTATGGTTCCCGCGCACCCTTCGGCGTGATCCTTATCACGACCAAACAGGGCAAGGCGGGCAAGACCATCATCAATGCGAGCGCCAGCTACCGCTCCAGCCGACCGGTGCTGCTCCCGGAAATGCTCGATTCCTACACTTTCGCCACCTACTTCAACGACGCCAGCGTCAACTCCGGGCAGGGCGTTTATTTTACGCCCGCCCGCATGCAGCGCATCCGCGATTACATAGACGGGAAGATCAAGACCACTATCATCCCGAGGCCCGGCCAGCCCAATCTTTGGGCCGACGGCTATTATGAAGGGAACGATAATATCGATTGGTACCGCGCGATCTATAAACCGCACTCGCCTGCCCGGGAATATTCGCTGAGCGCCAGCGGCGGAAAAGAAAATATCACCTATTTCCTGTCCGGCAATTACCTGGATCAAACCGGGTTTATGCGTTTCGGCGGCGACGAATTCAAACGCTACAATATAACAGCCAGGGTGAACGCGAAACTTTCCGAATGGGCGTCGCTCTCTTTCATCCAGCGTTTCAGCCGCGAAGAATTTGAACGGCCGAGCACCATGACCAACGCCCTGAACCAGCTGATCGGCACGCAGGGCTGGCCGATGCTGCCGCTGTACGACAACAACGGGTTCCTGTACGACTCGCCCTCGCCCGCGCTGGGCCTCCAGGAAGGCGGGCGCGGCGCTAAACAATACGATGCCAACTCGCAGCAGCTGAAGCTCACGATAGAACCGCTGGCCGGGTGGAAAATTTTTGCCGACCTGAATTACAATGTCAATAACCAGTTTTACCACTGGGACATCCAGCAGCTTTATAACCACGACGTGGCGGGCAATCCCTACGTTTATAAATCCGGCTCGCATGTGCATGAAGAAGCGGGCCGCACCAATTACCTGAACACGAACGTGTATACCGAATACGCCCGCCAGCTGGGTCCGCATAACTTTAAAGTGCTGGCCGGCATGCAAACGGAAGTTACCAAAACAAGATGGTTCACCGCGCAACGCGACGGCCTCATTGTGCCCACGCTGCCCGTGCTGGACCTCACCTCTGGCAACGACGCCACCGGCAAACCCGTTCCGCCCAGCGTTGGAGGCAACAACCAGAAATGGGCTACCCAGGGGTATTTCGGGCGGTTGAACTACGATTATAAAGGGAAATACCTGCTGGAAGCGAACCTGCGGTACGACGGCTCTTCCCGTTTCCGCCCGGATATGCGCTGGTTTTATTCACCCTCTGTATCCGCCGGCTGGAACCTTGATAAAGAACCCTTCTGGCAGCCGCTGGAAAAATATGTGACGCAGTTCAAGATAAGAGGTTCCGTTGGGGAACTGGGCAACCAGAATACGACGGACTGGTACCCGACTTATGTAACGATGCCGACGGGTAATTCCAACGGCGTATGGCTGGTGAACGGCGCCAGGCCCAATACCGCATCCGCCCCGGCGCTCATCAGCTCCAATCTTTCCTGGGAAAGGATACGCACCTGGAACCTGGGCGCCGACGCGGCTTTCCTGGGAAACAGGCTGGCCGTTACGTTTGAATATTATACGCGACTGACGCTGAACATGATCGGACCTGCGCCTGAATTGCCGGTTATTTTAGGCACCGACGTTCCGCGTGCAAACAACACCGACCTCAAAACAAACGGCTGGGAGCTGGAAGTGAACTGGAAAGACCAGCTCAGGAACGGCCTTGGATACAACGTACGCCTCTCCCTGTATGATTCCAGGACAAAGATCACCCGTTACCCCAATCCCACTGGCAGCCTGGGCACTTACATCGCGGGTCATATGACGGGGGAGATCTGGGGATACCAGACGGTCGGGATCGCCAAAACGCAGCAGGAGATGGAAGACCACCTGAAGTCGCTGCCCAACGGCGGCCAGAATGCGCTGGGCAGCAACTGGAAAGCCGGCGACCTGATGTTTGCCGATCTGAACGGCGACGGCAGGATCTCCAACGGCGCCAATACGATCACCGATCATGGCGACCTGGCGCTGATCGGCAACAACTCCCCGCGTTACCTCTTTGGGGCTGAAGTGGGGGCAGACTGGAAAGGTGTTGATTTCAGGGCATTTTTCCAGGGTGTGCTGAAGCGGGATTATTTCCAGAACAGTTATTATTTCTGGGGCGTTTCTTCCAGCATTTACGGCTCCGTGGGCCTGAAAGAACATGCCGATTATTTCCGCGACGATCCCGATCACCCGCTGGGCCAGAACCTGGACGCTTACTACCCGCGCCCGCTGATAAGCGCCAAAAACCAGGTAGTGCAAACCAGGTACCTGCAAAATGCGGCCTACCTGCGGTTAAAGAACCTCCAGGTAGGTTACACGCTGCCCGCCGCTTTTACCCGCAGGGCAGGCATTCAAAAAGTGCGGGCCTATGTTTCCGGGGAGAATTTATTCACGATCACAAAAATGTCTTCCATGTTCGACCCGGAAACGGTAGACGGCGGTTATGGTGGGAATGTATACCCGCTGTTTAAAGTATACGCCGCCGGACTGAATGTAACTTTTTGAACATCCTTTCAAACACTAAAAGATGAAAGCGCATAAAATACTCATGGCAGCAGTACTGGCAACGCTGCTGAACGCCTGTAACAAAGACCTGCTCGAAATTCCACCCTTATCGAAAGTAACGCCGGATAACTACCTCGTGGAAGAATCACAGCTGGCGGCCTACGCTATCAAACAATATGAAGGCCTGCCCATATTCAACTATTTCGAAGGCGACGCGCATACCGATGTGGCCGCCAGGAGGGTGCACGACGCGAAATACACGCCGGGGCAATGGCGGGTGGCGCAGTCTGGCGGAGCCTGGTCCTTTACCGGCATCTTCCAGTGCAATTATTTCCTGGAAACGGTGCTGCCGCGCCTTGCCGCCGGTACCATCACAGGCGCCGATGCCAACATCAGGCACTATATAGGCGAAATGTATTATCTCAGGGCCTGGGCGTATTTCGACAAGCTGCAGGCGCTGGGCGACTTCCCCATCATCAAAAACACGCTGAAAGACGATAAGCAGATGTTGACCGCTGCCAGCAAACGCGCCCCGCAGAGCGAGGTCGCCCGTTTTATTTTATCCGACCTGGATTCGGCCATCCTGCTGATGGGCGCCACTGCTCCCACAGGAGGGAAGAACCGTTTGTCCAAAAGCTGCGCCCAGCTGCTGAAATCGAGGGTGGCCCTGTATGAAGGCACTTTCCTGAAGTACTTTAAAGGCACCGCCTATGTGCCGAACGGGCCAGACTGGCCGGGTAAAACAAAGGATTATAACGCCTCTTACAAATTCCCTTCCGGCAGCATAGAAGGTGAAATAGATTTTTTTTTAACGCAGGCCATGGAAGCCGCTAAGGCAGTGGCAGACGTGGTGCCGCTGGTAACCAATACCATGGCGCTGCGCGCGGAAACCTCCAACCAGGATTTTGCCGTGGCAAGCGAAGCCAATCCCTATTGCAGGATGTTCAGCTCCACGGACCTGTCCGGCTTCAGCGAAGTACTGTTGTGGCGCGATTATGATCTCGGGCTGGGCGTGAGCAACGGCATTCCCAATACCATACAGGCCGCGCATGGATGGGGCTTTACGCGCGGGTATGTAGACCGTTTCCTGATGGCGAACGGCCTGCCCGTCTATGCGCCCGGCTCCGGTTATGCGGGAGACGATTCTATACAACTGGTCCGCGAGAACCGTGATGGCAGGCTCTGGCTGTTCCTGGCGCAGCCCGGGCAGATCAATATCCTGAAACCTTCGCCGCTCGGTACACACGCCACGCCCGTGGTTACT
Source organism: Chitinophaga sp. YIM B06452 (assembly GCF_039655965.1). NCBI lineage: Bacteria > Pseudomonadati > Bacteroidota > Chitinophagia > Chitinophagales > Chitinophagaceae > Chitinophaga > Chitinophaga sp. YIM B06452. Next base: position 474,891 of record NZ_JAWLKY010000001.1, on the reverse strand, counting down.
TATCCTGATATCCTGAACCTGATAGGCAACCATGATAACGTTACCGGCTATATGAGCCGGAAAGGAAACGTATACGACGGCGCCCAGCTCGGTAATGGCCGCGGCGATGTAGGCAGTATTTCATTGAGGGGAACAGAAGCTTATTTTAATTACATGGAAGCATCTTATGAAAAAACAGGCACGGTAGACGGTACCGCCAAAGCTTATTGGGAAGCCATCAGGAAGCGCGCCGGCGTAGATCCTGATTTTCAGAAGACGATAGCGGCAACTGATCTCTCCAAAGAAGCGGCGGGCGACTGGGCGGTGTATTCAGCCGGCGCGATGGTGGATAAAACGCTGTACAACATCCGCCGCGAACGGAGCTGCGAGCTGATGGGAGAGGGCCTGCGGTATATGGATCTTCGCCGCTGGCGCGCGCTGGACCAGATGATCGGCACGCCTTATCACGTTGAAGGGTTCAAATTATGGGGACCCATCAAAAACTGGTATAAGGCATCATCGCTCACCTATAGCATCGGCGACAAAAGCACTGTATCGGACCCCGCGTTGAGCCCGTATTTGCGCATTTACCAGAAAACGCCGACGGTTCTTGCGTTTACGGGTTACAGATGGGCCATGGCGCATTATTTCAGTCCCATTGCGATGCAGCACTTCCTGATCACTTCGGAAAACAACGACGTGAACACTTCGCCCATTTACCAGAATCCCGGCTGGCCTGTTGAAGCCAATAAGCCGCCATTGGGTTTTTAAGTAGCAGGTTCATCATACAGAAGGCTTCATGTGGTCATGAAGCCTTCTGCTTTTTACGGTGTACTGTTTGGTCAGGCCATCCGCTGCGTAAATATTTTTTTGATCTGGTTCACTTCATTCGTGTAGATCGTTTTTTTTCTCGTGCCGAAGTAGAGCGTGTTTTCAATGACATTGCTTCCTTCCCACAACAGCTTCAGCTCTCCCGAACGCATTTCCTCCCGGCACAGGAAGTCCGGGATAACAGTGACGCCCTTTTCGTTCCGCAGGCAGCGCACAATGGAGCTGATGTTGGGCACAATATAGTTGGGCTTGAAATCTATGTGGTATTTGAAGTTCGTCTGCCAGAATCGCTTCAAATGCTCCATGTCTGCCGCGGTGCTGTACCAGGTCTGCTTTTTCAGCCAACCGGCGGCTTCTTTCAGCTTATTCTCTTTGATGGCTTTTTGAAATGGCCGGCTGTCCAGCTTCGAGCCGCAGACCATCACAATCCTTTCTTTGGAGAAGGCCTGGTATTCCAGGTTCTTTTGTTCTCCCCTGTGCGGCGTTACGATCAGGTCCAGCACGCCTTTGTCCAGGTCGTGCAGCATTTGCGGGTATTCCCCGAATTTGATGATAAGGTTAAAAGGGAGTTTGGAAATATGTTCCTCCAATGTATATTGAAAGGTCTCGAAACACATCCCGAGGCTGATGGTAGGCTGTTCGGCCTGCGAGCTTTTCCCGAACAACTGCTCTACCGTCTGCAGCTTGTCCAATGGCTCCAGTATGAAATTATACAACGCTTTCCCGCGTTCTGTAGGTACCATTCGTTTGGCAGACCTGTCAAACAATTTATATCCCGTAAATCCTTCCAGCGAATTCAGGTGCAGGCTTACGCCGGGCTGGGAAATAAACAAATTCTCCGCTGCGCTGGTGAGAGTGCCGCATTCGTAAATAGCTTTGAAGGTCCGCAGCCATTCCAGGTCGATGGTCATATTCTATTACTTTTGTGATACAAAAGTATGAATTATGTTATTTGGATGATGATATATTCTTTCCGGGACATATTGTCTACAATCTGTAGAATATTTCCCGGAAGCCGGACGGCTGATCAGTGAAAGCCCGGGAAGAACAACAGCGGCACATTGGAATTATACGCCAGGTTTTTGGAGATGCTTTTATGGAACAGGGAAGAAAAGGCGCCATGTTTTTTAGGAACGGCCATGATCATAGAAGCCTGCCGTTCCGCTGCATAGGTCAATATACCTTCTACGATATCGTCCCGGCTGATGTATCCAAAGGTGGGATCATATTTTTCCAGCAGCCGGTGGAGGCCTGTAATGGCCTCGAAAGTTTCCGGCGAATATTTTTCCTCTGTTTCGGGGAACACATTTACGATATACAGTTTAGCTTTAAAAGCAGATAAAAACTCATCCAGCTTATCGCCTGAAAGCCGGTCGACATCTTTAAGGTCTGTCGCAAAAATGATGGTTTCTACAGGTCTGCCTACCAGCGCGTCCTGCGGCACTACCAGCACCGGCGCCTCGCTTGTTTCCAGTATCTGCGAAGTAGTGCTGCCCAGCAGCAGTTCTTCGAAACCCGATTTGCCGGAAACGCCCATTACGATGGCAGCGACCTTTTCCTGCCTGGAGTATTCATTGAGGGCATCTGATAAAAAAGCTTCTTTAGCTACCATGTCTACCTCTATGGCAGAACCGGCCAGGGTCTTTACCCGGTCGTGCAGCAGGCCCAGTGATTCCATGTTTTCAAGGTACAGCTGATGGCTGTCCTCCATAACGGGTATTTCTGTTCCGCCTACATAAGATTGATAAGCGTGGTAAAGAATGATCCGCTCTATTTGCAGCAACGGCGCTATCCCGCAGGCATATTCCGCGGCACGGAAGGCGGCTTCTGAGAAGTCCGTCAGTATCAGCAGTGATTTCATGATCTTGATCGGTTGTATTAAAAAAGAGGGTGAAATAATCATGCCGTCATCTTATGGCGGGTCTGGATTTTGCGGGAAAATAACACACCATCATCCAGTGTATGGCTGATTATACAAATGAAGAGCTGGCGTTGATCCACCGTTACTGGCAGGCTGCCAATTATCTTTCCGCCGCCCAGATCTATCTCGGCGCCAATCCCCTGCTGAAGGAGCCTTTGCGGCCTGAGCACATCAAGCCGCGCCTGATGGGGCATTGGGGCACCTGTCCGGGTTTGAACCTCGTGTATGTACACCTGAACCGGCTGATAAAAAAATCCGGGGCAAACGTCCTGTTTATTGCAGGGCCGGGGCACGGGGCGCCGGCTGTTTTGGCGAACCTTTACCTGGAAGGGACCTACGGCAAGGTATACCCCGACATTACAGCGGATGAAAAAGGCATGGCCCTGTTGTGCCGCCGGTTTGCCGCCCCCGGGGGCATCCCCACGCATGTAAATGCTGCTGTGCCTGGCGCTATTCATGAAGGCGGGGAGCTGGGCTATTGCCTGATGCATGCTGCCGGTGCGGTGTTTGACAATCCCGGCCTGCTGGCCGTTTGCGTGATAGGAGATGGTGAAGCGGAAACGGCCCCGCTGGAAGGCAGCTGGAAATCCATCCGTTTTTTGAACCCGGCAAGAGATGGAGCGATATTGCCTGTTCTTCATCTCAACGGGTATAAAATTTCGAGCGCTACGGTTATGGCCAGGCTGAAGAAAGAAGATCTCACCGCATTCCTGGAAGGTTATGGTTATACCGTTTATTTTGTTGAAGGCGAAAACCCTGCGGACGTTCATTCACAGATGGCGGAAGCGCTGGATAAAGCTTATGCCGCCATAATGGCGATACAGCATGCCGCGCGGCACGGGCAGGAGTATCTTCACCTGCGCTGGCCGCTGATCGTGCTCAGAACGCTCAAAGGCTGGACGGGCCCGGAAGAGTGGAAAGGCGAAAAGATAGAAGGGACCTTTCATGCACACCAGGTGCCGTTGACCCGTGTGAAGGAAGACAAGGAACAGCTGCGGCTGCTGGAACGCTGGCTGCTCGGCTACCAGCTTGAAATGTTATTCGATGATAACGGGACACTGCTGCCCGAGCTGTCCGCGCTTATCCCCGCACCGCACCAGCGGATGGGAGCAAACCCCAATGCCAATGGCGGCGTTTTATTAAAAGCGCTTCCGCTTCCGGAGCCGGAAAAGTATGCGGTGAAAGTATCTTCACCCGGCGTTGTTACCGCGGGAAATACCAGGGAACTTGGAAAATATATAAGAGATGTTTTCAGGCTGAACAAGGATAATAATTTCAGGATGTTCTGTCCCGACGAAGCCGAATCCAATAAGCTGCAACCCGTCTTCGAAGCCACCGGCCGTTTTTATGCCGGGGATATACAGGCGGAAGACGAACATTTGTCCCACGAAGGCAGGGTCATGGAAGTATTGAGCGAACATCTCTGCCAGGGCTGGATGGAAGGATACCTGTTAACCGGCAGGCATGGACTGTTTACCTGCTACGAGGCCTTTGTCGTCATTATCGACTCTATGTTCAACCAATATGCAAAATGGCTGAAGAACAGCAGGGAAACGCAGTGGCGCAGGCCGCTTGCTTCTTTTAATTACCTGCTTACCTCGCATACCTGGCGGCAGGACCACAATGGGTACAGTCACCAGGGACCGGGATTTATTGATACGGTCGTCAACAAAAAAAGCGAAGTGATCCGTATCTATTTTCCCCCGGATGCCAATTGCCTGCTTTGTATCATGGACCATTGCCTGGCTGGCAGGGATAATATCAACCTGGTTGTGGCCGGTAAACAACCCCAGCTGCAATGGCTGGATATGGAAGAGGCAAAAGCGCATTGCGCCGCGGGAGCTTCCCTGTGGCAATGGGCGGGGAATGAAGATGACGCGCCGGACATTGTGCTGGCCTGCTGCGGCGATGTGCCCACGCTGGAAACTGTAGCAGCTGCCTGGCTGCTGCGGAAGCACCTGCCAGCATTGAAAGTACGGGTGATCAACGTAGTGGACCTGATGGCTTTACCGCCCCCGGCGCAACATCCCCACGGGATGGACGAAAAAAAATTCGATGAGCTTTTTACAGCCTCCACCCATGTGATCTTTGCTTTTCACGGCTACGTACGCATTATACACGACCTGGTGCATGGACGCCCCGAGCCTGAACGGTTCCATGTGAGAGGCTTTATGGAAGAAGGTACAACAACAACGCCTTTTGACATGGCAGTGTTGAATAATATCAGCCGTTATCAACTGGCCATGGAAGCCATCCGCAGGAGCAGGTATGCAGGAGAGCAGGCCGTTATCAGCCTTTTTGAGCAAAAATTGAACGAGCACCACCGGTATATCAGGGAGCATCTTGATGACATGCCGGAGATCAAAGACTGGCAATGGGAAGTGCTTTAAATGGATATCACGCTTATAATGCTGCTTCGAAAGCCCCGATAGCCCTTTTCGGCTGGAACGGCTTGCCGGCATGGTCTTTTTCCGGGTGTTGCAAGGGAAATCCTGCAAAAGCGGCGGGGCTGCCGGCTTTGATATTAAAATCTTCCTGATCCGCATTTTTGAACAAGGGGTCTTGGCCGGCCACCCTGTTCTTTTCAGGCGCCGGCAGTTGCGGACCGGGCCAGGCGTTATTGCCGGTATGGAACCACAGGTTGTTGGAGAAAATAAAACTTTCAGGCGCTGTGCCCGCCCCGGTGCTGCAGGCGGTGCGCATCTGGTCATCCACGCAGATGATATTGTTGCGGAAGGTATTGTTGCCGCATTTTACAAAACGGGCAGTGTCTTTATTTTCCTGCAGGATGCGGATGGCCCACCGTTGGGGTTTGTAGATGGTATTGTTGGCCACTTCCGAGCGTATGCAACCTACGAAGGCAACGGGCACTTCCGAGCCGATGAACACATTGCTGTACACTTCCAGGTCTGCCGCTTCCCAGGTGGCATTGGCCGGCCTGAAAAACGCCTGTCCCGTGCTGCCGCCAAGATTGATGGCCCTGCTGCCGGCGTTTTTAAATACGCAGGCTTCCACGCGGATGTGGCTGCTGCCGCCTTTCATTTGCAGGGCGTTGGCGCCCATGTTCTCGAAACGGCACTGGCGGATGATGCTGTTGTGGCAGCCCACCATGTCGATGCCGCTGCCGCCGGGCGATCCGTTCAGGAAAGTGCATTGCTCGATGGTGAGGTTATCCGCGCCGGACAGTTTCAGCAGGTCGTTGTTGCCGGTGGCGGCCATATCGCGGAAAACGCAGTGCCGGAATACGATATGATGCGCGGGAGACGCGTAGGAAGCGCCATCGTCCACATTGAGGCCATTGCCTGTTTGCCGTGAAAACACCACTCCTTCGATATGCAGGTATGCAATATCGCTGCCTTTCCAGGCGGTGGCGCCTCCTTCAAACAGCACGGCGCCGCTTTTTTCCGCGATGATAAAGATCCATTTGCCCGGCGCGCCCTGCAGGCCCTGTAGCGATTGATCGCCGGGATACACGCCGTTGTGCAGCAGGATGGTGTCTCCCGGAACGGCGGCTTTCGCGGCGGCGGTAAGATCGGCATAACGCTGCCCCTGGCCCGTATGCAGCACTGCTGCCGATAAAGGGCCATACAGGCAAACAAGGAACAGGACGGCGGGCAGGCGCATAAGTTATGATCTTGAAAGGAAATTGCCCGGCAGGCGCAATCCGCGTTCATCGGCGAGCACCTTTTCCATGGCTTTCTGCAAACCTTTGGGGACAGCGTTTTTCTCTTCCGCTGTCAATGGCTGCAGCAGCTCATGGAAATCATCTTCTTCGTCGTAATACCCGAAGTAGAGGAAATATTTATCGCTGCCGTAAACCCTCAGCGAGATCTCGTTGTCGTCTTCAAGGGTGTGGATGCTGATCACCGACCATTGCTCGGTATCGTTGTAGTCGTGCCGGATATCAAAAGCATCTTTGCTGAGCGTTTCCGCCAGCAATTTCTCCAGCATTTCCCCGGCGTGGTTCTTTACAAATTCTTCGTAATTCATATTCAGGTTTCTCCCGGGCCGAAGATAATGTAAATCGTCATTCGTTACGCAGACTTTTAACCGGGTTCATCAGCGAGGCTTTCAGGCTTTGCAGGCCGGTGGCCAGCACGGCCACGCACATCAGCGCCAGCGGCGGTACCACGAAAATGTACCAGCTGAGCGGGATGTGGAACGCGAAATTCCCCAGCCATTGCCCCGCGAAGAAATAGACCACCGGGCAGGCCACCAGGGCCGCGATCAGGGTGAGCTTGATGAAATCTTTCGAGAAAAGATACACGATGCCCTGCGTGGTGGCGCCGAGTACTTTGCGGATGCCGATCTCTTTTGTACGCAGCTTGATGTTGTAAGTGCTCAACCCGATCAGGCCGAGGCAGGCGATAAAAATAGCCAGGCCGGTAAAGAAACTGAATATCCTGCCGAAACGTTGGTCCGACTGGTATTGCTGGTTAAAATAATCGTCCAGGAAAAAGCTTTCAAACGCATTGCCGGGAAACAGCGTTTTAAAACGGTCTTCAATAAAAGGCACTACTTTCGCTGCGTCCGCCGTTTTCAGCCGGATGGAATAATAGTCCCAGGGGCTCTTGCTGTTGTGATAATAGAGGATAGGGCTGTATTTATCTTTCAGGGAACGTTGGTGGTAATCTTTCACTACCCCTACGATTTCCCCGGTAATATCCCCGAACCAGGAAACAAATACGATCCTGTTGCCCAGCGCGCTTGCATTGTCCCGGTAGCCGAGCGCCCTTGCCAGCGTTTCATTCACCAGCACCTTGCCCTGCCTGGATTCGAATATGTTCGCCGCCCTTTCTTCCGGCAGGTTGTGGCCGGCCGCCAGGGGGATTTCATATGCGGGAAGAAAGTCATGGTCTATTTCCTGAAGATTGGTGATAAAGCTCTGCGTCGGGTCGGTGCCGGCCTTGCGGATGGCATTACCGGCAAAAATACGTTTGCCCGGCACTTCGGAAGACGGAGCCATGGCCTTGATGGAAGGGTTTTGCACCAGCTGCGTTTTCAACAGCGCCGTTTTGGCCTGGAAGGTGGAATCTGTAATGGCGGGGGCTTTTACGACCAGTAGTTGTTCCTGGTTGTAGCCCAGGTCACGGTTCCGCATATACGATAATTGCTTGTATACAGTTACCGTACCGGCAATGAGGATGATAGACATCGTGAACTGGAAGGCCACCAGCACCTTACGGAGCGGGATGCTGCCTTTGGCGGCCTGTATCTTCCCTTTCAGCACGGTAACGGGTTTGTAGGCAGAAAGGACCAGTGCCGGGAATGCGCCTACCTGTAAAGCACCCAGCCCGAATACCGCCAGGGATCCCGCCCATAGCGACCAGTGGCCCCACATGCCGGCATTCGCGAACGTATCGCTGATCTGTTTGCCGGTAAATGAGTCGAATACGGGTATGGCGGCGAGGATCATGGCAACGGCGAGCACGAGGGCAAACAGGTTGATGATAAAGGCTTCCAGGATAAACTGCATGGTGAGCTGCGTGCGCGTGGCGCCGATCACCTTTCTGAGACCTACTTCCCTGGCCCGTTCCATCGATTTGGCGGTGCTCAGGTTGATGTAATTGATCCAGGCGATGATGAGCAGGAATGCGCCCAGGATGGCCATAAAATTGACTGTTTTTTCGTTGCCGTTCACCTCCGGCTCATTGGAAAAATCGGAACGTAAATGAATATCCGTTACCGGCTGCAGGTGGAAGTGTGAAACGAAGTTCAGCTCCTTCATTTTTGCGCTGAGGTATTTCTGAACGAAGGCGGGAAAACGGGCGGACACTTTCGCCGGATCAGCGCCGGGTTTAAGCAGCACGTAGTTATAGAATTCCGGCCAGCCCCATTCCTTCAAACCAAAATCTTTTTCGATGATGCTCAGCGGGATCAGTATGTTGAATTGCAGGTGGGAATTTTCCGGCAGATCTTCCAGCACCGCGGTGACTTTGAGCGGGTAACCATTTACCTGCAACATTTTGAAAAGGGCGTCTTCATCGCCGAAATATTTCCGGGCGATGGAAGCCGTGATCACAATACTGTTGGGGTCCTGCAGGGCAGTAGCCGCGTTGCCCGCTTTAAAGGGAAAAGAGAACATTTCCAGGAAAGCAGGATCAGCGAAATAACTTTTGGGTTCTATGAACCGCTTTACGTTGCCCTTCCCGTTGTCGTACGACAAAGTGCTGGTTTTCACAAAAACGCGGGAAGGCACTAACCGCGCTGCGTTTTCCACTTCCGGGAAATCGGCCTTCATGGCCGGGCCTACGGCAGGGTGGTTGGAAGCCACCGTTTTGCCGCCGCCAAAGCTTCCCGTGTAGGATATCGGTACGCGGTAAAGGCGGTCGTGCCGTTGGTGGAACTGGTCGTAGCTTTTTTCAAACCAGGTATACTGGAAAATAAAAAAGCAGGCCGCCATACCGATGGCAAGCCCGGCTACATTGATCAGCGCATATGTTTTGTTCTTCCAAACATTCCGGAATGCGATCTTCAGGTAGTTACGGATCATACAGGATAACTTGATTAGAATTGCGGAATTAACAGTCCTGCCGGCGCAATTTTATTGCCATATTTCGATTATTATCATAATGCCTTTCTTATATGATCTGCAAATTCATAATGTGTTCGTTAGCGGACAGGCGATTGTTCAGTTTGAAACAGGCCGCCGGCAGCAGCCTGCCTGCGCTTTGCAAATCCCGCGGTAATAACGTTAAAGTACCAACTAAAATAGCGGTAAAGGGAAACATCCGGCATCCATGTGCTCATAATGCCAGGCAGAAAAAATATCAATATAATACCATGATATAATAAAATACTATCACAATAAACTAGATTATTTTGGAAATTTATAACGAATTTCAATCGTTTGCATTATTTAAAAGGGATTAGATAAACCAAGATCTGACTGGATTCCCCCACCACCAGGGAATGCCGTGTAAATTGAAAGAGTAAACCATGGTCCACGTTCGATAACTCTCTGTGTATGATGTAGTATCCTGGCAAAAAGAATTCCCCAGTTGTCCAATCATGTATATGCCGCTGTTGACGGCATGTTGAATGCAAACGTTTGCAAACACAGGTTCCGGTAGCCCCGTCGCCTGGTTGAGTATTATGTAATACTGTTTAACCTTTAGTTATGAAAAATTCCACGATCCTGCTGCACCGCAGCGCCAGCACTGATACCAAAAGAAGATTCCCTGAGACCGGCAGCATACCGGCAGCAATACGGCCCCCATACCGGCTGCTTCACATGGTACCAACCACCAGATAAGTTGAGAAAATTCCCATTCCATGTTATATTCTACTCGCCTTGCAGGCACAGCCCTGCTATTCCTAGCCATGCAGTCATCTGCCGCCGTCATACCGGCGGACGTTGGCGCAACGTTCAGCCCTGATGGGTGGACGACCCTTCCGGCCCCCAGCGCCGCGATGCTTCCTTTAGCGCCATTCCAGGCGGAACGGAAAATAACCGGCGTCGTCACAGACGATACCGGGTCGCCCATCCCCGGGGTGAGCATACAGATCAAAGGCACCAGTAAAGGCGTGCAATCCGGCCCGGACGGCAGGTTCAGCATCGCCGTGCCAAACGATAATGCCATACTGGTCTTTTCATTCATCGGTTTTATTTCAAAAGAGATCGCCGTTGGTAAACAAATTGCGCTGAAGGTGGTGCTCGTTCAGAGCAGCACACAACTCAGCGAAGTAGTGGCAGTAGGCTACGGCTCCCAGAAAAAGGAAAGCGTGGTAGGCGCCATTTCACAGGTTTCCAATAAAGAGCTGAAACGCACCGGCAACGTGCCCGACCTCCGCGAAGCATTGATAGGGCAGGTGCCTGGCCTGGTAGGCCTCACCACATCCGGCGAACCGGGAGGCATCCTCACCGGCGAAAGCGCCACCAATCTCTTCATCCGCGGTCAAACTACCTGGAACGGCGCGCAGCCGCTGGTGCTGGTAGACGGTATCAAACGCAACATGAATGATATCGACGTGAACGACGTGGCCAGCATCTCCGTACTGAAAGACGCTTCCGCCACGGCCGTGTTTGGCGTGGAAGGCGCCAACGGCGTGATCCTCATTACCACCAAACGCGGCAAAGCCGGCAAGACCACGCTCAACTTCAATTACGTCGGCACTGCCAAGATGCTGTCCAAACAGCCGGCCACCCTCGATTCCTACGCGGCGCTCATGGCCCGGAACGAGATCATCGAGCGGGAAGGCGTGCTGAATGAATCATCCTGGAATGATTACATGCCGTTCGACATCGTAAAACGCTACAAAAGACCGCAGACGCCGGAATATGAACAGATCTACGCCAACGTAGACTGGGAAGACGCGCTCTACGATGATGTGGGCTTCTCTCACAAAGCCACTCTCAGCGCCAGCGGCGGCAGCAAGACCATCCAATACTTCGGCTCCCTTACCTACCTGCACGAGGGAGACATGTTCAAGCAATACGACAACGGCAAGGGCTATAAACCTAACTATAACTTCGACCGTTTTAACTTCCGCAGCAACATAGACATTAACCTTACTAAAACAACGGTGTTCCGCCTGGGCCTCTCCGGATTCTTCAGCCAGAAGAACACCAACTTCAACAACGAAGGCAGCACCGGCCGCGCAGACGCCTGGATGTGGCGCGCCACTTACGGCCTTGCACCGGACCTCTTCCTGCCCATGTATGCCAACGGCCGCTGGGGCGCCAACCAGGAAGGCGGCAACAATACGGTGAATCCCGTTGCCGTGGTGCACAACATCGGCATCCGCGAAACCCGCACCACGCAGCTCCTGTCAGACTTCACCATCGACCAGAACCTGGACTTCATCACCAAAGGCCTTACCGCCAGGGCGCTGCTCTCGTCAGACAACAGCGTGCGTTCCGAAGGCGGCATTTACGATATCAACAACGCCATCCGCCCGGCAGAAGCCGGCACCAACGTGGCTTACCAGCAGATATACCCCCTGCTTTACGAAGGCCCGGACCAGGACCCTTCGGAATATACCGTATTACTCCCCGTTAACGACGAGGAATACGACTGGGTACTGCGCCCCTGGACCATCCGGCAGGAAGATATCATCTCCGCCAACTGGGCAGGTTACATCCCCGTTGAACGCCGGCTCACCTACCAGGCGCAGCTGAACTACACCCGCAAATTCGGGAATGCGCATGACGTAATGGCGATGGCCCTTTTCAAGCGCGAGGAATATGCACGGGGCAGCATGTTCAAGAATTACCGCGAAGACTGGGCTTTCCGCGCCACGTATAATTACAAGCTCCGGTATTTCCTGGAAGGCAACGGCGCTTACAACGGCTCCGAGCAATTCGGTCCCGGTTACCGCTTTCATTTCTTCCCTTCCGTGGCGGTAGGCTGGTATATCTCCAATGAAAAATTCTTCAAGGTAAAATGGATCGATAAATTAAAACTGCGCGCTAACACGGGTACCATCGGCAACGACGACGTGAGCGGCGGCAGGTGGTTATATAATACCGCATTCGCAACCGGCGGAAGGGCGCGTCTCACGGAGAACACCGCCGGTCAGAGCCCTTATAATTTTTACAGGCAGGCGGTAGTCGGCAATCCTGACATTCATTGGGAAACCGCGCAGAAAACCAATTACGGCCTCGAACTGGATATGTTCCGACAGCTGATCTCCATCAACCTTGATTATTACACGCAGGACAGGACGGACATCCTCCTTGGCGGTACCTCCCGCGCAGTGCCTCCCTTCTTCGGCATGACGCCGCCCAGCGCCAATCTCGGCCGGGTGAAGTCGAACGGTTTTGAAGTGGAAGTGCGCGTGAATAAAGAACTGAACAAGAACGTGACCTTATGGTCGAACGTAGCCGTGACGCACAACAAGAACACGGTTATCTTCAAAGACGATCCCCCGCTGCAATACGACTACCTGAAAGCCGCCGGCTATCCCATCGGCCAACAGCGCAGCCTCGTAGGGTCCGGCATTTACCAGAACTGGGATGATGTGTATGCCAGCGTGCCCACGGAGAACAACGACATGGACAAGCTGCCCGGTTATTACGACCTGGTGGACATGAACGCGGACGGCATCATTAAAAGCAGCGACGACGTGGTGCCGGTAGGATATTCCGAAATACCGCAGAACACCGCCACGCTCACCGTTGGCGTCAACTGGAACGACCTCAGTTTTATGGTATCGCTTTACGGCGTGAACAATGCCAGCAGGGTGATCAACTTCCCGAATTTCCAGAACTACACCAACATCCTGTACGGCGACGGCAATTACTGGTCCAAAGACAATCCCAACTCGGGCGTATTCCTGCCCCGGTGGAGGACACAGGGCGAGAACATCGGCGACTATTACCTCTACGACGCCTCTTATATCCGCCTGAGAACGGTGGAGCTGGCATATGATTTCAACAACCGGTATTCCTGGATCAAGCGCGCGGGCGTCAATTCCCTGCGGCTTTACCTTAACGCGAACAACCTGTTCTTCTGGTCCAAGTTACCTGACGACCGGCAGGGCAGCTACTCCGGCGGCAGCGCTACCGAAGGCGCCTATCCAACCGTGAAAAGGATCAACCTGGGTATTGAACTCTCCTTCTAAAAAAAAGATCATGAAACGAATAAAATTTTACATCGTTTTTTTCACCGTCATGCTGTTTGCCGGCTCCTGCGAAAAGTACCTGGATAAGGCACCGGAGGCGGATATCAGCGAAAGGGAAGTGTTTGGGAACTTCATCAGCTTCCAGGGCTTCGTGGAGGAAATGTACAATTGCATTATGGACCCGAACAAAGGCGGCGCCTGGAATCAATATCTCTTTGCGGACGAAACGCTGAACAACTCTCCCTATAATTTCGACAACGGCAACTACTGGGGCGCGGAAGGCCTTTTTTATGGCCAGGGCGTAAATACCACGGACAATAATTCCCGCTCCAAAAGGATATGGGAATACGCCTGGTATGCCATTGCCAAAGCCAACCAGGCCATTCAGAAAATAGACCAGGATGGTTTGTTCCAGGGCACGGAAGAAGAGAAGAAGATCATCAAAGGCCAGGCCCTTTTCTTCAGGGGCTGGTTCTACTTCCAGATCGCGCAGTACTGGGGCGGCATGCCTTATATCACCCGCGTGCTGGATCAAAAGGAAAGCCTTGTTACGGAAGAGTTCAAACGCCTCAACTTCCAGGAAACAGCGATAAAAATGGCGGAAGATTTCCGCGCAGCGGCAGACCTGCTGCCGGCCAACTGGGACGATGTGCCTACCGGCCAGCCTACGCTGGGCCAGAACCGTACCCGGGTGAATAAATATTTTGCCCTGGGTTACCTGGGCAAGGCCCTGCTTTTTGCAGGCAGCCCGATGATCAACCAGGAAGCCTCCGGCAGCAATACATTTGATCCCGATCTATGCCAGCAGGCGGCGGAAGCGTTTGGCGAACTGCTGACGCTGGCCGACCAGACGGGGGAATACAAGCTGCAATCATGGAGCACCTGGACCGATAACTTCTGGCGCTGGAACAATGAGCGGACCGGCGGCACGGAAGTGATCATGGCGCCTACCATTTACGACAGAACGCGCGTGAGATGGTCTACCGTAGGGGCTACCGTACCCTCTTCCTTCGGCCTCAACAGCGGCTCTTCAGCGGATGTGCCCACGCATAATTTCATTAAGAACTATGCCATGGCCAATGGTCTTCCCATCACCGACCCCGCTTCGGGCTACAATCCCAACGATCCCTGGAAAGGCCGCGAGCCGCGGTTCTATAAAGACATTGTAGTGGATGGCGACAAGATCATGAGCTGCTCCTGCTCAGACGCTACCGCGCAGTTGTACAACGGTGGCCGCCACCGCTCGCAGATACAGCCGCCCAGCATAACCGGTTATTATGCAAAAAGGTATTCGCCCATGGACGCCTCTTTCACCGTATCCAAAGCCAACGGCCTGCAGGCTTATGTGCCTTACCTGCGGCTGGCGGACATCTACCTGATGTATGCGGAAGCAGTGCTGTACAGCAAAAACGGCGGCACGCCGCAGAGCACCTCCGGCAACTACAGCCTTACTGCCGAGGGCGCGGTCAACAGGATCCGCAACAGGGCGCAGCTGCCCAACCTGGATGCAAAGTTCACCGCCAACCCGCAGGTGTTTTTCGAGGAGATCGTGAGGGAACGCGCGGTAGAGCTGGCATTCGAAGGAGCCCGCTTCCTGGACCTCCGCCGCTGGAACCGCAACAGCGATCCCCGTTACCTGGATAAGACCGCTATCGATTTCGACCGCGGCCCCGATGGCAAGCCCGTTAACTTACAGGAAAGGCTCATCATCAGGAGAGTGGCTACAAAGAAACATAACTGGCTGCCCATACAGGTCAAATTCATCAATCTCTATGAAGGTTTCCCGCAGAACCCGGGATGGTAATCTTTGTGCATCCGATCTAAAAACTTGACAAATGAAATTCAGACATTCCATTATATTATCCTGCCTGGGCGTTTTACTGCTCTGCATCAGCCCCCGGGCCTCGGCGCAGGAGAAAGCGGCCAAGAGCCGTTTTACCGTTGTGGACGAAGAAGGGAAGCCCGTAAAGAATGCGGACATTTACAGCGGGAGCGCTTACGCCAAAACCAATGCGCAGGGGGTATTCACGATAGCCGTTGAAGCCGGCGCCGACCTGGTGGTGGTGGCAAAAGGTTTTGAGAAGGCATCCCTGTCATCGGCTGATGTGCTGGACCAGCCGCGCATCACGCTGAAAAAAGCGGCGCTGATGTACGCAGAGGAAGACAAGGTGAACCTTGCTTTCAGGAAATCATACCAGGGCGACATTGTAGGCTCCGTAACAAAACTCGACGTTGCCGGGATACAAAAATATGATCACACGCTCCGCCTGGTAGACGTGATCGCGGGCCGTTCACTGGGCATGATAGGGAACGACCGCATCAGGGGCCTCGGCCGCGGCATCACCATCGAAGATATCACCGGCAGCGGTACCGGCAGAACAGTGTTCGTGGTAGACGGCCTGCCGCGTGATATAGACAATATGCGGCTGACGGAAGTGGAAAGCATCACCATCCTCAAAGACGTGAACAGCGCCATCCTCTACGGTACGGACGCGGTGAACGGCGTGGTGCTGATCACCACCAAACGCGGCGAGGCATTCAAAAAACGGTCGGACTTCAGCGTCAACTACGGCATTTCCACGCCCAGGGCGCTGCCGGGATATCTCAACTCGGCAGACTATATGACCTATTTCAACCAGGCCCGCGTCAACGATGGTTTAGCCCCGCAGTTCACAGACGAGACCATCGAGAACTTCAGGAGCGGCAACAAATACCGTTTCCCGGATGTGGATTATTATTCAGACGCCTACCTGCGTTCTTTCAAAAACTACTACGACCTGAACAGCGAGTTCTCCGGCGGCAACAACGTTGCGCAATACTATGCCAACCTTGGCTGGAACAATACCGGCAGCCTGATGAACTTCGGCGAAGGCGCAAGCGGGAGGAACAACCGGTTCAACGTGCGCGGCAACGTAGACCTGAAAGTGAACGACTGGATCAAGACGGCGGTGGACGTATCCGGCGTGTTTATCAGCAACAAAGGGCCGCGCGGCAACTACTGGTCTGATGCAGCCGCCATCCGCCCGCATGAATACACCCCGCTGCTGCCCATCAACCTCATGGACCCCTCCAACCCGCTGCTGCTGGCCCGTAAGAACGACCTGGACGGCGAGTACCTGCTGGGCGGCGTTTCCAACCGCATCACCACGCCGTTTGGCAATGGGTATTCAGGCGGCACCAACGAAGTCATTTCCCGCAACTTCGCATTCAACAACCGCGTGGATGTAAAGCTGGACAAAGTTACGAAGGGCCTGTCTTTCCACACCAATGTCAGCTTCGACTATTTTGTGACCTACAACCAGACAGTGACCAATGAATATTCCGTGTATGAACCGGTATGGAGCAGCACGGCAGACAGCATCATCGACCTCAAACAATACGGCAAAGATTCCCGGCCGGGCACCCAGTCTGTCAGCAGCTCGTCCTTCCGCAGGAGGTTCGGGGCATACGGCATGCTGGGCTACGACAGGGAATTCAACCAGCGCCATCATTTCACCGGCAACCTGCTCGGTTTCCTGGGCAATTACAAGGTGGAAGGCGACTTCCAGGGCATTAAACTGGCGCATGCGGGTTTGAGGCTTGGATATGCCTACGACAAACGTTACCTGGTCGATTTCAGCAGCGCGTACGTCAGCTCCGTGAAACTGGCCGAAGGCAACCGCGGGCAGTTCTCGCCTTCGCTTGGCCTGGCCTGGGTGCTCACCGAAGAAGACTTTATGCCGCCCACCAGGAGCGTCAATTACCTGAAGCTGCGCGCATCCGCGGGGATACTGAATTCCGACTTCCTCATCGATAATTTCTTCCTGTACGACAACAGGTATGTAAGCTCCGGCAGCTACAACTGGTTTGAGGGCGGCAGAAGCCGCAACGGCATTGCCGCAAGCTGGGGCAGCAATCCCAACCTGGGATATGCCCGCCGCAAAGAAGTGACCCTCGGCCTGGAAGGCCTCTTCTTCAACAAAGTGCTCGGCGTGAATGCCAACCTGTTCTACAACGTGTACGACAACCTGGTGTCCAAACCTTCGGCAAGGTATCCCGGTTTTTATTCGGACTTCGTGCATTACGAGAACTTTGGCGCCAACATGTATAAAGGCGTGGAACTGGGCGTCGACTTCACCAAATCCTTCGGCGACTGGACCATTTTTGCCGGCGTGAACGTACTGTACAATACTTCCGAAGTAAGGAAAATGGATGAAATATATGACAACGACTACCAGTACAGGAAAGGCCATCCCACAGATGCGCGCTTCGGCCTCGAAGCCCTGGGCCTGTTCCAGGACGAAGCGGAAATAGCCGCCAGCCCGCAGCAGGTGTTTGGCGCAGTGCGGCCGGGAGATATCAAATACAAAGACCAGAACGGCGACAACATTATCGACGAGAACGACGAGAAGTACCTGGGCCGCTACCAGCAGCCGTTTGCAGGAGGCTTGCAGATAAAGGTCTCTTACCGGAACATCACCCTGTATGCGCTCGGCGAAGGCGCTTACGGCGCAGATGAATTCCTGAGCGGCAACTATTATTGGGTAGACGGGAACAAGAAATATTCCGATGTAGTGCTTAACAGCTGGACGCCCGCCAACAAAACAAACGCCACGTATCCCAGGCTCAGTTCCCAGACCAATAACAACAACCATCGCCAGTCCACGTACTGGAAATACGATAACGATTTCTTCCAGATACGCAGGGTGCAGCTGAGCTACGACATGCCGGCTTCCGTCAGTAAACTGCTGCTGATGAGGGCGCTCAATATTTTCGCTGACGCCAGCAACGTATACCAGTTCAGCAAAAGCCGCAGGATACGGGATCTGAGCATCGGAGGGGAACCGAATTACCGCGTCTTTTCCATCGGCCTCAATGCCAGCTTTTAATGACCGTTAAAAAGAGAATGTTATGAAAACACGCAAAATACAACTGTTCATGCTTTTCACATGCCTGCTCTGCTCCTGTGAAAAGATGTTCAACCCGAATAATGACAATCACAGCACGCTGGACAGGGTGTATGTTGATCCTGCCTTTGCGGAAGGATTGCTGATAAAGGCATACACGTATATTCCCACCAATGATTATACATTCAGCGAAGTAGCGACGGACGATGCTGCTACGAACGATAAATTCAACCCGCAGGTACGCATGGCCACCGGCGGCTGGACCTCGGTGACCAACCCGGAAAGCCTGTGGGACAATGCATACCGGGCCATTATGTACATCAACCAGTTTTTGGATGTAGTGGATATTGTGCCCTGGAAATATACGGACGCGAAGCTGAACGCCCTGTACATCCGCCGTTTGAAGGGAGAAGCAATCGCCCTGCGCGGGATGTTCAAATATTACCTCCTCCGCAACCATGCGGGGTTTAGCGCAGGCGGTGAATTGCTCGGTTTCCCGATCTATGATAAGTTCATCACATCGCCGGAAGACTTTAAAGCGCCCCGCAGCAGTTTTGCCGAAAGCCTCCGGAGCACTTACAAAGACCTGGACAGCGCGCTGGCCCTGCTGTCGCCCAACTACGGCAACATCGGCAGCCCGCTGGACCTGCCGCCGGGTTTTGAGGACATCACCGACATAGACAAATACAACACCGTGTTCGGTGAAGTAACCCAGCAGCGTGTCAGCGGGCGCATCGCCCTGGCGATAAAATCGCGCACGGCCCTGCTGGCGGCCAGCCCCGCGTTCAATACCGCCGGTAATGCGCAGCTCTGGGAAAATGCCGCTAAGCTCACCGCCGATGTGCTGGCGGAGATCAATGGCGTATCCGGCCTGGATCCCAAAGGAAATATCTTTTACCTCAAAGCGCAGGTAGACAATGCCGACCTTACCGCCGGCGATAAAAAAGATATCCCTGAAATGCTGTGGCGCCGGCCTGTGTACACCAACCGCGTACGTGAGCAGGACAACTTCCCGCCCACCCTGTATGGACGCGGTGAGATCAACCCTTCACAGAACCTGGTGGATGCATTCCCCATGGCCAACGGCTATCCCATCACCGACGGGGCCTCCGGCTTCGACCCCGCCAACCCGTACAAAGGCAGGGATCCCCGGCTGAGCCTCTACATCGTGTATAATGGCAGCAAATTGCGCAACACCACCATCAACACCGGCGTCGGCGCGGGAGACGATGGGCTGGACGCTTTGCAGAACTCTACGCGCACGGGTTATTACCTCAAAAAACTGCTGCGTGAAGACGTGAACGTCAACCCCGTTTCCACATCCGATCAAAAGCATTTCAATACGCACATCCGGTATACGGAACTGTTCCTGAACTATGCGGAAGCCGCCAACGAAGCCTGGGGCCCCGACGGTACGGGCGCGCAATCCTATTCCGCCCGCAGCGTGATCGCCGCCATCCGCAAGCGCGCCGGCATCACGCAGCCCGACGCCTATCTTCAGTCCGTAACCAGCAAAGAAGCCATGCGCGCGCTGATACGCAATGAAAGAAGGCTGGAGCTTTGTTTTGAAGGCTTCCGCTTCTGGGACCTGCGCCGCTGGGCCGAGAGTCTTACGGAACCGGTAAAAGGCGTAAAGATCAGCAACGGCACTTACGAATACTTTACCGTAGAAGAACGCGGGTACAACAACAGCTATATGCACTACGGGCCCATCCCGAACAGGGAGATCCTGAAATTCAATTTTATCCAGAACAAGGGCTGGCAGTAATATTTAAAAATTTAAAGCTAGAAGCATGAAAAAGACAATGATGGTATTCGCGATGCTTGCGCTGGGGTTACACGCCTGCAAGAACTTCGAGATCACCCACCCGGATTTTAAATATACATCGGGCTTCTTCCCGTACCAGTTCCCTGTAAGAACGCTTGTGCTCGGTGATTATATTTTCGATAATACGAATGACAACAATCACAGGTTCCTCATCTCCGCTCACCTGGGCGGGCTCTACGAAAATGATAAAGACAGGAGCTTCGACATAGAGGTGGACAACAGCCTGGCCAGCCAGCTGCTGTTCACATCCGGCGGCGATACCGTGCGTGCGTTGCCTGCCAAATTTTATTCGCTGGCTTCGAACAAGATCGTGATTCCGAAAGGCAAAATGAACGGCGGCGTGATCGTGCAGCTCACGGATGAGTTCTTTGCAGACCCGAAGGCTATCGGCCTGAACTACGTGATCCCCGTGAGGCTGAAAGGCTCCGCTGATGTAGACACCATCCTGGCGGGCCAATCGCTTGACCCGAATGCGGATCCGCGCCTGCCCGGCGAGTGGACCGTTGCGCCGAAGAACTTCACGATGTTTGGCATAAAGTTCATCAACGAATTCCACGCCACCTATTTCCATTACGGGAAAAGCCAGGTGAAGGATGCGGCCAATACGGTGCTGGAAGATACCACCTATGCGCACAAATTCCTGACCAGCAATCCTGTCACCAGGTTCAACACCACCGGCCGGCGCCAGGTCACTGCCAGCATTTTCCTCCGCTCCACTGTTATGACCGGGGAAGTGAACATGCTGCTGGATTTCAACGGCAACAACTGCACAATATCCGCTCCTGCAGGCGCACCTTACACCATCACCGGCACCGGTGAATTCAAAAAAGACGCGTACGAATGGGGCGATAAAAAGCGGAACGGCATCGTGCTGAACTATGTGGTAACCCGCGGCGGGCAAACTTACAACGCTAATGATGTGCTGGTAGTGCGGGATAGGGAAGTGGTGATGGAAACATACCAGCCGGTGGTGTATTGATCGTATTTGATTTATAACGCTTATATAAAAAGGGAACTGCCTGTTGAGGCGGTTTCTTTTTTTTGCATCGAGCGAAGAGCGTTTATCGTTTTGGGGAGCGACCTTTACCGGGTTGTTTTTTCGGCAGAATCTTTTTGATCTCTTTAATGTCGGCAAGATCCTGATTCCGCCCTGCAGCCTGTTTATTTTTAAGCAGATCCTGTAGCCCTATAAATGATAATTCCAGACCGTCATCGAGTGTAATCTGTTGCCGGTTTTTCTTCGCTTCTGAAAACTCAACACCATCGATGCTATTCAGAATGTCAATCCGCAGCGGAGGCTGACCAATTTGATTAATGAACCCCTCCTTCAAAAAATCGTCTTTTTCAAAGCCGAGAGAGCCCATGCCAAAATCGGCAATTACCTTGAGCATTCGTTCGGCGTTTTTCGGAGAAACGTTGATCCAGATATCCAAATCGCCTGTATGACGGGGTTTGCCATGAAAGGCAAGGGCATAACCACCTACAACCATGTAATCTACCTTGTGCCCGTTAAGCAGTTTCACGAAATCTTCAAAGTCTTTCGCCAGTATCATGACTTCAATGTTTTGCTGCTTACCACTGTTTTATCCATACGGGTATTTTTCCCCAGGGATTGAGTGATGATGAAGGTTACAGCCGCAAGCCTTTTGGAAGGAGACTGATTCAGCCAGTATTCCCAATCGCGGGAAGTATCATGGGCATCTTTAAGGGCAACTTTCCGGGCAACCGGCACAATCATACGGCCAGTACGGGCCATTGAAATAGCTGGTTTCGGTTGACTAAATACATTTTTCCGTTCCACCCGCACCTCCTTGTTTTCAAAGGGAACTTTTCCTTTGCTTAAATAATTATTGAGCGTATTATAGTTGTATTCCGGATAACTCAGGCAGAAGTTTTTCAGGTTTGAAAAGACCTCAAACGGATGTTCATCTTGATTTTTCCAATATATCACTATCACTCTTTTACTATTTGAAACCGGTGTAGACATACACGAATTTAACAAATAATCGGTAAATATTGGTCAAATAAAGTGCGGGAAGTTAAGGCGGTCTTCGACCAGATTCATTATATTCTTAATTGTATCTAAATACTCCCTACCCAATAGCGGTCCCACCCCCCTTAAAGTGTCTAACCACAAAGACACTTACAAAACATGCAATTACCACGTCTGTTTATCACCACCCTGCTCTGCGGCATTTCCTTCGCAACGCCTGCGCAGCAAAAAGATCCCGTAGCCTACGCCAACACCCTGCAGGGCACCAATTCTGAATTCTCACTCAGTCACGGAAATACGCATCCTTCCACGGCCCTGCCTTTCGGCATGCATGCCTGGTCTGCCCAGACTGGGAAGAACGGCGATGGCTGGAAGTACCAATACAAAGCCAATACCATCCGCGGCTTCCAGCAGACGCACCAGTGCAGCCCCTGGGTGGGCGACTACGCCGTTTTCAGCCTGATGCCGGTTTCCGGGGAATTGAAAGTGAATGAAGACCAGCGGGCGGCGGAATTCAGTCATGCAGACGAAGTGGCGCGGCCTGATTATTATAAGGTGACCTTCAAGAACAAGGTGACCACGGAAATCTCTCCGACCGAAAGAGGCGTGCACCTGCGTTTTTCCTTTCCCGCCAAAAGCCCGGCCTACATTGTGCTGGATGGCTACAATGCGCTGAGCGGCGTGAAGATATTTCCCGCGGAGCGGAAAATAACCGGCTATGTCACCAATGGGCGCTTCATCCCGAAAGATTTCAGGAATTATTTCGTGATGGTGTTCGACCAGCCTTTCGAAGCCAGCGGCACCTGGGAAAATGTGAACAACCAGGTATCCGAGGGGAACCTGTCTGCCGAAGGCAAGGGCGCCGGCGCGTTCATCCGCTTCCGCAGCGGCGCGAAGGTGCAGGTGAGGGTCGCTTCTTCCTACATCAGCCCGGAGCAGGCGGAAGTGACCTGGCAGCGGGAGCTGGGCGGCTTCCCGAAGTTTGAACAGGCACGCGCGGCGGCAAACAAGGCCTGGCAGGCGCTTTTTAGCCGTGTGCGGGTGGAAGGCGGCACGGAGAAAGATAAAGCGACGTTCTATTCCTGCCTCTTCAGGGCCAACCTGTTTTCCCACCAGTTCTTTGAATACAACAGCAAAGGAGAGCCTTATTATTATAGTCCTTACGACGGCAAAGTGCACAACGGCTACATGTATACGGACAACGGTTTCTGGGATACCTTCCGCGCGCAGTTCCCGCTCAATACCATCCTGCACCCCACCATGGAGGGCCGCTACATGCAGGCCCTGCTGGATGCACAACAGCAATGCGGCTGGTTCCCGGCCTGGTCCTTTCCCGGTGAAACCGGGGGCATGCTGGGCAATCATGCCATTTCGCTGCTGGCGGACGCCTGGGTGAAAGGCATCCGCACCTTCGATCCCAAACAGGCGCTGGACGCATATTTCCACGAGGCGATGAACAAAGGCCCCTGGGGCGGCGCCAATGGCCGCGCGGGCTGGAAGGAGTATTACCAGCTCGGTTATGTAAGTTTCCCCGAATCGCACGGCAGCACCTCGCAAACGCTGGAGTATGCCTACGACGACTTCTGCGGCTACCAGCTGGCGAAAATGACCGGTAACAAATTCTACCAGTACATCTTCAGCCGCAGCATGTACAATTACAAAAACCAGTACGACAGCATCACAGGTTTCATGCGCGGCCGCAGGCTGGATGGGGAGTGGCTGGAAAATTTCGATCCCTATGAATGGGGCGGCCCTTACACGGAAGGCAATGCCTGGCATTGGCAATGGTCCGTCTTTCACGACACGCAGGGGCTCATCAGTCTCATGGGTGGCAACGCCCGCTTTATTGAAAAGCTGGATGCAGTTTTCAGTTCACCCAGCAAAGTAAACGTGGGCCATTATAAACAAACGATCCATGAAATGACGGAAATGGTGAATGCCAACATGGGGCAGTACGCCCATGGCAACCAGCCCGTTCAGCACATGATCTACCTCTACAACTACGCCGGCCAGCCCTGGAAAGCGCAGGCGCATGCGCGGAACGTAATGGCCCGGCTCTATGATGCCACGGAAAACGGCTACCCGGGCGATGAAGACCAGGGCCAGATGTCGTCGTGGTACGTGATGAGCGCGCTGGGATTTTACAGCGTCTGCCCGGGAACAGACCAGTATGTGATCGGCAGCCCGCTGTTCCCGAAAGTGACGGTCACCATGGAAAACGGGAAGAAATTCGTGGTGGAAGCCCGCAACAACAGCCCGGAAAACGTGTATATCCAATCCGCCACCCTCAACGGCCAGCCCTGGCCGCACAACTGGCTGCGGCATGCGGATATCGTGAATGGCGGCGTATTGCAGCTTGAAATGGGCAATCAGCCGGCCACGGGCAGGGGCATCGCGGAGGCGGACAAGCCTTTTTCCCTGAGCAGGCCCTGATTTGGCGGGAAATGATTATTTCGGACCGGCGCTGAAAAATAATGCTAAAACGTTTAAATTAGCTGTCAGTTCGAATTCCCGCCATGCGTAAAGATTTTTCCACGTATACCGATGAGGAGGTGTTCCTGCTGGTGAAGCAGGGGCATAAAGAGGCGTTTGAGGAGATCTACAAACGTTTCTGGCAGGAGCTGCTCGATGCCGCCTACCGGCGCGTGAAAGCGCAGGAAACCGCGATGGAGCTGGTGCAGGGCCTGCTGGTAAACCTCTACCTGAAGCGGGAAACGATCAGCCTCAACAATTCGCTGCGCAACTACCTGCATATTTCCTTGAAAAATAAAGTGCTGAACACGGTGCGTTCCGAACTGGTGCGCAATACCTACCAGCAGCACATGCTGAAAGGCGGCGAGCCTTACCAGGCGGATGCCGTAAGCAGCCTGCAGCTGAAGGAACTGCAGCAGCAGATAGACGAATCCTGCGCCAGCATGCCGGAAAAATGCCGGGAAGTATTTTACCTGAGCCGGCGCGAACATTTATCGTACCAGCATATTGCCGAGCAGCTGGGCATTTCCGTAAGCACCGTGGAAAAACATATGGTGAAGGCGCTCAAGATCCTGCGTTCGCGCCTGAAAGAATACAACTTTACCGTATTCTGGTTCCTGGCCGTTTTGCTGGGATGGTGAAGGAACGCAAACTTATTTTTGGGATGCAGTGGCGGTAGGCCGTTTTTCAGGTGTCTAATGTTAGAGAGACTATTAAGATGAACAATACCCGGTTAAAAGAACTATTGAATAAATACCTGGATGGAGCCGCCACCGCGGCTGAGATCCGGGAGGTAGACGATTGGTACCAGTCTTTCGACCGGGACAGGGGGCTTACCGAACAGCTGAATGCGGAACAGGTAGCTGCCCTGGAACAATTGCTATTCCTGCGCGTGAGCCGGGAAATCGAAAAGGCTGGGCCGGGTATGCGGGTGATCAAACCCGCCTTCCGTTACTGGTGGGCCGCCGCCGGCGTGGCAGTGCTGCTGGCCTTGGGCGGGATTTATTTCATCCGTGAGCGCGCGGTACAGCCGGAAACAGCGGCGGTAACGCTGTCTGAACAAACAGGCAGGAGCAGCATCAAAAAGATTGCGCTGCCAGACGGCACAATGGTTTGGCTGAACTTCGACAGTAAGATACGTTATGCCGAACAGCAGGGCCGAGAGGTCTGGCTGGAAGGCGAAGGATATTTTGAAGTAGCGCCGCAGCAAGGCAAAGCCTTCCTGGTGCACGCCGGCAAGCTGGACGTGCGGGTGCTCGGCACCAGCTTCAACATAGATGCCTATACGCCCGGGAAAACGGTGACGGTAACCGTGGCCGGCGGCAAAGTGGCGGTAGGCAGCGACAAGGCGGCCCGCGCTACACTTGCCGCCAACCAGCAGGCCGTATACCATGCGGCGGCCAACAAAATAGAAACAGGCGAGATTACGGCGGCGGATTTCAGCGCCTGGCGGCAGGGGCAGCTGGTGTTCAAAAAAGCCATGTTCAGCGACATTGCGCAAAAGCTGGAACGCCGCTACAACGTGCGCATCCGCTTTGCCGGCGAACATATTGCCAATGCGCTGCTCACCGCCCGGTTCGACGAAAATGTGCCTTTGAAAGACGTGCTGGATATGTTGTGCGATATCTACGGCTTCAGCTACCGCCAGGAGCCGGGAAAAGAAGAGTACCTTGTATACGACGGTCAACCAAATAAATAAAAACCGGATATGGTCCGTGTGGAGAGATAATTTCAAGTTATGAATGAAGTAAGAGCGGAGCGCCTGCACATCAGGCCCGGGTGGCTCGCCTGCCTGGCGCTGGCATTGTATTGCCTCTGCATCCCGCGCGCATCCGCGCAACCCGGCACCAGCGAAGAATTGCGGCGAACGATGGTCACCATACAGGTCACCAATCAAACGCTCGATAAGGTCTTCGAGCAGGTAGAAGCGGCCACGCGGTTCAGGTTTGTATATAATCCTTCTGAAATAACCGGCAGCGGTAAGGTAACGGTTTCAAAAAAGAATATTTCCGTTGAACAGGTATTGAAACTGCTGCCTTCCGGATTGCAATATGAATTGCGGGGAAGGAACATCCTCATCACCCGGAAAGAGGCCCCGCCTCCCGATGCGGTTGCAGGGCCAACGCTGGCGGGCAGGGTGACCGATACCAAAGGCAATCCCCTGGCGGGCGCGAACATAACCGTAAAAGGTTCGCCGGTGCGCGTTGCAACAGACCAGGCCGGTGCATTCAGCATCCGCGCGGGCCCGGGAGACACGCTCCGCTTCAGCCTGCTCGGCTTCTGGGAACAGGAGGTGCCGGTGGAACAGGCGGACCTGCTGTACATCGCGCTGCTGCCGAAACATTCGTCCCTCAAAGAAGTGGTGGTGATCGGCTATGGCACTTCCAGCAAAGAAAATCTCACCACCGCCGTAGGCGCCGTGAAAGGGGAAGAGCTGAAAGAACGCGCCACCACCATGAACGTGATGCAGGGGCTGGCGGGCAAAGTAGCCGGGGTAAGCGTGATGATGAACTCAGGCAAGCCAGGCGGGAATCCTATCGTAAAGATCCGGGGCACGGGCTCCATCAATGCATACAACGGACCATTATACGTGATCGACGGAATTGTCGGGGCAGACCCGATGAACATTGATCCCAACATAGTTGCCGCGGTAGACGTGCTGAAAGATGCCGCTGCCTCGGCAATTTACGGTTCAAGGGGTTCCAACGGCGTGATCGTGATCACCACCAAAAAAGGGACAAAAGGCAGCCCGGCCGTTTCGTTCCGCAACACGCTGAGCTTCGGTTCCCTTGCGCGGAAAGTGAAGCTGATGGACGCAAACGAAGCGCTGGAAATGTTCAGGCGCGAATACGAATACCTGCCCGGCCGCACCGCGCCGCACCTCGACCCGGCGAAGCAGTTCCCGCGGAAAGATGAATTGTTCAACGCAGATGGAACGCCGAAATACAATACAGACTGGCAAGACGAAGCAAGCCGCACCGCCGTGTCGCACGAACATTCGTTGTCGCTCTCTGCCGGCAAGGATGGGATCACGGCGCTGGTGAACCTTTCTTACAACGATCAGCAGGGCATCCTCATCAACAGTTATTCCCGGCAGGTGAACGGTTTTATCAACCTGGGCTGGGATGCGAAAAAATGGCTGCATGTGCAGGCGGTGATCAATAGCGGCGCGTTCAAACAGAATAATGTAGACATCAATACATTCGGCCTGAACGCTGTGCGGCAGGTTTACGAGTTCCTGCCGTTCCTGCCGGTGCAGTATGCGGATGGCACTTATTCGCGGAAAGGCGATTACCCCGGCGCGGAAGATTCAGAGAACCCGGTGAGGCTGATGCGCGAAGTGAAATCCGTAGCGGGCCGCACTTACACGATGGGCAACCTGCTGGCCACCGTCCGTTTCAGCGATAAGCTGCACTTTACCGCGGGCCTCAGCGGGCAAACGGGCGCCAGCTACAACCTGTATTATTCCGGCCGCGACATCCGCGGGTATTCTGATACGCAGCAGGGCGTGGCCACCCGCACCCACGGCAATTCCGGCTCCTGGACCTCCGAAGACTACCTGACCTGGAACGACCAGTTCGGTAAACATAAAGTGACCGGCGTGGCGGGCGCCAGCTGGTACTATTTCGCGAACATGAGCACCCAGGCGGGCAGCGAAGGATTCTTCGATGATTTCTTTTCTTACAACAGCCTGCAAACCGGCCTGGTGCCGCAGCGGCCGAAATCAGGGAACAGCAACACGGCGATGAATTCGTACTACATGCGTTTTCATTATGATTACGACAGCCGCTACCTGTTCGGTTTTTCTTTCCGTGCTGACGGTTCTTCCCGCTTCGGCGCCAACAACCGGTACGGGTACTTTCCCAGCTTCTCCGCCGCCTGGCGCCTTTCGTCGGAGCCCTTTATGCGCGGCATCCGCAACATTACGGACCTGAAGTTGCGCGGCAGCTACGGCATCGTCGGCAATGCAGACATCGGGGATTATGTAACGCAGGACAGGATACGCAGCGGCCAGACCGTGTTCGACGGCCAGCTGGAACCCTCTACCACGCTGGAAGCGCTGGGCAACCGCAACCTGAAATGGGAAAAGGCGCACCAGCTGAACATCGGCATCGACGCGTCGCTGTTCGAAGGCCGGGTGCAGTTCACCGGCGATGCGTATAACCGCGTCACGAAAGACCTGCTGTATTACAAGCTGCTGCCGGCTACCACGGGGTACGAAGGCGTGTATGACAACATCGGCTCCATCCGCAACAGGGGCATAGAGTTGTCGCTGGTAACAAGCAATATCCGCCGCGGGCACTTTTCATGGAACACTTCGCTGATCTGGTCCATGAACCGCTCCCGTGTGCTGGAGCTGAACGGCGACATCATGTATCCCTGGGGAGGCCGCATCATGGAAGGCCGCCCGCTGAATGAATTCTATGGTTATCTCCGGCTGGGCACCTGGGGTACTGACGAAGCGGCGGAAGCAGCCGTGTTCGGCAAAAAGCCGGGCGACCTGAAATACGCCGACCTGAACAACAACAAGGTGAAAGACGCGAACGACAGGACAGTGCTGGGCAACGGCATGCCCGATTTCGAGGCCAGCATGGCCAATACCGTGACGTACCGGAATTTTTCATTGGCGGTGGATCTGCAGGCGATCTACGGCCACAGCCTCGCCAATTTCACCCGGCTGATCATGGAAAACGCCGCGCCTTCAACGAACAGTTACTCCAGCCTGCTGAACGCCTGGACGCCGCAGCGGCAGGGAGTGATGGGCGCCGCTTTGCGCCTGCCGGCCGATGGGTTCGACAGTGAGATGGACAGCTACAACATAGAAAAAGGAACGTTCCTGCGCGTGCGCAACATCGCCCTCGGCTACCGCCTGCGCGAGAGCTGGCTGAAGCGGTACCGCCTGAAGTCGGCCATGTTCAGCCTCAACCTGGAAAATTATTTCCTGTTCACCAAATACAAAGGCTACGACCCGGAAGCATCGTCGTTCGACGGCGATTTCAACCAGGGCGTGGATGTGTATCAATACCCGAAAGCGAAAACGCTGGCGTTCACATTGAATGTTACGTTTTGAAATAAAGCCTGTCATTGAGGAGCGGGGGTTGTGTGGGAGCTGTGCCACAGTAGGTGGGCAATAAAGCAAAGGAAGTCGTCATTGCGAGAAGCAGCAGCGCCAAAGCGGGAGGGGCGACGAAGCAATCTCTTGCGTTGAACGGAGATGTCCCAATCCCAGGAAGAGATTGCTTCGTCGCGCTTCCCGCTGCACAGAATTTCCCTGCAGCTCCTCGCAATGACGATCTTTTTGGATTCGCTTCCCACTGCACAGAATTTTCTGCTGCTTCTTGCAATGACGGAGTAATGCTTTTTTATATCGATATAAACCGGTCTGACGATGAAAAGAATAGTGATGTTGCTGCTATTGGCGGCTGTTGCATCCTGCAACAAATTCCTGGAAGAAGAACCTTCCGGCTCGCTGAACCTGCAGCACTACTACAAAACGCCCGAACAGGTGAAAGCCGCGGTGAACGGTACGTACGAAGGGCTCGGTCTTCCTTTCACCGCGAACCTCGGCATATCCGTGAGCCCGGTGTATTCATTGGAATACATCACCGGCTACAGCCGCAGGCCACGGCCATCAGGGTTTGAGGACGACCAGTTCCTCCGGCTGGACAGGCTTGATGATGCGAACTCCCGGCTGCAGGGCTGGTGGAATGCGACGTATTACCCGGTGGAGAACTGCAACAGCGTGATCGAACACGTAAGCGCGACGACGCTGGTAGACGAAGCAACCAAACGGCGTTACCTCGGCCAGGCGTATTTCCTGCGGGCATGGTATTATTTCCAGGCGGTACGGCTTTTTGGGGACGTTCCGCTGAAGCTAACCACCACAAAGGATTTGAACGATGTGAGAATCCGCCGTTCGCCGAAAGAGGTGGTGTATGAACAGATACTCAAAGACCTGGCTGCAGCGGAAGACAGCGGCCTGCCCTGGGCGGACCCCAGCGGCCGCGTGAGCCTGGGCGCGGTGAAATCTTTACTGGCAAAGGTTTACATCACCATGGCCGGGTATCCTTTGCAGAAGGGGGCGCCTTATTACCAGAAGGCATACGACAAAGCAAAGGAAGTGATCGCCAGCGGCCAGTTCTCTTTGTTCGAACAATACGGCGACCTGCGCAACCCCGCGCTGCAAAACACGCGGGAGCACATCTTTATGTTGCAGCGCCACCCCACTGTGGCAGCGAGCAACATACACGGCGCGTACCTGCCTTACCCGGACCAGCCCATTTCCATACAACCCGCTTACGGCGGGGCAATGGCGCCGGTGCAGGCATTTTATGATTCATACGGGAACGGTGATGGCCGTAAGCAGGAGCGGGCGTTTTTTTATACGAGGTATCCGCGCTATGGCAATCCCGCTGAAACGATCTTTTTTCCCGCGCCTTACATTTTTAAGTTCTGGGACGATGAAGCAGAAAAATCGGGCCGCTCAGGCGCCAACTTTCCATTGATCCGTTACGCGGACGTGCTGCTGTTGTGTGCCGAAGCGAAGAGCATGATCGACGGCGGCCTTACCTCCGATGCAACGGCTATCGACGCGTATTATGCGGTGCGCCGCCGGGCCTTCCCTGCGGAAGCAAAACCTGTCAGCCTGGCCACAGACGCGATACTGAAAGAAAGACACTGGGAGCTTTGTTTTGAATTCCAGGCCTGGTACGATATGCTGCGCACGCGAAAGGCCTTTGATGTGGAGCGCGGCGTGATGACGCCCCTGTCAGGCTACAAAGCGCCTAACCACCTGCGGGCATTCCAGGACAGCGACCTTCAATTTCCATTACCATTAGCTGAAGTTCAGAAAAACCCGGACTTGGCGCTTTAACAATAACATGAAACTAAAACGTTTTTGCCTGGCGGTGTTGCTCACCGTTGCGGCACAGGAATCTTTTGCCCAGGAGCATTACTTTATCGACGGCTACCATGGCGGCGTATACGGGCATTACCCCACATGGTACACGCAGTTTATGACCAGCCAGCTGAAGGCCCATCCTTACTGGAAGATCAATCTTGAAATTGAACCGGAAACCTGGGATGTGGTGAAAGTACGGGAGCCGGAGGCTTACGCTGAATTTAAAAAACTGATTGCCGACCAGTCGGACGCAGGGCGCATTGAATATGTCAGTCCTGCGTATGGGCAGAGCTATCTCTACACCGGCTCCGGCGAAAGCATGATCAGGCAGTTCAGCTATGGTATGCGGAAAGTAAGGGAACATTTCCCCGAAGCCGTATTTACCACTTATTCCAGCGAAGAGCCTTGTTTTACGGGCGCGCTGCCGCAGGTGCTGCTTTCTTTTGGATTCAAATACGCTTCGCTGAAAAATCCCAACACCTGCTGGGGCGGCTATACGCGGGCTTTTGGCGGCGAGCTGGTGCAATGGCAGGGCCCTGACGGCAGCCGGCTGCTCACCGTGCCGCGCTACAGTTCTGAAGCCTTGGAAGCGAATTCCACCTGGCAGACGACGGCGTGGAACAATGGCCGTGAGTACATTCAAACCGCGCTGGCGGCGGGTATCAAAAATCCCGTTGGCATGTGCCTGCAAGACGCGGGCTGGCGGAACGGGCCATGGCTGAAGGAAAAAGCGCGTTATGAAACCTGGCGGAATTATATCGGGCGTATTGCGGATAAACAAAATGCGAAAGTTTGGAAGCTGAGCCAGGAAGATATCCAGGTGAGTCTTGTATGGGGAGCGCAGGTATTGCAGCGCATTGCGCAGCAGGTGAGGGCTGCGGAAAACAAACTGGCTGCGACGGAAAAATATGCGGCCATCAGCACGTTGTACGATGGTTCAGCATGGCCTCAGCAAGCGCTGGACACGGCCTGGAAATCTTTGCTGCTGGCCCAGCATCACGACTGCTGGATTGTTCCCTACAATGGCCGCAAAGGCGATACCTGGATAGATAAGGTAAAACGCTGGACGGATAAGACACTGGCGGTGAGCGACAGCATCCTGCAACAGGATGGCGGCCGTGCGGAAAAATATGTGCGCGTATTGAATACCACCGCGCTTCCCCGCGAGGAATGGGTCGTATTGCCGCATCATAAAAACATGATGAAAGTGATGGATGCTAACGGGAAACAGGTGGCTGCATGCTTACAGGCAGACGGCACGATGATGTTCAAAGCCCGCGTACCTGCCATGGGTTTCAGCGTTTACCGTGTCCGGGAAACAGCGGCAGTTGAAGCGCCTGCAAAACCTGCAGCCCGCCTGTTCAACGGCCGCTACCGGTTAGAGACAGACCTTTATCAAATAGAGATCGATCCTGCCAGGGGCGGCGTGATCACCAGCCTGGTGGCCAAAAGGATGGGAAGGAAAGAAATGGTGGACGCAAAAAATGCCCGTGGTTTCAATGAGCTGAGAGGATATTTTTACAATGAATCCGCCTGGCGTTCCAGCATGGATACCGCTGCCGCAGTGCGTATCGCGGAAGATAATAAAGCGCGTGTGGTGGTTGAGATCAAAGGGTTTATCGCCGGGCATCCCTTCACGCAGCTGGTAACGCTTACACATGGCCAGCGCCGGATAGATATGCAGGTGAAGATCGATTGGCAGGGTAATCCTGGTATCGGGGCTTATTCGCAGGCAGAGCATTACCGCGCGGAAGCCTACCGCAAAGCATTCTATAACGACAGTTTCAAATTGCAGGTACTGTTTCCCCTCAACCTGCCACAGCAACAACTCAGCAAAGACGCGCCATATGATGTAACAGAAAGCCGCCTTGACAATACATTCTTCAACAGCTGGGACAGCATCAAGAACAACGTCATTCTCCACTGGGTGGATGTAACCGGCGGAAATGCCGGTCTTGCCCTGCTTTCCGACCACACTACCAGCTATGTGCATGGCAAAGGCCATCCGCTGGGCCTCACGCTGCAATACGCCGGGAGAGCGCTGTGGGGAAGGAATTACGACATTGACGGACCCACTGAAGTGAAATACGCCATCGTGCCGCACAATGGAAAGTGGGACGCAGGCGGCATTGCCAATGAGGAAACGAAATGGTGCGAACCGCTTACCGTGGCGCCTTCCACCGGCGGAAATGATTTCTCCCTGTTTCAGCTGCAGGATGAACGCTGGCAGATACCAGCTCTTGTGATGGACGGAAACGATCTCCTGGTAAGGCTCTACAATCCCTCCGGAGATCATCATACACAGGAAATATATTTCAATGGCAAAGCCGGGAAGGCTGTATTGGAACGGCTGGACGGCCAGGTATTGGAAACCCTCCAAACCCGGCAGGCTTCCGGTAAAACGGTCATCCGCTTATTCATGCCACGGTTCGGTATCCGCACCATCCGGCTTAAAAATGTAACAATATAGACCGGGAAAAGCCGTCATTGCTATAATCAGCGAGGCTAAAGCGGGAAAAGTAAGGACGCACGGAAAGTCGTCATTGAAAGAACCAGCAAAGCCTCAGTAGGTGAGCAATAAAGCAAAGGAAGTCGTCATTGCGAGAAGCAGCAGTGCCAAAGCGGGAGGGGCGACGAAGCAATCTCTTGCGTTGAACGGAGATGTCCCAATCCCAGGAAGAGATTGCTTCGTCGCGCTTCCCGCTGCACAGAATTCCATGCAGCTCCTCGCAATGACGATCTTTGTGGATTCGCTTCCCGCTGTACAGAATTTCCCTGCAGCTCCTCGCAATGACGATTGCTCCGCAACGACGGGCATTTTTCCTATACCGGTATAAAAAATGAATGATCATTTAAACTACTAAAAACACGATATGAAGAAGTTATTCTATTCCTTCGGGCTAAGCCTTGCATCCCTGTGCGCACAGGCGCAGGTAAAGCCTTTCCAGCAGAACGACCGCGTGATATTTGTCGGCAACAGCATCACCGAAGCCGGCGCGTATGTGTCGTACATCTATCTCTATTACATGACCCATTTTCCCGGCAGGAAGCTCGTTATCCTGAACGGCGGCATCGGCGGCGACAAAGCGTCCGACATTTACAGGCGGCTGGATTATGACATTCTCGCCAAAAAACCGAATGTGCTGGTGCTGACCTTCGGCATGAACGACACGGGTTATTTCGAATTCAACAACAGCGATGCGGATAAGACCGCCGCTGAGCGAATAGAAGCTTCCCGGAAAAATTATGTGCTGATCGAACAACGTCTGCTCAAAATGCCGGCAGTTCAGAAAATACTGATGTCATCGCCGCCGTATGACGAAACCGCGAAGATTGGCGGCAATGTATTTCGTGGCAAACATAAAGCCATGCTGGAAGTGGTGAAGTTCCAGGAAGCGGCCGCGAAGCGCAACAGCTGGCCTTTTGCGGACCTCTTCCGCCCGATGACGGCGCTGAATGTACAGCTGCAACAGAAAGATTCAGCCTTTACCCTGATAGGCCCCGACCGGGTTCACCCGGGCCCTGCGGGTCATTTGGTGATGGCCTCGCTGTTCCTGAAAAGCCAGGGCCTGGATGGCAAGCCCGTGGCGGACGTGCGTATCAATGCCGCTGAGGGTAAATTGCAGCAGGCGGTGAATTGCAAGATCAGCAACCTTTCCGCTTCCGCTGCTAAAGTGAGCTTCGGTTACCTCGCCCAATCGCTGCCTTTCCCGGTCGATACCGTTGCGCGCATGTGGGGCAACAACCAGAAACAATCGGACGCGCTGCAATGGATACCTTTTACAGAGGACTTTAACCGCGAAATGCTGCAGGTACAAGGCTTGCAGGCCGGTAAATACAACCTGCTGGTAGACGGCCATTCCGTGGGCAAATGGGATGCGGCCGCATTGGCTGAAGGCATCAACCTGGCCACCGTGCAGGAAACGCCGCAATACAAACAAGCCACTTCCATCATGCAGCTCAATCTCCGCCGCGCTGAAGTGGAAGCCCGCCTGCGCCGTTATTACTGGGTGCAGGGAAATTTCTTCGACAAGCGGAATATGCGCCTGCAGGACAATGCCGCCGCGCTGGACAGCGTTCGCAGGTATGCCAAAACAGACGGTATGCTGCGCTACCACGAAGAAAACTATGAAACGGCCATGTATAAAGAATTACGGGCGGCCTGGCAACAGGAGATCGACACGATCATCGGCCTGATCTATACCCTGAATAAACCTGTTCTTCATACAATAGAGATCGTAAAAATTTAAAGACGTGAAAACCACTGCTACGATATTTTTCCTCGCCACGCTTTCCCTTTCCGCCACCGCGCAGGGACCCGCTGCTTACGTGAATCCCTTTATCGGCGCCAGTACCAGCGAAGGTGCGGCCGGCATTTACCATGGCCTCGGTAAAACATTCCCCGGCGCCGCTACCCCCTTCGGCATGGTGCAGCTCAGTCCCAATACCATTACCGGCGGCGACAATGGCTCCGGTTACAGTTATGAGCACAAGACCATTGAGGGATTTGCTTTTACGCAAATGAGCGGTATCGGCTGGTATGGCGACCTTGGGAATTTCCTGGTGATGCCGGCCACCGGCCCTTTGCAGACTTCCGCGGGCAGCCAGCAGCACCCGGAAGAAGGTTACCGCTCTGCTTATTCGAAGCAAGACGAAAAAGCCGCCGCCGGATATTACAGCGTACAGCTCACAGAGCACGGCATCAAAGCTGAAATGACCGCCGCGCCGCACAGCGGCATCATGCGGTTTACTTTTCCCGCGCACCGGCAATCGCGCATCCAGGTAGACCTGGCACGCAGGGTGGGCGGCACTTCCACCTGGCAGGAAGTGAAGGTGATAGACGATCATACGATTGCCGGGTATATGCAGTGCACGCCCGATGGCGGCGGCTGGGGCAATGGCGACGGCAAAGGCAATTACACCGTTTATTTCTACGCACAGTTCAGCAAACCGCTTTCCCGATACGGCGTGTGGAGTGCAGACATCCCGGAGGGATGGACGCGCAAGCGCGAAGACATCGAAAGCGCGCGTTATCAGCAACAGATCGCCAAAGCCGCAGTATTACCGGGCGTCAAAGAAAAAGCCGGCAAACATACCGGCTTCTACACCGAATTTGAGACCACTGCCGGCGAGGCAGTGCTGATGAAAGCAGGTATTTCCTTCGTCAGCATCGAAGGCGCCAAAGCCAACCTGGAAGCGGAAATAAAAGACTGGAACTTTGATCTCGTGCGCCAGCGCGCCACCGATCTGTGGAACAAAGCGCTTGGGAAGATGACCGTTTCCGGTGGAACTGAAGAAGAGAAAACCGTATTCTACACCGCCCTTTATCACACCATGATAGACCCGCGCACTTTTTCGGATGTAGACAGGAAATACATCGGTGGCGACGGGAAAGTCCATGTAGTAAAGGATTTCAGCAAACGAACCATTTTCAGCGGCTGGGACGTGTTCCGCAGCCAGATGCCGTTGCAGACTATCATCAACCCGCGGGTGGTAAACGATATGATCAATTCGCTGGTGACGCTGGCGGACGAAAGCGGCAAACACTATCTCGAACGCTGGGAGTTCCTGAATGCCTACAGCGGCTGCATGATCGGCAATCCCGCCGTTTCTGTAATCGCGGACGCCTGGCTGAAAGGCATACGCGGCTTCGATGTGCAAAAGGCCTATGCCTTCGCTAAAAATTCCGTGGAGAAATTCGGCAACGGCAGCAAAGGTTACTCCACCGGCGGCCTGGGCGTATCGCTCACGCTGGAATACGCCTACTTCGACTGGTGCCTGGGCAAACTGGCCGGCGCCCTCGGGAAGCGGGAAGATGAAAAGACCTACCTGTCGCGCGGAGGCAATTACCGGAACGTATTCGATACCGCCAAAGCCTGGTTCCGCCCGCGCAACGACGACGGCAGCTGGCAGCCATGGCCGGAAGAAGGCCGCATGCGCCAGGGATACGGCACCATCGAAAGCAGCCCCTACCAGCAAGGCTGGTTCGTACCGCACGATGTACCCGGCATGGTGGCCCTCATGGGCGGGCGGGAAAAAGTGCTCGCCGACCTGACGGGCTTCTTCGACAAAGTGCCGGAAAACATGATGTGGAATGACTTTTACAACCACGCCAACGAGCCTGTTCACCACGTTCCTTTCCTGTTCAACCGCCTAGGCGCTCCCTGGCTTACCCAGCGATGGACGCGGGAGATCTGCGCGCGGGCTTACCGAAACTCCGTGGAAGGATTGGTAGGCAATGAGGATGTGGGCCAGATGTCTGCCTGGTACGTGCTCGCCGCCAGCGGCCTGCACCCGGTATGCCCCGGCAGCCCCCGCTACGAGATCACCAGTCCCGTGTTCGACACCATCACCATCGCCCTCGATCCCGCCTATGCCAAAGGCAAACGCTTCAACGTGAGCACCCGCAACAATTCCCCCGCCAACCGCTACATCCGCCGCGCCTGGCTGAACGGCAAGCCCTACCATCACAGCTACATCGACCATGCCAGCATTGCCGCTGGAGGCACGCTGCTGCTGGAAATGGGGGATGAGCCTAATAAGAGTTGGGGGATTAATTGATCATGATACAGGCAAAAGCCCGTCGTTGCTAAAAAAGATCGTCATTGCGGGAAAAGGGACGTCATGCGTTAGAAAAACCCGTCATTGCGAGGAGCCGCAGAGCCAAAGCGGGAGGGGCGACGAAGCAATCTCTTACGTTGGATTGATACACCCAGTGTTTGGAGATTGCTTCGTCGCGCCCCGCGCAAAATCTCCTGCTGCTCCTCGCAATGACGGGTTTTTGGGGCAATGACGGACTTTGCTTTACCGGTGCTACGCTGGCCTTATGGGGTCAATGTAAATTTTCTTTTAAAAATTTCCACCCTCAATGGCGGTACCGCTTTCTTAAGGTGTCATTACTGGTAGGACAATAGTAACTGGTTCAAAAAAAGAATACTGCGTTACGGGCCGGGTTTCGTACAAGGAAACTTTACGAGCCGGTCCCGTAATGCGCTGTAGCAAATTTTATCACCGAAAGCTGAACGCTTCCACGTATTAACGTTATGACAATGAAATTCACGTTCGCTGCTCCTGCATGCCTGTGCCTGGGAATGTTTATCCTGTCTTCCTGCGGAAAAAAGAATTTCCTGGACCAGACCGAAACCACCAACCTGAACGAGCAGACAGTATTTACGGATAGCGCCCGCACGGTAGCTTTCCTTACCAACATTTACATCGACATCGGTTTTGCTGAAAGCGCCACCCGCTTCGGCAACGGAGGCCTGGATGCGTCCTGCGACGAGGCAGAGCCACAGAAATCCGCCACCGTCACTACATCTATCCAATTCGCGACCGGCACCGTCAACCCGACGATTATCAGCAGCGACGCCTGGAACCTGCCTTACACCAATATCCGCAGGGTGAACCAGCTGTTGAAACATTTGCCCGGGGCGCCCATCCCGCCGCATATCCGGAATGTGATGGCGGCGGAAGCGCGGTTCCTGCGGGCATGGTATTATGCCGCTTTGCTGAAACACTACGGCGGCATACCATTGCTGGGCGACGCGGTGTACGACGTCGGCGATAAAATACCTTCCGTACGCAATACCTACAAGGAATGCGTAGACTACATCGTTTCCGAATGTGATGCAGTAGCCGGGTCGCTGCCGCTGGTGCGCATACGGGAAGACTATGGCCGGGCCAGTGGCGGGGCTGCCCTGGCGCTGAAGGCGAGAGTGCTGCTGTTTGCCGCCAGCCCGCTCTTCAATGGCGGCGGCATAGAGCCGGGCAACAATGTCACCGGCTACCCGGACGCAGTGCCTGAACGCTGGAAACTGGCGGCAGATGCTGCTTTGGCGGTTATGAACAAAGCGGCGTATTCACTCAACGAAGACAATACCACCGCGCCGGGTTATGGCTTTTACAAATTATTCACGCTCCGCGTAAACCCGGAATACATCCTTGCCAAAATGCAGGGCGGCAACCGCGAGCTGGAATCCGCCTGGCAGCCGCCGTCGCGCAATGGCGCGCAGGGCGGCTTTCCCTACCAGGAATTTGTGGATGCTTTCAGCATGGCTAACGGCCTTCCAATTACCGATCCCGCTTCCGGTTATAATGCCAGTGATCCTTACAGGAACCGCGATCCGCGGCTGGCCTACTCAGTGATCCGCGACCAGATGCCGCTGATACAGAACACCGGCCTGAAAGAACCGGTAAACATCTACCTCGGGCCCGACGGCAAAGGTGTGAGCCAGGATGCGGTGCACGCGGGCACGCCCACCGGTTATTACACGAATAAAATGCTGGATGAGAACATCGCGGCCAACTTCATCCACGGCAGCAACCGCTGCTTCCCGCTGATGCGCTACGCGGAAGTGCTGCTCAATTTTGCGGAGGCTTCCAATGAATACGCCGGTCCCACGCAGGAAGTATACAACGCCGTGGAGCTGGTACGCAAGCGTGCCGGCCTGCAGCCCTACCAGCTTGCCGCCGGGCTTACCAAAGACCAGATGCGCGAGGCCATCCGTGCCGAAAGGCGGGTGGAGCTGGCTTTCGAAGGCCACCGCTTCTGGGATGTGAGAAGATGGAAGATCGCCGAACAAACGGAGAACAAACAAATGACCGGTATGGAGATCAGGCGCAATGGCAGCACGGTTACCTATACCGTCTTTCCCGTACGCAAGCACAATTTCCGGAAAGCCATGTACCTGTGGGCCATCCCGCAGGGTGAAACCGCGAAGTCGCCCGACTTGAAACAAAATCCTTCCTGGTAAATAATTACAACATGAAATTCACACTCCCGATATGTTTGCTGATGGCGCTTTCCCTGGCCATCACCTCCTGCAAACGAAAAGAAATACTCGTACCCGAGCAGCCGAAAGACATCGCCGGCGAATGGCGTATCACCAAAGCCATGCGCAATGGGATAGACATCACGGCACTGGCCGATTTCACGCAATTCAGGATACATTTCAACGCCAACCAGCAATACACCATCGAAAACCCGTTGCCCTTCATCGTCAGCAAAAACGGCAGCTATGCGATGGATGATCCGAAGTTCCCGTTCCGCATCACTTTCAGTCAAACCGGCGGAACCGCGGTGAGCAGCACTTTTACCTACCCGGTGGTGAACGGGAAACGCAACATGAATTTTTCATTCAGTCCCGGCTGCACCGCCAACACTTACCTGTATACGCTTGAAAGAGTAAATCCCTGATCCAACACAAACACAAGACATGAAAAAACATTTATACGGCGTTTGCCTGATCCTGTTGCTGCTGGCGAGCTGCGTGTTCCTCGAAGGGGTAGACCAGCCGACAACTGCCAAAGCCGGGGAAGAAATGATCATCACCATGCGCAACCGCATTGATGTGGCCGATGGCGGGCGCAGCAACGTGCGGTTGATCATCGGTTTCCTGGCGCCGAAAAGCTGGGCTGCCGCCGCAAATTCCAACATCACCTATACCACGAATTCCTACGGCAACGGCAAAATGGTGCTGGTGCCTTCGAACGTGATCGCCGCCAACGGGAAGAACTGGCCGGAAGCGCTGAAAGAGCGTTTTGGCATGGGCGGCAATTATATGACGGACCAGCTGGAATGGGTCGTGTTCTGGACGGAGCAGGCCTACAACGTTCCGCAGGGCGTAAAAGAGAACATCGATGTGAAGATCGTGCTGAAAGCCGGGCCGGAGAACATGCAGTTCAAGACCGGTTATTTCCTGGGCACCAGCAGTGAAGGCCTCAGCGATGTGTTCGGTTCCAATAACGTATACAAATGCCAGTTCAAAGACTGCTTCAGCATTACCGACGGCCAGGGCGACCTGATCGACTTCTGCAATCCCGCAATTGCCGCCGTTACGCCAGGTTTGGCCACAGACAACGATTTCCTGACGCTGAGCTTCGACCCGGACGTGGTGCAGACAGCGCTGAACGGCGTGGGCAGCATTTACCTCTGCGCCAAAGGTTACACCACCACCGGGCAGGTGCTGGACGTATGTGCGCAAACCGACGCCACGAAACTGAAAAAATACACCGGCAATAAATCAGCCATCACATTCTGGCCGCGCGCCTATTTCAACATGCAGGACGGGCAGACGCTGGAGAAGATCGAATATTTCTTCACGGATGCCACCGGCACGGTCAAAGTGGGATACAGCAATACGGCGAATCCTTTCGTGTACACATTTAAATGCCAATAACCACCATCGTTCGATAAAACTGATACAATGGCTTACAGCTACTTCAAACAATATATTTCAGTCCTTGCCTGTTGTATGCTCGCATTTTGCGGCAGCGTGCAGGCGCAGCAGCCGGGCACGGTAACCGGCCTGCTGGCGGATAACTACGGCCAGCCTGTTTCGGGGGCTGCTATTTTCGTGAAAGGCACTACAGACAGTACGAGCAGTGATGCAGCGGGAAGGTTTACCGTAAAGGCCGCCGTGAATAACACACTTATCATTCAATATCCAGGCTATTACACCATCGAGCATAAAGTACGGGATGCAAAACCGGTAGCTTTGCGCCTGGAAGAACTGTACATCCCTTCGCCTCAGCGCATTCCCGTGCTGTATGGTGAAGCGTCGCAGAAAAGTCTTGTAGGCGCTGTGTCCACAGTGTATACCAATCAACTGTCCACCACCCCGGCTACGCTCTACGCTTATGCGCTGCCCGGGCGCCTGGCGGGCCTGTACACGCAGCAGGCAAGCGGTTTCCGCAACCCCGCTACCGGCGATAACTTTGATATAGACATTTTTGTAGGCAACATTCCAAGGCCCGGCGCGCAGGAGCCGAGCGACAATACAGAGATCGGGCTGTCGCTGCGCGGGCAAACGCCCGTAACGATAGTGGACGGCGTGCAGCGGGACCTATTTTCCATCGACCCGGAAAACATAGAATCCATTTCAGTGCTGAAAGACGGGCTGTCTGCCATTATGCTCGGCCAGCGCAGCTCGCGCGGCATATTACTGGTGACCACCAAACGAGCCCGTGCAGGCAAACCCCGGGTATCGGTCACCGCGCAAACCGGCGTGCAGCAATCCATCAACCTGCCGAAGCCTTTGCCTTCCTGGCAATATGCTTACCTGTTGAACGAAGCCCTGCAAAACGACGGCAAGGAACCGTTCTATAAAGAAGCAGACTTCCTCGCTTTCCGCGATCATTCCAATCCATACACCCACCCGGATGTAAACTGGTACGACGCCATTTTAAGGGACAATGCCTTTTTATCCCGATACAACCTGAACGTCAACGGCGGCGGCAACGTTGCCCGTTATTCCGTTTCACTGAACTACACCGACCAGCAGGGCATGTTCAAAACCGCACCCGGGGCCAGTTACAACACCAATGCCGGCCTGAAACGTTACCTGATCAATACAGACGTGAGCATCGATGTGACAGACAACCTGAACGTGGGCATGCAGATCTTCGGCCGCCTGCAGGAAGGAACACAGCCAGGAGCAGGCACCGGCAACATTCTTTCAACCTTGCTGGCAACGCCTAATGGCGCTTATCCCATCTACAACCCTAACGGCAGCTGGGGCGGCACCAATAACCTAACCACCAACCTGCTGTCTAAAACCCTCAACAGCGGCTACATCCAGGACAACAGCAAAGATGTGATGGCGAATGTAGACCTCCGTTACGACCTGGGCGACTGGCTGCCGGGACTGTCCGTAAAAGGAAAAGGCAACCTGTCTATACAATCCGCCAACGCCATAGACCGCAGCAAGCAGGAGCTGGTGTACCGGATGGCCGTAACGCAGGGTGATACCATATACAATAAATACGGCGAATCCATTGCCCAGCGCAACAATTTCATGTCTGTTTTCAACGCGCAGTATTTCTTCGGGCAGGTATCCATCAACTACGAAAGGCAGTTTGGCCGCCATGGCCTGAATGCCGTGGTGCTGGCGGACAGGCGGCAGACGATCTTTAACTATGACCTGCCGGGCAAAGCCACTAATCTCTCCGGTAAAGTATCTTATAGTTACGCCGATAAATATTTTATCGAAGGCGCGGTGAACCGGAGCGGCTACAACCGCTATATCCCCAGCAAGCAGTACGGCACCTTTTTCGCCGGCGGCCTTGGCTGGGACCTGGCGCAGGAAAATTTCCTCAAAAGCACTACAAGCTGGCTGAACCAGCTGAAGCTGAGAGGCACATATGCCCACACCGGCAGCGGGGTTGATAATTCAGGGTATTACATCTGGCGACAGGATTTTAGCGAGAATAACGGCGTTGGCGGCGGCATCTACGAGCAGGGCTCCGCCCGTTCGCCCGCGAGCGGCTTCCAGGAAAATGGCCTGGCCAATGTGAATATTTCCTGGGAAACCGCGAAGAAGCTGGATGTAGGGATCGATGTTTCCCTGTTCAACAACCGCGTGCAGATCACGGGAGATTATTACCACGACCGCTATGAGAACCTGCTGCAGATAAGAGGCAAGAGCATCGCGCTGTCCGGCGCGAGCTACCCGCCGGAGAATATCGGTGTCAACCTTTACCAGGGCGGGGAGCTGACCGTTACCTACCAGGGGCGCGTGAATGCTTTCAATTATTTCATTACCGCCAACGGCAATATCGAGCAAAGCAAGGCCATTTATATGGACGAGCAGCGCCGCGAATATGAGTGGAACAAAAGAACCGGGCAGCCGGTGGGCATGCGTTTCGGGTATATTGCCGACGGGTTTTTCCAGTCCGCCGAAGAAGCCACGGGAAGCGCCACCATTGCCGGTTACAAGCCGGTGCCGGGAGATATACGGTATAAAGACCTGAATGGCGATGGCGAGATCAACCAGTTCGACGAAGCGCCTATCGGCACTTATAAACCGCGTATTTATTACGGCGCCACTATCGGTTTTTCCTGGAAAGGGATCGAAGCGAGCGCGTTGTTGCAGGGTGTGGCCAACCGTGTGAATTATGTGGCCAACTTCGCCACGGAAATGGGGTTCCAGTTCAACAACTTCACCTACGGCCAGGCCTACGAGCAGATCACCGGCCGCTGGACGCCCGAAACCGCTGCCACAGCCACTTATCCCCGGTTGACCGCAGACGCGAACCACAGCTACAACAAAGCCTCTTCTTCCTTCTGGATG
Organism: Chitinophaga sp. YIM B06452; assembly: GCF_039655965.1. Classification (NCBI taxonomy): domain Bacteria; kingdom Pseudomonadati; phylum Bacteroidota; class Chitinophagia; order Chitinophagales; family Chitinophagaceae; genus Chitinophaga; species Chitinophaga sp. YIM B06452. The sequence continues at coordinate 430,444 of NZ_JAWLKY010000001.1, read as the reverse complement.
CGCGACGGCAGCTACTTCCGGCTGAAGAACCTGAGCATCGCCTACAACCTGCCCTACCGCTGGACGAGCCGCGTCAAAGTAGGCAGCATCAAGGTGTTTGCCAATGCGCAAAACCTGTTCACACATGCAGCCTACGACTTTGTGGATCCCGAAGTGGGAGTGGGGGCGTATCCCATACAACGTGTGCTGAACACCGGCATCAATGTTAAATTCTAGTCAGCCATTTAAATAAAGTACGATGAAGCAATTCCGCATAATGATATTCCTGGCCGGCTGCCTTGCTGCCCTGGCGGCCTGCAACAAGGATTACGAAGAGATACCGCTCGAAAAGGTCACCATAGAATATGTATTCGATAAAGACGATTCGCTGGGCACTTATGCCAACAAATTCCTGAACACTATTTATTCCAAGCTTCCCGGCGGCTACAACCGCGTGGGCGGCGACCTGCTGGACGCAGCCTCCGATGACGCCATTTCCGGGCTGGTGGGCACTTCCGGCGTATTGCAGCTGGCTACCGGCGCTTATACTTCGTATTCGCCAATACCCGGGGAATCGCCCTGGAACGATGCTTACGCGGCCATCCGGTCTGCCGGCATTTTTGTGTCGAACATAGATGTGTCGCCGGTGAAGGAAAAGCTGCCCAACGGCCGCTCCGTGCGTTATGCCTGGAAGGCTGAGGCACGGTTTATCAGGGCGCTTTTTTATTTTGAATTGCTGAAACGTTACGGCGGCGTGCCGCTGATGGGCGATAAAGTGCGGGAACTGGGAGACGATGTGCAGGTGGCCCGGAGCTCGTTTGCAGAATGTGTGAACTATATCGTAAGCGAATGCGAAGCCATCAAAGACAGCCTGCGGCCCAATCCCATTGCGGCCCCGGAGCTGAACAGCCACCGGGCCACGAGAGGAGCCGCCCAGGCTTTGAAAGCCCGTGTGTTGTTGTACGCTGCGAGTCCCTTGTTCAATGGCCAGAATATCGCCGCGAATAACCCGCTTACCGGTTATACGAGCTACGACAAAGAGCGCTGGAAACTGGCGGCAGACGCGGCGCGCGAACTGATCAGCGAAAATAAATTTTCACTGTTGCCCAATTTCAAAGACATATTTATTACACAAAATAACAGTGAGATACTCTTCTTCCGCCAGGGAGGGAATAACACTGAGATCGAGAAGACCAACGGGCCTGTTGGTTTCGCTATCGTGGCGCGCGGCCGCACCAATCCCACGCAGGAGCTGGTAGACGCGTTTCCCATGAATACCGGTTTACCTATCACCGATCCTGCATCCGGCTACAATTCCAATAATCCCTATGCCAACCGCGACCCGCGTTTGGGCATGAGTATCATGTACAACGGCTCACGCTGGCTGGGCGCGGACCTGCAGATGTTCGACGGCGGGCAGAACAAGCCCGGCACCGGTTCAGAGCCCGGTTCAAAAACATCGTATTACATGCGCAAATTCATGGGCAACTTCGAAAATGCCAGCCAGTACGCCAACACCAGCCACGACTGGATCATCCTGCGGTACACCGAAGTGCTGCTCAACTTCGCCGAAGCGGAGAATGAATACAGCGGTCCTACCGGCGAAGTATACCAGGTGCTGAAAGACCTGCGTGCCCGCGCGGGGATTGCGGCAGGGGCAGACGGGATGTATGGCCTTAAAGACGGCATGACGCCGGAAGAAATGCGACAGGTGATACGCAATGAAAGAAGGATAGAGCTGGCCTTTGAAGAGCACCGCTTCTGGGACATCCGCCGCTGGAAGATCGCGCAGCAGGTGTATGGAAAAGCATTGCACGGCATGAGCATCATCAAAGAAGGGCCGGACTTCAACTATAACGTGGTAGAGGTTTTCAAGCCCGTATTCATCGCGCCGAAAATGTATTTCCATCCCATCCCCTACGATGAAGTGGTGAAGAACGACAACATGCGCCAGAACCCGGGCTGGTGAGCCCTATTCCTTTCATGAATCATAACTAAGAAGATGAAAAATATTATACTGTTCCTCCTGCTCACCGCCGCGATGCCATTCACCGCGGCAGCCCAGCAAAAGACCATCAGCGGCACTGTAAAAGACCAGAACGGTGTGCTGCCCGGGGCAGCCATTTCGGAGAAAGGCGTGCCCACCAACGGCGTGATCGCGGATCCTGACGGCCGCTTCAAGCTCACGCTGAAAGGCACTTCCCATACAGTGATCGTAAAACTGATCGGGTTTACCGCGCAGGAAATAGACGTAGCCGGCCGCTCTTCTATAGACGTAGTGCTGCAGCCCTCCACCCAGGGCCTCGATGAAGTGGTGATCGTTGGTTTCAACGCCGCCAAACGTATTACGAACACCGGCGCGGTGAGCGCTATTACCGGGGCCGAGATCAGGAATGTGCCTACCGCCAACGTGCAGAACGCGCTGATGGGAAAACTTCCGGGCTTCGTATCGCAGCAGCGTTCCGGCCAGCCGGGAAGGGATGCTTCCGATTTTTTCATCCGCGGTGTCAGCTCGCTGAATGCGGATGGCAATAAACCGCTCATCATCGTAGACGATATCGAATATTCCTACGACCAGCTGCAGCAGATCAATGTGAACGAGATCGAAAGCATTTCCATCCTGAAAGATGCGTCCACCACCGCGATATACGGCATCAAAGGCGCCAACGGCGTACTGGTGGTAACTACCCGCCGCGGTAAAAGCGGCCGCCCGCAGGTGAACCTGCGCGTGGAAACAGGGCAGCAGTCCCCGGTAAGAACGCCGAAGTTCCTGGATTCCTATAACACGGCTTTGCTCGTGAACGAAGCCTATAAAAATGACGGGCTGCCGCTGAAGTTTACCAATGAAGACCTGGAGCTGTTCCGCAACGGTAACGATCCCTACGGGCATCCGAATATCAACTGGTATGAGGCCGTATTCAAAAAACACGCTTACCAGGCCAATACCAACGTAGATATTTCCGGTGGAACAGAAGCTGTAAAGTATTTTGTTTCCGGCGGCTTCCTCACGCAGAACGGCCTGGTGCGCGACTTTTCAGACCCGAGGAACGAAGTGAACACCAACTATTTTTTCCGCAGGTATAATTTCCGTTCCAACCTTGACATGCGCGCCACCAAAACGCTGACGCTCCGGCTGGACCTCACTACCCGCTTCGGCGACATCAACCAGCCGCGCTCGGCCAACGTGGTATCTGAAGTATATAACTTTGAAAAGATCCACCCATATTCCGCCCCGCTCATGAACCCGAACGGCAGCTATGCCTTCGCCGCCGATACCAAAGACGCGCTGCCCACGCTCAACGCAAGGCTGGCCAATGGCGGTTACAGCCGCAGCAAAAGAACGGACTTCAACGTGCTCTTCGGCGCCACCCAGCAGCTGGACTTCCTCACCAAAGGCCTTTCCCTCACCGGCCGCGTGGCTTATGCGGGAATTGAACAATATTCCAGGAACCTTTTCCGCGAAGCGGAGCCTCCTTCTTTCTATTACAATCCCGCCGACGGCTCGTATACGCTGGACCCGCGTGGCAATTACCGCCTGCAGAAATACCGCGTGACCGGCAATACCGATCTTTACAGCCGCAACGTGAACACACAGGCGTTCCTCAGCTACGACCGGGCTTTCGGCGCGCATGCATTTAATGCGCTGGCGCTTTACAACCGGCAGAGTTTTTCTTTCAAATCAGACATCCCGGCGAACTTCAGGGGTTTCTCTTTTAAAGTAGGCTATAACTACAAGCAGAAATACCTGCTGGATTTCAACGGCGCTTATAATGGGTCAGACCGTTTCCAGGCGAAGAAAAGGAACGGCTTCTTTCCCGCAGTGGGCGTTGGCTGGAGCATTTCGCAGGAGCCGTTCTTCAAGGATCATGTTACATTCGTGAGCCTGCTGAAGCTCCGCGGTTCATACGGCGTGGTTGGCTCCGATGTTACTTCCGGCAACCGTTACCTGTTCCGCCAGGAATACTTCACCGGCGGCGGTTATTCCTTCGGGGAAAATCATACACAGACCGGTTCCATCTACGAAGGCGAGCTGGGCAACCTGGATGTGACCTGGGAAAAGGCGAAGAAAGCGGACGTGGGGATAGATGTGAACCTTTTCAAAGACAAGCTGTCGTTTACCATAGATTATTTCCACGACATCCGTTACGACCAGCTGGTGCGGAAAGGCTCTGTGCCGAATATGCTGGGCGTGGGCTTCAGTCCTACCAACGTGGCCAAAACCAGCAACACCGGCTTCGACGGGCAGATCAACTACCGCGGCAATATTCGCAGTGTGAACTTCAATACCAGCCTGGTGTTCCAGTATTTCAAGAACAAAGTCCTGTTCAAAGACGAAGCGCAACCTGCATTTCCCTGGCTGCGTGAAACCGGCCTGCCCATCGATCAGCCATTCGGTTATACTTTCATCGGTTATTACACGCCCGACGATATCGCGAAGATACAGGCCAATGCACATGACAAGCCTGCTACGCCGCTCACCGAATATCCCATACAGGCCGGCGATCTCAAATACAAAGACGTCAACGGCGACGGCGTGATCGACAACAACGACCAGGGGCCGATCGGCAAGCCGAACCTGGCCAGCACCGTATTGGGTCTTACGCTGGGCGCGAATTATAAGGGATTCAGCGTGAACCTGCTGTTCCAGGGTTCCTTCGGTTACAGCTTCAGCGTGGTGGGCACCGGTATCGAAACCTTCCAGAGCCAGTTCCAGCCCATCCACCAGGAAAGATGGACGCCTGAGAACGCCGCGAATGCACAGTTCCCGCGCCTCACCAGCAACCCGACCACCGTGAACAGCGCCCGCACTTACATGTCCGATTTCTGGCTGATAGACGCGCGGTATGTGCGCCTGAAAACCGTGGACCTGGGCTACCAGGTACCCAGCCGCTGGCTGCCGAAGCGGATCAACAACGCAAGGCTTTACCTCAGCGCATACAATCTTTTCACCTGGACCAATTACGATAAATACCAGCAGGACCCTGAAGTATCCAGCAACACCGCGGGCGACGCCTACATCAACCAGCGGGTGGTGAACCTTGGGATCCAGATCGGTTTTAAATAAACTAACATGAACAAAATGATAATGCTGCTGATAGCCGGCGGTATATTGACCTCCTGCATGAAAAACCCGCTGGACGGCTACAAAAGCCAGGAACGCGCGATCCTTTCATTCAGGCTGCCTGAAGGGCAGGCCGGTGAAGCGGAGATCGTGAACGGTGCAGACTCGGCCACCATCACCGTATGGGTGGAAAACGACCCGGACCTGAGCGCGGTGAGCCCGCTGGTAACCGTTTCCAAGGGCGCTTCCGTATTGCCGGCGAAAGGAGTGAAAGTGGATTTTGCTTCCAACGGCAACCGTTATGCCTACCGGGTGACCTCCGAAGCAGGCATCGCAAAATATTGGTACGTGCGCATCCTGAAGAAAGACGAACAGCCTGCCGGCCCCCGGCTGGAACTGCTGCAAAGCAATGGCAGATGGGATCCGCGCGTGACCGTTTACAGCGACCTGGATTACAACGAATACCTCACCCGCTACCAGGACTGGAACGGCGGCGACGGATGTTATTCCGTGCTGCTGCCGGACGGCCGCATCGTATGGTCGTTCCAGGACAGCTTTTTTGGGCAGGTGAGCGCAGACCGCAACCGCACCAACAACGTGATGCTACGCAACGCGGCACATTTGCAGCTGGATACTTCCTTACAAAGTTTCATACCACTCAACCCCGGTACCGGCAACCAAAGCCAGACCTGGATAAAATACGGCAATGCGCCCGAAGACCAGGATTGGTACTGGCCCGGGACCGGGCAGGTGCATAACGGGAAATTCCAGATGCTGCTCAGTCACGTCAGGAAAACCGGGGGAGGCACCTGGGATTTTATGCACGTAAGCACCGACCTCGCAATATTCGACCTGCCTTCCATGCAGCTCAGCCAGCTTATAAAAGATAAAGACCTGAACAGCAACTACAGCGCCGGCAGCATGAAAGCGCCTGATGGGTATACTTACATGTACAGCACCGAAAACGGTTTCCTCACTTCTTTCATGTACGTGGCACGTGCCGCGGGGCACGATCTTACAGGCAATTGGGAATATTACGGGCAGAACGGCTGGAGCGCCACGCCGGAGAAATTCAATGTTTGCAACGATATTTCCCAGCCGAATGTATTTTATAAGGACGGCAAATATTACCTCGTATCGCAGCAGATCATCTTCGGCCTGGATATCTACATCTACGAATCCAGTACGCCCGTTGGCCCCTGGACCAATAAGCGCACGCTGTACCGCATTCCTGAAAAATACACCGGCGATTTCATCAGCTACAATGCATTCGTGCATCACGCGCTGAGCAGGGAAGGAGAATTGGTGATCTCTTATAACATCAATCCCGTAGACTTTAATACCAATTTCAATAAACCCGGCAGTGCAGACCGGTACAGGCCATATTTCGTTCGCGTATTCAATTGGAAATAATGTTCATTAAGAAAGGAAAAAGATTATTGAGCCTGTTGCTGTTCACAGCCATGGCAGCAAAGGCACAGGACAAGACAGTCAGTTTAAACAGTGATGCAAAGGTGCGCTGGAAGGTAAAGGCTGCGGCTGAAGTATTGCCTGGTACCGGTTTGCATGCAGCGGGCTACAACGACAACGATTGGGTGAAAGCCGTTGTGCCCGGAACCGTGTTCGGATCGTTTGTGGAAGCGGGGCTGGAGAAGGATCCCAATTTCGGGGATAATATTTATAAGGTTGATAAAACAAAATACGACAGGGATTTCTGGTACAGGGTTGTTTTTGAGGCTTCCGCCGGGAAAAGCGGGGAGAAGCGATGGCTCAATTTTGAAGGTGTGAACCGGAAGGCCGAAGTGTTCCTGAACGGCCGCCGCCTTGGGCAACTGGATGGTTTTATGGACCGTGGGAAGTTTGATGTGACGGGTATTTTGCAGGAAGGTAAATCCAATGTGCTGGCCTTGCTGGTCAGCTGGCCCGGTACGCCGATCGTGAATTATTCAAGTCCTACCTATATTTCCAGCGCCAGCTGGGATTGGATGCCTTATGTGCCCGGCCTCAACATGGGGATCACAGACGATGTGTTCCTCAGCAGCTCCGGGCAGGTAACCATTACCGATCCCTGGGTGCGCACGGCCTTGCCGGATACCTCTCGCGCGAGGCTCAGCATCAGCATGGAGCTGGATAACCACTCCGCTGAAACGCAGGAAGGGACCGTATCCGGCGTGATCCAGCCGGGAGGGGTCAGTTTTTCGAAGAAGGTAAAGATACCCGCCGGGCAAACCGAACAGGTCTCGTTCCTGCCTGAAATTGAGCGCCCGCAGCTCTGGTGGCCCAATGGATACGGCGGTCAGCCGCTGTATACCTGCGATCTGAAATTCACCGTCAACGAAAATATATCCGACGAAAAAAAGATCACCTTCGGCGTAAAGCAATACAGCTACGATACGCTCGGCGGCGTATTGCATATTCATATCAACGGCAGGCGCATTTTCATTAAAGGCGGCAACTGGGGCATGTCTGAATACATGCTGCGCTGCCGCGGAGGGGAGTACGATACCAAAGTGAAGCTGCATAAGGAAATGAACTTTAACATGATCCGCAACTGGATCGGCAGCACCACGGACGAAGAATTCTACGCCGCTTGCGATAAATACGGCATCCTGGTATGGGACGACTTCTGGCTGAATTCGCATCCCAACCTGCCCAGGGATGTTTTTGCCTTCAACAGGAACGCGGTGGAAAAGATCAAACGCCTGCGCAATCACCCCAGCATTGCCGTGTGGTGCGGTGATAATGAAGGCTATCCCCTGCCGCCGCTGAACGGCTGGCTGCGGGAGAACATAGCGGCCTTCGATGGCAACGACCGCCTGTACCAACCCAACTCGCATTCCGACGGTTTGACCGGCAGCGGTCCCTGGACGAACTTTATGCCTGCCTGGTATTTCACAAAATACCCCGGCGGGTTCGGCGGAACGCCCGGCTGGGGCCTGCGTACGGAGATCGGCACTGCCGTTTTCACTTCCTTTGAAAGCTTTAAAAAATTCATGCCCGATACCAGCTGGTGGCCGCGCAACAAGATGTGGGACCTCCATTTCTTCGGTCCCTCCGCGGCCAACGCAGGGCCGGACCGGTATGATGACGCCATCAATAAAAGTTACGGCACTGCCACAGGAATTGAGGACTACTGCCGCAAAGCCCAGCTGGTGAACATCGAAACCAACAAGGCCATGTATGAAGGCTGGCTGCACCATATGTGGAACGATGCATCCGGCATCATGACCTGGATGAGCCAGAGCGCGTATCCCAGCCTGGTGTGGCAGACGTACGACTATTATTACGATCTCACCGGCGCGTACTGGGGCGTTAAAAAAGCCTGCGAGCCGCTACACATACAATGGAGCGCCGCTGATAACTCCGTGAAAGTGATCAACACTACTTCGCAGGACCACCGCCAGCTGCAGGCCGAAGCCATCGTGTATAATATGGACGGCACACCTGCAAAGGCATTCGGCCGGAAATTCACGGTAGACGCGGCTTCCAATACCGCTGCTTCCTGTTTCGACCTGAATTTCAACATCGATAATCTCGCATTTAAAAAGCAAGCCGTGGCGTCCTCGTTTTCCCCTGAAGGCGGCGAGGCCGGCGCAGTGGCGGATGGCAGCACCGGGTCGCGCTGGAGCAGCCGGTATGCGGACCATGAATGGGTGTACGTGGACCTTGGCGCCAGCCAGGAGATCAGCAGCGTGGTGCTGCATTGGGAAACCGCTTATGCACGCGCTTACAGTCTCCAGGTTTCCGGTGATGCGCAGTCGTGGGCAGACGTATACGTTATTGATACTGCTAAAGGCGGCCTTGAGACCATTTCCTTCAAACCGGTGAAAGCCCGTTACGTACGTATGCTGGGCCGCAAGCGGGCTACAGAGTGGGGATATTCGCTGTATGATTTTGAAGTGTATGGTAAAAAGAACACCGCTTTATCTGACGTGCAGTTTATCCGCCTGCTGCTGAAAGATGGGGACGGCAGGCTGCAATCTGAGAACTTCTACTGGAGAAGCAGCCGCATGGCGGATTACACGGCATTGTCCAAACTCCCGCCCGCGCGGTTGAAAGTATCTTCCGCGCTGCTGACCCGTGGCGATAGTTCTTACATCAGTGCGACTGTCACAAACTCATTGAAGGCCCCGGCATTTGCGGTGCATGTGCAGCTGGTAAGGGCCGATAATGGTGAACGCGTGTTGCCGGTGGTGATGAATGATAATTATTTTACGCTGCTGAAAGGGGAGAGCAGGCGGCTGGAGATCGTTTTCGAAGAAAAATTATTAAAGGGCGGGAAGTATAAATTACTGGTGACACCCTATAACAGGTGACCCGACCAAATTTAAAATAGATCTTACCCGGAAAAGGCTCGTCACAGCGGGTCTTTTCTTTTTCCTCACCTTGACATCACAAACCTGACGGGGATCGTTTTTTGCACCCATCCAGCCAAAACCATCTTCCGATGTTTTTATGCCAGGCGGTATCCCTGGCAGATCCTTGCGGATAAATTGCAGCAGCAGATGAATATGGATTACCCGGTTGCAATAAGAAAATATTGTTGCAAATTCGCATAAACGGATTAAACCCATGAAAGCATTCATCCTTATCGCCATTAACTTCTTCCTGCTGCCTGTTAACGCCTCCGCGCAGAAAGCCGAACCCCAGCTATTCGCCGGTACTATCGACGGAAAGATCGCGATCACCCTGTACCTGCATGCGGAAGAGCATCACTGTGAGCCAAGGCTGGTATACGAGGGTATCTATAAATATGATAAGGTTCCGGGAAACGATAGCTGGCTCTGGCTGAAGATCGACTATAACGATGCCGGCCAGTATGTGATGCTGGAAGAACGGGTCACCGGCGTTATGATCCTCCGCAAAGAAAACGATGGCTTCTCCGGCATATGGATCCACCCTGATGGCGTAACCCAGCGGAAGGTCGTTCTCAAAAAGAAACAGGTGTCCAAAGAAGTGCTTGACAAACACAAGCAATACTTCGATGACACCAATTACCGTTACCACGACTGTTAACTCTAACGCCCGTTATAACATCCGGTCACCGCTTCCTGAAATGAATGTTTGCAAATTGGATAAAATGTGTCCAGTCGAACAGCGTCATGTCGTGTTCCCCTTCGCGGTTGTGATAGCCCAGGATGGAGGTTGCCACGGCTGCGTTGGTGGCAGGCGGAGTAGAAGGGAGATTGGACTTGAGACCATATAGCGCGTACACTTTTTCCGCATTTTTTAAGGCGAGGAAAGTGCCGGTCGGGTCTGCCCAGAGGTCTTTCGTGGCGTTCGTTGCGTAAACGGGCCGGGGCGCTATTAGCGCAATAAGCATATGCTGGTCTACCGGGAGGTCGTTTTCCCGGTCGTTGTATTTTTTATAATTATCATTGAACCAATGCGGGAAGGTGGTATTGATCCGGCTCACCCGTTCGCCGAATTGCCGCCGCGCCAGGGCAGCGCCGCTGTTCCCGGAGCAGTTGGTAATGCAGATGGCAAACCGCTGATCCTGCGCCGCCGCCCAGAGCGAAGTTTTCCCTCCGCGGGAATGACCTGTCAGCGCCACCTTTGAAGCATTCACCAAAGGCTCCTTTTCAAAATAATCCATTACCCTGGCCGCACCCCATGCCCAGGCGCCAATGGCTTTCATGCCGTTGGCAGCCTGCAACTGCCCGGGGTACAATTGCAATACGCCGTTCACAAATGTATCCTTATTGTCGGGCGCAAGATCGCTGACGTGGAACGCAGCAATGGCATAACCGCTGTCAATCACCACTTCCGCGGGCCAGAACGGGCTTTTTTCTTTCCGGTCGGGATCAGTAATATTTTTCCCGCGGTTGTTGATCAGCAGGAACACCGGCACGGGCCGGGGAACGTTGTTAGGAATGAACAGGGTGAGGTGGATGGAAACGGATTGTCCTGCGCGGTATACGCTGATCCGGGTTTCTTTCAGCAAAGCCTTCCCCTCCATGGCCCGCGGCTCTTCCCGCAGGGTGGTAAAGCGGATGCTGTCGAAATCATGCGGCATCTGCCCATAGATATTGTCTTCAAACAAACGGAGCACTTCCGGCCGCCGCACTTTCTCCCAGGTGCGCACATTTTTTACCCGTTGTCCGCTGAGCGTCAGCAGCGGGTCCGGCAGCGTGTAGGCAGGAACTTTGGATTCGTCGTACTGCTGCGCCTGCGCGGTGATGCAGCATAGCAGGGCGAGGATGAACGGGATGATTTTCATACGGGAGTTTTTTGCATGGATCAACACTAAAATAATTGTTTATCGACAGCTTGTCAAGGTGCTTCACCAACGATTTTTTCCCGTTTCGCCTAAATTTCATTTAACTTTTTACCTTTGCCCTCAAAATTTGCCGTTCTCATCCACGGCAATGCCAAAAGTAATCGAAGAACTTTCCGTTCCTGTTCTATCCTGCCACATCCGTATTTGAGACATATTAAACCAGGAACTAATTGATAAGTGCCGTCTGAATCGCTACATACTGATGAATCTGCTCTGCTTGTACGCATCGCCGAAGGCGATGAGCAGGCCTTTGCTGCGTTGTTCTTTACATGGGCCACGCCGCTGGCCGCTATTGCCATGAAGATCGTGAAGAACGAATATGCCCGCCAGGAAGTAGTGCAGGAGGTATTCATCAAGGTTTGGCTGCACCGCGATAAGCTGGGCAAAGTAGAGAACCTGGGCGCCTGGCTCCGCAAGGTCACCGTCAACCAAAGCCTGCTGTCACTGCAACGCCATGCGGCCGATGATAAACGGCTGGAAGCCTTCCAGTTAAGACAAAGCTCTTTCGATAATACCAGCACCCTTGAACTGAAAGAGATCCGTCACCTGGTACATGAAGCCATCGAATCCCTTCCCCAGCAACGGAAGATCATTTACCGCCTGAACCGCGTAGAAGGAAAGACCACCCGCGAGATCGCCGAAGAGCTGCAGCTGTCTCACGGCTACGTGCGTAACGCGCTCAGCGCGGCCCTGGCGGCTATCAGGGAACGGCTCACTGCTTCCGGGCTGCTTACGCTGTTGCTTTTATTGCACCGCTAAAATTTTTTTTCATGGGATGATGACAAAACCCCGCTTGCCATGATCTTATACTATGAACAGCATGGAAAATACCCGATTACATCACCTTGCGCAGGATTTTCTTGACAACAAACTGGATGAGGCAGGCCAGCAGGAATTCTATGCCCTTCTCGGGGATCCCGGGCAACGGGAGGCCCTTGCGGAAATATTCATAGAGCTCACCGGGCAGCCTGATATGGACCTGGCGTTTGATCCCGCGCTCCGGCCTTTGCTGGACAAGGTGACCGAGACCGACCGGCCCCGCACAGCGCCCCTGCGGCGGATGCATTACTGGGGCTGGGCCGCGGCTATCGGCCTGCTCGTGCTTGCAGGCAGCGTTTACCGGCTTACGGAACAGCGGGGCAGCACTGCCCCCGCTTATTCGCAGGCGAAGAACACTGGAACACCCGGCAAACAAGGCGCAGTGCTCACGCTGGCAGACGGCTCCACCGTATTGCTGGACAGCATGCACAATGGCGTGGTGGCCAGCCAGTCCGGCACCAATGTAGTGCTGGATAACGGGCAGGTAGTGTACGACCCGGAAGAAACCGCGGCAGCAGCCACAGCATACAACACCATCTCTACGCCCAGAGGCCGGCAGTTCCGCATCGTATTGCCCGATGGCACAAAGGTGTGGCTGAACGCCGCATCATCCCTGCAATACCCAGTGGTTTTCACCGGTAATACACGCGAGGTGCGGATCACGGGAGAAGCTTATTTTGAAGTTGCGGCGGACGCAGCTAAACCTTTCTCCGTGCACTTCAGCGAAAAAGGCATAGTGGAAGTACTGGGCACAGCGTTCAACATCAACGCCTATGCAGACGAGCCAATGGTAAAAACAACGCTCCTGCGCGGCAGCATAAGAGTGAACAAACAACAGGTGCTGCAGCCCGGCGAACAGGCAAGCATCGGCAGCAACAACGGCCTCTCCGTGGAACATAGCGCTTACGCGGAAGATGCGGTCGCGTGGAAGAACGGCCTGTTCATCATGAGCGGTACAGACCTGCCGGCATTGTTCCGGCAGGTATCGAGATGGTATGATATAGAAGTAGACATGAGAGGCACATTGCCCGACCGCACCTTTGGCGGCACTATCGGGAGAAATGTAAGCCTGACAGATATAATCGAGGCATTGAATATTTATGGGGTGAATTGCAGACTGGAAAACGGCAAACTGATCGTACAACCATAAAAACATTGGCCCGGCCCAAAAAAGAAAACCGCCCCGTCTGACTCACGGAGCGGCTATAAGGTCGGGCTAATAAACCAAATACAGGTTCTGTTTTATTTATCAACCAAAACCAGCCAAATGTATGCAATTAATTGCGTTTTTGGTCCGGCATTTTTATGTCCCTGCCGGATTATTGTTGAGACCGTTACGGCGTACGAAAATCGCCGCTGCTCTTTTTCTTGTTGTAAGTCTCTATGCCAGCGCAGCTTCCGCGCAAAAGATCACGCTTAACCTGAAACGCGCTTCCCTGAAGGAAATTTTCGGGAAACTGGAATCGCAGACAGGTATGTCATTTATGTGGGACGAACGGATCTTAAGAAGATCGGCCCCGCAGGATGTGCAGGTAACCAACGCTACCCTGCCTGAAGTGATGAACATGGTGCTGCGCAACCAGCCGCTCACTTACCGCATTGTCAACAAAATGGTGGTGATCAATGAAAAGATCGTGACCACCACGCCCGGGGAACAGATCTTACAGGAAATTTCCGGCGCCGTGCGCGATGAATCCGGCAAGGGCATTGCCTTTGCGACGGTACGCGTGAAAGGTACCACCACCGGCGCTGTGTCTTCGCCGGATGGTGCATTTAAGCTGGAGGTGAAAGATTTTCCCGCCGTACTGCAGGTCAGTTGCCAGGGTTATGCTTCCCGGGAAGTAAGGGTAACGGGGCCGGGTACACTAAATGTAATGCTGGCCAGGTCGCTGCAGCAGATCGGCGAAGTGGTGGTGACAACCGGTATTTTTAACCGGAAAAAAGAAAGTTTTACCGGCGCCGTAACCACCGTTACCGCCGAGCAGCTGGCTCAGTTCGGCAACCGCAACCTGATCACTTCCCTCCGCAACATCGATCCATCCTTCAACATCGTGGAGAGCAACACTTTCGGCTCCAATCCCAACCGCCTGCCGGAAATACAGATCCGCGGCAACTCCAGCCTGCCCAATGTGAACGAGCTGCAGGATGAAACGCGCGTGGGCATGAACACCCCGCTGGTGGTGCTGGACGGGTTTGAGTCTTCCCTGCAAAAACTGCTGGACATCAACCAGAACGAAGTAGAATCCATCACCATGCTGAAAGACGCGTCTGCCACGGCCATCTACGGCTCCCGCGGCGCCAACGGCGTGATCGTGATCAAAACCAGGGCGCCGCAGCCGGGGAAGCTGCGCCTGTCTTACCGCGGCGATGTGAACATCGAAATGCCGGACCTCACTGCTTACGATGTGCTGAACGCCCGTGAAAAGCTGGAACTGGAATATAAGGTCGGCCTGTACGACAATGCCCGCGCGGAAAACGATGTGGTGCTGAAGCAGTATTACAACTACCTGCTGAGCGAAGTGAACCGCGGCGTGGAAACCGACTGGCTTTCCAAACCCGTGCGCACCGGCATCGGCCAGCGGCACAACGTGCGCATGGAAGGCGGCGATAACGCATTCCGTTATTCCATTTCCGCGCAGGTAAACGATATACAGGGCGTCATGAAAGGCTCTGCCCGCCGTACTTTCAACGGTACCATCAACCTCAGCTATTATTACCGCAACATCCGCTTCACCAACAGCCTGCTCATCGGCCTGGGCGAAAGCGCGGAATCGCCCTACGGCTCATTTTCCGATTACGTGAAGATGAACCCTTATTGGGCGCCTTACGACGAAAAAGGACGCGTAAGGAAACAGCTGGGTTATCCCGGTTCCAATATCTACACAGGCCGCTGGAGCCCGCTGCCTACCAATCCTTTGTATGATGCTACACTGAATACCTTCCAGGAATATAAGACCACAGACATTACCAACAATCTTTCCGTAGAATGGCGCCTGCATCCTGACCTGCTTTTCAGGGCAAGGCTCGGCCTTACGAAGATGAACTCCGATTCGGATTATTTCCGGCCCGCGGACCATACCGCGTTTGCTTCCACCGAAAACATCCTCCGAAGGGGCTCCTACCAATACGGCGTGAACAAAGGCTTCCGCTACGACGCCAGCGCCAACCTCAGCTATACCCGCCAGTTCGGCGCCCACGCACTGTTTGCCGGGCTGGACTATAACATCCGGCAGACCAGGACCTCCGGTTACAGCTTCCTCGCGGAAGGCTTTACCAATCCTAACTTCGACTTTATTTCCATGGCCCTGCAATACGCAGAAGGCGGCAAACCGGGCGGCTCCGAAAGCCTCTCCCGGTCTGTAGGCGTTACCGGCAGCGTGAACTATACCTACGATGAACGCTATTTCATGGACCTCTCCCTCCGCTCAGACGGCGCTTCACAGTTCGGAAGGCTCAACCGTTTTGCGCCTTTCTGGTCTGCCGGCCTCGGCTGGAACCTGCATAAAGAATCCATGTTCAAAGACCTGGCGTTCATCAACCGGCTGAAGCTGCGCGGCTCCACGGGCGTTACCGGTTCGCAGAACTTCAACGCCTACCAGGCTTTGTCTACCTACCGCTACTTTACAGACGACCGCTACTTCAACTGGACGGGCGCCTACCTGCTGGGCCTGGGCAACGAATTCCTGAAATGGCAACAGAAAATGAACTACAACATCGGGCTGGAAGCGGACCTTTTCAACCGCCGGCTGAGCCTTGTGGCGGATTATTATATTGAAACCACCAACGGACTTATATCCTCTGTAGACCTTCCTGCATCCAACGGCTTCTCCAGCTATATCGAGAATATCGGGAAACTGGAGAACCGCGGGATAGAGGTGAAGGCCACCGCATTCATCGTGCGCAATATGCAGAAAGGGCTTGCCTGGAGCGTCAGCGGTGCATTGGTGCATAACGTGAACAGGATCGTGGAAATATCCGACGCGCTCAAGGCCGCGCAGAAAAGTACGGAGAACGCTGCAGGCGCGGTGCCCGGCTTCCTGTACAAAGAGGGATATTCTTCCAACACCATCTGGGTGGTGCCTTCACTGGGCATAGATCCCAGTACAGGCAAGGAAATGTACCTGGACCGGAACGGCCAGCCCACCTACACCTGGAACTCCCTGGACCTGCGCGCCAGCGGCATCAGCGAACCGGCTTACTTCGGCAACTTCAGCACCATGCTGCGGTATAAGAACTTTTCCATGAACCTGTCCTTCGGTTACCGCTTCGGCGGCCAGCTCTACAACCAGACGCTGATCAATAAAGTGGAGAACGCGGATTACGCTTACAACGTGGATTCCCGCGTGTACGACAACCGCTGGCAGAAACCGGGAGACAATGCGGCTTTCAAAGGATTGCTGGTAACGGCCCGCACCAACCGCACCTCGCGTTTTGTGCAGGATGAAAAAACGCTCACCATGCAAAACGCCAACTTCCAGTACGACGTGCGCAGCGCATTCGCGAAAAAGCTGAAGATGCAGGCATTGTCTTTCTCGGCAAACATGGCCGATCTTTTTTACCTGTCTACCGTACGGCGCGAAAGGGGTACCAACTATCCTTTCTCCCGCCAGATGTCCCTGACCGTAAACGCTATGTTCTAACCAGCAAACCAGTATTCCAATGACATCGAGTAAATATATTATCGCGGGGCTGCTGGGCATGGTGCTGTGCACTACATCCTGCAAAAAATGGCTGACCGTTCAGCCTAAAACGCAGATGCCCGCAGACGTGCTTTTTACCACTGAGAGCGGCTTCCAGGACGCGCTCACCGGCGTGTACATCCAGATGAAATCTGCCTCCGCCTACGGCCAGCATATGACCTTCGGCACGATCGAAAGGCTCACCTCTTCCTGGGATGTGACCAGCAACACCACCGAGCAGCGCCTGGGCCTGTTCAACTATTCCGATGAAGGCGTGCAGGGTGCGCTCTCCGGCATATACGGGCAGGAATACAAGATCATTTCCAGCATCAACGCCATCCTCGCCGAAGTGGACGCCAAAAGGGACGTGTTCCTTTCCCCCGGCTCATACGAAATGATGAAAGGCGAATGCCTCGCGCTGCGCGCATATTGCCACCTGGACCTGCTGCGGCTTTTCGGGCCGGTACCTGGCAACATACCCGGCGGCACCGTGCTGCCGTATGTGAAAAAGATCTCCAAAGATCCGAACCAGCACCTGGCCTATGATCAATACCAGGCCGAGCTGCTGAACGATCTCACTGAAGCTGCTGCTTTGCTGAAAGAGGTTGATCCGTTCACCAAATATTCCCAGGCAGACCTTTCCAATCCCGGCGGCAGCAGTTCTCCTTTCCGGCCAGACAACAATTATTCCGCCTGGCGTTTCCTGCGGATGAACTACTATGCCGTGAAAGCATTGCAGGCCCGCGCCTATCTCTGGTTCCAGGACAACGCTTCCGCTTACGCCTGCGCCAAAGAAGTGATAGACGCAAAGAACCCGGATGGCAATGCCAAGTTTCGCCTTGGCCTGCTCAGCGATATGTCCGGCGGCAACCTGAACCTTTCCATGGAACATGTGTTCGGGCTGTACGACTTCCAGCTGGCCGCGAAGTATGAAGCGCAGTTCCTGTCCGGCAACCTGAAGAAAGGCAGCGCCGTTACCACCGTGAACAACCAGCTGTACGGCAATACCGGTACGGATATCCGCGAAACCAACCTCTGGTCGCTGATCACGCTGGCCAACGGCTCCAAGTGCTACATCATGAAGAAATATATCGCTTCCACGGAAAGCGCGCAGATAGCGCCTTTCCAGGTACCGATGCTGCGCGTCAGCGAAATGTACCTCGTTGCCGCGGAAACAGCCCCGGCAGGAGAAGGCCAGCAGTATTGGGACGCCTTCCGCACCGCGCGCAATATTTCCAATGCGCCGTTGCCCGCAGACCCGGTGCAGTTGCAACGTGAGCTGGTGAAAGAATACCGCAAGGAATTCTTCGCCGAAGGCCAGTCGTTCTTCGCCTATAAACGCATCAACGCTCCCAAGGCCAGTTTCCTCTGGGCGCCTTCCGCAGCCACCATCAACTACGTGGTGCCGCTGCCTTTAAGTGAATTTGTTCAATAACAAAAAGCGTAAAGAATGAAGCATCATATATTGACCGCAGCCATGCTGGCCGCTTTGCTGGCTGGTTGCAAAAAAGACCAGTACTACCTCTACAACGATACCGCCCGGTTGCAGTTCGGGCCGGCTGCAGACCGCATCTACTCGGCGTCTTTCGATATGGCAGATACCGTGAAGCCTTATACTTTTTACTACGAACCGGCCGCCACCACCGAAGATACCGTGTACTTCGACATCTATGCCATCGGCGGCGTGAGCGGTAAAGACAGGCCCTTCACCATTGAGCAGGTAAACCTGGAAGGAGAGGAGAATGCTGTGCCGGGCGTGCATTACAAAGCATTTTCAGACCCTTCCCTGAAAGACGTGTATGTGATAAAAGCAGGCAAGGTGCACGATTCCGTGCCCATCGTGCTGCTGCGCGACCCTTCCCTGAAAAACAAAAGCGTGAAGCTGCAGATACAGGTGAAGGCCAATGAGCACTTCCAGCCGGGAGAAGTGAGAAAGCTGTGGAGAAGGGTGGAATTTACCGACATGCTCAGCCAGCCCGCCGCGTGGAACGCTTCTGCCACGCAATATTACTGGGGCAAGTACAGCCGCGTGAAACATTCCTTCATGATTGAACAAACAGGCGAGAAGTGGGACCAGGAGTTCCTGGTGTTTGTGAATACGGATTATGCGCTGCTCACTTTCTGGCGGCTGAAACTGCGTACCCTGCTCACCGATTACAACAACGCCCATCCCGGCGAGCCGCTGACGGATGAAACAGGCGAAACTGTCGTATTCCCTTAATCTTCAAAACGACCTTTCATGAAATTGATATATCAAAGCCTGGCCGCCTGCTGCATGCTGCTGATCAGCTCCTGCTACAAGGACCATGGCAATTATACCTACGATGTGCCGGAAGAGATCACCATTACCGGTATTGCAGGCACTTACGATAAAGTTTCGCTGGTAGACAGGATCACGATCGACCCGCAGGTAAGCTCCAGCGATCCCAAGGCGGAATTCACTTACTGGTGGGGCATTTACGAAACCAATGTACAGGGCTCCGCGCCCAAAGTGGATACCATCGGGCGTACCAAGGCGCTGGATTACCTGGTAACGCAGCCGGCCAAAGGCTGGGTACTCGTGTTCGGCGCGAAGAACGTGCATACCGGCGTCAGCAGGATCGTGACCGCCGGCGTAAACGTGATCACCCAGTTCACCCGCGGCTGGTACGTGATGAAAGATGATGGCGCCAAAACAGATGTGGATCTTTTCTTAACGCCTTCCGGCATTGTTCCTGCGTCAAAAACGGAGAATGTATTTTCGATGGTAAACAACAGGAAGCTGGATGGCGAAGCAAGCCTTTTCGGTTTCTATACCAATTACAAATCGAATGTTACCGGCACGCTGGCCAATACCAGGGCGCTTTTCATCCTCTCCGGGAAAGATGCCAGCGTGGTGAACATCAATACCTTCAAGGAAATACATGGCCTCAGCGGCTTGTTCTATGAAACGCCTTCCGTGAAAAAGCCCGGCAGCATCAGCGAAGCTTCGCAGGCCAATTATTTCGTGAACGGCGGGCACCTGCACAGCATCTATTCTATGTCTGCCAACGTGGGCCTGTTCGGCGGCAAGCAGCTGCGCGACGACAACAACAGCCCCTACAGCCTTTCAAAGTATTTCCTGGCGTACTCGTTCTATAATCCATTCTTCTTCGACGAGCTTAGCTCTTCCTTTGTTTCCGCCACCGGTACAGGGTCAGTATTGTCCGCCGTTACAGATGCGCCCGGCACGGAAATGCCTGCCAACAGCAATAATAAAGAGCTGCTGTTCATGGGTATCAAATCCACCAACCCATATGCCGGCGTGGCGCTCTTCCGCGATAAGACGGACCCTGCGCTGAAGATACTGTCCATCATCACGCCTTCCAATTTCTCGCTGAAAATGGAGAACGATACGCTGGCAGCCACGGATAAGCTGAACCAGGCCGAACGTTTTGGGATGATCGTGGCCGATGAGAACATCCTGTATTTTTCGGCAGGCGGAGAGGTATGGTCCAGGAACCTGAGCAATGGCGCGGAGCAATTGCAGTTTACCGTGCCTGCGGGTGAGAATATTACGTTTATACGTCACCGTAAGTATGCCGGCAATACAACTGCGGAGCAGCCGTTTTATTACAATTACATACTGATAGGCACTACCGTCAACAGTCAGTACAAAGTGCGCGCATTCCCGAAAACATCCGGCAACCTGGCCGCCAGTCCTGCTTTCACGATGGAAGGGCAGGGTAGCGTGGGAGACGTGATCTACCTGGCGCCGCCGATGGGCAATACGACTTATCCAAACAGTTATTAACCAACTTTATCTCAACACAAATGAAAAAACTGCATCTGGGTGTAATGGCCCTTCTTTGCCTGCCCGCATTCCTGAAGGCGCAGGTCACCATTTCCGGTGAATGGACGCGCCGGCACGACGGCAATATCCGCCTCTTCCGCGTAGAGCATGGAAGGCTGGAAGAAGTGGCCGCCTCGAAACCCGGTGCCGATTCCGCTTTCGGGTTTTATTACCGTCCTGAAAGAGAAGGGTTTTATGTGATCGGCAGCGGCAATCCACAGACGCCACAGGACAAATACACTTTTTATTTCAAACAGAACGACCAGCTGAACCTGAAGGTGACTGATACTTCGTATGTACTGACAGGCAAGAATTCAGCAGAGAACCAGGCGGTGGAGAAATGGCACAACACACTGCTGCCGCTGGAAAGGAAAGGCGTTTATTTCATGCAGTCCAGGAGCACTTATGCAGACTTCTTCCCGCTGCTGGAAAAGATCCACCAGCAGGCGCAGCAAACGAAATTCGCGTCCACCGGCAACAGGTATTTTGATGCGGAGTTTGCAAAGTTCCGCGAAATGGACCTGTTCCATGTTACCGCCGAGCTGCTGAGCACGCCCCGCTCCGCCCATCCTTCAGCGGCTGATTATACACCGTATTTCAAAAGCATAGACGTACCTTATTACACGACAGATACCCGCCTGCTGCGTTATCCTTACGGCATGCGGATGATGCGCACCCTACAGCTGATGCCCGCGCGCATGGGCAAAGGCGATGTAACGGACTACAGCATCGAAGCGCGCATGAAGGGCATTGTGAACGATACGCTGAAAGGCGAAGTGGTGCTGCAGCAGGCCGCCGGGCTCAGGACCTTCCTGGGGTATACAGACCTGGACAAACAATATGGCAAATACCTGCTCACCCGCGACCAGGCCTTCCGCGCCGGCAGCATCAAAACGGAGCTGGCAAAAAAAGCCACTACTGCAGGCGGTCCGGCGGTAAACTTCACCTATCCCGATGTGAACGGCAAGCAGGTATCGCTGAGTGATTTCAAAGGAAAAGTAGTGCTGGTGGACGTTTGGGCGACCTGGTGCGGGCCCTGCAAAGGGGAGATCCCTCACCTTAAAAAGCTGGAAAAAGAAATGCACGGGCAGGATGTGCTGTTCCTGAGCGTGTCTGTAGACGAGCAGAAAGACCACCAGAAATGGAAGGATTTTATCGCCAGCGAAGAGCTGGGCGGCGTGCAGCTGTTTGCCAGCGGCTGGAGCGATATCGCCAAGTTCTACAACATCAAGGGCATTCCGCGGTTCATGGTGTTCGACAAAAAAGGCAACATCGTTTCCACGGACGCGCCGCGCCCGTCTAACAAAGAATTGAAGTTGCTGCTGGAGAACGAAGCGAAGAAATAATTTTTTCCCAACTGACCATTAAAAGCAAGAGGCTGCCTTCGGGCGGCCTTTTCTTTTTTATTTTCAGATTTTCCCGGAAAACGACCCGCTGACCAGGAAATCCCGTCATTGCGAGGAACTGCAGAGCCAAAGCGAGGGGCGACGAAGCAATCTCCTGCATTAAATTGAAGTACTCCAATCTTCAGAGGAGATTGCTTCATCGCCCCCCTTGCACAAACCCCACGCAGCTCCTCGCAATGACGGGATTTTTGCCGCAATAACCGAATAACCTTATATATTTGTAGTACATAATAGCACAAAGTCAATCTGGCACGATGAAGGATGAGTTAATCAACGATCTGAGCAAAAACCTCGGCAGGGTAAAGGCCAACACGATGGCCGATGATGTGGAAGCGAAGCTGCGGCAGTATTTGAAGAAAATGTCGCTGAAACCCGGGGACCCGCTTCCCAAAGAGACCGATCTCGCTGAAGCATTGGGTGTTAGCCGCAATGTGGTAAGGGAGGCGATGAGCCGCCTGCGCATGCTGGGGATGATCGAGACCCGCAAGCGCAAAGGCGCGGTGCTGGCCAGTCCTGATATCCTCCAGGCCTTCGAGCGGGTGCTGGACCCGCTGATCATAGACGATACCACCCTCCGCGACATCTTTGAGCTGCGCCTCGTGCTGGAAATGGGGCTGGCAGACCTTCTCTACGCCCGCATGACCCCCGAAGACATCGATGAACTGGAAGAGATCGCCAACAGCGAGATCAATAAAGACAAATCCTTCCGTGTAAAAAATGAGATCGCCTTTCACGGCAAGCTCTATGAAATGACGGGCAACGGCACCCTCAAGCGGTTCCAGATCATGCTGCTTCCCATTTTCGCTTATGTGATCACCCTGGTGAATAAGCCTTACAGCGGCAAAGTGGACCACCGCGGCCTGGTAGACATCCTCCGCAACGGCACCAAAGAGGATTTCAAAAAAGGCATGTACGAGCACCTGAAGCCTCACTTCGACCGGTTGAAATAATGTAATACCCATCAATGGCCAGGAAGGACTCGTCATTGCGAGGAGCAATGAGGGATTCCGTGCGACAGGAAGCGCGACGAAGCAATCTCCTCCATGGCCTGGAGTATGCCAATTCAATGAAGAGATTGCTTCGTCGCCCCACCCGCTTCGGCTTTGCTGCTCCTCGCAATGACGACTTTCTCAGCTTCGTCGCTCCTTCCGCTCTTTGCAATGACAGACTTGCTTTTAACGTATACCTGTCTTTAGAAAACCATAACCTGCAATCAGCTCTTCACTCATAGATTTTTTCCAAAGAAATTAGGAAAACTTAAAAATTCTCTTTTATTTTGTCTATATGTAGTACATATAGGACAATAAAAATTCCGCATACAAAACTCAAATCTCCACAGTTATGAGCATAAGCACGTATTTACTGCTTACGGGCCTCCTTTTGTCATCTTTTTCCAGCAGAGGGCAACTGTCTGTCGTGGACTTATCAACTGACACCGCCCGCCATGTGATCGTAGCGCAGGGCACAAAAGATATTTATAACGGCCAGCCTACCACCGCTCTCATGCGGGATGGCAAAACCATTTACTGCGTATGGACCTACGGCCACGGCGGCAAATGCGGCCCCCTCAAAAAAAGCAGCGACGGCGGCCGCACCTGGGCCACCGAGCCTGTGCCGTCCAACTGGATCACAGCGGTGAATTGTCCCGCTATATACCTGCTGCCGAACCCTGAAGGCGAACAAAACCTTATCGTATTCGCCGGCAGCGGACCAGACCGTAATATGCAACAAGCCATCTTCGACGGTAAGAACTGGAGTCCCATGAAAGGCAATGGCCTTGGGCCGGTCGGCATGCCGTTCTGCACCATTATCCCCATCGACGGCGGCAAAAGATTGCTGGGTATGACCAACCGGAGAAGGCCCGGCGAAATGGTGGAAAAAAAATCATGCATCCTCGTGCAAAGTATTTCCAACGATGGCGGCCTTACCTGGCAACCGCTGCGCACCATCCTGGACACCGCCGGCCTCAAACCCTGCGAGCCGGAAATAATCCGCTCGCCCTCCGGCAAACAGCTCCTTTGCCTTATCCGGGAAAATGAAAAGAAAATATCCCTGTACATGCTCAGCAACGACGAAGGCGCCACCTGGACCAGCCCGGAGCCCTTGCCGGAACCGCTTTGGGGCGACCGGCACAAGGCGAAATACAGCGCAGACGGAAGACTGGTAGTTGTTTTCAGGGATACCGGCGGCAACAGTTCTACTAAAAACGCTTACGTGGCCTGGGTAGGCACATACGACGATATCACCAGCAAAAGGCCCGGGTTGTACCGCATCAAATTATTGCACAGTTATAAGACATGGGATTGCGGCTACAGCGGCATCGAGCTGCTGCCGGACCAGACGTTCGTAACAACAACCTACATCAAATACCAACCCGGGGAAAACAAAAATTCGGTGGTCAGCACACGCTTCAGCCTCCAGGAAACAGACCAAATGATGGCCGCCAGATCTCAACCGTAAAAATTTCACGACATGAAAAAGAGAATCTTCTCCACTTTATTCACGCTATGCATACTGTCCGCACTTTTGCTCCGCGCGCAGGAAAAAAAATTTGCGCTAACGGGCGCCATCACCGCACAGAACGGTGAAAAGCTGGCAGGGGCCAGCATCCTGGAAAAAGGAACCACCAACGCCGCCAGGTCGGATACCGCGGGAAATTTTAAGATCACGGTTTCCAGCCTCAACGGCACGCTGATCGTTTCCTACGTTGGTTACAAAACAACGGAAATAAAGATCGGCGGGCAGTCTAAGATCGACGTCATGATGGAGCCTGCGTCGGCTTCCGTACAGGAAGTAGTGGTGGTGGGTTATGGCACGCAGCAGCGGAAAGATATTACCGGTTCCATTGCTTCCATTTCTTCCGCCGTTATTAAAAACCAGCCGGCAGTAGGTGTGGACCAACTGATACAGGGCCGCGCGGCAGGCGTTGATGTATCACAGGCTTCCGGTGCGCCAGGCGGGCGGCTGAATATCCGGATCAGGGGCGCCAGCTCGCTGAATGCCGGCAACGAACCGCTTTTCGTGATAGACGATGTGCCGGTGTACAACAACAGCAAAGACCCGTCCGGTACTTCCTACGGAACCTTCACGCCTACCAACGCGCTCGCATCGCTCAACCCGAACGACATCGAGTCTATACAGGTGCTGAAAGACGCATCCGCCACCGCGATCTACGGCTCAAGAGGATCGAACGGCGTTATTATCATTACCACGAAACGCGGATCAGGCAACAAGATGACGGTGGATTATAACGGCTACTACGGCGTGCAGACTGTCGCCAACAAACTGGAACTGATGAACGGGCAGCAGCACGCGGAATACCTCAACGACTGGGCAGCTTCGCGCAATCTTCCCACGCCCTTCACAGACCCGGCCGCCATCGGCAAGGGTACCGACTGGCAGGACGAGCTTTTCAGGACCGCAGCTATCCAAAACCACCAGGTTTCATTGTCCAGCGCAAAAGGCAACCTGAAATATTTCGTGTCCGGCAACTACTTCAACCAGGACGGCATCGTGATCAACTCCAACCTGAAACGTTATTCTTTCAGGGTGAATGCGGACGCGCGGCTCAATGAAAAGGTCAAGTTCTCGCAATCCCTTTCCTTCTCCCGCACCGTGAACCGCTCTGTGCCCACCAGTGGCGCGGGAGGCGGTAACGTGCGGTCTGTCGGGGAAAAGATATATGCCACTTCGCCCACTATTCCCGTGTTCGATGAAAACGGCAAATACGTCGATTACTGGTACAATGCGGCAAAGTCCGAAAGCCCGGTAGCCTCGTTGCTGACCATTAAAAACAAACTGCAGGGGGACAATTTCCTCGGCAACATTGCACTGGAATACAAGCCAATTGAAAACGTGACGTTCAAATCGCTCCTTGGCATAAACCTTATCAGCAGGAACAACCAGGAATATTACCCCAGGGCCACCACCTATATTGGCGGGCTCTTAGGCGGGCTGGGCATGATCGGCGAACGGAAGGTCACTAATGTGCTCAACGAAAATACGGTCAGGTATACGAAGATCTTCCGCGAAAAACATAACGTGGAATTGCTCGGCGGCTTTTCCTGGCAAAAAGAACAGGACGCCAGCAACACCACCGAACCTTCGGGCTTTGCGGATGACAGGCTGGGCGTGAATTCCATCGGCAGCGCTACGGGTTCCAAGATCATCAATTCTTCGGTGAACGAATGGGCCATGGCCTCTTTCCTCGGAAGGGTCAATTACCAGTATGATGATAAATACCTGCTCACCGCGTCGTTCAGGGCAGACGGTTCTTCAAAGTTCGGCGCTTCGAATAAATGGGGATATTTCCCTTCAGTCGCTGTAGGGTACCGCTTGTCCCAGGAGCCGTTTATGAAAGAACTGAAATTCCTTTCCGACCTGAAGATCAGGGGAAGCTACGGCCTGACCGGCAACCAGGAGATCGGGAGCTATCAGTCCCTCGCCACGCTTTCCACTTCCAATTTCTACATCTTCGATAACAAACTATTTCCCGCTGCGCGGCACAACGGGCTGGCCAATGGCGAACTGAAATGGGAAAAAACAGCGCAATGGGATATCGGCTTCGACCTTGCCTTCTTCGACAGCCGGTTAAGGCTGACCGCGGATTATTATAAAAAAGATACCCGCGACCTGTTGTTTACCATAGACCTTCCGGCGTATTCCGGCTTCAGCAGCGCATTGTATAATACCGGCGGCTTGCAGAACAAAGGGTTTGAAGTGAATCTTGGCGGGGACATCTTCACCGGCGAATTCACCTGGACCGCCGACCTGAACTTCGCGCACAACAAAGCAAAGGTTACTTCACTGGGCCGTGCTACATCCACCACTTTATTCGTTGGTTATCCTCCCGGCAACTTCCTGGGCTATGTTTATGAAGGCGTGTTCCACAACCAGGCGGAGATCGATGCGCAAACCGTGCAGACGAATGTTAAGCCGGGTGATGCAAGATACCGGGACGTGAACCAGGACGGCTTCCTGAATGCGGACGACAGGATCGTAATGGGTAACTCCCTTCCTGAATTTATCTACGGTTTCAACAGTTCCTTCGGGTATAAGAATTTTGCCCTCACCATATTCCTGCAGGGCGCCGCGAAGGCGGACAAGGTGGAGAATACCGGCCTTACGGACCCTTCGGACG
Source organism: Chitinophaga sp. YIM B06452 (assembly GCF_039655965.1). Taxonomy (NCBI): domain Bacteria; kingdom Pseudomonadati; phylum Bacteroidota; class Chitinophagia; order Chitinophagales; family Chitinophagaceae; genus Chitinophaga; species Chitinophaga sp. YIM B06452. The sequence goes on along the minus strand of NZ_JAWLKY010000001.1, from coordinate 403,268 downwards.
CGGGGAATAAATCGGTAAAACTGCTGGACCGGTGGTCTCCCAGGAACCCCGAAAGCAACATACCGCGCGCGGGTTACAGCAATGTGCTCACTTCCACGTACCAATTGATGGATGCTTCGTACCTGAAGGTGCGCAACGTGCAGCTTAGTTATACTTTCCCTGCTTCGCTGCTGCCGAAGCTGGCGGGTTCAAGCGTATACGTGTCCGGCCAGAACCTTTTGACGCGTACGGATTACATCGGGTATGATCCCGATGGCGGCGGGGATTATCCCACGGCTACAACGCTCATGTTCGGCATTAACCTGAAGTTCTAAAAAAAAATGTATCCAGTCATGAAATATATTTTTCTTTTCCTGGCCGCCGGCATGTTCATATCCTGCAGCAAGTTCCTGGAGGAAAAGCCGCAGAGCTTCCTGTCGCCGGAGAATTATTACAAAACGGCGGAAGATGCATTCATTGCGCTTACAGGCGCTTATGATGCCATAGGCAGCAACAGTGAAACATTCATCGCAAGGCGGCTGCAGTACATCACCTGGTTCGCGTCAGATGAAGCTTTATCGCCCGCGCTTGCCGCGCAGAAGCCGCTGGATGAATTCAGCTATGTGGCGGACAACGACGATATATCGAGGGTATGGAATAACATGTATGCCGCCATCAATGCCGCTAATATCGTTATCAACCGCGTTGCGGGAATAGCCATGAACGATTCCCTGAAAACGCAGTACCTGGCGGAAGCCCGGTTTTTGCGGGCGCTGAGCTATTTTTATGGCGTGAGGTTATGGGGCGACCTGCCGCTGGTCACCTTCGAGGTTGCTTCGCTCGATGAGGTGGATATTGCAAGATCACCGGTAGCAGAAATTTATAACCAGATCATTGAAGACCTGGTATATGCCGGCGACCGCCTTGCGCCAACCAACCAGAACGGAAGGGCCAGGAAAGGCGCTGCCAAAGCGTTGCTCGCAAAAGTATATCTTACAAGGGCTTCATCCGTTGCAGCACAGCAGGGCGATTACCAGCGCTGCGCGGACCTTTGCAGCGAAGTGATCGCCATGCCGCAGCATACGCTTTTGCCTGACTATGAAAAAGCGATCGGTTCGGAAGATGAGTTTAACAGGGAATCTTTATTCGAGTGGCAGGGCGACCGTGTATTGATCTCCGCCGGCGAGCTTAGCATATTTGGCGCATTTTCATTGCCGAGAGGCATGTTCGTTGTTCCCAACCAGGCTGCTTCCGATGGCGGCGGTATTGCCTGTGAAGTGGAATATTTTAACCGGTATCCTGACGACGATTACCGCAAGGAATGCACGTTCTATACCTCCGGCCCGGATAAGAGCGGGAATACGGTCACCTGGCAACAGCTTGCGATGCCCTATCCCAGCCCCGCGAGGAAGTATGTGAATAAAAATGCCACCACAAGGGATGCGGCTGCGTTTGGTGGCAATTTTGTAGTATTAAGAATGGCAGATGTGTACCTGATGCGGGCGGAAGCATTGAATGAAATTTCCGGCCCGACGAATGAGGCATATGCCATGATCAACGCCATCAGGGCGAGAGCGAGGAACAGGAACGGCGGCACGCCTTCCGCCACACCGGCGGACCTGCAGGGACTGACCAAAGAAACGTTCCGCGACGCGGTGCTGAATGAGAGGGTGCTGGAACTGGGCTTTGAAGGCCACCGCTGGTTCGACCTGGTGAGAACCAAACGCCTGGTGCAGACCATCAAGGACATTCATCCCAACTACCCGGTGACCGATAAGCACCTGCTGTTCCCGGTCCCGGCCAATGAAGTCAAGCTCAATCCCAAGATCAAACAAAACCCGCAATGGTAAAAATAAAAAGGATACTGACGGCCATGCTGCTGCTGTGCGTGCTGCCTGCGAAAGGGCAGCATGCGCCGCAGAAGACCGTGCTCTGGCGGGCTAATGAGAACAACATCCTGGCGCATTTCGTGTACGGCCTGGCTGTGACCAACAAAGGAACGATCCTCGCGTTCGCGGAAGCGCGCATCATAGAAAGCAAGGACGACGGCGCGCATCACATTGCGCTGAAACGAAGTACGGATGGAGGGAAGAGCTTCTCCGCCACCACCGTCATAAGCAGCATCAATGGCCAATCCTGGACCAATCCTACTATTGTGCAGGACAATAAAACGAATGAACTCTTCCTGTTCTACGCCCTGAACCACAAGAACGATAGTACCCAGGTATTTTATATCACCAGCAGCGACGACGGCCTGTCCTGGTCCGCTGCTACAGAGATCACGCGGCTTTTCGACGGGAGCCCTAACGGGTGGACCTTTCATCTTCCTGGACCTGGTCATGGCATCCAGCTGAAGAACAAACGGCTGGTGGTGCCGGTATGGCACCGGAGATCCATTTCTTTCGCGGCGGCTGAACGGAAATACGGTGTTAATTGCATCTACAGCGACGACCATGGGAAAACCTGGAAAGTTGGCGGAGATGCGCCGGTGGGGGAGCTCAATGAATCGCAGATCGTGGAGAAGGCTAACGGCGATATTTTGCTGATAGGGCGTGCACATTCCCGGCGGGATAGCTCTTTCCAGGCAAAAGTAGTGAGCCGCGACAAAGGGCTGAGCTGGTCTGCGCCTATCGTGTACGATAAGGGCCTCACCGGCGCCGTGTGCGACATCGGCCTCACCCGTTATGCCTTCAAACCCAATATCTTATTGGTTTCACAGCCTGCTGATCTTAAAAAGAGAAGAGACCTTACCATCCGGCTGAGCCGGGATGAAGGCGAAACATGGCCGGTGAGCAAGTTGCTCCAGGAAGGCGGCGCTACGTATTCGGACCTGGCGGTGCTGCCGGATAAAAGTATCATTTGCCTGTATGGCCACGGCGGCGCAAAACATATGCCGGATACGGTTTCTATTGCACGGTTCAGCTTGAAATGGCTGTTGGGAAATTCAAAATAATATGAGGATCAGTTTCATGAAGAATATATTGTTATGCTGCATCGGAATTTTTATGATGATGCCTGTAAAGCTACAGGCACAGGGCCTTTCGTGGGGTAAACCCGGCAGCTTGCCTGTGAAGGAAGGCCTCAGCCACGCGATCACCGGCGTCAGCAATGGCGCGCTGATCGTGGCGGGAGGCGGAAACTTTGATAAACCTATTCAACAGGGAGGGAAAAAAATAGTATACGACCGTATTTATGTTACGAAAGATGCAAATGCAGCAGAATGGATAGAAGCGGGGCGCTTGCCCGCGCCGCTGGCTAATGCCGCGGTAGTGAGCCTGGACGGCGGTTTGCTGGTACTGGGCGGCACAGACGGGCAATCGGTTTCCGATGGGATATTCCTGTTGCGCTGGAATCCCGCGACCGGGAAAGCTGAGACAGATACGGCTTTTCCCAAACTTCCGGCGGCGCTGCATTCTTTATCCGCCGCAAGGATCGGCCATCATATTTACATTGCGGGCGGCCAGGATGAAAATAATATTCCACAGCAGGTTTTCCGGCGGCTGGACCTCTCGCCTGAAGGAGGCAGGCAATGGCAACCATTGCCCGCATGGCCGGGAGCTGCGCGTTCCGGCGCAGTGATGACCGCGCAAAGCAACGGGGAATATGAATGTTTGTATTTCTTCGGCGGGAAAGGAACAATGGGATATCTGAAAGACGGTTTTACTTACGATCCCCGCCGCAACCAATGGAAACCGGTGGAAGCCTTGCCCAGGGCAGCGTTCTACAGCTCCGTACTGCCGCTCGGGCAAACCCATGTGCTGCTCTTCAGCGGGTCCGACGGGCATGATGCCGATAAAGCCATTGAGCTGGCGGACAACTACCACATGCCCAACGATGTGCTGGCTTATCACACCATCACCAATACCTGGACGGCCTACGGCTCCATGCCCGCCGGGGTGGCAGGCGCAGCGGCTGTGCGCTGGAATAACAAGCTGTTGCTGGCAGGCGGCGAACTGCGGCCCGGCGTGCGCACCAAATCGATACAAACTGCCACGCTGCAAACCGTTATGCAAAAGAGCCAGTTCGGCTGGATAGACTACACTACGCTGCTGGTTTACCTTGCGGGGCTTGGTTTTATTAGCTATTATTTTTCAAAGAAAAAACAGACCTCGCAGGACTACCTGCTGGGCAGTAAAAATATCCCGTACTGGGCTGCGGGCATCAGCATCATGGCTACGCAGGTGAGCGCCATCGGGTTTATGAGCATACCTGCAAAGGCATATGCCGTGAACTGGGCTTACTTTGCCGGGGTGTTCACCTGGTTCATCGCCGTGCCCATCGTAACGCGCGCCTACATCCCGTTTATCCGGAAGATCAATGTGGCCAGCGCTTACCATTACCTTGAAGAACGTTTTAATTCCGGTGCGCGGCTGTTCGCCGCATCGGTGTTCGTGCTGTACCAGCTGGCGCGTATGGGGCTGGTGCTGTACCTGCCATCGCTGGCGCTGGCTGCCGTTACGCCTTTGGATACTGTAACCTGTATCCTGATCATGGGTGTACTCAGTACCGCGTATACCGTCATGGGCGGTATTGAAGCGGTGATATGGATAGAAGTGGCGCAGGCTGTGTTGCTGCTTGGCGGCGGCATCATTTGCATCGTGCTGGCCATTGCAGGATTGAAGGGCGGGCTCGGTGATTTTTTTGCACAGGGTATTGCCGATCATAAATTCAGCCTGGGTGAAAGCGAATGGAATTTCACTTCTTCCTCCCTGCTGGTGGTGCTGATCGGGAACATCTTTATCCGCCTGGGCAACCTCACCAGCGACCAGGCCGTGGTACAGCGCTACATGACCACCGGCAGCCTGAAGCAGGCGCAAAGGAGCGTCTGGATGGATGTGGCCGTGTCTATACCATGGGCGCTGGTGGTGTACGGCCTGGGAACGGCGATGTATATCTACTACAAGCAGCACCCGGACCAGCTGAATCCCTCCATCGCGTCGGATGGCATATTGCCGATGTTCATCGCGCAACGCGCGCCGGTAGGGCTCAGCGGGCTGATCATTGCTGCGATATTCGCGGCTTCCATGTCTACGCTCGAAGGTTCCATTCACAGTGTGGCGACCATTTTTACAACGGATTTTTATGCCAGGTATAAAAAGAATATCACGCAAAAGCAAACGGCCGTCACGGCAAGGATTGCCACGGTAGTGCTGGGCGTTTTTGCGACGGGGCTCTCGCTGGTATTGGTGTACATGGATGTGAACTCCATACTGGATGTATTCCAGGAGATCACCGGCCTGTTCATCGGCGCCACGACCGCCTTGTTCATGCTGGGTATCTTCACCCGAAGGGCCAACGCCACCGGCGCTTTGATCGGCGCCATCAGCAGCGGGCTCATCCTGTACCTGGTGAAAACGCTTACGCCGCTTAGTTTCTGGCTGTATAGCGCCATCGGGTTCCTGAGCTGTTACATCATCGGGTACCTGGCCAGCTGCATGCTCCCGGGGAAGAAGGGACTGCAGGGATTGACGTATTATTCTATCAACGATAAACTAAAAGAAAAATAAGATATGGAACATGTGATTGCGCTGGAAGCAGGTTTGAACAAATACCAGCCGCTAAAGAAGATCATCTGTTACGATGATTTCGACAAAGGGCTGAACGGATGGATGGACCTGCATCCTAACTATGTCGGGAAAGATTTTAACACGCTCAGGTACAGTCATGTCGATAAAACGCAGTGGGGCCCGCTGATGCTGAGCAGCGCCAGTTTCAGGCTGGCGGGCACGCATGGCTCGATGAACGGCACCTATTCCCTGAAATTATCCACGCGCCCCGTGGCCAATCCCTACACGGAAGCGCCCGCGCCGGGAAGTCTTTCGCATGGCATCAAGCGGCTCACCACGCACCTGCCCAGGGGCCTGCGGCAATATGAATTATGGTATGCCTACACGCCGGAGCAGGACCGCCAGGGCCTCAGTGAGCAGGCCATGCGCGCATTCGGTATCTTCTTTGATATCCAGGACGATGAGCACAGGTACTTCATCGGTGCGCGCTATGTGAATGCCGTAAACGGTGAAATGGTGCGCCGCTGGCAGGTATTCAAGGCGAAAGAAGTGAGTAATGTGGAATGGGCCTATGGCGTGGAAGACGACTGGTGCAAAATGGGCATAGACGCCATGTGGTACGGCAACCGGTACCCGGATGGCTCCACCGACGGGTTCGAATGGATCCCCGACGGCTACCAGGACCTCTGCTACAACGAAAGCGACGATAAGATCAACTGGAGCTACCTGCGCCTGCTGATCGATACGGAAAAACGGGAGTACGTGGAATTGCAGTCCGGCGACAGAACCTTCGGCCTGAGAGGGATGAAACCCACCCTCACAGCGCCTTACGCGAGAATAAAAGGTTTGTTTAACCCCAGCATGTGGGTGGAAAACGATACGGACAGAAGGGTGTTTTTTTACGTGGACTCAGTGGTTATTTCAGCTGAATAATTATTTAAAAAGATGATGAGACAGTTTCATGCTGCTGCGGTAGAACGCAGGAAATATTTTAAAGGAGAGATCAGCTCGCATCCTATGGAAGCGGGATGGGCGGGAGAAGCCATTTTTTTCCTGATCGTTGAAGAGCTGAAAGGAAAGAACGTGCGGGTAAACGCTTTCGTGGAAATTTCGGCGGACGGCATCAATTGGATCAGGGAAGGCGCAGCTTTCCCGGTGATAGACCAGCCTGGACATTATTTCTGCAAGGTGAGCCACTTCGGTAACTGGCTGCGGATAAACGGTGAAATATCCGGGGAGGAAGCTGAAGTGAAAGCCTCGGTTCACCTGCATCTGAAATCATAGTTGTCCGAATAGCACAATACGAAAGATAAAGTCAGGACACATATCCTTCCGGGATCATGGCGTAAAGCCGGGTCCGGAATATTTAGATCAGGAAGCTACCTAAAGTTGACTTCAAACTGGAAACAAAAAAACCGCCGGGTTTTCACCCGGTGGTTTTTTCATATTGATCTTACTTTCCGTTTAATTCACCAGCACTTCTGCCAGCTTCTTTTCCAGCGCGTCTCCGCGGAGATTTTTAGCGATGATCCGGCCCTGCGGGTCCAGCAGGAAATTCTGCGGGATGCCGCGGATGCCGTACAGGCGCGCTACTTCATTTTCCCAGAACTTCAGGTCGCTTACCTGCACCCAGGTGAGCTTGTCGTCTGCAATCGCTTTCAGCCAGGCTGCTTTGCCGGTAGGCTGGTCCAGCGAAACGCCGAGTATCTCGAAGTTTTTTGATTTGTATTTTTCATACGCCTTCACTACATGCGGGTTTTCCGCGCGGCAGGGCCCGCACCAGGAAGCCCAGAAATCGATCAGCGTATATTTCCCCCTGAAATCGGCGAGCTTCACAGGTTTGCCTTCGGTGTCGTTCTGCGTGAACTCCGGCGCCTGTGCGCCGATGGCGGTGTTCTTCCAGCCGGTGATCACTTTGGCGAATGCTTTTCCATGTGTGCTTTCCTGCACGCGGGGAGCGAGTGTTTTGAAGATGTCTTCTATCGGTTTCACATCTTCGGGCATAGAGCCGGCGTAGGACTGCAGCGCATCCACCGCGATCACAGTACCGGGATTGGCTTTAACGTACCCCAGCAGCGCTGTTTTCTCTTCTTCGCTGATGGCTTTGTATTTGTCGCGGTAATTTTTCTGGAATGCTTCGCTTTTGCGGGTAGCTTCATCCGCCGCGCCATATTCCTTGCTCAGTTCTGCGTATTTGGCTTTCATGGGTTTGGTGGCTTCGCCCATGCGGTTGAAATCTACATTCAGCGGGCCTCCGCTCACTACTGCTTCGCCGATCCCTTTTTCGCTGGCGATCTTCACCGTGCCTTTTTCGATATAAAAGCTGAGCGATTCCAGGCGGATGGGCCTCCTTTCTTCCGGCCTGGGGCGTACCTGCAGGGTGCCGCGTACGGGGTTGGCCACTTTGCCTTTAAAGGTGAAAGCGCCCTGTTCCACATCAGCAGAGTCGGTAATATTATCCGCGCCGTTCTTATAGTACAGGTAGGCCCTTGCCGGGTAGCCCGGGTCTGCCACTTTGCCCTTTATTTCAAAAGGCACTTCCTGGGCCAGGAGCGTCAGGGGCAGCAGCAGTGCGGCTGCGGAGATGATCTTTTTCATATGGATGTGTATTTGTTGGTTTTAGTATGGACGGGTGTCGAGCGGGATGTTCCATCCCGGGTTGTATTGTAAAATGGTGTTGGAAATATTGAGGATGAAGAAATCTGAATCTACATTCGCTTCAAATTTTTCAGCGCCTACCATGTGCGTGATCTTCGCCCTATGCCAGGGTTTGCCTGGTTCCAGCACAAAGCGCTTCAGGTCCAGCATGCGTTTGATGCTGCCGATGGGCAGTTCGCGCCGGCGTTCATCGAGTACTGCTTTGATCACTTCTTCCTGCGTGCCAACGGCCAGGGGCGGCGTACCGGTTACGTAACGGTATTGCCGCAGCAGGTTCAGGTCTGCAATGGCTTCCGCCAGTTTGTTGGTGCGGGCGTATGCTTCGGCGCGGATGAGCAACAGCTCGGGATAAGTGAACCCTGACGTCATCTGCGATTTGGAGCCGCGGTAATATTGCACGCGCTCGCCGTCGTCGTAGGTAACGCTGTTGTACGTGGTTTTATAACCGGGTGCGGTAAGGAAAAAGAACTTGTACCGCAGGTCGGTGTTCTTGTCGAACAGCGCGGTGAACTCAGCGGAAGGATAACTGGCGGAGGAACGGCCTGCGCCTGCGTCGGTGGACCGGTACAGGAGTATTTCGCGGCTGTTCACGGCAGACAGGAAATTGTCCGGCGCTTTGATGGTGCTGCTGATCACGTTTGCGGGATTGGTCCAGGTGAAGTCGTTGTAATTGTACAGCACCCTGCCCGGCCCGCCGGAAGCTGTCGCAGCGGTCCAGGCGAGATTGGCGTAATACGCGGCGCTGTCGTACTTCTGCGTGAAGAGATGGTAATTGGCCAGCATGGTCTGTACGGCAGCTTTATTGGGACGCGAAGGCCAGTTTGTGTTCTCCGGCGCATCGGGCAGCGCGGCATGGAGGTCTTGCGCTACGAGCGCAAATACTTCTTCCTGCGTGGAAAGGTCTACCATGGGCGCGGTTACATCCGAATTGGTGAGGTACGGTATGGTGCGGGTGCTGTTATTGCCGCCGGGCCTGTATATAGGGCCGTAGAGCAGGGAATGGTGGAAATACACCCAGGCCCGGCCTGCACGCGCCTGCGCCAGCACTCTCCGCGCATATTGCATATCGCCGGAACTGAGGTCCTGTATCTTGCTTACGCCGTCTATCACGTTGTTGAAATAAGCGGCGGAACGGTAGGTGCCCCAGTCCCAGAAATAATCCGCTACGTTCGGGTTGTTGTAAGGCTTGCGGAAAGTATAGGCATAGAACCGGTCGATATTCGGGTGGTTGTTTGCCTTATACGCGATCTTCGCGATACCTTCTGAAAGCTCCAGGTTATCCGTAAGATAGCCGGGCATGCTGCCCAGGTTGTTGTCCACGAAAATGAACTGCACAATGTTGGTATTATCCAGCAGGTGGTCGAAGTCCGCCACTTCGGAGGGTATCAGCTTCCCTTTCGGTTTCACGTCCAGGAACTTGTTGCAGGCGCTCAGCAGCAGAATCCCGGTTATAACGCTGATATATATACGAAATAGTCTCATCCTTTTTCAGTTTTAGAGGGTAAACATGATGCCTACATAGAACTCCGGCCGCAGCGGCAGCGAGGTGTAGCCTTGCTCGGTAAAGGCGCCGGTGCCTCCCGTAGTGTTCAGCTCGGAAATTTCAGGGTCGCGTTTGTCGCTGTTGGCCGTGATCATAAAGAGGTTGCGGGTCTGGAAATAGACTTTGCTGTCTTTCACCCCGGCTCTCTTCAGCAGGTTCGGGTTCAGTGTATAGGTCACGGTTACGTCGCGGAGTTTCATGAAGCTGGCGCTTTCTACGAGCACGTCGCTGTACGGGAAGTAGAACATGTCCATGTTCCAGGAAGTGAGCTTGGGATAGATGGTGTTGGCCTCGTCTCCCGGCTGCCGCCAGCGTTTCGCCACATTTTTGTTGATGTAGTTGGAACCGGTGAACGCGTCTTTCCGCAGCACATTACCCAGCCGCGCAATGAGCATAAATGAAACATCGAACCCTTTGTAGCCGAAGGTGTTGGTGAGGCTCATCACATAAGGCGGGCGAAGGGTGCCGGCATACACAAGGTCGCCCACGGCTGCGTTTCCGCCGCCCATCTTTTTGCCGGACTGGTCGTAGAACTGCGCCACGCCGTTGTTGTCTAGGCCTGCAAAGCGATAGGCATACAATGCGTCGAGCGGGTCGCCTTCTTTGCGGATAGCGCCATTGGTGAGGGAAGAAGGATAAATGTAATTGACGTTATACTCTTTCACCTTGTTCTTGTTGTAGGCAAAAATGAAATAGCTATTCCAGCTGAAGCCGGGCCGTTTCACGATGTCCGCGTCCACAGACACTTCGAACCCCTGGTTCAGGATCTTGCCGGCGTTCTTTACGAGAGAACTGAAGCCACGGGTGGCGTCGATGGCGTCTGAAGCGAGAACGTCCTCACTGTTTTTATGGTAATAATCCAGCGTAACGCGAACGAGGTTGCGTGCGAATCCCATATCCAGCCCGAAGTTGGTCACTTTCGTTTTTTCCCAGCGCAGGGTGTTGTTGGGCGGGGAGGAAATGGTATAGTTGATGTCGCCGGTGAGATTGGAGAAGCTGCCCGCGGTAACGATCAGGAAAGGCCCGTTGTTGAGCGAGATATTCCCGTTGATGCCGTATGAGCCGCGGATGTTGAGCTTGCTGATCCAGGGCACCTGGAAGAATTTTTCCCGTGAAAGCTTATACGTGGCGCCTGCGCTCCATAAAGGCTTGTAGCGGTATTTCGGATCGGTTCCGAAGAAGTTGGTCTGGTCCAGCCGCACGCTGCCGCTCAGCACGATCCGGTTGTCGTATTCGTAGGAACCGTTGGCATACCAGCTTACAAAACGTTTATCGTCGAACGCATAGCTGCCAATGCTGGCGGTGGGGCGGCTGGTGCCCAGCATATCCGCATTATACAGGCCGGCATTGTAATCCGCATAGTTGAAGGTCGCGAAAGTGCCTGCCTGGTCGTTGTACCCGAAGCGGGTGGGGTAGGTGTTGTTGTCGGTCTTGGTCTGGCTGACCTCCATCCCCGCAAGGGCCGCCACATAGTGGCGGAGGCCCAGGTTGCGGTTGAAGCCCAGCTGGCCTCTCAGCATGTAAGACTGTATGATGCCCCTGCTTTCGTTGACCATGGCGCCATCGGGGATGTAATGTTTGGAAGGGTTGGCAATGGATGTGGCGTCGTTGTAAAACTGGCGCATGCGGTAGGAATCCTTATCGTAAATGGAGCGGGAGTTGGTATTGTTCCTGGACCAGTTGCCGCCCAATTCCGCGGTAAGCCCGTCGAAGATGGTGGCCTGTATGTTGCCGCCGAAGCGGAGCAGCAGCCCTTGCGCGTTAGTAGTTTCCAGCGCCAGGTCTTCCAGCGGGGTGTAATACATTGGTTTCAGGCCGGCCATGGCGGCGTAGCGCTCTTCCTTCCGTTTATTCTTGGTAAACACCTGCGCGGGCTGGCCGGTAACCGGGTCCACGATCAGGCTGTAAGGTTGAAGCAGGGAAGTGGAAGTATATCCCAGCAGTTCCGTCGATGTGCGCAAGGGCGAACGGCTGGTGTTGTAATTGACATTGGTGAAGAGGTTCACGCCCAGGTTCTTCACGGGCCGCCATTCGTTCTTGAAATCCACGATCACCCGGTTGTCGCTGGTGCCCGTGCTGTTGCCCTGGTTGGAAATGTAGCGTACCGCCGCATTCAGCGAGCTTTTTTCGCCGCCGCCGGTCAGGGAAATGTTGTGCTGCTGGGTGAACTGGGTCCGGAAATAATTTTTCTCCAGTTGCTCAATGCCGTTCTGCTGGCGGAGTGCCGCAATGCGGTCGTCCGCTTCCTTGGCTGTTACCCATCCCTGCGATTTGGCTACCAGCAGGTAATGCACTTCGGATAATGAGTTATAGTTATTGTACGTGTTCAGGTAAGTGTTCGGTTCCTGGTTGTACAGGTCTATTTCCGCATCTATGTAATCGGAGGCGGATGCCCTGTTGAGATAGCTGAGCTGGGGTTTGAGCGTGATGCCGGTAGAGCCGCGGTATTGCACGCGGATGGCGCCGGAGCGGCCTCTCTTGGTAGTGATCACGATCACGCCGTTGCTGGAACGCGCGCCGTAGATGGAGGCAGCCACGGCGTCTTTCAGCACGGTGATGCTCTCTACGTTGTCAACGTTAATGGTTTCGAGGTCGCCCTGCACGGGGTAGCCGTCTATCACGAGCAGCGGCTTCTTTTCAGCGGTAACAGTAGACACCCCGCGTATTTCGACGTTGCCTTCCTTGGTGATCACCACGCCCGCGGCCTGCCCTTCCAGTGCGGCCCTCAGGTCGGGTTTGAGCTTCGCTTCGAGGCGGGCGGGAGAGATAAAGGAAAAGGAACCTGTGGCCCGTTCAGCGGAAATGGTCTGGTAGCCGGTATTCACCACCTGTACGGCATCCAGCCGGCTGGATACGGGCTGCAGCTGCAGCATGAGCACGCTTCGCCCGGATACGCTCAGTTCCTGCCGGTCGAAGCCGATGGAGGAAAAGACGAGCACCGCCCGCTTGTCCACGTTAGGCAGCGTAAACTCGCCCTGCTCGTTGGTTTGCGTACCCCTCGTGGTGCCCTTTACGATCACGGACACGCCGGCCAGCGGTTTCCCGCTTTCATCCGTTACGCGGCCCGATATGTTGATTGCCGGGTCTTCCGCCACGGGCAAAGGTTGCACGGGCATTACGCGCCGCACGAGGAAAATGGTCTTGTCTTCGATGGAAAAATCCAGGCCCTGGTTCTGCAGCGCCTGTTTCATCAGTTCGTCCACCGGAACGTTCTTTACACGGAGGGTAACCGGCGATGCCTGCTGCAGCAGGTCGTAGTTGTAAAACACGATATAGCCGGATTGCCGCTGGATGGCTTTAAAAACGGTGGTAAGCGGCACATTCTGTCCTGTGAAGCTGACCCGCTGAGACCGGGCGGCGGCGCTTACATGCAGGAAGCCGATCAATAAAAGATAGGTTGACAGTTTCATAGCCCTCCATAAAACTTTGTGGTGGTACAAGGCATTCAAAAAATGCATAGATTTGACTTTGGTGATAAAATTGGTTCGCGTCAATAGTATCGCCCCGGCCGGCAATGTTAGCGCATTACCGGCTTTTTTACGGGCTGGTTGGTTGTTGGTTTAATTTCTCTCTTGTCTAATAAGCGTTCGGTTTTTTTGGTTAGGAAATATTATTGCAGGACTGTTATCTTTCTCCCGTCTATTCTGAATTTCACCTGGTTCTTCTCCAATATCCGCAACACGCTGCTCAGGGGCAGGCTGCGCTGCATGCCGCCGCCGAAGCGGAGATGCGAAACATTTGCTTCATAGGCGACGGAGATGTCGTACCAGCGTTCCAGTTCTTTCATCACGGCATGGATGTCCGCATTATTAAAACTGAAATACCCGTTCTTCCAGGCCACTGCCTGCTCCGTATCCGCCGGCCCTACCTGTACCCGGCCACCGGCCTGCACCGCCTGTTCACCGGGCGATAACGGGAGACCGTTCACTTTCACCGCGCCTTCCAGCAGGGTCACGTTCGCCGTTCTTTCCCCGGGGTAGGCCATCACGTTGAAGTGCGTGCCCGTCACCCGGATGTTCATGCTGTCGTTTGTTTTCACCACGAAGGGTTGAAGCTCATTTTTCGCCACTTCAAAATATCCTTCCCCGCTCAGTTCCACTACCCTTTCACTTTCTTCGAACGCTGTCGGGAAATGCAATGTGCTGGCGGCGTTGAGCCATACGGCCGTGCCATCCGGCAACGTGATGCGGTATTGCCCGCCACGCGGCGTAGATAATTTGTTCCAGGCCACGGGCGCTTTTTTATCCGTGACAGCATAAGCCAGCTGGCCGTTTTGCAGTTTGGTGACCTGCGCATTGCCCTGTTGGGCCAGTATGCCGTTCTCCGCATCGTCCAGCGTGATCACGGAGCCATTAGCCAGCGTGAGCGACGCGCGGTTGCCTCCCGGCGGCACATCGTTTTTGTAACGGCCTTCCATCGCTACACCGGCTGGCGGCATGGCTTCACGGGTGAACAGCATTTGCCAGGCGACAACGGCCAGGATGCCCGCTGTAACTGCGGCTGCAGTCCATTTCCACCAGCTGCGCCGCAAAGGCACTACAGGCGTTCCCGCGTCCGCACGCAGGATGCGGTTCTGCACCGGCTGCCAGCGGGCGGGGTTGTAAGGTTCATGCTCAGACGCGTCTAACATGAGTTCCGTCAGAACGGAAAGAAAAAGTTCTTCGTTCCGTTCATCCTGCAAAAGGTTGTTCAGCTCTTTCTCTTCGGCCTCAGACATACGGTCATAGAGACGCTGACCAAGTAAGAACCTTAGTTTGTCTTCCTGCATAAAATCGTAAGTATCATTAATGGAATAGTGCCAGTCTGCGGGGCCAGGCGCCCCCTTTCAATAACTAAGAATGCGCCCGGGCAAAAAAGGACCTATCGGCCTGAAAATATTTTTTTACAACATCATCGTGGTATGCGCGGCCTGGCTGTTCAGGCAAAAAAGGATGACCAGCACCGGGATGAACTGACCGTGCCTGGCCAGGTGTTCCCGGATATCCCGTAGGGCCAGCACCAGCGTGTTTTTGACTGAATTCGACGAAAGCCCGAGGCTTTCCGCGATCTCCGGGATGCTGAGCCCCTGCTGGCGGCTCATGATGAAAATGCGGCGGCGCTGCGGGGGCAGCTTCGATACGGCTTGCGTAATGAGGCGCTGCGTTTCGTTCAGGGAAAGTTCTGCAGCGAGCGAGTTATCCGCTTCTTCTCCCGGCCATGCGTCGCTGCGCAGTTGCAGCTCGCGGGCTTCCTTGCGGAGGTAGGTGTAGCATTCGTTGGCCACTACTTTGTAGAGCCAGGCTTTGGCGTGCGTAATGCCGGCGAGCTTGTCGCGGCTGAGCCAGATGCGTAAAAATGAAGACTGGATCACCTCTTCCGCTGCAGCAGCCTGCTTCACGAGTCGGAAGATGAACGGGTACAGCACCGGCACCGATTGCCGGAAAAGTGTATTAAAGGCGCTTTCGTTCCCTTCGCTGATGCTTATGAACAGTTGGTTGATATTATGATGCAGTAGCTCGTCCATGTACTGGTAACCTGTTGCCGCGGTTGGTTGATGGTTATTGCTTAAAAGTAGTAAAAATTGGATGGAAAAAGATGTTTGTGTGAGTTTGATACAGGGATGAAGTGATTTGGGATGGGATATTCCTGCTTAAATTTATTTGTCTGAAATACTAAAATATTTAGTATTATTGCTAAATAATTGAGTAATCAGATTAACCACTAACAGACATGTGCGGCAGCAAAGCAGATATCATTGCTGCCCTGCAAAAGGAGATCTATTCCTTGCAGGGTTACAAGGCAGGAAGTGATCATGCTGCTGTGAATGTTGGTTTGGAGCCCGTGCTCCGTTCATTTCCCGAAGCGATTTTCCCCACCGGCGTTATCCACGAATTCCTGACCGATGCGCCTGAGCAAACAGCTGCGTCCGGCGGTTTTATTGCCGGTTTGCTGGCCGCGTTGATGCAGCGGGGCGGGGCCTGTATCTGGATCGGCACTACGCGGAGGCTTTTCCCGCCGGCGCTGAAGGCTTTTGGGGTGGAGCCTGACCGGTTCATTTTTGTGGACCTGGTGCGGGGGAAAGATGTGCTCTGGGCGATGGAGGAAAGTTTGAAATGTGAAGGGTTGGCCGCTGTGGTGGCAGACCTGGGGGAGATCAGCTTTGCGCAGTCCAGGAGGGTGCAGCTGGTGGTGGAGCATAGCGGGGTAACGTGTTTCCTGCTGCGCACCGATCCGCGGAAACTGAATCCCATTGCCAGTATGGCCCGCTGGAAGATCACGCCTTTGCCGAGCAGGTTGGAGGAAGGTATGCCGGGCGTAGGGTTCCCGCGTTGGCAGGTGGAATTATTAAAGGTCCGAAACGGGAACCCTGGTATGTGGAACGTGGAATGGTCAGCCGGGCAATTCCTTATGCTGCCGGATCATGTGCCTGCTGCAATACAGGGTGAGGAAAGAAAAGCGGGGTAAGATGATGCGGCATGTTATGATATGGCACTGTCAATGCGTGATGGATTGGATGATCCGGCGGTTTGTAATGCCGGTGGAAGATATTGTGGCTGTAATGCCTTGTGAAAAAAGAAAAGCGGGGTAAGATGGCAAAGCGGTATGTTACGATATGGTTCCGTCATTTGGTGACGGATTGGATGATCCGCCGCCAGCCTGCGCTGCGGGATGTATCATTTGTATTGGCGGAACCCTCGCATGGTCGGATGATGATCACCGCGGCCAGTAAGGCAGCGCAGGCGCAGGGCATCATGGAAGGTATGCCGGTAGCGGATGCCAAAGCGGTGGAGCCTGATCTCCAGGTGTTCGACAACCGGCCCGGCCTGGAAGAAAAGTTGCTGAAAGCGCTGGGAGAATGGAGCATCCGCTTTACACCTGTCGCTGCGCTGGACCTGCCGGATGGCCTGGTGCTGGATGCCACCGGCTGTGCGCATCTCTGGGGCGGGGAGCAGGCTTACCTGGAAGAGATCATCGCCAAGCTGCATGCTGCCGGGTTTGATGTGCGCGCCGCCATGGCAGATACCATTGGTGCGGCATGGGCTGTAACACGGTATGGTACGGGATCCTGTGCCGTCCCGGCCGGGGAGCAGGCCGGTGCATTGCTGCCTTTGCATCCCGCCGCATTGCGTCCCGATCCTGTTGTATTGTCGAAATTATTGAAGCTTGGGTTTCACCGCATCGCCGGTTTTGCCAGTTTGCCGCGCGCTGTGCTGCGCAGGCGTTTCGGAGAAGACCTGCTGACGAAGCTGAGCCAGGCGTTAGGACTGGCCGAAGAGTTTATCCGGCCCATTTATATCAACCCGCCTTACCAGGAAAGGCTGCATTGCCTGGAACCGATCTGTACGGCGGCCGGTATCGGGATTGCGATAGAACGTTTGCTGGAAACATTATGCAGGCGTCTTGAATCGGAAGGCAAAGGCCTGAGAACCGCTGTGCTGAAATGCTGCCGGGTAGACGGCAAAACGGTGCAGGCGGAGATCGGCACGAGCCGCGCGTCTCACAGTCCCGCGCATTTATATAAACTGTTCGAACTCAAAATACCCACTATCGAGCCGGCGCTGGGCATCGAGCTTTTTGTGCTGGAAGCGCCGAAGGTGGAAGACGCGGAACCGCAGCAGGAAAAACTCTGGGCATCAGGGCCCGGCCTGGAAGACGCTTCCGTGGCGGAATTGCTGGACAGGCTGGCCGGAAAGGCCGGCGCGGATGTTATCCGGCGCTTTTTACCTGATGAGCATTACTGGCCCGAAAGGTCCGTTGCACCTGCATCTTCCCTGAAAGATAAACCCGCCGCAGGTTGGCGGCTGGACAGGCCCAGGCCCATCCTCCTGCTGCCAACGCCCGAAGCGGTCGAGGTAACCGCGCCCATACCGGATTACCCGCCCATGCTGTTCCGGTACAGGGGCCGCCTGCATGAAATAAAGAGAGCTGATGGGCCGGAACGCATAGAACGCGAATGGTGGCTCGACGGCGGGGAGCACCGTGATTATTATACCGTGGAAGATGAACAGGGCAGGCGATATTGGCTGTTCCGCTCCGGGCATTATAACGAAGACCAGCGCGGGCAGTGGTTTATACACGGATTTTTTGCGTAGAAGGAGAAAATATGCAGTATGTTGAATTACAGGTGACCAGCAATTTCAGTTTTCTCCGGGGTGCTTCGCATCCGGAAGAACTGGTGAGCCAGGCCGCGGAATATGGTTATGAGGCTATCGCTATTACGGACCGCAACAGTTTTGCCGGTATCGTACGCGGCCACGCTGCCGCAAAGGAAAGCGGCATCCGGATCATTCCCGCCTGCCGGCTCGACCTGCTGGATGGCCCCAGCCTGCTGGCTTATCCTACTGACCGCGAGGCATATGGGCGGCTTTCCGCTTTGCTCACCGTTGGCAACCTGCGCGCTGAAAAAGGCGAATGCCATTTATACCGGCAGGATGTGTATGCGCACTGCAAAGGCATGAAATTTATTGCCGTGCCGCCGGCTACTTTGAATGCGCAGTTTGATCTCGATGAAGATTTTAAAACCGCATTGCAGCAATACCGCGAAGTGATCGGCAGCGACCTGTACCTGGGTGCAAGCCGTTCCTACGACGGCGATGATCAGAAAAAACTCTACCGGCTTTCGCGCCTGGCCGGAAAGCTGGACATCCCGCTGGTAGCCACTAACGATGTGCATTATCACATCCCTGAACGCCGCGAGCTGCAGGACGTGCTCACCTGCGTGCGGGAAAAATGTACGGTCTACAATGCAGGATACCTGCTGCACAGCAATGCGGAACGTTTCCTGAAACCCATCGATGAAATGCGGCGCCTTTTCCTGAAATACCCTGACGCCATCAGGCGAAGTACGGAGATCGCGGATGCATGCCGTTTTTCGCTGGACAGCCTGGAATACATTTATCCCGAAGAGATCACCACCGAAGGCCGCACGCCGCAGGAGGAGCTGACGTACCTGGCCTGGGAAGGCGCACGCGAACATTTCGGGGAACAGGTGCCGGAGAAGATCGCGTCCGCCATCAACTATGAGCTGGCCTTTATGGAAGAAATGAACTATGCCTCCTATTTCCTGACGGTATACGACATCGTACGTTTTGCCCGAAGCCAGGGCATCCTTTGCCAGGGACGGGGCTCCGCGGCCAATTCCACGGTATGTTATTGTCTCGGCATCACCGCGGTGAACCCCGCTAAATTCGACCTGCTCTTCGAACGTTTTATCTCATCCGCAAGAAATGAACCACCGGATATTGATGTGGATTTTGAACATGAGCGCCGCGAAGAAGTGATCCAGTACATCTACGAAAAGTATGGCCGCGACCGGGCCGCTATCGTGGCTACCGTTACGCAGCAACGGCAGAAAGGCGCCGTCAGGGATGTAGGCAAGGCCATGGGCCTGTCGCTGGATATGATAGACCGGCTGAGCGGCGCATTGTCTTATTTTGATGAAGGCGTGGATGAAGACCGGATCAGGGAAGAAGGCCTCGACCCGGCAGACCCGCACCTGAAAAAAGTAATTGAGCTGACGGAACAAATGATGGGCTTCCCGCGGCAACTTGGGCAGCACACCGGCGGCTTCGTGATCACGCGGGGAAAGCTGACTGACCTTTGCCCCATCATGAATGCCCGCATGGAAAACCGGACGAGCATTGAATGGAACAAAGATGACATTGACGTGCTGGGCTTTCTGAAAATAGATGTGCTGGCGCTGGGCATGCTCACCTGCATCCGCAAAGCGTTCACCCTGGCGGAAGAACATTACGGTGAGCATTTTACATTGGCCAATATCCCGCAGGACGATAAGAAGGTTTATGAAATGATCAGCCGCGCGGATACCCTTGGCGTTTTCCAGATCGAAAGCAGGGCGCAGATGTCCATGCTGCCAAGGCTGAGGCCTGAAAATTTTTATGACCTGGTGATAGAAGTGGCCATCGTACGGCCCGGGCCGATACAGGGAGACATGGTGCATCCCTACCTGCGGCGGCGCAACGGCGAAGAACCTGAAGTATATCCCTCGCAGGAACTGAAAGATATTCTCGAGCGTACTAAAGGCGTGCCGCTCTTCCAGGAACAGGCTATGAAAATAGCCATCGTTGCCGCTGGATTTACCCCCGCGGAAGCGGATGAATTGCGCCGGAGTATGGCCACTTTCAAATCGCATGGCAAGGTGGCGCGTTTTCGGAAAAAGCTCGTAGATGGAATGGTCGCCAAAGGTTACGAGGAAGATTTCGCACTCCGCATATTCCGCCAGCTGGAAGGATTCGGCAGCTACGGTTTCCCGGAGAGCCACGCCGCCAGCTTTGCGCTGCTGGTATATGTCAGCTCCTGGCTTAAATGTTTTTACCCGGATGTATTCGCCACAGCATTGCTGAACAGTATGCCGATGGGCTTTTACCAGCCCGCACAGATCGTAATAGACGCACGCAAACACGGTGTGGAAGTGAGGCCCGTGGACGTGAACCGCTCCATGTGGGATAATACGCTGGAAAACGGCGCCCCGAAATACCGCGCCATCCGCCTGGGTTTCCGGCAGGTGAGCGGGCTGAAGCAGGAAGATATGGAAGTATTGACAGCCATGCGCGGAGCCGGGTACACCAGCATTACCGCACTGCGCGACGCCGGGTTGTCGCAGACCGTGCTGGAAAAACTGGCAGATGCGGACGCTTTCCGTTCACTCGGGTTAGACCGCCGCCAGGCGCTGTGGGAAGTATCCGCCCTGCACGATACGCCCGTGGCAATGTTTGCCGGGCAACCTTCACCAAGCGCCAGCGAAGCACAGGTGTCGCTGCCGTTTATGACCGAAGCGGAACATGTGATACAGGATTATGCCGCCACCTCTTTGTCGCTGAAAGCCCACCCGGTCAGTTTTGTACGGGAAAAACTGAAGCTCCTGCATGTGCTCAGCACCCAGGATATCTACGAAACAAAAGACGGCGCGACCGTGAAAGTGGCTGGGCTCGTATTGGTGCGGCAACGCCCATCCACCGCCAGCGGTATTTGTTTTATCACCATAGAAGACGAAACCAATTTTTCCAACCTGGTGGTGTTTGAAAAACTGTTTGCTACATACCGCAAAGAGATCGTCCAGTCGCGGCTGCTGATGGTGGAAGGCAAAGTGCAGCGGGAAGGGGAAGTAGTGCATGTGATCGTGCAGAAATGTTATAACCTCACCAGGCTGCTCAATGGCCTTACGATTCCCGGGAATGATGACCAGTCTGTACTGGTCCCGCCTGAAGTAAAAAAACAAACAGGCATCAGCGAAACTGACGCAAAGGACGTATTTTACAAGGGGCGGAACTTTAAGTAACATCCCGGCCGGATTTGAACGTTTTTTGTCCGGATATGGACAACTATTTTCATTCATGGTGCTGATTACCAGGTAATTAAACCATGGCATGATTCATGCGCCAGCCTCCGCAGCAAATACCGGCATATGCTCAGGAACAACCTAAAAATCGCTTACAGGAACATCTGGAAAGACAGGGTGTACAGCATCATCAACATCTCAGGCCTCGCCCTGGCCACCACCGTATTCCTGCTGATCATCCATTACGTTCGGTTCGAACATAGTTATGAAGATATTCATGCCAATGCGGATAACATTTACCGCGTAACGCTGGACCATTACAATGGTTCCGAGTATATAATGACGGATTGCGAAACCTATCCTGTATTGGGTCCGCTGATGCTGCGGGATATGCCGGAAGTGAAAAATTATGCCCGGGTGGAGCATATCGGCTATTCGGAAATTAAGTCAGGAGACAAGGGATTTAATATCGAAAGGGTGTTTGCGGCTGATTCGCAATACTTCTCCATGTTCAATATCGATTTTATCCGTGGAGATAAAAGCCGGGCGCTTACCAGCCCCGACCAGGTTTTGCTAAGCGAAACCACTGCCGGGAAGATCTTCGGGAACCAGGATCCTATGGGTAAAGTTTTGCGGATGCATGATTTCTCTGTAACGGTAACGGGCGTATTTAAGGACATCCCGGAGAATACACATCTCAAATTCGATATGCTGCTTCCTTTCTCACGGGTAACCGCAACAGATCCCGGGCTAAATACATGGAACGGCAATAATAATTTTACTTACGTGGAATTGGTCCCCGGCGCTTCATTGGCTGCTCTGAACCAAAAGCTCTATAAACTATCAAAGGAACGGCTGAGAGAGGAAATACTGACCGCCGGCCCGATCAAAGACATTCACCTGTATTCCAAACGTTCCTATGAGCCGGAGCCGCCGGGAAACGCCAATACAGTGAGGTTCCTGCTGATCATTGCCATCCTCATCCTGCTGATCGGCTCGGTAAATTACGTGAACCTTACCACCGCACGGTCTTCCGAACGGCTCAAAGAAGCCGGCATCCGGAAAGTGCTGGGCTCTTCACGCCTGGGACTCGTTCGCCAGTTCTTCCTGGAATCGCTGATCGTGAATTTTATTTCATTCATACTCGCGCTGGCATTGGTGTATGTACTCACGCCCGTTTACCTGCAGTTGGTGAATAAACCAATAGACATGCAGATCTTCCGTTCCGCTTCGTTCTGGATCACCTGCGTATTGATATTCGGCCTGAACTGCCTGCTGTCCGGCCTCCAGCCTGCCATTATGCTTTCCGCCGTGAAACCGGTGGTGGTTATGAGCAGAACTTCCGGCAGCGGCGGCGCAAAAGGAGGGGCACTGAGGAAAACATTGGTAGTAGGCCAGTTTGCCGTAGCCATCGTGGTGCTGTCATTTATCGTCGTTATTTACCGGCAGCTGCAATACATGCGGGAACAGGATAAAGGGATGAACATCAGCCAGGTGCTGGTGATCAAAGAGCTTTACGACGGCAGCAGCGATTCGCTGCGGGTGAGCAAACATGAAGCGCTGCGCAGCGAGTTGCTCAGGCTTTCCGCCGTAAAGGGCGTATCTGCCACAGCGGCATTACCCGGCGTGGATGTAAGCGATGTTAATACAACGAATAACGTGCGGAGATTAGGTGCTGAAGCGAATGGTTACAACTTCTACACTTATGCAGTGGATGCGAATTTTCTGCCGGTCATGGGAATAAAGCTGGCCGCCGGCAGGAATTTCAGTGCAGACGGCAAGCACAGTTTTGATGTGCTGATCAACGAAGAAACTTCCCGCCTGCTGGGGTTCGCTTCTCCCGAAAAAGCGGTTGGCCAGACGATCTTCTATGGCGTGAACCGTACTGTAATAGGTGTGGTGAAGAATTACAGCCAGCGTTCCTCCAAGGAACCGCCTATCCCCATGATCCATTATGTGAAGCCGGACAATGCGCAGTACATTTCGGTAAAGCTCAATTCCGCAGATGCTTCGGGCGTAATCGCAGCCGCGGAGAAAATATGGCGGGCTACTTATCCCGGCCGGGCCTTTGATTATTTTTTCCTCGACCAACTGTACGACCAGCAATACAAAGCAGACCAGCAATTCGGGAAGATCATCGGCGTATTCACCATCTTCTCCATCTTTATCACCTGTCTCGGCCTGCTGGGGCTCACCGCGCACAACATCGCCCGTCGTACAAAAGAGATCGGCATCAGGAAAGTACTGGGCGCCAGTGTTCCGGAGATCGTGCACCTCTTTGCAAAAGACTATGTGAAGCTGGTTTTTATTGCTTCGCTGATAGGCGTGCCTGTAGCTATATGGGCGCAGCAGCAGTGGATGCAGGATTTTGCGCTTCGCGCTTCCATGCCCTGGTGGATATTCGGCCTGGCGGGAGCGGGCACCCTGCTGATCGCATTGCTGACCGTCAGCCTTCAGTCTGTAAAAGCTGCGCTGGTGAACCCGGTAGACAGCCTGGCCACTGAATAGGACGCATTCCCGCCCCGGATGCCTCTGCTGTGGCTCCTCCCGTCCCCGGAGGGGCGTGCTAACCCGATTGGATGGACATTTGTCAACCAGACGGGAAAGTGGAATGTCCTGAATTAATGATAAGTTCATTCACGATAATTTTCTCCGCGCCGGAAAGTCTGTAACTTTTCGGAAACGCTTTGTAAAGTGAGATCCCTTGTTTTTATAACCTTATTCCCGGTACTACTCGTATTGTTCGCCAGCTGCTCCAAAAACGACGCACTGCCCGACCCATACCCCACGGACAGTCTCGGGAAGATCAACCGCTGGACGCTGGACAGTATGCGGCGGTTCTATTACTGGAACGAACAGATACCCGCCAAACCCGATCATTCGCTGAGCCCGGAACTATTCTTCAAAAGCCTGCTTTCCTCCTCCGACCGTTTTTCCCATATCAGCGGGCCAAATGTGCCTTCTGCTACCAATTCCTATTTTGCTTTCGGCTTCCATTATGCATTGCTCCAGGTGCCCGGGTATAATAATTACATTGGCGTGGTAACCTTCGTAAATATCAACGGCGCGGCAGACCGGGCGGGCTTGAAGCGCGGAAGTTATTTTATGAAAGTGAACGGCCGGCAGATAGACGCACAGGATTTGAATGAGATCAACCGTCAGCTGAATGAAAAGGGAACGATCACGCTTACTGCCGCGGCATTTAATAATAATACCTGGGAACCCGGCGCAGACATACAATTGAGCCCCGGCTATTCCCGCGAGAACCCTGTGTATTACACCCGCGTTTTTACCAAAGGCAGCATCAAAACCGGCTACCTCTATTATACTTCCTTCGACGAATCCTTCGACGCCAGCCTGCTGGACGCTTTCAGGAAATTCAGGGAAGCAGGCGTCAGTGAGCTGGTGCTGGACCTGCGCTATAATGCAGGCGGCAGCGTGGCCAGCAGTGCCAAGCTGGCGGCGCTCGTCACGCATAAGCTCAATGCGGGCGAAGTGTACGCCATTTACGAAGGCAACCGCAACGAAGGCCGCCGTACGCGCACGCTGCAGGCTGTGCTGAATACCTCCGCCAGTGCGGCAGGACGGCTGTACAGCGATCTGCAGCCCAACCAGCTGCAGCTCAGCAGGGTGTTTGTGCTCACCACCAGGGCCACCGTATCGTCTGCGGAGCTGGTGGTCAACAACCTGAAGCCTTTCCTCAACCTGGTGCAGATCGGGGAGGCTACGGCCGGGAAAGACGAGGCCGGCTTTGCGATCACGGACCTGCGCTCGCCCCGCCAGGTGGATTGGACCTTGCAGCCCATCGTCTATAAACTGTTCAACAAAAACGGCCAGGGCGGCTATTCTGCAGGCATTGCACCGCAATATGCGATATCCGAAACAAGCACCCTGCCCCTGGGTGCGATAGGAGACGGCAACGACGTGCTCACCGCCAAGGCCCTGGAAATCATTTACGGCCCCGGCTTCACCGGCACACCAACTGATTTGCGCATAGCGCCGCCCCACCGGCGGATGCAGGTAAAACCGGTATACGAGTCCGCAACAGAACAGGCCGCCCGCTCCGCACCGGTAATGATACCGCAATGAAACTCAGGCGGATAGCCTGTATGCGCGCCATGTTATGCACCCGAATTAACCTTTAATTAATAGACAGCAGCCGGGCATTTGAGGAATTTAAAAATACATTTGTCCGCAGCTTGAAAAAGCAGGTTAGCATATGAACTTCCTTTCCAGTGAAATAAAGAATGGTAATGAGCTGGCTTTCAGGGATTTTTTTGATAGTACATATCCCCGTGTACTCGCCTACCTGAGAAAATTTTTCGAGAAAGACAACGCCTACATGGACGATATCGCCCAGGAAGCCTATGTAAAGCTCTGGCAGAACAGGGAGCAGATCGACGAGGACCAGGTGTTGGAAAACTACCTGTTCAGGATACTGAAAAACACCGTGCTGTCTTACTTCCGCACCTTGGCTTCCGCCAAAAAGAAAAGCTCCGTTTACATCGCTTCCCTCCGCCAGGCAGACAACCCGCAGTCAGATGCGGCTGACAACAACGTTATCCGCAACATGCACCAAAAGGAGTATAACCAGGATTACGAGCAGGTCATGCGCGGCATCAGTCCGCTGAAACGGCAGTGTTTCAGGCTGCACCGGGAATACGGCCTTACCTATTTCCAGATCTCCGAGAGGGAAGGCATCGCCATCAAAACGGTGGAAAAATACATCCGCGAAACCTCCCGGATACTTCAGTCGAAATTGTTATCCCGCATCCAGTTCTGCCTCGTGTATGCAGTGCTGGTCAATCTGTAACCCGTTCTTCTCATTTCCTTTTCCCCGGGAAAAACACGCTTAACAATTTGGTAATACATTTCGTGGAGGGATCAGGTACCTGTTCTGCGTATTGATGTTATGGATATTCAAAAAATACGGACATACCTGAAAGGGCTGGATGCAGGAACGCTGCAACCGGAAGAAGAAGCCTGGATCATTCAGTTCCTGGAAAATGCGACGCAGGAAGAGCTGGCGGCCGTTTTCCCGGACCAGGAGTGGAATGCCCTGGAAGCTATGCCCGTGGATGCTCAAAAACTCGATCATGTTTACAAGAATATTGCGGCTAATATCAGGCCTGCTGCTGCACAGGTGATCCCGATGAAAGCCTGGTGGCGCAAGACCTGGGTGAAAGCCGCCGGCGCCGCAGCCATACTAGTAGCCGGAACGGTGGGTTTCCAGCTGGGCAGACCCGGCAGGCAGCAGCAACACGAAGCAGCAATGGCCATTGCCTGGAAAACAGTTACTACAGCGGCTGGCCAGCGCATCGTGATCCATCTGAACGACAGCTCGGACATATATGTGAACGGCGGCAGCACGGTCATGTATCCGGAAACTTTTGCAAAGAACAACCGCGAAATAAAGTTGGTGGAAGGGGAAGCCTTCCTGGATGTAGCGCAGGACCCGCAGCGGCCTTTCAGGGTTACCACCGGCAACATCCAGGTGGATGTGCTGGGCACTTCCTTCAACGTACGTAATTATGCAGATGAAGCGGAGGTAGACGTGGCCGTGAAAACCGGCAGGGTAGCGGTGAATAGTGCAGGTATGGAGAACGTGCTGGTGTTGCCCGGCAAAAAAGCCGTATTCAGCAAGCTTTCCGCCGGCGTAGCGCTCACAGAAGTGCATGCCGCTTCCATCGACGGCTGGATCAACAACGATCTTGTATTCACGGACATGAAACTGGAAGACGTTTTCAGGAGCCTGCGATATAACTATGGACTGGATTTTAAAGTAGAGAACCGGGAAGTACTGGGCAAACATATAAGAGGAACATTTCACCGGAAAAGCAAAGAGGAGATCATTCACCTGCTAAGCAAAATGGCACGTTTTAATTACCAGATCAAGGATTCATTGGTCACTATACGTTAATGAAATACCTGCTTTCTATTATAGCACAAACCAAAAAGTAAAAAAACAAGAATGAACAATTGTACAAAAAATTCCTCCGAGGGGAGGAAAGGGAGGTCTTTTGCCCGAACAAAAGCATTAAGATCATGTGTTTTGATCCTGTTTATTTTATTGACCAATGTAGTATTTGCACAAACTAAAAAACTGACGCTTTCACTGAATAAAGCGCCTTTAAGCGACTTGATCGCGCAGATCGAGTCCCAGAGCGGTTATGTGGTGAACATGGTGAAGGAAGAAGTGGACCTCAATACGCCTGTAACTGTAAATGTAAGCCAGGCCGGCATCCAGGAAGTGTTAACCCTGGCGCTGAAGGGAACAGCCTATATATTTAATATCGAGAATGATGTAATTATCCTCAACAGGAAACCCGTAGCCAGGACCTCGGCCGGCAAACTCACCGGCCAGGTGCTGGATGCTAAAGACAATTCCCCGGTGATCGGTGCTACCATCAAGGCGGGCAGCCAGGGCACCACGGCGGATGTGAAAGGGGAATACACCCTGGAACTGCCCGAAGGCACACACAGCGTGACTATCAGCTCCATTGGTTACAATACCAAGCGGATCGACGAGGTGGTAGTGAAAGGCGGCAGCCCGGCAGTGCTGAACATCTCGCTGAACGTGCAGAAGGGAACGCTGAAAGGCGTGGAGGTAGTGGCTTCCGCCAGGAGGGAATCCATTTCATCGCTGTACCTGAAACAAAAGAACAACGCCGCTATTTCAGACGGCATCAGCGCAGAACAGATCAGGGTAACGCCGGACAATAATGCCGCGCAGGTGTTGAAGCGCGTGAGCGGCCTTACTGTGCAGGATGAGAAATATGTGACCGTACGCGGTTTGAGCGACAGGTACAATACCGTGCTGCTGAACGGTTCCATGCTGCCCAGTACCGAGCCCAACAGGCGCAACTTTGCCTTTGACGTGATTCCCAGCGGGCTGATAGATAACATCGTGATACACAAAACGGCAACGCCCGATATGTCGTCCGAATTCGCGGGCGGGCTGGTGCAGGTGAATACAAAAGATATTCCCGTAGAAAATTATTACAACATCACCCTCGGTACGGGTATTAATACCAATAGCGCAGGGAAAGATATGTACAGCTCTAAAAGGGGGAAGAACGATTACCTGGGGTATGATGACGGTACAAAGAACTGGTGGAAGAAGAATAACTGGAGCTTCCCGGATTACATCTCAACTGGAGATCCGAAGAAAGTAGGTGAAATGGGCCGGCAGATACCCAATAACTGGGGCGTTTACAAATATGATTATTCCCCGGTGCAGAATTACCAATTCAATATAGGCCAGAAGCTGAAACTGAAGAACGGCGCCAGTATAGGGATCGTGGCGGGTGGGCTGTTCCGTCATGAAGAATCAAGGGAGAATGAAGAAAGGAGGGCGTATACAACGGACGCGTTTGAATTTACCGGGGAAAATTATGTTTTCCGTTCTTCGCTCGGAGGCGTACTCAACATGGCTTACCAAACGAAGAAACATAAGATCGTTTTCAAGAACCTGTATAACCATCTTTTTGCAAATGAAACGTCAGATGTCTCTGGCCCCATGCCCGGCTTTTCGGATGGTATGTACCGTAATTACCTTACCATCACCACTATTAACGATCTGTGGCAACACCGGCTGGAAGGCGAGCATGCAATAGGTAAAAGAAACATTAAACTGGATTGGAGTGCAGACAGGGTGACTGTTACCCGGGATCAGCCTGATACCAGGAATTCTATGGGCCTGCGCATATACGGACGCGACAACTTATACGAGTACGAAGGGCTGAGGGACCGTACCGGCAGTCTTGCCAGGGGATTGAGCATCTTTAATTCACGGTTGGACGAAATGCGGTACAACTGGACAGCCAATGTTGTTTTCCCCTTTATCGTTGACGGAATGCAACAGCGTATCAAAGCGGGGTACGCCGGAACATACCGTGAAGCTGATTTTGAAAGCTTTGGCCTCGCCGCGATCAGGGACGATGCTGCCAACCTGGACCCGGATTATGAGAAAAACACTTTCGGGTTACCGGATTATAAATTACTGGCGCCTGAATTCATCAGGCCCGGGTATATCCGTTATGAGAAAGCTATATACGACGGGGCCACTTATGATGGTATTCAGCGTATGCATGCCGGCTACCTCATGCTGGATGCTAACCTGCTCAGCAAGCTGCGTTTCATTGGAGGTGTAAGAGCAGAAGATAACACCATGATCGTAAACAGCTTGTTCCTTGTAAACGGGCAACCGGTGAACAACTACACCTACCATAAACTGGACTGGCTGCCTTCCGCCAATCTTGTGTATTCGATTAATGCCAAAATGAATATAAGGGCGGCGGCTTCCCAAACCATGAGCCGGCCGGATTTCAGGGAAAGATCAGCCTTCCAGTATTTTGAATTCAAGACCAGAACGGATTATAGGGGCGCGATGGGCCTGAAAGACGCGAAGATCACGAATGTGGACCTGCGCTATGAGTTTTATCCTTCCGCCGGGGAAATACTGTCGCTCTCGCTCTTTCATAAATACTTCGATTCGCCGGTGGAATTGATTGCGGCCCAAGGCTCCGGCAGCCTGCTGTATTTCTACTTCAACCTGCAAAGTTCTACCAGCAACGGTTTGGAAGTAGACCTGAGGAAATCACTGAACTTCATCAATCCCGCTTCCCGCATACTTTCCAATATCTACGTAAGCGGCAACGTCAGCTGGATGAAAGCGAATGTGAAATACAATACGGACGCACTGCTTAAGGCATCCAACGGCGTTACCGGGGGCGATGAAACGGAGCTGCCCGGCGATTCAAGGAACAGGCCCGTCCAGGGATTGTCACCCAGCATCTATAACGTGGGCCTTGGTTATGTGGGCAAGCCCATCGGGTTCCAGGCAAGCTATAACCGTTATGGCAGAAGGATCGTCAGCGGCGGTTTATATCCCTGGCAGGACGAATATGAAAATCCCAGGGACGTGATAGACCTGCAGCTGAATGCTTCCCTGCTGAGAGATAAGCTCACCCTTCGTTTCAACGTGAGCGACCTTTTGCAGCAACCTGTTATCATCTATAATAATTATACGAAAGGAGAGCCACCGAACCAGCTGAGCGACAACGGAAATAATGACCCGAAAGGCACAAAGTATAACCCGGATAGAGATTTTACCCGTTACAAATCGAAGAGAGGCGTTAACCTCAGCTTTAGCGCCACTTACAATTTCTAGTTTTCATTGCATCAAAGTATAACCCGATTCCCAAAAATTGTTAATCAAAAAAGTCCCATGAAAAAGATTCTATTTGGATTTGCTGCCTTAACGCTCGTTGTAATGGGCGCTTGTAAAAAAGAAGGTAAGCCGGAAGACAGAGGTTTACAGGCCGGTGTACTTGCTGTATGTGATACAGTAGTGCTGCCTAACGTAATTTCCGGCAGTATGACGCTGACCAATGACAAGGTTTACATCCTGAATGGTAAAACCTACGTTGCCAGCGGAGGTATTTTGACCATCAACGCCGGCACCCGTATCGAAGGCATCAGGAAAGACAGCGCAAAAGACGCATCAGCCCTGGTGATCACCAAGGGAGGAAAAATTAACGCCAACGGCGATTCCTGCAACCCCATTGTATTTACCACCCGCATTAATGGCAGCAATGCCGTTGCTAACCCCGGCGACTGGGGGGGCATTGTAATCTTGGGTAAATCTATCGTGAACAAAGTTAACCCCGTTATCGAAGGTATCGACCTGCCCACGCTGCCTCCCGGCATCGACGTGACTTATGGCGGCACCGATTCACTCGACAACTCCGGCACTATCAAATTTGTAAGGATTGAGTACGCCGGCGCAGTGGTTGCTCCTAACAAAGAACTGAACAGCCTGACCCTGGGTGGCGTAGGTAGCCAGACTACCATCCACCACGTTGAAGCAGCCTGGGGCGCAGACGATGCGTTCGAGTTCTTCGGCGGCACTGTTAACGCCAGCTACCTGGTTGCCCTTGCTATGAACGATGACGGCCTGGATTTCGACTACGGCTACCGTGGCGCCATCCAATTCGCATTGGTAGTTCGCAGCAGCTGCTGCTTCAACCAGACCTATGCTGACGCAAACGGCATCGAATGCGATAATGATGAATTCGACAACAGCGGCGCGCTTCCCAAAACCCGCCCTATCCTGTCTAACATCACTATCGTAGGCGGCCAGAACGCAGCTATCGCTGGCACACTGAACGGCGTTCGTTTCAGGAGGTCTGCCGACTACATTATGCGTAACTCTGTTGTGATGGGTTATGGTGATGGTACCACTTCTTACGGCGCCCGTTTCGACGCTCCGTCTGTGAAAACTGAATTCAAGTACAACATCATTCACGCTTTCGGTGCTAACAATACCAACGTTCCGCCGCTGGATGCCACTAACGTTACAGCTGCTACTACCGGTGGTGTTGGTCTGCTCGCTCCGTTCAACTGCGGAGCCAGCGGTACCGGCCTGAACTTTGCGCCCGCTAATGCCGCTTCCCTGCCGATCGCAAATGCTGCAAACTTTGTTACCGGCTGGCCTGCGAATATCATTCCCACAGCTAACAATTTCCTGAACAAAACCGTAACCTACAGAGGTGCATTTGCTCAGGCTAACCGTAACTGGCTGGGCTGCTGGAGCAATTGCATCGGCTTCCTGCCGCCTGCAATGAACTGCCAATAATTTTTTAAGTTTTTTTAATCTCAAATGATGCAATGAAAATATTAAGAAGTAGGTAGTGAAAGACTACCTGCTTCTTTTTAAAAACCAAAAATGAATTAAATGATGATGAATCAATTTTTGAATTCTCAGAAGAGAATTTTTTCATGGGGAGTGCTGTTGGTGACTGTTGTGATTTCTTTTTTTTCCTGCTCAAAAGAAGGAACGCTGGAGGTAGTGCCGGAGTTCACAAAAGTAGTTTTTGAAGTTAGATCGCTGAAACAGGCGCCGGTGCTATATGATATAAAAGTGGGCGATTTTACGGTGGAAGATAGTGCGACCACCATCGGGAGGTTTACGAATGTAATAGAACGTTCCGCTGTAGCACAAAGGCTGAAGATCACGGAGATCAACAGTAAAACCATTCTACTGGATACAATGATAGTGATTCCCGGATCGGAAGCACTATATACCATATATCAGATCGATACCACGGAGGCGGCAAAGCCGCTTTTTATCGTCGGGAACCAGGAAAATGAAGTGCCGGTAGACACGTTTATGCAGGCGTTCTATACAAATGATCCCGTAATGCCGGAAACGTTCGACATCCTGGTATATAAGATCGTTGATTTTACTTACGCTGAAGTGCCCCCGTTGTATACATACAAGGATGTAAAAAAAGGACAATTTACTGAGTTCGCCCCGCTGGCGATCAATGGCTTTTATATGTTCGAATTCCGGACGCCAGAGGGAGAAATGATAAAAGACATGATGCCGATAGATCCTCAGAATCCTTTCAGTGGCGGCACCGGGGAATCAAGATGCGATTATATCAACAATCACCAGATATCAAAGATATCATCGACGGATATAGGCGGAGGAGTTTATTTCTATTATCCTGAATGTATGTTTCAATATTAAATTGTATTAAAGTCAAACAATGGCCGCTGAAAGCGCATGACGGGATGCCGTTTTTGCACTGGAAAGAGGGCGTCCTTTTTTTAATACGTCCTCTTTTTCAATTTATTATTTTTATAAACCCGGCGTTATGTTACCCAACGAACTAAGAGAAAAATTGGTGACCATTCACCCGCGCATCCGCGAGCGCGGCGGCAAGTCCATTTATTATTATTACCTCCGCGGAAGGTGTTGTTATGTGCTGAACGAGATCAGGAATACCGGCGTGCAGCTATTCATTTTCTGCGACGATGCGCTGGCCCGTCCGCTGAAATTTGAATACCGGCAAACGGAAAGCGTAAACTGGGAACAGGTATTACCATGGCTCAAAGAAAGCCTGCTGGAACGGCGGTTGAACGCCGGCACGGCAGTCCGTATAAATATTTGATATGAAAACCCGGAACCCATATGCACCCGCCTGGTGCGCGCTGGCGCTGGCCGCCATGTGCTGCATACTCTCCTGCGAAAAGGACGATGCGGTACAGCAAAACGGTCCGCTTACCATTGCCACCATCCCCGTGAGCGATACCCTGAGCGGTTTTATCACGGAAAACACCCTGCTCACGGCCCGCCGCGACTGGCGGATAAAAGGCATCGTGTATGTCATGAACGAAGCCACGCTGGAGATAGACAGCGGCGCGGTGATCGGTATGATGCATGGAGGAGGGAAGGAAGGAAATGCTTATCCCGCCAGCGGCATCGTCGTATTCCGCGGCGCGAAGATCGTTGCGAAGGGAGACAGCGCCCATCCCATTATATTCCGCATCACCGATTCCCTGCTATACCGCCCGGATGCCTGGAATGGCATCATCGTGCTGGGGAAAGCGCCTTCCGCCCGCACAGAGATCTCCATCAGCCACCAACCCTGGATACACGCCGGGATGGGCTATGGCGGCGATTTCCCGGACGACAGCTCCGGGGTGCTGCAGCATATAAGGTTCGAACGGAACACTACGCGCATGCCAGCCGGCAACCGCTTCGAAAGCGGCATTCACCTCATCAGCACCGGCACGCGCACACAGGTTAAGAACGTTGAAATGATCATAAAGAAACGCCGGCCATTGAACTGATTATTTGGACTCCAAAATCCCTTGCCCTTCCCGGGGGGCTGCCGTTTCCCCAGGCAGCCCTCTTTCATTTCCTGAACACCGGTACCGGGTTCAGCGGATGCCTGAAAAAATTCTTTACCGTTTGCCTCACCAGGAACCAATGAAATCCGCGGTTGGGAAATTTCCGGCGATTTTCGTTTATGCTTTCCCGGTTGGCGCCAAAGGAGAGCGCACCCAGCGAAACGTCTATCCAGTCTGCTTTCCGGAAGATTTCTACTGAGTTTTCATATACGCCTTTATACGGGCTTATTTTGTGATGCCAGGAGATCATAGCGGCAATTTCTTCCGTTATCTCAGTACGCCCGGCTTCCCGCAAATATTGTTTTACCTGTTTGATGGAAGGATGAAGATAGTCGAATGTATGATCCGTCCAGATGCCGATATCGTGGAAAGCAGCTGCGATGGCGTATTTCATGGCATGGGTGTTTTCATCATCCAGCAGGAGGCAGTTATAAAATACGCGGTATACATGGTGCTTGTAACGGTCGTAGTCCCTGCCGAGTGCATCGCGGTATCGCTGCAGCAGCATTTCTATGAGCTGTTCCGGGTGTTCCATGGTGTAGGATTGATAAAACAAAGCTAGGGCCTGTTCCCGCAATTTCAACAGCCGGATACTGGGATTTTTGGTATAAATCCCTATCTTTGCACTTCACGAAAAAATACTCCGGTGAAAATTGCTAAGTAAATATTCAAATCTTCCTGAATAACCGGGCCCTCCAAAAGCCCGCCAGGCGCGCCTGCACCTGGAAAAACTTAGTGATCATGCTTTTTTCTGAATAACAACCCACACGATAATTCCTATCGGGCCGCTACGCCCCGGTACATTGCTTCATTATTTAAATCTCCTGCCCATCATGAGTATTATACTACAGGATATCACGTATTTCCACAACGACCGGACCCTGCTTTTCGGGCACCTTCATTGTTCCATAGACAGCGGGCAGCATGTAAACCTCATCGGCAACAACGGCTCCGGCAAATCCACGCTGATGCAGATCATGGCCGGGCGGCTGGCGCCGTCGGAAGGTCATGTGACCGTTTCTGCCAATCCGTATTATGTGCCCCAGCAGCTGGGCTGGCTGCAGGAGCAAACGGTGGCGGAAGCCCTGGGTGCAGACCGGAAGGTGAAAGCCTTGCAGGCCATCCTCAGCGGGAAAACAGATGAACATTATTTTGAACAGCTGGCCGATGAATGGGACATCGAGGAGAGAGTACAGAAAGCGCTGGCAGACTGGCAACTGGAGCATGCAGGGCTCAACCAGCCTATGCGCCTGCTCAGCGGGGGCGAACAAACGCGCGTAATGCTGGCGGGTATGGAACTGCATGTGCCTTCCATTGTGCTGCTCGACGAACCCACCAATCACCTGGACGCACGCGGCAGGCAGCAGCTGTACCGCTTCATGGAAGGGTATAAAGGCACACTGGTAGCCATCAGTCACGACCGCTCGCTGCTGGAGCTGAACAACATCACCGTGGCGCTTGCGCATGGCAGGCTCGAAACATACGGCGGCAATTACTCTTTTTACAAAGCCCGCCGCGATGAGCAACTGAATGCTTTGCAGCAGGACGTGCATCACCGGGAAAAAGAATTAAAGCTCGCCAAAAAGCAGGCCCAGCTTGCAAAAGAACGCCGGCAGCGGCAGGAAGGCCGGGATAAGTCACAAACAGGCGGCCTCCCGAAGATTGTAGCCAACACGATGCGGAACAATGCCGAGCTGAGCACTGCAAAGCTCAATGCCGTGCACGCGGAAAAAATGGACGACATCGCCAAAGACCTGCAGCAACAGCGGGAAATATTAGGCAAAGAACAGCTGTTGCAGCTCCGCTTCCCGGATTCCCTGCTGCACAAAGGCAAAAAACTCGTGCACGCCGTCGGGATAAATTTCGCTTACGGGAAGTCTATGCTCTGGGACGAACCGCTGGATTTCCAGGTGAACAGCGGCGATACGCTCGCCATCCGCGGCGCGAACGGCGCGGGGAAAACCACGCTGCTGAAACTCATAATGGGTACTTTACTCCCCACAATGGGTGTGCTGGACAGGGCGCCCTGCAACATCATCTACCTCGACCAGCAGTATGGTTTCATTGATGCAGGCAAAACAGTATTTGAGCAGCTCGCACAATCCGACCAGCAGCGCCTGCCGCCGCATACCTTAAAAATGCTGCTGCATCGCTACCAGCTGGGCATAGAACTCTGGGATAAAAAATGCGCACAGCTCAGCGGCGGCGAAAAAATGAAACTGACCATTTGCTGCCTGTTCGTTTCCAACGCGCATCCTGATATGATCATACTGGACGAGCCGGCCAATAACCTGGACATCAGCAGCCTGGAAGTGCTCACGCATGCTTTGAAAGCCTACAAAGGCACGCTGCTGCTGGTTTCGCACGATGCTGTGCTGGCGGAAGAATTGGGAATTGAAAGGTTTATTGATCTCTAATACATCGGCTGGCTTTGCTGATGCGTTTCAAGCTTGTTCAGGTTGAGGTTATAGGTAAGCCGTTGCTGTTGCACGCCGTTGGCAACGAGGTAGAGGAACTGCGGGTCAAAGTCATCCTGGTGGTTCAGCGGCCGTAAGCCATTGTGGTGATCGCGGCCGAAGCAAACCTGAACGCCTTCTATATCCACAGTGATCCGGTATCCGATGCCTTCCTGGTCTATCCGCACAGGCAGTTGCCACACTTTTCCGAGATAGGAAATGCTGATCAGGTATTGTTCGGTAATCATAGAGAAAATAATTTGAAGATGAAAAAAAGGTGCACAATAATTAATCTCATCAACATCCGGGCCAACGCAAAGGCGCATTGCGCGCAGGTCTTTCCATCCCGGAAACAGCCGTTTATTTTACCTGGTAACGCTTAAGGAGAAACAAAGTTAAGGGAAATGCCCATGCGCCGGCGCATATTTAAACAGCCGTACTACGGTGTCCGGAATCGAACAGCAGCAGGTTCAATACCGGACGTTTATTTTGTAAGTTTAAATTGTAAGTAACTGGCATTCAGTGTATTTGATCCCAGGCATCGCCTTTGTGCGGCAGTATCCCGAAAACCAGGCACGTTATGTTCAGGAATTATTTTAAAACAGCCTTACGGCAATTAGCGAAACAAAAAATGTATGCCGCGGTCAAGATCGGCGGTTTTGCGCTGAGTATTGCCGCTTGTATGCTGATTGCTTTATATATCAGGCATGAACTGAGCTACGACCGTTATTACCCGGATGCGGACCGGCTCTACAGGGTAATGATAGAGGTGAATGATAAAGGAGAACACACAAAGGGATTGTCTTTCCCGGCGCCGTTTGCCGCCGCGGTGAAGGAAGAATTTCCTGAAGTGGAGCAGGCTGCGCGCATCATGCCCAATAATTTATTTGCCGGGGCGGGCAGCAGCCAGTTGAGGAGAGCCGATAAAGCGGAGAACGCTTACGAAGAAGGGTTTGCTTATGCAGACCCGCAGTTGCTGGAAATGTTTAGTATCCCGATGATATATGGCAGTGCGGAACAGGCATTGGCAGAGCCGAACACCATCGTTATTTCCAAACGCAAAGCGGATAAATATTTCCCAAATGAGAACCCGGTTGGAAAGGTGCTGATCCTGAATGATGACCTTAAAAAACCTTACAGGATCGGTGGCGTGATGGACGACTTCCCGTCTAATTCCCACTTCCGGTTCGATTTCCTGCTTTCGATGAAGGGAGTTGAATTCTGGCCGGGTGAGCAAACCACCTGGTTGTCCAGCAACTACGAAAATTACCTGCGCCTGAAACCCGGTACTGATGCGGGCGGTCTTGCGCAACGTTTGCAGCAGACCGTGCTGGACAAGTATTACATCCCCATTATGAAACAAGAGGGGAATAAAGACGTGGAGCGGATCGGTAAATCGCTGTTGCTGAAATTCGAACTGCAGCCGGTAAAGGACATTCACCTGCATTCTTATGATATTAACGGGAGCGGCAATTACGGCGACATCCGTTTTGTCTGGCTGTTTGGCGCAATTGCCTGTTTTATTCTCGTCATCGCCTGCATCAATTTTGTGAACCTGGCCACTGCACGGTCTGCCAACCGGGCACGGGAAGTAGGTCTCAAAAAGGCGATCGGGTCGGGACGCGGCCAGCTGGTGAAACAATTCCTTGCGGAATCCGCGGTATACAGCGTATTTTCTTTCATCATCGGCATTTTGCTGGCCGCGCTGTTGTTGCCCTACTTTAATTCGCTCGCGGGAAAAACGTTGTCGATGCCATGGACGGCCTGGTGGCTGGTTCCGCTGGTGATCGCGTCTGCGGCCCTGCTGGGCCTCCTGGCAGGCCTGTATCCTGCTTTTTATCTTTCTTCTTTCCGGCCGGTGGCCGTATTGAAAGGGCGGTTGAGCAGCGGCGCGAGGAACACGGGCCTGAGAAGCACGCTGGTGGTCTTCCAGTTCACCGCCTCCGTCATGCTCATCATTGGCACCATCGTCATTTACAGGCAAATGGATTACATCCTTCACCGGAAACCGGGATTCGATAAAGAACAGGTATTGCTGGTGCAGGGCGCCAATATGCTTGGGGGACAGGCAGACGCTTTTAAACAAAGACTGCAGCAATTGCCGCAGGTGACAAGCGTTTCAGTGAGCGATTACCTGCCTGTTGCCGGTACGCACCGGAATGGGAACAGCTTCTGGAAGGAAGGCAGAACGCGGGAAGACGTAGGCACATACGGGCAGCTCTGGAAAATTGACCACGATTATATCAAAACGATGGGCATGCGGATCGTTGCGGGCAGGAACTTTTCAGCCACCATGCCTACCGATTCACAGGCCGCTGTTATCAACCAAACGCTTGCGCAGGAACTTTTTCCCGCCGGGGAAGATCCGATCGGCAAACGTATCACCAACGGCGGCAGTGTTTTCCAGGTAATAGGCGTTGTGGGTGATTTTAATTTTGAATCGATGCGCACGAATATAGAAGGACTCTGCATGACGCTGGGCAGCAGCCCTTCCATAGTGTCTGTTAAAGTAAAAACCTCTGATATGCCCGGGCTGATAAGCGCTGTGGGTGGCGTGTGGAAGAGCATGGTTCCCGGGCAGCCGTTCCGCTACGCCTTCCTGGACGAACGGTTTGCGCAGATGTATGCGGATGTGCAGCGGATGGGATATATTTTCACGAGCTTCTCAGTGCTGGCCATTGTCATCGCCTGCCTGGGACTCTTCGCTCTTTCCGCTTACATGGCGGAACAGCGCGGCAAAGAGATCAGCATCCGAAAAGTGCTGGGCGCCTCTGCGCTGCAGGTTACTTCCCTGATGTCCGTCGATTTCCTGAAGCCGGTATGCATAGCCATCGTGCTGGCGTCGCCCATCGCGTGGTGGGTGATGAAACGCTGGCTGCAGGATTTTGCTTACCAGGCTCCTTTCAGCTGGTGGATATTCGCAGCAGCAGGATCGATGGTGATACTGATCGCGCTGGCCACGATCGGCTTCCAGTCTGTGAAAGCGGCTATAGCCAATCCTGTGGACCGTTTGAAGGCAGAATAATTTGAAGTTTACGGAAGTGAAATAACGCCGTCGTACCTGGTGAGCGTCACCAGGCTGTCGGGCAGGGGCTGTTTGTTCCAGCAGCTGTGAATGGCCATGGCTGCGCCGATAGCCGACGCCTGCGCTACATCTGCTGCGTACACTTCCATGTCGGGAAATGCCGCAGCCAGCAGGTTCATGTATAAGGCATTTTTGCTGAAGCCCCCATCCACGAAAATATTTCTCACTTTACCGCCATGCAATACCAGCCCCGATGCATGCCGCTGCTGCGCGATGATATGGATCATCAGCTGGTGGTAAGCTTCTTCTGCGGTTTCAAAAATGGAAAGGTCTTGCCCGGAAGGGAACTCCGCATCGGGGTACTGCGCCTGCAGACGTTGCGCCAGTTCCGCATCGAAGGCCATGGTATGAAAATCTGTTTCTTTCCTTGAAAAGTGAGCCGCTATGCGCGCCACCTGCAATTCATGCTCGCGCCCGGCAAACAGCCGGGATGCTTTGATGGGCTTGCCCTGGAAGGAAAGGTAACAAAGGCAGTCCTGCTGAAGCTCATCTGCTGTGAGCGGCGTATTATTGAAAGGGTTGAGGCTGATGCACCAGGTGCCGGTGGAAATAAGCAGGAAAGGTTCACGGAATTGAAGCTGGTAGGGTATCATGGCAGCAGAACTGTCATGCAGGCCCGGGCCGGTAAGGTACGCGCCCTGGTGCACTTTGTCGTGCCGGTGAATAGGCGCCAGCTTGCCGCGGACGTTTTCAGCCTCCGTCCAGGCGTGGTACTGCTGCCGCCGGAAATCCCACAGGTTGGTGTGGCAGCCGATGCTGGTAATATCTGAACAAGCCACGCCGCTGAGCAGGAAACTCAGGTACTGCGGTAGATGCAGGGCATATTGCATTTTGCGGAACAATACAGGATGCTGATGCCGCAGGCGGTAGAGCTGCATGCCTGAATTCAGGCTGCCCAGCACGGGGGAAGCTGATTCGAGGGAAAAGGCGGTTTCCCCGCCGTATTGTTCATAAAAGCCAATGCGTAAAGATGCAGGATAAGGTTTCAGGTAATTGTATAAAGGCGTCAGCGGCCGTCCCGCTTCGTCTATGAACACCATGCTGGCGCCATACGCGGAAAAGTTGACGGCCCTGATCAAAAACTCTTCACGGCTCAGTGCCTTCGCCATCATGTCCTGCACGAAAAGGCGCAGTAGCGGCAGGTCTTCACAGGCATCGCCGTCTTCATCGATGGTTTCTTCCAGCCGCGCGCTTTCCTCGAACACAATGCGGTATTGTTCGTCGAAGAGGAACAGTTTTTTGTTCGTCTTCCCGATGTCGAAAATTGCTATAACGGGGATCTTTTCCATGGATGCAGCTTGAACCTATCTTACAAACGCCATCGCCACGCCGCCGTCTACGTTCAAAACGTTGCCGGTGGCTTTGTTCAGCAGCCCGCCTACAAATACGAAGCAGGCATTGGCAATATCTTCCGGCACAATGATCTCGTTGAGCAGCGTGCGGCTGGCATAATACGCGGGCAGTTCTTCTACCTTCACGCCATATGCTTTCGCGCGGCCTTCCGCCCATGCGCCGGCCCATATCTTGCTGTCGGAGATCACGGCGTCCGGGTTAACGGTATTCACGCGGATACGATCTTTTCCCAATTCGGCGGCATTCAGCCGGCTGAGGTGCAGCTGCGCTGCCTTTGCTGAACCGTATGCGGCATTGTTCGGCCCGGAAACGAGCGCGTTTTTGCTGACGATGTTCAGCACGTCCCCGCCGAAACCCTGCTTGCGCATAATGCCCGCGCCTTCGCGGGTTACGAGGAACTGGCCTTTCACCAGTACGTCGTACAGCAGGTTCCAGTCGGCCTCGGTATGTTCTTCCAGCGGTTTGGAAATAGACAGGCCCGCGCAGTTCACCACGATGTCTACCCCGCCAAACGCCAGCAGCGCGGCATTGAACACACGGCGCACGGACGATTCGTCCATAACGTCCAGTACTTCGGCGGCGAACACGTCTTTCCCGAAGTCTTTGCTGAATGCTTCGCGCGCGGCGGCCAGTCTTTCTTCGTCGTTGTCGTTGATCACCACCACGGCGCCTTCTGCGGCAAACTTCATGGCGATGGCCTTGCCGATGCCGCCCGCGCTGCCCGTTACCAGGGCCACGCGGCCGCTCAGGGCCTTGGGCTTGGGCATGCGCTGGAGCTTTGCTTCTTCCAGCAGCCAGTATTCGATATTAAATGCTTCCTGCCGCGGCAGGGAAGTGTAGGAGGAAACAGCTTCCGCGCCTCTCATGACATTGATGGCGTTGATATAGAACTCGGATGCCACGCGCGCGGTCTGTTTGTCTTTCGCGAAAGTGAACATGCCGATGCCGGGATACAGTACCACCACAGGGTTTGCGTCGCGCATAGCAGGACTGTTGGGATGGCGGCAGCTTTTGTAATATTCCGTGTACATTTCACGGTAGGCTTCAAACTGCGGCACCAGTATTTTCCTGACAGCCGCGGTATCGCTGAGATCTGCATCCGGCGCTAGTTCCAGCACCAGCGGGCTGATCTTCGTACGCAGGAAGTGGTCCGGGCAACTGGTGCCCATTGGCGCCAGCCTGTCTATATCTTTTGAATTGATGAATTCGAGCACACGCGCATCGTCGGTGAAATGGCCTACCATGCGGCTTTGGGAGGAACAATATCCGCGCAGCAGCGGAGCCAGCGCAATGGCCTGTGCATGCCGTTTTTCCTGCGGCGGAGTGCTGATCTTCGCGCCGCCGAACACGGGGCCTTTTTTACCGGTATGTTCTGCGAGGTATTGCGCGCAGCGTTCTATTACTTCGAGGGTGTTGATATAACTTTCGTAAGCCGTGTCGCCCCAGGTGAACAGCCCGTGCGATCCGAGCATGATGCCGCGGATGCCGGGATTATCGTCCAGGCACTGCCTGAGCTTCAGGCCCAGGTCGAAGCCGGGGCGCTGCCAGTCTACCCATCCGATCGTTCCTTCAAATAATTCCTGCGTGATCTTTTTCCCGTCTTTCGCCGCCGCAATGGCGATCGCTGCATCGGGATGCAGGTGGTCGATATGCGCGAAAGGAAGAAAGCCGTGCAGCGGCGTATCGATGGAAGGAGCTTTGGAATTGAGGTCGAATATGCAGTGGTTGAACAGTTCCACCATTTCATCTTCATGTTCTATGC
Organism: Chitinophaga sp. YIM B06452; assembly: GCF_039655965.1. Classification (NCBI taxonomy): domain Bacteria; kingdom Pseudomonadati; phylum Bacteroidota; class Chitinophagia; order Chitinophagales; family Chitinophagaceae; genus Chitinophaga; species Chitinophaga sp. YIM B06452. The sequence continues at coordinate 360,945 of NZ_JAWLKY010000001.1, read as the reverse complement.
CGCGGTAAACGCGCTGAAGGCTGCGGAGGCGGTCCACATACAGCGCTGCCAGCCCGCTCTTTTTCAAAGTACCCAGGTCGCCGCCGGAACCCTTTACCCACATCACTTCCGTGGAAGCGCCGGTAAGCGGGTCTTTCGCCTGTACCTTGCAGGAGGTGTTGCCGCCGCCGTAATTGGTGAGCCGGAGGTCTGCCCCCAGCAGGTTGGAGCGGTAGATCAGCAGGGCAACTTCATCGCCGGCGAGCGCAGCGGCTTGTTTTTCATCCCATAAATAACTAACATGCCTGAATTGGATAGTTCTATCTAAAGACATAAAATTCCTTTTAAGATTTCTGATGGCACATCCGCGGATGGCCGGGGAACATGATCATGACGTGGAATGTCATGTTGCTAAAGTAAAGCTTGTGCATTTTTGAACTGTCATGCACTGTCATGCTTCAGCAACTTTACAATTATTTTCTTACTTTGCCGGCAGGCGAATATCCAAGCGTATGAAGCAACACCCGGTTTTTAAATATCTTTTTATCGATGACTTTTCTGCCACTCCCAAATATTACCAGCTGGCCAACGCCATTATCCAGACGATAGCCGACGGGAAACTGCAGCAGGACGACATTCTGCCGTCCATCAACGAGGTGAGCTACGTGTTCGAGATCTCGCGCGACACGGCGGAGAAAGCGTACAAACATCTCAAAAGCATCGGCGTGCTCGGCTCCGTGCCCGGCAAGGGATACTATGTGCAGAACGCCCATCCCCGCCAGCCATATAAGATACTGCTATTATTCAATAAACTCAGTGAACATAAAAAGATCATTTACGATTCCTTTGCCGACCGGCTGGGAGAGCATGCCAACATCGACTTCTATATCTACAACAGCGACTTCAGTTTGTTCAAAAAACTGCTCACCCAGAAGGTGAACGACTACACCCACCTGGTGGTGCTGCCGCACTTCCGGGAGCGCTGGGAGCATGTGGACGAGGTGATCAATACCATTCCCAAGGAAAAGCTCATTTTGCTGGACAAAAAGCTCAAAGGCGTGACCGGCGAATACGGGGCTGTGTATGAAAATTTCCGGGAAGACATCTACAGCGCGCTGGAACAGGCCAGGGACCGGCTTCAGACCTACCAGACCCTCAAGCTCATTTACCCTGACAATACCTATTATCCCGAAGAGATCCAGGAAGGGTTCGTGCGTTTTTGCCAGAATTACGCGTTCCCTTTCCAGCTGGTGCCGGATATCCTTTCAGAAGAAATACGACGCGGCGATGTATACATCAATATCCGGGAAAGCGACCTGGTGGCGCTGATAGAAAAGATCATGTCGCAGGGATTGCAGGTGGGCAGCGACATTGGCCTGATCTCGTATAACGAGACGCCGCTTAAAAAACTCATCCTCAACGGCATCACCACTATTTCCACAGACTTCAGGGCCATGGGCGAAATGGCCGCACAGCTCATCCTCGATCATTCCCGCGCCCAGATAGAAGTTCCCTTCAATATCAACCTCCGGCCTTCCCTGTAGCGGAACGCAGCCATTTTTCCGTATACCCCATCACGTTAGCTGCGGGCAGGACAGTACAGGACGGTACAGGACGCAACAGGACAGGAATGTATAACCATTCGTCTAAATTGTGTCTGATACCAGATTCGCTTTTGCCACACTAATTCCACATTGTTATGTCTAAGTCCACGTGTAAAAACCCGCGTTCCGCGCTAGCAGGGCTTTTCCTGTCTGCCATGCTCTGCGCCGCGCTACAGGCTTCTTCCCAAAGCAGGAACAATATCAGCGGGCACCTGACCGATGCAGCCACAGGGTCCCCGCTGCCAAGCGTTACAGTAGGTATTAAAGGCACCAACTCAGGTACCTTCACCGATGCCACCGGGCGCTATACGATCCAGGCCGCAGCCACCGATTCACTTGTTTTCAGCATGATCGGTTTCGTTTCAAAGACCGTGCTGGTAGGCAACAGGACAGTGGTGAACATTCAACTTGAGAGCAGCAACAAAGTATTGACGCAGGTGGTAGTAGTGGGGTACGGTACCCAGCAGAAAAAAGATGTAACAGGTTCAGTGGGAATTGTTTCCATGAAAAATATCAAAGACATGCCGCTTACCGGCGTAGACCAGGCGCTTTCCGGCCAGGTTGCGGGCATCCAGGTGAATACCTCTAATGGCATTCCCGGCGGTGGCCCGCAGGTGCAGGTAAGGGGCATTGGCGCCGTGGGTGCGGGAAGCCAGCCGCTGTATGTGGTAGACGGGTTTCCGCTCGGCTCTTCCTCCAGTGAAGTGACCAATCCCATGAACGCCATCAACCCGCAAGACATCGAGTCTATGGCTATTCTGAAAGACGCTTCCGCTACGGCCATTTACGGTTCCCGCGGCGCGAACGGCGTAGTGCTCATCACTACCAAACGCGGCAGCACCGGCAAACCCGTTGTGTCCGTTTCAGCCAGCACCGGCTGGCAGCAGATCCCGAAAAAGGGCCGGCCAGACCTGATGAACGGGCAGGAATTCGCGCAGTTCTGGAAAGAGCTCACCGAAGACAAGATCCGTTTTGAACAGGGCCGCGAGCCCGTGGAATCGGACATCCCGGAGAAATACCGCAACCCTTCGCTCATCGGCGAAGGCACCAACTGGTTTGAAGAAGTGACCCGCGTGGCGCCCATGCAGGAGATCAATGCCAGCGTGAGCGGCGGCAGCGAAAAAACACGCGCCTACGTTTCCCTCGGTTATCTCAACCAGGACGGCGTGATGATCAACACCGGCTACCGGCGCTATTCCGTACGTGCAAACGTAGAGACCAACCTGAGCGAAAAATTCAAGGTCGGCGTGAACATTGCGCCCACGTTTTCCACGAAAAAAGGCGCCATCCGCGGCGAAGGCCGCGGTGAATTTTTCGGCATCGCCAGCCCGATAGAGCCCGCTTACAGAGCAGACGGCTCCTACAACCCGTACATCCAGAGCCCCGGCACCTTCGGCCTGCCCAACCCGGTGATGGTAATGAACGAGACCGTGAACAACCTGCGGGAAACAAGATTGCTGATGAACGGGTACGCGGAATACGAGATCATCCCCGGCCTCAAATTCAAAAGCACGCTGAACATAGATTATCAAAACGCCGCCGGGGAATATTTCCGGCCTTCCACGCTGGGCAATACCAATGCCGCGCCACCCAGCATTCCCAGCGCCAATTCCATGAAAGGGGATTATCTCAACTGGCTGAATGAAAACACGCTGACCTACAACTGGAACCGCAACGGCCACAACCTCACCGGCCTGCTCGGTTACACCGTACAGCAGCAGAAAGAAAATTTCTCCCTGTTCAACGGCACCAATTTCCCGGACGACGATATCAAGACCCTCAACGCCGCCGCCACGCTCACCGGTGGCACGGATAAATCGGAATGGGTGCTGCTGAGCTATCTCGCCCGCGTGAATTACGCTTTCAAAGATAAATACCTCGTAACCGCCACTATCCGTACAGACGGCTCTTCCCGTTTCGGCGCGAACAACCGCTGGGGCACCTTCCCCTCGCTGGCATTGGGCTGGCGCATTTCGCAGGAAGATTTCATGCAGGCCCTGCCTGCCGTGAGCGACCTGAAACTGAGGGTCTCTTATGGCTTCACCGGCAACTTCAACATCGGGAACTATTCTTATATGAGCAACATCGGCACGGCAGACTATGTGTTTGGCGGCGCCCTTGCAGGCGGCCGGGTGATGAATTCCTTCGGCAATCCCAACCTCGGCTGGGAAAGAATGAGGGAGCTGAACATCGGCGTAGACATCGGTTTGTGGAAAGACCGCCTTTACATCACCGCCGACCTGTACAAACGCAACACCGAAGCATTGTTGCTGCAGGTGGAAATACCGCAGTCCTCCGGCTTCGGCACCGTGACCGAAAATAGTGGCGACCTGGAGAACAAAGGTCTTGAGCTGGGCATCAGCTCGCTGAACATCAAGACCATGAAGTTTGCCTGGAACACCAATTTCAATATCGCCTTCAACCGCAACAAAGTGCTGAAGCTGGGCCGCAACAACGATCCCATCTTTTCCGGCAACAGCAGCGAAGGCAATCCCACCAACTACACCATGGTAGGCAAGCCGCTGGCCATGCTCTTCGGTTACGTGTTCGACGGCATTTACCAGAACCAGGCTGAAGTAGACCGCGGGCCTGCGTTTCCCGGCGCCATTCCCGGCAATATCCGGTTTAAGGACATCAACGGCGACGGGCAGATCACGCCGCGGCAGGATTTTGACATTATCGGCAACCCGTACCCGGACTTCACCTGGGGCCTCACCAATATGTTCACTTACGGCAATTTCGACCTGCGTGTGCTGGTGGTAGGTTCTATGGGCGCAGACAGGCTGCATGCCACCAATGACTACAACGGGAACATCGACGGCGTGTTCAACGTAAGGCGCGAGGTGAAAGACCGCTGGCGCTCCGAATCACAGCCCGGCAACGGCCGCATACCCACTACCAACGGCTCAGGCCGCGGCAGGGTCATGTACCGCGACGTAAGCTCGCTCACCGTGGAAAAAAATGATTACGCCTGGATCAAGAACATCACGCTCGGTTATGCGATCCCGGTCAAGGGATTCATTTCCAGCGCGCGCGTATATGCCAGCGTGCAGAACGCTTTCCTGTTCACCAAATACAGCGGCAACCCGGAAGTAAGCAATTACACCGGCAAAGGCGGCAGCGGTGCGCTGGTGCCGGGGATCGACTATTCCAACTACCCGGTGCCAAGGATCTATACCATCGGAACGAATTTGTCATTTTAACCATGTTTTAAATCCGGCACAAAATGAAAACTAAAATATATCTTTTTATATGCCTGCTGGCCTTATCATCCAATGGCTGCAATTACATGCTTGATGTTAAACCCAATTCGTTTTCCAGCGGCGAGAACTATTACCAGACCGAAATGCAGGTGCTGCGGGCAGTGAACGGCGCGTACGGCGTGCTGCAGAACCTTTATACGAGCGACTTCTGGGCGCTGACCGAAATGGTGGCGGACAATACCAATTACCAGTACGACGCCAGCGACCGCGGCGCCCAGCAAAGGGAGGAGATAGACGAGTTCCTGATCACCTCCAGCAACAACTACGTGAACACCATCTGGGCGCAGATCTACCGGAATATTCACCAGTGCAACGTGATCACCACCCGGATAGACGCGGTCCAGTTTTCGGACGAGGCTTTAAAAAAACGTTATGCGGGAGAAGCTAAATTCCTGCGCGCTTTGTATTATTTTCACCTTGTGCGCCTTTTTGGCGGCGTGCCGCTGATCGTGAAGGAGCCCGCGAGCCCGGAAAACGCTTTCGCGCGCAGCCGCGCTTCCGTGGATGAAGTGTATGCACAGATCATTGCGGATGCGAAAGACGCGGCCGAAAGCCTGCCGCCGTCCTACACCGGGGCGGACATTGGCCGGGCCACCAAAGGCGCTGCGCTCACCCTGCTGGGGGAAGTGTACCTGACGCGGAAGGAATATCCCGCGGCGGTAGCGGCCCTGCAGCAGGTAACCACCCTGGGTTATTCATTGTTGCCCGATTACGGGGACAATTTCAACCCGGCCCGGAAAAACAATGCCGAATCAGTTTTTTCCGTGCAGTATAATTCAGGGCTTGAAACTGAGAGCAGTAATTATATTTTTGTATTCGGACCACGTAACGGAAAAAGAGACCTCACAGGGTTTAATGGGAACCTGGGCGGGTGTAATATCCCGACACCTGGCATTTACAATGCTTACGAAGCGAATGACAAGCGGAGGGACGAATCGGTATATCTGTACGACAGCCCGACCAACACACCTTTCGAGGAAGCCAAAGCATTCGGCGGCAAGCTTCCGCTGATCAAAAAATTCTATCATCCACCATACGCCCTGGATGGGCGCGCGAATGAAAACTGGCCGGTATACCGCTATTCACATGTATTGCTGATGCTGGCGGAGGCTGTCAACGAAACGGGCAGCGGCAATCCGTACCAATACATCAACCCGGTACGCGTGCGCGCAGGATTACTGCCACTGGCTGGCCTTAGCCAGGCCGCTTTCAGGGACGCCGTTTTCCGCGAGCAAAGGGTGGAGCTGGCTTTTGAAGATCACCGCTGGTACCAGCTGCTGCGCACCGGGAAGGCGATAGAAGTGATGACGCAGCACGGAAACCAGGAAAAACAACGACTGACGCGCCTGAGCGCCGCATCATACAATATTGCAGCCTATAAGCTGCTCTTTCCCATCCCCGACAGGGAAAAACGCCTGAACGGGCTAGAGCAGAACCAGGGCTGGGATTGATCGTCTACTATACTAAAAGAAACATTTTTTTATGCATGTAAAGACAAGACTCTTTATCCTTTTCGCAGCCGTAATGGCAGCAACAGCCTGCAACAACAAGCCGGAAGAGCAACGCAAGCTCACCGGCAACCCGAAGATCGACAAGCTGAAGCTGCCCGACAATTTTAACGCGGACCACCTGTATAGTCCCGGAGACAACAAACAAGGCTCCTGGGTGTCCATGACATTCGACCCCAAAGGCCGCATGATCGTTTCCGACCAGTACGGCTACCTCTACCGCCTTACGCTGCCCGCCATCGGCGACACCACTACCAAGATCCAGATCGAACAAATGAAGATCGGGGCGGACACGTCGTCGAAAGTGACGATGGGCTACGCGCAGGGCCTGCTCTATGCGTTCAACAGCCTTTACGTAATGGTCAACCACAATAAAGACGAAAAATTCGACAAAGGCAGCGGCCTGTACCGCCTGCAGGACAAAGACGGCGACGATAACTTCGAAACCATTACCCTGCTGCGCGAACTGGAAGGCGAAGGAGAGCACGGGCCGCACAGCATTGTGCTGTCGCCCGACAAACAATCGCTTTACGTGATCGCCGGCAACTTCACCCGCCAGCCTGAAATGAACAGCTACCGCATCCGCACCACAGACAGTACGGACAACCTGTTGCCCATGATCAAAGACCCGAACGGGCATGACCAGGTCTCGCATGCACGTGGCGGCTGGATCGCCCATATCGATTCCACGGGTACCAACTGGGACCTGATCGCTTCCGGCTTCCGCAATCCTTTCGACATGGCGTTCAACAACGCAGGCGAGCTGTTCACTTACGATTCGGACATGGAGTGGGACTTTGGTACGCCCTGGTACCGCCCTACCCGCATCTGCCATGTTACCAGCGGCGCAGAATTCGGCTGGAGGCACGGTACCGGTAAATGGAACCCGTCTTTCCCGGACAACCTGCCCGCAATTCTCAACATCGGCCAGGGATCGCCTACCAATGTGGTATACGGCGGCAATGCGCATTTCCCGGAAAAATATAAAAAGGCCGTATTTGCGTTCGACTGGAGCTTCGGTATCATCTATGCCGTTCACCTCGAGCCTTCCGGCGCATCATACACCGCTAAAGCCGAAGAATTCCTTTCCGGCGCGCCGCTTCCGCTTACAGACGGCGTGATCGGTCCTGACGGTGCGCTGTATTTCCTTACCGGCGGCCGCAGGCTGGAATCCGATCTTTACAGGATCTATTACAAAGACAATAAAGAAAATACCGAAGCGCTCGCTGCCACAGAGCCTACCGAATTGCAGCAGCAACGCCGCAAGCTGGAAGCATTTCACGGCGGGCCCAAAGCTGGCGCTGTTGAAGCGGCCTGGCCTTTCCTGAAACACGAAGACCGCTTCATCCGCTTCGCCGCGCGCATTGCCATTGAGAACCAGCCGCTGGCTGAATGGCAGGCAAAAGCCCTGGCGGAAAAAGATCCCGAAACTGCCATACAGCTCGCTATCGCGCTGGCTCGCCAGGGGAAAGCGGATGTGAAGAATGCGCTTTTCACGCAGCTCACCAGCATCGATTACGGCAAGCTCAGCGAAAACCAGCAGTCTGACCTGCTGCGCGCCATTGAACTGGCCATCACACGCCTGGGTGAACCTGACGCAGCACAGAAAACCGCGCTGATCGCATATCTCGATCCGCATTATCCTGCCAAAACAAACAACCTCAACCGCGGCCTGAGCAAATTGCTCGTACACCTGGACGCACCGAAGGCCGTGGAGAAAACAATGGCTTTACTGGCAAATGCAAAAGATGATCCCGAAGAGCAAAAAACCGCGACCGCTTCGAAGGATCTAATTATGCGTAACCCGCAGTACGGGATGGACATTGCGAACATGCTCGCCAAAATGCCGCCCATCCAGCAAACTTATTATGCCACTGTGCTCAGCCAGGCCAAACAAGGCTGGACGCCCCAGCTGCAGGAACAATATTTTAAATGGTACTACGCTGCATTCGCCTTCAAAGGCGGCCACAGCTTCCTCGGTTTCATTGACGGCGCGCGGAAAAATGCGCTCGCGCTGTTGCCCAAAGACCAGTTTGAACGTTTCAACATCATGTCCGGCGATTCGCTTGCCCGGCGCGGCGGGGCGGACATAGCCACCGTGCAGCCCAAAGGCCCCGGCAGGAGATGGAAAGTGGAAGAAGCCACGCTGGTAATAGACAGCGGCCTGCACAACCGCAACTTCGAGCAGGGTAAAGCCATGTTCGTAGCCACGCTTTGCAGCTCCTGCCACACCGTGAAAGGCGAAGGCGGCGTTGCCGGCCCCGATCTGACGCAGCTGGGCACGCGCTTCTCCAATAAAGACATCCTGGAGGCGATCATCGAGCCCAGCAAAACGATCTCCGATCAATATGCCGCTACTGTGTTTACCCTGAAAGACGGCAGCTCAGTGACCGGCAGGCTGGTGAACCAGGACGATGATAAATATTTCGTGTCACAAAATCCTTTCTCTCCCCAGGACCTGAGAGAAATTGAGAAGAAGAACGTGAGCGGTGTGAATAATTCTTCCGTGTCCGTAATGCTGCCAGGCCTTATCAACCGCCTGAGCCCCGATGAACTGCGCGACCTGATGGCTTACATCAAATCAGGCGGCAACGAAAAAGACTCGATGTTCATCAGCAACCAGCTCGGAAAAAAATAAGATGCAGCACAACTGGCAACATAAAATATCACATCACGCGCAGCTTGGCGGCATTGAAACAGCCGTGCTGGACAACGGCCCCGGCAGGGGCAACCGGGTGGCCTGGGTCAATACAGGCGCCGGGCTGCGCTTTAAAGTAGTGATAGACCGCGCCATGGACATTGCAGAGGCTTTTCATGACCGGCACAGCCTGGCCTGGCTCAGTTGTACCGGTCATGCCCGGCCTGCGCCCGCCCCGGCAGGCGGGCTTTCGTGGCTTCATACCTTTGGGGGCGGACTGCTTACAACCTGCGGCCTCTCGCATGTTGGCGGGCCGGAAAGCGATGAGTATGGGGAGAGAGGGCTTCACGGGGCCATCAGCAACACTGCGGCGGAATTGGTGTCTGTAATACAACCCAACCCCGCAGCCGGAGCGCTGGATATGCAGCTCACCGGCATCGTGCGTGAAACCCGGGCGCTCGGTGTGAACCTTGAAATGAAACGGACCATCAGCGCACGTTTAGGCGTTCCAGTTATACGTGTACACGACGAGGTCGTGAACCGCGGCAACACGCCTGCGCCGCATATGCTCATGTATCACATGAACTTCGGCTGGCCGCTGGCAGACGAGGGCTCGCAGCTGCTGTGGGACGGCGATTGGCAACCGCGGGATGAGGCCAGCAAAATGATCTTCCGTGAAGGCGGTTCTTTTAAAACATGCCCGCCGCCCATGGCAGAACATGCCGGAACAGGCGAAGCGGCAGCATATATAGATATCAAAGGCGGCGCCGATGGCTGGTGCGCGGCCGGATTGCATAACCCGCGGCTGCAGCTGGCGGCTGTGGTGCGTTTTAAAAAGTCGCAACTCCCCTGGTTCGTCAACTGGCAACACTGGGGGCCGGGAGAGTACGTGACCGGGCTGGAGCCCTGCACCAACCCGCCCATCGGCCAGGCCGGGGCAAGAAAGCAGGGCACGCTGATCATGCTTCAGCCGGGCGAAAGCCGAGAATATGAACTGGAGCTGGAAGTGCTGCAGGGAAAAGAATCCATCAAAAAAATATTCCACGATGCATAAACAAACATCACCCATCAATACAATGCCAATGGAAAAATCAAGTTTAGCCGCCAAAGCACTGGAGCAGGGCAAAGGCATCCTGCGCCTGGCGCCCACCTGGGTACCGCGGTCGTTTTGCGTGCCGGGCAGGAGGATCAAGCTGCACCCCGATGATTATTATGTACTGGGCGGGCAGCGCGGCGGGATCGACGAACGCTGGCTGTCGTCTACCACTCCGGCCAAGAACGGCCCGCTCACCGGCGAGCACGAAGGCCTGAGCAAGATCGTGTTCAACGACGGCGGGAAAGAAGTGCAGTTCCTGCTGAAAGATGCGGTAGACGAATTGAAAGACGAACTGATCGGCAAACGGTTGTGGGACCAGTACGGCTCCTGGCCGATGTATTCCAAGTTCTTCGACAACCTGGGCCCCCTGCCTCACCATATTCACCACAACGACGAAAAAGCCGCGCTCATCGGGCAGCTGGGCAAACCGGAAGCATATTACTTCCCGCCGCAGCTGAACAACCATGGCGGCGATTTCCCGTATACCTTCATGGGCATTGCACCAGGCACCACGCGCGAACAGATCGGCGAATGCCTGCGCAATTTCACCAAAGGCGATAACAAGATCACCGATTATTCACAGGCTTTCCTGCTGCGGCCCGGCACCGGCTGGGACGTGCCGCCCGGCCTGCTGCATGCGCCCGGCAGCCTTTGCACCTACGAACCGCAGAAAGCGTCTGACGTGTTTGCCATGTACCAGTCACTCGTAAACAACGCCGTAATACCCGAAGAGCTGCTGTGGAACGGCACGCCCAAAGAAAGCATCGGCGACTACGAAGCCCTGCTGGATGTGATCGACTGGGACCTCAACCTGGATCCGAACCTGCACGGGAACCGTTTTATGGCGCCCATACCCGCAGCTAACGGCAAAGGATATACGGAAACATGGATCTGCTACAAATCATCCGCATTCAGCGCAAAAGAACTGACCATCGAGCCCGGCGCTACCGTGGTGATCAAAGACAGCGCGGCTTACGGCCTGATCATGATGCAGGGGCATGGCAAAATGGGCGTGTGGGATATTGAAACACCCGCCCTGATCCGTTACGGGCAGCTCACCCACGATGAATATTTCGTGAGCGAAAAAGCCGCGAAAGAAGGGGTGACCATCACCAACGCTTCCGCCACCGACCCGATCGTGATGCTGAAACACTTCGGACCTGAAAACCCGGACCTGGCGCTGTAATGCAGCTGCGCATCTCTGTTGAACCTTGTAAAATTCTCACGTTATAAAAGTACCGTTATGCAACAAAATAACTGGCCCAAACTGCACAACGCCACCTGGCCGGGCATTGTGGGCAAAGGAGAAGGATCCGAACCGGTAATTGCTTTTGACGAAATGCTCAAAATGACCGCCGCCGCTGAAGTGGACGGCGTTAAATTCGATGGGGTGGACATCGGTCTGTTCAATCCCCACTTCGATGTGAACAGCAACGACGACGGCATTAAAAAACTGGCCGACAAAGTAGGAGCGTACGGCCTTGAAATAGGCAGCCTGGTAGCCCCGATATGGCCGCCGGACGGCGGTTCCGCCATGGGCAGTGCAGACGAGCGGAAACGTTTCGTAGAGCAGGTCCGCAAGTCCTGCCACATTGCCAAACGCCTGCGTGAAATTGGCATCCGCCCCAATGGTGTGGTGCGCATCGATTCCGCCAGTTCTCCCGAAAGCTGGGCCAAAGACCCCGCGGGCAACACCCGTCTCATTGCGCAAACATTCCGCGAAGCCTGCGACGTAGCCGCCGATTACGGCGAAAAGCTCGCTGCCGAAGGCGAAATATGCTGGGGCGGCATGCACAGCTGGAAAGCCATGATCGATACACTGGAAGCTACTGATAGGCCCAACCTCGGTTTCCAGGCCGATATGGCGCACACGCTGCTGTACCTCATGGGTTACAACGCGCCGGAAGACCGCATTTTGCCGGCAGACTTTGAATGGAGCAAACGCACAGCCCTGCAGGAAGGATTAAAGAAACTCACCGCCGCTCTCCGCCCCTGGACGATCGATTTCCATGTGGCGCAGAACGATGGCACCGTGCACGGCACCGGCTCGCACGACAAAACCGGGCGCCACTGCCTTGCCAATGATCCCAACGGCAGGCTGGACATCGCCGCTGATGCAGGTTTCTGGCTCCGCGACGAAAAAGGCGAACTGACAAAAGCTTTCCGGCACATCTGCTGGGACGGCTGCATGTTCCCCAACGAAAAAATGACGCAACCCGGCACCTGGAACAATATCCTGGCCGCCATGATCAAAGTGCGCAACCAGCACGGCTGGTATGAAGCCTGAAAACAATAAATCATTTTAACAATGACGAAGACTTTGAATATAGGACTCATCGGGTGCGGCTTTATGGGCAGAACCCATTCCAACGGTTACCAGCGCATCCGCAACTTTTTCCCTGAGCTGCAATACAAGCCCGTGCTGCATACCGTTTGCGCCCGCAACGGCGAAAAAGCCAAAAGTTTTGCAGACCAGTGGGGATACGCCAACTACGTTACCGACTGGAAGAAAGTGATAGAAGACGATAACATCCAGGCCGTAGATATCTGTACGCCCAACGATACCCACGCGGAGATCGCCATTGCGGCCGCAGCGCGCGGCAAGATGGTGCTTTGCGAAAAGCCATTGGCGCGTACGCTGGAAGAATCCCGCACCATGGTGGAAGCCATTGAAAAAGCGGGTGTGGCCAACACCGTATGGTACAATTACCGCCGCATTCCCGCGGTAACGCTGGCCAAGCAGATCATCGACTCCGGCAAGCTCGGCAAGATCTTCCACTTCAGGGCTAACTTTTTGCAGGACTGGACGATCAGCGCCAAACTTCCCCAGGGCGGCGAAGGCCTCTGGAGGATGGACGCAGACGTGGCAGGGTCCGGCGTAACCGGCGATCTGCTTTCCCATTGCATAGACACCGCGATCTGGCTGAACGGCAGCATCAGCAACGTAACCGCCATGACCGAAACGTTCGTCAAAGAAAGGATGCACCAGCTCACCGGCAAAGTGCAGGAAGTGAAGATAGACGATGCCTGCGCTTTCCTTTGCCGCTTTGCCAACGGTTCCCTCGGCCTGTTCGAATCCACCCGCTACGCACGCGGGCATAAAGCGCTGTACACCTTCGAGATCAACGGCGAGCATGCTTCCATCCGCTGGGACCTGCACGACCTGAACCGCCTGGAGTACTTCGACAATGCGGACAGCTCCAATCTCCGCGGCTGGCGCTCCATTCATGTAACGGACGGCGAGCAGCCGTATATGGACAAATGGTGGGTGCCCGGGCTGGGCATCGGTTACGAACATTCTTTCGTGCACCAGGTGGCAGACTTTTTGAAAAGCCTCGAGACCGGCACGCCCTGCTCGCCCACTTTCCGCGAAGCGCATGAAACACAGGCGGTATGCCAGGCGGTGCTTGAATCCGCGGCGGCCCTTGCCTGGAAAGACGTACCCAAAGCATAAACTTCTAAATCTCAGATATGCTGAAAAGATCAGTAGTAAGCTTATTCGCCGCTTCCCTGGCCCTGTTCCATGCAGGCTGCGCCAACGGGCAAAACAAAAAAGGCTTCAAAAGCATTTTTGACGGCAAAACCCTCACCGGCTGGGAAGGCGACACCAATTACTGGCGCGTGGAGAACGGGAACCTGGTAGGGGAGATCACGCCGGACAAAACCCTGAAAACAAACAGCTTCATCGTTTGGCAGGGCGGGCAACCCGGCGACTTTGAACTGACGCTTGAGTTCAGGATCACCAAAAACGGCAACAGCGGCGTGAATTACCGCAGCGCAAAATTTGCCGGCGTGCCCAATGCCCTCACCGGCTACCAGGCAGACATCGATGGGGCTAACCGCTACACCGGCCAGAACTACGAAGAACGCGGCCGCACCACCCTGGCCTACCGCGGCCAGAAAGTGACCATCCCGGCCACGGATAAGACGCTCCAGGAAGGCGGAAAGAACAATGCCTGGACGCTGGCTGAAGTGACCGGCTCGCTCGGCAGCAGCGATTCGCTGAAGACGCTCATCAAACAGGAAGACTGGAACACCTGCCGCATCGTGGCCAAAGGCGGCCATCTCCAGCATTTTATCAACGGCGTGCTGATGGCCGACGTAACGGACAACGATACAGTGAATGGCCGGAAAAGCGGCCTGCTCGGCATGCAGGTGCATATTGGCCCGCCCATGAAAGTAGAGTACCGCAAGATCATGATCAAAGAATTGTAAGCATAATAACGGAGAACAAAAGGATAACAGAGAAATGAGGGCAGACGTCGGTCTGCCCTTTTCCATTTTATATGGATATTTTAACACCAATAACGGTAAGTATTCCACCGGTTTGTTTAGAGGAAGCCTTTATCTTTACCCAGCCTGTTACAGGTATCATTAGTCCATCAATCACGAAGTATGAAAGCGCTTGTTCTACAGCAGCCGGGAGAATTCCAATGGGCTGAAAAGCCGCACCCGGGGCAGCCTCCCGCAGGTTATGCCCTGCTCCGCATCAGGCATGTATCCGTTTGCGGTACCGATCTGCATGCCTACAAAGGCCGCCAGCCGTTCTTTACTTACCCGCGCATTCTCGGCCACGAAGTAGCCGCCGAGGTGGTGGCCACCGGTGAAGCGGTGAAGAACGTGCAGCCGGGAGACCTCGTTTCCATTGAGCCTTACCGCAACCCCGTTGAAGACCAGGCCGTGAGACGCGGCAAAACCAACTGCGGCAGCCAGGTAACGGTATTGGGCGTGCATGAAGACGGTGCCATGCAGGAATACATCCTTTACCCAGCCGCCAACCTGCACGTGGTGAACGGCATGCACCCGGACCACGTGGCCCTGATAGAACCCTTCGCCATCGGCTGCCATGCAGTGGAACGCGCGGCCATCGTGGACGGAGACACCGTGCTGGTGATCGGCGCAGGCCCTATCGGGCTGGCGATCATCGCTTTGGCCAGGCTCAAAGGCGTAAAGATCGCCGCGCTGGACATCAATGAAAACAGGCTGCAGTTCGCTAAAAAAATGTTCCCCGAAGTGGAAACTGTGTTGCTGAAAGATACCGTGGTACAGGATCTTCAGCAGGCATTCAGCGGGGAGCTCCCAACCATCGTGTTCGACGCTACGGGCAATAAAGCTTCCATGGAACGGAGTTTTGAATTTGCAGCAGCGGGCAGCACCATCGTTTTTGTCGGGTTGTTTGTAGGCGATGTGGTGTTCCCTGATCCTGTTTTTCACCGGAAGGAGATCACGCTGAAAGCCAGCCGGTCCGCCACCGCGGCGGATTTTAAAAAGGTGATCGGGCTCTTCAAAGCAGGGCTCATCCCCACGGAAGGATATATTTCACACCGCATCCCTTTTCAAGACCTGGCGGACGAATTCACCGGTCTCTACGCGCCGGAAGCAAATGTGATCAAGGCAATCATCGACTTTTGAAGATAAAAATGATAAGCATGCGGAAAAAAATAGGGGGATTGCTGGCACTGGTTTTCCTGTTCACCCAAACATTTGCACAGCTGCAACAACCCGGCACAAAGCCCAGCCTCGCACAGCAGGCTATGATCAAACGCGGCTACGGGATGTTCATCCACTTTGGCGTAAATACTTTTGCAGACGTGGAATGGTCTGACGGTACCATTCCCGTTGAAAAATACAATCCTACCCGCCTTGATCCCGAACAATGGGTAAGAACAGCCAGGGACGCTGGTTTTAGGTATGTGCTGCTGATCACCAAACACCACGACGGCTTCTGCCTCTGGGACAGTAAATACACGACCTACGACGTAGCTTCGTCGCCGGTGAAAACTGATGTGGTGAAAGCCGTTTCCGAGGCCTGTAAAAAATACGGGTTGCAATTTGCCATTTATTACTCCCTTTGGGACCGGCATGAGCCTGCCTACAAAGACAAGGACCCGCAAAAATATATCGATTACATGCTGAAGCAGCTCACCGAGCTGTTCACCAACAACGGCGCCATCTGCGAGCTGTGGCTGGATGGTGGCTGGGACCGGAAACCGCAGGATTGGGGGATCGATCAAATTTATAAACTGGTGAAAAAAATCAACCCGGCCTGCGCTGTGAGTGTAAACCACACGATCGTAAATGAAGAAGGGAAAAGGAATTTCACCCTTCCTTCGGAAATGACGGCGGACAACAAATATTACTTCCAGTATTTCCCTTCGGATTTTCGCCTCTGGGACCCGAAGATCATTACCCGTTACGACAAAAAGCAATACCTCCACGACGGTAAATCCTATTACATGCCGTTTGAACATACGCTGTGCATCAGCCACCGCTGGAATTGGTTCCAGAAGTCGGCACAGTTGCCCACGCGGGAGCTGGACGAGCTGGAGGAACTTTTTTACTGGTGCACTGATAACGATAACGCGCTGGTGATGAACATCCCGCCGGATCAGACAGGGCGCATCCGCGAGTATGAAGCGCTCACGGCCATCACTTTAGGTAAAAGGCTGGGGCTTGCGCCGGGGAAACCATTGCCGAAGAATGGGAAATTCATCTCGGCGCGTAAACCCGTGCAGGCTTCCAGCGTATGGGAGAAAAAAGAAGAATACAACGGGAACAGGGTGACAGACGGGAGTCTGGACAGCCGCTGGGCGTCCGCGGATACCCTGGCCAGCCTTGAAATGACGCTGGATCCTGCGGAGGCTTTCAACAAGATCAGCATATTTGAATATAAGGATACCAAAGATCTTGCGGACGGCTTTTCGCAGGTGCGCCTGCCGCGCATACAGGAATATGCGGTGGATATTATGCAGAACGGGCGCTGGGAGACCATTTACCTGGGCTATGAACCGATGGGCGATTGTAAGGTGATAAGGCTGCCGAAACGTTATAAAACCGACAGGCTGCGCTTCCGGGTGACGAAGGCCAGCAACCTGCCTTCCATTTATGAATTGTCTGTGATCGATATGCCGTAGCTGAATTGAAAATTCATTATCTTATGATCATGAAGATTCACCCGATATATTCCTGTATCCTGCCGGTTTTTCTTGCTGTTCTTTCAGCGTGCTCACAGCAAAAAGATGAACAGCAGGCAGATGCGCCGCTTGTAGCGCCTGAAAAGATCTTAAGCAGCTACAATAACCTGTATTATTTCAGGAAAGACTACCTGAAATTCTGGCCGGAAAGTTATATGGATGGACTTCAGATAGCATCATATCCCACGCATATCGTCGCCAATAAAAAAGGAAATATTTCAAAAATGACCGGCAGGGTGGGAGAGGCGGCGGATGCGTTGAAAACAGAAGTTGGAGGAAAGGGGATATAGAAGTTCTTTGCTGCCGCAATTGAAATGGTGTAAATTGAAGGTATGAAATGGATCACGAGAGAACATCCTAAAATAGACCGCCTTGCCTGCCCCTGGCTCATCCGCAAATTCATTGATCCGGGCGCCGAGATCATTTTCGCGCCTTTCAATGAAGTGGTTTCCCGCGCAGCGGCCCTCAACGCCATTCCTTTTGACGTGCCGAATGTGGAACTGACGCATTACGGCGATGAATGTACTTTTGACTATCTCATCAAAAAATATAAAATAAAAGACCCGGCTGTAAAGTCGATGGCGCCGATCGTGCGCGGTGCCGATACGGACCGGCATGATATTGCGCCGCAGGCCTCAGGGCTGTGGGCCATTTCGGCGGGGCTGGCATATAATCATACAGACGATCATGAGCTGCTGGAAAAAGGCATGCTGATCTACAATGCGCTGTACAGCTGGGCGGCACACCTGCAAAAGGAAAAACACACCGGCCAGCCGTTCGAACATCTGCTGCTGGAAGTATTCAATAAATTCATCAGGTCCAGGCAGGGCGCGGGAAAGCGTATGCCGGCCTGGGCGCAGGAACTGAAGGAACTGATCCAGGACCATATAGACACAAGCCTCAGCCTGAAAGAATTGTCCAAAGACCTGGACATCAATCCCTCTTATCTTTCCCGCGAGTTCTCCAAACACTTCGATAACCTGTCTTTCGGCGAATATATCCGCAAACAGCGTATAGAAAAGGCTGTGCAGCTGATGGAAGAACCTTCCTATTCCCTCACGGACATTGGCTACCTCACCGGTTTCTCCGACCAGAGCCACTTTACCCGGATATTTAAGAAGATCACCGGCGTCAGCCCCTCTGAGTACAGGAAAAAACTGCACAAAAAGTAAGTTCTGTACAAACGCGTAATTCCTGTTCTATTTCCGCCTTTCATTTATCGGTAGCATTGCATTCGGGCGAAAAGCCTGCTAAATGCTGAACATACATGAAAAAGAATGGATTTAACCGGGAACGGATGCGGAACGGGATGCTGACGGGCATGTTGATGTGCGGGTTTTCCCATCCCGTGTTTTCCCAGGCTCCGCCTGCGTACCCAAAGGTAATGGGATATGTAGGCGTACTTCACCCGCTGGTTACCTACAGCAGCGACAAGCCGCATTACAATTTCGACGGGGCTTATACCGTTGGCCTGCCTGCAGGCATCAATATCTGGAAGAGCCCGCGTATCGGCTTCTCCGTGGAATTTGTACCGCTGGTGAAGGCTTCCGGCGCCGACAGTAAAATGAACAACCTGCTGTTTCACCCCGGCGTGCTGCTGGGCCTTGGCAAAGGCTTTACCCTGGCTGCCCGCGCGGCTTTTGAAACCTCCGGGCGGTATGGTTTTACGCCAGTGCTGAACAAGATCATTGTAAAAGGGAAACATAGCAGCTGGTTTGCCGCCATCCCGGCGCCAGTGCGGTTTGGCAACGGTCACCCAGCTTCCCTGGGCATCGGCTTCCAGGCTGGTATCGTGTTTTAAAATGCAATAATTATCCAAATGGCTGAATATAGTTTAAAAGCGCTGGTGCTGTACTTCCTGAAGCTCGGCGCCATCGGCTTCGGCGGTCCGGTGGCGCTGGTAGGGTATATGCACCGGCACCTGGTGGAAGAGCGGAAATGGATCACAGAGGAAGATTACCGGGAAGGGCTGGCGCTTTCACAACTGGCTCCCGGCCCGCTGGCGGCGCAGCTGGCTATTTACATCGGGTTTGTGCATTACCGGCTTTGGGGCGCTACCCTGGCAGGACTTGCATTTGTGCTGCCTTCCTTCCTGATGGTGCTGGGCCTGGGTTTTCTGTACGTCCACTACCAGGGCATCAGCTGGATGCAGGCGGTGTTCTACGGCGTGGGGGCGGCGGTAATTGGCATTATTGCTGTCAGCGCCTACCGGCTCACGCGGAAATCTATCGGGAAGGATTATTATCTATGGATCATTTATCTCGCTGCGGCCATTACCACTATTATCACTGAAACCGAGCATATCGGGTTATTCATTGGCGGCGGGATATTCTACTGGCTGGTGAAATCTTCCGCATGGCTCAGGCCGGGCAATCCGGCTGCGCAGCTGTTTGTCCCGGTGTTGCTGCAACCCGCTGTGGCGGCTGAAGGAAAGCTGGGCGATATTTTCTTGTTCTTTGTCAAGGCCGGGGCTTTTGTTTTCGGCAGCGGCCTGGCCATTGTACCATTTTTATATGGCGGGGTGGTGAAAGAATATGGCTGGCTAAACGAACAGCAGTTCATGGACGCAGTGGCGGTGGCAATGATCACGCCCGGCCCGGTGGTGATCACGGTGGGTTTCATCGGTTACCTGGCGGCCGGTTTGCCGGGAGCATTGGTCTCTTCTTTTGCTACTTTTTTCCCCTGTTATTTATTGACGGTCATACCGGCGCCGTATTTCCGCAAATATGGCAAGCGGCCTGGCATCAAAGCCTTTGTAGACGGTATCACCGCGGCGGCCATCGGCGCTATTGCAGGGGCAGTGGTGGTATTGGGCAGGAGGAGCGTGCAGGATATTCCCGCTGCGCTGATCTGCGTGGCTGTAATCGTGGTGCTGGTACTGTTCCGGAAGATCCCGGAGCCGCTGATCATCCTCGCCGCTGCTGCACTTGGGCTGCTGATCAATGCATATTATTAAACATTAAACAGGGCAGCTTTTTACGGCCGCCCTGTTCTCTTTTCCTGTTTTAATATTTACACTTCTTTCGTATTCAATTCGATATTCTTCGCTTTTTTCCCTCTCAGCCTGATGTTCAGCATTTCCACCACCAGGGAGAAACCGAGGCAGGAGTAGATGATGCTCTTGCTGATCTCCTGGTGGAAACCGCTGGCGATCAGCACTACGCCTATTACGATCAGGAACGTTAAAGCCAGCATCTGCAGCGTTGGCTGTTTGTTGATGATCTTCGTGACCGGCCCCGCGAACAGCATCATGATCAGGATAGACACGATCACCGCGATGATCATCACCAGCACATTTTCCACCAACCCCACGGCCGTCAGGATGGAATCGAAGGAGAACACGGCGTCTACCAGCACGATCTGGAACAGCACAGACGCCAGGCCATGCGGCGTGCGGGTCTTTTTATGGCTCTCTTCGTCGTCGTACTGGAGCTTGTGATGTATCTCCAGCGTGCTTTTGATGATCAGGAAAAGGCCGCCTGCAAGCAGGATAATGTCTTTCCAGCTGAGCGGGATCACCGTTCCGTTGATCCATTTAAAATTGACCACGGGGTCTTTGAGCCCGATGATCCAGTTGATGCAGAGCAAAAGCGCCACCCTGAACACCATAGCCAGTCCCAGGCCGATGTTCCTGGCTTTGCGCTGCTGGTGCTCCGGCAGCTTGCCGGCAACGATGGAAATAAAAATGATGTTGTCTATACCCAGCACTATTTCAAGGAAACAGAGGGTGAGGAGGCTTATCCACACAGCGGCATCAGCGAAATCGGGAATGATAAATTCCATGCAGGTTTATTTTAGTTTTAATCGAAATCAAAGAAATCGCCCAGGAAACCTTTTCTTTTCTTTGGGTATTTGTGACGGTCGCCATAGCGGCCGTGATCGTCGTAGTCCCTGTCGCGGCGCGGTTCTTCATGGCT
Organism: Chitinophaga sp. YIM B06452; assembly: GCF_039655965.1. NCBI lineage: Bacteria > Pseudomonadati > Bacteroidota > Chitinophagia > Chitinophagales > Chitinophagaceae > Chitinophaga > Chitinophaga sp. YIM B06452. The sequence goes on along the minus strand of NZ_JAWLKY010000001.1, from coordinate 339,966 downwards.
GCGCCTGTCGTCATATTCCAGCAGCTTGTCCAGCTCGCCTTTATCCAGCCAAACGCCCCGGCAATTGGGGCAATAGTCGATCTCAACATTGTTGCGCTGCGTCATCAGCAGCGTTTCATTGCAGTTCGGGCATTTCATACCTGTATACTTTAATAATTTACGGAAATAAAAATTCACAGCATGTTCCTGTCCGGGAAAACATGCGGTTATCAGATCGGGCCGTAAAGCAGTATCAAAACAGGCTGAACCGGTGGAGGAAAGTATAATAGGCGGGCCTTATCCAGCCCGCAGCTGTAGAGAATGCCGCCTGGAAAGGGTTACAAGGCACAGCGCCATGGGCGGATGCGAATAGTTGTTGGGAAAAAGTCCGTTTATTCCTGGCGGATGTTTCCACCCGGAGACTTACCTGGCAGGCCTCTGCGCTTTCAGTTTCCAGCAGCAATTCCTGGAAACCGCCCAGCCGCGCGTCTGCCGGCAGAATGTCCGGCACGCTGGCCACCAGGCTCAGTATTAACAGTGAGAAAATACGGAGCCTGCTTTTGCAAAATATATCTGAAATATAGCTGAGCAATTCCTGGTAAAAAATTTCCGGGCTAATGTAAAGAATAATCCTGACTAAGCTTCATCCAGGAACAGTTTATTCATATCCGCATAAGGCTTCGCATCTGCCGCATAGCGGAAGGTGCCTTGCTGCGCGATCTCTTCCGCCGCTTTGAAGAACGCGCCGTAAGCCGCCCTTGCCAGCGAAGAACCTATGCTGACGCGTTTCACACCCATTTCCGCCAGCATATCCAGCGAAAAGCTCACGCCGCCGGAAAGTCCCATGACCACGTTCACGGGCCTCGGCGCTACGGCTTTTACCACGGCTTCTATTTCTTCGCGCGTTGTAAGGCCGGGGGCAAAGAGCACATCCGCGCCCGCATCGGCAAAGGCTTCCAGTCTTTTGATCGTGTCTTTCAGATCGGGGCGGCCATAGATGAGGTTTTCCGCCCGGGCTGTAAGCGTAAAAGGATGAGGCAGGCTGCGGGCGGCTTCCACAGCGGCTTTTACGCGCTCTACGGCATGTTCGAACGCATAGATAGGATCGCTGGGCCTGCCGGTGGCGTCTTCTATGGAACCGCCGGCCAGCCCCGCCTTTGCAGCCAGGAGAATAGTTTCAGCGCAGTCTGACGGATCGTCGCCGTAGCCATTTTCAAGGTCGGCAGACACGGGCAGGTGTGTAGCCGCAATAATGCTTCGTACATTCAGCAGCGTTTCTTCCCGGGTGATAGACGCATGCCCGTCAGGCTTCGCCAGCGAATAGGCAAGACCTGCGCTGGTGGTAGCCAGCGCTTTGAAGCCGAGGGTTTCCAGCATTTTTGCAGAGCCTGCGTCCCAGGGATTGGGAACTGCGAAAATGCCCGGCTGCCGGTGAAGCGACCTGAAAACTTCGGCCCTGGCTGCGGGCGATATATCTTTCTGATTGCTCATATTGAAGATGGGTGAGGGTTTCGGGTGATGGTTATTGTTCAAATATAACCAGTTTTTGATTATTTGTTGCGGGGAGCAAAAGGGGCTTTGTTCAGGAAGCGAAGCCACAAAAATCGTCATTGCGAGGAGCAGCAGGGAAATTCTGTGCGGCAGGAAGCGCGACGAAGCAATCTCCATAGATGGAGTATATCAATCCAATGCAAGAGATTGCTTCGTCGCCCCTCCCGCTTTGGCCTGGCTGCTCCTCGCAATGACGGCGTTTCCGGAGCAACGACAAACTTTTTCTTACGCTTGTTCCGCGCATGCTTGTTCCGCATCTGCGACAGCTGAATGTCATTTGCCCGGCGATCAACAATGCGGTAGCGAAAATCATTGTAGCTTTAACCTGCCAATCGATTATCAGCAACAATAAAATATCAGCATTATGGAACAAAGAGTAAGCCTGGTCACCATCGGTGTGAAAAACCTGGCGGCCATAAGAGATTTTTATGAAAAGAAATTCGGCTGGCAACCGGCTGCTGTCAATAAAGACATTGTATTCTACAAGATCAGCGGCGCACTGCTTTCTTTTTTCCCGGAAAAAGACCTCGCCGCGGATGCGGGATTGGAAGTGAGGCAGTCTTCAGCGGGAAAGTTTGCGCTGGGTTATCTCCTCAAAACAGAAAAGGAAGTGGACGAGCTGTATGCAGACCTGGAAAGCAAAGGCGTAACGATCGTAAAGAAACCGGTGAAAAACTTCTTCGGCGCTTACACCGGGTATGTGCAGGATGTGGAGGGCAACCTCTGGGATGTAGGCTACAACCCGTTGATACAGCTGGATGAGGATCACAATGTGACCGTCCACGAAGACATCAAACATTTGGAACAATAGTTACGCCTCCCATTTATATCCCATGCCATGCACGGTTTTCAGGTAGTTGCCGGAGCCGGCGTCGTGGAGCTTTTTCTTCAGGTTCTTGATATGCGTGTATACAAAACCATGACTGTCCAGCAGCCCGGCAATGTCGCCGGAGAGGTACTCTGCCAGCGTCGTTTTGGATACCACGCGGTTGCTGTTGCCTATGAGGTAATACAGCAGCTCGAATTCCTTTTTGGTAAGGCTGACAGGTGTTTCCCGTACTGAAACGGTCTTTGTTACCAGGTCTATCTCTATTTCATTTTGCCGGATGATATTGTGATTGCGGAACTGCCGGCGACGGATCACGGAAAATATCCGGGCTTCCAGTTCCGGCAGCTGGAAAGGTTTGCAGATATAATCATCTGCCCCGGAGCGCAGCGCGTCGATCTTGTTCTCATATACACAATCCGCCGAAATAATGATCAGCCCGTCCTGCCGGTTCCGCTCCTGCAGCAATTTCAGCATATCCATTCCTTCGCCGCCCGGGATAGCGGGGTTCAGCAACACACAATCGTATTCATGCGCCAGCACCTTGCCGGCAGCCTGCTGGTAATTCATGGCATGCTCGCAGCTGTAATGCTCTTCCACGAGATAGGTTGATATGCTTTCCACGAGCGCCAGCTCGTCTTCCACGATCAGGATCTTCATCGTCCATCAGTTTTTCACAGCCAATACGTACAGACCGTTTCCTTCGCTGCCTCTTCTTCAAAAAAAAATCAAAATTCACCGGCCCGGGCTGGGGTTTTGCTCGTAATTGGTTGATAATTAATTTATTGTAACAGTTTTAATACGGCTCTCTTTGGAACTAATTTAACTAAAATATTGATATTCAAACTATTGCAGTTCTCTTCTTTTTATTCCCGTTATCGTAAACGTGCCAGGCCCATCCAGTGCTAAGTTTGCAGCGTAAAACCAAAATATGAAACACAATCTGATTATTTACGTGATGATCGCGGCAGGCGTTTCCACCTTTGCGGCCTGCAGCAACGACAACGACGGCCCGGATTATTCCGTTAAACCTTACACTGTTCCCGCAACTTACAATTTCAATAACGCTTCCTATACAGTTTCCACCCAGCGCGTAAAAATGGCCATTGAGCTGGACGGCTACCTGAAACTGGCCAACGCCGGCGCTACCCTCGTGCCGCTGGACCAGGCCAAGGTGACCAATATGTTCAACAACACCGGCAATCCCTTTGCGGACGCCAGCCTGAACACTTCCGGCAAAAACCTGCGTGAAGTGACTTCCGATGCGGATCATTTTAAATCCTATGCAGACAGCGTATTGCTGTACAACACCGGCACTGCAGCGGCTCCGGGCGTTGGCGGGTTTGTGCCGCGCGGCGCCAATAAGATCATCGTAGGTCCTCGCGGGCTGGAGTACGGTCAGTCTTTTGTGAAAGGCATGATGGGCGGGCTTTATTTCAAGGAAGCCGTTCGCATCCTCACCAGCGTGAAAGGTATGGCGGCAAAAGATACCACCGGTGCGCAGAAGCTCTGGGATGAAGCATTCGGTTACCTTGCCGTTCCTGCTGACTACGATACATCCAAAACATACCCGAATACAGACCCGAACAGGCCTTTGCTGTGGGGCGGTTACCTCGCGGAGCGCGGTAAAGCCATCAAAGCGGGCGGCATCATTTTCGGCGCATTCCTGAAAGGCCGCGCGGCTATTGGCGGTTACGACACGAAGGTGCGCGACGAACAGGCCGATATCATCCTGGATAAATGGGAACAACTGGCCGCAGCCGCAGCGCTTAATTATGTGACGGCGCCTACCGCATCTTCCGCGATCGGCAACTATGGCACACAGCTGCATGCGCTTTCAGAAGGGCAGGGCTTTATTGCCTCGTTGAAATACAGGCCCACGAACAGCAAACTGACCGCGGCCAACTACGCGGCGCTGGCAGCCATTATCAATAAAGATTTTTATGTATTGCTGAGCCAGCCCGGCTTTACGGACCTGGTAACAGCGCAGACCATACTCAAAACAACTTACGGGCTTTAATATAATTGTCCATATTATTTACGGCGTAAAACCTGGCTGTTCAAGCGCCGGGTTTTACGCATTCAGGTCAAATCTATTTAAACGGTGTATATGAAGAAGATATCCCTGGCCGCCTTTTTTGCTGTCGTATTGGCGACTGTGTTTTTTGCATGCAGCAAATCCGGCGGCGGCGACGGTGGCCCGGAACCCGGGCAGGGCTTTGATAAATCGGCCATGCTGGCCAGTTATGCGGATAATCTCATTATCCCCGGTTACGCCGCCCTGCAACAGCAGCTCGCCGGGCTGAAAACCGCATCAGACGCTTTTCTTGCCGCGCCTTCCCCTGCCACGCAGGCGACTTTGAAACAGGCATACACCGCCACGCACCTGCAATACGAGCGTGTGGCGGCGTTCCAGTTCGGCCCCGCAGAAAGCGCATTGCTGGATCTTTTTGTGAACTTCTCCGGCGGGCTCGATTATAACTTCAATACTTCAGGAGAGCTGACGGGCTTTTCCACGGACAGCGTGACCATAGAACAGAACATCACCGCAGGCGGTTATAATTTAGCTGCCATGACGCGCGCATCATTCTATTCACAGGGCTTCCCGGCGCTGAACTACCTTTATTTCGGCCCGAATGCTATCGCCAGGCTCAATGCCAATCCGGTAAAACGCAAACAATACATCAACGATGTGCTGGCGAGGTTCAAATCGCTGGCAGACAAAGTGGCTTCAGACTGGACGGGGTACCGCGCAAGTTTTGTAAGCAATACCAAAACAGACGTTGGCAGCCCGATCGGCAACATGATCAACCAGTTCGCTTACCAGATGGACCTTCTGAAAGGCCCGCGCATCGGCTGGCCGTTCGGCAAACAATCCAACGGCACGGTGTTCGCCAGCAAATGCGAAGCTTATTTCGCGGGCATATCCATGGCGCTGGCTGTAGAAAATATCACCAGCCTGAAAAAGATCTACACCGGCGGCGGCAGCGGTAAGGGCATGTCCAACTACCTGGCGGCGCTCGGCAAACAATCGCTGAACAATGACGTGACCGCGCAGTTCGACCTGGTGCTGGAAAAGCTGAAAGCCATTCCTGACCCGCTTTCTGCGTCGTTGGTCAATAATGCGGCGGCGGTGGAAGCAGCGTATAAAGAAATTCAGAAACTGCTCACGCTGCTCAAAACAGATGTGCCTTCCGCTACCGGCGTACAGATAACTTTCATGGATAATGACGGGGACTAAAACAGTGCGGCTCACCACGCCCGTTTCCATTGCGCCGCTGGTCACGTTCAGGATCACCTTCGGGTTGCTGATGTTCGTGAGCCTGCTGCGGTTCTGGTGGCGCGGCTGGGTGACGGATGTGTACGTATTGCCGGAGTTCCATTTTACCTACCAGGGTTTTGAATGGGTGAAACCTTTGGGCAATACGGGCATGCATATACTTTTTTTGATCGTGCTGGCAGCTTCGCTGATGATCGCCGCTGGTTTCTTGTACAGGCTGGCGGCGGTCGCGTTTTTTCTCGGCTTTACTTACATTGAGCTGATAGACGTTACTACTTATCTCAATCATTATTATTTCATCAGTCTCGTCGCGTTTATCATGATCTGGCTGCCCGCCAACCGCCGTTATGCGGTGGACGTGCTGTTGAAGCCGGCGGGCAGGCGAACGGAAGTACCTGCCTGGTGTATCGGGATACTGATCTTCCAGATCTCTATAGTTTATATTTTCGCGGGCCTGGCTAAAGTGAACAGCGACTGGCTGCTGGATGCGCAGCCGATGCGCACCTGGCTGCCCGCCAAAACGCATTTGCCGGTGGTAGGCCCATGGATGTACGCGCCCTGGGTGGCTTATCTTTTTTCCTGGTTCGGCGCCATATATGACCTGTTCATTGTTTTTTTCCTGCTCAACAGGCGTATGCGGCCCTATGCTTACGCGGTGGTGCTGCTTTTCCATGTCGCTACTGCCATTTTCTTTCCCGGCATCGGCATGTTCCCTTACGTGATGATGACGGCCAGCCTGGTATTTTTCTCCGGTGAATTTCATGAACGGCTGCTGGGGTATTTGCCGGGTTATTCACTGAAGCCGGGGGAAGGAACTGCGTACAAATATTCCCGGCAAAAGATCTTCCTTGCCGCCATGGCCATCTACATGATATTGCAGATCCTTATCCCGCTTCGTTTTCTCCTGTACCCGGGCCATTTATTCTGGCACGAGGAAGGATACCGTTTCTCCTGGCGCGTGATGCTGATGGAAAAGGCCGGTACAGCCTATTTCACGGTGAAAGATGCGCATCACCGGGAACAATACGTGGTGAACAATGCGGAATTCCTCACCCCTTTGCAGGAAAAAATGATGAGCACGCAGCCGGACATGATCCTGAAATATGCGCATCACCTTGCAACGGAATATAAAAAACGCGGGGTGAACCAGCCCGAAGTATACGGGGAAATATACGTGGCGCTGAACGGCCAGCGCTCCCGCCTGTTCGTGGATTCGCTGGTGAACCTGGCGGCGCAGCCCGTAAGCTGGAAACATTATACCTGGGTTCTTTCCTACAAAAAATTAGCACAATAGCCATGAAATTACTTTACGGTTGGATGATCTTAATGCTCCTGGATGTTACAGCCTATGCCCAATACAGTATTAGCGGAACGGTGCGGAACGGCAACGAAGCAGTGCCCAATGCATCCGTTACGCTGGAGCCTTCCGCGCAACGGAAGCTCAGCAACGACAACGGCTTTTTCCGCTTCGGCAACCTTCCTGCGGGAACTTACGCGGTAACAGTTACTGCCGAAGGTTTTAAAGCATATCGCCAGGAGGTGCCCCTTTCGAATAAAAATGTGGTGCTTGATATCAGCCTGCTAAAGCAGGATATACAGCTGGACACACTTCGTGTAACCGGCGCCGTGAATTACGCGGTAGCGGGAAAACTGAAAGATATTGAAGGCACTTCCATTTACGCCGGGAAAAAAACGGAAGTGATCCTGATGCGGAATGTGAACGCGAACCTGGCCACCAACAATACCCGCCAGATCTACGCCCGCGTGCCCGGGCTGAATATCTGGGAATACGACCGCGGCGGCTTGCAGCTGGGCATCGGCGGGCGCGGCCTGAGCCCCAACCGTTCGTCCAACTTCAATATCCGGCAGGACGGTTACGATATCAGCGCGGATGCTTTGGGGTACCCTGAAAGTTATTACACGCCTTCCGCGGAAGCGCTGGACAGGATCGAGATCATACGCGGGGCAGCCAGTCTCCAGTATGGACCGCAGTTTGGAGGGCTCGTCAATTTTGTGATGAAAGAAGGGCCGAAGGACAAACCTTTTGAATTCACCACCCGCCAAACGCTGGGAAGTTTTGGATTGTTCAATTCCTTCAACAGCATTGGCGGCACCACGGCTAAGAACAAGCTCAATTATTACGCCTTTTACCAGTTCAAACGCGGCGACAACTGGCGCCCCAACAGTCATTACGACCAGCACAACGCCTACGTTCACCTCGCCGGCAACATCACGCCCAAACTGAAGGTCACCGGCGAATACACGTTTATGAGCTACCTCGCACAACAGCCCGGCGGCCTCACCGACGCACAGTTCGACGCGGACCCTTCCGTTTCCGTGCGCGAACGGAACTGGTTCAAAGTGAACTGGAACCTGGCCAGCCTCATCCTGGATTATTCATTCAGCGAACAAACCAAACTGAACTGGAGAACCTATACACTACAGGGCGGCCGCGATGCGCTGGGCATCCTTTCCTATATCAACCGGCCTGACCCCGGCGGTCCGCGGGACTATATGGCGGATGATTATTCCAATTACGCTTCCGAGCTGCGTTTCATTCACCGCTACCGGCTGGTGAAAGAGCAGAAAAGCACTTTCCTGGTGGGCGCCAGGGCTTATAAAGGTTTAACGGACAGGAAACAGGGAAATGCCAACGATAAAAGCGATGCGGATTTTACATTCCTCGGTCCTGAGCCGGACAAGTCGTCCTTCAAATTCCCCGGCTACAACTTTGCCGCTTTCGCAGAGAACATTTTCCAGTTGAATCAATCCTGGACCGTAACGCCGGGCATCCGCTTCGAGCACATCAATACCAAAGCCGAAGGCTATTATTACAAGCAGAACATTTTCATCCCGAACGAAAAGATCATGGAGGAAAAAGAAAGCCCGCGCTCCTTCACGCTGCTGGGCATCGGCACCGCCTGGAAATTCCCGAACGGCATTGAAGTGTATGCAAATATTTCACAGAACTACCGCTCTATCAACTTCAACGACATCAGGGTGCTGAACGTGAACGCCCGTGTAGACCCGAACCTGAAGGATGAAACCGGCTATAATATCGATGCGGGTTTCAGGGGCAACTACCGGGGATGGTTATACGCAGATGTGAGCGTTTTTTACCTGAAATACAACGACCGCATCGGCTCCGTTTTTACGAAAGATACCAGTTTTATGACCTTCCGTTACCGCACCAACGTGTCCGACAGCCGGAACCTGGGAATGGAGCTGCTGCTGGAAGGCGATGTGATCAAGGCACTGGCGAACCACAATTCCCGCTACCGGCTTAATCTTTATACCAATCTTTCTCTCATAGACGCCCGTTATGTAAATACGGACAACACCGCCATTGCGGATAAGCTGGTGGAGAACGTTCCGCCTGTATTGTTCAGGACCGGCCTTTCATTCGGTACCCCAAAATTCAATTTAACCTACCAGTTCGCTTACCAATCCAAACAGTATTCAGACGCCACCAATGCTGAAACCACGCCAACGGCGGTAGACGGCGCTATTCCCGCATTCAGCGTAATGGACCTGAGCCTGAGCTATAACTGGCGGCAGCTCACCTTGTACACTGGTGTGAACAACCTTACCGATAAAAAATATTTCACCCGCCGCGCGGATGGTTACCCCGGCCCGGGCATTTTGCCTTCTGATGCGCGCAACTGGTATGTAACGCTGCAGTTCAAGCTGTAGCGCTACATGGCGCGGTTCTCTTCGTCGCTGCGGCTGCTTTGTCTCGTTTTATGGGTGGAGCTGCCGAAGTTGAAGCTCAGCGTGGCTACCAGCCGCCTGGTGCCAAACCAGTGCTGCAGCTCGTTGTTGATGATCTGTTTCTCGCGGAAAATGAGCCTGTTCCTGTTGGTATCAAAAATATCATACACCACCAGCTTCGAGCTCAATTTTCCCTTCAGCCAGTTCCTCTGCAAACCAATGTCCACGTTGCCCAGCGGCCTGTGGATATACAAACCCGAACCGCTCCTGGACTTGTAATAATAAGAGACGTCGAGCGAAACGGCCTGAGGCAGGGTGAACACCTGGCTGCCCGAAACCGAATAATCCGTGATCGGGATGGCATAGGTGACGCCATGGTAGGGCGTTTGCTCCTTCTTGTATCCTCCCCTGATATTATGGTTCATCCTCCACCATTTAGTGACGGTGAACGGAAAACTTACTTCAACGCCTGCGAAATCATTGTAGGGCAGGTTTTTTCCAAGGTATTGCAGGATATTGGTAGCGCTGTCGTATTCCGGGTAACGCGTCATGGGGTCTGATTCGCGGCCTGCCTGCAGGGCGATGTTGAGCGACCGGATGCTGTAGGAAAGCCTGAGCATAGTGGTGGTGGAGGGTTGCAGGAAGGGATTGCCGATAAAATAATTCAGCGGGCTGATATACAGCCGGAAGGGATTGAGCTGGCCAAAGTTGGGCCGGGTGATCCGGCGGCTGAAGGAAAGGTTGACCTGTTCGTTTGTATTAAGGGCATACGTAAGGCTCAGGGCGGGCAGCCAGGCCGGGTAGTCGCGTTTGGTGACCTGCTTTTCCGTATAGGAGTTTGCCACGCTGTGCGTGTTTTCCAGGCGCAGGCTGGCGGCGTAGCTGAATTTGGAAATGTTGCCTTCGTAAGCAACATAACCTGCCGTAATATATTCATCATACCGGAAGCTGTTGGTGCGGCCATTGTCCAGGATAAATTCACCGGCGGTATTCAGGGTGTCGTACCGCAGGTCGTTTTCCGTGGAGGAAAGGGCGAACTTGGCGCCGGCACTTATTTTCCCCTTCCCTATATTTCTTGTAAGGTCTGCCTGGATGGCGCGGATAAGGATATCATTCTTCAGGATGGTTTTCCAGTGATCCTGCAAATCACCCGTAAATGCGTTCCTGTTCCGGATATCCTCATTCTGCCGGTTGATGATCTTCACAAGGGAACCCAGCACATCCAGCTGCGTTTTACCGAAACGGCCGGAGTAATTGAGGTTGGCTGCATAATTATCCTGTCTGGGCGCGGAATAGTTGTCGCTGTTGGTAAAAGAAACGGGTTTTTCCCCGGATGCATCCGTGATGTCGAGAGTATTCAGCAGGGCAAGGTCGCGGCGCACCTGGTAGGTTCTGAGCAAAACTTCCAGCCGGTGATCTTTCCGGATATTGTAATCAGCTCCCAGCTGGATATTGAAGTTATTATTGCCTGTCTGCCAGTGGGTATTGGTGGTCATGATATTCGTATTGGCCTGGTGCTGCAATGCGTTGTAACGCCGGATGGTATTGCCGGTGGTGTATCCAAGCCGCGCGGTGTAAGCGACTTTTTTCGTTTTGTAGGTCGCGGAAAGGTTGTTTTCATTCAGGGTGTATGCGTTTTGCTGGAGGCTGAGAGTGGCCGTGCCCTGCCAGCCCAGCGTCTGGTCGCGTTTCAGCCTGATATCGATGATGCCTTTATGCTCGCCGTCGTACCGCCCGGAAGGGTTGCTGATCACTTCGATGGATGAGATCATGGCGGGAGTGAGGCTGGCAAGATAATTCTGCAATTCTTCGGGGCTCATGGGCGAGGGCTTCCCGTCTATGAACACACCCGGCGCAACCCGGCCCGCCATGAGGATGGCGCCGTCCGCGCCCACTTCCAGGTTAGGCAGCTTTTTGAGAATATCGAAGGCATTGGCGCTCGCATTAAAAAGTTTGTTGCCGGAAATATTGACCACCAGTTTATCGCCCTGCATCTGCATGGCCGCTCTTTCACCGCTAACGGTCACCCCGCCCAGCAGGCTCGCGTCCGGGCTCAGCAGGATATTCCCCAGGTCCGCGCTGCCATTTATTTCCCGGTACAATTTCCGGTACCCCATTGCCGCCAGCAGGAGGGTATACCGGCCCGGTCTTATTTCGCTGAAAGTGAACAGGCCGGCGGAGTCGCTGATCTGTCCTTTTACAAGGCCGGAATCCGGCAGGGATAACAGGCTGACGGAAACGAACCCGACGCCGGCGCCGGTCTGTTCGTCCGTTATTTTTCCTTTAAGGGCCGTTTGCGCCTGGGCGGAGAAATGGAAGGCCAGCAGGCAGCAGAGCAGGAGCTTTTTCATCATGCCGCAAACCTAAGATGGCTGCTGCCGGGAGCGGTTTAAGTTCAGGAATTCAGGCGTACGGATTTATAAAACCGGACTCAACCTGCTTGATTTTCAACGCTTTCTTTGTAGAGTGCGGGCGTGGTGTCTTTGATCTTCCTGAACGCCGCGTAGAAGGTGGATTTGGAGTTGTAGCCCACTTCGTAGCCGATGGCCTCGAAGGTGAGCAGCCCGTTGCTGGTGATCAGCTTGCAGGCTTCGGTGATCCTGTATTCGTTGATATAGGTGGAAAAACTTTTGCCCAGGTTGTCGTTCAGCAACTGCGACAGCTGGTGCGGCGGTATGTTGATCTTCTGCGCCAGGTCGCTGAGTTTGAGGTTGGGGTCTTTGTAAAGTTCATTATCCAGCAGCGCTTTATCCAGCCTCTCCAGTAACGTTTTCGCATTGCTCTCCGGGATCTTTTTCCGTTCAGCGCGGGGAGCAGCGTTTTCAAACCCTGCGCCGTTCAGGTTAAAGAAAATGGTGAGGTACAATACGAAGGTGAATGAAAGCGCTCCTCCCAGGTAGAAACCGGACCAGAGGCTCATGAATGCACCGAGGTAAGCGAGGAAAATGAAGCAGTTGCCAGCCAGGAGTATATTCAGGAACCTGCTGCCGCCCGTGCGGATCAGTAGAACGCCGGTGGCAACCAGGTAAGCCATCCATTGTGCATATATGATGTGCACGATCACATGGTTCCAGGCAAAACGGTTGGTCTCATAAGGCACCACGATGCCGGTGATCACCAGGGCAGCCAGCTGGATGCCCCATATCCATTTCCAGCGGGCGGGCACTTTTGTCACTTTCTCCAATACGGTCCTGGTAAAATAATAGAGCGAGGGCCCGATGAGAAAACAGCCGCTCAGGCCCAGCTGGAGGTATATTCTGGGCAACCCCGGGTTAAAGGAAACGAATACCGATTTGCCTACTCTTATGCTCATGGCGAGTAAAAGCACGCCCAGCAACACTGAGGCGAGGGAACGTTTTTTACGGAGGATGAGGTACAACCCCAGGATGGTGCCGTTTACGGCTCCAAGAGCATACAGGAGAAATAATATTTGCTGGCCTAAATTCATAAACTGGCTGCTATGGCAGGTTTTGCCCCCGAAATATAAGAGAATTCGGGCAAATCCGGCTTACCGCCTGTCCGCTTTTGAGAAAACATGTCCGCTTTTGAAAATCGCCCCGGCCGCGGAACCAGTCAGCCCTACTGCCATTTTTCCTCCTTTTCGTCCCGATTTCCGCGGGCTGCCCTTGGAAATAATGCTGGAATGCCTGCCAGTACTATGTTTCAGCCTGAAATCGTGCATTGTCCGTTCTGTACAAAACCGGACACTTTTTCGATTTCTATTTACCGCTCATCCGCTGATAACTATTCGTTTTACCGCTTTTTAAACCGTTTATACCTTTGACTTATCAAACAAACAAAAACAAAAAAACACTTAAAACTTACTCATATGAAAGCAATTACCTTCCTCCTCGCCATCGCACTGGTTTCTGTGAACGCAGCAGCCAATAACAAGAAATTCAATAACGCCGTGGCCCTTTCTGAAAAGAAAGTAGCCGCTCCCGCTTTCTCTGGAAAGAAAGTAATGACCCACTACGATGCCCAGGGCAACATGCTGGCCACTTCCCGCTTTATTTCCGATGCAGACCTGCCCGTGTATGCCATCAGCAAGCTGATCAAACATTGCCCGGACGAGCTGATCAAACTGGTAAGGGAATTTGATGCCTTCGGTGAAAAAATATATATCGTAACGCTGGAAAACGCTACCGGGTTCAAAGTGGTGAAAGTGACCAATACGGACCTGGAAATCCTGGAGAACCTGAAGAAGAGTTAAACCAATTGACAATAATAAAGCAAGGCCGGCCAATTTTTTGGCCGGCCTTGTTGTGTGAAAAAATATGTCCCTTCCGGGAAATCCGGTATCACTTCTGTACCCCCCTGTATCAAAAGTGATACAGACACGCCTTAAAGTACCTTTATCCTGGGGGTTAATACGGGTTTAAGTGGGGGATGAGTAGCAGGAGCGTGCTTATTTTTTCGCTTTCACCAACGGGAAAATGGGTGTTTCCACGTGCGCTTCCTGCATCCTTTTTTCCATCTTTTTTACGATGGAAGGATTGGCAGCGGCTACATCATGCGCTTCTTCCGGATCCCTGCTAAGGTCGTACAGCTCAACAGGCCCGTTGGGATTGGTTTTCAGCTTCTGCCGCACCGCTTTCCACTTACCTGCGCGAACGGCCTGGCGGCCGCCGTCTTCATGGAATTCCCAGTACAGGTAATCGTGTTGCTTCTGCGGGCCTTTGCCCAGCAGGGTAGGCAGGAAGGAAATACCATCCGTATAACGCGCCGCGGGAGCGCCCGCTGCCTGGGTGAGCGTAGGAAGCACATCCCAGAAAGCGCCTGCAAAATTCGAAGTGGACCCTGCTTTTACTTTGCCTTTCCATTGCACGATAAAGGAAGTTCTGATGCCGCCTTCATACAGGTCGCGCTTAAAACCGCGCAGGCCGGCGGCGCTGTTGAAGAACACAGGGTCGGCGCCGCCTTCGCGGTGAGGACCGTTGTCGCTGGTGAAGATGATGATCGTGTTGTCCAGCAGGTTGTATTTTTCAAGCCTGGCCATCACTTCGCCTACCTGCGCATCCATGCGGCTCACCATGCCGGCAAAAGTGGCGCGCGGCTTTTCTACGGACTGGTACCCGGCTACATTGGCGTTCGGGCCATAGTCCATGCCTTTGTGCGGTTTTTCTTCGAAAGCGTTCTCATACATTTTATAGAAAGCATCGTTGGGGCTGCTGGCCAGTTCTGCATGGGGCAGCACGGTGGGGATGAAGAGGAAAAAAGGCTGATCCTTATGCTCGTCTATGAATGCCAGCGCCTGCTGCTGGATGAGCTCCGGCGCATATTGGGCCTTGTGCGCGAGGTCGTTGCCTTCCAGGATCACCTTCTGGTCGTTGTTCCAGAGGTGCGTGGGATAATAGCGGTGGCTCTGGCGCTGGCAGTTGTAGCCGAAAAATTTATCGAAGCCCTTACGGTCGGGCGCGCCGGTGGTGCCCACCATTCCAAGACCCCATTTGCCGAAGGCGCCGGTAGCATAACCTGCTTCTTTCAAAAGCTGGGCAAGGGTTTGCACGGAATCTGCAAGCGGTTCCTGTCCTTCAGGCTGGATCTCTTTATTGCCGCGGACATACGTGTGCCCTGTATGCTGGCCGGTGAGCAGCGAGGAGCGCGAGGGCGCACAGACGGAAGTGCCGCAGTAAAAGGAAGTGAAACGCATGCCTTGTTGGGCCATTTTGTCGATGTTCGGCGTTTTGATCTTTTGTTGTCCGTAGCAGCCAAGGTCTCCCAAACCGAGATCGTCTGCCAGGATGAATACGATATTGGGCTTCTTTTGCCCCAAGCAGAGAGATGAGAGTAGCAGCATCCCTGCGAGTAACCATTGCTTTTTCATAGTTTAAAAATATAAAAAAGGCGCTCCCCTCCAATCTTTTTCCCGATCCGAGCATAACAACCGTCGCCATCGGCCTAACTTCGCGGCAAATTACAGTAATCAGCTCATGACCACTCGCTTATGCCGCAAGGCAGGTTTCCCGCTTCCAGGGGTAAAATTCTTCATCATCTTCATGATGGCCGCCTTTATTTCCGGCGGCGCAGCCGCTCAGACAGTGATAAAAGGCACGGTGAAGGCGCATAAAGAACTGCTCAAATTCGCCACGGTGCGCATTAAAGGCACCAATAACGTGGTGTATACCGGTAAAGACGGTAAATATATCCTCGAAACTTCCCAACAGGGAGAAGTGACGCTTGCGGTATCCATGCTGGGTTACCAGGAGCAGTTGCGCAGGCTCAGCCTGCAGCCCGGCGCGGAATTGACGGCGGACTGGCAGCTGGAACCCGTTTCTGTAGCGCTTGGAGAAGTGATCGTGTCTGCCAGCCGCAGGCCTGAAGTGCTGGACAATGTGCCTTCTTCTGTTACAGTGCTTAGCAAAAGGACCATTGAAAACAACCTGGCCATTACGTCTGACGTAACGGAGATACTTGCGTATGAAGTGCCGGGCCTGGCGCCTTCCGCGCAAACCAACAGTAACGTGGGCCAGAGCCTGCGCGGCCGTTCGGTGCTGGTGATGATAGACGGCATCCCGCAATCTACCCCGCTGCGCAACGGCGAAGTGGATATCCGGTCTATAGACCCCGCCGTGCTGGAACGGGTAGACGTGCTGAAAGGCGCCACCGCCATTTACGGCAACGGCGCTACCGGCGGGCTGATCAACTACATCACATTAACCCCGAAAGAAGAGGGCGTCATCTCCGGCAAAACTTCCGTGAACCTCACCGGTTCGCTTACCAGCCCGAAGAACAGTCTTGGCGGGCGGATCAGCCAGCTGCTTGCCGGCAAATACAAAAAATTCGATTATACGGTCGGCGGGGTGTACGAACAAACCGGCGAATTCAAGGACGCGAACGGCAGGATACTGGGCAACAACTACAGCCTTGGCGAAACGGAAAGCTATAACGCCTTCGTGAAACTGGGCCTGGAACCCACTTCCCGCCAGCGCATCCAGTTGATGTACAACTTTTACAGGAGCGTGCAGAATTCAAACTACACGCTGGTGAACGGCAACTATGCTACCGGCCAGCCTGCCACCGGCGTGCTGGGCAAACAAGCCGGCGAGCCCACCGGTTCGAAAGGCAATCATAACCTGCAGCTGTCTTACCGGGCAGACAGCCTGATCGGGGGCACGTCCCTGAATGCTGACGCCTATTACGAATCCCGCGACGATATCTTTTACGTTTCCTTCGGCCGTTTTGAAGGCGGCGACGGGCAATCGCATACGCTGGCGGAAAAGCAGGGCCTGCGGTTTATGTTCACTTCGCCGTTGCTCAAGTTGGGCACGCTTTCCTATGGCGCAGACGTCATCCACGACGTGACCTCCCAGCCGCTGATCGACGGCCGCATCTGGGTGCCGGAGATGAAGATGTTCAACATCGCGCCTTTTGCGGAAACGCAGTGGACGCTGTTGCAGCACCTGATCGTGAAAGGCGGCGTAAGGATAGAAAAAGTACGCATCGGCGTGGATGACTATACCACGCTGCGCATCACGAATGCCAGCGGCGCTACGGTAACGCCGAGCTTTAACGTTACCGGCGGGAACCTTAATTACACCGCTACACTGTTCAACGCAGGGCTGCGCTACAACCGCTTCCCGCTGTTCACGCCCTATGCCAGCTTCTCACAGGGCTTTTCCGTGGCGGACATTGGTCTTGCGCTGAGAGACGCCAAGGTGGACAATATCAATAAGATCAACACCGAAGCCGTGCTGGTCAACAACTACGAGCTTGGTTTCGTAAGTAAATACAAACGCATCCGTTTCGAACTGACCGGCTTCATCAGCACGTCCAAACTCGGTGCGGAAATGATATACGATGTAAATACCGACCTGTTCAACGTAAACCGCACACCCGAGCGCGTTTATGGCTTTGAGGCGGCATTGCAGTACAGCCCCCTGCATAACCTGGACCTGAGCGCGTCTTACAGTTACGTGGAAGGCAAGGCAGACACCGGGCGCACCGGCAATTACAACATGTACCTGAACGGCAGGCGCATTGCTGCTCCCAAGCTCGCGGGCACCATTCAATACCGCCCCTTAAGCACGCTGGAGCTGCGTTTGCAGTACATGGGCATTCAAACGAGAGACCGCTTTGATATGATCGCCGGCAACACTTACAAAGGCAATGAAGGCATTGTGAAAGGATACGACCTGTTCAACCTGAACGCCAGCTACCGCGCCACCCGCAGCACTGTGCTCACGGTGGGGATCGATAATCTCTTCAACGAGGATTATTTCCCGGCGCGTTCGCAGTGGTTCATGATCCCCGGGTTTTACTCCAAAGGGAGAGGGAGATCGTTTAATATAGGCGTGACGGTGAGTTATTAAGTTTCAGCGATTATCGGATTGTTGATATCAATACAGGAAAAATCCCGTCATTGCGAGGAGCAGCGCGGTTTTTGTGCCTGAGCGCGACGAAGCAATCTCCAAACATGGGGCATATCAATCCAATGCGGGAGATTGCTTCGTCGCGCCTCCGCTTTGGCTCTGCTGCTCCTGCATTGACGGATTTTTTATGCAAACAGATCGCCTGTTATTCCTTTTCAAATCTCAGCCGCAGTTTTTCTTCCTCCAGGTCCAGCAGGTTGAGGTATTTGCGCACCATTTCTTCGTTTACGCTTTGCTGTTTGTTGATGTGGTGCAGCGATTCGCGTTGATGGGAGAGCAGCTGCAGGTATACTTGCCGGTAATGCTCCAGTTCGTGGCTGGTATCTTCTTCGGATTCCAGCTGGTCGTTTTCGAAGCGGTTTTTCAGGGTCTGCAGTGGTTTGCTGTTGCTGAGCGCTTCTGCATGATGCTCGTCGAGATAGCGGAGGCTGAGGTCCGACAATTGCAGGCGCAGGGCCTGCTCCTGTTCTTCCGGGCTTTTGTCGTAATCAGGGTCTTCCATTTTCACCCACCTGATCAGCAGCGGGAGCGTAAGGCCCTGTACAACGAGGGTGAGCAGGATGACGGTGAAGGTGATGAACAATATCAGGTTGCGCTGCGGCCAGGGCTGCCCGCTGTTGAGCGTGAGCGGGATGGAAAGCGCCGCAGCCAGCGATACCACGCCGCGCATGCCTGCCCAGCCCAGTAGCAGCGGCCCTTTCCAGCCGGGCCGGCTGTCTGCCGTGGTGATGTACCGGCTGATGAAAACAGTAAATACGGAAGCGCCCAAAGTGCTGAGCAGCCTCGTGATGATGAGCACCACGGTGATCAGCACGCCGTACCAGATGGCGGTGCCGATGCTTACATCGCCCAGGCCGTTGATGATCACAGGCAGCTCGAGGCCGATCAGCATGAACACGAGGCCGTTCAGCACAAATCCGATGGCAGACCATACATTGCTCCCCCTAAGCCGGCTTGCGGTGCTGAGAATGAGGTGGCTGCGCGCGGAGAGGTACAATCCCCCGCTCACAACGGCCAGCACGCCCGAAAAGTGGAACCACTCCGCCGCGATGTACATCACATATGGTGCGGTGAAAGTGAGCACGATGTCCATATTCGGCGTAGTGGGCAGCCAGCGGTGAATGGCATAGTAGATCATGCCGATCAGCACGCCGGTTACGATACCCATCACTATCACGGTCACGAAGCTGAAGGCGGCTTCCTGGAATACGAACCGCCCTGTGTCTACCGCTATCAGCGCAAAACGGAATACGATCAGGCTGGACGCGTCGTTCAGCAGGCTTTCCCCTTCAACGATGGCAGACAGCCGCTTGGGCACTTTCACATATTTTAATACCGATGTGGCGGAAACCGCATCCGGCGGGCTCACGATGCCGCCCAGCAGGAAGCCCAGCGCCAGCGTAAAGCCTGGTATGAGCGAGCTGGATACGAGCGCCACTACGAAAGAGGTAACGATAACGATCAGGAATGCAAAGCTGGTGACCACTCTCCGCCATCGCCAAAGATCTTTCCAGGAAGTATACCACGCGGCTTCGTAGAGCAGCGGCGGGAGGAAGATGAGGAAGATCAGCTCGGGATTGATGCTGACCGCCGGCATGCCGGGAATAGCGCAAAGCGCCAGCCCGCCCAGCACGAGCACAATGGGGTAGGCGATCTTCAGCTTTTGCGCCAGCATCACCAGCAACAGGATGATAATGATCAGCGCGATGTATTGTATAAAATTCTCGAGCATAGTGCAGGTTGAGCTTACAGGTTTTGTGGTTTGAATTTCTCCGGGAAAGATAAATGTTTACCTGATACCATAAAAACGCCTTCGCCCCGGTAATGGACTGTTTTCGGGTATTCCGGCCAGCTGGCGGCTTGCGCGGCCATCACTTCGAAAATGAAGAAATTGTATTTGTCCAGCATCCGCCTGTCTGCCA
Source organism: Chitinophaga sp. YIM B06452 (assembly GCF_039655965.1). Taxonomy (NCBI): domain Bacteria; kingdom Pseudomonadati; phylum Bacteroidota; class Chitinophagia; order Chitinophagales; family Chitinophagaceae; genus Chitinophaga; species Chitinophaga sp. YIM B06452. The sequence continues at coordinate 320,325 of NZ_JAWLKY010000001.1, read as the reverse complement.
GGCGGCATTCGAAATTGGCGTAACATTCTTTGATGAGCGGGGCTTTCACCGCTTTCCCCTCTTCCTGCGTGAGCCCGAACTTTTTGAACTTGTCCGTTTTGGCGCCCGTTGTATTACCAATGCCGATGATGGTATCGATCATGTCTGCGGTGGGGATATTGATCACGCATTCACCGCTCTCCCGGATCATATCATAACTGTGGTTGGCGGCCGTTATCATGCAGCCGATGAGGGAAGGCGAAAACTCCATCACCGTATGCCAGCCCATGGTCATGATATTGGTCTTCCCTTTGTGAAGTGAGCTTACCAGCACTATCGGCCCCGGTTCCAGGAACTTCCGGACCTTGTCTGCCGGCAGCATTGTTTTTTTATAGTTCCTTTTCATGGTGATATGGTTTTGCAGTGACTCTAAATTTAAGTGATTTTGGATTGGATTGGTTGCAACGGTTTTGCAGGAAGCCATGGCATAACAAAATTTTTTGCGGTATAATTCCGTAGTCCGGGAGGGGAGAAAATATGATTCTATTGGTCCGTAGCAGTGATGTTTAACACAAAAGTTGTACCGGTGCGATTTGGGCTGAAAGGAAAAATCATGAAAAGTTTGTTTTTTGATATTCAGTTTTAATCGTACTTTGCAAACACAATAATTAACACTTCTTAATATTGTTCAGTAAACGTAACCATTGTACTTCACATGCTGATGCTGCGGAAGGTACCAGCGGTTATCACTATTTTAGCGGAGAACTTGAGTAAAAGCCAGAATCTAAACCAGAATCTAAATTTGCCACATAGGTATTAGTGCTTGTGAAATATTTATATGCTTGGACTGTACCCGAGCCAGATCTGAATCGACGTAAAATCTAATATCGAAATGCAAAAAACAGAGCCGGGAAATCAGGATCTGCAGTGGGAGATAATATCTCAACTGTTGGGTTAAAACGTTAGCCAGAGGACCAGAATCCGGAATCGAGACCAGAATCAATTGCTTTATGGATTTATGATGTATTATGTCCCGCAATAAAGCGGGCTAGCAGCAACACTATACCAAATTTAAAACCAAATCTAAATTACCCGCACATGAGGAAATTTCTATTTGCATTAATGGCGTTCTGCCTGATGGCAGGATCGGCATTGGCTCAGAGAACAATTACAGGCAAGGTGACCGACGATAAAGGGGATCCTTTGCCAGGTACTACAGTTCAAGTGAGAGGAACTACCACGGGCACCGTTACAAATGCTTCTGGTGTGTATACCTTAACGCTGCCAGATGGCGCCAGAGCGTTGGTCTTTTCAACTATCGGCATGACTTCCCAGGAGGTTGCGATCGGTTCGCAGAATGTGATCAACGTTATGCTGAAACCCAATGAACAGAACATTACCGAGGTGATCGTAACCGGCTATTCCCGCGTTAAGAAAGGCCAGTTTGCAGGAGCAGCTACACCTATCAGCGGTAAAATGGTTGAAAGTGTGCCTGTCGGCGCGTTTGACCAGGCTTTACAAGGCCGTGCGCCTGGTATCCTCGTAAACTCCAGTTCCGGCCAGCCTGGTACCAGCGCTAACGTAACCATCCGCGGTGTGCAGTCGCTCAGCGGCTCCGGTGCACAACCGCTGTATATCGTTGACGGTGTGCCATTGAATGCTTCAGACTTCCAGACCATCAACCCAAATGACTTTGAATCGCTGACTGTTCTGAAAGATGCCGCCGCTGCCGCTTTGTATGGCGCGCGCGCCGGTACCGGCGTAATCGTAATCACCACTAAACGAGGCAAGGCCGGGCAGCCCAAATTTACTTTCCGCGCGCAAATGGGTGTTTCGCAGAAACCTAATATGACCAATTTTGATCTCATGAATACTGCAGAGATTCTGCAGTATGAAGAAAGGAATAAAATCAATGGCACGCCCGGCTGGACTTACTCGCCGCTGAATACCAAACGTGCCGACGGCGTTACGGACAAAACACCTGCAGAACTGGCCAATGATGCCAGGCTGCTGGACAGCATTCGCCGTATTGACACTGATTACCGCGATTACTTATTTCGTGACGGCTTCTCCCAGAACTATGAGATCAACGCCAGTGGCGGCACCGAAAAAACCAGATATTTCTTTTCCGCGGGTTATTTCGACCAGGAAGGTATCGATTTGAAGTCAGGCCTGGAGCGCTACACCACACGCTTCAACCTGGATCACACCATGAACAACTTCAGTCTTCAATTCAACAACTCCATCGGTTTTTCCAAAACCGAGCTGTCTGAAAGCGAGTTCCTGGCAAATAGCGCCCGCAATGCGTTCCAGATGGCATGGCGTACCAAGCCTTACGAGAAGATATACAAGGCAGACGGCACACTTAACTGGGGCACAAACGGCCTGGCCGTTCCCGGTGGCTATAAACAAGTGGCCAATGTAATCGAAGGTATCGAAGCTACTACTTTCGATCTGCGTCAGTTTAAAATCAATTCCGGCCTTACGCTCAGTTACCGCATTTTGCCTTTCCTTACCGCGAAAAATGTGGTAGGTATAGACGCTTCTTTCGAAACAGCACAGCGTTATATCAACCCGAATTCCTGGTATGGCCAGCAGGAAAATTTGTTTCCGCAGAAGAAAGGAATGGACATGGAGTCTTCCCGTATCACAGCAATGCTGATCAACACTTCCAGCCTGGTGTTTAACCAGAAATACGGCAAGCACGACGTGGAAGTAGGTGCCTACTTTGAAGTAGTACGCCAGTGGATGAGAGGCAACAGCTTCTACCTGTACAACCTCGACGGCCGTCTTTCCGAAACTGGTCAAAACAGCTTCAATATCCCTGTTACTGCCGGTCAGACCAGCTATCCGCAGGTTGCCAGCAGCGCCAAAACAGGTTACGGCATCCGCTCTTATTTTGGCACGGCGCGTTATACCTACAATGACAAATACACCCTTACCGGTGGTATCAGGAGAGACGGTACTTCCCGTATCCTGAACACGGCCAACAACCAGATCACTACCTGGTCTTTAGGCGCAACCTGGGAAGCGATCAGGGAAGGGTTCATGAAAGAGCAGAATTTCCTGACAGACCTGCGGTTCCGCGCATCCTACGGTTCTACCCCCAACATGGGAAGTATCGCGACCAGCACTTATGTGATGCATCCTGGTCATAATTCCACTACCCGTGGCCTGCTGCCCATCACCAACTATATGGCCGCGCAGTACGACACCTATGGATCCGCTTCATACCTCGGTTCTTCTATCCCGGGCCTTGCACCCACCGCTGTGGCCAACCCGAAAATGGTGCTGGAACACATTTCCAAAGCCAACATCGGTTTCGACATCGCGACCTGGGAAAGCAGGGTAAGGCTTGGCGTGGATGTATATAAGAACACTACGCACGACCTCTTTATCCGTACAAACCTGCCGGCTCACGCAGGCATTGCGACTACGGATATCAACGCGGGAAAAATGTCCAATAAGGGTATCGAAGCCAGCCTGAGCATAGATATCGTAAGGAATAACGACTGGGACGTTACCTTCGGCGTGAATCACGCGTACAACAAAAATACGATTGAAAGCCTTGGTGGTATTTCCGAATATGTTTCCGGTACCTTCATTATCCGTGAAGGCCTTTCTTTCGGCAGCCACTACACTTATCATTATCTTGGCGCCGATCCGGAAACCGGTCGCCCTATGTATGAGGCGCTCGACGGCAAAACGGTTTACACCACGGGCGGCGCCGGCCAGTTCGCCAAATTTGGTTCATATTTCCCGAAGCAGATGGGCGGCAGCACGATCGACGTACGTTACAAAAGATTCTCCCTTGGCATATTGTTCTCTTACCAATTCGATGTAGTAAGAAGCAACAACATCGAAAACTGGATCACCCGCGGCATCTCCGGCTACCAGGCAGCTGTTAATGGCAGCAAACGACTGCTGACCGAACAATGGCGGCAACCCGGTGATCAGAAATTCTACCAGGCGTTCCAGTACGATCGTGGCTTTACTTCTTCCGATCTGCAAGATGCGAAATTCCTTAAGCTGAGAAACGTGAACATTGCATATAACTTGCCCGAGGTAACAATCGCCGGCACCAAGCTGTTCCAGTCAGCAAAAGTTTACATACAAGGCCAGAACCTTTATGTGTGGAGCCCATGGCGCGGCCCGGATCCTGAAGATGGCAACAATATCAGCCTGAACGAATATCCTAACCCGAGAAACTTTGTTGCGGGTATCGATATTAATTTCTAACGGATGAGATTGATTCTATCACACAAAACGAAAATTGTAATGAAATATATAAAACTAGTTGCCGCAGCTTCCCTGATTATGGCTACCGGCTGTAACAAATTACTGGATATCAAAGAAACAGACATCATCGCAGGCGATGTGGCGCTGAAAACCGTGGAGAACTGCGAAAGTGGCCTGATGGGTGCATACGCTGTGCTCTCCATGAACATGGATTACCAGTTCAATGCCACTATGTCTGATGAAGTAAAAGATGGCGAATTCTACAACTCCGGTACTGTACACGAATGGGCCTTTGGTTCCACAGACGTTGTGATCCGGGATACTTACACTGCCATCACGCCCATGGGCCAGCTGAACGACCGTGCCAGCCGTGTGCTTCGCGCTCTTCCCAACGCGGATTCTACCCGTGCGGGCGATAACGTTCTGCGTTCCAAACTCCGCGGCGAAGCATTGTTCCTGCGTGCCTGGGGGCACTTCCAGCTGTTCCGCTACTATTGCAATAATTACACGGCCAACGGCCTTGCAATGCCATACCTCGAAACACCTACCATCGAGCCGCTTGCAAGATTAGACATGGCCACCTATTTCAGCAAGCTGAAGGCAGACCTGGCGGAAGCTAAGAACCTGGTGCCTGCGGAACTCACACCTAATACTTCCCGTACGCGCGTAAACAAGGCTACCGTTGCCGCACTGCAGGCCCGTGTAGCTTTATACATGAAAGATTGGACAAATGCCGAAGCTTTCGCGACGGAATATATAAATCAGCTGCCACTGGCTACCACAGCGACTTTCCCGTCCATCTGGACGGACGCTTCAGTTGAGGAAGTGTCGTTTTATCTCATCGGCAACGCCAATTCCCGCCTGGGTAGCATTTGGAAACCCGTGAACTCCCAGCCAACGGTATTCCCGCAAATAGTTTGGTTTGCTTCCACCGAACTGTGGAATATGTATGACAAAGTGAACGATGTTCGTTTTAATGCGTACTTCACAGATGAGCCGCTGCTCTCCGGGGCTACACCTGCCAGGAATTCAAAACTTATCAGCAAGTACAAGGGATCTGCCGCATATGCCGCTACCACAGAAAACCTGACAAATGCTAAAGTATTCCGTACCGGCGAAATGTACCTGATCCGTGCCGAAGCCCGTGCCGAACAAGACCGCTTTACCGGAGCCAATAGCGCTGAGAGCGATCTGAATCAACTGCGTGCCAACCGCATTAATGGCTACACGCCTGTAACACTGGCTTCCAAAGCAGCAGCTATCACAGCCATCATGGAGGAGAGGTTCAAAGAACTGGCTTACGAAGGCCATCGTTTCTGGGACCTGAAAAGGAGAGGCCTGCCCGTTGAACGTATTCCCGCGGATGCTCCCAACACTGCTTCTGCCACCCTGCCTGCGGGCAACTTCCGCTTCCTGCTGCCTATTCCCTTAACTGAAATCCAGGCAAACCGACTGATGGAACAGAATCCTGAATATTAATATTTGAGGAATCCACTCATATTTTCCACAAAGCCCCTGCAATCATATTTGCAGGGGCTTTTCAATTCATATGCCCATTTCCCCCTTCGTGATCGACTATACGTGGACGAGCTGGACGCCATGCTGGCCCCCTGAAACAGTTCTTCCGCATCAGCCCCTCCTTTTTTGTATCCATCCGCAGCATCGATAAAATAGACGATTATTTCGGCAACCGCCTGATGCCGGGTCTTAAACCCTCAGACAGCAAGGTGCGCTGGTAAGCCGCGAACGCGTCACCAGGTTCAAGAAGTGGATGGGGAAATGATCAGAAATGATCATGCATATTTTTATCCGTCAGGATCTTCCTCTCCACGAGGGATTTGTGGTACACGGAGTGTTTTTCGTATTTGCGGGTGATGAAGTAGGAGATAGCTGATACGATCATCAGCGGAACGAACAGCTTGTACCCGCCGGAGATCTCCGCAAGCAGGAAGATCGCTGTAAGCGGCGCATGCATGACGCCTGCCAGCACGCCTGCCATCGCGGCGATGATAAAATTAGGTGTGTTCAGCTGGTAGATGCCGGACAGGTTCACCAGGTAAGCGAATAAAAAGCCCGTTAACCCGCCCGTGATCATAGACGGCGCAAAGATCCCGCCATTGCCGCCTGCGCTGATGGTCAGGCAGGCGCATATCACCTTAAATACCAGCAGCAGCACCGCCATTACGATGATAGCCCAGGCCCGGGCGCTGTATCCCTGAAGGAAGGAATGTGCTGTAATGGAGTCATAGCGGCCTTCCAGGAGGTTGGTGATGGTGGAATATCCTTCGCCGTACAGCCCCGGCAACAGGAAGATAAGCAGGCACAGCGGGATGCCCGCTGCCAGCCAGCTTTTCCAGTTCATGCGCCGTTTTTCAAAATACCCCTCAATAAAATCCACCGAACGCGTGATATAAACAGATACCATGCCGCAGCAAATGCCCAGCAGGATATAAAAAGGAATGGCCTTCATGCTCCAGCTTTCGCTCGCAACGAATATAAATTTGCCGGGATACAGCAGTTGTGATACCACGGTGGCCGTGGCAGTGGATATGAGCAGCGGTATGAAGAAGGGAATGCTGAAATCGAGCAGGAATATCTCCAGCACAAAAATGATCCCTGCAAACGGGCTGTTGAACACTGCCGCGATACCGCTTGCCGTGCCGCAGGCAAGCAGCAGCACCGTGTCTTTGGGCGAAAGCCGCAGGTCGTGCCCGGTGTTGGAGCCGATGGCGGCGCCGGTAGCTACAATGGGCGCTTCCAGTCCTACGCTGCCTCCAAAGGCTACGGTAATGGCGCTGGTAATTATGTGCCCATAAGTATGCCGCTTTTCAATACGCCCTTTATTGGAAATAATATTGTGGATGATGAAGCCCACGCCTCGGTTGAGCTTGTTGTGGAACAGGCGGGTAAGCAGCAGGAGGGAGAGGCCGGTGCCGATCAGGGGGAGTATGGCGGAAAGCCAGTTGCTGTTCATCCAGTTGTTCATCGCCGCTACGCGATGCTCAAAAAACTGTACGCTGACCTTCAGCAAAACCGCTGCCAGCGCGGCAACTACGCCTACCACGAAACTGAGGATAATGAGAAAATTCCGGTGGGAAGTAAATTTTGTCCTGTAGTTCCCGAACCTCACGAGCAGCCTGTAGTACTTATTTCCGGTTCCTTCCATTCGCCGAAAATAAGGAATATGCCATAAACAGGTCTTATTGATAAGTCCTGAACACTACTTTCTCCACGATCACGCCCAGTTTTTTGAGCGAGGCGTCGCTGGAACTGAATTTCTTTTCGCCGGTGTATTTATCGTAGAGCTTGGGATCGCCGCTGTTCACAGCGCGGAAGAGGATCATCACGCCTTTTTTATCCATGGCGCCGCCTTCCCAGCTGTCTACCGTGCCGCCGTTGGTCCATTCAAAACCGTTTATGCGGAAGCTTTTGCCGTTCACTTTATTGACCTTTTCGATCGGGTCGCCGGGTTTGATGCCAAAGGGAGAGCGCCATTTGCCGTCTTCCCTGCTGAAAGCCACGGATTTGGTGGAGTCTTTATAAAAGATCACTTCCATTTCATTTTCCGTATCGGGGTACACTACCCAGGCCTTGCCGACATCATTGCCTTCAAAGTCCACAGCATCGCGCAGTTCCACGTTCTCTTTACCATAAAACTCCAGCAGCTGGTCCGGTTTCACCATGTTGAACACATTGCGCACGTCCCAGTTGCGGGTATCCACCGGCATATTGGCGGCGGTATTGATCGTTTCTTTAGCGGGAGTGGAGCCTGATGCGGCGGCAGGAGCCTGGCCGGTGGCGTTCGCGGGCGGGGCGCCCTGGAGCACGGTGCCCGCGGCCGCAGCCTGGTTCTGGTTTTCAGGCGGGGCCACCATCACGGAGATCTGTTTAGGGATGGCGCCGATGCGGTACAGCTCTGTTTTTTCCTCCACGAGGGCTTTATTGTCGTTCTTATTTTTATTCACGATGTAGGTAGCCAGGGGGAACACGTTGCCGGAATTCACGTTCATCGCGCGAAGGTTGGCAATGAGGGTCTGGCGGTTGCAGTCGCTGTACTGGTAAAGGAACCGGAGAGCGGCGTCCAGGGCGGCGGGGTCCTTTTGAAGCTCCTGCATGGTTTTGTCTACCTGCAAACCCCCGGAACCGGTTCTGCTCATCTGTTCGGTCACAAATACCAGGGCCGGGTCGTTCAGCTTCAGGAACTGGGTGGCCATTTTGGCGGACACGTCTTCAATGGCTGATTCTGAAAGTTTCTGGGCACTGGCCGCTGCCGGCAGGAAAAATACAAGCAAATAAAGGATCCGTTTCATGGAGGGCAAATTTAACACTGATGTATTATAACGAACATCATTATCACTAAATTATGCAATATTCCCTATTTGCCGCGCAAATAGCCTGCCAATGAAATTTTCCCTTTTGCGTAAATAAATTTACCGATCTGAGTAAAGCAAGCCCGCGGGAGGCAATAATTTCACGCCCACAAAACTATTGCTATGCTTTACAGATCATTATGGATGATAACCTTTTTTACCCTGGCATGCGCCCAGGTGTTTGCCCACGCCCTCTGGATCGAGACCAACCCGACAGGTAAAAAAGGCCAGCCGCAGGAAGTGCGCGTTTTCTGGGGAGAATTTGCCGATAAGGATATTTCCCCGCTGGATAAATGGTTTTCCGACACCAAATCATACACCCTCACCCTCATTACCCCTGACAAAAAAGAGATCCCGCTCACATCCGCCCCGGGTAAAGACCACTATAAAGCCTTCTTCACCCCCGAATCTGAAGGTGTATACACCGTGGTGATGAAACATGTTGTAAAAGAACTTTACCACGGCAGCCGCCTGGATTACCATTCCAGCGCCAGCGTACTGGTAGGTAAAGGCGAAGCCAGCCCCGCCGCCAATAAGAACGATGTGAGCGTGTTCGTAGCTCCCAAAGCGCATAAAGTGAATGAAAGCATCAGCCTGCAGGCCCTGATGGACCTGAAACCCGCCGCAGAGAAGGAAGTGAAGGTGTTCGCGCCCAATGGCTGGGGTAAGGAATTGTATACAGACAGCACCGGCAAGGCGAGCTTTACCCCGCTCTGGCCCGGCAGGTATATGGTGGAAGTTGCCGGCACTGAGAAGAAGACCGGCCAGCACAACGGCCAGGCTTTCGAAGCTGTATGGCGCTGCGCTACTTACTGCATCGAAGTGAAATAGAAGTTGTGTTACTATAATAAAATGGGCGTACGCTCGTGCGCCCATTTTTTATTGCAAACAGCTCATGCGTAAAACTACGCGTTTTCAAAAACCAGCGGTTTTACTCGTGTTTTTGCTGCCGTCCTGCCCTAATTTTACACCTGCTAGTCTGATTACTACTGTTTGTTTTTCCCCAACCCCTCTCAGAAAGTACATCCCCGGATGTACTTTCATTTTTATGCCGGCGCCCGGGTTAGGATTTTTCGGGGGAATGCCTATTTTTATCGGATATATCCAACGACCATGCGCGCTTTTATCATCATTTCCTGCTTTTTCGTTACCAGCCTTTCCGCTTCCGCCCAGCTTTTCAAAAAGGACGACCGGGTTTGTTTTGTGGGCAACAGCATCACCCACAACGGGGACTACTGGCACAACGTTGCCCTCTGGTACACCACGCGCTACCCGCAGCTGGGCGTCACCTTTTTTAACTGCGGCATTTCCGGCGACGTAACGAGGGGCATCATACACCGCATGGACGAGGATATACTTGTACACAAGCCCACCTGGGCCGTTATCATGATCGGCATGAACGACGTGAACCGCCCGCTGTACGACGCCAAACGGGTAAATGAACCGGGCATCAAAGACCAGCAGCAGCAGGCGCTGGCTATCTATAAAAAGAACCTGGACAGCATCATCCGCATCTTCCGGTCGAAAGGCATAAAAGTAGTGCTGCAAACGCCTTCCATCTACGACCAGACTTCCAGGATGGCCGGTAATAACCTTTACGGCGTGAACGATGCGCTGAAGACCTGCGCCGGCTACATCCGCGAATTCGCGGCCAGGTACAACGTGCCCGTAGTGGACTACTGGACCTCGCTCAGCACCATCAACGCCGAAGTGCAGCGCACGGATTCCACTGCCACGGTGATCGGCAAAGACCGCGTGCATCCCGGCCCGGTAGGCCACCTGCTGATGGCCTGGGAGTTCCTGAAAACATTCAAATCTTCGCCGATCGTGGCTACCATCGTTGCAGACCGGGACACGAAATCGAGCCAGGAAAAAGCGCAGCAGGCGAAGATCACCAACCTGGTGCGCGACGGCAACACAGTTACTTTCACGGCGGAAGAGCAGGCGCTGCCTTTCCCGCTGCGCGATGAACAGGCTTTTGCGCTGGAGCTGGCGCCCTTCACCGAAAATTTCAACCGCGAGGTAGTCAGGTTCAACTTCCTGAAACCCGGCAATTATACGTTGTGGATAGACGATGTGGAAATAGGGACTTATTTTTCCGGCGAGCTGGAAAGAGGGCTGAACCTGGCGCTGATCACGAAAACGCCGCAATACCAGCAGGCGAAGAAGGTGCAGGCGCTGCTGCAGAACAGCTGGCGGCTCGAAGGCCAGCTGCGGCAGATACGGCTGGTGGAATATCGTTTCATCAATACGCTGCCGGGCCGTGAAAACCTGGAGGTCGTGAAAAACCACTACGATACCGGCTTCGCGAAAAAGCCCGATACGGATTACGTGAAAAAACTGCTTATTGGTTATATCGAGCAGAAACCGAAGGAAGCTGAAACCCGCCGCCAGTGGCAGTCTTCACTGGACTCCCTGCCGCTGTTGCTGAAGCCGGCGGCGCATAAGTACGTGTTGAAAAAAGTATAATTATTTCGTCGCATCATTCACCTCGATCCAATACCCGTCAGGGTCCTGGAGGTAAATTTGTTTCACGCCGTCTACCCGCACGGTGATCTTTTCTTTTTCCCCTGCCCAGTTGATGTAGGTCATGCCCGCTTTTTTCAGCCGGGTGATGAATTCCTCCACGGAAGGGACGCTAAAACAGATATGAGAGTTCCGGTCGCCGGTGTAGGGCGCTTTGGCGCCTGCAATGAGATGAAGGTGGCTGGCGGGGCCTACGGAAAACCAGGTATGCTTGCCGTCGTGGAAGGGCTCGGGGATCGTGTCCAGCCCGAGGAAGTCCCGGTAAAACACCGTGGCCTTTTCAAGATCCTGCACATACAGCGCGAGGTGGTTGAGATAAGGGCGCGTTTTTTTCTGTTGCGCGGATACGGCCGTTGCGGCTGAAACGAGAAGACAAAGGAGCAGTAATTTCTTCATAACCCGTACAAGATAATAAATCCCCGGGTTTGCAAGACCTATTTCCGCTGGTACACTGGCGCTTTCTGCGGCATATTCAGGGGAAGGATAAGAAGGATGGACATGAGGGCGGAAAGGCCAATCAGGCTGATGCCCCAGCCCAGCAACATACCCGCGCTCTGCCCGGCGGCACGCGCGTCGCCTGCTTCGTCCAGCAGCGCCAGCAGGAAATAAAAGCTCGCAACGAGGGTGAGTCCTCCCACAGCCATGCGGAAAGCCGTGCGTTTGAAGAACAAAAGCCCCGAAAAGATCAGCAGGAGGGTGAGCCCGAGATAATTGATCATATCAGCATTCCATAATATACAAAGGGAACAGATAATGAAGTAGGAACAGGGGAGATAATGCAGGAGAAAAATACCTTTTTTCATGGTTTGGGGGATTAATACTGTAATTTATGCAGTTGTTTCAACTTTTCCTATCACATTTTTGTGCCTATTTTTGAGCGTTCCGTGAGCGGCGGCACATGCAATTGCACAAATAAATGGCTAATTTCGCGGCTCGAATACTCAATACTGACAATAATCAATATGGCAAACAGCTTATACGAATTCGGAATGATCGGCCTGGGCGTGATGGGGCGCAATCTCCTGCTCAATATGGCGGATCATGGATTTGCCGTGATCGGCTTCGATAAGGATACAGAAAAGGCCAAAGCCCTGGAATCCTCCGCTACCGCCGGCACCCGCGTAAAAGGGGTAGTGTCGCTGGAAGAAATGATCGGCCAGCTTCAGCGCCCCCGCAGGGTGATGATGCTTGTACCCGCAGGCAAACCGGTAGACGATGTGTTGGAATCGCTCAAACCCTGGCTGGAACCGGGAGACATCGTGATAGACGGGGGCAACTCCCACTTCACGGACACGCTCCGCAGGGTAGAATACATGAAAGCCGCCGGTTTTCATTTCATGGGCGTAGGCGTTTCAGGCGGGGAACAGGGTGCGCGCACCGGCCCGAGCATAATGCCCGGCGGCGACCAGGAAGCATACCCGCATGTGAAACCCATGCTGGAAGCCATTTCCGCTAAGGTAGACGGCGAGCCCTGCGTGGCTTACCTCGGCAAAGGCGCAGCCGGCCACTATGTAAAAATGGTGCACAACGGCATAGAATACGCTATCATGCAGCTCATCAGCGAAAGCTACCGCCTGCTGCAAAGCGCGGGCCTCAACAACGACCAGCTGCACCAGGTATACAAGGAATGGAACAGCGGCGAAATGCAGTCCTTCCTCCTGGAGATCACCGCAGACATCTTCCTGCAAACAGACGACAAATCAGGCAACCGCCTCATCGATATGATCCTGGACAAAGCAGGCTCCAAAGGCACCGGCAAGTGGACTTCCCAGGAAGCCATGGACCTGGCCGTGCCTGCTACCATCATAGACACGGCAGTGTCTATGCGCACCGTTTCGGCTTATAAGGATGAAAGGGTGCAGGCGGCCAAAGTCTACGAGGAACCGAAGATCCCCGTGTCTGCCGATACAAAGCTTTTCATTTCACAGGTAAAAGACGCCCTGCAGTTTGCCACCATCATGTGTTACGCACAGGGCATGGCCATGCTGCACACCGCCTCGGAAGCGCATGATATGCAGATACCCCTGCCCGACGCCGTGAAAGTGTGGCGCGGCGGCTGCATTATCCGTTCAGCCCTGCTGGGTACCTTCTACAAAGCGCTGAAAGAATCGCCTGAATTACCCAACCTGTTGCTGAACAAAGCAGTGGCCGGCATTGTAAAAGAAAAGGAACATAACATGCGCGCGGTGATCGTACAGGCTGCACAGGCAGGTTTGCCCGCGGCAGGTTTTATGGCGGCGCTTTCCTATTTCGATGCATACCGCAACGAAAAGCTGCCCACCAACCTGGTGCAGGCGCAACGCGATTACTTCGGCGCACATACATACCAGCGGATAGACATGCCGGGCAGTTTTCATACCACCTGGCTACACCATTAATCATTTTTATCTTTTTTATGCAACATCATAAACGCCCGCCTGCTTCCATCCTCTTCATTTTCGGCGGCAGCGGCGACCTGAACTACCGGAAGCTCACGCCCGCACTGTACAACCTGTTCCTGGACGAATGGATGCCGGAACGCTTTGCCATCGTGGGCATCGGCCGCACGGAATACTCTTCTGAAAATTACCGCGCCCACCTGCAGGAAGGCATTGAGAAATTCTCCCGCCGCAAAGCGGAAGCGAATGGCCACTACCAGGCATTTTTCGAGCACGTCAACTACCTTCAGCTGGATGCGGGCGACATTGCTTCCTACCAGCGCATCACGGAATACGTGCAGCAGAAAGAAGCGGAATGGGGCGTGCACCCGAACGTGATCTTTTACCTCGCCGTGGCCCCGCAGCTGGTGCCTTCCATCGCACAGGAGCTGGGTACGCTCAACCTCTGCAAGGATAAAAGCGCCACCCGTATCGTGATTGAAAAACCTTTCGGGCACGACCTCGAAAGCGCGCACGAGCTGAATGCCCTGCTCACCGGCCTGTTTGCCGAAGAGCAGATATTCCGCATAGATCACTACCTGGGCAAGGAAACCGTGCAGAACATCCTGGCGCTGCGCTTCGCGAATGCCCTGTTCGAACCCGTGTGGAACCGCCATTACATCGATCATGTGCAGATCACCGCTGCCGAAAGCGTCGGCCTGGAAGGCCGCGGCGGGTATTACGAACATTCCGGCGCCCTGCGCGACATGGTGCAGAACCACATCCTGCAGCTGCTTTGCATGGTGGCCATGGAAGCCCCCGTTTCTTTCGACGCCAACGAGATCCGCAATAAAAAAGTGGACGTGCTCAACGCCATCCGCCCCATCAAACGGGAAGATGTACACGAATCCGCCGTGCGCGGCCAGTACGGTGCCGGCTGGATGAAAGGCAAGCAGGTAACGGGCTACCGCGAAGAAAAAGGCGTGAATCCCCAATCCAATACGGATACCTACGCCGCGGTAAAATTCTTTATCGACAACTGGCGCTGGCAGGGTGTACCTTTCTACGTGCGCACCGGCAAACTGATGCACCAGAAAAGCACGCATGTCACCATCCAGTTCAAGGAGGCGCCCACATACGCCTTCCCGTCTGAAGCCGCTGAATCCTGGCGCAGCAACCGCCTTACGATCAGCATTCAGCCGGAGATGGATATCCGCATCCGTTTCCAGGCCAAGCGCCCGGGCCAGACCATGACGCTGGACCCCGTGAACATGACCTTCAACTACGAAGGTTCCGACGATCACACGCCTGAAGCATACGAAACCCTGCTGCTGGACGTGATGGAAGGAGACGCTACACTGTTCATGCGTGCAGACCAGGTGGAATCTGCCTGGAAAGTGATCATGCCCATTCTCGATACCTGGGAAAACCGTATCCCGCAAGACTTTCCGAATTACGTTCCCGATTCATGGGGTCCTGAAGATGCGGATGCGCTCATCGCGCGCGACGGTCACAGCTGGATCAACCTTCCACCGGAAAAAAAATAGCGCATTATGGAATTACACGTGGCAAAAGATACACAGCAACTGAGCGAGAACCTGGCCGCATTCATCAGCCAGTACATCCAGGAAGTGCTGCAAAAACAGGACCGCTTCACCTTCGCCCTCTCCGGCGGCAACACGCCTAAAGCGCTGTATGCCTTGCTGGCAAAGGAACCGTATGTGAACATGATAGAATGGAACAAAGTGCATTTTTTCTGGGGCGACGAACGCGCTGTGCCTTTTGAAGACGCCCGCAACAACGCCCGCATGGCCTACGACGTGCTGCTGGACCAGGTAGGCGCCCTGCCTGAGAACATCCACGTGATGCGCACGGACATTGAACCTGAACAATCCGCCGCCGAATACGAAAAGACCCTTCACCGCTACTTCCACGGCAGGGAAACCACTTTCGACCTCGTGCTGCTGGGCATGGGCGACGACGGCCATACGCTGAGCCTCTTCCCCGGCCTGCCCATCGTGCACGAAAAGAAAGCCTGGGTAAAAGCCTTCTGGCTCGAAGCGCAGGACATGTACCGCATCACGCTCACCGCGCCGGTCACTAATCTTGCCGCCTGCGTGGTGTTCATGGCCACCGGCGCCGCAAAGGCCCTCACGCTGAAAGCCGTGATAGACGGCGCTCCCGACCCAGACCGTTATCCTTCGCAGCTGATACGCCCTGAAAATGGCGACCTGCACTGGTTTATAGACGAAGCGGCCGCCGAAGCGCTGCAGATATAACATTACAGAACGCATTCACGAAACCGGGAAGCGCTCAAATGCTTCCCGGTTTTTTATTGCAGGCCGGCCACGGCGCGCCACACATTAGGCTGGTTCGCCTAATCTCTTTAACTTCAGTCATCATTTGAAATTTCCTGGAGATTGAAAGTACTAGTCCTCTTCGCCCACCCGGCATTTGAGCGCTCCCGCGTTCATGCAAAGCTCATCAGGGCAGTAAAGCAGCTGCCCGGCATTACGCTGCGCGACCTTTACGAAGTATACCCTGACTTTGATGTACATCCTGATACGGAACAGCAGGTGCTGAAAGAACATGATGTGATCATCTTCCAGCACCCATTTTACTGGTACAGCGGTCCCGCCCTGCTCAAGCAATGGATGGACCTTGTGCTGGAACATGGCTGGGCTTACGGGAAAAACGGCACGGCTTTGCAGGGAAAGTACCTGCTGCAGGTCATTTCCACCGGCGGCAACGAAGGCGCATACAGTCCGGAAGGGCATCACGGGCATGTGATCAAACAGTTCATGCTGCCTTTCGAACAATCAGCCAAACTCTGCCATATGCAGTACCTGCCGCCTTTCGTGATACATGGCACCAACCAATTGGCCGAGCAGCAGCTGGACCAGTACGCCGCCGGCTATACGCGGCTCCTGCAAAGCCTCCAGGCCGGCCAGCTGGACCTGCAAATGGCGCAGCAGCTGCTGGAGCTGAACAGTCTTACAGGCGTTCCTGAAACAATATCCGCATCCAAATAAAACCCGGCTCTTATGACGAACGAATCCTTTTTTTACCAGGCGCTGGTATACCTTGCTACCATGGTCGTGTTTGTGCCGCTGGCCAAAAAGCTGAACCTCGGTTCCGTGCTGGGATACCTGCTTGGTGGTATCATGATCGGGCCTGCCGTGCTGGGTTTGATAGGCCATGGCGGGGAAGACCTGATGCATTTCGCGGAGTTCGGTGTGGTGATGATGTTGTTCCTCATCGGGCTGGAGCTGGAGCCTTCGCTGTTGTGGAAGCTGCGCGCGCCCATACTGGGGTTGGGCGGGCTGCAGGTGACCGTTACCGCGCTGGTGGTAACGGGCATCGCCATGCTGGTCGGTTTACCCTGGAACCAGTCCCTCGTGATCGGGATGATCCTTTCCTTATCGTCTACCGCCATCGTGCTGCAGATGCTGGGGGAGAAAGGGCAGATGGGCTCCGCGGCGGGGCAGAGCGCCTTTTCGGTGCTGCTGTTCCAGGATATAGCCGTGATCCCGATGCTGGCCATTTTCCCGTTGCTGGCGCCTGCCGGCGCGGCCATATCGGCGCAGGAAAGCAGCTCGCTGATCGCGGGCCAGCCGGCATGGGCGAAAACGCTGATCGTATTGGGCGCGGTGATCAGCCTGGTGATAGGAGGGCGGTACGTGGTGAAGCCGATCCTGCATATCGTGGCGCGCACCAGGCTGAGAGAGCTTTTCACCGCCTCGGCCTTGCTGCTGGTAGTGGCCATTGCCGTGCTGATGACGCTGGTGGGGCTAAGTCCCGCCCTGGGCGCATTCCTGGGTGGCGTGGTGCTGGCCAACAGCGAATACCGGCATGAGCTGGAAAGCGATATAGAACCATTCAAAGGCCTGTTGCTGGGCTTGTTTTTTATAGGCGTCGGCGCCACGATCGATTTTGACCTGATCATACGGCATCCAATGCTGGTAGCGGGTCTCGTGTCGGGGATCATGATCGTCAAATTCATGGTGCTGCTGGGACTTGGAAAAATATTCCGCCTCAGCCGCGAGCAGAACCTGCTGTTCTCCTTTGCGCTGCCGCAGGTGGGCGAATTCGCTTTCGTGCTGTTCTCCTTTTCTGCCGGCGCCTCTTTGCTGGACAAAGAAGTGGTGAACGCCATGATGGCCGTAGTAGCTATTACGATGGCGCTTACGCCTTTGCTGATGCTGGTTTTCGAGAAGTGGATACAACCGCGCTTCGGCTGCGCCGCGGAACAGAATGCAGAAAGGGAACCCGACCAGATAGACGAGCGCAATCCCGTTATCATCGCGGGGTTTGACCACTTCGGCACCATCGTCGGGCGCTTCCTCCGCGCCAGCGGCGTAAGGGCCACGGTGCTGGACCTTGATTCAGACCGGGTGGACCTGCTGCGTAAAATGGGACTGAAAGTATACTACGGCGATGCTTCCCGCGCTGATCTCCTCAAATCTGCCGGCGCGGAACAGGCGCGCGTAATCGTGATCGCGATGGCAACGCCGGAAAAGAACCTCGAAGTGGTCAACGCCGTCAAAAAACATTACCCCCACCTGCAAATGCTGGTGAGGGCCACAGATAATAATGATGCTTTTGAATTGATGAACGAAGGCGTGCTGCGCATCTACCGCGAAACGGTGGACACCTCGCTGCGCATGGCTTCCGACGTATTGGAAATGCTGGGCAGAAGAGCTTATCAAAGCCAGCGCGCCGCGCGCATGTTCCGCCGCTTCGACGAAAGGTCGTTGAAAGGCCTTTCCGCTTACCGCGACGACAAACAATACGTTAACGTCATGAAAGAAAGGATCGAAGAATTGCAAAAGCTGATACAGGCAGACGCGTACACCAACATGATGATACGCGACGCCGGCTGGGATCATGAGAACGCGGAAGAACGGAACTAGTGCATCGGACCGTCATCCGACCATTTCTTTCCTTCTTCTTCCAGCTGCGCCAGCTTCTTCTTGCCATAGGCCAGCCGCGTGATCAGCACATACAGCACCGGTACGGAGAAGATGGCGAGCACAGTGGCCGCCAGCATTCCCCCCACCACGGTGAACCCGATATTCACACGCGAAGCCGCACCGGCCCCATGCGCAAATACCAGTGGCAGCACGCCGAGAATGAACGCGAAAGACGTCATCAGGATAGGCCTGAAACGCAGCGCGACCGCTTCCAGCGTGGCTTGTATCAAAGGCATGCCTTTATCCACCCGTTCCTTGCAGAACTCCACGATCAGGATCGCGTTTTTGGCGGAAAGGCCGATCAGCGTAATAAGACCGATCTGGGAATACACACTGTTAGCCTGCCCTGATAACCACAACGCCAGGATGGACCCGAACAAGGCTACCGGAACTGCCAGCAGTACGGAAAATGGGACAGACCAACTTTCATATAGGGCGGTAAGCAAAAGAAATACGAATAAGATAGACAACATGAATATCAGCGTGCTTTTGTTGCCCGCTTCAATTTCCTGCCGGGAAATATTGCTCCAGTCGTAACTGAAATTGGACGGCAATACCTGTGCAGACACTTCTTCCATGGCCCTGATGGCATCGCCGCTGCTGTAGCCGGGCTTGCTCGTGCCGCTGATCTCTATGGAACGGTAAAGATTGAAGTGATTGATCACCGGCGCACCCGCTCCCAGCTTGTATTTGATGAGACTGCTCAGCGGCACCATTTCCCCGTTCAGGTTGCGCACGTAATAGAACTGCAACTGGCTGATATTTTTCCGGTAGGTGGTATCCGCCTGCAGCACCACGCGGAAGCTGCGGCCGAAGCGGGTGAAGTCGTTCACATACAAGCCGCCGAGGAAAGTTTGCAGCGCCCCAAACACATCGTTTACCGCTACGCCAAGTTGCTTGCAGCGGTCACGGTCCACTTCCACGTTATATTCCGGCGTAGTGGCGCTGAAGAAAGCATATGCCTGTGCTATTTCAGGGCGCTGGTTGGCTGCCACCAGCACGTCGCGCAGTACTTTGTTGAATTCCATGATATCGTTGCCGCTGCGTTGTTCCAGGATATAAGAGAAGCCGGAGGAAGTACCCATCCCGCGCAGGGTGGGCGAGGGCAGCGCCAGCGCCGTAGCTTCCGTGATCTGCGACAGCTTGCCTTGCAGGCGGCCGATGATGGTGTTCATGTTTTGTCCTGTCTCATACCTTTCATCCCATGGCTTGAGGTTCACGAACCAGGTGGCGGAGTTAGGCTTGTTGGCGCCGGCTACGAAGTTGATACCGGCAACACCCATGAAATGAGCCACAGCAGGGTCTTCTGAGAGTATTTTGTTCACCCGCTCCGCTACTTCCCTCGTACGTATGGACGATGCCGCGTCCGGCAGCTCCAGGGCGAGGAAGAGCGCGCCCATGTCTTCCTGCGGCACGAAAGTGGTCGGCACTTTCCTGAACAGGTAGAACGCCGCGGCGAAAAGGATGCCCAGCATTATGAGTACGAACGCTGTTTGTTTGATCGCTCTCCGCACGCCATGGGTATACCTTTCGGTGAACCGGCCGAACCACCTGTTGAAGCGGTAATGCAGGGCGTTCAACCCTCTTGATCTTTCATTCAGCTGTGAAGGCCTCAGCATCACCGCGCAAAGTGCGGGCGTAAGCGTGAGTGCAAGGAATGCGGACAGGATGACGGAGAACGCAATGGTCAACGCGAACTGCTGGTACAACTTGCCGCTCACGCCGGGTATGAATGCCACAGGCACGAACACCGCGGCCAATATCAGGCCAATGGCAATTACGGGCGCCTGCACTTCCTGCATGGCGCGGTAGGTCGCATTCAGCGGCGTCATGCCGTTTACGTCTATATGATGCTGCACGGCTTCCACCACCACAATGGCATCGTCTACCACGATCCCGATAGCCAGCACGAAGCCGAACAGCGTAAGGGTGTTGATGGAAAAGCCCAGCAGCGTGAAAAAGATGAAGGTGCCGATGAGCGAAACGGGAATTACGAGCACGGGCACCAGCGTGGCCCGCCAGCTTTGCAGGAAGATGTATACCACCAGCACTACCAGCGCCATCGCTTCCAGGAAAGTATGTATCACTTCGTTGATGGAGATCTTTACGAAGGAAACGGTTTCGAAAGGAATGAGCCAGTTCACGTCCTGCGGGAAGGTCTTTTCCAGCTCCTTCATCCGCGTTTGCACGCGCTCTGCCACATCCAGCGCGTTGGCGCCGGGGGAAAGATAGATGGCCATCCCGGTGCCGGGCATGCCGTCCGCCCGCACGTCTATCGCATAGCTGAAAGAGCCGAGCTGCTGGCGTGAAACGTCTTTTAACCGTACCAGCGAACCGGTTTGCGGGTTGGTAGCTACAATGATATCCCCGAATTCTTCAGCGGTAAGCAGGCGGCCTTTTACTTTCACGGAGTATTCAAATGCCTGGTTCTGATTGGCGGGCGGCGCGCCGATGATGCCGGCCGGCGCCTGTGTGTTCTGCTCCTGGATGGCCCTCGCCACGTCTGATGTGGAGATGTTGAGGTTGGCCATCTTGTCCGGGTCCAGCCAGATGCGCATGCTGTAGTCGTTGGCAAAGGCGGTTACGTCGCCGATGCCGCTGATGCGCGCTATTTCGGGTTTGAGATAAATGTTGAGGTAGTTTTCCAGGAAAGACTTGTCGTGCGTGCCGCCCGGGCTGTTCAGCGCGAGCACCATCAGCATATCGTTGGAGCGTTTTTTAGTGGTAACGCCCACCCTGCGCACATCGTCGGGCACGGAAGGCAGCGCCAGGCTCACGCGGTTCTGTACGTCCAGCGTGGAGATGTCCGGATCGGTGCCTATTTCGAATGTGACGGTGATGCTCATGGAGCCATCGTTCGCACTTACGGACTGCAGGTACATGGCGCCGGGCGTGCCGTTCACCTGGTTCTCGATGGGAGTGGTCACGGTTTCTTCCACGGTGGTGGAGTTGGCGCCGATGTAGTTGGCCGTCACGGAAACGGTAGGCGGAGCAATGTCCGGCAACTGTGCCACGGGAAGGTTTACCATGCATATGAGCCCTACGATCACCAGGATGATAGCGATCACGATCGTGGTATTCTTCCTTTCTATGAACGTTTTAGAGATCATGTGCCTTTATTTTACATTCACGGTATCGCCCGGTTTAACTTTCTGAATGCCGTCTACCACGATGCGCTGCCCTGCTGCAAGACCTTTGTTGATGATCATGAGGCTGTCCACGATCGGCCCTTTTTCAATAGGCACCGCCTGCACTACGTTGCTCCTGTCCACCGTATACGCCTTCACTTCGCCCAGCAATTCTACGATGGCTTTGGAAGGAATGGCGATCTGGTTCTCTGTATGGTAGCGTATCTGCACCAGCGCCGTCATGCCCGATTTGAGCGTTTCTTCCTTGTTGGGGAAAGAAAGGCGCACGCGCAGGGTGCCTGTTTTAGGATCCACAACGTTATTCGCCAGCAACACCTTCCCTTCCTGCGGGTATACGCTGCCATCGGGGAAAGCAATGTGGTAGCTGATACCCTGTTCGTCTTTTTTCATATTGCCCATAAACTCTGCATAGCGGCTTTGGGGAATGTCTATGTCTGCATATACCGGGTCTTCGTTCACGAGTGTGTTGATGGTGGTGGAACCGGCGGTCACCAGGTCGCCGATGCGCAGCAGCGCGATGCCTATTTTGCCGCTTACGGGCGCGCGGAGCACGGCATGACTGATGTCTGTGCCGGTTCTCGCACGGGAGGCTTTGGCTGCGGCAAGCAGGGCTTCGGAGGTTTTTACGGCGGTAAGCGCCTGGTCTACCGTTTGCCGGCTGATGGCGTCTTTCTTCAGGAGATTGGCGTAGCGTTCGTAGTCCTGTTTCTTCTGGGCTAGGTCTGCTTCGGCCTGCAGCACAGAAGCATTGGCCTGGTCGTAACTGGCCTGGCTGCGGCTTTTATCCACTTCATACAGCACCTGCCCTTTTTTGACGCGGCTGCCGTCTTTGGCGTGGATGGCTTCCAGGTAGCCGGTTACGTCAGACCGTATATCCACGATCACGTTGCCGGTCAGCGAAGCGGGGAAATTTTCCGTCACCACGTAGCTTGTGGGCTTCACTTCATATACGGTTACCGCGGGGCGTGGCATAGGGCCGCGAGCCTGTTGCTGTTTTCCTTTGCAGGCCGCTGCCAGCAAGGGGATAAGCATGAAATAGATGGTGCGGGTGCGTTGCATAACCATTGATTTATTCCACTTTGATCTTGCCCATGGCCTGGTCCAGCTTTACTTTGCTGATAAGGGCATTGATCAGGGCGGTGATATATTCGTTCTGCGCAAGTTTGAGATTGTTATCGGCCGATATTACATCGAGACTGGTGGAAACGCCTTGTTCGTACTTCAGCACCACGCGGTCATACACGCCCTGGTTCAGCTCAATGTTTTTCTGCTGGGTGACGAGGGATGCATAATTGTTGCTGTACTGCGTCCATGCATCGCGTACCTGCAGCTGGATCTGCTGGTTCAGGTAGTTCAGGTCGTTCTCGGATTGCCGGAGGGTAATGGCGTATTGCCGTGCCTGGTAAATTCTTTCAGTGCCGGCGAAGATGGGCCAGGAAAGCCGCAAGCCCAGTGCTGAAGCGCCATACCCGGTTTTATATAATTCGGAGAATTCACCGCCGAACCAGTTGAAACCATAGTTTACAAAGGCATTGAGCGTAGGCAGGAATTCGAGTTTTTTGCTTTTGAGGTTTAGCCGGTTCAATTCCACCTGCACGCGCTGCATGGCATATTCCGGGCGGTCCAGCACGCTGTAGTTGAGGCTGTCTGGCAGGGCCGCGCTGGTAAAGTCCTGCACGGTTTCCTTCAGTTCCAGCTTTGCGTTGAGCGGCATTCCCATACTGTATTTCAGCACATCGTATGCGTAGTTGCGGGTGCGGTCAAGATTGGCGCGTTGTGTTTCCACGCTGTTGAAGCTGGCTTGTATGCGGTCTACATCTATCCTTTCCGCCACGCCTTCGTCGTAGCGCGCTTTAGTATCCCTGAGGGTTTTACCGAATTGCGCGAGGTTGGCGTCCACGATGCGGATGCCTTCCAGCGCCACGAGCACGTCGAAATAAGCGACGCTTACCTGTACGCGGGTATCGATGGCGGTACGCTGCAGGTCGCGCACGGAAAGCTCGTCGTATACTTTGGCGGCGCGGAGGCCTAGGAAATAATCGCTGTTAAAAAGCGTTTGCGTGGCTTCGCCGGTAACGGCGGAAGAGAATTTAGTGCCGAACTGGACGGGGATCTTCTGGCTGGGGTCATTGGCAATGTCCGGTATCAGCGAGGTTTGCAGCTTCAGGTTGTCGGTGAAGTTGCCTGTAACGGTTACGTGGGGAAGCAGCCTGCCCCTCATTTCCCGGATACGCTCCTGGCTGGATTGCCTGCTGAGGCGGGCGTTCACGACGTCGTTCTGGTTGCTGAGGGCATATTTTACGCAGTCTTCCAGCGAAAAAACATAGGCGCCGGCGGTATCCTGCTGGGCGAAAAGCAGTTGGGCAGCCAGCAGGAACGCTACAGTCAGCAAGGTTTCACGGAAGCTTATGTCGGGGAGCCAGCATCTCATACGGAAAGAAAATTCGTTAAAAAGCCGGTGATACTAGTAAAGAACAATCCTAAGCTGAAAAGGTTCAATGGTTTACGGGCCCCTTATGGAAAATAATTTTCCCGGCATCTTCCTTCTAAACAAACTGCCATGGAAACAACCAAACTCACCAAACAAGACTTCCTTGACATTCTTTTTAATGACAGGAACAAGGACTATGGCGCTTATGACCTGCGCCGCCGTTATGATAAACGTGTACGCAACGCCGTGGTAGGCATGAGCGGCATTGTATTGCTGATCATCGGGGGATATGGCGTAGGCACCCGCCTGGTGGCGGGCAACGGGCCTGTCCGCGAAACATTCATCCCTTACGAAGCTCCCGAACGCATCGACCCGCTCATCGAAAAACCGCCGGTGATCCCGCCTCCCACGCGCGTTGAACCTCCCGCTGCCAGCAGGCCCACTGTGCAGCACGTAACATTTGCGGTAGTGCCCAACGAACAGGTAAGCCCCGAAGACGAACCCCGCAAAAACAGCGAATTAACGGACGTGAGCATAGGCTTGAAAACAGCGGATGGTGACATTAACGGAAGTGACAATGGCGCGCCGGACGGATTTGGCGGAGGCAACAACGTAGTTGAAGCGCCGGAAGTGGTGGACCGTGAAAAGCCTGAGACATTTGTACAGTTCATGCCCGAATTCCCCGGCGGCGAAAAGGCCCTTGCCAATTACCTGAGCAAGAATATACGCTACCCGGTAACGGCCTCAGAAACAGGCGTGGAAGGGACCGTGTTCATCAAATTCGTGGTAGGCTCCACCGGCGAGATCAGGGATGTGGAAGTGGTGGGCGCAAAGAAAGGCGCGGGGCTGGAAGAAGAAGCCATCAGGGTAGTGAAGAAAATGCCGAAATGGAAACCGGGGAGGCAGAACGGGCAAACGGTGGCAGTGTATTTTAATCTTCCTATCCGTTTTACTTTGAATGCGGAATAGTGGATTGAATGGATGCGGAAATCAATGCAGGCTGTACACTTTCTCGTGTATGGCCTGCGGCAGTTAAGTTTAAATGTTCATCTGGAAAGCTTTGTTGACGTCACTTTTGTGACGAAGTGCGTAGTGAATGGCAGTTTTTACAAAATCATTTAAGGAAACATTGTTTAGCGCCGCGAATGTAGCCGCTTCCTTGTGTAAGTCCGTAGGAATACGGAC
Organism: Chitinophaga sp. YIM B06452; assembly: GCF_039655965.1. Taxonomy (NCBI): domain Bacteria; kingdom Pseudomonadati; phylum Bacteroidota; class Chitinophagia; order Chitinophagales; family Chitinophagaceae; genus Chitinophaga; species Chitinophaga sp. YIM B06452. Next base: position 295,116 of record NZ_JAWLKY010000001.1, on the reverse strand, counting down.
GTTGAATGTGCCTTTATAAGTCTTGTTCGGTTCTTTTCCCAAAGCCCTGCATGTTTCCAGGTAATCCTCCACTGCATCATGAAAGGCCTTTTTCAACTGTTTTACAGAAGACCCTTCAAAGCTCACCAGGTCATTGATCCCAAGAACTTTCCCATAAAATACTTCATCTTCGGCGCTGAAGTGAATAGAAGCATAATAATCTTTGTATTGAAGAATGTCATTCATGTTTGATGTAACCCGTTGCAACTGAATATTAGTTGCAAAATAATCACTTTTACCCAAAACACAAAATCAATGAATATAACTATCTTTACCCTGCTTAACCACCGCCTTATGCGTTACATTTCTCTGATTATCACCGCGCTTTCCCTTGCCGCATGCAACACAGGCCAGCAGGCCGCCCAATCGCAGGCCGCCGCTTTTGAACTGACGGAACAAAATATGCTGAACAAAGACACCGTGCTGCTTTTCGCCGGTGAAGGCGCAAAGAGCACCAACCAGGCCGACAAAATATTCCTGCAGGCCATCGAAACCTTCCGCAATAAAAAAGACGCCGCCGCCAGCCTGAAACATTTCAAAGCATCGATCCTGCTGGCCCCGCAAGCTAAAACCTATTACGAATTCGGCAACGCCCTCCTGGATGTGAAACAATACAAGAGCGCCATCGCGGCCTACAATATCGCTGAAGCGCTGGGTTACAAACCGCTGTCGAAGCTTTTTTATAATACCGCCTGCGCTTATTCCCTGGAAGATAACGAAGACAGCGCCTACCACTACCTTGTAGCGGCTATCGAATTCGGCTATACGAATACCAAACAGATATTTGAAGACAACGACCTGAAAACGCTCCGCGAAACCTCCTACAACTTTGCCGGCCGCATACAACAGGCGCTCAGCGGCGCCGGCGATCCTGAAAGGCTCAGCTGGAACATCTTCGCACGACAGTTCCAACCCATAGAATTCCCCACGGAACTGAATGAAAAATATGCTGAAAAAATTGAGCTGCAAGATATTCCCTACGACTTCGAACGCTTCATTCCCGAAATGCGCGATAATAAATTCTCCCGCGAAACCGGCATGGAATTTTACTACGTCGGCAAAGTGAAAGATGACGCCAATTTCAAAACCCTTTGCTACGCCGTACGCAACGTAATGCTCGATCATGCTGCACCGCCGTATTATTTTGCCGTCAGCTTCAACAACGAAGGCAAGCTGATCGAAAAACTGCTGATCGGCGGCAGGCTGCTGATGGACGATGTGTTCCGCGAAGCCACCTTCCGCGAAAATGGTGAAATAGAAGTGAAGAAGTTTGCCGTACGTTATGAGAAAGACCCAGCGGACGCAGGTTTTGAGAATAACGCGCTGGCAGAAAAGAACCAGGTGGGAGTGGAGGTATACGCGATCAATGAAGAAGGCCGCTTCGTGACGAAATCTATGCCGTTGGCCGTGAAATAAATATCTTCTTCCGGATCAGGATCTCCGCAATAACCAGGTTGATGGTCCAGCTGAGCCATGCCAGCCAGATATAAGCCGTCCGCGGATGCACATCTGCGTTCAGTACATCGAGCATATACGCATAAAAACGCAGGGTGAGCGCTGATAATGTAAGCGCGTAGCTCCGCATCATCATGGCCGCATGGCCTTGCCAATCCTGCTTTTTGATCTTTAGAACAGCTGAAAGGGTGAACCATATCCACAGTACGGCCAGCAGCATAAAGCTGGTTTTTGCATAGATCCCGCCATTCGCGTAGTATCCCATCACCAAGCCTGTCGGGCCGCTCAGGACTATTACCGTAAACGCATACACGATACCTGAACGGCGGTGAAGCCCCGCGTGTTTTTTTAGAACATACGGGCTGAACTGCACCAGGCCGGTGAGCAGCACAATGGTGCTGACGAATACATGCACGTAGAAACTGATCCGCCAGTGATGGATATGATACACGAGTTGTTTGGTGAAGAGAAAATCCGTGTACTTTTCAAACGCGGTATAAGGCAGGCTGAGCAGGATCATCAGCCTGGCGGCGTACAATATCAGCAAAGCGGCAGCCAGCCTGAGTACCCGCGCTATCATAAGGGTATAGTAAACTTAAATCCTTCACCCTCCAGCCTGTCTTCTGAATAATCGTCTTCCCCGTCAGTATGGTAATAAATGAAGGTGGATTCCCTTTTCCCGAATTGTTCGTTGAACTGCCAGCTCACCTGCACGGTATCTTTTTTGCTGCTCCAGGTACCGCGTACCACCAGCAACTGCTCCGCGTATACGCCGGTGGAAACCTCGGGATAATACTGAAGCACACAGCTGCCATCCGAATCCAGCAGGATATCCGCATGTTCGGTGGTGTAATATCCCTGCAGGCCTTCGCCATTTTTGTTGGCTTCGTATCTTTTCAGCACAAAATCTTTTTCACGCAGCGAATCCGCCTGCAGCGGCTGCCAGTTACTTTTACCTTCGGAGAAATTTTCGTTGAAACGGATGGTGAACACGCCGTCGAAAGGATGGTCGCCGGGCTCGCGCAGCTTCAGCAGCCAGCCGTTGCCGTCTTTTTCCAGCTCCCCGCTCAGGTTGCGGCGCAGGCCTTTATGTGTATTGTAACCGGCAACATTCCGGTCTTTCGCATAATTGATCGTGATGTAAATAGGGCTTCCACCGAAGTCTCCCATATAAAGCCCGGTAAGGTGATGGCCATTGTCAGAATTGACGGGAGCCGCTTTCGCAGCCGTTTTTGGGGCTTCGGTCTTTTTTGCCGGCTCGTTGCAGGCCCAGAGCGCCGTGCATATGCAGAGCAGGGTGAAGATGTATTTCACAGGCTTGAATTTAGGGCGTAAATATACTATATTTAGGGCATGCGTTACCCATCCATGCCAGCTAAAGCCGCCGCCGCCCTGGCCGCTTCGCTGCTGCTCGTTTGCAGCATGGCTTTCATAAAAGCTGATCCGCCCGCAAGGCCCGTTGTGATTGCGTATGTAGGCGGGTTTCGCGGCCTTATTGCTAACCCGGATTCTATTGCGGTGGAAAAGCTTACCCATATCAATTATGCTTTCGTGGATGTGAAGAACGGCCAGGCATGGCTGACCAATGAAAAGACCGACACCGTGAATTTCCGCCGTCTCAACGCTCTCAAAGCACGCAATCCCGAACTGAAAATACTCATCTCCATCGGCGGTTGGGCCTGGAGCGAAAACTTCTCCGACGCCGTGCTCACCCCTGAAAGCCGCGCCCTTTTTGCGCATACCTCCGTGGACATTATCCGGAAACACAAGCTGGACGGGGTGGACATCGATTGGGAATACCCCGGCGTACCCGGCGAAGAAGGAAATATTTACCGCCCGGAAGACAAACAGAACTACACCCTCATGTTCCAGGCCATCCGCGCGTCGCTGGATTCCCTTGAAAAAGAGACCGGCGGCAAATACCTGCTTACCACGGCAGTGGGCGGCGGCAGGTATTTTATTGAGCACACGGAAATGGACAAGGCCCAGCAGTACCTGGACTTTGTGAATATCATGAGCTACGACTATAAAACAAACCCGAACGGCATCGCCGGTCACCATACTAACCTTTACGGGCATACGAAAGACAGCACCGAAGCATCCGCGCACCGCTCCGTGCAATATTTCCTGCGGGCGGGCGTTCCTGCTCATAAGATCGTGCTGGGCTGCGCCTTTTACGGCCGAGCCTGGCAACTGCCTTCCGGCGATAAGCGCGGGCTGAACCAGCAAGCCCTGAAAGGCGCCAGGGGCGGAGGGTATACCCGCCTGAAAGACAGCCTGATGACGCAGGGGTACATCCGCTACTGGGACCGGCGTGCGAAAGCGCCCTGGTTATGGAACCCGGAGCAAAATATTTTCATCACTTACGACGACGAGCGCTCCGTGCGCGAAAAATGCCGTTACGTGAAAAAACACAAGCTGGCCGGGGTCATGTTCTGGGAATATTCCAGCGATCCGAAAGGGTACCTGCTCAGCAGCATCCATAAAACTTTTACCAAGTAATTACGCCTGTCAGGCAGGGGAAGCCGGCCCGCTCAAACCCGGCTTTCCTCCGAGACCTGTCGTAATTAAATCCTGATTATATGCATCAACGATTCACGCTTATTCTTTTATTGTTATCCTTCGCCACGTTCGCGCAAACGCCTCCTTTTCCCCAGAAAGGGCTCAAGCTCAAATGGGAAGTAAAGGAAAATGGTTTCATGGGTGAGGCGAAGACCTTATCGGTCTTTACCCTTACCAACACCACGAAAAAAACATTCCCGGCATCGGGGTGGACGATCTATTACAATTTCATCCGCTTCACCACGCCGCTCCGCACCGAAACGGCGCCCGCGGTAGTGCCCGGGCATGTGAACGGCCACCTCTACACTCTCAAGCCCACGGCTAATTTTAAGGGGCTGGCGCCGGGAGAATCTATCCAGATCAATGTTGAATCCGGCGCCTGGGTGACCAACCACACCGATGCGCCGGACGGGCCCTACATCGTTTGGGATGAAGCGCCCGCCAAAGGATACGCCATTGCGGATTACACCGTGGTGCCTTCCACGGAGGACAAACAACTCCGCCGCCAGGCGAGCGATACGAAAGTGCGTACCACGCCTGAGGATATTTACAAACGCAACAGCCTGATCAAAGACATCCCGGAAGACCAGCTTCCGCGCGTGTTTCCTACACCGCACAGCATCCACAACACGGAAGGCGTATTTACACTGGACGCGCAGGATGTGATCGCTTATGAGCCGGAATTCAGGCAGGAAGCGGAATTCCTTGCCGCTATTGTCAGGGAAGCACTGGGTAAACCCGTGAAAACAGTTGCAGGAGAGAACGGTTCCATCGTACTGGCATCGCTGCGGACGAAAGAAAAATCCGTCCCCGGCGAGCACACGCTGGAAGTGAGCGCCGATAAAGTGGCATTGCGCGGAAATGGCCCTGAAGGCATCTTTTACGCGATCCAGAGTTTCCGCCAGTTGCTGGGCGCGGCGGAGAACGGAACGGTCAGGATTGCCGGCATTGAAGTGAAAGACAAGCCGCGCTTCGGTTACCGTTCATTCATGATAGATGTGTCCCGCAATTTCCAGCCGAAATCTGAAATACTCCGCATCCTTGACGTGCTGGCGCTTTACAAGCTGAATGTGCTGCACCTGCACATGAGCGACGACGAAGGCTGGCGCGTCGAAATACCCGGCCTGCCCGAACTGACCGAAGTAGGTGGCCGCCGCGGGCATACAGTGGATGAGCTGGATATGCTGCAACCATCCTACGGTTCAGGGCCTGATGCGAACAATACCACCGGCAGCGGCTGGTATACAAAGGCGGATTACATTGAAATACTGCGGTATGCAAAGGCCCGGCACATTAAGGTGATCCCTGAAGTGGAAATGCCCGGTCATGCCCGCGCCGCCATAAAAGCCATGGATGCGCGCTATGCGAAATTCATGAAAGCGGGCAATGCACAGGCCGCCAACGAATACCGCCTAAGCGATCCGGACGATAAAAGCCAGTACCGTTCTGTGCAGGAATGGAAAGACAATGTGATCAATGTGGCCCAGCCTTCCACCTACAAATTCATAGAAAAAGTAACAGACGAACTGGTGGCGATGCATAAAGAAGCCGGCGCCCCGCTTGATATTATCCATATGGGTGGCGATGAAACGCCCGGGGGCGTATGGGAGCGTTCTCCCGCCTGCCAGCGCCTGCTGGACACCAGCGTATCGCTGGAAGTGGTGGACGACCTCTGGCCTTACTTCTACGACAAAGTGGCCCGGATCGTGAACCAGCGCGGCTTACAGCTGTATGGCTGGGAAGAGGCCGGCATGCGCAGAACCAAAAGGGACGGGCGCGGCGTAATGATCGTGAACCCTGATTTCGGGGCCCGCAACTTTATGGTTGATGTTTGGAACAACGTGATGGGCGGTGGCATGGAAGACCTTTCCTACCGCCTGGCCAACGGTGGTTACAAAGTGGTGCTCTCCGGCGTAGCCAATTATTATTTCGACATGGCTTACCTCCGCGATTATAACGAGCCCGGTTTTTACTGGGGAGGATATGTTGATATAGATAAACCCTTCTATTTCATTCCTTTGGACCTTTACAAAAATGCCAAAGAAGACGATGCGGGCAATGCCCTGCCGGCTTCCACTTTCGTAGGGAAAGACCGGCTGACCGAATACGGCGCCGGGAATATCGTGGGCATTCAGTCCGCACTCTGGGGCGAAACCCTGAAAAGCACTGCCGCGCTGGAATACCTGATGCTGCCCAAATTGCTGGGCATGGCGGAGCGCGCCTGGGCAAAAGACCCGGAATGGACGAAAGATGAGGCCAAATACAACGAAGCGTGGAGCATTTTCGCCAATGTGGCCGGGAAAAAGGAACTTCCGCGGCTGGTAAAACTGAACGGCGGGTACAATTACCGCATTCCAACAGCCGGTGTGAGCGCGGCGGATGGAAAAGTTTCGGCCAACGTACAACTTCCGGGGCTGGTGATCCGTTATACAGTTGACGGAAAGGAACCTGATGCCAAAAGCCCCGTGTATTCGGCGCCGGTAGCGCAAAAAGGGACCATCCGTTTCAGGGTTTTTGATCAGCAGGGCCGTGGAGGAAGAACAGTGACAGTACAATACTGACATTAAATTTCGATAAATTCACAGGAAGGGAAGTGTACTAAACAGCAGCGTTTGGCCTTCCCTTTCTTTTTTGGGCCCGCAGTTAAGCAGTTAATTGGTTAAAAATTTGTATTGTTGCTGAGATCAAATGAAATGTTGAAGGGGTTAGGAAAAATAACCGTATTAGTCACCCTTAGCTGTTACCTGATACTGTGTTGCCTGCCACAATGTGCCCTTGCGCAAAAAAAAGATACCATACCCGCGCAGGGCAAAAGGTGGTTCTCGAAGCTGAATACCTATGTAGACTCCCTGAAGAGCCGTCGTTACCGGGATTCCGTTTTATCCAGGATCTCCCGTCACAACGACCCTCCGCCTTCAACGGACGACAGTAGCATGACCAGGAGCGAACAGGGATTTTTGCCGTACAGCGGCAAAGCGATCCGCCGTATCCATTACCGTAAAGTCGCCACCTTCGGCCCCCGCAACATCAACGATACCACCTTTTCCACCAGCATGCGGCTCATTCACATCGCCAACCGCCTGCATTTCGATTCGCAGGAATGGGTGATCCGCCAAAACCTCTTTTTCCGGGAAAAAGATACCATCAACGCCTACGAGCTTGCGGATAACGAACGTTATCTCCGTAACCGCCCCTTCATCCAGGATGCGCGCATTCATGCCATACAAACCGTCTGGCCCGATTCGGTGGACATTCTCGTGGTGACGAAGGACGTATTCGAATACGGCGTGGACCTCCGGAAGCTGACCCCTACTTCCGTGGCCGCCAAAGTGAGCAACAACAACCTTTTCGGCGCAGGGCAGGGTGCGCAGGTGGGCTTCCGCTGGGATAAAGATTATTCCCGGCCCTGGGGCACGGAGGCGCAGTATACCAAATACAACCTGCTGGGCAGTTTTATGGACGTTACCATTGGTTATTCAGAGCTGAACCCCGGCATGCCGCTGGACACGGGCGTGTACGAAGGCTCTTATTACCTCCGGCTGGAACGCCCGCTCTACCGCACGTCCGCCAAAATAGCCGGCGGGCTCACCCTTGCGAAAAATTATTCCGTGAACATCTGGAGCTACCCCGATACCGTTTACCGCGATTATATGTACAAGCTGTTCGATGGATGGATCGGTTACAACTTCCGCAACCGCTTCGGGAACGACGGGCATTTTGATAACAAATTCAATATGGCGCTGCTTTTCCGCTATTCCAATATTGCCTTCGATAAGCGGCCGGACCAGGAGATGTACAAAGACGATCCCATCTACAACAACCGCCACTATTACCTCGGGCAGTTCAAGCTCTTCAAGCAGGACTTCTTTAAGGCGCATCATTTCTTCGGTTTCGGGCGTACAGAAGATATTCCCTACGGCTACAACGCCAGCCTGTCTATGGGCTGGGAGAACTGGGTGGGAAGGAAACGTTTTTACACCGGGCTGGAAGGGCAGAAGTTCTGGCATACACGGCGCAATGGCCTGCTGAGCCTGGCTGCAGGTATCAGCAGCTTCTGGCAGGCAGGGGTGTCTGAAGACATGGTGATCCATGCCAATGCCAGCTATTACAGCCGGTTGATGAGCGTGGGCAGGAAATCCGCCATACGGCAGTTCGTTACGCTCGATTATCTCGGTAACCCGAATAACTATTTTTACCGCCCGCTCAACATTAATATGGAGCAGGGTATCTGGGGCTTCAAACGCTCTGTTATCAACGGTTTCCACCGCCTGGTGGCCCGTTCTGAAACGGTGTATTACAGTCCCTGGAAGATCTACGGTTTCAAATTCAACTTCTTCGGCTCCATTGAAGCGGCGCAACTCTCCCATGAAAAGAGTTATCTCGTGGAGAATCCCGTCTACACTGGTTTTGGGCTGGGAGTGCGCATCCGGAACGAGAACCTTTCGCTGAATACCCTCAAGGCAGGCGTGTATTACTACCCCAAAACGCCGGACCGTGTGCCCGGGCTCTATTTCGAGCTGACCACTGTAACGGACCTCCGGTTCGACATCTACGGCCTGAAAGCGCCGTCATTCCTCAGTTTCTGGTAAAATATCCCGCAGCGGGTAAACTGCATCAAAGGATGAGGGCAGGCCCTCATTCATGCTGATAGTATAATTTCTGGCCGCCGTTTATTATTTTAATGCGCTTAAAACTTTAGAAATTCAATGCTACGCTCTTTCTTCACGTGCATCTTCATATGCAGCTCAATATTCGCCGGCGCACAGATCCGCCTCCCGGCTATCATGGCAGACAACATGGTGCTTCAGCAAAATGATTCCGCAACGCTCTGGGGTTGGGCCCAGCCGGGCGAAAAGATCAGGGTCACCACTTCCTGGAACGGCAGGCTGGATTCCGCGGTCACTACCCGCGACGCCAAATGGCGGCTCAAAGTAAAAACACCCGCCGCCGGCGGCCCCTACGAGATCACCCTGCAAGGCCGCAACACTATTAAGCTGCAGAATGTGCTGATCGGCGAAGTGTGGGTGTGCAGCGGGCAGAGCAATATGGAATGGTCCGGCAACCACGGGCTGAAGCAGATCAAAGCCGAGCTGCCCGTTTGCGCGGATGCGAATATCCGCTTCTTCCACGTTCCGAAAACAACCGCCGCTTACCCGCAGGACGATGCCGAAGCCACCTGGACCCTTTGTGATTCCAACACGCTGAAAAGTTTCAGCGCGGTAGCTTATTATTTTGCCAAAAAACTGCGCAAAGACCTGGATGTGCCCATCGGCCTCATCAACACCAGCTGGGGCGGCACGCCCGCCGAAGTCTGGACGCCCGCGCAGGACGTAGCCTCCCAGCCTTCCCTCGTGGAAGCCGCCGGCAAACTTACCCCCGGCAACTACTGGCCATATTTACCAGGCTACACGTACAACGCGATGATCGCGCCTTTCACCCAATTCAGCATTGCCGGCGCCATCTGGTACCAGGGCGAAAGCAATTCCGGCACTGCTTCCACCTACGACCCGCTGATGAGGACCCTCATCGGTTCCTGGCGGAAGGCCTGGGGACGGGAGTTTCCGTTCTACTATGTACAGATCGCGCCATACAATTACGGCAAGGAGACCATCAAAGGCGCGCTGCTCCGTGAAGCGCAAACTGCGACCCTTGGTTACCCCCATACCGGCATGGCTGTAATTACAGACCTGGTGGACGATACCAGCAACATCCACCCGCAAAACAAGGCCGACGTAGGCCTTCGCCTTGCAAACTGGGCGCTGGGCGATCATTATGGCAAAAGTGGCATTGCATATAAAAGTCCCATGTACGAAAAAATGGAACAACGCAACGGGAAGATCATTGTATTTTTCAGGAACGCGGACAACGGCCTGAAAGTGAACGGCAGCAAGGCCACGCAGTTTTATATTGCCGGGGCAGACAGGCAGTTCTGGCCGGCCGATGTGAAGATCGTTGGTAATACAGCTGTTGTGTCTGCCAAAGCGGTGAAACAACCGGAGGCCGTACGTTTTTCGTTCACGAATACCGCTATCGGCAATGTTTTCAGCAAAGAAGGTTTGCCCCTGGGCCCGTTCCGCACGGATAACTGGCCGGAAAAATAATATACAGCCATACGGACTGAACAAAGCACTTTTAACCGGCGTTGATTAAGAAGTCAACGCCGGTTTTTTATGAAACTGATCTTCACCATATGCCTGCTTATGTCCGTTACTGCATATGCACAGCAGCCGCAACAAACTTTCCTCCGCAGCCTGCTGCAAAAAATGACACTGGAGGAAAAGATCGGGCAGCTAAACCTGCTCACCAGCGACATGGACGTAACAGGCCCGTTCATGAAAGAGAATTACAAGCAGGACATTCTCAGCGGTGCATGCGGCGCTATCTTCAACGCATACACCCCGCAATACACACGCATGTTGCAGGACATGGCCTTAAAAACAAGGCTGAAGATCCCGCTGCTTTTCGGTTACGATGTGATCCACGGGCATAAGACCATTTTCCCCATTCCCCTCGGCGAAGCCTGCACCTGGGACCTCGGCCAGATGGAGCGAAGCGCCAGGATCGCGGCGGAAGAAGCCAGCGCGGATGGTTTGCACTGGACCTATTCGCCCATGGTGGATATTGCCCGCGACCCACGCTGGGGGCGGGTTGCAGAAGGTACCGGTGAAGATACCTGGCTGGGCGTGCAGATCGCCCAGGCCAAAGTACGCGGCTACCAGGGCAAAGACCTTTCCGCTCCAAATACCCTGCTGGCCTGCGTGAAGCACTTCGCGCTCTACGGCGCCATCGAAGCCGGCAGGGATTACAATACGGTGGACATGAGCCGCCGCCAGATGTACCAGTTCTACCTCCCTCCCTACAAAGCCGCCGTGGATGCAGGTGTGGCTTCTGTTATGACCTCTTTCAATGAAATAGACGGCATTCCCGCCACCGGCAATAAATGGCTGCTGACAGACCTGCTGCGGAAGGAGTGGGGCTTCAAAGGCTTTGTGGTAACGGATTACACGTCTATCAACGAAATGATCAACCACGGGATCGTGAAAAATGAATACGAAGCGGGAGAGCTGGCGCTGAAAGCCGGTGTGGACATGGATATGCAGGGCAGCGTGTACGCCACGCAGCTGAAAAAACTGGTAGCGGATAAAAAGATCAGCATGCAGACCATCGACCAGGCGGTATACCGTATACTGGAAGCCAAATACAAGCTGGGACTGTTCAAAGATCCTTACCGCCACAACGATTCAGTTAAAGCGAAAGAGGTGATCATGAGCGCGGAGAAGCTGAAAGCCGCGCGTGAAATAGCACAGCGTTCCATCGTGCTGCTGAAGAACGAAGGCGGCCTTCTTCCGCTGAAACCGCAGGGAAACATTGCGCTGATAGGACCGCTGGGCGATTCGCAGAAAGATATGATCGGCAACTGGTCTGCCGCCGGTGATTTTAAGAAGGCCGTTACCCTCCTGCAGGGCCTCAAAGCAAAGAACCTGAACGTCACGTATGCGCAGGGCGCGAATGTGACGGACGACAGCGTGCTGCTCGGCAAGCTGAACATTCCGCCGGGCAATGCGGCGGAAATGGAAAAAGAAGCGCTGGACCTCGCGCAGCGCTCGGAACTGGTAATACTGGCGCTGGGCGAAAGCCAGGGCATGAGCGGCGAAGCCGCCAGCCGGTCGGATATTGGCATACCTCATAGCCAGAAACGCCTGATGGAAGCGGTGTTGCGCACGGGCAAACCCGTTGTGCTCGTATTAATGAACGGCCGCCCGCTGACGCTGGAATGGGAAGACCAGCATGTGCCCGCCATCCTGGAAACATGGTTCCTTGGTACCGAAGCCGGCAATGCCATTGCAGATGTGCTGCTGGGGGAATACAATCCTTCCGGCAAGCTCACCATGACCTTTCCCCGCAATACCGGGCAGATACCCATCTACTACAACCGCAAAAACACCGGCCGCCCCCTGGACCCGAATAACAAATACACTTCCAAATACCTGGATGTAAGCAATGAACCGCTTTATCCCTTTGGCTACGGTCTCAGCTATACGAAATTTCTATACAGCGATATCCGCATCAGCAAGAATACCATGAACGCCGCGGAAAGACTACAGGTGAGCGTAACCGTTTCCAACAAAGGGGATTACGATGGCGAAGAGGTGGTGCAGCTCTATATCCGCGATGTAACGGCCAGTGTAAACCGGCCACTGAAGGAGCTGAAAGGTTTTCAAAAGATATTCCTCAAAAAAGGCGCGAAGCAGGATGTAGTGTTTACTATTACCATAGAAGACCTGAAGTTCTATGACCGCAACATGCAATACACCTGGGAGCCGGGAGAGTTCAGGGTGCAGGTAGGGACTAACAGCCGCGATGTGAAAGAAGTTTCCTTTAATGTCGTCAAATAATATGCGAAAACGTTGACCAGGAAACCCGTCATTGCGAGGAGCTGCCGGGCCAAAGCGGGAGGGGCGACGAAGCAATCTCCTTCGTTGGATTGACATACTCAATGTTTGGAGATTGCTTCGTCGCGCTTCCAGCTGCACAGGATATCCTGTTGCTCCTCGCAATGACAGGCTTCGCAAGCTGCACGGGATGTGCAGCGTATAATACAATCAATACAATAACTTCCTCAATAATTCCGGCTGCACGATCCTGATACGCGTGCCCTGCATTTCGATGAGCTTTTCAGATTTAAAATCACTCAGCGTCCGGATCAGCGATTCCGTGGCGGTACCTACGAACCGTGCAATATCATCGCGGGAAAGCTCTATCAGCGCGTCGGGCTGTTGTTCCAGGTGCAGCTTGTCGTGGATGGCCAGCAGGCCGTTGGCCACGCGTTTGCGCAGGGAATCGTACGCCAGCTGCAGCAGGCGGTCTTCTTTTTCTTTCACTTCGGTGGCAATACGTTTGATGAAGGTGCGCGCCACGCTGATGTCGTTCAGCAGTTGTTCCAGGAACACTTCTTTCGGGATCTGCACCAGCTCTGTATTGTCCAGTGCTTCGGCGTTCTCGTCGTAGGGATGGTCTTCCAGGAGCGGAACGTAGCCGAAATAATCGCCGGCGCTGAAGAGGTTGGTGATATATTCCTTACCGTCGTCGTTCATGCGGTAGGCTTTTACTTTGCCGCTTTTCACGTAATAGAGGAACTGCGGGTGTTTGCCTTCGCGGTAAACGGATTGTTTTTTGGAGAAGGGCATCACATCATATGCATCCAGGTTCAGCTGGAGAAGGCCGGAGGCCTGCCAGTCCTGCAGCATAGTGCCGATGGACTGCGTTTGGGAGGCCGCGAATTTTTCCTGGAGGAACTGTTGTTTTTTCAGCCGCGTTTCAACGGCGGTGAGCAGTTCCACATCTTCGAAGGGTTTGGTGATATAGTCGTCTGCGCCCATTTCCATGCCTTTCCTGAAGTCGCTGCGGTCGGTTTTGGCGGTCACGAAGATGAAGGGGATATGTTCTGTTTCCGGGTATTTCCGGAGCATGTGCAATACGCCGTAGCCGTCCAGCTCGGGCATCATGATGTCGCACACGATGAGGTCCGGTTGTTTTTCCCGCGCTATTTCTATGGCCTGTTTGCCGTTTTCCGCTTCAAGTGCGTGGTAACCCGCCAGCGTGAGTATCTCGGCCACGTTCTCGCGGATGCCGGGGTGATCGTCTACTACCAGGATAGTGGCTGTCATTTGGTCTGAAGATTTGGAAAGTTGATAATGATCTTGGTGCCTTTGTTGAGTTCGCTTTCAACGCTGATGCGGCCCTGGAGCATGTCCACATACCGTTTCACGATATGCAGCCCGAGCCCCGTGCCCTGGATGTTGGTCACGTTGCGGCCGCGGAAGAAACTGCTGAACAGGTACGCTTTGTCTTCTTCGGGAATGCCCATGCCCTGGTCCTGCACGATGGCGTGAATGTGACCGTCCTGTTCCCAAACCTTCCAGCGGATGGTTGTTCCTTCGGGAGAGAACTTCGAGGCATTGGTAAGCAGGTTCACAAAAATATGTTTCAGCAGCCGTTTGTCAGACACTACCTGCAGTTCCGCCTGGACGTCCGCATCCAGCACCTGCCCGGGTTTCAGCAGGCCCTGTACTTCTTCCGCCGTTTCGTGGGAGAAGTTGTACATGGAAATATTTTCCGGGTGCACATGTATCTTCCCTTCCTCGATGCGGCCCAGGGAGAGGAAGTCTTCCAGCAGTTCGTTCAGGTGGATCACGGAATCCCTGATCTTCTGCACATGCTTTTCACGGCGCGGCTGGTCGTCTGACGAGGGGTATTTGCCGATCAGCGCGGCGGAGGAAAGAATGGCGCTTAGCGGCGTTCTGAATTCGTGCGAGGCCATGGATACGAAGCGGGATTTGATCTCGCTCAGTTCTTTTTCTTTTTCCAGCGCTTCTTTCAGCTCTGCCTGCGAGGAGGCAAGATGTGAAAGCGCCAGTTCGAGGTTGGCGGTCCTTTTCTCCACTTCCTTTTCCAGCGCCTGGTTCAACTCCTGCATGGTGCGGTACAGCCTTTTGAGGAACAGTACCAGCAAGGTGGAGCTGATCACGAGGATGAGCGAGAAAAAGTGTTCTATGAATACTTCCGCGAGGTTCGGGTTTTTGTGGGGCAGGCAGGCGATCACCACCACCAGTATGGTGCAGGCGATGCCCATGAAGCGGGTAGGCGCATCCTTTTTGATGAAAATAGTGAGCAGGATGGCCGTGATGAGACCACCGTCGAAGAAGTTGTAATCGGGCCGCCACATCAGCAGGCATGCCGTTACCAGCATGATAAAGATGGAAATAACAAGCGTCTGCCGCTGGCCGAAATGGAACATGGTATTCGTTTGCGTTAAGGGCAAAGATAACGCATGCGGCCCTATATGCAGGCAGACATGACGAAAGTCAGAATTCTGCCTGCAGCCGGTACTTTTGAAGCGGGCGTGGGTTTATCCGGGGATTCAGAGACCCAGCGCGCTGCTGGTCTTATCCACAAATACCAGCCAGTCGAACAGGTCGCCCGGTTTTAGGGGTTTGGGTGTGAACTGATCTTTGTAGGCGATGGAGCCGATCATGCGGAACCGGCCTTCCAGCGGCAGGGAACGCGTGGAGAAGAAAAATAACGGTATGCCTGTTTTATGCAGCAGGGATTCAATGCTCCCGGTTACAGGTATGCCGAGCCTGTTATCTTCCACCATTTTAAAAGTGGTTTCGCTCATGGCGCGGTAAGTGCCGGTGGATGTGGTGAAGCCGAGGTTTTGGTATGCTGCGCCATAGCGGGCTTTGAGGTGGCTGCCGAGTGTGTTGAAACCATCCACCGCGCCATGCCTGCTGCCCACATGGCCGTTGTGCGCCCACAGCATGATCTTTTCCCCCTGATGTTGAGCGGCCAGCCGCTGTACATTGAGCGCCATCATGGAATCGCGCGTATTGATGGCCGGCAGCCAGTCTTTGGACGTAAATTGCTGCAATGCCGCCTTGATATTAAGCAGGTACCAGGTGGCCTGCTCCCATTCTTTCTCGGGAACATGCGGGGGGCGGACAGGAATATTCTCCGCCATGCTTTCCGCGATGGCCCTGGCTTCTATCATGGCCTGGCCTGCAGTATCGCCTTCCGGCGCGCTGTAATCCGTAAGCCTGCGGAAGGCGTTAGTCTGGTAACTGTCTTCTATTTCCCGTATGCCTCTTACGTAACTGTCCATCTGCTGGCTGTCGAAGCCGGCAAAGGTAAGCCTGTTGCCGTGAGCGGCGTTATAGCCGCGCATCCATTCGATAAGGTCCAGCAGTTCGCGCACCTGGAATACGTTGTGGAATTCCGTTTCCAGTATGGCTTTCGGGTCGCCCTGGCCGGTGGTGATGTATTGATTGATCAGTGCAGCGCCATACATGCCGTCTTCGATGGCGAACACGGTGTAGTCCATTTCCTGTACGAGGAACTCGAAGAGGCGGTGTTTGAATGTGAAAAATTCGTGTGTGCCATGTGTGCCTTCACCCGCGCCGAAGATGCTGACGCCGGAAAGGCCTTTTTTTAATGGCGCGAGGTCGCTGACGGAATAGCCCGGGAGCGTGGACTGTAAAGGGAATACCCGTTTGGAAATACCGGCAGGGTTTATGGAAGGAGCAGAGGCGCGTATAACCGTTCCCGTTGTTTTGGCAACCGGGGAGGTTTGTTTTCGCGCATCCGTCTTTTGCGCTTGCGCAAGGGAAAATAACAGGCATAGCAATGCCGTAAACGGCAGCAGGTTACGTTTCATGGGTGAGGTGTTTTAGGTGAATGATCAGATGCCGCGCAGCTCGCGGAAGAGTATGGATTGGCGGCGCGACAGCGGGATGCGGACGCCATCCGCCAGTTCGAGCGCCAGCAGGGAATTATCCAGCGCATGGATCTGCTGCACATGGCCAAGGTTCACAATATGCTTGCGGCTGGCGCGGAAAAAATGTTTCGGGTCCAGCCGGGGCTCCAGGGAATTCAGGCTGCGGGCCAGCAGGGGTGCGTGTTTCCCGAAGTATAGCTTGATGTAGTTGCCGGTGGATTCCATCAGCCTTATGTCCGATAAAGGCACAAACCAGCAGCGGTCGCCGTCTTTCACGAATATTTTTTCATGTATGTCCAGGTAGGAGGAAGGTGTGGGAATGACGGGTATTTCAAGCCTGTCAAGACTTTCGCCCAAACGTTTTTCCGTAACCGGTTTCAACAGGTAATCCAGCGCATTTACTTCGAAGGCCCTGATGGCATAGGTGTCGTAGGCCGTGGTGAAGATCACCTGGGGCACGGTTTCCAGCTGTTCCAGCAAGGCAAAACCGTTTGCTTCAGGCATTTCTATGTCCAGGAAGATCACCTGCGGGCGCAGCTTCCGGAGCAGCGTGAGCGCTTCCGCCACGTTCGCCGCTTCACCGGTTATTTTCACCTGCGGGAATTTTTCCAGCACGGCGCGCAGGTCTTTGCGCGCCAGCCTTTCATCGTCTATGATCATCGCTTCAATCATGCGGCGGGAAGTTTTACGGTGGCGCAAACCGTTTGCTGCGCCGTATTATGAAGGGTGAAAAATGCTTTGTCTCCATACAGCAGCGCCAATCTCTTCAAGGTGCCCTGTATGCCAAATCCGCCACCGGGGCGCTCTTCAGGTACCCGCCCGGTGTTTTCCACGCGCAGCACGAACTGTTTGCCTTCCAGCGCCGCAGCGATCCTGATCTCGCCGCCGGCTGCCAGCTTCGAAATGCCGTGTTTGATGGCGTTCTCCACGAGCGTTTGCAGCAGCATGGGCGGCATGGTTTGCTGGTGGATATTGGGATCGATGGTGTAATGCACGTTCAGCCGTTCTTCGAACCGGATCTTTTCGATGGCAAGGTAATGCTGTACCACTTCCAGTTCTTTCCCGAAAGGGATGAGCTGGTGGTGCTCTGCCAGCATGGCGCTGCGCAGCACTTCCGCCAGTTCTGCCACTGCCTGCTGCGCCCGTTCAGGGTTTTCGCCGATCAGGCTGCGGATGCTGCTGAGGGCGTTGAACAGGAAATGCGGGTTCAGCTTCGTTTTAAGATTGTCCAGCTCGGCCTGCTTCAGCCTGTTCTCATTTTCCAGCTCTATCCGTTTGAAGCGGCCCTGCAGCAGGCTGAAATAAAGGATCACCCAGCCCCATACCACCAGGTGCCATACGAACCAGACGAGGAGGAAGATCAGACCTATGGTGGTCCGGGTTCCCAGGCCGCCCGGTTTCCCGAGCGTCTTGTCCACGGATGCAAAGAAGCTGTTCCATCCCCCGTCTTCCGCGATGCTGATGCCGGTGAGCCACAATACGATCAGCAGCGAACTGAGGGTGACCGCGCCCCATACTTTCATGAACACTGCGCCCAGCCGGTAACGTTGCAGCTGTTGTTTGCGCAGGTACAGGTACAGCAGGTGGGTGGCAAGCACGCCGATGAAGTATGCGCTGTAAAAGTCCGTATCGCCAAACACGTCTGTCCTGAAGGCAAAACCTTCGCCGGAACGGATATTGTTCCAGAGATAGGTAAAGAGGCCCCAGCCTCCGAGTTGGCATGCCCAGTAACGGTACCTGATCTTCATGGGAACAAATCTATGCGTTCAGCCGGAATGAAAGCGGGGAAATTGAATGAACGGAAGATCGGGGCGGCGGGTGGAAGATTTTTGTGGTGAAATGAAAAGAGGCTGCCCCGCGAACGGAACAGCCTCCCGGCTATTGTTGGATCGTTTACCGGATAATATATTTCATGCCTTTGAGGCTGGCAAATTCCACAATCCTTGCGGCGGGCGATGCCTGGGCCATTACGCTGCCTTTGGTGCCGAAAATCCGCTTCCCCGCGGGTAGCAGCACCCGGCAGGCGCCGCCTTTGGTGGAAAGGATGGAAGCCTGTGTGATGGCGCCGTTGTCCCAGTTCATATCCACTACGAAAGCGCCCCGGGCATGCAGGCCCTTTACGCTGCCTTTCTTCCAGCCGCTTTCGGTGGGCAGGGCAGGCAGCATCCTGATCACGGAAGTATCGCCATGGCTTTGCAGCAGCATTTCCGCAATCCCGGCTGTGCCGCCGAAATTGCCATCTATCTGGAAAGGAGGGTGTGCGCAGAATAAATTCGGGTATGATCCGCCGCCACGGGGATTGACAGGCGGCACGGGCCGCAGCAGTTTATGGATCAGTTCCAGCGCATGATCGCCATCGCCCAGGCGCGCCCAGAAGTTCACCTTCCATGCCAGCGACCAACCCGTACCATCGTCGCCGCGCTGGCGCAGGGTTTCGCGGGCCGCGGCGGTCAGTTCCGGCGTATTCCACGGCGTGATCTCGTCGTAAGGATGCAGGCCGTAAAGATGGCTCACATGGCGGTGTTTGGGCTCGCTGTCTTTCCAGTCGTGCAGCCACTCGTTCAGGTCGCCGGCTTCGCCCACCTGGTTGGGCGCCAGCCTGCTGCGGGTGAGGGCCAGCTTCCGGCTCCAGGCCGTGTCCGTTCCCAGGATGCGCGATGCCTCGATGCAGGCGCCGAAGAGTTCGCGGCAGATCTGCATATCGATCGCGGGACCCATCACGGTGCTGCCCCTCGTGCCATCGGGCATAATATAGCTGTGCTCGGGAGAGTTGGACGGTGCGGTTACCAGCCAGCCGTGCTGCGGCTCTTCAATGAGTATGGCTTCCAGGAACTCGGCGGAACCTTTCAGCACGGGGTAATATTCGCGGAGAAAAGCGGTGTCTTTGGTAAAGCGGTAATGTTCCCAGATATGCTCGCAGAGCCAGGCGCCGCCGGTGAGGGTAGAACCCCAGTCTGCCCCTTCGCCGGGGGAAGTGAAGCCCCAGGGATTGGTGATCACATGCGCCACCCAGCCGGGTGCGTTGTAGTAGGCTTTGGCTGTTTTTTTGCCAGGCTCCACGAGGTTGCGGATGTAGTGGTGCAAAGGCTCTGAAAGGTCCTGCAGGCCGGTTACAGGTGCCAGCCAGTAATTCATTTGCAGATTGATATTGATGTGGTAGTCGCCGTTCCAGGGTGTTTGGTATTCCGGCGCCCAGAGGCCCTGCAGATTGGCCGGAAGGTTGCCGGGGCGGGAAGAGCCGATCAGCAGGTATCGCCCGAAGTTATAATACAGCACGGGCAGCTGCGGATCCGGCTGGCGGTCGTAATAACGGGCCAGGCGTTCGGGCGTGGAAAGGGTATCCGTGCCAGGGGCCGTTGCATCCAGCCGGAGACGAGAGCGGTTGAATAACGGGATATAACCCCGCTGTTGTGCCTGGAAAAGCTGCGCGTAGGTCCGCGTGGAAGATCGTTGCAGGGTTTGCCGTACGCGCGGCAGCGGGTCTGTTGCTTTCTGCGTGTAGTCATTCATGTTATAATCTGTAGCAGCGCTGAAAAGCAACAGGCATTCATCCGCATTTTCCACGCGTATGGCGCCGTTTTCCGCTACCTGCCTGCCGCCGGTGGTCTTCACTTGCAAGGCACCGGCAAAGCGGAGGCCGGGTTGATCGCCATTGGGCAGCTGCCCGGTGATCTCCAGGATGCCTTTATTTACCCGCACACTGGCATGTTCCTTCCTGCTGAGCGCGGCGGTGAACGAAATGCCGCCTTTGCGCGCGGAGGTAATGCGCACGGCGAGGATATTATCCGGTATGCTCACCCAGGCTTCCTGCACATATGCAACGCCCTTTCTTTGCCAGGTGGTGCGGGCCACGGCGGTTTCGAGGTTAAGGCTGCGGCGGTAACCGGTCCAGGGGCTGAGCGTATCTTTCCATTGCAGGGTAAGGTCGCCGAAGGTCTGGTAGGCCCCGTAAGGCACATTGGCGCCGCTGCCATGGCCGGAGCCCTGGCCTTTGCAGATGAAATACTGCTGCAGGAGTTGCTGCGCTTCTTTGTTCCTGCCCGCCTGCAGGCTTTCGCGGATGCGCGGGAGGATGCGGTAGGCCGTATCGCTGTCTGCATCCTGCACCCCGCCAGACCACATGCTGATCTCGTTCAGCATGATCCTGTCTTTCACAGGGTGCCCTGTGATCATGGCCCCGATGGTTCCGTTGCCGATGGGCAGGGATTCCTGGTAGTGGGCGGCCGGTTCGGAAAAGCGGAGGACGGCGTCGGGCTTTTGTGCGGACGCTGTGAGACCGGCAGCGAGTATAGCCGCCGTTAGTAGCACGTGGTTCATATAACTAAATGTAACAGGTATTCCCTGAATTGAAAAGCATTGGCTAAAGCAGGACGGGAAAAAGCGAAAATCGCATCAGCCGCTGTTCATTTTCGCTGTCAATGATTTGTTATGCCATTAATGCTTAAATTACGGGATGCACCGGCATATCCTTGTTATCGGCATTGTTTTTTTCCTCTCCGCCTGCGCCCCTAAACTGGAAGCGCCCGCAGTGGCCAGCTATGAAATGGTGACGGGTTACCGCTTTTATACGCCCTGCGGCCAGCCGGTGCTGAATGCCGTATTGCCGGCTGCGGATTCCCTGGCCGATCCCGGAGATTTTTATACCTATGTGCTGCAGGACAGCCTGCAGGTCGCGGATTGTATAGACCCCGAAGGCACTTCCATGACAGATACTTTCCCCATGCGCTTCGGGAATGATTTTATTGTAACGGTGGTGGTGAAAGACCCGCGGAAGGAATGGTACTTCGGGCTGGAAGATCTTTCGGTGGAAGACAGCCTGCTGCACATCAGGCTGGTCCCGCATCACAGAACGGATACGGCAGGGGGCAAGCCCTGGTACGCATTGTCTGACAACTATATCTGGCGGGTGAACGGGCGGCAGGTGAAGCTGATGAAACTTTACCTGGACGGGCAGGAATATGCTTTTGTGCGTGGCCCTAAATGGAGCGAAGCGCCGGTGAAGTGGCGGTTGCCGCAGGGAGCGCCGGCCCGGGAAATACACAGGTAACTGGAAAGGAACCTGTCGTTTTTATACCGCTGACAGTATAAAAATACATAAGAAGCAGTGATGCTCTTGGGGTCAGCTTTGATGGATGTGGTGTATGAGAATGTTTTGCGGTATGATTCAATAAAAAAGCTATCCTGGTGCCTGGTATAGAATAACGGGCATCAAAATAGCTTACTGCTAAAAATAGCGGAGTTAATTGTTTGTTAACCAGCGGTTGCTTACATTCATCACCCGTTCAGGTAAAGGCCTGGAGGGCGGGCGATAAACTTCAGGTGGCCGCGGCGGTAGTTAAGCCGGCAAGCAATTTGGTGAACTTGATATTGAAGCCACCTTTCTCTCCATAATAATAACTCTCCTTGTACCTGTCGTATTCGATAGGCGCTCCGAGGTCTTTCATGAGTTTCAGGAACTCATAGAGTGTACGCTCGGAAATCCGCAGGCGTTTTGCCAATTGGGCGGGCTTACCGGTGCCTTTGATGCGGATAAGGTAGTCGATGGTCTGTAGTCTTTCAAAATAACGCTTTGGCATTGGATCAACTGGGGGTTTAGCTAAATTGGAAAATTGATTTCTTTCAGTTTGTGTCCGGGAAATTTCTGCTGTGTCTTATTGAACGTAGAGAATGGACATATGCATCAAATTTTGGTTAACACTGTTGTTGTTTTTTCAGTGGCTCATGTTCTAAGTTAACATACCGCACTGCATTATTTTTTCAGTCCGGATTTTTGATAAAAAGGCAACCATCTCGGAATATGGTTGCCTTTTTGATGGTTAACTTGGAGCAAAAATCAGAGCCCAATATTACAGTTTGCCTCCCCGTATAAATGTTAATGCAGTGTTAAAGAAATGTCAAATTTTACGATGTTATTAACAAAAGGAATGGGTAACCAAAGGGTAGCCCATCCAGGGGATCATGAACTGTTTGGAAGAGCTGCCGGTGTTTCAGGAATGTGTTCCCCTGATCTCTGGCGGTTTAAGGTTTGCTGCTTGTAATGCTTTGCTGCACAGTACTTCATAACATAAAAAGCCGCTGTTCCGTTGGAACACGCGGCCGGGATTGCTCAAGTTAAACTGGATCAGAAGATGCGCAGGGATACTGCTATCAGTGTAATTTGGGGTTAGAATGTCGATGCAAGTATACAGGCAAAGAAACTTCATTTATGTTAATGAGTTGTTAATGATTATGTCTTTAACAGATCGCTGGGCCCCGGCCCAGCAGGCATTTTTTTTCGCGTTAACAATCTTTTTTTGAACGTTGAACACCTTTTCAAAGAAGGGTTAAAATCTGATCACTAATCGCGCAAATACTATACAACGCGCCGCAATGCTTTCTTTATTTTGAGCAACACTAAAGCAGCAGCCTTTCTCCCATTACCTGTTAAACCACACGTCTACTCTTAAAACTGTAATTTACCCGCATGATGATCCACAAAAAGCTGGCACTGATAGCAGGATGCATGTTTGCTTCCGCAACATGCCCTGCACAGCAGCAAGACTGGCTGGTGAACAACACCGGCTACAAAGCCGCCGTTACCGAAAACGGCAACAACCTGACAATCTCCAACGGCCTGCTCAGCCGCAGCTTCGTACTGGGGCCAAATGTTGCCTGTACCGACTTCCGGAACCTCAGCAGCGGGGAACAGCTGCTCCGCGCCGTGAAACCCGAAGCGCGCCTTACCCTCAACGGCAAAACCTTCAACGTAGGCGGCCTCTATGGTCAGCCGCAACAGGCCTATCTTTTACCCGCCTGGCTGAAGGATATGAAAAACGATGCCGCCGGTTTCCAGTATGCCTCCCATACGGTGACGCCTATACGGCCTTACGTGCACTGGCACCCGAGGTTATGGGCGCTTAACAAACAACAGCCTTCCGGCAAAATGCTCACCTTCATCTATACCTCCGGCCAGCCTGAGTTAAAAGGCGTGCGCGTGCTGGTGCACTACGAATTATACGACGGCATCCCGCTCGTGTGCAAATGGCTCAGCATCGAAAATGCCTCGGGCGGCGCATTGCAGGTGAACCAGGTGGTGAACGAAGTGCTGGCCACCGTGGAAGAAGAATCCGCTGTGGTAGGAGAGGTGAACCAGATGGCAACGCCCCATAACATTTACATCGAAAGTAACTATGCGTTCAACAATGCGATGAAAGCCAGTCTCAGCGACCAGACCACTCACTGGAAGGCAGACAGCACTTACCGCTCGCAGGTGAATTACAATTACACCACGCCCTGCCTGCTGGAAGTTTATCCCGTGCAAGGCGTGAACATCAGCATGGCCCCGGGCGGCAATTATTCCTCTATCCGCACCTACGAGCTGCTGCTGGACAGCTATGACAGGGAAAGGAACGGTCTTGCCCAGCGCGCCATGTACCGCACCATTGCGCCGTGGACAACACAGAACCCCATTTTCATGCACCTCGTAAGTTCAGATCCCGAACGCGTGAAATCTATCATAGACCAATGTGCCGCAACCGGTTACGAAGGCGTGATACTCAGTTTTGGCAGCAACCTGAATATGGAAGATACCAGCGCAGCCAATATCCGCAAATTCAAAGAGCTGGCCGATTATGCGCATGCGAAGAACGTTCTGCTGGGCGGTTATTCCCTGTTCAGCAGCCGGCGCATCAGCGATGAGGACGATGTGATAGACCCCAAGACCGGCAAGCCCGGCGGCGCCTTGTTCGGCGGGCATGCGCCCTGCCTCGGCAGCAAGTGGGGCAATGCTTACCTGCAAAAGCTCAAATATTTTATCACCCGTACCGGCTTTGATATTTTTGAGAACGACGGTCCCTATCCCGGCGACGTTTGCGCTTCCACTACGCACCCCGGCCACAAAGGGCTGGACGATTCGCAGTGGACGCAAATGGAACAGCAAAAGAAATTCTACCGCGAGCTGAACGAAATGGGCGTGTACATCAATGCGCCGGACTGGTATTTCCTGGATGGCACGCACAAGATCGCCATAGGTTACCGTGAAACGAACTTCTCGCTCCCGCGTGAGCAGCAGGTGATCCTGAACCGGCAGAATATCTACGACGGCACCTGGGAAAAAACACCGTCCATGGGCTGGGGCTTTGTGCCACTTACGCAATACCATGGCGGCGGAGCAGATGCAACGCTGGAGCCGCTGAAAGACCATCTCCATGCCTATGAGAACCTCATGATGCAATACTACGGCGCAGGCGTGCAAGCCTGCTACCGAGGCCCGCGACTGTATGATACCAATGCTACCAAGGCCCTGGTGCAACAGGTTGTAGGCTGGTACAAAAAATACCGCGACATCCTCAACGCGGATATCATCCACCTCCGCCGTGCAGACGGCCGCGAATGGGACGGCATCCTGCACGCCGATCCGAAAGGGAAATACAAAGGCCTGGCTATGCTCTACAACCCGCTGACCACGCCCATCACCCGGGAAGTGGTACTGCCGCTGTATTACACCGGGCTGGATAAAACCGCTTCCATCCGTGAAAAAGAGGGGACGCCGAAACAATACACGCTCAACCGGCAATATGAAGCGCTGGTGAAAGTGACCATCCCGGCGCAGGGATATACCTGGCTGGTGGTGGAATAAAGAACGGCGTTGCAACAAATAATACAGGGGGAACCGTTATACGTGTTCCCCCTTTGCATTACGATTCAAAAAACAACAGCCACGGTCAAAATCCTACCAACGTCAACACCCGTTTACCATTAACTTGTACGAGGTTAAAACTTATATGATGAAACGAAACACCCTTTGGCTGCTACTCTGCATGCTTCTTACCCTCAACGCGTTTTCACAGGGCAAAAAATTGTTCCCGGAAACACCGGAGCAAAAAGAAAAACGTCTCGCCTGGTGGACGAACGACCGCTTCGGGATGTTTATCCATTGGGGGCTCTACGCCCTTCCCGCCCGCCACGAATGGGTTAAGAACCGCGAGCAGCTCACCGATTCCGCGTACCAGAAATATTTTGAGTACTTCAACCCGGATCTTTATGACCCGAAAGACTGGGCCAGGCAAGCGAAAGCCGCCGGCATGAAGTACGCCGTTATTACCGCCAAACACCACGAAGGCTTCTGCCTTTTCGATTCCAAATTCACTGATTACAAAGCCACCAACACGCCCATCAAAAAAGACCTGATCAAAGAGTGGGTAGACGCTTTCCGCGCGGAAGGCATTAAGATCGGGTTTTATTATTCGCTCATAGACTGGCACCATCCTGACTTTACGATCGACAGGACGCACCCGCAGCGCGCAAAAAGCGATGTAGAATACGAAGCGCTGAACAAAGGCAAGGACATGGCCCGCTACCGCACTTATCTGAGCAACCAGGTGAAAGAACTGCTCACCAATTACGGGAAGATAGACATCCTGTGGCTGGACTTTTCCTATCCCGGTAAAAACGGCAAAGGCCATGAAGACTGGGGCTCCGAAGCGCTCATCAAAATGATACGCAAGCTGCAGCCCGGCATTATCGTGAACGACCGCCTGGACCTCAAAGAATATGAAGACGGCGGCGATTTCGTAACGCCGGAACAATACAAAGTAGCCGAATGGCCCACTGAGAACGGCAAACGCGTGCCCTGGGAAACCTGCCAGACCTTCTCCGGCTCATGGGGCTATTACCGCGACGAAACCAGCTGGAAAGACGTAAAGCAACTGCTCGTGCTGCTCATCGAATCGGTGAGCAAAGGCGGGAATGTGCTGCTGAATGTTGGTCCTACCGCCCGCGGCAAGTTCGACTCCCGCGCGCAGAACGCTTTGAAAGGAATGGGCGAATGGATGGAATTCAACAGCCGCGCTATTTACGGCTGCACGCAGGCGCCGGATAAATATGCGCGCCCGGATCATTCGCTGCTGACGTACAATCCCGCCACCAAACGGTTGTACGTTCACCTGCTGGATTATCCCCTGCAGAACTTCACCCTGCCCGGCTACAAGGGCAAGATCAAATACGCGCAGTTCCTGCATGATGGCTCCGAGATCCGCTTCAGTGCTCCGTCAGGCCACGGCCACGGTGCTAATAGCCTGGGCGAAGGCGACCTGAACCTGAGCCTGCCCGTGATCAAACCCGGTGTGGAAATACCGGTGATAGAACTCATGCTGGCAGATTAATAAATTTGTATTTTGTGAGACGGGCTGTCTCAAAAGTAACGGGCGCTTTTGATCCTTGCTTTTGAGGCAGCCTTCCTTTTTAAATGACAGTTATGATAAAACAATTCCTGGCCTTCGGCCTGCTCGCGGTAACGGGCGCGGCTATCTGCAGTTTCATTCCTCCCAAAGCGCCGAAACCCAATGTGGTGATCATTTTCATGGACGATATGGGCTATGGCGACCCTGCCTGTTTCGGCGGCGGCCCTTACCTCACGCCCAACCTGGACAGGATGGCGGCACAGGGCATGCGGTTTACCAACTTCTATGCTGCGCAGGCCGTGTGTTCCGCTTCCCGCGCAGGTTTGCTGACCGGCTGTTATCCCAACCGCATCGGGATTGCAGGCGCATTGAGCCCGAATTCTAAAATTGCGCTGAACAATGAAGAAGAGACGATCGCGGAGATATTGAAAGACCAGGGTTACGTGACCGGCATGGCCGGAAAATGGCACCTTGGCGCCAAACCGCCTTTCCTGCCGCAGCAGAACGGTTTTGATACATACCTGGGCCTGCCTTACTCTAACGATATGTGGCCTGTGTATTACGATGGGAAACCTTATGCCGATACTTCAGCCAACAATCGCCGGAATTACCCGCCGCTGCCGCTGATAGAGGGCAGCGCAACGAAAAGGGTCATCCGCACACTGGAGGACCAGGCGGAACTGACTTCGCTCTATACCAAGAAGGCCTGCGATTTCATCCGCGGGAATAAGAACAAACCTTTCTTTCTCTACCTGGCGCACAGCATGCCGCATGTGCCCATCGCCGTGTCAAGAAAATTCAGGGGAACGAGCGGGGCAGGCCTTTTCGGCGACCTCATGCAGGAGCTGGACGCCAGCATCGGAGAAGTGATGAAAACACTGGAAGAGAACGGCCTGAGCAAGAACACGCTCGTGATATTCACCAGCGATAACGGTCCCTGGCTGAACTTCGGCAACCATGCCGGCAATACCGGCGGGCTGCGCGAAGGAAAAGGCACCAGCTACGAAGGCGGCCAGCGCGTGCCCTGCATTATGCAATGGCCGGGGCATATCCCCGCTGGAACAGTCACGAGCAAAGTCGCTTCCACGATCGACGTGCTGCCCACGGTAGCAGTTATTTGCGGTGCGAAAATGCCTCAAAAGAAGATCGACGGCATCAATATTTTGCCTTTGCTGAAAGGTGAAAAGAATGCCAATCCGCGCGACCATTTTGTGTATTACTACGGCAACAACCAACTGGAAGCGATACGCAAAGGGAATTACAAACTGGTCTTCCCCCACAAAGCCCGCACCTATAAACTGAACCTGCCCGGCTACGACGGCTTCCCCGGCGCACAGCCTAATGTGGACGCGCCGCTCGCGCTGTACGACCTGCATTCGGACCCGGGAGAAACACTGGATGTACAGGCGAAATTCCCTGAAGTGGTAAAAGATCTGCAGGCGCTGGCAGACACGTACCGCCAAACGCTTGGCGATGCGCTCACCAACGTAAAAGGAACGGAGAACCGGGAACCGGGAAAGGTAGGGAACTGAGCAAATGAATTAATCGGATAACGAAGGGCTTCCTGTTACGGGAGGCCCTTCTTTTTAGGCTTAACAATTCCATAATATTAGAACAGTTCCTTTGCAGGATGAAGCCTATCGCTCTCATCTTCTTCCTGTTGCCCGTGATGCGCCTTGCCGCGCAAACGGATGCGCCCATGATGATATCCCGCGCCGGCGCTCCCGCTACCGTAGCCGATGCGGCATTCCCGGAACTGAAAGATTCGCTGGACCGTGCAATGGATCGGAACGACGGTATTGCCGCGGCGCGTCTGCTGAGCCGGATGGCCGATCAATGTTACCACCTCGGCTACTATCCCCAGGCGCTGGATTACCACCTGCAGGCAGGTAAGCTTTACCGCCAGGAAAAACAATGGCAGCTGCTGGCGGAAAATCTCAACGACATCGGCACCTTATATTATTACAACCGCCAGCCCCAACTCGCCCGCCGCCAGTACGACGAAGCGCTGGAACTATACCGCCAGGCCGGCAACAGCAACGGGATGGCTCAAACCAACGGCAGGATAGGCCACCTCTACGAAAAACAACAGCACTACGACAGCGCATATTTCTACCAGCACAAAGCCCTGGAGCTTTTCAGCCGGACAGACAACCGAACCGGCATCGCCAAGATATACGAGAACCTTGGCAGCATCCACGAAGACCTCGCGCAATACGACACCGCGTACCGCTACTTCAAACAGGCACTGGACCTGAATCTTCAAAACGGCGACCGCCCCGCCACCATTGAGATATACAATAACCTGGGCGACATCCTGCGCAAGACCGGCCGCTACCAGGAAAGTCTTGTCTACAGCCGCAACGCGCTGGACCTGGCGCTGGAAACAAAAGAAGAGTACCAGCTCAGCAGCGCCTATCGCGATATTGCAAAAGCCTATAACCTTCTCGGCCGCAACGACAGCGCTTTTTATTACCTCGAGCTGAGCCGCGAGAACCTGCTCACCATCTATTCCCGCGAAAGCAGCAAGCAGCTCTCCATCCTGCAAGCCATGTACGACACCGGCAAGAAGGACCTGGAGATCGTGAACCTGAAGAACACCCGTAAAACCGCCATCGCCCTGGTGGTGGGAGCTTTATTACTGGCCGCGCTGGGGGTGCTCATCATCAGCCGCCAGCGCCTGAAGATCAGGAACACCGCCCTGCTGCGCATGCAGGAACAGCAGCAGTTCCGCACCCGCACCGAGCTGTTGCAGATGCAGGAGCAGAACCTCAAACAGGAGCTGGAAGTGCGCTCCAAAGTGCTGGGCACCCATACCCTCCATATTATCCAGAAGAATCAATTGCTGGAAGACATCCAGCAGCGGCTGGAGGAAATGGTGAAAGACGACCGCCGGGATCAGAAAAAGCAGCTTAAACAATTGCAACAGCTCATCCACCAGAATTTTAACCACGACCAGCATTGGGATGAATTCCGCAGCATCTTCGAACAGATCCACCAATCCTTCTTCGATAAACTGAAACAATACTGCTCCACCCTCACGGCCAACGACCTGCGGCTGGTGGCGCTGCTGAAAATGAATCTCAGCTCCAACGACATCGCGATCCTGCTGGGAATTTCGCAGGACAGCCTGCGCGTGGTACGCTACCGCCTGCGCAAAAAACTGAACCTGCGGCAGGGGGAAAGCCTGAGCATTTTTATACAGTCGCTGTGAATAATGTCCGCTTAATGTTACGGTAATGTTTTCTTAACAGACATTTTGTTACGCACCTTGATGTTGGAAATCAATTATTTAGACGCCTCCTGTTCACGCTGTTGCCGCTTTGTTCACGCAGCTGTTCACGTTGTTTCCTTTTTGTATACGCCCAAAATTTGCCTGCCGGGCAGCTTCATGCGCATCTTTGGAGCGCCGGGAAAAATGACGGCCGTTTTTTCCCGGGCACTGTCCAAACCAATAAAAAGATACCATGAAAACGAGCGTGATAAATTTTAACGCATACAGGGATGAACCGCGGGGTTCCATTCCATTAAACCGGGTCAAAAGAATTTTATCGGTAATGATCCTGTGCTGCATCAGCATGCTGGGCTTTGCCCAGGGAACCGGGCTGGTAACCGGTCATATTATGGATAAAAAGCAGCGCCTGTCCCTCCCCGGCGCCACGCTGAAGCTCAGTCCCGGCAACCACTACACCGTAAGCGACCAGCAGGGCAAGTTCGAGTTCCTGGATGTGCCTGCGGGACAATACACCCTGGAAGTGAGCTATATCGGGTATGAAAAAATTTCCCAGCCCGTGATAGTCGCTGCCGGCAGGAATGAGCAGGTGACCCTGGGCCTCGAAGCCGGGGGCATTGCAGGAAAAGAGGTGCTGATCGTGGGCGACCGCCTGCGCGGCCAGGCCAAAGCCCTCAACCAGCAGAAGAACAATCCCAATGTGACCAACGTCGTGAGCGCGGACCAGATCGGCCGTTTCCCCGACGGCAACATCGGCGACGCCATTAAACGCATTCCCGGCGTAACCATGCAGAACGACCAGGGAGAAGCACGCAACATCATCATCCGCGGCCTCGCCCCGCAGCTCAACTCCGTAACCCTCAACGGCGACCGCATTCCTTCCGCCGAAGGCGATAACCGCAACGTGCAGATGGACCTGATCCCTTCAGATATGGTGCAGACCATTGAACTGAACAAGACCCTTACCCCCGATATGGATGCGGACGCCATTGGCGGTTCTGTGAACCTGGTGACCCGCGCGGCGCCCAACGGTCCCCGCGTGTCTGCCACGCTTTCCACCGGCTATAATCCCATCCGCGAGAAACCCATTTACAACGGCGCGCTCGTGCTGGGCAACCGCTTCTTTTCCAGCAAGCTGGGCGCCGTGCTGAGTGCTTCCTACAACAACAACGATTACGGCTCAGACAACATCGAACCCGTTTGGGCGAAAGATGATTTCGGGAACGTATATACAGAAGAGCTGAGCATCCGCCAGTATTTCGTGCAACGCATCCGCAGGAGCATTTCCGGCGCGCTGGACTACCGCTTTAATGCCAACAACATTGTTTACCTGAATGCAATGTACAACTGGAGAGACGATCGTGAGAACCGCTATGCACAAGGTTTTGAAGACATTGAACCCGAATACGGCGCCAATGATAACATCACCGGTTACGTGGGCAGCCTGAGCAAAGAGAACAAAGGCGGCATCGGCGGAAGCAGGGGAAAGAACCGCAGGCTGGAAACACAGCGCGTGCAGAACTATTCCCTCCGCGGCGACCACCTGCTGAGCAGCAAGCTGGACCTGAACTGGAGCGCCACCTATTCCGCTGCCAGCGAAAAAGCAGACCGTGAAAGGTACATCGCCTATGAATACGAAGACGCGCCCCTCACCCTCAACCTGGCCAATCCCCGCCGCCCGCTTGTAACTGCGCCCGGCGTGACCGATGCCGATTATGAGTTCAACTCCGTGACTGAAAACAACGACTTCACCCGCGAAAGCGAACTGGGTCTGAAAGTGAACCTGCGCTTCCCGCTCAGCGTGATCCCGCAGCAGAAAGGCCGTATGCGCGTTGGCGCGAGGCTGAGGCTGAAAGACAAGAAACGAGACAACAACTTCTTCGAATACGAACCCGTCACCGAATTTGAAACGCTGGACAAAATGCCGACTGTTTCCTGGAATGGCAGGAACTTTCAGCCCGGCAGCCAGTACGTGCCCGGCACCTTCATTGCGCCTGATTTCCTCGGCGGCCTCGACCTGAACAATCCCGCATTGTTCAACAAAGAAGCAGACCCGTCTGAATACCTCGCAGATAATTACAAAGCCAGGGAAACCATTACCGCAGGCTATATCCGCTGGGACCAGGACATTACTTCCAAACTTTCCTTTATTGCCGGTGTGCGTTTGGAAAATACCAGCACCAAATATGAAGGCAACGTAGTGGAAGACGAAGAAGAGCTGGCCGGCCAGCGCAGCGTGAAGAACAACTACCTGAACGTATTGCCCGGCATTACGTTCAAGTTCAATGCTACGGAAGACCTCGTGCTCCGCGCCGCGGTAACCACGTCCATTGCGCGGCCCAACTATTACGACATTGCGCCGTATGTGAGCAGCGTGGCAGACGATGAAGAGCTGAGCGCCGGCAATCCCGCCCTGAAATCCGCTTACGCCGTCAACTACGACATCATGGCCGAGCAGTATTTTAAATCCGTGGGTATCCTTTCCGGCGGCGTGTTCTATAAGAGCATCAAAGATTTTATTTACATCTATAGCGACCAGCAATACAACGCTGCCAAGTTCGCCGCGGATTATCCCACCCTCAGTAATCCTATTCCAGACGGTGATACCTGGGCGTACAAACAGGCGCGCAACGGCAACAAAGTAAAAGTTTACGGCTTTGAAGTGGCCCTTCAGCGCCAGCTGGACTTCCTGCCCGGGTTTGCAAAAGGTTTCGGCATCTACCTGAACTATACTTACACGAAATCAGAAGCAGACGGCGTGTATAACGGCGATGGTGAAAAACGCACGGGCGTTACATTGCCGGGTACTGCGCCGCATATGTTCAACGCGTCACTTTCGTACGAAAACAAGATCTTCACCGCCCGCATTTCCGGCAACTACGCTGCTTCTTACCTCGATGAGCTGGGAGGTTCCGATTTTGAAGACCGTTTTTACGACCGCCAGTTTTTCCTGGACGCCAACGCTTCGGTGAAGCTGACGCAGCACCTGCGCGTATTCGGCGAGGCGAACAACCTTACCAACCAACCGCTGCGTTATTACCAGGGCATCGCCGAAAGGACCATGCAGGAAGAGTTCTATCGCCCACGGTACAACTTCGGTTTTAAATTCGATCTGTAATTTGCATAAATCAGCATGATGACGAGATTAACATTGATATATACAACCCTGGCGCTGGTATTTGCTGCCTGCAATGACCATGCGCCTGTTGCGGAAAATGCGCTGAAGCCGGCCGCCGTGACCGAACCCGTGGAACATGATACCGACGATCCTGCCATCTGGATCGACCGGAAAGATACGCTTCAAAGCCTGGTCATTGGTACAGACAAAGACACGCAGGGCGCGCTTTATGCCTTTGACCTCAACGGAAAGATCGTACGCAAATCGGAAGGGCTGAAACGACCGAATAACGTGGACATCGCCTATGATGTACACGTAAATGGCCGGTTGGTAGACGTTGCGGTGCTCACCGAAAGAGAAACCCGCAAGATCAGGATCTTCAGCCTGCCGGACCTCAAACCGCTGGACAATGGCGGTATCCCGGTATTTGCAGGCGAGCAGCAGGCCGACCCCATGGGTGTGGCCTTATATACCCGCCCTTCCGATTCCGCCGTGTTCGTGATCGTGGGCCGGAAAGAAGGTCCTGCCGACGGCTACCTCTGGCAATACCGTCTGCAGGACGATGGCCGCGGCAACCTGGAAGCTGAAGTAGTACGCAAATTCGGGCGGTATAGCGGGAAGAAGGAAGTAGAAGCCATCGCCGTGGACAACCAGTTGGGCTTTGTGTATTATTCAGACGAAACCGCCGGTGTGCGCAAATATTATGCAGACCCCGGTAAAAAGGATGACCACGAGCTTGATTTCTTCGCGCAGCAGGGCTTTGCTTCCGACCACGAAGGGATTTCCATTTATCCGGTTACGGACAGCACCGGCTACCTCCTGGTATCCAACCAGCAGGCCAATACGTTCATGATCTTCAGAAGAGAAGGCCCGAATGCTTTCGTGGCGGAAGTCCCCGTTTCCACCATCGAAAGTGATGGTTCAGACATCACGCCCGTTACTTTCGGCGGCAAATATCCCGGCGGGCTGTTTGTGGCTATGAGCAACGGCAGGGTGTTCCACTATTATTCCTGGAAGGATATTGAAGGGAGAATGAAATAATAAACTGGTAAGATTTTTTAAAGAAATGCCGCTTCAAGCCTGGAGCGGCATTTTCATTTTAACATTGTTTTAACACTTATTGCAATGGCATGACATATACCGGAGTGTTAATTGCGGTGTAACATCTAAATCGCTGACAAAATCGAATCCTTGCCCGTTTTCTGCAAACAAATTGAACATTAGAATCCCTGCGGTTGTAATTCTTGAATGACCCGGGCCTGTCTTGTTTTTCCCTACCCTCCAATTCAAATCATATGAGCTTAAACACG
Organism: Chitinophaga sp. YIM B06452; assembly: GCF_039655965.1. Lineage (NCBI taxonomy): Bacteria > Pseudomonadati > Bacteroidota > Chitinophagia > Chitinophagales > Chitinophagaceae > Chitinophaga > Chitinophaga sp. YIM B06452. The sequence goes on along the minus strand of NZ_JAWLKY010000001.1, from coordinate 260,966 downwards.
TTATTATGAAATCAGGCTTACTATTGTATTCCATTTTCTTATGGCTATTCCTGCAACCCCTTGCCACGCTTGCCCGTGGCTCAGGCGCTTTTATGCAGGCCATTACCGTAAAAGGTACCGTCCGCGGCAGCGACGGTACGCCGATCCCCGGTGTTACCATCCAGGTGAAAGGCACTTCCACCGGCACAGTATCCCAGCCAGACGGCACTTATTCCATCAATGTGCCCGACGCCAATGCCACGCTCCAGTTTTCCTACATCGGCTACACGCAGCAGGAGATCCCGCTTGCGGGGCGTACCACGCTCGATGTAGTAATGAGCTCCTCCACTTCGGAGCTGGAACAGGTGGTGGTGATCGGTTACGGCACCCGCCGCAAGAGAGATGTTACCGGCGCTGTGGGCAATGTGCGGGGTGAAGAAATTGCCAAGCAGCCCGTGAACACCGCCACACAGGGCGTGCAGGGCAAGCTGGCGGGCGTGCAGATCATCAGCTCGGGCCAGCCGGGCTCCCAGCCGCAGGTGCGTGTGCGCGGTACCGGTAGTATGCTGGCAGGCGCCGAACCGCTGTATGTGGTAGACGGTATCCTCACTAACGACATCCGTAACATCAATACGGCAGATATTGTGAGTATGGACGTACTCAAAGACGCTTCCGCTTCTGCCATCTATGGCGTGCGCGCGGCCAACGGTGTGATCATCATCACCACCAAACGCGGACAGGCCGGTAAAATGGAGGTGAGCTACAATATGAACATCGGCTGGCGCCAGGCAGCAAACGTCGTTAAAATGGCCAACAGGCAGCAATACGTCGACTACCTCGCAGTGGCCGGCCCGCAGGTAACCATCCCGGATTTCGGCGCGGACTCAGACTGGTATGATGCTGTCTTACGCAAAGGCCTCCAGCAGGTACATAATATTTCCCTTTCCGGCGGCAGCGAAAAATTCCTGTATTATTTCAACGCCGGTTACCTTACCGATAAAGGCATTGTGAAAGACAATCAATACGACCGCTTCACGATCCGCTCCAATAATGAATGGAACATCGTGGAAGACAAGCTGAAGTTCGTAGCCCAGCTGTCGTACATGCACAACAAAACCGACTATGTGCAGCTGGACGATATCTACAACAACACCTACCGCGCCGCGCCCGTGATACCCATTACACGCAATGGCAAATACGGCAACACCTCCGCCTTCCAGAATGTAGGCAACCCCATTCTCACGCTGGATAAAATATTCGACGAGATGAACGAGAACCGTTTGCAGGGAACCACCTACCTCGAATATTCCCCCTGGAAATGGCTGCGCCTGCGCTCCAGTATGGGCGTGAACCAGGGATTCCAGAACAGGCGGCAGTTCAACGACAAATATCTCAACGACGAAAACACATTCCTCGTTGCGGGCGGCAACCAGCAAAGGCCCGAAAGCCAGCTGACGATGGTGAAAGAAGAAGGCACCGAATGGCTTTGGGAAAATACGGCTACGTACCAGCAACGCTTCGATAAACACGACCTTACCGTGCTGGCCGGTTACACCGCGCAAAAATATTCCGGGAATTATCTGCAGGGCCTCCGCCGGAATGTGCCCAACAGCCCGGATCTCTGGTACCTTATCGCCGGCGACCCGAACACTTCCACCAACACGGCAGATGGTGACAAATACGCCCGTACATCCATTCTCGCGAGGGTGAATTACAGTTACGACGATAAATACCTGCTGTCTGCCTCTTTCCGTAACGACGCTTCTTCACGTTTCCCTTCGGATAACCGTAACGGTTATTTCCCTGCGTTTGGCCTTGGCTGGGTGATCTCCCAGGAAGATTTTATGAAAGACCAGCAGTTCTTCACCTTCCTGAAACTGCGTGGCAGCTGGGGACGAATCGGTAACGACAATATCGCTTCCAATCTTTACATACTCACGGCCAACTCAGGCCTGTTGTATTTCTTCAACGGCGTGCCCACCCTGGGTACCAACCTGGCAGACATCAAAGACCGTAACCTGAAATGGGAAACCACCCAGGAATACGACTTCGGGCTTGAATTCAGCATGCTGGACAGCAAGCTGACCGGCGAAGTGAACTATTACAACAAAGAAACCCGCGACGCACTGGTGACTGTGAGGATCCCCGGCCTGCTCGGCGACCCGGACAATGAATATACCACCAACGCAGGCTCTTTCGTGAACAGGGGCTGGGAGTTTACGCTGGGATGGAAAGACAAGATATCCGATGATTTCGATTACACCATTGGCGGCAACCTCACGCTCAACGACAACGAAGTGACCGGCCTGAACCAGGGCCAGCCGCTGTTCCGCGGCGGCGTAGGCCAGCAGGGCAACATTACCAAAACAGATAATGGCCAGCCTATCGGCAGCTTCTTTGTGCTGGATGCGGACGGCGTGTTCCAGAACCAGGGAGAAATAGACGCCTATGTAGATAAGAACGGCAACAAGATCCAGCCTAACGCACAGCCCGGCGACCTGCGCTACCGCGATGTAAACGGCGACGGCGTGATCAACCTGGACGACCGCGTGTACGCAGGCAGCTACCAGCCGAAATTCTATTATGGCATCAATGCAGGGCTTAACTACAAGAACATCGACTTCAGTGTGGACTTTTACGGCAACGCGGGGAATAAAATCTACAACGGTAAAAAAGCTTTCCGTTATGATGTGACGGACAACATAGAAGCCAGCTATGCAGATAAACGCTGGCGGCCGGACCGGCCGTCTTCCACAGACCCGAGAACATTGCCCGGCGGCATTCCCGCATCTGATTATTTTATAGAATCCGGCAATTTCTTCAGGCTGAACAATATCACGATCGGTTACACATTGCCAAAGGCTTTGCTGGAGCGGATAAAGTTCGAGCGGCTGAGAGTATACCTTACCTCGCAGAACCTGTTCACCGTAAAAAAATTCAGCGGCTTCTCACCCGAGCTGGTGGCAGGGCAGGCAAAAAGGGACGGCTTCCTGTCGTTACAAAACAGTACCAGCCCGCTGGAAGCAGGCATCGAACTGAATCCGTACCCGACTACCAAAACTTTCGCGATAGGACTGAACGTAACATTTTAAATGCAGCAACATGAAAAAGACGATCTATATACCCCTGTTGATGATAACCCTGCTACTCGTGTACGCGGGCTGCGGGAAAGGTTTCCTGGATATTCCGCCCCAGGGCAGGGTGACCGAAGAAGAAATACGCACCAACCCCACCGCCGCCATCGACCTTACCAACGGCGTGTACAACGTAATGTGGCTGGGCGGTTTCGGGCCTGATGTGCATGGCCTTCAATTTATCAACATCACGAGCATTGTGAGCGACGATGCCGATAAAGGCAGCACCCCGCAGGATTATGGCCCTTCCGCTGAGATTGATAATTTCACTTACGGCCCTTCCAATCCTATCGTGGCCAACTTCTGGACAGGCTACTACCAGGCCATTGCGCGGGCCAACCAGGCGCTGGATAAACTGCCGCTGAGCCCGCTGGACGATGCGGACAAGAACAGGCTGATCGGTGAAGTGCGTTTCCTGCGCGCATATTTTTATTTCAACCTCGTGCGCACCTATGGCGGCGTACCGAAGATAGACAGGGTGCCTACGCCTGAAGAAGCCAATTCAGACGCGTTTCAGACGCGCGCTTCGGCGGCGGACATCTATGCGCTTATTATCGAAGACCTGCAGTTTGCCGTGGCCAATCTTCCGTTGAAAGGCGCAACACCGGTAGGCCGCATCACCAAAGGCGCCGCGCAGATGCTGCTCGGGAAAGTGTATATGTACCAGAAGAACTGGCAGCAATGCTTCAACCTGAGCCAGGAAGTGATCAACTCCGGGCTGTACGATACGCTTTCCAATTATGCGAACATCTGGCGTGTGGCAGGCGCCAATTCCATTGAATCAATTTTCGAAGTGCAAACCGGTACCAACGCCGCCTGCAACTCCGCCATCGAGCTATATGCCAACAGCCAGGGTATCCGCGCCAGGAAGGGCTGGTCCGATTTCGGTTTTGGTTTCAACAATCCCTCCGCAAACCTCGTGGCTGCCTACGAGCCCGGCGATAAACGGAGAGCGGCCACCATCATTACCATACAGCCGAACGGCACCGTGTTGTGGGATGGTTTCCGCGTGCCCAGCCGCGATTCCGTGGAAAACGACCGCTACAACTACAAAGCATACCACAGCCGCACGCAGGAACCTTATTGCGGCAGTCCTGACCGTACGCCCAAGAACCTGCGTGTGCTGCGCTACGGCGAACTGCTATTGCAATACGCCGAAGCCGCCAATGAGCTGGGTAATACCGGTGAAGCATTAGCTAAGCTGAACATCGTGCGCAGGCGCGCAGGGCTGCCACCGGCCGTTTCAGGCGGGCAGGCGGACCTGCGGCAAAAAATATGGAGAGAACGGAGAGTGGAGCTGGCCATGGAGCACGACCGCTTCTGGGACCTCGTGCGCACCGGCCGTGCAGGTGTAGTGATGCGCGCAAGCGGGAAAAATTTCGTGGATAACAAGAATGAATTGTTTCCCATCCCGCAGGACCAGATCCTGCTGAGCAATAACCGTCTCACGCAAAACCCCGGGTACAATTGAGCTCCGGGTGAAAGGAAAACAGTAATTTGAATCAACAAACTGTGATATGATACGAAGCCTGATCTGCATTATTTGCTGTACCATATTGATGTTGCCCGCAACGGCGCAAAAGAAAAAAAAGATCCCCCGGCCACAGCTGGGGGACTCTGCTTTGCTCACGCTCGTGCAGCAACGCACATTTGATTATTTCTGGAAGTTCGCGCATCCTGTTTCGGGCCTTGCGCCGGAACGCACTACCACGCCGGAAGTAGTGACCGTTGGCGGCTCCGGTTTTGGCGTGATGGCGATACTCGTGGGCATTGAGAGGAAATTCATCACGCGCGAGCAGGGACTGGAGCGGCTGCTGAAGATCGTGAATTTCATGTACAAGGCAGATCACTACCACGGCGTGTGGCCGCACTGGATGGACGGCGCCACCGGCAAAACCATTCCCTTCAGCCGGAGAGATGATGGCGGCGACCTGGTAGAATCCGCGTTCATGTGGCAGGGCCTGCTGTGCGTGCGCCAATACTTTACCGGCGATACGCCGAAAGAACAGGAACTGCGCAACAAAATAACCTGGATGTGGGGCGAAACCGAATGGAACTGGTATACACAGGGCGGGCAGGACGTGCTGTACTGGCACTGGAGCCCCAACAGCGGATGGGCCATGAACCACCAGGTACGCGGCTGGAATGAATGTTTGATCGCGTATGTGTTGGCTGCTTCTTCGCCGAATTATCCCATCTCCCCGAAGGTCTACCACAACGGCTGGGCAGTAAGCACATTCTTTTCCACCAACCGGGAATATTATGGTATTAAATTGCCACTGGGCTTCCCATATGGCGGCCCGCTCTTCTTCGCACATTATTCCTTTCTGGGACTCGACCCTCGCGGGCTGAAAGATCAGTATGCGGATTACTGGGAACAAAATAAGAATCACACACTCATCAACCGCCAGTATTGCATAGAGAACCCGAAGAAGTTTAAAGGCTACAGTGCAGACTGCTGGGGGCTTACCGCCAGCGACAACCATGAATTTTACAATGCGCATTCGCCTACGAATGACCTTGGCGTGATCACGCCTACCGCTGCATTGTCGTCGTTTCCCTATACGCCGGAATATTCCATGCAGGCGTTGAAATATTTTTATAATAAAGTAGGAGACAGGCTTTGGGGTGAATATGGATTTTATGATGCTTTCAATGAAACCGTCAATTGGTTTGATTATCAATACCTCGCTATCGACCAGGGGCCCATCGTGGTGATGATAGAGAACTACCGCAGCGGGCTGTTGTGGAGGCTTTTCATGAGCTGCCCGGAAATAAAAACAGGTTTGCAGCGGCTGGGCTTCACCAGTCCCGCGATATGACCCATCATGAGGTGTTAATTCTCCACCAGCAAAAGTTAAAATAATGTTTCCTAATCTGCAACCGATTGCATATCTTCGGGAGCAGGTTCAGGGCATGTTTCATGCAATCAATAGCTGAATTAATGCAAACGTTTGCTGAGTACAACAGGATCAGGACTTAATTCTTTTATTATATGCCTGGAGGAACCAGGTACCGCGTTATGAAGATTAGTCGTCCACTTTTCATTACAAAATCATGCTTTGCCGCCAGGCACGGGCGGCGCGGTACATTATCGCGCTGCCTGTGTGAAGCGGCACAGGATGTTTGACCACGCCGGGCGCTACAGTCAATTGCTAAACTACAGGAAGGATGAAAGGATTGATCGCAGGGATCATATTATTTATTGTACCATTCCACGCGCAGGCCCAACAGGGAGACCCCTTGCTGAAACTATGGTACCGCCAGCCGGCCGCTAACTGGAATGAAGCGCTTCCCATAGGAAACGGCCGCATCGGCGCCATGGTATTCGGTTCCGTTGAGGAAGAAAAGCTCCAGCTGAATGAAGCGTTCCTCTGGAGCGGCAGCCCGTCTGACGGGAACAACCCCGGCGCCCGCACTACGCTGCCATTTGTAAGAGAAGCCTTGTGGAAAGAAGAATACATGAAGGCGGATTCGCTGAGCAGGCTCATGCTGGGCCCTTACAGCGCCCGTTACCTGACATTGGGTAATCTGTTATTAAAGAACGACGCGCCCGTGAGCGGCGTACGGGGTTACGAACGCTCGCTGGACCTGAATAATGCTGTCGCCACTGTGAAGTATACTTCCGGCGGCGTGGAATACGTGAGGGAAACTTTCGTGAGCTACCCGGCGCAACTGCTGGTGATCCGTTGGCAAAGCAGTAAACCCGGTGCGCTGAACTTCCGGGCTTTGTTCGATAATCCGATGCCTGTAAAATTATCGAAGAAAGGCGACGGGCATATTGTACTCAGTGGTCAATGCCCGAGCTACGTGCCACATCGCTTGTACGAAAAGAGGACCATCGAATATGACCCGGGGAACGGGATCAGGTACGAAGTGCATTTGCAGGCCCGTCTCAAAGGCGGCAGCAGCAAGGCGGATGAAAAAGGTCTTAACGTGAAAGGCGCCACGGAAGCAGTGCTCCTGCTTTCCATCGGTACCAGTTACAACGGTCCTTTCAACAATCCCGTGAGTGCAGGAAAAGACCCCGCGGCGCAGGCGCTGAAAGCATTGGCGCAGGCAGGTTCCGCGAGTTATGATAACCTGCTGAAAGCCCACAAGGCAGATTACTCGGCCCTCTTCACCCGCGTGAAGCTGGACCTCGGTAAAGACACTTCAGCCCTGAAACCGACGGATACAAGGCTGAAAGAATACACACGCGCAGGCGGCCACCGCGATCCGCAGCTCACCACGCTGCTGTACCAGTACGGCCGCTACCTGATGATAGCTGGTTCGCGCAAAGGCGGCCCGGCTATGAACCTGCAAGGGCTCTGGAACGATAAGATGCAGCCGCCATGGGGTTCCAACTATACGGTGAACATCAATACGCAGATGAATTACTGGCCTGCTGAAACTGCGAACCTCAGCGAATGCGCCGTGCCTTTGTTTGATTTCATTGCGCAACTGGCGCAGAACGGGGCGAAAACAGCGCAAGTGAACTACGGCCTGAAAGGATGGGCCGTGCACCACAATACGGACATCTGGGCTATCACTTCTCCTAGCGGCGGTTTCGACTGGCGTGACCCGAGAGGCGACCCGCGCTGGGGCATCTGGCCCATGGCAGGTGCCTGGTTCTGCCGCCACCTGTGGGAACACTACACGTATACCGGGAATGAAAAATTCCTTGCCGATACCGCTTACCCGCTCATGAAAGGTGCCGCGGAATTTATGATGGACTGGATGGTGAAGGATCCCGGGGGAAAATGGGTGACCAATCCCTCCACATCCCCGGAAAATAATTTCCTGGTAAACGGCGAACGGAAAGGTTCGGTAAGCATCGCCTCCACCATGGACCTCTCCATCATCCACGACCTGCTGAACCGTACCATACTGGCTGCGGAAACATTAGGGAAAGACGATGATCTTGTAAAGCAGATGAAGTTCGCGCTCAAAAACCTGCATCCTTTCCAGGCCGGCCGGCTCGGTCAGTTGCAGGAATGGTACAAAGACTGGGACGATCCGAAAGACAAACACCGCCACCTGAGCCATTTGTACGGCTTGTACCCGGGCAATGCCATCACTCCCCGCCGCCAGCCTGAACTGGCAGCCGCCGCCAAACAAAGCCTGCTGCTGAGAGGCGACGGGGGAACGGGTTGGAGCAAAGCGTGGAAGATCAACTGGTGGGCCAGGCTGGAAGATGGAGATCATGCCTACACGATGCTGAACAAACAGCTTTTCCTGGCAACGATCGACTCCGTCAGCGTGGGCGACGGCAGCGGCGGCTCGTATGCCAACCTGCTCGATGCGCACCCGCCCTTCCAGATAGATGGCAATTTCGGCGTAGTGTCAGGTATTACGGAAATGTTCGTGCAAAGTCATGACGGCGTGATTCACTTATTACCCGCATTGCCGTCTGCATGGCCCAACGGCAGCGTGAAAGGCCTGAAGATCAAAGGCGGTATGGAAGTAGACATCAGCTGGAAAAATGGCAGGCTGGAAAAGGCCGTGATCCGTTCGAAAGTGAACCAGGGAGCGCAAACGATCCGTACGGCACAGCAGGTGATCATCAGCGAGGTAAGTAATACAAAAGCACAGCGGAAAGAAATAAAAGACTATGGCTTCCCTGTCAATAAAGTCATCAGCGACGGCAGCAAACTGCCCTCGCTTGACCTGGAACCGGTGGTGGATCGAACAGTCGTAATACCTGCAGGCAGTGTAACGATCAGCGCGGAATGACTAGCCGGTACAGGAAATAATATTTGACAGGAAACGGGGCGGACATCAAAGAACCGAACCAAACGAAATGAGAAGATATGTATTCATAACGATCTGCATAGTGCTCGCCAATGTGGTGCGCGCGAATGGCGATGAATGGCTGAAACAGGCCGTCGCAGCCAGGAGGGGCGATATCATAGCCAAAGCGGAATGGGCCATGCAGCAGCAGCCGGTAACGGTTACCGCAGCCCGCAGCGCCCGCAGCGCAGGCGGCATCCACGATTTTTATTCCGAAGGCGATTACTGGTGGCCCAACCCGGCCAGTGCAGACAGTCCGTATATCCAGAAAGACGGTCAAACCAACCCGGACAACTTCGTGGCGCACCGCCAGGCCATGGTGCGGTTTAGCAGGGTAGTAGGCGCACTGGCAGCGGCTTACGTGGCTGAAGGGAAAAAAGAATACCTGGAGCATGCGCGCAAACACATCCTGGCATGGTTTGTCAGCGACGGTACCCGGATGAACCCGAACCTGCAATACGCGCAGGCCATCAAGGGGAGGGCGACCGGCCGCGGCATTGGTATCATAGACACCGTTCATTTCATTGAAATAGCACAGGCTTTGCGCATCATGGAAAAAGCGGGCGTGCTGCGCGATGCGGACCTTGCCGCCGTGAAAAGCTGGTTCGCCGCTTATCTCCGCTGGATGACAGAACACCCTTACGGGAAAGATGAAATGAATGCGAAGAACAATCACGGCACTTGCTGGGTGATGCAGGTAGCGGCGTTCTCCGCTTTCCTGGAAGACAAACAATGGACGGACTTCTGCATCCGCCGTTACAAAGAAGTGCTGCTGCCCAACCAGATGGCGGAAGACGGCAGCTTCCCGCTGGAGCTGAGGAGAACAAAACCTTACGGCTATGCCTTGTTCAACCTCGACGCTATGGCCACTGTTTGCCAGATATTGAGCACGCCGGAGAACGATCTCTGGAAATACACGGCAGAAGCGGGAAAAACGATCGGCAAAGGCGTCGCCTACATGTACCCCTACGTGGAAGACAAAGGCAAATGGCCTTTTGCGAAAGATGTAATGTACTGGGATCAATGGCCGGTGGCGCATCCTTTCCTGCTGTTTGGCGCGGCGGCTTATAACAATAAAGATTATTTCAGGTTGTGGGAAAAACTGGAGCACGACCCGCAGGTGGAAGAAGTGTTGCGCAACCTGCCGGTGAGAAACCCGGAAATATGGATGGTTAAACTCTGAGTTTAAAAAAAGATATCATAAACGTACGAAAGAGTACTGTAGACGTGGAATATGATAACGCCGGTCTCGTCTGAGCCGGCATCTTTTTTCTATAAAGTGAAGGAAGGCCATAGCCTTCCTTCTGTCAGCATTAAATTCCTTTTCTCAGGCTTTCCGCGTAGGCATCCGGCAGGATGCTTTCCTCTACTGCCTTTGCGGCTTTTTCCACATCATATTCAAACCGCACAAATTCAGTTTCAATGTTGTTTTCTGTAATTGTGAGCAATACGTAACATCCTCTCGGGTCGCCGTCTTTGGGCTTGCCAACGGAGCCGGTATTGATGGCATGCCGTGTGCGGCCGCCATCGCTGAGTTTGCGGTGGTACGGTTTATGCGTGTGGCCGAAGCACAGGATATCGGCATCTGCGTCCTGCATGATGCGGAGCAGGCTTTTTTCATCGCGGTCCTCAAAGAGATATTCATTGATCTTGCGCGGGCTGCCGTGTACCAGCAGGAGGTTAAGCTGGTCGTCGTTGAGCTGGAATTCCACGCGGATATGGGCGGGCAGTGTGCGGAGGTATTTCCTTTCCTCTTCCTGCACAAGCTGGTTGGTGAAAGAGATGGAAACGGCGCCGTTGTTCTTTTCCTCGTCTGTTTTGTAAGCGCAGCCGCAATCGTTGCTGCTCCTGCCGATGCCGGAATCGTAATTCCCGGCGATGGTAGGGATGCCGCGTTGGCGGATGGCCTGTATCACTTCATTGGGCCAGATATTGTAGCCCACGAGATCGCCGAGGCAATAGACTGCATCGGGCTTCCGGCTGTCGAGGTTTTGGAAGAAGGCTTCCAGCGCAGGGAGGTTTGCATGAATGTCTGAGAACAGTGCAATGGTCATATGGAATTGGTTTGTGTAGACGGATAATATTTTCTGCGCAGCCTGGAAGCTACATTTACAAGCGCAATGAGAGCGGGTACTTCCACCAGCGGACCTATTACGCCTGCAAAAGCCTGCCCGCTGTTGATCCCGAAAACGCCGATGGCTACCGCAATGGCCAGCTCAAAATTATTACCGGCCGCCGTGAAAGAAATCGCGGCATTTTTAGAATAATCCGCTCCCATTGATTTTCCAATAAAAAAGCTGGCCAGGAACATCAATGCGAAATAGATCACCAGCGGTACCGCAATGCGAAGCACGTCCAGCGGGATGCGCACGATCAATTCCCCTTTTAAGCTGAACATTACCACGATCGTAAAGAGCAGTGCGATCAGTGTAATGGGAGAAATGAACGGGACGAACCGGCGCAGGTACCATTCTTCCCCTTTCGTTTTGATCAGCACCCAGCGCGTAATGACACCTGCTGCAAAAGGAATGCCGAGGTAGACGAGCACGCTTTCCGCGATCTGCCCGATGGTGATGTGAATGGTAAGCCCGGTAAGACCGAATAGCGGCGGCAGCACGGTCAGGAAAAGCCAGGCGTATACGCTGAAGAACGCTACCTGGAAAATGCTGTTCAGCGCTACCAGCCCGGCCGCGTATTCCCGGTTGCCTTCCGCCAGCTCGTTCCAGACAATGACCATTGCAATGCACCGGGCCAGCCCGATAAGGATGAGGCCGGACATATATTCCGGGTAATCTTTCAGGAACAGTATGGCGAGCAGGAACATCAGCAGCGGACCAATCACCCAGTTGAGCAGGAGTGAAGCACCGAGAATCTTTGTATTTCTGAATACTTCCCCCATCTTTTCGTAACGCACTTTGGCCAATGGAGGGTACATCATCAGGATGAGGCCTATCGCAAGCGGGATATTGGTAGTGCCACTGGACCAGGCACTGACGGCCGCCGGCATTTCCGGGACAAAATATCCCAGCGCCACACCGGCGATCATGGCGGCAAAGATCCAGAGGGTAAGATACCGGTCCATAAAGCTGAGGTGCCTGCGCCCCGCAGCCGGATTACAGTTGTTTGCAGTCATTCGATTGAATTGAAGGTGCCCGGGTTTATTTGCAGCAGTCCGTTCCGCAGCAGGCCGCTTTTTCAGCGGGTTTTTCCGCGTACACGGTAATGCTGTAAATGCCGGTGCTGCTTTGTTTGAATGTTTCCAGCTCCTGCGCATCCAGGTATTTTTCCAGGATATCGCCGGGAATGTTGATCTTTTTCTCTTTCTGAATAGTGATGTTCTCAAAACCCGTTTGCCCGATGAAGCCCAGGTATGTATTTTTCTGGATAGCACCGGATACGCATCCGGCGTACATTTCGGCCGCCTCGCGGATGTTGGCGGGCAGTTCGCCTTCCAGCACGATATCGGAAATGCTGAAATGGGCGCCGGGTTTCAGTACGCGGTATATCTCTTTTATCACGGCTTCTTTGTCGGGTACAAGGTTCAGCACGCAATTGCTAACGATCACGTCTGCCACGTTTGCGGATACCGGCATTTTTTCGATGTCGCCCTGGCGGAATTCCACGTTGTTGTACCCCAGCTTTTCGGCGTTGGCGCGGGCCTTTTCGATCATAGCGGGCGTGAAGTCTATGCCGATCACTTTCCCCGTTTCGCCGGTCAGGGCGCGGGCGATGAAACAATCGTTTCCGGCGCCGGAACCGAGGTCTATTACTACGTCGCCGGTGCTGATCTTCGCAAACTGGGTAGGAAGACCGCATCCCAGGCCAAGGTCTGCGTCGGGGTTATAGCCTTCCATGCCTGAATAGTCATCTGTCATGATGTTATACACTTCGGTGGAGCAGCCGCCCGCGCCGCAGCAGGAGGCGGCGTTCTCTTCCCTGCTTTGCAGGGCAATTTCGCTGTATTTCAGTCTTACGATCTCTTTGAGCTGGTCTGGTGTTGACATGTTGATGTAAATTAATTGTTACATTGCAATATTGCGATTAATAGGGGCAAAAAAATCAGCAGCAGGAACTGTTGGTGTTATAAGCGACGAAAAATGTATCGAAGGCGGTTTTATATTGTTTCCAAACCTTCGGGTCTATGCAGTAGCAAACGCTGGTGCCTTCAATGGTTCCCTGGATAAGGCCGGCGTTTTTCAGTTCTTTAAGGTGCTGGCTGATGGTGGCCTGGGCGAGCCCCAGTTCTTCCACCAGGTCGCCGCAGATGCAGGCCTCGGCTTTGATCAGGTGCTGAATGATGGCAATGCGCGCAGGATGGGCCAGCGCCTTCATCATCGCTGCCAGTTTGTTCTGCTTGTCGGTGAATATCTCTGATTTCGTCAATCCCATATATCGCAATATTACGATTGATTATTTAAGTAAGCAAATTTATTTTACAACTTCTCCATCAACTCCCTCGCCTTCGCATAATTTTCCGCATCCTCTGGTATCTTCCCCAGCCACTCCCTGCATTTGTCTTTATTGTCTTCTTTCAGGTAGCTCAGTGCAACATAAAATGCGCCTTCGTATTTAAATACAGATTCACCATTGTAAATAGATCCAAGATCGGCGCGTGCCTGGCTGAGTTGCTTGTTTTCGAGGTAAGAAAGACCGCGGTAGTACAGGGCATAAGCATTGTCAGGCTGCTGCTGTAATACTTTGCTTAGTGTGGCAATGGCTTGTTCATAATGATGATGATTGAACTGGTATGCCGCCTCAGCCAGCAGCGTATCCGCGGAGGTGCCGCGTTCCGCGGGAGAGATCATTTCCCGGACGCCATATTGCTGGTACACATCTTCATCCCAGGGACCAAGATACAGGATGAGCGCCACAGCAGCGGCCAGCGATGCGATCGCGATCAGCGATTTGTTGAAACGCACCACTTTAGCGGGCTGCTTCGTGATGACGGGACGCAGCTGCTGCAGTGTTTTTTTCAGTTCCTCGCGCTGCGCATCGGGCGCCAGCGAATGCCGGAGCGTTTCTTCCACGTCGCGCCAGGTTTGCAGCGTATGCAGCAGCTCTGGTTCCTTTTCCAGCCGGCTTTCAAAAGCAGCCCTGGTAGCCGGGTCCATATCGCCGGACAGGTAACGTTCTATTAATTCATGATCCAGTTCGTTCATGTCAGTCCCCATTTTGAAAGGTTTTCTTTAATGGCGCTGATCAAAGCGGCCATGCATTCCGATTTCTTTTTCCGGAGGTAGCCGTAGGTAACGCCCAGCTTGGCGGCGATCTCTTCCTGTGGTTTGTCTGTCATAGACCAGCGGATGATCTCCTGGCAGCGGTCGCCCATCTTTTCGAGCATGGCTTTGAAGAGGCGGGCCTTTTCGTTGTCCGCCCATGTTTTTTCGGCGTCCCGGAAGCTGTCTTCTCCCACATTAAATTGCTCGTCCAGGTCTTTTGTTACCCCCTGCCGGCCTCTTTTCTTTAACTCGTTGAGCCATTTGCGCCTGCATACCATCAGCAGGAAAGGTTCGAAGGGACAGGTAAGCACAAGCCCTTTGTAGCGGGCCTGGTTATAGATATCTACGAGCGATTCCTGGAAAATGTCCGCCGCATCGTCTGCCGTGCCGCTGTTTTGCATTACATAATGCTTCACCCGCGGGGAAAAGCGCCGGTAGATCTCTTCCACCGCCTGCACGTCGTTGTGCAGCAGGGCGCGGATAAAAGATTGGTCTGCATGAGGGGTTTGGGTGGACATATGTTTTAAAGATATTTAAAAATCCCGGGGTAACAAACCAGCCGCCATGTTGATCTGGTAATGAAAGCTCCTGACCTGTTAACGCCAGATACACAAATGAAGGCCTCCCGTACCATGCGGGAGCGCCTTTTGTTGTTGGCGGAAAAACGGTATATTGACGGATCGTACCTGTCGGGCCGGGAGCAGCATTTACCCTAAATACCGCTATATGAATAAATTTATCAGCGCCGCCATCCTATTTCTCGTTATGGCCTTTCCACTGGCCGCACAGCAGAAAGCCGCGCCTGACAGCATTCCTGCCGTTATCGGGATCGCGCTGGAAGATAACAGGGCCAGCCTCAGCGCCAGCCTTCGCCCCCTGCGGCAGATTGCCGGCGCACCGGAAGCGTTCTATACGTATTTCTGGGAGTTTGGCGACGGCACGTTTTCTTTTTCTCCCCAACCTGTTCATCATTTCAAAGATACCGGCGACTACGAGATCCGTCTCTACGCCACCAATAACTACGACGATGGCAAAGCACCCAAAAGCAAGCCGCGCAAAATAAAAGTAAAGAAGACCATGTACGCCGCTGCGGATAACCCTTCCGGCTTTTTCCCCGGCCAACAGGACTTCCTGGCCATGAAAGCCAACCGCATGCCGAAGCCCGGCGAAGAAATGGTGACCGTAATAGGCTACCGCCACCCGGGCGGTTCCGGAACGGTGAGCGGTTCGCTGCTTTTATTTTATAACGAAAAGCAATTCGCCCAGAAGAACTTTGAAATGGCCGGTGCGCGCGCTTATCATGGGGAGCGCAAATCGGTATTTGACTCCGTGCTGGCCTTTGCGCCTCCCGGGGAGACGTACATCCCGCTGGCAGGCCCTGCCGCGGGCGGATCGTTTTCACCGGAAGGAAAGATGATAGCTGCGTGGCGCGCAGCGCTGGCTGAAAGGAATGCGGCAGTGGCCGCTGTATTGGCTGAGAAGAAAGGTCTTTTCCGTGAGCAACATGTATGGCGGGTGGAAAATCTTGGCGCAGGCGAGGAAAAATTCCTGTTCCTTTCGCTGGAAACCACGCCGGAGATGATCAAGGACACCAATGCAGTGGTAACTATCAGCAGCCTGTTCATACCCGACGATCCGCTGATGCCCATGGGGCAGTATAATCTCGAAATGCAGATCGTGGCCTCGCACGATCCGAACCGCATGCAGCTGAAGAACCGGCGGATGAATTACCGTTTTGTGCGGAAATCAAAAGAGCTGAGCTACAAAGTGCAATTCCAGAACACGGGAAAAGGCCCGGCCAGCAAGGTAGCTATTGGCGTGGCTGTGCCGGGAATGCTCAACGGGCAGACCCTGGAGATCACCGATTATTCACCTAAATGCGTAATGTGCGATTCCGCTTATGAAAGACAAAGCTGCCTGGATACGATCGTGCGGAAGGACAGTATTTTTTTCGTGTTCAATAATATTTACCTCAAGGGCGTAAGGCAGGAAGGCGTGGAAGACCAGGATTCCACGAAAGGGTTCATCAAATACCGCATCCGTTTCAGCAAGGAATTGAAGAAGCTGCCGTTCACCAGCCAGGCGGCTATCGTGTTCGACAAAAACGAACCCGTAATCACCAACCGCTCCAAAGGCCGCTGGATGCCGGGTATTTCACCGGGTGTGATCATGGGGTACGGGATTGGTTCCGGTAAGCATGAAATGCCTTTGGGTTTGCCGGCGGGTTCTATGGGTTTCAGCGTGTCCACCTATTCGCCGTACAGACCGTATTTGCAGGCGGAAATATATCTTGGCCTTCAGCAGAAAAATGAAACACTTACTTCTTTCTCCCGTGATCAGCGTGACACTGCTATTGGTACCGGCAAATACATTGTGCAGGGGCGCGAGAATTTCGAGATAACCAGCCGAACGACGATGGACGTGGTGCCGCTGCATGTGCGGTACAATGTTACTTCCTGGCTCGGCGTAGGAGCGGGCGCAATGATGAGCGTGGTGGTGGGCGAAAAGAAACAGGAGAAGAAGGTGGTGACGGCCATGCCGCAGCCTCCCACGGGCACGCTGGAAAAATTCGAACAGCTGGCGGGTACGGTGAAAGAGCGTTTTACAGCTGCGGACGGTGCTTTGTTTGCAGATGTCAACCTGGGGATGGTCCGCGCAGGGCCCTCGCTGGGCGTGAGATTGCTGCAGTATGTCAAAGATTCGCAGCAGCGGGTGTTCTTTTATGGTATATGGCGGTTTTGAGTTTTAAAAATTTATACCTGTAAGGAGTGCAGCTTCTCTGCTGGTATAAATTCAACGCAGGTACATTATCTTTAGTACCGAATGTTCCGCCTGCGATATATCATCCTTTTCCTATGCTGCTTCCGGGCGCCGGCGGGTACCTGCCGGGTTGCCGATACGCTGCGCCTTCCTGCCGCGCTGGAGCGTAAGGCGGCTGCGCTTCAAAAGGAAAACGATCTTGCAGGATGGCTCTACCTGCAAATGGATTACGCAGCCGAATCACCCGCTGAGAGGCTTGCGCTGCTTATGGGCCTGCAACAGCGCGCATGGCGTGTTCCGCAGCATGAGGCCGAATATTCCGCCTGGCTGGATATGCTTACGTACCAGGGGTATTACCAGATGTTCACGGGCAATATACTTCCTTCCATCGCTGCCTACGAAGCTGCCTACCGCTTTTATAATGAACAGAAGATAACGGGAACGGATATACTGGAATATATCCTCAAGCCGCTGGGCAACAATTACACCCGCCTGGGGGATTACGAACGGGCGGCGTTCATACAGGAGCGCAGCCTGGAAATAGCCCGGCAGCAGGACGATGCACAGCAGGTGGCGTCCGTTTACAGCAATCTTGCCGTTACTTCCCTGATGCAGGAGCGTTTTGACCTGGCGCGATCTTATGCTTTCGCCGGCCTCCGCCAGGCGCCGGAAAACAGCAGCATAGCGGGATTGCTGCATTCTTCGCTTGCGGAGATCTACATCAGGAAGGAAATACCTGATAGCGCTGCGATGCATGCCGCCCTGGGCATGCGGATATTGCAGCGCCCTGAAGTATTGGTAACGGAAAATGCAGGCTATTGGCTGGCCTCTGTGCTGCAGGCAAACGGCGATGTGGCAATGCTGCATAAACAATACAAAGAAGCTGGATCATGGTATGTCCGCTCACTCGCGGCGCTGGACCGGTTCTACCCCGGGGCGCGCAATCGTGAAAAGGCCAGGGTATTGGTAAAACAGGGGAAAGCGATGCTGCTTTCACGGCAGGCGGATGGGGGCCCCGCTTTGTCAGGCCATGAGCCGGTAAAACAAGGAACAAATACGGCAACAAGATCAGGTATCCTATTGTTCGACCGTGCATTGCAATACATGCTGCCCGGCCACACTACCGGCTGGCCTGCGAAAGACCGCCTCTACGGCGATTTCTCCATTGCCGACGCCATCGAAGGCCGCGCGGATGCATTGGCACAGGCCGGCCGCCTGGAAGAGGCGCTGGAAGGATATTTGCTCATTTTTGATATTGAAACCACGCTGCGAAGGGAATTCTTCAGCCGCGCCACACGTTTGCAGCACCAGCGGCAAAGCCACGCCCTGGCCGAAAAAGCCATGAACACCGCATATCTTTTATGGGAAAAGGATCACCAGGAAACATATGCCCTTGCCATGCTGCATATCATGGAGAAAAGCAAAGCGCAGGTGCTGCTGCAGGAACAATTATTCAACATGCAGCAAGGGCGGTTGGGCCTGAAAGATTCCCTGCTGGACAAACAGCAGCAACTGCAGCAGGCGCTTGCCTACTACGACCGCGAAGCGGCCCTGTCCGGGAAAAAGAACCCTGCCCGTGATGCGTTGGCTTACGATCTTTCGCAACTGCAGGGGCAGATCAGGAAAAAGTACCCGGATTATTTTGAAGCGCCCGCCATGACGGACCTCAATCCTGTAAAAGAAATTCCCGCGGGGCTGACGGTGAAAAGTCTTTTCTCCGGCGAACATCACCTGTACATAATGGACCTGGCGCAATCAGGCATTCGATCCATCCGCCGGCTGAGCGATGGGAAAGACAAACAATTGTTCCTGCGAAACTTCGTCACCAGATATTTTCACAATGGCCCCGCCGCCATGCAGAACGCTCCCGCAGATTATTACCGCGAGGCATACCGGATCTACAGCTGGCTCTGGCAAGATTCCATTGCTTCCCGCTACCTGCTGATCCCCGATGGCTGGTTCGGGTATCTTCCGTTCGATGCATTGATCACAGACAGCACGTATAAACGAAATACAGCGCAGTGGCCTTTTTTGCTGAAACGCACTGTCACCAGCCTGGCTTACTCGCTGCAAACCTATCTTCAACAATCACCGGCGGCAGGCAAAGGGCCGGAAAAGCTCCGCGGCTTCTTTATTTCAGCGCAAAACTTACCCGCGGTGGAAGAAGAATATAAAGCGGTGAAAAAAGCTGCCGGCGGATTTTACTTCAAAGACCAACAGGCTACGCTTGCTGCGTTCAGGGAACAACTTGGTAACGGTGGCATCCTGCATCTCAGCACGCATGCCTCGCTCGAAGGCGATCAGCAACTGCCCGCCATCCAGCTGGCAGACGGGCCTTTTTACCTGTTTGAATTATATGCGAGGAAATTCCGTCCCGGCCTTATCGTGTTAAGCGCCTGCAGAACCGGCCAGGGCATGATGGCGGAAGGGGAGGGCATCATCAGCCTGGCCCGCGAATTCACCACTTCAGGCGCCACGGGCATTGTAGCCGGCCTCTGGAACCTGCACGATGCCACGGCTGCCAGCCTTACCGGCGATTTTTATAACCAGCTGCGCAACGCGGCAGACCCCGCCATGGCGCTTCATCACGCCAAACAGCAATGGTTGCTGAACGAAAAGGCCGGCCAGCAGCTGAAACTGCCGTACTATTGGGCAGCCATGACCTACATCGGCCATCCGCAAACTGTGTTGCCGGAAAATCCTCCAGGGAATAAAATGTGGTATGTATTGGCGGCAATGGGGTTTTTACTGGTTGGCATTGTCTTCTGGCTGGGCAGGCGTTTTTTTCTCAGTTCCCGCTACCGCAGAGGGAAAAATACCTTCCACGAGACGGAATAAGATATCCCGCAGCTGCTCTGCATCTTTTTCGCCGATAATGCCTGTATAGAACGCCTGTATCTCCTGCACTGCGCCCGAAACGTCGATCACCAGCTGCTTTCCTTTGTCGCTGAGAAAAATGACGGTGGCGCGGTTGTCCGTTTCATGCTTACGGGTATAAATGAAACCCATCGCCTCCAGGTTTTTTACGACCTTGCTCATCGCCTGCTTGGTAATACGGGCCTTTTTGGCAAGCTCATTATTGATCGTACCCTCCGGTGAAATATTCACCAGCAGCACCATGTCTCCTATCTTAAAATCTTTATAACCAGTTTGTTGCAGGTATTCAGTGATCCTGGCGTCAAAGTCCTTCTTCACGATGCTGAGCAGCTTCACCAGCAGCCGGGGCCTGCGGGCTACTATCTCTTCCAGTTTCTTATCTAATTCAGTTGTAGTCATACTTGTACACTGTTACAATGTTGCCTAAAATAGCCCTTTTGTCAACATAAAGTTAATAATTTTTATTTAATGGTCAACCTATTTGTCTATTTGGTAAACTCGGTTTACCTTTGTGTTGTAAAATACATCCTACAAACACACACAAACAATGGAAACAGCAAATGCAAACCCACGTAAGGGTAAATTGGCCGTGCGCCTCATCTTCATCGGCATCCTCATAGCCGGGGGCATTTTCGGGATTAAACAATGGCTTTACGCCCGCCACCACGAAACGACAGACAATGCACAGGTAGAAGGCCATTCCGCCCCCGTTATAGCCAGGGTGGCCGGTTATGTAAAAAGCCTCAATGTCCAGGATTACGGTAATGTCAAAAAAGGAGATTCCCTGTTGCTGATAGATGACGAGGAATACCGCATCGAACTGCAGCAGGCTGAAGCGGATTACCAGCAGGCTGTAGCCGACCTGGAAACTGCGAGGGCCAGCCAGGTGAACGCAGCAGCATCCATCAGGGTGGCTGATGCGAATGCACAGGTGGCGCTGGTGCGGAAAGATAAAGCGCTGGCGGACCTTCGCCGCGACCAGAGTCTTTTTGACGACCAGGCTATCACCAACCGCCAGCTGGACGACACCAAAGCCGCCAGTCTCACCAACGACAAACAATACCAGGCCGCACAGGACAACATCACTCTCGCCCGTTCTTCCGTACAGGTGGCTGCCGCCAAAGTAGCGCAGGCCGAAGCGCTGGTAGCCAGCCGCAAAGCCGAAGTAGAACAAATGAAGCTCAAGCTGGGCTATACCAACATCACCGCAAACATCAACGGCCGCATCGGTAAAAAGAACATTGAACCGGGGCAGTTTGTGCAGGCCGGTCAAAGCCTCTTCACCATCGTGGATGAAAACGGTTTTTACATCGTGGCGAATTTCAAGGAAACACAACTGGCGCACATACAGGTAGGGCAGGAAGCGGAAATTGAAGTGGACGGCTACAGCGGTCTTAAGCTGACCGGCCACGTGTCTGCCATCTCCCGCGCCACAGGCGCTAAATTCTCCCTGCTGCCGCCTGACAATGCGACGGGCAACTTCGTAAAGATCGTGCAGCGCGTGCCGGTTAAGATCACAATTGATAATGCAGACCAATATCTCGACAAGCTGCGTGCTGGCCTGAGCGTAGAAGTGGCCTTAAAATACTAATGTATGTCACCCAAACCGAAAGGATTTGCCAAGTGGATCATCGTAGCCACGGTGATCTCGGCTACCATGCTGGAACTGATAGACACCACGATCGTAAACGTGGCGCTCTCGCAGATCAGCGGTAACCTCGGGGCCACCATCGAAGACGCCTCCTGGGTCGTTACGGCATATGCGATCGCCAATGTGATCGTGATCCCGATGACCGGTTTCCTCGCTTCTTACTTTGGCCGCAAGAACTATTACCTGGCATCCATCCTCATATTTACCTTCTCCTCGTACATGTGCGGGAACGCCAACGGGCTCTGGGAGCTTGTAGCATGGCGGTTCCTGCAGGGCGTGGGCGGCGGCGCGTTATTGTCCACCTCCCAGGCCATTCTTTTCGATACGTTCGAAATATCCGAAAGGCCCATTGCCGCCGCCATCTTCGGGATGGGCGTGATCATCGGCCCCACCATCGGGCCTACGCTTGGCGGTATGATCGTGGATAACTTCCACTGGAGCCTGATATTCGACATCAACGTGCCCATAGGCATCATCGCTGCTTTTCTCGTATTTAATTTTATCGACAAGCAGCCGCAGGAATACAACATCAACCGGAAGGCCATCAGGATCGATTACATCGGCATCCTGTTGCTGGTCGTCTGGGTCGGCAGTCTGCAGTACATCCTTGAAAAAGGGCAGTCTGAAGACTGGTTCGCCGCCAAACACATCGTGGTGCTGACCGTTGCGGCCGTTGTTGCTTTTATTCTTTTCATCTGGTGGGAACTGACGACAGACTCGCCCGCAGTGAACCTGCAGGTATTGAAGAACCGGACATTGGCCATTACTACGCTGCTCACGTTCATCATGGGCATGGGCATGTACTGTTCAATGTTCGTATACCCTGTGTGGATGCAGCGTGTAATGGGCTTCACGCCTACGCTTACCGGCGAATCGCTTTTCCCCGGTGCAATTGTTGCGGCCATTATGATGCCGATCGTTGGTAAGCAGATACAGCGCGGCGTGCCGCCGAAATTCCTGATCACGTTCGGGTTCTTCAGCTTCGCAGTGTTCTGCTTCTGGATGTCTACCGCCAGCGCCGAAGCCGGCGTAATGTTCTTTTTCCTGCCCTTGCTGCTGCGCGGTTTTGGCGCGGCCATGCTGAGCGTGCCGTTGACGAACCAGGCGGTTTCCGGTCTTACGCCGCTGGAAATGCCGCAGGGTATTGCCATTAACAATATGCTCCGCCAGCTGGGCGGTTCATTTGGTATCGCATTCATGAATACTTATGTGGCAAGACAATACAGCCTGCACCGCGTTCAACTGCTCAACTACGTAACGACAGACAATCCCGTTGCCATGGAGCGGCTGAACCAGACGGCCGGCGCCGTTGCCGCCAGGGGCGTGAACGCGCTGGATGCGCACCAGGTGGGACTGAGCCTGCTGGACAACGTGGTCACCCGCCAGGCTTATGTGCTCACTTACCTGGATGCTTTCCGCATCGTGGGCATCTTCTTTATATGTGTATTGCCGGTAATGTTGTTTGTGAAGAAAAAAAATGTAAGCGCCGCCGCGATGAAAGAAGCGGCAGAACATGCGCACTAAATATAAAACAGAATTCAGAAAATGAAAAAGTTATTATTCATCATACTGACCATTTCCGCCGCAGGGGCCTCCGCGCAGGAAGCGCCGGCAGACCTTAAAAGCCTGGTCAAACATTCATTCGATCACTTTTCAGAGATAAAAGCGATGGAAACGCAGCAGAAGATCGCTGCAGACAAAACTACGCTGGCCAGGGCCAACCGCCTGCCGGAAGTAAATGGCGTAGCGGGTTACTCGCATGTATACCCCGTTCCGAAAATTGCATTTCCCGGCACCGACCTCGTCTTCCAGCCCATGCCTTCCGAAAACGTGAACGCAGGTATAGAAGCGCGCCAGCTGTTGCTGGACTTCGGGAAATCGGGCAGCCAGATCAAACAAAGCCAGGCGCAGGCCAGCCTCCTGGGCACGCAAACCGCTGAAGCGAAAGAGAATTTAGCTTACCAGGTAGCAGACGTTTATCTCGCCATTGCTTTCCTGCAAGACAATATCGCCGTGCAGGATGCGAACATCAGGCTGCTGGAGGAAACGGAGAAAATGGTGGAAAATAAACTCAAACATGGCGACGCTATCGACCTGGACCTGCTGAACACCCGCGTGAAACTCGAAACATACCGCAACCGCAAGGTGGATTACCAGAACTCGCTGCAAAAGCAGCTGGCCAACCTGGAATACCTTACCGGTGAGCCTTTGAAAGATTCCATCCACAGCAACTTCAACTGGCCCATGCCTGCCGCGCAGGCAGATGTAGCGTTTGAAGGGAATACTGCTGTGAAGACCGCCATCGAAAAGGAAAAAGTAGCGGAAACCGGCGTGCAGCTGGCCAAGAGCCAATATAAACCTTCGCTGTTTGCCCAGGCGGGCACCGGTTATAAAAATGGTTACCTGCCGGATGTAAGCGTGCCGAAATTTAATTACAACGCGGGCGTAAGCCTCTCCGTTCCCATATTCCATGGTAAAAAACTGCGCACGCAGGAACATATGGCCGCCACGGAAGTGGAAGTGGCCAAATGGAATACCCAGGGCATCAAAGACAATATCAGGAAAGAAGCCGCCCAGCAATTGTCAGACATTGCGGCCAGCCGCGAAAGGCTGCAAACCGCGGAAACATTGCTGCAACAGGCGAACCGGGCGCTTACGCTGGCCCAGAGCCGCTATAAGAACGGCGTGATCACTTACCTGGACCTGCAGAACGCGCAAACCTCGCTGCTGGAAGCGGAAATTTCAAAGATCCAATATCAATACCAGCTCTCTGTGAGCAGCCTGGCATTGTTGCAATTGAATGGAAATGAATTCTGGAAATGATGATAAAGACAATTACGGACGGGATGTCCGTAGTTTTGTTTTCGTAGTGTGTGTTTAATAAAAGCCCGGTCCTTCGTGGACCGGGCTTACTTATTTTTATGTGAGGCACATTATTGTTTTCCTGCAATGCCCATCTCAAGACCTCTCAGCTCAGCAAGGCCGCGCAGCCTGCCGATGGCGCTGTACCCGGGATTGGTCTTTTTATGCAGGTCGTCCAGCATCTGGTGGCCGTGGTCAGGGCGCATCGGGATGGATACGCCTCTTCTTTTCATCACCGCCAGGATGTTCTTCACCACGCTGTACATGTCCACATCGCCTTCCAGGTGGTTGGCTTCGTAGAAGTTGCCGAGCGTATCGCGTTTGGTCGCGCGCAGGTGAATGAAGTGGATATGTTCGCCGAAGCGGTCTACCATGCCGGGCAGATCGTTGTCTTCACGCACGCCGTATGAGCCGGTGCAAAAGCAGAGGCCGTTGGCGGGGGAAGGTGCGGTGGCCAGCAATTCTTTCGCATCCTGCTCGGTACTTACCACGCGGGGCAGGCCAAGGATGGGGAAGGGAGGATCGTCCGGGTGAATGGCGAGCTTAACGCCTACTTCTTCCGCCACGGGCACGATCTGCTGGAGGAAATAAAAAAGGTGGAGCTTCAGTTTGATGGCGTCAACATCCTTGTATTTATCCAGCGCAGCCTGGAACTGCTCCAGTGTAAAGCTTTCTTCGGAACCGGGTAAACCCGCTATGATATTGCGTTGCAGCAGGTTCTTCTCGTCGTTCGTCATGCTGTCGAACTGCTCTTTTGCGCGGGAGATCTCTTCCTGGGAATAATCATTTTCCGCGCCGGGGCGTTGCAGCATAAAGAGGTCGAATGCCATGAACTGCGCCTTGTCGAAGCGGAGGGCTTTTGAGCCGTCTTCCACGGTGTAGGCGAGGTCTGTACGCGTCCAGTCCAGCACGGGCATGAAGTTGTACGTTACTGTATAAATGCCGCAGGCTGCAAGGTTGCGGAGGCTTTGCTGGTAGTTCTTAATATATTCTTTGAACCGGCCTGTCTGTGTTTTGATATCTTCATGCACGGGCACGCTTTCCACTACGGACCATGTGAGGCCTGCGGCTTCTATTTCCTGTTTGCGCTGCATGATTTCTTCTTTGCTCCACACTACGCCATTCGGCACGTGATGCAATGCCGTAACGATACCTGTGGCGCCTGCCTGCCGGATGTCTGAAAGGCTTACCGGGTCTTTAGGCCCGAACCACCGCCAGGTCTGTTCCATTCTCAACATACGCTGATTGTTTTTTTAATTTCCCAAAAATAGAATCAAAAGCGAGATATGCAAACAATCGGTAAGAAAATCAGGGTTTTTGCAGCAACAGCACCATTACATCCATCACATTGGTGCCTGTATGCCCGGTTTTGATGTGGGTGCCGGCCTGTTCAAAGAAATGCCAGCTGTCATTCTGTTCCAGGAAAGGCCGCGGATCCGGCGCCGTTGCCAGCACGGAAGCATTGATGACTGCGCCTGCAGCGTCTGTGGGGCCGTCTATGCCGTCTGTGCCCGCGGACAGGAAGGTGATATGAGGGTCATTTTGAAGTAACAGTCCAGTTGCCAGCGCCAGTTCCTGGTTGCGGCCGCCCAGCCCTGTGCCGGTCACTTTCACGGTGGTTTCCCCGCCCGCCAGGAGGCACGCGGGATAAGGGCCTTCATATTCCAACGCCAGTTCTGCAAGCGATAGGGCCAGCTCCCGGGCTTCCCCGGTGGCTGCGCCGGTGAGGATGCGCGTATGATATCCCATGGCCTGCGCCTTTTCTGCGGCGGCTTCCAGCGCAATGCGGTTGCTGGCGGCAATAAGGTGGGTGGAATGGGAAAGCTCGCCGGGCTTGGCGGTTTCGGGAACGACGCCCGCTATGCCGCCTTTGATATGTTGCAGGATACCTTCGGGCAATCCTTCGGTGAGATGATATTTTTCAAGCACGATCCAGGCTTCGGTGAAAGTGGAAGGGTCCGGCACGGTAGGTCCGGAGCCGATCACCGCCGGATCGTCGCCGGGAACATCGGAGAGGATAATGGTGAACACGTCCGCGGGCAGCAGCGCACGGGCCAGCTGGCCGCCTTTGATGGAGGAAAGGTGCTTGCGCACGGTGTTCATTTCCCGGATATCCGCGCCGCTTTTCAGCAACGCGCTGAACAGTTCCTGCAATTCTTCCATGGTAACGCCTTCCGGCACATCGGCCAGCAGCGACGATGCGCCGCCGGACAGCAGGAATATCACGAGGTCGCCCGGCTGGAAGGCGGCCGCCATATTCAGCATGGCGGTGCCGGCAATGATGCTGTTGAGGTCAGGCACAGGATGGGCGGCGGTAATGACGGTGGTTTTTTGCAGCGTGTAGGCGGGCAGGTGATTGGTGACCACCAGCCCCTGTGAGATGCGGCCATCCAGTATCTTTTCGGCTTCCAGCGCCATGGATGCGGCAGCTTTGCCCGCACCCAGCAGGAAGATGCGTGAAGAGGATGTATCCGTTGATGCGATGCTTTGCAGGGCCCTGCGCATGAACTGCTGCGGCTGCACGGCAGCCACGGCATGCTCAAAGATGGCAACTGCCTGTTGCAGAATGGCTTCCATCAATGATCTGCTTTACGGGCCTGCCTCTTATCGTGCTTGCGGTCCATTTTTTCTTCCATATGCGCTTTCTTCTTCATTTCCCAGTCGTTCCACTTTTTGTATTGCGCGGAAGTAAGCACGGACTTGAAACGGTTGCTGCGCTCGGCATCCAGCTGCTGGTACACCTGCATTCGCTGGCGGGAAGTGAGCGAAACGTTCTGCCGGGCGGCGTCGCGGCGTTTGGAGATGTCTTCGTTGATGTCGTAGATCTGCCTGTGCTGATCCTTTGATAGATCCAGCTCCCTGTAGAGTTTGTCGCTCAGCTTATCAGCCTTACCTGCCGCATCCCAGCGGTCTCTCCGCGTTTTCGTGGTATCCTGCGCGTAAGCTGTTCCCATGGCGAGGAAGAACAGTATAAGGAGGCTCCATGTCTTATTTTTCATAACTATGAATTCTCTGATTTTCCTGCAAGTATTATACCGCTCGTAAAATTTATACTAAAATAGTACGATATGCGGTCAATCATTTGTTAAATTTAGCACTTGTAGCTGTATTGTGACCGTATGCCGGAAATACTATGATCTAAACCTGTGCCCGGCGGAATCAGCCATCATCTAAATTCTTTAAAAGTTAATCGAATGAGATCAAATCCGTTACCTGCCGGTATCCCGTTACCGGCGCAAGCGAAGCACCGCCGCTTCCTGATAACGCGTTTACGGTACCGTTCCGTATTAGGCGTTGTAGGATGCCTGCTGGCCGGCCTTACGGCCAACGCCCAGCAAACCTGGCCGGTAAATGGCGTTGCCAGCCCCCGTGAAGCCTGTTATGCATTCACCCATGCCACCATTGTCAAAGACGCACAAAACACATTGAAAGACGCCACCCTCGTGATCCGCGACGGAAAGATCACCGCAGTGGGCGCCGGCGCCGCCATCCCTAAAGATGCCGTGGTGATCGATTGTAAGGGGAAATTCATTTATCCCTCTTTTGTAGACATTTACAGCGACTACGGCATGCCCGCAGCCCCGCCCCGCTCTTTCGGCGGCCGCGGCGGTGGTGCGGCCCCGCAGATGCTCTCCAACACCAACGGCGCCTACGGCTGGAACCAGGCCATCAAAAGCGAAGTAAATGCCGTGCAGCTCTTTTCTGCTGACGAATCTAAAGCTAAAACCCTCCGTGAGCAAGGTTTCGGCGTAGTGCTCAGCCACCAGCAGGACGGTATTGCCCGCGGCACAGGCGTGCTCGTCAGCCTCGCAGCCGACCGTGAGCACCTGACCATCCTCCGTGAAAAGGCTTCCGCCAATTATTCTTTCGAGAAAGGTTCTTCCACCCAGGATTACCCCAGCTCCCTCATGGGCACCATTGCCCTGCTGCGCCAGCAATACCTGGATGCACAGTGGTACAAAGGCAATCCCGCCAAAGAAGGCGTGAACCTCAGTCTCCAGGCCTGGAACGACAACCAGGGCCTGCCGCAGATCTTCGACGCCAACGAAAAATGGAATGTGCTGCGCGCAGACAAGATCGGCGATGAGTTTGGCGTGCAATACATCATCAAAGCCGGTGGCAACGAATACCAGCGTATTCCCGAAATGGCCGCCACCAAAGCCACCTTCATCCTGCCGGTGAACTACCCGCAGGCTATGGACGTGGAAGATCCTAACGATGCGCGTTTCGTGGCGCTTACGGATATGAAGCACTGGGAACTGGCGCCCACACAGGCCGGCGCCTTCGAAAAGGCAAATATTCCTTTCTGTCTCACCGCCGCCGATCTGAAAGATGCGAAGACCTTCCTCTCCAGCCTGCGTAAAGCCATAGAATACGGTCTTTCAGAACAGAAAGCACTGGAAGCGCTTACCAAAACGCCCGCCACACTGCTGAAGGCCTACGACCGCATCGGCAGCCTGGATGCCGGTAAGCTGGCCAACTTTATCATCACTTCCGGCCCTGTTTTCAGCGAAAACACCGTGTTTTTCCAGAACTGGGTGCAGGGTAACCAATATGTGTTGAAAACCGATGGATGGCAGGACCTGCGTGGTGTGTACAACATCACGCTCACCTATCCCAACGCCAGCGCCACTTACCCGGTAACCATCAAAGGCACGCCTGCTTCGCTGACCCTGGTGAATAAAGACACCATTCCCGGCAAGATCGAGGTGGATGGCCAGCTGGTGAAAATGGTGATCAACAACAAAAAAGATAATTCCATGCAGGTACGCCTGAGCGGCGTTATCGGTCAGCAGCCAGGGGCAGTCAACACCTGGAGCGGCTCCGGTACCGACGATAAAGGCCGGCCTGTAACCTGGGAAGCCGTGTTCTCCGCACCCGTACCCGCTAAAGAAGATTCAGTGAAGAAAAAAGAGAGCCCGCAATATGGGAAGCTCTATTTTCCCTTCTCCGGCTACGGTTATGAAACACTGCCCACGCAGCAGGACGTGGTGATCCGCAATGCCACCGTTTGGACCAATGAAAAAGAAGGCAAACTGGAAGGTGCGGATGTACTGGTGCGCAACGGCAAGATCGCGCAGGTAGGTAAAAATCTTTCCGCAGGCAATGCCCGCGTGATAGACGGCACCGGCAAACACCTCACGCCCGGCATCCTCGACGAACACTCTCACATCGCCATCAGCCGCGGGGTGAACGAAGGCACGCAGTCCGTTACCTCTGAAGTTCGTATAGCCGATGTGGTGAACCCCGACGACGTGAACATCTACCGCCAGCTGAGCGGCGGCGTTACCTCCAGCCATTTGCTGCATGGCTCCGCCAATACCATCGGCGGGCAAAGCCAGCTGATCAAGCTGCGCTGGGGCGCCAATGCAGAAGATATCAAATTTAAGAACTGGGATGGCTTCATCAAGTTTGCGCTGGGCGAGAACGTTAAACAATCCAACTGGGGCGACCGCCAGCGCGTGCGTTTCCCGCAGACCCGCATGGGGGTTGAGCAAGTGCTGGCAGACGCCTTCACCCGCGCCAGGGATTACGAAAAAGCAGGCGCCAACAAACGCCGCGACCTTGAGCTGGACGCGCTCGTGGAGATCATGAACAAAAAACGTTTCATCACCTGTCACTCCTACGTGCAGAGCGAGATCAATATGCTGCTGAAAGCCGGCGACCAGTATGGTTTCCAGGTCAACACCTTCACCCACATCCTGGAAGGATATAAAGTGGCGGATAAAATGAAAGCGCATGGCTCAGGTGCATCCACCTTTGCAGACTGGTGGGCGTATAAAATGGAAGTGGTAGACGCCATCCCGCAGAACGCTACCATCATGCATCGTGTAGGCCTCACCGTAGCCATCAATTCCGACGACGCTGAAATGGCCCGCCGCCTGAACCAGGAAGCGGCCAAAAGCGTGAAATACGGCAGCATGGCGGAAGAGGACGCCCTGAAAATGGTGACCCTCAACCCCGCTACCCTCCTGCATGTGGCAGACCGTATCGGCAGCATCAAAGCCGGCAAAGACGCGGATCTCGTGCTCTGGAGCGATCACCCGCTGAGCATCTACGCAAAAGCAGAAAAAACAATGGTGGATGGTATTATTTACTTCGACCGCGATAAAGACCTTGAGCTGCGCAAACGCATTGCAGAAGAGCGCAACCGCCTCATCGGCAAAATGCTCGGCGAGAAGAAGAAAGGCGTTCCCATGGGAAGGCCCGTACCAAGCCGTGAAGAGATCTATCATTGCGAAGACCTCCAGGCAGGCCACCAGCATCATATCATGGACGATGCTTACCAGCAGTAATCATCCAAAAATCGAAACAACATGCAAAAGACATTCATTTATATACTGATCCTTTCCCTTTGCAGCACCGCTCTCCGTGCGCAGGAAACGGTGTATCCCGCCAAACCGCAGCAGGGATTGGTGTTCCTCAGGAATGCCACCATCCACGTAGGCAATGGCCAGGTGATACAAAACGGTACCATCGGGTTCAATAACGGCAAGATCATAGCAGTGGGCGCCAACGTGCCTATCCCTGCAGATGATGTAAAAGTATTTGACGCGAATGGCCAGCACGTTTATCCCGGACTGATTGCCCCGGAAAGCAACCTCGGCCTCACCGAAGTGGAATCTGTACGTGCCACCAACGACTACGAAGAAGTGGGAGAGATCAATCCCTCCGTGCGTTCCATCGTTTCCTACAATACCGATTCCAAAGTGATAGCGACCCTCCGCACCAACGGTATCCTGTTGGCGCAGGTGGTTCCGCAGGGCGGCCTTGTGAGCGGCAGTTCCTCCGTGGTGCAGTTGGATGCCTGGAACTGGGAGGACGCAGCCTACAAAACCGATAACGGCATTCATTTCTTCATGCCCCGCCTGATGCCCCGCGCCAATCCTTTTGGCAGCGCTGCGGCAGGTCCTGCTACAGACGCGGTGAAAGCGGCCATGGAAAAAGTTGCCAGTGTAAAATCCTTCCTCCGCGAAGCACAGGCTTACGCCGCCAATGGGCAACATGCTGAAACGAACCTGAAATACGCCGCCGTGAAAGGCCTCTTCAACAAGACGCAGAAATTTTTTATTCATGCAGACCTGGTGAAAGAGCTGATCGTGGCAGCAGATTTTGCGAAAGAGTTTGATATTGACGTAGTGATAGTTGGAGGAACAGACGCGTGGATGATCACCGACGTGCTGAAGAAATACAACATCCCTGTGATCCTCAGTCAGCCGCATAGCCTGCCGGTAATGGCAGACGATGATGTGGACCAGCCTTATAAAACACCCGCCCAGCTTCAAAAAGCAGGCGTACTGTTTTGCATCAGCAACGAAGGTTTCTGGCAGCAGCGCAACCTTCCTTTCAACGCCGGCACTGCAGGCGCTTACGGCATGACGAAGGAAGAAGCGCTCAGCTCCGTTACCCTCAACGCTGCGAAGATCCTCGGCATCGCCGACAAAACCGGTTCCCTTGAAGTAGGCAAAGACGCGAACATCGTAGTGAGCACCGGCGACATCCTGGACATGAAATCAAGCGTGATCACCCGCGCTTACATCCAGGGCCGTGAGGTGAGTTTGGAGGATAAGCATAAGCAGTTGTATGAACGGTATAAGTATAAGTATGACCTGAAATGATTTGATTTATTTCATTGTGAAAAAGCGTGTTGCAGTTTTTCTGTAACACGCTTTTTTTTGTTGGTAAAAAAAATCATCGCGTTGGTTGAATCATTAAATTGCGCAGATCAAAAACCAACTGATTGAATATTTTACCTTATGAAGTGGAGGTTAGAAGCCCCACTATATTTAGATTTGCGAGTAAGGGTCCTAAGGGAACCATCATTAAAGAAGTTGTAATTACACCTGTCTCGAGGTTGGGATATTACAATTTCGGTTTCGGTGATGTGCGCTCAGACGGAAGTATTGATGATGTATCAGAAACTAATAATGATGATTTGCTTAAAGTATTTTCTACCATTATCAGCATAATGGAATACTTTTTAGATCGTAATCCAGATTGTGTGCTTTCTTTTAAAGGCAGTACACTGCAAAGAACAGCTGTATATAATATGATTTTAAAGAGATACCGTTCGCGTTTTTCTGAGAAGTACCGCATATCAGGAATGATTATGATTAATGGAGAATTTGCGGAAATTGAGTATGACCCGTTTAGAATAGGCTACGTGGTGTTTTTGGTGCGAAAAAAATAGTATTTTTACATAAATTGGATTGTATGCCAGTCAAAAAGAAAAAACAAAGTTCCAAGGAGACACTTGTTGAGCCGTATCCATTTACAGTTAGACAGGTTAAAGAGATACCACCTGCATTTCAAAAGAAAGTGGACGAGATAAACAAGATATTTGAGAATGCGGTCTTTCTTGATAATCAGCCGAAGCGCTAATTTTTTATAAATTAAACTGTATGCTCTCTAAAAAGAAAAAACAGACTTTAAAGCGGACTTTTAATATGATAGATATAGGGGTTGACCCATATCCGGTTACTGTAAGGCAGATTGAAACGGTGCCGCCGGCTTTTCAAAAAAAGATAGACAAGTCGAACGAAATTCTTAGCAAAATGATCTTTCTTAAAAGACCATAGCATCGTTGTATTCGATACAACGAATCTTAATAAAGATTAACAAAGCCAGGAAGGTCACCTTCCTGGCTTTGTTTTATAATGACAGCCAACCAATCATAATGATTCCCGCCCCCTCCTGACACACCCTTGTCACTCCCTCCCCGGACCTTTGCCCTAAAACAACCAATATGCAAACAAGGATCACCACCACCCGGCTCTTCGGGCTCGCCGAAATTTCCCCGGAAGAAGTGCGCCGGAGGCTGGGAGAGCCGGGGTTTATCGCTATCGACAACAACACATGCGCCTCCTTCCGCCGCCACCACGTTCCCGGCGCCCGCCACCTGGATCCCGGGGATTATTCCGCGCACGAGCTCAGCGACGATAAACGCGATACGCTGGTTTTCTACTGCTCCGACGCCCTCTGCGGCGCCGCGCCTTATGCCGCCAAAAGAGCCAGGAACATGGGGTTTGAGAACGTGTATGTAATGAGCGCGGGAATCACCGTATGGATGCGCAAAGGCTACCCGGTGGAAATAGAAAACGGCGCAGCCACAGACTGATGCTGTGCTGCGCCGTTGACGGCCGTAAAACGTTTACACGAACTTTACGAGGATATAATTTTTCTTCCCTTTCTGGAAGAGGATGTTCTTGCCATTGAGCAGCGATTCCTCCGTGATCCGCAGGTCTACCGCAGTGATCTTCTGGCCGTTCATGCTCATGCCGCCGCCTTGTATCAGCTTGCGGGCCTCTCCCTTGCTGGTGAATACGCCTGCTTCTGCAAGGAAGGTTACCACGTCTTTCTGCTCAGAAAGCACTGTGGCGGGCATTTCCTTCAGGTCTACGCCGGTAAGCGTTTGCAGCAGCTGTTCTTCGGTCATGGTTTTGAGTGTGTCCACACCAGCGCCTTTGCTGAACAGGCTTTCGGTCGTTTTGAGGGCTGCCTCATATTCGGCTGCGCCGTGGATGAAAGTGGTTACTTCCTGCGCCACGCGTTTCTGGAGTACGCGTTTACCTGGGTCCTGGTGGTGTTCCGCGATCAGGTCGTTTATGGTGGGCTCGTCCAGGAAGGTGAAGATGCGGATGTAGCTTTCTGCGTCCTCATCGTCTGCATTCAGCCAGAACTGGTAGAACTGGTAAGGCGTGGTTTTAGCAGGATCCAGCCAAATGTTGCCGCTTTCTGATTTCCCGAACTTGCTGCCATCTTTTTTCTTGATCAGCGGGCAGGTGAAGGCATACGCCTCGCCACCGCCAATGCGGCGCACCAGCTCCGTGCCGGTAACAATATTGCCCCACTGGTCGGAGCCGCCCATCTGCATTTTGCAGTTCTTCGCCGTATAAAGATGATAGAAGTCGTAACCCTGGATCATCTGGTACGAAAACTCGGTGAACGACATGCCGCTTTCCCCTTCCAGCCTCTTTTTCACGGAATCTTTCGCCATCATGTAATTGACGGTGATATGTTTCCCCACATCGCGGATGAAGTTGAGGAAAGAAATGCCTTTGAACCAATCGTAGTTATTGACCATCTCCGCATAGTTGGGCTTGGACTGGTCGAAGTCCAGGAAACGCTCCAGCTGTGCTTTGATGCATTGCTGGTTGTGAAGCAGGGTGGCCTCATCCAGCATTTTTCTTTCTTCCGCTTTGAATGACGGGTCGCCTACCATGCCGGTAGCGCCGCCCACGAGGGCCAGCGGCTTATGGCCTGCCTTCTGGAGGTGCACCAGCAGCATAATGGGCACCAGGCTGCCTACGTGCAGCGAATCTGCCGTTGGGTCGAAGCCGATATAGGCAGTGGTCATTTCCTTTTGCAGCTGTTCTTCAGTACCCGGCTTGATGTCCTGTATCATACCCCGCCAGCGCAATTCAGATATAAGATTCATGGAATGATGAAAAATTTTTGCAAACCTACGGATTCAATCACGAAATACGGCATGAGCCGCCATGAATATTGCTTTAGTTTAATGTGTGAAGGTGAAATAGCCTATACCCTTGGCTTCCAGGGGATCTCAGGCACATGCAGCAGGTGGCCGGCATAACGGGCCAGTACGAACAGGTAATCGCTGAGGCGGTTGAGATATTGCAGCACCAGCGGCTCCACGGCCATTTCCTGCTCCTGCATGCCTACGCACAGCCTTTCCGCCCTGCGGCACACGCAACGGGCAATATGACTGTGGGATACAGCCGGGTGGCCGCCGGGAATAATGAAATGTTTCATTTCGGGAAGCGCCTCGTTCATCGCGTCTATCGCGTCTTCCAGCAGTTTCACGTCTTCCGCGTGCAGGTCGGGGATGCTCATTTTCACGTTCTTCTCCGGGTCTGTGGCGAGCGAGGCGCCGATGGTAAAGAGGCGGTCCTGGATCTCGCCTATCAGGGCTTTGACGGCGGCTTCGGTCATATGGTCGTTCACCAGGCCCAGCCAGGAATTCAGCTCGTCAACGGTACCGTAGGTCTCGATCCTGAGATGACTTTTGGATACTTTGGTGCCGCCGATGAGGGAGGTTTTGCCTTTATCGCCTGTTTTGGTGTATATCTTGAAAGCCATGGTTGCTGTTTTTCGCGAAGTTAATCAAAAGAAAAAAGGCAGCCCCGCTGAAGCTGCCTTTTGAATGATATGCTGTGCCTGGCTCAGTGGGCCAGGGACTTTACGGGATTCAGCTTATCCGACTCCACCACGCCGTCTCTCAGGCGGATGATGCGGCGGGCATGATCGGCAATGTCTTCTTCGTGCGTAACCAGCACTACGGTATTGCCTGAGTCGTGGATACGCCCGAATATTTCCATGATCTCCACGGAAGTTTTGGTGTCGAGGTTACCGGTGGGCTCATCCGCGAGAATGAGGGAAGGATCGTTTACCAGGGCGCGGGCAATGGCCACGCGCTGGCACTGGCCGCCGGAAAGCTCATTGGGCTTGTGTTTGTAGCGGTCGCCAAGGCCTACTCTTTCGAGCATGTGGCGTGCCTTGTCTTCCCTTTCCTTTTTACCGATACCGGCGTAGATCAGCGGTACAGCCACATTTTCCAGGGCGGAAAGCCTGGGCATGAGATTGAACTGCTGGAACACGAAACCGATCTCCTGGTTGCGGATGCGGGCCAGTTCATTGTCTTCCATCCTGCTCACATCGTGGCCGCTCAGCACATACCTGCCGCTGGTGGGCGTATCGAGCGCCCCGAGTATATTCATGAGGGTGCTTTTCCCGGAGCCGGACGGGCCCATGAGGGCTACGTACTCGTTCTTCAGGATGTCCAGCGAAACGCCTTTCAGCACCGGCAGCTCATTTTTGCCGATGAAATAGCTTTTACGAATGTCTTCGAGATGGATAACAGACTGGGCCATATTATTTCTTGATTACTTTAGGGACGCTGAAGTATTCTGCTGTATGGGCGGGAGCGTTCTGAAGCCCTTCTTCGCGGCTGATCGGGTGCTTCACCTCGTCCTTGCGGAACACGTTCGCTTCGCGGGTCATATGCAGCATAGGTTTCACGTTAGTGGTATCCAGCTCTCCGAGCTTTTCCACAAAGGTGATCATCCTTTGCAGATCGTGCCGGATCTCCTCCTGCTCTGCGGCATTGATGTCCAGCCGGGATAAGGTCGCCAGCTGGCGGATCAGTGCGTCGTTCACTTCCATGGGTTTTAAATTAACGGTTTAAAGCTAATAAATTGTATTCATATAATCGATAAATGTGATCGATAGGCAAAAATAGGGATAAAAGGCGGGCATTCTGCTATTGAATAACATAGCACGATGTTAAAATTTATTAAATTGCGCCCCGATATGGTAAAGGAAAAAGAAATTGTTGTCAGCGGCATCCGCTCCACCGGCATTTTGCATTTAGGGAACTATTTTGGCGCCATCCGCAACTACATCCGGATGCAGGAAGAATTTAACTGTTATTTCTTCGTGGCAGACTGGCATTCCCTTACCACTCATCCCGATCCGAAAGACCTGCGCGGCAACGTGTACCGCGTGCTGGCGGAAAACATCGCTTCTGGCCTCGATCCTGAGAAAGTAACGTTGTACGTGCAGAGTGATATTCCCGAGATCGCGGAGCTATACCTGCTGCTGAATATGATGGCGTATAAAGGCGAGCTGGAGAAAGTGCCGACCTTCAAGGATAAAGTGCGCCAGAACCCGGATAACGTGAACGCGGGCCTGTTGACCTATCCCGTGCTGATGAGTGCGGACATCCTTATCCAGCGTGCCGTGAAAGTGCCCGTGGGCAAGGACCAGGAGCAGCATCTTGAAATGAGCCGCAACTTCGCGCAGCGGTTCAACAACCGTTATGGTTTCCTCTTCCCCGAACCTTTCCCTTTCAACTACGGCGACGATCTCGTTCGCATCATGAGCCTTGACGGGAACGGGAAAATGAGCAAAAGTGAAAACGAAAATTCAACCCTTTACCTGAACGATACCGACGATGCGATCCGCAACAAGATCAAAAAGGCGAAGACCGACAGCGGCCCGCAGTCTGAGAATTCAGAGAAACCTGACTATATCAACAACCTGTTCACCCTCATGAACCTGGTGTCAACCCCTGATACCGTGCAGTTCTTCGAAGAAGCTTTTAACAAATGCAATATCCGCTACGGGGATATGAAGAAACAACTGGGAGAGGATATGGTGGCATTTATCGCCCCTATCCGTGAAAAGGCGGCGGCTATCCAGCAGGATCACGCTTACCTTCACCGCATTATGCGCGAAGGAGCGGAAAAGGCCCGCGCCACTGCTTCGCAGACGCTCTCCGAGGCCCGCAAATTAATGGGCATTAATTTCTATTGATTTTTTAACTTGTTGTATCATACACCCCCATGCATGGCAAAAAATAAGATCAAGCACATAGCGATAGCCGGCAACATCGGCGCCGGAAAAACTACTCTTACTGAAATGCTCGCCAAACATTACCGTTGGGTGCCGCAGTTTGAAGACGTAGAGCATAACCCTTACCTGAGCGACTTCTACGACGATATGCCCCGCTGGTCGTTTAACCTGCAGATCTATTTCCTGCACAGCCGCCTGAAGCAGCTGGTGGATATTCAGCATGGGAAAGACACGGTGATCCAGGACCGCACCATTTACGAGGATGCGCATATTTTCGCACCCAACCTTTACGAGATGGGGCTGATGACCAAAAGGGATTTCGATAATTATTTTAACTTTTTCGAAACCCTGAAATCGATGGTAAAGCCGCCGGACCTGCTGATCTACCTGCAGGCGTCCGTTCCTACGCTGGTGGCGCAGATACAGAAGCGTGGCCGGGAATATGAAGAAAATATCCGGCTGGACTACCTGAAACGGCTGAACGAATTTTACAATGCCTGGATCGAGAAGTACAAGGACGGGCCTTTGCTGATCATCGATGTGGACAAGAATAAATTCCCCGATAAGGAAGAAGATCTCGGAGAAATTATCTCCCGTGTAGATTCAGAGCTGTACGGCTTATTCTGATCTTTATAATGAATTGTATCCCTGGAATCTCCGGATTCCGGGGATATTTTTTTTGCTGCAGATCACACTCCTTTTTATTTTTACGGCATTGTTTGTTTAACCAGGAATAACATGATAGTCATTGTTTGTTTTTGCCTGCAATTCTTAACCATGCAGGCTCCGCGCATCCCGGCGGGCGGAAGTTTTTCAGAAGTATTCAGCGTTTTTCAGAACCCGGCGCGGCTGGCGTTGCTGGAGCATTTTACTGCGGGCGCTTACACGGAGCGGCGTTTTATGCTGCGCGAGCTGAGCGTGCAGGCGCTGGCGTTTGGTATGCCGCTGGCCGGTGGTGTGATCGGCATAAAACTGTGGCAGCTGGGTTACCGGCTTTACCGGGAGCAGTTGTTCGGATTGGGATATGCGTTGCCGTTGGGAAGCCGGCTGAAGGCAGCAGCCAGCTTGAATTACAGTCGCGGCGGCATGGGCGGGGAGCTGGGAGTGGACTGGCAGCTGACCTCGCAGTTCAATATGGGCATGCACCTGTATCATCCCGGCAGCGATGATGCTGCGGGAATGGTAACGCTGGGGTACAGGGCTTCGGAGCAACTGCGGCTGGAAGCGGTAATGCGCAAGGATGTGACGATGCCGATGTCCGTACGGGTGCAATGTGCCTATTTGCCGCTGAAGCGGTTCATGGTGCTGGGAGGATGGGCAACGCAGCCGGTGTACCAGTTTGCCGGCATCGGCTATGGAGGCGAACGCTGGAAGATCGGGGTGACGGGGAGTTTTCATCACACACTGGGTATTACGCCGGGCATATCGCTGGTATGGGGAAAGGAATGAACAGGGATACCGAAGTCTTTACTGTGGAGTGTTTTCATGGTGAAAGAGGAATAAGCGGAAAGTTTTTCCTGTCAAGCGTTTCATTGATTGCACGAAAATATTTCCTGTTTGTTATAATGTTTTTGTGCATTGCAGTGCATGCATGGGCCCAGGAGGAAGAGCACCCGATGGAAATGCGGCAGGAACAAAGCGCAGGCCGTGAAACGGGAAACGAGGAAGGGCAGGAGCAGGCACGGGAAAACGATGAACAATACCAGGAGTTGACGGCATACACTCACCGGAAACTGAACCTGAACACGGCAGACGCAGCTGCCCTGCATGGGCTGGGATTGCTGGATGCATTGCAGGTGAATACATTGCTGCAATACCGCGAAAGGCTCGGCCCGCTGGTCTCAATTTATGAATTACAGGCAGTGCCGGGTTTTGAGCTCCCGCTGATCCGTGCCATGTTGCCGTATGTGCAGGCGGGCAGCGGACTGGAACCGTATTATACCTTGAAGGATTATTTCAGGAAGGGGAAACATCAGCTGGAAATACGCTACAGCCGGGGCCTTGAGCTGGCGGAAGGTTACACGCGGAAGGACAGCGGCGCTGTGAAGTATCTCGGCAGTCCTGATAAAATGTTGCTGCGATACCGGTACCGGTTTGGCCGCTACGCCAGCTGGGGACTGGTAGTGGAAAAAGATGCAGGTGAAAAATGGATGGGAAAGAGAATGCCCTGGGTGGGAGATCATATCGGCTTCCATTTATTCCTGCAGCGGTTGAGGAATGTGAAAGTATTGGCACTGGGGGATTACACGGTGAACATGGGGCAGGGGCTGGTGCAGTGGCAGGGGCTTTCTTTCGGGAAAAGCGCCGCGGTGATGCAGGTGAAACGCGAAAGTGAAGTATTGCGGCCTTATGCTTCAGCAGGGGAATTTTTCTTTTATCGCGGCGGGGGAATTACCTGGGAAGCGGGGAAAAACAGTGTAACCGGATTTATATCGTACCGGGCGCTGGACGGGAGATTAAGTATCGTGGAGGACACTGCGTCAAATGGGGAAGCTTTTGAAGAAGGGACGCTTTCCAGTGCCGGTTATCACAGGACTGCCTCCGAGCTGGCATTGCGGAACACCATGCGTCAGTATACCGCCGGCGCTGTTATAAAACGGCGGATAAAACAGGGGCACATTGCATTAAATGTCATGGGGCACCAATATTCTCACTCATTAAAGAAGGGAGAAGAACTGTACCGGTTATACGCAATGGAAGGGCAGCGGGTGTACAACGCCAGTGTTGATCATGCATTTGGCTGGCGGAATATACACGTGTTTGGAGAAGCGGCTGTAGACGGGAAAGGAAACCCGGCGCTGCTGCAGGGTTTGCTGGCGGCATTAAGTTCCCGGGTAGACCTTGCCATGCTGTACCGTTACGAGCATAAAGCATATCGCAGCATGTATGGTAATTCTTTCGGTGAAAGCAGCGCACCGGGTAATGAAAGCGGGATGTACCTGGGCATACAGTGCAAGTTTGGATCGAAATGGTTGCTGGCTGCTTATGCAGATGTGTTCCGCTCGCCCTGGCTGCGATACCGCGTGAGCGCGCCAGCTGAGGGTACAGATGCATTGTTGTTCATGCAATGGATGCCGGACAAAAAATCTTTATTGAATGTTACGTACCGCTATGCACAGTCGCCCGTGGATGTAAAAGCGCCGCCCCTGCGGCAAAGGTTCGTAGATATTGAGCGCAGGCACCACATCAGCGCACGGGCCGGTTTGCCTGTAGATCAGCGGGTGACGTGGAACGGGAGAATGCAGGCGGCATTCGGTAAAGGAACAGAGAGTTGGTTATTATATCAGCAGGTGCAGGCGCGTTGGGGCAGATGGAAATTAAGCGGGGGATATGCCTGGTTCGACACCGCGGAAACAGATGGGTTATATCTTGCCGCCTTGGGATTCCCCGGAGATCAGTCGCTGTCCCGGTTTTCAGGGAGAGGGCATAATGGGCATGCACAGTTGCTGTACCAAGTATTTACAGGTCTGACGATCTGGTGCCGGTGGCAGCGATCTGTATATCCCGGCAGCGAGAGCAATGGCACAGGTTTGGAAAAGATTGCGGGAAGCAGGAAAACAAGCCTGCAGCTGCAATTACAGCTCAGTTGGTGATTTCTTTAAACCGCGGAATGAAATTTTTTCATGTTTTTTTCTGTTTGTATGTAATTGTTATACAATGA
Organism: Chitinophaga sp. YIM B06452; assembly: GCF_039655965.1. Classification (NCBI taxonomy): domain Bacteria; kingdom Pseudomonadati; phylum Bacteroidota; class Chitinophagia; order Chitinophagales; family Chitinophagaceae; genus Chitinophaga; species Chitinophaga sp. YIM B06452. The sequence goes on along the minus strand of NZ_JAWLKY010000001.1, from coordinate 219,677 downwards.
ATTATGAAGTTATCTAGCAGGGGTTTTAACAAAAGTTTAACCGCGGATGATGGTGAAGTAAAATAAATCACTAACTTACGCCTATCATCCAAAATCATTACAATCAACATCCAAGATCAGTAGTGGTTACTTACCGTTCATCCTAACAATGCTTAACTGAGTAGTAACAGAAGAAAAAAGGTCATCATCTAAATCGAAACTGAACTCTAAATCTAAATCCGAGACACATGAATGGGGTACATCCATTTCATTAGCCAACAGCATCGACTCACAGACTAGACGGTAGAGAACTGCCATTCTTTTACCTGCCCATGATCAAAACCCGGGACCTGAAATTGCATTTAAAAAATTGAGATTTTTTAGATCGGGAAAGCTTTTTGCCTAAACCGGCCTTCATCTATAGACCTGTACTTGAATAACAAGTTAGTCCGTTAAAACAATATTCTACAACAAGCTAAAACTAAACTGCAATTTATGACCTGAAACAGTAAAACCATTATTCCGCCTATTTATTAACAAGTTTCTCATCCAAAATCTGAATCTTTTTTATGAAACAAGCTTTACTGTTCATCACCATGATGATGGTGAGCGTCAGCCTGGCATTTGCGCAGCAGCGCCAGGTGACGGGCAAGGTAGTGGGAGACGATGGTGCTCCCATAGCCTTTGCCACCGTCCAGATTAAAGGCACAACATCCGGAACCACTGCCGACCAGGAAGGTAACTTTACGATCTCTGTATCTGGCGCCAACGTTATCCTTATTGTCAGGAGCGTTGGTTATCTCGCTAAAGAAATTCCCTTAGGAAGTCTCACTTCCGTTTCCGTGTCTCTCGCACCGGATGCCAAAAGTCTTGAAGAAGTGGTTGTAACCGCTCTCGGTATGAACCGCCAGAAAAAATCCCTGGGTTATTCCGTACAGGAAATCAAAGCGGATAAGATCACCCAGACCAAACAAGCGGACCTCAACACTGCCATTGCCGGCAAAGTGGCCGGGGTGCAGCTTCGCGGCGGTTCCGGCGCCAAGTTCGGTACTATGCAGATACGCCTGCGCGGGGTGAACAACCTCACCGGCGGTAATCCTATTTACGTGGTAGACGGCGTGATCACTCCCAACACCGCGATCAACCCGGACGATGTAGCTTCCCTCACCGTACTGAAAGGCCCCGCAGCCACCGCACTTTACGGCCAGCGTGCATCAGAAGGCGCAGTGGTGATCACCACCAAGAAAACATCCGGAGGCGGCATCGGTCTTACCGTGAACCATACCACCACCTTTGAAAACGTATACGTACTGCCCGATTACCAGAACGAATATGGCGGCGGCAGCTCACAGGATTGGAAGACCTTCACCTACCAGCCTGGTACGCACGATCCCGCGCTGGCCAAACTGGACGGCGCCAAATATTATAATTACGAAGTGGACGAAAGCTGGGGACCCCGCATGGACGGCACCATGCACGCTCCCTGGTATGCCTGGGATAAAACAGTCAGCCCATCTGACTTCGGCATCCAGAAACCTTTCGTTGCCCAGCCGGACAATGTGCGCGACTTCTTCAGGACCGGCATTGCCAACAACACTACCGTGTCTTTCGCGAAGAGCAGCGACGTAATGACAAACCGCTTCTCCTTCACCAACCTGACGCGTACCGGCGTGATCCCGAACTCCAAGCAGCAAAAGAACTGGCTTGCCTACTACGGCAGCCTCAACCTGACCGACAGGCTGACACTGAGCACCAATGTGAACTATGTGAATGAATATCTCTTCAACGTTCCGCGCGAAGGATACAGCACGCAGACAACCGGTTCTTTCAACCAATGGTTCCACCGCAACCTGGAGATCGGCAAATTAAAAGAATATTACAAACGCCCGGACGGCAGCTTCCGCAGCTGGAACATCACCAGTCCTACCAATCCGACGCCCAAATACTGGGATAACCCGTATACCGAAGCGAATGAAAACATCCGCCACAACTACATCCAGACCGTATATGGACAGGTAACACTGAACTACAACTTCATGAACGGCTTCAAAGCCGGTGTGATCGCCCGTGGTACTTTCGAAAACCTGAACGGCGACAACCGCGTGGCTTCCTATACGATCGATCCGGCTTCTTTCTCTACGGAAGAAGACAAACGCACGGAAGTTTCCTACCTCGCCAACATCGAATACGAAAAGACCATCAAAGATTTCTCTGTACGCGCAGGCGCCTGGGGCGAGCTGAACACCCGCACCCGTTACCGCGTAACATCCGCTACAGCAGGTGGTTTCATTCTACCCGATGTGTATAACGTGAGCAACTCGCTCAACGAAAAAGTAACCACTAACCTGATCCAGGAACGTAAGGTGAACTCACTGTTCGGCTATGCCGGCGTTGGATATAAGGACATGTTGTTCCTGGATGCAACGGTGCGTAACGATATTTCTTCCACCCTGCCTTCTTTCAATAACTCATACGTTTACGGCAGCTTAAGCACTTCCTTCGTATTCACCGAAGTGCTTAATACCCGCAACTGGCTGAGCTTTGGTAAAGTGCGTGCTTCTGTTGCCCGCCTCGGTACAGATACCGATCCCTACAGCACGCAGGAAACATTCGCACTGGGAACCAACTTCCCGAAATCAGGCAGTGCCACATATTCCCGTATGAGCGTGCCGGACACCAGGGCCAATGACAGCCTCCGTCCCGCACTGTCTACCAGCTACGAGATCGGCACCGAGCTCCAGTTTGCCAATAACCGCGCAAGGTTGGATGTGAACTACTTCTACCGCAAGAACATCGACCAGATCGTGGATGTAACCGTACCCAGTTCATCCGGTTATTCCGCCCGCAGGATCAACTCCGGTGAAATGATCAACAGAGGCTGGGAATTCACGATCGGCGCCACTCCGCTGAAGATGAAAGATTTCAGCTGGGATATTGATGTGAACTTCGCTTTCATGAAAAATAAAGTGGTGTCCATCGCGCCCGATGTGGAAAACCTGCAGGTTGCACTTGACGGTTCCGCGCTATCGTTTGGTTTCGTAGGTTCGCCCCGCGTTTCCCTTAACGCGAAGAAAGGCTCTTCTTACGGCCTTATCATGGGCGGCGGTTTCGAGAGAGATGAGGCTACCGGTAAAATACTGGTGGACGACGATGGTTACCCCTTGTTAAAAAACAGCGTTGAGCTGGGATATGTAACCCCCGACTGGACCGGCGGTGTTGCTTCCGGCTTCTATTACAAGAACTTCTCCCTCAACTTCTCCCTGGACTTCCAGAAAGGAGGCAAGTTTGTATCTATTACCAAAATGTTCACCTCCGGTTCCGGCCTTGCGGCTGAAACAGTTGGCATGAACGACAAAGGCAAGCCCATACGCGACCCTGTTGACCAGGGTGGCGGCGTGAAGCTGGATGCCATCAATGCCAATTCCGGCAAGCCGAACGAAGCATACGCAGACACTAAAGACCTCTACGAATCTTACCTGTTCTCCCTCTGGGAAAACTGGACCTACGACGCTTCTTACGTGAAGCTGCGTGAGCTGGCCATCGGGTATTCTTTCCCGACCCGCATGTTGACCAATACGCCTTTCAAAGGCATCAACGTGTCAGTGATCGGGCAGAACCTCTGGCTGATCCACAGCGCGACCAAGGGCATTGACCCCTCTGAGCTGGAATCTTCCTGGCTCGAAGGCGGACAGCTGCCCGGCACACGTTCCGTCGGCTTCAACGTAAAAGTCACTTTCTAACATCAAAACCGTAGAAGATATGAAACTCATCAGGTTAAAACATATAACGGCTGCGGTGATGCTGGGGATTACGCTGGCAGGCACCGTATCCTGCAACAAGGATTTCGGGGACCTCAACGTGAACCCCAACCAGGCCAGCCAGCCCAGCACCAAATTCCTGTTTGGCAGCGCGGCGATCGGCATCGGCGGCATCAACAACGCCGCCGGCGGGGTACTGTACGTGCAGCATCTTGCAGAATATGTATACAACAACGAATCCCGCTATTTCAACCGGGAGTACAGCTATAACGCGATCTATTCAGGCCCGCTGATGGACCTCACCAGGATCATCGAAATGAATACCGATCCTGCAATAAAAGGCACCAAAGCCGTGCTGGACAATAGTCCGAACGACAACCAGATCGGCCATGCCCGTATTTTGCGCGGTTTCCTCATGCTGACCATGACGGACCGCTGGGGCGATATTCCTTACTTTGACGCGCTCAAAGGCTCTGCCAATACAAAGCCTAAATTCACGCCGCAACGCGAGATCTATCTCGACCTGCTGAAAGAATTCAAAGAAGCCTCCGCGCAGATCACTGTGGCCATGCCCAACGATCCGCTGTTCGACGGCAGTTTTGGAAAATGGAAACGCTGGGCTAATACGCTCCGTGCCATTGCTGCGCTGCGCCTCTCCGGAACCGCAGAAGCAACAACCGCGCGCACTGCTTTTACAGAAGCGGTTGCCGCCGGCCTGATGGGCGCGAATACTGATGACGCGGCTTTCCCTTACCAGGCTGTGCAGGCATTCGAAAGCCCCTGGTATACCAACTACCGCAGCCGTTACGACTACGGGGTGAGCAATACCATGATCGATAAACTGAAGCTGCTGGCCGATCCGCGCCTTTCCATCTTTGCACGTTCCCCTGCGAATGCAGCCGGAACTTACGAGGGGGTGCCTTACGGCGTAAACGACCAGTTCACCACCGGCGATTTCAGCCTGATAGGCACTACGCCTGCCGCGCAGAATTTCCCGGCCCTGCTTACCACCTACGCACAAACATGTTTCACTATGGCCGAAGCAGCCCTCATCGGCTGGATCCCTGGTGGAGATGCGGAAGTGCTCAACTGGTACAACAAGGGCATCACCGCATCCCTTCAGAAATGGCATGGCCTTGCGGCTAAAACCATTACTGATGTGGAAATTGCAACATACGCCGCCGGCGCGAACGTGGTGATCCTGCCCGTTCAGACCACCGCCGTGAAACTGGAGCGCATCCAGACCCAGAAATGGCTGAATTTCTACCTGGGCAACGGTTACGAAGCCTGGGCGGAATGGCGCAGAACAGGTTATCCCATGCTGGCTCCCGCGCCCGATGCTGTGAATGTAGGCGGACAGATACCCCGCAGGCAGTGCTATATCAGCACCGAACGCGACCTGAACAAGGCGAACTACGAAGAAGCGCTGTCCCGGCAGGGCCCGGACGAGCTGTCTACCCCCGTGTGGTGGGATAAGTAATTATCTTGAACAACCCGTGTTATAATTCCGGATTCATGGCTCCTGCAAAGGGCCGGAAAATCCGGAATTATTCCAAAACTGGCCATAATAAAAAAAGAGGTGCTGGAAATGGCACCTCTTTTTTTATTTTTGTATCTCGTTAAACCACATATAATGGAAAATCAAAATGAGCAGCAGCAGCTGAATATTGAGCTGAGCGAGGAAATTGCCGACGGAACATATGCTAACCTGGCCATTATCACGCACTCTCCGTCTGAGTTTGTGGTTGATTTTATTAATGTGATGCCCGGTTTGCCGAAAGCAAGGGTCAAATCACGCATCATACTCACTCCCCAGCATGCCAAACGCCTGATGAAAGCGCTGGTGGACAATGTAAAGAAATATGAGTCTGCACACGGCACCATACAGGACCAGGAGCCGGTTTCCATTCCCATGAACTTCGGAGGGCCTACTGCACAGGCATAATTTATATAATGGAGCAAGTTTTTCCTTACGATCATCTGCACGCTTTTACACGGGATGTATTTCTGAAGATCGGCTGTACGCCTGAGCACGCACAATTGGCCACCACTGTTTTATTGTCTGCGGACCTCCGTGGCATCGATTCCCATGGGGTAGCCCGTTTGTCTGGCTACATCCGTTTATGGGAAGCCGGCCGTATCAACCCGGTTCCAGATATCAGGATCGTACATGAAACCCCCAGCACCGCGGTGGTGGACGGAGACGGCGGCCTCGGCCTCGTGGTGGCGCCCTTTGCCATGCAGGTGGCCATCGATAAGGCGAAAAATGCCGGTACCGGCTGGGTGAGCGTGCGCCATTCCAATCACTTCGGGATCGCAGGTTATCATGCTATGATGGCCTTGCAGCATGATATGATCGGCATGGCCATGACGAATGCCAGCCCGCTTGTAGCGCCGACTTTTGCCACCGAACGTATGCTGGGCACCAATCCCATTGCGGTGGCCATTCCTGCGGCTACGCAGCCGGCATTTGTGGCGGACTTTGCCACTACCACGGCGGCCAATGGCAAGCTGGAAATACTCCAGCGCAAAGAGCAGGAAGCGCCGCTGGGCTGGATCCAGGACAAGAACGGCATCCCGAGCACCAACCCGAACGAACTGAAGAATGGCGGCGCTTTGCTGCCATTGGGAGGCGACCGCGAACACGGAAGCCATAAAGGTTATTGCCTGGGATCAATAGTTGATATATTTTCGGCCGTGCTTTCAGGAGCCAATTACGGTCCCTGGGCGCCGCCTTTTGTTAGTTTCCTGCCGCTTCCGGCCGACCCTGTGGGTAAGGGCCTCGGCCATTTCTTCGGTGCCATGCGGGTAGATGCGTTCCGCCCGGCGGATGAATTCAAGGATCATATGGATACCTGGATCAACCGTTTCAGGAACGCCGCCACCGCGGAAGGCCATGAAAAAGTGCTGATACCGGGAGACCCGGAGAGGGAAATGCAGGCTGAGCGCCTGGAATCAGGAATTCCACTGCTGGAGCCCGTTGTGAAAGATCTGGGTGAAATAGCCATGAAGTTTAAAATCGATTTTTAAGTAATATATACCACGATAACAAATGAAAGTCTTAAAATTTGGCGGAACCTCGGTTGGTAAACCGGAACGTATGCATGCCGTAGCGAAGTTGATCACCGCAGATCCGGATGCCAAAATAGTAGTACTGTCTGCCCTCTCCGGCACCACGAATGCGTTGGTGGAGATCGGCCAATCCTGTTCTGAAGGCAAGAAGGCACAGGCCAAACAGCAAATAGACAAGCTGGAAAGCCATTACCGCAGCTTTGTGCAGGAACTGGTGAAAACAGATGCCGGGCGGAAGAATGCCACTGCTATTATAGACGAACATTTTGAATTCCTCAACATCATCCTGAAGATATCCTTCAATGAAGCGTTGAATAAAGATATACTGGCGCAGGGCGAATTGCTCTCCACCAGACTGTTCTGCGCGTACCTTGAAGAGGCCGGCATCAACGCCGTGCTGCTCTCTGCGCTGGATTTCATGAGCATCGACGAGTTTGAAGAACCGGAGATCCCCCGCATGAAAGTACGCCTCAGCACACTGATCGACCAGCAGAAGGGCCAGACGCTTTTCATCACGCAGGGTTACATTTGCCGCAATGCGCGCGGTGAAATAGACAACCTGAAACGTGGCGGCAGCGACTATTCCGCTTCCCTGATCGGCGCAGCCATACAGGCTTCTGAAGTGCAGATCTGGACGGACATAGATGGTATGCACAACAACGATCCGCGCGTGGTGAAAAAAACTTTCCCGATCGAGCAGCTCAGCTTTGACGAAGCTGCGGAGCTGGCCTATTTCGGCGCGAAGATCCTGCATCCCGCTTCCATCTGGCCCGCACAGCATTTTAACATTCCCGTTAAACTGCTCAATACCATGCAGCCCGAAGCAAAAGGCACCATCATCACGGAAATGCCCAGCGGTAACGGCGTAAAAGCGATTGCGGCGAAAGACGGCATCATTGCCATCAAGATCAAATCGAGCCGCATGCTGCTGGCTTACGGCTTCCTGCGCAAAATATTCGAGGTGTTCGAGAAATTCCGCACGCCCATCGATATGATCACCACTTCCGAAGTCGCCGTATCCATCACCATCGACGATACGCGCAACCTGGACCAGATACTGAAAGAGCTGCAGCCCTTCGGCACTGTGGAGCTGGATCATCACCAGGCGATCGTTTCCATCGTAGGCAACGAGGTGGCGGCTACGCCTTCTATCCTGAAGAAACTCTTCGAAGCCCTGAACGAAGTGCCCCTGCGCATGATCTCTTACGGTGGCAGCAGGCATAACATTTCCATCCTCGTTGGCGGGCAATACAAGGAAAAAACCTTGCAGCTGCTCAATAAAGGATTGTTCAACCTGGATTGATAACGAACATTTTCATACAAAAAGGCTGGGGCGTTTTTTGCTTCAGCCTTTTTTGCGTAATGTCATGTCCTGTCAGCTCCGGCTGAACATAGAGCCGCCAGGAAAGTTCGTATGGGGCACAAGTCCGCTAAGCGCACACCGCCATACTTCAGACTTGCGCTAACTTAGAATGAGCAACATCATCTCAAAAATCATTAAGCCGGCACAGGCCGGATCAGAAGCCTGCACCAGCTCAATGAGAGCGCTCACCGCGCGGCCGCCAGGCTCAGGGAACCCATCGTGGTACCGGTTTCTTTTACTTTATCCTCAAAGAACCCGACCTTCCGCATCCGGAATACGTCCAGGGTATACACCCCGAACTCTTCGGTCACCTTGCCTTCCAGGATGTAAAAACCACTTTTCATAAAAGGGTATTGACGAAGGCTGTCCGGGAAGTGAACGGTATCCATCCAGTTGCCGTCCCTGTCCAGGAAAGTGCCGAAGCACATCGGTTCTCTTTTGGCCGTGTACACATGTTTGAGGGTTACAAGATAACCCAGCGCTGTCACCGTTTTCCCAAGGTGCTTTTCGAAATCAGCGCCCATGATATAATGCTGCTGGTCGTGTTGCAGCACTTCAAAAGGCGAGCACAGCGGGAAACCGAGCAGTTCGATCTCGTCGAACGCGTCTTCGTGCCGGTGATAGGCGAGGTGAGGCAATTCCCAGTCCTTTGAAGGCTCGCGGAAGAGGCGCGGCTTCAATTCTTCCGGGGGATCATTTTTCAGCAGCGCAGAGCTTTTCCAGAGCAATTCTTTTTTCGTATAGCCGGTAAAGTTGAACGCCCCGATACGGATCAGTGTCTCCAGCTGCTCCGGTTTCGGATCGGTCCGCTCTGTAAAATTTTCCAGGCTGGTATAAGGGCCGCCGGCCGCTCTTTCGGCCAACACCCTTTCTATCCAGGCCTGTTCCAGCTTTTCGACATGAATAAAACCCACGAACACATCATTGCCGCTGATGGTCGTATAATACTGGCTGTTATTCATGCATGGCGGGAATATCTGCGCGCCGGTTTTCGCCAGCTCGCGGAAATACAGTTCACGGTTATAAAATCCGCCGAAATTATTGATCACCGCTACCATGAATTCCCGCGGGAAATATGTTTTAAGGTAAAGGCTCTGGTAACTCTCCACGGCAAAACTGGCGGAATGCGCTTTGGAAAACGAGAAGTTCGCGAAGCTGGCGATCTGCCGCCATACTTCCTCGCTCACCGCAATCGGCCTTCCCAGTTTAGCACAGTTGTCGAAGAACAGGTTCTGTATTTTTTCAAAATGGTTCTGCCCCCGGTATTTCCCTGCCATAGCCCTTCTCAGCGTATCGGCGTCCGCCAGGTCGAGGTTGGCGTAATGATGCGCCACTTTGATCACGTCTTCCTGGTACACCATCACCCCGTAAGTTTCTCCCAGCAGTTCTTTCATAACAGGATGCAGGTATTCTACCTTGTCAGGCGCATGGAAATTGAGCACATACTGCCGCATCATACCCGCCTGCGCCACGCCCGGCCTGATGATGGAACTGGCTGCTACCAGCGTGATGTAATCGTCGCAGCGCAGTTTTTTAAGCAGCTGCCGCATGGCGGGCGACTCGATATAAAAACAACCGATAGTGTCTACCGTGCGGAGCGCGTTGCGCACATTCTCATCTTCCATGAAAGCCTTTGCATTGTGAATATCAATATCCACACCCTGGTTGGCTTTGATCAGGTCGATAGAATCGCGGATGTGCCCAAGCCCGCGCTGGCTGAGTATGTCAAACTTATGCAGGCCGATGGCTTCGGCCAGGTGCATGTCCAGCTGCGCCGTGCAGAAGCCCTTTGGCGGCAGATGCGTGGCGCAGTATTGATGAATAGGCGCTTCGCTGATCAGGATGCCGCCGGCATGAATACTGAGGTGATTCGGGAAGCGGTCCAGCATTCTCCCGTAACGGATGATACGCTGGTGTACACCGTCTTCGCCGAGCTTCACCTGGTAGGGGTTTTCTAATATCTTATCCAGCTCCTGTTTAGGCAGGCCATATACTTTCCCCAGTTCGCGCACAATGGCATTGGTCTGGAAAGTGGCCACCGTACCCAGCAGGGCCGTATGTTCGGAACTATACTGCCCGAAAATGTATTTCGTGATCTCATCCCTGTCCCGCCATGAAAAATCAATATCAAAATCAGGCGGGGAGGAGCGGTGAGGATTCAGGAAACGTTCGAAATAAAGATCAAGCGCGATCGGGTCCACATTCGTGATCTGCAAACAATACGCAACGATGGAATTGGCGCCGCTTCCCCGGCCTACATGGAAAAACCCCCGGTGCTGCGCATACCGGATAATATCCCAGGTGATCAGGAAATAAGCATTAAAATCGTGAAGGTCGATGATCGCCAGTTCCTTTTCTATCCTTGCTTTCGCTTCTTCGTTGTGCAGCCCGTAACGGTATGCCATGCCCTCAAACGCTTTCCCGCGCAGCAACTGCCGGTCTCCATCCCGGCTATCGGTAAAACGTTTTTTATTCAGATGCTGCCCGAACCTGAAATCAATATGACATTGCTCCATCACATGCAACGTGTTGCGCACGATATGCGGGAGCTCTTTGAATGTTTCCAGCAGCTGGTATGGACTCATAAAACACTCGTCCGCACCGGCCACTTCCTCAGCCGGCAGCTGGCTGATCAGCAGGTTATTGTCCACCGCGCGCAGTACCCGGTGAAGGCGCTGCGATTCTTCGTTCTGGAAAGTGAGCGGCTGCAGGATCACCAGTTTATCAGCATATTTCTTCGTTTCTACCCTGAATAATTTGTTCATCTCCCGCGGCCTGATGCCTATCAGCTCATGTGGTTCCAGCGATGGGAGTGGACGGGCGCCCCAGGCATAGATGGCGAAAGTGTGGGGAAGCAGGGGCGCCACGTCCGGGAAGGGGGTTTCTGTCTGTAAATGTTGTGAAAGGAACCGGTTGATGGACAACCAGCCTTCCATGTTCCTTGCCAGCAAAACATATTTAAATGCCGCCCCGTTGCGGCATTCAAGCCCCAGGATAGGCTTGATGCCCTGCTGCTGGCATTCCTGCACGAACATCCACGCATCTGTAGTCGCATTGATGTTCGTGAGCGCCAGCGAAGTGATGCCGAAATCCTTCGCCAGCGTGACCAGCTCGTCTGTACGGATGGTGCCGTAACGCAGGCTGAACCATGTTTTGCAGTTCAGGTACATGGCTTCAGTATTTTGGATAACGTTTATGCATGATCATTGTTTCTTTCCGGTAAGGCTGTATCTGCTCTTCAAATTTTCCCGCGCTGCTGCTGCCGCGCATCAGGTATTGCCAGCCAAATTGACTTTTAATACTGTCGATAGCCTGGTACAGCGAGATCATATCTTCCGTATCGTCGAACAGGCTGATCTGGTAATTGCCGGATACCAGGTTGCTGAAACGCACGCCGATCAGGCGTATCAGCAACCGCCGGTCGTACAGCCGGTGAAACAGCTCTTTTACTTTTTCCAGCAGGATGTGATCGCTGGAGGTATAAGGAATGCTCAGCTGTTTGGTCACCGTCTCGAAATCGGAGTAACGGATCTTCACCGTCACGCAGCCCGTCAGCCGGTTCTGCGAGCGCAGTTCAAAACCGATCTTTTCCGTCATCCGCACCAGCTCGCTGTGAATAAAACCAAGATCGATCGTATCGGAAGGAAAAGTATTTTCCGTGGAAATGGACTTCTGCTCATGATATGGCACCACCGGCGATTCGTCGATACCGTTGGCCTTGTTCCACAAAGCAATGCCGTTTTTCCCCAGCCAGGCTTCCAGCAATCCCACCGGTATCTCGCTCAGCGTGCGCACCGTTTCCACCCCGCGGCGGCGCAGCTGTGCGGCCGTTTCTTTTCCTACCATGGGAATTTTTTCCACGGGCATCGGGGCGAGAAAACCTTTTTCATGCCCGAAAGGAATAGACAGCTGGCCATTCGGTTTGGCCTCGTTCGTAGCCACTTTGGACACCATTTTGTTGGAAGCCAGCCCCAGCGAAATAGGCAGCTGCGTCTTTTTCATGATCTGCTGCCGCAGCTCGCTCGTCCACTTAAGAGAACCGAAATATTTGTCCATCCCCGTCAGGTCCAGGTAAAATTCGTCGATAGACGATTTTTCATACAACGGCGCCGAACCGGCGATAATCTCCGTCACTTCCCGGGAAAAATGACTGTACTCCTCGAAATCCCCGCCGCGCACAATAGCATGCGGGCAAAGGCGCAGCGCCATTTTCATGGGCATGGCCGAATGAATGCCGAAAGTACGGGCTTCGTAACTGCAGGCGGCCACCACGGCACGGTCGCTTTTCCCGCCCACCAGCAGGGGCTTGCCTTTCAGGCTCCTGTCCTTCAGGCATTCCACGGAAACAAAAAAGCAATCCAGGTCAAAATGCGCGATGCTGCGCTGGCCGTCTAACAGCATGATCGGTCTCTTTAACTCAAAAATACTAAAAATATTAGCAAAACTAACGCAGTTAGTAAAAAGATTTTAAACTTATTTGGCACGATGGCTGTAGTTATATATAGAACTAATCACCCAAACTGCCATGAAACATCCGGATTATCTTAAAGAGGTGCTGTTGCTGGCATTGCTGTTCGGGCCGATGATCTACCTGGGCATTATCTGGCCCAGCCTGCCTGCAACCATCCCGACCAATTTCAATCTCAACGGTACGCCCGACGGGGTTGTGGAAAAGCGGGAATTTCTCCTGCTCATGATCTTCCTTTTCTTTACCAACGGCCTGCTCTACGCCCTTTTCAGGTATATTCCCAAGCCGTTCAGCGAACTGGGCACCATGGAAGGCGCGGAAGACCACCTGCCGCAGTATTATAACATCCGTTTCAGGATCCATATTTACCTGGCCGTGTTCACCGCCATCGTGATCTACCTGGTAAGCGCCGGGCGGGAAATTTTCCTGGAGAAATGGGTATTTGCCGGGGTAGGACTGCTCGTTGCTTCCATCGGCCTGTACCTGCGGAACCTGAAGCCGAATAATTTCGTGGGTGTGCGTACGCCGTGGACGCTCCAGAGCGATGATATCTGGGTGGAAGTGCACCATATGGCCAGCCGCTTATGGTTATTCGGCGGTTTAGGCATCATTGTGGCCGGTATTTTCCTGCCGATCATCAGCGGGGTGTTCCTGTTCATTTTCGCGGCGATGGCGCTGGCTGCGCTGCCTTACATTTATTCTTACCGGTTATTCTATAAAACGCACGGTTAAAAGACCGGGACATACAGCAGGAAAGTGGCAAGCGTTCCTGCAAAATAAAAAGTAAGAACGGGATGGGCCTGCTCTTACTTTTTTTATGTCAAAGGCTGCCGTAGCCGGACAATTCGATCAATTTGCCGACGTCCCGGATGATGATCTTCCTGCCCTTCGTATCCAGCATGCCGGCGGTCTTGAATTCTTTCAGGAACCGCACCACGTTCTCGATGCCGCTACCTACCATGTTGGCCAGGTCGTTGCGGGAAACGTCGATCACGACGGGTTCCTGCGAAGCAGGGTCTTTGAACTTCTCGCGCAAAACGATCAGCGCAATGGCCAGCCGCTCTTTCACAGACCGTTGTGCAAATACTGAAATACTATTTACCAGCACGGTAAATTCGTGGCTGAGCGATTTCAGGAGCATCCGCGAAAGACTGCCTGAATTTTCCAGCGTTTGCAGGAAATCTTCCTTCGGGATCAGTCCTATGGTGCTTTCTTCCAGCGCCGCGGCGGAATCAGGGTACCGTTCATTCGACAGGATCGCGTGGTAGCCAAGCAACTCGCCGGTGTTGGCCACATAGATGATCTGTTCCTTCCCGTTCCGGTTCACCTGGTACTTTTTTACTTTTCCCCTGATGATGAAGAACAATCCCTGCGGAACCGTGCCCTGCCTGAACAGCACTTCTCCTTTTTTGAGCTGCAGCTCGGTCATGTTTGCGGACAGCGCGGCATACTCTTCCGGAGGAAGATTGTTTAAGATGAATTGTGTGGAAAAATTCCATTTATCGATAGGAAACAAGCCTGCCAAGCTCATAGCAAAAACGGTATTTCGTTCAGGGAATTGATATTTATCAATTTTGCAATTGATATAATGCTGCGTCAGCGGCCGGTATGTAAAGGTAACTTTGCAAAATGAAAATATCAACTGTTTCGCGTCCGCGAATACATTTCACAAAAAATCATGAATGGATCGATTTTAACGGAACGGTGGGCTTTGTAGGCGTTTCCGCTTTCAGGCTCAGCGGCGTGGGCCGTATAGACGGCATCCGGTGGTGCAAGCCTGCCGGCGTGATCGAAAAGGGGACGCTGGTGGCGGAGATCTTCGCAGATGATATGATCCTGCCCGTCTGCGCGCCTGTAAAATGCCGGTTCCTGGGCAGGAACCAGCACCTGGGAAACGGTTTGAACCTCATCCTGGAAAGCCCGCAAGACAAGGGCTGGCTGTTTTTTATCGCTCCTTCCGTTTTTGGAAAACAAAACGACATGCTGCTTACGCCGGAAGATTACCAGAAACTCATCCGCGCAAAAACCTTTTAAACCGATCAATTGTACCACCCGGCGATGCATACAGCCTGTTTTAGAAACGACGCCAGCTTCGACTGGTTATACCCGGAAAACATACAGAAACTCTCCCGCCGTCACTGGACGCCGCTGAGCATTGCAAAAAAATCCGCCCGCTTCCTGGCAGACGAGCCGGGGAAAAAGATACTGGATATCGGCAGCGGCGTGGGGAAATTCTGTATCGTGGGCGCCAACTTTTTCCCGGACAATTTATTTTATGGCATTGAGCAGCGGCGGGAGCTGTATGACCACGCCCTTGCCGCGAAAGCCCTGGCAGGCGTGCAGAACGCCGACTTCATCCATGGCAATTTCACGCAGATCGAATTAGGAGAATATGATAATTTTTATTTCTACAATTCTTTCTTCGAAAACCTCGATGAGCAGGGCCGGATAGACAACCTGCTCGAGTACTCCGTCAGCCTTTACATTTATTATTCCCGTTACCTGTTCAGGGCCCTGGATGCTAGGCCTTCGGGCACCCGGCTCGTCACTTTCCACAGCCTGGAAGAAGAAGTGCCGCCGGATTACCAGGTAGTAGAGGCTTCGCCGGACCTGTTGCTGAAAATGTGGATCAAGCGGTAGTGAAAAAACACTGCCGTCCAACAATATGTTCATTCCTGCATTTTTTAGGGCATTAAAAGATTACAGCTGGGCGCAGTTTGGAAAAGACGCGCTTGCCGGCGTGATCGTCGGCATCGTGGCGTTGCCGCTGGCGATCGCTTTTGCCATTGCTTCCGGCGTTTCGCCGGAGAAAGGCTTGTATACTGCTATTGTGGCTGGTTTCATTATTTCGGCTTTTGGCGGCAGCAATGTGCAGATCGGCGGGCCCACAGGCGCTTTTATCATCGTGGTGTATGGCATTGTGCAGGCGCAGGGCGTCAATGGCCTGGTGATCGCTACGTTTATCGCCGGCATATTCCTTGTGCTGCTGGGCGTGGCGCGGTTGGGGAACGTTATCAAATTTATCCCGTACCCGCTTGTTGTAGGCTTCACGACAGGCATTGCCGTGATCATCTTTTCTTCACAGGTAAAGGATTTCCTGGGTTTGCAAATGGGGCAGGTGCCGGTGGATTTTGTCGAGAAATGGATCGTATATATCACGCATATACGAAGTGTGAATGGGTATGCGCTGGCTGTTTCTGTCTTTACCGTGCTGGTGGTCATCTTCTTTCCGCGTCTGACACGGCGTATTCCGGGGCCACTGGTGGCGATATTGCTCAGCACCCTGGCTGTGCAATATTTTCATTTGCCCGTGGAGACCATCGGCAGCAGGTATGGGAGCATTCCTTCTTCGCTGCCTGCGCCTTCCTGGCCTGCGCTGGATTGGAGTACTATAAAAAATGCGATCCAGCCTGCCATTGCCATTGCTTTGCTGGGAGGTATTGAATCTTTGCTTTCCGCGGTAGTGGCGGATGGGATGACGGGCGGGAAACATAACAGTAATATGGAGCTGGTTGCGCAGGGCGGGGCTAATATTGCCTCGGCTTTTATGGGCGGCATTCCCGCCACGGGAGCCATTGCCCGCACCGCGGTGAATGTGAAGAGCGGCGGCCGCACGCCGGTTGCGGGAATGATACATGCGTTGACGTTATTGGCCGTGCTGCTGGCGATAGGCAAATGGGCCACGTTGATCCCGATGAGTTGCCTGGCCGGCATTTTGGTGGTAGTGGCCTACAATATGGCGGAAACAGAAACTTTCCGGGATATTGCGCGGGGTGCGGGCAGCGATGCGGCTGTGCTGCTGGTTACATTTTTCCTTACCGTAATTTTCGATATCACCGTGGCGATAGAAGCGGGGATGGTGCTGGCCGCCTTTCTTTTCGTGCGCCGCATGGCAAAGGCCAGCAATGTGAATGCGCTGGGGAATGAGAATGGGAACGCGCCGGGGCTGCCTTTGGCGGGAGAACTGCCGTTGCCTGCAAGTGTTGAAGTATTTGAGCTCAACGGGCCATTGTTTTTCGGGGCCGCTTATAAATTCCGGGATGCCATCAAATGGACGGGACGAAAGCCTTCCGTGCTGATCGTCAAGATGGGGAATGTGCCTGTGATAGATGCAACGGGCGTGCAGGTGATCGGCGACCTGCTGCGCGACTGCAGCCGCCATCATGTAAGGCTGATCGTTTGCGGGCTGCAACCCGGCGTGTATGAGGTGCTTCGCGCCAAGCGGCTGTTGTTCCGCATCGGGAAGCGGTATGTAGTGCCGGCATTCGGGCCTGCCGTTGAATTGGCCGGGCGGATAATAAAAGAGGATAACAGCAGGTGATGCCGTTATCCTCTGATTGTTTATCGGGATGAGACCAGGTCAGAAAGAAGGGAAATAAGCCCTGCCGATGGCTTCGCGGCCCGGCCAGGGAATCGCTGCGAGAAGGAGCACGAGGGCCAGCAGGAAAAAGATCAGCGCGGTCCTGTGTTTTTTGCCGTCGTCAGTCAGCTTTTTGATCTTAGAGCGGCCGATATGCACGAGCGCGATGGCTACGAGGGCCATGAGCGTGTGTTCTACCGTAAAGAAGCGGAGGCCTGCGTTTTTCATGGCGGCTCCCATGTCTGAGGTGGCAGCTTTGATCAGCGGGCTGACGAAGAAGAGGATAAGTCCCAGCAGGAACTGGATATCCAGGAAGATCATAAAGAACAGGCCGGCTTTGGTATCGGCGGAAGTATAAGGTTTTTTGCCGCTAACGCCCATGAGGGCACGAATAACAGCCCATATCCCGAACAGGAGTATCAGCCACCTTACGATGGAATGGATACCTAACAAAGTTTCATGCATAGTTAATTGAGTTTGTCCGCACAAAAATAAGCGGATAAGCGAAGAATAATTTGGTAAATACAAAAAATAATTGCTAATTTTGTTAGCATTGTTGTACTAAATAATTTAGGGATGTCTACTGTTTGCCGTAACCTGAAATATCTGCGCAAGCAAAAGGGCTGGACGCAGCAGGAATTTGCCGACCGTCTTAACATTAAGCGGTCCTTGCTGGGCGCATATGAAGAAGAGCGCGCGGAGCCGCGCACAGAAGTACTGGAGCAGGTCAGCGACATGTTCCGGGTTTCTATAGATGATCTTCTCCGCCGTGATCTCAGCTCACAGAAAGAAAGTTTCCTGGAGCGCCGCCGCCAGCAGAAACTGGGCAGCAATGCCCGCCAGAACGTGGTCTTTGTTCCGGTGAAAGCCGCCGCAGGTTATCTTGCCGGTTTTAATGACGATGAATTCATCGAGGAGCTGAACACCTTTACCCTTCCCATGCTGGGCGCCGGCAGCTACCGCGCTTTTGAAATAGCGGGGGATTCCATGTTGCCCACTCCTTCGGGTTCCGTAGTGGTTTGCCATAAGGTGGACGGCTGGGAGGACATCCGTAACAACGAGGCCTATATTGTGGTGACCAACCGCGAAGGCATCGTATACAAGCGTGTGGTGAAAAGCAACCGGGCCAAGAACAAGGTAACGCTGGTGTCCGACAACCCGCAGTACGACCCGTACGCCGTGAATATGGACGAAGTGCTGGAGATCTGGCAGGCTGATGCCGTGATCCAGAAAATGGGCCAGCAGCACCGCATGAGTGTAAATCACCTTGCCGGCATGGTAAACCAGCTGCAGGAACAGGTGAGCATGCTGAAAAAGCAGATGAAGAACTGATGTGCCCGGCCTGCATGCCATTGAGGAATTGATCTTTCGTCAATGGATCAATTGAAAGGCACGAAGTTTTAAAATAGCACAGGCTGGCCACAAGGCGGCCTGGTAATTCATAAAGATTTTGACATGGAAGAATGCATCTCATGTCATATGCAAGGGAACTTCATCCTTGTTAGTGCCCCATGTTGACCATTAGAAGCCGTCTCAATTCAGTGTTGAGGCGGTTTCTTTTTTAAACCCTGAATATCTTCTTCTCGGCGATCACAAACACCGCGGAAGATTCCTCCGGCTCTACGGAATACATGCCCGTGAATGCACTGAATGCCGGCAAAACCGCTCCCTGGCCGCCAAAATAAAAACAAGGCAGGCGCAGTTTCTGGCGGCCGTATCCCACCATCCACACTCCCGGGTGAATATGCCCGGAAAGCACGTAGCGTCCGTTTAAAGGTGCAGGCTGGTCTTTCAGATCGTGAACGAAGTAAATGTCGCCAAGTTGCAGGAAAGGTTGTACAATGATCTCCAGTTGCTCGTAAACAGCCGCCGGCATGATGTCGTGGTTGCCAGTGATGAGCTCAAAGCGGATATGCGGGAACTGGTTCCGCCAGATCCGGAAATATTGTACTTCGTTGTTGGCCTCGCTGTGAAACATATCGCCCACCACGATCACCCGCACAGGGTCGTATTTCGTGATCAGTTGCTGCAAACGGTACAGGTCGTCCTGCACAATATTCGCCGGCACGGCAATGCCCGCTTTGCGGAAATGCGCGCTCTTGCCCACATGCAGGTCTGCTATCACCAGCGCCCGCTGCTCTTCCCAATATGCCGCCCTGCCGGCAGATAACCGCCAGTGCTGGCCCCTCAACGGATGTAAAACGTCTTCCAAGTATGTTATGCCATTAAAAATTAAAAGTTACTGCCAGAGGATCATCTTCTTGATCCTGTCCTCCAGCTTTTCGCTGGTGAGCTCCTCCCGCAAACTGTCTACCTTGATGGGGAAACAGAACGGCGTAAGCCGCTGCGGGAAAGTGATCACGATCCTGTCGTTACTGATGCGCGCCAGTGTTTCGCGCAGGCGGGCTTCTTCCATCTGGTAAAAGAATGCTTCATTAAACGACTGCCGCACCAATATATTTTGCGCATCGTAATCTTCAAACACTTTGAACAGCAGGCTGGCGGAAGATTGCAGGTGGCGGTTGGCCTTGTGCTGCCCGGGGAAGCCCTGGAACACGAGCCCTGCAATCACGGCAATGTCCCTGAATTTGCGGCGGGCCATTTCAGTGGCGTTCACGCTGCTTTGCAAGTCGATGTTGAGGTTGTCCAGCGAAAATAATTCTTGTGCATTGGTATCGTCTACCGGTATCGGCTGGTCTGATAGGAGCTCGAAACCATAATCGTTCATCGCGATGGAAAATGTGATCGGGTGCTGCTGGCTGATGCGCCAGGCAAGCAGCATGGCCATTACTTCGTGCACAAGCCGGCCTTCGAACGGGTATACAAAAAGATGGTAGCCGTCTTTCGTTTCGATCTGCTCCATCAGCAATTCGTTTTCCCGCGGGATGTGCGACAACATCTGCTGCAGGTCGAACAGTGGCTGGAGGATGGTGATCTCTTCTTCCCGCGCCGTGCCGGCCATGGCTTCATGGAACTTGCGCCGGAGCATCATGCCGAGGTTCGCAGAAAGCGGCATCCTGCCCCCGTTCCAGCTGGGTACGATACTTTTTTTGGATTTGCTTTTCCGCACCAGCACCGTCATGTCTTTGATCATTACGTATTCCAGGTTCTGGCCGCTGAGGCGGAAGCTGTCTCCCGGCGAAAGGCGTGAAATGAAATATTCTTCTATCAGCCCGATAAACCCGCCGGTCATGAACCGCACTTTCAGCATGGCGTCGCTTACAATGGTGCCGATGTGCAGCCGGTGGCGCATGGCCTGCTGGCGGCTTACGCAGTGATACATGTCGCCCACGCGGTGAAGCTTGTGGAATTCGTCGTAGCTCTGGAGGGCGTCGCCGCCGGTGGTAAGAAAGGCCAGCACCCATTGCCATTCTTCGGTGGTCATGTCTTTGTAGCAGAAAGTACCGGATACCTCAGCCCATATTTCATCGGCGTTGAACCCGTCAGACACGCCGAGCGTCATCAGGTATTGCAGCAGCACATCGTACGCGAGCACTACGGGCATGCGGCTTTCGATGAGGTTTTCTTTCATCGCGTCTTTCAGCGCGGCTGCTTCCACCAGTTCCAGCGAATGTGTAGGCAGGAACCAGATATTGCTCACGGCATCCGGCCGGTGGCCGCTGCGGCCCGCGCGTTGCAGGAAGCGCGCCACGCCTTTGGGGCTGCCCACCTGTATCACCGTGTCTACCGGCCTGAAATCCACGCCCAGGTCCAGGCTGGACGTGCAGACCACCAGCTTTAATGTGCCGGTATGCAATGCTTCTTCCACCCAGATGCGCAGCTCCGCATCGATGGAGCCGTGATGGAGGGCCATGGCGCCGGCCAGCTCGGGGCATTCCTTCAGTATCTGGTGGTACCAGATCTCGGATTGCCCGCGGGTGTTGGTGAACAGTAGCGTGGTATTGCTTTCCATGATCACGGGCAACACTTTGTGCAGGAGCTTCAGCCCCATATGCCCGGCCCATGGATATTTTTCGATCTCGTCGGGCAAAATGCAATGCACCTCGATCTGTTTCCTGACTTCCGCTTTTACGATCACATGCCCCGGGGAAGGCTTGCCCATGAGCACTTCCAGGGCTTCGTCCAGGTTGCCGATGGTGGCGGAAATGCCCCATACCTGCAGGCCCGGCCTGAGCCCGCGCAGGCGGCTGAGCGCCAGCTCTACCATCACGCCGCGTTTGCTGCCCAGCAGTTCGTGCCACTCGTCTACCACCACGGTGTGCAGCGTGGCAAAACGTTTGGGATATTCTTTCTGGGCCATCAGGATGTGGATGGATTCGGGGGTGATGATGAGTACTTCGGGCATTTGTTTTTTCTGCTGCTCGCGTACGCTGGTGGCAGTGTCGCCGCTGCGGATGCCCACTTTCCACGGCACTTTTAATTCGTGCAGGGCCTCTTCCATGGCGCGGCCGATGTCTTTGGCGAGTGCGCGCAGCGGGGTGACCCACAACAGCTGTAAGCCGTTGGTTGTTTTGGTGCGGTAACCAGGATTTTCGTTGATCCAGCGGATGACCGTGCCGAGGAATAAGGAAAATGTTTTGCCGAAGCCCGTAGGGGCATTCACAAGGCCTGAGCGGCCATGGAGGTAGTGTTCCCATGCTTCTTCCTGGAATGCAAACGGCTTGAGTTCTTTCGCCGCCAGCCACTGTTCTATCGCTTGCCAGCCGGGTGTCTGTTTCATTTTGCATGAAATTAGGAAAAATTCGGGCAAGGACTACCTATGCCGCATGCGCGATATTTTTCATTGCATTGGCATGGTGCGGCCGCCGGGAAGGAACTGCCGGCGGGCTTATCGTCGTTAGCTGTATTGCTGAATGTGTTCACCGGGTGCTGCAAAGAGATTAACCCGGGAATGTAGATGATGGCAGTATTATTAGGTAAACAGCAGCCTGACGCCCACCAGCAGCAGTGCTCCTGCCAACGCGAGGATGATCCCTTTCGGTTTCACCCTGCTGGAAAGCCCTGCGCCGAGCTGTGCGCCCAGTATCACGCCGGTACCGATGGCCAGCGCTGTTTGCCAGCCTTCCCAGAAGCTGCCTTGTATCATATGCACGATGGTGCCGGCGAGCGACATGATGGCGAGTATGAAATGCGAAGTGGCTGTTGCGATGTGGATCGGGAAATTGAGGAGGCTGATCAGCGCGGGCACGTGAATGATGCCGCCGCCAATGCCCAGCAGGCTGCTGATGAAGCCCACGAGGAAACTGATGCCAATGCCGTACCAGATATTGAATTTATAATGGTGCTCTTCCCCGCTTCTCTCCGTGAGGTCGCGCTCTACACATTTGCCCTTGTTGTTCCGGCCGGCATAACCGCCCTGCTGGGGTTTCAGGATCAGGAATATGGCGATCACGATCAGCAGCACGCCTAAAATGATATTGAAGGTATGGCGGGAGATCCAGGAAGTGGCCAATGCGCCGAAAACCGCCCCGGGCAAAGTGGCAAGGGCAAATACCCAGGCTGATTTATAATCGATGCGTTTCTTGCGGGCATAGGCGATGGAACCGGAAGTGGCGTTCAGGCACACCACGGCCAGCGATATGCTGGTGAGCACATCCGGCGGCATATCCGGGTAGATCAGCAGCAGCAGCGGCATAAGGATAAATCCCCCGCCCGCGCCGATCAGCGTACCGAAGGTACCAATCAAAAATCCCAGTCCGACTAGCAACAATAAGGCGTGTAGTTCCATTTTTCCTTGCAACAATTTTCACGTGTAATAGGATGCATCCGGTATGCGGCACATCGGAAAGCCCGATCATAGCAATGGCTGGTACAATTGCGTTTTTTTAATGTTGGTTTGCGTATGATTGGTTCCTTCCTCTTGTGTTTTTCTTTTGCACAAAGGATGTTTTGGTGGCCGGTTGCGTATCCGGCGTAAGTAAAGGTAGGGGAGTTTCCCGACACTAATTCTGTAGACTAAAGGGGTAATAGGTGATGTGGTTCTTCCCTGCTGTGGGAGCAGTCTTGGCTGGTTTTTGAAAGGGCGGATGAAATAGGAGAATATCAGGCGCCACCCTGCGACCGCAGCAGCTCTTTCAGGTCGTCGAGCGTATTGATCTCGGACACGGGTTTATCCTGCCGCCAGCGGTGAATACGCGGAAAACGCAATGCAATGCCTGATTTGTGACGGTTGGAAGCGGCGATGCCTTCGAACGCGATCTCGAAAACGAGCTCGGGCCTGACGGTCCGCACCGGCCCGAATTTCTCCACGGCATTGCGTTTCACCCAATTGTCCACTTCCGCGATCTCCTTGTCTGTAAGCCCAGAATAGGCTTTGGCAAAAGGCACCAGCTGGTCGCCGTTGCGCACGGCGAAGGTGTAATCGGTATACAGGTTGGAGCGGCGGCCATGGCCTTTTTGCGCGTATACCATCACAGCGTCTACCGTGAAAGGATCTATTTTCCATTTCCACCAATCGCCGCGGCGGCGGCCTACCTGGTAGGTGGATGTTGTTTTTTTCAGCATGATGCCCTCGCTGCCATTGTCGCGGGAACGCTCGCGGATGGCGGCCAGCTCGCTCCAGGTACTGTACGCGACAGGCGGTGAAATGCGAAGGGAAGGCTGGTTTACTTTTGCAACCAGCTCTTCCAACTGCCGGCGCCGGTCCTGCAGGGGTAGCAGGCGGATGTCTTCCCCGTTCCACTCCAGCAGGTCGTAGCTGAGAAAAGCCACCGGCGCTTCCTGCAATTGTTTTTTAGTAAGGTTCTTCCTCCCGATGCGTGTTTGCAGGGATTGGAACGGCAAAGGCCGCTGCTGTTGCTGGTCATAGGCAAGTATTTCCCCGTCCAGCGCGACACCGTCAGGCAAAAAAGGCAGCAGGGCCGTGAGCTCCGGGAACTTCTCCGTGATCAGTTCTTCGCCCCGCGACCAGATAAACAATTGCCCGTTGCGGCGGATCACCTGCCCGCGGATGCCGTCCCACTTCCATTCCGCCTGCCAGTCCTGCGGTTCGCCCAGTTCTTCGGGTTTATTTTCGAGTGCATAAGCGAGGAAAAATGGGTAAGGTTTGGAATCGTCAGGGTTATTGGCCGCATCGCTGAGCAGCTGTGGCAGGGTGATCTGCTGCGGGTCCCAGTTGCCGCTGATCATATGCGATACCACGGCTGCTTCCAGCTTATAGGTGCGCGAGAGCGCGTTCACGATCATGCTTTGCGATACGCCGATGCGGAAGCCGCCGGTAATGAGTTTGTTGAATACGAAACGTTCATTGGGCTGCATCTGGTTCCATGCGTTGCGGATGAATGCGGCCTTTTCTGTTTCGGGCGCTTTTTCGAGCTGGAGCAGCGCATCCAGCCAATAATGCAATGGTTGCGGGGCGGCTTTTATTTCCGGCGGCGGCAGCAGCAGCGCGATGGTTTCCGCGAGGTCGCCCACGGTATGATAACATTCTGAAAAGAGCCATTCGGGCAATGCGGCGGCTTCCATGCACCATTGGCGCAGCTGCGTGGAATTCACGACCCGCTTGGGCCTGCGGCCGGAAAAGAGGGCCAGCACCCAGGGCTTATCCCGCTCGTCTGCCGTGGCGAAATAACTGCTCAGCGCTTCCAGCTTTTCGTTGGTTTTGGTGCTGCCGGCCAATGTGGATATGAGTTGCGAGAAGTGGTGCATGCTGTTCTTTTTATACGGCCGTTTCTTCTTCCGTGCCGAAAGCGGTTTTCACTTCCTCGGCCTGTATGCCGTTTTCCTGCAGGTAACGTGCCAGCACGCTGCTGAACCCATGCGTCACGAATACTTTTTCGGCGCCCGTTTGCCGGATGCTGCCCAGCAGGCCCTGCCAGTCCGCGTGGTCTGATATCGCGAACCCCGCATCGGCATTCATTCTCCGGGCATTGCCGCGCACCTGCATCCAGCCGCTGCATACGCCAAGGGAATACGGCGCGAAACGCCGCATCCAGGTACTGTCTGCGGTGGAGGGCGGCGCTATGATGATGCTGTTCTTAAAACGTTCTTTGGGCGTTTCCTGCGTGATCAGCTCCACCGGCGCCAGGTTCCAGCCCGCATTCCGCAATACTTCATGCGCGTTGTATATGGCGCCGTGCACCAGGAAGTGCCTGCCGGTATGCTGCAGGTTATACAGCAGCCGCTGCGCCTTGCCCAGGCTGTATCCCAGCAGGATGCTGTTCTTTCCCGCCTGCTCATTTTCTTTCACCCAGTTTTCCATCTCGCTAAACAGGGCCTGCTGTGGCCGCCAGTGATAGATGGGTAAACCGAAAGTGCTTTCGGTGATAAAAACATGGCAGCGCAGGGGCTCAAACTGGCCGGAGATACCATCGTTCTCGGTCTTGTAATCGCCGCTGGCCACCCAGGTTTGCCCGCCCACGGTCACTTTCACCTGCGCGGAGCCGATCATGTGCCCCGCCGGATGGAAGGATACGGTTGCCCCGTTCATCTGCAGGGTCTCGTTCCAGCCCAGCCCCTGCACGGCTATATCCTGCCCCAAACGCAATTGCAGCAGGGAGACGGAATCTTTCGCGCAGAGATATTTCTGGTTGCCCGGCCTCGCATGGTCCGCGTGCGCATGGGTGATCACCGCACGGGGCACGGGCTTCCAGGGATCTATGTAAAAATCCCCGGAAGGGCAATAAATGCCGCTGTCTGTAAAAGTGAGTACGGGTTGCATGTGTCACCGAATTTAAGACAAAAAGGGGATGACCGTTGCCGGCAATCCCCTTTCGTTTCAACTGCATGTGCAGCCTATAATGCTGTATTCATCCTGAAGTCGGCGCTGTCGCCCTTCTGGATGATGTAAATGTTTTTGTTCTCGAAATAATCGGGCACCGCTTCGCCATCTTTGAGGTACACCGGCTGGAAATTGAAAGTAGTGAACGCGCGGTTAGCGGGCTTGTTCACGTCTTTATTGAAATATATGCCATCCTGGTGGAGCAGGTTCACGAAGTACCAGGTAAGCTCAAATCCTTTGAACGCCATATCGGACGGGCGGGCTTTGTAAATTTTCCTGAACTGGTCGTTCACATATTTGCTGTAAATGTCCGTTTTGTCGTTGTAGTAAGGCGAAGAATAATACATGGTAATACCGCTGAACTCCGGCTCTTTGAACTTCATCCCGTCCCAGGTGGGCATGCCGAATACCTGCATGGGGTAAGTGCCTTTTTGCGGGGCCAGCTTCCGGAGAATGCTTTTGGCGCCCACTTCATCCAGCGCGGTGATGATGATGAGGTTGGGCCGGTCTGTAAGCAGCACCTGGCTCAGCTCACCTTCGGTTGTAGCATCACTCCACACCAGCTCGCGCACGCGGGCTTTTTTATCGTAGGTCATTTTCTCGTACGCCGCTTTGATGTTGCCGGCCATGCCTGCTTCAAAACTGGTGTTCCTGCGGAGAATGATGATATTCTTGTTGGCGAAGCCTCTCTGCGCATAGTCGTGCATGGCTTCCAGGTGGGCGCGGAGGGTGCTGTTGGCAATGAGCAGGAAAGGATTTTCGGTAACGCCGCCATCGCTGGGATAGGTGGCGGATACGAAGTTGATCTCTTTTTGTTTGGCGAAATCGCTGAGGAGCCTGAATTCAGGAGCGCCCACGGCGCCGATGATCAGGTCTGTATTATCGAGCTGGCGGGTGCGCAGCACGGTGGCTACATCGTTTGTACGGCCTTTGTTGTCGAACACCTGCACGGTGAGCTGCATGCCGCGGCTCTGGAGTGAATCCAGCGCCAGCTGTACGCCTTCGTAAAACTCAAGACCGGCCATTACGTAGCGGGGCATGGTTCTCCCGGGAATTTCGAGCGAGGTGGCAAAAACAGAATCCAGGTACAGCGGGGCGAAAACGGCTATGCGGTAATTGTCGCGCTTCACTTCCTTCGCGAAGGCCGGCACGTTGAAGGGGGCGGCCTTTGTTTCCGGTTGCTTTGTTTCCGGTTGTTTTTCAACTGGTTTTGGCTTGCTCAGCTCAGGGGGTGGACCGTCCGTTTTCGTGGCTGCGGGCCGGAAAATGCTACAGGCTTGCATCATCAGCATAACGGATATGATCAGCGCAAGACTGCTAAATGTTCTCGATGGGTTCATATGGTGCCAAAATTGCAAAAATCATTCCACAGGAAAAAGAAATTACGAACTACGAATGAAAAATATAACTCATCCATAGTTCGTAATCACTGTTTTATGCGGGTGTTAAATTATTCCCATTCAATGGTAGCCGGCGGTTTGGAGCTGATGTCGTACACCACGCGGTTGATACCCTTTACTTTATTGATGATGTCGTTCGAAACTTTAGCAAGGAACTCATAGGGGAGGTGGGCCCAGTCTGCCGTCATCCCGTCTGTGGAAGTTACCGCGCGGAGGGCAACGGTGAACTCGTAGGTCCGTTCATCGCCCATTACGCCTACGCTCTGCACGGGCAGCAGGATGGTGCCGGCCTGCCAAACCTGGTTGTAGAGGCCTGATTCTTTCAGGTTATCTATATAAATGGCGTCTGCTTCCTGGAGCATGGCCACTTTTTCAGGGGTGATCTCGCCAAGCACGCGGATGGCCAGGCCCGGGCCGGGGAAGGGGTGGCGGGCCAGGAAAATGTCGCTGATGCCGATCTCTTTGCCCACGCGGCGCACTTCGTCCTTGAACAGGAAGCGGAGCGGCTCCACCAGCCCCATCTTCATCTTTTCAGGCAGGCCGCCCACGTTGTGGTGGCTTTTGATGGTGGCGGAGGGGCCGTTTACGGACACGGACTCGATCACGTCGGGGTAAATGGTGCCCTGGCCGAGGAAGGCGATATCTTTCAGTTCGGCTGATTCCTGCTGGAACACCTCGATAAAGAGGCGGCCGATGATCTTGCGTTTTTCTTCGGGGTCCTTCACGCCATTGAGCTGGCCGTAGAAGAGGTCTTTGGCATTTACGCCTTTTACGTTGAGACCCATATGTTTGTAGGAATCGAGCACGGTTTCGAACTCGTCTTTGCGTAACAGGCCATTATCCACGAACACGCAATAAAGATTGCTGCCGATGGCTTTGTGGATCAGTTCTGCCGCCACGGTGGAATCCACGCCGCCGCTGAGGGCCATTACGACCTTTTTGCCGCCCACCTGCTCTTTGATACGGGCTACGGTTTCCTGTACGAATGCCGCGGGGGTCCATTCCTGGTGGATGCCGCAGATATGAACAAGGAAGTTGCGGAGGATCTGCTTGCCTTCCAGGGAATGCGTTACTTCCGCGTGGAACTGGATGGCAAGGAGCGGGTTTTTAGCGAGGGTATGGCTTTTGAAGGCCGCTACCGGGATGTTTT
The DNA here is from genome assembly GCF_039655965.1 of Chitinophaga sp. YIM B06452. Taxonomy (NCBI): domain Bacteria; kingdom Pseudomonadati; phylum Bacteroidota; class Chitinophagia; order Chitinophagales; family Chitinophagaceae; genus Chitinophaga; species Chitinophaga sp. YIM B06452. Next base: position 191,447 of record NZ_JAWLKY010000001.1, on the reverse strand, counting down.
CCGTATGCGCGATGGGTATGAAAGACTCGGGGAGGCGGGTGATGGTGTCCGCATGGCTCATCCACACCTGGCTCTTGAGGGAAATGTCGTAGAAGAGGGGTTCTTCCTTATCGCTGTGCTCCATAAAAGCACGGCCATATTCGCGGTGGGCGCTTTTGGCCACTTCGCCGCCGAACACTTTGGCCATCAGCTGCGCGCCGTAGCATACGCCAAGAACGGGCACCCTGTCTGCCATGGCCTTGATGTCTACCACGGGAGCCTGGGGATCGTTCACGGAAAAAGGAGAACCGGAGAGGATGATACCTTTAATACTGTCTTCCCACTGGATGGGTTTGGTACATGGCTGTATTTCACAATAAACGTTCAGTTCCCTTATGCAGCGTGCGATCAGCTGGGTGTACTGGGACCCGAAATCGAGGATCAATATCTTTTCTGTCATGGTGGTGCAAAGATAAAGGAATTTCGGACTTTGGTTTTTGCTTTCGGCAGATATCGCGCAAATTAGCGGCGGCGGGAGGTTTGCAGAATTCTTTGTATTTTCCGCCCCGAATCGTACCCAAATTGACCTAATTATGAAAACGCAATTGAAATACCTCTTACCCCTGTTACTGTTTATTCCATTCCTGTCTGCCTGCGAAGGTGTGAGCGGAAGCGGCAACGTTATCAAAGAAACCCGCGAAGTAGGCCCTTTCCGGGCGCTGGAAGTGTCCGGCTCCATGGATGTATACGTTTCACAGGGCAACAGCACCACCGTTACCCTTGAGGGGGAAGACAACATATTGCCGGAAATCGAGCTGGTTACCGAAGGCGACAAGCTGGAGATCCGTTTCAAAAGAAATATGAACATCCGCACGCACCGCGATGTAAAGGTGTTCCTGTCTGCCAAAACCCTGGAGGGCGTGGAGCTTTCCGGCTCCGGCGACGTCGAGCTGAGCGGTATATTCAATTCTCCCGCCCCCGTGCACATCAGCCTTGCAGGCAGCGGCGACATCAAAGGCGTATTCAACGCGCCTGAAATTTCCATGGACCTGGCCGGTTCCGGCGATATTGAGCTGAAAGGCGAAACCCGGGACGTGCGCATCAGCCTGGCAGGCAGCGGCAATTGCGACGCGGGATCCCTGCTGGCCGAAACAGCGGACGTGAACATCGCCGGCAGCGGCAACGTTGACCTGCACGCCAGCCGCGAACTGAAAACCAATATCCTCGGCAGCGGCAATGTATATTATAAAGGAGAGCCTTCCGTCTCCAGCAGCAAGATAGGCTCCGGTACGGTCAAGAAGAAGGACTAACAAATTCCAAATCTTTTGTATGTTTACAGTTTTTATTGGAGTATCCGATACCTGTTTATGAGTCAACTACCGAAGATATTAGTAGTGTATTACACGCAGACGGGCCAGCTGAGGAGGATTATCGATCATGTGACGGCGCCGTGGAAAGGCAAGGCAGAGATTACGTTCGAGGAGCTGGTACCGGTTCAGCCGTTTCCATTCCCCTGGTCCAAACAGGAATTTTTTGACGCCATGCCTGAAACCGTGCTGGCACGGCCTCGTCACATCATGCCGCTGAAGGTGGACCCTTCCGCGGAGTTCGACCTGGTGCTGCTGGCTTATCAGCCCTGGTTCCTGAGCCCTTCACAGCCAATTGCGGCCTTCCTGCAAAGCGAAGAAGGCAAGCGCCTGCTGAAAGGCAAGCCGGTGGTGACCCTGCTGGGCTGCCGCAACATGTGGATCAATGCCCAGGAAAAAGTAAAACGTTATCTTAAACAGGCGGAAGCCAGGCTGGTAGGGCATATTGCGTTGGCAGACAAACACCCCAACCTCGTGTCGCTCATCACTATCCTGCGCTGGGCCACCAAAGGAAAAAAAGACGCATTTTTCATCTTCCCGCCGGCAGGTGTGCAGGAAAAAGAGATCACGGAGTCTGTGAGGTTCGGGGAGCCGATACTGCAGGCCGCGGAGAAGAAGGAATATGACAGCCTCCATACACAATTACTCGGGCTGAGCAGCGTTGAAATAAACCCGGGGCTGATCGTACTGGAAATGCGCGGCGTAAAGCCGTTCCGCTTCTGGGCCAACTATATCAGCGAAAAGGGCGGCCCCGGTGAAAGCGTCCGCCAGGGCCGTGTGAGCATGTACCGTATGATCCTTTTGCTGGCCATACCGGTGCTCTCGCCTTTCACCCTCGTGGCCTCATGGCTGAAGCTGCTGCTGGGCCGGAAAAAGCTGAACAGGGACGTTGCCTATTATAAAGGAATACAACTCCGTGAAGGATGAGCCTGATTCTGCGTAGATTTGTTACGGGAATGAATGTTGACAGCACGTTATTTTACTGCTACCAGCAAGCCTGTCTTATTTGATTATCCATGCAAAATTCTATATTTACGGCCATTTTGAAATTTTTGACAAACGACTAACAGTATTGCTTCAAACCCAATAAAGGATAAACTATAACTGACTAATGAAAGAAGTATATATTACGAGGCTCTCCAAGTTTTTGCCGAATGAGCCGGTGGGGAATGATGAAATGGAAAGCATCCTCGGAATGGTGGACGGTAAGCCATCCAGGGCCAGAACGATGATCCTGGGTAACAATAAGATCAAGACCCGTTACTACGCACTGGATAAAGAAGGAAAATCCACCCATACCAATGCTGAAATGACGGCCGTAGCCGTTGAGAGCCTGTTCGACGACCAATTCCCCATCAGCCGCATGGAGCTGCTCGCCTGCGGCACTACTTCCCCTGACCAGTTATTGCCCAACCATGCCGCCATGGTGCACGGCATCCTGAAGTGCCAGCCCGTGGAGCTGATCGCTGCCACAGGAGCCTGCGCGGCAGGTATGCAGGCATTCAAATATGCTTATATGTCCGTGAAATGCGGCAATACCCGCAACGCGGTAAGCACCGGTTCGGAAAAGTTCTCCGCGTGGATGCTCTCCCGCAAGTTCGAGCCCGAAACCGAAAACCTGAAATCACTCGCGGAAAATCCCATCATCGCATTCGAAAAGGATTTCCTCCGCTGGATGCTGTCTGACGGCGCCAGCGCCGCTTTGTTCGAAGACAAACCGAACGAGACCGGCCTCAGCCTGCGTGTGGATTGGGTAGAGATCGCTTCCTACGCCAATAACCTGGAAACCTGCATGTACGCAGGCGCCGTAAAAAATGCAGACGGCACCACCAAAGGCTGGACAGACATGACGCCCGACGAATGGGGCGCCAACAGCGTGTTCTCCTTCAAGCAGGATACCCGCCTGCTGGGCAAGAACATCGTGCCTTCCGGTGCGCAGATGTGGAAAGACATGGTGGATAAATACAATATCGACATCGATAAGATCACCTACTTCCTGCCGCACCTTTCTTCCGAGTATTTCCGTTTCAGGATAGACGAGGAGATCGCAAGGCTGGGCGTGCACATACCCCAGGAGAAATGGTTCACCAACCTCACCCGCGTGGGCAACGTTGGCACCGCTTCCCCTTACTTTATGCTGGAAGAGCTGCTGAACCAGGGCCTCCTGAAGAAAGGGGACACGATCGTGATGATGGTGCCCGAAAGCGCAAGGTTTACCTACGCTTACGCGCATATCACGGTGGTGTAAACACCTGCCACATACACATTATTTCCATGCAGCAGAGGCCGTTAAATGCCGGTTCCTGCTGCATTTCAATAATAGGGAACCCGTTCCCTTCCAAAACTGCAAAACATGAAAAAAGATGAAGTTCCGCAGGATGGAGACAACCTGCACCACGGTACATTCAAACAGTTGTTCTATGCAGTGGATAACGCCGGCGACTATACGACCGCTTCCAGCGTAGGCTGGGAACCGGAGAACGTGGCGCTGGACCAGGCCTGGGAAGAAGTGGAAAAAAGAGTGGCTGAAACCCGCGCCAGGGTTGAATCAGGCGAAGCCAGCCCCATTGCATACTATATGGAAAGGACCCTGCTGGACCTTCCGCTGCTGGCCAGCAAGGCCGGCAAATTCGGCTGGCAGGTAAAAAGACATATGAAGCCCGGCGTGTTCAAAAAACTCAGCGCCGGTATGATAGCGCGTTACGCGGGCATCTTCGGGATACCGGCTGAAACGCTGCGGAAGGGAGAATTGCTGCCATTTCAGCGGCCCCAATAAATAATAACAATGACACAATTCAGTCACACACAAACCGCCCACTGCGAAAGCGGCGTTATTTCCAACATGTTCCGCCACTACGGTTTGCAGATCAGCGAGCCGATGGCTTTCGGTATAGGCGCGGGCATATTTTTCGGCCACCTGCCTTTCGTGAAAGTGAACGGCGTACCCGGAACCACTTACCGCATATGGCCCGGCGCCATCTTCTCCCGCGTGTGCAAGCGCCTGGGCGTGAAGATGGAATCACATAAGTTCGGCAGTCCTGACAAAGCCATGCAGGCGCTGGATGAAGTGATCGCCAAAGGTATTCCCGTGGGCATGCAGAGCAGTGTGTACTACCTGCCATATTTTCCCGCGTCGTACCGTTTTCACTTCAATGCGCACAACCTCGTGGTGTACGGCAAAGAGAACGGTGATTACCTCGTGAGCGATCCTATCATGGACACCGTGACCACCATCGACCACGAAAACCTTGTGCAGGCGCGCTTCGCCAAAGGTTTCCCCGAACCCAAAGGGAAAATGTATTACCCCGTGAGCGTGCCTCAGCAGGTAGATTTCCGTGAACCGATCAAAGCAGGCATCAAACAGGCCTGTTATTATATGTTGAAAATTCCCCTGCCCATGTTCGGCGTGAAAGGCATCCGCTTCCTCGCCAAAAGAGTGAAAGATTACCCGGCCAAAGTGGGCGACCGCAGGGCGGGGCTTTACCTGGGCAATATCATCCGCATGCAGGAAGAGATCGGCACAGGCGGGGCGGGCTTCCGCTTTATGTACGCCGCTTTTTTACAGGAAGCAGGCGCGTTGTTGAAAAATGAAGAGCTGAAAGCCATCGGCAAAGAGCTTACCGCCGTGGGCGACCTCTGGCGCAACTTCGCGTTTTCCGCCGGCAGGGTATGCAAGGCAAGGGCCGCAGACAATACCTCTTACGCGGACCTCGGCAACATGTTGCTGCACATTGCCGATGCAGAAGAAAAAGTGTTCCGCCGTTTATCCAACGTAAAAATCTAGCGCAGGGATATGAACAGCATTGCCGTGAATGATCTGCACAAAACCTACGCAGGCGCGCTTACGCCCAGCCTGCAGGGATTGTCGTTCTCATTCCCGGAAGGAAAGATCGCGGGCTTGCTGGGGCCGAACGGCGCGGGCAAAACCACGACCATTTCCATACTTTGCGGACTGGTGAAAGCCGATGCCGGCAAGGTGCAGATATTCGGCCTGCCGCAGGAAGCGGGGCGGCGCGAGGAGATCAAACGGGTGGTAGGGATTGTGCCGCAGCAGATCGCCTTGTTCCCGCAGCTCACGGCTATGGAGAACCTCGTGTATTTCGGCAACCTGTACGGCTTCAGGGGCAAAGCGCTCAAAGATAAAGTGATGGCACACCTGGAAGCTTTCGGGCTCGAAAAGGCCGCTGATAAAGAAGTAGGCAAATTTTCAGGCGGCATGAAAAGGCGGACCAATATCATTGCCGCCATCCTGCACGAACCGAAGCTGCTGGTGCTGGATGAGCCCACAGCGGGCGTGGACGTGCAGAGCCGCAGCATGATATTGCAGTTCCTGCGCGATTACAACGCCAGGGGCAACAGCGTGCTGTATACCTCGCACCTGCTGGAAGAAGCGCAGCAGATCTGTGAAGACGTGGCCATTATGGACGAAGGCCGGCTGGTAGTGCAGGGCAGTCCTGCCGGACTGATCAGCGGCCTGGCGGATTGCAGCAACCTCGAAGATGTATTCCTTCACTATACCGGCCACGCGGTAAGGGATTAAATAAATAGCATGTTAAGGCTCATTGCAACGATACGAAAGGAATGGTTACTGCTGAGGCGCGACAAGGCCGGGCTGACGCTGCTGTTTGCCATGCCGCTGGTGCTCATCACCGTGATGGCCCTCATACAGGATGCGCCTTTTAAAGATTACCAGGAAGTGAAGTTCGACATCCTGACCGTTGACAACGACCAGGGCCGCCTGGGACGCTACATCCGTGAAGGGCTGGGCGCCAGCGGGCAGTTCAATGTGATCGATTCCATCGGGCAGCAGCCGCTTACCGAAGAAAAAGCAAAAAGCCTCATTGCAGAAGGAGAATACAAGATCAGCATCACCATCCCCAAAGGCGCTACGGCAGAGATCGTCAGCAATGCGAACAAGATCGTGAACGATATTTCCAAACGCATGGGCCTGGCTTCGCAGTTGCCGGTAAAGGCCACTGTGTCCGACTCGCTTGCTGTGCAGCTTTATTTCGACCCCGCTTCCAAAAAAGCTTTCAAAAGCGCTATACAGCAGGCTTTGGATAATTTCCTCACGCAGGTGCAAACGGACCTGCTGCTGGAACGGATACAGCTGCAGCTGAAAAGTAAAGACAGCGCAGCCGTGCAGGATTCTTTCCCCGCCATCAAACTGAAAGCCGTGGGACTGCGGGAAACAGGTGTGGGAGCGGGAAAGCAGATAGACGTGATCTCCAATTCAGTGCAGCACAACGTGCCCGCATGGAGCATTTTCGCCATGTTCTTCATCGTGATACCGATCGCGGGTAATATGATCCGGGAGCGGGAAGACGGCAGCCTGGTGCGCATGAAGCTGATCCCCGGCAATTACGGCTCCATCCTTTCGGGGAAGCTGTTGTTTTTTGTCGGCATATGTATTGTGCAGTTTTATTTGATGATGCTGGTGGGCATTTACGTGCTGCCTATGCTGGGCCTGCCAAAGCTCCAGCTGGGTGTGGATCATGCGGCGGGATTGCTTACAGCCGCCAGCATTGGCGTTACTGCCACGGCATACGGCATCCTGATCGGCACCCTGTTCAAAACGCCGAACCAGGCGCTGAACTTCGGCGCTATTTCCATCGTGATCCTGAGCGCCATCGGCGGCATCTGGATACCGCTGGAGATCATGCCGGACACGATGCAGCGGATCGGTCGCCTGTCGCCGCTGAGCTGGGGGCTGGATGCCATCAATGATATTTACCTGCGCAACGGCAACATCCGGTACGTGCTGCCTGATATTGCGCGCCTGCTGGGATGCGGCGCCGTGATGCTGGCCATTGCCGCCATCGTGGAGCAGCGCAGGATCGGATAGGAATAAACATTTTATAAACAACCTTAAAACAGTTATTTTTACTCCCCTGGAATACGCCTTGGGCGTAAAACCTACAACAATTATGGAAGCGTTAAAATTGAAATTGAAACAGCAGATCATCGAAGCCCTTAACCTGCAGGATACCAAACCGGAGGATATAGACGACAATGCCCCGCTGTTTGGCGAAGGTCTGGGCCTGGACAGCATCGATTCACTGGAACTGATGGTGCTGCTGGAAAGAAATTACCAGATCAAGGTGGAAGACCCGCGCGAAGGCCGCAAGATCCTTCAGAGCGTGCAAACCATGGCTGAATTCATTAAAAGCAAACAAGCAGCGTAAGCAGTAAAGAACGGGATGGCTGAACGTGTGTTTATAACCGGGATAGGTATGATCTCCGCCATTGGCAACAACGTGGAGGAGAATTTCCGCAGCCTGCGTGCGCAACAGAGCGGGCTGGGCTATACCCGGTATATCAACACCATCCACCAGCATGTACTGCCCGTAGGCGAAGTGAAGCTGAGCACGGAAGAACTGGCTGAACTGGCCGGCAAGCCTGGTTCCCCCGAATTTACCCGCACTACCTTACTAGGGCTGGTGGCCATGCAGGAAGCCCTGCAATCTGCCGGTATAGCCGATCCCCGCGAAATGCCCGCCGCATTTATCAATGCCTCCACCGTTGGCGGCATGTGCGATACCGAAAAAGTTTATTTCGACATACTGGACCCGGAAAAGGAAGGCACCTTCCTCCGGTACATCGATACGCTGGATTGTGCGGACTGCACCCAGCGCATCGCCGATGAAACCGGCATTCGCGAATACGTAACCACCATCAGCACCGCCTGCTCCTCCTCCGCCAACGCGCTGATGTACGGCGCAAGGCTCATCCGGCAGGGGCTCGTGCAAAGGGCGGTATGCGGCGGCACGGAAGCGCTCACCCGCTTTACCATCAACGGTTTTAATTCCCTCAAGAATACGGATAAACAATTTTGCCGCCCCTTCGACCAACAGCGCAACGGCCTGAACCTCGGCGAAGGCGCTGCATACCTGGTGCTGGAAAGCGAATCGCTCGTGAAGGCGCGCAAAGCAAGAGTGCTGGCGGAGCTTACCGGCTGGTGCAATACCAACGAAGCATTTCATCCCACCGCGCCTTCCCCCGAAGGAGACGGCGCTTTTGAAGCCATGCGCAAAGCGCTGGCCATGAGCGGCAGAACCACGGCGGACGTACAATACGTAAATGTGCATGGCACCGCCACGCTGAACAACGACGCGTCTGAAGGTAAAGCGTTGGAAAGGCTGTTTGGCGACAAAGTGCCGAAATTCAGTTCCACCAAGCCTTTCACCGGTCATACCCTGGCCGCCGCAGGCGCGGTTGAAGCGATCTATTCCGTGCTGGCCATCAACCGGCAGATGATATTTCCCAATCTCAATTTCTCAGAAAAAATGGAAGAGCTGGGCATTACACCCGAAATCAAACTGCTGGAAGAGTATCCCGTCCGCAACGTGATCTCCAACTCTTTCGGCTTTGGCGGGAACAATGCCTCGCTGGTGTTCAGCAAATATGAAGGGTAAGGCTTACATACGAAGTTGCGCCGCCATCTCCCCGCAGGAGAGCTTTTCAGGCGATTTTGCGCCACAGCTGCTTACGCTGGAAGGCAAAAGCATGATGCGTGTGAAAGAGCCGGATTACAGCGGATTCATTCCGCCCAACAGCCTGCGCCGCATGAGCCGCGTGCTGAAAATGGGACTGGTAGCCGCTTTGCAATGCCTGCGCAACGGCAACACCGCCGTTCCCGGCGCCATTATCACCGGCACCGGCCGCGGCAGCCTGCAGGACACGGAAAAGTTCCTGCACAACATCCGCGATTATGCAGAAACGGCGCTCAACCCAACTCCCTTTATACAGTCCACCTACAATTCCGTGAACGGCCTCATCGCCCTGCAGCAGCAGTGCACGGAATACAACAATACCTTCGTTCACCGCGGCTTCTCCTTCGAGCACGCCGTGCTGGACGCTCTGATGCAGCTGGCGGAAGGCAATGCCGCCGAAGTGCTCGCCGGCGCCTTCGACGAGATCACCGACGAACATTTTTATATCAAAAGCCGCATCGGTTATTGGAAGAACGGGCTGACGCAGCCCGCGGACCTGCTGGCCTCCGCCACCAATGGCTCCATAGCGGGAGAAGGTTCCGCTTTTTTCCTGTTCACTTCGCAGCCGGCTGATATTTGCCTGGAAGGTATTAAGATGATATATAAACCTTCTCCGGAAGAACTGCAGCAATCGCTGCAAACATTCCTTTCTTCCCATAACCTTGCGCCTGAAGAGATCGACCTCCTCGTATCCGGCCGCAACGGCGATGCGCAGTTCAATCATTTTTATGACGGGGTGGAAAAGCGTTTCACAGATGCCAAGACTTTTTACTTCAAACCCTATTGCGGCGAATATGATACCGCGGGCGCTTTCGGGCTGTGGGCGGCTGTGAAGCAGCTGGAGCAAGGGCCGGAGAAGATTGCTTTGTTGTATAACCAGTTTTATGGGGAGCAGCATACGTTTATGCTGGTGAGGAGAAGCGTGTTTTAGAATATATAGCTAAACGTTCATTTTATTTCTTAACCCGCACGTCAAAGGCAAAATCTGCTATTGCAATAATACGAACATCACTGATTGCAGGATGCAATGGATTAATTATATAATTAAATTCCTGGTGAATAACAGCAGAAGGAAGTTTGATTGCTAAATGTTTGGCTGCACTCAATAGTAAAGTACCAAAGTCACGGGTAGATATAGGAGTGCTGGGATCTGCCCAATCACCCGGAAGCTGTGATATGGATTTTTCTATCCATGAATTGTCAGGTATTTCAATCGTTGCGATACTCAATGCCCGCGGCATATCGTCCAGGCTGACGTTAGCTGCATACTCCAATGCCGCTAATGCGCGACTTTCAGCCGTATATAAACAGGGAATACCAATATGATTCCAACGCCCACCGTTCAATCTCGCTCCTTCACCGCTTAAATCCTTTGCATACCTGGTCAGACTAACTCGATAAACATACATAATAGCCCATTATGAATAGACGCCGTAAGCAATTCTGCCTATTAAATGTTTTACATTCTCCATACCATAAGATGTATCCAAAAGATCAATCGGCGCTTTTCCTCCTAAAGTCCTGTTAGGTTTAATCATCCAATTATTAAACCGATCCTTGTCATCGAAAACAGCATACCCGTTTGAATAAATATCAGCGAGGGCAACAACCCTATCACTCACTGGTTGATTAAATTTATCTTCCCCTTTCTTATTAATTAAAGAAGGACGAGATATGGATAATATGTGTGACAGTATTTCATACCCAAGCCCTGTTTGTTCTTTCAGCGCTTCCAGGTCATTTTTACTAATTCCACCCTTAATTAATTCAATCTTAGCGTCTGAAGACATCCTGCTAAGTTGAGCTACTGGAAGTCGGTTAATAAATTTCCGCACTACTTTCTTTTCAACCTGCTTTGAAGACGGTTTCACGGGTTTCGTGGCAGTTTTTTTTTGCTTCGGCTTCTTCACGGTCTCCATGAGTATAATTTTTTACCAAATATAGTAAAAAAATTATCTTTTAGCAAATGAAATAAGATTGCTCACTTCACCACCCTAAACACCGGGTACCGCATAAACCCCGGCTCATTCCACGGCGAATTGCGGTAAACGAAATTCAGCTGCGCGGAGGCGCTTTGGGCGAACGTGCTGTCTTTGGCGCGTTGTTGTTCCAGTTCCCGTTTTAGCTCGGGATGTTCTTTCAGGTATTCTGCCGCAGTGTCTTCAAACACGTAGGTGGAATAACCTTCTTTCTGCCCGAGGATCGCGTCGAAGAAGTTCCAGGCGAAAAATGAATCGCCGCCGGCGGGTTCCAGCGTTTCGATGAGGTAGCGGTTGGCCGTTTGATCCATCGGGATGTAATAATCGCCTTTCAGGAATTTGAGGGTTTGTTTGCTGCTATTCACTTTCACGCTGTTGTGGAGGTAGTGTTTCTCGTAAGGGCGCTGCGGTGTTTTATAATCTTCGATGCGATAGGCTTCCACGGTTACGGTTGTATCCTGCGTGAAGCGGCGCATGTTCACTTTGTTGTTCTTCAGTAGTTCTATCACGGCCCACCAGCCCTGCGGGATGATGTAAGCCTCAGGTTTGGTCACGAAGTCCGCAGGGCGGAAGGTGTTGAATATCCTGATCTGTTTTTCGTAAGGTTTGGAGCGGTCGTAGTACAGGCGGGGCAGGCCGGATATTTCACTGGTCTTGTAACCGGCGGCGTAACCTTTGAAAGTGTAGGATTCGGATTGCGTCATGTCCGGGTTCCAGCTGAGGGGGAACTGCTGCTGAGTTTTCACGGAGGTTTTGGTCTGCTCCCGCAGCTGGCGGATGGTTGCGCTGTGGTCGCTGGTGAAGCGGATGAAACATTCCATGAGGGCATATGTGGCTTCCACGCGCTGTTTGTACGGCTTCAGCATGTGTGTTTCCGGCACGAACCCGAAGGTGTGGAACAGGGTGGTGTAGCCGCTGGAATAACGGGGGCCGTCCGCATAGGCTGTCCAGCCACTGTCTGGCGTGCTGCCGAAGTGGTTCACGTAGGGGAGGAGGTCGTAGCCTTTTTCTTTCATGAGCTTGTACAGCCCCGGCTCGAAGGTATCGTGGAGGAAAGCGCCCATTACCCCGCCCATTTTACCGTACTGGGTGGTGAGCAGTGTCATAATGTGTTGGTAGTCAGCGCCGTTGCTTACGTGATTATCGATGAACACGTCCGGGTCTGTAAGGTGGTAGATCTGCTGGAAAGCGCGGGCATTGCGGGAATCGGCTTTGATGAAATCGCGGTTGAGGTCCAGGTTCTGGGCGTTGCCGCGGGAGCCGAATTCTTCGGGACCGTTCTGATCTACGCGGTAAAAGGCGGTCCGGTTCAGGGAGCCGCCGATGTTGTACAGCGGAATGGCCGCCAGCACTACATTGCCGGGGAGCTTCTTTTTACCCTGGAGGATGTCGCGGAAGAGCATCATGGTGGCGTCTATTCCGTCCGGTTCGCCGGGATGGATGCCGTTGTTGATGAGTATCACGCGTTTATCTTTCTTTTTGAGGCTGGCGAAGTTAAAATCTTTATCCTGCGAAAGGATGACGAGGTGAAGGGGATACCCGGCGTCTGTTTGCCCGATTTCCAGCATTTTAAGCTGCGGGAAACGTTTGGTGAGCATTTTCCAGTAAGCAATGCATTCCTGGTAGGTAACGGTCTCTTTGGCGCCGGTACGCTCATATTTGGTGGTAAGATCCTGGGCGGAAAGGGAAAAAACGGAGCAAAGCAGGAGCAGGATAACTTGGATGGTCCTCGTCATTTTGGTTTAAGTTGTTGTAAATCAATGATATTCGATTGAGATAAGCGGTTCAGGGCATAAATGTAAGCATTTGGGGTTGGTGAGGCAAGCGGCAGCTTCCAATGGTTGTAATCGTATGGCAACCGTAAGGCTTTAGTAGGGCTTTAGTAGGGATACCGTAAGGGAACCGTAGCAAAACGATTTAGAAAAATTTTCATGTATGTAAGAACTGCCATCTTGACACAGTATTAAAATTGGCAAGAGGAGCATGTTCAAATAAAAAAAGCCCTTCCCTTTGCAAGGAAGAGCTATAAAATATTGAAAACCAGCCTGATTACGCCAGGGTATTTACCTTCTTAGCAAGTTTGCTCTTCAGGTTGGCTGCTTTGTTTTTGTGAATAACGTTACGTTTCGCCAGTTTATCGATCATGGAGATTACTTCCGGTAAGTTTTCAGAAGCTGCTGCTTTATCAGTCAGTTTCTTCAGATCCCGTATGGCATTACGGGTAGTTTTACCGTAGTAACGGTTACGCTCATTACGCTTTCTGCTCTGACGTACGTCTTTTTTCGTTGCTTTATGGTTTGCCATTGTATAAATTTCAAGTTTCGGACGGCAAAGGTAAGTTTTATCTTTTTATAAACAAAAATAAAAAACAGGTATTTCCTGCGGGCCCTTACTTTTTAGCGGGTTCAAAAATAACAAATTATATACATATCTGGTTGGGGAAACAGCGGGTTAAATCATAAAACAGCCACGCTAAATGCCTGAAAATCCCAAATCTTTGTCGATATTTGCAATCCTGATTAACTCAAATTGAGTTATAAAAGCGCAGATTGAGTTATAAGGACAAGAGAATCAAAGACAAAAGATCATAGATTTCACGATCCTGGCACTGATTTTTGGTGTTATAAGGGCAGAGAATCGAAGACCAAGCTTAAATACGTTGTAAATGAAGGACTTTTCGTTTGTCACCAACTCGCACCCGGCGTATATTGAATCGTTGTACCAGCAATACCGCGCAGATGCTTCCTCCGTGGATCCTGAATGGATCAAATTCTTTGAAGGTTTCGATTTCGCGGTAAGCAACGCCAACGGGAAAGCGGCCACCGCCCCCGGCGCCACTTCCGCACTTCCGGTGAGCAGCGATCAGCTTGTAAAAGAACTGGGAGCCTTCCGCCTCATCCAGGCCTACCGCAAAAAAGGGCACCTCATCGCCAAAACCAACCCTATCCGCGAAAGGAAAGACCGCCAGCCCAACCTGGACCTTAAATTCTTCGGCCTCTCCGATGCGGACCTGAAAACCGAATTCTTCGCCGGCCAGGTGATAGGCCTTGGCAAAGCCCCCCTCGAAAAGATCATACAGCACCTCACGGAAGTATATGCTTCCAAAATAGGGTTGGAATTCACTTATATCAATGACGCGGCCCGCATGGAATGGCTCCAGAAAGAAATGGAGACCACCATCCGCAAACCGCTGAACGTGGACCAGAAAAAGCGCATCCTGAGCAAGCTGAACCAGGGCGTGATGTTCGAAAAGTTCCTCCACACCAAATACATCGGCCAGAAAAGATTTTCCCTTGAAGGCGGCGAAACCACCATTCCCGCGCTGGACGCCATGATCAACACCGCCGCCGAATACGGCGTGCAGGAAGCTGTGATCGGCATGGCCCATCGCGGCCGCCTGAACGTGCTGGCCAACATCCTCGGGAAAACATACGAACAGATATTCTCTGAATTTGAAGGCACCGCCATCCCCGACACTACCATGGGCAGCGGCGACGTAAAATATCACCTTGGTTTCCGCGCCAGCATTCAAACGCCGGCAGGCAAGGAAGTGAACGTGCAGCTCACGCCCAACCCTTCGCACCTCGAAGTGGTAGACCCCGTGGTGGTAGGCTTTTCCCGCTCAAAGGCAGACGTGATCTATAACAGCGATTACGACAAGATACTCCCCATCCTCATCCATGGCGACGCTGCCATTGCAGGCCAGGGCGTAGTGTATGAAGTGGCGCAGATGAGCAAGCTGAGAGGCTATTACACCGGCGGCACCATGCACTTCGTGATCAACAACCAGATCGGTTTCACCACCGATTTCGAGGACGCGCGTTCTTCCGACTACTGTACCAGCGTAGCTTCCATCGTGCAGGCGCCCGTGTTCCATGTGAACGGCGACGATGTGGAAGCTACTGTGAAAGTAGCCGAGATTGCCACCCGTTACCGCCAGGAATTCAACTCCGATATCTATATCGATATGGTGTGTTACCGCAAGCACGGGCACAACGAAGGGGACGACCCGAAGTTCACACAGCCCAAGCTGTACGCCGCTATCGACAAACATCCCAACCCCCGCGAGATCTATTCCCAGCAGCTGATCGCCAACGGTGATGTGGATGCGGCCCTCGCAACGGAAATGGAAAAAGCTTTCTGGGCAGACCTCCAGGCGCGCCTCGACGATGTAAAACAGCACCCGCTTCCCTACAAATACCAGCAGCCGGACCTTTGGTGGAAAGAACTGCGGAAGAGCACGGCGGAAGATTTTGGCACTTCTCCCGCCACCGCCGTTTCGCAGGCGGACCTGGACCAGTTGTTCGCCGCCATCATGGCCATCCCAGAGGGATTCAAACCGCTGCGTAAAGTGGAAAAGCTGTTGCAGGAAAAACAAAAATTGTTCTCCGAACAAGGCCTGCTGGACTGGTCTTCGGGCGAACTGCTCGCTTATGCCAGCATTCTCAAAGAAGGCCGCGACGTGCGCCTCAGCGGGCAGGACGTGAAGAGGGGCACCTTCTCCCACCGCCATGCTGTGTTGCGCAACGAAGAAACGGACGAAGAATACAGCCGCCTCAGCAACCTGGGCGAGAACCAGGGTAAATTCAGGATCTACAATTCCCTGCTCAGCGAATTCGCAGTGCTCGGCTTTGAATATGGTTATTCCATCGCCAACCCTTACGCGCTCACCATCTGGGAAGCGCAGTTTGGCGACTTCATGAACGGCGGGCAAACGCTCATCGACCAGTTCATCACTTCCGCCGAAACCAAATGGCAGAAGCAAAGCGGCCTGGTGATGCTGCTGCCGCACGGTTATGAAGGCCAGGGCCCCGAGCACTCCAGCGCCCGCCTGGAAAGGTTCCTGCAGCAGTGCGCTGAGCACAATATTTTTGTGACCAACTGCACCACTGCCGCGAGCTTCTTCCATGCCCTGCGCCGCCAGCTGGCATTGCCTTTCCGCAAGCCGATGATCAACTTCTCGCCCAAAGCCAACCTGCGCCACGTGCGCAGCTACAGCCCCGTGGCGGATTTTGTACAGGGAGGTTTCCGCGAAGTGCTGGACGATCCGTTTATCGCCGATGCTTCGCGCGTGAAGAAAGTACTGCTGTGCAGCGGCAAAATGTACTTCGACCTGAGCGAGAAACAAATGAAGGAAGACCGCAAAGACGTGGCCATTGTAAGGCTGGAACAGCTTTACCCGCTGCCGGTTGCGCAGCTGGAAGCCATCCAGCAGAAATACAAAGGGGCCACCTGGTTCTGGGTGCAGGAAGAGCCGCTCAACATGGGCGCCGCCGGTTTCCTGCAAATGAACCTCAAACAATTCAACTACGGCGTGATCAGCCGGAACCCGAGCGCAGCCACTGCCACCGGTTATTCCAAAGTACACGCGCAGGAACAACAGGAAATCATCGACACGGCTTTTAATATCTAATTTTTAACTATTTACTTTTCAACAGGAGGGTAATACTCATGATAATCGAAATTAAAGTTCCTACGGTAGGAGAATCAGTCACCGAAGTCACCATTTCAAAGTGGTTGAAAAAAGACGGGGATTATGTGCAGCAGGATGAAGTGATCGGTGAGATAGAATCGGAAAAAGCCACACTGGACCTGCCCGCAGAGAAGGCCGGTGTGCTGAAACTGACAGTTAAGGAAGGAGATACGGTAAAGATCGGCGATGTTGTAGGCACTATCGATACGGATGCCGCCGCACCCGCAGGCGCCGCGCCAGCCGCACCTGCTGCGGCAAAAGCGGAACCCGCGCCTGCACCCCAGGCAGAAGCCGCTCCCGCAGCGCCCGCTGTGAACAAAGGGACCATCGATATCAAAGTTCCCACCGTTGGAGAATCTATCACGGAAGTGACCCTCGTTAAATGGCTCAAAAAAGACGGGGAGTATGTAGAGCGCGATGAAGTGCTGGCCGAAATGGAATCTGAAAAGGCCTCCTTCGAACTGCCCGCGGAAGAAGCCGGCGTGCTCAAAACCCTTGCAAAAGACGGCGATACGCTGAAGATCGGCGATGTAGCCTGCCAGATAGATACCTCCGCTGCGCGCCCCGCAGGCAAAGCAGCTCCCGCACCTGCGCAGCAGGCCGCCGCGCCAGCTGCCAAAGCTGCGCCCCAGGCCCAGCAGGCGCCGGTTACCGCCATCCCCAATGATATTAAAGCCTCTCCCGTAGCTGCCGCCGTGATTGCGGATAAAAAGGTGGATCCCGCTTCCATCAAAGGTTCCGGCGCACATGGCAAGATCATGAAAGACGACGTGTTTGCCGCCCTGGAAAATCCCGGCGTTGCCATCGGCCACGAAATGTTCAGCCGCAACGAGCGCCGCGAGAAAATGAGCAACCTCCGCAAAACCGTTAGCCGCAGGCTCGTGGAAGCCAAGAACACGACGGCCATGCTCACCACGTTCAACGAGGTGGACATGACCAACATCATGGCTATCCGCGCTAAATATAAAGAGACCTTCAAAACCGCTCACGGCGTGAACCTCGGCTTCATGAGCTTCTTCACCAAAGCCGTATGTTTCGCCCTGCAGGAATTTCCTGCCGTGAATGCTTACATAGACGGGGAAGAACTGGTGTACCACGATTTCTGCGATATCTCCATCGCCGTATCCGCTCCCAAAGGGCTGGTAGTGCCGGTGATCCGCAACGCGGAAAGCATGGGCATGGCAGACATTGAGAAAAAAGTAGTAGAACTGGCTACCAAAGCGAGAGACAGCAAACTGACGATGGAAGAAATGACCGGCGGTACCTTCACCATCACCAACGGCGGCGTGTTCGGCTCACTGATGAGCACGCCCATTATCAACATCCCGCAATCCGCCATCCTCGGCATGCATAAGATCCAGGACAGGCCTATGGCCATCAACGGCCAGGTGGTGATCCGCCCCATGATGTACGTAGCGCTCAGCTACGACCACCGCATCATCGACGGCCGCGAATCCGTGAGCTTCCTGGTGCGCGTGAAAGATATGCTGGAAAACCCCGAGCAGCTGCTGTTCGGTAAAGACCCGGTGAAAACTTTGCTCAAAGTATAATCTACCCGTAACGTATATCGAAAAAGGCCATGACGGATAATGTCATGGCCTTTTATATTTGGTTAAAAGCGTTGTCTAAGGCTGGCGTTTGAACGTGACCGATTCCCCGCCATCGGAGGCCACCAGGTCGCCGTTTACCAGTTTGATGCGGCCCCTTTCTTCCATCAGCACGAAATCGCCGTTGGTGGTGTAATGCATGAGCATGGGCGTTCCATTGTTCGAGGTTACGTATAGCTTCCCGTCCTTCGCTTCCACTACGAGGTTTACCGTCCGGAAATTGTATTTGCCCATGTATTGTTTCAGCGAATCGGCGGGAAGCGGCGCAGCGGTGACTGTATCCGGCCTGTAAAAATCTTTTTCCCATCCGTAGGTGATCGCAATGCTGCGCGTTACTTCATCGATGATGGCAAAGTTGTCGGAATTCACCATAATCACCATGCCGTTGCCGCCTTCAAGGCTGCCGTAGTATACGCACCTGAAACCTTCATTGCCGCCGTTGTGGTTGAAATAACGCTGCCCGTTGATGATAAATACCCCGAGCGCTGAATTTTTATTCAGGTAAGGCGTAAGCCGGGTTTTGGTCATGGCCTGGTTCAATACTTTCGAAGATTTCCCCTGCAGGGCCAGTTGCGTTTCGATGATGTATTTCGAGAGGTCGGTGGGGTTGGTCCAAAGGCCGGCGGCGGCCATTTCCGGGTAAATGTGATATTTCCCCGGGTAAACTTTTCCTTCTCCGTTATAGGCTGTTGCGAGCAGCTGTTTTTTGTTACCGGGTGCGGGTTGCGTGTAAAAGCTGCCCGTCATGCCCAGCGGATCCAGCACTTCTTTTTGCATGTACTGGTCGTAAGGAATGCCGGTTACAGTGGTGGCGATCAGCTGTGTAACGGTGGTGCCTCCGCCTGAATACTGCATCTTCACGCCGGGAGCGAACAGCGGTTTCACTTCGCGGGTGTTGGCCGGGCGCTGCCCTTGCAGTATCTGTTCTACCGTGGGAAGGGTATCACCCGCTTCATAACCGGGAAAGCCGTGTACGCTCAAACCGGCGGTGTGGCTCAGCAGATTGGCAATGGTTATCTTGCCGGAATCGGCGGAAGGATGCCAGGTTTTGAGATAAGTGTTGATATCTGCATCCAGGCTGAGCTTACCTTCCTGCACCAGCTTGAGGATGCCAACGGCATTCAGCGATTTGCTGATGGAAGCTGCCTGGAAAAGGGTTTGCGGGGTGACGGGGATCTTTGCTTCTTTGTCTGCAAAACCGTAACCCTTCGCCCATTCCAGCTTGTAATCGCGTATTACGCCGATGGTAACGCCCGGCACTTTGTGGACCTTTAACCGGTCTTCGATATTCCATCGCGCTGGCGGTTCGTTTGCAATATAGACCCAGCCGGTAAGGCTGTTCTCTACCTTGCGGATGTCGTCAGCATATTGCGCGGAGGCGAAGAAAGGCAAAAACAGAAGGAGGATCAGGGAATAGCGGCGCATAAGTTTTGGGTTTTAGGTAGCATAATTTACAAAATAACTATGGGAACCCTTTAAAAAAGAAGGATTGAAACGAAACAGCTGTTTTGAACTGAATAAAACAGCTGTAACCAATTGAAATTTATTTTCTTACGCGTTAAACCCTTGCGGTTTATCAGCGTCCAATCTTCAAAGCCAGGTATTATGAGAACCGGGAACCCGAAACTTTACATGATACTCATAACCTTTGCCAGCCTTAGATTTTTTACCATTGACAGAAGATATTAAAGTCGCAACCCGTTTGTTACCCCAAGTTGCTGTCGCTGCCTGGTAATAGTGTTCTTGTTATATGAAATGATCAGCGGCATCACCGGTAGGAAACGCTTCACGAAAGCGTTTCCTATCTTTGTTTTATGACGCGCTGGGAAAATTACCTCAACACCGCTGCCGGCATCGTGGATGAATATGATGGCAGCCTGCCTTTACATCACTACCTGAAGCATTTTTTCAAGGCCCGCCCCCACATGGGCAGCCGCGATCGCAAACGGATACAGCAGCTGGTGTACCAGTTCTTCCGCCTCGGCAAATGGCAGCAACAGCTGGATGTGAAAGAAAGAATGCTGCTCGGCGCTTTCCTCTGCGAACAATCCCCCGACATGCTGCTTGGCTTTTTCCGGCCGGAATGGAATGAGCGTATAGCCGGTACTGTTACAGAGAAGCTGCAATTCCTCGGGTTAACATGGGATGCCGCTTCCGCTTTTCCTTTCCTGGCGTACCTCTCCGAAGGTATCGATCCCGAAGCGTTCACGCTTTCCTATTTGCAGCAGCCGAAACTCTACATCCGCGCCCGCCCCGGCAAAAAGGCCGCCATATTGCGTTTGCTGGAAACTGCCGGTATCGGGTTTGAAACGATAGGGGAGCATACCATTGCATTACCGAATGGCACCAAAACAGAGCAGATATTAACGGATAAAAGCATGTACGAAGTGCAGGACCTTTCCTCGCAGGAAACGGGCCAGCGCTTCAAACCAAAAGCCCGCGAGCGCTGGTGGGACTGCTGCGCGGCCAGTGGCGGCAAGTCCATTCTCCTGCACGACACAGAACCCACCATCCAGCTCACCGCCAGCGACGTGCGCGCCAGCATACTGGAAAATCTCCGCAAACGCTTTGCAGAAGCGGGTCTAAAGAACTACGATGCAAAAGTGATCGATCTCACGAAGCCTGTTACCGGTCTTCCACATTTCAACGGCATCATTCTCGATGCGCCCTGCAGCGGCTCCGGCACCTGGGGGCGTTCGCCGGAGAACCTGTATTATTTTTCAGAGAAACGCATTGCGGAATACGCCGCCCTGCAAAAGCAGATCGCGAAACATGTAACGCCACAGCTGCAGCCTGGTGGAAGGCTGGTGTACATCACCTGTTCCGTTTTTAAAGAGGAGAACGAACATGCGGTAGCGTTTTTGAAAAACGAATGCGGATTGGAAATAGAGGAAAGCGGGGTGATCCGCGGGTATGACAGGGAAGCGGATACAATGTTTGTGGCGGTGGGGAGGAAGTAGTTATTTCACTTCCACTCCAACATGCTTCAGCGACTCGGAATTAATACAATATCTCAGCCCGCTGGGCGCCGGCCCATCCGGGAAAACGTGCCCCAGGTGTGCATCGCAGACGTTGCACATTACCTCTACTCTCACCATCCCGAATGAGACATCCTTCTCATATTTGATGGCGTTCTCTTTGATGGGTTGCGTAAAGCTCGGCCAGCCTGTGTTTGAATCATATTTGATGGTGGAATCGAACAGCTCAGTATCGCAGCAGACGCAGTTGTATCTTCCCGGTTCGTAACGGCTGCAAAGCTCGCCGCTGAAGCGGGCTTCAGTGCCTTTTCTCCGGGTAATGCGGTATTGTTCAGGCGTTAACAATGCTTTCCATTCTTCGTCGGTTTTTTCAACACGTTTGTCTGGCGTGGGATTGCCTTTGGTGGCGAAATTGAGGACGTCGTTCCAGTTTAGCATTGTGTATGGTTTTCTGATGGAAATTTACCGAAAAAATTGGAAATGGGGTAATTAAGTATGGGAAGGAAAACTTCCGCGAAATAAAACTATATTTACGCTTCGAAAATAGTTAACCGGAAACCCATATTTCCTGTACTTATGCGATCATTAACCTTATGCCTGATCTTCTGTTTGAAGATTTGTATTGTTTTTGGACAATATCAAGACAATATCAGTGTTACGCTACCCTCTCCCAATAATATTGGAAACGCCACGACCACGTCGTTCAATTATTACAACGGCACTCCTAGTATTTCGTTGCCGTTATACACGCTTGAATCACCTGAACTAAAGGTGCCGATAGGCATCAATTATCAGGCGACCGGGGTTAAGCTTCACCAATATGCTTCTACCGTGGGTATTAACTGGAACCTGCAGGCTGGAGGGTCTATTACACGTGTAATAAGAGGCCGGCCTGATGAATCGGATAGTGGTTACATCGGCGCTAACCGAACCGGCCTGAATATAAATGGGGGCAATGAGGTAGATGCCGGGAGGTCTGATAAAATAGCATCGGGTGAATGGGATGGGGAACCCGACCTGTTCTTTATTACTACGCCTTTTGAATCGAATTCTTTCGTTTTTGATGAAAACAAGGGAATTGTATTTACAAAGCCTTCCCGGTTACAACTTTCTATGACGAGCCCTGCCGGGACCAATAATTACACAAATGTCTCGTGGGTTGCAGTAGACGAGAGCGGCAACCGGTTCACCTTCGGGACTACAAATAACTCTAAGGAAATATTGCAGGAAGGGGCCTCGTTTGTGTCTACTTGGCTGCTGGATCAAGTAAGCAACTTTAACAGGACCGATGAAATCAAATTTGAATACATAACCGGGCAGAATATATCTACCAACAAGTTTATCAGGGGGCGGACCACTTTTACTACATCCGGTACTTGTAGTGGCCAACCGGAAGTAAACTGGGAGAATCCAATGCCTTCAACTTATGCAGCGCCTAAATATTTATCAAAAATATCCTGTACATCCGGAAATGTAGAATTTAAATATGCTGATGACCGTCTGGATCAGGTAAATGGTAAGCGGCTTGTTTTAATTAATATTTACAACAATGCCAATTTCCTAAAATGTATTCGATTCAGGCATCATTATTATGGTACGCCGGATGGTAACAAAGATCTCAACAGACTAGCGCTTCAGGATGTGTATGTGGTGGGGCAGGACCAGGTAAGTTCTATCAAGCTGTATAGTTTTAATTATTTTAATAACC
Organism: Chitinophaga sp. YIM B06452; assembly: GCF_039655965.1. Classification (NCBI taxonomy): domain Bacteria; kingdom Pseudomonadati; phylum Bacteroidota; class Chitinophagia; order Chitinophagales; family Chitinophagaceae; genus Chitinophaga; species Chitinophaga sp. YIM B06452. Next base: position 168,863 of record NZ_JAWLKY010000001.1, on the reverse strand, counting down.
CGGCTTATAAGTTTCCGGCCAGAAATAGTGTGGCTATTGACCATTGGGGATATTATAATAACAACAGCAACTCTACGCCCTGCCCTCCACAAGCCTTGAAAGACCCGGATCTGGGAAAGACAAAACAATATACGCTTTATGAAATTGAATATGGCTTAGGAGGGAAAACCACTTATGAATATGAATTGAATGATTACTGGGACCCGGCAACGAGTAGTACTAAGCTTGCCGGAGGGTTGAGGCTGAAGACTATTACTGAGACAGATAATACAGGTAAGGCGGTTGTCAAGTCATTTAGTTATCGTGTGGAAGGCTCCACAACACAGTCTAGTGGAGAGCCGTTTATTAATAGCTTTGTTTATAACAATACGGTGACTCATCTGATTGCAATGCCTCCTGTCGGCGCTTGTACGATCTATGGCGAAACTTATTATAATACGCTATTCTACAATACATTTGATATCAATAAGCCTCATGTGGGTTATTCACGGGTTAAAGTAACCAATGCCGACGGAGGTTCAGAAGTATATCAGTTTACAAACTTCAGCAACTATCCGGACGAGTTCAAGATTGTAAATGCCAATCTTGGTACAATATGGTCAATCAACCAAAAGCGGCAGTTTGGTTATTCAACTTCATACGCGCACCGGCGAGGATTGCTTCGTTTCAAACAGTTTTTTAATTCTGCAGGCGATAAAGTAGAGGAAACGGAATACCAGTATACGGCTCTCGCAGTGCCGGAAAAAAAAGCAAGGGGGATCAGTATTACATTAGAATGGTTCAGCAATTTCGATACGAGGAGATGGTATCAAAATATTTACTACCATATAAAGGATAACTTCCAGCTGACCAAAGAGATCAAAAGAACTTATGATACGCAGGACTTTTCACGGGTTCAGGAACAAGAACGTACTTACGAATACAATCCTGATGGTACGTTGCTGCGTAAGATGAACTATACCAACTCAATGGGCGCCAGCTATGCGATGAAGTACTATTACCCGGAGAACCGTTCGGAGATTTCCGGGTTAAGCGCAGAAGATAACACCTCGTATCAGCATATGGATAAGTTAGCCACAAAGATAAGGGAAGAAAAGATTTTGCCTTCCGGCCAGAAACAGATTCGTCATTTTTCATATAAAACCGTCAGCTTAGGGGGGGCGCCACCTGACATCAAGGTATTTCCTTCTACTGTACAGGAATCAAATTATGGGGGTGCATTCGTAGAAGAGTCAAGATATATATACAGTTCCATCGCTGGTATCATGAGGTTTGAAATTGGCATAGACGGAATTCCCAAAGTCTATCTGTACAATAGTCTTAGAGACCTGACCGCTACCATTGTTAATGCTTCACTGGGTGAAGTGTACTTTGAGGACTTTGAGGAGCATACTTCGGCAACATCCGGAGAGGGCGCTACAGGCTCCAGGTATTGGACCGGAAGCTTCCAGGTGCCTTTCACGAAACCCGACGCCAAAAAATATTTCCTTTCTTATAGCCGGCTGGTAAATGGTAAATGGGAGCCTATAAGGATCGAATATACGACCAATAATATGACGATTGCGGGAACTTATCCGATCGATAATGTGGCGGTACTGCCTGAAGACGCTTATATGTTCAATTATGTCACTATTCCTGGGGTTGGTCATGCTTCCGTAACAGAACCCAACGGTACAACAGCTTTCTACGAATATGATATATTCCAGCGAATGAGGGTTGTCAGGAACAATGACAGAAAGATCGTTAAAGTATACGATTATGGTTCAGCCTGCGATTGCCCACTACCCTTGGTGTACGCTTCCGTGGAGTACAGGAACGATTATACTATTAACCTGGAGGATTATTACGCTCATGAGGTAGAAGTGGTTGTGAAATTCAAGGATGCGAATGGAAATCCTTTCCAGGCAGATGGCCTGCCGTTTTCCGTAAAGGAAATTACCGACACCGATCTGGTTATTTCTGAACTTACATATACCCATACTGCGAATGGAACGGAATATTCTTTAGGCAGATTCTTTATTTATGAAGAATATTATCGTGACGCAGTTCCGTGGAGATATATAGCTCGTCAGTATGAGCTAATACCCAGTCCACTGTATATTATCCAGCAACAAAATTAAACCTTGGTTATGCCGCGTTATATCCTTCTGATCTTATTTGTTTTATATAGTATTTGTGTTTCTGCTCAGAACAAGCCGGTAAGCAATCCGTCGGTTCCTGCCCCCACCAGAACGCCACGTACGATACCGAACGCATATCAAAATGTTAAGCTCAATTATCTGACGGTATGGGAACCTAATATTCCGCTGACCGATGCCGATATTTCCTCCTTGTCGTCAAGGCCTAACGCTGAAGTTCAGCAGCAAACGTCTTATTTCGACAGGATGGGAAGAGTGGTGCAGTTGGTGAAAAGAGGCTTTACTCCCATGGGAAAGGACATGATTTATCCGAAAGAATATTCGGTTCGAGGCAAAGAAGAGCAACAATATCTTCCTTACCCTTCCTCTACTTATGACGGCGGTTTAAGGAGCGACGCCTTCACGGAGCAGAATACTTATTATACGGGACTCTCGGCGCCAGGCCAGCGGTTTGCCGGCGAAAAGTTTTATTATGCTGAAGAAGAGTTGGAGAATTCGCCATTGCAGAGGAAAGAAAAAGATTTGCCGATAGGGAATAGTTGGATAGGCAGCAACAGAGGGATGGCCACAGCTTATTTATTGAATACTGCAGAAGAGCAAATTATAAAATGGAGTGTTGCTGATCTGGAAGGCAGCATACCGCAGTCTAGCGGTTATTACGGCACTGGGCTCTTAACTAAAACACAAACCACGGACCCGTTGGGTAAGCGGAGTGTTGTGTATCGAGACTTTGAAGGAAATATCATTTTAAGAAAAGAAGAGGCGGGAAGCGGGTCTCTGACCCATGACGGCTGGCTGTGTACCTACTTTGTATATGATGAGACTGGAAGACAGCGGTTTATAATTCCTCCGCTGGCAGTGGAAAAAATAAAATCAACCTGGAGCTTTGCGTCATTTCCCGGTGTTGTAGAGAACTTATGTTTTTACCAGGAGTATGACAATAGGGACAGGGTTATCAGGGACAAGGTGCCTGACAGAGGTTTTGTTGAGAACGTATATGATAACAGGAACAGGCTGGTATTTAAGCAAAATGCAAAGCAACGCCAGGAAGGAATGTGGGAGATTTTGCTTTACGATCAGGTGAACCGGGTGACAATGGAAGGGCTATATCATTCTTCTAAAACGCGGTCACAGCTGCAGTCTGAGATGAACGCTGCGCCTGCTTCTGGAACGATGACCATCAATCACACCATTAACACATATGCGGATCTGGTGATAACTACTAAGCTTCCCCATATCCGCGAATATATAGCATCCAATAGTATCATTTTTAACCCGGAATTTGATTCGGGCACGGATGAGTTTGAAGCGTACATCGATCCTAATCTGAAGATCGTTAATACGAACGTGACTTTTGTCGCCAATAACCCTTTACCAAGCTTGAATCCGGCTGATATTATTCCCCTGACCTATAACTACTATGATAGCTACAATTGGAGTGGAAGCCGGCCTTTTGAAGCGGCATACGCCAATAAGCCGGAAATTGGAAGTAATATTCACAAGGATAATATAATAAAGGCAGACATCGTACCGGGCGCTAAAACAGGAACCCGGGTTCGGGTTTTAGGCTCAGATAAGTGGTTGACGTCCACTGAACATTATGATGGCAAGGGAAGGGTGATTCAGATTATCAGTGACAATATTGAAGGAGGAAAAGATGTAACTACGAAACTCTATGATTTTAGGGACAGGAATATCAGTTCCTATCATTATCATACTTATCCAGGAAGCGCAGTTCCCGAATTAAGGATACTTAAGATCAGCAACCTTGATCACGCGGGGAGGGAGTTAAGCACCATTATGAAATTGAATGACGATCCTGCACTCGAAAGAGTAATTGCTTCCAGCTCTTATTTTGAAAGTGGAGAACTAAGCAATAAATCCCTGGGTGGATTGAGAGATGTAGCGTACGAATATTACCTGAATAACCGGCTTAAAAGCATCAATAGGGCATATATTACTGATGCAGGCACAAGTTCTTTCGGAGAGGAGCTTTATTATGACTATGGATTTACTGTTCCTTTGATAACCGGCGAAATTTCTGGTGTCAAATGGCGTGGCGACGGTCCGGCAAGGGCATATGGTTATAGCTACGATGGCGTTGGTCGTTTAATGAAGGCTGATTTTACCCAGCTCAATGGTTCAGCATGGGAACAGGGCAATGTCAATTTTAGTGTAGGCGGACCAACTGCTAGCGGCAATCATATAAAGTATGATGCAAATGGCAATATTGAAGCTTTGCATCAAAAGGGTCTGAAAGGCACGACATCCGATGATGTTGATTTGTTGCAGTACGTATATTATGACAATAGCAATCGCCTGAAGCGGGTGACTGACAGCAAGAATGATGCGGGATCTTTGCTCGGAGACTTCAAAGAAAAAAATAGCGGTCAGGAAATAGACTACATATTTGACGCAAATGGTAATGTTATCCACGACGCGAATAAAGAAATTTCCAGAATTGTCTACAATGAGATTCATATGCCTGACCAGATTACTTTTTCCGGTAAAGGCAATATTCAATTCAAATATACCGCCGATGGAGCTAAACACCAGAGAATCGTCAATGATCAGAGCAGCGGTACTCCCAAACAGGTGAAACATGACTATATCGCGGGTATGCTGTATGAGAATGGGGTGTTAAGATACATTCCTCACGATGAAGGGAGGATTAGGGTTATTCAAAAGCCAGGATTACCGGTGGCCTTTTGGTATGATTATTTTATTACAGACCATCGGGGTGATGTGAGGATAGTTTATACCGAGCAAAGTGATTTGAGTACATATACGGCCGGAATGGAACCTTCCGCCGCAGCTGTAGAGAACAGCTTGTTTAGCAATATTGATAATACAAGGCAGCAAAAACCCGTTGGGTACCCCGTCAGCGATTCTAAAAATAAGTATGCTGCCCGGCTCAATGCGAAGTTTCCTGACAAGCGTATTGGCCCTGCATTAGTACTGAAGGTAATGGCTGGTGATACAGTTGAAGTAAAAGTAGAGGCTTTTCATAAAACTCAGGCAATAAAACAACAAGATCCTACTGGTCCCGTAGCTGATATGCTAACACCCTTGTTAGCGGTTTTTGCGGGAAATTCCACCTCTGGCGTAGTAAAAGGTGGACAAACGCGCAGGGTTTCTCCATTTAGCCAGGAATTCATCAATAATCATTACCAAAAACTGAAACAAAAGGAATCTGACACTCAGGAGGCCCAGCTACGTCCTAAAGCATACTTGAATTATGTGCTATTCGACGAACAGCTGAACATGGTGGAAAGGAACAGTGGTGTAAAACAGATAAATAGCAGCCCCGATGTGGTACAAGCGCTTTATAATGGTAAAAATGCCATCTCAAGAAATGGTTACTTGTATGTTTACACCAGCAATGAAAGTCCCCAGGATGTATACTTCGACAATCTGATTGTTATTATGAGTACGGGAAGATTGCTGGAAGAAACGCATTATTACCCGTTCGGTCTAACAATGGAAGGCATCAGCTCCAAAGCAGTTACACCTGTTACTTATCCTGAAAATAAACTTCGTTTTAGCGGGAAAGAGCTACAGACAGATGAATTTGGGAATGGGAAAGGCCTTGACTGGTATGATTTCGGCGCAAGGATGTACGATCCTCAATTGGGTAGATGGTTTGCGATAGACGGGGCGAGCAATGAATATAGTAACTTATCTCCCTATCACTTTGCTGATAACAGCCCGATCAAGAATAAGGAGATCGATGGGAATAGGTATTTTCCCCTGGAATGGCCCAAGCCCACAATAAACCCGGAAAAAGAAGTGGCTAAGGCATGGAATGCAAAGTACATGCATCAGCTAAAAATGTCAACACCTGAAGGACAGGCTGAAGAAGTGTACCTTCAACAAAAAAGGAAAGAGCACTTAAAACTATTGGATCGATACCGTTCCGACGTCAGCACCCCGCAACCCGGCATAACGATTAATTCGCCACTAGAGGCTATGGTTATATTGCCTGCGTATTTCATAATAAATGCTGCGCCGATATTAGGTCCGAGTGTGAGACTCTTGGCAGCAACAAGGCATGGCAATAAAAAAGGTATGTTAATAAATGGTGCTTTTGCTATTGCTGATGGCATATCTTTGGTAGGCGGATTGCGATCTTTAGGTAATGTACGGGCGGGCGGAATGCGATTTAATATTCCGGGAATTCGAACTCAAGTTCCCACCATTAAAGGAGTATATATACCCAAAATACCGCTGGCTCAACAGAATGTTGCTGGTTGGGATATTCCATTGCCCAACCCTGCGGCCGGAAGCTACGCACATACAACTTTGGGACAAAGATTGGGGAGTGACGGAATAATATATAGACAATCGGCAACATTTACGGGTGGATCCTGGCCGTTGGCGAATGGGAAGATTGTTCCATGGAGCAGGGTGGATTGGACCGACCATGGCAGGGCGGCAGTTCATCCCAATCCACATCAACATATTTTTAACTGGTCTGGGAAATTTTGGTGGACTGGCGATCCTACACCCTTTCCATAATATCTTAACTTATGGATATTGGATTTGAAATTATGATACCAGTTGAAGCTGGTTTAAAATTATCGGGAGTCAAATTTAAGCAGCCTGCTTATGAATGGGATGGTGTGGAATATCCTCAAGGGCCGGAAGAGGCTGACTTTTATTACATTAAATTGATGAAATTAGATATTCCCAAATACGTGCTATCTCTATTGCCCGATAACCTGAAAAAAACTGAGTGGCAATGTATCACAGTTATTAAAGGGATAAACGAGTTAAAAAAGGAGCTAATGCTTTTGGAAGATGAAACCAAAAAGAAAGGAAATAAATTATTCGAATTGTTAAACATACTTATTGGTAACATGCCTGAATGGTGTATAGTCTTTGATCCTGATTACAATGGTATAAATGAGGTTATAGAAGGTAACATCAACATAGCTTATCAGGAAATTCTAAACTCCTTGCTCATAAATCCAAAAGGGTTTCTTGTATGGAAGAATAAGGATACAGAGGAGACCTCGTACTAATGGAACTACGTTTGCCTGCAAAACGTTCGTTTAGCATTGGGCTGACTCTGTTATAGCCAAGCGATTAACTATACTCAATAAAAAAGGGAAGCATCCGCCTCCCTCTTTTAATTTTTATTCAAAACAAAATCATCTCCTGATAATCCCCCCCGCCAGCACATCATCTCCTTCATAAAACACTGCAGACTGCCCGGGCGCAATGCCTTTCACCTGTTCGTAGAAATGCACTTTCACAGTGCCGTCTTCCTGGTTGTATACATTGGCCAGCGTGCCTTTGTCTTTGTACCGGATCTTTACGACAGATTCCATGCCTTCGGGCAGGTGATCGTATTTCACGAAGTTGAGGCCGCCTGCTTTCATTTCGCTGCGGTTCAGTTCTGCTTCGGCGCCGAGTACCACGGTATTGGTTTCCGGGATGATCTCGGTTACGAACACGGGCCTGCCCAGCGCGATGTCCAGCCCTTTGCGCTGGCCGATAGTGTAGAAGGGGTAGCCTTTGTGTTTGCCTACGATGGTACCGTCTGCCAGCACGAAGTTGCCGCCGTTCACTCTTTCTTCGAGGCCGTCTACCTTCCGTTTCAGGAAACCGCGGTAATCATTGTCCGGCACGAAGCATATCTCGTAGCTTTCTGCTTTTTTGGCCAGTTCGGGGTAACCGAAGTCCATGGCCATCTGGCGGATCTCGGTTTTGCGGTAGCCGCCCAGGGGCAGCAGGGTGCGTTTCACTACGTCCTGGTCCAGGCCCCAGAGCACATAGCTCTGGTCTTTGGTTTCGTCCACGCCTTTGCTGATCACGCCACGGCCGTTTTCCATGCGGAGGCGGGCGTAGTGGCCGGTGGCAATGAAGTCGCAGTCCATCGCGTCCGCCCGCTTCATAAGCGCGCGCCATTTGATGTGCGTGTTGCACAGTACGCATGGGTTGGGCGTGCGGCCCGCGATATATTCGTCCACGAAATTATTAATGACAAAATCCCCGAATTCGTCCCGTATGTCCAGGATGAAGTGCGGGAAACCGTGATGCACGGCGGCGGCACGGGCGTCGTTGAAAGAATCCAGGTTGCAGCAGCCGGTCTCCTTCTTGGAAGGACCGGCGGAAGCGTAATCCCAGGTCTTCATGGTGATGCCCACCACTTCATATCCCTGCTCATGGAGCATCAGGGCAGTGACCGTACTGTCAATCCCCCCGCTCATGGCTACCAGCACTTTTCCATGCTTGCTCATCTGATATTGTTTAACACCCGGATAATCAAAGCCAGGTTCCTATGAATTAAGACCGCAAAATTACTGAAATCCCTTGAAAACAGGGGCACCGGCTTATAGATACTGCCGATAGGGCTATAGCTGAAGGAGTTAGACAGATGTAAAAAAATCTAAATAAGGATAATTTACAACGATTGATATGCGCTATTTGTATAAAATCTTTAGCATTTTATCAAAAAATTGAAACGCTAATTATATATTTATTGGAAATTAGCTATGTTATTTAATAAAACATCTATGCATGCTTCCGAGACTGAATAAGCAACACGTTATGAACAACCCCCAGTGGGGCATTTCACCTGACTATCTGCAATTTCCTGAAAAAATCCTGCAATTTGGTACCGGTGTGCTGCTGCGCGGCCTGGTAGATTTCCTGGTAGACAAAGCGAACAAACAAAACATCTTCAACGGCCGCATCGTAGTGGTAAAATCCACCGACGGCGATGCCGGGGCGTTTGCTACGCAAGACGGACTTTTTACCACGCATATCAAAGGAATTTCCCAGGGACAGCCTGTGGATCAACACGTTATAAATGCTTCTGTTAGCCGTGTTTTGCAATCGAATGCAGAGTGGGAGGCAATACTTGAGGCCGCAGCGCAGCCAAGTCTGGAAGTGATCGTGTCCAATACCACCGAAGTAGGCATTCAATACGTAGAAGAAGATGTAACAGCAGGCGTGCCGGCCTCCTTTCCCGGTAAGCTGCTTGCCATCCTGCATGAACGTTACCGCCGCAAGCTGCCTGGCTTTGTCATCATCCCCACCGAACTGATCGTAGACAATGGCAAGATCCTTAAAGAGATCGTCATCAAACTGGCGGAATATAACAAGATGCCGGAAGGATTCATCCAGTGGATAGGGCAGGGCAACCGCTTCTGCAATTCGCTGGTAGACCGCATTGTGCCCGGCAAACCGAAAACCCTGGCGGAAAGTTGGGAAAAGGCGGGCTACGAGGACGAACTGTGGATCGAAGCAGAGCCTTTCTTGCTCTGGGCCATCGAGGGAGACGCGGGCGTTGCCCAAAAGCTGTCTTTCCACCAGGCGGACGACCGCATGCTCATTGCCCCCAGCATCACACCGTACCGCGAACAGAAACTGCGCCTGCTGAACGGCAGCCATACCGCCGCTGTAACCCTGGGTTATCTCTCCGGGTTGAATACCGTCTACGAATGCATGCAAGACGCCTATATGCGCCGTTTTTTCGAAACCGTGGTGCTGGATGAAATACTGCCCACACTCGAAAACCTGGGCCCCCAGGCGGCCGTTTTTGCCAAAGACGTGCTGGACCGTTTCGCCAATCCGTATATCGAACATAAACTCATCAGCATTACCTTCCAGCAAAGCTCCAAAATGAACGCCCGTAACGTGCAGACCCTGCTCCGTTACCGCGATGCAAAAGGCCTGCTGCCGGAAATGATGATGCTCGGCTTCGCCAGCACCCTGCTGTTCCTCAAACCGGCCAGGGAGCAGAACGGCAAGTTCCAGGGCCAGCGTAAAGACGCTTTTTACGATATTACGGACGACAACGCAGCTATTTTCGCCGCTTACTGGCAATCGGTTGCCAAGGCCGGTTACCCGGAGGTGTCCGCCATGGTGAGAGACATTTGTGCGGACCAGCGCCTCTGGCAAACGGACCTCAACACGCTGCCCGGTTTTGCCGATACCGTTGCTGATCACCTGTTAGGGATGATGCAGAACGGCGTGAAAGAGTACATCACCCATCATTCAAAGGTTCTTTAAGCACGCATTCATGAAAGCATTTCTGTCAGAAGACTTTATACTGCAAACAGATACCGCCCGGAAATTATATTTCGACTACGCGAAGGATATGCCCGTGATCGACTATCACAACCACCTGCCTCCCGATGAAATTGCGGCCAACCGCAGCTTCAGCACCATCACGGAAGCCTGGCTCAAAGGCGATCATTATAAATGGAGGGCCATGCGCGCCAATGGCGTGAATGAAGACCTCATCACCGGTCCTGCTGACGATTTCACCAAGTTCAAGGTATGGGCCGAAACCGTGCCCTACACCATGCGCAACCCGCTCTACCACTGGACGCACATGGAGCTGAAGAATCCTTTCGGCGTCACCGGATTGCTGAACGGTAACAGCGCGGCTAAGATCTATGAAGCCTGCAACGCACAGCTGCCGCAGCTTACCACGCAAACGCTGCTTCAGCATTTTAAGGTAGATACCCTGTGCACTACAGACGATCCCGCCGACCCGCTGGACTATCATATCGCCATCCGCAAGCAGGGCTTCAAAGTGAAGGTGCTGCCCACTTTCAGGCCCGATAAAGCCATGGCGGTGGAAGACCCTGCCGCATTCAACGCTTATATAAAAAAGCTGGGCGCCGCAGCCGGTATTGAAATTAAAAGTTACCAGTCCCTGCTGGACGCGTTAAAAAAACGGCACGACTACTTCCATGAAAATGGCGGCCGTTTATCCGACCACGGGCTGAACTATTTCGTATATGCGGACTTTACAGAGGCCACGCTGGAAGAGGCTTTCCAGTACCTGGCAAAAGGTAAGCATGTGACGGACGAAATTGCCGTGATGTTCAAATCCGCTACCCTGCATCACATTTGCCTCTGGAACCATGAGAAAGGCTGGGTGCAGCAGTTCCATGCAGGCGCCATCCGCAACAACAACTCCCGCCTGCTGAAGCGCCTGGGCGCAGACGCCGGCGTGGATTCCATCGGCGACTGGCCGATGGCCGAAGCCATGAGCCGCTTCTTTGACCGGCTGGACCGCGACGGCAAGCTGGCCAAAACCATCGTATACAACCTGAACCCGGCCTACAACGAAGTGTACGCCACTATGGCAGGCAATTTCCAGGACGGCAGCGTAGCCGGCAAAATGCAGTTCGGCTCCGGCTGGTGGTTCCTGGACCAGAAAGACGGCATGGAAAAACAAATGAACGCGCTCAGCAACATGGGCCTGCTCAGCCGTTTCGTGGGCATGCTCACCGATTCGCGGAGCTTCCTCTCTTTCCCGAGACATGAGTATTTCAGGAGAATATTATGTAATTTGATCGGCAACGATGTGGAGAACGGCGAACTGCCCGGTGATGTACCATGGTTAGGGAAAATGGTACAGGATATTTGCTATAACAATGCCAAAGCCTATTTTAATTTCTGATGCAACCGGTATCTGTAATCACTTTTGGAGAAATATTATTAAGACTGAGCCCTGAATGGGCGCAGCAGCGCGCCGCGCTGTTCGTAGGCGGGGCGGAAGCCAATGTGGCGGCCTCTTTGGCGATATGGGGCAATAGAGTAGCCTATATCAGCAAAACGCCGGAGAACGGTCTCAGCCGCCAGGTGCTGGCGCAGTTGCAAGCCGTTGGTGTGCAGACAGACAGGATGCTCTGGGGCGGCGACCGCATCGGCGCTTATTATCTCGCGCAGGGCTCGGACCTGAAACATGCGGAAGTCGTGTACGACCGCAAATATTCCAGCTTCTCAGAGATCAAGCCGGGCACCGTGGATTGGGATGCATTGCTCGGCGATGCCCAATGGTTCCACTGGAGCGCTATTTCACCCGCATTAAATCCTGACGCGGTGATCATCTGCAAAGAAGTGTTGGAAGCGGCTACCCGCAAGGGGATGACCATCTCCACGGACCTCAACTATCGGAGCAAGCTGTGGCAGTACGGCCGCAGCCCGCTGGAAATAATGCCTGAGCTCACCCAATACTGCCATGTGATCATGGGCAACATCTGGGCGGCGAATATGATGCTGGGCACACCCTTGAACCAGGAGAAGATCGCCGCCGATACAAAGGAGTCATACCTGGAAGCAGCGAAAGAATCTGCAGCCGCCATCATCCAGCAATTTCCAAAATGCGACAGGGTGGCTTTTACCTTCCGGTTCTCGGCCGCGCCCACGCATAATTTATATTACGCCGTGTATTACACGGGTGGCCAGCTGTACGTGAGCAGGCAGTTTGAGACGAATGAAGTGGTAGACCGTGTGGGCAGCGGAGACAGCTTTATGGCAGGTCTTATCCATGCGAACCTGAACGGGTTCGACCCCCAGGATACTATTTCCTATGCCGCTGCAGCAGCCTATTCCAAGCTGTTCCGCGCCGGCGATTTTAACCTGACGGAGAAAGAATCGATCACACAATTGATGTAAAGAAAATGAGACCACATCCAGATACGATCATTGCAGCATTTGAGGCCACGAAAGTAGTGCCGGTATTTTACCATGAAGACCCCGCGGTATGCGTGGAAGTGATGAAAGCCTGCTACGAAGGCGGCATCCGTGTGTTTGAATTTACCAACAGGGGAGAGCATGCCCGTCATAATTTCGCCGAACTGCGCGACGTAAAGACCGCTTCCATGCCCGATTTGCACCTTGGCATCGGCACGATCAAAAACGCTGCGGACGCCAAAGCTTACACGGATATGGGCGCCGACTTTATTGTATGCCCCGTGGTGGATCCTGAAACCGCGGCGTATTGCCATGAACAAAATATCCTGTGGGTACCCGGCTGCATGACGCCAACCGAAATTTCCATTGCAGAGAAGAACGGCGCGCAGCTGGTGAAGCTGTTTCCCGGCAGCTCGCTCGGCCCGGCTTTCGTAAAAGCGATCAAACCTTTGTTCCCCTCGCTCCGCTTTATGCCAACCGGGGGAGTGGAACCTGAGAAAGATAACCTGCAGCAATGGTTCGATGCAGGGGTGATATGCGTGGGCATGGGATCCAATCTCATCTCCAAAAATGCCATTGAAAAGCAGGACTGGAAAGGCTTGAGTGCTAAAATAAAGCAAACGTTTGCATATATTGCGGCATTACAGTAATTTGTCGTAACAATTCGATTTATCCTAAACAATCAACTAATGAATTCCACCGTAATTGGCCGGTACCGCTGGCGCATCTGTGCACTACTTTTCTTTGCAACAACCATCAACTACATAGACCGGCAGGTAATCGGTATCCTGAAACCAATACTGGAACAGGAATTTCATTGGACGGAAACGCAGTATGGCGAGATCGTAATGGTGTTTTCTGCTTGTTACGCTTTTGGCTTGCTCATATTTGGACGTTTTGTAGATAAAGTTGGCACTAAAGTAGGTTACACAGTGTCCATTGTAGTATGGAGCATTGCGGCAGTTGCACATGCATTTGCAAAATCTACTTTCGGTTTTGCTGCCGCACGCGCTATATTGGGTCTGGGTGAGGCGGGCAACTTCCCGGTGGCTATCAAGTCGGTGGCTGAATGGTTTCCCAAAAAAGAACGTGCCCTGGCTACAGGTATTTTCAACTCCGGCGCCAACATCGGCGCGGTGGCGGCACCGGCGGTAGTTCCGTGGCTGGCGGCCGATTACGGCTGGCAGGAAGCCTTTATCTGGACCGGTGTTGTAGGCTTTGTGTGGCTGGTATTCTGGATCGTGATGTATGAAATTCCCGCCCGCCATAAAAAGATCACCAAAGCGGAATACGATTATATCCATAGCGACAACGTGGATGAGTCCGGTTCCAAACGTAAAGTTCCCTGGCTGAAACTGTTCGGTATCCGCCAAACATGGGCCTTCGTGTTCGGTAAATTGCTGACGGACCCTATCTGGTGGTTCTTCCTCTTCTGGCTGCCTTCTTATTTCTCCACTACTTTCAACCTGAACATGAAGAGCCTGGGCCTGCCCCTGATCATTGTGTATACGGCCACTACCGTGGGAAGCATCGGCGGGGGATACCTTTCCAGCTATTTCATCAAACGCGGAATGCCTGTGTTCAAGGCGCGTAAAACAGCCATGTTCATTTTCGCCATCTGCGTACTGCCTATTATGACCGCTCCTTTTGCCACGAACATGTGGGTAGCTGTAGCGCTCATCAGCTTAGCAGCTGCGGCGCACCAGGCCTGGTCTGCCAACATTTTCACCACTGCGTCAGACATGTTCCCGAAGTTTGCGCTCAGTTCTGTGGTAGGTATCGGCGGTATGGCCGGTTCTATCGGCGGCATGCTGTTCCCGCTGCTGGTGGGGGCGCTGCTGGATCATTACAAAGCATTAGGCAATATAGGCACTGGTTACAGCATCCTGTTCGTGATCTGCGGCTGTGCTTACCTGCTGGCCTGGGGCGCGATGCACCTGTTTGCACCGCGAATGGAACAGGTGGAGATTCCTGAAGAAGCATAATTTTATCCAGTGCATATTAAAAACGGGCTGCGTCGTTAGACGCAGCCCGTTTCATTTAGCCGATGTTGACTAGCAAAGCATCGTCATTGCGGGGAGCTGCAAGGAATTCTGTACGGCAGGAAACGCGACGAAGCAATCTCCAAACTGAATATATCAAGACAATGCAAGAGATTGCTTCGTCGCCCCCCGCTTTGGCTCTGCTGCTCCTCGCAATGACGGGGCTTTTGCACAAAAGGGGGGCATTTTTACAAGCTCACCCCGCGTTTCCAGGGAATAAAGTCATCCTGGTGCAGCTCTTCCGCTTTGGTGCGGATCTCGCCGCTGGCTACTTTCACTACATAATCGAGAATATCTTCGCCCATTTGCTCAATGGTCTTCTGCCCGCTGATGATGCTGCCGGTGTCTATATCAATGATATCGGGCATGCGCTGCGCGAGGCGCGAATTGGTGGAGAGCTTCACCACAGGCGCGATGGGGTTGCCGGTAGGCGTGCCCAGGCCGGTGGTGAACAATACCACCGAAGCGCCGGAACCCACTTCCGCGGAGGTGGACTCTACATCGTTGCCCGGTGTGCAGAGCAGGTTGAGACCGGGTTTGGTAACATATTCTGTATAATCCAGCACGTCCCTCACGGGGGAGGTGCCGCCTTTTTTGGCTGCGCCGGCGGATTTGATCGCGTCGGTGATGAGACCGTCCTTGATGTTGCCGGGGGAAGGGTTCATATGAAAACCGGAACCCACCATCTGCGCCTGGCTTTCGTAGGCCCGCATGATGGTGATGAACTTATCCGCCGTAGTATCGTCTTCACAACGGTTGATCAGTTCCTGCTCCACGCCGCAAAGCTCGGGGAACTCGGAAAGAATGGTGGTGCCGCCGAGCGCCACCAGCAGGTCGGAAGTGTGCCCGATAGCAGGGTTGGCGGAAATGCCGGAGAACCCGTCGGAGCCGCCGCATTCCAATCCAATCACCACTTTGGAAAGCGGGGCAGGCCTGCGTTCCAGCTTATTGGCTTCCACCAGCGCCAGGAAAGTATCCTTGATGGCGTTGGATAACATGTTGAATTCGGAACCGCTGGTCTGCTGTTCGTATACCAATACCGGCTTGGAGAAATTAGGGTTGAGCTTTTTGAGCGATGCCTGCAGGATGGAAACCTGCGCGTGCTGGCAACCAAGGCTCAGCACGGTAGCGCCCGCCACGTTGGGGTGATGGATGTAACCGGCCAGCAGCGCGCAAAGCGCATCGGAATCCTGGCGGGTGCCGCCGCATCCGCCTTCATGGATGAGGAACTTCACCCCGTCGATATTCGGGAATACAGGGTGGCGTTTCGCGGTTTTGGCCGCTTCTTCTGCTTTGTAATCCTTGATGGCATCAAGGTTGCCGCTTTTGTAAAGGTTCACCAGGTCCGCCACCTGCTCGTTGTACACCTCGGTGGGAGCGAAGCCCAGCCCTTTTTCGAAAGCCGTTTTGATGACGCCCACATTCCTGTTCTCACAAAATACCATGGGGATCACCAGCCAGTAATTGCGGGTACCCACCTGGCCGTCTTCCCGGTGGTAGCCGGAAAAGGTCTTGCCCTGCCAGCGGCTCACATCAGGCCGGAGCCATTCCATGCTGCCGTCTTTCTCATGGAAAGCGCTGGCATCGTGCTGAAGGTTCTTTACCGTAATGGGTTCGCCTTCCTGGATAGCCGTAACGGCCTTGCCCACCAGCACGCCGTACATCAGCACGGGATCTCCGGGGTTGAGCGGTTTGAGGGGGAATTTATGTTTAGCGGGAACGTTCTGCTTCAATTGAATTGTTGAGCCATTAAACTGAATTTGCTGCCCTGCCGGTAGATCCTGTAAAGCCACCAGCACATTGTCTTTCGGATGAATCTGAAGATACGTGTTCATGATCTGCAAAATAGCGCATTTCGCGACGCCGCGTTAATACTAAAATCTGTTTTTTTGATTGGATATTAACCTGCCCCAAAGGTACGGAAGTGCCGGGGGAAAACCCGCCGGGAGCCCCCGGTACTACTGATATCAGGCTGTTCTATAGCAATTTTATGCAAACGTTTGCATTTTTCGGGGATTCGTATTACCTTTCATCCTGGTAGCGGGTTACCTTTGGTGATACTTTACCAGCTCATTTTAAAATCCACATTTTGATGAACACGTCTATAGAAACTCGATACGCCAGCAGCCCGCAGGAAGCGAAAGCCTGGAACACCACTCAGGCCAGGGAGGCCCTGCTCATCACGCCTCTTTTTGCAGAGGACCAGGTGAAACTGGTATACAGCCACTACGACCGCTTTATCACCGGCGGTATTATGCCCGTGAAGCAGTCCGTAAAGCTGGAAACCGTGGATCCGCTGAAAGCAGCTTTTTTCCTGGAACGCCGCGAACTCGGCATCATTAACACCGGCGGCGCGGGCTCGGTAAGTGTAGACGGAGAGATTTTTGAACTGGGATTTAAGGAAGCGCTTTATATCGGCAAAGGAAAACAGGAAGTGATCTTTTCAAGCAGGAACGGCGCAGAGCCGGCTCGCTTCTACCTGAACTCCACGCCCGCCCATATGACATATCCCACCCGCCGCATCACCCGCGCTGAAGCAGACGTGGTAACGCTGGGCGCGCAGGAAACAGCCAACCACCGCACTATCAACAAACTGCTGGTGAACTCCGTTCTGCCTACCTGTCAATTGCAGATGGGTATGACGGAACTGAAGCCCGGCAATACCTGGAACACCATGCCCGCGCACACGCACGACCGCCGCATGGAAGTGTATTTCTACTTTGAAGTGCCGCAGGGCCAGGCTGTATGCCACTTCTGGGGCCAGCCGCAGGAAACGCGCCATATCTGGATGCAGAACAACGAAGCGGTCATTTCACCGCCATGGTCCATCCACTCCGGCGCAGGTACCAGCAATTATACCTTCATATGGGGTATGGCCGGCGAAAACCTGGACTACGGCGACATGGACCACTGCGCCATTCCCGACCTGCGGTAATAAATTCCCCGGGGAACACAGCCGTGCTAACGGTAACGTATATACTGAAATAACTGATACTCAGACCCATGAAGAAATTCACTCAATGGTGCATATGCTCCTGCATATCACTGGGCACGGCATTTTCCGCCAGCGCCCAGGCCCGCCTTCTTCCCGATTCCATCATGGCTTCCATGAAAAGGGTGGCCGCCTGGCAGTTCCGCCACCTGGAACGTGAAGGGTGGGAGCATCCGAAAACGGACTGGACCAACGGCGCGCTCTATGCCGGCGTGTATGCATTTGCAGAGCTGGCCAACGATCAGCAATACTTCCGGCAGCTGATCAACATCGCGGATCAGAACAACTGGGACGCAGGCCGCCGCCGCTTTTTCGCGGACGATTATTGTGTGGGGCAAACCTATTCGCAGCTGTACAATGTTTACGGCGAAGATCATATGATCCGCCGCTGGCGCACGCTGGCAGACAGCATCGTAGCCCAGCCGCATACGGAAAGCCTGGAATGGAAGAACAACATCCACAACCGCGAATGGGCCTGGTGCGATGCGCTCTTCATGGGCCCCACCGCGATGGCTTACCTTTCCACTGCCACCGGCGACCCGAAGTATTTGCAAACCGCCATCAAACTGTGGTGGAAAACATCGGATTACCTCTACAGCAAAGAACATAAACTTTATTTCCGCGACGGCCGCTACTTCGACCAGAAAGAGAAGAACGGCCAGCCTGTGTTCTGGAGCCGCGGCAATGGCTGGGTAATGGGCGGATTAGTGCGCATGATGAATAACATTAAGCCGGGAGACCCTGCCCGTGCGGCTTTTGAGCAACAGTTCAAAGAAATGGCGGCCAAAGTGGCTTCCCTTCAAAATGCAGACGGCACCTGGCATGCGGCCTTGCTGGACCAGGAGAGTTATCCCGCTAAAGAAACCAGCGGCACCGGGTTTTTCCTGTACGCTATCAGCTGGGGCATCAACAATGGGCTTTTGCCAAAGGAAACTTACCGCCCGGTGCTGGTGAAAGGCTGGGCAGCCCTGCAGTCCTGCGTACAGCCGAACGGCAAACTCGGCTATGTGCAGATGATCGCCGCAGCGCCGGGCACCGCTACGGCAGACGATACCGAGGTATACGGCGTAGGCGCCTACCTGCTGGCGGGTTCGGAGCTGGTAAAGCTCAGCCTGAAAGAACAGGTATGGCCCGTTACCATTGAATTATACAATCCCGCCGGTGCTCCCGCAGGGCTGGTGGAACTGGACTATAAAGAACTGGCCGGTAAGTGGAAACCTTTGCGCAGGGGGCCTTTCAAGATAACCAATACGATCACCGGGGAAGAATATCCTTACCAGTTATTGTACGAAGGCGGCAAAGAACCGGTGAAGATACTCGTGGATGCCCCGCTGGCAGCGGGCGGCAGGGTGATGGCCACGCTGGAGGAAGGCTTGCCTGAACCTGTTGTGAAGAAAACTTACGGCCGCTATGTGCCGGAAAGGAAAGACGATTTTGCCTGGGAGAACGATCGCGTGGCCTTCCGCATGTATGGCCGGGCGCTGGAAGCCACCCCGAAAGAAATGGCCTATGGCGTTGACTTCTGGAACAAACGCACCGGCAACCTTGTGATAGACAAATGGTACAAACGTACCAATTATCATAAAGACGATGGTGATGGCCTGGATTATTATCATGTTGGCCTTATGCTGGGCGCTGGCGGCATTGCGCCGTATGTGGCAGACAGCATCTGGCATTCCAGGAACTACACCCGCCACCGGATCATAGACAGCGGCGCGCTGCGCACTACTTTCGAGCTTGGGTACGAACCCTGGAACGTGAACGGCAGGCAGGTGAGCGTCACCAAAACCGTATCCATCGACGCGCATGCCCAGCTCAGCAAAATGGAGATCCGCTATTCGGATACGCTGCCGGTGGCCATCGGCATCAGCAAACGCAAAGAAGCCGGCACCATCTGGCTGGATGAGAAAACCGGCGTGATGGGCTACTGGGAACCGCGCCACGGCGAGGACGGCACCACCGGCATCGGTTGCGTGATGCTGAACCCCGTAAAAGAAATGAAAGTGGAGAAAGGCCACCTGCTGGCCGTTTCCGCAACGGATAAAAACAAATCTGTAACTTACTACACAGGGGGAGCCTGGGATAAGGCCGGCGTTATTACCGGCGCAGACGAATGGTTTACCTATCTCCGGCAGCAGGCGGCGCGCCTGGCCAGGCCTGTGAGGGTTAAAATTTACAAGTAAAAAAATGATCCGCACAATGAGCGTACTCGATCTTTTCAGCCTGAAAGGCAAAACCGCGCTGGTCACCGGGTGTAAAAGAGGCATCGGCAAAGCCATGGCAGTGGCCCTGGCAGAGGCCGGCGCCGACATCATCGGCGTATCGGCCTCCCTCGAACTGAACGGCAGCGACGTAGAAAAAGCGGTGCTGGCCACCGGCCGCCGCTTTAAAGCTTACCAATGCGATTTTGGGAAGCGCGAAGCATTGTATAATTTTATCGGAACGGTCCAAAAGGATTTTCCGGTGATAGATATTCTCGTGAACAATGCAGGCACTATCATGCGCAAACCCGCCGCAGAGCACCCGGACGAATACTGGGATGAAGTGATCGCCATCAACCAGACGGCCCAGTTCATCCTCACCCGGGAGATCGGCAAAGGAATGCTGGAACGCGGGAAGGGGAAAGTGATATTCACCGCATCGCTGCTTACTTTCCAGGGCGGCATCAACGTGCCGGGTTACGCGGCCAGCAAGGGCGCTGTAGGACAGCTTACCAAAGCTTTCGCCAACGAATGGGCTTCCCGCGGCGTGAACGTGAATGCCATTGCGCCGGGTTATATTTCCACGGATAACACCGCCGCATTGCGTGCCGATGAAAAACGCAGCCAGGGCATCCTGGAGCGCATCCCTGCCGCACGCTGGGGCGAGCCGGAAGATTTTACAGGACCGGTCGTATTTCTGGCCTCTGATGCATCCGGCTATATGCATGGCACCGTAATGACGGTAGACGGCGGCTGGATGGGCAGGTAAACTTAACTAACGAATATGTCTGTACGTTCTGAGAAAACAATCGTAGATATCGCGGAAGAGCTGAAACTCTCCGTGTCTACCGTATCCCGTGCCCTGAATGACCACCCTAACATCAGCGCCAAAACGAAGGACAGGGTAAAGAAGATGGCCCGCAAGCTGGGGTACCGCCCCAATGCTATGGCCGCCGGTTTGCGTAACAACAAGAGCAAGACCATCGGCCTCATCGTGCCGCGTATCTCCATGTTCTACCCCGCCGCCATCAGCACCATCATCCAGAATAAACTGATGGAGTACGGGTATAACCTCATCATCTGCCAAAGCAACGATTCCCTCGAACAGGAGATAGCCCTGGCCAATACCCTTTACTCCGCGCGCGTAGACGGGCTGGCGGTTTCAGCCACATTGTACACCACCGATTTTTCTCATTTCGATATATTCAAACAACAAAACATCCCCATCGTTTTCTTTGACCGCGTTCCCAACAAAGACTACAACGTGAAAGTGATCAAAGGCGACGATTTCCTGGGAGGCCTGCTTGCCACGGAACACCTGGTGGAACAGGGCTGCAAGGACATTGTGCACATATCAGGCCCGCTCACCTGCAACCTCTACAAGGAAAGGTTGGCGGGCTACAAGGAAGGCCTGCAAAGGCACAAGCGGCCTTACAACAAATCGCGCGTGTTCTTCCACGAGCTCACCCGGGAGAACGCATGGGCCACCGCGGAGAAGATATTTTCCCAGAAGCCCATCCCCGACGGGATCTTTGCCACCAATGATACCACGGCCATCACCCTGCTGGAATACTGCCGCAAGAACGGCATCAAAGTGCCGGAAGACTGCAAGATCGTAGGTTATTCCAACGACCCGCGCACGGAGATCGTAACGCCGGCCATCACGTCTGTGGACCAATACCCCACCACCATGGGCGAAAGGGTGGTAGCGGCGCTGATGGACCTGATACAAGCCAAACATCCGCCGGCATACCGGCATTCACAGGAAATAGTGCCGATACAGCTGGTGACGAGGGAAAGCTCCGCGGGAGCTTCCAAAAAGAAAAAATGATCCACATTATGAAGAAAATTGTCTTTTTATTACTCGCCTGCGGCACTTTCCACGCGCAGGCGCAGACGAAGCTGTCTGTAAAACAGATGAAAGCGCTGGCAGACGAAAGCCTCCAATTCTCTGCAAAGCAATACAGGCACATGATGCAATCGCTGCCGGATTCTCTTTTCCCCCGCTCCGCTAATAAAGACGGCAGCCTTATGACGGCGAAGTACAACTGGTGGACCGCAGGTTTTTATCCCGGCAGCTGCTGGTATCTTTACGAATTCACGAAGGACCCCGCATTTAAGCAGGAAGCCCTCAAGCGCCAGCAATACCTGCTGCCGGACCAATACCGCACCAACACGCACGACCTCGGGTTCCTGATGTATTGCAGCTTCGGCAACGAGCTGAGGCTGGAAGGCACGCCAGGCGCGAAAGATATACTTATGACCAGCTCGCGCTCGCTCATTCAGCGCTACAAGCCCACCATCGGCGCCATCCGCAGCTGGGACCATACCGGCTGGAAATGTCCCGTGATCATAGACAATATGATGAACCTGGAAATGCTTTGCTGGGCGACAAAAAACAGCGGTGACAGCATGTTTTACAAGATCGCGGTGAACCATGCGAACACCACGATGAAAAATCATTTCCGCGACGACTACAGCTCTTACCACGTCATCGACTACGATACCATTAGCGGCCAGGTGTTCGCCAAAAAGACCCACCAGGGCCATTCCGACGCTTCCGCATGGAGCCGCGGCCAGGCCTGGGGCCTGTACGGCTATACCATGATGTACCGCGAAACGAAAGACAAAAAATACCTGGACCAGGCGCGCCATATCGCCGATTACATGCTAAATCATCCACACATGCCGAAAGACCTGGTGCCGTACTACGACTACGATGCGCCGGAAATCCCCAACGCCATCCGCGACGCGTCCGCCGCTGCTGTGATGGCTTCCGCGCTGCTGGAGCTGAGCCGCTACACCGGCAAAGCAGAAAGCAAACGTTACTGGAATGCAGGTGCCGACGCACTGGCGAGCCTCGCAGGCCCGGCTTACCGCGCCAAAGAAGGAGAGAACAACAACTTCATTCTCATGCACAGCACCGGCTCTATGCCCGGCAAATCCGAGATTGACGTGCCTCTATCTTATGCCGACTATTACTTCATCGAAGGCCTGCTCCGCTACAAACAATGGGCAGGCAAATAATTTTAATGGGATTTTAATAATCCCGGTTTGACCTTTATTGACAAGGAATGCAGCCACCGTGCTACATTCCTTGTTCTTTATTGACCGGCGCTCCCGGATTTTTTCGTTATTTTAGCCACAACCGATAACGAAAACAGGGGAGTATGATTCATTTACCAAATCTTATTACAGACCTCGCCCTCATCCTGGGGGCCGCGGCAGTCACGACTTTGATATTCAAAAAACTGAAGCAGCCATTGGTGCTCGGCTACCTGATTGCCGGCATCCTGGTAGGTCCGTACTTCGATTTGTTCCCCACCGTACAGGAAAAGGACAACATCCAGATCTGGTCCGAAATCGGCGTGATCTTCCTCTTATTCAGCCTTGGCCTCGAGTTCAGTTTCAAAAAGCTCATGAAAGTGGGCGGTTCAGCGTCCATCACGGCTTTCGTGGAAGTGGTGGTGATGCTCGGCTTCGGTTATATTACGGGTAAGCTGCTGGGCTGGAATACCATGGACAGTATTTTCCTTGGCGGCGTGCTCTCCATTTCTTCCACCACTATTATTATCAGGGCGTTTGAAGAGCTGGGCGTGAAGGGGCAGAAGTTCGCCGGGCTTGTGTTTGGCATACTGGTCGTGGAAGACCTCATCGCGATCGTGCTGCTGGTGTTGCTTTCCACCCTCGCCGTAAGCCAGCAGTTCGCCGGCACGGAAATGCTGATCTCGGTGGTGAAGCTCGTGTTCTTCCTTATTCTCTGGTTCATCGGCGGCATATTTTTCATACCTACTTTACTGAAGAAAACGAAGAAGCTGATGAGCGAGGAAACCTTGCTGGTCACGGCTATCGCTCTGTGTTTACTGATGGTGGTGCTGGCTACGCAGGTAGGTTTTTCCGCCGCGCTGGGCGCTTTCATCATGGGGTCTATCCTCGCAGAAACCACGCAGGCGGAGAAGATCGAGCATTTGGTGAAATCGGTGAAAGACCTGTTCGGTGCGATATTTTTTGTATCCGTAGGTATGCTGATAGACCCGGAAATGTTGCAGCGTTATCTCGGGCCGGTGATCCTCATCACGGTGATCACGCTGGTGGGTAAAACGCTCAGTACCACGCTGGGCGCGGTTTTGTCTGGCCAGCCGCTGAAATCTTCCGTTCAGGCCGGTATGAGCCTTGCGCAGATCGGTGAGTTCTCATTCATTATCGCAACGCTGGGGCTTACGCTGAAAGTAACCAGCGATTTCCTGTATCCCATTGCTGTGGCGGTTTCCGCGGTCACTACTTTTACTACGCCTTACATGATCAAAGTGGCTGAACCATTTTATGCGTGGCTGGATAAACGTTTGCCTGAAAAATGGAAAGCTTCCCTGGCCCGCTACAGCAGCGGTGCGCAGACGATCTCCCAGGCCTCCGACTGGCAGGTGTTGCTCAAAGGATACCTCACCAATACCGTGGTTTGCTCTGTGATACTGATCGCCATCGGGCTGCTTTCTTCCATCTACATCCTTCCCAAGGCCAATGAGCTGGCAGGCATACGGTACGGCAAGATTGTGACCGCCGTGCTCACCTTCCTGGCCATGGCCCCGTTCCTTTGGGCTTTGGCGGTGAGGCAGGTGCAGGGGAAGGCCTTTTCGAACCTGCGCGCGCAGAACAAATACAAAGGCCCGCTGGTGCTGCTGCGCCTTGCCCGTATCACGCTGTCCGTGTTCCTGATCGGGTTTATGCTGGGCCGGTTCTTCTCTTTCGGTATAGCCTTCACCGTTACCCTGCTGATCGTGGCGGTGCTGATCATATTCTCCCGGCGCATCCAGGTGTTTTACGACCGGCTGGAAGCCCGGTTCTTCTCCAACTTCAACGCCCGCGAAGCCGCGGCTGAAGCGCAGAAGAAAAAAGAACCCGTGCTGGCCCCCTGGGATGCCCACCTGGCTTCGTTTCATGTGCATGCAGATTGGGAAGGCGTGGGAAGGACCCTCGAAGAGCTGGGCCTGCGCGAGAAATACGGGGTGAACATCGCCCTCATCGAAAGGGGAGAGCGGCTGATCCCCATCCCGCCTAAATCCGAAAGGCTGTACCCCGGCGACCGCCTGCAGGTGATCGGTACAGACGAACAGATCACCGCTTTCCGCAGCTATATTGAATATCATGTGCCCGCGCTGAAGCAGGCGCGTTCCGAAGTGGAGCTCCGCCGCTACGATGTGCAGCGCGGCAGCCAGGTGTTCGGCAAAACCATCCGCCAGAGCGGCATCCGTGAGCTGGCGCACAGCATGGTAGTGGGCATCGAACGCGGGGAAGAACGTATCCTGAACCCGGTTTCGGACATGATGCTGGAAGAAGGCGACGTGGTGTGGGTAGTAGGCAATCCCAGGCGCACGGCGGCCCTGTTCAGAACGAAAGGAGAGGCGCCGAAAAATATGGACCGCTCCCCGGAATGAGCCAGGGTAAAGCCTTCCGGCCCCGGAGAAAAATCATGTAAATCTTTCCCTTAATTGTATAACAGCCGGGCGGCCGTTCTGCCGGACCTTTGTATCATCAAAAAAGAAACAACGATGAATACAATGGAACCAACGGTAAAACAAAGCTTCCCGGTTACAGGCATGAGCTGCGCGGCATGCGCCGGCTCGGTGGAAAGCATGCTGATGGCGCAGCCCGGCATACGCTCCGTAGCCGTGAATTTTGCCAGCAGCTCCGCCCTCGTGGAATACACGCCTTCGGCCGCCAACCCCGCCGAGTGGAAAAAAGCCATCCAGTCCGTAGGCTACGACCTGCTCACCGATAATATGAACGGCAGCCTGGAAGACCACCAGCGCGCCCATTACAGTTCCCTGAAGCAAAGAACGCTGTGGTCCGTCATCTTTTCCATCCCGCTGATCGTCATCGGCATGTTCTGGATGGAAATGCCTTACGCCAATTATATCATGTGGACCCTGGCTACGCCGGTAGTGCTGGTACTGGGCCGGCAGTTCTTCGTCAACGCATGGAAACAGGCGCGCAACGGCAAAGCCAACATGGACACGCTGGTAGCCCTAAGCACGAGTATTGCATACATCTTCAGCATATTCAACACCCTGAACCCTGAATTCTGGCACAGCCGCGGCCTTCACGCCCATGTGTACTTCGAGGCGGCGGCGGTGGTGATCGCCTTTATTTTACTCGGCAAGCTGCTGGAAGAAAGGGCCAAAGCCTCCACTTCCTCCGCCATCAAAAAACTGATGGGCCTGCAACCCAATACCGTTACGCGCATCGGCCGGGACGGCCGCGAGGAAGTGGTGCCGCTGGCGGAAGTGCAGGTGAATGATGTGTTGCTGGTAAAGCCCGGTGAACAGGTGCCGGTAGACGGTACCGTTGTGCAGGGCAAATCGTATGTGGATGAAAGCATGATCACCGGCGAACCGGTGGCCGTGGCCAAAGAGAACGGCAGCGGCGTGTTTGCCGGAACGCTCAACCAGAAAGGCAGTTTCCGCTTCAAGGCCAAACAGGTAGGCGGCGACACACTGCTGGCGCAGATCATCCGCAAAGTGCAGGAAGCCCAGGGCTCTAAAGCGCCCGTGCAGAAGCTGGTGGACAAAGTGGCCGGCATTTTCGTGCCCGTGGTGATCGGCATTGCCCTGCTGGCCTTTGCCGCGTGGATGATATGGGGAGGCGCCAACGGGCTCACCCAGGGCTTGCTGGCGCTGGTGACCGTGCTGGTAATTGCCTGCCCCTGCGCGCTGGGCCTGGCTACGCCCACCGCGATTATGGTGGGGATGGGCAAAGGCGCGGAGAACGGTATCCTGATCAAAGACGCGGAAAGCCTTGAAAAGGCCTACCGGATTCAAGCCCTGATCCTCGACAAAACCGGCACCATCACCGAAGGCAAGCCCGCCGTAACGGGCGAACGGTGGCGCACAGAGCAGGAGCGCCTGCAATACACCGGCGTGCTGTACGCACTCGAAAAAGAATCAGAACACCCGCTGGCGGAAGCCATCGTTAAACACCTGGACGGCATCGCCACCCCTGAATTGCAGCATTTCGAAAGCATTACAGGCCGCGGCGTGAAAGGAACATTTGACAATAAGACCTTTTACGCCGGCAACCGCCAGCTGCTGGATGAACACCGCATTGCCATCTCCGCGGAGCTGCAAAAGCAGTCGGATGCATGGCTGAACAACGCCCACACCGTGATCTGGTTTGCGGATGCGCAGCAGGCGCTGGCAGTGATCGCGATTGCAGACAAGGTGAAAGCCGGCTCTGCCGCTGCTGTGAAGCGTTTGCAGGAAATGGGCATTGAAGTGTATATGCTCACGGGCGACAATCCGCAGACCGCCGCCGCCGTGGCCCGGGAAACCGGCATCAGGCACGTGCAGGCAGGGCTGCTGCCTTCAGGTAAAGCCGATTTCATCAAACAATTACAGCAGGGCGGCAAAACCGTGGCGATGGTGGGCGACGGCATCAACGACAGTCACGCGCTGGCGCAGGCTGACGTAAGCATTGCCATGGGCAAAGGCACAGATATTGCGATGGACGTAGCGATGATGACCCTCATCTCTTCCGATCTTCAGCAGATACCCAAAGCCATCCGCCTTTCCCGGAAAACTGTACGGCTGATACGTCAGAACCTGTTCTGGGCCTTCATCTACAACGTGATCGGCATACCTGTTGCGGCGGGGCTGCTCATACCCATCACCGGCTTCGCACTGGACCCAATGCTGGCGGGCGCCGCCATGGCACTCAGTTCCGTGTCCGTCGTGAGCAACAGCCTTCGTTTAAAACTTTCAAAAATCTGACAGAAACAAAAAAAAGGAAATCATGAAAACGTTAAAATTCAAGACCAACATCAATTGCAGCGGATGCATCAGGTCCGTAAGCCCTCACCTGGACGGCGAAAAAGAGATCGCGCACTGGGAAGTGGACACCAGCAACCCGGAGAAGATACTGACGGTTTCCACCAGCACGCTTTCGGCGGAAGAAGTGGAAAACACGGTGAAGAAAGCGGGTTTCAAGGCGGAAGCATTGTAAACGGAAACATATGCAGATGCAGATGCAAAGGTTGTGGCTTAGGGGCTGCAACCTTTTTTTGTTGTATGAAAAATTGAAACAACAGCATCCTGTTATATAACTTTATGATATGAACCACTTACCGAAAAAAAATATATGACCTCAGTATAAATGGCGAAGCATAAAATGAACCGGCTTATCTTATTGTTTTTATTGTTCACAATTTCCTGCAATACCAGCAGGGAACTTCTTTCCGATGACGAAAAACGTTTCCGCCAACAGCTGCAGGAAGATTGCGGCTGCGAGGTGGAGCTTGCCCACGACGACTTTGCACTGCAGAACGACAACAGTACAGGGACATTCGAGGTGACTTTCATCAATTCCTCCGTGTATTACTGCAACAGCGATTCTTCAGAGCTGGCGCGCATTTCAGGGAACATCGCGAAGAGGTTGGCGGTGGTTATGTCTAACAAAAAGAACTACAGCAACATCCGCTTCACTTACCTGCAGATCAGCAAGGAAGAAATAACGTGTACACGTCACATAATGATCCGCCGTCCTTGAGCTTTCTTCGTACCTTTAGTACAAATAGTGGAGTATGAAAGTCATCTATAAGAAACTGGGAAGAGAAAAAGCCTACGGGATGTCTGATTACGGTTGCAATACCATTGTGATAGACAGCAGGCTGCAGGGCCGCAAACACCTGGAAGTGAGCCTGCATGAATCCCTGCATGTATATTTCCCGGAAAAGAGCGAAACCTTTGTAAAGAACACCGCCCGCAAGCTGGCGAACATCCTTTGGCGGATGAACTACAGGAGGGTGGACAATTCCCTGGGTATTTAGTGTACCCGGCAGCGTTAAGGCGCCGCCGCAAAGTGTATCAGGCATATGGGGGTGCCCGCCGGCAGTGGCGGTTGGGAATTGTTTTGAAAGCAATTATATTGCCCCGTGCCCCGGAATTCCCGGTTTTTTGCTGTAAATTCCACTTTTGAAGACAAATCAACCTCGACGAGCCGCACCGGCCAACCAAAAAAATAGTAGCTGTATACATGAAAGATATGAAAGGCCAGGAAATGAAGCGATTATCCCTGAAAGATGTGGCAAAAATGGCGGGAGTAGCCCCTTCCACTGTGTCGTTTGTGTTAAATGGGAAAGCCCGCCAGATGCGCATCAGCGACGAACTGGCGGAAAAAGTGATGGCTGTGGTCAAAAAGACCGGTTACCAGCCGCATTCCGTGGCGGTGAACCTCCGTACCGGCCAGTCCAAAACCCTCGGGCTCATCGTGGAAAGCATCTCCGGCAGTTTTTTTGCCGCGCTGGCGAGAGTGATCGAAACTGAAGCGGACCGCTTCGGCTACAACATCGTTTATTGCAGTACCGAAAACAATGCCCAGAAAGGTAGCGACCTTATCCGCATGCTCAGCCGCCAGCAGGTAGACGGTTACCTGATCACCCCGGCAGCCGGCATGGAAAAGGACATCCAGCAGCTGCTGGCCCACAAGCGGCCTGTAGTGCTGATGGACAGCTATTTTCCCGGCCTGGCCGTTCCCTATGTGCTGATAGACAACCTGGCCGGCGTAAAGCAGGGTATGGAACATTTGCTGGATAAAGGTTACAAAAAGATAGGTTTCGTAACCGTGGATATGGAGCTGGTGCAGGTGCAGGACAGGCTGCAGGGCTACAAAGAAACCCTCCGCGACCATGGCATCACCGTGAAGAACAAGCAGATACTGAAGATCGGTTACAGCAGTCCCCGCGAAGAATCCGTACGCAGCATACAGCAGTTCATCAAAGACAACAAGGGGATGGATGCCATCTTCTTTTCCACTAACTACCTGGGCATTCTCGGCCTGGAAAGTATTGCGGGCCTTGGCCTAAAGATACCGGACGACATGGCGATGATCTGTTTTGACGACCATGATATTTTCCGGCTGTATCCTCCCGGCATTACGGTGGTGCAACAGCCGATCGAAGAGATCGCGAAAACAGCTATGGGCCTGCTGATGAACCAGCTGGACAAAAGCCAGCGTTACACCAGGAAGAGCCAGGTACAGGTGCCCGGGAAGTTTATCCGGCGGGGATCTGCGTGAGTTGTGTCATGTCGCTGAACCTGGAGTTTTCCAGACTGTAAATTTCCTGGTCACTGCGTCATTAGAAGTTTAAATATCTTTATCTCCTTCCGAGTTTAGCATTTCATTTATTGCGCGGGGAAACAATTTTTTTTACGCGAATTGATTCAATACCCTTTCATTCATAAATTTAATATACCTTCTGAACCCTTACTGCATCAGTGTCTTACCGGCACCGGTAATTTTTTTTGCTTAAAATAGTGTTAATTTCCGCAAATAAATTATACATTTATGGAGTGTTTTTATTTCCGGGTAGCAAGTTAAAGTCCTTCGGGCCTTTTTTTTAAGACCAATGCTAAATCGATTTTGCATTAGCAGCGCGGAAATGCGCCACAGACGGGTTATTCATTGCATCAGGATACGTAACCTGGAGATGTTGAGACTGGGATCTTACTCCGCAGGCGGGGCCGCACCACGCCGGGGGATATTGCCATTCATGCAGGGCGGGAAGGAAACGTTATTGAAATATTATTTAACCAACTCGGATGTCAATTGAAAAACTAACAGCACCGCTGCATGCAACACCGGCAGGGCTGTAAACAGTGAAACCAAAAGGAAGTCGCTGAAATCCACTTCCAAAACAAACAGTGAAACTAAACATGGGCGCGACGCATGCGTGCCTGTAGAGAACAAACGCTATTAATGAGGCCAGATGGGAGTGGACCGCGTTTACTCCCGAAAACGACGAAACCAAGCTGGATCGAGTGACGGATTCCACCGCAGTGATCCTCTTTTTTTGACAAAAAACTCAATTACAAACAATGAAAAGGTAGCAACCGGCAGCTGAAACTGCCCAACCCATTCCGCCATCAATAAACCCTATGCTAAATCGATTTTGCAAACCTGTGTTGAAACACCGGGAAGGAATCTTTTTGCATATACGTAACGGCCCTTAACAGGGCGGCAGGACTTCCTATGTCATTACTTTTTAACCAAACCAATTTCAACTGCAATGAAAATGAGATCCACGTTTTCCATGCGCATGAGTTGGCTGAGCTTCCTGATGCTGCTCACCACCTCCCTCACCTATGCTCAATCCATCACCATACGTGGTAAGGTGACGGACGCAAAGGACCAAACACCGCTTCCCGGGGTAACCGTCAGGGTAGTGAACACCACTATCGGCACGTCTACCGTAGCAGACGGCACTTTCAGCCTCAACGTTCCCAATGCTGACGCACAGCTGGAATTTTCCTACATCGGCTACGAAACGGTCACCATCTCGGCTGGCAGCAACACCACGCTGAACGTTCAGTTGAAACTTTCTTCCAAAACGCTGGAAGACGTAGTGGTGGTAGGTTATGGCACCCTCAAAAGAAAGGAGATCACCTCCGCTGTAACCTCTATCAAAGCGGAAAACTTCAACCCGGGTGTTGCCCGCTCACCCATGGACCTGGTGCAGGGTAAAGTGCCCGGCCTCAGCATTACCCGCGTGAACGGCAACAACCCCAACCAATCCGCCAGCGTGCAGATGCGCGGCATCACCACCCTCGGCGGCGCGGTGGCCCCGCTTGTTGTGATAGACGGCGTACCCGGCGGTAACCTGGACCTGTTGCAGCAGGAAGACATCGCCTCCATAGACGTGCTCCGCGACGGTTCCGCCGCGGCCATCTACGGCACACGCGGTACCGGCGGCGTTATTCTCATCACCACCAAAAAAGGCAGGGGCGGCGAACCACAGTACAACTTCGCCACTTACCTGCAGAGAGAGACCGTAGCGAAAAGACCGCAGATGCTCAATGCCGATGAATTCCGTAAACTGTCGCCCGCCAACGACCTCGGCGGCAATACGGACATCTACGACATGCTGATCAATAAAGATAACCTCAGTCAATATTATACCCTGTCCGCAACCGGCGGTACAGACAAATCCAACTACCGCGCAGCCGTGTATTACAACCGCGGTGAAGGCATTGCCAAACGCAACTTCCGCAACCAGTACGGCGGCCGCCTGAATGTAAACCAGCTGGGCCTGCAGGGCAAGCTGAGCATGACGGCCAACCTCTCCGCCAACTTCAACAAGGCAGACCTGCTTGGCGGCAGCGCGGGAGACTTTGAACAGGCCGTTCAGCGCAACCCTACCGCGCCTGTTAAAAATCCTGACGGCTCTTACCTGCAAACCTCCGCATTCAACAACTACAATCCCATTGCCCGCCTGGAGCAGGAACTGAGCGAAAGAGACCAGCAGACCATCCAGGGCGACGGCAAGGTGAGCCTGGAAATCATCAAAGGCCTCCGCGCATCCGTGTTCGGCGCAGTAGTGAGAAACACCTGGAACGACCGCCAGTACCGCGTTCGCGCATCGCAGTCTTCTCAACAGGACTACGAAGGCGGCGGCTATGCCTACAAAGCCAACCGCATGGAATTGGATCAGACCCTGGAAGCTACTCTCGATTATAATACCACTATCAAAGACGACCACACCATCTCCGCGGTAGGAGGATACAGTTATTATTACAATACTGTTGAAACCTACAACATGAACAACTCCGGTTTTATCACGGATGCTTTCCAGGATTGGAACATGGAGAACGGCCTTTATCTCACCAAGGGCAAGGCCTTTATGGACAGCGATAAAAGGGATTACAAACTGGTGGCGTTTTTCGGAAGGGTGAACTATTCTTACAAACAGAAATACTTTGCCCAGGCGATCCTCCGCCATGAAGGTTCCTCCAAGTTCGGCGCCAACAATAAATGGGCGAACTTCCCCGCGTTTTCACTCGGCTGGTCGCTGCATGAAGAAGATTTCCTGAAAGGCAACCGTATCATCACCCAGCTGAAGCTGCGCGGCGGTTACGGCGTTACGGGCAACTCCGGTTTTACCAGCTACAACTCCCTGATCCTGCTCGGAACAGGCGGCGCTTACCTGCAAAACGGCGAATGGTACCAGACCTTCGGCCCGTCCCGCAACCCGAACCCTGATCTGCGTTGGGAAAAGAAAAAAGAATGGAACCTGGGTACGGACTTCGCACTGTTCGGCGGCCGCCTGAGCGGTTCATTCGACGTATACCAGCGCAAAACACAAGACCTGCTGTATGAATATGATACGCAGCTGCCGCCGTTCGTAACCAGCAAGATCTATACGAACGTTGGCTCCATTTCCAACAAAGGCTTTGAAATAGTACTGAGCGGTACGCCGGTGCAGACGAAGAATTTCATTTACAGCACAGACGTAACATTCAACCGCCAGCAGAACGAAATGACGTCCATTTCCAATGACCTTTACCGGCTGGACAAGCTCACATTCGGCGACCTGCCTTCACCTGGTAATCTTGGTCCTGCTATCCGCGTAGTGGAAGGCGGCCCGCTGGGCAACTTCTATGGCAAACGTTTCGCGGGATTCGATGAATCAGGCAACTGGCTGTTCTACAAAAAAGACGGCTCCAAAGTGCTGGCCGGCGCCATTACGGAAGACGACTTCAGCGTGATCGGCAACGGCGTGCCGAAAGTGATGTTTAGCTGGAACAACAACCTGCGTTATAAAAAATGGGACCTGACCATCTTCTGGCGCGGCAAGCTCGGGTACGACATCCTGAACCTGCAGGAAATGTATTTCGGTAACCAGAGCTGGCTGCCCAACAACGTGCTGCGCAGCGCGCTCACCAAACATGCGAACCTGAAAGTACCTGCACAGTACTCCGATTATTACCTCGAGCCGGGCGGTTTCGTGAAGCTGGATAACGTGGCATTGGGTTACAGCTTCAAGTTCAAGAACAACTACATCCGCAACCTGCGCGTATACGCCGCCGGCCGCAACCTGGTGACCATCACCAACTACAGCGGCCTGGACCCTGAGCTGGAAGACAACGGCACCACTACCGGCATCGATGGCCGCGGCTTTTATCCGAGAACACGCTCTTTCACCGTAGGCCTCAACCTCGGGTTCTAAAATTCCTAAAAATGAAGATCATGCAAAAGAAACATAAAGTATGGGGAATGGCTGCTTTGCTCACGGGCGCCGCAGCCTGCACCAACCTGGATGAAAAAGTGTACAGTGAGATACCGGCGGAAAATTTTTACAACAACCGCACGGAAGTGATGGCAGCTGTGCTCAGGCCTTTCACGCATGCCAACGCATGGGCCGCGCCCACCGGCCAGGTAGGCTACTGGCGCGTGAGCGAGCTGAGTGCCGACCAACTGGCCTGGCCCACCAAAGGCCGCCATGGGTTCGACAATGGCGACTGGATACGCCTGCACCGCCACACCTGGATCGCGAACGACAACAACGCATGGAATCCATGGAGGCTTATGTACTGGGGTCTGGGTTTCTGTAACAATACCATCAAAGACCTTTCAGCCATTGATTTTAAGACCATCGGCATGACCGATGCTGAAAAAGCCTCCATCATCGCAGAAACCAAGGTGCTGCGCGCCTGGCATTACCTGAAACTGATGGACCTTTACGGTAATATTCCCATCGTTACCGAAGTAGGCATTCCCACCAGTCCCGCCAATGCGCCGCGGGCGGAAGTGTGGGCATTCATCGAAAAGGAGCTGAAAGAGAATGTGGACCTGCTGCCCAAGCTGGAAGGCAAGCTGGTAGGCCGTGTGACGCGGGCTGCGGGCTATGCCATGCTGGCCGAGCTTTACCTCAATGCCCAGGTATGGGCAGGCACTCCCAAATGGGATGAATGTGTGGCCGCCTGCAACAAGATCCTGGACGGCAGCTGCGGCAGCCTGTCTGGCGCGGTGCCGAAGCTGGAAACAAACATTATGAAGCCTTTCGCAACCGACAACCACCTGAGCGCGGAAAATCTTTTCCAGATCGCCTACGATTACTCAGTCGGCAATTTCCGCTTCGGATGGCAGGGAGACCTCTGGCATTACCTGCAGAAAGACGCTTACAACGCCAGCTTCAGGGGCAATAACGGCATCGTGGTGATCCCCACGGCCTACGACGCCTTTGCAGCCAACGACCTGCGCAAAACGAACTGGATGCTGATCGGCGAGCTGAAAAAACATCCTGCGCTCAGAACGAGCGTTGCGGATTCCCTGGTGCTGGGTACTGAAGAATATAACGGAAAACCCCTTATCTTCGTGAAAGAGATCCGTAAGAACTCCCAGGGCCAGACCGGCCCGGGCAGTATGATGGACGGGGAGGAGAACAGCGGGGCGCGCTTTGCGAAGTACCTGCCGGACCAGCAGACCAACACCGCCCAGTACTGGAATAATGACTTCGTGCTGTACCGCCTGGCGGAGATCTATTACAATAAGGCAGAGGCTTTGATGCGGAAGAACGGGGGAATAGCCACCCAGGAAGCCGTAGACCTGGTGAATGAGGTGAGAAAAAGAGCCTTTTCTGCAACTGATTGGCCCACAGCGGCTTATACAATTCCGGAATTAACTTTGGACGAATTCTTGGCAGAACGGGGCCGCGAGTTTATTTTTGAGGGGAAAAGACGTACAGATTTGATTAGGTTTGGTAAATTTACGACCGCAACCTGGTGGGATCATACCGCGTCTGGTGCCAATAAATGGAACCTGTTCCCGATTCCCTATCAGCAAATGGTACTGAATAAGAATCTGAAACAGAACCCGGGTTATGAACAATAACCCCATGAACAAGTGCTTATCATACAAACAATAAAGAGTAGCATCTAACGGCTGGCCCATTCCTGGGCCGGCCCCTCTTTTTTAACAAAATCGATTTTGCAATGAATAAACTCGTATGGTGTATCCTTGCCCTTACCGCCAGCTTACATGCCAACGCTCAAAAAGTCCTCAAAGTAACAGACCCCGTAGAATGGGTGAACCCCCTCATGGGAACCGATTCCAAAGGAAGCCTCTCTAACGGTAACACTTATCCGGCTATTGCAGTGCCCTGGGCTATGAACTTCTGGATGCCGCAAACCAATACCATGGGTAACGGCTGGGCTTACCAGTACAGTGCAGATAAGATCCGCGGCTTCAAACAAACACATCAGCCTTCCCCCTGGATCAACGACTATGGCCAGTTTGCCATCATGCCCGTTACCGGGAAGCTGCAATTCACACAGGATGCCCGCGCCAGCTGGTACTCCCACAAAGCGGAAGTGGCAAAACCTTATTACTACAGCGTTTACCTCGCCGATGCGGACGTAACCACCGAGATCACGCCCACCGAAAGGGCCGCGCAGTTCCGGTTCACCTTTCCCGCTACAGACAGCGCGTTTGTAGTGGTAGACGCATTCGACAAAGGATCGTATATCAAGATCATCCCGAAAGAAAATAAGATCATCGGCTACACCACCCGCAACAGCGGCGGCGTACCGGAGAACTTTAAGAACTATTTCATCATCACCTTCGATAAGCCGTTTACCGTGGCACACGCCTGGAACGGCAACCGCCTGGCGAAAGACACGCTGGAATACAAAGCGGATCACGTAGGCGCCGTAGTGGGCTTTAAAACCGTTAAAGGCGAGAAAGTACACCTGAAAGTGGCGTCTTCCTTCATCAGCCCCGAACAAGCCGCACTGAACCTCCAGCGCGAGGTAGGCAGCGACGGTTTTGACGCTACCAAACAAAAAGCCAAACAGAGCTGGAACAAAGAGCTCGGCAGGATGCTCGTGGAAGGCGGCACTTCAGACCAGGTGCGCACTTTTTACTCCTGCCTCTACCGCGTGCTGCTCTTCCCCCGCAAGTTCTATGAATATGACGCGGCCAACAAGATCGTGCACTACAGCCCCTACAACGGCCAGGTACTGCCCGGGTATATGTTTACGGACAACGGCTTCTGGGACACTTTCCGCGCCGTGTTCCCTTTCTTTACCCTCATGTATCCCGAGCTGAACAGCCACATCATGGAAGGGCTGGCCAATACTTACAAAGAAAGCGGCTGGCTGCCTGAATGGGCAAGCCCCGGCCATCGTGATTGCATGATCGGTTCCAACTCCGCTTCCCTCATCGCGGATTCTTACCTGAAAGGCATCCGCGGGTACGATATCGAAGCCCTGTACGAAGGCATCCTGAAGAATTCTGAAAATGAAGGCCCCATGTCGTCTGTGGGCCGCAAAGGCGTGAAGTTCTACAACGAGCTGGGTTACGTGCCCTACGATGTGAACGTGAATGAAAATGCCGCCCGCACGCTGGAATACGCTTACGATGATTTCACCATCTACAAGCTGGCCATCGCGCTGAAACGCCCGCAGGCGGAAATAGACCGCTTTGCAAAACGCAGCCAGAACTTCCGCAACATCTTCGACCCGGAAACCAAACTGATGCGCGGCAAAAACAAAGACGGCAAATTCCAGGCGCCTTTTAATCCTTTCAAATGGGGTGATGCTTTCACAGAAGGCAACAGCTGGCACTACACCTGGTCCGTTTTCCACGACGTGGAAGGACTGGCAGGGATGATGGGCGGCCGCCAGCAGTTCGCGAAAATGCTGGATTCCGTATTCGTAATGGCGCCGGTGTACGACGAAAGCTACTATGGCAGCGTGATACACGAGATCAGGGAAATGCAGATCGCCAACATGGGCCAGTATGCGCATGGCAACCAGCCCATCCAGCACATGATATACCTCTACAACTATGCCGGCCAGCCCTGGAAAGCCCAGTACTGGGTGCGCCAGGTGATGGACAGGCTCTACCATTCCGGTGCAGACGGCTATTGCGGTGATGAGGATAACGGTCAAACCTCGGCCTGGTACGTGTTTTCGGCCATGGGTTTTTACCCGGTATGCCCCGGTACAGACCAGTACGTGCTGGGCGCGCCGCTGTTCCCGAAAATGA
This sequence comes from Chitinophaga sp. YIM B06452, assembly GCF_039655965.1. Classification (NCBI taxonomy): domain Bacteria; kingdom Pseudomonadati; phylum Bacteroidota; class Chitinophagia; order Chitinophagales; family Chitinophagaceae; genus Chitinophaga; species Chitinophaga sp. YIM B06452. The sequence goes on along the minus strand of NZ_JAWLKY010000001.1, from coordinate 131,233 downwards.
CGGTGACGCTGGAAAACGGGAAACGTTTTGTAGTGGAAGCGCCGGGCAACAGCAAGACCAATGTTTACACACAAAGCGTCACCCTTAACGGTAAAGCACATACGAAAAACTGGATCAGCCACAGCCAGATACAAAATGGCGGGGTCATGAAAGTAGTGATGGGGGCGGCTCCGGAGAAAGTGAGGGGTACCAGGGAAGATGCATTCCCGTATTCGTATTCAACAACTAAAAAATAATCAAAGATACTGGAATAGTAGCTCTAATTGCTATTTCATTGTTCACTGTATACATTACATCCCGATTCTTCGGGATGTTTTTTTTATATCAACTATCAGCGGGCCGGCTTGCGGTCCATATGGAAAACCAGCTTGCCGCCGTTCATAATGTCTTCGTGGTGGATGAAAGGTTTTTGCAAGGTCTTCCCGTTCAGCACCACTTTCTTCACATACACGTTCTGCGCGCTTTGGTTCACGGTTTCCACGGCGAAGGTGTTCCCGTTCTCCAGCTGGATGGTAGCGGATTGTATGGCAGGGCTGCCGAGGGCGTATTCTGTTGAACCGGGGCAAACGGGGTAGAAGCCGAGCGTGCTGAAAAGGTACCAGGCGCTCATCTGCCCGCAGTCGTCGTTGCCGCCGAGGCCGTCCGGCGTGGGTTTGTACATTTTTCCGAGGATCATGCGGATGCGTTCCTGCGTTTTCCAGGGCGCGTCCGTCCAATTGTAGAGGTAGGCGGCGTGATGGGCGGGCTCGTTGCCGTGCACGTAGTTGCCGATGATGCCTTCGCGGGTAATGTCTTCCGTTTCTGCAAAAAATGCATCGGGCAGGTGCATGGTGAAGAGGGAATCGAGATGGCCGGTGAACTGTTTGCGGCCGCCCATCATGGCGATCATTTCAGCGGGATACTGCGGCACGTACAGGCTGTAGTTCCAGGCATTCCCTTCAATATAACCCTGGCCGTGCGTGCTGAGCACGTCGAACTCTTTGCGGAACCCGCCATTGCTGAGGCGGGGGCGCATGAAGCCGGTGGAGGGATCGAACACATTGCGGTAGTTCAGGCTGCGTTTGATGAATTCGTCGTAAAGGTCCCGGCGGCCGAGCTTTTGCGCTACCTGTGCAATGCACCAGTCGTCGTAGGCATACTCCAGCGTTTTGGAAACGGAAGAGCCGTTCTTGTCTTCCGGCACGTAACCCATCTGCATGTACCATTCCAGGCCATCGTAGGGTTTGTAGCGGGCGGTGTTGGCGCATGCTTCCAGCGCCTGCATGGCGTCGTAGCCTTTGATGTTGCCTTTCATGATAGCGTCTGCGATCACGGATACGCTGTGGTAGCCGATCATGCACCAGTTCTCATTGCCCTGGTGGCTCCATACGGGCAGCATTTTGTGCACGCTCTGGTTGTAATGCTCCAGCATGCTGCGCACCATATCCGCGTTGCGTTGCGGCTGCAGGATATTGAACAGCGGGTGAAGGGCGCGGTAGGTATCCCAGAGGGAGAACGTGCTGTAATTCGTATAACCGTTGGCGGTATGGTTCAGCTGGTCGATGCCGCGGTAGCCGCCGTCCACATCCATGTAGGTCGTGGGGCCGAGATAGGTGTGGTAGAGGGCGGTGTAGAAGTTGATGAGATCGTCGGGCCGGATGGTTTTCACGCTTACTTTGGACAGCTCTTTATTCCATGCGTCCTGGCTTTGCTGTTTCACCGTTTCAAAATCCCAACCGGGTATTTCAGCTGCGAGGTTGCGCCGGGCGCCTTCGGTGCTCACGGGCGACAGTGCGAATTTCACCTGTACCTTTTCTCCCGCCCTGGTATCAAAATCGAACCAGGCGCGGATGTTACGGCCGGCCATTTCAGGGAAGTTCTCCGCCTGGTTGAACTTGCGCCAGAAACCTTTGTACACGTCGTTCGCATAATTGCGGTGGCCGTACTTTTTGATGGGCTTGGAAAAGGTCATGGCGAAATAGAGCGTCCGGGTGCGGGCCCAGCCGTTGGTCTGGCGGTAGCCGGTTACCAGCGTGTCGTTTTCCACCCTTACGAATGTCCATACATTTTTGTTGTCGTAATTGTAGATGCCGGCCATCAGGTCCAGGATGATGTGGGCATCGCCGCCGGAAGGGAAGGTGTACTGGTGAAAGCCCACGCGGTTGGTAGCGGTAAGCTCCGCGAGGATGTTGTGATCATCCAGCTTTACTTTGTAATAAGCGGGCTCAGCGGTTTCGTTGTTGTGCGAAAAGCGGGAGCGGTAGCCGTTCTCCGGGTGGTCTGCCGTGCCGGGGTTCAGCTGCAATGGGCCGGTGGTGGGCATAATGAGGAAGTCGCCCAGGTCCGAATGGCCGGTGCCGCTGAAGTGGGTGTGGCTGAAACCGGTGATGGTACGGTCTGTGTACTGGTAGCCTGCGCAATATTTGTATACGTCAGGATTGTATTTGCCATTCATTTCATAAGGAATGGTATCGGTATCCGGACTGAGCTGCACCATGCCAAACGGCACGGTGGCTCCCGGGTAAGTGTGCCCCATCTTCTCCGTGCCGATGACCGGTCTTACGTACTGTACGGGCTTTTGCGCATACAGCAGGGTCGGGCAGGAGAGTAACAGGATAAAGGAGAATTTTCTCATGCTACAGGTAATTGATTTTGATCCTTTCAAAGATAAATCGTTTTAGCGTAGGTAGGTAGCGGATTTGCGGGAACTTTGGTTGTTATGACAGACAATTTAAAAAATACCGGTAAGCAGGATGATATGCGGATTAACGTAAATCAACCCCGGGAGTTAAAGTCCTGGTCACTAAAGCTCGGAGTTTCACAAGAGAAGCTGAGGCAAGCTATGGAAGCCGTCGGGCCGATGGTTAAGGATGTAAACTAGTATCTTGGAAAATAGTTAGAACTAAAACATCGTGCATGGCTTGATTGAAAGAGGGTGCCTCAAAATTATTGAAGCACCCTCTTTCTATGATTCAGAATGATAGCTGTATTAAGTTTTAGAAACAAACAGCATCAAGAATAAACAATTACGAGGTAACCCTGTATGTAAAACCTTCCGCCCCTTGATGGTAGTCGGAAAACAAGATATTATATAGGGTACGACTTTTTAATTCGCCAGGGATCACATTATATGTTTGAATATTATCGATTTTATGCTGAAAAAGATGATAATGATCAATAAACTGATAGCCACTATAAACTGATGGAATTACTTTCTCAGCAATCGTTTTTAATCCAGAAAATTCAGGGTGCTGAGTGGATAAATTGTGCAGTGAATAATTCTTCCCTGGAACATATTGCTCCAGATTTAGCGCTGGGCCTACAACAAACCTGTCTTCAACATATGCGGAATAAAACGGACTTAACAAAGACAGATCCAAAACAAAGGTCCTTTCACGTTTTACGTCACTAAAAGAGAATCGATCCAGCACCAACCGTAGGGTCAAACTCGGAAATTGAAAGGATGAACAATCAATAGTATCATCATCAACAAACCGCTTCTGTTCAAATGCCGACAATACATCTAACCACGGATGATGAGTTCCAGATTGAATCAAATAAAATTTTTTTCTAACCGTCTCCTCCCAATTTTTATATCCTTGGTATTCTGCAGGTATTATCCGTTGTCCAATTGAATAATACTTCACAACATCGTTCAGAAGCGTAAAAAGTGTTGCTGGTTCCATATAAAATTTAAATGTTAGTTACAATTTCCCCCGTAAACAGGTTCTGATTGCGGGATGCCAGTACCAATACAGGGGCCGGAAGTGATTCTTGCTTTTGGATTAAAGTTTCGCATTAGCTCGTCAAACGTTTCTTGGAAAGTTTCACGGACGATTGCATCGATTAATGGCGTTGGCGGAGGTGGTTGTGGCAAAAGGCTAAGTCTGAGAAGGGTTTCCTCAATTGCACTGTTGTGTAATAAACGGAACGCCTCGGAAGCCATACTGGAATTGAACAAACCATATTCGGGCAGAGTAACACAAACATTAGCAAAGCTCAACGGTATATCTCTTCTGTCAACCCAACTGGTCGATTCAAAGACAAACCTTGGACGAACAAAGTTGATTTGTCCTGTCCAGCTATTGCCGACCTTAGCCATCGGAAAATAATTAATATTTCCACACAAATTTGACCCGGCAGCCCATCCCCGCCAACCGATCGGCCCAAGTGTCGGCCCGCCTCCACCGGAAGGGTCACCAGGCTCTTCTTCTACTGTGCAGAAAAAGAGTTCACCTGCCGGCCCACAGTATGTCCATCCTCCACATGAGCTACCAGTGTAAACACCATTTGTATAGTAATCATTACATGTTTGGCAATAATAATCTATTGTTACATTAGTACAGGTCACGATCTTACCATTCGGGTCATGTTCAATATATCTGACCTTCTTTATTGCTTTACCTCTTTCAAATTGCCAACCGCCCATGAATTCGTCCTTTATGCTATGATAAAATACCATTCCTGAAAATGCGGTATCCATTTTCCTATACTTAAATTTTTCGTTTGTGCTTTGACCTAGAGTATATCTTTCATCCGGTTGGACAGTCATTCGTAAAAGCTCAAAGCCACCATTATCAAACCGATTGAAAATGATAAAATTATGTCCAACCTGTTTCTGTATCTCGTCAATGCGTTGTAGTGGGCTGTTTTTTAATCTAATGTTGTAGACCCTTGGATTTGTAGAAGCAACCGGCATTTGATAAACTGTGCTATTTTGAAGCCGGTATACGATTGCTTGCTCCCATAAAATTTTTTCCCTTCTACCCGTAATCTTCGCGAGAGTATCCATATTGATAGACCTCTTAAACAAGTTCTGTACTCCTAAAATGCCACCAAATATATCCGCACGAGGTGGCTCTGCAGGAGGATCATCTTGGGATGTACAGGAACTTAAAAGAAAATACTAATAAAAAATAGAATTGTGGTGGAACGAAATTTTTTCATAGAGTATTGGATTTTGAAGGGTTATAGAATTAAAGTCAATAAACAACGCCTGTAAAAAACCATTGATGTTGCGAATGTTGTAACATTTCGCTGAGTCAATAAATTAATAAAAACTCAAATGTTTTTGGAGAGGTATTTTGGGTGCTTGAGTTGAATTTATATCGCAATAGCTACTGACTGGATTTCAAACAAAACGAATAATATTTTTTAGGGCAAATGACTAAAAATCATAGGCAATTTAAAAAAAAACTCCCTTAATGACAAAAATCATTGTTGCGATATCGTATCAGTATCTCTTTTCTGCACGACGGAGCTGCTGGCTTTGACAGAAACTTGTGGTTTTCCCCATGGAACAAGAGGCCGCAAGGGTTTTCGAAAGGATTCCTGAGGGAGATTGAACCGGCCTCTTGTTTTTGTGTTTTGTATTTTACGCTGGGTTATTACCCGGCATGCCGGGCAGGGTCGAAAAGTAAGGCGGTGCAGAGACAGTTCTTACCGCCTTTGGAGCAGAGGATGCCGTGATTCACGCAGCTGCTGCAGCCTTTCCAGAACGCGGGGTCCTGCGTGAGCGCGTCAAAGGTGACGGGCTCGAATCCCAGCCGGGTATTCAGTTTCATGACGGCCAGGCCGGTGGTAATGCTGAATATTTTTGCGGCCGGGTACAGCGCGCGGGAAAGCCGGAACACCTGCTGCTTGATAAGCGCTGCCACCCCTCTCTCCCGGAAAGCGGGGGAAACGATCAGGCCGCTGTTGCTCACGAACCGTTCCTGCTCCCAGGTTTCCAGGTAAGAGAAGCCGGCCCAGATGCCTTTGGCGGTGAGGGCGATCACGGCTTTGCCCTGTAATATCTTTTGTACAATGGAAGCCACGGAACGTTGGGCGATGCCCGTGCCGCGCGCTTTGGCGGAGGCTTCCATTTCTGCGGTGATGGCTTCGGCAAATTGCACGTCTCCCGCTTCCGCAGGGCGTACAATGATGGCTTCCTGTTGGGCGGTGCCGGGTATCACGGCAGGCGCCAGGGTTTCGGTGACGACGGGGTCGCCTGTTTTCGATGAGTGGTCCATTATGCGTTGTCGGTGTTTAAATGCAGGTGATGCTGCATGTAAAGGTTATAGATCGAAGGCGGGATGAGAGAATACAGCCGGATGCGGCTGATATTGTCCGCCGGGTGCTCTTTGGAAAGATCGGGCACGATGATCCGGGTTACGGCGTTCCTCACCAGCGGGTTTCCTCTTTCGTAGAGGCGGCCTGTCAGTTGCAGGCATTTTTCGAGCAGGGCGTAATTTTTGTTACGCAGCTGGCGGATCAGGTAGTGGTCCAGGCACTGCACCGTTTCATAAATATGAAAAATGGCGGGGAACTGGTGCAGCGGTTTTTTAAGTTCAGGGAGTGCGTCTTCAATTAAAGCAGGCACTTCGTATTGATTTATCATCTTATTTAATATATTTTTAGAAAATCCAGGCAAGCGTGAGCGCGATGAATGTAACGGCTACCATGCCGGTGACCAGGTTTGTAAAGTAAAGCATGCGTTTCATGGGTGGTGAGGTTTGAGGGGCATATGCCAAAAGGCGTTCCGGGCGGGGGCAAAACTTCGTTAAAACCGGGAAATGCAATACAGGCGGGCCTTTTGAAAAAGGATGCGGCGGGCCGGGCAGGGGGCTACCCTTCAGAAATGGAAGGGTGCCTGTCAAAATGAGAAAAATTTATTTTCAGATACACCCTGCGGGGTTTCAAAATCCATCTTTAATATAACACCCTTGTAAGTTTATGGAAGCAGATCTCGAACATATCCGGCAGTTATACCTGCAAAAATTGGCGGGAGGGCTCTCTAAGGAAGAGGAAGCGGAGCTGGAAGCCGCCATGGACGACTCCATGGTGCGCAAAATGTGCAAGGAGCTGGAAGAGTTGTACGATAGCCCTGAAATGCTGAACCTCCTGAAGGAGCGGCCTACCAGCAAACGGTGGGACGAGCTGGCAGAGCATGTCATGAACAGCCAGGACGCTACCCGCAAAACAAGGATCATGGTATGGTGGGCGGCCGCGGCGGGTGTTGCGGTGCTGATCGGGCTGGGCGCTTACCTCCGGTACGATACGGTGCAACAACAATCTATTAACTATTCCGCCGGCCGTGGAACGATCAAGGACAGGCCCCGGGATGTGCGGCTTAAATTGGCCGGTGGTAAAACGATCAGTTTAGAGAACAACGGCTCCCGGAAAGTGGGGGATGTAGACCTGGTATACGAGGCGAAAGCCCTTCATTTCCAGGATAAATTCAACAACAGCGGCCAGATGAATACGCTGGAAGTGCCTTCGAAGCTGGATTATAAAGTGCGGCTGAGCGACGGCACCGAGGTATGGCTCAATTCCATGTCAACCCTCCGTTTCCCGTTCTCCTTTACCGGCAGCACGCGCGAAGTGGAAGTGAACGGCGAGGCTTATTTCAATGTGGCCGCGGATCCGGAGAAACCTTTTATCGTGCATACGCCCGAAGGCAAAGTGCAGGTACTCGGCACCACGTTCAACGTGAATGCTTACGAACCCGGGCATATGATCACTTCGCTGGTAGACGGCGCCGTGAAAACCTCCAATAGCGGGAAGGAGGTAGTGCTCCGCCCCGGGCAGGAGGCTATCTGGGACGAGGGGCGCGAAACCCGGGTGCAGAAATTTGAACCGACGGAAACCCTGGCCTGGATGGAAGGGGTGGTATATTTCAAAGGGGCGGATTTCAGCGTGATCGCTACGGCGCTGGACCGCTGGTACGACCTGGAGCTGAGGGTGGATAGGCCGGAGCTGAACAGCCTGCGTTTTCATGTTCAGCTGGACAAACACAAACCTATTGGTGATTTTATGGAGATACTGCGGGTATCCAAGGGATTCCAGTATCGTGTGGAGGGGCATGTGCTGCATATATTCTAAAAAAGACAATTATTTGACCTTATAACAATCAATTGTTTTATGGACAACACGAATCTCACAAACCGGTTGCAGTACATCTTCCTGTCTGATAACCTCAGTTGGGATGACTTTGCGTACAGGGCGGGTGAAAACGGCGCCAATTTGCGGGAGGAGTTGATGGAATTGCTGCAGGAATCAAGTGAATTATTATCCCGGATCGGGTATCATATAGAAATTGTAAAGAACACAGATAGAATTCGTTGATTTATAAATTGTTAGCCTCTTTTCCCCAGTTAACCATTAAAAGCCGCAGGATCAAATTTTTTACAACCGTATCCTATGGCTATTAACCGAAGATTAACATCTTCCGTTTTTTCTTACTGTGCAAATTTCACTATCTTCAGTGAACGCAAGCAGAATCTATTTACTATTTTAGTGTTACGATTAAAACTCCTTCCCCGGGTAAGGGAAAGGAGTTTTATCGATGTCCATTTTTTAATTTTCACGTTTTACCCAAAAGATCAACGACGCTATGCGTGAAGAATGCACAACACCGAACGATGACCGGCGGAGCCTGGAAACGCTTAAGCAGCTGTTTGACCAGTACCGGCGGGTGCTCATCGTTGAAGCCCAGGTAATTCTGCATGACTATTGGGAAGCGGAGGATGTAGTACAGGATACCTTTATCGTCTTATGGGAAAAGGACCATCTTGCGAATGTTCCGCCGGAGAAGCACAAATCGTATATCTTTTGTGCCGTGAGGAATAATTGTCTCAGTCTTCAGCGCAAGTTGCAAACGGCGGAGAAAAAGAAAGCCCATTATCTCGAAACCGCGCCGCAGTATGACATGAGCGACCTGGGTGAGGCCTGGGAGCTAAGGACCAAGATCAACGAGGCGGTGCAGGACCTGCCCGAGCAGCGGCGGCTTGCTTTTATCAAAGCGCATTTACACCAGAAAACGTACAGGCAGGTGGGCGATGAAATGGGCCTGAAAATGGAGACGGTCCGCAGCCACGTTAAGTTCGCATTGCGCAGCCTCCGGGGGATGCTGAAGCACCTGAAATGAGTTTTCCCAGCTGTTACAATATTAATGCTTAAGCCAAAAAGATCAGAATCCTATCCTTTGCGTAGGATTTTGTTTATTTTATATAGTTAATAAAGTGTAGGTTTAATCCCGTTTGCATACGTTTAACGAAAATCAGAATGAGAAATATTTACGTACGTCCCGGAGAACAGCTGCCTGGCTTGGAGCGTAACGGATCAACCAATAACACCTGTGGGAATAAATACGATGTGTAAAGCCGCTGCTTTCCTGGGGAAACTGATAATGGGTATCGTCCTGGTATGCATGGGCACCGCTTTGCAGGCACAGGTGCGCGGCGACGGAACATGCACCATTGAAGGCACTTACCGCATCGAAGACCTCTTCACCGAAGTACGCCGGCAAACAGGCGTTCACATTAACTTCGAACAATCAGTCATAAGTCCCGACCTGAAAGTAAAGGTCAGTTTTAAAAAAGCCACGCCCGAAGAAGTGGTGGAAAAGATCACCCGCGACCAGCGCCTGACCTGGATATACGTAAAAGGCCAGATCGTTATCAAAGAAGGCGACCAGCCTGCCGTTGTGGAAAAGAAAGAAGAAGAGACGGTCTCCGTTACCGGGTTTGTGACAGACACGCTGGGCAACCCGCTGCCCGGCAGCACCGTGATCGTAAAAGGCACCCTGCGCGGAACCACCACCGGCGAAAATGGCCGGTACGTGCTGGAGAAGATCCCACCCCGCTCCACCATCGTAGTGCTTTCCATCGGTTACCTCAGCCGCCAGTACCGCCTGGACAATGAAAAGATCGTCAACTTCCACATGGAACCCAACGTATCCCAGATCGCGGCGGTAGAAGTAACCTCCGTGGCCACGGGTTACCAGATGCTGCCGAAGGCCCGCACCACCGGGTCTTTCGTGTTGATAGACAGCGCGCTGCTGAACCGGAACCCGAGCCCGAACATATTGGACAGGCTGGAAGGAGTGACGAGCGGTTTGCTGACATTGAGGGCGCAGACCATGAACATGTATTTCATTCAAAAGATGCCAACGATCAATTATACGGGCATGGCGCTCAGGGGCATCAACACTTTATCGCCTAACCAGGTCAATGCAAATCCTTTGCTGATCCTGGACAACTTCCCGTATGAAGGAGACGTCAGGAACATTAACCCTAATGATATTGAATCCATTACAGTTTTGAAAGATGCGGCTGCAGCGAGCATCTGGGGCGCGCGAAGCGGCAACGGCGTGATTGTGCTTACCAGCAAAAGAGGAAAGTACAACCAGAAGATGAAGATCGACTACAACATGAACTTTACGATAGGAGCGAAACCCAACCTGTTTTACGACCCGAACTACATGAGCGCTTCAGATTACATCGAAGTGGAAAGGACTTTGTTTGACAAGGGATATTTCAATAGCGACCTGACAAACCGGAACTCACGCCCGGCGGTATCGCCCGCGGTGGAGATATTGGCAAAGCTGAGAGCGAATGAAATTTCAATTGACGAAGCGGAAGTACGCCTGAACGAGCTGAAAAAGTACGACCTGCGCGACCAGATCTATAAATATTCGTACCAGCGGATGTTTAACCAGCAATATTCCCTTGGCGTAAGAGGCGGTAACAAGGATTTCGCATATTACCTTTCCCTGGGGCATGACCGCAGTAAGGATAATCTCGTGAATAATGGCCGCAACCGCACCACGGTAATTTCATCGAATTCCTTTAAACCGGTGAAGAAGATGGAAGCAAGGACGTACCTGAACTTCAGCCAGAGTAATACGGATATGGGGAATGATGTAAGGTATGGCGGGTTGACAGTCGGAACGCCGAGATATAACGACCTATATCCCTATTCCAGGCTGGCAGATGAGAACGGGAAAGCGCTTCCCGTAACGAAAGACTACCGGGCTATCTATCTGGATAGCGTAGAGAACCTGGGATTTTTGGATTGGCGATATAGACCGCTGGACGAGATGAGGAATAAAATTGAGAATGTAGCTATTCAAAACCTGGTCTTAAAGGTATCTCTGAAGTATAATTTCTCAAAATCGCTGCATGCCCAGTTGCACTACCAGAATGAGAAGCAGATTGTTTACGCAAAGCGGTATTGGGATGAAAATACTTATTATACCAGAAACCTCATTAATAAATTCGCTGGCTACAACCGGGTTACGCGGGAGTTTACTTATAACCTGCCGAAAGGCGGGATCATGGAGATAGGTGATTTTGATTGGAGAACGAACAGCGTCAGGGGGGATCTTAATTTTTCGCAGGTGTATGGTGATCATACGGTTGGGGCGATATTGGGCGCGGAGGCGAGGGAGTTGAAAGCTGAAGGTTCGATAAGGAGGTCAATAGGTTATACTAACGAAAACGGTCCGCCTTCTTCGGCATATAGCGGAAACACGTCTTATCCGTTAAATCCGGCTGGGACATCAACAATTGAAACTGCGGTGGGGCTTAGTGGAAGCAATCCTGGAGTGTTAAATAGATTTATTTCTTACTACACGAATATCGAGTATAGTTTTAAGAATAAATATGATTTGAATCTCAGTGCAAGACGTGATGGGACAAATTTGTTTGGAGTACGGGTGAATGATAAAATATCGCCATTTTGGTCCGCCGGTGTAGGTTGGGATATTCATGAAGAGGAGTTTTTTAAAGCGCATTCGATCAATAACCTCAGGTTGAGGGCTTCTTTCGGGGAAAATGGTAATATATATAATGGAACTGCCTATTTGATAGGACGACAATTTACTGATCCGCTCACGGGGGCTGATGCTTATTCGATTAATGATCCTGCAAATGAACGTCTTCAATGGGAGCGTATCCAGATAACTAATCTGGGGCTAGATGTTTCATATAAGAATAGATTAAATGCAACCATTGAATATTACTTCAAGAAGGGTATTGATTTGATTCAAAGAGTGCCATTGGCTCCTCAAACAGGCTTTGGATTTGCTAACTTGAACTCGGCAGGTACAATGACAAAGGGATTTGATATAACCATTTCTGGAAAGGTTGTGGAAAAACCACTTAGCTGGAATTCTACGTTGATAATTAGCACATTAAAGGATAAGGTTACAAGTATTGAGTTGCCGGCTAATTCTGTTGCAGCTTTGATGTTGAAGGACTCATATCTGACAATTTTAAATGTGGAGGAAAAGCCACTGAAAGGCATTTTGAGCTATAGATGGGCAGGCTTGGATCCAGAGAATGGCGATCCGCTTGGGTATGTTAATGGCCTGAAAAGTAAAGACTATACTGCAATACTAAAAAATACAAATCCAGATAGTCTTGTTTATCATGGCTCAGGTATGCCGACAATTTTTGGCTCATTTAGAAATGATTTGTCCTATAAGGGATTTTCGCTTTCATGGAACCTAATTTTTAAGTTGGGTTATTATTTCAGGAGAACTTCTGTAAACCTTAATTATACCGGAATGTTAAATCAAGGTATGCACAAGGATTACACCAGCAGCTGGAAACAACCCGGTGATGAATTAAATACGTATGTTCCATCTCTAAGGTATCCTGCTAACGATCCGAGGAATACTTTTTATCAGTTGTCTGAAGTATTGGTTGAAAGAGGTGACCATATTCGATTTCAGGATATTCGTATCACATATAACTTCTCCAGATCGGGGAAACCCAAGCTTCCGGTGGACTTTGCTGAATTTTATGTAAATCTGAATAACTTGGGAATTATTTGGCGTGCAAACAAGCACAAACTCGATCCGGATTTATCTAATCAAAATAGTACCGTAAGCATTCCTACCCCTTTTTCGGCTGTCTTTGGTTTAACAGTTAAATTATGATCAATGACTAAGTTGTTTACATTCGCCAGCTTGTTGTGCTTATCTTTCATAAGTTGCAAGAAACAAAATGATTGGTTGGATATTCGGAAGGATCCCAATGACAAAATACTTGAGAAGCTTGCGGATTTTCAGGCAATACTTGATAATACTTTGATTTTTAATTCTAGTTACACGAGTATCGGACAGCTGGGTTGCGATAACTATTATCTAAATGAACAGTATTATAATCTTACCGCCCCTACTGAGAAGAACGCTTATATCTGGAAGAAGGATATCTTCGAAGACAGATTGTCAACTGATTATACTGTTGGATATCAAGAGATCGGTGCTGCAAATATAGTGTTAGATGGGTTGAAGGAACTTAAGATCACTTCCAATGAACAGATTGAATTTGATAATGTAATGGGGCAGGCATTATTTCACCGATCTATAATGTTCTTTGAGCTTGCAAGTATTTTTTGCAAACCTTACCGCAGCCAGACAGCATCTGTTGACCTCGGATTAAGTTTGAAGCTGAGTTCTGATATCTATGAAATTGAGCAGAGAGCAAGTCTAGATGCTACATACAAACAAATTGTTGACGACCTTTTGGTTGCAGCTTCATTATTGCCTAAAATACCTAAATACAAATCCCGGCCTTCGAAATTAGCTAGTTATGCGTTGTTGGCCAGGGTTTATCTAAATATGGGAAACTATGTAAAGGCAAGAGATTTTTCAGATTCAGTGCTAAGCAATGGTGCGGAATTGCTGGATTTTAATGACGGAGTGCCGTCTTTGCTATTGGAATATCGATTTCCAAATTTTACAACAGGGAATAAAGAAGTAATATTTTATAGCGAAGGTATTGGGTATACTGGAATAATACCAGACTACAATTTTGGATATGGTTTTGTCGATACGGTACTGTATAAATCGTATGATGTGAGCGATCTTCGGCGAAAATATTTTTATGAACAAGTTGGACTAAGTCAAGTTAAATTTCGAGGTACATATTCTGGCTCTACATTGAATTTTTGTGGACTTGGAATAAATGAAGTATGTTTAACACGTGCTGAATGCAATGCAAGACTGAATAATATTCAAGCCTCGCTCAGTGATTTAAATTTACTACTATCCAAGCGGTATGAAAAAGGCAGGTTTGTAGAATATGAAACTGATAACAGTGATACTTTGTTAGTTAAAATTTTGGCTGAGAGAAGAAAGGAACTACCTTTTACGTCTCAAATAAGATGGCAAGACCTAAGACGACTTAATATCGATCCCAGATTTGCCACTTATATTACAAGAATTGTAGAGGGAGAAGTTTTTACATTAGCACCTAACGATCCCAAATATGTTTACCCTATTCCTCAAAACGAGATTGATAGGACGGGAATAGCTCAAAATGAGCGGTAGTGAATATGACTTGTTCCTTATTGATTGTAAGTACTAACAATTGAAACTTCCGTAATCCATACTTCATCATTTGGGAAATAAGTTTCTCCCGTTGAAAATCTACACAGATATGGAAAACTTGTACCACCAGAACACGAAGGTGCGGGAGGTGTTGCACTTACTACGGCTGTAAGATCAGTTGTACGAGCGCCCGGTTGAACATAATAAAGATTTACGGTTTTCTTCGACGTCCCATACGCCCCCACAATACCAGTAAGCAGGCATATGGCCAATACAGCCAATTTAATCTGTTTCATGTCACATGATTTTAATGAAAAATAATTAGAGAGTAATAATTAGAGCGTGTAATAAATGGAGAGTGTAAAAATAAACTGAAGAGTAGAAATAAAAAATGGAAGCCAGTTTTTTTAGAATAGGAACGGCTTCCAAAACCTAGTGTGTAGATGCATGTGTAGATGCAATAATGTTAATCTGGTCATAGGCAGGCGGAGCGTTTCTGTGATAGCGGCGGTGGAGAACGATCCCCATCACGCTGATGAATACAAAAAATAAGTTGAAATAAAGATGTTGCATCCAGGTAAAACTTGGTATCACCCCGCCGCAGGAGCATGGCACATGATCGAAGAAGTTCAGCTTGATCAGCGCTATGTACCCCGTAAAGATCAACATCAATATCAAAGAGCTATATAATCCCGACAGTAAAGTTCTTTTGAAAATAAGCAGGCCGGCGATGATGAATTGCAAAGCAGGTAAGCCCCAAACCAATGCCAATGAATACTTGTCGTCGAAAGGCTGGTCGTTCATCTGGAAAAGAAAGACCTTATAATCCATCAGTTTAGTCGTAGCCGCATATACGAAAAGTGAAAATAAAAGGAGGACGATAATCTCCATAATCCATTTGCGGTGCATAGAATATGGTTTTTTAAAGTTGGACAATCTAAAGAGCTTGATACGTTCTAACGAATTGGATGCGTATGAAAAAATGGTGCGGTTTCTCAAATTATTCATGCCTGCTGTTTTCTCTCGACCTCTAATGTAAATTTAAATTCTCAAAATGATTTTCCGGTTGCCGATTTGACCGAATCCTTTGCAATTTTAGCAGGCTTCAACCAACTCTCTCCGGAAGTCGCTGGGCGATAGTTTATAATGATTGGAAAACATCCTTGAAAAGCCCGCGGCGCTTTCATATCCTACTTCCCAGGCGATCTCGTGCACCGGCAGTTCCGTTCTTACCAGCAGCCTGCGGGCCCTTTCCAGCCGCAGGTCGCGGATGTAGTCGGCGAGCTGGTGATGGAATATTTTTTTGTAGCCCCGCCGCAGCTGTGTGGGCGGTATCCCGAAACGTTTGGAGAGTACCTGGATGGATAATTTCTTATCAATATTGTCGCGAATGTAATCTTTTATTTTTTTGTATAGTGGGTAATCGCGGTGATAAATGCTGGGATCTTCCTTGCGGTAGGCTGCCCCCATATCGTCCAGCGTTTTGAAGAGCAGGTCCAGCAGCAGTACCTGGCGTTTCAGCTGCCATATTTCCCCGGTAAGCTGCGTCTGTTCCAGCTCGGCCAGCTGGCGTTTGCTGGCGGCGTTGATGATGCCGGTGCGCGGCGCTTCGTAGGGATTGCTGATGCAGGTTTCGTCCAGCTGGCTGAAGATGCTGGGGCCCAGTTGCAATAGCAGCAAACGGTTATGGCCGGGCTGCAGGCGCAGGCTGTGCTGCTCGGGCTGAAGGCTTAGCAGGCTGTATTGCTGTTCCAGCAATGGCAGCGGGCTGTGCTGTTCGGTTTGAAGCGTTACGCTGCCCTCCAGGGCGTAGATCATCACCACCGAGGTTTGCGGCAGGTTCACCGGGATGGTGAAGGCGGATGTGGTTTCCAGATCATACAGCCATCCGCAGGTGTACTGATCTGAAAATTGCTGGGCAAGTATCTGCCCGGCAGCATGCCGGCTATATGTTGCACATGCATCCTGAACACGGCCGGCCGGCTGGTTGGCGGGAATCGTTCTGCTGAATGGGAAACCAGGTCCCAGCAGGATTCCTTCGGTTTGACTCAAAGGCATGGAAGCAGGAATTAAGTGACAGAATCAGTCTTTAAAGCTAGTCGGCAGAAAAAATATGGGCAGGCAATGGTTGAAACGGGTGTGAATACACCGGTTCTCATATCCTACTGAAACAATACCGCAGTGGGAATTGTTTGGCAGGTACGCAAAAGAACATTCACAATATTAAAGCTCATCCCCCGGGTACGGGTCACCGGCCTTTCGGTTCCGGTAAAACAGCCACCGGGAATTACTGAAAGCATGCTGCCTGCAGGAACCGTTCAATATGGCCTGGATCATTCCCATGAACGCTGTGCCCTGGCGGTACTGCCGTCAGCCTTACAGCAGATGTTTCGGCAGACAAGCTATTTCATTTTCTCCGCAATTGCAAGTAGCCGGTCCCCCGGAAAGTGACCCAATGAGGAATTTTTTCCACAACCGGCGCTTCCCTGGAAACTTTGGGAAAACACCCGGCACGTTTATGCCCGCTAAGCCCGGTTTCCAGCGTAGTATAGGCGTTCACGTTATTATATGTTATTGTCATGTTAATGTCATGTGGATGGATGACTTTTAAAGGAGCCGGTCATGCCTTTGCCGGAGGTTTTATCAAAGGGAAGAGGAGGAACGCCGGCTTTCAGGCGGATCATTCATTATGGGCGCAGGGTCTTTAACGGGTGTGTTTTTTTCTGTCATGGTTGCATCACTTTTCCGCGGCCTGTAACGCGGTTGCATCTTCCGGGTATTATCTTGTGCGCGTTAAGCTGCCTTTATTAATTCTTTATTGTTTTTGTATGAATACGCGCTGCTCCGCGAATAATATTTCCATGCACATTGATGACCGATGATACACCTGCCGCCCCGGCGGCGGATAAGACTTTCGTATGAATAACCGCTACTCTTAATTGTTTGAACGCACTACCAGTAACGCGTAAACGAAAATCAACCTTTTTACATCGCAGAAAGCAGCTCGTACGGGCGTATCCTCACGGGGTACGCCCTTTTTATTTTTGAAAGCAGAATGTATTACATTTATCGTCTCTAAAAACCCTTGAACTTATGAAGATCAGGATCATATTCTTGATGCTTGCCGGCCTCGCCTGCACCGGTGCCCGGGCCCAGAAAGTAACCCTGGCCGGCGGAAAGATGGCGGCCATTAAAGGCATAGATACTTTTAATATCGTGTTCGATTACAGCAAGATGACCGTGGGCGACCTGGGCCGTGAAGCCAACTATGTAAAAAAGAAACGCGCTGACGCGGAGAAGCGGTCGCTGGGCTCCGCCAATGCCTGGGAAGAAGGCTGGTACAACGACCGCACGGCACACTACGAGCCAAGGTTCCTTGCCGAATTCATCAAACAATCCGAGAAAGCGGCCGGCAGCTACCCGGATGCCCGTTACCAGCTGATCTTCAAAACCAAACATCTTGAGCCGGGCGGCGCCATCACCAGCAGAACGCCGAAGATGGACGCGGAAGTATGGATCGTGGAAGCCTCGGCTCCCACCAAGGCCCTCGTGAAGCTCCGGGTGGAAGACGCCACGGGCA
This sequence comes from Chitinophaga sp. YIM B06452, assembly GCF_039655965.1. Taxonomy (NCBI): domain Bacteria; kingdom Pseudomonadati; phylum Bacteroidota; class Chitinophagia; order Chitinophagales; family Chitinophagaceae; genus Chitinophaga; species Chitinophaga sp. YIM B06452. The sequence continues at coordinate 113,573 of NZ_JAWLKY010000001.1, read as the reverse complement.
ACGGTGCCCTGGGCGACATCGCTTCCGGCGTCAGGATAGGGGAGGCTTACGCCAAAGCCGGCAAGGAACTGGGCGCATTCATCCTGAAGGAAACAAAATAAATTCTGCGTTAAGATAGTCTTGAAAGGCCGTCCTGCTCAGCCGGGACGGCCTTTTTAATTTATATTTATCCTATGAAAAGTATCACGGTATTTTGCGCGTCGAGCCCTGGTTTTAGCCCGGTGTATATGGACCTGGCTTACCTCGTGGGGAAAACGCTGGCAGAGAAAGGCATCCGCCTTGTATACGGCGGCGCAAATGTAGGACTGATGGGCGCTGTGGCGGACGGGGCGCTGGAAGCGGGCGGGGAAGTGATCGGCGTGCTGCCGGATTTTTTGCGGGCCAAAGAGATTGCCCACCGCGGCCTCACGGAACTGATCATGGTGGAAACCATGCACGAGCGCAAAACAAAAATGAACCAGCTGTGCGACGGTGTGATCGCCCTGCCCGGGGGCTACGGCACCCTGGAGGAGCTTTTTGAAATGATCACCTGGGCGCAGCTGGGCCTTCACCAGAAACCCATCGCACTGCTGAATGTTAACGGTTATTACGACCACCTGGTGAAACTGCTGCAGCACATGACCGGCGAAGGCCTGCTGAAAGCGGAGAACCAGCGCATGCTGCTCACCGGTACAGACATCCTGCAGGTGCTGGAACAGATGCGGCAATACACGCCGCCGCTGGTGGGCAAATGGATCACGGAAGAGGAAGTGTAGCGTCAGGCCGCATCCACCGGCACATGCTGCTCCGCCGTTTGGCGCAGCTGGCTGCGGATCTTCTCCCGGTGCATGGTGCCCCATTCCCGGAGGGAATTCACCACGGCGCCCAGCGTATTGCTGTAGTCGGTCAGTTCATATTCGATCACGACCGGCGTGGTGTTATGTACCTTTCGCAGCACGAAGCCGTTCAGTTCCAGCTCTTTCAGCTCATGGCTCAATACCTTGGCCGCAATGCCTTTCACTGTTTTCTGCAGCTCGTTGAACCGTTTGTTGCCCGAGCTCAGCGCCACGATGATGGGCAGCTTCCATTTGCCGTGCAAAACATACAATGCGTCCTGTACTGAGCTCAAAGCGGAGCAGGTCTCCCATTCTGCTGAAATTGTTTGTAACTTTAACATATATACTATTGTTAACTAACCTGGATGTAAGTGCTTACCTTTAGGTAACTACTTACCAAGCGTAAGCAAATGTACATAAGTTTGCATTCCTTTTTAAAACCAAACACACAACATGAAAAAGATTACCTGCTTCGTATTGCTCCTGGCAGCTTCGCTCAGCACTTTTGCTCAGAACTGGAAGTCGGACAAAGCGCATTCCCAGTTGAAATTCGACGTGCAGCACATGGGCATTTCCACTGTTTCCGGCGAGTTTAAAGACTTTTCCGCTACTGTTTCCGCCACTAAGGCTGATTTCAGCGACGCTACCTTTAACCTCACGGCCCAGACCGGCTCTATTAACACCGGCATCGAACAGCGCGACAACCACCTGAAAAGCCCGGATTTCTTTGACGCGGCTACCAACACCACCCTGACTTTCAAAAGCACTTCGCTGAAAAAGACCGGTGAGAACAAATACCAGGTTACCGGCGACCTCACCCTGCATGGCGTTACCAAACCCGTAACCCTGGACCTCTGGTACCGCGGCACCATCGAGAACCCGATGAACAAGAAGCCTGTAGCAGGTTTCCGCGCCACCGGCACCATCAAACGCTCCGATTTCGGTATCGGTAGCAAATTCCAGCCGCCCATGCTGAGCGACGAGATCGCGATCACGGCAGACGGTGAGTTTGGCAAAGAATAAACCCCGGCAAAAGGACATGATCTTGGAACCCGCCACCATGGCGGGTTTTTTTATTCCCGGATAATATTTTAGATAAAGTCTATAGAATTAGTAGGATAATAAATATTTCTCCCTATATTTGCATGACGATACCCGTTTATTAAAGTCATACCAACCTTAAAAAGAACATATGCGTACGATTAACCGATATGCAGACTTTCTGCCCCTCAGCTACGACATCCGCCGCACCAAACCGCAGGATAACACCCCCATTAAGCCTATTTCCGCCGGTCACACCCTGCCGCTGTTCAACCTTCACAAAGAGGATTTTGTGGTCCCTTTCCAGTTCCTGAACCGTGAAAGCAGCTACATTGTAGGCAGCGAACTGCTGAACCAGCCGCTGGTGCTGGCATTTTTCTCTATTCACTGGAACGGGTACGGTGAAAAATACATTAAAGAATTGCAGGACCTTTATGCGGACATACAGGTAATGGGAGGGCAGCTGCTGGTAGTTTCGGCGGATAGCCGTAAGGAACTGGAAGAAGTAGTAGCCAGATACAGCATCACTTTCCCCCTGGCGCAGGACCGCGGCCACCAGATAGCGCGCAGTGCCGGTATTTATGCTGAAACAGATCCCCTCTGGGACCGGCTTTCCGGCTTCGAGGAAAATGCGCCGCTGCCGGCCATTTACGTAATAGGCCAGAGCCAGCGTATCACCTACGACTTCACCGACCGTTATTTCGACCGTGTGATCAACCGCCGGGAACTGCTGTCTGAAGTTTACACCGCAGGGCAGGCCCAGGCGCTGAGCCGCGCGATCGCTTAAGCTTTCCTTACAGGTAAGGTTTCATTTCATCTTCAATATTCTTGCGGAGGTCCATCAGCCGGTGGGCATATTCTTCCATGCTCCGGTCGTGGTCCGTTTGCGGCACCCATTTGGGAATGGGCACGGTTTTGCCCTTTTCGTCGATCGCGGCGAACACCATGATGCAATGGGTGGTTTTCTCTTTCTCCTTCTGCCGCGGGTTGCCGGCGAATACATGAATGGAAATATGCATGCTGGTATTGCCGGTGTAGATGATGGAAGCGGATATTTCCACCAGGTCGCCGATGGAAATAGGCTTGTAGAAGCGGATGCCGCCTACATACACGGTCACGCAGTATTGCCCGCTCCAGTTGGCCGCACAGGTAAAGCCCGCCTGGTCTATCCATTTCATCACGGAGCCGCCGTGAACTTTCCCCCCGAAATTGACGTCTGAAGGTTCTGCCAGGAAGCGGAGGGTGACGGTGTGTTGCGGTTGTTCCATTTTATCGGTTTAATGAGTGATCACGATATTAATTACTGGTATGGTGTTGCATGAAGTGCATTTTATTGGTCACCTCGCCGCGCTCCTGCGCTGTTTTCTCCATACCCAGGGCGCTACGGGATGCGCATCCTGCCAGAGCCCTTTGCGTGCGGCCTTTGCTTCGGTTTGCGCCAGCGCCATTTCCCTGGTTTTGTTGAACTGGGTGTACTGCCAGGCATAACCGGCCTTTACCAGCTGGAGGTTCAGGCTCCCGCCGCCGGGAAGATATACTTCCGCCACCACGCGCCGGTATTGATCGCGGCTTTGCTGCTTCGCCGTCACCACTTTGCCGAAACAAAGGGAAGCCGTGTACTGCCGCGCCTTTTCTCCGAAGGCCTGCCCCTTCTCCGGGCTGTCTACCCCAAAAAGCCTGATGCGCACTGCTTTGCCATTCACCAGCATTTCGATCGTGTCCCCGTCTTTCACCGCCGTCACTTTCCCGGTATAGGTCTGTGCCCTGGCGATAACGCTGCCCAGGACCAGCATGAGTACTAATAATATGCGCATGTTGCAAGATTAAAAATTTCCTTGGATATTCCCTCTCGTTTATTATTTTTATGCAAACGTTTGCACTTCGGGCGGCGTTACCGTTTACAGCTTAAACATATCAAACATGCATTCCACTTTTGAAAAATTGACGGCAACAGTCATAGCTGCACTGTTGCTGCCCCTTGTCTCCCTTGCACAACCAGCAGCCAAAAAACGAATGGCTGCGCTTATAGACGACAACATGCAGTTTGCCGTAAAACAATACCAGGTGCTGAAAGCCAATACCCCTGCAGACCGTATGCCCCGCTCGTTTGCCAAAGGCAAATCCATCACCTCCGATACCGAATGGTGGTGCAGCGGCTTCTATCCTGGCACGCTTTGGTATCTCTATGAATACACCAAAGACCCGGACGTGAAAACCGAAGCTGAAAAAAGGCTGACCATCCTGGAAAAAGAAAAAAGATACACCGGCAATCACGATATCGGGTTCATGATCTTTTGCAGCTTCGGCAATGCCTACCGCATTACCGGCGACAAAAAATATAAAGACGTGATAGACACAGCGGCAGTATACCAGCTCACCCGCTACCGGCCGTCCATTAAGTCCATACAATCCTGGAACAAAAGCAGCAACCTGAACTGCCCCGTGATCATCGACAATATGATGAACCTGGAGCAACTGCTATGGACCTCGCAGAACGGCGGCAGCAGCCGGTTCCGGGAAATTGCGCTCATTCATGCGAACACTACTATCAAAAATCATTACCGCCCCGATTACAGTACTTTCCACATCGTGGATTACAACCTGGACAATGGCGAGATCATCAAAAAAGTGAATGGCCAGGGCGCGCATGATACGTCCGCCTGGAGCCGCGGCCAGGCCTGGGGACTGTACGGTTTCACGATGATGTACCGTTTCACCAGAGACCAAAAGTATCTCAACCAGGCCAAGCATATTGCCAACTTCATCCTCAGCCATCCTAACCTGCCGGCAGATAAGATCCCTTACTGGGATTACAATGCCCCGCAGATACCCACCTCCCGCGATGCTTCCGCCGGCGCCATTGCCGCATCAGCGCTGCTGGAGCTGGGCCAGTACACTACCGGCAGGGAACGCTCCCGCTACGTGGACGCCGCCACGGTGATGCTGCAATCCCTTTCATCGGATGCATACCGCGCCAAACTGGGCGAGAATGGCGGCTTCCTGCTGAAGAACAGTGTGGGCAGCTTCCTCGCCAATTCAGAAGTGGATGTACCGCTCACTTACGCGGATTATTATTTCCTGGAGGGTTTGCTGCGGTATAAAAAATGGTATCTCTGAACTGTCATTGCAGAAGTCGCAGGGCTAACGTGTAAGGGAAAACGAAGTGGAAAGAAAAGCCCGTCATTGCGAGGAGCAGCAGAGCCAAAGTGGGTGGGGCGACGAAGCAATCTCTTTCCTCGGACTGATATGCCCGATGTTTGGAGATTGCTTCGTCGCGCTTCCTGTTGCATAGGATTTCCTGTTGCTCCTCGCAATGACGGGCTTTTTATGAAATGACAGACTTCTTCGAACTGACCCTTTTTCCTGTATCGTTACAACTTCGGTTTCGACCTGTGGAAGTCGCGCAGGTAGGCGCATTGGGTGAGCCGTTCTTTGTAAAATTCCGTTTCCTGGTAGTTTTTATATAGTTCCGGGAAGTAAGGATTATTCATCGCCAGCCAGGCCCATTCCTGGTCGCCCTCGTGCGGGAGATGTTTTTGCGCGCAGCGGGCGGCCATGTAGAGGCATTGTGCCTTGAATTCCTTATCTGTTGCGGCGTCTGCGGCTTTTTTATAGTATTCTTCCGCGCGGTAACAACCGAAGTATTGTTTCAGGGAAGGCGATTTGTCGTCTTCCTTTGAATACCAATCGGTGCTGGGCCGGTAATTGGCGGAGAACTGGTAAGAATGCCCGTAATATGAAATGCTGAACAGGCCTGTGGCGTATTCGAAATACGCTTTGGCGTCGGGTTTCTTCTTCATTTGTTTTTCCAGCTCCGCCATCCGCTCTGCAAACTGAAGCTGGGTGATGACGGGCAGTTTGGTGGAATCGGCGTCGTCATACCCATAATCTTCCAGTTGCGGCGTAAACACCAGCGTAGCAGAACGGCTGCTGCCGGAGCGTTTGAACCATTCCACCGCGTCCTGGAACTGGTGTACCCGCACATAATTCACGGCGATCATTTCACCGATCTCTTTATCGTCCATATTAAGCTGCTCATACAGGTATTGCTCGAACGGCGTTTTTTTCTTTGACTGGTAGCCATTGTACAAGGCCAGCAGGTGCTGGGTTTGAAGGGAATCCTGCATATAATCCTTCCCGGCTACACTGTAGTAGCTGTAGCTGTAAGGCAGCACCTGGTCCCTTTTCACGAGGATGAGCGCTCTGCGGGCAAGGTCGTCCTGTTTGGTATAACGCGTGGCAATCATAAGGTCCAGCAGGTTGCGGTACATGCGCTGGTAATAGAAGGTATCCATTTCGGCGGCACTGGGGTTGTAGACATTATCACGTGCCCCGGTGGATTTGGTATCCAGCCAGCGGAGGGATTCCAGCAGCTTGTTTTCGAAAGCGGCGTCTATGGTGGGTTGTTCGTTGATGGTGACCAGCAGCTTCACCACTTCCAGCTGGTCTTTCAGCGCGGGGCGGAGGTTGGGGGCTGAAGCGGCCGCCAGCCGGCTGCGGGCGCCGGAAAAGTCTTTGAGCATGGCGGAGATGTAGGCGGAAGAGATATGCCACAGCGCGGGTTCTTTTACCTTTCCGCCTTTGGCCAGCTCGTCCAGTAATTGCTGCACCTGGAGAACGGGCGATTGGTCCTCCTTTTTTTCCGTCCAGTAGTACGCATGCTGGTTCGCTTCTTCCCGGAGCATATTGGTGAAGTAATTTTCTTCCAGCTTATTCATCTCGCGGCTCAGCAATACGTCCAGCATGGGCGATTGCGGATCGAGGCTGTATACTTTCCGTAGGCCTTCCGTATTCACATCTATCGTTTTCAGCGCATAAATAGCCGCCACGGTGGCCTTTTCCCGGTTATTCTTACAGAGCGGCAGCACGGAGTTTTCATATGCATCTGTATAATGCACGTTCCGGTAAGCCATTTCCCGCTGCGATGGCGCGTTTTCAAAGATGCGGGAAAAGAGGTAGGCGCTTTGGGCCTTTTTGCCGGTGCGGCGCAGGGCGCCCGCGCGCAGCCCTTCGATCTTGTAATGGATCAGCGAGGTGGAGCCGGCGGGCGTGGTGAGAGAATCATAATATTGCAGCGCCTGCGTATAGGCGTTACAGTAATGTGCCAGCCGGATGCTCTGGAAAGCAAAACGTTCGCGGACATCAGGGTTCTTGCAGGCTTTGTAGAGCTGCACGCCGTTGCGGGAAAGTTTGATCATGGTAAGGGAATCCCTTTTCACCTCATCCCAGCCTGCAGGCCCTTCTACGTATGGCTCGCATTGTTTGGCAAACATGAGGTAGCCCAGCGTTTCTTTATCCGCCGACCTGATGAAATGCTGCGTCAGGGCGTTGAGCCTCGCGCTGTCTGCCAGCTGGAGTGCGGCGCCTTTTTCGATGTGCATGTACAGGTTGCTCATCTGCCCGCGAGAGAACCCGTAGATAAATTCGTTGAGGTCTTTTCCCGGGATCTTACCGCCGAAGAACTTTTTCCATTCTTCCAGGTTGAGTGTTTCTTCGGAGATCTCGCTGCCGTAGAAATCGGTGAGAGCCGTATAGTAAAATGGCTCAAACCCTCGTTGGGCGGGAATGTTGGGGTTATAAAAATTTGCGTAGTAGTCATACGGGTCCGGTTCCGGGCCGCAGGAAAACACATAGGCAACACCGCTGAGCACCAATGCGAGGCAGCTACTCAAAAATATGGTAAATCGTTTCCAGTTCATGCAGTGAATACTTTTGCAGGATGATGGGATCAAGGTGATAAAATATAATGGCCGGCGTGTGGGGTTGCCGCTGCCGGCTAAGGTGACGTGCTGCCTTTTGCAGCAGCTCCGGCGGACAGCTTTCGTGGCGCACCACGTCGCCCCGCCTGATCAGTACGTTTTGCTGCGCCGTGTCGCGGAGGGCGGTGTAGGTATGATCACCGTCTTCCCGGAAAAGCTGCGTATTGCTGAGCGGCAGCTGCCGCAGCAAGCCGGCGTATTTTTTATCGCGAAACAGCACGTTCCACTCAAAGAGCGGCAGCGCCAGGTCCAAAGATAAAGGATAATTGGTGATCCTGTCCGGCCCGGTGTAGGCGCGCAGCGCTTCCATGTCCAGGATGGAATTGTGGTCGCCGGGTTTGCGGAGGTCGCCCATATTGTAGCACATCAGCAGGCCTTTGTCTACAGGCGGCACGCCGCTGCTGCCGGTGTATTTCACCTGGTGCATGCGGATAGTGGCCGAGAGCTGGCGGTTGGCGAAGAAAGGCTGCCGCCGGAGCTGTTGCAGGAAACTGAAATACCGGTCGCGGCTGGTACGCGTCCAGTCGCAGTCCAGCTGTATTTCTTTGATCTGCCGCGGCGGTATCTGCATGCATTGTTTTTCCAGCAAAGAAGCTGTTCTTTCTGCCATGAGCTGTGCCCAGCCGGTATCTTTCTGTTGCCAGATCTCGTTCATCAGGAATACGACCGGGATAATTTCCAGGCTGTCAGGAAAAGGTTCTTTAAAATCCGCGATGGCAACGGGAACGGCTGTACGATTTATTTCATTCCAGGCTACGTCGAAACATTTCACATACAGCCTGCTGACGTGCAGGTCCTGCAGCGCGGCCTTCTCAGGTGGGGACAGCGCATATTGCTGTTTCCAGAAATAAAATGCGCGGTGCACTTCCCGGGGGCGGGAACAGGCCATGCACAAGGGTAAGAGGCTCCATAACAGTATCGTACGTACGTTCATGCGTTTGCAAATATCGGCAAATCAGCGGATCAGTGCGCTGTACATCCTGGACCGGTGATAGATCGAAGGATGTTCGCGCAGCAGTTCGGTCTTTTTATAGCCCGCATCATGGAAAAGCCTTTGCAGGTTTGGAAAGGAGAGGGGGTAAGGCACCCATGGGTTGGGTGTATCCATGTTGTATTCCACGATGAGGAAATGGTGTTTTTTGTCCAGGTGCGCGGCAGCTTTGGAAAGGAAAGCCGGTTTGTTTTTCACGAAGTGCAGGGAATTGGCCATCAGTATGCCCTGCAGGGCGGGCAGTTTCCATTCGTCCTTTTCAAAGTCCATCTGTACAGGCCGGATGTTGGATTTCGGGAATGTGCCCGGCTCACGGTCTACCGCGAAGATGGTGCTGCCCGGGTGAAGGAGGCTGGCCAGCGCCCGGGTGAAGAGGCCCTGCCCGCAGCCAAGGTCTGCCCAGGTGGCGGGTTCCGGCGTGCGGATGGCAGGGGTGTCTATCAGGGATATGGCAGTGCTGAGTTCCATTCGTTATTTGTTGATGGCGATGATACGGTAGCCGTCCGGCAGGGAGGCGAACCATATTTCGCCGCTGCCGATCATGGCGCCCTGGGCGTTGCGGAAGATGCGGTCCAGCCGCTGGCTGTCTACCGTGGCTTTCAGCGAGGCGTCGAATATTTTGTTGTAGCCGTCTAGGAACGATTTTTCAGTTTTATATTCCCGGAGGGGGAACTGGATATGCGCGGCGATGCTGTCTTTCCGGTCGTTTTTCACCCAATCCTTGAAGCGGAGGAGGAACTGTTTGAACCCGGCGGGATCGTCGAACCCCGCGGTACTCCAGCTGGTGGGCACGGTGCCGTCTTCAAAAAGGGTGTCCTGCGCCTGCGTTTGAGCGGCCACCTGCTGGTCTACAGTGGGTGGCGGGGCCACGGGTACGAGGTCTTTTACGCCGTCTACGATGTTGCTGTCTGCGGTTGTTTTCTGGCTGGTGGTATTGCAGGCAAACAGCAGGGGGAGCAGTAATATGATATAAAGGAATTTCATATGGTAGGCTTTGATGTTCAATGAAATTAAGTATTTCCGGGGGCTTAAAATTTTTGTTAAAAAGATTTGCTTATATGCTTTAATTGTCCTTATCTTTGCAATCCCAAAACGGAAGAGCGCAAGGTTCTGACGTGATTAAAGGAAATGTTGGATCGGTAGTTCAGTCGGTTAGAATGCCGCCCTGTCACGGCGGAGGTCGCGGGTTCGAGTCCCGTCCGGTCCGCAAAAAGTCGCTCACTAAGGGCGGCTTTTTTTGTTTGGGAACTGCCCCAGGTACGGGAATTTTATATTTTTCCTGTTCTCATAGATAATAAATTTCCCCACAGCCTGATGAGATTATAAAAAATCAAGTACATTTGTCCAATATGCATGCTATGTTCATGTTAATTTAATAGAACCGAAATCTAGATGCCATGCGCTCGTCAACCATTATGAGATATAGGTAGCCTTGATAAATTCGGTTAGCTGGCAATTATTCCCCGTTTTGTTTTTTGAAATTTATCAGTATACAGTAAAATAAAATCTAATCGATGCCTATGTATGATGAAACTTAACTTATTAGTGAGCCCCATGGGCTGTCTCCGTACCTGCAACGGCCCAATGATGCAGGCATACCCATTCTCATATCGATAAACAGTATCAGCCGCGGCGCAATATGGCCGCAGTTAGCAGGATTATCGTTGCCCGTTTCCGGCAGAATTGCCTGGCGGGAAGAGGTATACAGATGAAACATCTTCCAAATCTAAATTGTCAAAAACATGCGCAAAATTTTATGCCTGTTTACCTGCCTGTTTTTAATAGCGGTGGGCGCTAATGCCCAGGTAAAGGTAATTTCAGGAAAAATTACGGATGCAACTGGCGCTCAGTTGCCATTTGTAACAGTGTCTATCAAGGGTACCAGTTCCGGTACAATTTCCAAACAAGACGGTACTTACAGCCTGCAAGTGCCTCCACAGGGCAAAGTCCTTGTTTTTTCCACAATTGGCATGAAGGTAAAAGAAGTGGAGATCGGTGACAAAACGGAGATCAATGTGACCCTGGAAACCGGGGTAAATGAACTGGAAGAATTTGTGGCTGTGGCTTACGGTTCACAAAGGAAGACGGCTTTTACGGGAAGTGCTTCCACTATCACGGCGGAGCCTTTACAGGCGCGTCCTGTGGCATCCTTTGATAAAGCCCTCCAGGGCCTCGCCACCGGTATTACGGTACAGAGCGCTTCCGGCCAGCCCGGCGGCAGCAGCACCATCCGCATCCGCGGCGCGAGCAACTTTGCTTCCTCCCAGCCCCTCTTTGTGCTGGATGGTGTAGCGATCGCTGAAGGCGATTATACCCAGGCTTCAACAACTGCAAACATCCTTTCTACGCTTGACCCGAAAGACATTGAGACCATTACCGTGCTGAAAGACGCGACTGCTGCTGGTCTGTATGGTTCCCGCGCCGCGAACGGCGTTGTGGTGATCACTACCAAAAAAGGCCGCGCAGGAAGATCTAATATCAACTTCAGTGCAAATAACGGGTGGTCTTCTATCGCCGTAGACCGTCATGCTATGATGGGCGGCGCCGAATTTTACAAATATTATTGGGATTATTATAATACGCAAAACCTGGCTGCCGGCCAGAATGCCGCTACTGCTGCAACTAACGCGAATAACAGCACCATCAATATCCTGAAAATTAATCCATACAACACGGCTCAGCCTCTGGGCGCAGGCGGAGCGCTGAATAACGGGGCGAAGCTGCTGTACGATACAGACTGGCGCGATGCCGTGATGAACCAGGGCCGCACCGAAGATTACGCCATGAATGTTTCCGGCGGCAACGAAAAAACGAAATTCTATTTTGGCGGTTCTTATTTCAACCAGAAAGGTATCATACTGGCTTCCAACTTCAAACGCTATTCTGCAAGGGTGAACCTGGAGCATGCTGTGAACAGCTTCATCAAAGCCGGTGTAAACACGACACTTTCATACACGGACCAGAATACTCCTGCAGGCGCAGGTGGAGCGGCTAACCCGATCCGTTTCTCCGAGATCGTGTCTAACGTTTATCCGCTGTACCAGCTGGATGCAAATGGTAACCCTGTTCCCGCCGTTTCCGGCGACGGCTACGAATACTACTATCGTACGCCGCTGGTAATGGACTACAACCCGGTTGGCCTTGCCAAAAACAATATCTACCGCGCCAAAACCGTAAGAGGTATCTTCAGCCCGTGGGTCGAAGTGAGCTTCCTGAAAAATTTCAAATTCAAAACACTCGGCGCCGTTGACTATTTCGATATCAACGAAACCCGCTTTTATAATCCCGAGCATGGCGACGGTGCAAGCGTTAAAGGCCGTACGTCCCGCTACCGCCCCCGCAACCTTGACCTGACGCTTACCAATATGTTGTCTTACGACCGCCAGTTTGGCGCACATACTGTAGGCGTAATGGTTGGCCAGGAAGCGCTGAACTTTACTTATGAGAACAGCTTCATGCACGGTACAACCTTCCCCTTCGGAGGTATATATGAACTGGAAGCGGCTGCCACACCCGTTCAGGTGAGCACCACCACTACGCAGAAAAGAATGCTTTCCTGGTTCTCCAGGCTCAACTATAGCTATGCAGACAAGTACTACGTTACAGGAGGCGTACGCCGTGATGGTTCTTCTGTATTCGGTTCAGACAAACGCTATGGCGTGTTCTGGAACGTAGGCGGTGGCTGGCGCGTTGGCCGTGAAGACTTCCTTGCCGCCCAAACCTGGATCGACGAACTGAAGCTGAAAGCTAGCTATGGCACTTCCGGTAACGACAACAGTCTTGGACGTTATGCACGCCTCGGTCTGTACAAAACCGGTAACAACTACAATGGCCTGCCTGGTATAACTTACAACCAACTGGAAAATACGGAGCTCCAATGGGAGTCAAACAAAGTGCTCGATATCGGTCTGGAATTTGCATTCCTTCGCCGCTTCAGAGGTGAGATTGGTTATTTCAACCGCAAGTCGGAAGACCTGCTGTTCGACAAGCCTATCTCTTACCTGACCGGTTTCGAGTCTATCAGCAGCAACCTGGCGTCTATCCGTAATACTGGTTTTGAAGCGATGGTGGAAGCTACGATCTTCAACACCAAAGACTTTAACTGGACCGCTTCAGTAAACTACACGAAGGTTAATAACAAGATCCTGTCCATGAACGTGGATTCCCTTGTGGATCCCAATGCCAGTTCCAAGAGACTGAAGATCGGCAAAGACCGTTATCAGTTCTATCTCAGGGAATGGGCAGGCGTGGACCCGGCAGACGGCCGTCCGCAGTGGTATCAGAACGAGATGGTGAACGGACAGCTCACCGGTAAAAAAGTGATCACTAAAGATTACAACGCAGCTACCCGGTATGAAATGGGGTCTTCGCTTCCGAAGTTCTTTGGCGGTTTCAATAACACTTTCCGTTACAAAGATTTCGATCTGAGCATCTACACCTTCTTCAGCGTAGGTGGTAAGATCTATGATAACTCATATTCCCAGCTGATGGTTGCTGGTAACACACCGGGCCAGCAGATGTCTCCGGACATGCACAAAGCCTGGAAAAAAGCAGGTGATGTAACCGACATTCCACGTTTCTCCCCTAGCAACACAGACCTCGGCAACAGCGTTTCTTCCCGTTTCCTGTACGACGGTACTTATGCGAGGGTGAAAAACATCAATCTGGGTTACCAGGTTCCGAAGTCGCTGCTGGGCAGAGTCGGAGTAGCGAACCTGCGTGCATATGTATCTGCAGAGAATCTGTTTACCTGGGCGAAACACAAAGGCGTAGATCCGGAAATGGCGATCGGTGGTAGTGCCGATAATGATGTTCCCAACGTGAAAACGTTTACTGTAGGTTTAAATCTTGGCTTCTAATCTTAAATCGAGAAAATAATGAAACGCATATTTTATATATTTTTATCAGGCACGCTTCTGCTGGCCAGCAGTTGCGGAAAGGATTACCTCGAAACGACTCCTCCGGGCTCGGTTGCCGCGTCTACCGCTTTCAGCACACCGGAGAGGGTAACAGCCGCGATGAATGGCCTGTACGATCTTATTACCACTTCTTCCTTCAACACCCACATCGCGTTGACGCAGGATATCAAGGGCGGAGATATGGTACTGGTGAGAACGGGCAACTATAACCGCTTCGTTACCGAATACCAGTTCCAGCAATCACCTACAGCCGGTAATGGTGGCGCTTTCCTAAGGGATGGTTACAAGCTTATCGCCAATACGAACGTGGCGATCACCGAGCTGCCTAAAACAACGCTTTCCGATGCCCTGAAAAACGATTATCTCGCTGAAGCAAGAGCACTCAGGGCGTGGGCTCACCTGCATCTTGTGCGTCTTTTCTCACAGCCGTATGCTGTAAATCAGAATGCTCTCGGCATTCCCGTAGTGGATAAAGTGATCGGGCCTAATGATCCGATTCCCGGCCGCGGAACAGTGAAAGCAACTTATGATTTCATTCTTGCTGATCTCCTTTTTGCAAAAGCCAATATCAGCACTACCCGCGCCAACAACACCGGACGTTTTACGATTAATGTCGTGAATGGCCTGCTGGCAAGGGTTTACCTGGATATGCAGCAATGGCAGAACGCCGCAGACCACGCGAAGCTCGCCCGTACCGGCTACCCGCTGGCTGCCGCTTCTACACTGCTGGACGGTTTTGTAGACAAAACCTCCGAGTGGATCTGGACACTTGTTTACCGGTCAGACGACAACACCGGTTACCTGCAGATCGCTTCTTTCCAGGAGCCTTACGACATTGGCTACAGCACTTTCCGCGCTACTACTTCTTTCGTGAACATGTTTGCGGATAACGATATCCGTAAAAAACAATTCTATGTAAACCTGGACAAAGTGGCAACTTACGAAGGCGATGCGCTGCAACGTGACGATCTTTATTTTTCCCGCGATGGTTTCCTGATGAATAAATTCTATTTCCGTGATGCATGGGACCTCAGTGTTCCGATGATGCGTTCCGCGGAAATGTGGCTCATCGAAGCGGAAGCAGAAGCTGAGCTGGGGCACGACGGACTGGCGCAGGATGCGCTTTTTGCCGTTCAGGGCAGGGCTATCACAGGCGCAACTAAATCTACCAATACCGGCGCCGCTCTGAAAACCGAGATCCGCGACGAAAGAAGGAAAGAGCTCTTCGGCGAAGGTTTCCGTTTCTACGACCTCACCCGCCGAAAGGAAACGCTTACCCGCGCAATGCCCGACCACTGGGCCGCGCTCACGCTCGCTACAGGCGACTACCGCAATGTTCTCCCGATCCCTGAAAGGGAAACTGATATCAGCGGTCTGGAACAAAATCCCGGTTATACAAGATAATCCTTAATACTGTTTTCGAAGAAGGCCCGCATTGTGCGGGCCTTTTTTTATGCAGGGAACAAAACCCCTTGCTTAACGCGGATTATTCCAGTTAGTAATAAACTTTGAAGATGTCATTGTTCGTTTTGAAATTCATCCTGCTTTTAATTCGGCTGTTGGTCATCTGATAATTGTCGGAAAAAGCCCGCTACAGCCGATTTGAAGTGTCGGTAAAAAAAATGGAGGAATTAAATTTGGAAGTTTGAAGTAATTATTTCTATATTTGCAGCCCCGAAAGAGGAAGTTGGATCGGTAGTTCAGTCGGTTAGAATGCCGCCCTGTCACGGCGGAGGTCGCGGGTTCGAGTCCCGTCCGGTCCGCACGATTTTTCAGAGACCCGCGCATTGCGCGGGTTTTTTGTTTTTTAATTGAGTTCCCCTCATTATTACAATTAGCTTACGTAAATAAACATCCTGTATAATCATTCTATCTTTAAGCAATCGTTTAAGATGAGAAATTCCCCTTACTCTTTCCAGCTGGTTGTTTGCCTGAAACGGATGCTTGATGTCGCCTAAAACGAAAAGCCCGAGAATACCGGATGCTTTGGATGTCGAGAAAACGGATTGGCATATTTACCATCAGGACCGCTATAACATTGCATCCCCGCCTGCGCTCTTACCGCAGTAACGCCCGATATCTTTAGCGAAGAAATACATTTATAAGTCCGCAGGATCAAAGAGATACTGCTTTCCTGTAATGCAAACAAGCCTCTGTAAGTCCTGTTATAACGGCATCTAATTTCCAAAACAACATGACAGCAAACCAATTCATAGAGCAATTCAACGCCGCAGATTACCTGCCGGCCGGCCATTACCCCTGGCCGGACACCATCAATCCGCATGTAACGCAAATGGGAAAAGAAATGGAAGAATGGATTGATACGGATTATATAACATGGCCGGAAAAGATACGGGAGAAATACAAAAAAATGGTATTGCATGATGCATTGGCGAGAATGCTTCCCTACTTAGGCGATTACAAGGTAAGACCCCTTAACAGGTTCATGCTTCTCCTGACCTCATTCGACGATCAGCATGAGCTTCTTTCGGCCGCAGAACTGGAGAAATGCAATAAACGCATGATGGAAGTATTGGATGGCGTTACGCCGTTGCCCGGAGAAAAGGGCTGGTATAGTCAACTGGCCCTGGTGCGGGATGAATGTAAAGCATTCATGCCGGCAATATGGATGCAAAGGTTCGCTGAAGAGTTAAATGACTTTATCATGTACGGTATGGCAGGCGAGGCGCCTTTCAAATCCAGCAAACGTATTCCTTCGCTGGCACACTATATGGCGTTCCGGGAATATTCGATAGGCATGCGCCCGTTCCTGATCGCGTCGGAATGGATGCCCGATAATATCCTGCCTGAGAAAATTACCCGGCATCCTGTACTGAAACGCTTACTGGCACTGGCAGCAAGGATAGTAGCCTGGCAAAATGATATCCATTCTTTGAGAAAAGAGTACGGGAAGGAGACGGAAGTACTGAACATCGTGCTGGTAGTACAACATGAATACCAGCTTTCGCTGGAAGAAGCGGTTAAAGAATCCATGCGCATTCATGAAGCAGATGTAGCCGAATTTGTTTCCCTGCATAAAAATCTTCCGGACTTCGGGGAGTATAACGAAGCCGTAGATATATACACGGTTGGCTTAGGCATTCAGACACAGGCCATAAACTCATATTACGTCAACTCGGGAACACATCGTTACCATATTCGTGGTACCGGTTTTGCCTGGCCGGAGCAGCCAACTAAAATGTGATAGGATTTATAAACTATATTTCTTAATTTCTATCCCGATTAACCTATTACAAACCCCGTGCAATTCATTCCACGTTGGATTGCCGCATAATTACTATGTTATGAAAATCAAAGCGCTCCCACACGTTGCGGCTATTTTATTGCTCATGACAACGGCTTGTCAAAAAGAAACCCAGCAAAAAAACAATGATGCAGAAAAAGAAAAACTGCGGATTAATGACGCCAGGATCAGCGCCGCCCCGCCACTCGGTACATTGATCGACGGCGCTACTTACCGCATCAGGGGAATAACCTCGTCTGCCCCGGCCGGGCCTGTAGTGGAAGTTACCGGCAATTCTACCGCAGAAGGCCAGAAGATCCAGCAATGGTGGTGGTTCCCCAACAACGGCCAGAAATGGAAGCTGGTTAAGATCGATTCCACCTATTATAAGCTGGTGAACGTGACCAGCAATAAATGCCTGGAATCTCCCTCTTCTACCGCAGGAGATATCCTGCAGCAGGGAACAGACGATGGAGGCGATAACCAGGCCTGGTCCATAGCGTACTCGGGCAGTAATAACGTATTTTCGCTGACCAATAAAGCGAATGGAATGAAAATGGTGCTGGACCCGCAAAGCACTACCCTCGGCGCTAAACTCAGGCAGAAATCCACCATTACCGGGAACCAGGATCTGTTTAATTTTCACAATCTCTATTTTCAAAACCCGCTGATCAACGCCAGCAGGCCGGATCCCTTCGTTGCCCAGAAGGATGGTTATTATTATTTCATGTACACCAGGGGGAGTAACATCGGGCTGAGGAAAACTACTTCCATGTCCTTGTTATCAACAGCGCCGGAATCTGTGATCTGGACGCCGCCGTCAGGTATGCCTTATTCTTCCAACATCTGGGCGCCCGAACTGCATTTCCTCGATGGAAAATGGTATATCTATTTCGCAGCTAACGATGGCACCGGTGATTCACACCGCATGTTTGTACTGGAAAATCCTAATGCGGATCCAATGACCGGTACCTGGACATTCAAAGGAAAGATCTATGATTCCAGCGACCAGTGGGCAATCGACGGCTCGATACTCACCATCGGTTCCACTAATTATTTCATTTGGTCAGGGTGGGAAAGCACCGCCAGCAGGTACAAACAGTACCTTTATCTCGCTACGATGTCTAACCCATGGACTATCAGCGGGCCAAGGATCAAAATATCCTCACCTACCAATACCTGGGAGAAGCATGAACCGAATTCAATTGGGGCTGGTGTGAATGAAGGGCCCATCATGCTGCAAAAAGATGCCAGCAGCCCTGTATTCATTATCTATTCGGCCAGCCGGTATACCAGCGACAACTATTGCCTTGCACAGATACAACTCAAAAGCGGAGGCAACCCCACCGTGGCTGCCGATTGGATTAACAAGAAACAGGTTTTTGTAAGGAATGACGCCAACTCCGTTTACGGGCCCGGGCATAATGGCTTCTTCACCAGCAGCTATACAGATCCCAATGGCGTGACGAAAAAGGAAAACTGGTTCATCTATCATGCACGCAGCGTGGCAAGTACCACCAATGGACAAAGGGCTCCGAGAATGCAGAAGCTCACCTGGAACAGCGACGGTTCGCCAAACTTTGGCACTGCCCTGGCAACCGGTGTAGACATGCCGATTCCCGTAGGCGAGTAATTAAATATAAAATACACTGATCACGGTTAATCACTGGGCCACTCTCACGAGTGGCCTTTTTCATTTTATACGCCGGGAACAGCGGCCTTGCCAAACAATTATCCCCTATGGGAACATTCCCTCGCCATGGGAGCATTCCCATCAAAAATATCTTTGCTTTTTCATTGTGGTCAAATTGCTTTTTATGTTACTTGTCACCATAAGCAATTCCACACATGAAAAAAACTGTCCACGTTGTATCCCTGGTACTACTAGTACTTTCTGTTTCTAATTGTTTCGCTCAATCATTTATCCCTGGAAATTTTGTGGTGGTAAGAATAGGGTCGGGAACGGCGCCCCTGGCGGCCGGGGAGGCCCAGCCTGTTTTCCTGAATGAGTATAATTCCTGCGGTAATTTAGTGCGAAGCATTCCCATGCCCGTGTCTGTTTCGGGCGATCACAAAAGGCTCACGCTCCCGGTTTCAACGAGCGATTACACGGAAGGCTACATCAGCCTGTCCGAAGATGGCAGCAAGCTGGCGCTCGCCGGTTATGACGCGGATCCGGGAGCCGCAGCCGTGTCTTCCTCCTCCACTGCCACTGTAAAAAGAGTAGTAGCGGTGGTAAGCGCCGATGGTACGGTGAATACCACTACGGCGTTAGGCGCATTCAGCGGCCAGGCGGTCCGCGCGGCGGTGGTCAATGGCTCCGGCATTTGGGTGAGCGGCGGCTCCGGCGGTATTATGTACACCACGCTGGGCAGCACTTCCCATGTACAGCTCACCACAACCACCGCGCGCTCGCTGGTTGTATCGGATGGGCAGCTGTACGCTTCCTCCACCTCCGGCGCATTACGGCTCACCACGGTTGGTACGGGACTTCCCGTTACGGCAGGGCAAACGATGGTGAATCTTCCCGGCCTTCCCGCTACCGGCAGCCCGTATCAGTTCCTGATCGTTAATGCAGGCAGCGGTTCGGATGTGCTTTATATGGCGCACGACAACCTGCTGCGGAAATATTCCCTGTCCGGCGGCACCTGGGTGAGCAACGGCACCATCGGCGTTGCATCGGATAAATACAGGGCCGTGACCGGGCAATTCAATGCGAACGGCTCTGTGCTTTTATATGCCATCCGGAGAAATGACAACGCCACCGCCGCAAGCGGGGAGATCGTGACACTCACGGACAGCACGGGCTATAACAGCGATTTCTCAGCCGTTGTACCCACGCTCCTTGTCCAGGCTAATGATTACAACGTTTTCAGGTCCATCGTAATGGCACCGGATGTAATGGCCGCGGCGAATACCGTCTCTCTCAAAGCACCATCAGATTCCCTCGACCTGAAACTCTCTCCCAACGCCGCGAGAGAAAGGGTGGTAGTAACGTTTAATGCAACCGGCATGTCCAACCCCCTGATCATTGTAACGAATGCCGCTGGTCAGGCTGTCCGGCAGGTGCCGCCAGCTTCCATACAGGCAGGCAAGGCCACTATCGACCTGCAGGGCTTGCCCAGGGGCGTGTATTACGTCACGATAAATGACGGCAAAAAACAAACAACCAAAAAACTGCTGGTATTATAACCTCATCCGGCAAGTATACTCTTCATAAAAACACAAGCAGAAAAAATGAAACTCATTTCCAGGTTATTCTATATCTGCATGTTCATGGCCTGCGCCATGGCCGCGCATGCACAGCAATTGCAGGATCTAAAGACCATCCTCGATGCGCAGAAGAACAATCCCGTTATCGAGATACCGCCAGGGCAATACCAGCTCAACAACATGGCGAATGGCGCCTACCTGTTTGCCAACCTGAACAATGTGGAGATCAAAGGCTACGGCGCATCCATCGTCTGCAATTCACAGGAACTGGCACTCCGGTTCCTGAATTGCACGAACATAAAAATATCCGGGTTCTCCATCGACTACGACCCGCTTTGTTTCACACAGGGCGTGATCGTGGCCAAAGACCCCGCCAACCTGTGGTATGAGGTAGAGATCGACCCGGGATATCCTGTAGAGAACCTCAGGAATAGCCGCGTGCAATTTTATGACCCGAATACGCGGCAGCTGAAAAGAAACAGTATCACGACCACTGAAGGGTATTATTCCGCATTCCAGCGGATCGGTACCACCAGGCGGTTTCGGCTCACCAAAAACAATGCATGGGTGGCGTATGAAAAAGTGGGAGACCTCGTGGTGCTGGATGTCGTATCTACCAAAGCCAATCCTGCCGCACATGCCTTCCAGCTGGAAAAATGCGTGAATGCCAGGGTGGAGGATGTGACCATCTACGGCTCAAATAGTTTTTCTTTCTTTGAAAGGGATTGCCGCGGCACGCATTACAACCGCTGCAAGGTAGGCCGGGGCCCTGTGGCGCCGGGTATGCCGGCCAGGTTGCGCTCAAGCAATGCAGACGGTATTCACAGCAGCCTGGCCAGCATCGGGCCGCTCGTGGAAAACTGCGACATCAAACACAATGGCGACGATTGTATCATCGTGTGCGGCCGCTCGTTCCCCATTTGCAGGATCGACAGTGCGACCAAATCCATCTACATCCTGGCGAGAGAAGCGAACCTCGTTTTTTATACGGGAGACACGCTGCAGCATGTGCTGTATGCCGGCACGAAGAGCGGCAAGATGAAGGTGCAGGCCGTTGAAAACTACACGCCAACGGAAGCAGAACGGCTGGCGGTCGTTGCGATGTACCAGGACCTGCTGTTTAAAGCAAACTATACAAGAGGCGCGCGCATCATACTCGATACGCTGCCGGCCATGGGCATCGGCGACATGATCTACAACGAAAGCCACACCGGTAAAGGATTTGTGATCCGCAACAATAAAGTAGGCTACAACCGTTCCCGCGGCATTCTCATCAAAAGCAGCAACGGCATCGTGCACGACAACGAAATCACCGGTACGGCCATGAACGGCCTGTTAGTAGGCCCTGAAGTTCATTGGATGGGCGGCGGTTTTGCCGATCATGTGGAGATCAGGAACAACCGTTTTTTTGAATGTATGTTCGAGAAAACGAACCAGGGCATGCCGCCGGGAGTGCTTTCCGTGTTTTGCGCGAATGGGCTGGGAGAAGTACCCGCCGCCGGTGCATTTGGGCAGATCAATGTGCATCATAACACGATTGAGAAATCGCCGTATCCCGGCATCGTATTCACTTCCGTGACAGGTTTGCAGTATTCGTCCAATGTAGTGGTACCCTATCCCTGTACCAGCAGGGAGCATGGGAAAAAATACAACGTGAACTTTAGCATGCCGGTATGGCAAAAAAATAATACGCAGTAATGTTACGACACGGCAGTATTGCGGGCAAGCACGCCTGCTTTTTTAACCGGCGCCTGCGGCTTCTTTTTCCTGCGGCCCCACCAGATGAGGAAGCCGCTCACCGGCAGCGATGCGCAATACAACGCGATAAAGCAGGCCAGTATCTTGGTGGGCAGCCCGTAAATGCTGCCTACATGTATAGCGTAGTTACTGTTCCGCCATTTTGCGCCCAGGGTTTTCTTATCGTGGGGAGTGGAAAAATATAATGCCCCCGTTTTGGGATGATAGGCATAGATGTCGGATTCATCCCAGCCGGAGGTACCGGAATAATACCGGATGAATGCCTGGATCTCACGCGGCTCTTTTGCTCCCGGTTCCGGTATCGTAAAACCGGCAAGCCGCCAGTTGGGCACGCGATGCATGGCGTCTGCAAACACCCGGTCGTAGATATGTGCCACGGAATCGGCTACGGTAGCCGGTTTTGGTGCTCTTGTGAATACTTTCGATGGTTCGTTGCCGAGCAGCCGGTAAATGCCGTTGGTCCACCAGTCGAAGGTCCACACCAGGCCGGTTGCAGCAAAGAGCAACACGAAAAGAAAAGTATAGATCCCGCCGATATTGTGCAGGTCATAATTTTTGCGTTTCCATTTGGTGGAAGACTTCCATTTGAACCACAGCCGTTGTTTTAAGGCCGCTTTGTTCTTCGGCCACCACAGCACGATCCCGGTGATGATCATCACAAAGATGATCAGTGTGGCGCCGCCGACAATATAATGCCCGATGTCATAATTCAACAGGAGGCATTGGTGCAGCATGCGGGTGTTGAAGATCCAATCGCGCGGAAGGTCTACCACGCCCAGTACTTTCCCGGTGTAAGGATCGACATAGATCTGCTCATAATTTTCTATGGACGAGGCGTACAGCCAACCGGGTTCCTTTGCCTCTTTGTAATTCAGGAACACATATGCTCTTTCGGGCTCCCGGCTGAGCGTCACATAGCTGACACTATGGCCCCGCGCTGCTTTGCGGGCGCTTTCGAGAAGTATGTTGAAAGGAAGGCGTTCGGCCCTTACTTCCGGCACGAATATTTTTTCCTTGTGATACCAGTCCGTCAGCTCTTTATCCCAAACGAACACGGCGGCGGCAGTGAGGCTGATAAACACCACCAGCCCGGCGGTGAGGCCGAGCCAGAGGTGTATCTTGCCTAATATTTTTTTGAAGGGTATGCGCATAAGCATTAAAATGTATAACCCACGGTCAATAAGAAATTGCGCGGCGCTCCGGGGAAGTTCCGCTCATAGTTGTAGCCGCCGGAGATGTATTCTTTGTTGGTAAGATTGTTCAGGTTAACGGACAGCTGCAGTCTTTTTACCTGGTAGTAAAGCGCGCCGTTGAAAACGACATAACCTGGCAGCTGCAAGGTTCTGTCGAATGTTTCACGCTCCGATACCTGGGAATGGCCCAGCCCGATGCCCAGGCCGTTCAGCGCTCCTTTACGGACGGTGTACTTGATCCAGCTGCCGCTGCTGTGTTTCGGCGCATTCTCTTTCGTCAGCCCCACGCGTTTATTGATATCGTTCTCGATATCTTCGGTGATCAGCGCTTCGTTAAAAGCATAATTCACCTGGACGCTCAGGTTCGGCAATATGCGGCCGGATGCTTCCAATTCAAACCCTCTTGCTCGTTCCTGGCCGCGCTCTCTAAGCAGGTCAGGCTTTGAAGCGTCGTTGGCATTTACGAGCACGTTGTTCTGCGTGATCTGGTATACCGCTACGCCGGCAAACAGGCGGCTGTTGAAAAATTCCCCCTTCGCGCCAACTTCCAGCAGGTCGCTGGTTAATGGGTCGAAAGGCCCGCCGGTGGAGGGATTGCTGAGCGTGCCGCCGGCCTGCGGCTCAAACCCGGTGGCATAGGTGGTGTAGAGGCTGATGTCTTTTGTCAGCGCATAGGTGATACCTATTCTCGGCAGCAAGGCGTTTTGATCCTGGGCCGTCTTGATGTTGGAGCCTGCATAAGAAAAGCTGGTAACGGGGTAATGGTAGAATTCCTGGCGGAGGCTCAGCAGGAACTGGAAGCGGTTGAGCTGCACAAGGTCCTGCAGGTATACGCCCTGCGTTTTGAACCTGCTGCCGGAAGAATAATCATTGGCGGCGGCATAGGTATAACTCTCCACAGGCCGCAGTTTCCAGGATGGATTTTTCAGGCTGAAGTCGCCCACGCCATTGGCAAGACCGATGGCAGAACGGTTGTAGCTGATATTATACCCGTCGATATAATCGTAGCCGGCCAGCAGCGTATGCTGCAGCACAGATGTGTTGAATTTGAAGGTAAGGTAAGCGGTCAGGTTATTGCCGTTGAATTTAGAATTCCTGTCCGTAAAGGCCATCCTGATGCTGTCCGGCGTAATATATGCGGCATGCACGTGTTCGTTCAGCAGCTCGTCGTACCTGAACTTCATGTAGGAGGCATTGAACGCGATCTTTTTGGAGAGCTGCTGGCTGAAGGAGAGCGTGAGGGCCAGGTTCTGCTGTTTCAGGTAGTCGCCGGGCTGCGCCACGTTGAAGTTCATGGGTGTGGCGAAGAGGTCTTTGGTGCCCTGGATGATGGTTCTGCCACGGTCCAGGATCGTGTGCTGGTTGCTGTAAACGAAGTCTGCATTGAATCGGGTGCCTTCCCTGGGAAGAAAGGATATGGAAGGCGCTACCACGAAGGATTTATTGAAAACCTGGTCCCGGAAGCTTTCTGCGTTCTCATAACCCAGGTTCAAACGGTACAGCAATGTTTTGTCGTCGTTCAGCGGACCTGTAAAGTCGCCCTGTATGCGGTAAGTGCTGAAGCTGCCGGTGCTGAAGCTGATAGCCTGGCGGCTTTCGTCCAGCGGTTTCTTCGTCACCATGTTAACGGTGCCGCCGGGACTGGTATTGGCGAACGCTGCGGAGGCCGGGCCTTTGATGAATTCCACCCTTTCGATATTGACCAACAGAGGGCTGGTCCAGAAATTATTGTGCGTGCGCAGCCCGTTCATCAACCGGCCGCTGCTGCCGCTGTTCCTGAAGCCGCGCATGGTAATATCGTCGTACACGGAGAATTCGTTGATCCCTGCCACGTTCTGCACGATGTCTTTCAACCGCAATGCCTGCCTGTCCTGTATCAGCTCCTTGGTAACGGTGGAAATGGTCTGGGGAATGTCCTTGATGGCCATTTCGATCTTTGTGGCGGAGAACGACTGGTTGTTTTTGTAGGAAGATTCTTTCCTGCCGGTCACTTCCACGGTTTGCAGCTCGCTTACGTCTGTTTCCGCTTCAATATCCAGCGTGGTCGTTTCGGCCGGCCTGACGCTGATCTTTTTACTGAACTGTTTGTAGCCGACAGTAGAAAATACGAGCGTATAATTGCCCGCTGGGACGCCGGAGATATGATAGGCGCCGTTTCCGTCGCTGGTAGCGCCATAGGAAGTGCCTTTTAAAGCAAGGTTGGCCGATAGGATGTATTTGCCTTCCTGGTCTTTTACAATGCCTTTAATGTCACCGGTTTGTGCGGAGGCGTTTTGAAAGAGGAACGCGAGTATGATCAATAAGCCCGTCTTTTTAAGCTTAAGTAGAATTGTAGCCATGATAGTTGGTTTGAAAGCTCAAAATGAATGCTTTCAAACCCCGGATTCAACTCATATGCGGAAAATGATTTACGCAATAAGGAAAAAAGCAAGCCGTAGGGAAGTGATGTCTGGAAGTCACTAGGAAATTTTAACTCATGCTACGTAGCCTTGCAGGCAACGCCCTACCTGTTTTCCAGCCATTGCAAAAAACTGCTGGTCTTTTCCTTCCCGATCAGCAGCTTCTCCGCTGTCGGCACGGTCAGCTTCACCAGGAGTTTTCGCGCGAAATAATGCTCCACTTCCTTCACCGCGGCGAAGTTCACGAGGTACTGCCGGTTCAGCCTGAAGAACTGCCGGGCAGACAGCAGGCCCTGCACCTGGTCCAGCGACTGGTCTATCGCATACTCCTGACCCTGGAAGGTCATGATCGTCGAAGATTCGTATTTGATGTAGATATAAGCGATCTGCTCTGTTTGTATCGTAGTGTATTTATTGTTTTTGAACACGAGGAAACTTTTTTTCCCTTCATCCAGCCCGATCTTTTTCAGCAGCCCGTCCAGGTCTGGCTGGGTATGTTGCTGGAAGAAGTTCTTAAAGCTCTCCACCTTTTCAAAAGCTTCCTGCAAAGCTTCTTTGGAAAAGGGTTTCAGGATGTAGTCGATGCCGTTGGCCTTGATAGCGTCCATCGTGTATTCGCCGTAAGCGGTGCAGAACACCACCGGGCACTGGATCTTCACGGATTTGAAGATCTCGAAGCACAAACCGTCAGACAGCTGGATGTCCATAAAGATCAGGTCGGGCGCCTGGTGCTGTGAAAGATAGCTTACCGCGCTTTCGATGCTTTGCAGCTGCGCCGTAATAGTAGCCCCGGGCCGCAGTTTGGTGATCATCGCGGCGAGCGATTTGGCTGCTTTCAGCTCGTCTTCAATGATGATGATTTGCATGGATGACAGGAAGTTTGATCGTAAATAATGTTTCGCTGGCGCGGATCTCGATCTTTTTGTCGAGCAGGTGTATATACCGCTGGTTGATATTCTCCAATCCCATACCCATGGATGATTCCGGCGTTCTTTTCAGCTGCACCCCGTTTTCCACGACAATATATTCTTCGTCGGAATAGATCCTGATCTGCAAAGGATGCTCCAGCGACACTACATTGTGCTTGATGCAGTTTTCCACCAGCAGCTGCAGGGTAAACGGGGGGATAAGCGATGCATGATGCGTTTCATTCACCGTTATAGAAAGGTCAATGCCGTCTTCGAAGCGCGCTTTTAGCAGGAAAACGTAGGCGTTCAGGATGTCAAGCTCTTCTGAAAGCCTGATCAGGTCCAGCTTCCGGCTTTCGAGCGTGTAACGGTAGAAGTCTGAGAGCTTCAGGATAAAATCCACCGTATGCTTGTCGTTGCTTTCCACCATGTATTTCAGGGTGTTCAGGCTGTTGAACAGGAAGTGCGGGTTCACCTGCTGCTTGAGCAGCTCGTATTGCGCGCCGAGATTGTCTGCCTTGGTGCGTTCCAGCTCTATGCCTACCTCTTGGTTCTGGTAGCTTTGGTACAGCAGGTGCAGGAACATATAAAAGGTTAAGTTGATCAGGATGCCCCTGATACCGATCATCAGCGCCACGGGGCCGAAGCTGAGATATGAAATGAGCACCTGCTGCACGCAGGCGAGCACGAACATCACCACCATGCCCACCGCAAGGCTCCTGATCAGCCGCATTACGGAAAACCCGTTGGCCACATCGCGGGAGGTGTAGGCGGGAAGGGTGAGGATGTTGTAATACCAGATGAAAAGCGCGAACAGGAAGGTGATCACCGCATTCACAACCGCCTCGAAAGGATTAAAATGCCGCTCGGCAATTTTCGGGACAGACGTAAGCACGCCCAGGAAAAAGGAGCTTAGCCATATTATCTTGTTAGAAACTTTAAATGTCTTTTTGTTCATACAGCCTGACCGGTAATGTTGAATAATGAGTGCTGCTCGTTGGGCATCGCTAAGTTATTGCATCCTGTTGAAAATAGCCTGCCCGTATTTGAAGGACAGGCTATTTCGTTGAAATGGATTTTATACGAGGCGGATCTCCACACCGATGTTGCCCCTGGTGGCTTTGGAGTACGGGCAGTTCTCGTGCGCAAAGTCTACCAGCGCCTGGGCTGTTTCGCGTTCCAGGCCGGGCAGGCTCACGTTCAGGCGGGCCCGGAGCAAATAACCGCCGTTGGCCATGCCCAGGTCTACTTCCGCATCTACGGCATGACCCGCGGGAAGGCCAATTTTCATTTTAGCCGCACCCAGGCCCATGGCGCCGATGAAGCAGGCAGACCAGCCTGCGGCAAACAATTGCTCGGGATTGGTGCCGCCGCCGGCAGAGCCGGGAGATGACAGCTGGACGTCCAGCCTGCCGTCCGTACTGCGCGACACGCCGTCGCGGCCGCCGGTGGTATGGGTTCTGCCGGTGTAAAGCACTTTCTCCGGTTGAATGATATGATTGGCAACTGTGATAACCTGTTCGATGTTGTTGTTTTCCATTTTTTTTGATTTTTTATGTGTTTTTCAATTTGTATGTCAAAGATATTTCCCTGTTGGGTCGCGGTCAATCACAAACCAGCGGGATGGACCAACCGGGCCGTGAAACAGGCAATCCGGGGGCTGAAAATTTTATTTCCCCGCGTCAAAACCCGTTCTGCCTGCATTGCTGATATGCCCGTCGTCTGTATGCTGCACGAAGCCGATCAGCTCCCAGCCTGCCGCGTCAAAACCGGCAGGAAGGCGCATGCTGACGTCTTTTTTATTGCCCGCATCCAGCGGCACACGCAGCACGCGGCGCACGATCTGTACATGGGATAAGCTCCTGCCTGAATTTTCACCGGCCTTCACACGGCTTGCCGCTGCTCGCTGTACGAGGGCCAGTACCAGCTCGGTGTTCTTTTCCTGCCCGGCTCCTTCATAATTCACCTGCAGCTGGTTGCGCGCAATACTGGCCGTGAGCGCCAGTGTGCCGGCAGGTCCCTGGCTCAGCCCCGCGGAAATGGCCTGCAGAACAGGCCGCTGGTCGGAACCAACGTGCTCGGACCTGCCGTTTACCACGACCTGCGGCGTGTATACGGTGCGTACATTCAGCCAATCCGCATACTGCCGCTGCCTGTTTGAGAATTCATGGTCGCTGAAGCGGTCTTTCCATCCCTGGTGGTCCCAGTAATCCACGTGGAAGGCCAGGATATAGATCTGCCGGTTCTTATTATCTTCCTGGATCTTTTCCATCAGCTCATCTGCCGGAGGGCAGCTGGAGCAGCCTTCCGATGTAAAAAGTTCCACTACCGCGAAGCCTTTGCTGTCCTGTGCTGTTTGAAGGTCTTTGATGGTTTTTTCATGCCGCAAATCCGCGAATGCGGCCGTTACCGCCAGCACCGCGGCGAGGCCGCCTGCAAGGATCATTGTTTTCATTGATTTCATGTGTTATCGCTTTAAATGTGATCGTTTATGGTTGCTGATCCAAAAGTACCTGCCCGCTGCGCAACGGCTAAGTACAAAGTACCCCAGGTGGCCAAAGCAGTCCCTGAGCCGGACAATTCCGCTCTCCAGGTTGCAGCACCTGCCAGGCCTGCTTTTGCGCAGGTGCCGGGTGAAAATGGTGATGGATGTTTCAGGCCGGGAAATGTCCGGCTCGCCATCCATTCTGCCCGCTACACGGCTTCAGGCTAGGCAGGGGCGGCATCCCCGGGTACTTTTGGAAAAAAAAGCCATGAGATCATTGAAGCCAGAAAGAAAAAAATGGATGATCATTGCCGCATTGGTCATTGCCGTGGTGGCAGCAGGTTTGCAGTTTACCAGCCCTGTTATCCCCAATCCCCCGGTAACCGGTGAATTCAAAGGACCGGCAGCGGTAACGGCGATCTTTGAGCGGGCATGTTATGATTGCCACTCCAACGAAACCAGCCTGGAATGGTATGATAAGATCGCGCCCGTTTCCTGGAAAGTTGCATCGCATGTGAAGGACGCGAGACAGCGGCTGAACTTTTCGAACTGGGACAGCCTTTCCGCCACAGCGCAGCTCACAACGCTCTGGTATATTGTGAACATGGTGGACCAGGGGAAGATGCCGCTGGAAAGTTACACCGCCGTTCATCCTTCCGCGAGGATATCCAAAACGGATGTGGACGTTTTGAAACAATACGTGGTATCGCTGACCAACGCCCGGCCCGTCGCAAAACCCACCGTATCCGTTCCGGTGAAAGCCCTGGCAGCAGAGCATGAATTGCCGTTCCCGGTGGCTCCTTCGCCTAATGGCATCACTTATTTTTCAGATTACAAAAGCTGGAAAGTGATCACTTCCTCGAACCGTTTCGACAATGGCACGATGCGCATTATTTATGGGAACGATATCGCGGTGAAAGCCATACAGGAAAATAACATCCATCCCTGGCCCAACGGCGCCAAGATCGTGAAGGTGGTGTGGGATAAGCAGGCGGAAGATAAAGACGGGAATGTGTTTGCGGGAGATTTCAACAACGTGCAGTTCATGATCAGGGACGATGAGAAGTTCAAAGACACGGAAGGATGGGGTTTTGCGAGGTTCAGCACCAAAAAGCTGGTGCCTTACGGGAAAACGGCCTCTTTTGCCAGCGAGTGCATTAACTGCCACCGCCTGGCATCCGCCACCGGTTTTGTATTCGACATCCCCACGAAATAATTCAACAACATATGAAAATGAAATACTGCCCGATCGTATTATTTGTCTTGCTGGCAACGGCATGCAGCCGTGAAAAGGCTCCGGCTCCGGCCCCGGAAGATATTTACAACAGCGAAGGACTGACGGTGATCACCTCTTCCTTTAACAGCAGCCGGCAAACGATGTCTACGCTGTATGGCAATGCAGCCGCGCTGAAAGCGGCGGGAGACAGCATACATCAGCCGGGGGAAGATTACAGGCTGGTGACCTGGAAGCAGCAAAGCCACCCGCTTTGGTTCGGCAGTAACAAGAACGGGGCTGTAACCACCGTGGAACGCATAACCATCACGGTTGCCGCTGATGGCAAACCCGGGATCGATTATGAGCTGGTGCAGGGCAAGCCGGCAGATTTGCCTGGCAGGAAAGAAAGGGCAAAGTTCATCCTGGCACAGCGACCCTCGGTGTTCCCATAAACTTTCGTTCGCCGCTTGGTGAAATTTCGCTGCAGACTATGAACTATATCGATTTAGTAGTACTTTAAGACCGCTAACGAAATTTCTCCTTAAGAATGAAACACCACGTCAAAACCCTGCCGGTGCTCATAGCGCTGATGTTTGCCGCGCTTGCGGGAAATGGGCAGTCCGCGCCGGTTTATACGAAGTATGTGAACACTTTTATCGGCACCGCGCCGCTCACTGATCCGAAAATACTGGGTTATACATTACCGGAGGGCTGGCGGTCCTGGGCAGGGCTTACATTTCCCGGCAGCTCGCTGCCCAATGCCATGGTGCAGCTGAGCCCTATTACCGAGTACGGTTCCGGCGCGGGATATGAGTATGAAGATTCTGTTATCTATGGTTTTACGCATACGAACAAAGGCCACTGGAACCTTTGCAACATTCCCATCCTGCCGGTATCAAACCCAGGGGAGAAGCCAGGCTCCAGGTTTTCTCACAAAAAAGAAAGCGCCGCGCCCGGGTATTACCAGGTGTACCTGGAAGATTACAAAGTGAACGTAAAGCTCACCTCCACGCTCCGCTGCGGTTTCCATCAATATGAATACCAGGACGGGAAAAATAAACAGGTACTCTTCGACCTGGGCAGGGCGAACAACCGCGTGTCTGGCTGGAGCATTGAACAGGCGGGCGCTTCCGCACTGCAAGGTTACCAGCAGACGGGCGAGCGGATCTACTTTTATGCTATCCTGAACACGGAGATCGAAAAGCTGGAAAAGAAAGACGAAGGCCAGCGCACAGGCTCCGCCACCGTGCATTTGAAGGATGGCCGCAAAGGACCGGTGGAACTGAAGATCGGCCTGTCTTTCGTGAGCGCGGAAAATGCGCGGCAGAACCTTGAACAGGAGATCGGCGGCAAAACCTTCAGACAGGTGCGCAGCGAAGCCACCAGGACCTGGGAAACGCTGCTGTCGTCCATACAGGTGAAAGGCGGCACACCCAAACAAAAGGAGATGTTCTATTCCTGCCTCTACCGCTCATTCCTCTGGCCCGCCCTGCGCAGCGATGTGAACGGGGAATTTACCGATGCCTCCAGGAAAACAGCGAAGACCGGCTTCAACTACTATACCGAACCTTCCCTGTGGGATACTTACCGCAATAAAGACGTGCTGCTGAGTCTCATTTCACCCCGCGTTGCACTGGATGTGATCCGGTCCATGAAAGATGTAGGGGACAAAAAAGGTTTCATTCCCACGTTCTTCCACGGCGACCATGGCGCTTCCACCATTGCAGGCGCATACCTTCGGGGAATGGATGATTTTGATGTGAAAGGCACGTATGAAATATTGCTGAAGAACGCGAACACGCCCGGCGGCGCCCGCCCGCACATCCGCGAATACATGGAGAAGGGTTATATCTCCGATCCTGACATACCGAACCCGCACGTGGAAACCAAGGCCAAAGCAGGCGTTTCGAAAACACTGGAATATTCATACGATGATTATTCCCTCGCGCAGATGGCCAAAAAACTCGGCGACACGGCCAATTACAGGATACTGATGGCCCGTTCGAAAAATTATAAGAACATGTTCGACCCGTCCAGCCGCTTCATGCGCGGCAGGCTGGAAAACGGCGAATGGATAACGCCTTTCAACCCGCAATACCCGTATTACGAATACATGTACCGCGAAGCGAACGCCTGGCAGGTATCGTTCTTCGCGCCGCATGATATGAAAGGGCTGATTGAATTGTATGGCGGGGAAAAAGGGTTTGAATCCAAGCTGGATTCACTGTTCACATTGCCCTGGAATCCCAGGCACATTGCGCGCAACGTGGAAACGATGATAGGGCAGTATTGCCACGGCAACCAGCCGGACCATGAAGCGCCGTTTGCATATTATTTCATCGGCAAACCGCAAAAATCACAAAAGATAATTGACACCATTCTCAACAGCCTCTATGGCATCGGCGACGAAGGCCTGGCGCTCTGCGGTATGGATGATGCGGGTGAAATGTCCGCCTGGTATGTGTTCTGCGCTGCCGGCCTGTATACTTTCTCAGCTACCGATCCTGAATATATTGTAACCGTCCCGCTTTTTGACGAAGTGAAATGGAGGACCAGCACAGGTAAATTGCTGACCATCACCAAAACCGGGAAGGGAAGGGATCTTTCAGCTATTAACGTGAACGGGCAAACGAACAAAGGGTACTTCGTGCCGCACAGCCTGTTCAGAGAAGGAGGGAAGATAGAGATCGTGACAAAATAAAGTTCCTTCTTGCAGAAACGGGAGGCCTGTGCGTTTGCGCAGGCTTTCTTTTTTAGTCTTCCACGACCAGCTCATCCGCTTCCTGCTCAATGGATCGTGCAATGTAGGCGGACGTTTGCCGGGCGGCCTCCATTAAGGCTTCTTCTTTTGTTTTTCCTTCAAAAAAGAAATGAAGCAGGAACAATGCGAGGAAAGTATCTCCTGAACCGCCAAAGTTCCGCGACAGGTAAGGGTGATAGAACGAAAACCTTTTTTCGCCATACAGTTCCACCCCGATCTCTTCCGGGTTAGGCAGCATGCTGGTTACGACCAGCTCCGCTTCGGGGTAGCGCTGGCGGAATTGTTCGATATAAGCACCCGGGGCGCCTTCAGCGGCGGGATCGTTGCCAGTCAATATCTTTATTTCGGAGAGGTTGGGGAAAACCATGTCCGACAGGCGTATGAGCGCGGGCCATTTCTCCGCGATCTCCGCCGGTACGTACATCCGGCCATGGTCGCCGCAAACAGGATCGGTGACAATATACGCGATATGCGGCCGGTAGACGCGGACCAGGTCCGCCAGGATGTCCGCCTGTTCCGGCTTGCCGAGGTAGCCAATGTACAGGATGAGCCGCTGCCCGCGGAACACGGCCAGTTCGAACACTTCCGTGAGCAGCTTTTCGAAAGGCACATCCAGCTTGGTCACGCTTTTCATGTTCGTGAGCCCGCTCAGCACCACGCTGGGTACGGGCAATACCCGCGAACCCAGTATTTTGATCATGGCCTTGAGGCTTGCCGTGCCGTGCACTGCGAAACTGCCTGCCGCCAGTATTTTCAGAGTATGCATACAGGCTGCAAATTATGCATTCCGATCCTTAACAATAAGCTAAAAAACGAGACCTGATTATTTATTATTTTTGCCCGTTCCTTCCGGGTTTGTATGAGCAGGTGAAATTCGCGCCCATCGATGGAATGGGTCATTCAAATAAACGATAACGTATGACATGTAAGCATATTTTCGGCCTCTGCGGGATGCTACTCGCCGCTGCGACAGCCTTTTGCCAATCCGAGAAAAAGTTCCTCGTATGCGGCGACAGCAGGGTGCTGCTGGTGGATTATGACCGGTCGGAAGACAGCATCCCGGCAGTGACCTGGATGTGGGACGCCCGTGAGGCGGAAGACCTGCCCGAAGAATACCGCAGCCGCCTCTTCAATACCATGGACGATTGCAAAGCGATCAACAACGGGAAACAAATACTGGTTTCTTCTTCATCCGGCGCCATCGCGATCGTGAACCTGGACGGCAAAAAAGTGGTGTTCCACGCTGCCGTACCCAATGCGCATTCCATAGAATTGCTGCCCGGCAACCTCTTGGCGGCAGCTGCTTCCACGCATAAAGCAGGCAATAAGATCATGCTGTTCGATATCGCGCAGCCGGGGAAAGTATTGTATACGGACAGCCTGTATTCCGCCCACGGCCTGGTATGGGACGCGAAGAGGCAGAGCCTTTTTGCACTGGGTTATTCCGTATTGCGCGAGTACAAGATCGTTTCGCCGGAGGCCCTTCAACTGAAGAACGAGTGGACCATCCCCGGCATTGGCGGGCATGAGCTGCAACCCGCTCCCGGTGGCGATCACCTTTTTGTGACCGAGCATCACGGCTCATGGACGTTCGATATCGGCACTGGTAAGTTCAGCAAACGCAAGGGCCTGCCGGATGCCGAAAATATCAAAAGCCTCGGCCAGCTCAAGTCAGGCCAATACATCTTCACCGTCCCGGAGGAAAGCTGGTGGACGTTTCATGTGAAATTTTCCGCACCGGCACGTTCCTTTGCTTTCCCTGATTTACATGTTTATAAAGCGCGCTGGTTCATGAACTAGCGGATGTGGCCTATAACTGTTAACTGTTTCACTCTTTGCATTCCCCATCCTTCGCGGATGGGGAATTTTTTTTAAGGCTGCGCCCGCAGCCGTTCTATTTCCTTCGCCAGCGTTCTTTTTTCCGCCGCGGGCCTGGTGAGCGCAATGGCCTTTTGATAATGCCTGATCGCTTTGGCGGTGCTGATGCCGGTGTACAGGAAGCCCAGCAGGGAATGGTAGTAATTCAGGTGGCTGAGACCCAGCTTTTCCGCTTCCGGGATGGCCTGATGGTTGCCGTGCACCTTGGCAAAAGCGAAAGTGCGGTTCAGCGCGGTGATAGGGGAATATTCAAGGATGACCAGCTGGTTATACAGCTGCAGGATGTGCTTCCATTTGTCATGATCCGTGGGCGTGGTATGCCAGTAGGCGATGGCTGCTTCCAGGTGGTATTTGGAGATCTCGTTGGCAGAGCAGGCTTCTACGAGATAAAAATTGCCTTTTTCGATCAATTCTTTGCTCCAGCGGCTTTTATCCTGCTGCTCGAATAAAACGGCATCGCCCGCATCGTCTTCCCGCGCTTCGAGCCGGGAGCTTTGGTAGCAGATCAACGCCAGCAGGGCATTGGCTTTGGGGGTACCGGTGAGCGGGTTTTCGGTGAGGAAGAGCGCCAGCCGCATGGCTTCCGAGCAAAAGTCTTTACGGATCAGGTGATGCGCGGAACGGGAAGCGTAGCCTTCGTTGAACAACAGGTAGATGGTCCGTAATACCGTATCCAGCCTGGATTGTATGGCGGCAGCCTGCAATGGCCAGATCCCGGAACGGTCGTTGCGCAGGTTCGCCCTTGCCCTGGCCAGCCGCTTTTTGATGGTTTCCGTCTTTGAAAGAAAGGCCCCGGCGATCTCTTCCACGCTGAAGCCGCAAAGCACCTGGAGCGCCAGGCAGATCTGTGCTTCGGTGGAATTGGCCGGATTGCAAACGGCGAAGATCATCGCCAGCTGGCTGTCTGTAATGGTTTGTTCTGTAAAGTCGACTTCCGGCGCCGTTTCCAGCCCGTCCACACCCAGCGCCGGCTTTATCTGTGTTTCGAACAGGGAATGCCGTTTGAAGTGATCCCTTGCATGGTTCTTCGCGACAGTATAAAGCCAGGCAGTGGGATTGGGCGGCGCGCCGCTGCGGCTCCAATGTTCGGCCGCTTTCAGGAAGGTATCACTCACTATGTCTTCCGCGGTCTCAATATGCTGCAGCCCAAAATGACGGCACAATACGGCCGTCATTTTAGCGTATTCCAGCCTGAAGAGGCGGGGCAGTAATTCCTGGTGAGGCGAAGGTTTTTCTTCCATGGCCTCAGCCTTTTTCTTCCGGCGTTAAGATGGCCCGCACTTCAATGTTGCCACCCATTTTGAGGATGGGATTCTTTTTGGCTATGTCCACCGCTTCCTCGATAGTGTCCGTTTTTACGATCACATAGCCGAGGATGAACTCTTTGATCTCGGTGTAAGGCCCATCGGTCACCACATCATCAGGCCGCACGGTTTTGGCGATACTGCCGGACAGCCTGTTGCCTTTGTCTGCCAGCTTGTTCTGCGCGGCAATGCCGGCCATCCAGTTCATTCTTTCCTGCATTTGCTCGGGCGTGGGCGCAGGATGTGACGTGTCGCTGTTCCTGAAGATCAGAAGGAAATCTCTCATCGTGTAATATTTTATGGTTTCATAGTCTTAACGATCGGCGTTGAGGAAGGGGGACAAAGGCATGAAAGATTTTTTTCAAAAATCAAAAAAAAAACGCTTGACTCTAACCTTACGTCATACCCTACCTTTGTTTTGCAATCTAAAACAAGCATTCCATTATGGCGCAATATGCAGTAAAAAAACTGGCGGAAATGGCTGGTGTAAGCGTGCGCACGCTGCATCACTACGACAGGATCGGTTTGTTGCAGCCCTCTGTGCGCACAGGGGCGGGTTACCGGCTATATGGTGAAAAAGAACTGCTGCGGCTCCAGCAGATACTTTTTTACAAGGAAATGGACTTTGAACTGAAGACTATCGCGGGGCTGCTGGACGACGCTGATTTTGACATGGTAGCGGCGCTTCACCACCATAAACAAAACCTGCTGCAACGGAAAGAGCGCATTGCCACACTGCTGGAAACGCTTGACAAAACAATTGATCACCTTCAAAACAAACAAAAAATGAAACCAGAAGACCTTTATAAAGGACTACCGAAAGAACAGGCGGAGGCCTGGCGGAAAGAAGCCATGGAGCGCTGGCCGGACCAGGTGAAACATTCCGAAGAACAGCTGCTTAAAATGAACGTGGAGGAGTTCGAAACACTCGGAAAAGACTTCGCCGCCAACTGGGAGCAGCTGGCCGCCATGGCGGATAAAGACCCTCACAGTCCTGAAGTGCAGCGGCTCATTGCTGATCATTATCATCTCATCCGGCAATTCTGGGGCAAGCCTGAAGGCGATATCGCGGCTTACAAAGGCCTGGGCGACCTGTATGTTGCGGATGAGCGGTATACTGCCGGTAAACCTGCGTTTGGCTTATTCCTGCAAAAGGCGATGCATTATTTTGCGGACAGGCTTGGATAAAAATCCCGGTCTGGAAAGCCCGTCATTGCAAAGATGGGCTTTCTTTATAAAATCATTCCTTCAACCGCAACACATTCGCCCCCGGCGGGTCTTCCATTTTCCGCTCCAGCATTTTATCGTGCACCGTTATGAGTATTTCCACTGAACCCGTGCCTACAACGGCGCCCAGCATATGGCCGCCGTACGCTTTGAATTCCCTGTCTGTCACCACACCATGAGCATGGATGGATACCTTGCCTTGTTGCCAGGCGATGGAACCGCGCATGCTGGCCAGTTCCACGTTATTGAATTCCTTCGGTTCATATTCTTTTGTCTGGAAGTTGAAGAAACCGAATCGGGCGTTTACAAAGCCCATTCCCGCGAAATTCGCGGAAGGGATCTTCTCCTTTACGGCCAGTGACTCCAGCTGCGCCAGCACGTCGTCTCCCTGCCGCAGCACCATCAGGTAGCCGGCGGGAACTTTGATGTAACGGGGAATAGTATCCATGGCATTGTTTTGTGCGGCTGCTTTGCTGATGAACAGGCAAAGGAGTAAAATCGCAATGACCTTCTTCATGATCAGCGGGTTTGTTCCCTTTTTAGCGCGCACGCGCCGTGCCAGAAAAACTACAGTGTGGATCCACGCCTGATCAGCTCCGAAGGTATCACCATATTCAGCCCGGCGGGGTCGGTGTTCTTTTTTTCGAGCAGTTTCAGCAATGCGGCCGCAGCGGCTTTGCCCATTTCAAAGGCAGGCTGGGTGACGGTTGTAAGCGAAGGATATAACATAGCAGCAATGCCGAGGTTGGAGAAGCATACCAGTTTTACGTCTGCGGGCATGGCCAGCGGCAGTTCCGCGCACACCTGGTATACCAGTGTGGCGAGCTTTTCCACGGAAGCCAGTATGCCGTCCGGCCGGTCCGGCCGTTGCAGCATTTCCCGGATAATGGTATAATTTTCCCCGGCTGAGGCGGAGCAATAGGTTTCATGCACGGGTAATCCCTCTTCTTCCATGGCCTTGCGGTAGCCGGCCATCCGGTCGTTGCTGATAGACAGCCTGCTGGAAACCCCGAGGAAAGCGATGTGCCGGCAACCCTGTTCTATCAGGTGCAGCGTGGCTTTGTAGCCGCTTTCAAAATCATCCGTCACGATCCGCGCGGCGCTTACGTCCTTCAGCGCGCGGTCAAAAAATACGACGGGCACGTCCCTGGTAATAAGCTCCTGTATGTGGCTGCCGTTGGCCGTTTCGCTGGAAACGGACATCAGCACGCCGTCTACCCGGCCGCTCTGGAACTCTTTCAGGATGGCCTGCTCATGTTCGTAGTTCTCATGCGTGAGGCAGATCAGCACATGGTATCCCTTTACCTTCGCCACACTTTCAATGCCGTTGATGGCCTGCGAAAAAAAGCTGTCTGCCACCTCGGGGATCACGATGGCTATATTCCGGCTCTTTTTGCCCCGCAAGCTGCTGGCGTAGGGATTTGGCGTATAATTTAGCCTGGCCGCCAGTTCCAGCACCCGGTGCTTCGTTTCATCACTGATCTCATAACTGTCCCGGAGAGCCTTCGAAATAGTCGAAACGGAAAGGTTCAGTTCCTGCGCCAGCGCCTTGATATTGATCTGTTTCATTGGTTGATAAGTCCTTACGTTGCTAAATTAGCCTTTAATACGGTATTATAACGAAACCGGTTTCGTAAATAAAGGCGCGGAGTGATATGAAAATCCTCAAAAATGACCGAAATTATAGTGTTCAACTTATCAATAATTTACAAAATACTTGCCATGGCAACAACTCAAAATTCCACTTTTACAGCCAGGGAGATTAACCCGCTTAACAGCCTCGATGAATGGGAGGACGCGGTACTGAAACGTTATCCTGACCCGGACAGCATTGCCACCGATAAATCCACGGATGAATACAGGAATTATGATTCCCCCCAGAGAGACACCGTAAAAGAATTCTACCGGCTCAATCACACGTATCAAACCTACGGGTTTGTTCAGCAGAAAAGAGCGGACTACTTAAAATTTGATAAAAAAGAAATGCCGGTATGGCAGGCCTTCGACTTCCTTAACCAACTGGTAGACGACTCAGACCCGGATACCGACCTGGACCAGTTCCAGCACCTGCTGCAAACCTCCGAAGCCATCCGTAAAGACGGCCACCCGGACTGGATGGTGCTGGTAGGCCTGATGCACGACATGGGCAAAGTGCTTTGTCTCTTCGGCGAGCCGCAATGGGCCGTGGTGGGAGACACTTTCCCGGTGGGCGTGCAGTATTCAGACAAAGTAGTATATCCCGAGTTCTTCAAAAACAATCCCGATTACAACAATCCTGAATACCAGTCGCCCACCGGCGTGTACAAAGAAGGTTGCGGGTTGAGGAACGTGCATATGTCGTGGGGGCACGACGAATACGTATACCAGATGATGAAGGACCACCTGCCGGAACAGGGCCTGTACATGCTCCGGTATCACTCTTTCTACGCCTGGCACCGCGAAGGCGCCTACAGCCAGTTGCTGGACGATCACGACCGTGAAATGCTGCGCTGGGTGAAGCTTTTCAATCCATACGACCTGTATTCCAAGAACCCCACGCCGCCGGATTGGAAGCAGTTAAGGCCTTATTATGAGGACCTGGTGGCGAAATACCTGCCCTCCACGTTAAAATTCTGATACTTCCGCTAAGTACGCTCCAACTTCAGTAATTTCCCGCAGTGTAACGGCCCGTATGTCCGTTCCTGCGGGAAATTTTTAAGCTAACCTTGCCTTCACTATATGAATAAACTGCATACAGCTGATTACATCGTATTTTTCATTTATTTCATTGCCGTCGCCGCTTACGGTTATTACATCTACCATAAAAAGAAATCCGCTTCCACTGATTCCAAGGACTTTTTCCTGGCGGAGGGATCGCTTACCTGGTGGGCGATCGGGGCGTCGCTGATCGCATCCAATATTTCGGCGGAGCATTTCATTGGCATGTCCGGCTCAGGCTTTGCGCTGGGGCTGGCCATTTCCACCTATGAATGGATGGCCGCCGCCACGCTCATCATCGTGGCCGTGGTGTTCATCCCGCTATACCTGAAGAACAAGATCTACACCATGCCGCAGTTCCTCGCCAAACGGTACAACGACAAGGTGAGCACGGTGATGGCCGTATTCTGGCTGCTGGTATATGTTTTCGTGAACCTTACCTCCATCATTTACCTGGGTGCGCTGGCTATTGCGTCCATTTCCACGATCTCGTTTGAATGGTGCATTGCCGGGCTGAGCATTTTCGCGGTGTTGGTAACGCTCGGCGGCATGAAGGTGATCGGGTATACAGACGTGGTGCAGGTGCTGGTGCTGATCCTCGGCGGGCTGGTCACTACCTACCTTGCGCTGGACCTGCTGGCGGAGCGTTTTGGCTATGGCGGCGATATCCTGAAAGGATTGGGCGTACTGCGGAAAGAAGCGCCTTCGCACTTTCATATGATCTTCGACAAGAGCAATCCCTATTATAAAGACCTTCCCGGCCTTTCCGTGCTCATCGGCGGCATGTGGATCAACAACCTGGCTTACTGGGGCTGCAACCAGTACATCACGCAACGCGCGCTGGGAGCGGATCTTAAAACAGCGCGCAACGGCATCCTGTTCGCCGCTTTCCTGAAGCTGCTGGTGCCGGTGATCGCCGTGCTGCCGGGTATCGTAATGTTCGTGCTGCACAAGAACGGGATGTTCCACGAGGAAATGCAGGGCGTGGTGGAAGGTGTGAAGAAAGTGAAGCCGGACCATGCTTATCCCACCCTTATGAACCTGCTGCCGCCCGGTCTGAAGGGTGTAGCGTTTGCCGCGCTCACTGCCGCTATCGTGGCTTCGCTGGCAGGAAAGGCGAACAGTATCTCCACGATCTTTTCGCTGGATATTTACAGGAAATTCTTCAATAAGAACGCTTCCGAACAAAAACTGGTAAGCGTGGGTAAATACGCTGTGATCATATCCATGTTCATTGCCGCGGTGGTGGCCCCGGCCCTCCGTTCGCTGGACCAGGCGTACCAGTTCATCCAGGAGTATGTCGGGTTTATTTCCCCCGGCGTGCTGGCCATCTTCCTGATGGGTTTCTTTTGGAAGCGCACCACCGCGGGCGCCGCGCTTACCGGCGCTTTGCTTACCATTCCCATTTCAACCGTGCTGAAATTCCTGCCGGTATGGACCGGCGGGGCTTTCCCGGATTATCCTTTCCTGGACCGCATGTCTATCACCTTTGTGCTGCTCATTATCGTGATGATCATTATCAGCCTCACCAAACCGAGGCCGGAAGGCGAGCCGCCGATCGTGATCGACCGGTCGCTGTTCCGGGTGACGCCGGGTTTCATAGTGGCGTCCGTGATCATTTGCGGGATATTGGCGGCTTTGTATACGGTGTTCTGGTAGGGGGAAACCGGATAATGCGGAGATTAAGTGGCGTAATCTCCGCATAAATTGCGTAGAATATCTTATCTAATCTCCGCATATTTTGCAGAGATTAACTTGTTTATGCGAAGAATAATCTATATATTCACCGCATAAGATGCGTAGAATGTATATCCATCAGCTAAAACAATGGCCTGATTTCCAGTGGGATAATGCCAAAATTGCTTCACTGCTGAGCAATGTCCGGCATCGCCAGGGGCGGCTATTGGGCCGGATGGAGGGATTGGGTTTTGACCTGAAGGAAGAAGCAACGCTTCGTACCCTGACGATGGACGTTCTGAAATCCAGCGAGATTGAAGGTGAGATGTTAAACCCCGACCAGGTACGCTCTTCCATCGCGCGGCGTTTAGGCATGGACGTAGCTGGCCTTATTCCGGCAGACAGGAACGTGGAAGGCGTTGTTGAAATGATGCTTGATGCCACACAACGATACACTGCTCCGCTTACGGACGATCGTCTTTTCGGTTGGCATGCCTCTTTATTTCCGGCAGGCCGTAGTGGCATGTATAAGATCGTGACTGGCGCCTGGCGGAATAATAAAAGGGATGATCCTATGCAGATCATTTCCGGCGCCATGGGCCGTGAAAAAGTGCATTTTCAGGCACCCGATTCCGATAAGCTCGGCAGTGAAATGAAGAAATTCCTTCGTTGGTTTAATGCAGCAGGAAATATTGACCCGGTGCTGAAAGCCGCTGTTGCACATCTCTGGTTTGTTACCATCCATCCGTTTGGTGACGGTAACGGGCGTATAGCAAGGGCTATTACCGATATGCTGCTGGCCCGCGCCGATGGAAGTGTACAGCGTTTTTACAGTATGTCCGCACAGATCAGGATAGAACGGAACGGCTATTATGATATTCTTGAGCGAACCCAAAAAGATACACTGGACATAACAGCCTGGATCGTATGGTTCCTCGAATGCCTGGAACGCGCCATCGGCGCAACGGATGTAACCCTTGCTGCAGTAATGAGAAAAGCGAAGTTCTGGGAAATTGCTGCAACGCAAACCCTGAACGAAAGACAAAAGCTGATGCTGAATAAATTGCTGGACGGTTTCATTGGCAAGCTGACTTCCTCCAAATGGGCAACCATCACCAAAACCTCGCAGGATACGGCGATACGCGATATTCAGGACTTGGTAGGGAAAGGGCTTTTACGGAAAGAAGATGCGGGGGGCAGAAGCACCAGCTATATCCTGAACGAATAATAAAAATCCCGTTATTCCACCTTCCGGTCCGCATGCCCGAGGCTTTTGCCCGGGTTCACCAGGTCGCGCACACGCTGTTTTAATTCTTTCACTTCGGGAAAATGCCCGTCCCGCTTGCGGTCAAAAATGATCTGGTCGTTCAGCGATACTTGATAACTTCCGGCTATTTCGGAGGGTTTCAGCGTAACGCCGCTCAGGTCTTCCTCGAAAGTGACCAGCAGTTCCTGTGCCATATAAGCCGCGCGAAGCAGCCAGCCGCATTTAGGGCAGTAAGAAATTGTTATTCCGGGTTTCATCCGTTAATGTTTGTCTTTTAAACATAAATGTACACCCGTTCGCGGGCGTTTGCATCCCTCCCATAAAAAAGCGTTATAAAAAAGTTAAAACCCCGCATTTATTGTGTAACTTAAGTACGGATAATATTCCCAAAACGACTGAAATTCTGCTGATTGTCTGTTTAACTCAAAAGGGGAGCATGCTTCTGTAGTAAAGCATTTGAGAGCTGCCGGCATATCAACCAAAAGTGATTCCAAAATCAAACATGCGCACATGCAATTAAAGGTTTACGCCTGTGACGCCGGGAAGTGGCGCCTAAAACTCCCGGTCTTGTTTATCCTGTTACTGCTTGCAGCATCTACACCTGCTGACGCTTTTGCAACGGAAACCACAGCTTATCAGGATTCTGTACCTTCTTCCCTGATCCGGGGCAGGGTCACCGACGCGGATGAAAAAATACCGCTCCCCGGCGTGACCGTGGAAAATCTCGTGAACCGTAAAGGCATCCTCACGGATGTGAACGGTAATTTTGCGCTCGCCGGCAAAACGGGAGACAGCATCCGTTTTTCCTACCTCGGTAAAAAAGTGCAGGTGGTCACTTACCGCGGGCAACCGCTGAACATCCAGCTGGAGCAGGCTGGCGGCGTATTGTCTGAAGTAGTGGTGACCGGCTTCCAGGACCTGGACAAAAGAAAATTCTCCGGCGCCGCCGTTACCCTCAAGGGCGACGATGTGAAGATCGACGGGGTGGCCGATCTGAGCCGCATGCTGGAAGGCCGCGCTGCCGGCGTTTCCGTGCAGAACGTATCCAGCTCATTCGGCGCCGCGCCCAAGCTCCGCATCAGGGGCGCCACTTCTATCCATGGCGACAATAAACCGCTTTGGGTGGTGGA
The DNA here is from genome assembly GCF_039655965.1 of Chitinophaga sp. YIM B06452. NCBI lineage: Bacteria > Pseudomonadati > Bacteroidota > Chitinophagia > Chitinophagales > Chitinophagaceae > Chitinophaga > Chitinophaga sp. YIM B06452. The sequence continues at coordinate 69,691 of NZ_JAWLKY010000001.1, read as the reverse complement.
TGGCGTGGTGCTGGAAGAGATCATCAATATTTCCAACGACCAGCTTTCCAGCGGGGACCCAACCACCTTGCTGGGCTCCGCCGTGGCCGGCCTGAATGCCAACGACATTGAGAGCTACGCAATATTGAAAGACGCCGCGGCCACCGCGCTCTACGGCGCCAGGGCCATGAATGGCGTGGTGGTGATCACCACCAAAAAAGGACGCGTGGGTAAACCACTCGTGTCGTACACCGGCAATTTCAGCACCATGCTGAAACCTTCCTACGCCGATTACAGCATTATGAATTCTTCCCAGCAGATGTCCGTACTCGCGGAACTGTACAGGAAAGGCGCCCTGGAGCCGAATATCCTGGACCGGGCGGATAACGGCGTGTTCGGCAAAATGTACGAGCTTATGCTGGCGGACCAGAACGGCAATTTCCCCGTTCCCAACACACCGGAAGGCCGCGCAGCTTTCCTGAAAAGGTACGCAGCCGCCAATACGGACTGGTTCGACCTGCTGTTCCGCAACAACTTTGTGCAGGAACATTCCCTCAGCGTTTCCTTCGGTACCGATAAATCACAGTCCTATTTCTCCACGAGTTATTATGGCGACAATGGCTGGACGGTGGCCGACCGGGTGAACCGTTACACACTCAATTTCCGCAACAACTATAATTTCTCCGACCGCCTCACCGTGGGTTTCTCCGCTCTCGCTTCCGTAAGGCAGCAACGTGCGCCGGGTTCGCTCACCAGGCAGGAGAACCCGGTGGAAGGGCAGTACGACAGGGACTTCGATATCAACCCTTTCAGCTACGCCCTCAATGCCAGCCGTACCATGACGGCCTATGACGAGAACGGCGAGCGGGAATATTTCCGCCGCAACTTCGCACCTTTCAACATCCTCACCGAACTGGAAAATAATTATCTCAATATCAATGTGTCGGACCTCCGCCTGCAGGGCGACCTGAAATATAAGTTCACGCCCGCGCTCACTTTCGAATTCGTAGGAGCAGTGCGTTACGTGAAATCCAGCATGGAGCACCAGATCACGGAAAGGGCCAACATGGCCAATGCGTACCGCGCTGCGGGCAATGCCACGATCAGGGAAAACAACCGTTTCCTCTACCGCGATCCCGATAATCCCGAAGCGGACCCCGTGGTAGTGCTGCCTTACGGCGGTTTTTACAACAGGACGGAAGACCAGCTGGTGAGCTATGATTTCAGGAACAGCCTTTCCTTCATCAAAACCTTCAACAACATCCACTCCGTAAACCTCCTGGCCGGTATGCAGGTGAAATCCGCGGACCGGCAGAAGGCGAGCAATACCGGTTTCGGTTATCAATACGACAATGGCGGGGTGCCCTTCATAGATTACCGCATCGTGAAGCAAACCATCGAGAGCAATTTCCCGTATTATGGTATGAGTAAGGACTGGGACCGGTTTGTGGCATTCTATGGCTCGGCAGGTTACACCTTCAGGCAGCGTTACAACTTTACCGGTACGGTCCGTTACGACGGTTCCAACAGGCTGGGCAAAAGCACCACCGCCCGCTGGCTGCCCACCTGGAGCCTTGCAGCCTCCTGGAATGCGGACAGGGAACCATTCATGCAGAACCTGTCGTGGGTAGATTACCTGACAGTAAGAGCATCTTACGGCCTCACGGCCAGTATGGGCCCCGCAACTAATTCCAGCATTGTGCTTCGCAATATCAACACTACCCGTCCATATTTTACCGAAGTGGAATCCGTGATCAGGCTGGCTAACCTGGAAAACTCCGAGCTTACCTGGGAAAAGGCCTACACGGCCAATGCCGGGCTGGACTTTGGTTTGTTCAAGAATAAACTAAACGTAAGCCTCGACGGGTATATCCGCCAGAGCTTCGACCTCATCAGCATTATCCGCACTTCCGGCATCGGCGGGGAAGCGGAGAAAGCCGCCAACTATGCAGACATGGATTCGTGGGGCGCGGAACTGATGGTAGGCGGGCCGGTGATCACCCGCAGGAACTGGGGCTGGAGAACCAATGTCACTTTCAGCTACAACGAAAACGAGATCACCAGCGACAGGAGCCGCCCGCAGATATTCAACATGGTGCAGGCTGAAGGCGGCAACCGCCAGGGATTCCCGGTACGCAGCCTGTTTTCCCTGCAATTCAAAGGGCTTGACCGCTACAACGGCGCTCCGCTGTTCGTCAACGAAAAAGGAGAGACCAGCGAAGGCGTTTACCTGCAGGACAGGGATATCAGCCACCTCGTATACGAAGGCCCGGTAGACCCCACCCTGACCGGCGGCTGGTCCAACACCTTCAACTATAAAAACCTGTCGCTGAACATCTTCGTTACCGCACAGGGCGGCAACAAGATCAGGCTGTACCCTGCATTCAAGACTGCCTACTCCGACCTCGATGCCACGCCCAAGGAATACCTGGACCGCTGGCTGATGCCGGGGGATGAAAAAGTGACGATCGTGCCTTCCATCCTGGGTGGCCTGGAGCAGTCGCGGCTGAACGGTGAATACCCTTACAACAACTACAACTATTCAACCGCGCGGGTGGCCAGCGGCGCTTTCCTGCGGCTCAAGACCGTATCGCTCACCTATGCGTTCCAGCCTGCGCTGCTCAACAGGATCGGGCTGAACAGCGCGAGCGTTTCCGGGGCCGCTATCAATCCCTGGCTGATATTGTCTGATGATAAACTGAGAGGGCAGGACCCGGAATTCTTCAATACCGGCGGCGTGGCGCTGCCTGTGCAGAAACAATTTACGCTAACCCTGAAAGTGGGCATTTAATTGAACTGACATGAAAAGACTGCTGATATACACAAGCATTTGCCTCGCGGTGGCCGCGGCCGGTTGTAAAAAATACCTGGAGCAGCCGCCGGATATGCGGGCCGAACTGAACACCCCGGAACAGGTGTCGCGCCTGCTGGGCACGGCTTACCCGCAGGCCAATTACATGGCCTTTACCGAAGGCCAGTCCGACAACGTGGCCGACAAAGCGGGAGGCGTCATCGAAAACATCAATACCGATCCCTTCCAGTTCCGTGATGTGAGAGACGACCAGGAAGATTCCCCGGAGTATTACTGGAATGCATGCTACGAAGCCATCGCGGCTGCCAACCTCGCCATCCAGGTTTGCGATAAAGCGCCAGATCCTGAGAATTACCGTTCGCAGAAAGGGGAAGCGCTCATTGCAAGGGCCTACGCGCATTTTATGCTGGTCACCTTTTTCTCTGAGACCTACGATCCTGCCACGGCGGCTACCAGCCCGGGCATACCGTATGTAACCGAACCGGAGAATGTGGTGATCAAACAATATGACCGGAAAACAGTGGCGTATGTGTACGAAATGATAGAAAAGGACCTGTTGACGGGGATCCCGATGCTGGACAACAAACGTTACAGCGTTCCTGCGTATCACTTCACTACTGCGGCTGCCTACGCGTTTGCCGCACGTTTTTATCTCTTCAAGCAGGACTGGACAAAGGTGGTGACCTATGCCACGCTTGTATTCCCGGACAACAACATCACCCCGTTGCTGCGCCCCTGGAATACCACGTATAGAACAATGACCTACCTGGAACTGTTTGCCGTTTATGCGAAAGCCACCGAGCCGGCTAACCTGCTGCTGGTGGAAACGCCTTCCGTGTATGGCCGTTATTATTTCAGGTTCCGTTACGCACTTAATCCCGCCAAACGCAACGAGATACTGGGCCCCAATGTAACCGGGGGGAACTGGGTATTCAGGAACCAGACCTTCACCAGCGGCGGCTCCGAAAACCTCCTGATCCCTAAAGTAAATGAATACTTCGTGCGCTCCACTGTGAACGCCGGCATTGGTACCGCTTATGTAATGGTACCGCTGTTCACCGCCGAAGAAGTATTGTTCAACCGCGCGGAAGCATATACTTACCTGAACAACACGAGCGCTGCCATCAGTGACCTGAACACTTACGCCGCCACGCGCATCGTCGATTATAATCCCGGCGCCCACGCCGTTACAGCTACCAAGGTGCGGAACTTTTACGGCACCAATAATTTACAGACTGCGCTGATACGCACCATTCTCGATTTTAAACGGGCTGAATATGTACAGGAAGGCATGCGCTGGTTCGACATCCTCCGCTACCGCATACCCGTAACGCACGTGGTGGCAAACGGTGGGGGGACATTCAACCTCACCGGCAACGATCCGCGCAGGCTGTTCCAGATACCGTCTTCCGCGGCGATCTCCGGCGTACCGGGCAACCCACGTTAACAACACAAGGCACAAACTTTAAAAGCACAAACATGCATATGAAGCATATCAACATATTGACCTTCCTCCTTCTCTGCTGCGCGCTGGCCGCCTGCAGGAGGGACGAAAAGCTGGATGATGTGAACGACATCCCCGGCCTGGGCGGAGACACCTGGGCGCCCGGCCCCATAGACATCTGGATCAAAGACAGTCTTACCACGCCGCTGAACGTTGCCGTGAAATATAAATGGGACCAGGGTGAGCTGGATTATACCCACACGCTGGTGCCGCCCAAAGAAGAAAAGATCATCCCTGTGCTGAGCACCATCCGCCGGGCCTGGCTCAAACCTTACGAAGCCGAAGCAGGAGAGTTGTTCGTGAAACGGTATGTTCCCAAATTCTTCGTGCTGGTAGGCAGTGCCAGTTACAATACAGACGGCACTATTACCCTTGGTACCGCGGAAGGCGGCCGGAAGATAGTATTGTATGTGCTGAATGACTTCCGCACCAAATCGATGGCCGGTTATGTGCCTACTGATTCTTTCGGCGTAAAGCAGATGTTCCATACCATCGAGCATGAGTTCGGACACATCCTGCACCAGAACGCCATGTACCCCGACGAATACAAACGCATATCGGTCGGCATGTACACCTCCAACTGGAATAACGTATCCGATGCCGATGCTAGGGCAGACGGTTTTGTGACCGCTTATGCCATGAGCGCGCCTGATGAAGATTTCGTGGAAATGATCGCTATGATGCTGGTGGAAGGCAAACAGGGCTTCGATAACCTGGTGAACAGCATTACGCAGCCCGGTCCCGGCGGCACAACGCCCGGGCAGGCCAAAGCGCGGCTGCGGCAGAAAGAGGCCATCGTAGTGAAATATTTTGCAGAGGCCTGGAAGATCAATTTCTACAGCCTGCAAACCCGCACCAGGACCGCCATCGATGCGCTGACACGGTAATTATTCCTTTACGGATAACATTCAACAGATGAAACGAATTATAACATATCTATTACCCGCGTTACTGGCCTTCTCTTCCTGCCGGAAGGACAATAATGATTCTGTGTTTCCCGGCACTACGGACGAGCGGATCAACAAGACCCTCAGCGAATACCAGACTGCCCTGGAAGGCGCGCAGTTCGGCTGGAATGCCCGGCTTACAACGGCTGCCGGCAGCATCTATAATTTCCACTTCAGCTTCAACAACGCAAACCGCGTGCTGATGTTCGGCGATATAGACACGCTCACCGCATCAGAACGGAAAGAAAGCAGCTACCGCCTCAAAGCACTGCAGCAGCCCGCGCTGATCTTCGATACTTATTCCTATCTCCATATTCTTGCAGACCCGGATGGTTCTGTAAATGGCGGTACACCCGGCGAAGGGCTGAATTCAGATTTCGAGTTTTCGCTGGACTCGCTGGCGGCAGACAGCATCAAACTCACCGGCCGCTTCAAAGGCAGCAAGCTGGTGCTGAAAAGGTCTACCCAGCAGGATCTGCAGACCTGGCAGAACGGACAATGGAAAAATGTATTGCTGTTTGAAGACCTCAGCGCGCGCATCCTCAATTATTTCAAACGCCTTCACTACGGCGCCACGCAATATGAAATACAGGTAAACAAAACGGAGAGAACAGTGACCTTCACCTGGAGGGACGGCGCAGGCACAGCTCACCAGCACACCACGGGCTATGTTGTCAACAACACCGGCATACAGCTGACCAACCCGCTGGTAAACGGCGCGAGCACCATCAACTCTTTTTCAAATTTTAGCTGGAATGCCGGCGCTTCCGCCTTCACGATGAACGTGAACGGTGCTACGCCTTCCACGATAGCCGGTGCCATCGCGCCCGTGGTGTTAGATGTGCAGGCGCCTTCGCGCTGGTGGAACTTTGTGGCACAGCAAGACAGCTACTGGGCTACGCTCAACGGCTTCCATGTAAACGGTGTGGACGATGCCTTTAAGCTGCATGATATCTCCAATTTCATGTTCCTCGTATTCTGGCCCCGTTTCGGTGATGCGGGCGGCGGGCTGATATACGACCTGGCAGGATGGGTGTACAACTCCGGCGGAACCGCGTCTATCGAATTTGGTGCGGCATTCGAGCCGCCCACCTTCACCAACGGGAAAGTGATCTTCAGCTGGTTGGGCACGCTCGGCGATGTGCCGCCTGAAGCGGAAGACCCATATGTCAATACCGCCATTCAATGGAGCGACCCGCTTGGTTATTACCTGGTGCAAACCAGCCCGACTACCTACGACATGGTGAGCGCGCGTGACGCTAAGGCCTGGATCACCTGGGAATATTGATCAGACAACTGTTTACGAAATACCAATTATTAATAACTAAAATTAACTGTTATGAAATGGATGACACCCCGCATAGTATACGTCCTCATGATGTTTGTTGCTGTTATCGCTGTTTCCTGCTCGAAAGACGGTGATACCGGTCCTGCCGGCCCCGCTGGTCCTGCAGGTCCTGCTGGTCCCGCTGGTCCTGCCGGTCCCAATGGCCCTGCCGGCACCGCGAATGTGATCTACTCCGCCTGGATGGATGTGGCATTTGTTCCTGAAAAAGATCCTGACACCGGCGATACGCTGGCCTTCACGGCAACCATCACCGCGCCGAAACTGACCAAAGAGATCGTCAACTCCGGCGAGATAAAAGTATATTTCAACTGGGGTACAGCTGCCGCGCCGGAAGTGGACCCGCTGCCGCTGTTCGATATCTACATCGGCGGAGGCCTGAGCTGCACCACCACTTTCTACGAAGGGGAAATATTCATGATCTCCAACTTCGACCTCAGCTCACGTAACAATACCGCAGGCGCAAGAGTGTTCCAGTTCCGTTACATCCTGATACCCGGCGGCACCACCGCCCGCCAGGCCGTTAACTGGAACGACTACAAAGCTGTGAAAGCCTACCTGGGCCTGAAGGACTGATCATTTGTTTTCAGCAACCCTGCTATAAAACCTGGAAAAAGAAAAGCCGTGTGGACGATGGTCCGTGCGGCTTTTTCATTGCTTTCAAATTATCACGCCCGCCTTCTTTTTTTGTGCAGAACGGCCGGAATAGTATATTGCCGTATGAACACTGCTTTTGAGACAACAGCATCCTTCGCGCAGGGAAGGGATGCTGCTGATGTATTGAACGGGTTTAAGTCCCGCTTCCACTTCCCGCAGCACAACGGGAAAGACAGCATTTATTTTTGCGGCAATTCACTCGGTTTACAGGCACGTTCTGTGGCCGGGGCTATTCAGCAGGAGCTGGAAGACTGGCAGAACATGGCCGTGGAAGGGTATTTCCGCGCGCGCAATCCCTGGCTGTATTACCAGTACAACTTCAGCGAAACCCTGGCAGGCATGATGGGATGCGGCGAAGATGAAGTAACGGTGATGAATACACTTACGGTGAACCTGCACCTGGTCATGCAAAGTTTTTACCGGCCAAACAAGCAGCGCTACCGCATCCTGATGGAAGCAGGCGCTTTCCCTTCCGACCAGTATGCGCTGGAAACGCTCGTGCGCCTGCACGGCTTTGATCCTGAAGACGCGATCGTTGAAGTGCATCCACGGGAAGGAGAGAAGCTGCTGCATACGGAAGATATTTTATCCGCCATTCACCGCCACCGCGATTCCCTCGCTGTAGTGCTGATGGGCGGCATCAATTATTACACCGGCCAGTTCTACGATATGCCCGCCATTACGGCAGCAGCCCACGAAGCCGGCGCTTACGCCGGCTGGGACCTCGCGCATGTGGCCGGCAATATTCCTTTGCAACTGCACAGCTGGAATGTGGATTTTGCCGTTTGGTGCTCCTATAAATACCTGAACGCCGGCCCCGGCGCGGCCGGCGGGCTTTACGTGCATGAGCGCTTCGGCAGCGATCCGCAATTCCCGCGGCTTGGCGGCTGGTGGGGTAATGACGAAAAGACGCGTTTCAAAATGGAAAAAGGTTTCATTCCCCGCAACGGCGCTGCCGGTTGGCAGATCAGCACTGCGCAGGTGTTCAACATGGTTGCGCTGAAAGCCTCCCTGGAACTGTTCCGCGAAGCGGGTATTGAACGGCTGAGAGAAAAAAGCATACAGCTCACCGCCTACCTGGAGTTTTTGCTGGGGCAAACGCAACTGCCTTTCGAGGTGATCACGCCGAAAGATCCGCAGCAACGGGGTGCGCAGCTGTCATTGTTTTTCCCGCAGAACGGCAAGGCCATTCAAACGCGCATGATGGAAAACGGGATCATCTGCGACTACCGCGAACCCGGTGTGATCCGCCTGGCGCCTGCGCCACTGTACTGTTCTTATACAGACGTATACCGTTTTTACGAAGTATTACAAACTTTCTGATATGGCCAATTCACCGAAAACCTGGCTGGCACTCGGCGATTCCTATACGATCGGCGAAGGCGTACCGCTGCACGACAGTTATCCTTACCAGGCCCTGCAGCTGCTGCGGGCCAATGGCAAACAGTTCCATGCGCCGGAGATCATCGCCAAAACAGGATGGACGACGGACGAGCTGATCGCGCACCTGCTGCATAACACGCGCCTGCAGCCGTCTTACGATTATGTAACGCTGCTGATCGGTGTAAACAACCAATACCGCGGCATGAGTGAAGCAGACTACGCTTCAACATTTGAGTGGCTGGCGAAAAAGGCGCTGGAGCTTACGGCGGCGCAGAATGTAACCGTGATCAGCATTCCCGACTGGGGCGTTACGCCGTTTGCAAAAGACCGCGATGCTGCGGCCATCGCTGCGGCCATCGACCGGTTCAATAACATTAACCGGGAAATAAGCGCTGCGATGAATTTCAATTACGCGGACATCACGCCTGTGTACCGCGAAACGGGCGGCAGGCCTGAGAGTTTGGTGGAAGATCAGTTGCATCCTTCAGCGAAGGTGTATGCATATTGGGCGGAGCAGGTGAGTGGTTTCCTGAGAAAATAAGTGTATGCGTCTCATATAGTAAATAAGAATATTCCAAATTCTGGCGGACAAAATTTAATTTACATGTAACACCAAAACATGTTTTTTATGCCAAGAATTTCAACAACAAACGTTCAGCCTCCATCGGATGCGAATGCCGGGAAACGGCCGGCCGGCGCTGGAAAGATGGACGGTCCGGAGTTTTTTTATTTATTGACAATGGCCAGTTCGATGGCAATCGGCGCAATGATAATGACTGATGTTTTTGTGGCGTCTCCGCTTGCGAAAGCGATAGCGCATCCTGTTTGGTCGGAGTTTGTAAATAAGGCGCTGCAGGTGGCGGCTTTGATCGGCGGTGGATGCCTGGGATATTTTTCCGAGGTAAAAAAAATGAGAGAAAAAGTGAGGTGAGTGTTTGTTGTAACCCATTAAATTGTTTGTTAACATGCCAGACCTGAATAAGCTTTACCCGGCATCGGCTTTTTTCTTTACGCTGCTCGTGCTTGCAATTATCATTCTCCGGCAGAGACGCTGCGACCGGGCGGATATGGGCATATTGGCCGGCACATTCATCGCAGGCGGAAATATCCCGGTGGCATTTTTCTTCTGTTATTATGCCTTTGATCCAGACCCATGGGAAGTGATATCCAAAACAAAGCTGGCCGGTTGCGAAAGATATCTTTCCTTCGCGGGGATGATGATGTTGTACCTGAGTTTTACAACTATCTGGGGCAATATTCTTAGCGCCTATAAGTTGCCGGCTGATCCCTGATCATACTTCCCACCCGGCAAATTATTGTTAATCAGTTTTTTACAGGCATTTTACCATGAAAGGGCACTTCCATGCGGCGTGTCATTTTGATATACTTAGAAATATCCTACATTTGCACTCCTGTCCCGGGCCGAACCGGGATCATCGTTGAATGCGATCCCTGTACGAAGTGGCCTCCGGGTTCCCAATACAGGGTTTTACTATCTTTATGGAACAGATATATTTCACCGGGCAAAATAAATATCGACCATTACCTGGTGCAATACTTTAACCTTTTTAAAACTGTATATGCAATTTCTGGATTTTGAAAAACCAATTGCTGATCTGTACGAACAACTGGAGAAACTGAGAGAGAACGGTGAAAAATCCGGTGTGGATGTTTCCGCTACGGTAAAGGAGTACGAACAAAAAATCACTGACACCCAACAACAGATCTATAACAATCTCACCAGCTGGCAGAAAGTGCAGCTGAGCCGCCATCCGGACCGGCCGTATACGCTGGAATACATCGAGCGCATGACCACTAATTTCGTGGAGCTGCATGGCGACCGGAATGTGAAAGACGATAAGGCGATGGTAGGCGGGTTTGCAGACCTGGACGGCGAAACCGTTATGTTTATCGGGCAGCAGAAAGGCATCAACACCAAAATGCGCCAGATACGTAACTTCGGCATGGCCAACCCGGAAGGTTACCGCAAGGCCCTCCGCCTTATGAAGCTGGCCGAAAGGTTCAACAAACCGATCATCACCCTTATCGATACGCCAGGCGCATATCCCGGCCTTGAAGCGGAAGAGCGCGGCCAGGGCGAAGCCATTGCCCGCAATCTTTTTGAAATGGTGAAGCTCCGCGTGCCCGTGATCTGCGTGATCATCGGCGAAGGCGCTTCCGGCGGGGCGCTCGGCATTGGCATCGGCGACAGGATCTTTATGCTGGAAAACAGCTGGTACACTGTTATCTCCCCTGAAAACTGCTCCACCATCCTCTGGAGAAGCTGGAATTTCAAGGAAAAAGCGGCGGAAGAGCTGAAGCTTACTTCCGGCTACATGAGCCAGTTCGGACTGGTAGACGGGGTGATCAAAGAACCCATCGGCGGCGCGCATTCCAACCATGAGGAAATGGCAGCCATCCTGAAGGAAAAACTCAAGGCCACGCTGGCTGAACTGAAGCCGGTAGACGCGGATACGCGCATCGAGCAACGGATTGAGAAATTCTCCAATATGGGCTTTTTTGAAGAGCGCTGATAAAATAACAGCCTTCTTTGTTGCGTGAACCGGATCAAAATTCAATATTTGCAATTATTTCCAGGCCGCAAAAGAGGCTATTGATAAAGATTGATATGTTACAGGAACAATTAAGGGGTACCGGCGTTGCGCTGGTTACGCCCTTTACTACACAGGAAACGATCGACTGGACGGCCCTCGAAAGGCTGATCAACCACGTGATCGAAGGAGGGGTGGATTATGTTGTTACATTAGGCACCACCGGGGAAACACCCACGCTTTCAGCAGAAGAAAAGCTGGACCTTATCAACTTCACATTTGAAAAGGTAAGCAAGCGGGTGCCTGTAGTAGTAGGAATTGGCGACTATAACACGAACGATGTGGTAAAACGCCTGGAAACCTGCCCGCTGGACGAGGCGGCCGCTGTGCTCAGCGTTGCGCCTTACTACAGCAAACCCACGCAGGAAGGCATTTACCAGCACTATAAGGCCATTGCCGCCGCTTCTCCCAAACCCATCATTCTCTACAACGTTCCGGGCCGCACGGGCCGCAATATGACCGCGGAAACAACGCTGCGCATTGCGAACGAGGTAGACAATGTGATCGCGATGAAAGAAGCCTCCGGCGATATGCTGCAATGCATGGAGATCATCCGCCGCAAGCCTGAAGGCTTCCTGGTGATCAGCGGCGACGATGCCGTGGCATTCCCGCAGCTGGCCTGTGGTATGGACGGCGTGATATCCGTTGCTGCCAACTATTTCGCGAAAGATTTCTCTTCTATGGTAAGAGCCGCGCTGGAGGAAAACTATACCGAAGCCCGCCGCCTGCACTACAAAATGCTGGAAGGCTTCGACCTGATGTTCGCTGAGAACAATCCCGCCGGCATCAAAGCATTCCTGCACTACGACAAACTGGTGGAAAACGTGTTCCGCCTGCCGGTAGTGCCTGTTACCGCCGCGCTGCAAAGCAGGATCAACGCTTACCTGAAAGCATACAACAAAGCAGGATCGCTGGTGTAACTACCTGATCCGTGGAAAATATAGCAGGCCGGTTGGAGAAACTCTCCAGCCGGCTTTTGTTTTGATACAGGTCCTTGTCCCGTTTTCTGTCTCTTCATCAAGTCCAGCTTACGTCTGACCCAGGTCTTATTGCTATCTGACTCCAGGTAAAAACGTTCATAACCCGGTCTAACTCCGATCTGATCCTGGGTAAAAGCCTTCGCGACCCGGTCTAGTTCCGATCTAACCCCGGGGTAAAAGCGTTCATAACCCGGTCTAACTCCGGGGTAAAAGCGTTCGTAACCCGGTCTAGTTCCGATCTAATCCCGGGGTAAAAGCGTTCGTGGCCCGGTCTAACTCCGATCTAGCTCCGATCCAGACCTGGGGAATGTTTCAGTCGTATCACTTTTGTGCCTCCCAAGGCCGGAAAATACGTTCCCGGGGATCAAAAGTGATATAACCTGCCAAAAGTGACATGACCCGGTATCAGAAGTGATACCACCCGGTACAAAAGTGATACGGGACACGCATTAAAGTACCTTTATCCACGGGTTTGATACACGGATGATACGGGTCTGATATGGGACTGAGGCGGCTGACCCGGGGCGTAAAAAGGCCGCCCCGGATAAAGGGCGGCCTGTAGTATGGGGATAGAATAAAAGGCCGGTTTAGAAGGCAAAACCAACGGTAAGGCCCAGGCCGCGAACGCCAAGGAACGGCAGCTTGATGTCTGCGCGAACGCCGTCGTCGCGAACGTCGGCTTTGATGCCATTGTCGCCGCCAAGGTCTACCAGGCCTTCAATGTCAGCTTTCAGTTCGGCACGGTCCGCTTCGTCCAGGTCGCTGAGGTCGGTAAGGCCTTCCGCCTTGCCGGTCATCCTGCCATAGTGGCCGCCGATGATAAACAGGTCTACCACCACGCGTTTGGCGATCATGAACTGCCCGCCCAGGATAACGCCGCCGCCGATGCCTTTGGAATCTCCCTTCAGCGGCACCACCGTGTTGCCGGAAGGCGCCTCAAAATCGTAAGGGTAATCGTACTTAAAGGTCGAGTAACGGCCATAGAGGCCCGCATAGAAGCCTTTCGCGCCCGGCCTGCGGCCGGTATACACGCGGAATTCCAGCGTTACGGCATTGCCGCTCATCTTCAGCTTGTCCAGCTGCTGGGCGATATCGTCCCCTTCTTCCGCCACAATATCCATCACTTTTTCGCCCAGCGGGCTTTTAGTAATGTTCGTGGAAGGCATGAACCGGTAACCGATGGAAGCGGATATCTTGCGGGTAAGCATGCGCTCGTAGGTAAGCCCGTAGTTACCAAGCGCAATGGTGGAAAGGTTGGTCTTGATGATGTTCTTGTAATAAGGCCCGTTACGTTTGGAAGGCTTTTCCGCCGTAGCCATTTCTTCCATGCCCGGCGGGCGCGTTGCTGAGGTGTCGGTGACGGTCTGCGCGCTCAGGCTAAAGTTCAGGCATAGCGCTGCTGAGACAAACAGTAAAGTTCGGTGCATAGTTATAGGAATTATTTAATGCGTAAAATTAGATGGCTGAATTATATCAGGCAATACTAATTTTTAAGTATTTTTTTATGCGTAAATAAGTTAAAGCCAGTTGAACGAGGAGCGGGTTATGGAAAATGGAAAGTGGTATCATCATAAGAAAAAGGTGAAAGACCTTTTCCGCCCACTCCGGGCGATTTCTTTGAAAGACAGGGTTAAGATACATGAGGGGGCAACCTCCGGGAATGAGGGATCGTATTGTCAAAGAAGAATGAGGTCGGTAGGATTACTTACAAAATGTAAGTCACTCCCTCCAGCGCCAGATCGGTATTCGCGAAGACAGGCCTGCTTTCGTCCAGGAAAGGTTCCAGCTCGGTATATTTGGAGCTGAAGTGCCCGATCAGCAAGCGTTTGACGTTTGCGCGGGCAGCCAGGCCGGCCGCCTGTACGGTGGTGCTGTGATACCTTTCAGCGGCACGCTGGTGAAGATCGTGCAGGTAAGTGGTCTCATGATACACGAGGTCCGCGTCCTGCATGTAAGGGATAAGGTCTTCGTCGTAAATGCTGTCCGCGCAATACACGTACCGCTTCGGGCGGGGCGGCGGCAGGGTCACCCAGTCGTTTTTTATGACCTTGCCGGTTTTGTCCTGGTAATCATCTCCTTCCTGGAGCCTGGAATAGAACGCGGCGGGAATTTCGTAGGCGCGTGCCTGCTCTGGTATGATGCGCCGCTTGCGGCGCTGCATGCTAAAAGAAAAGCCGTAGCAGGGAATGCGGTGCTTGACGGGGAAGTAACTCACTTCCATGTCTTTATCACGGAGAAGCAGGCCGGTGGTATGCGGCAGCAGGGCATGGAACTGAAGCTCGAAACGCAGGGTCGTGGCGGCTACGCGGAGCTGAAGCATTAATATCTCTTCCAGCTCGGGCGGCCCGTAAACGGAGAGGGGCTCGGTACGGCCAAGAAGGCTCATGCTGTTGATCAGCCCGATGAGGCCGAAGTAGTGGTCGCCATGAAGGTGGCTGATGAAAATGTACCGGATCCGGCTGCGGCGCACTTTGTAACGGCTAAGCTGCATCTGGGTGCCTTCCCCGCAGTCTACCAGCATCAGCTGCTCGTTGAAGGTCACGACCTGGGCCGTGGGATGCCGGTCTGGCGTGGGTATGGCTGAATTATTCCCTAAGATCGTTACCGCGAACATATGGCGAAAATAGACATTTATTCCTCATCAAGGTCCAGCTCACGTTCGAAGTCTTCCATCATCACCATATCGATCGCTTCCGATTCGGTGGGCACGATATTGAGCATTTCGGGATACGCAGCGGAGAGTTTTTGCGTTAAAGTACTGTTAAGGCAGGCCACTGCCGCACTCAGGCCGCGATCGTACTGGCGCGTGTACACTGTAAAAATGGCTTTGAGCCCGGCATCGTCGGCGGATTGGAGGGAATGCAGGTCCAGTATAAGGTTCTTCTCTTCCAGTTCATCCATGGCGGCAGCAGCGTTCACAAACGCATCTGACATTTTAGCATCCAGCGTTTCCTCCTCCAGCCGTAATAACACTATTTTTTCTTTGGTATCAATTTTGAATTGCATATTGCCGGATGTTATATTTTTAACATAATAAAAAAAGGACACGCACGAAAAGGAAACCGGTCCGATAAAAATCCTTGCAGAAGTAAGCAGCACAAATCAAAAACATCCCTCTTCTCGTAAGTATATTTACCTCACAAGGCCCTTCACCGCAAAAGTAAATCTTAACCAAGAATGTACAAGTATAAAAACTAAATCCAAAGTAAATCCAAAATTTATTTGGTAATATTGTATAAGCAAGCCCCCGTAAGGGTTTAACAAAAATCATCAACAATGGATCAGAATTTTTCACCGCAAGTAAAGGAGATCATTTCGTTTAGCAGGGAAGAAGCATTGCGCCTGGGGAATGATTTCATCGGTACGGAACACCTGCTATTGGGTATTATTCGTGAAGGTGAGGGAACAGCTGTAAAAATTTTACAAGCGCTGAACGTTGATCTTTATGAATTGAGAAAAGAAGTGGAACTGGCTATTAAAGATAAGACCGGTAAGAATATCGCGAATATCAACAGCCTCCCGCTGACCCGACAGGCAGAGAAAGTGATCCGTGTAACCGTGCTGGAAGCAAAGGCGCTTAAAAGTCCCACCGTGGAAACAGAGCACCTGATGCTGTCCATCCTGAAGAATAAAGAAAACGTATGTACTCAAATCCTTCAACAGTTTGACGTGGACTACGATACTTTTAAAAACGAATTGGGCTTCGTAAAATCTGCAGACCCTAAAGCGGAATTCGATGACCCCGGAGAAGAGGAGTTTGAAGACGAACGGAAGAGTTATGCTTCTAAAGCAAAACAAACCAACACGAAGTCTAAAACACCTGTACTCGACAATTTTGGCAGGGACATTACCAAGCTGGCCGAATCTGGCAGCCTTGACCCTATCGTGGGACGTGAACAGGAGATCGAACGCGTCTCCCAGATCCTCTCGCGCCGTAAGAAGAACAATCCCATCCTCATCGGGGAGCCGGGTGTTGGTAAGACCGCTATCGTGGAAGGCCTCGCCCTCCGCATCGTGCAGCGCAAGGTTTCCCGCGTGCTGTTCGACAAACGCGTGGTAAGCCTCGACCTTGCAGCTCTCGTGGCCGGTACCAAATACCGCGGTCAGTTCGAGGAAAGGATGAAAGCCATCATGAATGAGCTCGAAAAGAACCGGGACGTGATCCTGTTCATCGACGAGATCCATACCATCGTTGGCGCAGGCGGCGCTTCCGGTTCGCTGGACGCTTCCAATATCTTCAAACCGGCCCTCGCAAGAGGGGAACTCCAATGCATCGGCGCATCCACCCTCGATGAGTACCGCATGTACATCGAGAAAGACGGCGCGCTCGACCGCAGGTTCCAGAAGGTAATGGTAGATCCTCCCACCGTGGATGAAACCATCCAGATCCTCAACAACATCAAGCCGCGTTACGAGGAATACCACAATGTATCCTACACAGACGACGCGATCGACGCCTGCGTGAAGCTCAGCGACCGTTACATGACGGACCGCCTGCTGCCTGACAAGGCCATCGACGTGCTCGACGAAGTGGGCGCACGCGTGCACCTGAAGAACATCAATGTTCCGCAGAATATCCTCGACCTGGAAAAACAGATCGAAGACATCAAGCAGGAAAAAAATAAGGTCGTGAAGAGCCAGCGCTTCGAAGAAGCCGCCGCCCTCCGCGATACCGAAAAGAAACTCGGCGAAGACCTCGAAAAGGCCAAAGCCGTATGGGAAGAAGAAGTGAAGCACAAACGTTATCCCATCGATGAAGAGGCGATAGCGGAAGTGGTGAGCATGATGACCGGCATCCCCGTGAAACGGATGGTGCAGGCGGAAAACGAAAAGCTGCGCCGCATGGGCGAAGACCTGAAAGGCGCTGTGGTAGGGCAGGACGAGGCCATCTCCAAGGTGACCAAAGCTATCCAGCGTAACCGCGTGGGCCTGAAAGATCCCAAGAAGCCGATCGGTACCTTCATCTTCCTCGGTCCCACCGGTGTGGGTAAAACCGAGCTGGCCAAAGCGCTTGCCAAGTACATGTTCGATTCCGAAGATGCGCTCATCCGTATAGACATGTCCGAATACATGGAGAAATTCTCCGTAAGCCGCCTTATCGGCGCGCCTCCCGGATATGTCGGTTACGAAGAAGGCGGTCAGCTTACCGAAAAGGTACGCCGCAAACCTTACTCTGTGATCCTGCTGGACGAGATCGAAAAAGCACACCCGGATATCTACAACATCCTGCTGCAGGTGCTCGACGATGGTATCCTGACGGACGGCCTGGGCCGCAAGGTGGACTTCAAGAACACCCTGATCATCATGACCTCCAACATCGGTGTGCGCCAGCTGAAAGACTTTGGCGCAGGCGTAGGCTTCACCACCACTTCAAGAGCGGTGAGCGAAGAAGACAACACCAAGGCCGTGATCGAAAAGGCGCTGAAACGCACCTTCTCCCCCGAGTTCCTGAACCGTATCGACGACGTGATCATCTTTAACTCCCTTTCCAAAGAGCATATCTATACCATCATAGATATCACGATGAAAGGAGTGCTGGCAAGGTTGCAGACGCTGGGCTTCAGCCTGGAACTGACAGACGAGGCGAAAGGCTTCCTGGCAGAAAAAGGTTACGACCAGCAGTTCGGCGCCCGCCCGCTGCACAGGGCCATCCAGAAATACCTGGAAGATCCGCTGGCAGAAGAGATCCTCAATATGAACATTCATAACGGGGATATCCTGATCGCCGACCTGGACAAGGAAAACCAGAAACTGGTGTTCTCCCTGAAAAATCCGTCGAAGAGTAAATCAGAAAAATCAGAAGCATAATTTTTAAGTGAAATAAAACTTGAGGCCGTCCCGGTGTTCCCGGGCGGCCTTTTTTTTGTGCCGGCCACTTTCGCACAAAAAAGTTAACCAGTTTAAGCATATCTATAAAAAAGGCATGATAATCAGTGATTGTCCTGCCTTTTTCATGAGTTGGATTTATGTAAAAAATACCCCAATTATTTTCGCCTGTCAAGTAACTCACATACTTGATAATCAGCCTATAATCCTTTGCTGGTGCAGTATCCGCCTTTCTTAAATATTAAATTAAATAAAAACATTATAGAAATAACGTATTAATCAAAATATATATGTAATATTGTGTCAGCATTGTTACCCTGTACTCGGAAGTTAAGAAAAACAAAGGCAAAAATCCTGGACCTGGCAGCTTCTGTGTACAACGGGAAGTGAACACGCAACAACATGGGAAATCAATTTTCAACATTCATATCATAATCTCTTAAAACTAACAAGTCATATTTTTTAACCTATTACCTATGAGAAAGTCGTTACGTATTGCCAGCCTCATAATGGCAACCCTGTTGTTCTTTTCTTACAACAGCCTCAAAGCGCAGGTCAAGATCGGGGGCGATCCCGCGGTAGTTGACCCGAACGCTATCCTCGAACTGGAGAGCAACCGCAAAGGTTTCCTGCTTCCCCGTTTAGATGCGGCAGGATTTACCTTCCTGAAAACCAGGACCGTCACCCAGGGTATGGTCGTATACCTGAAAGCGGGCGCCCACCCGAATGGCGCAGGCTTCTACTTTAAAACAGGCACCGGTAATACGGACGCGGACTGGGTGAAGATGGCGGGAGATGACGGCGTAGGCGGCGGACCCTGGAAACTGGGCGGTAACAACAACGCAGATGCAAACAGTTTCATTGGTACCACCATTTCCCAGCCGCTGGCATTTAAAGTGAACAACAACCCTGCTATGTCATTCGCCACAGACGGCCGTTTGACGATCCCTTACGCCAACATAGACGTGGCAGGCGCAGGTGTAAATGATGTGCTGATGATCGGTACGGATGGTAAAGTGCAAAAACAAAATCTTTCGCTCACTTCCGTTACTTCATTGAACGCATTGAAGGGAGACGCGATATTGGGCGCTGTTGCTTCACCCGCGGCGACTACCATCACGGCTACCACCGCAGGCCAGAACTTAACGCTGAACATCCCGACCATGATGGGCACCGCCGGGCAGACCTACGGTTTCATCACCAAAGCCGACTGGGACCGCTTTAACCGCATCGCTACCGCTAATGGTCTTACCGTTGCCGATATTACCACTACGCCGGCTGAAGCCGGTAACTTCGCCGGTAAGTTCGTGCCGAACGCCACTGCAGGCAACGAAGGCAGGTGGTCTCTTTCCCTGTTCCCCGCTACGGATCAGAACCCTGGTGTGGTAACAGTAGGTGACCAGACCTTTGCAGGCAAGAAAATATTCGACGGCGATATCGAGATCCAGAATAACTACGCAGGCAGCACCGGTAGCCTGACCACTGCAGGCAAACTGTCTATCGGTACTACAGATGCCGCGGATCCTGCTGCAACCAGCTATAAAGTGCTCGTTAAAGAAGGTACGGGCGCAGAAATTAAAGAAGTGGACCTGAATCCCAAAAAACTGGGTGGCATCTCCGCACTGACCGATCCCGCCAATGCTTCGGCTGAATCCACTACCGATGGTAAAGTAGGTATGCTGACGGGCACTGCCGGTACAGACTTTAATATCGTAGCAGGTACCAATATCATGACCTTCAACATTCCTGATGCAAATGCCACTAACCGTGGTGTGATCACAACCGGTGCACAGACTTTAGGCGGCGTTAAAACATTCGCCAACCAGGTAGTGGCCAGCACCAACCTGAGCGTGGGCGGCGCGGGCCAGACAGCCAGCCTTTCCATCAACGGCTCTGTATCTGTGAACGTACGTACACTGCCCGGCGGTGGCGGCGCTATTGCCGACAACGATTACATCGTACTCGTTGCAGGCGCTGGAACCAGCACTGTTGGCGTTACATTGCCTACTCCCGCTGCTACCAACAAAGGCAGGATCTATATCGTAAAAAGAATTCCCCAGGGAGGTTCTGTGGTTGAGGAAGACAGCATCGTAGCAATTTCCGCTGCAGGCGGCTCTACGATCAACGGCCAGAGCGCTATCAATATCGATGCGCCTCACTTCTCCGTGACTTTCCTTTCTGACGGCACCAGCTGGTCCGTTCTCAGCAGGTCTGCTGCCACTTTATAATCATTTCGATTGAAAGGAACGGTTATGCGTATAACCATAACCGTTCCTTTATAATCCAAATACTATCCCATGACCTATTGCTACACCAAAATATGGAAGACGGCCATACTTCTCTTTTTCCTTGGCCTGGCCGTTATCCCCGCCACCGCCCAGATGAAATTCGGCGGTACGTCAGACTACCGTGCTGACGCCATCCTGGAGCTAAGCTCCACCAAAAAAGGTTTCCTCCTTCCCCGTATCAACGCAACTGCGCTTGCCGCACCTCCTTTGGATACCGCCGCTCCCGGCATGATGATCTACAACCAGACAGACAACAGCATTTACATCCGGAAAAAAACAGGTCCTTCTACCAGTGCATGGGTAGCCCTGCAGGAAGTTTCCGGCGCCGGCGCCACCTGGTCGTTCACCGGCAACAACAACATTAACCCCGCTATAAATTATTTGGGCTCTTCCAACGCCCAGCCTTTAATATTCAAGACCAACAACACCGAAGCCGCACGTATTGCCGCCAATGGGAGGATCGGCATCGGCACTGCTGCACCCACCACACTGCTGCATGTGAACGGTTCTACCGGCACGAATGTGGCCACTGCCGCCGGCAACTTTGCCATGGCCGATTCCAACAGCGTGATCATCATGAACAATACATCCCAGGCCACCCTTACCCTGCAAACAGCCGCAGGCCAGGCGGGGCGGGCTATCGAAATAATTTCTTACGGCGCCGATTCGGTATTCTTCGCCGGAGCGAATGTAAGATCACAGGCTACCGGGACCAATCCTGTGGGGTATGTTGCACCGGGTTATTCTGTTCGCCTTGTGAGCAATGGCACAGACTGGGTGGTGTCCGGCAAACAGCGCAGCGGCGTGCCCCTGTATATTGCTACCACGGCGGGTGCGCGGGATGGGGAAGTAGTGCGCAACTACAACAGTTATCTCAATAATGGCAGTGCGATTATACAGACGGACGTGCTGGGGGCGCCGCTGAACCCGATCCCCAACGAGGGTGCATGGTTCAGCATGATGATGCAGGCCGTGGGCTCGCGGTATTTCGGGCAGTTCAATTTGAACGATCATAATGCCTACTTCCGCGGCGGGGAAAAAGCAGATGTTGCTACCAGCACCTGGTACAAGTTCCTGAGCATCCCTGCATCAGAGCAATTTGCAGCTTCGAAAAATAACGATACCATCCAGTTCAACCACGCCGGCAACAAAAGCATTTCCTTTTACACGAATGATGCGAACCGGATGACGATTACCGGGAATGGCCTGATGAAAATAAATTCCGGCATTACGATGGCCGTGACCATAGTTACTGACGACTACGTAGTAAAACCAGAGGACTATACATTAGTGTTCACGAACCTCACCGGTACCGGTACAATCACCGTTACTTTACCGGATGCCTCCACCAATATCGGCCGGGTACTGGTCTTTAAAAAGCTTTTTACCGCTAACCGGGATATTGACCTGGATGTGACAGGCTCCGACCAGATCGACTTTGACGGAATAAATACCACTTACCGGATCGGTACCGGCTTTGGTGAGAACAATATTTCCGTGATTACCCTGCAGGCTGTGAGCGCGAATCAATGGATCATTTTATCACAATATTAAAACCGGGTTGAAGTTGAAACACGTCATCCACTTATTATCCCTACTCCTCCTGCCGCTGCTGATGCGCGCGCAGCAGGGAGTGTACATTGCCCCGGGCGCCCGCATCCAGGTATCTTCCGGCGAAGTAGTGTCTATATACGGTAATGTAGTGAACGACGGCGGTTTCGGATCGAACCAGTCAGCAGTGATCAACTTCTTCGGCAAAAGCTGGAGCAACGGCACCGGCGCCACCCTGCCTGACGAAAGCGCCAACGGCTTCTCCGGCAGGGGAGGACTGTTCCGCTTCTCGGGCAACAACCCTCTGTACGGCAACCTCGGGGCACAGCAACTCTTCGGCGGCTACAACGTAAGCAGCCGCCTGGGCGCCACTTTCCCGAACTTCGAGGTGAACAACCGCCTGGGCATCCTGCTTTCGGACCTGAGCGACATGAAGGTGCGCAACAACCTGAATTTTTCCACCGGCCACCTGTTCCTCAACGGCTGGAACCTGGTGGTAGGCAACGGCAATCCCGGCACCATCACGGGTTACAGCGAACAATCCTTTATCATCACCGGCTCCAGCATTGCCGGCGGGTTTGTATACCGCGAACAGGTGAACGCAGCCGCGGGCCGCGTGGTATTCCCGATCGGCACCTCACCCGCCACCTACGCGCCCGCGGCGGTTGAATATGTAGGCGCGGCAGATGATTTCAGGGCCAGGGTGTTCGACAGTGTGTACCAGTTCGCCATCTCCGGCCTGGTCAACAAGCTGGACTTCACCAACAAAACCTGGAACATGGCCCGCGGCAGAACAGACGCCGCCGAGGCCAATCTTACCCTGCAGCACATGGATGCGGATGAAGGGCGGGACTATTCTTCCCACCGCGCTTCCAGCTATGTGACCCGTTTTGTGAACAACGCCTGGGATTACATGGAACCTGAAACCTTCCCGACAGCGGGCAATCTAACTACAACGGCTACACTAAGAAATGCCACCATGCACGTCCGCCGCTTCCGCGACGGTATCCGCAACAACGAATATTTCACGAAGGCCTCTATCCTGTACGGGCCGTATGCGCCTGCTGTTTTTATTTACTTTAACGCCTGGCGCCTGAACGAAAACTTCGCACAGCTGGAATGGTCCGTTTCGCGCGAGCTGAACAATGCCTATTTTGAGATAGAGCGCCGCCTGGATACCGATACCGGTTTCGTGAAAGTAGGACAGATAGGCACCATGGCGCCGAACGGCAATATCAACACCCGCCTGGATTACCGCTACGTGGACCCGAATAATTACGACGGCTGGAGCTATTACCGCATCAAAGCGGTGGCCCGCAGCAACGGGCGCGTGAGCTATTCGGATATCAAAGCCGTGCCGCCGTTCCTGCGGATAGAAGTATTCCCGAACCCCAACCGCGGCCAGTTTACCGTACGGGTCCGCGGGGAGCAGACCGCTATCACCATGCACCTCGTGAACAGCCTGGGCCAGCTCATAGAGCAGTTCACCATCGAAGGAGCGCGCGACCTGCGCATTGATGCGCTGGCGAAAGGCACATACCTCCTCGTATTCTACGAAAAAGGCACCAACCGCCTGATGCGCACCCATAAAGTAGTGGTGATAGACAGATAGGCAATTTCTCTTTGATTTTTCCGGGATTTAAGGCAACTTTGCAGAGGCGACCCAGCCAAATGCAATGCACATCCAAAAAAAACCAGGGCTTGAAGAAAATAATCATTACGATAGACGGATATTCCTCCTGCGGGAAGAGCACCCTGGCCAAACAGCTGGCCAGGCGGCTGAACTACCTGTATATAGACAGCGGGGCGATGTACCGCGCTATCACCCTTTATTTTATTCAGCATAGCATTAACTGGAATGATGCGGAAACCGTAAAGCAGGCCCTGCAAAGCATTCACCTCGAATTCATCCACAACCAGATCTCCGGCCAGAGCGATATGTATCTCAACGACGAGAACGTAGAGCCCATGATCCGTGAAATGCTGGTAGCGGAAAAGGTGAGCGAAGTGGCCGCCGTCCGCGAAGTGCGGGAGTTTGCCGTGGCGCAGCAGCAAAAAATGGGGAAGGATAAGGGGATCGTAATGGACGGGCGCGACATTGGCACCGTCGTGTTCCCGCATGCCGAGCTGAAAATATTCATGACGGCGGACCCCGCCATCCGCGTGGAACGCAGGTTCAAGGAGCTGTATGCGAAGAACCCGAACATCACGCTGCATGAAGTGAAAGAGAACCTCGAACTGAGGGACTATATCGATTCCAACCGCGAGGTGAGCCCCCTGCGCAAAGCAGAGGACGCCATCATCCTGGACAACAGCCAGCTGACCATGCCGGAACAGCTGGACCTGGTGCTGCAGTGGGTGGAAGACGCGATTATGGCACATTCTTCTTGAATTTTTTTTGTATATCAAAAAACGTTATTATCTTTGAATGGCTAAGGGAGCCCGCCTCCCTGTGTGTTAGCTTTTCTAGTAATAATAACCTCATCCTCAGAAATTCCTGCTATTTAATGGTCTTTGCCCTGCATTCCATGATACAATGGATAGTAGTAGATACATGCCGCTGATACTATTGGACCAGAACGAAACCTGTAACCTGGAAAAGAACCTGAACTTTGTTGCCGTCAAAAACACAGCGTTTTTGACAAGAGCTGCCGGATTGCGCATTGCCGACCCGGTAACTTTCCCGACGCAACACGTTGGTTCCTGTGTTAGTCCAAAGGCTTTTGAAGCCATATCCGGATTGTATCACGCAATAAAAGACCATGCTATTAACCGTCTATAAACGAACTGTGATATAAATCAGACATCCCCTGGGCACTGGCGCCCGGGTTGTTGTAAACGTAATGTGGAATATGGGCCAAGACGCCCTGTTTCATATTTTCAGTAGGTGTATTCGGTTAATAGGAAAGGGGCGAATTCTTTCGCCCCTTCGCTTTTTTAAACCGTATAGAACCGGCGCACATGTCGCAATTAAATTTTACCTTGTGAAGGCTGTTGCACCTGATACCATGTCTAAAAGAGGGCTCATTTTCCTGGTATGCCTGATATTCCTCATCCGCGGAAGCTCCTCCGCGCAGGATTCCATATTGGTATACCGCAGCCTCGATTCCGTCAGAAAAATGGCGGACGATACCCTCAAGGTGAGCACCCTGATGGCCAAATCCAAAAGCTTTTACCGGTATTTCGACCGGAAGAACGAGGAAAATCCCTTCCTCCAGGAAGCCATCGCCCTTTCTTCGCGTATAAAATACAATAAAGGCCTTGCGGACGCGTATAACGAAATGGGCACGTCCAAACGCAACAAAAGCCAGTACATCCTCGCCACCGAATACCACGAAAAAGCGCTGAAAGCCGCGGAAGACAGCCGCATAGACCGTCTTATCGCCGTGTCGCTCAACAACATAGGCGTAGATTACCGCCGCAGGGACATGCTCGAAAAAGCTTTCGACTTTCACTTCCGCGCCCTGAAGCTGTCTGAGAAGATCAACGACGTGCGCAACATCACCATCGCCACCAATTCCATCGGCAACATCAACCTCAGCGACGGCAAATACCAGGACGCCATCCGTGAATTCACCCGCAGCCTGCGCCTGGAGCAGGAGAGTGACAACGACCTTGGCGTGGCCATTAATCTAGGCAACCTGGGCTACGCTTACGAAAACCTCGGCAAGCTGGACCTCGCCATTGATTATTACGAACGGTCCCTCGCCGTGAACCAGCGGCTGGGCAATTCCACCGGCATGTCCATCTGCTACACCTGCCTGGGCACGGCCTACCAGAAAAAGAAAAACTATCCCCTCGCCATGGACTACCTGCAAAAAGCGCTGGAAGTGAACGACCGGGTGGATGACAAGATACATGTGGCCGAGAGCTACCTCAGCATCGGCCGCCTGCTGAACGAAGAAGGCAAACATGAAAATGCGCGGCATTATATCCAGCAGGCGCTGGACCTCGGGCATAAATGGGGCTTCAAAAGCGTGCTGATGGACGGTTACAAGGCCATGGCGGATAATTACAAAAGAGAAGGGGATTATGAGCAATCGCTGGACAATACCAATCTTTCCCTCCAGTATAAGGACAGCATCCTGGAAGAGCGCTCCAGCATTGAGTTTGCACAGATGAAGGCCATGCACGAAGTGTACCGGAAAGATAACCAGATCAAAGAATTGCAGCAGGCGCAGGACCTGAACCAGCTGCGCATCCGCCGCAACCTGGCTCTGGCCATAGCTTTGGCGGGTTTCCTGTTTATGCTGATCGTGGGCGGCTTCTTCTACATCCGCCACCGCAACCTGCAGGCCAACCGGCAAACATTGCAGCTGGAGCTGCGTTCGCTGCGTTCGCAGATGAACCCGCACTTCATCTTCAACTCCCTCAGTTCCATTCACCGCTACATCTGGAGCAACAACCAGGAAGAGGCCAGCGACTACCTCACCAAGTTCTCCAAGCTCATGCGCATGATACTGGACAACAGCCAGCATACCTTCATCCCCCTCAATAAAGAGCTCGATTCCCTCCGCCTTTACCTGGACCTGGAGGCCCTGCGCTGCAACAATATGTTTGATTATCACATCAGCGTGGGAGAAAATATCAACGAAGAGGAAGTGCTCATCCCGCCGATGATCATCCAGCCGTACGTGGAGAATGCCATCTGGCACGGGCTGGTGCACCGGCAGGAAAAGGGCCGGCTGGAAATAGCTGTGTCGCTGCGGGGAAAGGTGCTGGAAGTGGTGGTGACAGACAATGGCATTGGCCGCAAGATGGCGATGGAGATCAAGGAGAAGAAAGACCGCATGCATAATTCCATGGGCATGAAAGTAACGGAAGGGCGCATTGCCCTGATCCGCAAGATCAATAATACCAAAGATGCGAACGTAGAGATCCTGGACCTGCAGGATCATGGGGGGCAGGCTGCCGGCACACAGGTGAAGATCGTGCTGCCGGCCGAATTCCTTTTTTAAAATCAAGGTTGCAGAGAAAAATAAATACCATCACACATGAGCGAGATCAAAGCTATTATCGTTGACGATGAGCAGCACTGTATTGATGCGTTGCAGGCGATGCTGCAAAAGAAATGCCCGGAGGTGACCGTATTGGCCGGGGTAAACAGCGTAAGAGAAGCCAGGCAGCTGATAGACGAGCTGCAGCCGGACCTGGTGTTCCTTGACGTGGAAATGCCGCACCAGAATGGCTTCGAGTTACTGAAACTGTTCGACAAGGTGACGTTCGACGTGATATTCACGACCGCGTACGAACAATATGCGTTGAAAGCCATCAAATTCAACGCGCTGGACTATTTGCTCAAACCTTTCAGCGTGCAGGAGCTGCAGGAAGCGCTGCGCAAATATTATGAAAGGCGCATGCAAAAGCAGAATAATTCCTCTATCGCGCCGCTGGAAGTGTTTTTGCAGAACATGAAAACTTTGCAGCAGACGAACAAAAAGATCGCGCTGCCAACTATCAACGGCCTGGTGTTCATGCCTGTGCAAAATATTGTACGCTGCGAAAGCACGGGCAATTACACGAAGATATTTTTTACAGACAAGAAGCAGCTGCTGGTATCCAAACCTTTAAAGGAGTTCGAGGAGCTGCTGACGGATGTGGATTTTTTCCGTGTGCATAATTCCCACCTGATCAACCTGCAACAAATGGAATCGTACCTGCAGGGCGAGGGCGGCTTCGCGCTGATGAGTGACGGCACGCAGGTGGAAGTGTCACGCCGGCGTAAAGCGGAATTCCTGAAAAAGGCGATGCATTTCTGAATGCTGTAAAGGCGCATCCGATTTTATGCCCGATCTTGCCAGTTATCGCCTATACGATACCAGATATTAAATTCCGGTTGCAACCTCCTTTGGGGCGTATTACTTTTGTATCACACAAAAAGAAAGTCGATTGTTTGTTAAAGAATAAGAATTTTCTCTGCATTACTAGCGTTTGATTAGCCCCAAAGGAAAAAGGCACCTTCTGGTGTCTTTTTTGTTTTTATCAGTCCTGTGGCGGGTTTTAGGGCATACGACGGCCGGTGGTAACACCGCCGCTTGTCTGAATAGCCAGGGGATCAAAAAAGAATTTGCGGGCCGGGTCATCCGGCGGGCGCCGCTGCTTCATCAACCTTTTTTCCGCCAGTTAAAAAGAAAAATCCGCCGGTTATCCGGCGGTTGAGACGTCATTGCCAGGAGCCGCGGAGGCTTTTGTGCAGGAGCCGCGACGAAGCAATCTCCTCCTTGGTATTGGAGTGCCGTCATTTAATGAATAAGATTGCTTCGTCGCCCCACCCGCTTTAGCTCCGCTGCTTCTCGCAATGACGGCCCTGGGGGCTTGCAACCGATTTCTGTTTCATCGGTAGCCTGTAAAAACGATCGGTTAGTCAGCGAAGGATGCCGCCGCTTCCTCCACTTTTTCTTCCAGGCCGTAAAATGAAAGGAGCTTCCGGATCACCGCTTCCACGATTGCGTCCGGGCAGCTGGCGCCACTGGTGAGCAGCAGGGTAACCGGTTCTTTTTCTGGCAGGAAGCTCAGGCTGTGCAGTTCCTGGCTGTGATGGAAGTCGTAGTGAAACAGCTCGTTCCGTGAAATAAGCTTTTCCCCGGATGATATAAAGTAAGTGGGGAGTTTTTCTTCACACAGTTCCACCAGGTGGGAGGTATTGGAACTGTTGTACCCGCCTACCACGATGGCAAGGTCTGCCGCGGATTCCAGCATGCCGGTCACGGCCGTCTGGTTGTCGTTGGTGGCATAGCAGAGTGTATCGCGGGTATCGGCAAACCTTTCGGAGATGCGGTCTTCGGCCAGCGCATATTTTTCCTGGATGGCCTGCTTCACATAATCCGCAATGGCCTGGGTTTCAGACGCCAGCATGGTGGTCTGGTTCACCACGCCCACACGCTCCAGGTGCTTGTTCACATCGAAACCTTCGGAATACTGGCCTTTGAATTCTTCATAAAAACCTTCCGCCGGCGCTTCGCCCCGGATATAGGCGGCCAGGCGGTGGGTCTGCTCCATATCCTTCACCACCACCGTGGGCGTATGGGAGCGGCTATGGGAAAAGGTGGCCCGGGTTTCCTCATGCTTCGGCTTGCCGTGCACGATCACGGTATATTCTTTCGCGCCGATCTGCTCGGCCTTGTTCCACACCCTTTCCACGAAGGGGCAGGTGGTATTGTACTGCAAAGGAGTAATGCCCATCGATTGCAGCCTGGATTCTATCTCGAGGGTAGTGCCAAAGGCGGGGATGATCACGATGTCATCAGGCCGCAGGTCTTCCCAGGGAATGAGCTGTTTGCCGGAGGTATCCATCAGGAAACGCACCCCGCGCGAAAGCAGGTCTGCATTCACCTGCGGGTTGTGGATCATTTCGCTGAGCAGGAAAATGCGCCTGCCCTCGTTTTCCTCCACGGTCCTGAAGGCGATCTCGATCGCATTTTCCACGCCGTAGCAGAACCCGAAATGCCGGGCGAGCAGGATGCGGAGGGGGCCGAAATCCAGGAGGGTAGGGCTGAAGTCTTTCTTCATGCGGTCCTGCTGTTTCCTTTTCTGCTTGATGGCGGAGATCAGCGGGCTGCGGTATATGATGGGTACGTTGAATGTTTTCATGCTTCAAAGGCTGCCCCGGCAGCCGGGTTTATTGCAAAATTAGCGCTTTGGTGCCAAAGATATAAATATCCATCGCGCAATAGCGCCATGTATCCATTGCGCCAAAATCCTTTTTTCATATTCCCGCATTTTATACTTATCTTGTATTTGTCTTAAAAACCTATGTGTGAAGACATCATCCAAAATCTTGCTGACAGGCTTGTGCCTGCTCTTTGCAGTATCCGTTACCCGGGCTCAAAGTCCCAAATATTTCAGGGATTCCCTCATTGCCCGGGCAGTGAAGCAGTTGATAGACGGCAGGCAGTTTATTTTCTTCGTTCAATCGGTGATGGCTCCCGGCGGTACCTCGGTGCCCATGGCGGGGGAGAATTATACTTTCCGCATAAAAACAGACAGCGTGCAGCTAAACCTGCCTTATGTCGGGCGCAGCCATACCGCAGTGACAGACTATAGCCAGGTGGGTTTCAATTTCAAAGCAGGTAATATCGATTATACGGTAAAGGAAAGGAAAAGAGGCGGGTGGGACGTGACCATCCCGCTGCATAACTCGACCAATGTGAGTTTGATCGTGCTGAATGTGCTGAAAGACGGTTCCGCCACCCTTCACCTTACGCCGAGGAACAAACAACCGATCTCCTACCAGGGAAATATCGCAGAGAGGGAATAGAGAGTGCATGACCGTAGGCAGACAAAACAGTGAACCGGCCCGGAATCCATTATCCGCATGCCGTCTTTTGTTTTGCATATACCATACGCTTTATGTGATTGCCGCATTATCTTCCCGGCTCATACATCATCATTCAAACCAGGCTGGCCGTGAAAACGCCGCCTGTTGCAGATCCTGAAGGTCTGCCACGAAAATTGGATTTTACGTTTACTGATAAACTATCTGATCAGGCCCCGGTTCTCCGGGGCTTAGCTTTTTAATAAACGGGCAGGTGCTTGTTTCCCAGGAGATTTGCAGGATTTATTTCTCGTCGCTGTATTTGCGCAGCCAGGACTTTTCCTCACTGGTAAGGCTGTTATATCCTTTTTCATTGATCTTATCCAGCAACTGATCCAGGCGGGAAGCGTGGCTGGGCTCGTTGTTGCGCACTACGCGGAGGGGGGATTTTTTCGGTTTGAATTTGCGGGCGGCGGGTTCTTTTTCGGTGAAAAGGCCCCCTGCCCAGTCAAAGAAGCGGGAGATGGGCGCCACGAGGTCGCGCCCCTGCTGCAGCTGGCGGACGTAGAGGTACCCGAAGGCAGCGCCGGCCAGGTGGGCAATATGGCCGCCGAAGTTGTTGTTGTGCGGGAGCGATACCAGGTCTATCAGTACTATCGCAGCTGCCACCCATTTGATCCGCACATTGATGATGAAGAAAATGGCGATCTCCAGGTTGGGCATCAGGGTAGCGGCAGCTACAAGGAAGCACATCACAGCGCCCGAAGCGCCTATGCCGGTGGTGTCGGTGCCGCGCAGGCCGGGCAACAGGTTGTAAAAAAGCACGAGCACAAAGGAGCATAAGAGTCCGCTGAGCAGGTAGAGGGGCACCACGCGTTTATTCCCCAATTCGGACCGGAAGAGGTTGCCGAAGAAGAAAAAGATGAGCATATTGCCCAATATATGCCAGATGTATGTATGTGTAAATGCTGTGGTTATCATTCCCCATGGTTTCCTGATAAGGATAGAAGGGAGGGTATGGAGGGAAAGGTTGTCGTACAGGAAAGCGCCTATAGCGGAGGATCCGGCGGCGGAAACGAAGTCCGAAAGAGCGAATATCAGGAAAATAACAATGTTAATAACGATGAGGATAGTAACCGAGTTGCCTTGTTTTACCCAGTGTTTGAAGTCCGATGTAAGGGAAGTTCCGTTCATACCGGAAAATTAAAGAAAAATTGGTTGCCCGCCTGCATTTCAGCGAGAAATGACCGGCGCGCGGCGTAAGCGTATGGCCATCAAAAAAATATGTAATCTGTTCGTTTACAACTGTATCCGGGCTTAAATAAAGTTGCCCGGAAGGGATTATCTCCGTATCTTTGCCCCCTTAAATCATTTTACATTGGAAGAAAACAACATTATTAACGAACAAAACGCTGAACAACAGGCTCCCGTAGCAGAAGCTGCTACCGTGGAAACAGCGACAACAAATGCTCCTGTTGCCACCGCTCACGACGATTTCGACTGGAGCGTGGACAAACGTAACGTATCTTCTTACTCCAAAGCGGAGAAAGAAAAGTACGACGCAACTTACGAAAGTACTTTCAAAGTGATCGAAGAGAACGGTCTGCTTACCGGTACTGTAGTAGGTCTCACCAAAACCGACGTGGTGCTGAACATCGGCTTCAAATCCGATGGCCTGATCTCCCTCAACGAATTCCGCGACCTTCCCCAGCTGAAGATCGGCGACGAGGTGGAAGTGCTCGTGGTTGAAAAAGAAGACCGCGACGGCAACCTGCACCTGAGCCGCAAACAGGCTCGTATGCAGCGTGCATGGGAACGTATCGTGGAAGTGTACAAAACCGGCGAAGTGGTTACCGGTACTGTTACCAGCAAAACCAAAGGCGGCCTGATCGTGGACGTGTACGGTATGGAAACGTTCCTGCCGGGTTCCCAGATCGACGTTAAGCCGGTTACTGACTACGACCAGTTTGTAGGCAAAACCATGGAGTTCAAGGTAGTGAAGGTGAACGAGGCTATCCGCAACGCAGTGGTTTCCCACAAAGCGCTCATCGAAAGCGATATCGAGCAGCAGCGTGTGGACATTATTTCCAAACTGGAAAAAGGCCAGGTATTGGAAGGTACTATCAAAAACATTACAGACTTCGGTGCGTTCATCGACCTGGGTGGCCTGGACGGCTTGCTGTATATCACCGATATCAGCTGGGGCCGTATCTCCCATCCGAGCGAAGTACTCCAGATGGATCAGAAGATCAACGTGGTGGTACTGGACTTCGACGACGAGAAGAAACGTATCAGCTTAGGTTACAAGCAGCTGACCCCGCATCCGTGGGATACCCTGCCTGCAACCATCACCGAAGGCGCCAAAGTAAAAGGGAAAGTTGTAAATATCGAAGATTACGGTGCATTCCTGGAAATCCTGCCTGGCGTAGAAGGCCTGGTGCACGTATCCGAGATCTCATGGGCTTCCACCCCGATCAACGCCAAAGAGTTCTTCAAACTGGGCGAAGAGTACGAAGCAGTGGTAGTTACCCTGAGCAAAGACGAGCGTAAAATGAGCCTGTCTATCAAACAACTCACCGAAGATCCCTGGTCTACCATCGAAACCAAATTCCCGCTGGACAGCCGTCACAAAGGCATCGTGAAAAACATCACTCCTTATGGCGTATTCGTTGAGCTGGAAACCGGCATCGGCGGCATGATCCACATCTCCGACCTGAGCTGGATCAAACGCTTCAATCACCCGAGCGAATACACGAAAGTGGGCAACGAGATCGAAGTTGTGATCCTGGGCATTGATAAAGACAACCGCAAACTGAGCCTCGGCCACAAACAGATCGAAGAAGATCCCTGGAACACTTTCGAAACTATCTTCCCGATTGGTTCTATCCATGAAGGTACCGTAGTGAAGAAAGACGACAAAGGCGCTACCGTGCAGCTGCAATACGGCCTGGAAGCTTACGCTCCCGCCCGTCACCTGCGCACTGAAGACGAGAAACCGATCGCTGTTGAAGATGTGAAAGAATTCCAGATCATTGAATTCGACCGCAACGAAAAACGCATCCTGGTATCTCACACCAAAGTTTGGGAACAAGCGAAAGCAGACGAGAAAGATGCTGTGAAGAAAGAACAACGCGCTGAAGCTGAAAAGACCCGCAAAACGGTGAAAAACATCCAGTCTAAGGTAGAAAAAGCCACCCTGGGCGACCTGGGCGCGCTGGCCGAACTGAGAGAAAAACTGAAACAATCCGAAGGTGGTGAAGAAAAGAAAGGTGAATAATTGACGGATTTGTTTTAAAAATAAAAGGTCCCCCGGTGTGAGCCGGGGGATTTTTTTTGCTGTTACTTCCCGCAATGATATAACGAAAACGTTTTCGAAAGTAGTTGCGCCTGCAACTATGCATCTCCTGGAACCCTTTATTCATAAGCTTCCCAGCCTGCTTATGCTGCTATAGCGAAAATTTATTAGGATAGTTTTAACACTTCCTATACCTTCGCAACCTATTTAGTCTATAAATATAATAGGGTAATTACCATGCGACACTTCTTCAAGCTTACCCTGCTTTTGCTTATGGCACACCTGACTATCTACGCACAAAGCAGGAAGATCACCGGTAAAGTTTCTACCGCAGACGGACAGCCGCTACCCGGCGTAACCGTTTTCATCAAAGGCACTGCCACCGGCACCATCACCGCCGGCGATGGCAGCTACAGCCTCGACGTCCCGGAGTCCGCGACCGAGCTCACTTTCTCCCTCATCGGGATGGAAACATTCACACAACCGCTCAGCGGCCTCTCTTCCTACAACGTAACGCTCAAAACCAGCGATAGACAACTGCAGGAAGTAGTGGTGACCGCACTCGGCATTTCCCGCGCCACCAAAGCGCTCGGTTATGCCGTGCAGGAAGTGAAGAGCGCGGAACTGCAAACCCGCCCCACTAATGCACTGGCCTCGCTTTCAGGCAAAGTGGCCGGCCTCCAGGTGATCTCCTCCGGCGGCAACATGGGCGGCTCCAACAGGGTGCTGCTCCGCGGCATCAACTCCATTTCCGGCAACAATCAGCCGCTGTTCGTGGTGGACGGTATTACCATCGACAACACGGACATGAACACCAAAAGCACGATCAACTCTTCCGCGGGTAAAGACGTGGGCAATATGATCCAGGACCTGAACCCTGACGATATCGAAAGCATCAACGTGCTGAAAGGTCCCGCCGCTGCTGCATTATACGGCACCCGCGCGGCCAACGGCGTGTTCGTGATCACCACCAAAAAAGGCCGCGCCGGCAAAGGCTTCGATGTAACGCTCAATTCAGGCCTTGAATTTGAACGCCTCACCCGCCTGCCCGAACGCCAGCACCTGTATGGCGGCGGTAAAAGCAATACTTTCCAGACCGCTACCATCAACGGCACCACTTACAACATCGTGGATTATGGCATGGACGAAAGCTGGGGGCCCAAGCTGGACGGCACGCCCGTACTGCACTGGTACAACCTCGATCCCGAATATGCGGACGACTACCTGAAACTGCAGCCCTGGTCTTACCCCAAATCTGACGTGGAAGACTTCTTCCGCACAGGCCTCGCCTCCAGCAACAACATCTCCATCAGCGGCGGCAACGAGAACCAGACCTTCAGGCTCTCCTATACCAACCGCGCCGTGCGCGGCACCATCCCGAACTCCAGCCTGCACAGGAATACCGTGAACCTTTCCGGTTCTTCCCGCTTCGGGAAATTCCTCGCCACCGCGAACGTCAATTACGTGAAGAACCAAAGCACCGGCAGACCCTGGACCGGCGCCAGCAACCGCAACATTATGCTGGAAGCATACCAGTGGGGACAGGTGCAGGTAGACTACGATAAACTGCGCGAGTACAAACGTCCTGACGGCACGCCCCGCGCCTGGAACCGCAACAGCTATGAAAACACCGCCGCAGGCCGCGCCACCAAATACATCGACAATCCCTTCTGGTCTGCCTACGAAAGCTACCTCGAAGAAGACCGCGACCGCTTTTACGGCAACATCGGCCTCTCTTACGACGTGAACAGCTGGCTGCAGCTGAGTTCCAAAGTGAATGCAGACGTTTACGATTACCAAAGCCAGGACAGGATCGCGGTGTTTTCCCGCAGCCAGAGCAACTATATCGAATACGGCAATAACTTCAGCGAATTCAACTACGAGTTCATCGCCAACGCGAAAAAACGCTGGAATGATCTTTCGCTTTCCGCATTCGCAGGCGGCAACATCATGAACCAGAAACGCCGCATCAGCAATGCAGCCACGCAGGGCGGGCTCATCATCCCGAACTATTACAACCTGAAGAATGCGAACAGCGTGCTGAATGAATCCAACTCATTCCACAAGAGCATTTATTCCCTCTTCGGAAGCGTATCGCTGGGATACAAGAGCTTCCTCTTCCTGGACGGAACGCTGCGCAACGACTGGAGCAGCACGCTGCCGCTGGATAAGAACTCATTTGCTTATCCTTCCGTATCTACTTCTTTCGTGATCAGCGAGCTGGGCGAACTGAAATCCTCTGACTGGATCAACCTCCTGAAGCTCCGCCTCAGCTGGGCGCAGGTGGGTAACGACACCGATCCTTACCAGCTGCTGAAGGCCTACGAAGCCACGCAGGCGTTCAACGGCAACGCGGGATACAAACTTCCCAACGTTTTCCCGAATGAGAACCTGAAGCCGGAGATCACTTCCTCCTTTGAGGCGGGCGTGAGCTTTAAAGCATTCCGCAACAGGCTTGGGCTGGATGTAACCGTGTATACCAACGACAGCCGCAACCAGATCATCAACATTCCCGTTTCCACCGCTTTCGGTTATGAATCCAGGTTCATCAACGCCGGCAAGATCAACAACAAAGGCGTGGAAATAAGCCTGAACGTGGTGCCCATCACCAATAAAGATTTCAACTGGGATGTGAACCTCAACTGGAGCACGAACCGCAACGAAGTGAAAAAACTTACAGACGACGCCTCCAGCTATCCCATCAACGATCCTACCGGTACGCTCATTACGCTCGTGGCCCGCGAAGGCGAGTCCTACGGCCAGTTCCTGGGATATGACTTCGTGTACGACAACGAAGGCAATAAAGTGATCGGCGCCAACGGCGCATACCTGCGCACGGAGCAGATGGTGCCGCTGGGAAGCATCCTTCCCAAATGGCAATTCGGCATCGGGCAGCGGTTCACCTACAAACGTTGGGATGCAGGAATCCTCGTAGACGGGCGTGTTGGCGGGAAAGTGTTTTCACAGACCTACAAAGTGGGCATGCAAACCGGCGTGCTGAAACCGACCGCAGAGAACAGCATCCGTGAAAACGGGCTTGTGCTGGACGGCGTGAACGGCGCGGTGACCTTCAATCCTGACGGCAGTTACACCGTGTCTAACACGAAAGCGAACAGCACCCGCATTTCCGCGATGGACTGGGCATTGGGCTTCTCCAACGGGCCTACCACGCAGAGCATATTCGACGGCACTTACGTGAAGCTCCGCGAGCTGACCGCCGGTTATACCATTCCTTTCTCCAAAAGCAGCATCGTGCGCCAGGTACGCGTATCCGCATACGGGAGGAACCTCTGGAACATTTATACCGTGAACGATTACATTGATCCGGAGCTGACCAACAGCGGCGGCAACATCCAGGGCATCGAAGGGGGGAACCTGCCGATACCTGCAACATTCGGGTTCAACGTACAGGTGAAATTTTAACTGATCTATCATGAAACAACAACTTTCTAAAATATATACGTTGGCGTTAGGAGCCGTATTGTTCCTGGCCGCCTGCAGCGACGACAAGTTCGAGGACATCAACAAGGACCCTAACCGGCCTTCCGATGTGCCTACCACTACCATTCTTTCCCAGGCACAGAAGCAGCTGCTGGATAATATCCGCGGCTCTGCGGGCAACTTCCGCGGCAGCATGCTGTTTGCCCAGTATTTTTCGCAGAACCAGTACACCAATGAAAGCCGGTACGACCTGCCCAGGGCTAATTCAGACGCTTACTGGGACAATGCTTACAAAGCGCTGAACAACCTGGAAGAGATCATCCGCCTCAATTCCGACCCGCTCACGCAGGTGAAGGTGTCCGTAAACGTAGGGCCGAACGCCAACCAGATCGCGATTGCGCGCATCCTGAAATCGTACGCGTTCATTTCCCTTACAGACGCTTTCGGCGATGTGCCTTACAGCTCCTATGGCAGCAGCGATCCTGACTTCCAGGCGCTGAAGCTGAACCCGGCCATCGTGAAACCGAAATATGCTTCGCAGGAAAAGATCTATACAGACATCCTGAAGGAACTGAAAGAAGCGGCCGCCCAGCTGGACGTGAACGCCAATACTTTCGGCAATTACGACGGCATTTATAAAGGCCGGGCCGATCTCTGGAAACGTTTTGCCAACTCACTGCGCCTGCGTGCAGCCATCCGCGTGCGCGCCAAGCTGCCGCAGCTGGCTGAAACGCATATCCAGGAAGCGATTGCGGGCGGGCTTATACAGAGCAACGCGGAAAACGCCGTGCTGAAATACGAAGCCAAAGCGCCCAACGAAGCACCGCTGTACCGCATTACCGTGACAGAGAACCGCCGCGATTTTTCCGTGTCGCACCTGCTGATCAACGTGCTGAAGGGGCAGACAGGGCCTTTCACAGCGCCTGACCCGCGTTTGAAGATCTATGCCCGCGTGAACAAAAACAATGAATACGTAGGCCAGCCTTACGGCCTTAACGCAACTGTGGCTTCCATCCTGAAGGCCGAAGACATCAGCCTGCCGGGCACCGCGGTGAATGCTGCGGATTACGCAGAAGTGCTGCTCGAATATGCGGAAGTGAATTTCCTGTTGTCTGAATACCGCAACTGGAACCAGGCGGATTATGTGAAAGGCGTGCGGGCTTCCCTGGAAAAATGGGGGGCGGACCCGGTGGCCACTACAGCCTACCTGGCGCTGCTGCCGCCTGCCACGCAGGAAACCGTGCTGTCGCAGAAATACCTTGCGCTGTACATGCAGGGCAACGAGGCATGGGCCGATATCCGCAGGACGGGTTATCCCCGCTTCCTCGTGAAGGCCGGCGATGTGGTATGGCCCGCTGCGCCGGGAGAAGCAAGGAACAGGCAATTCATCCCGCTGGTGGGCACTGCGATCCCTGACAGGATCTATTACCCGCAAAAAGAGCAGACGGTGAACCGGGAGAATTACCAGGCCGCGGTAGCCGCACAAGGCAACGACAGGCTGGATACCAAGGTTTGGTGGGACAAGTAAACAGCCATGTTAACTATTGATAGACAAGCGGCAGGAGCGGGAGTTCCTGCCGTTTTTTTTACCTGCGCAGCAATTCCAGCTGCTCTTCGCCGAATTGGAGGAGGGAATCCAACTTCATGTCTGCCAGCACGAACTTTGGTTCGGTCCTTTTGTGGGCTTCGGGCACTACGACTACTTTCATGCGGGCGGCCTTGGCGGCGATCATGCCGGTAACGGAATCCTCGAAAGCAAGGCAGTCCAGGGGATCGGCGCCGAGCTCGCCGGCGCAGGCCAGGTATACGGCGGGATGGGGTTTGCCGTAAGGTTCATATTCGGCGGAAACAACGGCATTGAAGGCGGAACCGATATCCAGGTGGTTGAGTACAGACTGGATGAGGCGCATAGGAGAGGAGGAGGCCAGGCCGATCTTGAAGTTGCGGCTATGGAAGAAATCCAGGATGTAATGAAGGCCTTCCATGCCCTGGCCGTTGTGCAGGATCTTGTCCGTCACACTGTCTATGATCTCAATGGTGACCTGTTCGGGGCTTTTGCTGTTCCAGTTGAAATGGTTGTGCCAATAGCTGACTACTTCCTTGGTTCTCAGCCCGGTAGTGAGGTGGGTTAGTTCAGGGGAAAGGGAAACGCCTACTGTGGAGAATACTTCCCGCATGGCAATGCCCCAAAGGGGCTCAGAATCCACCAGCAGGCCATCCATATCAAAAATCACCGTGTTGATCATATCGTACTTTTTGCGCCGCAAAGGTACGGATAGGCGGGGAAAGGTGTAGCCGTACCTGGAAATGGCCCGCTGATGCGCTTTGCCGGGCGAAGCTCCCTGAGCTGGGGAGCAGCAAAAAGATCTACAGCAGCCCGAACGCCGGGGTGGAAAAGCGCCGGCAGCCAGCACCAGCTGACGCAGGGGAGGAATCCCGCCCGGTTCCGCGCTCCCGCCGCTGAAGAGTGCGACGCAACGGCAGCCGGGCAGGATTTCCCCCGCCGGGCCCCGCCCGTTAGAAATTTTCTAAAATTCATCCCCGTTTTTTATAAAAAAAAGTTTTGAGTTTACATGCCGGACCTATACCTTTGTATTACTCTACAAATTCTATAGGAATATGGGCAATACGACATCAGTAAGAAGAATGAACATGCGCATGTGCTGTTGGTCAGTCTCAACCGACTGAGGAGGACGCTACATATGAATTATCTGAATTCAGAATCATACAACGAACAGCCTCCGACATGCAAAACGGAGGCTGTGTTTTTATAGGCCTGTGCCGGAAGTGTTATGAACACCAATTAAATAACGAGCAATTCAATTTATCATGCAAAGTTTCAGAACCGAACTGGAAAATCCGATCGTAGAAAGGGACATTATTGAACTGGAACAAAAGATCAGGTTGTTTCGCGAAGGCAAAATGTCTGACGAGAAATTCCGCAGCCTCCGCCTTGCGCGCGGCGTGTACGGTCAACGCCAGCAAGGTGTGCAAATGGTGCGCATCAAGCTGCCCTACGGTAAAATGACCCTCCAGCAATGGAAGCGCATTGCCGATATTTCAGACGAATATTCCACCGGTAACCTCCACCTCACTACCCGGCAGGACATCCAGATACACTTCGTGTCTCTGGACAGGACGCCTGAGCTGTGGGCCAAACTGGAACTGGACGATATCACCCTCCGCGAAGCCTGCGGCAACACCGTGCGCAACGTGACCGCATCCGATAAAGCAGGCGTAGACCCGGAAGAACCGTTCGACATCACGCCTTATGCTGATGCCACCTTCCGTTATTTCCTGCGTAATCCCATCTGCCAGGACATGGGCCGTAAATTCAAAATGGCCTTTTCCTCCAGCGAAAAAGATACAGCGCTCACCTTCATGCACGACCTCGGCGTGATCCCTAAGATCCGCATCGTGGACGGCAAGGAAGTGCGCGGCTTCAAAGTATTGGTAGGCGGCGGTCTCGGCGCCCAGCCTTACCTCGCCAAAACTGCCTTCGAGTTCCTGGAGGCAGACCAGCTGATCCCTTACATTGAAAGCGTGCTCCGCGTGTTTGACCGTCATGGCGAAAGGGCCAGCCGTCATAAAGCGCGCATCAAGTTCCTCATCCAGAAGATCGGCATGGAAGAATTTGAGCGCCTTGTGAAAGAAGAATACAAAGCCATCAAATCCAAGACCGTAGCCATCGACTACGTCGCATGGCCTGCAGATGTAGTACCGGCGGATGGTTTCACGGCTCCTGCATACACCATCAAAAACCAGCAGCAGTTCGACGCCTGGAAAAAGACCAACACCTTCGAACAGAAGCAGAAAGATTATTTCGGCGCTTACATCCGCGTGCCGCTGGGCGACATCAAATCGCATACCAGCCGCTGGCTGCTCGAAAGGCTGCGCCCCGTGGTGGCAGATGATGTCCGCGTGACCGTGAACCAGGGCCTGCTGCTGAAATTCGTGCGTGAAGAGAACCTGCCTTACATCTTTTCCCTGCTCGAAGAAGCAGGATTCGCCGCAGCAGGATTCGACAGCGTGGCAGACATCACCGCATGCCCGGGCACAGACACCTGCAACCTCGGCATCTCCAGCAGCACCGGCATTGCCGCTGCCCTGGAAAGCGTGATCCACGAAGAGTTCCCGGACCTCATCTACAACAACGATATCAAGATCAAGATCAGCGGCTGTATGAATTCCTGCGGCCAGCATGGTCTTGCCCACATCGGCTTCCACGGCTCGTCCCTGAAGAGCGGCGGTAAAGTGCTGCCCGCATTGCAGGTACTGCTTGGCGGCGGTGTGCTGACCGACGGCGCGGGAAGGATCTCCGACAAAGTGCTGAAAGTGCCCAGCCGCCGCGGTCCTGACGTACTGCGCACCCTGCTGCACGATTACGAAGCCAACGCGAAGGACAAGGAACTGTTCAACGACTACTACGACCGCAACGGCGAAAAATATTTCTACGAGCTGCTGAAGCCCCTGGCGGACCTCACCAGCCTGAAAGACGGCGACTTCATCGACTGGGGCCAGGCCGAAGGATTCAGCACTGCGATCGGCGTGGGCGAATGCGCCGGCGTGATGATAGACCTGATCGCCACCCTGCTGTTTGAAGCAGAAGAAAAGCTGGAATGGGCCGCGCAGAGCTTTGCGAACAACGCGTGGGCCGACGGCATCTACCATTCCTACGCCTGCCTTATCCAGACGGCCAAAAGCATCCTGCTGGACGAGAACGTGAACTGTAACACACAGCATGGCATCATGAACGATTTCGACAAACATTTTGTCGAAACCGGCAAATTCAAAGTACCCGCTGAAAGCTTCAAGAGCCTGGTGCTGCAGATCAACCAGCACGAGCCTACCGAGAGCTTCGCAAAACAATATTACCAACAGGCAAAAGCCTTCTACGACAAAGCGCAGCAATACCGCACGGAGAAGCAGGCCGCAAGTGCCAATGCCTGATATACCCAACCATAAAAATTGTACGATCATGCAAACACAACAACCGAAAGTGACGCTGGTAGGGGCTGGGCCCGGTGACCCGGAATTGATCACCGTGAAAGGCCTGAAGGCCATCCAGCAGGCACGCGTGATCCTTTACGACGCCCTGTCTAACAACGAGCTCCTCGACCATGCACCGCAGAACTGCCTGAAACGCTTCGTAGGAAAGCGCGCCGGCATGCACGTGTATACCCAGGCGGAGATCAACCGCATGATCGTTAAATATGCTTTGACATACGGCAGCGTAGTACGCCTGAAAGGCGGAGACTCTTTCGTGTTCGGCCGCGGCCAGGAAGAGCTGGCAGCTGCGCAGCAGTACGGCATCGACACGGAAGTGATCCCCGGCATCAGCAGCGCCATCTCCGTTCCCGGGGTCAATAAAATACCCGTTACCGCAAGGAATGTCAGCGAAGGGTTTTGGGTGATCACCGGCACCACGCAGGACGGCAAGCTGAGCCGCGACCTGGAATATGCTATCCAGGCAGATACTACCGTGGTTATTCTCATGGGGATGAGTAAATTGCAGGAGATTGCGGAAATATATGCCAAGCTCGGCAAAGGCCAGGTGCCTGCTGCCATTATCCAGAACGGAACGCTGCCTTCACAGAAGATAGGCGTAGGCGTAGCGCAGGACCTGCCGGTATTTGCGGAAGAGCAAGGGCTGAAGAACCCCGCGATCATCGTGATCGGCGAGGTGGTGCGTTTCCATGAAGCATTCCAGGAACTGCAGACCAAACTGGCCGATAATTATAAACTAGCCGTTTGATCTCATGGAACAGAATCACTTGTTTCCCGTTTTTTTTAAGCTGGAGCACCTCCAGGTGCTGGTAGTGGGCGGCGGCAACGTAGGTTGCGAGAAAGTGTCCGCCATCCTGCAGAACTGTCCTGCCGCCCGCGTAACCGTTGTAGCCACCTGGTTTGCCCCTGAAATGGCCATCATCACCGAAGGTTTCGGCAATGTAACGCTGGTGCAGAAAGAATTCTCCTGCGGGGACCTTTTCGGGAAAGACCTGGTGATAGCTGCCACCGCGGATAAAGAGCTGAACAGCTGCATCTGGGAAAAGGCCAAGGCCTCCAAAGTGCTGATCAATGTGGCGGATACGCCCGCCCTCTGTGATTTTTACCTGGGGTCCGTGGTGCAGAAAGGCAACCTCAAGATCGCCATCAGCACCAACGGCAAATCGCCCACCATTGCCAAAAGGCTGAAAGAAGTGCTGAACGAGGCGATCCCGGAACAGCTGGAAAACGTGCTGCATCACCTGCAGGCCATCCGCGACCGGCTGAAGGGGGACTTTGCGGAGAAAGTAAAAAAACTCAACGAGCTGACCAGCGTGCTGGTGAGCAGGGACTGAACTGATTGATAGATCGATTCATATAAAAGGCTGACCTGAGGCTTCCCGGCTTTGGGTCAGCCTTCGTTTTTGATGGAAGCTGTCCGGGACTGAGGGGAGGAGTGTACGTTTCAGAAAGAACCGGCGGGCTTTTAAGAGGCCCGCCAGTCCGTTTTATTGCTGTTCGTAAAAGAGTGCTTTCAGTTCGCCTGCATCGGCGGGCTTCATTTTCCCGCCCAGGATCAGCCTTAGCTGGCGGCGGCGCAGCGCGCCTTCGAAAAGTTTCTTTTCTTCTTCCGATTCGGCCACTACCGGCGGCACGGGCCGCGATTTGCCGTTGGGGTCCAGCGCCACGAAGGTCATGAACGCTTCATTGGATTTATAGCGGTACTGCAGCACCGGGTCTTCGCCCCAAACCTTCATATGCACTTCGATGGATGTATTGAAGGCGCGGGTCACGATGGCTTCGATGTGCACCACGTTGCCCAGCTTGATGGGGTTTTCGAAAGAAATGTTGTCTACCGAAGCAGTTACCACCGGCGCCGCGCAGTGTTTCATGCAGGCGAGGGCGGCGGCAATGTCCATCCAGTACATCAACCTTCCGCCCATGAGGTTGCCAAAAGTGTTGGTATCGTTGGGGAGCACCAGCTCCGTCATCTGGATCAGGGATTCTTGTGCCTTTTTTGGCGTTAAGGTCATATTAAATATATTTCAGGAGGCAAAATTACGGGAATGCCGTGATAATTCCCGCTGCAATGCACCGGGTACGTTGCCGCTCCGCCATGGGGGCAGGACGGGCAGAATGCTGCCGTTGCATGAAAAGTACAACCCGCTATTTTTTCGTTAATTTTCTGAAACGCTTTGCTGTATTGAATTGTAGCCGGTTTTGGAATGTGCCCCGGGAAATTGAACTTGGGTGCGAGGCAAATTTGTGTATCTTTGCATGACCTTATGGAAGTAAATTACTTGACAGGATACACCAAACAGTCCCGGCAGCACTTCCTCTTTGGTCAAGTAAAAATTTCAGGAACTTAGTTTTTATGGCAAAATATATCTTCGTTACGGGAGGTGTTACTTCCTCATTGGGTAAAGGAATTATCGCAGCGTCCCTCGCTAAGCTATTGCAGGCGCGCGGCTTTAAAGTGACAATTCAGAAATTTGATCCATATATCAATGTGGATCCGGGTACATTGAACCCTTACGAGCATGGGGAATGTTATGTAACCGAAGATGGCGCCGAAACCGACCTGGACCTTGGCCACTACGAGCGTTTCCTGAATACGCCCACTTCCCAGGCCAACAACGTTACCACCGGCCGCATTTACCAGACCGTGATCAACAAAGAGCGCGAAGGCGCTTACCTTGGTAAAACGGTGCAGGTGATCCCCCACATTACAGACGAAATTAAACGCCGCATCCTGCTCCTGGGAAAAGACGGCAAATATGATATCGTGATCACCGAGCTGGGCGGCACCGTGGGCGACATTGAGTCGCTGCCCTACATCGAGGCTGTACGCCAGCTGCAATGGGAGCTGGGCGAAGAAGACTGCCTGGTGGTGCACCTCACGCTGATCCCGTACCTGCGTGCGGCGAAAGAGCTGAAAACCAAGCCCACACAGCACTCTGTAAGGCTGCTCAGCGAAAACGGCGTACATCCTGACATCATCGTGTGCCGCACCGAAGAGCCCATGTACCGCGAACTGAAAAAGAAGATCG
Source organism: Chitinophaga sp. YIM B06452 (assembly GCF_039655965.1). Taxonomy (NCBI): domain Bacteria; kingdom Pseudomonadati; phylum Bacteroidota; class Chitinophagia; order Chitinophagales; family Chitinophagaceae; genus Chitinophaga; species Chitinophaga sp. YIM B06452. The sequence goes on along the minus strand of NZ_JAWLKY010000001.1, from coordinate 24,781 downwards.
CGCTGTTCTGCAACGTGCAGGTAGACGCGGTGATAGAAGCGAACGACGTGGGAACCATCTACGAAGTGCCGCTGGAAATGATGCGCGAAAAGCTGGACGTGATCTGCCTCAAAAAGATGAACCTGCCCGTGGAGAAAGAGCCCGAGCTGGTGAAATGGCGCGAGTTCCTGGACAAGCTGAAATATCCCAAGTCCAAAGTGACCATCGGCCTCATCGGCAAATACGTGGAACTGCAGGACGCTTACAAATCCATCCTGGAATCATTTATCCATGCAGGCGCGGTGAACGAATGCAAGGTGATCGTACAAAATATTCACTCTGAACATATTACGCCTGAAAACGTGTGCGAGAAACTGAAGAACCTCGATGGTTTGCTGGTTGCTCCCGGCTTCGGCCACCGCGGCATTGAAGGCAAGATCACGGCTATCCAGTATGCCCGTGAGAACAACCTGCCTTTCTTCGGCATCTGCCTGGGCATGCAAATGGCGGTGGTGGAATATGCCCGCAACGTGCTGGGCCTGCGCGAAGCGCATTCCACCGAAATGAACCCCGAAACGCCTTACCCGGTGATCAACCTCATGGAAGAACAGAAAAAGGTGACCAAAATGGGCGGCACCATGCGCCTCGGCGCCTATGCCTGCGACCTGAAGCCAGGCTCACAGGCCTCAGCGATCTACGGCGGCACAACGGCCATCAGCGAGCGCCACAGACACCGTTACGAGTTCAACAACGACTTCCTTGAGCAGATGGAACAGGCAGGCATGGTAGCCTCCGGCAAGAACCCGGAAACCGGCCTCGTGGAAATGATCGAATTGCCCGGCCATCCCTTCTTTGTAGGCGGCCAGTTCCACCCCGAGCTGAAAAGCACGGTGGAAAGCCCGGCCCCCCTCTTCGTGAGCTTCATTGAAGCCGCCAAGAACTTTGCCGAAAACAAAAACGGCAAGGCTAAACAGGCCGAAGAGAAAGTGATACATGAATAAAATAATTTTAAAGTGATGCACGGTCGCTGCAGGAGGAGATTTAACAGTTTCCTTTGGCAGAAATCGTGCATCATTATGCCGTAAATATTACCTTTGCTCCTTAAATTTTAATTTTCGACATGGATAGAAATTCGGTCATCGGTTTTGTGTTATTAGGCGCTTTACTGATCGGGTATATTTTCTGGAACCAGAAAAGCTCTGAGAACGCAAGACTGGAAAAGGCCCGCCAGGATTCCATCGCCAACCTGAACAAGCCCAAGGAGGAACAGGCAAAACCCGTGGCAACGCTGAACGATTCCACCGCCGCCGCTACGCCTGATTCCGCGCGCTACAGCGCCGAATACGGCCCGTTTGCAGCAGGCGCTACCGGCACTGAAACCACTGCCACCCTGGAAAACAAGCTCGTAAAGATCACCTTCAGCAATAAAGGCGGCGAACCCAGGCTGATCCAGCTCACGGAGTTCAAATCCTCCGACGGCAAGCCCCTCTTCCTGCAACAAGGCTCCTTTAACAGGACCGGCCTGAAGATCCCCCTGCCCAATAACCAGACGATCAATACCTCAGACGTATACTTCACCCCCGGCCAGCTGGAAAAACATCCCGACGGCAGCCAGAGCATCAGCTACCGCCTTGCCGCCGGCCCTAACCAGTACATCGAGTACCAGTACATGCTGAAGAACGACAGCTACCTGGTGGATTATACGATCAACCTGGTGAACATGCAGAACATCCTGCCGAAAGGCAACCTGAACCTGCAATGGAACAGCCAGGCCGACCGCCAGGAGCACAACATGGAGCAGGAGCGCATGAACAACCAGGTGCATTACCGCTTTGAGGATGAAGGGCACGACTACTTCACCCTGCAGAACAGGAGCGAGGAAAAGCTCAGCAAGCCCATCCAGTGGCTCAGCTTCAAGCAGCAGTTCTTCAACATCACGTACATCGCCAAAAAAGACAAGTTCGCAGCAGCGGAAATACATACCAAAGTACCGCAAAGCGGCAATATCGTAGGCCAGCAGATGACCACCCTGAGCATCCCGTACAACGGCGCATCCAACTACAGCTTCCCCGTGGAAGTGTATTACGGTCCCAATAAGTACAAGACCCTCAAAGCCATGGACATTGGTCTCCAAAAGATCATCCCCCTCGGTTCCGGCATCTTTGCTTTCGTGAAGTATGTGAACATCTGGATCATCATCCCCGTGTTCGACTTCCTGGGCGGCCTTACCAGCAATTACGGCCTCATCATTTTGCTGCTCACCATTTTTATCCGCCTCATCATCGCTCCTTTCACTTACCAGAGCTATGTATCAGCGGCCAAGATGAAAGTGCTGAAACCCGAGCTGGATGAGCTGCGCGCGAAATATAAAGACGACCAGCAGGCATTCGGCATGGAGCAGATGAAGCTCTTCCGCAGCGCAGGCGTGAACCCCCTCGGCGGATGTTTGCCCGCACTGCTGCAGCTGCCCATCCTCGTGGCGATGTACTCTTTCTTCCCCTCTTCCATTGAGCTGCGGCAGGAAAGTTTCCTGTGGGCGAAAGACCTTTCCACCTACGATTCCATCTACAACTTTGGCTTCGACATTCCTTTATACGGCGATCACATCAGCCTTTTCACCATCCTGATGACCATCACCAGCCTTATACTGGCGTTCTACAACCGCGGTATGACGGACCAGAGCAACCCTGTGATGAAATACATGCCATATGTATTCCCGGTAATGCTGCTGGGTATCTTCAACAAACTGGCCGCGGCGCTCACGTACTATTACTTCCTGAGCAACGTGATCAGCATCCTGCTGCAATGGGTGATACAGACATTCATCATCAACCACGACAAGATCCACGCTAAGATCCAGGCGAACAAAGCCAAGCCGGTGACCAAAAGCAAGTGGGCTGAGCGGCTGGAAGAGATGCAGAAACGCCAGCAGGAAATGCAGAAACAACCGAAAAAGAAATAAAATAATTATCCTAAAAAAGGCTCCGCGAAAGGGAGCCTTTTTATTTTACGAATGATATGAGAGTTGTATTACTAGCGGGATTATTACTGGCAGCTGCCAGCAGCTTTGCACAGCCATACAGGCCATCAGCAGAGCGGATCACTGAGACAGTGAAGTATTTATCGTCAGACAAACTGAAAGGCCGCGGAACAGAAGAAAAAGGCGGGAAAAAAGCCAGCGGATTCGTGATGAAACAATTCCGCGGGCTGGGCCTCGAGCCTGGCAATCACGGCGAATGGTACCAGGACTTCACTTTCAGCCGCGGTAAACATAACAACCTGCGCAGCCGCAACGTGATCGGTTTCCTTGACAACGCCGCCGCCTATACGATCATTATCGGCGCGCATTACGATCACCTTGGCACCGCCGGCCTGTTCGACGGCAAATACCCTGCAGGGCAGATACACAACGGTGCGGACGACAACGCTTCCGGCATCGCAGGCCTGCTGGAGCTGGCGCGCTACTACACTTCCAATACTGAAAAAGAACCTTTCAATTTCCTGTTCATCGCTTTCGGCGGTGAAGAGCTGGGGCTGCAGGGTTCCAAATACTACACGAAAAACCCCGTCGATTCGCTGGAAAATGTGCACTTCATGCTGAACATGGATATGATAGGCCGCTATAACCCGGAGCGCGGCGTGGGCATCGGCGGGTATGGCTCCGCCGCCGAATGGCCGGAGATCTTCAAAGGTGTGCAATATGAAGGCATTAAATTCTTTACCGACGCCGCAGGCAAAGGCGGCTCGGACCATCACAGCTTTTACGTGGCCGGCGTACCGGTATTATTCTTCCACACCGGCGGCCACGACGACTACCACAAACCCACCGACGACGCGCCGAAAGTGAAAGCAAAGGAAGAAGCGGGGATATTGGAGATCGCCGTGCAGCTGATCAATAACGCGATGAAGGTGGGGAAGCTGGAGTATAAGGGGGAATAAATGTGATCAGAAGTTATTCCCTGGAAAGTCGATATTGTTAGTTTCGATAAGCATTTTTGTTGTTTTTTGTTAGTTACAACTAACAAAATTTGCTATTTTTGTTGAAATGGTTCAACATATGGAGAAAATTATAGCTAAGTCTAACCTGCTGGTTATGGGGCAAGAGACGACGTTTATCCGTTCGTTAGCCTTTAAGATTGATTGGAAAGACAGGCTGATTGGAATCCTGGGCGCGCGTGGGACCGGTAAAACCACTTTGCTCCTTCAATACATTAAACAACATTTTGGCGTTGGAAATGAGGCGGTATATATCACCTTAGATGATATTTATTTTACAGAAAACAGGTTGGTAGATTTTGCAGAGAAGTTTCGCCAGACAGGTGGTAAAATACTTTTTATTGATGAGGTGCATAAGTATCCGGCCTGGGCCCGGGAGATTAAAAACCTGTATGATTTTTATAAGGACCTGCATATCGTTTTTACGGGGTCTTCCGTTACCGACCTGCTGAGGCAAAATGCTGATCTGAGCAGGAGGGCAGTGCAATACGAACTGTGCGGACTTTCTTACAGGGAATTTCTTGCATTTACGGGTGTAGTGGATATTCCGCCCGTAACGCTGAAAGATGTGCTGAAGAAGCATGTGCAGCTGGCAAATGACTGGCTTACGAAGTTCAGGCCTTTGCAGCATTTTAATGATTACCTGAAGTATGGTTATTATCCATTTTTTTCTGAAAATAAGGATACTTACTTTATCAGGCTGGAGCAGGTTGTAAAATTGATTATTGAAAACGATCTGCAATTCATTGAAGGCTTTGACCCGCATAATAGCAGGAAAGTTTATCAATTATTATATATTCTCGCGACCAATGTGCCTTTCAAGCCCAATATTGCCAAGCTCAGCGAGAAAACAGGCATTAACAGGGCCACACTTGTACAATATATGCACTACCTCGAAAAAGCGCGGCTTATTAATACGCTTACCGCAGCGGGAAAAAGCATTAGTACCCTGCAAAAGCCGGATAAAATATTCCTGGAAAATACCAATTTGCAGTATGTGTTGTCAGTAGAAAATATCGACAAGGGAACGCTGAGAGAATCCTTTTTCCTTAATCAGCTTTATAATGCCGGTCATCAGGCAGACTTGCCGCCGGCGGGCGATTTCCTGGTAGATGAGCGTTATACTTTCGAAATAGGAGGCAGGGGTAAATCGAATGTGCAAATTAAAGACACTGATCATTCCTGGATTGTTTCAGATGATATTGAAGCGGGAGCCTTGAACAAAGTACCGCTCTGGTTATTTGGGTTCTTATACTGAAAAGGCCGGCAGAACGCCGGCCTTTTCAGTAATATCGTCAGGAGAAAAATCAATTACCCTTCGGCTTCGCGGGCATTACTGCCTTCGGATTCCCTTGCTGGGCGGGAGATGCAGCCGGTTCATCTTTCTTTTTCTCTTTTTCTTTATTGTCTTTAGGCTGATCTTTCGGCTGGTCCTTCGGTGTTTCCTTTGCAGGTTCGGTGGGTTCGCCGTAGTCGCGCAGGTCTATGGTTTCGTAGTCGCTGGCGTCGCCGTTGCCGTAGTCTTCCGCTTCTGCGCCGGGTTGCACGTTGCTGTCGTAGTTAAAGTACAGGTCGTTGTGCATATTGGCGGGGATGGGGAATTTGGAGTTGGGGTCGATGCCCAGCGTTTTATCCGCATATACTTTCTGCATGAACAGCGCCCAGATGGGCAGGCCGGTGTTGGCGCCCTGGCCGAGAGCAGTGCTGTTGAAACGGAGGTAGTTGTTGTCGCAGCCTACCCACGCGCCTGCCAGCAGCTGCGGCGTGTAGCCGATGAACCAGCCGTCTGTATTGCTGTTGGTGGTACCGGTCTTGCCGGCCACTTCACCGGGGATGTTGTAACGGAAACGCAGCCTTGCCCCGGTACCGCCGGTGGTGGTTACGCCTTCCATCATCTTCACCATGGTGTAGGCATCAATTTCACTGATCACTTCTTTTTTCTCCGGCACATTTGTTTCCAGGATGTTGCCGTTGCGGTCTTCGATGCGGGTGATATAGATCGGCGTGGTGATCACGCCCCTGGCCGGGAACATGGTGTAAGCCCTCAGCATGTCGAACAGGGAGAGGGTGGAAGTACCCAGCGCGATGGAGGGGTAAGGTTCTATCTTGTTGGACTGGAAGCCGATCTTGGTATTGGCGAAGTTGGCAAAAGCTTTCGCGCCGAATTGTTTGATAAGGTAAGCGCTCACCAGGTTCAGCGATTTAGCCAGCGCGCCCGCCATGGAAATAGAACCGCCCACGCTGCCTTCCGAGTTGGTGGTCAGCGTCCAGTCGCCGATGGTGATGGGTTCGTTCGGCAGCATGGTGTTGGGGTTGAAACCGTTCATCAGCGCAAAACAATAAAGGAATGGCTTGAACGTAGAACCTACCTGGCGCAGTGTTTTGGATACGTGGTCGTTCTTGAAATAACGGAAGTCAGGCCCGCCCACCCATGCTTTCACCTCACCGCTTTCCGGGTCCATGGCCATGAAGCCCGTTTGCAGGATGGCCCTGGAATATTTAATGGAATCCAGCGGGGTCATCACGGTATCGGTCACGTTGAGGTCCGGTTCGGTAAAGCTTTTCCAGGCAAACACCTGCATTTTGGTAGGGGTGTTGAATGCCTTTTCTATCTCTTCGTCGGTGGCTTCATCTTCCTTCATCTGGCGGTAGCGGTCGCTTTCTCTCATGAAAACAGGCAGGTCCTTCACAGCCAGCGGGTCTTTCCATATCTTGCCGGTTTTGATGTTAGCCTGCTGCTGGAAGGCCTTTTGCAGGTCTTTCAGGTGTTTGGCCACGGCTTCTTCAGCATACAGCTGCATGCGCGGGTTGATGGTGGTATATATTTTCAGGCCGTCGCGGTAAAGATTGTATTCGGTGCCGTCTGCTTTTTTGTGCTCCTTGCACCAGGTTTTCAGCTCGGCGCGCAGCACTTCGCGGAAGTAGGGGGCAAGACCTTTGTTATGATCGATCTTGTTGTAACGCAGCACGATGGGCCGGCTTTTCGCCGCTTCGCCTTCAGCTGAGGTAATGTATCCTTCATCCACCATGTTGTTGATCACGGTATTCCGCCTGTCGCGCGCCATTTGCGGGTTCCGGCGGGGATTGTACTGGGTGGAGCCTTTCAGCATGCCTACCAGCGTGGCTGCTTCTTCAACGGAGAGGCGCGCGGGGTCTTTGCTGAAGAAGGTCCTGGCGCCGTTCTCGATGCCGTATACGTTATCGCCGAAGGGTACGGTGTTGAGGTACAGCGTGATGATCTCTTTTTTGGTGAGGTTCCTTTCCAGCTTAATGGCGATCACCCATTCAGACAGCTTTTGAAAGCCGCGCACGAATACGTTGCGGGCGCGGGTCTTGCCCTCGGTATCCTGCTGGAGGTTGAGCGCCAGCTGCTGGGTGATGGTGCTGGAACCGCGTTTTTTGCCGATGAGCAGGTAAAACGGTACCGCAGCAGTGGCTTTGGCGTCGATGCCGGAGTGGCTGTAGAAGTTGCGGTCTTCCGTGGCCAGCAGGGCATTGATCACGTTCTTGGAAATATCCTTGTAGTCTACGTTGGAACGGTCTATCGATAAATATTTTCCCATCAGGGTGCCGTCTTCAGCTATTACCTGGGAGGCGAGGGACGTCCTTGGGTTCTCCAGCTCCTCCATGCTGGGCATATGCCCGATCAGCCGGAGGTTGATGAGCAGCAGGAGCAGCAGGAATGCAGCCACGCCGGCGCCAAAGGCATACCATAATATTTTTACGGATTTTCTCATTAGTATATTTTTCGTCTACTTGATGGACAGATGAAACCTCGCAGAATCCTAAGACCTGGGCATCCTATTAAGCTCGGTTTTATATGTTAAAATATGTGAAACAGTCTGTTTAATGCAAAATTATGCAGTTTTCCCCGGGTTTCATAGGCCGGGAGGCATAGTGCTCCTCCATTGGAGTGCAAATATTATTCCGTTATGTAATTCACGCCGAAGAATTTCTTGTAGCCTTCTATGTCCTTGGTATTGTTCAGCAGGATGAAATTTTCCCGGGATATGATAAAGAATTTGTACTCAGTGGGTTTGATGCGCGGAACAATGTCCGTGGGGGCCTGCCGCACTATTTCATCGAAATAGGTCAGTGCCTTGTCCTCGTCCGGGAAAAGCCGTACGATGACCATGATCTCCGCCGGGGTGAGTACGAAGCTGCTGGCTTCCAGCTTGTCTGCCGGGTGCTTCTCCGCATTGTATTTGGAAAACTGGGCCACGGCTTCGTCTATCAGCACTTTAGACACACGGTTGAAATACATCACCACGAAATGGGGAATGGCTGCCTTTTCGTCTCCCAGTACGTAAGGTGTAACAGGCGGCGGCGGTGGCGGTGGTGGGGCCGCAGCGGCCACTGCTGCTGAATCCGTGCCTGTTGTTACCGTTGAATCCGCGCCTTTCGCCACGGTTGCAGCAGAATCGGGCAGGTTGGGCTTGGGCGTTTGCCAGGGATAACGGATGCTGATATTCTCGTCTACAGCAGCGGTGCTGCTGCTGTCTCTCGTTACCTGCAGCTGTGCGAGGTATTCCGTGATCTGCTGGCGGCGGTTCAGCACTTCCTGGATGGCCTTGGCCTGCTCCAGGATGGGCAGGTCGCCGGGATATTTGGCGATGATCCCTGCTATAGCGGCTTTGCCGGAATCTTCCGAGGCCGTTTTAACGATGGTCATGGCCTCCAGCATATCGAATTTGGCTTGCAGGGAGCTGTAACCGTAAGCGGAATCGGCGTATTTGCGGAGCACGGCCACGGTATCGTAATTGCCCGCGCGGTATGCATTGTAGGCGGCTTCGTAAATGGCGCTCACGGCGCTGGTCTTGGCCTTGTCCTCGTCTTTCGGCAGGCCGAATTGCAGGATGTTGGCGAAGTTGGTGCCGGGGTATTGGGTGAGGATGAGCTGTTTGTAACGGGTGGCTTCCTGGGTGTGGTTCAGCCGGTTGTGCCAGATGTAGAGGGAATACAATTCTTCGATCCTGCGCGGGTTGTCGGGGAATTTATCCAGCAGGGAATCGTAGGTGATAATGGCCTCGCGGGGATCGTCCAGCTTGTCGTTGTAGATCTTGCCAAGGTCGTACCATGCTTCCAGCTGGCGGGTACGCGATTCTGCCAGCTTTTCAGGCGTATTGGGCAGGTTTTCTGCCAGCAGCGAGGTGTTGATGCTGTCTGCCGGGAGGCTGGCTATAGCGGCCGCAGGATCGGTTTCCGGGGCGGTTTCGGGCACGGCCGCATTGTTGCCGGCGGCCAGCAGGTTGCGGCTCTGGCTGCGGCGCCAGTTGTCTGCCAGCGCACGGTTGCCCCAGCGGCGTTTGAATTCTGAATAACCGGTGCTTTTGGTGCTGGCATTATAGAAATACCAATCTCCGCCGGCGTCGGGAGCGGGGCCGAAGGAGGGGCTGCTGTAGCCGCTGTTGGTGGTAAACTTAGGCTGCGAATCGCCATTGTCAGTGGTGCCGCCGCCTTTGCCCTTTTCAGGAGCGGCTTTGGCGGCTTTGATGGCAGCCACCTGTTTGGCCAGCATGGAGTCGCGCAGGGCCGGAGAAAGTGCGGCGAGGGTTTGCAGGCTGTCTTCCAGGTGCATGATGCGCAGCTTTTCCGTTACTTCTGCCAGCGCTTCTTTGCGGGCGGCCACGAGCTTGGCTTCTTCAAAATCAGTCCCCATGACCAGGGAGGTGCTGTCGTAATATTTTTGTGCGGAGGCGTAATCTTTGCGCGCGTAATAAATGTCCGCCATGCCTTTGTAGGTCAGGGTTTTCTGGAGCATGTTGGCGCTTTCCACCTTCAGCGATTTTTCCAGGAATGCGATGGCACGTTCGGGCTGTTCGTTGGCGCAGAGGGCGGCCATCTGGTAATATATCGCGTCGCGGAAGGGGATGAACCTTTCTTTGCGCAGCATGCGCTGCAGGGCGGCGATGCTTTCTTCGAGGCTGCCGCCGTTGGCTTTTACGTTGGCCTTGGCGATCTGCACGCGGGCGTTGAAGTCCATCGTAGCGTCGGGCTTCAGGGCTATCACATGGCGGAAGGCGCTGATGGCGGAATCCTGCCGGTCCTGTGAGGCATAGAGCTGGCCGAGTATGAAGTTCATGCGCGCTTTCTGGGCGCGGCCGCTGTTGGACTTTTTAATGGCTTCTTCAAGCGGGGCGATGGTTTGGGCATAGTTGCCCTGTTTGTAAAAGCGCCATGCCTGCAATTCCGCCAGCTGGCCGTTCAGCCGCTTCGGGAAATAAGGGTCGGATACGAGGATGTTCAGCAGCGACTGGGCCTCGTCGTGTTTGCCTTGTTCCAGGAAAGCGCGGGCCTGCCAGAGAAAAGCGTCATTGCGGGCGGATTTGTGCCGGAATTGGCGGCTGAACCAGTTCTTTTGTTTTTCCCGGGTGGAGATAGACAGCCGGTCGTCTTCGCTGCGCCCCACCACGGTATTGTATTCTGATTTCTTTTTAGGGGCGAAGGTGGTGTTGATGTACTGGAAAGTATTGTTGGCATTCTCCCAGTCGCCTTTGTAATAGTAGGCCTTGCCGATGAGCAGGAAGCAGTCGTCTATCCAGCGGCCGCGCGGGTCGTGGATCTGCACGGCTACAGACGCTTTCTGGATTACGGAATCCAGCTCGCCGGAGTTGAGATTGAGCTTTTCTACGGTAAAGGGGTAGAAGGGAAGGAATACATTGTAATTGTCCTGGCGCTGGGCGTTGATGCCGGCAAGCACCTTTTCCAGCCTGAGTTTCGCGTGATAATAGTAGTTGTAACGGGTCACAGTGTTCTGAACCACCCTCCTGGTGACGGAAAAGGGCTTCTCGAGCATTTTTTCGGAAGGGGGGCGGCGGTCTTCCTTTTTCACAGGTTTGCCGCCAGTCTGATTTTGACCAAATACCGCCAGGGCACCTGAACACAAAACCACACTTAACACACAGGCGCGTATATATAAGGATCTAGAACAATTCATGTAAAGCCAGGGTCAGTAAAAACTACTAATCTATGTATAACTCTGTTAGAGAAAAAAATATTTTAAAGATAGGAAAGTTTCTTTTTCAGAACTAAAGGCCAATTTACAAACTTTGTTCCGGATAGCCGAGGATATTATAACTTTCGCTAATGAAAAGAAGCGGAGCCCTGGCGTTTGTTAAGAACCCTCTAAACCTTATTTCAGCAGGAAAAAGCCATCTCCGAAACAGGCACAAGCCGGCCCGGAGACTTTTTACGGGGCAAAGGTCCTTGTATTTTGTTAATTGGATGACCAGCTATTTGGCCGTATAGGTCAAAATTCATTAGCTTTATATGAAAACTTACTCATTATCAATGTCTAAAAGTCAAAACATTGAGGAGCAGCTGCAATGGAGGATGTTACAAAATGGCGATATGAGTGCTTTAGCCTATTTCTATAATAAATATGTGCACCTCATATTTAATTATGGGCAAAGGATCACCAGGGAAGATGATTTGATTGACGATGCCATACAGGACCTTTTCATTCGCATCTGGCAAAAACGAGAGAATTTAACAGTCCCTAATGCAGTTGAGTATTACCTGATCAAATCCTTCAGGAATATCCTGCTCAGAAAGTTAACCCAAAGAGGTAAAAGGGCTCATAGTGAGCTGGAAGAGGAACGGGTATCTGGCGCTGAACCTTCTTTCGAAGCACAATTGATCATGGAAGAGCGTTCAGTTGAGGTGGATGAAAAATTAAAAACCGCCTGGCACCAATTGCCTGCCAGGCAAAAGGAAGCCTTGTACCTGCGTTTTTATACAGATGCTTCATATGATGAAATAGCGGCTATTATGGGCATTTCGGTGAGAGCTACCTATAAAACGGTTTTCAGGGGCCTGGAGAAACTGAGGGAAATGGTGGTCATCACACTGCTGTTGCTTCTTTCCGTTGGGGGGATATATATTTTTAAAGAACTGCAGCTTTCAATGGGTAAAATATCTGCGGCGGGTTGTCTTTTTTATAAAATGCATAAAATTGTACCTTCGAATGATGGTACCAGGAGAGGTTTATGAAAAATGATCATTCAATAGGAACCTACGCGGGATATGGGCTGGATGATTTCCTGGCGGACGATAATTTCCTCAAGTGGGTAAAAAAGGATCTTCCAGAGGATAGGGAATTCTGGCAAAGTTTTTTGCACGCTTATCCTCATAAAGAGCAGGAAGTGCGGGAAGCGCACAGGCTGCTTAGCAGGTTAAAGTTTGTCGAAACGCCCCCCGACCATACGCGGTACCAGCGTATCTGGGAAAATATACAATCTGCTGCGGAAGCGCCTGAAACGCCTGTGCGCCGGATATCGATGAGAAGGATATGGATATCTGCCGCTGCTTCTGTGCTGATCGTGCTATCGCTGGGAACGTGGTGGCTGAACAGCAGGGAACTTACAATGCAGACAGGCCGGGCTGATGTGCAGGATCTTGTGCTGGCCGATCAGTCAACCGTGACCTTGAACGCAAATAGCAGCCTGGTTTATCATAAGAACTTTAACCGTGCATCTAAACGGGAAGTATGGTTAAAAGGAGAGGCTTATTTTAATGTTAAACATATTGCGGAGGGGGCTTCCGCCGCTCCCCGCCGTTTTGTTGTACATACGCCCCAACTTGACCTGGAGGTATTGGGCACCGCCTTTAATGTAAACACCCGCCGCTCTGCCACCCATGTGATGTTAGCACATGGCAGCGTTCGCGTCCACTTCCGGGACGGGCAATATGAGGACCAGCTGCTTAAACCCGGCGAAATGCTGGAATTCACACCAGGCAAAGCACCTGTATTGCATAAAGCCGTAGATTCGCTTAACATCAGTTCATGGAGAAATAAACGTTTCGTTTTTTCCAATACCCCCTTAAATCTGGCGTTGCAGCAGATTGAGGATTTTTACGGTTGCACAATAACTGTAAAGGATACTGCCCTATTCCGTTACAGGATCTCCGCAACACTAACGGCCCCTCCCGTGGAGGAACTGGAAACAGCCCTTTCCGCCGCATTGAATATGAAAGTAACCAAGAAAGGAGATGAGTTTGAGATCGCCGGTATGCAGAAGTAGCCCCTTCATCATATGATATGATTAAAAGTTTATCATGTTGGTCGTTCATTACCCTTGGCCTGTTCTTTTCCCGGCAAACGATGGCGCAGGATCGGTTATCGCTGGGCTTCAACGCAGCCGGCCTTGAAGAGGTCTTTCTCCGTGTCGGGGAAAAGTACAATGTTACTTTGTTATATCCGCCTGAAGTAATGGCGACCGGGATAAAGGTCACTTTACCCCCAAAAAAGAGAACCCTGCCTGAAATGCTGGACCTTCTCAGGAAGGAAACCCGCCTTCAATATGAGCTTCAGGGAAAAACAGTGACAGTACGCACTCCTTTACTCTCACCAGAACGGAAGATTCCTGCTGAAACCGGATTCCTGCTCGTTGGCCGGGTGTTGGACAATGAGGGAACACCCCTGGCGGGCGTTACCGTACGCGATCATAACAATGGCGCCGGCAGTGTTACCGGGGAAAAAGGAGAATATCGCATTCATGTCTTTCCCGGCGATCAACTCAGCTTTAGCCTTATGGGTTATAGAGCCCGGCAGGTGTCGGCCGGCCGGAAAATGCCCCCGGCAGTCGTTTTAGAAGAAAATGTCGTAAATCTCGGGACGACCGTCGTAACCGGGTATACTATTAAACGTGCAGAGGAACTTACCGGCGCGTTATCGAAATTGAAGGGAGAAGATGTGAGGCATGGCGTAACCAGCGCTGATGCCACGTCTATGATCAAAGGAAAAGGGAGTGGCCTGTATATTACGGAACAGCTTTCAGCCAACCCTGCCGGAGCAGGTGGAAAAATACTGATGAGAGGGCAGAGCTCCCTGCTGGGAACACAGCAAACCCAGCCGACGAACAGGAATTATGCTGTTTTCCCTGCATCTCCCAATGTCGTATTGGGGCCTTTGATAGTGGTTGACGGGATGATCACACCCTATTCTGACCTGAAAGATGCTGTGAACCCGGAGGATATTGAAGAACTGAGAGTATTGAAAGACGCGGCGGCCACGGCCATCTATGGCTCAAGATCCGCGGGGGGTGTTATCGAGATTGTTACCCGGCGCGGCCGGCGGGGGAAGATGCGGTTCAGCCTGGAAGCAAAAGCAGGGCTTAATTCTCCCAACCGGGGCAAATTCAGGTGGATGGACGCAAACGAGTTATATGATGCAAGAACGGAACTTTTCACGCAGGGATGGGCCGAATACGGAAACGTATGGAAAGCCTCGTTTGATGTCAGTTCTCTCCCGGAATTGTTGAATAAAGCATTACCAACCCGGGAGGAGATGGCGCATTCGTTTGACTGGACCAAATATTATTATGTGCGTTCCCGTTTACAGGAAATAAATATATCTGCCAGCGGCGGTAATGCCCGAAGCCGTTACTACCTCGCAGCAAGTCACTATTATGAACAGGGAACCCTGAGAGACAACAGCCTCAGGCGCATGTCCTTTCGCCTGAACTTTGACCAGGAACTTAGCAAGGCACTTTCGCTAAAGATAGGCCTTAATGGCATATTTGACCATGAAACGCAGCCGGTAGTCCCGCCGGGTCTGCACGAACTGCCCTCCTGGATATCGCCTTATGACGAAAATGGAGAACTGAGGCCGTCGCTAAGCCTGATAGGCGTGCCTGGTGTACAACTGCTTAATTTTTTATTTGAAAGGCAATATAACAGCAAGCGTTACCGGCAGAAAAATCTTTCGGGGAATATGAAACTGACCTGGCGGCTTACCGACTGGCTCAGCGTTTCATCTGCCAATGCGGGCAATATTATGCGGGGCGCCGGCGAGTATAACGCAGATGCGCGTTCTCTTTTGGGTAAGTTTTTAAGTGCGGACAATAATGGGTTCCTGCTAACCGGCGGGGATGATCTTGATTATTTCATTACGTCAAACACAATGACCCTTGAACGGAGATATGAAAAACACTGGCTCCGGCTTTTAGCCGGGCAGGAATTCCAACAGTTCCTGGGTAAAAAGAAAGGTTTGAACCTGGAGGCGTTAATACCGGGAAGCATCAACACACTCTCTGACGTTGCAGCACGGGAGCTGCCGTTGCTCCCCGATCATAATTTTCCCCTGACCTGGATGGATATTTATGGTGGAAAAAGAAAGTCCCGGATGTTTTCTTTATTTAGTGAAGCAGCCTATAGCTACCGGAATAAATATTTTATCAGTGCCTCCCTTCGCAACGACGCCTCATCTGAGTTTAGTCCCGGCAACCGGAATGCGGCTTTTTGGTCGGCAGGTGCATCCTGGTTGGTTAATAAGGAACCGTTTATGCAGGCCCGGCGTGCGATCAACCTGTTGAAGCTAAGGGTGAATGCCGGCACGAGCGGTTCACAGATGGGAAACCGGGTCCTTACCAAGACCATTTATGGACTGAACAGCACGCAGGGCTTGCCTGACGACAGGTATTACGGAGAGCTGGGAGTTTACCCGCTTCAGACAGGGAATCCGCAATTGACCTGGGAGACTACGCGCACGTTAAATATAGGAATGGATATGGGTTTGCTGGACCGTATCGCCATCAGTTTGGACTATTACCGGAAGCGCTCCTTCAATTTGATCCAGGAACTGCCTCAGTCGGCGGCCGCCGGCAACCTGTCCAGGCAATTTAGTAATACAGGCGTACTCGGTAATTACGGGCTGGAAATAACCCTGAATACACAGAACATCTCCACTAATAAATTCAGCTGGTCCAGCAGCTTCAATATTGCCTTTAACAGGAACCGGATCATCAGTGTACAGGGTGGCGCGCTGGCAGTAGGCTATGGCGGAAATGTTGCAAATGCCCAGGGCGCTGTGAGGAAGTATTACTTATACCCGGGGGAAGACATCAATACGCTAAAAGGGGTTATCTATGCGGGCGTAGACCCGGCAACCGGCAAGCCTTTGTTCGAGAAGCCGGTGAGAGACGGGGATGGGAATATCATCAGCATAGAAAAAACAGGCAGCATACAAGAGGCCCTGGGGCCCGATGGAAAAGGCCACCAAACGTTGGGCACCAAAACCCCTAAATTTAACGGAGGCATTTCGAATACGCTGAAGTATGGGAACTTTACATTAAGTATGCTGGCTGAATTTGTATATGGAACACGCTCGCTGAACTTTGAGCGCGCGGAATTTCAGGCCGGGGATGGCATACCTGTTCAATTTGCAGCGACAAACAGGGTAGCATATGCTCCATTCCAGCACCCCTGGCGTTACCCCGGGGATAAGGAGGCGAATATGCCCTCGATATATGAAGCAACCCGAATTAACTTTTTTGATATCAGGAATTCCTATTTCTATGAGAACAACAGCTTCCTGAGAATACGTAATATCCAGCTGAATTACCGGCTCCCGGAAAATTGGCTGGGCCGCTTCATAGAAAGAGCGGAAATCTGCCTGAGTGTTGACAATCTTTATACATTTACCAGTAAGTATTTCACGCAGACTGACCCTGAAGGTGCGTATGTAGGAGGGGACCAGTTCAGTTCCTTTAGTGGTGTGGGAGGTGGTCTTGGTTTACCGAAGCGTTACCTGGCAAGTCTGCGCTTTAACTTTAAATAAAAAGTTAATGAATAAGGCATTCTACTGTTATCTCTTCTTCATGGTACTGTTTTTTTCCGCTTGCGGCAGGCAACTGGACTTTGTTGTAAGTACCGATGATCTAAGGGAAAGCGAAGGGCAGCTGTCTTCCTTTGAAGGTATTATGGAAGCAGTGAACGGTAACTATATACTGCTGAGAAATAATAATCCTGATCTGCTTGCCTTCAGTGAACTGCGGGGAAATACGGTTCGTATGACCCGAAGCAACTATGAAAGGTATTTTAGTGTTTTCAACTATGAGCAGGACCCGGAGTTTCCCTTACTGGATGACTACTGGAAAGATGCTTACGCCCTGGTCATTGCCTGCAATAATGTATTGGAGGGAATGGAGCGTTTTGAAAAAAGCATGGAGTTTGTTAATCTGTCCTCCAGGCAGGAAGCGTTGTTGTTGCATGCAAAAGGAGAAACTCTTTTTCTTAGAGGATATACCTACTTCAACCTGGTAAAGCTGTTCGGCCGCCCTTATCATCAGCGTCCGCAAGTGAGCCCTGGCGTCATGATTAAGAACAATACAGATATAAATTTTATTCCCGGCCGCAGTACGGTGAGTGAAGTATATGCACAGATCATCAAAGACCTGAAGGGAGCGGATAGTATTATGACCGCAGACGTTGGCCGTGCCAACGTACATGCAGGCAGGGAGGCCGCCTGGGCCTTACTTTCAAGAGTTTACCTGTATATGGGAGGTGCATTTGGCGCACCGGACCGGGATGCCAATCAACAGGCTTTGCTGTATGCGGACAAAGTAATTAATGCCGGGAAATTTCACTTACTGGAAGGGAAGGCTTATGATACGCTATATAATCGCGAACGCGGCAACCCGGAGATCATTTTCGCGTCTACTTATGAGGATCGTTATAATAATATATCCGCAGATATAAGTTATGGAGGCCTGAAGGCTGCAAATTCCCTCGTGCAGGCTTTTAAGCCAGATGATTATCGCCGTCATTTTTTTGGGAAAATACCATCAACCCAGGAGACAGTAACTGTAAAATATAAATCAACCTCTCCTTTTATACACCTGCGCCTCGCTGAAACTTATCTGAACAAGGCGGAAGCGCTGTTTAAAATGGGCAGTACCGCACAAGCCCTGGATGCCCTTAATGTTATTCACACCCGGGCGGGCCTGCCGGCACTGTCTTATTCGGACAGGGCACAGCTTCAGAAAGATATAATGCAAGAACGGCGCCTCGAGCTTTGCTTTGAAGGACATACCGGATTTGATGATTACCGCAACGGCTTGCCTATGATACGGCCTGCAATTGATTCAGGCGTTATATTAGAAGTGCTCCCGACAGATAAGCGGGTAGTGCTGCTCATACCCCAGAGCGAAATGGACGCAAACCCCAGGATGGTGCAAAACGAGAAGTAGTCAACCAGGTTTTCTTCTCGGAACAGGTCCACCTGCAGCGTATAACCGGAAATGGCGCCCCTTGCATTTTCCAGCTTGATGTGAAAGCCGGATATGCGCTGGATTTTATGCGGATATGTTATTTAGTTGTGAATGTATCCCGGCCGGCGGGTAAATTTTAACAAAGCTGGTCTCTACAGTATACAACATTTAACTACTATGAGTACGCTACAAGAGTTTATACGTGGAACAGCGCTGACGGTAATGTCTCCCCCTAAACAAAAAAAATATAACATTTCGGAAGGGTAAAATTATTACGCAGACGTATCTTCTGTATGGTGTAACGTCATATTAATGGTTTCAGGTACTATGTACATCTCTCTAGGTACCTGGCAGTCTGATAGTAAACATATAGGTTGGTGTTCTCACCTGCCTTCCTTCTATCAAAACATTAATACGATGTCCGCTTAATGACATATTACGGCTCCCGTCAGCGAGTATAGAATATACTTCCGGGGGAACTTATTAAACAATTTTAATGACATGACTTTTTCATTCCAATAATTTGCACCGCGAACGGGATATATTTTTTGTACACCTGGTAGTCCTGAGATAAAGCTGGCATTGCCGGGCCCCGCAACCGAACCGCTCCGAGAAAATTTCCTGGACAAAAAACAACGTAGGCTCCTGATGGGATCAGGGGAATGGACATTCATGTGCATGCTGCATGCGCTATTGATGGCTATTGCAAAAACGGAAGTATCATTTTGAAATAACATAGTAAGTACTAATAAACAGGCAAGTTTCATGGAAACACATTTACACATGTCGAACTCGCAGATGTTCATCCGTCAATTATCCCGGAAGATTTTTGACTACTGCATTGTAAAGGCAGGACCCCTCTTTGGCAAAGTGGCCTTCTGGTTGCTATTGATGTTTACAGGTTTTGCCGCTTATGCGCAGCAGGACTGCGGCAGGCCGGTAAAGGCATCCGGCACCCAGTGGGGGATCAAACTGATAGGCAGCACGTCCGTCAACAACCCGGAATTTGCTATTGACGGTAATATGAAAACGGCAGCTACATTAAACAATGGGCCGGTTGGCGCTTTTGATGCCAGCTCTGAGCTGAACATTGAATTTGGTACGCCGCTCCGGGTACGCGACGGGGTCCCTGATACTGTTGTTGTTAAGTGCGAGATGCCGGCAGCCTTTAAGCTGGATATTGCCGGCGTCATTATGGTAACGATGTATAAAAATGGCAACCAGGTGGCAGGGACCTACGACATAAAAGGCAGGACCCTTTTTGATATTAATGAGTGGCAGAATGGAGGACAGCCATTTGTCGTATTCAGGCAGGCAGTTCCCGGCGATGTAGATCGTGTCAGCATCACGCTGAAATCCGGACTTCTCGCCCTGGACGTTAGCCAGCTGTTCGCTCCCCTGGGTGTAACGAATGAGCGTACCGCCCTTAAAGTGTATGAAGTGTATGGCGTAATGGGCATACCCAGGATGGACAGTATTCTCAGGAAAAGTGAAATTGTTGTCAGGAATGGCGAAACCGCCACCTTCTCGGTAAAAGAAGACAAGCGGAACCTCGGTTACAGGTTTAAGTGGTTTAACGGGTATCGTGATCAGGCACCCATCTACACAGGGTATGATTTTAAGCCGGAAGTGCTGCCGTCTGTCACTGAACAACGGTATACTTATTATGTAACCATTGAGAAAGACGGGTGTTTGCTGCAAAGCAAAATACCTGTTTATCTGATTGTAAACCCCCGGCCTCAGCTGCTGGGCAGCATAGTTCCTTCAAAAACGAAAGTGAGCAGTACAGATGAAACAGGGCGCCTGGATTATTCCATCCTGCTTGTAAATAAAGGAGCGGCCAAACTTCAGCCCTCCGCCAGGATATATGTAAAAGATATACCAATGCCGGTTGAGCGGTACCAGATACAACGCATCATGCTTCCGCAAGGCGGGACCGGAAAGTATGACGAAACAACCGGGTCGCTGACAGGTGTTACGCTCAATCCGGGAGATACCATTCGCCTGGAAGTACGGGGCGTTGTGGATACTTCCTATGCAGGGATACTCAGGAACAGCGCGATAGGGTCTGATGAACTGGGCCTTTCTATACCGATAACTGAATCTCCCTTCGTTTTTGTCAATGTAAGTGACAGCACATCGGGTAATAACGGTAATACAAATACATGCCCGGCAAAAGAGAGAACATGTAACAGGCCTGATCGTATTACGTACGAGACAGCACTGGATCCCACATGGGGAAAAAGTATACAGGACGATATCGGTTCCCTTCTCAAATCACCTGTAGGCGCGATTCTTACACTGGGCAACGGACTGAAGGATATTCTTCAGTCGGTACTCACGTTAAACCCATTCGAAGTCGCGGAGAAGATTTGGAACGCTGCTAAGGATTTTGTTACCACCCTTTTGGGTGGGGGCCTCCCGGAGCCGTCAAACCTTCAATATGCAGGAGACGGGGATGAGGGAACAGCTGTTGCTTTTGACACTGATATCCTTCAACTGGGGCAGTGGCAGGCTGTAAACGCACATTTTGATTCAAGCCCCCTGAAGGCCGGCGACTCTGCCGTTGTCCTGTTCAGTGAAGACGCAACCTTTCGTGTTCAGATAGGAACTATACGTGTATACATGTATTATAAAGGTAAACAGGTGGGTGGGTATACAGACCTGAAAGAAGCGTTTGCTCTCCAGAATATAGTGCCCTGGGTGAGCGGCGGTATGGCGTTCAAACGGGTTGCCATTCCGGTACCAGAGTTGGTAGACCGGGTCATGGTAAGTGTTACCGGGGTCGGCGCCGACCTGGGAATAAATGGTACGCGTGTTTATGAAATTTCACGGAAGTCTCAGCAGCCAAAGATCGAAACCTTTCTGGATAAGCTCTCCGTGCAGGTTGAACAGGGTGAAGAAGTGCGCCTGAAAGTGAAGGACGAAAAGCGCGGCGAATGCATGATCTATAAATGGTACACTGAAGAAGACCTGGGCAAAACACCCTTCGCTACGGGCCCTGAAGCCGTGGCGAAGATCCCCGCGGGCTTTACCGGAACAAAATACTATTACCTCCAGGCATTGGTCAATGCTTGCAGCGACAATCCCACAGCACCGCTGGAGATAAAAGTGGACGTATTACCTTCTCCCATGCTGGAAGGAGTAGTTACCACGGAAGATAAAAATCCCAAAGTTGAGCCAGGCAGCAGGATAAGATATGTACTGACTATAAACAACAACGGTTTACGAACACTGCCAGATACGGCCCGCCTGAAAATAAAGGCCATACCCGAAAACCTGAAGAATTTCAGGATAGACAGCATCGCCGTTCCGGGCCGCGGACGCTTCGACATGAACACCGGAGAATTCACCGGTGACTCCATTCCGCCCAACGGAAAACTGACCCTGGTGATCAGCGGCGTCATTCCTCCAACATATGCCGGGCAGCCGGTCAATATCAATGTATCGGGCTGGCATATGAGCGGCAAGCAGATCCCCATCAGGCAGGCGCCCCCTATAACGCCCAATTACCATCTGAAGGTCAAAAAGGTGCCTGATCAATTAAAAGTAGGCAGGCTTCAGAAACTGGACTACACCATTATTATCACGAATACCGGAACAGAGCGCTTCCCCGCGGCTTCTAAACTATACATCAAAGATGTGCCAAGAGAAAAAGGGTACAGGATTGACAGGATGTATGTGCCCGAAAGCAGCTCCACAGGCGGTTATTATGTGATGGAAGACTCGACGCTCCGTGGTGCCGAAATACCGGCGGGCGGAACTGTTGAAATACGTGTGGAAGGTTTCCTGACCGGGGAGTATGAAGGCGGGCCGATCAATAATGATGTGATGGCAACGGATGAAAACGGCATCCCGCTTGAAGTAGAGCCCACTCCCACCGTGAACGCCGGAAAGGAAAAGTATACCCTGTACGGGCACAAGTTTGCAATGAGCCGTGAAGGTGATGTGAAGGCCGGCGACCAGCTGGATTTTGCGATCATCTTGTACAATAAAGGCCCCGAAGCTATGCCTGCGGGCGCCAAAACGTATATCCGCGATATGGCCCCCCGGGATTATATCATACAGGAAATTTCCGTAGCAGACGGTAAAGGCCAATATAATGAACCTGTATTGACAGGAGTGGAACTGGCACCCGGAGATTCCATAAGATTGATCGTAAGAGGTTACCTCTCCAATAACTACAGGGGAGATACCATTATCAACAGGGTTGCCGGCAGAACCGAGAATGGTACCCCGATCGATATTACGCCTTCGCCCGTGATCAATCCCGGCTTTAAACTTAGCGGGGACAAACAGCCCGACAAGCTGAAGGCAAATGCCGGCGAAGCATTGAATTATACGATCACGCTTGTCAACAGCGGAAATAATGCAATGCCGGCAGGACAGAAGATTTATGTAAAAGATGTACCGGATTCTGAGTTTTACGTTATCGACAATATTAGCGTAACAGGCAATACCGGTGTATATGACATGAAGACGTTAACGCTTCAGACATCAGCTCCCCTGGCCCCGCAGGAGAAAATCAGTTTGCTGGTAAAAGGGCATATCAGGGAAGACTATAAGACCGGTGAGATTGGCAACAAAGTGGAAGTGATGACTGACAGCACCCGGCATGAAATAGTGCCTGCCCCGGTTGTTAACGAGGTGAAATACAGGATGCAGCTTGCCAAAGTTGCGAATAGTCAGGAACCTGTGGGACCTGGCTTCCCGGTAGAATTTACCATCACGCTTCGCCATAAGGGGAAAGTGGATATTAAACCGTCAGACAAGATAACGGTTACGGACACACTGCCGGCCGGATTCGAACTGGGTGGATTTGAACCGTCGGCAGGTACCTACGATCCGAAAACACACTATTGGACTGGTTTGAAACTGATTTCCGGCCAAAGTGCAAGACTACTGGTAAAAGGCCGGGTTAGCCCTGACTTTAAGGGAGATTCGCTGGTCAACAAAGTGAGCGGCAAAGCGCCGGATGGAACGGATATTGGCATTGACACCATCGATGGACGCGCCGTCGTGAAAATTGATACCACCAAACGGATGAATAAGCTGGAGCTGCGCAAAGTAGTGGGCAAGAACCAGGTTACTTCCGGAGATTCCCTTGGCTTTGTAATTATCCTGAAGAACCTTGACGATAAAGTTTTCGAGGCAGATACGATCACTGTACGGGATATGACCCCGGAAGGTTATGTAATTAAGAATGAAGATATAGTAACAAGCACGGGTAAATACGACGCCGCAAGCGGTAAGTGGACAGGCCTCAAAATTCCGGCCGGGGATAGCGCAATTATCCGGCTGAATGGCCAGGTGAGGAGTGACTTCTGGGGCGAAATGACAAATATGGCCATGGGCCGTGACCAGCATAACCTGCCTATCCATGTTGCGGGAAGTGCGGATAATATTGCCCGGGCAACTGTACGGGTAAATCCCCCTGCATCGGAGTATAACCTCCGGCTTATTAAGAAAGCTGACAAGTCCACCGTGAAAGCAGGCGGTTCGCTTACCTATACGATCACTTTGTCCAATAACGGTAAGCTGAACCTGGCAGATACTATCGTAACGGTGAAAGACACCCTGCCGGCAGCTTATACCGTGGAAAGCTACCAGGTCAGCAATGGCAATTACGATCTTCAATCAGGCCGATGGACCAGCCTGACGCTTCCCGCTGGCCAAAGTGTTACCCTGACGCTGAAAGGCCGGGTAAGCAGCACTTTTAGCGGCAAACTCGTAAATACGGTAGGCGGTCTCGATCCCAAGGGAATTCCTATCAAAAATACGCCTGGAAACAGGTCAGAAGTAATAGTAGAACCTGTTAAACCGGTTTATCAACTTGCACTTGCCAAGATTGTAAAAACTGCAAAGAAACTGGTAAGCCCCGGGGATTCCCTCAGCTTTGAGATCACATTGTATCACAATGGCGGCGATGCAATAAAGCCGGCCGATATCATCATTGTTAAAGATCAATTACCCGCAGGCCTTGAGGGGGTAAGCTTTAAGCCCAGCCAGGGCAGTTATAATGCAGCTACCGGGCATTGGACAGGACTTACGCTGGCACACGGCGGCAGCGCAGCTATCACAGTAAATGGCATGCTGAGCAGGAACTTTACAGGGACCAGTCTTACCAACAGGGTGACCGGTACTGATCCTAATAAAGATCCCATCCCGCTGGTGCCAGGCAAGGAAGAGGCGAAAGTAATAATAGATAAAGGCAGCCTGTATGATTTGTCGTTGCGACTGACGCCAGACAAACAGGAAGTATCGCCCGGTGATTCATTGGATTTTATTGTCACCCTTTCCAATGATAAAGCAACGCCGATCGTGCCCAATGATACCATTGTTATTATCGACAGTATTCCCCAGGGTTATAAATTGATTAGCTATGAGCCGGGCATGGGCCATTATGATGAAAAAACCGGGACCTGGACGGGACTGAACCTTTCACAAAACCAAACGGCAACGATTCGTGTAAAAGGCATTGTTGACCCGAACTTCAAGGGCACCTTGTTAGTCAACAGGATTTTTGGAAAAAGGCCCTATGACGCGAATCAAGGTTATGCCTACAGTAACAGCGCTTCCGTAAAGGTGAAGCAGCATAATGGTGGTGATACTACCAGCTATAAGCTGTCGCTGAACAAGAAGGCGAACAGCGCCACCGCTACTCCCGGCGGTCCGCTGGACTTCATGATCACGCTGAAGAACCTGGGTACGAAGGCGGTTGCTCCGGGCGACACGCTCAAGATCACCGACCAGCTGCCTTCCGGGTACACAGCTTCCGGCTTTACTGCGTCCGCAGGTAGCTATAATTCAACCAC